>JAYPQE010000009.1:0-1175 GCA_038131795.1 Candidatus Eutrophobius brisbanensis | reverse complement strand
GCATAATCCTCCACCCAAACCGTTATGGTTCGTTCACAACCATAATATTGCTGGGGCCATGAATTGTTATCCAGATCCAGATGATTGCCTCCAGTTTCACAGACCCCAAAACCTTGAGTCAGATTATCGTTCGTATAATTTTGTAATGAGATATTATCTAAAGTTGGTGTAACAGGCCTCAGACTGGAGTTGTCGGTGTAAATCGACTTAATGTACATCTGGTCACCTGCATCACCAGTATCTATGTTTAATAATGTACTCAATGTTCGTGAACAACCAACAATGTTCGGACTATGGGGATCCCTTAAACTGAAGGCTAAGCTGGGTAAGGTATTATCAACGATAAAACGATTTCCATTGGTGATATGATCTTTAATTGCGTTCCCTGCTTTATCCATCAGACCCGATACCGTTATGGTCTGACTACCTGTATTGTTTTGAACACTATGAATCAAACTGGCGGACATATTATCCACCGTGAAATTGTCTGAGGAAGAATAAACTCCACTGAAAACCAACGTTCCCACCTGGGGTACAGACGGAAAAACAGGTTCAGAGAAACTGAGGGACAGACTGAGATTATCCCCAGATTTGTAGGGTCCTGGACCCGTCCCAGGAAAACCGTTTTTTGTTGCCAGACCGGAAAGGTTATCCAAGATCGGACGGATGGTGTCTAGAGTGGTGTTGTCATGAACCGATACCAACGAAACGTTGGTGGCGTTATCCCGAAACCAGGCAAATACCTGCCGCGGGCAACCCGTTTTTACAGGACATGCAAGATGGGTAAAAGACACATTATCCGAATAGTTGTCTGTCGAAGTGATATTGACCCAGGATCCATTATCCGACTGGGGAGCCACATCTCCCTGATCAGATAAGAAGTAGGAATTGATCAGGAAATTGTCGTTTGCGGAAAGAGTGACGACATCCTCATCATTGGTTGAATAGCCATCGATGATTCCTCCTTTTATGTGAAGACTGATTCCTTTAGGCGGAATCGTATCAAGCTTTAGGACCGTTTCTTTTGAAAAAGAATACGGGGAAGAATAATCGGGAAGTACGATAGAGGCATTATCCTCCTGGTAATAAATTCTGCTGCCATTGAGTTGAAGCGCATCATTGCCACTGTATCTCAACTTCCCGCCAGGTTTTGCCGACGTATCATCCCCATCCCT
>JAYPQE010000008.1:0-1264 GCA_038131795.1 Candidatus Eutrophobius brisbanensis | reverse complement strand
ATCCTGGACTTTGTTGATGGACAGGATGCTATAGGTTTGGCGTCAGACATATCCTTTGACGACTTAACTATTGCTCAAGGTGACGGCGTATCTGTGTCTAGTGACCATACGACTATTACTTATTCTGGAAATACTAAATTAGTCATTGAGAATATAACCTCCTCTAACATCACTGCCTTAGACTTTGCCTCCACTTCTACATCTTCCCTGACACTAACGGGCGATAATACAAACAACACCCTTATTGGTGGTGCTGGCAATGACACAGTATCTACGGGGGGTGGTGCAGACTTTGTTGTCACTTGGGGCGGCGACGACACTATCACCGTAGACGGTACTGGTGACAAGACTATCAATGGTGGCAGTGGTACGGATGAGATCATCATAAACCTAGCCAATCACAGTAGTATTAAGGACTTTGAGGTTAGTTATTCTGGTAGCAGCTTCAGCTTTGTAGACAAGTCAGGCAACACAATAAGCTTATCTAACTTTGAGGATTATACCATTGGCTCGAACAGTTATGTGCAGTGGGATGATCAAGCTATTAACAGTGGTGATGGTGGTGCTAGGAATGCTTTTTGGGGTGAAACAGAAAAGCTTTTATATGGTTATTCAGGGGCTGTCTTCTATGCGCAAAAGCTAACGGGTTCATCAAGCTTTACAGGCATGTCAGTATCAGATGACCTTGAGTTTATAGGCGATCCGGGTCAGCAGACCCTTAACCTTAATATAGATCGCACCTCATACACTGGTACCTTTAATATATCATTAGGTGACGGAAACGACTCTATTAATAGCGCTCGTTTTACTAATGCGGACAGTTTAGATGCTGGTGCAGGTGACGATAGGGTTTATGTGATGGTTGGGGGTGGTCAGGGTACACCGGCCTTCAGTTCATTCTCTATGGCAAAGCTTGATGGGGGGGATGGTGTAGACACCCTAGCTTTTGAAGAAAGTACAACAGGTGGTGCTACTTTAACGCTTACGACAGGTGGTGCGGTTAACTTTGAGAACCTTATAGGCACGTCTCAAGCGGAGACGCTTAATGGTGATTCTAATGCCAACACGCTTGAGGGCAAAGGTGGTGCTGATGTTTTAAATGGCGGTGGTGGTAATGACAGGTTGTTTGCAGACAATGACTCGGATCTTAACCCAATGGGTAACGAGGCTGGCTATTCTGATGATGATGATCAGCTTTATGGCGGTGCAGGCGATGACTTGTTGGTCGCAAATGCAGGCGACAACATATTAGATGGTGGTGATG
>JAYPQE010000007.1:0-1507 GCA_038131795.1 Candidatus Eutrophobius brisbanensis | reverse complement strand
GTGCAAATGCTGCTTATGATATGGCATTTGTTATTGAAGACTACACTGCCGATTCAACGGTTGTAGATATTGAAGTTAAGAATAAATCAGACGAAGTTGCATGGGTTGTTGGAGCTTTCTACATGAAAGAAGACAACGACATGCTTGCTTACTTCCATGCGACAATGGATGGGGATTCAATATTCGACCAACCTAATAGAGAAATTGAATCAAAAGCTCTATATGGACAAGCAACAATTAAATTAAATGAAAAAACTTTCTTAACCTTGGGTGCTAGATACACTGAAGATGAAAAATCTGATGTCGGTGGTAAAAACTTTGTTTGTAACCAATGGTCAGGTTGTTACAACAACTCTGAGCTTTGGTATCCAGCTGGTGGAGAGTATGCCGGAGCTGGAGAGGCGTGGGCTAACGCACCAATTGTTGGAAGATTTAACTGGCCAAATCTAAATAGACTTGCTCCTAACTTTCATGTAGCTGGCGTCAATATGCTGGCGTTAACTGTACACCTACGGGTAACCCTTACGACATTTGGCCATGGTTCTGGACACTCCAAGGTGGCGATGGATGTATGGTTCAAACCACATCAAACGATGTTGCTGCTTCATATAACAACACTGATTGGA
Organism: Candidatus Eutrophobius brisbanensis; assembly: GCA_038131795.1. Lineage (GTDB taxonomy): Bacteria > Pseudomonadota > Gammaproteobacteria > Eutrophobiales > Eutrophobiaceae > Eutrophobius > Eutrophobius brisbanensis. The sequence goes on along the minus strand of JAYPQE010000007.1, from coordinate 881 downwards.
GAGTTGGTATTGACTATGATGTTTCAGATACAGCATTCCTTTACGCTTATGTTGCAACTGGCTTTAAATCAGGAAGCATCACTGATGTATATGTAAGAGGTGATCGAACAACTCATCCTGAGGGTCCTGGTTCAGTTGTTAATACCTCATACGGTCCTGAAGACGCTAAGACTTTTGAAGTTGGTTATAAAGGAAGATTCCTTGATAACAGACTTAATGTTGCCATCAACTACTACATGACTGAATACGATGGTAAGCAGTTTACTGGAAACGTACCTGTGGATACTGTGCTTAATGAGCAATACAGCTATGAGTGTGGATGTTTTGTTGAGGTTGAGCAAGTTGTTACTATTTGGGGAACGCAAAACTTCGGTAAACAAGAAATGCGTGGTTTGGAGATGGAATTTGATCTCATCCCTTACGATGGTGGAAGAGTATCTGGCTGGTTAACAGCAATGAATACCAAGATTGTTGATGATTACATTACTCAGTGGTATTACGGTATGGATGCTCAGTTTGCAAGACCCGGAGGTTATGGCCAATCTATTGCTAACGTTCCTGAGAATGCTGTGAACCTAAAGGGTAATGAGGCTCCATATTCACCTGATCTAGCTCTTACTATCAAGTACGAGCATACCTTTGATTTAGGTTCAATGGGTAGACTAAAGCCATCTATCAATTTCCATTGGCAGTCTGAAGACTACCTTTCTATCTGGAATGCTGACAAGCATGTCAACGACCCAGGTGGTTATGGTCAAGGCTTCTCTGGTGACGGTAATTTTGTAGATCTACCTGGTTACTTTGCTGATCCAGTTTCTTGGTTCGGTGATCATAGAGACGATTGGAAGATGATGGATTTCCTTCTTACTTATGAGCCAGCA
>JAYPQE010000006.1:0-2425 GCA_038131795.1 Candidatus Eutrophobius brisbanensis | reverse complement strand
GTTCAAATTCTCTAATCGATTGTTAGGATTTGCTCCCTCAAAATTAATAGTTAGAAATTATTTATTTTGAGGGAGCAAATCCTAACAATCGATTAGAGAATTTGAACTCTCCAACCCAGAAATGTTTACCATCCCAACCAATACCAGTTGCCATTTTTGTACCAATATTGGTCTTATCAGTTCTGCCTCCAAAACTCATTGTTGGAGAGGCTCCAGATAATGCATCTTCGATAGAATTCCAGCCAATAATGGAATCATCTTTATTCATAAAGAATCCTTTTTCATTAAAGCTCATCTCTGATGGACATTTCATACCCGGTACTGATTGATAGGTAGATGATGCAAGATCTGATAATGCAATCACCTTCAAACTGGATCCCTCTGGATAACAACCAATTGCCAAGTGTGTGTCATTCATATCTATTCTTCCTAAGTTTTGCAGATTTGAGAGAGTGAATGCAGGTTCATCCGAAGTAGATGGAACTCCCTCCCATATATAGACTGCATTATTACCTCTATCTGAAACAGCAAAATATGTTCCGTTATACGCAACACCACGTACTTCTCTAAATGAGACAGAACCAATCCTGTCAGCATTTAAATTAAAACTATAGTTTCCACTATTAATAGTTGCTTCAATATCAGTCCAGCCATACACACTGTTTCCTCCACCGAGATACACTTCTTTATCTTCCACAACTAAATCCCATGGTGCTTGATCAAATCTTCTCATAACAATATCTGGTGTAGCGCCTGAACTTCCCGGAAGTTGTTTGTAAATAGAAAGTGATCTGTCAAAGTCAGAAGAAACAAACAGCATTTGTCCATTTGAGTCAATGATTGGGTTCTGAATTATAAAGTCATCAAGGAGAGGATAGTCAGTAGGCTTATCTGCCATTAAGGCCCAGTCTGGCTTCTCTGTTGGCGAAGTTGGTATTGAATTAAAGACTGAGATTCTATTTCCGTTATATTCAGCAACAAAAAGTTTTCCATCAGCTACAGCCGCACCGCCATCATCACCACCAGCCCATCTGTGTCCCTCATTAGGTTGAGCAGTTTGAAGATTTGCTTTGAGTTCATCAGTTGATGTATATAAATCATCGTAAAAATACATCGTCTCACCACCTGCAGCAATACCATAAATTTTCGAATCATGTATTGTTCCAGCTAGCCAGTTGTCCACACAAGCATCAGGATTTCTTGAAGAGGTAGGCCAACTAGTCCAGATATGTGTCGTTCTAGAACCCGGACATGGTCCATTGCCATTTTCATCACCTAACATAACGTAATTACCATCAGAGATAATTGAACGTGGTGTTCCAACTTGGCTTGAAGTTAACACAACATCAGGTGCAGTGTTTGGTCCTGGGAATGCATCCCAGAAAAGAACTGCTTGAGCTACTGTTGCACTTACTACTACCTTTGTTCCATCGGACCATACACCCCATGGCCATGAGTCACCAAAGTTTACATAGTCTGTAACTGGAATGGCATAATTTGCAGCTTGTCCTGAAGATGTTGGAAACGATGTCCAGACTAAGACTCTATTGTTATCAGAATCAGCAACAAGAACTTTTCCATCTGGTGTTATAGAGACCTGTCCCGGAAAATCCATATTGTTAAGTCCTGTACCAGAATTATGAGTATTAAAATTTGGTTGCCCGAGAACTATATCTGGTGACGTATCTGCTGATGGAATTGAGTTCCATATCAAAACTCTATTATTGAATCTATCAGTGACAGCTAGTTTTCCTGCATTTGCTGATACAGAAACTGGATGATTAAGTTTTGTTGCACCACCTGAATTATTGAATCCATATCCTGACAATAAAATATCTGCTGACTCATTGAGACCAAAGCCAGAATTACCATTTGATGAAGCTGTTGTGTAACTCGGTGTATATTCATACACATTAAGGTCATACCATGAATTTCCTGAATTTCCCTCTGGACCGCTTGGTTGATTTGATCCACTCGGCTGATTATTATTTCCTCCAGAATCTGATGGAACAGTAGTTGGTGAAGTATTGTTGTTATCTCCACTGTCTCCTGGTGGAGGTTGTGCTGTGTTTCCTGAAGCACTTGATGGATCGTCATTACATGCAATAACAACTCCTGCTTCAAAGTTATCAGGATCTAAATCGCTTACAATTTTTTGATAAATGTCTGTTGGAAAAGAGTTTGCTATACACTCTAAGACATCGTCATCAGCAGTTTGTAAAATCTCAATTGCTCTATCGATATCTTCTTTCTTTTCTCCTGGAGGATTGTTGTCTGCAGGAGGTGGATTGTTTCCTTCAGCTGGAGGTGGAGGAGGTGGTTGGTTGTCGTCTCCTGGAGGAGGTGGATTGTCCGGTTCTGCTGGTGGATTTATAGGAGTGTCTTCACTAGCAGGTGTGCGTTCTGGTGCAGTATCTGTTGACCC
>JAYPQE010000005.1:0-3179 GCA_038131795.1 Candidatus Eutrophobius brisbanensis | reverse complement strand
CCGTCGTAGGTCTTATTCGAGTAAGCAATAGAATCGACGGTTAAGGCTTTTTGATTGACGGTTAGTGCACCAGAATTATAAGAAGATAATATAAAACCAGAATTAACAATGCCGCCACTCGGTGTAATGGTATAACTGGCAGCATTTGGTGTTGTGTCAGAGATTAATGTAGAGCCTGAGTAAATACTAAATCCTGGGTTTGTGCTAAAGGCTTCAGCAAGGCTATAGCCGCCTGATATGGTGTAATAATTATTAGCTAAAAATGAAGACGTATCGATGGTTGTACCATACGTAAAACTCAAGTCATTCGCAGTGAAAGTAATCACCGGTAGAGGGGTGTTACTCAATAGATAGGGGTATCCTGAATTCACGGATGCGTCATACCCCCAAATACTCGAACCTGCATTTAAATCAGCTGCCAAAGCTGAACTTTGCATGTAGGCCTGGGTTTTTCCAACAGCACCATTTGTTGTGACCGAACCTGAAGTGACTGAATCATAAAAACTGTTCGTTTCGTTTTTATTTGTGATCGCTATGGACGCCGAGGTTCCTGAGATTGCCCCAGAGTTGTAGGCATTTGTAACACTACCTACACCCCGGATAATCCCAGCTATCCCAGCAGCTTGACCCATGCCCCCGGACCATATTCCAGTATTATTCGCGGTGACATCACCCCGATTGTAGACATTACTTATGCCGAGTGTATTTTGAACAACTCCTGCAATCCCTCCCACATAACCTTCGCCACTAATATCTCCTGTATTAAAAGACTCATTTATACTAGGGCCTGAGCTATAAAACCCCAAATAGCCAACAATTCCCCCCACACGGGTATTACCACTAATATCACCTGTATTAAAAACCCGATTAATCGTCCCAGCAGAGACTCGATCTGTTCCCATCCCACCGCACCAGTTGTTCCCATGTTTTAATGATTTATTGTGATGTTGCCGGTTTATAACTGTCTACGATACTAAACATATCCGTGAGTAGCCCAATACCCCCCCGCAAAAATTTCTCCGCACGATGTCACTGTTGCGAGCTTAATTGAGTATTATATTGCAAATTATAGCTATCAGGATGTTTATTGGATTTCTAGACTGGCCAAACCCAACATACCCACAGCCTTAATATTTCCGGTGATAACTACTTAATTGTTGACTGTTGTGGTTCTGAGTCAGCCAATGAGACCACCCAACATGACCAACCGGCATGAAGAGGTCCCATTATAACTGTAAGAGGCGGTATTGATGTTCATGCTGGAGTAACTGGCATCAATGTCTGCATATCCAGCGTTGTTGGAGATATATCCTACCAATCCGCCAACACCCACTTCGCTATTTAGCGTGTTGAATGGATCATTGGTTATAGATCCTGAGGTATAGCTTGCATTAATTTTAGTTTTGCCTGCGAATGTACTCAGACCAATTAATCCGCCGATATTGGATCCCTTAGTAGCAATATTCCCCGAATAACGACTTCGGTTGAGTGTAATGGCGCCTGAACTTAAACCGACTAAGCCGCCTACATCAATACCCGTTTGTGACCAGTCCGAAGTGGTGATGTTGCCTGTAACGTAACTATCTTGTATCGAGCTTGTAGTTCCTGTTCCATAAAAATCTCCGGTAAGCCCACCCGTATAATTTAATCCGCTGACATCGCCCGTGTTGTAGCTGTTATTTATGGTTATTGTTTTGGCTCCAGTACTTTGCCCAAAAAGCCCACCCGTATAATTTAATCCGCTGACATCGCCCGTGTTGTAGCTGTTATTTATAACAAATGTTTGGTGAACAGTATTTGCCGTGGCGTTAAGCCGACCCACTAAGCCCCCGGTATAGTTCACTCCTGAAATAGCTCCGGTTCGGTGGCTGCTTCTTTCTATGTTGAAATCAATATATCCGCTAGAGTCATCAAGCCCTTGCCCACCATAAGCACCGCCAATATAATCGCCGATTAATCCACCTACATAACTCGTACCACTGGAAGGGCCTGTGATCGAGCCTAAGCTATAGCTGTCAGTAATATTTATGGAGTTGTTGCGGGGGGAATTAAACATTCTTACCGTACCGATTAAGCCACCCACCCCATTTGCGGTGATTGAGTTATTTTTTACGCTGTTACTGGTAAATGAATTGGTGATATTGATGTCTTGGTTCGAAGTACTGCCAAGAGTGGTCACCCCGATAAGACCGCCAACGCCGGTATAATTGCCACCAACAGTGCCCTCTACAGAGCCGGATACGACAGAGCTATCGCTAATTGTAACTCCTGTATAACTTAAGTTACCGATCATCCCACCGAGGTTATATTTTCCCAAGATGGTGGCACCGGTGACCCTGCTGTTATTGATTGTGATCGGGTTTATGGTGGTGTTACTATTCTGATTGTAATTTACATTTCCGATTATCCCTCCAGCATTGAAACCAGCTTTAACAATGCCTGAAAAATCACTGTTGTCGATGCTAATTGTATTGCCTAAGCTGTTGTACCAATACAGATAGCCAATCAGGCCACCAGCAGTATTTCCATCTGGGCTATCAGTTGTACCACTCCCAATTGCATAAATGTTTGCCGAAGCCTTAGAGTTCTTAATTGTTACCCTCCGGCTTGACAAAGTTCCTTGAGGAATATAACCGATGAGTCCTCCAGTATAATTTTTGCCGGTGATAGTTCCTGTAAAGGAACTGTTATTGATCGTTGCGGTGTCTGTATACCATAATTGGCCAATCAGTCCGCCAATATAATCTCTTCCGCTCATCGTTCCAGTTGCATAACTGTTGCCTATCTGGCATTCAGTGCCACAAGAGCCAAGGAAAGCTCCCATAGCCGACCTTGCATCAGTTCCGATTGAGTGGCTGTAATCGATGTTCGTCAAACCAAGATTTTTTATGGCAAAGCCGGACCCTGAACTCCCCACCAAGCCGGTGCCATTTGAGTTAGCCCAGGCGAGTGTTAGCCCCTCTATGGTGTGGCCTAGTCCATCAATGGTGCTATTTGAGTTACTTAATACATATTGAGATGACGCCCTTGCGGTAGCGTCTATATCACTCCCCAGGGCATAATTCACGTTTGCATTTGTTAAGCTCGATAAGTTGTCAACCACGGTATAACTTTTTCTTGATGGAGAGCCGTCAGAGCCTAATTGTGTTTGATAGCTTCTGCCGGCAGGGAGATTAACC
>JAYPQE010000004.1:0-3365 GCA_038131795.1 Candidatus Eutrophobius brisbanensis | reverse complement strand
TGCCAGCTCTGCCTGAATCAGAATCACCATTCAAAAATACTGCCTGTTACCAAGCTGATTATTCCGCCGTCAGATGGGAAAAACAGCGACCTTATAAAGGCAGATGTTCAAAAACCGCTTAAGACTTTTCCAAACGCATATCTACAACGCGGACCGCCGGTCACCCTTTAAAACAATCAAGTTATCTACACCTTAGTGTGTATTTTATTTCCCTGTTTTAAGAAGGTTACGATGCGTATAATAACTATTTTTTCCTTTTTATTTTTCAGTGCCATGGTCAATGCCCAGCAGCAGAGCACTGGTGATATTGAACAATTGCGCCAGGCAATTGAAGAACTGAAAGCTGATTATGACTCTAAAATAAAGGCCCTGGAAAACCGTCTGGCAATTGCCGAACAACAAGCTAGTAATGCTGCTTCTGTCCAGCAGACTATCCCGGCCAGCAGTGTCACTTCATCCCAACGAAGCGGTAATGCCGCATTTAATCCTGCCATTGGGGTCATTTTTGAAGGCCTTGCCTGGAATTTTGACAAAGACCCTGAAGACTATGAAATCGCGGGGTTTCCACTGGGTGGAGAAGCAGGACCTGTCAGTGAAGGTCTCTCATTGGGTGAAACCGAAATAGATATCAGTGCCAATGTTGATGATAAATTTACCGCGTGGCTGACTGCCCCCATCGTACTTGAAGACGGCGAGCCCCTGGTTGAAATTGAAGAGGCATGGATCGAAACCACCGCGTTACCGGGCGGGACCTCGTTGAGGTTAGGCAGGTTTTTTTCCGATATCGGCTATCTCAATAACAAGCATGCTCACAGCTGGGATTTTGTGGATCAGCCCTTGAGTTACCAGGTCTTTCTGGGAAATCAATATATTGATGACGGTATTCAGTTTCGATGGCTACCGCCCACCGATCTTTACCTGGAGCTTGGTGGAGAACTATTAAGGGGTGATCGCTACCCTGTTGGTGGAGCAAGTCATGCCGGAGTCGGTGGTTATACCCTGTTTGCCAAGGCAGGTGGTGATATTGGTGATAATCATAGCTGGCTGGCCGGGGTTTCCTATTTAAGTGGTACCAGTACTGACAGGCCCTCCGGTGATGAAGAAGATCCATTACTATTTAGTGGTGATACCGACCTCATTATCGCCAGCCTGGTATGGAAATGGTCGCCCCTGGGAAACTGGCAACAACGTAACTTTGTCTTTCAGACAGAATATCTACATCGAAGTGAGGAAGGTGACTATATATTGCCAGGTGATACCGAACTGGCTTATGACACTGAACAAGGCGGTCTTTACCTGCAGGCAGTCTACCAACCGTTTCCCCGGTGGCGTATTGGTATGCGTTACGACAGGTTGATTATCGATGCACTGGGTCCCTTATATAACCGCACACCATTTGAGTCTGATGGTGATGACCCGGAGCGATATAGTTTCATGATTGACTGGTCCAACAGTGAATTCAGCCGCATCAGATTCCAACTCACCCAGGATGAGACAGGTGCATCACCAGATACTCAATTTGGATTGCAATATATACACAGTATCGGTGCCCATGGGGCACACTCATTCTAATCGGGAGACAATACCATGAAGACAGTCTCACTCTTTATATTGCTGATCGTCATACCAGGTTCGGCCTTTGCAGATTTAAGAATATTTGCCTGCGAACCGGAATGGGCTGCACTGGCAAATGAAATTGGCCGTGACAAGGTTGATACTTCCAGTGCCACCACTGCCCTGCAGGATCCTCATTTCATCCAGGCAAGACCCAGTCTAATCTCAAGGGTAAGACGAGCAGATATTGTTATCTGTAGTGGTGCCCAACTGGAAATAGGTTGGTTACCGATGTTATTAAACAAGGCAAATAACCGGGATGTTCTACCAGGAAATCCTGGGCACCTCTTTGCCAGCGACTTTGTTAATAAACTCCAGGTGCCAACCAATGTTGATCGTAGCCAGGGGGATGTTCATCCAGAAGGTAATCCCCATGTGCATACCAACCCTCATAATATTAGTCTTATTGCCGTTGCCCTAACTGAGCGAATGAAGCAACTCGATGCAAATAATGCAATGCATTATGAACAAGGGTTGAAAAATTTTCTGCAAAGATGGGATGAGGCAATACAGAGATGGGAACAACGCGCTGGTACATTAAAAAATAAAAAGGTCATATCACATCACAAATCCTGGCCTTATCTACTTGAATGGCTGGGAATGGAAGAAGTTGCCAACCTGGAATCAGTCCCCGGTATTCCACCATCTGTCTCATATTTAAGTGGCCTTGCATCTCAATTTTCAAACGGTGGGGCTGACTTCATCGTAAGAACACCATTTCAGGATGCCAGACCCTCCGAATGGTTATCGGATCGAAGTGGTATACCCGGAATTTTATTACCGCTTACAATTGGAGGAACAGACAAGGCTACAGACTTATTTTCACTATTTGATGACATACTCGATAGATTACTGGGAGCGTCTAAATGAATATGGAAATATTTGACTGGACCATTATTGGGCCTGCAATTGTAGCGGGCATCCTGGTATCCAGCACTCATGTTCCAATGGGACAGGAAGTGTTACGCAGGGGAATTATCTTCATCGATCTCGCAATTGCACAGATTGCCGGTTTGGGTGTAATAGCAGCAGATACATTAATTGGTGAAACAGAAGGCCTCATGGTGCAGGTTGCCGCTGTGGTTGCCGCATTACTGGCAGCGGGATTATTAAACTGGACGGAAAAACACTGGCACCAGTTTCAGGAACCTATCATAGGCATATTATTTATACTGGCTGCAACAGGAAGTATTTTATTACTTGCTGAAAATCCACATGGAGGAGAATACTTAAAAGATCTGCTAGTGGGACAAATTCTCTGGTCCACCTGGGATATCCTGGTTCCAACAGCGATTTTATATGCAATCTTGCTTGCAGTATGGTTTCTAATTTATCAAAAACGGGGGAGGATAATTTTTTATCTGACCTTTTCATTCGCGGTCACAGCATCTGTTCAAATTGTGGGTGTATATCTGGTGTTTGCCAGCCTTATCATTCCTGCATTATCGACTACAAGGTTGCGAGGGAAAAATAAATTATGGGTGGGATACACACTTGCCACTACATCATATTTAGCAGGTATCATATTATCTGCGATAGCAGACTTGCCAACGGGTGCTGTTATTGTCTGGACGATGGCCTGCCTTGGCATAATTACCGGGACGGTTATTAAATTTCTAAAGAAAGATATGCCGTTAGAGGCATAAATAATAATTGACAACTATGATTTGTGTCGAAGCAACACCAGATCCTGGCGACCAAGTCCCTGATCAATAAAATCGATGACCTCGAAATACCTTGACCATTCACGC
>JAYPQE010000003.1:1577500-2524515 GCA_038131795.1 Candidatus Eutrophobius brisbanensis | reverse complement strand
GACACTTTTTTTGTTGTCGACTTTTAAAAAATTGCTACTGTTAAAAAAGTTAGATTTTGCGAGTGTAATTTAAAATGTTCTTTGGAGGCCACGCCCAGAATCGAACTGGGGATACAAGTTTGCAATATTGATTTCTTTAAAATAAATGGCCCACCAAAGACATTTTCAATTTTCCTAGGTTTACTTGAATTGACCAGATTTTTCAAAGGTAAGTTTTTGGGCCCTGTTTCTGTGAATACTTTTTGTATTTAGTTTTTTATTAAAAAAACATCAGAAAATTGACAGTTATTCCACTGTTGACTTTTGACAGTTAAATATTATCTAAGGATATATGTTAATTAGTGCATGAGAAAGATTAAGTTTGATGATCAAATCTATCAATTTGTTAGAAAAAAAGGGTCCATGAATATGGATTTACAGATGCTAAAGGTATAATACCTGGTGTATTCATTAAAATATACAGCAAGAAAAATAAAAAGTATTTCAATATAAATATAGATTTAATGGGAAATAAAACAATTGATCCTAGGAGTTTTTAGTTAGACCTTGATCAAATGAATTGTCTAAAATATTTAAAAATATTATAAAAATGCAAAAAAACTAATGCCAATCCAGAGATTTTTTTAACCCCAAGAATGCCTAAAAATATTGTAGTTTCAAATAAAATAACCTTAAAAAGAAGCAATTGAGAGTTTTATTGAGAGACTCATTTCCGAGGAAAAACTTAGCGTAATTTAGCAAAAAATACCCAGAAAATATTTACTAGACACTTGATTGGTCACAATCAAAGATTTGAAAATTAATATTTACTGAAATGATAAAGGTGGGGTCATATCACCTTGTCACCGTTTAATCCTAAGGGTGACTTTTGGAAACCTATGGGACTGGTGTTGGAATAAACCCAAATTATAAATCCCTATATGACAGCACACTTGCATTTATGCCAATTAGAGAAATTACTTCTTATGAATTAAAGAATATTTAAATGATCTTGATATTATCTCAAGGATCAAAAACAATTTCTTGACTTGTTATAGTCATTTATTTAATTTTGGTTAAAAAAAAGGTTTTCTGGGAAAACCAATTCCAAAAATCCAGTTGAAGATATTCAATTAGAAATTCCAAAGAAAATAGTTCAATCAATTGCCAGTATCCATATAATGAAACAATTTATATTTGATGAATAAGATTATTGGAGAATGATTGTATTAAGTCATGCAAAGAAAAGAGCCTTATCAAACTGAGGCTATTATGATGTGTATTCTTGTAGATTAAGGATTGAAGAAATTACCAAATTAAGATGGGATTAAATTAAGAAAAATGAAGATGGTTATTATTTTGAGGTGCCTAGATATCAAACTAAAGGCAGATCCAGAGCAAAAAATCAAAATGAAATCATCCAATAAAACGCTTGGGAGAATTTTGGATAGAGTGCAAAGACAAAACAAAGAAGAGGTCATGCAAATATCGATTGATCCCGTGGATCTTTCCATCAACATTTGCAGTTATGAAAAACTAAGAACCCTTCAACACACTGATTATGCTGATAAGAAGAATGTAGAATGTCAAATACATGTCATTAGGAATGTTTTTTAAGAACCAGAAAGACCCTGGTATAAAAAATGGCTAGCCTTAAACCCTTGGAAAACCCATATTACACATTGCAATAGAATACTTGGGGGTGAACATATTGCCAGACATTACACTGGCCACAAAACGAAATGGGTGATTACCATGACATTACGATAAGGCAAAACAAATAAGTTAAGCAAATGTCAGATAAAGTTTCAAAAATAATGTTCAATAAATAGTTATAGGAAAATATAGGATGATGAATTATATTTTTATTATTTTTTTGAGTTTGTTTTTCAAAACTTCTGTATTTAAGTATTTTGGTACGCTTATCTTTGTTTATAAATTTTAAATGTAAAGGGGTTCATTTAGGATCCATATTTAATAGACCTGTCATCACACTTTAATAGAAAAACCAAAGAAAAATATCTAGATTTAGGCTCCCATTTTTAATTTGACAATGCCTGTTGAATTGTTTTCTGTTAATTTAATGAAGAATAAAAAGGGAAATAGCAATTATTATCGGGCTATCATTATTTCTTATATCTTTATTTTTTTAACTCACGATAAACGGAAAGCATTCAATTTTTGTATGGAACTAATAGGTATTTTAAGAATATGGAAAAGCCTATAAAATTAATGGAATTGTCTTTTTGGATGTATGAGAGCTTATAATATTGATCGACGTATTTGGGAAATTGATAATGAAAGACTTGACTAGAAATTATAAGAAAGATTTTATTGATAGCGTTAATACAGCTAAAGCAAAAATAGTAGAAGCAAAAGAAACTAATTTAAAAATTCAAAAGGCTGCTGAAAAAACTTATAAAAGTTGTTACAAAAGAATTTGTAAATCAAATTCACGATAATAGGTACTATCAAGAAACATTTAAAGCACGTAGAAATAAGTTTAAAATTAACTGATTTAACACCTGATTTTGAAGGTAGATCTTATGTGAATGTTTATTTTAATCGAAAAGGTGCATCGGCGTTTGATGTTATTGGTATCCATGTAGATTTTTATAGCGATATGGCAACAATGTGCTCTGATTTGCATATTTTGGAACGAAAGAATGATCTGGGTGATATGGAAAATAATAACGCAGTTGATTTTCCGAATGATAGAGGAAAGAAAAAATTTAAACGATAGTGATATTAAAGAAATACATGAGCAGTTTATTAGAGGAATGTATGAGTTAGCCAAGGAGTTTAAATAATGTTCAAATACACAGGACCTCTATGGCACTGGATTATCATTGGAGCTGTAATAACACCTATATGTTCTTTTTTTGCACAAATGATCATTGGTTCAATAACTTTCTTTTTTTCCAGAGAAAAATAGAATACCTTTTTGGGTTTGGTGGTCTATTGCTGGTGGATGCGCTGTGCCTTATGTGTAAACAATCTCACGAGGATAATTAAAATGACCAAAAATAGATTTTAGAAAAGATGCGGGAAAAGGATTGGAAAACATTAAAAAAGATAAAGCTTTGTTTAAAAAGTAAGTTAGATAAAATTGGTGATTACCTATGGAACAACGACATTGATCCTGGTCAGACTTTAAATGTAATCAAACAATCTTATTCAGTTAACCTGAATGACAGTAGAGTTAACTGGAAGATGAACAGATTTGATATGTATCTAAAAGCTAGGTTGGAAGAAAAAGAAAACTAGGTAATTTGGTAAGAAGATGGACACCATTAGAAGATTGGTTGAAACACCATTGTTTGAAAAACTGGGCGAAGTATTCAAAAATGAGTGGAGCTATGAATAAAAACAAAGAGATAAAAAACTGGTTCATCTGTTAGGTGATCCAAGGCAATCAGGATATTTCAAAGCTATGTTTTTCAAAGGCCTATCCCAGGACACAATAGACGAAATTAAATAAAAAAAAACAATAAAGATGAAACATTGTGAAAATTGTAACAAATTGATCGATGTTAGTTGGTCAAGTACCTTCAGGAAAGTCAAGTATTGCAAAAGAATGTAAAGAAGAAATCAATAAAAAAATGTTAAAGCTGGAATATTACGATATTCAAAACTTTTAGGTAGAAAAGGTCTTACTGTTGAAGCAACTAAATAAATTTAAAAAATGATGTCAGACATAAAAATATCAAAAAAATATAACACTAAATATTGGTTAGAAAATAAAGAAGATAATTAAAAAAAGTGTTCTATATAAAAGAAATAAAAAAGAAACGGATGAAGAATTTAGAATACGATACAATAAACAGGCCAGTCAATATGAGTCAAATAGAAGAAAAACAGATCCAATTCATAGATTGATACATAATTCAAGAAAAAGACTTAACGGATTTTTAAAAGTAACAAATCTGGGAAAAACGAATACAACAATGGAACTAATAGGATGTACACCTGATCAATTAAGGTTACATTTAGAAGAAAAAATTTCATAATCATCCTGAAACTAATGAAAAATGACTTAGGACAATTATGGTAGGAAAAAAATATTAACACTTGGGAAGTCGATCATATTATTCAATATCTCGTTTTGAAAACCCAGGAGATTTAGAAGTACAAAAACTGTTTCAGCATTATAGCAATCTCAACCCTGTGGTTTTTATAATCGTAGTAAAGGATCAAAAATTATTAAAAACGCTGTCAAATTTAAGTAAATACTTCGCTGTCAAGACTTGACAGTTAAATATAAATCCTATATTAAGGGGATGGTAAATTACAGTAATAAAACTTTGAAATAACCAATTATCAGTTTGCAAAGCCTTATGTAAAACAATCTGAATTATTAGAATTGTTTTCTATAAGCAGAACCACTTTATTGCTCTGGTTAAAAGAATGGACTGATAATGGAGGTCAACCAGGGGATATCGGTTTTATGCCTATTAATGGCGTAAGAGAAACTACCTGGGATCCAAAGAAATTTTTATTATTCGTCGTTAATCAAAAAAACAAAAAGCCACAAAAATATTTTGAGAAAGCTCAATATAAAAATGGCCTAACCATAATAACTAATAAGGAGGTGCTTAATGCAACCAGTACAAATAACTAAAGTAGGGGAGGCCCAATATGCCTACCTTACACAACCAGACACTCAATTTAATCCTAATGGAACATATAGGGTTAGTTGCAGTTAACAAAAGAGGATGGCCAAGACATCAAAGCTGTCAATGATGTGATTGCCAAAAAATAGCAGAGGCAGTTAAAACAACACCCCGGCAAACAAGTTAAACGAGCTCCATTACCATATAAATTTTTTAGATGATGGGTAATGTAGAGTTTTAGTTTTAAATGTAATGCCTCTGGTATTAATGCAAAACCAGACAACCATTTTACACAAAACCTGAACTGAAAGATAAATTTGATAAACCTTTCCCAGAAGGAAAACAGATTTGGTCAGGCAAAAAATCAAAGTAGCATATTCAGCATTTGGATATAACCAACCAGGTATAGGTGTTTAAAGTGTACTTTGCGTCTAAAAAGCTGTCAAGTGATTGAGCTGAGGTTCTGGAGTTTCCTTCGACGTCTGTTGAAAAAATCTGATTATGAAGTGAATGGATTACCTGATGATCCACTACCAGATTTTGAAAAAGATAAGATTGGAGGAACTCAATGAGATTAGAAACTACTATAAGAGCAAAATGGCGATACAACGACTGTAAATCCATTGATGAGATGATCAGCAATATAGATTTAGGATATGTCGAACATCTAAAAGAGCTGAACAAAATTTTTAAAAATAAAGATGTATCTTTTACTTGGGTTGAAGGGGAAAGATGATTATGTCGATTTAGGATTGAAACTAAAAACAAAAAAAATAGTAGGGAACTTCGAAAGAAATTTTGTTGCATCAAGTCGTAAGGGAGGAGTAATGACAGATACAACAACCACAGCTTAAAGAACCCACCAATTAAACCAGGAGGAACTTTCAGACATATTGAAAGAATTTGAGAGGATATGATGAAACAGGAAGATCTCAAAAAAGGAAAAAATATTTTTCAGGATACAATGAGATTTAACAACATTGACAAATCCCTAGATCAAGAGGTGCTCGATGTTCCAAAGCTACGAAATGCTTTTATTTTAAAAGTGGCCCAATAGAGTAAATGAAAATGGTGCCATTTCATTTGAAATTAAATGATGGAGGAAATGTAAAAATTGATCCTCTTGAAAGAGTACTATTGGAATTGGAAATGTTCATAGGAATAAGACATTAACTCTTATAGGCTTGGATGATTGAGAATATGAAAAGATAGGTACAATGTTCTTATGGAACAGAGAAAAAACTATATCTGGTAAAAAATAATGGGATTAAAGACGAATTAAAAAAGCAATTTGTGGATGGTAAATAGACTTTAAGAATATCAGAGAGGCTGTAATGCACATTTCCCAGCGTCTTTTTATGCGTGATGATGGAAAAATAATTTCTCATGCAAATGCTTTATGGTCCTAATCATAAAGGTGCCCAGAAAGATTAGGATAACATTCTTGAAGTGGATCAAACTAATGAGGCACGAGATATAGAGCTTGAGGATTTAAAAAACCAACAAGTATTTTACAACCCTTACAAACCAGGTGTTAGAGATCAATATGGCAAAAAGAAGTAACTAGGGTAAATAATCAAAATAATATGAAGATTAAGAAAAAAGTGCAAGAGATTTTAAAATTCTGATGAAACGCAGAAATTTATGTCGGCGAGAACCTTTGAGAAATACAAGTACAACAGAGATAAGAATAGTAAACCTTACACTAGCATGTTGATAAACTTGAAAAATCAGACAGAGTTAAAGGAATTCAGAGCCTAATGATAAGCTTACATCAGAAAGATAGAGCTAAAAATTTTAGGTGAAGTTAAATAAATCTTTTGATGATTTTATCGGCCATCATTCATAGGAACAAAAAACGCCTGATTTGGTTCACCAGAAACTCCAGGAAAGCAGAAAGTTGATGACCATTTAAAAACTTATTTCAAACCAGAAAAACATTAGAAGAAATATAAGAAAAGAACCTGATCTGATTTAAACAAAGGCATTGGTTATTTAATGGGAGCTCCACAGATGAAAAAATAAAATACCTACCATAGATTGGAAAAAGCGATATTTAGATTTAGCAAAAGTGTTAGAGTTATGGACCATACTCCCAACCTTGATACATTAATTGAAGTCAAAAAAAATCTCGAGTTAGCTTATTATGAACTGGACCTGGACGAAAAGGCCAGAGAATTTTTAAAATTAAGAACAGAAGAACAACAGAAAATATTAAAAGACAAAATTAATAAAATTAAATTTTTTAGTGAGAAAGATCAGAAAGGAAAACTAAACTAATGACCGATAAATATAAATATATTTCCGTGTCATTTCGAAAGGACGATATGGAAGTTGTAAATAAACTTTCTGATAAAATAAGACCGAGTGGTGCAAAATTATCCAACAATAAAATATTTAGACTTGGAGTGTGTGCATTAATCGAAAAGTTATCGAGAGGGACTGAATAAAGGGAGCTTTGATAATGACTGTCAAATATTGGACACCAGAGAAAAAAAGACACTATAAAGAACTCCTAGATAAACTAAAGAAATCTAGGGAGTACCATAGGGTACAACAAAAATCTTGGGCCGAAGGAAGAATTCCATCCTGGAGAGATATTAAGAAACTCAAAGCACTTAATTACACAAGTGGACTTAATAAATCAGAGGCTAGAAAATTAGTTAAGATTAACCTAGGGGAACATAAGGATTAATATGTTCCAAGAAATATTTAATGGTTAGAGATGGTTATGGAAAATTTACAGGTATAAGACTGATGGAGTTTCCAAAGCGTGTACTTGGGTTAGAAGGATTTAGATATTTCCCAACATTTATCAGGACAAGAAATTTTAGGGGGTTCACCTTGGGATAATAGCAAAGGGGTTGTCGTTATATTGGCATAGATATTGATACTATAATTCCACCAAAAGAATTTGCCAATCAATGTTTAAATTGATCCGTTTATTTTTCCATTTATGTCCCATAGTGGCAGATGGCATATCTATAAATTCTTCGATGAAATAAAACCAATAGATGAAAGTATAAAGATTGTTTCAGAACTAGCTAAAAATTAAAAGCAAAATTTCCTGAATGGACAGTAGATAAAATCTGTCCTTCCCCAGGTACATCTAACCAAACACAACTTTCCAAATGGCAGTCCTGGGAATTGGTTATTTTTTCCGTATCAAATTATTTTAGATAAATCGTCCAATAAAAAACTATTGGTTGCTAATTGTTATTCCCCTAAAAGGCAATCCATTATCTTTAGAACAGTTTTATTTTAAATATCAATGGCGAAACCACCATTAATTTCGGCTAGTGTTGGTATGGAACAGAATGATGGTAGGCATAAAGCGTTATTTAATCTTGCTATGTCTTGGAGGTACATAAACCCCAGAGGTAACACTAAAAGAAATAGACAGTCATTTTAGTGAACCCATTAATCCTATTGAACCAAGAGAATTAACTAGGGTTACCGAAAATGCAAAACAAGAGCTTATAGATAATCCAAAAAAACTCGAAAATAACTACTGGAATTATCTCACAGAAATCTCTGGAGTTGAGTTTCCAAAAGACTATTCAAAACCCATTACCTTCGGAGTTTCACAGAGGATACCGAAGGGCGAGAAAAAATTTTTCAACGATATAATTTTATGAAATTGATGATATGTATTGTTATGACAGGTCAATTGCAGAGAATATACAGGCAGCTGGCTCTAAACAAAACTTATGGACACCTTTTTACAAATCCATCTCGAGAACATTCGAAGAGTGAAAATAAACAAGAAGTAGAAGAGGGCATTTATAGACCCCAGGATTACAATAAAGAAACCCAATAATTATTCATAATGGTTTAAAATATATTAATCAGTACATCCCTTTATAAAAATGGTTATCAACCGATTGAACCAACAACACAGCAACACAAAGACGGAATTGGAATGATGTTATCAATTTTAAGATTGCATTACCCTAATGAGGAACACTTAATTATATTTTGACTGGTACTAAATCTACCAACGACTGGATTAAAGATTAGGCATACACCTATTAAATTGTCAGAGGCAAAACAAATTGGGAAAAATATGGAATTTGATATTGCCACAGGAGCACTTGGGGATAATGCTGATGTTATTTCACCCACACAGGCGTTAGAGAAACAAAAGGGATTTTTATACGATAAACAAATTGTATTAATTGATGAAATAAAAATTAAGGGTGATTATTCGGAAAAACAGAATGTAATGAATATCATTAAACCCATCATCACCAACGATATCCAAGATTGTAGGCCTTTATTTAAAGAGTGGAAGAAAATCATAACTGTAACCAGTATCCAAATGAATACCAATCACAAAGACGCAATTAACACAGATGAAACAGAAGAAAGGTTTAGTATTTTCAAAATAAGTCATAACAGAAAGTCTATGGGAGGATCAGAATTTTTTAAACCTATTGACTGTGCAATGAAGAGCAGAGAATACTTTAATAAAGAACCAAGTATTTTTATGTAGTAGCTCATTACTTATTAAATAGACAGATCACAGAAAATTCAGGCCAGAGGAACTTGCTTAAAACTCCTTGGTTAGCTGAAATATAGAGGCCACAGCACATCCATTAGAAATACAAATAAAACAATTAGTAAGTGAAAGAAAAGAGCCATTTCATCACGATGTTATTTCCATATCTGATATTGCACAATATTTTATAAACACTTTAGTGAAAAGGTTAGAATGAATATTTTGGCCCAGGTATTTCAAAATTTAAAGTTTGAGGCACTTGGGGAATGTAACACAAACAGTCTGGCAGACACCCAACACTTTATATTATTAGAAATCACGAACTTTATGGTCCAAAAAATAAATCTGAAATTGCTAGTAAATGTTGGTTACCATTAAGTATATGGGACCACACACATAAAAGGGGATCCAAGTAAATACAGTTTTTCACAAAACCCAAAGGATAATTGGGGAATGAATGACTATGATATTCTTGCAGTAGAGGCCTGGTATAGGGATGAAGTAACAGCTTTTGAACGGGAAAGAGGAACTAATTACATAGATGATCGGCCATTATTTGAAATTCGAAGAGAAAAGGAAAAAGTTGAATAATGCTCCAATCGTCAAGACGCAGAAAAGGTAAGACTTTACAAAACATTATTAGAGATAAGATTTTAAAAAATTTCAAACACCTGAAACCAAGGGATGTTATGGTAGCGGATACTGGACAAAACGGCCCTGATATTATTTTGAGTAAGGTAGGATTAAAACTAATTGAACACACCTGGGAAGCAAAAAATCAGAATCGTTGCCAAACAGTTTACAAATGGTTTGACCAGGCGAAGAAGCACAGTAAGGCCTATTGTGATCCTGTTTTAGTAATTAAAGCGAACACTAGAAAACCATTGGCAGTTATAGACCTGGATCACTTATTTGAACTCATAAAAGAATAACGAGGCTACCCACACAGAATTTTAAAGTTATTACACCAATCTATATCTTCCTATACCTTACTTACATATAGACTATTATTTAGGTAGGTAGGGTCGGAACTATTTAAAGGATACTGGATCGTTGATAGGGTCCAATGATGTGGGTACAAAGCCATTTACGGAGGTTACTTGAAATTATGTCATCAGAGAAAAATATTTTTACATTAACCAGAAATGAATTCGCAAAAAGCATAGGGAAATCAACGGATGCTGTTAAAAAAGCGATGAGAAGAGGGAAGTACCAAAACTTATATATCGTAAAAGATGGCCAATATTTTTTTACTAACCCAAAGGAAGTGGGTCCAATTAGTGATATTCCCCAGGTACAAATATCCCCATCAAAAAGAAATAGAGGTAATCATTTCAAAGCTCATTACCCTAATGAGGCCTTGAGAAAGACCAATGAGCTCAAGATGTTGTTAAAAATAAAAAGAAATGTTGGTGATGATTATGCGAACAAGTTTCTAAACGATTATGATAAATGGTCCCAAGAACAACAATACAAGTTGCAGAAACAAATAAACAAACCCCTTGGGAAAAACTATGGTGGTCCCATTAGAAACCCAGGGCATATCACTTGGAAAACGACCTGGACTGAATTGTACCCAAGGGAAAAAGATGAATACGAAAAATACCTGGAAGAAAATCCACCAGAAGTAAAACCAAAGTATTATTAAAGATCAAGGATACTGTCCCCATTGTAATCCCTTTGGTTAATCTTTATATTTCCCACAAGCACACTCAATAACACCCTGGACCTTTTTGTGTTATTCGTCATTTCCCAACTACTCCAGGGTGTTTATCCTCATCTAAAATCCCGACTCCCCAAGCTAGATAAAATCTGTTATTTTTTATGTTTATTCAAACAAATGATAGTTAAATTGGATACTTTAATTTAGAAGTATTTTTTTAGCTTCAAAGACAATGAATTAATCTCTACTCTTGATGTAGCAAACGCACCAGGTTCAATCTCTACCCTATTTTTTTCGTATGCAGTCCAAGAATAATCTAAAGAAATAGCTGTATTATTATTTAAGTCATAATTTAATCCCAAACCTGCTGTGGCTCCCCAATTTCTTTGTTGACCATAACTATAACCACCAAACATTGTTTGGGTATCTGCATTAGAAACTCCAAAATATATTGTTGGAGTAATTTTGCTATCATTTGATGGTAAATATAATTTTAATCCTAAATCTAAACTATCTTTTATATTTATTCTGCATTCATAACGTGGATTTGGACAAGAGTTTGTTGTATCAACTTGATTGCGAAATGCATCTGGCGAATAAGATAAAATGTAATCTACTTTTATATTTTTAATTTCAGAACTTAAACCAAGCCCAAAATCTACTCTATATCCTTGAATGTTTCCTGCAAACCGATCCGTTCCTAAGGAACTATGAGTGTTTCCCACGACATAACCAGCGCCTAGTTGATAAAAAAAACGATTTTCTGATTTAGTAATTGTAGATAATATTGAAAATAAAAATGTTGCAGCTATTAAAGTGCTAATAAAATTTAATCTATTACTTAATTTTGCAATCATTAGTCACTTCTCTTTTTGATCATCATGAGATAAATTTTTTCCATAAAAAATTTATAAAAATTAACACTATAAAAAAAGTATAAACTTTATAAGTATTTAACTTAAAAAAACCCCTGGACCTTTTTGTGTAATTTAGCATTTCCCAACTACTCCAGGGTGTTTATCCTCATATAAAATCCCGACTCCCCAAGCTGGATAAATATTGTTAGTATCTCTTTTTAGAGAATTAAATCAAAAACTAGATGAGATTAGCAATTGATCAAAAATTAGATGATCGCGAATTAGATAAAAGTCAAAAAAAAGCAATCCAGATAAAAAGTAAAAATGTATGTGTTAATGCTGGAGCAGGATCAGGAAAAACTTATACTATTCTAGGTAAACTTTTACATATACTTGATCAAAAATTAGCAAGACCTGAAGAAATTATTGTTATGGCATATAATAATAACGTAGCCGAAGAACTAAGGGCCAGGTTTCAAAAAATTAGTAATTATTTTGAAAACTTAGAACAAGATATACAGAAAATAGCATTTTCAAAAAATCTAATTGCAAACAATGTGGTAAGCAATTTGATAATAATATTTTTATTGCGAAAATAAAAAATATACTTTCGAAAGAAGAATACACACTTTTCATAGTTACTGCTTTGACCAGCTCAAAAAAAATGAACCAGGTAAAACAATTGTTGAATTTGAAGAAACCCAAAATAAAAGACTTAAAACTAAACTAAAAACTTCCTTTTTTGAAAATTTAATTTCAGAAATAGGAGAGGAGGACAGATCATTTTTTAAAAAATTAATAGATTTTTTCTATCCTATTTGAAGGACTATAAAAATATATTCAAGGATATAAAAAATTATGAGGATTATATTAAAGTCATAGCCCCAGATTTCGTATCATTAAAACTTATTGAAAAAGAAAATGAAATAATACCCTTAGAAGTGAAAAGTGTTGAAGAATTAGAAATTGCAAATTTTTTATATTTAAAGGAATTGAGTTTATATACGAGGATAACTATTTAGGTAAACTTCCAGGAGAATGGAGCGACAAAGATAAAAACTATAGACCTGATTTTCATTTAATTAAAAAGAATGAAAAAGGGGAAGTGATCTATGATTTGTATTATGAACATTTTGCTTTAGATAAAAATTATAACCCACCTGATTATTTCGATAATAGAGACAAGTACGTCGAAGATTTTAAAATTAAAAACAAATTATTTAATGGTAATTTAGTACAAACATTTAGCTATCAAAAATATGATGGAACTTTGTTTGAATCTTTAACGCAGCAATTGAAATCAAAAGGTATACACGTACCTGAGGAAAATGCCATTTCAGTTCAAGACGCATTAAGTAGTTTTAAAAATGCTGGATACTTTACGGCCTTTTCTAAACTTCTATCTGATTTTTTAGAAAAATTTAAATCAAGCGAAATTACAATTCAAGTATTGAAAGATAATTTTGAGGCAAATTTTATTGAAAGATTATTTGAAGATATTCAAATTAAGAGATCAAGAGCATTTGTAGAAATATTTGAAATTATATTTAATGCATACCAAAAAAAACTCAGTAATGAAAATAAATTAGATTTTTACGATATGATTATTCAAGGTAAAGAATATATTACAACTAGTGATATTAAATTTTAATTGTTGATGAGTTTCAAGATATATCCCCACTAAGATCAAGGGTTATACAAAAAAAATACAACAATCAAATCCAGAAGTTCAGCTATTTTACAGTCGGTGACGACTGGCAATCCATATATCGCTTTTCGGGGTCTGATATAAAAATTCTAGTAAAAGATTTCGAAAATTATTTTGGAAAAAGAGAAACGTCAGATTTGTCTAAAACTTATAGGTTTAACCAGCGATTATGTGAGTTAACTTCATCTTTTATTTTAAGAAATGAATTAGGACAACTAAAGAAAAAAATTGAAGGAAAATTAAATCAAATAATACCACTAGAAATTTATACTCAACCTGACTATCGGTTTAATTATTCATTAAAAAGACATGTATTAGAAAAACTAGACCATTTATTTGATACCGAGCCAAACATAAAAAAAATACTATTTATTACCAGGTATAATGATAGTACGTTTAAAAATGGTTATGAGGATTTTGAGAGATATCTAAAAAATATTTTTAAAAACAAAAAAAATCTAATTCAATTTTCTACTATTCATTCAGCTAAAGGAGACGAGGCGGACTATGTTTTTTATTTTCGTAGCGAAACTTATCACTATCTCGGTTTTCCAAGTACTATAGAAGATGACCCTTTATTACAGATGGTTACAAATTATGATGAGGATTATGAACATGAAGAGGAGCGAAGGCTTTTATGTAGCTTTAACTAGAACTAAAAACAAAATCTATTTATATGGTGAAGAAAGTGCTTATTTCATTAAAGAACTTCAAGAAAAAGATTATCCAAATAAAGAATTAAAAAAGGATTATCATTATTTAATAAATGATTTACCTGAAAAAAACCACCTAAAACTGACTTGGTTATTTATAGAGTTACTGGAAATAAAAAAATTAGACGAAAAGACACCCCTGCAAAAAAATGCTGGTTTAGAAATTGAAGATGTTATTATTAAAATTAACAATATAGACAACCCAACAAAAGATGATTTTTACTCTATCTTAAAAGAATCAAATGGAAAAGTTTAACTTTTCAAATTAAAAGAAATAATCAAAAATCCTTTGAAGTAGAATTGATACCAGTAAATAAAAATAAAGATGAAAATCTTCAGAAAAAATGGGATATTGGGATAGGTGTTATTGATAGAGAAAATGACGAGTACACGAATAATTTGATAAAAAATACTTTATTAAAGAGGGTAAAGAAGAATGAAAGAAATTCTTAATAAAACGTTGGGTAAACTAAAAGTCTCCCAAGATTACATTATCAAAAACTACAAATACTATTTACGTAAATGGGCAATCAAACGCATTAGAGAAAAGATTAATGATCTTGGTCATAAAGAGACCGATTACACAAAAGAGAAAATGCTGGAAATGATTAAAAAGGAAGAAAAGAAAATTATTAAAGATATGGGTATTCAAGCTAGTCTGGGATCTCTACTTGCAATGCTTGGAATTAGTTCGTTTTTTAAATGATAAAATGGTTAACGAAGCAGTTTCTGTATGGAAGATTTTTCCTTTGGTTAAAAGAAAGAACGGAAGGTCTATTATTTGTTATTATTTTAATCTTTTTAGTGAGCTACTTTCATTCAGAATACTTACATTACGTTGAATTCAAAACAAAAGCTCCTGATAGCAATATTGGTTTATCTTTTTTAATTAAGAATGTGCTGATAGCTCTTATAGCGCTTGCTTATATGTATTTTTACTTTGTAATTAAAAAAACTAAAAAGAAATTTCTGAAAAAAAAGAAATCGCTACCTCAAACCAAGAAAAAGTTACAAATCTTGATGAGTTTCTTAATGATGAGGAATTAAAAAAATGAAAGATTTTATAGGGTGTTTATCCTCATCTAAAATCCCGACTCCCCAAGCTGGATAAACTTTGCTAGAATATCGTTTGTGAGATATCTGATTATATTCTTATTTTTCTTTGCAGTTTCATTTCATGCGGAAGCCAGAATTTGCACAGACAAGGATGAAAAATATGCAAAAGAAGATAGTAAAATTTATGGGGATAAAAGAACATTCACTGCTGAAGAAAGTGCAGTTTTTGGTAACAAAATAATTCAAGCTTTTAAAGATAAAGATTTAAAAACAATATTATCGATGATCGATGGTGAGCTTAAATATGGTCCTAAACGATCTTATTTTTAATGGAAAAACATTTGATGAAGCTTTCCAAAAAGGATTTACAGATGTAATCGCAACTAGCAAACCGAAATGTGGGATGAGCGACAGTAATAAAGGTTTTCAAGTTGGTAATACTTTAATTTGGTATGATAAAAATAAAAACAATAAATGGGTCATTAGACAAATTCGTTATAAAACTAAAGACGAAGACATGGTGAAGAAAAATAAATGAGATACCTGTTTATATTATTTTTACTTTTAAGCTGTGAAAGTGAAAAAGAAAAAATTTCACGAAATATTGAGAAGTGTGCAGACGAATATTTTGCAGCTTTTGTAACATCTGAAATAATTGAGCCATATTTATTAGAAGATAAAGAATACAAAAAAAAGTTTGATGAAATTTATACCGAAGCTTATGAATATAGAAAAAGGCCAGATTATAATAAAATAGATGAAATAGGCATTTACAAACTTTCTTTAGAAAAAAATAAAATTTTGTCAAAATATAAAAAAGACTATACAGAACAGCTTGAGTTTGAGATGAAGATTTCAAGAATTGAGTCTTTTTTGAGTGATAGAGAAACTTTAATCAAAAAGACCATTAAAGAGATGCCCTTGGTAAAAAAAAGATCTTTTGAAACTCCCAATTATATAAGTTTTTTTAAAAATTGTGAAAATGAGAACAGTGTCAATCCAGAAACATTTAAGCTAAAATATAGTGAATAAAAAAAATAAATGAAAAAACTCCTAACATTCCTAACTCTGTTCCTGATGCTCGGTGGAGTGGCGAGTGCAGAAAAAAAGAATTTAAGGATTGGCTGAATTCATTCGGTTTATCAAAGCCAATAGTACAAGATAATGTTTATTATATGGGTATCTCATATGATGGAAAAAAAAATAAATTAGTAAATATTTTTGAAATTTTAACCTCAATGATTTATGAGGATGTATATTCAGAAGATAAAAGATACTTCACCAGATACGGATGTAAACCTCGTGATTGTGGAAACAAAGGATTTTTGTGGATTGATTTAAAAAACAAAGTAGCAATTGGAGTTATTAGTCATAGTTTTTGGGAAAAATTAGATTTTAAAAATGTTAAAGAAAATCAGACTTTTATTTTTTCTAATTTCTTTGAGGATAGCAAAGACCTTCCAAATGAATTTGTTAAAACATACTCTGCTTGGATTAAAAACATAATTTTAATCCGCCTATGTACAGGTTTTTAAATTCAAAAAATGAACTCAAAATTATACCAGGAATTAAATGAGATGCGTGATTGTATTTCTTTTTGTATGTTTTTATTTTCCTAATATTGCTTTTGCTAAATACTGTACTGAAGGATTTTTTGTTAACTCTACAAACGAAGTTTCCGATGGATACAATATATTTAAATAATGAATAATATAGAATTGATAATATCCTTACCTGTATGGTTAGTGGCTATCGTAGTTATGATTGCCTCTATACCGCTATGCTTTTTTTTTTAGATTACAAAATTAAATCATCAGGGCTTATTTATGATTATTTAATTACAGGCTTTAGATGGACACTTTGGTTATCAATAGTTTTTTCGCTGTTCTTCCGTCCTGGGTTATTTGGTTTTATGGTATGATTGCTTTTCTTTTAAAAACTTTGGTTTATGGACTTTTCTTTTAATAGTGCCTGTGCTTATTTTTTGGGAATTCTTAATTGATAATTTAAATAAAATTCCATTTATGAAACGTTTTTTAAATCTTTTACATTGGTAAAATAAAATGAAAAAACTCTTCTCATTGATCTTGGTTCTGGTATTTTTAAAAACCTCAATTTCGTTATCTGCAATAAGTCCAGAGAAAGAAAAGTTTGTTTTCCAAAAGCTTTATGATGAGTATTTGAAATGCACCGTTTATTATAAATTTTTACATAGAGCGACGGAAAGAAAAGGAAATTTAAATGAACAAGACAAACAATTTTTAAGCAAAATGGATAAAATGAGGGAAGATACAGAAATTAATGCATTCTTTTTTGCGGAAAAATTAAAAATCAGCAATGAAGATTTTAACAAAAGTTATAAAAAAATTTACACCTCCTACTATGAAATGGCTGGAAAAAATTACTCAAACATTGGAAAACTTATCGAAAATTTAACAGCTCCTTGTGAAAACTCTGTTAAGAATCCACAATTAAGAATGGTTTACTGGGATAATATTTACGAAAAAAACAATAACTCTAAAGTTTCCATCATTAATAAAACATTCCTATGTACTGACATAGTGTCCAACTATGTTTCTGCCTATGAAATAACGAATGAATCTGAAGCGCTAATGTTTAGAATTTCGGATTGGAAAGTTAAAGAAGAAAAAAGAACCTATAAAATTGATATTGAAGAGATTAAATTTTTAAAGACAAACATTAAATGGTCTTCTATTGATCGCAGTACTTTAAGACTAAATCATCGAAATCAGTGCAAGATATATAGCGAGAGCGGAAAAAGCTAATTTCTGATATCTTACAGAAAAGAATTGATGAAAGAAATCGTACTAATAAATTTTAGATGAGATATCTGATTATATTTTTGTTCTTATTTGCATGCTCTTCTGAAAAAGAGATAGTTTTAAAATGTACATATGGAAAATCTGAATTACGTTATCAGTTCAAAAAAGAAGGTGAAAGTTGGTCTATTACATCATTAAATGAGAATGGCTTTGATGTTCCTTATAGAAAATTAACCGATAATCAGTTTACTTTTGGAAATATAGTTTTTATCAAAATTAATGAAAATAGAATTCTATGGAAAATTAATAAAAAATTTCCTCGATTGATAGGACCGCCTATGGGATTGACAACTCAAAGAAATGATCTTGAAAGGTCTACTGGTATATTAGAGAAAGAAGATATTATTCATAATTTTGATAACGATTCCCCTGCCAAAATAATCAAATCCAGATATCAGTGTGAAAAAATTAACAAGCTTTAAATGTTAATTTTTTTTACAAGCGCTACCTTGAGGGTTAACAAGTTTCTTTAATTTTACTGACTTTAGATCCCACCATTCATCATTTTCATTGATGTACATTACCTGCATTGTGTCTTCAGTCGAATATGTTCCGCTAGTTATTCTGTCATAAATAATAACTTTATTTTCCTTTAAAAAGGTAACATCCCAAAGAAGCTCTGGATCACCTTTTCTAACCAAAATAAGTTTATTATTTGACAGGTAAATCCCTAAATCCCTGTCAAACATTAACGAAAACTCCATTTTTGTGGGACACTTGTGGGACACTTTTTTTGTTGTCGACTTTTAAAAAATTGCTACTGTTAAATAAGTTAGATTTTGTTGGTGTTATTTTAAATAGTTTTTTGGAGGCCACGCCCAGAATCGAACTGGGATACAAGGATTTGCAATCCTCTGCGTAACCATTCCGCCACGTGGCCAAGATTTTAACTTTATATTGGTATGTCAAAAGATATATATAATGATTTCTAATATTCAATAAAATGTCAAATTTTGGATCATACAATCATAAGGAAATCGAAGATAAAATATATAATATTTGGGAAAAAAATAAGTGTTTTAAACCTAAAAAAAATAATAAAAAATACTTTTCGATTGTTATCCCTCCACCAAATGTAACTGGCAGTTTGCATATGGGGCATGCTTTAAATAACTCCATACAAGATTTATTAACCCGATATTATAGAAACAAAGGGTACGAAACTCTTTGGCAACCAGGTACAGATCATGCTGGAATAGCCACTCAATTAGTTGTTGAAAAACAATTAAAAGAAAAAAATATATCTAAAAATGAACTAGGTAGAGAAAAATTTTTAGAAGAGGTTTGGAAATGGAAAAATAAATCAGGAAATATTATTACATCTCAACTTAAAAAATTAGGCTCCTCCTGTGATTGGTCAAGAGACAGATTCACTATGGATAAAGGTTTATCTGAAGCAGTAATAAAAGTTTTTGTAAGCCTTTATAAAGATAAATTGATCTATAAAGATTTAAAGTTAACTAATTGGGACACTCATCTTCAAACTGCGATTTCGGATTTAGAGGTTGTACAGAAAGAAACTAAAGGAAAGTTATATTTTATTAAATATAAAATTATTCATAATAATGAATTTGTAATTGTTGCAACAACTCGTCCTGAAACAATGTTTGGTGATACTGCTGTTGCAGTAAATCCAAAAGACGAGAGATACAAACATTTAATTGGTAAAGATGTTGAAATACCAATATGCAAAAGAAAAGTTAAAATTATCAAGGATGACTATGCGGATCCTAATCAAGGATCTGGTGTTGTAAAAATTACACCAGCTCATGATTTTAATGACTTTGAGGTTGGCAAACGTAATAAATTAGAATCTATAAATATTTTAAATAAAGATGGTAGTTTAAATGAAAATACTCCATCTGATTATGTTGGCTTGTCATGTCAAGATGCAAGAAATAAAATTATTAATGAACTTACATCTCAAGATTTAATATCAAAAATTGAAGACATAAATCATGTGGTTCCATATGGAGATAGAAGCAATACAGTAGTAGAACCTCTTTTAACGGAACAGTGGTTTGTTGATGCTAAAAAATTAGCAGTCCAGGCAATTAAACAAGTAAAAAATAAAAATACAGTATTCTTTCCTGACAATTGGAAAAAAACTTACTTTCAATGGATGGAAAATATTCAACCATGGTGCATTTCCAGACAACTTTGGTGGGGACACCAAATACCAGCTTGGTATACAGAAAATGGAGACATTATCGTTGCAGAAAATTATGAAGAAGCAAAAAAAATATGCAAAAAAAGATATAAAAAAATTCCTAACCTTAAACAAGATCCTGATGTTCTAGACACTTGGTTTTCATCTGCTCTTTGGCCATTTGCTACATTAGGATGGCCAAAAAAAAAAACTTATGAGTTGAAAAGATTTTATAGAACATCTGTTCTTGTAACTGGTTTTGATATTATTTTTTTCTGGGTAGCTAGAATGATGATGATGGGACTTCATTTTATGAAAGAAGTTCCTTTCTCAAAAGTTTATGTTCATGATTGGTAACCTCGATGTTAAGTTTTTCATCGAGCATCAAATCTGAACCCATCCTGCCTAACAACTCCATGGTGGTGGTGATGTCATCTAGGTGGGGGACATTGCTGATTGTCATGGTCTGGTCAGTCAGTAACGTTGAGGCCAGAATAGGTAAAGCTGCATTTTTTGCGCCAGATATGGAAACTTCCCCGTTTAACTGGTTGCCACCAAGAATCTTGAGTTTATCCATGGTGGGTATTATTCACTAACACTGCGGAGATTTTTTTCTTTATCCCATTCATCTGGCGTTAAAGTCTTTAGACTTAAGGCATGAATGTCTGCACCTACTTTGTCACCCAGGGTCTTATAGACAAGTTGATGCTGCTGAACTATGGATTTTCCCTGGAACTCCTCACTGACAACAACAGCTGCAAAATGAGTACCATCGCCATCAACGATCACATTCGCTCCTTGTAATCCATCTTCAATCGCTTTTTTTATATCTTCAATATCCATCGTGATCTCCTTCAAATACTAGCAAGGATATTATACTCCTATTTGATAAATGATTCTGTCCGTCCCACTTTAGACAGAAATTATTGATGAGAGAATACTGAAAAGTGTCAGAAAGTCAGAAATCGCTTACAAAGGCTGCCGATGATTCTTTTCTGCAAGTTTTGCAATCAAAGAATCCAGACCATCATTATTAATTTCAGATCTGAATGATCCCCTGTAAGTAGACACCAGACTGACCTTGTCTATAGCAACATCAATCACCATCCATTTCCCATTAACTTGATGCATACGATAATCTATAGGTAATGGATTATTATTGACTGCCCCCTGGACCTCTGTCCTGACCAGGACAAAACGCGAATTGGGCCTGGTTTCTTCTGGATAAAATACTATCTGATTGTCAGAATATTCCGTCAGATTTGAGGCATACGTACCAATCAACAGATCCTTGAATTCATTCAAGAAAGCATTCTGCTGTTCAGGCGTGGCATCCCGCCATGCAGCACCCAATACTGCCCTGGACATAGTATGAAAATCAAAATGTGGCACCACTAACTGGTCCATAACCAAATAGATGTAATCTGGATCTGAATCAATTCTGTCATGATCAGCATTAATTCGTTCCACTACCTGTGTTGTAGTCGATTGCACCAGATCAGCTGCAGTTTCAGACTGTCCATATGCCAACTGGGTAAAAAATAATATTGTAGTGACAAAAATCGCTGACACTACCACATCGCGTCTCATTACTATCTCCTGGATAAAGTTGTTATATTATTATTTCTTCAAAAAGCTACTGCGGGTTACTGGACCCTTGAAATATAACGCCTGAACAGGCAGTTAGATTACATGTTTTGTGAGTTTATAATTTCCTAAAAGTTCTAATCGCAGTATATCAAACTCAAAGCTTAAATATATCTCATTGATTTGCAAAGAAAAAGGAAAATTCCACCTAAAATGGCCGAAATAATATGATCAATCTGGGGAGTAATGTCAGGGCTGCCAGAAGGGCTATGAACATCGCCAGTGCCGTTAACAGGCCGAAATAAATGGTCGGAATGAAGTTGGAAAAGACCAGAATTGAGAACCCTACAATGATCGTGGTGGCAGTATAAAAAACTGCTTTGCCGATATTCGCATGGCAATAATGCATGGTCGTCATATAATTTTTATCATGTTTTGGTAACTCTTCCCGAAAGCGGTAGATGTAATGAATACTGTTATCTACTGCAATCCCGATCGTAATGGCCGCAATGGTAATGGTCATCATATCCAGCGGAATATTTAATATTCCCATTAACCCTAAAATGATCGAAGCCGCCAGAATATTGGGGATGATCCCGATAATAGCAAGTGAAACAGAACGAAATAATACACACAGCATGAGTGCGATACCTGCCATCACTACTCCCAGGGTCAAAATCTGTGATTTGAAAAGGCTTTGTAACATATTGTTATACAAAACCAGGAGGCCGGTTAATTCATATTCATTATCTTCCAGACCAAACCGCGTGCGCAGGTCATTTTTCACCTGATTAATAAGATCGTTACGTCTCAGTTCAGGTAACGAATCCTGGATTCGGGTAGAAATTCTTGCCTGATTGTCAGCTATTGAAATATATGGGTCAATAATACTCTGTTTTAAATCTGGACTGATTCGCTTATAGATGACTGCCAGTTCAAAGGCATCAAATTCCTCCCCCTCATTGAGGCTTTCCGCAAGTCGTATAACCGATGCCAGGGACAATACTTTACCTACCGCATAGAGACCTTCCATGTAGTCATGTATATCTTTAATTCGATCCATTTTGTATGAAGTAAACCAGGCATCAGCCGGATCGGCTTCAAATTCACCAAACAAATCATCAAACTCATCGAATTCATCGTCTTCCTGTTCACCATATTCCTTCACAGGGTCGAAGGTAATTATAACGTCCAAGGGCGTTGTCCCACCGAGACGTTGATCAATCTGTTCCAGACCTTGATAGATTTCAGTACTATCACTGAAATAATTAATAAAGCTGTTCTCCACTCTCAGCCGGGTCATTCCAATAACACTGACGATAGTCAGAATAAATGTAAGAACCAGAATTAAGGAACCTTTCTTCTCTGCGTAATTAGACAATATCGCAGTATAAGGTGTTGACTCCCGTTCAGCATCAGGGACATCAACTTTCTTCAACATTACAAGCATGCCGGGAAAAAATAAAAATGAAATCAGAAAAGTGACCATCAATCCAAGCACCATCATCCAGCCAAAATCTATTACGGGCTTTATTTCACTGACCACCAGCGAACCAAACCCAATCATTGTCGTCAGGGCCGTATACAGGCAAGGCCATACCATGCGCCGGGTTGTTTCAGAAACCAGTTCATGTTGAGTAAGACCAGGTTTATCCCTGGATAGCTGCCGGTAACGTACAATTAAGTGGACATTCATGGACATCGTTAAAATCAGCATCAGGGAGATAAAGTTTGAAGATATAACTGTAACCTGCCAGCCAATAAATCCCAGCAATCCGATCATAATTAACCCGGCAAGAATACAGCTGGCCAGAGGCAGAACCACCCACCTGACCCCTCTGAAAATAATAGACAACATAATGACTAAAAAACTGAATACGCCGATTCCAAACACAATCAGGTCATTTTTAATAAACCTGATCATGTCATCGGCAATCATGGTCAACCCACCCAGGTGAATCTCACCATGTTGTTGATAAGTTGACATGATTTCCCTGATCTTATTTATGTTCTCATGATTTGCCGCATCAAACCGGGCCTTGGAATTCTCGTATTGACTGAGGACCTGTTCCAGTTCCTGTTGCTCAGCTGCTGTTAACCCCTGTTGTGAACGCTTAATCAGCATGCTGTTCCTGTTTTTTTGAGCATTCAAATAATCTGCATTAGATCTCAGATTTAACTGTAATGCAGTCATTTTTGCATCTTCACTGATGATCAGGTTGCTATATATTGGACTCTCCAAGAGCTCCTGCCTGGCAGCATCTCTATCCACATCAGGGTCCATCAGGGTTTTATAATTATTGGCTACGTCGGAAAGTTTACTCCCAACATTTTTTACCAGGGGCACATCAATTATCGAAACGACAGAATCAACCAGACTCAAGTTACTCAGGTCTTCTTTCAGCATTTTAATTACTTCCAGGGATTCATCTGAAAAGATGTCCTGTCTGGGAATAAAAGTCACGAACAGAAAATCCTGGGTCCCAAATCTTTCACTGGTTTCCCGAAAGACCCGTAAACCTTCATCTCCTTCTAACAACAGAGAATCTGCAGAAGCATCCAGTTTGAAATCCCGGGCGTGAAAACCGGCACCTATACAAATAATTGCTATCGCGGCAAGTACAAGGCCAGGTTTATTCAGAACAAACCGTTCATATAATTTTGTCACTAGTGAAAACATGAATTAATTGATCTTAATGTCGCCTTCAACGATTCCTTTAATGGTATCCACATACAACTGGTGCTCTACAACCAGGACTCTCCTTGCCAGCGACTCGACTGTGTCGCCTTCTATTACCGGAACAGTCTGTTGTGCCAAAATTGGTCCTTGATCATAATTATCTGTCACCACGTGAATCGTTACACCGGTTTCCCTGTCACCGGATTCAAGCACAGCACTGTGCACCTTATTTCCGTACATACCCTGTCCACCGTATTTAGGCAAAAGAGCAGGATGAATATTGAGAATACATCCCTCGAATGCCTTGATAGTATGTTCACCGATCTTTTTCATATAACCTGCCAACACAACGATATCAACTTCATGTTTTAATAACGCATCACGTATGGATCGGTCCAGGTCTTCAGGATCGGGGTATTTCTTACTACTCAGGTAGTAAGCCGGAATTTGTTCGGTTGTGGCCCTGTCCAATGCCCCTGAATCACCATTATTACTAATCACAACTGCAGGAACTGCATCGATCTTCCCTTCATTACAGGCATCGATGATACTTTGCATGTTCGTTCCTCTGTGTGAGGCAAGAAAACCCAGTTTCAGTGTGGTCATGAAAATTTTTATTCCTGCAATTTGACCTTGAACCCAAGGCCTTCAAGTTTTTGTTTACATTTTTTTCTGGACGGTGGGAGGATTACGGAAAAGTTGGTAAATTCCCTTCTCACCGGATAATTCTTCCTGAAACCTGAAAAGTGCTGAACTGATATTTTCTCCTGCTCACTGCCATGGACATAACTAACCTGTTTAAATCTATCAGAATCATCACTCACATCATAACCAGATAATACTGCAAATTGTATCACTTCATCATCATCCATGACGTCTGTCACAGTAACTACACTATTGGTCATAGGGAGGATGGTTTCCTTCCCAGGGTCAGAATATTCCATTTGCTTAAAATTAGAGATTTTTTCAGCTACCTGCCGGCTACCTTCGAACTTTGCATCCAGACTATATCCTGCAATATGCGGAGTAGAAATAATTGCCTTTGATAATAATGACCGATTAATTTGTGGTTCATTTTCCCAGACATCAAGCACTACACTTTTCAGTTTATCATGGGTGAAGTATTCCAGTAAGGCAGATTCATCAATGACACCTCCCCTGGCGGCATTGATAATAATGGTGTCTGGTGTTAAAGCAGATAAAAAATCATTATCAACAAGATGGTATGTGGGATAAGCCCCTCCCATATGCAATGGTACATGCAAAGTTATCAAGTCTGCAGATTGTATCTCTGATAATGAAACAAATTCCCGCTCATCTCCTGCTGCCTGTAGGGGAGGATCATAAAGCTTATACTTGATACCGACCGCTGCCAGCATGGAAGCCACAGATGTGCCGACATGACCACAGCCAATTATGCCCACTGTTATATCAGTAAGAGAGATAAGACTTTGTTTCTTCAGTAAATATAAACTGCTCAATACATACTCTGCCACGGATCGGGCATTACAACCGGGGGTACTGATAAAATGTATCCCCGCAGACGCCAGGTAGGTTTGATCGATATGATCTGTACCACTGGTTGGTGTAGCAACAACCCTGACCTCTGTGCCATCCAGCAAGGCTTCATCTACACGTGTCACCGAACGGACAATGAGTATCTCGGTATGCTTCAGCCTTTCCGTGGTGATTTCATTATGGTCAAGCAGGATGAGTTCATGGCCCTGATCAAGCACGCGATCGATATATGGAATGCCGTCATCTGCCACAATACGCATGACAGTTGACCTCGCTAGTATTGAATTGAACTGAAATTATTCTAGAAATTTTTATAACAAATTTATCAGGGGCGATCAGGTAACCCCTCACCTTCTTTCTCCACGGGCATCAGATCCTGCCTGGACACACCGAGGGCAAGGGTGACCGGACTGGCCACATAGATAGATGAGTACGTCCCGACAATGACACCAACAATCAACGCAATGGCAAATCCATGTATGGTTTCACCACCAAGAAAAAACAATGCAAAAAGTACCAGCAACGTTGTCAGTCCTGTGATGATCGTCCTACTCATGGTCTGGTTAATGGAGAAATTACACACTTCAAATGGGGTCGCTTCTCTTAACCGCTTGAAGTTCTCACGGATCCGGTCGAACACAACAATGGTGTCGTTTAGTGAATATCCTATTACTGCCAGGATAGCCGCCAATACACTTAGATCGAAATCTATCTGGGTAAGGGCGAAAAATCCTATTGTAATAATGATGTCATGTATCAAGGCTGCAATGGCCCCCAGGGAAAATCGGGTCTGAAACCGTATTGCGACATATACCAGGATACCGAACAGGGCAAATAACATGGCCAGACCACCGCTTTCTGTCAGTTCCTCCCCAACCTGGGCGCCAACAAACTCTATGCGCATGACATTTTCCTGTGACACACCAAGTAATCGCGTAACTTCGGTACTGATATCTGAGCTGTCCAGTTCCTCAATCGGCGCCAACCTGATCAACACCTCGTTTGCAGAGCCATAATTTTGTACAACGGCACCAGCAAATTCAGAATTGTTCAGAATGGTTCTGACCTCTTCCAGATTGACAGGATTATCATACCTGAGCTCGACGATGGTGCCGCCGGTAAAGTCCACACCGAAATTCAGGCCGTTAATTAAAGTCATCCCGATGGACAGTAAAATCAGAACTGCAGAAAAAACCGCCGCGATTTTGCGATGACCTAGAAAATTGATATGTGATTCTTTTTTAAATAAATCCATAATTATATCGCCAGTGATTTAAGCCGTTTTCCGCCGTAAATCAGGTTTACAATCGCCCTGGTCACCATGATGGCAGTAAACATTGAACATATAATCCCCAAACACAAGGTAACGGCAAACCCCTTGATGGGGCCAGTACCAAAACTGAATAACACCAGGGCGGCGATCAAGGTGGTAATATTTGCATCAGCAATGGTTGAAAAGGCCTTTTCATAACCAGCATGGATACTGGCATGGGGTGAATTACCATTTCTTAATTCTTCACGTATCCTCTCATAAATCAGAACGTTAGCATCTACCGCCATACCAACCGTCAGGACAATACCTGCAATACCCGGGAGTGTCAGGGTCGCCTGCAGCAGAGATAGCAAAGAGACAATCAATACCAGGTTTAAGGTCAGGGCAATATTTGCAGCTATCCCAAACACCTTGTAGTACACAATCATAAATACCAATACCAGCAAGAAGCCAATCATCACCGATTGAAATCCTTGGTCGATATTTTCCTGGCCCAGGCTGGGCCCAACTGTACGTTCTTCTATGATCTGAACCGGGGCAGCCAGGGCACCGGCACGTAACAGTAACGCAAGGTTACGAGCTTCCTGTGGTGAATCCAGACCAGTGATTTGAAATCGCTTGCCAAGTTGTTCCAGGATCGTGGCATTACTGATGACTTCTTCAACCACTTCCGTCTTCCTGACCAGTTCACCATTTTCTTCTACCGTTTCAGTCTTGTTCTCAATGAATATAATGGCCATATTCTTACCCACTTCATCAGCGGTAGCCTGACGAAATATTCGTTCACCACGCCCATCAAGGGTTATCGATACGTTGGGACCACCGGATAATGCATCGATCCCTGAAGCGGCACCAATGATGTATTCACCGGTCAACATGATTTGTCGTTTGATTAATAACGGAATGCCATCACGGGTGTAATAGAGTCTTGATGAGGCCGGCACGCGCCCGTCCAGGGCCGATTGGACATCATTTTCCATGTCTACCATTCGAAACTCCAGGGTCGCCGTTGCCCCCAGAATCTCCTTGGCACGCGCCGTGTCCTGTACACCTGGAAGCTGTACCACGATTCTGTCCTGCCCCTGTTGCTGAATGACAGGTTCGGCAACACCCAGTTCATTGACACGCTTTCTCAAAGTCGTAATGTTCTGCTGCAGGGCATTGACACGGGTTTCACTGAGAGCAGCATCACTGATGGATGCCAATAGCGCAAATTCATCGGAATTATCATTAATTTCTGAAACAGTAAGCTCCAGATAATTATTTTCTATAATTGGAATGGCCTGTGTCCTTGACTCGCTATCGCGAAACCTGATCAACACGCCATCATCATCAAGATTGATTGTCCGATATCTAATGCCTTCATCTCTCAGGAGAGTT
Source organism: Candidatus Eutrophobius brisbanensis (assembly GCA_038131795.1). Lineage (GTDB taxonomy): Bacteria > Pseudomonadota > Gammaproteobacteria > Eutrophobiales > Eutrophobiaceae > Eutrophobius > Eutrophobius brisbanensis. Next base: position 2,495,995 of record JAYPQE010000003.1, on the reverse strand, counting down.
CTAAGATCAGACACGTAGCGTTCCTGTGCCTTCGTTATCGCAGCATCCATGTCCACTTCAAGCAGAAAATTCACCCCACCCCTAAGGTCAAGACCTAGAAACATGGGCTCACCGCCCAGAGAATCCAGCCAGTCTGGTGTCGCGGGTGCCAGATTCAGTGCGACCACATATGTATTATCCAATGCTGCACGTATGGCGTCTCTTGCCCTCAATTGGACCTCTTCATCACTGAAACGAATGATCATAGTATTAAGACCATATTCAATATCAGCGTACTCTATATCAGCATCTTCAAGTGCAGCTTCTACTTCAAATTCAGTAAGCTCAGTCACCTGACCACGTGATGATGATATTTGCACTGCCGGGTCCTTACCATAAAGATTGGGCAGGGCATACAAAACTGCTAAAGCAGTAATAATTGAGATTAAGATATATTTCCAGAGTGGATAACGATTCATGTCAGAGCAATCCTTTACTGCATTATTTTATTTCTTTTATTGTGCCTTTCGGTAATAAGGACGCGACCGACTGCTTCTGCAGCTTTACTTCTGTTTGCGGCGCAATCTCCAGGACAATAAAATTTTCATCAACCAGGGTAATCCTTCCCAGTAAACCGCCACTGGTTACAACTTCATCACCCTTGTTCAAATTTTCTATTAACTTTTTATGTTCTTTGGCCTGCTTCATTTGCGGACGCATTAACATAAAATAGAAGATCACAAAAAAAATGACCATCATTACTAAAAAGGAACCGCCACCCTGTTGCGGAGCAGCAGCCTGTGCATAGGCATTGGTTATAAAAAAATCGACCATTCAGGACCTTCTCCTGGCTTCAAAACCCGGCATTATGCCATAGACTCGTGATTTTGTGCCTATTTTTAAGTGCCTCACACCTTAAAATAAGGACTTTTTTAACTTGGAAACAGAAAAATTCGCCCCGTACGGGCATGACGACCTCAAGCGGGGCAATATTCACTCTATTATCCCGGTTCAGCCGATGGCTGCGCCGTCCTGGCTACATGAAACGCTGAGACAAATTTCTCCAGAGTATTTGTCGCTATGGCATTTCGTAATTTCTGCATAAGATCCTGATAATAATAAACATTGTGATAGGTATTTAATCTGGCACCAAGAATTTCATTGGCCTTGTCCAGATGATGTAGATAAGCGCGCGAATAATGCTTACAAGTATAGCATTCACATTGTGGGTCCACAGGGTCTTCACTATTGCGGTGCACGGCATTTCGAATTTTTAATACCCCGAACGATGTGAATAACTGACCGTTCCTGGCATTTCTGGTAGGCATGACGCAATCAAACATATCGATCCCCATGCATACTGCTTCAATAATGTCTTCGGGAGTACCTACCCCCATGAGATATCTTGGCCGATCATCTGGCATGTCCCCGGTAATATGAGATAGAACATTCCGTCTTTCTTCATTTGTTTCACCTACCGATAGACCACCCAGGGCATAACCATCGAAACCGATCTTCATAAGGCCTCTCAAAGACTGCTGTCGTAACTCAATATTCATACCCCCCTGAACAATACCAAACAAGGCATTATTATTATCACCATGAGCTGACCTGGAACGTTCTGCCCAACGTAATGATAGCTCCATGGACTTTTGGATAATACTTACGTCATTTGTATAGGGAGTACATTCATCGAAGACCATGACGATATCTGAATTTAAACTGTGTTGAACGGTAATGGCAGTTTCCGGGTCAAGAAATATTTTTGCGCCATCCACAGGAGACTGAAACTCAACCCCGGCCTCAGATATCTTACGTTTTTCTGCAAGACTGAAGACCTGAAACCCGCCAGAGTCGGTCAGGATTGGCCCGTGCCAGTTCATAAATTCATGTAAACCACCAAACTGCTCTATGATCTTTGTCCCGGGTCTGAGCATAAGATGGAAGGTATTTCCGAGAATAATCTGGCTACCTGTCTCACCAAGCTCTTCGGGGGTCATGGCCTTGACGGTTCCGTAGGTCCCCACCGGCATAAAGGCCGGGGTATCTACAACCCCACGATCAAAAACCATCCTGCCCCTTCTGGCTGGCCCATCATTTGCCATCAACTCAAATTTCAAAATAATTCTCCCAACATAAATCTAATTATACTCCTCACTCCTCACTCCTCACTCCTCACAATATCAACATCGCATCCCCATAACTGAAGAAACGATACTTTTCCTGAATAGCATGTTGATAGGCGTTCATTATCAACTCACTCCCCGAGAACGCGCTGATCAACATGAGTAACGTGGATTCCGGGAGATGAAAATTGGTCACCATTCCATCAACTAATTGAAAATCATATCCCGGGTATATAAATATCTCTGTGTCACCGGAACCTGCAATCAAACCTCCCTCACACGCGGCAGACTCGAGCGTCCTGACCACTGTGGTTCCCACCGCAATGATCCTGCCGCCCTGTTGTCTGGTCGCATCAATCTGCTGACACATTTTTTCACTGACGGAATACCACTCACTATGCATTTTGTGGTCTTTTATATCATCACACCTGACTGGTTTAAATGTCCCTGCCCCGACGTGCAAAGTCACATACCCTGTAGCAATTTTCTTTTCGTTTAGTCGCTGAAATGTCTCGTCGGAAAAATGCAGGCCCGCCGTTGGCGCTGCCACGGCGCCAGGTGTTTTGGCATACACAGTTTGATAACGGTCCTTATCTTCCAGGGCATCCTCACGTTTAATGTAAGGAGGCAAGGGTATATGTCCAAATCTCTCCAGTAATGAAAAAATATCCCCACCATCGGCAACCTGGAGTCTAAAAAATTCATCATCTCGACCTGTGACCACAAGCTTGTGTTTGTTGTCCAGAAAAATATCAGTCCCGTCACCTGGTGATTTACTGGCCTTGACCTGGGCCAGGACGGAATTACTATCGAGAATACGTTCAATCAATATCTCTACCTTACCGCCGCTTTCCTTCTGACCAAAAATTCTCGCCGGAATTACCTTACTATCGTTAAATACCAACAGATCACCCGGCTCCAGTAAATCCGGCAATCGTCGGAAGTGACTGTCCACAAATTCGCCGGTTTCCCGGGAAATACACAATAAGCGGCTATCTTCTCGCCGGGCCAGTGGATACTGGGCAATCAGTTCCTGCGGAAGTTCAAAGTCAAAATCACTGCGTTTCATACTAAAATCTTATCAGATTATGAAACAAGGTAATGGATAAAGGTTTAATACTGGCGCGACTTTTCTTATACTTGGCGGGCTTTCATCCTGTTACATTGCCGGGGTGGCGGAACTGGTAGACGCGCCGGATTCAAAATCCGGTTCAGGCAACTGAGTGGGGGTTCGATTCCCTTTCCCGGCACCAAATTTTATTGAGTCATAAAATCAGCAGCATTCCATTCAGCAATAACTGCTCAAACCCTGATTTTACACTGTTAAGTAAATTACCATCTGCACCCGCCTCTTTTAAATTACCCAATAACGCATTTACACTCACACTGCCGTTAATATATTGGAACAATGGCGCAAACCCTTCGCTTAATTCTGTGGTCTGGTGGGTAACTGTCGGTTCACATAAAGACATATGTTCAATCTTCGCCCTGGATATCAGTAACCTTGGGTCTTGCTTTGAAAGCAATGATGATAACGTAGCTACGGACGTGGGAGTACGTGTCAGGAACCGCCATAACTCATTGTCAGATACGGGACAAAGACGTCGCTTGATTTTTTTATACGATAACGGGACCAATCCCGCCGTCACATATTCCGCTAATCTTACCGGCCTATCAGCCCAATCATCCGGCAAACTGGACATCGTCGAATATGTCTGTTCACCATTTTCAATCACAACATGCTTTAAACTGGATGCAGTCCAGGCCATGCCCAGCTCCAATTGAAAGATCACTGATAATAATTGTTTTTCTGCATTTGAATGAAAGGCAGGCTGAGACAATTTCTCACCCAGACGTTTACCAAAAATCACCGGCCTGTCCACATAAGGTGCACGCATGGTAGTCACATCTACCAGGCTTTTTAAGAGTTCGATACCACCATTTACAGATGACATAATACTGAAACTAATAGGGTATGAACGGCACAACTGCGACATAACAAGGTTAACCCGAATATTCGCATCGACTTCAAGGGCATCGACACGAAGCACAGAAAAATCTGCTTTTTCATCCTTCTCCAGGTCATAGTTTGCGAGTGCAGCATATCTGTCTTCACAAAACCGGTCTCTGACATCGCGATCAAACAACAGGTCAAATAAGGCCCTCTCCTGTTCAGGAAAACTCATTAATCTTTATCCAGTGCTGATACTAATTCAGCATTACTACTATGTTTTTTAACCTGGCTGCGGATCCGTTTCAAGGTAGTCATGACGGTCTTTTCGTCCACCCCTTCGCATTCGAAACACACTGCCTTTACATTGGGCAGGTAAGGCAGCATTCTGTCCAACATTTCCCAGGTCACCTGCTGGATCTGACACTCGTGGGCATCCACGTAAATGGGACCTGATTCCCCCTGTTTTATTCGCCCACCCGCTACGTGGACTTCAACTACCCTGTCCACCGGTAAGGCTGAAAGTGAATCGATTACTGACACACCACTCGCTAGTTCGTAAGACACAAGGTGTCCCATGTCCAGCAACAAGGCGCAGTCTGTGGCCTCGGCAATCTCACCAAAAAAGGCAAAGACCGGAATTGTCCCCACTACGAAAGAAACCGGCGGGGGTTCTATGGCCACGGTTACAGGAACCTGTTCCTGGACCTCTTGTATACGATCAATTGCCCGACTTAATGAAGATTTATTAAGTATAGGCGGGATAAAATAACCAAACTGGCTGGAATAGCCATGCCCCTCTTCCCAGAAACAATAAGCGCAGTCCTGGGCAAACCAGGGCGACCCCACCTGCTCGATATGCCGTGCAGTTGCCTCAAGCCAGTGCCTGGAGTTGGAATAGGAACCACAAAAGTTAATATAAGATGGATGAAATAATACCGGCTTACCGGTTTCACGTATTCGGGTCACTTCATCAATCACCTGATCAACATCGGCGAGACCTGCATATTCCACAAAACTGGGGCCATGATTTTTTTTCACCAGGGACACCGGATCCGGTTTTGCAGATAAGCTTAAACTGGCCCCAACACCCAGAACAGGAAGTTGTAAGATCTGTTCAACCATTGTAATGGTTTATATTACACCTGTTATTTTCTATACCTGAATCTCAGGTCGTACCTGCAGGTAATCTGTCACGGCTTCATAGGCCATGGCAAATTCCAGGACCTCTTTGTCTCTTCCCATCCTGCCGATAAACTGGATTCCCATCGGCCTCCCCTTATCATCAAAGCCCGCCGGCAGGCTCACTACTGGTAACCCCGCCAATGTCCCGCCAATCACCACTTCCATCCATCGATGATAGGTATCCATGGTCCTGCCATTGATGCTCTTGGGCCAATGAATATTCGCATCGAAAGGAAAGACCTGAGCACTGGGCAATGCCAGTATGTCGTAGTTCTGAAACAATTTGAGCAATGCCCGATACCAGTCAGCACGATCCACCGCGGCCCGGGAAAGGCGCTCACCGCTTATATCAAAACTGCCTTCAATCTCCCAGACTAATTCCGGTTTAAACTGCCTCCTGATATCAGGGTCATTATATTGTGACTGGCGACCTGTCTGTGACCAGTGCCTGAATGTGAGCCACGTCTGCCAGAGCCTGGCCATGTCATATTCCGGCTGACAGTTTTCAACAATCACTCCAAACTGATCCAACCGCGTCAGTGCCCCTTCACAAAGACCAATCACACCGGGTTCGGTGGCCAGGTAACCATTGTAATCTCCCATCCAACCAATTCGATAATCTAAAAAATGGGATTTTCTAAACGATTTATAATCTGGAATAGTGTCCTTGAGACTTAATGGGGACCGTGGGTCAAACCCGGCCATGGTATGCAATAAGCGTATGGTATCTTCTACATTTCTACCCATGGGACCATTCAGGGAAAGTTGATGATAAAAGAGATCTCCGGGAGTCGCTGGAACCCTGCCCTGGCTGGGCCTGAAACCCACTACATTATTAAAGCCGGCAGGATTTCGAAGCGATCCCATCATATCGCTACCATCGGCTGTGGGGAGAACCTGTAATGCCATACCTGATGCAGCGCCACCACTGCTACCACCAGAGGTCAGTGCGGGATTATAGGCATTCTTAGTGGTTCCATGGACGGTATTATAAGACTGAGATCCCAGACCGAATTCCGGGACATTGGTCTTGCCTATAAAGATGGCCCCCTGACCACGAATTCGCGATATGTGAATATCATCATTCTCAGCAATCGTCCCGGCAAATAACGGTGACCCAAAACTGGTTTCAAGTCCCCGGGCGTTGGCCAAGTCTTTCACCGCATGGGGCATACCATGCATCCATCCCCAGTATTCTTCCTTACTCAGTGCCTGGTCTGCAAACCTCGCCTGGTCAATGAGTAAATCATCATCCACCATGCTGACGATGACATTATAAACGGGGTTAACCTGATGGATCCTGTCGAGATAGGCCTGCATGACCTCCACACAACTCACCTGTCTTGAACGAATCGCAACGGACAACTGCGATGCAGACATAGCCGTGATTTCAGTGGGTAATGATTGGGCAAAAAGTCTGGGTGATGATACCAATGAAACTGATTGTGTGGCACCTATTCCTGCCATAAGCTTTAGAAAATCACGACGACCGACACTCATGAATTACCTCCCCCGATAGATATGTTTCTTAAACAACCATAATAAACAAATTTACTGTTTTTTATTAGTAATTCGTCTAACAGGAGAATTATTAATTTTTTCCAGCTATTGTTGATAAAAAATCAAGCAGCTACCGACACCATATACCCTATATATGCCTAATGAAGTGCCAGGGACACAGTTAGGACAGCAGTTGTTTTAATCAGTCCCTTTTTCAATGTAACAATACATAACAAGGTCATGGGCAATATAAGTAGTGCACCACTGCCAATCCATGTATTGGATCCTGACAGATAAAGACTCGTAGGGGACAAGAGAACTGCAACTAATAAATAAGTCCACGGTTTGCGCTTGATTAGGGCAACCACTGCCAGGGATAAACCAATTAAGACAAATGGCCAACCAAAGATTATGCCAATCCAGTCAGTTATGTTTCCGCTCATTCATTTTCCACATAGTTTATTTAATTAGTTCTGTGGAAAATAAATTTTGTTACATTTTACTTATTGTTCTTCTACCGGTTTATCAGCATCGAGCAGTATTGCAATAGGCATGGTCTGTGGGGTCTGTTCAAGGGCAATCTTCGCCACCATGGTCAGCGGTACAGACAATAACATCCCTATTGGCCCCAGCACCCAACCCCAAAATACCAACGATAAAAACACAACCAGTGTCGATAGTCCCATGGCCTTACCCATCGCCTTTGGTTCAATCAGATTTCCAAATACCGTGTTGATGGCAAAATAACCAAGGGCGGTAATCAATGTTGGCCAGATACCCAGTTGCACCAGGGCAATGAGGCACGCCGGAACAGAGGCAATGATTGAACCAATAGTAGGCACATAGTTAAGTAAAAATCCAATAATCCCCCAAAGGACAGGAAAATCAACACCGATCATGAAAGTGAGTAGACCGATACACACCCCTGTGGCGGCACTGATCAGAGTTTTAACCGCAATATATTTACGAATCTTTAATAAGATCTCGTTATAAGTGTTTGAAATTTTACCGCTTGTAATCCTGACTATCTTACGCGGAAAACTGGCTGCCTCTACCAACATAAAAATGATGGTGAATAATATTAGAAATGCATTTCCCAGGAGGTTAGTTACACCACCGAGAATATTATTGACGATACCAATCGCCCTGGACGGATCAAATACCTCCGTGACACGTTCTGCAGACACATCCAGGCCACGGCCCTCAGCCCAATCCACAGTCCCCACAACTATCTCCCGTAGCCGGGACTGGTAGTTGGGAAGCTCGCGGGTAAAATCATCCAGCGTCGTACCCAGTAATAAGATTAATAATGTCATTAACGCAATGACTGCTGTAATGATTGTCGTCAAAGCGGCCCAAAGCGGCCACCCCTTGTTTTGCAACCACAACATGGGAGATGCTGCGAGAATCGAGATAAATATGGCAAGCAAAAATGGCACAACAATTGAAGACGCCGCTTTCATTCCCGCGACGACGATTATGAATGCGGCAATAGCATTGAGTACCTGAATACCTGGGTTTTTATTGATTTGATGTTCCATAATCAGGAAGAATTTTTAATTATTGAATACAGTTAACGATGTTTACCAGGTTTTGTGAAGTGAATATTACAGAATGAATAGACTTTATTTATTAACAATCACTTGTCTTCCTGACAGGTAATGACGGCAGTGATCTGACCATGATCAAATTGATTTCTGAAATAACCACCCACCTTGTGACCAGCAGGACACAAACGCCTGAATTCCTCCGCACAATATTCAGCTGATTCAAAACAAGTGACCTCATATTGCATAGATCCAATTTCTGTGGAACTCACTTTTGAAGACAAGTTGCCGTTTTCTGCAGATGCACTCACGCACCCAATCAAGCTGTATGCTGTCAGGGCTGCATATAAAGTTTTTTCTGAGGAGAGCAAAATATTATTGATAATATCTTTCAAAATTCACAACCGGATCGGCACCAAGCCTCACCAGGAGTTCAGCAGTATTTTTATGTACCCCATACTGACCACTGTCTCGGCCCGGATTGATACCAGAGGCCATGGTCCATGGAGTCTCGCCGGTTTTATTTTGTACATCCACAGGTGCTCCCATGTCGGCCAGGTATTGGATGACTGAATCAGACCCAGTAAATGCGGCCAGATGCATGGCCGTATTACCATCTTCATCTGTCTCATTGAGGTCTGTACCCATTTCCACCAGGGCCTTGACGGCTACCAACGCCTTGGCAATTCCCTCCGGGTTACCAACATTTCCGCCTTCCTGATAAGCACATGTACCTGTGCAGGCAAACTGGGCCGCAGCTATCAGGGGAGTAATACCTTCTACGTTCGTGATGGTGAGATCTGCCCCGGTGTTATGCAATAACTTCATCATTTCTACATCTGCCGATGCTGCTGCAAGTAGAAACGGTGTAGCACCAACCATACTGAATGGATACCCGTCGGGCCCAATCAGGTGGAGCTCGCCTATTCGTGCATTAATATCAGCACCTGCATCAATCAGAGCCCTGACCAGTTTTTGACTATTGACCGGTTGAATCCTGTAGACCTTGTCATAAATCACACCGTTTAAAACAGACAACCCCGCTCCGACTGCGTGGTGTAAGGCAGTAATACCGGTTTCGTCAGAGGAATTGGGATCAGCCCCTTCTTCCAACAGGTAGAGTACGAGGTCTTCATGACCACCAGCGCTGGCAATGACCAAAGAATTTCCATGTTCATCCGTGGCCTCGTTTGGATCTGCACCGGCCTCCAGTAAATAACGTGCCGATTCCAAATCACCGGACCGGGCGGCAAACAACAACGGCGTAAAACCGCCGGAGGAGGGTATCCAGGGACAGACCCGGCAGGTATGAGGTAATGTAGTAGATGTAGATATGGTGGTCCTGGTGATATCTGCACCATGCTCAATTAACAACCGGGTAATGGATGAATGACCCCCCGCGACTGCCCACATCAACGCGGTTTGCCCATTGTTTTTTTCAGCCAGATTAACCTCAGCAGCACTTTCAAGGAGTGTACGCACAGCATCTGTGGCACCAGTGCGAGCACAGTTCATCAAGACCGTTTCTCCTGTCCATAGAGCTGCATTGGGATCTGCTCCGCCTCGTAACAACAACCCCACCATCTCATTATTGCGATTGGTACAGGCCAGGTACAAAGGCCCTACTCCATAGTCATTCACAAGGTTAGTGTCGGCGCCGGAATCAATGAGCAATCTGGCGATCTCCAGGTCGTCGCGAAGCACTGCCCAATGTAATGCGGTAGTACCATCAGCCTGCTGTTCGTTGACATCAACCGCGCTATATAGCAATGCACGAGCTGCCTCATAATCCCTGTCTTTGACAGTATCAACTAAATTTGTTCCGGCTGCGGTATCTGTCTGACCTGATATCAGCAACAATACCGCGACCACTGTGGTGAAGACTTTTTTCATATTCCGTACATCCAGACGTTTACTAACTTACAGATAGCAGGTCTAAAGTCCCGTTACTATCTCCGAAGTTTTCAACCGGAATGTCCAACTTATCGAGAATAGTCAGGTATAGGTTAGAGATGGGTGTCGTATTGGGAAACCTTAGATGTCTGCCACCCTTAAGCTGTCCGGAACCGCCTCCGAGTAACAATACGGGAAGATCCTGCAATGAGTGTGAATTACCATCACTGATAGAGCTGGCAAACATGATCATGATGTTATCAAGTAGAGAGCCTTCTATATCCGGCGTTGATTGCAGCTTGTCCAGGTAATAGGTAAAAAGTTCTGAATGATAGACATCAACCTTGGCAATCTTCTCCAGTTTAATCGGATCGCTCTGATGGTGTGATATTGAATGATGTACATCAGGGATACCTATTTCCCTGTAAGTCCGGTTACTTTGTTCCGGCCCTGTCATGAAGGTGATCATCCGGGTCATATCGGTCTGGAAGGCCAATACCTGAAGATCGAACATAAGTTTAAGGTGATCCACAAATTCAGCAGGAATCCCTATGGGACGTTCCATGGGTGGCAAATCTGTATTGGACTGCTGTTCAGCCAGTTGAATACGGCGCTCCACGTCACGCATGCCGTCGAGGTATTCCGTTAACCTCACGCGATCCTCACCACCCACTGCACGCATCATTTGGTTGGCTTCTTCGGTGATATCATCCAGCAGACTTTTCTCCTTCTGGATACGCGCCATCCGTGCATCCGAATTGGTACTCTTGGTATCACCGAACAGCCGCTCAAATACAGCACGAGGACGGTATTCTATGGGTAAAGGCGTGGTTGGGGTACGCCAGGACATGGTGCTCATATAGGCACAACTCCAACCCTTTTCACAGTTACCCATGACGTCCTTGCTGTGCAATCCAAGCTCCAGGGACGCAAGCTGGGTTTTCTTGCCCATTTCCCGGGCAATAATCTGGTCTATGGAAACACCGGTTTTACCTTCCCGCAGTGGATGGACACCGGTCAGAAATACACCACCTGCGCGTTCGTGTGGGGCTGTCTCACCTTCACCTGGCAGGGGATTGCCGGCAGAGTTGTTCAATCCACTAAGGACCAGCATCTGCTCGCGGTACGGTGCCAAAGGCTCCAGTATGCGGCTCAACTTGTAGGACTTTCCAGTCGCCTCAGGAGTCCAGTAAGCCATGTTTTTTCCATTAGGCGTATAGACAATTGAGAACCGCCGGACGGCCTCAGCGCGGTTCTTTGTCGATGCCAGTGCGGGAAACATGGCATCCAGTACCGGCAGTGCAACTGCTGCCCCCGCACCACGGAGAAATGTTCTACGTGGAATGGATTTTTTAAAGATCAGCATGGTCTGGGACCCTCCTCGTTTGAAATGGCGCACTTTCAATAATGGCCATTATTATAGACGATAATCGGAAATCATTGGGTTCGGAATTGCGCATGATAGTTCGCATGGCCGGCATATCTGTGAATTCCACTCCCCTGTTCAGTGCATAGGTCAGCATTTTTTCTATTGCGGTCATTACAAAATCATATTGGCGTTTATCCTGGAGCACTTCCCGCAGACCATATAAGCCTTCAAATTCAGTCCCGTCAGGAAGATTGCCGGATGCATCAATGGGAGTACCCGAATCGGCGTCCATGGTCCGCCACTTACCAATGGCATCATAGTTTTCCAGTGCAAACCCCAGGGGGTCCATGACCTTATGGCAGCTGGCGCAGACCGGGTTAGCGCGGTGTTGTTCCATACGTTGACGCATGTTCAGTACCTTACCGTCTTCATTTGTCTCCCGTAGACCTGGGACATCTGGCGGCGGTGGTGGCGGTGGGGCACCGAGTATGTTTTCCAGTACCCACTTGCCGCGGATAGTCGGCGCGGTACGGTTGGCATAGGAAGTGACGGTCAGGATACTGCCCTGCCCTAACAGACCGCCACGCAGGCCATCGGTCAGCGAAACCTTGCGAAAATGGCTGCCGTAAATACCCGGGATACCGTAATGATGGGCCAGGCGTTCATTAACGAATGTATAATCCGCATCAAGCAATTCCATCAGCGGCCGATCTTGTTTAAGCACATGCTCGAAGAACAGCCGGGTCTCCATCTGAAACGCCCTTCTCAAATTATCATCAAAATAGGGAAACTGCTCTCCGTCCGGTGCTGAACCATTCAGGTTACGCAGGTTTAACCATTGTGCGCCAAAGTTTTCCACTAATGCCCCGGAAGCGGGACTGTCCAGCATACGCTGCACCTGACGTTCCAATACAGACGGCTCCGAAAGTTGCCCCGACTCGGCCATCTGCAGGAGTTCATTATCCGGGACGGAACTCCACAGAAATAAAGACAACCGGGTTGCAAGTTCGAGGTCCGAGATGCGATACACTTCTCCTGGTGAGGCACTTTCCGGAGGATACTCTGTGATAAATAAAAATTTTGGTCCCGCGATGATACGCTCAATCGCCAGCCCTATCCCTTCATCGAAACCACCTTCAACCTGCCCCATACGATAAAATGTCATCAAACCTGCCACTTCCTTACTCGTAGGTGGCCGCCGGTAGGCGCGCCTGGCCAGATTGGTGATTATGTTCTCAGCGCAGGCCTCATCATTTGCACTGGAAGGACGGCAAATCAATACCCTGTTACGGCTTGGTGAGACCTCAGAAATCTCAGCTTCATAGGGGCCACCGATGGTGACGGTATCGATGCCAGGGACTCCGCCTTTGTACTGGGCATAATCAATAATTGACATCTGGGTATAAAGCGGGTCCTCCTGGACTATGGTTTCATTCAGAAAAGAAACTGTCACTTTCCTGATGCCCGCCTTGGCCGGAAAACGCACAACCAGCGTCTCATCGGAATGCCGTTCGTATTGTTCCTGATCAACATCACCCTGTGCGCTGGTTGATAGAACCCCAGATGAGCTGCCGAGTTTTTCACCGCCCACAGTGAATACCTTGACACGTTCACCGTCCAGCCTCACATCCAGTAAATGCGGTTTATTGATAAGCCCCCGGATATAATCACGGGAATTGCGTTGCAGCCGGATCCGAACATCGTACTCACCATCCATGGGAAAGTAGTGGTCTATCGCCATTCCCCCGCGTGAACCGAAAGGCAGGTCCTCACTTATCCAGTCATCCTGCATCAGATACATGGGAAGTGAATAGGAATGGTACTCTGGCGGCATGTCCGGATCACCCATAACCTGGCGACGGATAAAACGCGCAGCTGCGATATATTGCTCGGCCAGCAGCGGTGACAATGTCAGGACCTGCCCCACGTTATCAAACCCAAACATGGAATCATCAGCAGGGAAAATATTTTTATTATTGATCTCGATCCCGAATAAATCTTTAATTGCATTGAAATATTCAGTTCGATTCAGCCGACGGATAGCTGCTTCACCGGGCCTTGGATTTTGTGCTGAGTGATTATCCAGGCTGGTGGTTAGAAAATTGGCGAAGGCCGCATAGGTCGCATCATCCGGCCTTGGCATACCTGAAGGCGGCATGGTCTTGACCTTGACTTTACGCAGGACTTTTTCCCAGGTCTCGGCATGTTCACCCATATTAGCGAGATCTGCCTGCTGGAGTGAAAAACCTGCTGTGCGTAAGGTATCGTTATGACAGGTCACACAGTACTGGTTTACTACCCCGCCAAAACGCTCTGCATCATCCTGGGCCTGGCAAAATACACTTATAGATAGAAGTGTTGTGATTAACCAGACTGATTTTATTCTATTCATAAAACTGCCCCCGCCTGCCGACCCCTTGCAGGGCCCCATGATTTGATAAAAATACGAATAACACAAAGTATAAGAGCTACTACCTTACACAGCAAATTTTAAGGATATAAAGAATTTGAAAAAAATTTTCAAAATCAAAAGAGTAGAATGAATTCAGTAAAAATGATTCGCATTTAGAATCAGTAAAGCTCTGCCAGTGGTCGATAACGGTCTGTTTCCCCCAGGGCCTGGGCAACGGGTTGGTAACAAATGTAACCATTAAACGTGTTTACACCTTTGGCAAACCCCGGATCCAATGTAAATTCATCCATACCTGAGCCTGCCAGGCAAACAACATATGGCAGTGTTGCATTGGTCAGGGCCATGGTGGAGGTGCGGGGATAGGCCCCCGGCATATTGGTCACACAATAAAAGTAAGGTAATTTTTATTACATGCATTTTAATTTTCTCTAAGTCAAAGATTCCAATAACTGATAAATAACAGTATAGACATAATCGTAAACCCTGTTGTCTTTACTGGCCCTGGGCCCTGCAACATTTAGTTTCCTGATGTGATTCGCAAAAATAAAATCACTCAGTAACATAACGGCGCTATCGGAAGTATAGTCAGCCCCATCGATTAGTATATGTGGCTTTACTTCAGCGACACAATAATCACGTGTCAGCTTTGTCCCGCCAGACAATTCATCAAAAAAGATAATAACCGTCCCATCACTATCGACCACATTTTTAAGCGTGCGTTCCGCATAACCGCCGCCCTTTAGTTCCTTTAGGGGATAGTTTGCGGGAATGGGTCCGTCCTCGGCCTGTCTGCTCTCGGGACACCAGCCACCAACGGCGACGCCTTGCGCCATTGCCGCATCCAGGGCAGCGCGATCCACCCCTGTCTGACTACCGGACACTATACAAATATTATGTTTATTAGACGCTTCCATAATGACATTAGAATTATACGTTGTATGATTATGATATGTGTGGACGCTTTGCCTTCTGGAATGACAAAAACAAGGTCCTGGCGCACTATGGCCTGGAGGACGCCCCGGAATTCAAAACCAGTTATAACATCACCCCCTCAAATGACATCCCGGTTATTCGCCTTGGAAACAATCGCGAACTGGCCAACTGCCACTGGGGCCTGGTCCCCCACTGGGCCAGGGACACCAAATTACAACCTATCAACGCCCGGGCAGACAGCATATTCAAAAAGCCCTTCTTTCGTGACGCAATAAAAAAACGCCGCTGCCTGATCCCGGTCAATGGCTACTATGAATGGAAAAAGATGAACAATCACAAACAGCCTTACTTCATTAAACTGAAAGACGAAGAACTATTTTCCTTTGCCGGGATCTGGGACAGCTGGGACAATCCCGATGGGACACTGCAAAGCTGCGCCATCATTACCACCGAATCCGCCCCGGCCACCGCGCACATCCATGGCCGTATGCCAGTGATCATTTCGCCTGATGAGTACGATACCTGGTTGACTGAAGGCGGTGAGGGTTTTCTTAACCCTTACCGGGGTGAAATGGAGACCTGGCCTGTCAGCACTCAGGTAAATAACCCTCGTCACCAGGGGGAGAATCTGATTCATCCTGTCCCTGTTCAGTAACCTTCTTCTGCTCCACTGTAGGGACGATGTCTGGCGGTGGCCATAGGGTTTCCAGGCGGGGGAATAATCTGCCCTGGGTTCATGTCTGAACCAGCCTAATTTGAGTCAAACTCAAACCAACCACCCATAATAGCATCATGCCACTGCTGGAATACGGCCGGTCCGAAGCCAAAATTATAGCCCTCAACTACCTCCCCATTCATATATCCATGGGTACCCACATGAAACTGCGTGAGAGAGGTTCTGGGTGCTGGCTCCATCGCCTTATACATGGGCACAATTACCTCCTCATACACGTCACGACTATGGTCCCGGCTATGCGCTGAGATCTGAAACATGACAGGTGGTACTGGCTTCACACCAGCCCCAGAAAGTTCACGGGTCAAACCGATGTAATGTTCGACCAGTTTGGCGGTATCGACCTTGTTAAGCTCCAGCCGTTTTGCAGTTACCATGGCGGCATCGGTAAGTGAGTCCTCGATTCCATGATGTATTATATATTCGGCCTTGAATGAGGCACGCTTCTGCACATCACCCCAGTTATCCAGAATATCTTCCATAATCATGGGCAGACGCATTAGCGCTGCCGGGCCTTCCTGCCCCAGTAATTCCGGGCCAGCGTAACGTGCGCTATCACGCCAGCTGCGCAAATAAAGTTCATCAAATGGGTCCACCCTGGATTCAAGACGTATCTCTTCGTCGGTAACCTGGCTAAAGCCATCAATTTTTCCCAACTGGCCACCCCAGGCTGAACGAGCACGAGAGATATATCCGAATGGGGAACTCTCGAGTGCGAGTATGCCAGCGACGTTTGGCACCCTTTGCGAGAGCATATTGACGAAGGGGCCGCCGGTAGAATGGCCATGAACATATATGGTGTACTCATCTTCGGGAAAGTGCTTCAACATGGCAGTGATGCCCGCCTTCTCAAAGGCCATGGGCCAGCCGGCCATGCGATAGTAGAAAGTCGTACCAGGTTTAGCGCGGGCGAGCGTACGGATGCCATAACGCGGGCGCTGGCTGTGATCCTTAATAACATCATACTGGTCTGGCGTAATGTGTTCTCCACGCAACCAGATAGGGGTACGAACTTCGAGAGAATACTTGTGATGATCATAGGCTGTCACATTACGGCCTGGCCAGTCTCTGCCGGGGGTATGAAATGCATGACGCCCCGGATAACTCATACTCACTACCTTGTAACCCAGCTTTCCGGCAATCAACCCGGCCTGTTTGTGCATGGATTTGAAATCGCCGGACCCACCATGAAGAAAGAACAGGCCGATCTTTTTGCCATCGGGCCCCACCGGGATGTTGGTGGATTCGGCCGGTTCATGCACAGACATCCCGATATCCCAGTCCATCGCAACTGACCGTATGCTTATAATATCTTCAACCCAGCCCTGATCACCCTTCAACGCTATATCGGGCCGGCCCATAAATTTTCTGATATCCCTTTGTGCTTGCTCAATAGACACGTTATCAGGGGCTGAGTAATCGGCTGCATAAACCGTTACAGATGAGGATAGCAACAGGATAGTTATAAGGCTGGCAGGTATCATAATCAAAAATCTGGCAAATATTATCATCATATTCTCCGTGAGTGATTTATAGTCAGAGTGTAAAACAAACGCCGCTGAATACCAGCAAACGATTTTCAGTCACTGCCTAGACTGCCCAGATTACCTATGACAGGGAATTAAATGAAGTATAGATTTATAAGGTCAATAATCTCCATCATCGTAGTAAGTAACTTATTCAGGCTGTTCCTGTTTAGCTACCTTCTTTTGTTCCACTGTAGGAACGATGGTCTGTCGATGACC
The DNA here is from genome assembly GCA_038131795.1 of Candidatus Eutrophobius brisbanensis. Lineage (GTDB taxonomy): Bacteria > Pseudomonadota > Gammaproteobacteria > Eutrophobiales > Eutrophobiaceae > Eutrophobius > Eutrophobius brisbanensis. The sequence continues at coordinate 2,478,621 of JAYPQE010000003.1, read as the reverse complement.
GTAGGGTTTCCAGGCGGGGGCGATGACATTGGGCATCTCTGAGCGGTGAATCAGATTCGCCCGGGTCAGAGTGAATTCACCATAGCGTTTGTTAATGTCGTCCATGACTCTGTTCAATATGTGAAAGCGGTTTTCTTCTTCCCCGAAGAGGTCCATTTGGCCCTTGTCGGCACGGGGATCCAGTGCGGTGACCTGCACCTGGAATACCCCTTCACCGTTCCAGTGCTCATAGACAACCCTGTTACAGAGATCAATGATGGGCCGGCTGTCGTTGGTAGGGAACTTCGTCTTTAATTTATTACTCCCCACCCAACCGTCTTTGGTCCTAAGGCCGATAAAAAATTTCTGCGCGGTAAGGGAATGCTTTCTCAAACGTTGCCCCACCTTCTCCGCCATGTGGATGAGATACATATATATAATGTCTTTGTCTTTGGTGTTGGGGGGCATGACCTTGCCGTGGCCTATGCTCTTGGGGGCTTCAATATTCGTCTCCACCGGGACCGGGTCTTCACCTCTACACATCTGCCAGATCCGCCGGCCGGGATTACCAAAGCGCTTGCCCAGCACACTCACCGGCAACTTCGCCACGTCCCCACAGGTAAAGGCACCGCGCTCTGCGAGAAACCCGCCAATCCCTTTATTGACCCCACAAAGCTGCATCACCGGCACGTCCCGTAACCGCGCCCTGGCCTCCCAGGGGGGGATGATGGTCAGCCCATCGGGCTTCATGAGCTTGGCGGCATACTTGGCCGTGGTCTTGTCCCCGGATAATCCAACAGAACAGGGTAGCCCCGAAGCTTCCCAGACCACATCCTTAATCATTTTGCCAATGGCCTCGGGGGACTTGTTCCAGTAATGCTGGCAACGGGTAATGTCCAGAAAGGCCTCGTCCACGGAGAACACCTCAATATCAGGGGTAATGGCCTGTAGTGATTCCATGATACGGATAGACACCTCGGCATAGCGTTCCGGTCTCGCCGGGACCTGGATAAAGTCCGGGGTGATCTTCATTGCCTCTTTAAGACGCATTACGGTATGGATACCCAGGGCGCGGGCTTCGTAGGAACAGGTGATGATACAGGTGCCGGTCTTGCCGTTGGTCACACCGATGGGTTTACCGCGCAACTCCGGGTTGTCCAGTTGTTCGATGGAGGCAAAAAAGGCATTCATGTCCATCAGGGCGATGAACCGGGGCCAGGGATGATGTTTTGAAGTGTCCGACATGGGACACCGGATCCTAGGCCAGTATTTGAAACCCTGGCAAGTGGTATTTAAACCACCAGGGGGCAGACCATGGTTTTTATGAGGAAAAACAATAACATTTTATTTTCCGCAACCCTGAAACCCTGGTCTGCCCCCTTCCACCCATGCTGAGACTTCAGTAGAATCTTCTGCCTGACATAATAAAGATCGCACTATTTATATATTCATCCGAACTACCCAGGACCTGCCTCGTTTAAGCACTCAGGCTGACAGCATGACTGATCTTCGACATCGTTCACTATTCCTTTTTCTCTGTGGATTACTATCAGTCCTGATCTGCGTCTTTTACTTCAGCATTACCTCAAATGACATGGTGGTTGGCTTTCTATCAGATGATGCGACCTATCTATTAATGGCAGAAACCTATTCACCGTGGATAGAAAGAACATCGGCATTACTTGAGTTTCTACGTTTCCAATATCAATTCCCCCCGTTGTACCCCGTGTTATTGGGCAGCATGGGCGTTGATACTGGCACACCACAGCTTGCCTCCATAATAACCGTCGGTTGTTTATTAGCGGCCTTTTTTGTAGCTGGCGGCTGGGTCTGGATTGAAACACATGAATATTTTATTAGCGTATCCATACCCGTATTACTTGCCCTGTTACCAGGCAGCCTGCTGTTCTCCCAGGGGTTATATAGTGAATTTTTATTTATGTGTTTTATGTATGCTACGTTTGCCTGTCTTGGGAACAAAAAAATATCAGAACACAACTGGCTAGGGGCAGCACTATTGATTGGCCTGGCATGCCTGACCCGATCCATTGGCATCGTTTTTGTTGCCGCATTTTTTTTATTTCTGTTAATACATGGTCCAAAAAAGAAATTTATATACTTTATAGTCAGCATATTACCTTTGGTTGCCTGGCATCTTACCCGACAGGTTGCCTCTGCCGACCACATGTATTGGCAAATCATTAAAAACCAGCTGACCGGTAATTCTCTAGCTCAACTATTGGAATTTATATCTCAGCAGCTAACTGTGATGGCAAAGTCCTGGTACTGGTTGTTTGCCGTCCTGGACCATTCAGGGAACTATCACTATCTGACTATCACCATCGCAAGCATATTTTTTATTATTTTTTTTATTGGTTTTATTTACAGGCTCAAACAGAAAAAATTTGATGCCTTATGCCTGCCCATATACCTGGGGGTCATCCTGGTTTGGCCTTTTACCGAGGTATACTTTGTCTCCCGGTTTTTATTTCCGCTATTGCCACTGATTCTGTTTTATTGTTATACAGGGATTAAGCCCCTCACAAAAACACCGACCCAGTTTCTATCGACGCTTGGTATGCTGTTATTAATGCTGGGCATTATTGCTTTCCCTGCCAGTCATCAATTTATTAATAGGGCCTACATGACCACCGATACTGATTTGATGCCCTACAGACGTTACCAGGACTGGATGTTGGCTGATACCAATGACCAGGCCATGCAAAGCCTGGTATATACCCGGGAGCTTATTCAGATCCTCAAACACATTTCTACCACCGTTCCTGAATCAGAATGCATATATACCTTTCAAACGCCCATAGTCATGCTACATGCACGACGCATTGCCGGCGCCCTGTCGGCGCCACAGTTGAGTGACGAAGAATTCAATATGGCAACCTCAGACTGCCGCTTTTTTCTGGCAACCTATTTTAATGACAGCAGAGGGGTTTACCCGCAATATTATCCGGTCCAACGCCTGTACGGTAAGGCCAATTACCAAATCACACCCTTCTTCCCCATCCGACAAAACTATAGCCAGCCGGTTGCGTTTTTTATCGAGCGTATCGATTAATAGCAAAGGGCAGGCCTCGGTTTTATAAGGGAAAATAATAATAATTTGTCCCCACAATACTGAAAATGTGGTCTGTCCCCCTTTTCTTTCCTTAATAATTTTATATTTGGTTATACTATGCTGGCTAAAATCGCCTAAAAATAATAATTAACAGGCCTGTACAAGCTCATGACTTGGTCATCCGACGTCCAGGCAACACAATTCCGGGTTATACGACACATTAATACTGTTTCATTTATGGACCGCCTCTTATCATCAAGGTTTTCAATACTCCCAGGACTACTATTAGTCTGTATAAGTATGACCGCCTTGCCAGTGGGGGCCGATGAGGCAGAAGAAATTGCCGAGTTGAAACGGCAGATTGAACTGGTTGCCATCAGGATTGCAGAGCTGGAACGACAGGAGGCCGAAGAAGATCAACAACCCGTCGCTGAGAAGGAGGTCATTCAGGTAAAGACTGTCGATATTAAACGTTTGGTCAAACCTGGTGACCGCCGTAATTCTATCCTGATCCCCGGCACCCAGACCTCCCTGAGTATTGATGGCAGACTGGAGTCCTCATTTATCCACGACTTTGATCCAAGACCCTCTTCACGGGGCGGAGATATCGCCTCGGCCAGCAGTGCCAAGCTTCCCGGAGACCCGGAATTTGAAATCCGTGGTGATACCCACTTAACAGCACGTAATTCACGCTTCAATTTTATCACTACCACGCCCACACGGTTCGGCCAACTGCGCACGCACCTGGAAGGAGACTTCAACGGGCCGCCAAACAACAAGGGAAGTCGGGCCACCACCAACCGTACCGTGTTTGGTGTGCGCCATGCCTATGGCCAATTGGGCAAGGTCCTGTTTGGCCATTACTGGACCAGCTATATGGACAGGACTGCCTTCCCCTCCAAGATCAACGGCACAGGTCCTGTGGGCAGGACCTTTATGCGCCAGGGCCAGCTAAGGTATACCCATACGTTTGAGAGTGGCGATCAATGGGCCGTTGCCCTGGAAAATCCCTACAGTGATTTTAACGGTGCCGATGATGAAAACTCTGCGGACAACTATCCGGACCTCATCTCATTTTACCGGCATGAACATGATCGCGGTCACCTGCAGTTCACTGGGCTAATCAGACGGGTAGGGATAGAAGAGAATTTTCCCGGTGGGGCCAAAGACCATGCCACGGGGTGGGGGCTGAACCATACGGGCTCCTACCGCCTACCCTGGGATGATCGTATTACCTGGTATATTAATTTTGGTGATGGCATTGGCCGCTATCTGGACGGTGGGCGACGTCAGGGTGTCACCGTCAATACGGAAGGTAAACTGGAAACCCAGTTTGGTTATGGCGGTTTTATCTCATATCGCCACTGGTGGACAAAGACCCTGTCCAGCAGCATCGATTTTGGCTCCAGTAATTTTAAACTTAACCCCGAAGCATCAAATTCCTCCAATAAGCACCTTTACTCCAGCAACCTGAACCTGCTCTGGGAACCGGGGAACAGGATGTTATTTGGAATTGAATACATCTGGGGAAGGCGTGAGGTCCACGATGGCAGAAAGGGATCCATTAGCCGTTTTCAGTTTACCAGCAGATTTTTATTTTAATTAATTAAGTAACCTAAATATTGGAAATGACCATGTACATAATTAGACATTTCAAATTACCAGAACTATTGCTGACAGTCATGCTATTGGGGCTTTGTATCCCGGTATCAGGAAATGAACTTACTGATCTGAAGGAGCAATTAAAGACACTGATGGCAAAAGTGGAGGCCCTGGAAGAAAAAAGAAGTGCGAAAACACTGGACACCGTTGAAACAATCCCTGTTGAAGACGCCGTTGCCGTAGGCCAGGTCCCCGGCACATGGAAGATCCCTGGAACACAGACCTCACTGGGAATTTCAGGCTTTGTTCGTGCCCATATGATTTATGATATTGGCCCCCGGCCGTCTTCTGCCGGCGGTGATGTTGCCTCCGTACACCGGGCATTGCTGGAAGATGATCCAGAATACGATATCCGGGGTGACGTCCGTCTGGCCGGTCGTGATGCCCGGTTTAATATCGAGACCTATACCCCTACCAATCTGGGCCTAATGCATATCTTTATGCAGACAGACTTTAAAGGAGACCCGGATAATAAGGCCAGCCGCGCCACCACAAACCGGACCGCGGCCAACGTCCGCCATGCCTATGCTGAGCTCGGCAATTGGCTGTTTGGCATGACCTATTCCACTTACCTGGACAGGACTGTATTTGGCGACAAGGTTGATCCTACCGGTCCCCAGGGCCGTACCATGATCCGCCAGGGACAGCTACGTTACACCCATCACTTTGATGATGATCGTGAGTTCGCTATTGCCATTGAAAACCCCCATACGGATTTTGACAATGCTGATGATGAAAACTCGGTAGATGCCTACCCGGATCTGGCCATGCATTATCGATATGAAACCGGCCAACGTATGCATCAGTTCAGTGCCATGGTACGTCGTATAGGCATCAAGCAGGAGCTACCTGTCCCTGCTGATGACAGCGTCATGTCCTGGGGACTCAATACCTCAGGGTATTACTGGTTTCCCAATGGACGCAACCGCCTGACCTGGTATCTGAATTTTGGTGACGGCATCGGCCGTTACCTGGAAGCCGGTCGTGACCAGGGTGCCTCTATCACTGCAGATGGAAAACTCGACACCCAGTTTGGTTATGGTGGTTTTGTGACCTTCAAACATTTATGGACAGACACATTATCCAGTAACGTAGATTTTGGCTTTGGCCTTTACGACCTCAACCCAGGAGAAACTGCCGATGCCAATAAACGTCTATTATCGAGTCATGTGAACCTGATATGGGTGCCACATGACCAGCTGGAATTTGGACTGGAATATGTCTGGGGTAAAAGGGAAGTCCATGATGGACGAAAAGGATATGTCAGCAGACTGATGATGAACTCAATATTTAACTTTTAGTGTTGGAATCAAAGATATCATTTAGGCCTGAATTTTATCCAGCAAGTCCATCTCCAATATCCACATACACAGCACCAGCTTTTCGCCCTTAGACAGTGCATCTATCAGGCCGCGTTGAGATTCAACCTTACCTTTGAGTTTTTTCAGTTGTACCACACCATCTGAAATACAGCCCGTCATCTTGTCACTGATATTCAAATCGGCAATATCGATTAATTCCGCCTGTTCAACAATATCTTCACCAAACAGGACAGCCAGGTGCTGATGGACTTTCATCTTCTCTGCCGCAAAGTCGATTTCATGTTGTTGTATGTCTTCGGTCATACTTTAATGTATTACGCTTTATTAAAAAGTTCCCATTATTTTTTGCACGTTTTTGTAAACCGCATGTTCCCTGACCCGTTAATCTGATCAAACAAACGTTTTATTACAAAGAGTATCCGTGTTTGACGGTTTTATCCAGGTAACAAAACGTAACAATTACTATTCGACAGAAAAAGGTGAGATTATGGCCATGAATAAAAAAATATTAACTATATGGTTTGTCATTACGATTTTATTGGTTTCTGGATGTGCCTCGGGCTCTTACAGCGAAAGACAGACTGTTGGCGCCATGACCGGTGCAGCACTGGGTGGTTTACTGGGTTCCCAGTTTGGAGGCAGACGGGGTGATGACAAACTTGCCACCACTGCAGCCGGGGTATTTATTGGCACCTTGATCGGCAGTGAATTGGGACGGTCCATGGACGAAGTTGACAGGATAAAAGCCAATGAGGCCAACACCCGGGCACACACTGCCCCCATAGGTGAAAGTATCACCTGGAACAACCCGCAAAATAACCATTCCGGTTCAGTCACACCGACCCGAGACGGTTATTCTGAATCTGGGAATTATTGTCGGGAGTTTTACCAGACCGTTAACATCGCCGGTAAAACAGAAGATGCCTATGGAATCGCCTGTCGCCAACCGGATGGGACCTGGCAAATAGTCTCGGAGGGATAAATTCTGAGTAACATCATGCTGGCACACTTTTGAAGAGAGTATCGGCGCTCCCCCTCCCCCTTGCCGGTCTCTTAATTAAGTGAGGCATCCAGACATGGTGGCACAGAAACGGGTGGTAGGTATTTACATGCCGCCCGTTTTTTTAAGGGGAACGAACACATAAAACGGGGGCATCTGCCACCCGCAGGATGCTTTCTGCAACGCTACCCAATAATAAATTTTAAGCCCGGTGCGACCGTGGGTGCCAATAACGATTAACTCAGCTTCCGTCTCTTCGGCCATGGCATTGATTTCAGCTGAGGGCTCACCCGACTTTGTATACTGGTGAACTTCATCCTCAGCAGTGGTATGGTCTTTCACAAATGCTGACAGTTTTTCACGGGAATCTTCAAGGTCCTTTTGATGCATCTCCTCGATAAAATCCACCCCACCTTCCATACCCATGTCCATCACCCGCATGGGTACAAAATTTACTATATGGAGATTGGCGTTTAACCGAGTCCCAATATCACGGGCCACCTGCAATACCCGAATTGAGGTATCAGAAAAATCCACTGCTACGAGTATTTTTTTATACCGACTCATCTGGCACCCCCTGGTTGGTTATGATTTATTTATTATAAGTCCACTGACAATATTTGATAGCCAGACCAACGGCTTGTTGACCTAAATCAATGTGAATACTTACTTACCTGTAAACTCTATTACGCCATCAGGCAACAGGTACAATACCAATGCACGCCCACCAACCACCGAGGGATAATGGGCGGTTCCTGCCTGATAGACTTTCCAGCCTGCCCCTTTCCCATCAAATTTTGCATCGGTATCTATGGGCATCACCATATCAATCTCACCATTGGGGTGGCGGTGATGTGGTCCACGTATATCTTTCATATCCACCACATCTACACTAAATCCGTTCAATTCATCACTGGGTTTAAGCACCCTGCCAAAGCGGATGCCATCGGCCTCATATTTACACATCCAGCCCGCCTTTATGGCATCGTGACAGGCCTGTTTTATGGACTGGTAAACTGCCGAGTCTGCGGGGAATTCTGTATTCAGTTCAGTTTCCAGCTGGGTATCCACTGTCTTGTTTCCAATAAAACTAATGACCGGACTGATAAGTTCCTGTAAATCTTCCCGTGAAATTTCGCTCATGACTGTTACCTGCTTTAATTGATTAGTTGTTTATTTGCTTTGGAAAATAGTTGGATAATACCTCAACACACTCTTCCACTGATTTACCTGAGGTAAATATTTCTGCGTGGGCCTGCCTGTAAAGCGTCTCTCGCTCTTGCAAAATCCTGCGTAATTCAGACATGGCATCATCATTATTTTGAATTGGACGCATGTCCCCCTGGGCAATAACGCGTTGCATATGGTCTTCCGGCGTTGCATTCAACCACACGACATAACAGGACTTGAGCATCAGGTTTAGCATATTCAGATCAGTCACCAGACTGCCGCCTGTCTCGATAATACATTCTTCATACTGCTGCAGGGCATTCACTAATGCCTTTTGTTCCAGGCGGCGGTAAGACTCCTCTCCAGACAGGGAAAATATCTCTGAGACATTCATCCCGGCAAGCTTCTCAACTTCCTGAGCTAAACGAATGAAAGGAATCTGGTATTTGTCCGCCAGCATACTGCCCAGGGTGGATTTACCCGCACCTCGTAATCCCACTAAAGCCAACCTGCGCTTTTGATGACTTACCTTCACAAACTGGTCTATCAGCATTTGTAATGCACGTTGTCTCTCTTCGGGATCTATCTGCGCAACCATATTACTGATCAACTCTGTTTCCATATTCGCCGAATTCAGCACCCGCCCAAACAAGGCTGAAAGCTGTGTCCCCAGGGCCTTGGATATACGGGACAGCAAGACAACTGAGATATTTCCCTTACCCGTTTCCAGCTGCGCCAGATGACGCTCGGATACTTTTGAAACCTCAGACAGGGCACGACGGGACATACCTTTGGACTTTCTTAATTGGCGGACGTTTTCTCCTATACGAAGTAATTCCAGATTGCTTTCTGCTGCTGTACTATCGTCGTTGTGCATTATTAATACCGATGGGGTTGTAATAGTCTAAATAATACATTATTATGCAAGATGTTACAAATAAATCTACAGGATATGCAATATAATGCTTGATAAAGTTGATAATAATAGAAATTCTGAATCTACCCGCCTGGATTTTCGTACCCAGCCTGACCAATTTCACCACTGGAAACTCACGTTTAATGGTCCGGTTGCCGAATTAATCATGGATGTTGACGAAAATCAGACTGCGTTTGACGGCTATCAATTAAAACTCAATTCCTACGATATCAGTGTGGATATCGAATTGTATGATGCCATCCAACGTCTGCGCTTTGAGCACCCGGAAGTCAAGACCGTGATTATGCGCTCTGCAAAAGAAAATATATTCTGTGCCGGTGCCAATATTCGCATGCTGGGTTCATCCACCCATGGCCATAAGGTCAATTTCTGTAAATTCACCAATGAAACCAGAAATTCCATTGAAGATGCCAGCAATTTTTCCGATCAGAAGTTCCTGTGCGTAATCAACGGGGTCGCTGCTGGTGGCGGATATGAACTGGCCCTGGCCAACGATTATATCCTGTTAATGGATGATGGCAATGCCGCTGTGTCACTGCCCGAAGTCCCATTGCTTGCGGTACTCCCTGGTACCGGTGGCCTGACACGGGTGGTGGACAAGCGCAAAGTAAGACGTGACCATGCAGACATCTTCTGTACCCTGGAGGAAGGTATCAAGGGCCAACGTTCGGTTGACTGGCGCCTGGTGGACGAAATCGTCCCACGCTCTAAGTTCCAGGACCGTGTACAGGAACGGGCCATGGAAATGGCTGCCACCTCTAAACGCCCGGATAATGTCCCAGGGGTTTCATTAAGCAGGATTGAGAGGGAGGAAACCGAAGACGGCATGACATACCGTTATGTCACCCTGGAGATTGACCGCAAATTAAATAACGCCACTCTTACTGTTAAGACACCGGCTGAAGCCTGTACAGACATCCTGGACAATGCCCTGGAACAGGGTGATTCATTCTGGCCACTGGCATTAGCCAGGGAGCTGGATGATGCCATATTGCATCTGCGTTTTAACGAACCTACTATCGGGACAATCAATTACAAATCATCCGGTGATCACGATATTGTTAGTTCTTACGATGCTTTCCTGCATAAACATGCGGGCAACTGGCTGATTAACGAAATACTGCAATACATAAAACGCACGTTAAAACGCATTGATCTGACATCACGTACCGGGTTTGCCCTGGTTGAACAAGGCAGTTGCTTTACAGGATTTATTGCAGAAATCTTGTTTGCCGCCGATCGAATCTATATGCTGGACGGACAGCTGGACGGTAACGATGCCCCGGCACCCACCATTCGTCTGACCCAATCCAATTTTGGTCCCTTCCCAATGTCCAACGGATTGACCAGATTGGAAACACGATTTCTTGGTGAGCCGGAAACATTGGAGCGAGCAAAGGGTCTAATAAACAAAGATCTTGATGCCACGGCAGCATTGGATTGCGGACTGGTCACACTCATTCCGGATGATCTGGACTGGGATGATGAGATTCGTCTGCTGGATGAAGAGCGGGCCAGTTATTCACCGGATGCACTCACGGGGATGGAAGCCAACCTGCGTTTTGCAGGTCCTGAAACCCTGGAGACCAAGATTTTCGGTAGATTAACCGCCTGGCAAAACTGGATTTTTCAGCGTCCTAATGCAGTCAGTGATAAGGGTGCCTTGAAAAAATATGGTACCGGAGCACGACCTGAATACGACAACAAGAGGGTATAACTATGAGCACATTAGATAAAGTAGATTACGATTCATTAATCCCGAACAACGTGGATTTAGCATCCGACAATAAATTAAAACGCGCACTGGAAGAATGGCATCCCAACTTCATCAAGTGGTGGATGGACATGGGGCCAAATGGTTTTCAGGATTTTGAAGTGTATTTACGGACAGCCGTTGGAGTTGACCCTGAAGGTTGGGCAAAATTCGGCTACGTTAAAATGCCGGAATACCGCTGGGGTATTCTCCTGGCCCCCCAGGAAGAAGGCAGAAAGATTCCCTTTGGACAACATAAGGGTCAACCCGTCTGGCAGGACGTCCCGGGTGAATACCGCTCAATGCTGAGAAGGCTCATCGTGGTTCAGGGCGATACCGAACCCGCCTCTGTGGAGCAGCAACGCTTCTTGGGTAAGACTGCACCATCGCTGTACGACATGCGTAATCTCTTCCAGGTAAATGTGGAAGAAGGCAGGCACCTGTGGGCAATGGTTTACCTCCTGCATAAATATTTTGGCAGGGATGGTAGAGAAGAAGCTGAATTATTACTGCAGCGTCGTTCTGGCGATCAGGACAAACCAAGAATTCTAGGTGCATTTAACGAAGACACCCCTGACTGGTTGTCTTTCTACATGTTTACAACCTTTACTGATCGTGATGGCAAGATGCAGCTGGAAGCCCTTGCGAATTCAGGCTTTGATCCGCTGGCACGGACCACCCGCTTCATGCTCACAGAAGAAGGCCATCATATGTTTGTCGGACGTACCGGTGTGGAACGTGTTATTCAAAGGACCTGTGAAGTGATGAAAGAAAATAACATCACCGATCCGTTTGCCATCAGCGAAGTCCGCAAACATGGCGTAATCGATCTGCCCACCATACAGAGAAAAATGAATTTCCATGTCTCAGTCACACTGGACCTGTTTGGTTCAGAGATCTCAACCAACGCCGCCAATGCCTTCAATGCCAGCCTGAAAGGCAGGTTCCACGAACCCATGATCGACGATGATCATCAACTTGTAAATGATACCTATCCGATCCTTCGCAATGTGAACGGCAAATATGAACTGGTCAATGAGCCTGCTATCAATGCCGTTAATGGTCGACTGGCTGACGATTATCTCAACGACTGCAGACAGGTGGTGGAAACCTGGAATAAAGTCATTGGTAACTTTGGCATAGACTTTAAACTGGCACTGCCTCACAAGGCATTCAACCGAAGAATCGGCGATTATGCTGAAGATTTTGTTACCCCAACTGGCGACATCATTAGCGAAGCCGACTGGAACAACCGTCAAAAGGAATGGCTGCCCGCCGATGAAGACCTGGAATACATCCTCTCACTGATGACAGAAAGGACCGAGCCGGGTGAGTTTGCCAACTGGATAGCGCCACCCAAAGCCGGTATCAATGGTCAACAAGGAGATTTTGAGTACGTAAAACTCGCTGCGTAATTTGTAAAAATCTTTCAAGTTAAATAAAAAGGGCTGATTTATCTCAGCCCTTTTTTTATGTCCGTAAGATGACTTTGCCTTTAACGATAAGTCCTCAATACATTACAATGCCAGTTAATATAATATTCATATGTCCTATTCCTTAAGAGAGTTTTCATCCAATGTCAGTAAAATATTTTGAAGATATAAATACCGATGAGGTGGATAAATTTAATCCCTATGCCGTTGACTATGCAGAGATGCTGGAATTTAATAAAAAATGGGACAGCTTACCTATCCATGTTGATGATGATGCGGCGAAGGCAATGGGACATAAAGGTATCATCGCTTCCGGACAATATACCCTTTGCATAAAACAGTTTTTCGTCAATCAGGCCTCATGGCACGAAGCTGCTATTGGTGCAGCCGGCTGGGATGAAGTGCGATTTAAACGCCCCGTCTATGCAGGAGACCAGATTTCGGGCAGCTTCCGTTATGTTGACAAAAAAGCGTCACGATCCAAGCCGGACAGAGGGATCATCACATTTGAAATCATTCTCACCAACCAGGATGGTGAGGTAGTTTTAAGTTTACTGGACAGTGTGATGGTAAAAAAGCGTGAGGGGTGAAGAGTTAGGAGTGAGGTGTCTGGATATGCATCTCCTAACACCTTACTCCTCACTTAGTATCAAATACTCTACCGCCTAATTTCTGAATCATCTCCCTCACCTTCTCCGTTGCCGCCTGCAAGCGATCATTATCCGTAGAACGCAGGATCAGGTTTACACCCAACAGGCCTGCCTTGAAGAAGGGGTAACTGCCGATACTCACATCGGGATAGTCATCCTGTATTTTCCCAAGACCCTGGGCCAGGGTCCCCTCGGTAATGTCGGTCTTAACCGATTCGGTCAAAACGGGGAGGCCGCCTGTTAAACGATTGGTAATCCCGTTGAACATGGCCTGCATAATGGACGGTACGCCCGGCAGGACAAAGACGTTTTCCATCTGAAACCCCGGTGCACCACTGACTGGATTATCGATCAGGGTCGCTCCTACAGGGACATCCGCCATCTTTAACCGCGCCTCATTGAGTTTGCCCGGAGGATAATATCGGTCCATGGCATCCACCGCCTCGGCATTGCGCTCTATGGCCACACCGAAGGCCCTGGCCACTGATGCCGAGGTAATATCATCATGAGTAGGCCCGATACCACCGGTAGTAAAGACATAGTCAACGCGACTACGGTAATCATTTACCACATCAATGATCTCACCTTCTATATCTTTCACCACTCGCGCCTCCACCAGGTCGATGCCTATCTCTTCACAACGCTGGCCGAGAAATGACAGGTTGGCATCACGTGTCCTCCCCGAGAGGATCTCGTTACCAATGATAATTAATACGGCGGTAGGGTTATTGTTTTCAACCATTTCTATCAGTATTCCATAATACCTTTGGGTATGGGGTTTTGGCAGATATTGTCAACTTTCCTAGAAAACCATGGCATGGTCAACCAGATACTTACCGTCTTTATAAACTAATACCATCTCTGCATCATACTCACCTTTCGTCCGGGTGAAAAATTGTTTCCAGACAACCACTGCTGAGTCTGGTCGTTTAAAAACGGCGACAGGTATACGTTCTGAAAAATATCCTTTTTCTGTTTGATACTTTTCGCAAATCTTCTGCAAGTATTCCTCGGTTACTATAGATTTCATTCTCTCAGTAAAATCTCTAATATGCCTTTCATGGTCAATTTCTGTTGATGCCTCGATCAGGTTATCCATAATAGGATTGGCAATGTCCAGAATTTCACTATCTGACATCTCTTCAAAATTCATACAACCCCCGGGATTTTTTATTTTATAAGCACCTTAACATTATCAATCAACCGTGCTGAACCTAACCACGCTGCGGCGAGTACTGACACTTCCTTGTCAGAGGGGCCGACTTCACCCAGATCTACGGTACGGCGGATACTGAAATATTCAGGTTTAAGCCCTGCATCCTTCAGCTCTGCAACCCCCTGTGATTTAATATCCTCAAAACACATTTCACCACGCCTTAGTCTTTCATCAGCATTCAGTAATGATTGATAGATGGCCGGAGCGAGTTTTCTTTCCTCTGCTGACAAATAGGAGTTTCTGGAACTCATTGCCAGTCCATCCTCTTCGCGAATGATAGGCATGCCAATAATCTCTGTGGGGATACACAGATCCGACACCATGCGCTTGATGATAATTAACTGCTGATAATCTTTTTCACCAAATAATGCATAATCAGGTGTCACATTGATTAGCAGTTTGCTGACCACTGTGACCACTCCGGAAAAATGGCCTGGCCTGGATTCACCGCAAAGGATGTCTGAAAGTTTGGGAACATTGACCCTGGTATCAACATCTATGCCGCCGGGATACAGTTCTTTCAAATTTGGTGTGAATAACAAATCCAGCCCTGCACTCTGCAACTTGTCCTGATCGGCCTGCAAGGTACTGGGATAGGATTCATAATCCTCACCCTTACCAAACTGGATAGGGTTCACAAAGATACTCACCACGGTCCGATCACTCAGTCGTCGCGCCTCTTCCAGTAACGACAGGTGACCTGCATGGAGGTTTCCCATAGTGGGGACAATGGCAATTGACTCCCCTTTTTGTTTCCACTCCCTGATAACCCTGCGTAATGCAGTCAGATCCTTCACGGTTTGCATAGTTTTATCCATTGATGAAAAATAACGATTATACGTTACGACTGGATTATCGTCAGAACTTACTCGAAACTCTGGGCTTTGGTGGGAAAGTCACCTGATTTAACAGCCTGGACATAGTTTTTAACTGCGCTATTTAGATCACCTGAAGAGGACAGGAAATTGTTTGCCATTTTGGGGATATACCCCGACAGACCTATCACATCATAGATCACCAGGATCTGACCATCACATCCTATACCGGCACCTATTCCAATAGTCGGAATGCTAATTGCACGGGTAATTGCCTCTGCCAACTGCATAGGAATACATTCCAGCACAATCATTTTCACACCTGCCTGCTCCAGTGCCACAGCATCTTCAAGTATTCGATCGGCATCTCCCTGATCTCTTCCCTGGACCTTATAGCCTCCATATTTGTGGACCGATTGCGGTTGCAACCCCAGGTGACCGCAGATGGCAATGTCTGCAGCAGATAATGCCTTCAGTTGGTCCAGGATTTCGCGACCCCCTTCCAGCTTGACCATATCTGCCCCACCTTCATCCAGCAGTCTATTTGCATGATCAACTGTCATCTGCGGATCAAGATAACTGTTTGCCGGTAAATCTGCAGCCAACAGGGTATTATTTATACCGCGCCGTACCATCCTGGTGTGATAAACCATGTCATCCATAGTAACCGCAAGGGTGTCATTCTCTCCCTGTAATACCATGCCCAGTGAGTCACCTACCAGTATCATATCGACACCACAATTCTCCAACAGTCTGCCAAAGCTGGCATCATAGGCCGTCAGGCAGGCAATCTTATCCCCTCTCTGTTTCATTTCCAGAATACGATTTATGGCATTGGTGTTTTTCATAAATTTTGCGGATTAAAATAATGACGTCCAGGACGCAGATCCTGGATATAATTCAATAAGACCTGATAACTTTCATTACCTTCTGCGATGTTGAAATCTGCTGTATTGACAATAAGAAGAGGTGATTGATCATAGTTATAAAAAAAGTTGATATAGGCATCAGAGACCGACTGCAGATAATCTTCCTTAATGTTCCTCTCAAAACTTGTGCCTCTTTCATATACCCGTTTCATTAGATCATCAGGGCTGGCCTGAAGATAGATCACCAGATCCGGTGCAGGAACTTCAACAGTCAATCGATCATAGACCTGATAATACAGGTCCAGCTCATCTTCATTCAGTGTAACCTTGGCAAACAGGCTGTCTTTTTGAATCAAAAAGTCTGCCACCATGGCCGGCTTGAACATATCGGTTTGTTTAAGCACCTCGATCTGTTTGACGCGTTGAAATAAAAAATGCAACTGAGTGGGAAGCGCGGAAGACCTTGGGTCCTCATAAAACTTTGGTAAAAAAGGATTTTCTGATGCGGCCTCCAGTAATAAATCCGTTCCCAGAGTCTCCGCCAGACGTTTTGCCAGGGTGGTCTTGCCCACACCGATTGGGCCTTCTACAACAATATATTCTGGACTGAATTTACTCAATGGAATTATATCCGAATTATAGAATTTATATCCAAGCTCGAAATTAAATTACTTGCCTTCCCAAGTCCCGGTATAGAGATATCAGGATCTATCTCCGTTAATGGTACCAGCACAAATCCACGGTTGCGCATCTGGGGATGTGGAACCGTTAAATCGTCATCGTTAATTACCCTCTCCCCAAACAACAGGATATCCAGATCCAGGGTCCTTGGGCCCCATAGACGCTCCCTTTTTCGACCGTGCTGATCTTCTATTTCCTGTAATGCAGATAATAGCATATGCGCTGACAGTCCGGTTTCCAGTTTTGCGACACAATTAATAAAATCCGGCTGGTCCTGCGGTCCCTGGGGAGGGCTTTTGTAAAATGATGAACATGCCAGAATATGTGTCTGGTCAATATGGCCGATATCATCTAGCGCGGTTTTCAGGTGTTTTTCGGGACCATCAAGATTACTGCCCAATCCCAGGTATGAAATTGTCATTGATTACGGTTTCGTGGTGGGCGATGCCGGTTGCCCCTGCGACCCCGCTTGCGCCGGGGTGTAGCGGTGGAATGACCTGACGATTCCTGCTGCTTGATGAAGTTGGTCCACCAATCAGCCAGGTTTTGATCTGCCTCACCGGATTCCACCCGTAATAACAGAAAGTCATAAGCCGCCCGGAATTTCGGATGTTTAATGAGTCGTTGCGGCCGGTTGCCACGGGTCCGTTTCAACCTGGCCTGGAATTGCCAGATGTCCCTGGCCATTTGGGAGAAGCGTCTGGGCATGGCAGTGCGTTTGACCTGTTTGGAAATGACGACGTCACTTGCCAGGGCAATCGCATCAAACTCGGACATCCCTTCTTCCATATATTCCCGGGTCAATTCATATACCGGTAGCCACAACAAGGCAGCTACCAGGAACCCCGGGGTAACCGGCTTGTCTTCGGCAATCCGCAGATCGGTATTCTGCAAGGCACGGATTAATAATGTATGCGGATAACCGCCCTCCTGCTCAGACAAGAGATGGTCTGTTTGCGGAAACAGGTGCCGAAACAGATTGTAATGCCTTAACTGTTCGAAAGACTGTAATGCAACGCCACTATTAAACAGTTTTACAACTTCTTCAAACAGTCTTGCCGGTGGCATTTCATCCAACAGATTTCCCAGTTCCTCAATGGGCACCTCGGCCTCAGGTTCTAACCTGAAACCCAGCTTAACGGCAAAACGTACCGCTCTTAGCATCCTTACCGGATCCTCAATATAGCGGTCCCTGGGATTACCAATCAGCCGGATTCTGCCTGACTTGATGTCATTCATGCCCCCTACATAATCAATTACGCTGAAGTCATCGATGCCGTAGTACAGGGCATTAACGGTAAAGTCCCGGCGCCAGACATCTTCATCAAGGGAACCGTAGACATTGTCTCTGATAATACGACCATTTACTGTATGGGCATCATCGCTATCCACATCATCATGTTGGGCACGAAACGTTGACACCTCAATAATCTCGTCTCCATAACGGACATGGGCCAGACGAAACCGTCGGCCTATCAACCGGCTGTTTCTAAAGAGCTCGCGGATCTGTTCAGGATGGGCATCGGTGGCCACATCAAAGTCCTTGGGTTCCCGACCTAAAAGCAGGTCCCTGACACTGCCGCCCACCAGGTAGGCCTGGTATCCGCCACTGTTCAACCGATACAGGACTTTCAGGGCATTTTCACTTATCTGACTTCGGGAAATAGAATGCTCGGAACGGGGATAGACCCGTGGTTTGGGTCTTAAGGTCGATACATTATCTGGTTTGTTGTCGGGTTTCATCTGACTATTAATCACACGATGAACATATTAGATTGTCTTACTTCTATATTAATGCACTACCATCAATTAAATTTCACCGTTATTATAACCCTTTTCCAGAAAAGTGCTCCCATCGTCTAGTGGCCCAGGACGCTGGCCTCTCACGCCGGAAACAGGGGTTCGAGTCCCCTTGGGAGCGCCATGACCAAAGGGGATACGCAGTATCCTTTTTGGTTATGGTATTCCTGAGGGTACTTGAATCCCAAAATTGTTAGGGTTCGACAAATCGGCAGGACAGCCGATTTGGACGTTGCCTGAAAGGCAACGCACGAAGTGCGAGCTACATGGATGTAGCGAGTCAGTCCCCTTGGGAGCGCCATTGATTATATTCTATTTATTTATCCATTAATTATTTCCACTGTGAGAGTGTCATCTGCTGTAAATCACTGAATCTATTTTTCGGGACCGCGTTTCTGGCAAGGACTATATATGGTGCAATGGCCAAGGCGGTTCCTATCTGGCCCGGTTTAAGCATTGTGTATGTGTAACCGATATATGTGCGTTCATAAACAACGTTTTGATTATTTCCACACGCGACAATTATAAACAGGTTTTTCCTTTTACTGGCAAATTCCTTTATTGACGTCTTCACCAGGGTGAAATCACCGTCCGGCATAGGATGCAGGTGTTTAACACCATAATTATCTCGTCGCTCAAGGCCATGTTGACCTGCCATAGCAAACCTGACTGGCTTAAATAACTGGTCAAGATCCTGAATAGGACGACCGCTTATCAGGGCAACTGCACCATTTGTGTGCATTCTGAGATGTTCGAGCACACCAACCAGTTTCTTGCTCACAGTCACCTGGTCCGGCTGGGGTGCAAAGTCAATCAAGGTACCATCCACGTCCAGGAAAAATGACCAGCCTTTATTAAATGCTGGAACCTGAACTGGTACCGTTTGAGAATTCATATTGATGGCTCCTTTACTATACTTCGGTTAGAAGCTTGAAATTAATACCTCGGTGAAAAGTAAATAAAATGAAGGTGATAAAAAATTCAAACAACTGTAGGTTCTGAAAAATAAAAGACTAACGACCACAAAAATATTTTTCTAGCATTCTGTAAAATAACTATGATGCATGGTGTATCAGTTTATTTAAAACTACATGTATACAGCTCGGCCCCAATGGGCTTCGACCAGTATTACAATTATGAAATACAGACAAATACCTAATTCACAGGTTTCTCAATGTCAGAACAAATTAAGGATGAACATCTTCAGAAAACCAATCGTCTTCCAGTTGTATCCCTACGCCTGATTCCATGGCCTTTTTATAGACAACCGCACCGGCGGCGGCAAACTGCAGTCCCATACCAATATTATTCACAAAGCAGGTCACCTGTTCCGGTGATTCCCGCCCGGGTGCCTGCCTGGCAACGAGCTTTTTAATGTCCGGGTGGCTGAGCACACCTTTGTCCCTGTCATTGACCCATGCCTTTTGCTTTGATTCGTCAAATACATTGGGGGTGCCTGGTAAGGTGTTATCGATATGCTTGCCCTGGGCCTGGGTATGGATAAACACCACGTCACACTTATCTAATACCTCAGGACTCATTTCATAGGTCTTGATGCAACTGATATGCATCCCGGGTTTGATCCACTCGGGCTGCAGGACGGGGATCATGGCCGAGGTAGCCGACATAATGACATCGGCATCATCGACACACTCTTCCGCCGTATCGGCAACTTCAATATCCACAGATGTATACAGGGGTTTGACCTCTTCGATAAAGCTTTCCCGGTTTTCCTTGCGGGTACTGTAAACGCGAACCTTCTTGAAATTCCGCACCGACATGGCCGCCATTAATTGGGCCCCCGCCTGCCAACCACTGCCGATCAATGCCAGCTTGGAGACGTCCTCACGGGCCAGGTGTTTAAGGGCAATACCGTTCGCCGCACCCACACGGATACGCTGCATGACACCATCGGGAAACATGGCCAGTAACTGGCCGGTCTCGGTACTGAACAACATTACCAGCCCTACCCAACGACCATTGGCCAGGGGCTGCTTAACCCGACGGATCTTGCCGTTAATTACCGGATGGGTGATCACGTCCGAGTTTAATCTTAATGCCTGTATGCCTTCTGCGGGCCAGGTGCCTCCCATATGCTTAAAGGCATAATAGGCCTGTGGCGTTGAATTGGGTGACAGGTTGTCATGCCGCAGGGTGAGCAATGCCTTGTCATGGGCATAATGAAGATACAATCGCTCCAGGGCCTCCAGGCAGTCCTCCATGGTCAGTAACTGCCCCACTTCTTCATTACTGAGTACCAGCATTAGCTTCCCCTTTAAATGTATTTTATCTTACTGAATGTAATCGTTTATTTAAGACTATATTTAGCTTGCAAATGATTCCAGGTCTTCACCGGCGATACGATAATACACCTTTATATCCAGCGGTGTTGCCCCAATGGCCTGATAGAACTCCAGGGCTGACGGATTGGTCTTCTCTGCCGACCAGTCCATGCGGCTACAGTTATGGTCCAGGGCATAACGGGCCACGGCCTTCATCAATGCCTGTCCTGTACCATGTCCACGGTATTTTTCATCTACATATAACTCTTTAAGGTACAGTTGCCCTTTGAGGTTGGGTGAAGGGTACATAATCGAAAAGGATGCCAGGCCGATGCCTGTATCACCATCAAATGCCATCATCACACTTACATCTGAATCACTTCCCAGCACATAATCCCGGACATAGGTTTCCGTCTCTTTTATATCGGGGACCCTGCCCACCTGGTAATATTCAACGACCCCCTGGCAAAGTTGGCAAAGACTCTGAAAATCTTGCTCTTCATATAACCGGGTAGTAACCATGCCGTTTATTTTATCTCAACATGAGTAGTAAAGCGTTCCCGGGTAAAGTCATCGACCAGGACATTGATCCTGACTGTCCACTCTCCTGGAATCAGAAAGCTAATATTCTCAATACGGTAAATACCTGTCTCTGTCCTGCTTGCCATTTCGGTGGCCGGCTCAATACCGGCTTCCACATGCGACCATTGGACTTCCACTTCCTGTGGTTCAAATACACCATCATCCATAAAAAATTCAAGCTCGGCATAATTTTCACCTGTTTTTAATGGACTCATTGATAAATTAATAGCGAGGTCACTACTGTTTGTCAGGGTAACAGACCAGCTTGTTTTCTCTACAGATTGATCTTCAGGTGAAGTTGATGACAATACCGTTGTCACTGCAATGATTAACAACAGGACCATTGATTCTATAACTATTGATCTTCTCAAACTGGTAGTCATTATACTATCACCTTCTTTAAGGTGAGGGGTGTAGTGCCAACGATTCATCACTACTATTATCAACACCACGATCACCAGAAATAATTTGAACAACAATAACAGTCCATATTCACTGGATATCAATGCACTGATGCTATTTACTTGATACAAACTTAAAATCAACGCACAAACCAATAAAACACCCACCAGGTATCTGGCCCTGTCAGAAAATGCCAGCAACAAGGCTTTCAATTTTTGTGGATCCTGAGATTTGGTCATCGCGTATAAAATAAACATGGAAGCAAACCACACAGCTGCGACCAGCGCATGAATGATAAAAACAGGTTTAATATAGATCATACTGCTAGCAGCATGTCCACTTGCTGCAAAACTTAAGGCCAGCAGAACAACACCGAAGAGTCCCAGATAACGTCCTGTGGGAAAGTCCTGGCCAAGTAAAACTGACAACCAGATACCCGTCAAGCCACCTGCTATAAGTCCTGTCCGCGTACCCAGGGTGGTTGCAGACGCCTGATACCAGGTTTCAACATTCAGGATAGTCGATATATCACCACCATTGATCAACACCCCCCAAAACCCAAGATTTAATAATGAAGATATCAGACCAAGAAGCGATAATGTTGACAAGGCACTGAAACGATTTGACTCCAACGATGAAACCGTGGAAAAGAAAAATGGATAAAGTGCCAGGCCCATACATAACATAATGATAGGCAAGTGAATTATTTGTATTATCCGTATAAAAATTCGGGTCAATGGATCGGCTTCTGAAATTGCAGGATCCGGCGGAGAATGATTACCAACGGAAAACCCTATACTGGATGCAATCGGATGGGCATCCAGGGAGATAACCCTGACACTTAAAATATATTGCCCATCCACTAGAGGTTCAGCAGGCACGAAACGGACAATATTGTTTTCAGTGCGAATATCTTCTAGTGCGACTTCCTCACCATTTTGACCCAGCAGCCTGATTCTTGCAGGCGATACAGGTTCATCGTATCGGGCAAAAAATTCTTCAGGAGATGTTTCAAGAATCTCAAGATTTGCTGGCGAGATTTCCTGTAATTCAGCATGGGAAAATACTCGACTGCAAAATAATAATAATAAAACTAATGCCGGATAGTTACACCAATAACCAACTTTACTTCCCTGTTGATAGTACAATGTCGGATTAACCCTCGGCTGGATTCAGAGTAATAAACGGTGCGGGTGATTCCAGATCATCCGCATTCTCATTAGCACCGGGAATATCTATCCATCGATGCGCTTCACCATTTTCACATTCCTGTACGGTGCGAAAATAGAGTATTGTATGTTCAGAGACATCTGGCATTTCCATTCTAAAGACAAATTCATCAAAAAAATTGTCTGCTAATGAACCACCTTTCCAGTGTATTTCCCGAACATCTTCAGTTACGGTCGCACCTCTGGATTCATAAGGTTTATCAAGTTTTTCCTCTTTAGCTTCAAGTTCCCATCCCGGTTTTGGCATAGGCTTGGCTCGCTTAACGCCATCTGGCAGGCGCACACGTACAGACACCGTAGGTGAACCACTACAACCATGGGTTATTCTAAGCACAGCTTTATGGCTTTTGCCTGCAGTTGCAGTAGCTTCCTCAAGTGAGGCATGAGCATTTACATTTGTTGATAAACAGGAAAAAATAACAATGATAAGCAATCTAATGTTTGCAACAGGTATAAAACTCATTAATGACTCCAGACAATAATTCGGCACATACTTGCACAAAGTAAGACATAATTGGTGCATTATATCACTGAACAGCTAGTTTCTCGATTGACCAGATTTATGAACCAGATCAATAAACAAGATACTCTTTTACCCTGTGGCCTGTTTCGTCGACTGGTAGCAATTTTCTACGATTGCCTGTTGTTGTTTGCAGTATTATTTGGCGCAACTGCCATACTGTTACCCTTTACCCATGGTGAAGCTATCCACAGTGAAAATATATTTTACTTTTTATACCTCACTGCCTGGAGCTTTCTGTTTTTTGGCTGGGCCTGGACCCATGGTGGCCAGACCCTGGGGATGCGCGCATGGAAGGTCAAGCTGCTGGACAGTGATAACAATATTGTGACCTGGAAGGTAGCAGGCAAACGCTTTCTGTTGGCCATGCTGTCATGGGCTTTTATGGGCCTGGGTTTTGCCTGGGCCATTTTCGATACAGACAAACGCACGTTTCATGACCGCTATTCCGGCACCCGGCTATATAAAATAAATGCCACAGGGGATAAGATCTAAGCGCTTCGCCCCCTTTACTTCATAAAAATTAATGCAAAGGCTCGGCATCCCCTCACGTCTTACTCCTTACCCTTCACTTTTTACTTCTTACGTTTTACGTCTCAACAAAAATGTAATTACACCCACCAGGAAAACCGTAGGTGCCGTAACACTAATTGCTGGTGGTATGCTATAAACAATCCCCACATTCAGGCTGATCTGGTTAATAAAATGAAATAAAACACCAATCAGCCCCCCGGCAAACACCTGGTAGCCGACACTCGTCTCCCTGATCCGGCCCTGTATCAGGGGTACGGCCAGTACAATCATGGCGATGATGGTAAATGGAGTAATCAACTTCACCCACAATGCCTGTTCATATAACAATGCATTCTGGGCGTTTTGTTTCAGATACGTTATATAGTTTGCCAGACCCAGCATGGTAAGAAACTGGGGTTTAATAGTAACCACATTGATAATTTCAGGGTCGATCAGGGAGTCCCAACCTGCTGTAGCATAATGTCGACTTTCAATTGAGTTAACATTTAACAAAGATTCATTAATGTCCTCCATGATCCATTTACCATTTTCATAATCAGCGCTTTGTGCATGAAAGCTACTGCGTAGATTATGTGCTTCATCAAACTCATAAAAATAAATGTCCTCAATATGATTACCTGGCAACACCCTTCGTATATTCACATAACTGTTGCCGTCACGTATCCAGAAGCCATTCCGGGTCTTTAAACTGATATTCTCTGATAGTGCCAGCGATCGCAGTGTTTGTGCCCGTTCCTCTGAATAGGGCGCCACAATTTCCCCTATTAGAACGGCAAGGATTACCAGAATAATTGATGAGCGAACTAACAGGGCCACCAGGTTAAAACGCGACAGGCCACAGGTCAGTATGACATCCAGTTCATTATTCCTGGTTAGCAAACCAAATACCGCCATGCTGCCAATGACTGCCGCAATGGGAAACAACTCATATGACATACGCGGCATTGTCATTAAGGTATAGACCAATGCCTCAATAGTACCGTAATTACCCCGCGTATCTTCGAGCTGATCGATTAACGTAAAAAAAGAGAATAATGAAATCAGTATAAATAACGAGAGTAGCGTCGTCTTGATCAGACTTGATGTTATCATTTTCTGGAGAATAACCATTATAGCCTCGCCTTCTCCGGCTTATTTGATTTTAAAACTCTCCAGATTGACGGCCCATTAAACAACAATAATATGACGATAAGGAAAAATAAATGGACCCACCACAGCCCCAGGTATCCAGGTATCCTGTCCCAGTACAACATCGATTTTGAAAGCCCCAGCAAATTACTATATATCAGATACCCCAGACCACAGATGAAGATGGGTACATACCGACTGTCACTACCAAAATACCGGTTGATGACCAGGGCAAATACGGGAAGCAATAAAGTAGCAAAGACAAAAGACAGCCGCCATTGAAACTCTGCCTTATACTGGGGGCGGGAATCCTGCCAGATTTCAGTGGTCGGATAGGTGTTCAACCAGACATCATCTGTCTCCACCTCACCATAATCCAGTAACACGCCATAGGTTTTATATCTGGTTATCTGATATTCGCGATCTCCAGGCTGTCCTACGTAACGGCTACCATTCTCGAACAGAACATAACGGCTGCCAGAGTCAGGTTTAACAAAATACCTGGCACTTGAGGAATTCAAAACCCCCATATTTTCTTCTGATTTTCTATGCAGGAAAATGTTTTTCATCGATGCATTCTGTTCATCCATTTTCTCAACATATACCACCATATCGCCTTTACTGAATTCCCTGAATCTCCCAGCAGCTATCCCTGATATGTCCGCTTCCACCAACGCCTGGTTTCGAATCTCCCTGAATTGTCCTTCGGCCCAGGGTGAAACAAAAAAACTGGCCACTAAGACAATAAATGAAAAACCAACCGACAACTTCATAATAGAAAATAATTTAAACCGCTCGGTCAATCCGGCACCGGAGACAATAATGAGTTCCCTATCAAGGGACAGCCTTGATAAGGCCAGCACCACCCCCAGAAACAGAACGATAGGAAGCAGCTGAGGTAACATCGTCAGCATCTTCATTAGCAGAATCTTAAATATTAAATGGTTTGGTAGCGTCCCAGCAGCCGCATCAGACAGATAATCAACGAATCTGTCACTGGACAAAATCAATACCAGAAACATCAAAATCCAGCCCAGCTTGGACAGGATTTCACTGTAAATATAGCGTTCAAGTATCAACATTTTGAGGTTTACAGTATTCTACATTTAAGCAAATACACATGATAAACTTGCATAACGATTCAGGGTACCTTGTAAATCTTCCCCTGAAAACCAGATTCTTAACCTGAAAAACTCAACAAACTTAAGGTCTAATATTGTATGGAATTCATAATAAAAAGTGGGAATCCCGAAAAGCAACGCACTGCCTGTGTCATAGTCGGTATTACCGAGCCACGTCGTCTTACGCCGGAAGCCAAGGCCATTGATCAGGTCAGCAAGAAACACCTGTCTAATTTAATCAGAAGAGGAGACATGGACGGCAAAGCGGGACAGTCGCTGGTCTTATATAACGTACCGGGCATGCTCGCAGACCGTATCCTACTAGTTGGATGTGGCAAAGAACGGGACCTGGACGATAACAAATACAAAAAAATTATTGAAAACAGTATTAAAGAACTTAATGAAACCGGGGCCACCGAGGCCGTGAGTTACCTGTCCCAGCTTCCTATCAAAGGCAGGGACATTCACTGGAAAGTCAGGCAGGCCGTTGAAGTAACCAACGGCAATCTTTACCAGTTCAATGAATTTAAAAGTAAAAAGAAACGTGATAGAAAAACCATCAGAAAGCTGGTTCTGACTGTCCCTTCTCGCCGTGATTTGCCGGCAGGTGATGAAGCCATCAACGAAGGACTCGGTATATCAAAAGGCGTCAAACTGACCCGCGATCTCGCCAATCGACCGGCAAATGTATGTACCCCTTCACATCTGGCATTACAGGCCAAACAACTTGCCAAAACCTACAAGGCAATCAAGGTGAATATCCTTGAGGCGGAAGAAATGAAAAACCTTGGCATGAATTCCTTGTTGTCTGTATCGGCGGGTTCTGCTGAACCACCAAAACTGATTACCCTTGAGTATTACAATGGACCGGCAGATAAAAAACCCATTGTCCTGGTGGGTAAAGGCGTCACCTTCGATACCGGTGGTATCTCCATTAAACCGTCGCAGGCCATGGATGAAATGAAATATGACATGTGTGGTGCTGCCTCAGTCCTGGGTGCCGTCTGTGCCACTGCTGAACTGGGCCTGCCTATTAACCTGGTGGGTGTGGTACCCACGGTAGAAAATATGCCCAGTGGAACGGCCACCAAGCCAGGTGACATCTTTACCAGCATGTCCGGACAAACTGTCGAGGTATTAAATACGGATGCAGAAGGACGACTGATCTTATGTGATGCCCTGACCTATTCCGATCGATTCAACCCGGACGTGGTCATTGATATCGCCACCCTCACCGGTGCCTGTGTCATCGCCCTGGGTAAATATGCTACAGGCCTGTTAAGCAACCATAGCCCATTGGCGAATGACCTCATATCGGCCGGCGAATACAGCAATGATCGCGCCTGGCAACTCCCCCTTTGGGAAGAATATCAATCCATGCTGGACAGCCCATTTGCTGACATGGCCAATATTGGTGGCAGAGAGGCGGGTACAATCACCGCGGCCTGCTTTTTATCCAGGTTTACTCGTAAATACCGCTGGGCCCACCTGGATATTGCGGGAACCGCATGGCTTTCCGGGGCTAATAAGGGGGCAACCGGCCGGCCTGTGAGATTACTGATGCAATACATTCTGAATAAAGCAGCAAAGTAATTTTTATAATCATTAGCCCATGCCACAGGCCGACTTTTATGTATTAAAAGGTGTCAGGAACCCAGGGAGGTTTGCCTGTTCCATTACCAATAAGGCCTGGTCACATGGCAACCGGGTTTTTATAATCGCAAAAGACCAGCAAGCAGCAGGGGCCATTGATGATTTATTGTGGACCTACCATGATATCAGCTTCCTGCCCCATTCAACGATCGATAACGCAGATGGTGACTCGCCCATCACGATTGGCTGGAATGGATCTAACACCACCGATGCCGATGTCATTATCAATCTTACCGATTCTGTTCCAGACTGTGCATCCAAGTACAACAGGGTGATTGAGATCATCACTGACGACCCTGATGAAAAAGACAAAGGCCGCCAACGTTATAAGATATATCGCGATATGGGATTTGAATTAAACAATCACAATATAGATTCGTTTCAGGATGGCTGAGAGACCAGAACAATCACCCGGATTGACCGATCAGATAAATGAGCTTGAAGATCTGGTTGAAAATAAATCCACGCAAAGCCGGGTCAGCGTTGTCGGTCATCGGATGATTCCAATTCTTGATGAACTGGTTACCACGGAGCAGGATGAGGAACAATATCACACCGAACTAAATACAGGCCATGACGACCCCAATTATTCCCAATTGGTAGATGAAGTAGAAGAAAAACTGTCCCATGAACTGGAAGAAGTGGGCAACCTGAAAGATAGCATCCTCCTTGAGCTGCAGGGCCGCATTAAAAAGGGCCCCGATCAAGACGAATCTGATTAAGGACAGGAAATTTCTACACTCTCAACTGCCCGTTATAGATGTAAAGCGGCGCCAGTTTCGGCATAATTCCTCAGTTTTTACTGACACATTAAATATATGAGCCATGGATAAGACGTATAACCCAAAAAATATAGAGACCACCTGGTATCAATTCTGGGAAAAAGAAGGCTATTTTGCCCCTGCAGGTGGTGGGGATCCCTATTGCATCATGCTGCCGCCACCCAATGTCACCGGGAATCTGCACATGGGACATGCCTTCCAGCAGACACTGATGGATATTCTCACACGCTATCACCGCATGAACGGTAATCAAACGCTTTGGCAATGCGGGACCGATCATGCAGGTATCGCCACCCAGATGGTCGTGGAAAGACAGCTGGAACTGAAAGGCCAGAGCCGTCATGACCTGGGGCGGGAAACATTTACCCAGGCCGTCTGGAAGTGGAAAGAAGAATCCGGCAGCACCATAACTAACCAGTCAAGACGCCTGGGTACATCCATGGACTGGTCCCGGGAACGCTTTACCATGGATGAGGGCCTGTCTGATGCGGTGAAAGAAGTCTTTGTCAGGTTATATGACGAAGGACTCATCTACCGCGGCAAACGCCTGGTGAACTGGGACCCGGTATTACATACCGCTATCTCAGACCTGGAAGTCATCTCTGAGGAAGAGGACGGTAACATGTGGCATATCCGCTATCCCCGCTGTGATGGCAAGGGTCATGTGATAGTGGCAACCACCCGTCCGGAAACCATGCTGGGTGATGCCGCCGTTGCCGTTCATCCGGAAGATGAACGCTACCAGGACCTCATCGGTCATGATCTTGAACTACCATTGACCGGTAGAAAGATACCCGTCATCGCAGACGAATACGTGGATCCGGAATTTGGTACCGGCTGCGTCAAAATCACCCCAGCCCATGATTTTAACGACTATGAAGTAGGTGAAAGGCATACCTTGCCATTGATCAATATCTTCACTCACGATGCCCGGATCACCTCGAAGACGGGTATGGAGCTGGAACACCATGATAATACTGCCACCCGATACGTGCTGGAGGATGCCGATATCATAGGTATACCCCAGGCCTATCGTGACAAAGACCGGTTTGAAGCTAGAAAATTAATTGTTCAGGACCTTGAAGCCGCTGACCTTCTGGAAAAAATCGAACCGCATAAACTAATGGTGCCACGTGGTGACCGCTCCGGTGCCGTCATCGAACCGTATTTAACGGATCAGTGGTATGTCAAGATTCAACCTCTGGCAGAGCCAGCCATTGAGGCCGTTGAAAAAGGAGATATAAAATTCGTCCCGGGAAACTGGGACAAGACCTATTACGAATGGATGCGTAACATTGAAGACTGGTGTATCAGCCGACAGCTCTGGTGGGGACACCAGATCCCGGCATGGTATGACCCTGACGGTAATGTCTATGTCGGTCGCAATGAGGAGGAAATTCGACAGAAATACGCCTCACACCTGACACCTGACACCTCACTTGTCCAGGATGAAGACGTACTGGATACCTGGTTTTCATCCGCCCTATGGCCTTTCTCCACCCTTGGGTGGCCGGAGAAAACCCCTGAGCTTGAGACGTTCTACCCCACCAGCGTACTGGTCACCGGTTTTGACATAATCTTTTTCTGGGTTGCCAGAATGATCATGATGGGTATCAAATTCATGGGGGATGTGCCGTTTCGCGAAGTCTATATCCATGGTCTGGTCAGAGATTCAGAAGGCCAGAAGATGTCAAAGTCTAAAGGTAATATTCTCGACCCACTGGATCTGATCGATGGCATAGACCTGGAACAACTGGTTCAAAAACGCACCACTGGAATGATGCGTCCCAAGGATGCGGAAAAGATCACCAAACAGACCCGCAAACATTTCCCGGAAGGTATCGATTCCTACGGCACAGATGCATTACGTTTCACATTTGCCTCGCTTGCCACCCAGGGCCGCGGGATAAATTTTGATGTAGGACGCATTACCGGGTACCGCAACTTCTGCAATAAAATCTGGAACGCCAGCCGTTATGTCATGATGAACCTGGATGCCAGTGAACTGGATGTGAACGATGAAGACAGGGAATTGGGGCTTGCTGAACACTGGATCAATGCGCGGTTTTCCCAGGCCGTAGATCAGGTTAACACCGGTATAGCCACCTATCGTTTTGACCTGGCTGCACAGGCCATTTATGAATTTATCTGGGACGAATATTGTGACTGGTATCTGGAGTTGTCCAAGACCACCTTAACAGATGATACCGCCACAGAAATCCGAAAAAGGGGAACCTTGTTTACCCTGGTCAATATACTGGAACAACTTTTAAGGTTAATGCATCCGTTTATGCCTTTCATTACTGAAGAGATATGGCATCGTACCGCCCCCAGGCTGGGAAATGATGGCAATACCATCATGCAACAACCCTTCCCGAAAACATCTGAGGTCACAGAATCTGCCCGCGCAGTGCTCACGGAGATGTCATGGGTAAAGCTGTTTATCCTGGGCGTCAGGCGCATCCGTTCAGAACGTGATATTGCGCCCGGTAAACCCCTGGCAGTGCAGATCATGGGCGGGACAGAGGACGAAAAATCATTCCTACAAGCCAATTCCAGTTATATAAGCACACTGGGTAAGATCAGTTCAATAACATCGGTTGAAGAATCTCCAGATGATGCCATTATTGCCCTGGCAGGGGACATGACCATACTGGTACCACTGACAGACATTATCGATCCAAAAGCCGAGTCTGCCAGACTGGAAAAGGAACTTGCCAGGCTGAATAATGACAAAGGACGGATTGAAGCAAAATTAAACAACCGTAATTTTATTGATCGGGCACCGGAAGATGTCGTCAACAAAGAGAAACACAAGCTGGAAGAGACCCTGGCATCCATTGCCAAGCTGGAAGAACAGCATCAGAGAATATTAAAACTGCTATAGGCTAGATATGTTTGACAATATAAAAGAAGACATCGAAACCATATTTGAACGGGACCCGGCCGCCCGCTCTGCACTGGAATCACTGATCACCAGTCCGGGGCTGCACGCCATCCTGTTACACCGGTTCAATCACTGGCTCTGGACACATCATCTTTACCTGCTGGGCCGGTTCGGGTCTTATATCGCCCGTTTTTTGACTGGTGTTGAGATCCATCCCGGGGCAAGAATTGGCAAACGCTTTTTTATTGACCATGGCATGGGGGTAGTCATAGGTGAAACCGCCATTATTGGTGATGACTGCTCCATCTACCACGGTGTCACCCTGGGTGGCACCACCACTACAGACAAGGGAAAACGTCATCCGACACTGGAAAACAACGTCATTATTGGAGCTGGCGCGAAAGTACTCGGCCCCATTGTGCTTGGCACGGGTGCAAAGGTGGGCTCCAATGCCGTAGTGGTAAAAGATATCCCTGCCGATGCAACGGTGGTGGGAATCCCGGGGCATGTGGTGTCTGTGGGTGATGACGCAAGCCAGCAGCTGGAAGCCCAGCGTCATGCCATGGCAAAGAAGATTGGTTTTGATGCTTATGGACCAACCAGAGACATGCCTGATCCTATTCAAAATGCAATAGATACCATGCTGGACCATATGCATAAGATTGATAAAGAATTGGAAGAGATTAAGAAGAAAGTTAAGAGTGAGGAGTGAGGTGTCAGGAGTGATGTGTACTCATTACTTTAGATATAAATCCTCATCGAAAGTTAATCAATAATCTTCCACAACCCTTAATAATACGCTTTACTCCTCACACCTGACTCCTCACCTCACCATAAATTAAATTATTCTGCTTTAAACCCGCAAGAATTGATGATTGCCCAAAATAACTGGTTGCAATTTAAATATTCTTCTTATAATTAAGTAACGGTAATAAAAATATAATAATTAGAATGACGTCCTATACCTTAAACACGATACACAAGATTGTTAAATCCATAGATCGGTCTACTGACCTGTCTTCGGCTTTAAACAATCTTGTCCAGGGGATCCATGATGCCCTGAATGTAGACGTATGTTCTTTATATCTCAGTGACAATACCACTGACATGAATATCCTCATGGCGACCTATGGGTTGAATCAGGACGCCGTTGGCAATGTTGAGATCCCCTATTCTGAAGGTCTGGTTGGGCTCGTCACTCAATTAGGCGAAACGGTGAATATCGAAAACGCACCTTCTCATCCCAGGTTTAAATATATCCCTGAAGCAGGTGAAGACCCCTATTTCTCATTTCTGGGCGTCCCCATTAACCATCATGGTGAACACCTGGCAGTACTGGTCATTCAACAGGAATCTGCCCGCCGGTTTGGCGATCAGGAGATTGCCTTTATGACCACCCTGGGAACCATGATTTCAGGCAATATTGCCTTTGCCAAGGCCCGTGGGCTCATCGAAGAACTGCTCTCAGGGACAAAGACATCAGGACACTTTAAGGGCATCCCGGGTGCCCCGGGTATCACAATTGGGGAAGGTGTGGTGCTTTACAACCCCGTAGATCTATTGTCCGTCCCTAACCGCTATACCGCCAATCCCCAACAGGAGGAAACCCGGTTCCGTGCCGCCATTGAAAAGGCCGTGACCGAGCTGCATAACATCAGCCAGTTATATGAAAACAAGCTCCCCGAGGCCGACCGGTTATTGTTTGATGCCTATGCCCTCATCGCCAGTGACAAAGAGCTCCAAAAGGCCACTATTGAACGTATTCATGAAGGCAACTGGGCACCTGGCGCATTAAGGGAAACCATTGAGGAATATGCCAGCCAGTTTGAAAATATGGACAATGAATATATGCGCGAACGGGCCAATGATATGCGCGATATTGGCAACCGCATCCTTGGTTATCTACAGGCCGAAGCAGAAAGCGATCGCGACTACCCGGACAAGGTCATTCTGTTAGGAGAAAATCTCAGTCCTCTGGATCTCTCAAAGGTCCCGGGTAATAAACTCGCCGGTATTGTATCTGGACACGGTTCCGGATATTCACACGTGGCCATCCTTGCCCATGCCCTGAATGTCCCTGCTGTACTGGGTTTTTTCGGTCAAATTCCATTGTCAAAACTGGACGGAAATAAACTGATCATTGATGGCTACTCAGGTCAGTTGATTGTCGCGCCCAGTGATACCGAACTTGAGGCATACAATGAGGTAGTTGATTCAGAAGCAGGGTTATTACAAGACCTTGCCGACCTCAATGATAAACCCGCTGAAACACCTGACGGTTTCCGTATCAGGTTATATACCAACATGGGGCTTTTGACACGGGTAAAACATTTGATTGATGTGGCAACCGAGGGGATCGGCCTGTATAGGACAGAATTACCCTTTATGGTAAAGGACAATTTCCCCAGTGAAGAAGAACAGTACACCATCTACCGCCAGGTCATAGAAGCCTACGCGCCCAGACCGGTTACCCTGCGTACCCTGGATGCCGGCGGAGATAAAGTACTTCCTTATTTCAATATCAAAGAACCCAACCCATTCCTGGGTTGGCGCGGGATACGGGTGACGCTTGACCATCCGGAAATCATGCTCAGCCAGTTACGGGCCATGTTGCGTGCCAGTAAGGGCTATGAAAACTTGAGGATTTTATTACCGATGATCAGTAATACGGATGAACTGGATCGTTCAATCCGCTTCATCCATCGGGCCCATGAACAGGTCAGTGCTGAAGGCATAGAAGTTAAATTTCCCCAGATCGGTGCCATGATAGAAGTGCCGTCGGCGGTCTACCAGATTAACCAGATTGCCCAACGGGTAGACTTTGTGTCTGTGGGGACCAATGATCTCATCCAGTATCTGCTGGCCATCGACAGGAACAACGAACTGGTTGCAAAATTGTTTGATCCATTACATCCCGCAGTTTTAAAGGCATTGTCTGAGATTGCCAGTGCCACCAAAAAATATAATAAGCACCTATCCATTTGTGGTGAGGCCGCCGGGGATCCCTTGCTGGCCATTTTACTTATTGCCCTGGGGGTCGACAGCCTCAGTCTCAGTGCCGGTGATCTGTTAAGAATTAAGAGTGTCATCCGGTCGTTTTCCTATGAGGATGCCGTTTCGCTCTGGGAAAAAGTCCAGGAATTTGACAGCGCAGAGCTCACCCATCAACTGCTGACCCGTGAGCTGGAAGAGCGTGGTCTGGGCGGTCTGACCCGCGCAGGTCGATAATTTTCATAAAAAATCCGGAAAACATCGATAAAACCGCAGCTTAGCAGCAAAATCAAACCTATAAAATCCACCGCTTTCAATTTATACTGTCGGGTTCACTCATGGATTAAAAACCCCTGATGTGGATTATTATTATAATAAAATCAAGGACATAAAATTTGAACACGGTAACAGACGCAAGCACTGCGTTTGAAAATACTATTTCAGCTGCCATTTCTAGCGATCAATTGTTGGCCATTGGATCCTGGGAGCAGGGGCCTGCTGATGGCGACATCACCTTCCTCGATCCGCAAGAGATGTTGCGCTCACTGGACAGAATGGTATTTATTATCAATGGCCCTAACGGCGTCCAATTTACCAGCCAGGGACACGTCACCATTGGCAATGTCAGCCCTGTTCCTCAGAGCCAACCATTAGTTGGGATACTGCCCAGACTTAAGCTGCAGGAAATGGGAGACCCCGATTTCTGCCGTGACTATGAGATACGGTATCCTTATATGGCAGGTTCAATGGCTAACGGTATTGCCTCAACCTCCCTGGTCAAGGCCTTGACCAGGGAAGGCATGTTGGCCTCGTTCGGAGCGGCCGGCCTTAGCCTGGATGAAATTGAAGCAGCTATTCATGATCTTAAACAGGCCTTATCGGACCAAACCTACGCCTTTAATCTGATCTACACACCAAATGAAAAAGGCCATGAAGATGCTGTGGTCGATTTGTTTATTAAACATGGTATCAACCTGGTAGAGGCCTCTGCCTATTTAAAACTTACCCCCGCTGTGGTCAGGTACCGGGTCCACGGAATCCACGAGGATGAATCCGGAAATGTCATTACACCGAACCGGATCATTGCCAAGGCATCCCGGATTGAAATTGCAACTCACTGGTTCAGTCCACCATCAGATAAAATACTTAATGAGCTTGTTACCCAGGGTCAAATTACAGAGGTCGAGGCAGTACTCGCAAAAAAAATCCCTATGGCCCAGGACCTCACGGTGGAAGCGGATTCAGGTGGCCATACGGATAATCGCCCGGCGATCACCCTGGTACCGACCATCATGGCATTACGTGACCGGCTGCAGGATAAATATCAGTATCAAACCTCACTAAGGGTCGGTGTAGCAGGCGGCATAGCCACACCTGCCTCAGCTGCAGCGGCATTTTCCATGGGTGCTGCCTATATTGTTACAGGCACCATCAACCAGGCCTGTATCGAATCCGGCAGCAGTGACATTGTCCGGCAAATGCTTGCCCAGGCAGAGCAGGCAGATGTCACCATGGCACCAGCCGTGGATATGTTTGAAATGGGGGTCAAACTACAGGTCCTTAAACGCGGCACTATGTTTGCCATGCGGGGCAATAAGCTCTATGAAGCTTACCGTAAATACAATTCCCTTGAGGACATCCCCGCCTCAGAAAAGACATCAATGGAAAAGACCATCTTTAAAAAAAGCCTGGATGAGGTCTGGCAGGAGACCCGGGAATTTTTTCTACAACGTAATCACGCTGAGATTGAACGGGCTGAATCTGATCCCAGACATAAAATGGCGCTGGTATTTCGATGGTACCTGGGATTGTCATCCCGGTGGGCAAACGCCGGGAAGGAAGACCGACAGGTGGATTACCAGGTATGGTGTGGACCAGCCATGGGGGCATTTAATGAATGGGTCAAAGACAGTCAATTTGAAGCCCCCGAAAACCGTGACGTTGTCAGTATAGCCATGAACCTGCTGTTTGGTGCTGCACAGGTGATTCGGCTCAATCTCCTTCGTCAGCAGGGAATTAATAACGCGTTACTGAAACAAAATATATCCCCCATCGAATTAACAGAAATTGAGAGTTACTTAGGTAATGGCTAACAAAAATAAAAACCCGAATTCCGTTCCACTGGCAATCGTGGGTGTCGGATGCCTGTTCCCAAAGGCTAATGACGCCAGGCAATATTGGCATAACATCCGTCAGGGTATCGATGCCATTACCGATATACCAGACAGTCATTGGGACCCTGCTGACTACTTCAATGATGACAAGGCCGCCCCGGATATGACCTATGCCAGGCGCGGTGGTTTTATTGACCCTGTGGATTTCGATCCCCTGCTCTATGGTTTAAGCCCGAATAATATCGAAGCCACCGATACCACCCAGTTACTGGGTATGGTGGTGGCAAGACAGGCATTACTGGATGCCGGCTATTCCACATCCAAAGATAATAAGGACGGCAGGACATTTGATCGAAACCGTACCAGCGTCATTTTAGGTGTAACCGGAACATTGGAACTGGTCATCCCACTGGGTGCCAGGCTGGGCCACCCCCACTGGCGCAGGGCACTGGCTGAGGCAGGCGTTGCAGAAGATGTAGCAGAAGACGTCATGCAACGGATTGCCGATTCCTATGTCCCCTGGCAGGAAAACTCCTTCCCGGGATTACTGGGTAATGTAGCGGCAGGCCGGATTGCCAACCGATTTGATCTGGGCGGAACGAATTGCGTGGTGGATGCCGCCTGTGCCAGTTCCCTGAGTGCCATACACATGGCCGCCCTGGAACTGTATTCCGGACGTGCTGACATGGCCATCACCGGTGGATTTGATACCTTTAATGACATATTTATGTATATGTGCTTCAGTAAAACGCCGGCACTGTCTCCCACCGGAAATAGTCGACCCTTTGATATCAATGGTGACGGCACCATCCTCGGTGAAGGATTGGGGGCCATCATACTCAAGCGTCTGGACGATGCACAACGTGATAACGACAAGATTTATGCCGTCATAAAAGGCATGGGTTCATCCAGTGATGGCCGTGGAAATGCCATCTACGCACCCAGTGCCAATGGACAAACCAGGGCATTAAAGAACGCCTATGCAGATGCCGGGGTTGAACCGCAATCAATTGAGCTGGTAGAGGCCCATGGTACCGGTACCCGGGTGGGCGATGCAGTTGAAACCGAAGCATTATCCAGTGTCTACCGGGAAGTACGACAGGACGGAACATGGTGCGCGCTGGGTTCTGTAAAATCCATGATCGGACATACCAAGGCAGCGGCAGGTGTCGCCGGTCTTATCAAGCTGGCCATGGCCCTTAAATATAAAGTCTTACCGCCTACGATAAAAATAGACAAACCCCTGGAGATTCTTAATTCGGGTGCAGCGCCTGTTTATGTGAATACCTATGCAAGACCCTGGCTTTCCAGGGCAAACCATCCGAGACGTGCGGCCTTGAGTGCCTTTGGCTTTGGTGGCAGTAACTTTCACTGTGTCGTGGAAGAAGCCGATCCCCTCAGTCAGGAAACGGACTGGGACGGCAATGTGCTGATCTATTCCTGTAGTAATAAAACACGATCCGGCCTGGTTAAAAACTTAAAATTAATAACGATTGACCAGGATTGGGATTCCCTCAGATACCAGGCGGCCAGCAGTCGGGAAAAGTTCAAGCAGACGGATGACTGCCGTCTGATATTGGTCATTACCCGACAAACAGATTTGAAGAGCTTAATTCATGATGTTTTTTTAAAACTCGAAGACAAGCAAGCCACCTCCTGGAACCTGATGAATTCTGCTTATTACGGCGAAGGTAAACCATCTGGAAAACTCGCATTACTCTTTCCCGGCCAGGGATCCCAATACACTGATATGCAACTGGATCTGGCCTGCCAGTTTCCTGAGGTACAAAATAGTATTGCCAATGCCTCTCAAATATTTGAAACGCAATACCCGAACACAACCCTGGGGAATCTTATCTACCCTATCCCGGTATTCACAGATGAAGAAAAGCATAAAAATACAGAAAACCTCAGACAGACCCAGCATGCGCAACCAGCCATAGGTGCAACCAGCATTGGTCTGTTTAATGCACTGACGTCATTTGGCATAAAAGCTGATATGACAGCGGGACACAGCTTTGGCGAACTGACGGCCTTATGCGCCGCCGGGGTCATTGATGAATCCAGCCTGATCAATCTTGCCATCAAACGCGGTGAACTTATGGCCAGCAATGATAATGCAGACCGGGGTTCCATGTTGGCGGTATCTGCATCGGCGGCAGTAGTCCACGAAATACTTGAAGCAGAACAACTG
Organism: Candidatus Eutrophobius brisbanensis; assembly: GCA_038131795.1. Taxonomy (GTDB): domain Bacteria; phylum Pseudomonadota; class Gammaproteobacteria; order Eutrophobiales; family Eutrophobiaceae; genus Eutrophobius; species Eutrophobius brisbanensis. The sequence continues at coordinate 2,439,842 of JAYPQE010000003.1, read as the reverse complement.
GACCTGATTATCGCCAATAATAACGCCCCAAGGCAGGTGGTGTTATCAGGCGCCACTGCACAAATTGACAAGGCCGTTGAGGTACTGGATAAACGCGGCCTGGGAGCCAAAAAGCTGCCGGTATCAGCGGCGTTTCATAGCAGTTTCATTGCCGCAGCAGAGAAACCCTTTGCCAGCTTCCTTGAGAAAATAGAATTTTCCAAACCAGCGGTCTCGGTATTCTCTAACTCCACTGCAGAACCTTACCCGGCAGAACCAGAAAAGGCGCGGGCCCTGCTGGCATCACAACTGGCCAGACCTGTTGAATTTGTCTCTGAGATAGAAAACCTTTATGAAGCAGGTGCCAGGACATTTGTCGAGGTAGGCCCCGGCAACGTCATTACTGGGTTGGTAACAAACATACTGGGTGACAAGGATTTCAACGCCCTCTCACTGGATGCCAGCCGGGGCCGTAAACCAGGACAGTATGATCTGGCCTGCACCCTGGCCCAGATAGCCTGTCTTGGATACCAGGTGGACCTGTATTTATGGGATGCGGACTTTATCAAAGAATACCAGGTCGGAAAGGTTGATAAACCTTCAATGACTATTCCGCTTACCGGGGCCAATTACATGAAACCAAGGGAGAAGCGCCCGCCTGTGCAACGTCAACAATCCAGACCTGCGCCCATTGTGAAAAACGATGCTGCCGTGGAAAAACCAGATCGCGTCCCACCCGCAAATACGATTACAGGTAGTGGAACTCAGAATGTAAGCAACAGGGGGCTACTGCAGGTTACCCAGCAGACCATACTCAGCCTGCAAAAAATGCAACAACAAACTGCTGAACTTCACAGGCAATACCTTGAAGGCCAGGAGGCCGCACAAAAGACTATACAGAGTTTACTGGATCAAAATATTCGTCTGCAGTCAGGGAAGCCTGTTGAGAGGATAGAGATTCCTCCTGTCCCCATGACAACCCCGCCTGCCAGTAAACCCGTGGTCACTCAACCACCTGTATCTAAGTCAGAAGAAAAAATACAAGCAAGTAATAAACTAGACATCAAAGATGAGCAAGCGGACAACGAGCTCGAATCTATGTTACTTGAAGTGGTGGCAGAAAAGACTGGCTACCCCGTAGACATGTTGAGTCTGGAAATGAGTCTGGACACGGACCTGGGAATTGATTCCATCAAGCGTGTGGAAATCCTCTCTGCATTACATGAGAAGTTACCAGGTGCCGAAGCGATTCAGCCTGAAGAGTTGGGTACATTTCGTCTCCTTAAACATATTGCAGAATTCCTGGTGGCAAACCACACCCAGCCTCAAGCTGCAGAAAAAACAACTAAACAAGAAGGACCCACCGAAAGTAAGGTTTCAGCAGACGTTCAGACAATTTTATTTCAGGTGGTGTCCGAGAAAACCGGCTACCCAATGGATATGCTTAATGCAGACATGAATCTGGACACCGACCTGGGCATTGATTCCATCAAACGTGTGGAGATCCTGTCTGCCTTCCAGGAAAAGGTGCCTGAAGCTCCTGCCATCAACCCGGATGACCTGGCGACGCTCCAGACCCTGCAGGAAATTATTAATTACATTGCAGCAACGGATATTGAAATAAATCAAGCTGTCACCACGGCACAACCACAAGCGGTGAAACACTCTGCCGATCTCACCAACCCACTGATGGATATCGTGGCTGAAAAAACAGGTTATCCAAAGGACATGCTAAACCTAGAAATGAATCTGGACACCGACCTGGGCATTGATTCCATCAAACGTGTGGAGATCCTGTCTGCCTTCCAGGAAAAGGTACCACAAGCACCTGCCATGAATCCGGATGACCTGGCTACATTACAGACCTTACAACAGATAGTCGATTACATGCAGGTCAGTACACCAGATACTGTTCTCAGTGAAGACCATGGAAAACTGACGCCAAATGTTGCTTCTAATTTGGGGAACACTGATTACACCAATGATCTCTTGCAGGTCGTTGCAGAAAAGACTGGCTATCCTGCAGACATGCTGGACACCGGTATGAACCTGGACACCGATTTGGGTATAGACTCCATCAAGCGTGTGGAGATCCTGTCTGCCTTCCAGGAAAAGGTCCCACAAGCACCTGCCATGAACCCGGATGACCTGGCCAACCTGCAAACCCTGCAACAGATAATTGATTACATGCAACAGGGAAGCGGTCCCATAGTCCAAACCTCCATCCCAGTTCAACAGCCCGTTACAACGGAAAACAATCAACCATTATGGCGAGGAGTGTTGTCTATGGAATCTGTTACGTCCTCCAGACAACAGGTATCGATAGACAAGCAGGGTGAGATACTGGTAACAGATGACGGTACAAAATTAACGGATACGATTTGCCAGCAATTTGAGTCACATGGTTATCACGCTAGAAAGATATCAATTCAGGAACGAGTTGGTGAAAAAACATCTGGATTGGTCATCATGGTCCCTGAAACCATCGATGAGACATTTATCTGCGACACACTGGAGTTGATTCAACATCATGCCAGCGACCTTAAGGGATCAGTTAATAAAACTGGTTTACTATCGGTCATCACCAGGATGGGTGGGGCGTTTGGGCTGGACTCCAGGTATGATTATAATCCTGAATCTGTAGCCATAGGTGGTCTTATAAAAACCATCGATAAAGAATGGGAATATGTAAACTGCCATTTACTGGACATTCAGGCAAATAGTGATGACTCACCTGCTACAGCAGAAATAATCGTCCAGGAACTTTTAACTCACGGTCCCCTGGAAACCGGCATACAGAATGACAAGGTTAACTTGCTCAAACTTGACACAAAGCCGGTTGCAGAAGAAAAAAAATCTACCAGGCCCCTGCCAGGCAAAGGTGAAACCATTGTTATCAGTGGTGGCGCCCGCGGCATCACGGCTGAGATTGCCATTGAACTTGCCAGTGAATTTGGCAGCAACCTGTTATTACTGGGACGATCTCCCGTACCTGAATCAGAGCCCTCATGGCTACCTGAATCAAACAATGCCGTTGATATAAAACAGGCCATTATTCAGAACTCTGAACGGGCCATGACGCCAAAAGAGGTAGAATCCATGTCCAGGGAGATAATGGCCGCAGGTGAGGTCAGGCAGAATCTGGAACGGGCCCGATCGTTTGGTGTTGAGGTGCTGTACCTGCCGGTTGATATCCGTGACGCAGAGCAGGTTTCCAGGGCAATTGATCAGGCTAGTAATACACTTGGCCCCGTTACCGGAATTGTCCACGGTGCCGGTATACTGGCTGACAAATTATTCGAAGATAAAACCAGTGAACAATTCCATGATGTCTATTCAACCAAGGTATACGGTCTAAAAGCACTGCTGCAGGCTACCGTTGATGATGATTTAAAAGTCCTGGTGACTTTCTCATCCACCACGGCACGGTTCGGCCGCAAAGGCCAGAGTGATTATGCCGCTGCCAATGAAGTCCTGAACAAGATGGCCCGGATTGAAGCAGTCAATCGTAAGCACTGTAAAGTCGTCAGTCTCAACTGGGGCCCATGGGATGGCGGTATGGTGACACCACAATTGCGCAAGTTGTTCGAACAGGAAGGTATTGGCGTAATTCCCCTGCAGGCAGGCGCAAAGCAATTTATTAAAGAGCTTCAATCTGAATCGGATGTGGAAGTGGTGATTCTGGGTTCACAGCCACCTGAGCAAGATAAAAAATCCTTTAATCAAACCAGTGAGAATCGCTTACCTCACCCGGCATTACATCTTGCCTATGAACGCACTGTCAGCATTAATAACCAGCCCATCCTTAACTCTCATATCATGAATGGGAAAGCGGTTTTACCTGCCGCTATCATCATCGAGTGGTTTGCCCATGGGGCCCTGCATAATAACCCGGGACTGGTCTTTAGCGGTGTGGATAATTTTAAAATCTACAAAGGCGTCATTATAGACTCAGGCGAAACACTAAATGTCCAGGTTCTGGCAGGTGATCTGGTAGAAGAACAGGGTCAACTCATTGTCCCGGTTGAATTGAAACAGGGGCAAACCTTACATGCCGGGGCTACAATTATACTTGATAGTTCACTTCCAAAAAGCCCTGCTCCACAAATTGCTGTAGAGAAGGGTAACTACTCAAAGGCATCTGATGAAATCTATGATAGTGGTCAGTTATTTCATGGTCCTGACCTGCAAGGTATTACTGCAATTAGTGGTTATAGTGAATCAGGCATATCAGCTACTGCCAAGCCGTCGCCAAAACCATCCTCATGGATGACTCAGCCAATCCGCAAAAACTGGCTGGCAGATCCATTATTGCTAGACAGTGCATTTCAATTGATGATTCTATGGAGTTTTGAAAACTCGGGCACCGGATCCCTGCCAACAGGGCTTAGCGGTTACCATCAGTTTAAAAATTCCTTTCCCACAGAGGAAGTTGAAATTCGCATCAAGATTCTTTCGCAAAATAAACATTCCATACAGGCAACCATAGAGTTTATCGATAATAAAGGTGAACTGGTTGCCCGGATTGATAATTATGAATGCGTTGTTGATGGTTCATTAAATACAGCATTTAAGAACAACAGACTGATAGACGAAACCCAGTCTTAAGTTATTAAAATTAAATTTACCAGGAAGCTAATGCAAACCAGGCCTGCTATCGCCATCGTTGGAATTGGAAATGCCTTTCCATCGGCAATGAATCCGGAACAGTTTTGGGAAAATATCATTGCTGGTAAGGACTGTTCGCGCGAACCACCACACAACCGGTGGTCTGTAGACATTGAAAATGTCTATAGCAGTCAACCAATACCTGATCGGGTCAATTCCAGGAAGGCCTGTTTTGTAGATGAGTCCCTGATAGACCTGGATGGGCTGGCCATAGAAAAACCTTTGATCGATGCCCTGGACCCCATGTTCAGGATATTACTTCACGCCGGTAACCAGGCGTGGAAGGATTGTCATACAGAGAGTCTCGACAAGAAACGAACGGGTATTATCATCGGTAACATCGCCTTACCCACTGATTACTCATCGCAGCTTGCTGAATCAATTCTGGACAGGGTGATTGCTGCCACCAGACCCTCTGACATTGACATACAGTCCAGGACTGAACCCCACCCACTAAACCGGTATGTGGCCGGTTTGCCAGGAATGATACTGGCAAGGGCCCTGGGCCTGGAAGGTCCATGCTTCACTCTGGATGCGGCCTGCGCCTCATCACTATATTCCCTCAAATATGCCATCGATGAACTTCAGTCCGGTCGAATGGATACCATGCTATGTGGTGGTTTATCGCGGCCGGATAGCCTGTATACCCAAATGGGCTTTTCCACATTGGGTGCTATCTCTGCCAGCGGCAGGTGTTCGCCCTTCGATTACAAGGCCGATGGTCTGGTGGTGGGGGAAGGTTCCGGCATACTGGTCATTAAACGCCTGGAAGACGCGGTGAGTGATAAGGACCACATTTATGCCACTGTCGCTGGTATCGGTCTATCCAATGACATCAAAGGCAACCTGATGCTGCCAGATTCAGAAGGTCAACTTCGTGCCATGCGCACCGCCTACCGTGAAGCAGGCTGGTCACCACAGGAGGTAGATCTTATTGAGTGTCACGGCACCGGCACACCCACTGGGGATAAAACAGAATTTAATAGTATGCTCACCTTATGGGGGGAGAAACACACTGCAGGACAACAATGTGTTATTGGCTCAGTAAAAAGTAATGTAGGCCACCTGTTGACCGCCGCTGGCTCTGCCGGACTCATCAAGACCCTGATGGCATTCAAACATCAGAAACTCCCTCCCATGGCAAACTTTGAGTCACAGGCTGATGGCATTACATTGGACAACGGGCCTTTTAAAATATTGCACCGTCCTGATACATGGACACCACGAGAAAATGGCAAATCACGCAAGGCTGCAGTGAGTGCATTTGGATTTGGTGGTATTAATGCCCATGTATTGCTTGAAGAATTTGACGCAAAAACCAAAACGACTGTTAGTCAACCCATTCAAACAAATAACGCTCAAAAACAACAGGACAGCATTGCGATTATCGGTATAGAAACCCATTTTGGCCCATGGGACAGTAAACAAAAATTTCTGCAACGGGTGTTTGGTGAAGACGATATTACCCAACCCACTGGCGCGAAGAATCGTTGGGGAGACAAGGCACTGGAATCCATTCCCGGTTATGTCATTAATCAGGTAGATATACCACTAGGACGATACAGGATTCCCCCCAAAGAACTGGAAGATATGCTGCCCCAGCAATTACTCATGTTAAATGTTGCTGCGGATGCCCTGGATGATGCCGGACTAAAAAACATTGCAAATGAAAACCGTGATGATACCGGGGTGTTCATAGGCATTGGCCTGGACCTCAATACCACAAATTTTCATTTACGCTGGTCTATCCCGGACAAGGTTAAGTTCTGGGCAAGGGCATCTCACTGGGACATTGACCGGAACATCCTTGAAAACTGGATAGAAAAACTCAAAGATCAGATCAGTCCACCCCTATCAGCAAACCGTACCATGGGGGCGCTTGGCGGAATTGTTGCCAGCCGTATCGCCCGGGCATTTAATATTGGCGGTCCCAGCTTTACTGTATCCAGTGAAGAAGTGTCCGGCATGAACGCCCTGGAGCTTGCAGTACGTTCCCTGCAAAAGGGTGATCTGAACCTGGCCATTGCCGGGGCCGTGGATTTATCTGGTGATGTACGATCAGTATACGGCCAGAACAAGGTCAAACCCACCACCACCCCAATAGGTGATGGTGCGGTGGCATTTATATTGAAACGCCACACTGATGCGGTTAAAGATGGCGACAGGATATATGCGGTCATTAACGGCCTCTCTGCAAGGACGGGTGGCAATAATCATTCGGTAACAACAACCATTGAATCCTGCCAGGACAGTATTGAGGGCGCCTGCCATGATGCAGGCATCACGCTGGATGATATTTCATTTATAGAACTTAATGGCAATGGTTATACGGAAGATGATGACATTGAATATCAGGCACTCAACACCATCCTGAACGAGAAAGGCTGCAATACCAAAAAACTCATTGGCTCGGTAATGAATGAAATTGGAAATACAGGTGCCGCCTCTGGATTGGCTTCCATTGCCAGGGCCGCATTAAGCCTGCAATACGGGCTCTTTCCTCCATTCAAACATAACCAAAGTCAATACAAGCTGCCAATCGAGAATCAACATCTTTGCTGGACGGAATCACCACAGTTCGCATTGAATGACAAGGGCGGCCACCCAAATCATATCCTGGTCTCATCCATGGGCACGGGTGGTAATTGTGCCCATGTTGTACTTGGAAAGGTATTAGATGCCTCTGCAAGAAAACCCACTATGGTGGGAAATGACTTACAATTGCATTGCAAAGACGCATTGTTCAGTATAGATGCCAATAATAAGCAGGGAATCCTCAAGGGCATAGAACGCCTCCTGGACGTTCTGGCTTCAAATACGACGGACAATATCCAGGAGATCGCCAATACCTGGTACGCGCAATCCGACACAACACCATGGAAAGTATCACTCAACATCCTGTCAGAAAGCCGCTCTGAACTGAAACAGAACCTGGACAGGGCCAGGACCCTGGTAGAAACAGGCAACACCATAGTTGAAGAAAAGATATTTTATTCAGATTCGCCGCTTACAAAAGATAAAAAACTTGCCTTTGTCTTTCCGGGCTCCGGAAATCATTTCATGGGCATGGGGCAGGACATTGCATGCCGTTGGCCAGATGTAATTAAAAATCTTGAAAATGAAAATACCCGCCTTAGAACACAATTTGCAGATTCAAGATTCTGGCAACAAGGCAACAATGGCCCACTAACACACGAGCAAGCCATATTTGCACAGGTCTGGCTAGGGACCTTTATCAGCGATGTTATAAGCAGCTTTAATGTTAGACCAGATGCCATTATCGGTTATAGCCTTGGAGAGACCGCAGGTTTATTCGCCACCCGTACCTGGACGGACAGAGATCTAATGCTGGAACGTATGGAAATATCATCCTTATTCAAGTCCGAGCTTGCCGGTAAATGTGAAGCCATCAGAAAAACCTGGGGGCTATCTGGATACGTGGAGGTTGACTGGCTAGTGGGTGTCGTAAACTGTCCGGCAGACATGGTGGAAGAACATATCTCCAAACTACCCTGGATTTATCGATTAATCACCAATACACCGGATGAATGTGTCATTGGTGGTCACAGAATTGCTGTGGAGTCACTGGTCAAAGATCTCAAGTGTATATTCCATCCCGTGGAGACTATCACCACAGTACACTGTGAAGTCGCAAAACCGGTATATGATGCTTACCGGGAACTCCATCTGTTTCCAACAACCCCACCTGAAGATATTAGCTTTTATAGTTGTATAAAAGGTGGAAGGTATGATGTTACTACCGACAGTGCGGCTGATTCCATTGTCGACATGGCCGTCAATCCATTTGATTTTACCCAGGTCATTAATGCGGCATATGAAGACAATGTAAGGTTGTTTATTGAAATGGGACCAGGTGCATCATGTACTCGTATAATCGATAGTATCCTCGGTAATAAACCCCACCTCAGTCATGCAGTATGTGTCAAAGGAAAAAATGGAATACGTTCTGTATTACAGACACTGGCCATACTGAAATCATATGGTATAGATCTTGATTTGTCATCGTTATATCAGGACCTGCCTGCCCAGCAGGATAATATACAGCCTGATAAATTTATTACCGTTAAAACAGGGCATGGTCCTTTGAGTATTGATATTCCGTTTAAACCCAAAGTCCAGGACAAACCTGAAGAGAAAAAAGTTACCGCAGATATTATTCCACACCCTGCAGTTCCCATGTCGGCCTTTTCAGATTCAGAGGTTGTTGAACAGATGTTAAAAACAGAATCAGCAAGGGCCCTGACCCATGAGACCTTCCTGAGGATCTCAAATGGCATTAACCAGTCACTCAGCCAGGCATTATCATTACAGATGAAACTTCTGGAATCTGAGGGAGTAGATATTCAGATTAGCGATAGTATGGTAAGTCCTCAACACGATGAGCCCACACCGAAAAATCTGTTTATGGACCGTCAACAGTGTCTGGAATTTGCCATAGGGTCTATAGAAAATGTTCTGGGCGAACAATTTTGCGGCATAGATAAATTCCCAACCCGGGTAAGGCTGCCAGATGAGCCGCTGATGCTGGTGGATCGTATCCTGGAGGTTGAGGGTGAAGCCTGCTCCATGACCTCGGGTCGGGTGGTCACCGAGCATGATATCCATCCCGGGGCGTGGTATCTGGATGAAAACCGTATCCCCACCTGTATCGCCGTGGAGTCTGGTCAGGCCGACCTGTTTTTATCGGGTTACCTGGGGATAGACAAGATAACCAAAGGCCTTGCAGTGTACAGGTTACTGGATGCTGAAATAACGTTTCATGCTCCATTACCTGAACCGGGTAAGACCATTCACTATGACATTCGTATCGACCATTTCTTTAAGCAAGGTGACACCCACTTGTTCCGATTCAGTTTTGACGGCACGGTGGACGGCAAGCCTCTCTTAACCATGCGCAATGGTTGCGCTGGATTTTTCACCCAGGCTGAGCTTGATGCTGGCAAGGGTATTGTCCAGACAGCGCTTGAGTTACAGCCCCAGGCAGGAAAGAAATCTGATGACTGGATTGACCTGGTACCCATGGGCACCAGCCCCCTGGATGATGCGAAGATCAATGCGCTGCGTCATGGAGACCTTGTATCGGCCTTTGGTGAAGCCTTTAATGACCTGCCAATTCATACTCCTGTTACTTTGCCATCAGGACGGATGACACTGGTGCATAGAATTCTAGACATGGAACCCAATGGTGGCCGCTTTGGAATGGGAACTATCACAGGTGAAGCCGACATTCATCCTGATGACTGGTTTTTGACCTGTCATTTTGTAGATGACATGGTGATGCCCGGAACACTGATGTATGAATGCTGCCTGCACACACTGCGCATCTATCTTATGCGCCTTGGGTGGGTAGGTGAATCATTAGAATTCGTCTATGAACCCATACCCGGTGTCACCAGTAAGCTGAAATGTCGTGGTCAGGTAATCGCCACCACCAAAAAAGTCCAGTACGAGATCATTATTAAGGAGATGGGATACCAGAGTGATGGTACCCCTTATGTCATCGCCGATGCCCTGATGTATGCCGATGGCAGGCCCATTGTACAAATGAGCAATATGTCTACCCGTCTCAGTGGACTTACTCGGGATCGCCTGCTTGAGATCTGGTCTCACCAACAACCTCAACAAAAAACGAATCTAGCCCTGTTCGACTATGAATCCATTCTAGCCTTTGCGACCGGCAAACCTTCGGATGCATTTGGTGAACGCTATAAACCATTTGATCAAAACAGGATCATTGCCCGCCTCCCCGGTCCACCCTACCAGTTCCTGGATAGAATCGTATCCATAGAAAATTGTGAACAATGGGTATTAAAACCCGGCGGCAGGATCATCGCCGAATATGACGTCCCGACAGATGCCTGGTACTTCCAGGAAAACCGCCAGGGGTCCATGCCATTCTCGGTACTTCTGGAGGTTGCCCTGCAACCCTGTGGCTGGCTGGCGGCCTACCTCGGATCAGCACTCACCAGTGATATAGACCTGTCATTTCGAAACCTGGGTGGGAAAGCAGAACAATTTATAATGGTCACACCTGAGACTGGCACATTGACAACCCATGTCACCATCACCCAGGTGTCTACCTCCGGGGGGATGATAATTCAGAACTTTGATTACGAAGTCAGATGTAGTAAAGGCACAGTCTATAAAGGTGACACCTACTTTGGATTTTTCTCCAAACAGGCACTCGCCAACCAGGTGGGTATACGCGAAGCAGAATTGTACGAACCCACAGAAGAAGAAAGAGCAAGGGCAAAGAGTTTCAAATACCCGGATTCAGACCCTTATCCTGCTGATCAGATGCGCATGGTGGATAACATCACCCACTATGACCCCGAGGGTGGACCTGCCGGACTGGGATTCATTCAGGGAACTGCCAAAGTGGACCCGGATGCCTGGTTCTTTAAGGCCCATTTTTACCAGGATCCGGTGTGGCCCGGCTCTTTGGGGCTGGAATCTTTTATCCAGTTACTCAAGGTGTCAGCCCTTGAAATATGGGGCAATAGCCATGTGGAATTTGAGTCCATGGCCAAAAACCAGCCCCATGAATGGCTTTACCGGGGCCAGATTATCCCCGGTGATGATACGGTAACTGTTGAAGCGGTCATCAAACACATTGATAATGAAAGAAAAATGGTCACCGCCGATGGATTTTTGTCGGTTGATGGCCGGACCATCTATCAGATGACGGATTTTACCCTTAGAATATCAACATAATGAACTTTCAAGGTGTACATATGGAATCCATCGGTTATGAACTGCCACCCACGGTAGTCACGTCCGATGAGCTGGAAGAAAGGCTGCAGCCTGCCTACCGGGATCTGCATATCTCCCCCGGCCAACTGGAGGCCTTAACCGGCATTACCGAACGGCGTTGGTGGGAACCAGGCTACACTTTGTCAGAAGGTGCTGCAGCCGCAGCGATGAAGGCCTTGAACCAGTCGAATGTTAATGCATCCGATATTGAAACCCTGATCTACGCGGGCGTGTGCCGGGAAAATTATGAACCCGCCACGGCCTGTGCCGTGGCAGACAAACTGGGCATCAGTACCGATGCCTATGTCTATGACCTGTCCAATGCCTGCCTTGGAATATTGAACGGCATTATCGATATTGCCAACCGGATCGAATTGAAACAGATCCGTGCCGGCATGGTGGTATCCTGTGAATCATCACGGGAGATTGTGGAGATCATGATAGACCGAATTCTCAAAGAACGCACCATGGACATTTTCACGTCCTCACTCGCTACCCTCACCGGTGGCTCAGGGGCCGCTGCAGTCCTGATCACAGATGGTTCATTTGGGAATGATCACACACACCGTTTGATCGGCGGCACCACTCAGGCTGCACCCGAACACCATAGACTCTGCCGCTGGGGGGTCACCATGACACCGGTGGAGATCGGCAAACTGATGTTTACCCCGGACAAACTCATGGCCACAATCGATGAAGTCATGAGTCCAGAGACGATTCCCTCTGTGATGCGTGACCTCATGACCAGCCAGAAACTGCCACCGGCAGTGGCAAACATGTTGCCATCAAAGATGTTACCGGAAGTCCTGTCGGAATTTATGGCAACAGACTCCGTTGCAGTACTCAAGCATGGAGTTAAGCTGGGAGTGAAAACCTGGGGTTCATTCCTTGGCAAGATGGGTTGGGCCAGGGACGAGGTAGACAAGATCATCTGCCACCAGGTGGGCGAAGGCCACCGCGATACTATCTTAAGAGAATTGGGGATCTCTGAAGATAAGGACTTCAGTACCTACAAGCACCTGGGGAATATCGGTACCGTGTCATTACCTATGACAGCAGCCATTGCCGAACAACGAAAATTTCTTAAGCCTGGCGACCGGGTGGGGTTCCTGGGTATCGGTAGTGGGCTCAATTGCATGATGCTGGGCTGGGAGTGGTAAACACCCGTCATCACCGAATAAGAGTGGACAGATTTAAAAGGAATTACAGGACAGGAATATAGATAAATAACTTCTCGTCATTCTGGCGAACACCAGAATCTAATCATTAAACTTCGCCAAAGGCGAACATTTTCAGTAATAATACAAACTAAATTTGTTAAGCTAAAAGAGTTATTCATGCAATTCCCTGACTATCCTTTCAACTCTCACTTCCTGGAGGTTAATGGACACAAGCTCCATTACCTGGATGAAGGTGATAATCAGGCTGAACCTGTTGTCATGTTGCATGGTAATCCCAGCTGGTCTTTTTATTACCGTAAGCTGGTCACCGGCTTGAAGGACCACTATCGCTGTATTGTGCCGGACCACATCGGTATGGGTTTATCTGACAAACCATCAGAAAATGAATACGATTTTCTCTTTACCCAACGTACAAGAGACCTCTCCGATCTACTGCAACAACTGGAAGTTAACAACAATATCACCCTGGTGGTCCATGACTGGGGAGGGATGATCGGCATGTTATATGCCAGTCAGCATCCGAAACGAATAAAACGCCTAATCATTTTAAATACCGGCGCGTTTCACCTGCCCAAAGACAAGGCACTGCCCATGTCCATACGCCTGGGCCATACACCGGGGATCAATTCTATCCTCATTCAGGGATTTAACGCCTTTTGCAAAGGGGCAGTGAAGCATTGTGTCACCCGCCCTATGGCGCCTGATGTGGCCAGGGCCTACCTGGCACCTTATAACAACTGGCATAACCGTCTTGCCGTCAGAAAGTTTGTAGAAGACATTCCGCTAAAACCCGGTGACAGGGGTTACGACGATATATCCAGTATCAATCACAGCGACCCGGATTTACAATCGATACCAAAATTAATCTGCTGGGGCATGCAGGACTTTGTCTTCGATGAGACCTTCCTGCGGGAGTGGCAGAGATTATATCCAGATGCCGAGGTCCATCGGTTTGAAAACGCCGGGCATTACGTACTGGAAGATGCTGGTGACGAAATCATTCCTCTGGTCAGAAAATTTCTGTCTAGCCAACTTTAAAAAAAAACTTATGCCACAGAGGACACAGAGATAATATTTCTTTATAGATGGCATCAGCCTGATGACAGATAGTTTCATAACATAAATACAATTCTTTTTGGAATTGATACAAAGACAAAAAATACGTCATTCTGGCGAAAGCCAGAATCCAATCCAATATTATTATTAAATAATTTATTTCTAGCCATTATATATTCTTATATTTTTATCGTTTTCCCTGTGTCCTCTGTGCCCTCCGTGGCTTATATAATCATGTTTTAAAATTTTATGTAGCTAACATATAAAACATGGTTCAACTAATTAAGATATAATTCTTTCATGTTTATCTTTGTGTGCTCTGTGGCTTAATAGTGGAAATAACCAATATCGCAACCCACCTGTCGTTAATGGCGAAGGCTCAGCCTGATAACCTGGCGATCATCATCCAAAAGCCATTAGGACAATTTGCAGAACACAGTTATAGGGAACTGGAAGAGTACAGTAATAAAATAGCGGCCGGGCTGATAAAAAATGGTATCAGCAAAGGTACCCGCGTTGCCCTAATGGTCCAACCCGGTTGGGAGTTTTTTGGAATTGTATTCGCTTTATTTAAGATCGGGGCGGTCCTGATCGCAATTGATCCGGGCCTGGGTATCCGGGGCCTGAAAAAATGCCTAGAGGAATCTGAACCCCAGGCATTTATTGGAATACTGAAAGCGGACATAGCCAGACGGATTTTCAAGTGGGGTATACAGACAATTTATATCCATATCCTAGTATCTCCCCTTACAAAATATTTTTCTGACGTGATTACGCTAAATACAGTAATAAAGAGTTCAGATCAGCCTTTTGATCCCTCATCAAATATTACTGACAAAAAAGATATGGCGGCCATTTTATTCACAAGTGGCAGTACAGGGATCCCCAAGGGCGTGGTCTATACTCACGCCAACTTCCTGGCCCAGGTGGATGCATTGAAACGTGAATTTAATATCACCCCGGGTGAAGTGGACCTCGCCACTTTTCCTCTGTTTGCCCTGTATGCCCCGGCCATGGGAATGACCTCTATCATCCCGGACATGAATTTTACCCAGCCAGGTAAGGCCTCTCCCAAAAAGCTCTTCTCGGCCATTAAAAAATATAATGCCACTACCATGTTTGGCTCTCCCGCCCTCATTAATAATGCTGGCCGTTATGGTGAACAACATAATGTCTCCCTGCCGACTCTACGACGCGTGCTGAGCGCCGGGGCACCCGTCCCACCCAGGGTACTGGCATTATATGCCTCATTGTTAAATGATGATGTCCAGGTGTTTACCCCATATGGGGCAACGGAATGCCTGCCGGTGGCCTCCATAGGCAGTCAGGAGGTCCTTACGGAGACCCGCAAAGACACCGATGCCGGTAAAGGGATCTGTGTCGGTAAACCCGTCAGTTGCATTACTGTTAATATCATTCCATTGAGTAATGAGATTATCGCCAGTTGGCACCCTGCAAGCGCATTAAAACCATTTATGCCAGGTGAAATCGTTGTAATGGGTCCACAGGTGACCGGCCGATATTACAATCGTCAGGCAGAAACCGCCCAGGCAAAGATTTATGGTGAGGATGGGGAAATCTACCATCGTATGGGGGATACCGGTTACCTGGACGAAAAAGGTCGGTTATGGTTTTGTGGTCGCAAGGCGCATTGCGTTGTCTATAACAAGCAGGTGTATTACAGCATTTGTTGCGAAGGGGTATTCAATGTACATCACAAGGTCTTTCGATCTGCGTTGGTAGCTTTAAAAAAGAATGGTGAAACCACCCCGGCCATGTGTATTGAGCTGGAGGATAAATATTATGGTGATAATAAAAAACAATTGATCAAGGAATTGATGGAACTGGGTAAAGAATACGACCATACCAGGGTCATCACAGATTTCTTCTTTCATCCGTCATTCCCGGTAGACATCCGGCACAATGCCAAGATAAACCGACATAAACTTGCGGCATGGGCACAGAGGAAATTGCGATGAAAGTAATGGTCACCGGTGGTGGTGGATACCTGGGCGGTGCTATCGTCAGGTCCCTGGTTGCCCGTGGTGATGAGGTAATCTCCCTGCAACGGGGCCATTATCCTGAACTTGTACGTCCCGGTATTCAGGCAATACAGGGGGACATGACAGACCAGGCCACCGTAGATAAGGCCAGCAAGGACTGTGATGCAATTTATCACGTCGCCGGTCTCACCGGGGTATGGGGAAGTTACCAGGACTACTATCACATTAATGTTACCGGGACTGAATGTGTCCTCAATGCGTGCCGGACAAACGGGATATCAAAACTGGTCTATACCAGTTCCCCCAGTGTCATATTCCATGGTAATGATGAAGAAAACGTGGATGAATCAATCCCCTATCCCGAGACCTACTTCAACCATTACCAACGCACCAAATCCACCGCCGAACAGATGGTGCTGGCCGCCAATGGCGATGAGCTGGCTACCGTTGCCCTACGTCCCCATCTCATATGGGGCCCCGGAGACCCTCACCTGGTGGGGCGAATACTGGAGCGAGCCATAAAGGGTAAACTGAAACTGGTATCCGGAAAACAAAACCTGGTGGATACCATCTATATAGACAATGCAGCACAGGCCCATCTTTGTGCATACGAAAACCTGGCCATTGGATCGCCCTGCTCGGGTAAGGCCTATTTTATTACCAATGGCGAACCCAGGGTCATGTCTGAGATTATTAATGGCATTCTCAGGGCCCATGACATGCCAGAGGTCACCAGTACCGTACCTGCTTCACTGCTTTACACCATTGGCACATTGTCGGAATGGATCTACACGATTTTGAATGTGAAAAGTGAACCCATGATGACGCGATTTATCGCAAAGCAATTAAGCAGTGCCCACTGGTATAACCTGGATAATGCCAGGCATGACCTGGGTTATGAACCAGCAATCTCTTTTGAAGAAGGTATGCAACGACTTAACCTGGCTTATAAGGAGTCAAAATGATCAACTGGGAAAAGACCAGCCCTGAACTGGAATTTTCGGAGGACTATATAGATATATGGCTCATTAATCTGGCTGATGAAGAGAACGACATCTTCAATCACCAACGTTTTATAACCGTAGATGAAAAGAACCGCGCCACCCGCTATATCTCTGGCAAAAAGTCCCGGGAATTTATTATCACTAGGAGTGCGCTACGAAACATAATCGGTTATGTCCTCAATGAAGAGCCAAAGAAGATAGACTTTGCCTATACCAGTAGCGGCATGCCATTACTGGATGAAAACTGGTCGCATACGGACATAACCTTTAATGTCAGTCATTCCCATGACCTGGCCATCATCGCAGTATCGTTAAAAAATATCATAGGTATCGATATTGAAAAAATCCGCGAGGATATCGAGTATGAAAAACTGGCGAAGCGCTTTTTTTCTGAAACCGAGCACCAGCAGATCATGGATTTTAATGAAGCCTCGAGGCTTGAGGCCTTTTTTGCCACCTGGACCCGAAAAGAGGCGTTGGTGAAGGCCACCGGTACCGGTATCGCTTATGGCCTGGACAAATTTGATGTTTCCGTTGACCCGGAACAACCGGCAGAGCTGTTAGGTAACCGTTGGCAGGAAGGCTGCCAGACCAACTGGTCGCTATTGAATTTAGAAACCTGGCCGGATTACAAGGCTTGCCTGGCGGTTGCGGGGGAACACATGCCGAATATTCGCTACTGGCGACTATAGTCAAGCACCGTCATTCTGGCGAACGCCAGAATCCAATTTTCTAATTGACAGGATTTACAAGATTAACAGGATTGAATCAATAGCTAAAAAATGGGGCAGAGTATTTTTTATTAACTCGTCACTTTGTTACATCGTTAATCAAGATATTTCCAGTAACTGAGTACGCTATCTCGTCATTGTGCTCTACCCATTTGTAAAGCTTTCTGACTACTTAACAAAATCCATGACCGAAGGCCTTGTGCTCACGGGTATCAACCGTGAAGAACTGGCCGCACTGGTAGAGAAAGGCTGGGAAGAAGGACAGCTGGCAAAAAAAGAGTCCAATATAATGATCAATATACTATTCCTGAACCAGCTGAAGGTGTAAGACGCAAGCACACCCCACACCATACTTTTTACAATCCCTGAGGACATTACCATTAAGGAGTATTACGTAAAATACAGTTCGGAGTCATTTTCCAGAATCCCCGTTTATCAGGATAATCAAAACAACATTACTGGTTTTGTATTTAGATCAGAACTACTGCATGCAATGGCTGGAAATAATGACACCAGCATAGTTTCAGAATATAAAAGAGAGATGACATCCGTAAATAAAATGCTGCCATTATCCAATGTTATCGATAAGCTCCTGAATCTTCGTACCCATATTATGCTGGTGGTAGACAAATATCGCAGTGTTCATGGTATCCTTACTCTGGAAGATGCACTGAAAACCTTGCTGGGGCTGGAAATCGTAGATGAAAGTGACAACGTCACAGACATGCAGGAATTAGCAAGGCGTTAGTGGCGGATTCGCGCGAGAAGAAAAAACAATTCAAACAAGAAACCTGAGGAAAATAAACATGAGCAGGATGTATAAAGTTTCCCTGATTCTTTTTTCGTTATATTTTCAACTGACACCTGTCTATGCCCAGGATGATCAATTCGTGGATGTGGTCATCGAAACCACTGAGGTGGCAAACGGCATATACATGCTGGTTGGCCAGGGAGGAAATATTGGTGCCTCCATCGGTGAGGACGGTGTATTTCTGATTGATGATCAGTTTGCACCTTTAACAGAAAAAATCCGCAATGCCCTGTCAGCAATTACAGTGCAACCTATAAAGTTTATGATCAATACCCATTGGCATTTCGATCATACCGGTGGCAATGAAAACCTGGGGAATCAGGGAGTAATATTAGTTGCCCATGATAATGTCAGGAAGCGAATGAGCACAGAAGGATTTATTGAGGCTTTCAACCAGACCATTCCTGCTGCACCAGAGATAGCCCTGCCCTCAATCACATTTAGTGAAACAACCACCTTTCATTTAAATGGACAGACCATAGAGGCAATCCATGTACTCAATGCCCATACCGATGGCGACAGTATCATTTTCTTTCGCGAAGCTAATGTCATCCATTCCGGAGATGTGTTCTTTAATGGCCTGTATCCCTTCATAGATAAATCCAGTGAAGGGAGTGTTGATGGCATCTTACGTGCCGTTGACCTTATGCTCAGCCTTGCCGACAACAACACCCGAATTATCCCCGGTCATGGCCGGCTTGGAAACAAACGCGATCTTAATAACTACCGCAGAATGTTAATGACGATCCGTAATAGAGTGCAGACCATGATAGATGAAGGCAAAACAATTGACGAAATAATTGAACTCAAGCCAACCGCTGAATATGATGAGGCATGGGGACAGGGCTTTTTGAATCCCGAGACTTTCCTGAGGGTTCTGCACTCTGTTATGCAGACTG
Organism: Candidatus Eutrophobius brisbanensis; assembly: GCA_038131795.1. Taxonomy (GTDB): domain Bacteria; phylum Pseudomonadota; class Gammaproteobacteria; order Eutrophobiales; family Eutrophobiaceae; genus Eutrophobius; species Eutrophobius brisbanensis. The sequence goes on along the minus strand of JAYPQE010000003.1, from coordinate 2,420,736 downwards.
AATGACCGCAATGCTTAAGTAAAAAAGAATCATATCAAGACTCACCAAATTGTGAGCCAGATCACAGTTTAAATTTCATCACCACTGGATTTTTATTTTCGGTCAACTCCTCGTTTGTAGTCACGTTAATAGACGTAAGGTTACAAAAAAAGGAGAACCTAATGAAAACCAAAGCCTATATAAAACGATATTTAAAAGAAGATCTTATATTAATGGCAGTATTTGGTGCCATCGTCTTTCTGCCACCGGAGCTAATGGCCCAGGACAGTGATCAGGAACTACGACCAAAGCATCAACGTATCCTGAATCACTTTAACAAGGACGCTGATGGTCAGTTAAATGACCGGGAAGCCTATCATGCCAGGCACTTCTAGAACCGCTGGAAACAAAGCCAGGGATCAAATGACAGACCACGGGACATTCGTCGCCGCATCGATAGAAAGAATGATAGACGCATTGGACCATGAGAAAGAGTGAATGCCAGACAAATATAGACAAGACGCAATCGGTAATACCTGCAAAATACAAAGGGGCGATCTAACCGCCCCTTTGTATTTTTGTTTAAATCCTTTTAACGATCTACCTTGACACCCCGAAGATAAACAGAATCAATCTTACGCGTATTGGTAATATCCACCAGAGGATTTGCATCCAGGACAATAAAGTCCGCACTCTTACCTGCTTCTATGGTACCGGCATCATACAAACCTATTACCTCGGCGGAGTTTTTTGTCGCCGCGACTATTACATCTGCCGGCGGCAGTCCGGACGAGACCATGTCTTCCATTTGTTGATGTGCCTCCCACATGATTCTACCATCTGTACCCATGGCGATTTTGACGCCAGCTTTATACAAGGCATTGAGGTTACGGGATTGAATCCCGAAAAATTCTTCCGCCTCGGGATCCTCTTTTGAATTGGCCTGAAGTTTGGCAACCTCATGATCAGCAATGGAACCTCTTAACCAGCTATAGTCCCTGACAATACCTCGATCGGGCAAGTTCGGGATCAGGACTACATTTGGTCTTTCACGAAACATCTCTATGGTCTCATCATCCAGATCCAGATCGCGAATTCCGTGGGCGAAGGCATCAATACCGGCACGTAACAGTCCCCTTGAATCTTCCATGGCATAGATATGGGCAGCCACCCTAAGACCGTGCTTGTGGGCCTCATCGATAATGGCGCGGTATTGTTCCGGTGAGGTCTTGGTGTATTGGCCTCCCCTGTCATCTACCCAGACCTTGATAAAATCCACGTTCCTGGCCGCCTGTTCACGAACCGCCTGCCTGCCTTCTTCTGCACTTTGAATCCAGTAAGCGACTTCAGATCGGCCCGGCTCGGGTGTGGTGATTCCTCGCCCCGCAGTATAAAGCCTTGCAGTCCCCGATATATTTTCATCTCTGACCTGAAATGGGACCTCTGTTGGATCCGATCCCAGGCTTAACACAGCACCTATACCAAATTTTGCCAGTTCCTTAAGTTGGCCGATTAACTGTTCCCTGTCATTTGAAGTATGTTTATGGGCATCAACGATTGCCGGCATAACGGTCTTACCACTAAGGTTGACCCGGCTTATTCCTGACGGAATTGCCAGCACACCACGTTTACCCACATGGGTGATACGATCATCAACCACAATAAACGCGCTGTTCTCAATGGGGTCACTGCCGTCACCCACAATCAATCGGGCCCCCTCAAATACAGTCACGTTCTGCGCCTGCGCCTGCAACATTAAGCTGACGCCCAGACATAGCGTAAGATATTTTAAAAGCCTCATAAATGATTTATTAGTCATTTCCCCCTCCCTTTAACAATAATTTTTTATTCTATTTTAAGGTTATAACAGTCGGGCAATATATCAAGCTAAATCGTCTCGCCCGCTAATCCCGCTGCAATTCCTTCAATAATGTTGATTGTATTGTTTATATCTTCACTATTTACTTCCAGACTGGTGACGGCCCGAATGGTATGTGGCGCAGTAGCGATCATCAGCACACCGACGTCTGCCAACTTCGATAACATAGTATCTGCACTTACAGGTCCCACATCGAAGTAGACCAGGTTGGTAACCACCGCATCCAGATCAACCTGGATACCCGGGATAACCATCAACCCTTATGCCAGCTTCCTGGCATTGTCGTGATCATCTTTAAGGCGCATGCGGTGATTTTGCAAGGATTTCTGCTGTCCTGTTTTCCAGCTCTTTTATAGTTGGATCATCACCAAAGACATCATCCCCCACCTCGGCATTGGCCATGACCTGGCGCATCTCAGGGACAGGCCGGGTGATAGTGTCGCAACGTAGGTCGATTACTTTGCGGGTCATATCATAAGCCTACTTAAATAATGTCTATAAAATAATAACACGAAGACTGGCACGATGATGATGACAGATTACAATGAAAAATAGACTTGGAAAATATAAAAGCTAGAACTCACAGGACTGCTCACCACTGACAAAGTGAAGATCAGCAAACCCTACCCTGGCAGACCCGCCAGTATTGTCGGTATCCGATGCAATGGCTACCTGAATCAATGAGCCGCCCTGGACAGCGAATATATCATTAAAATCTGCCTGCACATCCCGTCGTTCCTCCACCCAGCTCCCTGCTTCCTCGTTTCCTGACCGGACCACCAGCATCTGTGTCCTGTCTATGTATGCATTAGGGACCTGAGTACCTGCAGGATGAATATTGTCCCAGACATAATTAATAGCCGCATCGGGAACATGATCACCGTATAGCTTCCTGACCAGACCAAGTTTGATCCGTGCTCCAAACCCTATAGCTTTAGCTGGCAGTTTAAAAAACACATAAATTCTGGCGGCATAATCATCACCGGCCTTACTCATCAAATCAGCTGATTCAATGACGTGGTCAATACGCCATCGCCAACACAATATCGGGGTCTCATCCAGGTTTACCTCAACAGGCCGTGCCAGTAATGCCATACTCCCTTCAGCCACTGCCTCAACGGCTGTGACCCCGTCCCAGTCTATGACCTGATAATGTGTCGGCGGGAATTTTTAGTTTAACTGGATGACCTCCCACGGCCGAGAAGGAAAGTGATCTGTTTTTTTAAAATCACCAATGATCAAACTATTTTGCTGAGCATATGCTAACCAGGAATATATGCTCAACACAGCGGCTGTTAAACCTGCATATCTTCGTATTATGGCACCTGGTTTCGTTTGAATTATATTGCGGATAATCTGCATTTACTGGAAATATGTCCTGGATCTGAAAATTAATGATAACTTTATTAACAATTATTATACTGTTTATTAAATATAGTTACGTCTAAACACAAAATGCCATTGGTCTTTAAATTGAATCATGGCATGTTGTCATAAATAAAAACTCTAACAATAAACTTCAGGGATAACATTATGAAAATAGAAACCATAGCAATACACGGGGGGTATTCACCGGATCCAACCACCAAGGCGGTAGCGGTGCCAATTTACCAAACTACTTCCTATGCCTTTGATAATACCCAGCATGGTGCAGATCTGTTTGATCTGAAAGTTGAAGGTAACATTTATACACGCATTATGAACCCCACCACGGCGGTCCTGGAACAACGGCTGGCGGAAATGGAAGATGGAATTGCCGGTCTGGGCCTGGCCTCCGGCATGGCAGCCATTAACTATGCCATTTTGACTATTGCCGAAGCCGGCGACAACATTGTCTCAACCAGCACACTCTATGGTGGGACATACAATCTGTTTGCCCATACCTTCCCACAGATTGGCATCCAAACCCACTTTGTGGATGCCAAGGATTTTCACTCCATGGAGGCGAAGATTGATGACCGCACCAAGGCTATTTATTGTGAATCAATAGGTAACCCGGCAGGAGATGTGGCGGACCTGGCCAAAATTGCTGAGCTGGCACATGCCAAAGGTGTGCCGGTTATTGTAGACAATACCGTTCCCACTCCATATCTATGCAGGCCCTTTGAGCATGGTTGCGATATCGTGGTGCACTCATTGACCAAATACCTGGGAGGTCATGGCACCAGTATCGGCGGCATCATCGTGGATTCGGGCAAGTTTCCGTGGGCAGAACACGCAGAACGATTTAACCGTTTGAATGAACCGGATCCCTCCTACCATGGTGTGGTGTATACCGAGGCATTAGCAGAAGCGGCCTATATAGGCCGTGCCCGGGTCGTACCATTACGTAATACTGGCTCAGCGATATCACCCTTTAATTCCTTTCAGATCCTGCAGGGTATTGAAACCTTGCCGGTTCGCATGGACCGCCACTGTGAAAATGCCATGAAGGTGGCCGAATACCTAAAGGCCCATAAAAAGGTAAACTGGGTGAAATATGCCGGTCTCGCCGACAATGAAGACAATGCATTGCTGAAGAAGTACTGTGGCGGCCGTGCTGCCGGCATTCTCAGCTTTGGGATAAAAGGCGGCCTGGAAGGCGGCACGAAGTTCATAGATGCCCTGCAACTGATCACCCGCCTGGTGAATATCGGTGATGCCAAGTCTCTGGCCTGTCACCCTGCCAGTACCACACACAGGCAATTATCAGAGGTGGAATTAAAGACCGCAGGTGTCAGTGCAGACCTAGTACGACTCTCTATCGGTATAGAAAATATCGATGATATCCTTGCCGATGTGGAACAGGCACTGGACAAGGTCTGATCTTTTCCTAAGGAACACTATGGGGGGTAATCATGAACGCACGAACTAATCTTTATGGTATGTTTATTCTTCTCTATACTCTGAGTGTATACGCACAGGACGCACACGAGGTGCTGGAAAAGGCATCACGGGCAATGGGAGTAGATGAGATGATCTCCATTCAGTATAAAGGTACTGGCTGGGTGGGCGCCGTAGGACAAAATTTTACGCCGTCAATGGACTGGCCCCGTCTGGAACTATCCAGTTATACCCGCACCATTGATTTTGATTCCATGTCGTCTACTGAAGAACTGGTCATTGAACAAGGTGATTACCCTACCCGGGGTGGCGGTGGGATCCCAATCCAGGGCCAACGTCACCTTACCTACAAGGTCCGAGGTGATTATGCTTGGGACATGCAGGGCGATGATATAGTCCCGGTTGTGGACAAGGCGGAAGGGCGATTGCTGGATATTTATCTCACCCCTTATGGTTTTATCAAAGGCGCTATGGAATCTGACTCTACCGTGATCAGACGAAATGAATATGGTGAATGGGTACACGTTGTGTCATTCATCGCCCAGGATAAATACCGTATCAATGCTACCTTCAGTGAAGAAGGCCTGATGCACCGGATCCAGACCTGGCTGCCCAACCCCGTAGTGGGTGACATGTATTACGAAACTGTGTTCACCAACTACAAGGACATCGGCGGTCTGAAATTTCCAGGACGCTGGCACCAGCATCATGATTTTGATGATGGTGATACCCTCCCCAATGTCAGCGGTGGCGACCATGCCTTTGGACTCGAAAATATAACCGAAGTCACGGTTAACGTCCGTGGTGCAGAACTGGATGTACCCCGTGACGTGAGGCGCGCCAACCCCCCTGAGGTTAATGTGGAGGTAACTGAACTGGCTGAAGGTGTCTGGTTGATGGGCGGCGGATCACACAACAGTGTCGTCATGGAATTTGACGAATACATAGCCGTGTTTGAAGCGCCGCAGAATGAAGCTCGCTCCCTGGCCGTCATAGAAGAGATATATCAGTTAATTGATGACAAACCGATCCGTTTTATCATCAATTCCCACCACCACTGGGACCACTTGGGTGGCCTGAGGACTTACGTACATGAAGGTGCCACGGTCATTACACACGACTACAATAAAACCTACTACCAGGAGGTCTTGAGGGCGAGGCCCTGGCTGCTGGAACCGGACCGATATTCCCTGTTTCCACTGGAGGAATGGTCGGAAGGTTATGTGTTTGAGACAGTCAAGGAAAAATATGTCTTGGCCGACAACTCACGACGTGTAGATATCCATCTCATCCAGGGACTGAATCACGTGGAAGGGATGTTGATCGCCTATCTGCCAGAAGAAAAGGTGGTCATCGAGGCAGATCTTTATTCACCCAGGCCATCCAATGCCAATCGACCGCCCAATGCCAGCAACAAGACCTTTTATGAAAACCTGAAGCGCTTGAAACTGGACGTGGAGACCATTGTACCAATCCACGGGCAACCTACCCCCATGTCACAGTTTGTTGAATATATGGGCGAGTGAATCAAAGGGCAGGGTAAAAATTTCTCATCTAACGGACATATCAAATAACAACCACACCACCAATGCAATAAGTCCAGATAATTGCCATCGTAATGAACGTTGACTATGCATTTTTTCTCTCCCATGGAATGGTATGTTAATAATATTATAGAGAGACATACCGTTAAGTTAACCTGTATATAACAACTGCATACCGATGCAGCATTATTTTCACATTTAACATTATGCATTTTGATAAAAATCCTGAAATAATGGTCTGAATATCTATATGAAGACATGATGGGGTGATATATGAATGATCGGGTTCGGGTATTAAATCTTCTACTGGCCATTTTTTATCTGATGTTATTTTCCTATGCAGGCCATACCGATCAGCATCTAAGTCCTGAGCAACAACGAATGACTGCCGATGAGCGGAACCGTGTCTATGCCCCCTGGAACCCGGAAGATATCGCTAAACTAAGACAGGACATGGGTTTAATCGGTCCGGGACCGCAATCGGATCTACCTACCGCCCGCTTTCCAGGCTATTTGAAGACACCCGAATCCATGGAAAAACTCTTACCCCAGGCCCGTTACGCGGTCCAGCAACGGGGTGGCAGGAGTCCGCTGGGTCTGACCGATCCCGGAGACATTGTCCTCATCCCGGTACCACATACCGCAGACCCCATGGTGCAGGAGGCCATGACCCTGGCATTTGCACAGAGAAAGGTCGAAGCCAGGATCCTGTTTGAACATGAACTGGCCGGCATTCCCAAATCCGTACTGGAACAGCTTGATGATATCCATAACGTCTTCAAGGCAGGTGATGGTCAGCAGGAGCTGAACTTTCTAAATATCACAGGCAAGATTCACGATTGGGATGCAGCGGTACAGTGGACCCGGGACAAGGACCCGGTACTGGCAGATGCCACCTGGCCGGAGTTTGACTATCCCAATGAGGAACTGCGAGAGATTGCCAGAAACTATATGCAGATCGTCTCCGCGGCCGTGATCAAATACCTGGATGAACACCCAGAGGTCAATAAAATGTTCTGGCGTGACAGTGGTCGTGCCATTGCCCGCCAGGACCTGCAACACCATGGTGAAAAGCTATACGGTAATTACACCTACCTGAATAACTTCGATATTATGAGCAAGGTACCGGCATACCCGTCTGATGTCTGGCGTTTGATTGAAAGCAAACTGGCAGAACCCACCGCCTATGTTGACCGGGTGGAAGTATCGGACCCTGAAGGAACGGCCTTTTATTTTGAACTGACCCCCGAACAGGCCCTGACCTGGAGCCAGGGTGCCTATGCCCAGGGCCACATGTTTATGATTCCTACCCAGTCATCGGGCATCTTTCCATCGTCTGTTATAAATTATCCCTCACGAAGTAATGAATGGTTGCCACCGGTTCAGTTGACCACGGTGAATGGGATCATTTCCTCCAGCAACAGCCATGCCTCCAATCATCCCAGGATGGAGATCCACATCAAGAATGGTTATGTACAGAATGTCATCGGTGGTGGACTGTACGGCGATGGCTTCAGGCTCTGGCTGAATTATCCAAAGATTAATGAACTCACCTGGCCATTCCAGGAACACCCGGGATTCTGGTGGTTGTTCGAGGCCGGCACCGCCACAAACCCCAAGTATTTTAAACACCCTGGGGAGATCCTAGTGGGGAACAACATGTCTGAACGCAATGCCGGTGGGGTGATCCACTGGTCTTTTGGATCAGAGGTAAAGAATGGACCGGAACCTGACAAGGAAAAGGCCCAGCGCTCACCCAAATCCTTTGCCTTTGGTGAAAAACATAACCTGCCCATCGGTCATGCCCTGCATAACCACACCCTGTTACCCACTTACCAGGTGCGGTTACGTGATGGCGGTCAATGGATCACCCTGATTGAGTATGGACAGATCACCGCCAGCAACGACCCGGAAGTACGGGCCCTGGCGTCGCGCTATGGCAATCCTGATGAGATCCTAGCCCGTGACTGGATCCCGGAACTACCGGGCATTACCACCCCGGGTAATTATGATGAAGATTACTCATCAAACCCTGGCAGGCACTGGACCAACTGGGCCAATAGTATTATTAATGGGACAAACCCGTACCAGCAATAATGTCGGTATTAAAAAGTCTGCTTTTTAAAATACGCCGCTAACAGACAGAGTGACTGACCGATCCCGCGCAAGGTCGCGGACTTCACGGAATCGCACCGGACTCAGGTCACGACGACCGGTGAACACGGTACGGTCACGGTAACCCGGAGAATCCATCACATTACTACCTGACAACCGGACCTTTAACCCAAGCCATCTCGTGGTCTCCACGAACAGGTTCAATACATATTTATCGTCATATATCTCCAGCTCGTTGACTTTATAGCGCGGCCTGTTTGCCCGGGTAACGACGTCCCAACCCCAAGCCACCCGATGTTCCTCAAAGTCCTGTCTGAAATCCATCTCCACTGCATACTTGTTTTCCACGTTATAAATAATGGGAAAATCTCCGCCCGGGCTGGACAGACGCCGACTGTTGCCGGTCACGGGATCATTCACCGTTGAATCCTGAAGCCTTGCCTTGATATCAAACTTGGATCCCTTCAAACCAAGCCAGTCCATGGGGATGGTGCTTTCTATCTCTATACCCCAGCGACGCCCGTCACCAATATTTCCCGGGGTCTCAAAGGTATCGGATAAGGGTAATAAATCCAGAACATCTGATATCCAGTGATGAAATGCCCTGACTTTAACCACCGTCAAACTTCCAAAGCGGCGCTCATGACTGACCTCCATTACCCATGTGGTGTCCGGCTTGAGGTTGGGATTTCCCAGTGCCAGGTCATCGTCTTCAAACACCGTAGCGCTGACAAAATCATTCAAATCCAGTTGCGCCACCTCACGGGCCACCCGGAATTTTGTCTGCTGCGCCTGTTCGGTTGACCAGGTGAGTATGGCCTGGGGTTTAAGAAAAAAGAAATCACGGCTCTGCTCGGCATCTCCGGTCTGGGAGATGGTCGATGTTTCGGCCCCCAGTCCGTAATCCAGTTCTACTTCACCCAGTGACCAGGTGTCCTGCAAGAGAAAATCATAGCGTTCTTCCTTAACAAAGGAATTCGCCCCCGGTACCGCTACCTCCACCGGCCCCGCCCCGGTATCCAGGGTCTGCAAGATAGACCCATCCAGACTGTTATAGGCCCGTTCTAAATTTATCTGCAGGTTATGATTCGGATGAAAGGTCCAGTCAAATTCCAGCCGGGTGATCAATTCCTGGGCGGCACTGTCACCATCGGCCACTCTCTCCAGGGTCTGGTTTCCTTCATCATCTACCACCAATTGGGATTTTAAGGAATCCTCATCGGTGTGATAGTAAAGCACAATGGCCTTACCAAGGATCTGACTGGTCAAACTTCGTTCAATATCCAGGCCCACCTCAATGGTGGGTCGTTTGATATCTTCATCAAATGTTTCCTGCCGTGGGTCTGCTCCAACCGCCTGCGGTATGCGATCCGACACCAGCATCTGGTCCCGGGTCTCATAGGAAATGACAGTATTCAATTTAAGCAATGTCTTTTCATCTAGTCTTGAGACAGCGTTTAAATTCCCCTTGATTAAGGTATTGCGATTTTCCCTGTCGTTTATCCGCTCTTCCGTTAACAGATCATCACCATCTAAAATCTCATCGATACCATCGCGACCATAGGAATTTTTATATATAGAAAAACCAGCATTGTATTCAATGTTATTCCAGCTATCCGATAATGAGGAATAAATAGAAGGTGTCAGCGGACCATGCTGAAATGGTACCAGCATGGTGGCCTCCCATTGAACGGTGGCCGGCGTGTTTTGTCGGATGATGACATTGATCATTTGCGACTGGCCGCGAAGGTCTATGCCCCTTACCTGGCCACGCACCAACTCGATTCTCTCTACAGTACTGGCAGCAATGCGATCTAATATGGCCGATGGCAGGTCCTGCTTGGCACTGGGACGGCGGTCATTTATTAACAGGTTACCACCTGCCCCAGCGTAACCCCGGGTACCATCATCACTCTCTTCCAGTTGAAAACCCGGCACCTGCTCCACCATATCCAGGGCGGTAAAGGGTTTGAATTTGGCAAAATAGTCCGCGGGAAAATTGACCACCTCAGCATCATCATTGGATGACTGCGCATGTACGTAAGCCATTGCAAATAATAGGATTGATATCAATAAATATATAGATTTCATAGGCTTGAAGAATACCATTAGTTAATGTTTTCGTCCTGAAACACTGTTCCGGTTACTTTTTTTATTCTTAATTTAGGGTAATACATTGACTTATCCATAACTTTTTAAAAATGCTAAGATTCTATTACCTGTATCAATTGAAGGCATTAATATGTTTAAACACCACTCCAGACGGTCTTTTCTAAGGACAGCGGCAGGGTTAGGTATTGCGACATCCTTACCTACGCCTGTATTGGCCCAGATGAACGCTTCCACGCCACCATTAATAAAACGCGCCATCCCGGGCACCAATGAAATGCTGCCTATAGTGGGCTTCGGATCATCTGCAGCAGTCATGCCTATCATGCAAACAGGCCCCGAACCTGTCTCGGAATTAATTCAACTCATGGTCAATCTGGGAGCCAGCGTAATCGATACTGCCCCAAGACCGCTGGATGTAGATACCGCCTTCGGCCATGTCCTTCAGGACCCACGCTGGAAAGACAAGCTGTTTGTCACCAGCAAGATGGGACGCAGTGATGATCGCAACAACCGCTCAGTTACAAAACAGCAGGCCATAGACCAGTTCAACCAGACCCGAAGACTGTTCGACCGGCACCCTGCTGATGTCATCTTTGTGGATAGCATGCTGGATCTGGATATCCACTGGCCAACCTTGCTGGAATTAAAAGACAAAGGTGATACCCGCTACATCGGTTACACCATGTCCAATACCAGCGGCCATGAAGACATGATCGCCAATATGAAGAAATATCCACCGGACATGATTGCGGTGAATTATTCACTGGTGGAACCCGAGGCAGAACAACACATCCTGCCCATGGCCCGGGATATGGGCATAGGTGTGATAATCATTACCCCGTTTGGCGGTGGTGATTATTTTGTGCGTGTAAGAAACAGACCAATGCCCGACTGGACGGCAGACTTTGACTGCACCAGCTGGGCACAGTTTAATATTAAATATGTTATGAGTAATCCGGCTGTCACCAGTATTGTCACCGAGACTACCAAACCCTATCACCTGGAAGAAAATATCCTTACAGGAACCGGGCGTCTACCCGATGAAGCTACCCGCAAAAGAATGAAACAACGCTTTGATTCATTCCCCAGGCGGTAAGGTTTTTACTCGTGGTCTGCCTGACAGCAGGCCTGTCGCTGTCAGCCTGGTCTCATGTGCCGATACCCCTGAACAAGGTCCCAGCGGTGGTACTAGACTCGGTCAAGGTCAGGGAACCGGGCATGTCCATACTGGAGGCCTCGGTAGACGTATCACACACCGCCATTCCCGGTGATGAATTTATCACCACCTACGTGATTAAAGGGACAACCAGTTATGGAAAAGCGGCCGTTAATAAGCATGTTACCGGCGGCCGCACCAAAACCCCGCAGTGCACCACCGTCATCCAGCGTGAACCCTGGGACCCGGGAGATCATATCAAAGGCAGTGACTGGCTGGTAACGTTGAAAGAAATTAGACGGGTAGTTAACACTCTCCCCGTTACCTTCGTCCATCATCTGGGTGGCATCCTGCTCATCATGGGTCTCAAACTGGGAAAAAGCGTTCTCTGCCAAAATCAAACAGATAGTGAGAATGAATCGCATAATCAATGACCTAATATTTAACATGACTTTATCCCCAAAAGAATAGACTGGCATTAATATTATTTTTCGGGGTAAATTTAAACAAAAATGATGGCCCGATGACCATCCTGAATTATGGAAGTCTCAAGGAGATTAATTCCGGCCTGGCCCCTACCCCTGCCACCGCAATCACAATATATTGTCTACCATCTACCATATAGGTCATAGGCACCCCTGTCTGGGGTGCAGGAAGTTCGATTTCCGCAAGGCGTTCACCTGTGGCTTTATCATAAGCGTATAGTACTGGGCGTCCTCCTACACCTTCGCCACCGAATAGAAGTGATTTGGTTACCAGTAAACCCACCCGCATTGGCCTGCCTGTACGACCGATTTCCATACCGGCCAGGGCGGGATGATTTTTAATCGCATCGGGGGTATCGGCATTGGGCACCTGCCAGAGGATCTCCCCTGCATTCAGATCTATGGCGGTGATCTCACCATAGGGTGGCTTAATGACTGGCAGACCATCAATAATCATCTCTTCCGCCGGCATATTCCGGTAATCCACGGTCATATTTTCAGTAGGCGACAGCAGGCCTTCTATAACGGCGCTGAGCTGACTACTCACATAAAGGATACCGGTCTCCGGATCCACTGCCCCGCCTTCCCAGTTGGCACCACCGGTGGAACGGGGAAACATCACAGTGCCGCGGTAACCGTTGTCAGGATCGGAGATCTCAATGGGTGTATAGACCGACCCCATACGTACCCCTGCGATCAATTCCCTGGCCTTGCGGTTCAGTTCCGGGGTGAAATTAATCAGTTCATTTTCATTAAATGCCTGTCGGGTAAATGCCGGTGGCTTTGACGGAACAGGTTGTATGGGTGACAGTATTTCTCCAGGGACATTAGTGTCTGTAGGTACCGGTTGTTCTTCGATGGGAAACACCGGTTCCCCTGTGATGCGGTTGAACAGGAAAACCCAGCCCTGTTTTGTGATCTGTGCTACAGCTGGGATTGCTTGGCCATTCACATTGATATCCACCAGTATGGGGGCGGTTGGGTTATCAAAGTCCCAGACGTCATGATGGACGATCTGAAAATGCCAGCGGCGTAAACCGGTGCGGGCATCCAGCGCCACCAGGCTGCTGGAAAACAGATTATCACCTAGACGATGACCACCATACCAGTCATGGGTACTGGCTTCGGTGGGGAGATAGACAATACCAAGTTCAGGATCAGCTGAAAAAGTAGTCCAGACACCAGCATTACCGGAATAGTGATTGGAGTTTTCTTCCCAGGTCTCAGCGCCGTATTCATCATCTTTTGGCACCACATGAAAGGTCCAGAGTAGCTCACCTGTTGTAGCATCAAATCCGCGGATATCGCCCGGGATATTTTCCGGCTGACGGTGCAACCTGCCGGTCACGTGTGCAGAACCCACGATGACGACATCGTTAACAATGACAGGTGGCGAGGAGGAACCGATCATGCCAATGGGATCCACATTGTCATAGATGCGCACGCTATCTAACAGGTCAATCATTCCGTCACCTGCAAACCCGCGGACAGGTAAGCCCGATTTTGCATCCAGTGCCACCAGTCGATAACCCGGTGTGATGACATAGATCCTTGGTAGATCATTTTCGTTACCCGGCCAGTAGGCTACTCCTCTACCGGAATTAAAACGAGGCGAACGCGAGCCGCGCCGACCTTCATCCAGACGATAGACCCATAATGTTTCACCGTTTTTGGCATCGATGGCCACCACCACACGGCGCACACCGGCAGTAGCATAGATCACGCCATCCACCATCAGCGGGGTGGTGCGGTAATTGTTTTCCTGAAAGGGACCAAAGTTCTCTGCTGACCATCGCCAGGCCACTTTAAGCCCCGCGACATTATCTGCATTGATCTGATCCAGGGGAGAATAGCGGGTACTGGCGAGATCTGCACCGTAAGCAATCCATTCACCATCAGCCATGGATGGCTGCGCCATCACCGCCGTAGTGAACATGGCAAAGAACAGAAAAATGATTTTTCGGTACATTTTTTTTAGTAGGACTTAACTTACTCTGGCATATGATAACCCGGAGTCGACAACGACAACTCTTTTTCCTCATCACTCATGTCTTCCGGAACTCCTTCAAACAAGGGTGAACTGAGATATCGCTCACCGGTATCCGGCAGCATGGCCAGGACCACGGACCCCTTGTCCGCCTTCTCGACTATCTGCATGGCCACAGCGAAGGTTGAACCACCGGAGACACCGGTGAGTATGCCTTCCTGCTGGGCAAGTTTTTTAGACCAGGCGATGCCGTCTGGCCCGGTAATGGGGATCAATTCATCATATAAATGATTGTCTATGGATTCCTGTAATACATGAGGAATGAAGTCAGGCGTCCAGCCCTGTATGGGATGGGGCTCAAAGGCCGAATGGCTGGCGGCCGGTTCATTATCGGCATTACGTTCCTGCTCAACGCCACTGCCTACCAACTGTGCATTGGCAGGTTCACTGAGGATGATCTTTGTATCCGGTGACTCTTTTCTCAAGACCCTGGCGACACCGGTGACGGTGCCCCCTGTCCCATAGCCTGAGACAAAATAGTCCAGTTTCTTGTCTTTAAAGTCCCCCAGGATCTCCTGGGCCGTGGTGTTTTCATGTATTAAAGCATTATCCGGTGTCTCAAACTGGTGGGCCAGAAACCAGTCATTGGCCTTGGCCAGCTCAACGGCCTTTTGATACATACCAAAACCCTTCTCTGCCCTTGGTGTTAAAACTACTTTGGCACCCAGGAAACGCATTAACTTACGCCGTTCAATAGAAAAGGAATCTGCCATGGTTACCACCAGGGGATGGCCCGTGGCGGCACATACCATGGCCAGACCAATCCCGGTATTACCACTGGTGGCCTCCACCACGGTCTGTCCGGGTTTGAGATCACCGCGTTTCTCGGCCTCTTCAATGATGCTGATGGCAAGTCTGTCTTTTACGGAAGCGGCAGGATTAAAAAACTCCGCCTTTACATAAAGCTCGACATGGCCGGGCGCGAGATTGTTGATTCGCATACATGGCGTATCACCAATGGTGTCGACGATACTCTGATATAATTTTCCTCTACCCTGTGTTGTTCTGGCCATAGCTCTCCCCTGAAAATTTCAATTATTAATTAAGCGGTATTTTATCTCCACCAATGTAAACAGAATTTACTTTCACATGACGTATCTGCTCTGGTGGAATTGTTAGAATATTGTCTGAAAGTATAACAAAGTCTGCCAACTTACCAGTCTCAATCGAACCTTTAATATCCTCATCAAAGGTGAAATAGGCCGGTGCTACCGTATGCAGGCGAATTGCCTCTTCAATACTGACGGCCTCCTCGGGGCCATACACATTGCCATCAAAGCCTGTTCGGGTCACAGCAGTCCAGATGGTGAGTAAAGGGCTGTAAGGAGCAGTATCTGATCCATGGGATACGATAATGCCTGCATCCTGCAGTGATTTTGTCGGGTTCTGGCTACGTTCCGTATCCTCTGTTAAGGCCTCTTGTGCATAGGCCCCCAGGCCAACGGTAAAGGCCGGTTGGCTGGCCACCATGATATTATTCTCCGCCATTAATTCAATAGTCGCCAGGGGCGGTTTCACTGCCACATGGTGCATATAATGTCTATGGTCATCCCGTGGTTGTTCGCGCAGGATACGACTGATCTGCTCAGCCACCATCTTCACCGCGCCGTCCCCCATGGTATGTACCCCCAACTGCCATCCCAGTTCATGGGCACGTTTCGCTACCGGGTAAAACACCTCTGCGGGTATCCTGATGGCGCCATGAAAACCGGGACGGTCTTTATACGCCTGTAGTGACCAGAACACCGGTGCGCTAAGACCACCATCAATACTCATTTTAATCGCGCCCAGTTTCAAACGGTCATCACCAAAACCGGTATGAAAGCTGATCCCTTCCAGGGCCTCAATCTCTTTTCTTATCCCAAACTCAACATCATCATAGGTATCATGTCCCGGCCTCAACCTCACCTGCATGGTCGCCCGGGGCAGTTCCTCTCCATAAAGCTCGTATAGGTCCTGAACCTGGGCAATACCTGCTGGTCTGATACCCGATATATTCACACTGGTAATCCCCAAGGTGATGAGATCAGTTAACAGGGCACGCATATCCCGTATACCCTGTTCATAACTGATCTCTACCTCTTCATTTGGCGCCACCGCATCCACCAGGCGCTTGGCCGCTTCCAGTATCCTGCCATTGGGTTCACCGGTTTCATCCCGAAAGATCCAGCCCCCTTCCGGATCTGGTGTGTCCCGGTCGATATTGGCCAACTGTAATGCACTACTATTGAGCAAATAGGTATGTGGACCGCGGGTCAGAACCACCGGGTTTGTTGGACTCATCTCATCCAGCTCCCAGCGGGTTGGTACTTTATCATTGGGCCAGTCCATACGGGTCAGCCCACCTTTTATCCATTCACCTTCCGGTGTGACCTCCACTTTGCCGGCAAAGGCATGACGTAATGACGCCATGTCATCTACCCCTTGGGTCCATTCAGGCACTGCCGGTATTAACGCCCCCTGCCATTCCTGTAATCGTCTCCCGGGGCCAAGGTGAATATGATTATCATTAAGACCGGGAAGGACAGTCTGGCCATTGAGGTCAACCACCACAGCATGACTGGATACCTGTTCAAGGACTGCTTCAGTGGTACCGACAGAGACAAACTTACCTTCATTGACAGCAAATGCCTGTAAGATCGTAAATTCATTATCCACAGTGATAACATGGCCATTAATGAAGACATGAGAGGCAGGAATGCGTTCCTGGACGTCGACCTGAACTAGCGAATTGTTATCACATGCTGACAACAATGCAGCGATGATTAAACAAGCCAGGATTCTAATAATCGATTTTCTCACGTGGTCTTTACACATCTTCGTTTCCTCTCGTTAAAGCACGTGAATTCTTTATAAGCACCTATTCAGATGTTACCCTTTAGTGCACCATGAATCACCTTTCGCGAATTGCCATACTATATATCGCCTTTTCTGGTCTTGTCCTGGGGCAAACTGAATCCGGGATCATTGAAAATAAAGAATCGGAGATTATGACCTATGTCCCGCGATTCTTTGCTCAATATCAACCACTCACAGCATTGGACATGGTCCGCCAGGTCCCTGGGTTTCAGCTGGATGATGGTGAAGACCTTCGCGGCTTTGGCAGTGCCGCGGGTAATATCCTGATTAACGGCAACACCCCCAGTGCCAAACAGGACATCGTCTCGGAGATTCTCGCTCGTATACCGGCAGACAGCGTAGAACGTATTGATCTAATCCGGGGACAGATTGAAGACATTAATATGCAGGGCCATTCTGTTGTCGCCAACGTGATCCTTAAATCGGAAAATCAGTCATCCACCCGCTGGGAGACCTTTGCCACCTATACCAGTCCTTCACCACTGGGTGTGGGTGGGAACATCTCCATGGTCAGGCAATGGGGAAACATAAATTATAACTTTGGTATTGATATCGAACGTGACACCAATGGTATTAATGGTACGGTTGAGCGCTATGATGCCAATGGCAATTTTATCCAGTTACGCAGTGATGACCGCCAGCAAACGGGAATAGGCATCAACGGCATCTTCCTAAATGCCTCAACTGTTATTAATGAGACACAGTATAATCTCAATACCAATTTTGGCTTTCGCGAAGGAGATGGCCGTGAGGTGTCACGCCGTTTTCCATTCACGGGAACGGGTCGGCCGTTCGAGGTCATCTTCGAAAACAGCGACAGGTCACCGGAATTTGAAATAGGCATGGATGCAGAGCGGTCTTTATATGAATCGCTGCTGGGAAAGGCCATCTTTGTCTTCAGTCATAGTGAGCTGGATGAGAATGAGACCCAGGAAACACTGGACAATAGCGGTCTACGAACCAACCTTAAAGAGGTTGATCTTCAGACTGATACCACAGAGGTCATTGCCCGTCTTGAGTTTGACTGGTCAGGGTGGAACAACCATGACATGTCCGTGGACCTTGAAGGGGCCTATAACTATTTGAAAAATGGTCTGCGCCTCACCGAGGACAAGGGTGCAGGGCCAGTAGAGATCTTTGTCCCCAATGGAAATTCTGAAGTTAAGGAGTACAGGGGAGATTTTATTATTAAAGATACCTGGACCCTGGATAACCTGGTATGGGATATGGGTCTGGGTGCAGAGGTCTCAACTATTTACCAGACGGGTGATACCGAACAGGAACGCAGTTTCTTCTTTATCAAGCCCACCAGTCTTCTTACCTGGTCACCTAACCAGACACAGCAAACCCGGATACGCCTGGAACGGGAGGTGTCGCAACTGGACTTCAATGATTTTGTCAGTACCACGGCATTTGTGGATGACGACCTGGCACTGGGTAATCCTGATCTTAAACCACAAACCACCTGGCTGGCAGAACTCAGTTATGAACACTGGTTTGGCGAACTCGGTGTGATCACAGTGACTGCGTTTCATCACTGGCTGGAAGATGTGCTGGACCTCTTGCCCATTTCAGATGAATTTGAAGTACCCGGTAATATTGGCAATGGTCGTACCTGGGGGATGATCTTTACCACGACGATTCCTTTAAACAAAATCAACCTCAGCGGGGCGAGGCTGGATATACAAACACGGTTACAGGATTCAAAGGTCACCGATCCGGTAACCGGTAATACCAGGAAGATATCGGCCTTTTCCGCCTTTCCGGGACCGCCTACCATCAGGTTTTTCAGTGACAATGATTACGTGGTGGATATCGCCTTTCGCCAGGACCTGGAAGCGGCCAGGTGGGCCTGGGGGGTTGATACCGCTTTCCAGGCCGACCGGCAGGTATATAAGGTAAACGAACTGGAAAACTTTGAAGAGGGCGTGGAGTTTAATGCCTTTGTGGAGACCACCCGTTGGTTCGGGGTCAAGATCAGACTGGAGGGACGCAATCTGACCAACTACCTGGAAGTGAGAGACCGGCTTTCCTATACCGGCAGGCGGGAGATCTCACCGATCCAGCGCAGGGAGTTCCGCCTGCGTAAACCAAACCGTATATTCACTCTGACAATGTCGGGCAGTTTTTAATACTCGATGTAACTCTTTCGCCAGTTAGAGATAACATAACGCTATGGAAGAATTAATGAATAATATGAATGCCCAGATGGTGGTACTGCCCACCTGGGTACAGGTGTGGATGAACTGGATGATGTTCATCTTTGTAGCATCGGTCTTCTTTATCTGGAAATACAAGGGCGCAAGATGGGCACTGCTGTCGTTCATCATCAGTATGCCCGTGGGTATGCTGGTCTTTTACCTGTCCAATACAGTTCACCTGCTGGGGATCGTGCACCTTCTATTATGGACGCCGCTGCTGGTTTATATGGTATTAAAAGAAATCAAATCGGACGGATTTAAATACCAGAGTCCTTACGGTATCTGGACGGTACTGTTAATCACTACCATAACCATCTCACTGCTATTTGATATCAGGGACATCATCCTGGTTGTCCTGGGACAGAAATAAGCCTCAGGCAAACGGCAGGTTGTAATATTTTCTGCCAGTAGCCGCAAACAGGGCATTGGCCACGGCCGGTGCAATCACTGGTGTCGCCGGTTCACCGACTCCTGTTGGAGACTCTGTTGATGACACTATATGGACTTCCACCTCCGGCATCTGATTGATACGCAATACCTGATAATCGTGGAAGTTGGATTCTTTGACCATTCCATTTTCCAGGGTGATCTTGCCTGACAACGCCGCGGATAACCCATAGACCATACCCCCTTCCATCTGCGCCTTGATGACGTCCGGGTTGACCGCAACACCACAGTCCACTGCAATGACCACCCGGTCCACACTGAAACTGCCATCAGCATTAACACTTACCTCAGCCACTTCGGCAACGAAGGATTTAAAGGACTCATGCACAGCAATGCCGCGACCACGGCCTGCCGCTATTGGTTTACCCCAGCCGGCCTTCTCTGCTGCCATTTTTAATACACCCCTATGCCGCGGATGGTCTTTCAGTAATTGCATTCGATAATCTACCGGATCTTTCCCTGCGGCATGAGCCAGTTCGTCAATAAAGGTCTCAGTAGTATGTGCCGTGTGTGTGGAGCCCACAGAGCGCCACCATAAAACCGGGACATTAATGTCCTCGGGGGTGTGTAACTCCACCTGCATATTGGGGATGTGATACGGCAGGTTTCTTGCACCTTCTACCGATGATGGGTCAATATTGTTCTGGACCATGCCGGCAAACGGTGTCCCCGACATAATTGATTGTCCGACAATGCGATGCTCCCATGCAAGGGGCATACCGTTTGCATCCAGTGCCGCCCTGACACGGTGATAATTCAGAGGCCGGTAGTAACCTGCCCGGGTATCGTCTTCCCGTGACCACACCAGTTTTACCGGTGTGCCCTGAGGCAATTCTTTGGCAATGGCCACGGCCTCCAGTACATAATCCGAGTGACTGTTCGCCCGACGGCCGAAACTGCCACCGGCGTACAGGGTATTTATCTTCACCTGTTCGGTTGTGATTCCCAGTAATTTTGCCACCGCGTTCTGGTCCATGGTCTGGATCTGCGAGCCATACCAGAGCTCACACCCGGATTCTGTAATCTGGGCGACACAATTCATGGGTTCCATGGCGGAATGCGACAGGTATGGATATTCATAGGTTGCCTCGTAGACGGTGTCTGCCGATTTGAACACGGCATCAACATCACCGTCCTGTCGGGCAACTGTCCCCGGTGTTTCAGCCAGACTACGGTAACTGTCCATGATCTCCTCAGTCCCCATAGAAAACGCATTGGCCTCATTCCACTGTATCTTTAGCAGGTCCCGGCCCTTCTTTGCCGTCCAGTAATCTTTGGCGACGACGGCCACTCCACTTGATATCTGTACTATCTTTTCAACACCCGGTAGTTTCTCTACGGCACTGGCATCAAAACTCGCTACGGTGGCACCAAACCTGGGTGAATGTGCAACCATGGCCGTGAGCTGCCCGGACAAATTGAGGTCCTGGGTAAAGGTTGCCTCACCGCTGGTCTTACCAGGGTCTTTACGCGGTAAACTCTTACCAATTAATCTGAACTCTGCCGCTGATTTTATAGTCGGCTCGGAGGGGACAGGCTGGCGTGATGCCGCCCCGGCCAATTCACCAAATGTAGCCTGTTTGCCGGTAGCCGCATGGCTGACCACACTGTCTTTCACTTCGATATCACCGGCAGAAACTTTCCATTTTTCTGCGGCCGCTGCCACCAACATCTGTCTGGCAGCCGCACCCGCCTGACGCATCTGGGTATAGGAATTGGAAATAGCAGAACTACCCCCGGTACCCTGTATGGTCCCCCATCTCAGGTTGGCATATCGAGAGGCGTCTGCAGGGGCATGGACTGCTTGCACCAGGTTCCAGTCGGCATCGAGTTCTTCTGCAACCAGGGTAGATATTCCAGTGAATGTCCCCTGACCGAATTCGATGTGCTTAATAATAATCTCCACCGTATTATCTTCATGAATGCTGATAAAGGCATTGGGATCAAAAATGCCTCCCCCTGACTTTACGGCAGACTGGGCATTGACAGGCAGATGCATGGCCAGGGTCAGTCCTGCACTGGTGCTGGCAGATAACCTGATAAACTCCCGGCGGTTATATTTTTTTATCATTCTATTCATGCCTACCCTCCATTTATTCGGCTAGCGGCGTCCTTGATGGCCTTACGTATCCGCGCATAGGCACCGCAGCGGCAGATATTACCGGACATGGCCTTATCAATATCATCATCAGAGGGGTTGGTATTTGCTGACAATAATGCCGTGGCCGACATGATCTGGCCAGACTGGCAATAGCCACACTGCACCACCGCCATGTCATCCCATGATGCCTGTACCGCCTTTGCAACGTTGGAGTCCAGTCCTTCAATAGTGGTAATTTTCTTATTCTCCATATTCGATACGGGAACCACACAAGACCGTACCGGCTGACCATCCACATGGACGGTACAGGCACCACACTGGGCTATACCACACCCAAACTTGGTCCCGGTAAGCTTTATGTGGTCACGGATTGCCCAGAGTAATGGTGTATCTGCTGACACATCCACATGGACATCTTTATTATTAATATTCAGTTTGATCATGAATTTCCAACCCGGTTTTTTCTTTAATTGTTGTCTATTAATTTCCTATGTCAATGACGATATTGACACATTAATACTATTATTATTGTGTTAATGCCTTAGCTTCTTCCACCAGCATATTCACAAACACCTGTTGCCAGCCATCAACGGCCTTACGATACTCTTCGGGATTAATGAATGCCCGGTAGCCTTCCATAGGAATACGCGGGATCTTGTTTCTAAGGTCATACCAGTAACCGTGGGCACCGAGATAGACATCCACTGGCAGGTTCTGCAGGTAATAGAATGTCGCTGCCATGTCATCTGCAATATCTGGATAGTCCTTGTTACCCAGCAGCGGAGTCGTTGCAATTCTTAAGCCACCCAGTAATATTACGTTGTACTTTTCCCCTTCCTCCTCTGCCTCCATGGTAAAGGTCAGGGTGCCCGGGGTATGCCCTGGTGTGTCATGGACATTAATCTCAATGTCTCCCAGGCGCACCACATCACCGCCATCTATTACCCGGTTGACCTCGGCGGGTGCCCAACTACCATCACCCCCGCTCTCTACCACATCTTTGTCTTCTTCAGATGACAGGATGTCGGCACCGGTCATCTCCTGCATAAGGGAATGTCCCCCAACATGGTCACTGTGGGCGTGGGTACCAATGAGCATCTTGACATCCTTTGGATCGAAACCCAGTTTTTCGATGTTTTCCAGCATCATGGGAACACGGTCCTCGAAAGTGGTATCGAACAGGATGTGTCCCTGTGAACCGGTTATCAAATAAGACGCTGCCTGGATTGTGGTGCCAATAAAATAAATATTATCGATAATCTTGAAGGGTTCCACAGGCTGTGTGCGGTCCGGATGGTCCCGGCCAACCGATGGTGGTGATTGCGCAAGGACATTGATTGAAAAAACAAAACAAACCACTAACGGCAATACTCGATATAATTTCATCTGATCTCCTCCCCTTAGTAGAGAATGAATTTAAAAATTCAGTACAACAAAAAAATATTTTTTATGACCAACTCAGATCATGCCTGTTAATGGGCGTGGTACGTACCCTTTTTCCGGTGGCAAAAAAGATGGCATTGGCCACTGCCGGTGGGGTTGGTGGTCCGCCAGGTTCCCCCATGCCTCCCCACCAACCGTCCTGTGACAGCGCAAAGTGGACCTCCACTGGGGGCATCTGGTGCATACGCATTAAATTATAGGTATCAAAATTATTATTTTTGAAGTGACCATTATCGAGTTCCAGCCCGGCATATAAAGCATGTGATAATTCCCAACAGGCGGCGCCTTCCAGTTGTTCTGTGGCATTTAATGGGTTGATAACGTAACCACTGTTGACCACGATAATAATTTTCTCGATCGTCAGCTGTCCCCGTCGGCTCACCGTCACCGTGGCACAGGCACCAGAAATGGACTCATGATCTTCAATCACCGCCAGCCCCATACCTTCGCCTTTTGGCAGATCAGTTGTAAAACCGGCCACTTCTTTCAATTTTAACAGGACCCGTTGCCAGCGTTCCTGACCTTTTGTCATTTCAAGACGCCATTCCAGTGGGTCCCAATCTCCTGCCAGCGCCATCTCATCCACAAATTGCTCGATCATAAAACCGTTCTGGTTGGCACCGGGTGCGCGGTGTGTGGTAGTGGGGATATGGCCGGTAATATTATGCCGCTCATGACGTCGATTAGGCACCTGGTAGGGCATGGTACCAATAGAATAATCTGCCGTTGCCGGTCCGTTACGCCTGGCGCCGCCACTGGGAAACCAGACTGCACGTGAATAAAACGCCTCTGGCAGACCATTATCACCAATTGCTGCACTTAGCCGGGCATAGACCGGGGAGCGTTGTTTGTCCTGCATGATGTCTTCTTCCCGGGACCAGATCACTTTCACAGGCCGTCTTAATTGATGGGAAAGTTCTGCGGCCTGACGAACAACCGCCGTCCGTCCGCCCCCGCCACCACCACCAAAGGCACCACCGATATACGGAGTGTTGACATAGATGTCCCTGGTATCCCGCTGTAACTGATCTGCAACCACCCTGAGTGGTAATGACTGGTCCTGTGCCGGTGCCCAGATATCGACCCTTTCTTTTGTCACACTGACAGTAGCATTAATCGGCTCCATACGGGCATGGGTTTCATAGGGGCGATGAAATTCCGCATGTAGCGCGTTATCTGAACGGTCAATAATGGGTCTTGGGTCAACACCGGTTTCATTGCTTATCTCACCCGGCTGATCAAACAGGTGAGTGGCATGACGCGCCTGAGTGATATTACTCACCTCTCCATCCGCTCCGAATTCCCACTCCACCGGTAACAGATCCAATGCAGTCTTTGCCCGGTACCAGGTGTCCGCCACCACAGCGACACCGTTTTGCATATCGGTCTGACCGGTCTTGCCAGGAACGGCCTTCAATTCAACCACATCAACGATTCCCTTTCGCCCAATGACAGCCCCGGGATCAAAACCCTTGAGTCTCCCCCAGGGTACCGGGCAACACTTCACCGCGGCATAGACCATACCTGGAAGGTGGGTATCTATGGCATATTGTGCGCTACCGTTCACCTTAACAGGCACGTCAACACGGGGGATCGGCTTACCCAATAACCACCATTGATCCGGCGTCTTGATTGCCGGCTCCCTGTCCAGCGAGGTTTGCGCTGCGCGTTCCGCGAACTGGGCATAAGTGCCATGGTGGCTGCCAGCACTCAACTCTCCCTGCCGGGCCACAACGTCTTCCGGTTTGACACCCCAGGTACTGGCGGCAGCGGCCTTTAATCGCTCCCGTGCAGATGCCCCTGCCTGCATGATATGGGGATGCCGGCGCCTGACCACGGCTGAACCACTGGTACTGGTAGCGATATACTCTTCACCATAATTAACATGACGATTGATATCGGCAAAAACCACTTCAACATTTTCCCAGGGCACATCCAGTTCTTCTGCCACCATCATGGCAACTGAAGTCAACGCACCCTGCCCTTGCTCGGAATGGGGCACGCGAATAGTGACAGTGCCATCCGAATCAATGGCCAGCCAGGCATTGATTTCTTCCCCGTCTGTAGTCGTGGCCCAGGGTTTGGGTGCAACCACCGCAGTATGGGCGCCTGGTATATGAAACCCTAACAACATGCCACCACCGGCACCAATGATGGTACGTATCATGGTTCGCCGAGTCAGGTTGGTATTGATCACCATTGCTTTATTGTTCTCTCATTAATTCTGCAGCACGGTGAATGGCCTTGCGGATCTTCAGATACGTACCGCAACGACACAGGTTGCCGGACATGGCCGCATCGATCTCACTGTCACTGGGATTGGAAGACCTTGCCAGTAACGCGGTGGCTGCCATGATCTGACCGGATTGACAATAACCACATTGGGGAACGCCATTCTCTATCCAGGCCTGCTGGACCGGGTGGGTATTATCTTCTGAGAGACCTTCAATGGTCGTAATATCTTTACCCACTGCCACAGATACCGGCGTGGAACAGGCCTTCACGGCCCTGCCACCTATGTGTACTGTACAGGCGCCACACTCGGCAATTCCACACCCGAACTTGGTCCCGGTTAGACCGATACTGTCTCGCAGTACCCACAATAGCGGGGTCTCAGGTTCTATATCGACCTGATGCTCCTTTCCATTGATGGAGAGTTTTATCGCCATTGATTATGAAAGTGAATCAAAATGTTCCTTCATCTGTTTGCGCATCTGGGCATCGGGTATCCTGCCCATACCACCACCAATATTGTCTTCGAGATGATGGGTCTTATTGGTTTCAGTCAAGACCGTATTAATATTGGTTACACCCAGGATATACTTAAGGTTGTACTGGGCCCAGGACTCGCAGTCTATGTCTGCAGCCCAGTCTGGCAGGTCATGCCCACTGACTTTCCTGAAGAGTTCACCTCCATTGAAGGGGCTGTTGATCATCACACCAATACCCAGGTCCCGTGCCAGGGGTAATACTATCTCTTCCGCCTGGGGTTCCAGTAATGAAAAGTTCACCTGGATGAAATCCGGTTTTTCCTGTTTCATGAATTCGGCCATACGTTCATGGTCTTCAGTGAAAGAAGAGGTAATGCCAATATAACGTGCCTCACCATTTTCCTTTAATTCTCTAAGGGTAGGCCAATGAATATCCATGTCCGTCATACTTTCAATATAGACAAGGTCTGCGGGGTGTCGATTGAACAAACTGTTGGTCTGTTTAAACTGTTTGATACCTCCTGCCTTGTCCACTTCACGGACTGACATGAAGCGATTCAGACCGATCTTGGTACTGACAAATAACCTGTATTTATACCTGGGATCAGAGAGGATTTTACCAAAGGCCTTGTCTATTTCGTATTCCCGGGGCGCGGTATCCACTACACTGGCCCCTAACCTCATCATGGTTTCAATGAGTGATTCAACTACCTCCGGGCCGTCGTTCAATATCTCTCTAACCGGTGCCGAAGAACCGAAGCCAATAACCGGTAACATTTCCCGGGTGCCTGGTATGGGACGGTTCAGGAGACTATTGGCAGCTTGAGAATATACCGACATTGGCAACATGCCCGACAGGCCTAGTGCGGTGGTGGTTGTTATGAACTCTCTACGAGTAAGTTGGTTTAGCATGAATGCTGTTCCTCTAAATATGTTTTATCTAATTCAGTTGATATAACAGTATATTGGGGCATTTGTAATAAATAAATGTCCACCACCTGCGGCGATAATTATTACATTCATGCAGACAGAGTCTGTCTTAATCAATCCTCAATAACTTCAGGAGGTTACCACCGATAATGGCCTGTTTTTCACTATTACTTAGATGTGGTGAATCAAGGATCAGGTCCAGGGTGTCAGGCCACCCGTAGGGAGTATCCGTCCCATAGACCACCTGACTGGCCCCCATTTCTGCTACCAGGTGACGCAGACCCTCATCGGTGAACACCATGGAATCCACCAGAATCTGGTCTTTTAGATAATCCCTTGGGTTTTTAGTGTTGGCGCAGTCTGCATTTGGACGAGTATCACAGACCACGGCCGATCGCCCGGAATACGAGGGGAGAAATCCTCCACCATGTGCGGCCACCACTTTCATGCCCGGATGACGATCAAACGTACCATCAAACATCAGTCGTGACAGGAACATGGTGGTCTCCAGGGGATTCCCGATAATATTGGCAAGGTCACCACGACCATCAAAGCTTTCCGGATCGACAAAATATTCAGAGCGCTGAGGATGAACAAATACAGGAACCTGTAATGTATCAACCATTGCCCAGAAGGGATCATATTTGGAGGACGATGGGACTTCACCATTGACATGCCCCCCCACCGATGCGCCGCGTAAGCCCAAATTCTTAATGGCATGTTCCAGTTGCTCTGCTGCGAGGTCCGGATGTTGTAAGGATACGGCACTCAATCCCACAAATCGCTCTGCATGATCATCACACCACTGGGCGACACCTTCATCCATGACCTGGTTAATTTGACGTGCAAGATTAACATCGGCTTCATACCACCAGTAATTACCAATATGCAGGACCTGAATATCGGTACCCAGTTCATCCATAAGCTCAATGCGGTGCGGTCCCATGATCCTGGCCCCCCTCACCGTCAGCTCCAGCGGCGTGCCTTTAACAACCTGTTCTACGGCCTTAATCTCACAGTGCGCATGCATGTCTACCACCCGGGAGCGCCTTCCACCTATATGGATTTCACGCCTTGCCTGGGCGAATGAAAACGGAGACTTCAATGCCATTCCGCCGGCGCTGCTATATGCCAATGATTTTAAAAACGTTCTTCGGTTATACATATCCACCCCCTATCGTTTACTCCACCCCTTCGACAATTCGGATCTCTCTTTCTACCCCGTCCCCAAGTGCCAGCAACGCTTCCTGGTAGGCGGGGCTATCATGAGCGGCAATGGCCGCATCAACACTATCAAATTCAATAATCACAGTTCGTTGTAGCAAGCCATTTTCATAGGCCTTAACTGCCTCGCCCCTGGCAATGAAACGCCCCGCCGCCGATGCAATGGCCGGTCCAGCCAGTTTGGCATAGGCCGCAAGCTTTTCCGGATCGTTTATTTCACTGTAACTTGCTACCCAATATGCCTTTGCCATAGATATCTCCAGTTTTTTTACTCAATTAATTTTCTCACCGCGCAGGTAGACTGAATCTATCTTCCTGATATTGAGAATGTCATTTAGTGGATTGTCATCAAGCACTATAATATCTGCTATTTTTCCCGCTTCAAGCGTCCCTACATCATCAAGCTTGAGTAATTTTGCAGACGTTCCGGTTGCCGCAATAATCACATCAGCAGGTGTCATGCCGGCCGCAACCATATTATCCAGCTCTATAAAAACCTCCCACATTTCCCGCCCATCTGTGCCAAAGGCAATTTTCACACCAGCGTCATACAGTGCTTTAAGATTTCTGGCTTGGATCTGGTAGAAGGCCTGATCGTCCGGCGACCCCTCATACTCCGATTTTACAGTGTCAATGATCTCGTCAGGAATCAAGCCATGTAACCCTGAAACGTCAATCACTACTCCTTCATCAGGGAGGTTTGGCGCGAGATACACATCAGGATATTGCTTAAATAATTCTAGCAGTTCCGAATCAATATCCAGGTCCCTCACACCATGGGCAAAGACATCAACACCGGCCTTTAAAAGACCCTTGGCATCTTCCAGGTAATGAATGTGTGCGGCGACCGGGATACCATGTTGGTGTGACTCGTTGATAATTGCTGAATAGATCTCCGGTGACATTTTTTCATATTGTCCACCCCTGTCATCCACCCAGATTTTAATAAAATCCACACCTTTACCAACCTGTTCGCGAACGGCCTCAATGCCTTCTTCTGCTGTGCTTATCCAGTAAGCCGCAGGTGGTGTCCCGTAGGCAGATTCAGATCTACCGGGTTCCGGCATGGTAATACCCCGGCCTGCGGTCAGGTAACGGGATGCGTCAGGTATCAAGTTTTTTCTGAAACCATAAACAACCTCATTGTTGTCCAGTCCCAGGCTCATTACCGTGCCGACACCGTATGAGGCCAGCTCTTCCAATTGAGTGATAAGTAAATCTTTCCGGTCAGAGGGATGTTTGTGGGTATCAATGATTGCCGGCATAATGGTTTTGCCTGTGGCGTCAATTGTCATTGCGCCCGCTGGGACAAAGACGTCCTCTTTCCTTCCAATGGCGAGAATACGGTCTTCACCTATAATTATTATCCCTTCTTCAATAGGTGGCTCATCATTGCCAGTTATGAGTTGAGCGCCTTCAAATACTATTACCTGGGTAGAGATTTGAGACATCCCCATTTGAGAACCAAACGAGGTTAACAATAACAAACAATATATATGGAATGCCTTTGATGAGATGGAATTTTTAAATTGAATAATTTTTTCAGTTTCCATTTCTTCTTCCTATGTCACTACCAACCGGAAAATCTTTCCCAACTATTCACGCAAATATTTGTGTTCTCCGCTATAACATTATAATAAGAAAACTGAGATGCCGTCGCACAGGCATGGTTGGGCAGTATTCTAACCCTGGCCCCCACTGGCAACTCAGGCAAGGATGCATGGCTGCCCGAACGCAGGGCCAAGATACCATGTTCCTGATTGGCATCTATCATAATAAGATCGTCATACGCATCCCCTGCCTCATTGCAAACCAGGCCATACCCCTGGTCGATTTGCTGGCTGGCTGAGCCCCTGTCCCGGGACATGGCCATCCAACCGGCGTCCACCAGGATCCAGCCTTTTTCATGTTGATGACCGATAACAGTTGCCAGGACACTGATGGCGATCTCGTCAATCTCACATACCTCAAGACCAGCCATGACCAGGTCGTTGAAAACATATACCCCTGCACGGACTTCTGTGACACCACAAAGATCTTCGACAAATGTGGCTGTGGGAGTTGAGCCCACACTGACGATTGGACAAGGTAGTCCACTACCACGCAGCCGTTCTGCTGCCAGGACAACCGCCTTACGTTCCTGTTCAGCCATGGCTACAAGTGCTGCCTGCCCGGGATGTTGATAAGCACTACCGGCATGGGTCATCACGCCTCTAAGTTCTGCACCACCTTCATGCAGCACCTTACCAATCTCAATCAACAACGGGTCATCATTTTTAACCCCTGCCCTGTGTCCATCAGAGTCGATCTCAATCAGGACTGGAACAGGGTGATTGTACTTTTGGCAGATTCTAGTAACGGCATGTGCCGATTCAATATTGTCCAGAATCACACTCAGATCCACACCTGCATGCCCAGGAGAAACAATTCGTTCCAACTTGTCAGGCGCAATGCCTACTGCATACAGTATGTCCTTATAGCCGGCCTTGATAAATTGCTCGGCCTCCTGAAGGGTGGATACCGTAATCGGACCGGGCGGTGAATCAAACATGCAATTAACGATTTCAGGACACTTGGCGGTTTTCACATGAGGTCTAAGGGTAATTTCAAAGGCCTTCAAGTGGTCCTGCAGTTTTCTGATGTTCGCCAACATCCTGGTTTCGTCCAGCAATAAACAGGGGGTCTGTAGGTCCACGAGGTTCATAGTGAGGATTATCTCTAACCAGGACTTAATACTTACTCAATTGCCTTGCCAATAATAAACAGCACTGCATAATCCTGTTTGTTACAACCAGGCACGGACGGCATAACCGCACCCGGTGAAACGGGGAACTCGGCCTGACTTGCCATGGCGGGCGTACACGCTGCAGTGGCAGTTTCCGGTGTATACCTGGCAGAACGGCAGGCAAGATGCGTGACGTCATAAAGCGTAGCATCATCATCCAGTTCCCAGCGCATGTTGCCTTCTTCATCTGCGGGCATGATTGTCAATACAGTGACTACCTGCCGGTCGCCGGTCACCACATATTTACCTGCAGGGAGTGAAAACACAGGCGATTCCATGATGAGGCCGTGTTCTTCCAACCACCAGTCGTCACTATTAAATTGCCAGTTTGCCGGTGCTTTCCCATTTGCTGTCATCAAACGATCAAATTGATTAAGACGTACACCCCTTGGGCCAGGATCAATCTCCCATAGCCCCCATAACTGGGCATTGTTTCCGCTGTTTGCATCAGGGTCCCCCAGCGCAGCAATAAACTGGGTGGACACACGTATAAATTTCACCATCTCGTGATCTGCCGCCATGACTGGCAAGTTGGCAAAACCAAATACAAAACAAATCAACAGGAATGTAGCTAATTTACTCATGACGCAGCCACCTGGATGAAATAGAAATGAATTCGTATCTTATCAGACTATCCATGAAATGTTAGTCTGGTAACAAATTACAGTTAACAGGATACCTATGAGCAAAACAGTCCTCATCACCGGCGCCAATCGCGGTATTGGCCTGGCCCTCACAAAAATTTACCTCAACCGTGGCGATACAGTTTATGCCGCCTGTCGTCATAGCAGTGATGAACTCAATGATAGCGGGGCAAAGATATTAGAAGGCATAGATGTCAGCAGCCAGGATTGTGTCAAAGACCTTAAGAATAAAATAGAGGGAATCGAGATTGATATTCTTATAAACAATGCCGGAATATTCAAAAACGAAACTCTGGATGATATGAACTTTGAAAATATCCAAAAGCAATTAAATATCAATGCCATTGCACCACTACGGCTGACACATTCACTTCTGACTAATCTGCATAATGGCAGCAAGGTGGGTTTGATCACCAGCCGTATGGGATCCATTCAGGATAATGGTTCGGGTTCGTATTACGGTTACCGCATGTCCAAGGCCGCCCTGAATGCGGCAGGGAAAAGCCTGGCAAATGATCTAAAGGCACAGGGTATCAGTATCGCCATATTACATCCCGGGTTTGTCTCAACACGCATGGTGAACTTCGGCGGGGATGTCTCACCGGAGGAGTCAGCACAAGGGCTGGTTACCCGCCTGGATGAACTGTCTCTGACCAATACCGGGACCTTCTGGCATGCCAATGGGGAAGTCCTCCCCTGGTAGTTACCTAATAGTGGAGTCCACACTCCGTCTTTGGCTTACCGGCCCAACGCCCACTCCTGCCTTCACCAGGGACGGTGCAATGGGCACATCCTATGGAAGAAAACCCTTCTGCCACCATGGGATGGAATGGCAGATTATGTTCAGCAATATAGGCGTCCCTTTCTTCCCTGGTTACATCCACCATGGGATTAAATTTTATAATGCCTCGGCGCTCCTCAAAGATCTCTAATTGAGAACGATGATCGGTCTGCCAGCGCATCAGGCTGGAGACCCAGACATGGTAATTAAGCTTGATGGACTCCAGTGGCTGTACCTTATTTATTGAACAACAAAAGTCCGGATCAGATTCATATAACTTGTTCTTTACACTCCACTCATGCTGGTAATCATCACCGCGAAGGTCCTGTACCTTGAGATTAAACCGTCTTATCAACTCATCTCTATAAGCAAGGGTCTGGGGAAAGTGAAACCCCGTATCTACAAAGCTAATGACCTGGTCAGGACGTATAGTTGAAATGATATGCAGAAAATAAGCCGAGGTGGCAGCAAAGGAAGACGTGACCAGGACCTTATTTTCGACAAAGTCCAAGTATAGTCGACGAATACGCTCATCAAACTTCAGGGGGGCATAACTTGCATTCAGCGCCGCAATCTCATCCGCGTTGAGTCCGGCACTATTTTCGCTGGGAATGATTTCAGCGGCACTGGTGGACATCAAAAACTCCAATAACATTAAGAAGGACGGCAATCTTAAGCGATGCGCTTATTAACTCAAAAGAATAAAAAATAACTAGTTTATTCTATTTAATTATATATATTTTAATAATTATTAATTATTTCAACGAGTTATACTTTTTTAGTCCAGTATATAACTGAAGGGAGATCACCGTATTGGTCAACTAGGGACAATAGATGTGGCTGGAGCGATTAAATTAAAATAGTGTTTACTGTCCTTCTGTGTCAGCCAGGTAACTGACCTCATCGCCAATGGATACCGTACCAGGCTGAATGACACTGGCAGTGATCCCACCGTGCCCCCGCATGGCATTATATCCCCCTTCACCAAGTCTTTGCTCCATTTGACTACAGGGATGACATAGTCCTTTGTAAGCAAGTACTGACCCACCCATTTGAAATGTCTTGTTCTTCAATGCAAGCAGGTTGATACCTGAAACAACAATATTGCGCCGTAGATCGGCAGGGTTAATTGACTCGCGATGCAAACAGGCAGCAATCACAGGCAGATGCTCAAATTGAATCAGGGTAACCTGCCGACGACTTTTAGCACTACCTCTAAATCGATCACCATCAAGGCCTGCTGCATTTACCACAACCGTCTGCAACGATTTCATGGCCTCGGTTCGGGATGGCCGGATACCTATCCACTCGACACGGCCTGCCTGGGGCAAGGTGTTAATCAACGTTTTCATTAAACTGTTCACGGGCATCCATTACCTCATGCGGCACAATCATTGTAACTACACTATTTCGGTTGAAATATTCCTTACGATACTATCTTTAACGCGAATAAACTTTAATATACTTACAATTTTGACCTAACTGTGATTAGATTATCACTCTAATGCAAAACTGGACCTGAAAGGGGGGAATGTGAAAAATCTTGTTTTTGTCCTGGTATTGTTGACTCTGCCTTCACTCATAAGTGCACAGGAGAAACCGGGCTGGGCGTTTCCAAGATCGGCAACGGATGAAATGACTGAATTTCCCGAGACGGATGCCAATAAGGTATGGACTGCCCCGGGCAGTCAGCTTGCTGTCACACGCGATCAAATCAACGATAGATATAACATGCCCAACTGGTTTCCGGACATGTACCCACCGTTGCCAGAGGTTGTTCAGTATGGCAATGAAGCTACAGAAGTACGCGCCTGTGGACTGTGTCATTTACCCACCGGCACCGGCCATGACGAATCCGCCTACATCGCTGGACTACCTGTTAACTATTTCATTCGGCAGATGGAAGATTATAAAAATGGTAACCGGGGGGGCTCAGGGACCATGGTCAGGATTGCCAATAACATTACCGCAGAAGAGCTGCAGGCGGCAGCGGAATATTACGCCTCTGTCGAACCCCGGCACTGGGTACGGGTGGTGGAAACAGATACTGTTCCAAAAACATATATCCGGGGCGGTAACAAGCGCCTGCTACATCCGGACGGCGGCACCGAACCAATTGGAAACCGTATAATCTCTGTGCCCGAAGATGAAGAGATCGTACTTAACCGAGACCCGCGTCTTGGTTTTGTTGCCATGGTCCCACCCGGCAGTATTGCCAAAGGCCGCGAATTGGCAACTACAGGCGGCGGTGGCAAAACCATCGCCTGTACTGCCTGCCATGGTGAGACCCTGCAGGGTATGGGTGATGTACCGCCGATTGCAGGACGACATCCAACTTATATCGTCCGTCAACTCTGGGCAATAAAAAATGGAGACCGTAAAGGTCCATCAAACGCTATTATGATACCTGCGGTCCAGAACCTGACAATAGATGACATGCTGGCCATTGCGGCCTACGCGGCATCACTTGATCCCTGAAACGTATGATTTTAATAATCAATGTCCAGATGCAAAAAATTTTTTTGATTTACCACGGAGTAATAGTCTCAGTGATTAAACTAATTGGTATTGATATAAAACAGACCACGCGAACATGGTTAATCCTTATCGCTATTTCAGTTTTAACCATTTCATGTGACAACAGCAACCAGCAACCGGGCGTACAGCCAGAACCCTCAAGCTCGGGTACAGCCAACGACATCTCAGCACCTGCTGTTTCAACGCCTCCAGAGATAGCCATAGACAGTGATGACATTGCCGGCGTGGTGACCAGTCCCAATGGTCCCGAGGCAGGCGTCTGGATCATCGCCGAAACCGATGACTTTGAAACCCGCTATAACAAGATCGTGGTTACTGATGATCAAGGCAGGTACCTGGTACCGGATTTACCCGAGGCCAGTTACCGTCTGTGGGTTCGTGGTTATGGCCTGCTGGATTCAGCAAAAGTTGATGCTGAGCGGGGGACCATTGTAGACCTTACCGCGGAACTTGCACCTGACAGGGAGACTGCAGCAGAGATCTACCCGGCTGCTTACTGGTATGCCATGATGAAACTTCCCGAAGAAAATGAACTTGCAGGCATAGACGGTGGGCTACACCGCTACCTCTCCACCATGAAAAACAGCGACTGTGTTGGCTGCCATCAACTGGGTAACAAGCATACGCGAACCTTCCCCGAGGGACTGCTTGAACTGGACCTGGATTCTGAAGCGGCATGGATCAGGAGGATTACCTCCGGTCAGGCAGGGTCACGCATGATGCGGCCCATCGGCCAGTTAAACGGTCTCCCAATCAAGTATCTTGCAGACTGGACCGATAGAGTTGGCGCAGGTGAATTGCCCCAGGCCGATCCCCGCAGGCCTGAAGGACAGGAACGTAATATTGTGGTGACCATACGCGACTGGATGGCCGAGCCCTATCACTATGTCCACGATTTATCCGGGACGGATCGTCGCAATCCTACGGTGAATGCATATGGTCCGCTATACGGTGCGCCTGAACTCAGTACCGATCAATTTCCAATCCTGAATCCCCTGGACAACACGGCTACAACATTTGATGCCCCGGTCCGGGATCCGGATACCCCTTCTACTGGTGATGACCCGCTGACCGCACCTTCATTTGTCTGGGGCGATGAAATCATCTGGGACAGCCAGGCCAATGCCCATAACCCCATGCTGGATCAGGATGGACGCGTCTGGTACACAGCGCGCATACGTGGCAGGGACAACCCTGACTTTTGTAAGGAGGGATCTGATCACCCTTCGGCTCAGCTATTCCCAACCAATTCTTCCGGCAGACAGCTGGCCATGTATGAACCGTCTACGGGGGAATATACCTTTATTGATACCTGTTATGGGACTCACCATCTGCAGTTTGCCAATGATGAAGATAATACCCTGTGGACCAGTGGCGGCGGTGATGTAATCGGCTGGTTAAACAGTCGGCTGTTTCTCGAAACCGGCGATGCCGAGGCGGCTTTAGGATGGTCACCGCTAATCCTAGATACCAATGGTAACGGCGTCCGGGACGAGTGGGTAGAGCCTGACGAGCCGGCAGATCCCAACCTGGATACACGCGTCAGGGCGGGATATTACGCCGTGATGCCAAACCCGGCAGATGGTTCCATCTGGGGTTCAAATAATAGTTATCCCGGTTACATCATGAGATTTGATCCCAAGACCGGTCTGGGTGAAAAATTCAATGTCCCGCTACCGGGATATAGCAGCCGTGGAGCGGATATCGACAGCAACGGTGTAGTCTGGGTGGCACTGGGTAGCGGTCATTTGGGAGAATTTGACAGGCGTAAATGTACCGGCCCGTTAAATGGCCCTGAGGCCACTGGTGATCATTGCCCGGAAGGCTGGACGTTTCATGAATTACCAGGACCTTCTTTTATCACCCATCCCGATATCAAGGTGGAATCCAGTTATTACGCTTTTGTAGATCAGCATAATACCTTTGGCCTGGGTGAAAATGTGCCTATGGTTATTGGCAACCTGTATGACGGTGTGCATGCCCTGGTAGAGGGCGAGTTCATCACCATACGCACACCTTATCCACTGGGTTTTTATACCAAAGGTTTTGAAGGCAGGATTGATGACCCCGATGCGGGCTGGAAGGGTCGGGGCCTGTGGATCCCAAGCGGTGGCCGTAACCCCTGGTTCCTAGAAGACGGCAAGGGGACCCACCCCATAGTTACTCACTTTCAGCTACGTACTAATCCACTGGATAAATAAAATGTATGGGGACAGACTTAAGTCTGTCCCCATTCTTTCTGTCTCCATTGCTTATTTAGGTAACGGCACCTTCCAGTAATCGAAGCCGTGCTCTCTTGCTCGCCGGGTGATCCGCTCTACATCTTCTCTCAATAAAAAACCCTGCATCATCAATTGGTTTGCCGCCGCTTCAATTTTTTCAGAAAACGTTACTTCATCACCGTAACGCTCCTCCAGGGAGGGTCTTGGATCGCCGGCGGCCATTCTTTCATCACGGGTCTTGGCAAAGGGGATGAATGTCCCATGTTGACCACAGGAATCAGGGAAACCGCTCCCCTCTTTCATTACCGACCAGCCCAAGTGGGTCCCCAGTGGCACAGTGAGTTCAGGTAGACGAATACCCGCCATATCATTTCCATCGGCATCTATCTGGGAGACCTGTGCCACGTATTCTTCGTTTGTTGCAGGTTTATAAGGGACACCAGAAAAATCCAGTGGACTATAATGAAACATGGTCTGTGGAGTATAGACAAATTCAGGTAAAGCAGGCCAACCATCATAATTTAACGCCGGTATATTCGGATAGCTTATCTCCTTAGGCGTAACCAAAGTACCATCACTGCGTCTAGGTATATTACTTTCAGGTGGTTGATTACCTTCCAGGATCCACTCATCCATCTTAACCAGTAATGCCCTGAACACAGGTCCGTTGTACAGCGGGTTGGTCATTTGCTGACAGGACCTCATGGTCTCCGGCAGGGTCTGGTCATAAGTGGTGTTATGTTCGATAGACGCAATGGAATAGACCCGTACATTGGGTGCGATTGATTCCATATCAAGATCATTGCCATAAGCATCTGTGTGATTGAGTGATGAGAGTTTGTTCCAGTATTCATTGGCCCCATCCACGCTGAACACCCTTGGACAGGTATCCGTTTCCAGGCAACGCCTTAAAATTCCGTCGGTCTGCCCGGTAAGGGGATCGGTTAATACCGGAAAGGTCTGGGGGAACTCATGTTCCGGGGCATAGTGACGCTCGTGTTTACGTGAAGAGGCCATGGGCTGTGCAAACCGCCAGTTCATCCATAGGTGCCCTGCCGCCCCGGTACCGTAGGGAATCATGCCATCGATCACCCGACGCCCCTGTTCGTCTTCATTGAAGCCCCAGCGCAGAAAATCACGCTGTGTGCGGCCACCATTAGAACGCCCCCAGGAATAGATGGCCTTGATCTCATCATAATCAGCAAGGGGACTTGCATTGCCCATGCGATCCTGTTCGTCGTGTCTTAGAAAGGACAGAAAATCCCTGGTGATGGCGTGCCCCATTCCCATCACGATTGGATCTTTTGCCGTATAGACAAATTCATAAATCCAGCCCGGCCGGGCTGGACCGGGGAATTCTATATTCCACTCATCGGTATATTGCCAACCCTCAACCGCTATGCCTGACCCATTGCCATGTTCCCTGACGGTTAATATCCCGTTTGAGTTTTTGGTAGCATTAGTCGCATAAGGTAATTGCAGGCTGGTATCATCTGCATTGCCGGCAACCATTTCTGTGACGACATTACCGGTAATTGAGGATCCATCAGGGTTGATAGCAATGGGGAGTTCGGCGCCGAGAATATTTCGCCCCGCTCGGAAATGGCCTGCATAGCCGTTCATAACAATGGTATAGCCTTCCCGCATCAGGTAGCCGTGACCAAAGTGTTCTTCTTCCATTGGATTGTTGGAAGCCCTGGCATCATTTAACCATTGTAGTGCCCGCTTGGCACCACGGTTACCTACGGCATAAAAAATTCTGCCATTGGCCTTTTCGGGATCGGCCGGTCGCAAAATATAGAAGGGTGCGCGGTAGGAAACCATTCCATTGGTTGTTGGCACAATGTCAATATCAGTAATGTCACGATGACGGCGATCATGAGGATCAATCTCACCTTCAATAGTACCGGTAATCTTTACATAAGCACCGGTATCACCAAATGAGTCATGCTCAATGGTAACAGGGTTATCTGACACAATGCGTGTAACAGCCGCCTCCACAGAAAGTGCTATGGGTAATAAAGCCAATAGCACGACTGTATTGTTCAACAGTTTTTTCATCTAAAACCTCTTATTAATCCAGTCGGCCACGTAATCAAAATTGTTTTTCACAGCATTATCATAACGGCCATCATATTCCTCACCCCGTGGCACACAGCGGGTACAAGGTGTCCCACCGTGGGTCGCCCCTTCAACAATAATATATTCCTTGTCCCGGCTACTGGCGGCATCAAAAATAATTTCACCGTCACGAAGAAAATAGTGTCCACCCATGGCCACCACCAGAAGCGGCACCGAGATGACATCCACATTACAGGGTGTTGAATTGTTACTGGTACACCAGTCAATGTCTGTCATGGCGTGCCTGCCACGCATGGCATTGACACTGAGAAACGACTTCACCGTAGAAAAACCCACACCATCGAAACTACGACTTACCCGGGGTGTCTGACCTACCCGACGTACACTCTCCACCCGGCAGCAGTCTTCCAGGGTGTCATCGTTCTTCAGAAGTTTTTGCGGCCGGGACGTGGTACGGTCAATACTGGCATCGTGATTGGCCAGCCGGGTCCCTGCAGTGGCCGGGACGATAAAGGCATCATTGTCCGAATAGATATGGGTCCCGTTTTCCATGGCCTCCATTTTCTCCAGGGCGAGGTCTATTAGTCGGTTCATACGTGCCGCCTGACCGATAAAAAAGCGCTCTTTAAACTCTTCTGTATATTGCGATCCTTCCGGGTCATATCCATGGGCCGGATCAAAAGGGTCCAGGGCAGGATCAAACTCTGGTGGAGCATTATGGTTAATGATCTCTTCATCATTAATGATGGCGGCATTCAAGCTGCGCATGACACCCAGACCATTACTGGGGTGTGCGTCCCAGAGGATTAAGGCATCTGCACCTGGCAAATTATTCAAGTCATCGGAACATTTATAAAGTTTCTCAGCTTGCTGACAAAAATCAGCACCCGCCTCCGCCACTGCCTGGTAGAAACTCATGGCAGGCCCGCCGCCACTGTGACCAAACAGGACCACATGGGTTATTCCGGGCAAAGACCTTAACAGTTCAACCCCCTGTTTCACATCCAGGGCATTATCATCCCAGGGGGCACATATGGCCTCATTATTATCGCACCGGGTATTCATCCCCAGTGCGACAAACCCACGCCTGGGCATCTCTCGAGTCATGATATGGGACATAAAATTGGAATCGCGGTGCATGGCGATGATCGCAATATGCGGGTTGGGAAATTTTGCTGGATCCGGATAATACAGTGCACCTTTGGTGGCTCTAGGTTCAAACTGAATAAATTCAGGAGGGGGTGACTGGGCTACCGCTATGGAAGCAAATGAGAATAATAGAACAACGAGAATCCTGCCGAATAGATAATTAAACATGCTGGCAACCCTATCTTTGCAATTTTTCAAAAAGTATACTCTCTTAAAACCTGTCGTTTTACCAGTACCAAATAAATCAAGGCATGTCATATAAACTTTAATATGATTTCCAAGTCAAATAACACATGATTAAGGCATCATTAGTCACTGTTTGCCTGATTAGCTTGGCTGGCTGTATGCCAGGTTATAAATCGGTAAACCCGGACTTCTCTGAAGAGGAGATGCGTGATCAATTCGTACTGGACAAGGGACATTGTATGCAGATTGCCGACCAGACCTATCCCGATCCAGATCCAGTACAAGACCCGGATGAACTCTATTCTGAATGTATGGATTATTCATCCAGGCGAGACACCTATCCGGTTAGAACGGAAGATGGTGATATTGAATACAAGACAGTGACCCGCAGGGCTCATCCATGGCAATGCCGCCCCCCCCGTGAATTGCGTGAGGCCTATAGGGAATATCAACATGAACTACGATCTATGCAGACGTATCGTGCAAGACACGTCAATAGCTGTATGTCTGTCATGGGATGGGAAAGAATCAAAATTGAGTTAGAACAGTGAGGTGTCAACTCAAACGAAAATTCAGCGTTATTATTATAAAACCAGAACTTGCTGGAGGCTCATATGAAAACTGAAACAGTAAAGAAGCATCTGCTGACAACCACTGTATTAATACCTTCATTGGTCCTTAGTGTTCCTGGCTATGCTTTTGATCATAAATACCGGGAAGCATATCTGGGCACGTCTAAACATGGTTATTCTGATTCACGATACCAACATAGAAATTATAACCATAATAAGCATAACCGTAGCCGTGCATACATAGGAATCAACTATGGATACCCTGCGCGCTATCGTGGAAGTTATATTGGATTTGGCTATCGTTACCCACTTTCATATCGTCGAAACTACAATGACTGGCGATATAACAATCATAGACACGACCGTCAATATTCTAACCGTAGGTATAATAATTCTGATCGTCTCATCGCCACGGCGACCGGGGTATTTATCGGGGCCCTGGTGGTCAGTGAAATTGGCCGCTACCTTGATGACGTAGACCGTATGCGTGCCAGGAATGCCAATATCACAGCCCGCTCTGCCCCTCTCGGTCAACAGATCAACTGGAATAACCCTCAAACCAACCATTACGGCAGTACTACCGCTACCCGTGACGGATACTCTAAATCAGGCAAATATTGCCGAGAGTTCTACCAGACAATCTCCATTGGTAACCGTAACGAACAGGCTTATGGTACCGCCTGCCAGCAACCTGATGGATCCTGGCAAATTGTCCAGCCATTGAACTAACGCCAACAACTCACCTGTCCCAGGATTGATGGCTGAGTTTTAAAAATGGATTATTTCAATCATCGCAGGAAGCCTTTATGATTAGTGTCCGCGTACATTGATCTGCAGGGGAACGAGATGAAGCTGACTACAGGCACAATATTATTTACAGTGATATTTTTCTCATCAATAGCAAGTGCACAATTACCCACCCGACATGTTCTTACCCTTGAGGTCGCCAAGCAGATGGCAGAGGCGGCACTAACTCACTGTCAGTCATTAGGATACAACGTGTCCGTTCATATTGTTGACCATGCAGGCGATACCCTGGTGGCCTATCGCGGCAACGATACCGGTGTACATACATTTACCCTTAGTTATCGCAAGGCTTACACGGCCATGACGTTTGATCGCCCCTCTGCTGTGTTCAGGGAACGAATTGAGAATGGCGACATGGGCCCGCAGCTACAGTTAATGTTACCCGATACAGCCGGTCAGCAAGGCGGGCTAACCGTGCACGTTGGTGAAGAGGTAATTGGCGGTATAGGCATAGCGGGTGGTGGCAGCGGTTCTGATTCTATCTGTGCCCAGGCAGGCATAGACGCCGTTGTCAACCAGTTACAATAGTTAGTTTTCCTTAACACATTCCACATTTGTCAACGGCCAGTGAACGCCGCTCTGCTCGTCGACAATGACACAATCTGTTCCATCCAAAATCAGTTGAAATCGACTGGGCCTGCCAAGATCCCGCCCCAGTTCCGGCGGGTGGTTTATACCCCTTATCATTCCACGTTCAATGACTACGATACTATAGGTTGTGAAGACATCCTCGGACAGCGATACTTCAAAACCATTCAGGGCTGCAGAGATAGTCTTTGTTACTTCCTCGTAAGATTCCATATTTGGGTTAACCAAAAGGGCCGGTCCTGTTGGTTGTACTTCGGGCTCACGACAACCTCCGGTCAATATCACAAGCAATATTATATATAATGTATATTTCATAGACGTTCCCGCATTATCCGGTTTCGCTGCCAAACTGTCTTGTTGATCAGGGTATTATCAGCGGGCAGGGAACCTAATGACAGTAATTGCGGCCCAAAAAAGCCACTGGGGATAGGACAGGTTCCCGTATCCATATGTGTAATCGCCGCAGCCAACCTGGCCTCCGTCGGCTCTCCCAATGGCGCCGTAAAATCATCACCCACAGAACACCCTGGTAATAGTACTCCCGCATCACTCACGGTATTAATAGGTGAAAAACCATCGGGATAAGCTCCAAACCCCTTTGCATTGACTCCCTGAAACTGGATGGTGAAATAGGTCGTACCGCAGTTATTAGCAGGAATAAACCCATAGGGTTTACCACAGGTCGTGGAACCTATTTGCACGACCTCCACGTCAACGCCGCGCAGACTATTGATAATCGATTCACTTGCCGAGCAGGTATCTTCACCTGTCAAAACATATACACGCCCCAGATTCAGGCTGGGTAACACAGTACCTGTAGCCACTGTGGCATCAAACCCCTGGCTACGACTGTGAAATGGGACTGGCTCAAGCAATTGTCCAGTAATGGGATTAAACACCTGATGCTTATCATTAAATTTAATCTCCTCAAATGTTTGCCCCGATGTACGTCCGGCACCGGCTATCATGTAAGACAATTCACTGGCGAGATCGAGAAAGCCACCACCGTTATAGCGGATATCCATTACAAGTTCATCCACCCCCGCAGCCGCCAGTTGATTGATTGCATTGATCAATCCACCTTCAGCAGTGGCGATGTGTCT
Organism: Candidatus Eutrophobius brisbanensis; assembly: GCA_038131795.1. GTDB lineage: Bacteria > Pseudomonadota > Gammaproteobacteria > Eutrophobiales > Eutrophobiaceae > Eutrophobius > Eutrophobius brisbanensis. Next base: position 2,377,223 of record JAYPQE010000003.1, on the reverse strand, counting down.
ATTGAATAAAAAATACCCAACTTTGCCACTGGCGGTATCGAAAGTAGTAACATTTTGTACCGGTGTAGAAGTAATCACCGCAGAAGTCATGGTAAATGACCTGATGGTCCCATCTAAATCTCGAACCGTAAATGAATGTGTCTCGCCGTTGCCTGGAAAGAGCCCGGCATTGAGTGTATCTGCGTCTGATCCAAATATGACATCTACACCATCAACGGTCAGAATTTCTGCACCACGCGATAGATTGGCATCGCCAGTTGTGGCAGTGGTCCCGGGTTCGGTGAAGGCTACTACTGCCTGCCTGGGAGGCGTCAAACTCAGCAAAGCAACTTCCATACCGTAACCTGAAGAGATTCCCGATTGAGATTGTGCTATCCATTCATCTGTGGGGAGAGAAAAATGAAAATTATCCTTAAAATTTCCTGATGGCGTTACTGCGTCGGTTTTCAGTAAATCAAAGTAGTCTGGCGTTGAATGTAATGCAGGATCCCTGTCTACAATCTCGTCATACCACAGATAGGTATTATTACTGTGGGAACGCAGGAAATTATTTTCATCTACGAATGTACCCTGCTCATGTCCGCTACCTGTAACCGGATTGGCACACATATTCCTGAAGTTGCTCGCAGGAAAAAAAATACCCTCCTCCCATTCATCGGCTTCATCCGGCTCATTATTAATAACATTATTTTTGTTAGTGTTCAGGTTATTAGCACTAAAGCTATTTCTGTTGCCGTAACCACTGTCACCACCGCAGGCACTTAATACATTGAGCGCAAGTGTAATGAGAATGTATGTCTTCAGTGAGCGCATTTTCAGATACTTAATACAATTAATGCCATAAGTGTAATATTCGTCTAATCCAGAATAACGATACATCTAACCGCAACAATAATGGACTATCTCAGTATAGTTGTAATTATGTAACGAAATGATGTCATAAGTGGTTTACCTACCTGGTAGTTCCGCTTCTCATACCGATTATATTTATTTAGATATTTATCAGGTAATATCATAAAAAAATGGGGGAATTGGAATGAAGACTAGTCAATATACAACGATAAAGTCAGTTATTTTCCACTATATTCAAATAGTTGTGTTTACACTGTTTTATTTGTCATACCCGCCAGGCGCAATTTCTCAAGCCAATATTGAACTGCCAGAAATTACCAATGACGGTTGGCTAAGGCCGTTCCCACCTGTACGAATAATTAACAATCTCTATTTTGTGGGCTCATACGAACTGGGACAGTTTCTAATCACAACGGATGATGGTCATATTCTGATTAATACCGGCCCTCATGGATCGGTTCCATTGATCCGCTCCAGTGTTGAAGCATTGGGTTTTGATTTCAATGATATAAAAATATTACTGACAACTCAGGCACACTGGGACCATGTAGGTGGCCTGGCAGAAATCAAACGCATTACAGGTGCACGTATGCTGGCGCAGCAAGACGATGCCCCTGTACTGGAAGATGGCGGGGCATCAGATTACAAATTTCCAGATGGACGTGATCCTACATTTGAGCCGGTTAAGGCAGATGAAATTATAAATGATGGTGATGTCATTGAACTGGGTGACATTAAACTCTATGTTCATCACCATCCAGGACATACCAGGGGCTCTACCAGCTTCTCTTTTACGACAAGGACCGATAATAAAGACCTGTCTGTCCTTATCGTCAACATGGGGACAATTAACTCTGGGGTAAACGTATCCGGTATGCCTGGTTATGAGAACATTACAGAGGACTTCAAAAATACATTTAACTCACAACTGGAATTAACGCCCGATATTTACGTCTCTGCCCATGCCGGGCATTTTGGCCTGCATGAAAAATTCACACCCGGTGATGAGTACGATCCACTACGATTCGTAGACCAGGCCGGGTACGTGGAAAAAATCAAATACTATCAAAAGATATTTACCGACCAGTTGGAAGGAGAACTGACAACTAAATAGTGTTTTTGCGACTTTAAAATTGATCTAGTGATGCTGGCGAACGCCAGTATGCAGTTATTGATTCATCATTAGAGCAGGCTCTTCATTCACTGCGGTACTATCCTGAATTCCTCAAGACCCGGCGGCACCACCGCCCGCTCTTCTGGTTTTTGCAACTGGGGAATCCATTCATAGGGAACACGGTATGCCCTGTAGGTCCGGGCCACGGGATGCCGCTCACCCTCAAAATAAGGCATCATATACTCCCAGACGATCTCGCCATCTGTCGTGACTTCAAACAATCTCCCCTCAGCACCTTCTGTGATTAATGTATTGCCGTTTGGCAGACGCTGTGCAGAACTGACGTTACGGCTGAAGAACTGGTAGCTCGCCCTGCCGGGTGGAGAATACTCCCATACCATCTCATAGGTTACTGGATTAAATTCGATTACACGGGAGGTAAACCTGGTTAATGTACTCACGCCATCTGGTGCCAACGGGGTTGGTGGACCGTAACCCGCTGACCCGCCGTTATCAAAGAGCATCATATTACCTTCACCGGGCAGGCCTTTGGGTATGATGTGGGGGTGATGCTGGCCGATGATCTGCCCAATGGCCATGTGTCTTTCATCTGTTCTGAAGTCCGGACCTATTTTCCATACTACATTACCGTTGCGGTTAATGATGGCGACCAGGTTACCTTCTCGTCCACTGATAATAATATTATCTGGATGAAACCGTTCGTCACCACCGTCATACCATATATTCGGCCCCACATAAGTGGCAGAATTGATATGTAACCAGTCAAAGGCACCTGTTTCCTCATTATATTTAACGGCCTTGCGGATAGCAGCCCTAGATTCTTCATCAAACCCAAATTCATCAAAATGATCACTGGCCAGCCATGACCAGAGCACCTCACCATTCCAGGACAGCTCTACAATATAATCATCCTCTATTCGTTTATCGGTAATATGCGGGGCCATGAGTTTTTTGTGCGCCAGCACCAGGGTCTTGCCGCTGTCCACTAACGGTTCCATACCTGGTGTGTAATAACCTACCGGGTTACCTTCCCGTTGCCAGTCATGGTGTTGACGTGCAGCCCATATCACACCACCCTCTTTCTTTTCCATTTGTTCCAACCGATCAAACCGCCAGATTTCATTTCCGTCCCAGTCCCATTGGATCAGGGCAATGAGATCCTGGTGGGGAGCCAGGTCACCGGTTGATCCCATTAAATATCCCCCCGGTAAAATCCGCGCCGGGTACCCCGCCGTTTGCGGCCAGCGTCGTGCCTCCCGGCCATTCATGTCGATCAGAACATCACCGGCATTACCGGGGAGACGGAAAATGGTATAGCCGTTCCAGGCCCTGTCGGGATAGTAGATGGTTGTGCCGGTAGGATAGATGGAGGGGGCAGAATGCACATTCCCTGCTACACAGAAGAACATCAACATCCCGACCAGAAAAGTTTGCGGATTGCGTGGCATTTTAATCCCCCGTGAATAAAACGTTGCAAATATCCTGTTGTGTTTCAAGGTACAAATAATTTTGCTAAATCTGATATTACTGAATAGCGCATAAAAAACCAAATTTGAATTACATGGGGAAAAGCCGCTAACTACAGAAAGAGATAGGCAAGAATAGCATTTCCACTGAAGATCACATCATCATTGACTATCGGGCTTGCAGTAATCTTGCTCGGTAGTAGTTCTCCCTTCATATTAACAATTAACTGCCATTTTTCTGATAACTCGATAAACGAACTGATTCCAAAACCAGGAACTAGGACACTCCCAGCACTATAGGCAGGTCTTTGAGGTGTGACAGCAGTTTCAGGAACACCAAAGTCATGATTACTGATCTTTTTACTCAACCATGAGATGGACAACTCTGGACTAATGCGAACCGGGCCCATTTGAAAACCTCTTGATAGGCCTATTTCAGCAATACCACCACCAATTTTATCCAGTACATCATGCTGATAAGCAGCTTCAATTTCGATACCGTTTTGCCATTCATAAATAACAGCGGGCCCCGCCATTAAAGTACTTTTGCGGTCCCCCAAGCCTGCCAGATTGGCACTATCTCCCTCATCGTAACCCGCAATCCTGTAGGTAGCAGACAAGGCGAGCCGAAAATCATCAGAACCCAGCAGCCCAAACTGGAGGTTTGGTCCAAAAATCTGCAACCGCTCACCTATATAACTGATAGCAGGAATAACCTGGTAAGCAGACTTGTTAGAGTTTACATAGGGTGTTGTCTTACCAATCAGACCCACACCCAGGCCTATCTGACCACGCTTACCAAGGACCTGATACATCTCCATATCGAGTTGCTTGCTATCCAGGGTACCCAGATTAAAGCTGGCAGCCCCAAAGTTTGGTGGTCCTTTCGGCCGATAATTATTGGATATAGCCAATGGTTCCCTGGGGATACCGATAAAATTTCGGTCCAGCTTCCCATTCAAATTCACATCGTGATATACAACTATTGCTATGACACCTTCATTGATACCAGAAATTATATAACTTTCATTTTCATTTACAGATTGGGTTATTTCTTTTATAGGAGAGCGAAAGTCACCAAAGGTATCTGCTGAACTATAAACCTGAAATACCAGTGATCCCTCAACAGGAGAATTATAAAGTTTTATCTTTATTTCAGCAGATTGCGCAATAACTGAAGCAAATAACAATATGGAAAATAGTGCTAAGATTATTTTTCTCATAATACACATGTTAAGTAGTCATAGATGAAAATCATGTGAAGATATATTTAACGCCAAATGATTTCCAAAAAATTCTAAATCCACTTATATTAATTACCCATGAATCTGTCATCTCAAATATTCGGATTACTAATTTTCCTGGTTATCAGTTTTATTGTTGCCGCCCTGGGTGCAATGGCATCTATAAATGCAGGGGATTTCTATGCTGGGCTCACAAGACCCGCATGGGCACCACCTGCCTGGTTATTCGGTCCTGTATGGACACTACTCTTTATTATGATGGCAATCTCTGCGTGGTTGGTCTGGCGGATTGCTGGCTATAGTGGGGCCCAATTAGCACTATCGGTTTATATGATTCAAATGGTATTTAATGCTTTATGGAGCTGGTTGTTTTTTAGTCTACATGCCGGATTATGGGCATTTATCGATATCATCTTTCTCTGGATAAGCCTGGTATTGGTAATTTACCTGTTCTGGAACTTGTCAGTCCTGGCAGGCTTGCTGATGATTCCTTACCTGCTCTGGGTCAGTTTCGCAGCTATTCTGAATTTCACGATCTGGAAATTAAACCTGGGGATTTTATAACTGACTTTCAAACTTTAGATCAAAATGTCCCACTCACATGCAGACCGATCCTGTATCGATCATGCTGACGATCACGCACAATCAAGGAATCCACCGGAGACAGGCCACGCTCACCAACGAAGCGGGTACGTTCACGGTGGCGTTTAAAATTAAACAGGTTTTCCCAAAGTAAGTTTATCTTCACCCCGAACCAACGGGTAGTTTCGATAAAAAATGTACCGGCGGGTCCTTCACTATGGACATCAAGTTCGTTTACCTTGTACAGCGGTCGATCTCCCCTGTCCGCATAGGTCAGCCCCCAGGCCACCCTGGCCGCTTCAAAATCCTGCCGGTAATCAATTCGGTAACGCCATCCCATATTATTATTCAGCACTTCCAGTGTGCGATAAGGTGCCCCGCCACCATCGCCGGAGAGCCGTCGTCGCTCACCCGTTACCGGATCGGTGACCACGGTATCCTGCAGGATAAATTTGATATCCAGCTTCGCACCCTGTAGACCTAGTGTATCAAGTGGCAAGGTCCCTTCAGTCATGATCCCCCAGCGCCTGCCATCACCGATATTTCCCGGTGCTTCAAAATCCGGTGATAGTGGTAACAGGTCAAGGACATCGGATATCCAGTGATGGAAGGCTGTTACCGTCACCACTGTTTCCCTGCTGAAGCGTTGTTCATGACTTACCTCAGCGACCCACGTGTATTCGGGCCTGATGTTTGGATTACCCAGGGCAAAGTCATCATCCTCAAACACCGTGGCACTGACAAAGTCTTCCAGATCCAGCTGGGCCACCTCACGGGTAACCCGGATTCGAGATTGACTGTTATTTACATGCGAATAAGTCATGACGGTAAAGGGTTTGATAAAGAAAAAATCCCTGGACAGCTCTGAATCACCTGTCTGGGAGAGTTTGGAAGTCTCGGCGCCCAGCCCAAAATCTATATCTATTAACCCGGCCGACCAGGTATCCTGTAACAGAAAGTCATATCGGACTTCCCTGACCCTGGAGTTGGCCCCGGGCACATCAATCAGGATGGGCCCCAGCCCACGGTCATTCGTTTGCACCAGGTCGCGATCAAGGACATTGTAGGCCCGCTCGGCATTAAACTGAATGGCGTGTCGCTCAATCCTGTCCCAGTCAAATTCCAGTCGTGTAATCTGTTCCTGGCTTCGGGTTTGGGTATTGGCCTCACGAAATAATAGTTGCACCTCATTTTCATCCGTCACATCCTGGGTGGACAGTGAATCCGAATCATCATTGTTATAAAGCAGTATGAGTTTACCTGTCAGATCGTCTGTTATGGTCCGTTCAACATCTGCACCCAGTTCATACTCCAGGTTCTGTGTATCCAGGTTGATGATCTCGTCCGTGGTAGTACCACCTGGAGCCACAGCAACCCGGCCATTGGGCCTGAAGTAGCTGGTATCATTCACCGTCAATCTGGAATTGAACCGGACAAAGTTCTCACCCATCCAGGTAGAGGCATTAAGCGATAATGCGTTTAACCTTATACCTTTCTCGGTACTGTTATGTGGACCTGACTCCAGTAATACACCATTGCCATCAAATTCACTTTCCGTCCCATGCCAGCCACTGGTATCGCGCTCTGCATCCAGTCCAATATTGATATCAAAATCGCCCCATCGGTCAGACATGGACACATTACCTCCAACCTTGAACGGGGCGCTTTTGTTATGTTGTCCCCACAGCTCCCAACGGACTGTCGCCGGTATATCGGTACGTAAAAACACATTGGCGAGTACCGACTGTCCCTGAAAATCAATCCCCTGTGCCTGACCTCGTATCAATTCTATGCGGTCTACCTGGCTTGCAGGAATCCTGGTCAGAACAGCTGATGACAGGTCCTGCTTGGCACTGGGGCGCCGACTGTTGATGAGGATATTCCCGCCGGACGAGGCCATACCACGGGTACCATCACCATCATCCAGTTCAAATCCAGGTATCTGCCTGACCATATCCAGGGCGGTGTTTGGCTGGTATCGATCAAAAAATGATGCGGAATACTGGACAGTGCCTGTCCCTGATTGTAAGTCATGCTCTGACGCTGCAATGGATCTAACAGACAGTAAACACACCAATAAAATTATCATGTGCCGGGTAATTAAAAAACTGAGATTCATGATAATAATAACTCGCAAAAGCCCTCTTCCTCGCTACTCGATCAAATATTACTTAATCTTCCAAAACTGGGGAACTCGGAGAAACAATGATACTCATTGGTTTCATATTTCATAGGTTATCCAGAACAGTTTTCGTGCAAAAAAAGTGACATTTCTTGTTACTTTATGACTATCCTGGTAAACGGTAATATTGCGTTGCAAACATTTATGTGAAGTACGTCACATTGACAAATTCATAATTCCTCACCGTTTTGTGTCTTTTTTCCACACACAACATAGACTTATAAAAAAATATTTAAAACTGTTAACTACTTAACACACGGTTGGCGCACTTTATGAATACTACTTACTAATAAAAGCATAAATAAGTGGAGAATAAAATGAAACCAATAAGTAAAAATAAACTAATAACATTATCGTCACTCATAATGTTTGCGCTAATGACTTCACAGCAAGTTTATGCAGAAGATGTAGCCAGTAATAATGGAAATTTCACTGGGTTTGAACAGGGGAAACACAAGGGTCATGAAAATGAAAACGGCAAACATAAAGGGCATGAAAAGGACAAAAACCCATGGTCCGCGTTTGGTACGGAGCAAGGTATAGATTTCGACCTGACTATAATCAATCATGCAATCAGCCCAATAGTGACTGTAACCCTTTCATATAATTCAAAAACCACAATAGGTGAAGTGCTTGCAGATGTTGTTGGAGATTCTACAGAAAGTTTTGTTATGCAAGATTGCTACGAAAGCGGTGGCCCTTTAAGTATTTCAGATTGTCCGGCCGGGCAGACACCGGTGCAACTTGATAATAATCTTACACTCGAACTGGCCGGTCTGATTGAAAACCCAAAGGTTCATATTGTATATATATTGAATTAAACACAACTCTACCAGATTGCGTTACCTATCTCTGAGACTGCTGGTGTATAAATAAAATTAGTTTGCGTAATGTTTTTGTGTTAAGGTGGACGCTCCGGCCACCAATAAAGGTGCCGGCGCGTCTACTTTAGTTGTTAGTTTTCTCAGACCATTACAGATGAATTTGTAATGACTTACCGAGAAAAACTGTCCCTCCTCATCGAGAGCCACTATTGCAAGACGCAAGAACTGGCAAAGCGACACACGGTTCCTGATGGATTGCGAATAAAAAACCGTAATTCCTGGAACATACTACTTAGCCAAAATTAAACGCCATGTGGGTTTTGCAAGCTGCATAAACCGACATGAATATAATTATTTACAGGAAATTTTATGACATTTGAAACACTCGGATTATCCGAACCCTTATTACGGGCTGTGAAAAAAACCGGTTACACTACCCCTACCCCCATTCAGGAAAAAGCCATCCCCGCTGTATTAAGTGGGGTGGATATGATGGCAGCAGCCCAAACCGGCACAGGAAAAACAGCCGGTTTTACTTTACCTATTCTACAGCAACTTGCTGAACGGCCGCGGGTCAAAAAGAAACATACCCGTGCACTGATCCTTACACCCACCCGTGAACTTGCGGCACAGATCCAGGACAGTATCGAAACCTATGGCAAATATCTGCAACTACAATCAGCTGTGGTATTTGGTGGCGTTAATATCAACCCTCAAATACAGAAACTTAATAAAGGTGTAGACCTGCTTGTTGCCACACCAGGACGTCTGCTGGATCTTTACAACCAGAAGGCCATTCGATTTGATGAAGTTGAATTTTTGGTACTGGACGAGGCAGACCGCATGCTGGACATGGGATTTATTAAAGACATTAGAAAAATCATCGGCATGTTGCCTGATAAAAGACAAACCCTATTATTCTCAGCCACCTTTGCCAGTGATATCAGGCGTCTGGCAAAATCAATTATGAACAAGCCAGTTGAAATTGATGTATCACCCCGCAACTCTACCGTTGAGCTTATTTCACAAAAAATCCACCCAGTGGATAAACCCCGCAAGGCAGAACTCCTCAGTCATCTGGTACGAACCGGTAACTGGTACCAGGTGCTGGTGTTTAGTCGTACCAAGCACGGGGCCGATAAGCTGGTAAAACGACTGACCCGAGACAAGATTAAAGCCATTGCAATCCATGGCAATAAGACCCAGGCAAAACGTACCCGGGCGCTTGAAGATTTCAAGAACAATAAAATTCAGGTATTAGTCGCAACCGACCTGGCTTCACGTGGTCTTGATATTAATCTACTACCTCATGTAGTGAATTACGACTTACCAGAATCACCGGAAGATTATGTACACCGTATTGGCCGCACCGGTCGCGCGGGTTCAAGCGGCACAGCCATATCACTGGTGTGCCTGGAAGAAATTACGCAATTGAAAAACATTGAGAAACTCATTAAACGTACCATAGAGCGTGAGAGTATCGATGGATTCGAGCCCATTCTGCCAATACCGGATACCGACCCAAATAAACCAGCAGCGAGCAGGCCCAGACACAGGCCAGGTGGCAGAATGTCCAACCTCAGACCATCCAGGAGACTGGGGAGAAATGTACAATCAAATGTGTAATAGTAATTAAGCTATTTCTTAATAGGTTAAAAAGACATCGTCTAGCTCGTCATGGGTCTTACCATTCAGTAAAGCAAGCATCAACAGGATACGTGCCTTCTGTGGTGTGAGGTTATCGGCCGATGGGAATTCCAGACCAATACGAATTCGGCCCTTACCTCCCCGGTGACTAAGTAACACAGCAACCCCCTGTTTTTCTGCTGCCATTAAGGCTTCGGTCAGATGACCGGGGGATCCAGTCGGAAATGCAGCGACGACGATGCCTTTTGCGCCGGTATCTTTAGCAATGTCTACCAGCTTAGGACTGGCATCGAGGTACGTATAAACAATTTCTACCTTTGGCATATCACTTGCGTCGGTGATTCCATTTAGTCGCAAATTGCTGTTTATAGTATGTCGTGGCAGTGGATCGCGGTAAAACCGTATTGCATCAAGATCTGAAAAACCTAATACACCAAGATCACCGGAATCCCAGGTCGCATTATGCTTAATGTTTTAATTCATTTAAGGATAAAAATCCAATAGTTATTAAAGTTTACATTCTTAAATACTCTATTTTGGTTTCAACTCAGGAACTAATTGCTTAAACAAGCTGGATTCCCGATTAAAGAATCCTTCCGTATGAAATGAATCCGCCAGTGTCAGATACTCATAATCCAGGTGATGGCAAAGCTCATGGAGCAGGGTCCTCAAATAGGTACGAAAAGCGACAACCTTTTTATGTCTGGCCGTTCGCATCCATACGGTAATCCTTGCTTTAGTATTGCCATCTATGGGTTCATACAGACCGTGTAATTCAGCCCAGTTATTGGACGGTCTGGCACTCAACACGCGCACCTGCACAGGCACAACCTTTAAATCTGACAAAATGGAGTTGACCAGCGAATGGGATAATTTCTCAGTCTGTTTTCGATCTTCTGCAATCAGGACATCCTCCAGTGACAGAATCAAATCGCTATTTAGCTCCGGCTCGTTGAGTTCAATCCGTTCAATGCTGTCACTTTTACGGTATATGGCTTTTTGCCGCTTACCCAGGCGATGATAGTAATTAAAAACCATTTGATAATCTTTCTATTAAACTCCTGATCGTTCCACGTATAAACCTGCTAAATATTGCTTACACAGGTTTAATTGCCTCATGCTGGATATGTTTCACGCGGACTAATATACTCAGGTATTGTATAATCCACCAGGATTTTCACCTTTACAACTAACAAATAAAGACAAGGGATTCGTAACAAAATGACACAGATTACATTACCACCACTTCCATATGACCAATCCGCCCTGGAACCACATGTTTCATCTGAAACTTTATCGTTCCACTATAACAAACACCACCAAGGTTATGTTAACAAGCTAAACGACATGATCGCCGGTACCAATCTTGAGGGCAAGTCCCTCGAAGAGATTATGATAGCAGAGCCATCAGGCAAGGTTTTTAATAATGCTGCTCAAATCTGGAACCATACGTTCTACTGGAACAGTATGACTCCTGATGCAGGACAACCTTCTCAAAATGTAGCCGATGCTATCAACAAGAAGTTTGGTTCCATGGAAGATTTCAACAAGCAGTTTGCCGAGGTAGCCATGGGTCAATTTGGTTCAGGCTGGGCATGGTTAGTCAAAAACTCCTCGGGAGACGTTGACATTGTCCCATCTGCAAATGCAGAAAATCCACTGGCCAAAGACCTTACCCCGTTACTGGTATGCGATGTTTGGGAACATGCTTATTACATCGATTATCGAAATGACCGTGGCAAGTATGTTGAGTCATTTTTGAAAGTTATCAACTGGGATTTCGTTGAGAAAAACCTGGGATAGATTTTTCGAATAGAGAAAATTTAAAAGCCGGAGTGTTGAATAAACACTCCGGCTTTTTTTTAATTATTAAAGGTTGGTTCTTCTGCCTGTGCCGGCAGGCTGGCAAGGTAGGCAGTAATGTTCACCAGGTCTTCATTTGTCAAGTTCGCCACCACACCTTTCATCATGGCAGCCATGGCACCATCACGATCACCCGTCTGATAACTATATAGCTGTCGGGCAATGTAACTGGGTGAACGGGCGGCAATCCCGGGGAAGGCACCCTGGCCATGTAAGTCAGGGCCATGACACATGGCACAGGCCATGGTCTTGCCATTATCACCGGTCGTGACTATGTTTTTGCCTTTCTCAATAGCACCAACAGGTACGTAGGCGATCCAGCCCGTCCGGGGACCACGCAACATTTCGGCATGTTCAACATTTTCCGGTGTCTCCATCACCCGCATGCCAATGGGCTCCATGCCCGCTTCTTCGCCTTCTTTGGGTAACCACATGCCATTTGCGCTATATAACTTTGGGACCTCCTCAACTTCCTTTACGGTGATCCAGGGCGTCCATTTCATAGCCGCATAATAATCTGCCACCTCATTGATTTCTTCCTCGGTCATGGCCTCAGCATAACTGTTCATCCTTCTGATATTACCTTTACGTTTATCAGCGCTGCCACGAAGTCCATTCTTCATATCCATCAATGTGGCAATGGTATATTCACGAGGTTGCCCGGCTGGAGGTGCGTTCTCCGGACGGCCCTTGCCGTTTGGCAGATGGCATAATGAACAAGGCGTTATATTACGGTCACTGTCGCCGTTAGCAACAAGATCAGGCATGGTGGGATGATCTTCGGGAAACCAGTCGGCCGGACCAAAGCGAACACTGGGATCATTTGGGTCGCGGCCCTGGGCCTCACTCATGGTAAAGGAATATGAAGAACCCGGCAGGGTATACTTCGTACCATCTTCCTTAGGACGCGGAGGCCGTAGTCGAATGTCTTCTTCCCCGGGAATTGCCCAGGCCCAGGCTGGATAGTCAGGATCAGTGGGCGCCTCGTCCTGTGCCTGTAATATGCCGAAATTACCAATCAAACCAGCTAATAATAATGTAATACCTATCAACCTCTTCATACCCCCCCCTTTTTTTCTTATTTAACAATAGCCTGTCTTAAGCTTTCACAAAATTAATTACATAAATGGTAATAAATCAAAACTAAATAATAATATTAATTTGAATTCCTTTTTTCGTCCCGATGAATCAAATCATTTTTACTACGGCTGTATGCATATAAAAATGAAAGAATGGAAATAGCAATATAAACAGCAAAAAACCTGGCAATAAAACTCCCCGAATAATGATCATAATCCAGATTAACGACCTGGTACGAATAGATCATCATCGTCGCCCAAAAAAGCAATACTGTCATCAGCAGCCCTTCCCAAAGATTAAGTATAAATAAGGCAGTGAGCGGGTAGACGAAATACCATAGTGGCCCCGTTTCGTTGATACCGCCAGTGACAAACAGATAAATACAAAGCGCGCCAAACAATACCACGACCATGGTATTTGACAGTCGTTCATGATTTTTAAGAATCAGAAAGACCAGGTTACCTACAGTCATAAAACAAAAAAATAGCAGCACTTTAGTATGAGAGTAATACTCATTGAGGAATGATGTAAAGGCGAACAGCAGCATGAAAAACAGGGCCACTAAACAGTAGATAACTGACAAGGTATATTCGCCGATGACCTTGGATTGACTCCAGTCCAGCCAACGATGAAGTAACCTGTCCTGCTTAACGTCCAGCTGATGATAAATGTCGTTTACAGGGCTCGCATCTTCTATCTGATTGCTATCCTGATTGGGTTTTTGATTGCTGGACGGGGTTGACATATTTCTTGTAATGGATGCGTTAAGACTTAAGATTTCCCCTGGTATGGCTCATAAGAGCCAGTCACATTAAAACTATAACATTCAAAGACTCGAAAATCGCCACTTAAATATAAATATCGACTACGAAGAATTTAACACAGGTGGTCTTTAGTAAATCCCACCTGTACAAATAAATCATTTTTGACATTAGTTATCATTAATCGCAGGAGTAACAATGGACCTATTATGGGAACTGCTAAAAAGAAAAGTATCCGATTCTGATGGGACCAGGCTGGGTCAACAACCGCCCTGGTATGCCAAATCGGTCATAGTTGCAGCGTTAACTTCTATCGCCGGTATTTTCACATGGTTAAACGGCTACTCCACTGCCCTGATACTAATAGGGGGTAGTTACCTGGGTGGTTTCTTTCTCGGTTGGATGTTTCGTCGGTTTGTCAAAACCGCTTCATTGATAACCGGGGCCTTTATCCTGCTTATCGGTACGCTCAAAGGCACAGGATTAATAACCCTGGACTGGGCAGCGATAGAATATTCGGCCAATCATAGCCTGCTGTCTTTCAAGGAGAGTTCGGAAGGAATAAAACATGCCCTCATGTCATATTTACCATCTGCCGGTACCGGGTCGGCGGGTATTTTCTTTGGTTTCAAAAAGAAATAAGCAATCACCTTTATACCAGCATATTAATATCACCTTGCCCTTAAGCGACATGAAAACTAGACTTGTATTTATTAATCAGACTTAACAAAATTCTTATAGGCGAAAAAACTCCAGGAATAAATATGAACACATTAAATAAATATTGTTATTTTTTGTTATTTCTTTTGGTCAGCCCGGCTGCTATAGCACAACAACTTGGCGCATCTGAATCACAAATCATAAATATGCTTAATGAAGACAAACCATATCATAGCGTCAGTCCTGATGTGTTCGATAAACTGGGATGGGACCTGCCTGACCAGGGTAGATCTGTCAAAGCACTTGCTGACAGGGCACCAGGTAACGCACTGGATCCAAGACAACTGGAAGATCTGGATCCAGATATCACTGGCTACCAGGCTAACTGGCATGAAGTCCGGTTTCAAAAATATGGACTGGACTGGGACATTACCGGGCTACACATGATGCCTAAAAATCCTGTGCAGGGATTTCCCACCGTTGTCATCATTCATGGCGGATCAAATAACCTCTACGGTTTTTTAATGGATCCATTGAATAACCCCGGGGTGGGCCAATATCTTGCACAAAAAGTACCCGTGTTGCTGGTATCAATCCCAGGCAATTACCGCCATGGCGGCTGGTCTGAAGAACCTTCACAGCGTGATATGGCTTACCTGCTGGACGGAGATATGAGTACGGAAGAGATCAGTGTCAGAAATGCATCCTATACGTTCCAGATGGTTATGGACGGCGTAGTAGAATTGATTGAGCATGCCGTCGATGGCGACTTTGTGGTCACCGGTCATTCCACAGGCGGTGAACTCCCCTACATGCTCCATGGTTCAAGATTAAAAGATAGAATGAAAGGTAAGATCCTGGGATGGGCTACTGGTGGGACATCACACCTGATATCAATGCAGGACCGCTGGGGCTATACCCGTAAGGCCTCTGACTATCCACCGGTGGATGAGGTACGCTCCAGGCCCACTTCAGATTATTCCGGGGGTTATATGGGGCCGTTAAATCCTGTGTGGGACGAGTCTTTGACTGCAGAGGAAATTGCCCAACGCTGGATGGGTGAACTAGTCTACCATCGTCGTCCGCGAATCAAACAGGTGTTACAGGACCTGGAACGACGCGGTGGAACACCGGGTCTGCGCGAAGATGTGATACGCCAGGTCCACGCCATTCTTGAAGAAAAGGGCAGCCGATTTAATGTTGATGTAGATGCAGTGCTTGCCGATTTATTTGCCCCCATGCGTGCACCCTTAACCGGCTATAGCAAGATCGTCCTCACTGCCGGAGAAATGGACACCGGCCATTGGACTAAAGATGATCCACAAGCATCCAGCACCTATCAGGTAGTCCAGGAACTTAGAGTATACAACCCGGACATTCCCGTGCAGGCATTAATGTTTGATCTGCCTCTGACCCACCAGGGACATATTGAAAGACCCAGGCAACTGGCGGGGGCACTTTATGCCGGCCTGGTCTGGTTGATGCAATAGGATGACTTAAATAGTCAGGGGGTATAGCTTGCTACGGGCGGTAATTGCGATCCAAAGAATGCCAGGACCGTTAAATCCTCTTCGATATTAAAAAAGGTATGCGGCGTATTTGCGGCAACAAACAATATCGATCCTTTTACCGTCTCCTGCTCTTCACCGTCCACAGTTAGAGTTGCCTTGCCATCAAGGACAACATAAATCTCATCTTCAAGGCGTGGTGATTGCATGTCTTTCGAAACTTTTGGCAGGCGATAAAATCCCATACTCATAGATTGCTTGTGCAAAAATTCATGATAGCGTGGCTCACTGCCTTCAACCATTTGCAATAGCTTTTCCAGTTGAAAAATTTGCCACCCATCCTGTTTTTGCTGATTCATACAGCCATCTCCCATTTAAATCTGAATTTGCCTAAATATCTTACTCTAATTGATTGAGAAAAAAAGTGCAGTATGTTCAGGAATTGATCTCTATCAAGCCTGTCACCAGGCCACACCATAATCGTCCCCGGTATTACCCACACCACCTTCCATCACACCGCTTCGCGGATTAATAATAATGGCGGTAATCGGGCTGTAAGTCCGATCAACTACTTCAACTGTATACCCCATCCTGGAGAGTTGATCCCTGGTGTATTCATCCACAGAAGGCATCACTTCGATCCTTCCCGGTTCAGCAGCGTGATCACCGAAGGAGGCCTGCATCTGGTAGCTGGTAAAGTTGGCCGCCTCGGCCGCCTGCTGAACATCCATACCAAACTCAATTATGTTCAGGAAGAACTGCAACAGGTTCTGTTCCTGGGTATCCCCGCCCTGCACCGAAAATACCATCAATGGCCTGCCGCGTAACAGGGCGAGACTGGGTGTTAAGGTGACACGGGGTCGCTTACCTGGCTCAAGAACATTAAATGGGTTCATGGTCTCATCCAGCACAAAACTCTGCATACGCTGGCTAAGGCCAATTCCTGTATTGCCCGCAAGATACGCAGGTACCCAACCACCGCTGGGGGTGACAGATACCACCCAACCCTCAGCATCCGCCGCCTGAATAGATGTGGTTCCTGCCAGAAATGCCTCATTACGATTGCGCCGGGATGCTTGAATTTCATTCTCATCTTCCTCGCCATTTGCCGTTGGGGGTACGGGTTGCCAGGCCTCACGAAAATGTTCATAGGGATTGGTGCCGCCCTGGTATGGATAAGGATCACCTGGCTTGATATCAACACTGTTCTCAATCTCATTAATTAATAATCGACGTTGTGCCGCATACTCCTTGGATAACAGACCCACGATGGGTTCTTCCGGTGGAAAATAGGTATCGCCGTAATAGAAGTCCCTGTCAGCAAATACTAGGTTCATGGTCTGGTATAACCAGTGTATATAACGCACGCTGTTATACCCCATGTCCTTGAGATCCACCTGTTCGAGGATATTTAATGCCTGCAATAGCGCCGGCCCCTGGGCCCAGGTATTTAATTTATAGACCTCTATACCCTTGTAACGGGTCTTCACCGGCGCCTCGATCTGTACCTGCCAGTTGTCCAGGTCTTGCATGGTAAACAGACCACCATCCTCACGAATGCCGCGTACAATCTCCTCAGCAACATCACCCCGGTAGAATCGATCATATGCTGCATAGATTGCGGCCTTACGATCTTTGCCCGAAGCCAACGCATATGTCTCTGCCTCTACCAGCTTTTGCAAGGTGGCAAGGAGATCCGGCTGACGAAACATCTCTCCCGGCCGCGGAGCGGCCCATCGCTCAGGGTATTTTTCATTCAGGTGAGGAAGAAATAATTGTGTCGCTGCTGGCCACTGGGAAATGATGTCACGGTTCTCTTCTATTTCCAGGACATTGGCCTCTTCAACAGGATACCCCGCTGCCATTTCCATGGCCGGTGCGAGGATCTCAGCAAGACTCAACGTCCCGTATTCTGCGAGCATAACCATCAGGCCGCCCGGTGTCCCTGGTGTGATCGCCGCCTGGGGACCATGTTCCGGCGGATAGTCCAGGCCCTGTTCGCGGAAAAGTTCAACTGTCGCTCCGGTAGGTGCAACACCCAGGGCATTGATACCAATAACCTTTCGGGTATTGGGATTATAGATCAAGGCCTGGGTCTCTCCTCCCCAGCTCATGGTATCCCACATGGTCGCTGCCGCCGCAAGCATGGCACAGGCCGCATCAACCGCATTTCCACCACGTGTAAACGTTATCGCCCCGGCACTGGCTGACAGTGGTTTACCCGTCAAAGCCATCCAGTGCTTGCCGTACAGCTTTGGCTTACTGGTATTTTGTCCCTGCACTGGCGAGGCAACCAGTAGCAAGACACATAAAATGCTACTGAAAAAAGTAATGATTTTTGGGGGAACGATGACCATGAGGTCATTCTAGAGCTACAGCGCACAGTAATCTATGCCTGTATTCAATTGTTTTGCTGTGGGATTAGCTACAGCATAAATCACAGTACGCTTCATCGGGTTTTATTCTGACTTAAATTTTTACGAGTAACTCAGGATTTGATCCATTTGCTCAGATAATTTTGGACTGGAAGTTTCAATTAGATTCACATGGCCAAGCTTGCGACCTGGACGAGGTTTCTTATTATATAACGGCTTAATATTTTGTGCTTTTTGCTTGCGACTTTGTATTCAATATTGTCACTTATACTTTTCTCCATTTAGCTAGCACTACAGAGAATCCAGTATTTTTTTTGCCTGTCCTCTAATCTGTTTTACTTCTACTTCTGACAACCTGTTCAAATTTCGATATGAGATTGCCATACGATGATTATCCTCAAGTTTGTCCTGGTGCCGGATAAGATAATCCCAGTACAAAGTTGTGAATGGGCAGGCGCTATCACCAACACGCTTGCCCGGATCATAGCTGCAATTATCACAGTAATTGGACATCCTTTTAATATAGTTACCCGTTGAAATATATGGTTTGGTACCAACCAACCCTCCATCAGCATACAATGCCATTCCCAATGTATTAGGTAACTCTACCCACTCATGGGCATCGGCATAGACACCTAGGTACCAGTTACTCACTGCCTGTACATCTATACCGGCAAGGTTTGCAAAGTTTCCTGTAACCATTAACCGCTGTATGTGATGTGAATAAGCATGTCTGCGTGTCATGTTTACCACATTGGAAATACAGTTCATTTTCGTTTCGCCAGTCCAGTAAAAATCGGGCAATGGTCTTCTCGCATCAAAATAGTTCATTTCCCTGTAATTGGGCATGTATAACCAGTAAACTCCACGAATATATTCACGCCAGCCAATTATCTGACGTATAAATCCTTCAACGGCATTGAGGGGTGCCTTGTTTCTATACCAGGCCTGCTCTGCCTCTACACACACCTCCAGCGGATCAAGCAGTCCGCAATTCATATAATGTGAAATGACGCTATGGTGCAGGAAAGCCTCCCCCTCAAGCATGGCATCCTGATAATCTCCAAAATATGGCAAATGGTTGCTGATGAAGTGATCGAGTGACTGCCGGGCCTGACGTGCAGTAACCGCAAACCAGAATGGTTTGAGCTCCCCAAAATTACCAGTAAAATATTTCTCAACCGAAGCCATAACGGCGAGAGTAATCTTGTCAGGCCTGAATTTTTTCGGTGGCTTTACGTTCATGCCCGAACCAGGTGGTTTTCTATTTTCTCTGTCGTAATTCCATTTTCCACCAACTGGTCTGGATCCGTCCATGAGCAACCCGGTTTTTTTTCTCATAGCCCGGTACCAGTTTTCCATAACCAGATTCTTTTTTCCCTTTGCCCACTCCCTGAACTCATCCTGATCTGATATGAATCTTGTATCACTTAATACATTCAAACGTATATTATGTTTTTTGGCAGTATCCTTGAGGTTGTCCAATACCTTGTAGTCACCTGGCTCGGTCAAAACAATCTCATCGAACCCAGTTTTATCCAGGTAACAGGAAACCACGTCTGCAAGATTTTTAAACTTACCAGAATATTCACACTGCACATATTCAACATCGACCCCTTTTTTAATTAACTCTGCAGCAAAATGTCTCATCGAAGAATAAATAAAGGCGATCTTTTTTTTGTGGTGAATAACCTCTGGTAATACCTCATTTACTTCCGCCATCAACACTACATCATCAACTGATACAGCTTCAAGTGCTGACAGTTTATGGGACAATTGATCACCCAGGACAAGTCTTAATGCAGGCATAAATATAGATTGATTATCGTCGGCACATAGTAAAACGCAGAGATATAATGAATTACCATTCGATAGCCTGCCCGTCCCAGGCAAGGAAATTTCCGGTATCTTCAGGCGACAGACCCGCTATCACTTCCAGAAGGTGCGCTGCAGATTTTTCAGGGGGGAATAATTTGCCTGCTGGAACATTTTTCTGAAATGGACTTGAAAGTCTCGTATCTGTTGTTCCCGGATGAAGCAGTGTTACTATAAGACCAGGATTTATGCGTTTCATTTCTATAGAAAATGTCCGAAAATACATGTTCAGGGCTGATTTGCTGGCCCGGTAAGAATACCATCCACCAAGCCGATTATCGGCAATACTTCCTACTCTTGCAGACAATGCAGCTATGACAGCTGGATCACATTTATTCATCAAAGGCGCGAATGTTTTTGCCACCAGTATTGGTGAAAACGTATTTATCAAAAAAACTTCCTGCATACTACTAATTGAAAGGTGTTGCATACGCTTTTCCGGTCGTAACCGTTCGTTATGCAATATACCGGTTGCTATAAATAATAAGTCTATTTGTTCGATCTGATCTGAGATTCTGTCACGACAGATATCTATGGAATTGGTATCAGCAACATCGCAAGGCATATGTATTAACCTGCCATTACTTGAAAATGGCTCCCGTCTTGAAAGGCAAAATATTTTATCAAAATTCCTAAGCCCATCTAGCTTCCTCACTAGGGCGCCACCAATGCCGCCATGTGAACCGACCACGACGGCATTGGAACCATTCCTGAAATCAGGCATCGCAATTGCACCAGTATAAATACATATTTCTATACAGGGTCTTTATGCATGCAAAAAAATACAGACAAATCCCGTCACTTTATGTTTTCTCGCATGGGCTTCCACGGTTTTTTGGCCACTTTGCAAAACTTGTCGAGCGTATATACCTGCGCCGTCAAAATAACAGCAAATAAAGCCAACGAAGGTAATATCATCATTAGGTTATCCATTTCATCTCCTTTTAAATCTAATTTTTTCAACTGGTTTATTTGTTTACGTCAACTGTGATAATTCTTGACTTCATCTCTTCTTCCTTCATGGCCTGAATGATTTTCAAGCGTGCATAGATGTCCTCGTGAATCTTCTTAACTGAGTGATGATATTTTTCGTGCACCTCCATATTCCTATACATAACACCTACATCATGGTCGCTGAATGAGTAAACCTGGCTACCTGAAGTCAGGAAAACCGATGAAATTAGTGCTAAAGTTATTGTTTTAAGAATATTTTTATAGTTCATAACTGCCTCCTAATTTGTTTATGTTTTGTAATATACAATACCTTTACAAACTGATCAATATCTTTTATTCTTAACCGAGTAATAAGCAATTTGAGAATGATGATTCGACACAATAGAAGGATAACCTATTGAATATATTAATCATTTTTAGTCTGTATAATACATAAACTGTTCAGGGCATAATTTTGACGTATACCAGCAGAGGATTTGATATGAAAAAAAATAGCGGATACCGGATCAGCACGGTCTCAAAACTTACCGGCATTTCAGCTGAAACTCTCCGGATTTGGGAACATCGCTATGGCATTATAGAACCCGAAAGATCATCATCCGGCGTTAGGTTATACAAGGACAAGGATATACAGCACCTGTCATTACTAAAACAGCTTATCACTCATGGAGATTCAATAGGAAACCTTGCTGATCTACCATTCAGTGAACTTGAGAAACGGCTAAAAAATTTTACAAATATAGAAAAAAGAAAGTTACCAGCGGATGAAGACAATAATATTTCAAAAGTATGCGTGCTAGGCCCAACACTCCCACTAGTTCTGAACAAGTATGACAACCAGGGAGGCCCGATTACATTTACTGGTCTTTATATAGACTATTCTGAATTTGAATCAAAAGTACAGGATGAATCTCCCGACCTTCTCATCCTGGAATATGCAACTATCCTCGATGATGATGTCAGTCAAATAAAGCAATACTACAGACACTCGAATGCGAACCGATTACTGGTAGTCTATGGGTTTAGCAATAGCGCCACACTGAAAAAACTTGATCATGAAGATATAATTCTAGTCCAAGGCCCAATAGACTACTACCAGATCCTGAATATATGTAATATTTCTATCTCGACGGATAATGGATCTGTAAACAAAAAATCTAGATTTTTAAAACCAAGGAAGTTCACAGACCAGCAACTAAGCGAACTTTCAATGATGGAAACCAGTGTTAAATGTGAGTGTCCCCAACACGTGGCTAAGATATTGAGCAGGCTAAACGCCTTTGAAAGCTATTCAAGGGATTGTGAAGACAGCAATGAGGAGGACGCTGCTTTACATCAAACGCTTTATGAAATAACCGCCAGTGCCAGGACCACATTTGAATCGGCATTGGACAAAATACTGGAACTGGAAAATATTGATATTAGTAATATGAAATAGCCATTTGGTTTATAGGAATCAGTTTTTCTGCTGATGAAACAGTATATTTACCCCGCCGAACATAACTTATAACCACTTAATTAAACTACTACTTTTCCCCTATCTCCTAATCGTTCGTTAAACGGAAACTAATTGTCACGGTTTGCCACCTTAACTTTCACACTGTTTTCACACAAAAAACGTGATAGTAACAATAGATATTTATTCAAAAGCTAATAAAAAAGATCTGTTTGCGGGACATCCCGATAAAACATAACAAATTATGAACAAAAATAATCTCTACAAATATTACTCACCTGGTGACTTTTTGCTGATACTGGTCATAGCCTGTTTCCCAGCCATCGGTATGTCAGTTGAAGACCAGCCAGCAAAAATATCTGCAGTCGAGAGCACTGACAGTGTAGAGGATATTGTCAAATTCCCGGCAGATTTTTTTTCCAAGTATCAACCAAACACTGCACTGGACATCGTGGAACAGGTCCCGGGGTTCAGGATAGATAATGGTAGCGGTCAAAGGGGATTCGGTGGTGCTTCTGGTAATGTCCTCATTAATGGGCGTCGGCCCACGGCAAAACAGGACCAGCCATCTGACATTCTTGATCGAATACCCGCAGAAAAGGTCGGGCGGGTTGAAATAATCCGGGGTGATAGCCCCGATTTTGAATTGCAGGGCCAGGTGGAAGTAGTCAATGTAATCCTAAAACCTGGTGAAGAGGGTACTGTTCGTTGGGAGGCAAATATCGGTAAACAGCAAAGTATCGATACTATACCTGTAAACGGAAATATTTCCCTTGCGAACCAATGGCAGGACGTAAAATACAATATGGGACTGGAAGCAAACCGATTTGTGCGTCCGGACAGCGGAACTGAGTCGATTACGGATGCATCTGACGAGCTGGTGCGCAATACCCGCGACAGTAAAATTGCTGATGGTTACAGGGTGGTTGGAAACATGAATGGCGCCACTGAAATTATGGACACAATCATTCATTTCAATACCGAACTGGGATACCGGAATGTTGATGATGAATTTAGCTCGATGTATGCAGAAGATGAAACTTCCACTTCCGTACCCTATGAATTACTTCTGGAGAACCGGCAAAGATACCAGCTCGAAGTTGGGGTGGATTTTGAACGTGAGCTTATTAAGGACCTGTCTGGTAAGTACATTCTTCTCTATACACGTGCTGGAGATAATGACCAGGACAACCAGCGGCGATACGACGACGCCGGGGAATTATTACGCACCCGGGCCAAGAATGTGGACAAGATGGAATCCGAATTGATCGCACGGTCAGAATTTTACTGGACCGGTTGGGAAGGCCACTCACCCAAGTTCAGCATGGAGTTTGCCTATAACCTGCTGGACAATAACGAAATCGAAACCAGGGATCTTGGGAACGGCCCGGTTACGGTCCCAGTACCGGGGTCAAATACACGGGTACAGGAAACCCGGGGTGATTTCATGCTCAATGAATCCTGGATGATGTCAGGGCTGGAACTCGAATTCGGCTTGGGTTCTGAGGTTTCACAGATCAAACAGAACGGTGACGCAAACCTGAGCCGGGGCTTCTTTTTTGTAAAACCGTCCATGATGTTGACCTACGCCTCTGACGACACCAGGCAAACGAGGATACGACTCGAACGCAGGGTCGGGCAACTGGACTTTGATGATTTTGTCAGCTCAACAATATTTGAAGATGATGAAGTATCACCGGGTAACCCTAACCTGAGCCCGGAAACAAGTTGGGCGGGGGAAATCTCATACGAGCAGCGTTTCATGGAAGTTGGTGTTTTTAAACTCACTGCCTTCCATCACTGGATAGCTGATGTCGTAGACCTGTTGCCGCTGACAGATACGGAAGAAGCGCCAGGGAATATAGGCAATGGAAGGCGGTGGGGGGTCCTGTTTGAAGGCTCCGTGCCCATGGATTATGTCGGTATAGACAATTCCCGCCTGGACATCGAATTGTACTGGCAGGATTCAACAGTAGTGGATCCTGTCACTGGCAACCCGAGAGAACTATCAAGTACCGGTGGTGATTACTTCAACCGTAACAGCTTCAACGGTGATGTCGAGTACCAGGTCAATGTTGGTTTCAGACAGGACCTGCTGGCAAGCCGCTCGGCATGGGGATGGGCCATGTCTTTCAACGCCGACCGCACCCGGTTCAAGGTCAACGAACTGGAAACGCGTGATGACGGGATGGATCTCAACCTGTTTGCCGAAACGTCCCGTTGGCTGGGCCTGAAATTCAGGGTAGATGCAAAAAACCTGCTGAACTCGGCGGAAACCCGGAACAGGAAAATCTATCAACAACTCAGGGGTCTATCAGCTCTTGATCGGAATGAATTCAGATCCTATACCCAGGGCAGGGAAATTGAATTGACTGTCAGCGGAACATTCTAACCCGGCAATAAATTAGTCATAAAAAATGGTACAAAATATGTTCAAAATAAAAACCGTCTACATCACATTATTACTCAATTTGGTTTTGCTTTCGGTAGTTTATGCCGAGTCACCGGGTGCACAATGGATATTCAACGTGTTACTAAATGACAAAAGCATAGGTGAGCATAGATTTATGGTATCTAGAGGAGCAGATGATTTACTAAATGTTGAAAGTAATGCGAACATGAAAGTGAAATTTATATTCTTTGACGCCTACCAATACAGCCACGAGGCGAAGGAAACCTGGAAAGACGGCTGCCTGCAAAGCATTCAGGCAAAAACGAATAACAATAATGACATGCTGACTGTGAATGGCTCTACTCATGAACAGTATTTTATAGTGGAAGCGACAGAAAAAACGGAGATGCTCGAAGGATGCGTCCGAAGTTTTGCCTACTGGGATTTATCAACCATACTTAAAGCTGAAAAGCTGTTAAATTCACAAACAGGTGAATATGTTGAAACCGAAGTGATTATGAACGACTGGGAAACTATCCGCGCAGCAGGCATAGAGTGGAAGGCAAAAAAATACACCATCAAAGGTGAAGGTCTGCATATAGATTTATGGTATGGAACAGAGGGTGAGTGGCTAAAATTAAAATCAATGCTTAAAAATGGCCGTGAACTTGTCTACGAGTTGCAGCACAGGCCCGCATTATCCATATAACACCTCTCTGCAAGCCCAGGTTTTTACTCATAGCGGGTAACTCGCGCCTGGGCATACAAGCCGATAATAATTTTTTCCAGGTCAGTAATCGATACTGACCGTCCAGTTACGCGAGACCCTGCCTAAACAGGTCAAAAATTTCAATATATTTAAACTATTAATTTAATTATTATTAATTAATTTAATTTATTAATAGTGACAGATAAAATATTAGTGTTTTTAAAGATAAACATTGGGGAATAAAATGAAGATCGATATAGGTATACCGGAAGCCAGCCGCCAGGAGATTGCAGAGGGATTGGCCCACCTGCTGGCAGACAGTTATACACTGTATTTAAAAACCCATAATTTTCACTGGAATGTAACTGGTCCCATGTTTACCACCCTGCATACCATGTTCGAGGAACAATATACCGAACTGGCGACCGCGGTAGACGTCATTGCAGAACGGATCCGCGCCCTGGGTGTATTTGCACTGGGTTCCTACAGGGAATTTAGTGAACTTTCGAGTATAGCAGAGGAGAACTCCGTGCCTTCTGCCACAGATATGATCAGGCAACTGGTGGAAGGACAGGAAGCGGTAGCAAAAACAGCAAGGTCTGTATTTCCTGCCACTGAACAGGCTAACGATGAGGCATCTGCTGATCTGTTGACGCAACGCATGCAGATACACGAGAAAAATGCCTGGATGTTAAGGAGTCTCCTCGAGACAGAATAAATCAACGGGTCGGTGTCCATTGATCATAGTGACACCGACCCTTCCTGTTGCTTTTATTTCAATCCTTGCAGTAATGAATAACCGGTCTATTCAAAACTTATCATTCAAAATTCATTAACAAACGTGAATAATATGTCGTATCCAGTTTTTTACGTCCCACTGCAGGTTCGTTGGCATAGTTGTTTTCCAGCCCCAGTCTGAGACTCCATCGCCTACTGCCAATAGGCATGGTGACGCCCGAATCCTGAAGTAGTAGGTAGTCGCCCAGGTCAGATAGCGATGGCCTGAATGACAGGGTATTGGTCATATTCATCCATGAGTTCACCTGCCAGTGATTATGTATTCGAATATCCAGTGTTGGTACATCTTCGTTGGTATCATCATCAAAGGCCTCATGTCGATATCCAAGACCTGATTGTAACTCCAGGGAAAAATCCGGCCTGTTAAATAACCAGTAACTTAAACCTGCAGATACCGATGCCCTGAGATCTATGCTCTCAAACGGGTCACGTTCCAGTTCACTACTAACATACCAGCCAATAGCTTTTGAAAAATAACTTACATAGGATGATCCAAAAATTATTTCGTTTGACGTGTCCTCGCCATTATTATCTGCCCGATCCACGGAGAGATAAAAATTGAGTTCATCATTATCACTTACCAGTTTCGCTTCCGCCCTGGAACTCATACCATTTTCCCGTGAGTTGCCCCTCTTACCGGTGACGTCTGCAGCGACGCTATAAACCCACCTTCGCTCGCGCGGAAAACCAGCCTCAGTGGGTGGCTTATTTTCCGGGATCCAGGACGCCATAAGTCTCTCAACAGTAGTTTCCATTCTCATAGTTTCATTCACGACAGTGATTGTTCCATTCGAAGATATACTGGTTGCGCCGGTTACTATAGTGCCATCATCCAATTTGGTTGATACCGGATTTTCTGTTTCCAGATGACTTATTTTGCCGGCATCAATTGTGACTATACCGGCATACTCCGTGTCAATTGTGACACTGGCTGGGGTAATCGTGGTTATCTGACCCTTGAGCACAGAACCATCTGCAGTACTAATGGTGTCTGCATAAATATTGGAAACCGAGAAAAGTAAGCATAATAAACAAAATACAGCTAGAAATTGCCTGACTAATTTCATGAAAAACTCCTGAACTAACATGATTAAAAAATAATCGGTCATGTTAGCAGAATACAGGGACTAAAGGGGTGGGGGGTAAAACGTTTATTCACTGAGTAAACAGTATTTTTCCTGCCGTACTAGGTGCCTGGCTGCTAACTAAGCTATTGTTCAAAAAACCAGTGTGCTAAAAGGGTCGTCTTTGTTCTTTATGAATATATATCTGAAATCACTAACGTAATCTATCTGCAAGATCCCCAAGTGTTTGCATCAGTCCGATCCGCGCCCGACTACTATCATCAATGCGCCTCACCAGTGAATCTAGCCTGTCGGCCAGGCCAGTATCAGATGTTCCGCTTTGAAAGTGTGATTCTGCAAGGTCAAGGGCATCCGTCAAATCATTAATAAAGGTTTCTGGCAGGTCATTATCACGATGTAGTTGATCGATATATGCCCTGACCACTACCGGTTCACTGGGCCAACTGACGGTAAACTGTTGCTGTGGATTGAACACCCCGCCCTGATTGGCCAGTTCCGCGGAGGTGATTTCATTAACACTTAGATACTCACTGGGAATTAAACGAAATACATCCAGACCACGGGCGATTTCCGTGCCATAGATCCGGCCCTTGTACCAGTAGGTCGACCAGTAGCCACCGGAGACGATATGTTCGGCGTCTATGGGACCGCGGTCGAAATAGGCAATTTCAACAGGGTTGGCTGAATCAGTGAAATCAATCACCGAGACCCCGCCCTGGTACCAGGCCTGGACAAAGATGTCCCGCCCCGGGACCGGAATGATAGATCCATTGTGTGCCACGCAGTTTTCCTGGTCCATTTGCGGTGCCGGCATCTTAAAGTGGGAACGAAATTCAAGCTTTCCGTCGACAATGTCGTAAAAGGCATCGGCGCCCCAGTCCAATGGATCATGTGCGCGGCATCGCGGCCGGCTACCCCCACCCCATTCATCCGTGAACAACACCTTGCTGCCATCATTATTAAATGTGGCCGAATGCCAATAGGCAAAACCTTCATCCACCACCACATCCATACGCTGTGGATTCAAGGGATCGGAAATATCAAACAGGATCCCGTTACCCGAACAGGCGCCGGCAGCTATCCCCGCCTCAGGAAACACGGTTATATCGTGACACTGATCAGTCTGATTGGTCTCCTGGGTATCATCACCGTGGTCACCCCCGCGCCACAGACCGGCCAGGGTCCCATCTTCCGGATCGGCAAACACCGTTGGGCTGTGAACAATACGTGCCTTTGATGGATCATCTATGGGGATCTCAATCACATCGATCCGAAACAGTGCCGTTCGATAGTCACCGGGGGTATCATCGTAGCACCCTTCCAGTTCCTCTTCTTCACGTATGGAGGAGGTGCCCGAGTTATAAACGATGATCTTATTGTCTTCGGTTTGTGTAGTAACTACGGAATGGGTATGTGAGCCGCGACAGGTCTGAACCATCCCGACCTGCACCGGCCGGGCCAGGTCGCTGATATCAAAAATTCGTATACCACGAAAACGGTCTTCACTCACATCTTCGTCAATGCCCTCAAGCCCACAATCCACCCTGCCCCGGGTGTCCTGCACAGACATGATCAACAGGTCGCCCACAACAGAGACGTCCCCCTGACCACCGGGACACACCACCGAGCTGATATGGTCTGGAACACTATTGCCACCTAAGCGATAGATATTGAAACCATGGTAACTGCCGGTCACCAGAAAATCTTCACTAAAGGCCATGTCGGTATTGGAAAAACTCAGGAGCGGGTATCGTTCCTGCGGCTTGGTGACTTTAGGTTTGTCTTCATCCTGATCATCTTCATCAGATTCTTCTTCGTCTTCCGGTTTCTCCATGGGTAGACCGGCAGGGTTGTTGGGATCAAAAAATCCCGGTGGTCTCGATAAAGAAGTAATACGTTCCAGGTTCCAGATGGCCTCGCCTGCATCATCGAAGCCAGGTGTCAAACCGGCACGGGGATCAGAAGACAACCCGATCAGCAACGCATTCATCCGTTCGATCTCTGCTGTCTGGTCATTGTCTATGTCACTGGTAAATTCGTATAAAACCGGGTCATAGGCTGAGCCCGGTTTATCATGCAATTCCTCCACCATGGTGACTGCACCATCATGATGGGTAATCATCAACGTTAAAAACAACCGATCAAAATCAGTCCCATTTGATGCCGCAAGTTCCTCCATTTGTTCGGGGGTCGCCATCCCTGCCATCTTATGATCGGTATGCATGGCATTATGGACAGTCGGGTCCGGGACGTCTTCACCACGTTCACGTAACCAGGTTTGCATAAATTCGATTTCATCCTGCTGCGAACCATTTATCCGTCCGGCTAGATCGACTATCTCAGGGGTATTGGTACGATCTGCAACCAGCTCAGCCATCAGTATGGCCTGGTGATGGTGTGGGATCATATCTTGCATGAATACCACGTCATCGGGTGAATAACTTGTGACGGCTATCTCGATGGCCTCCTCTGCCGTGAGTTCGGTTGCGGGCTCACCCGGTGCACCCGGCTTGATGATTGATACCTGGGCAATACCAACTGATGTATGAGCCAATAACGCCACAAAAAAGCAGATACTGGTATAAAACCGGTTAACGGCTAAAGGGCATGAACTCATGGGACTCACTCCTTAAACTTTAATTAATTATTTTTAATTATTGATTGGTTGGTTACGTTTCAGTTCTTCAAACCAGTCCTGTATAACATTAACCCGGGTTGTTAAACTCAAGTCCTGTTCCAGGGTCATGAGCATTAATATACTCTCCCCATCCGGGGAGATATCATAGTTGGAAAAATTTTTTCCCCGTGGTCCAACATAGGGCCCTTCGAACAACCATTTGAGCGTTCCAGCATTAAACGCTTCATCAGCAGTATATTCCACAATCATCATCTGATCTGCATGACGGTATAACAATTCCCGGCCATTTCGCGCCCACACGGGCTCATCACCACCCGCTGTTGAGACCTGCCACTTTTTGTCCATCTCTGGAAACGGGCTCACATAAACTTCGTATTCCCCGGACTCATCAGAGGCATAGGCCAGCCAGCGACCATCCGGTGAAAACATTGCCCCGGCCTCCTGGGATACCGTATTCAATATTGGATAAGGGTCCTGTTTTCCTTCCAGGGGTAACACCCAGATATCCCGGCCGGTTACCGGGTGGAACTCATAGTAGACCATCCACTTACCGTCCGGCGACCAGGAGGTGAGGCTTTGGCTGTTATCACTGGTAGTCAACCGTTCCACCGGACCGGTACCATCTGATGAGATGACATAGATATTCTCTTCCCCACCGGCCCGATCCGAGGCAAAGGCGATACGTGCCCCATCAGGTGACCAGTAAGGCTGGTTGCTCAGGCCATCAAAGGTGATCTGTTTTAACGACCTGCTATTAAAATCGTAGGTCCAGACATTGCCTGCAGCGACCTTAAACTGCACCGCCACCTGCCGGCCATCGGGTGAGAGCTTGGGGTCATCATAAGTACGCCTTGGCATATCCAGGGGTTGGATCATGCCCTGGCGGTCCACCCGGGCCAGGGTACGGTCCGCTTCATTATATTCACCGGGGACATAAATCAGAGTGCCAGTGTCGGCGTAACTGTACTGCATGGCCCCGATACTGGATTGCATCACGTTCTCAAGGAGTGGAATCGATTCACCGGTTATTTCTAATGTATTCAAATCAAAGGGGGCGGCCATCACCGTCCCGTCCCGGGCATAAAGAAGGTGACCGGTGGGGACATAGCGGCCAAAGGTCACTCCCTGTATCAATTCCTTCTCTTCACCAATATCCAGTAGCCGTACCACTATCCGATTTTTACTCTCATCACGGTCCCAGGCGGTATAAAGCAGACTGCGACCACCGGGTAAAACCTGAGGCCACCGGTGTCCCAGTTCTCTGTCCTTGTTGACCCGGGTGATTGGTGTTGAATTACCACCGGCAGCAGATACTGTATATAGACCGGCATCTGTTGTGGGTGAAAAGATAATGGTATCGTCAGGTCCCCAGTGGGCCCCGCGCGGTCCGGGTGCATCTGCCAGGGCTGTCACTTCACCTCCATCAACCGGTACCTTTCTTAATTTACCCCGGGCAAAGAAACCCACCCATTTACCATCAGGTGAAAAAAACGGATAACGGGCGCCGTTTGTACCTGTAAGGGGCCGGCTTTGTTCTTCATACAGTTGACGCAGGTATAACTGTTGACCAGTTCCAGCTTTACCCACATAGACTAACTGTTTCCCATCAGCTGAAAGGTCGAAGACTGGATTCAGGTCAGAAAGTACCATGTGTTCTGACGCTGGCAGGCTTACATAATCAACGGAACTCAACTGGTCTGATGGTGAAGGGGCTGATTGATTATCACATGATGAAATAACGGTAACGAACAATCCTGTAATCAGGAAATAATAGAAAGGGATTCTGATAGTTTCACGATTCATATAATCTGGTTAATGATTAAAAATGTATATATAAAATAAAAAAGGCCGAAGGTATTGATTCACTCCGGCCCATCATTCCAGATCTCAATCTGGCTAGAACAATTCCGGAAAGGCATACCGGCGGACGGTAATCCCGCCACCCACAATGATTTCCTTATCATCAGGATTCAGGGCGATCTTTCTGCCTGCCACCGAGCCATAGGGATCCCTCAATAACATCAACGGCGGGACATCACCGTTATCATGAATACTCCACACACCGATGCCAGTCATTTCATCCTGACCTATACCATTACTTTTACCGCCCATAGAGACCACGATTAATCCCTTCGGTGGATACACCCTGACATGCAGTATCCCATTGAGGTGTTCATTATGAATAACCGCCTTTGGACTGGTATTGCCATTTGAGGTGCGATCAAAAATCAGTAACCGGTCTCTGCCCGGCACTACCAGTAGATTATGTTCCGGGTCTACCGCCATAAACCTGCCGTTCTTGCCACTCAGCCCGGTGGCGGGGCCCTGCAGTACCCGTATAGGTGCCACGTCTCCCTCGGCGGTACGTGGAAATACCAGGATCTTGTCCATGTCCGGTGCATATAATTCATCATTGACGGGATCCACTTCAATATAGTCAGATTTAATCAGGCCGGTTTTAGGTCCCTGAATGACACGTAGCGGTGTGGCCCCACCCCTGGCCCCGCCGGCAAAGGTCAACAAGGCCTGGGCATTGGGATTGGCAAAGACGATCTCATCATGGACCGGGTTATAACGCATATCATGCAGGGCGCGTCCCTGTTTGGTCTCCTGTCCTGCCAGGATCCTGGCCAGCGGATCACCGTTCTTTGCGCCTTTGGAGAAGGCCACCATCTGTGGCTGGGCGATACAGCTTTGTACCAGGATCTCATCGCGCTTGCTGTCATATTCCACGGCACTGAGATGTTGATATATGGGCACCTGAAAACCCTTGGGTGCCAGACGTATGGTACGTAACGGTTCAATGTCACCATCACCGGTACGGGGAAACACCATGGCCGTATGGTTACCGTAGTTGGCCACCACGATTTCATCATTTTCGGTATCGATAGCAATACCGTAAGGATTATCCAGCCCGGTATTTTCACCGTTAATCACACGGATGGGGGACACGTTACCCTGATCGTTCGCATCAAACACCAGGATGGAATGGGGCCACGCATTGGCCACATACAGTTCCTGTCGTTCCTCGTCCAGGGCGATGAATGCCGGCCAGCCTAACTTTGTATTGGGACCTGAAATGGTCCTGATGGGCGCCACATTACCACTGGCGTCCTGGGGATAGACCGTAATGGATGCAGGTTTGAATTTTCCTGAGCCCGGGACCATGTGTGCCTCAATGCGGGTGGGGATGTCCCAGGTACGGTTGTCGCCATCATGGTTGATGGGGGTACCACTCCATTCTCGCTCCTCGTTGAGGGCACTCCATGAACCGCGGTTGGCGGTATAAATCAATTTATTATTGGTATCCAGTGCGATCCCATGGACATCGGTCAGCTCGGTGAGCCCACCTTCCAGGATCCTAAGGGGTGCTTCATTGTGTTTGGCGTCCTTTGAATACACCACCACCGCAGGGGGATGCTGGATGGTAACGTACAACTCCCCTGCCGCTTCATCGGCATCGATGGCAAACCCCCGGTGCGGTACTTCCAGCTCCCGATCAGGCGGGATATTTCCTTCTTTACCATGGGAAAACATGACGATGCGGTTACCGGAACCGGCATACATGCCATGGGTGGTATCCACTGAATAGATCTCACCGGATTTAGGATCCACATACACCCCGGGGGCACCGATTTTGGTCTTCGGTCCTTTGAGCACCCGTTTGGGTGGATGAACGTCCACCCCTTCGGGGGTATCTGCTGTTCGATCATATACCAGTACCTGGGCGGCCCTTTGACCGGTAACCATGACAATCTCATCGCGCACCGGATCAACGGCAATACCACTGAGATCCAGGTACGGGTCCTGTAATATCCGCAGGGGGGTACGTTCCAGGATCCTGGTTTCTCTTCCAGCAGACTGGCCGGCGGTCTGGGCCTGGATTGATGTGGTAAATAAGACTAAGGCAATATATACCAGTGATAATCTCATCAGATCTCTCCCTGTTTTATATTCTATAAATGGAAAACTAGCACGGAATGATTAATTTATCGATGCCGATGTGGTTGTTTTCCCAGATACCAACAAAAAGACAAACAAAAAGGCCGGCCTCATAATGTGATTCCTATGACGCCGGCCCGTTAAGTGTATGTATTTTTATTTATTATAAGGGGGCTGTGGTGGGGCCTTACCACCCTCATACAGGCTGTCGATATAACCGCTTTTATCCAGTTCGGTGATAATGGTGTCATCATAAAAATCCTCGGGCCGGAACCTGTCACGGGTGTCCCAGCTACCATAGAATTTCATAATCATCCGCACACCTTCATAGGGAGGATAGGGTTTGCTGTCCATCTTCAATAGCTCGGTATAAAACAGGTCTCGCGCCTCCTGGTTCTTCATACCATACCATTTGATCATGGTCTTCTCGGCCTCGGCCTTGTTTTGCTTCATAAAGGCAATGGCCTGAACAGCGGTCTTCACAAAGGCCCTGGCAGCTTCAGGGTTTTTCTCATACCACTTGCGGTTCACCTGCAGGGCTGATCCTGAAACGGGGAAGTTATATTCTGTTAAATCGGCCAATACAGGAAAGTCATTCATCAACGCCATGGTGCCATGTAATTCCGGGCCCATGAGGGCATCAATCTTACCTTCCTTTAGTGAGTCCACATTCAAGGTGCCACCTACCAACTCAACATCGGTATGGGGATCCCAGCCCATGTGTTCAATGAAGTTTAACCAGTAGTTATGACTCACCGCGCCCACACCGGAAAAACCCAGC
This sequence comes from Candidatus Eutrophobius brisbanensis, assembly GCA_038131795.1. Taxonomy (GTDB): domain Bacteria; phylum Pseudomonadota; class Gammaproteobacteria; order Eutrophobiales; family Eutrophobiaceae; genus Eutrophobius; species Eutrophobius brisbanensis. The sequence continues at coordinate 2,342,414 of JAYPQE010000003.1, read as the reverse complement.
CGCTTACCCTTCAGGTCTTCAAGGGAATTGATCCCGGGGCCATTAAAGATACGCCAGCGTGAACGGTGATGAGTGGTTCCCAGCACGACGCGTTCCGTGGGGGGCTTGGCATCGCTATCGCGCATGACCCTGGCGATCATCGGCCCTGAGCCACCGACATACAGGGTAAACTCGATACTCTTATCATCCGGGTCGTAGATATTTTCAGGGGCAACCTCAATCCCGCTCTTGTTGATTGTGGCCACAGAGCCTGGAGAAAACATGGGTCTTACATTTAACCCGTTCTTTGCATACATCCCCTGGTCCTTGGCGAGGATAAACGGGAACTTGTTGGCCGAGACATCCCCCATTCTCAATACCAGTTCATCTTCTTCATGTATAAATTGTGCCTGTAGCGGCGCCACAAAAAGCAGCATCAGTCCAATAACACTATAGAAACATTTGAAGAGTTGCCTGCAGTCCATTGTTTTAATTATGTTATATGAATTCATGGTGTTCCCCCTCCAAATTCCAGTTATATATAATGGAAAGAATACGATGAAATTAGCCTAATCCAGCCGGTAAATCAATTAATAAACGTGCTTCTTTCTAGGCCGTAAGGACTCCCAATAATTGCCCCAGATTACTGGCCTTTTCTAAATTCAAAATGGTATCCACCGCCTGTTCGGCCTTGGCCTTACCCAGAGGCCCTTGTGCCAGTCCCATAAATTTCTTCACCAGTAGCGCATCGGTGGGTGGGTTCTCCAGGGTGCCGGGTGGGTCGAATATATCTGCCTTATGTACGTTGCCGTTTTTAAGTCTGACCTCCAGCTTCACTGCATCCCAGTTTTCGACATGATCGTTAAGATCACGATTCAGCTTCAGCTCCACCCGCTTCATCATGTCCAGTACACGGGGTTCACGGAAACGTTCCGGGTCAAAATCATGATCAGTGACGTTACCATCCACCAATGCCCTGGCGGTGTAATACGGCATGTTATGGTCGGCATGTTCACGCACCAGGATTTCACTACGGTTATAAACCTGCTGGTTTTCAATCCCCATTTCGCTGAGATACAAGGTCGCGCTGTCGATATCATCTGATCTCACACCTTGATCATAGACCTCAACGGCGGCCGCTATAGGTCCCTGGCAATACTTGTGACAGGGCCACAGCTTGGTCATGCTTAACAGGATCTTAAAGTCACCGGATCGCTTACGAAGATTATCTTCATCCAGTCTGCGGGTAACATATTCCTTTAATCCATATGTCCCTTCGAGGATGGTGAGTGGATACGTCATACCTTGCGAGGCCATCATGGCAGCAAATGTCCCATTTCGCACCGCCATGGGCCCGGCGGTACCTTTTGAGGGTGTCATGCTGCCACCGCTAATCATCCCGCCCCGGCGAACTTCCGCCAGGGTACTACCATGGGCCCCGGCGATGGCCATGGCATTGGCAATGCCTTGTGCATCAAGCCCCAGAAGCTTGGCGGCCAATGCTGCCGATGTGAAATTTAATGGCACCGTCCCCATATCAAAGCCATCACTCCAGTCCACACCGTAAGTGGCCTCACGCATCCTGACATAGATTTCATGACCGATGGTGATCGCAAGTAGCAGGTCTTTTCCAGATTGGTTTTGCATCTCCGCCACCGCCAGTGCCGGTGCGAGATTGATACTGGGGTGTCCCCCCGGGGGCGTGTAGTCATTAAAGTCCAGAAAGCGAATTGCCATGCCGTTAAGAAATGCAGCCTGATCAGCAGAGACCTTGCGGTCTAATCCTATGAGGGACGATTGCGGATGGCCTCCCTTGAAGTAGACAGTTTCCCGCGCCAGCTTCACGGGATCCCCGTTGATTCCACCCAAGGCACAACCCGCTGTATCCAGCAGCAGCCTTTTTGCCTTTTCCACAACATCTTTGGGCAGGTCTTCGTAACGCAGCGCCGCGATCCACTCTCCCATGTCCTCGACCACTGTCGTTTTGTCCCGGGCCTGTGAGAGTGAAATGCCGGGCAGAGTCAATGCCAGTGCCCCTGCACCTGATTGCTTCAAAAAGTCCCTTCGAGGAATACGGTTCCGTAACATGGCGATCTCCTCCATTTAGGGGACAGACCATGAAGTTAAGTTAATCGTGATCTATCCGTTTTTTTTTAGTCTTTTAGCAAAGGAATGTCCTGCCACTTTGGTGATGGCGGCAATAATTTCAAATACGCATAGATGTCCCGCAGGGCCTGGTCCGGGATCTGCTCTTCAGTACGGTAGGGCGGCATCCTGCCCCCGGGGTTACGGACATACGCTATCATTGCCTCAACAGACAGGCGGTCTACGTTTATCTTTGGGGCCACGTCGGTCTGTCCCCCATCACCGGTAAAGCCGTGACAGCCATAACACATATAGGTCACGATATCCTGCTTGCCCCTTTCTTCTGCTGTTTGTGCCTGGATGCCTTGCGTGCTAATCAGTAATAGTGATGTTGCCAGAAAACGAATGGTCAACCAGGGCAGTCTTTTGTTATTCATATTTTTCTCTCCCTAGTTTGGATGGGTGATGGTATCCAGCAAGGCCGGCTGACCGTTTTCAACCGCGGCAATAGCCCGACGGATGGCACCGGGCAGATCAGAAGGATGCTCAATAGGCCCTTCCGCATACCAGCCCATGCTCCGGGCCATGCCTGCGAAATCGATAGCGGGATTGTTGATCTCGCTACCAATGGTACAGCGGGAGACATCCCGGTCTCTGAGGGCAGCCATGCGGGAGATCAACATGATCTCCTGGTTATACGCCCGGTTGTTATGCATCACGGTAAGCATGGGGATCTTGTGATGTGCTGCGGTCCATAAGGTCGATGGCAGGAACATGAAGTCACCATCGTTCTGCAGGTTGATACATAGCCTTCCGTGTTTGCGGTTGGCCAGGGATGCGCCCACTGAAGCGGGGTTACTGTAGCCTACCCCAACCGATCCTGACTGACCGATGTGATGATAGTATTTGTTAAAGTCCCAGAGCTTCCAGGCCCAGTCACTCATACCATCACTTCGTGACACCAGTGACCAGTCCTTATGTTTAATCTGTTCCCAGAGCTCGGCGGCCACACGCGCCGTGTTGAGCGGACTGGTATTCCAGCCATTGGCGGCAAAGGCCTTGTCTCGTTCCCGGTTCTGTTTATTGATCTCGGCAAATCTTTCACCGCGTGCGCGGACCGCAGAGCGCTTGCTCCTGGGCAGTTGCCGTCTCACCTCTTCAATCAAGGAAGGCAGGGTCGCCTCGGCATCGGCAGCAATGGAAAAATCAGGTTCCTGATAGTCACCAAAATGCCAGTAATTACTGCGGGTAAAGAGATCAAAGGCACTGATACTGGCCAGCTTGGCGCCTTCTTTGAGCCGAGTATGTGACAACATGGGCATCTCCAGTGCCAGCACCATATCGGCCTGGCGAAAGATGCTGGGCTCCTGTAACAACGGATGCCGCGATGGAAAATTCATGCGTTGAATGGTATCCACCACCCCGGCCTGTAATAACTCGGCCAGCTCGATTATATATTCCAACCCGGCCTGGGACCGCGCCGCACGCTCCACACCCAGAACTGGAAATTCGGCATCCACCAGCATCTTCGCCAGTTCCCTGACGGCATTGGGATCACCTGCCGGTGGTGTATTGGGGGTATATTTTGGAATTCTTAACTTCTCACCTTTGGGGACTACCATCTCCTGCAGTTTCTTGTCCACCGACAGGACCACGGGCATGGTGGGTGGGGTCATGGCCACCGAATAGGCACGCACTGCTGATTTGGCAAAATGGTTAAGGGTAAGTGGTGAGTCATCCCACTTGGTGAAGTCACGCACCATGGCCGGGGCATCCTGCACACTTCTTGAATTTGGATTAAAGCGCTGGTTTCCCAGCATAATAAATACCGGGACCCGGTCACAGAAGGCGCTATACACGGCCATGGCGGCATGCTGCAATCCTACCGAACCATAAATTAGGCTTGCCAGGGGTTTACCCTCGATCTTGTAATAGCCATGTGCCATGGCCACACAGACTTCTTCGTGCAGACCGGTAATCAGCTCGGGGTTTACATTCCCCATGTAGTTAATGACAGATTCCTGCAGACCAGCCGAATCAGAATGAGTGTTTATGGTCATGAACTCAAAGTCCATCTGTTTCATCACATCCATCATGAAATCTGAGCCGTGCTTACCTTCGCTGATGATCTCCACTTCTTCAGCTGCACCACCAGCGGTACCCCCTGTTACCTGGGCGCTGATTGATTGGGTACCTGCAGCAATTGCTGCACCCGTGGCAGCGGCCGCCTTGATAAAGCTGCGTCTATCAACGGCACTCTCATCGGTTTTTTTCTGTTCAGGATTACTTTTATCTGATTCTTCCATATCTACTTCCCCTTTTTATACATGGGAACAGACCACAGTATTAAATGATTGTGATATGTCTCCTGATTTAACGACAACGCCCGTTTCGGCACCCGCGAGCATCGATATCGGGAATATCTTCCAGCGCCGGCGGGATGAATCCATTACGGTTGGGCATCTCTACCTTTGGCAAGGTCTCGGCATTCATCACATCGTTCTGGCCAATTATACCGTTCTTGTAAAGTATGTACGCACTCAGGGCGTAAATCTCATCATTGCTTAGTGAGCCTTCATTAAAACGCGGCATGGCACGGCGGGTATAATCCCACAATGTGGTTACCACGGGATTGTAGCTACCGAAACTCTTCACCGGTTTTTCAGTGTTGATTGTGCCCACACCTCCCGCCAGGCGACCCACACGGTAATCGCGTCTGCCTTCAAGATCAGGGCCGTGGCACATCACACACTTCGTCATGTATATAGGTTCGCCTTCCCGTGCCGTCCCCCGACCGGGTGGCAGGCCTTCACCGTCCGGCATAATGGAGATATCCAGGGCCTCGATTTCTGCTGAGGTGGGGGCACGCCCCACTTCACCGAAGGGTGATTCCTGTGCCCAGGCTGTGGTAAAACACAGGGTCAGAAGACCCAGCATGAAAACCTGATTAAACATTAAAAAATAATGCATTTTCCACCTCCCCGTTGTGTTTCACCCGCCAGGGCTGGATACCGTTAAAGTGACTGGTGCCTGGGTTGCCCGCTTCCAGCCACTCGTGGCTCAGTTGCAGACCCAGTTCCTCGTTGATTTCCGCCACCGAGGGTTGGCGATCTCCCTTGTCATCATAACTGCGGGACATGATCACGGTCTCATCTCCCCGCCAGAACCAGGGCAGGCGAAACCGGGTAAATGCCTTACTGTGTACCGGTCCCTGGATCTCGGCATCCTTCCAGTTTCGACCACCATTGGTGGAGACCTCCACGCGGACGATCTTGCCGCGGCCGGAATAGGCAATGCCGGTAATGTCATGATACCCAGGGCCGGCCAGTTTCATCTGTCCTGAAGGACGGGTGATGACCGATTTTGTACCATTCTCAAACTCAAACCAGCGAAAGGTACCGTCCGGTCGCTCGGAGGTATAGTTACTGGTTTCGCGTTTGGCCAATTGCGGCATGTCCGTGAATTTTATGCGTCGCAGCCATTTCACATTATTCACCCCTTCAAAACCGGGTGCCACCAGGCGCAAAGGATAACCCTGTTCCGGACGGATGGGTTCACCATTCTGGGCATAGGCAATCATGGCATCGTCTTCTGCCTTCCACATGGGAATACTCTTGGCGTGATGACCGGTCTCTGCACCTTCGGCAATGAACCAGGTGGCTTCTTTCTTTACACCTACATGTTCAAGTATGGTGGACAACATCACACCGGTCCATTCACTGCAACTTGCCAACCCATGGGTGTCCTGTACAGTGGCCTCGGGCTGGGTCCTAAGCCATCCTGGGTAGAAACGTTTGCCGGTAACATTACTGTTACCCGAACACTCGATAAAATGGATCTTTGATACGGCAGGCAATCGGTACAGGTCGTCCATAGTCAGCATCACCGGCCGCTCAACCAATCCATGTATCATCAATTTATGTTCCGCCGGATTGATATTGGGCGGGTCGTAAGCATGGTTAATTATAAAGTGTAATGAAGACGGTGTGATTGTGCCGAAAAGTTCATGATGAGGGGTACGAAAACCATAATCACGCGGCCTGCCATCGCGGGGATCAGAACCACGCTGGCCGTTGGTGCCGATCCGCTTTGAAGTTACATACGGCGAACGTATTCCGTAATCGTAATATTCATCCGGACGCAGTGGGGGATAACCCGGTGGCAGTGGAATCTGTGCATTTGCCGTCAGACTGGTGCCTGCAGCCAGTGCCGCACTGGTCCTGAGAAATCGCCTGCGACTAGATACATTAGAACTCATGATTTATCCCCCTGGTAAGAAATATATCGCTAGTGAATAAACTCATCCTAGTCAAAACACCGCCTGCCTGACAAGTGGTTTTAATATCATTGATTCAAAAACAGTTGTTTTTACTCTGATTACAATAATTTATATTATCCGCGTATGAAAAAGGTACTATCGCCTAAACCACTTTATTGGATTTGCCAGGTCATTCTGCTTGGTGCATCTATATTGTTTATGGCCTGGCACCTTAGTATCACGCCCAGGAGTGGTTATCTAACGCCACCATTTCAGTACATATTACAAGTGCTTTTATATTGGACACCTTTTGCAAAAATAATAAGCATCATCTCTTTATACTTTTTAATTTCTTCAACATTCTGGTAGAACAGAAGGCGCATTATTCGTGTTGTACTTTTTTATATCCTGGACCTTATCTGTTCAATATTCTCTATAGTGGTATTAATGCCATACTGGATTAATTCCCTGTTCATTGATTCTGACTTCATATTTAAAATGACCTTGTTTCCTTTTGCCTTACTGGTGGGTTTCATTATTGCCTGGCGATTACCGGTTAAAGCAAAAGAGAAACGGGTTGCCACACCCATGCCTCCACCGTCAGTTCCTGTAACAAAACTGCCTGAACCTGACAAGACGCCAGCTAAGAGAGTGAATACAAAACTCGTCTCAGCAAAGGTCATATCCATCATTATCATCCTTTCTGCATTGACAGCTTCGTTGTTACTGGCAACAAACATTGCACAAACCAGGTTTGAACTGGCAGGTCAGATACTGGCTTTTTTTCCATTCATGTTATTAATGTCCAGCCTGTATTTTATTCCAGCACGAATCAGTCAAACACGAGCGATAAGCCATTCAAGGTGGGTCCTTATAGTCAATACACTATTAGGTTGCACAATACTCGGTTGGCTGGTTTGCCTGGTTTGGGCATACCGATCGAAATCCATTATTCAAGTAAACAAGGCACCCCGTCACTGGCGCTACTGGACCGGCTGGATCATGGGTGGCATGGCCATGGTCATCACAGGAATAGGCATTGGGGTCATGGCCGAAAAAACCGGGGGAGGTATTTTTCTTATGTGCCTGGGTCTACTGCTGTTGACCGGCAGCTATAAGATTTATAGCAAACAACTATGCTTCAATGAAGCAAGTGTCAATTGATTCCATATAATTACAGATATCAAACGACATTGATTCTATTCAACAATAAAAACCCCCGTTAGAAATCCAGCGGGGGCGTGTACCAGGGTTGCTGGTATGGTATGGGGGAGATTATCCCCCTGTTATCAATTATAGACGACCATGTTGGCATCCACAGAGAAATCTTGAGGCCAGGCCGTATTTAGTTTTCACTCTGACTCCGGGTAATTGGATTGAAATAGCTAACAAACTGGGTGCTCAAGTCAAAAGAAATCTAACTTCAACGAAGTAAGTGACTAATAATTCGATGTATTATCAATTATCAAACAACTCTGACCCAAATGATTCAAACACGATCCGACCACCCACCATGGTCATCACTGGCTGGATCTCCTTGATTTCATCTGCAGGAATGGTGAGGTAGTCGCGGTCGAGCACCACCAGATCTGCAAACTTGCCCGATTGGATGGACCCGAGATTATTCTCCTGAAACACCAGAAAGGCATTCTGGCGGGTATGAGCAATCAAGGCATCTTCGCGGCTGATAGTCTGCCTGAGCACCGTCCTGCCTCCCACCATCTTACCAGTCACAGCCCACCATAACGTTGTGAATGGACGGTATTGATTCACCTCGAAGGCATCGCTTCCCAGGCCCCAGACAATTCCACTTTGCTGGATCATTGATAACGGTGGCATGTTATAGGCACGGTCGCCATGGGCGCGGTGGAACATCCCGCCCATCACAGTGGGCCGGGTATGTACGGCAAGATACATCCCCATGTTTTTCATCCGCTCAATGTGCGGGGCTGTCACCTGGTCCACGTGGGCAAGTGCCCAACGCAGAGTACGAATGGGGTATTTCTGATTTATAATTTCGATCTGGTCAAGGAATGCGGTGATGGTATTTTCAATGGTGGCGTGTACATGCAAGGGTAACCCGGCCCGGGCAATCTCAGTGGCAATTCTTCGCCACTTTTGCAGGTCCTCTAGCGATGGATTGGTGGTAGTTGCCAGCATGCTGTCGTGTAACGACCGGTAGACGGTTTCACCATAAGCGGTGAGGTCCACCCAGTTACCCCATTGGAACGGCTTCAAGGTGGAAATCAGGGGCAGGAGTTCATCAATTTCACCGGTTGTATTGGACATGGGGGTACGGATAAAACAGAAGAAACGTAAATTCAGTCTGCCTTCATCTCCCCATTGTTTAAACCGCTGTATATAATCAGCCGGACATGGTCCACCGATAGTCGTCAAGCCCACACTGTTCATATCGTCGATCATGGCCATACTGCTGGCCTCGAAGATCGACTCTGGTGGTTCAGGGCGCAGATCGGAAACGCTTCGAATACCATCGGCTTCGATAACGCCTGTTGCCCGGCCAGCGGTATCGCGTTCAATCCAGGGTTCATCTGAATCTTCCAGGCCTCCAGCTTCAATCGCGAGGCTATTTAAGTAGGTATGTTCACGGGTAACCTGGAGAAGAACGGGATTATCTGGTGCAACCCTATCCAGTTCGTACCGGGTAAAGTCGCTTTGATCATCTATAAATTGATCGGTGGAAAAACCACCCAGGGTAAACACCCATTCCCCCGGCCCCAGTTTATTGGCGTGATCACCAATCATTTTTAATGCTTGACCACGGGTCTCTATCCCGTCCAGTCGTAATTCCAGCTGCCAGATGGGGCCCTCTTCCATGATGTGCCCATGGTTATCTATGAGTCCTGGAACTACCGACCGTCCTTCTAGATCGATAATGGTCGTGTCAGAACCGGCCAGTTTTGAAATGTCATCATTTGATCCAACACCTATAATTTTTTCACCACGTATTGCAACGGCCTCTGCAATGGTGAATCCATGATCCACCGTAATAATCTTACCGTTCTTTAAAACAATATCAGGTACAAGCTGTTGTGCCTCTGAGATTTGCTCAGCAGAAAATACAACCACAGTTAATATTGTTAGTACGTGCAAAATTTGAATTTTCATCACATTCTCCAATGTTGATAAGATTCATAATTGAAAAGAATCAGTGTCAATTGATTCCAAATGTTTTTCAACTATCAAAAGACACTACACCTGATGAATTGTTATACTGCCAAACAACCACCTCAGAGGAGACCCTGAATTGCAAGATCAACCTGCCAATTTATATCGTATCCTCGTATACGTTTTTACAGTATTCATATCGCAACTGCCTGCGACAACCTTCGCCCAGATAGATAGTGAAAATACCACAGTAAATGACGATGACTGGCAAGGTCCAACACTGCGTGCCCGCGGTCGTATATTTGGCAGCTTCGAATCCATTGAGGCACCCGATGAAGATATCAGACTGGAAGATGCCTATTTTCGCAGGGCAGATATTACTGTGCGTGGTTCACTGCTCAGAGACCTGAACTATTATGTCAAAACAGAATTCAAGGAAGGCACACTGGACATCAGAGATGCCTATCTCTCCTATGACACGGGACCGGTTTATCTCCAGTTTGGTTTCCTGGATCCCATAGACGAAATTATTACACCTGCTTACCGGGAGTTTATGGAGGTATCGACAGTAGAGGGTTTCCCAGCGGGAAATCAGCTGGGCATAGGTATTTTACATGAAGCAAAAAACTGGACATTTTTTGTGGCCGCAATGAGACATACCATTGATGAACATAGCTTTGAAAAAGCCGGCACTATTTACTCAACCCGTGTGACATATTCACTGCCTGTCCCGGAAGGTTACCTGCTGCATCTCGGTGGCTACGCCAGCTGGCGCAAAGCCCATCCAGCACAGGACCTGTTTCGTTACAGCGCAAGGTCCATGCTCAGAACGGGGGCACGTTTTGTCGATACCAGTGATGTTGCAAATAAAGAATTGTTGCTTGGGTATGAATTTGCAGGTGCCATAGGAGCAGTTTCATTGGAAAGCCAATGTGCCATGGTACGTGCAACTGTTCCTGATCCGCTTGCATCTCACTCATATCTAAATGGCTGCTATCTTGCCGGCATCTGGAACATTACCGGGGAAATGCGGAACTACGGCGATGGTGGCTTTTCACTCCAAAAGGTGGACAGGCCAGTCTTTGAAGGTGGCTTCGGTACCTGGCAGACAGGCATACGCTACGAATCCGTTAACCTCAACGACGGTGCCATCCAGGGTGGTAATCAGGATGCCTGGGTGTTTTCACTTAACTGGTATTTGAATGACCAATTCTGGATCTCAGCCAATTATGGTCGCACCAAATTAAATACAACAGAATTTGCGAGCTCGAAAATTGATGGTTTTGGTGCCCGGCTTCAATACCTTGTTGAGTGGTAGGTACGATCCGACATCACATTAATTAATCTGTTCCCACATAATTGTTTTCAATGAGTATATTCAGCACCTGCCTGACTTCACTTGCCCATTGTTCTGACACGGTCCTGCCAGCGGGCAGATCGGTACTCTTGCGTCTATAGACAACCAGTCCATTTGCATCCACTACCATCAACCCGGGGATAAACTGGACATCGTACTCTTCGGCTATCCGGTCAGCACGGGCGATGGCAACCTGGGGAAAATCCAGTGCCTCCACATAGGCCCTGGGGTTACCCACACCACGCTCCAACGCGTTAAAGGAAATGATCTGAATCCCGTGATCGGCATAATCCGCCTGGATCTGTTTGACATAAGGCATAAAGGCCTGGCAGTAAGGACACCAGGTGGCCCAGAACACCAACACAGCGGGTTTATCATTGAGGACGTCCGGGAAGGTCACCAACCTGCCATCTACCAGGTTCATACCCTTCCAGTCAGGAGCCTGATCACCAAAGCTGACAGCTTGTGCAGCAGTGAATGCCAGGCAAAGCCACAATGCAGCTATCAATCTTTTTGAAAATATAGGACAGGCCATGAGCTTTGTAGATTGCAAACTATGCGTTTAAAATCATTCTACTGCTACACCGCTCAACTCTAAAAATGTCTTTGCGGCATCAAAACTCTCAGCCGCATCACCGACACGGATAATCTTTACTGTCTGCATCACATCACCGGTCATACTGGTATTCACCACATCCATCCCTTCCATCACATGACCGAACACACTATGCCTGTTATCCAGCCAGGGTGTTTCGACTATGGTAATAAAGAACTGACTGCCATTGGTGCCGGGGCCTGCGTTTGCCATGGAGAGTACACCTGGCATGTCGTGTTTTAAATCGGGATGAAATTCATCCGCAAACCGGTAACCGGGCCCACCGCGTCCTGTGCCAGTAGGGTCACCGCCCTGGATCATAAAATCCTGTGGGTCACCGTTTGCCGTGCTGATCACACGGTGGAACAAGAGCCCATCATAATAAGGAACGCCTGACTCTTTCGCATCGTTACTGATAGATCCTTCCGCCAGACCCACAAAATTGGCTACTGTCATGGGGGTTTCTTCCATGGTCAGCTTTATGAGAATGCTGCCGCGGTCGGTGGTTATCTCGGCATACATTCCATCGTCCAGACTGCTTTTTTGCATGAAGTCACCTATTTGTGTGCAGGCCACCAGGACCAACACGTTAATGGATATTACTAATTTGAATAATATTTTTTTCATAGTCATTATTTTAAAACGATTTAGCATCCTGAGTCACTTGCAATCTATAGACTAATGTCACTGATTCCAATATTAACTTTTCTTTTTCCGTTTTGGTTTACCTTTATCTTTCGGTTTGCGTTTCGCCTTGGCATTTGTTTTTTTTCTGGTGTTGCGTTTCTCGACTTTACCTGACTTGCTGTCCTTTCGGTTATTTGATCTTTTACCACCTTCATTCACACGTGTAATGTTAAGCTTACGGCCAGCGACCCAGGTATTTTTCAGGTCTTTATAAATCTCTTTTGGCATTCCTTCTGGCAGATCAACCAGACTATAGTTGTCCTGAATTTCGATACGTCCTATGAGTTTACTATCCAGCCCTGCCTCATTGGCAATTGCACCCACAATATTACCTGGTTGAACATCATGGACCTTACCAACTTCTATGCGGTAGGTGTCCATCCCTGCCCTGGCAGGACGATTTTGTCCTGGGCCTTGTGAGGTATTATGGCCCCCTTTACCTCGTCTACCCCTGCCCGCTTCATGTTTTTCATTGCCCTTACCTCGGGCAGGTTTGTTTGCTGCAGGGATGGGTTTTACCAGTAATGGTTCTTGCCCCTGCGACACCCTTGCCAGGGCCGCAGCCACTTCAACAGCAGGGACATTGGATTCCAAGCAATAGTCCTCAATCACTTTCTGGTAAAGGTCCAGATCACCGCCAGCAAGTGCATCGGTGATGCGTTGTTTGAAACGGGCTACACGTTTATCGTTAATCATGTCTGTAGATGGTAACTCCATCCGGGTAATCTTCTGTCTGGTTGCCTGTTCAATTCTGCTCAGTAGATGTTGCTCACGTGGAGTAATAAAAAGGATAGCCTCCCCGGTCCGTCCGGCACGTCCCGTACGTCCTATGCGGTGAATATAGGCATCGGTCTCATTGGGGATGTCATAATTTATGACATGACTGATGCGATCAACATCCAGGCCGCGGGCCGCCACGTCGGTGGCAATGAGGAAGTCCAGCTTACCGGACTTTAATTGATCAATGGTACGCTCGCGCTGTTTCTGTGGGATATCACCACTCAAGGCATAGGCATTATAACCTCGCGCCTGAAGTTTATCGGCCAATTCCACCGTTGTGATCTTGGTACGCACGAAGATAATGACACCATCCGTGGTTTCCGCCTCCAGGATACGGGTCAGGGCATCAAGTTTATGCGCATTACTCACCATCCAGTAACGCTGGTTGATTTTATCTACCGTGACAGTTTTATTCTTTATAGAAATATGTTCCGGTTCATGCAGATGTCTTTTTGCAATCTTGCGGACAGGATCAGGCATGGTAGCTGAAAACAATGCGATCTGACGGTTAGCAGGTGAGTTCTCCAGGACCCACTCTACATCCTCTATGAACCCCATGCGCAACATCTCATCGGCCTCATCCAGTACCAGGCACGTAAGCCAATCTAACGTCAGCGTACCACGACGCATGTGATCCATAACCCTGCCTGGGGTCCCCACCACTACGTGTACTCCCCGCTTGAGAGCGCGTAATTGAATACCGTAATCCTGCCCACCATAGATGGGTAACACATGAAATCCCTTTATATGTCTGGCATAAGTCTGAAAGGCCTCAGCCACCTGTATGGCCAGTTCCCGTGTCGGGGTAAGTACCAGCGCCTGTGGAAATTTTCGATCAAGTTTAATACGCGATAATAATGGCAAGGCGAAGGCTGCAGTCTTGCCAGTACCCGTCTGGGCCTGACCCACCATGTCTTTGCCGGCCAGCACCAGGGGGATGGTTGCAGCCTGTATAGGTGACGGGGATTCATAACCCACATCCCGTAGTGCCTGCATCAGTGGCGCGCCCAGATTCATGGATTCAAAATCCAGTGGAGTATCATTATCGGTCATTGGAATAGTTACCTTGAAATAGTTACCTGCCTGTGCCCGGCAAGTTGGCGAGAACGGGCACGTATTATAGACGAATATAAAGAATTCCGTTGATAAGTTTTATAAACCCTGGAGAAATTTTACCATGATCATGCTTATATATGACGTTTCACCCTGAGTGCAATTGTTCCCACTCCACTGAAGTGATCTCCTGAGCAGACATGGCAATCGAACTACATAGAAAAATGAGGGTGCTCAACCCAACGTATTGCTGACAACACAACAATTTGCCCTTCATGAATAGTAAAAAACGATACATATTTATAATGTGTCAGCGTCTGTATGATAACCACGAAATAATCTATTATTCTTGAAAGTCTCCTATTCATAAACTCTTTTGTGATATTCTGATAACCAGAGCATTACTGTGACATGGTCGTCATTGATAAAAACAACGATTTGAGGGGGAAACACATGAAAGAGTTGTATACCGCATTTGCAGTTATCTTACTATCTATGACCAGTACGCTGGTACTGGCCCAGGATGAACAGGAACCTATGACCTTTTTTGTCACCAGTGTAGGTGCAGGTGACGGTGCCAATCTGGGCGGTCTGGCCGGGGCCGATGCCCATTGCCAGAAACTTGCAGAGGCCGCGGGTGCAGGTGGCCATACCTGGCGCGCTTATCTCAGCACCCAGGGTGCAGGTGCCGTTAATGCCCGTGATCGTATTGGTTCCGGTCCCTGGCACAATGCAGATGGAACCAGGATCGCACCCAACGTTGCAGATCTGCATGGTGACAACGAACGCGATCGCAACTATATCTTCAAGGGCTCCGCCATTGATGAGAACGGCAACGTTATCAATGGTCGGGGGGATAGTCCCAATCGGCATGACATCCTCACCGGTTCAAATTCACATGGTAGGGCATTTCCGGCAGGTGAAGACCGTACCTGTGGAAACTGGACCAGTAATGATGAAGGCCGGGCCATGGTGGGTCATCATGATCGAAACGGTGGCGGTAACACATCCTGGAATTCCGTCCATCCTTCCCGTGGCTGCAGCCAGGAACGATTGCAAAGTTCCGGTGGTGACGGCCTGTTCTACTGCTTCGCCGCTGATTAAATATTAAAAGGCTGGAGTGATTTTTTTTTAATCACTCCAGCTCCTTTTGTGAATTTACATGACCGATAAAGAACCCGATTACCATTCACCTGAAGTCCAGGCCGCTTTGAAACGCTACTGGCGTGACAACCTTCGTCTGATCACAGCACTGTTGATTATCTGGGCCACGGTATCACTGGGTTGCGGGGTATTATTCGCGGACTGGCTCAATCAGTTTAACCTGCCCTTTACCGGCTTCCCGCTGGGATTCTGGTTCGCCCAACAGGGCAGCATTATGGTCTTTGTACTGTGTATATTATTGTATTGTATCTTTATGGAACGGCTGGACCGCAGGCACCATGACATTCTGGAGTCGTTAAAATCCGGCACTGATGATTCATCCCAGGAAACCCAATAATGGATACCAAGGCCTGGACATTTCTATTTGTCGGTATCACCTTTACCCTCTACCTGACTATCGCCTGGATCACCCGGGTACGTGACACCAAAGGCTTTTATGTGGCCGGTCAGGGTATACCCGCTACGGCCAACGGCATGGCTACCGCCGCCGACTGGATGAGCGCATCCTCATTTATTTCCATGGCCGGTTTAATCTCTTTTATGGGTTATGCCGGTGGTGTGTATTTAATGGGCTGGACGGGTGGTTATGTCCTACTGGCCTTACTGCTGGCCCCGTACCTTCGCAAGTATGGCCACTTCACCATGCCGGATTTCGTCGGTCAGCGATTTGAATCTGATACAGCCAGGGTAGTGGCCGTCGTCTGTGCGCTGTTCATCTGCTTTATCTACGTGGCCGGACAGATGCGCGGTGTGGGTATTGTCTTCAGCCGCTTTCTGGAAGTGGATATCAATACCGGCGTTATATTCGGTATGGCTATAGTCTTTATTTATGCCACCCTGGGCGGGATGAAGAGTATCACCTGGACCCAGGTGGCCCAGTACTGGGTATTGATTACGGCCTACTTGATCGTCGCCATTGCCATCTCCATCAAACTCACCGGCATACCGGTGCCTTCTATTGCCATGGGCGCCACACTGAAACCAGAGTTCGCCGGCGGACAAACGGTTTACCTGCTGGAGCGGTTAAACCTCATTCAACAGGATCTGGGGTTTTTAAGTTATACCGATACCTTTGTGGGCAGCTGGGACAAGGTCAATGTATTTTTTGTGACCCTGGCCTTGATGGCGGGTACCGCCGGCCTGCCCCATGTGCTGGTACGTTTTTATACAGTCAAGAATGTCCGCGCCGCCCGTTGGAGTGCCATGTGGGCGCTGTTCTTTATCGCCATTTTATATCTTACTGCACCTGCCACCGCGGCCTTTGCCCGCTACTTCATGATCGAGAGCTTAAACGGTGCCACCACCGAGACCCTGCCGGCATGGTATAACAACTGGGAACAGACCGGACTCATCTACTGGCTGGATGATGGTGACGGCGTGGTGCGTTATTCCGCCGGTGAGGATAATGAGATCTTTCGTACCGGTTCGCTGAGTATGGCAGAAATGCTGGATATTCAGAGTGATCACCAGGACTGGATAAACAGTAATGGCAACAGTGGCACCGATGGCCGTCAGGTATTAACCAACATGGGCCTGAGCGGGCCGGACCGTGACATCACCGTATTGGCCACACCAGAGATGGCAGAGTTATCTGCCTGGATCATCGCCTTTCTGGCCGCAGGGGGTCTGGCCGCCGCATTATCCACAGCCAGTGGTCTGTTGCTGGTGATCTCCTCTGCCGTCGGCCACGACCTCTACTACCGAATCATCAATCCCAAATCCACAGAAAAACAACGTTTGCTGGTAGGGCGGGCGGTAATTGGCGTTGCCGTGGTGATTGCAGGGATCTTTGGTATCTACCCGTTTGGGTATGTGGGCCAGGTGGTAGCGTTTGCCTTTGGTCTCGCCGCGTCCAGTATCTTCCCGGTGCTGGTCATGGGCGTATTTTCCAAACGGGTCAGCACCATCCCCGCTGTAGTGGGAATGCTGGTGGGCATAGGCTTCACCGGCTCCTATATCGTCGCCTCGGTCTCCTTCGGCATGGCACCGTGGACGTTTGGCCTGTTTGAACAGGGAATCAATCCCCAGGGCATTGGTGTGATCGGTATGCTTTTAAACTTTGGTGTGTGTATTGCCTTAACACCACTGTTTGATGAACCCAGCCAGGAAGTCAAAGACATGGTGGACAGTGTACGTGAACCAGAAGGTTTTGGACCGGCCGCACAGATCGAACAGGCTATTGATCACTAAAGTAAAAGTCTATTCCACCGCCATTCCCTCATCTCAATTCGTCATTCCCGCGAAGGCGGGAATCCAGTCATACAAACCGTCCACTTCGTGGACACTCTAACCGATTGGATGCCGGGTCAAGCCCGGCATGACGAAGTTTCTACTACCGGGCAACCTTAATTATCAGCCAATATAAACTCCGCGCCCTTCTCAGCAATCATGGTCGTCGGTGCATGGGTATTTCCTGACGTAATGCGCGGCATGATGGAGGCATCAATCACCCGCAAGCCTTCAACACCATGCACCTTCAGGCGGTCACTCACCACCGCCATGGGGTCATTGCCCATCTTGCAGGTTCCCACCGGGTGAAAGATCGTCGCCCCCAGATCCCCCGCAGCAGCTAACAGGTCTTCATCCGACATTATTCCGGGGCCAGGCTTCCACTCCTCGGGAGAGAAAGGTGCCAGCGCCCTGGTTGCCATGATCCCCCGCGTCACCTTGAGGCTGTCTATGGCCACCTGCTTGTCTTCTGCCGTGGACAGATAATTAAGGGTAATGGCCGGGTAGTCATTCACATCATCACTCTTGATGCGCACATGACCACGGCTGGTGGGACGCAGGTTACACACCGAAGGGGTAATGGCATTAAATCTATGTAGTGGCGCGCCAAAGTGATCCAGTGACAGGGGCTGCACATGCCATTCTATATTGGCGCTCTCCTGGGTGGGGTCACTCTTGCCAAAGGCACCCAGTTGTGAGGGTGGCATGGTTAACGGACCTTTCTTGAATA
Organism: Candidatus Eutrophobius brisbanensis; assembly: GCA_038131795.1. Classification (GTDB taxonomy): domain Bacteria; phylum Pseudomonadota; class Gammaproteobacteria; order Eutrophobiales; family Eutrophobiaceae; genus Eutrophobius; species Eutrophobius brisbanensis. Next base: position 2,324,368 of record JAYPQE010000003.1, on the reverse strand, counting down.
AAAAGTACTCAAGACCCATGGCGACCTTTCCAAATATAGAATGAAAGCGCTGGTTTAACGTTACTGTATTCTTAACCTTATATATGGTTCGTATCTGCAAATGGTCATGCAGGTTCTCCCCTACACCGGGCAGGTCATGAATACATTGCACACCGGTTTCCTGAAGTAATTCGGCAGGACCGATACCTGAAACCTGCAAGAGTTGGGGAGAGCCAATGGAACCTGCGGCCAGGACCACCTCTTTATGGGCGCTGATGGTCTGCCGCCCACCCTTGTTTGTAATCAATTCTATCCCGGTTATACGTTTTGAATTTTCCTCTGCATCAATATTTAACTTTGTCACCTGGGCATTGGTGATGACGGTGAGGTTGTTACGATGCATGGCAGGTTTTAAAAAGGCATCCACTGCACTCCAGCGCACACCTCTTTTCTGATTAACCTGGAAATAGGCATTGCCAAAATTGTCCCCCCGGTTAAATTCATCTATCCTGGGTATACCATACTCCGCCGCCCCTTCGCGCCAGGCATCCAGGATCTCCCAACTGACCCGGCTCTCCTCCACCCTGAGCTCGCCGCCACTACCATGATAATCATCCGCACCGTGCTGATAATCCTCCGAGTGTTTAAAAACGGGCAGCACGTCCTCCCAGCCCCAGCCTTCATTACCTAACCCGGCCCAGTGATCATAATCCCCCTGCTGGCCGCGCATGTATAACATGGCATTAATGGAAGAGCATCCTCCCAGGACCTTGCCCCTGGCATAGGCGATACTACGGCCATTTAAACCCGGATCAGGTTCGGTCTTATAACACCAGTCTGTACGTGGGTTGCTGATAGTGAAAAGATATCCTACCGGGATATCGATCCAGAAATAATCATCCTTGCCACCGGCCTCAACCAGCAATACATTATTACTGGCATCTTTAGATAAACGATTGGCGAGCACACAGCCCGCACTACCGGCCCCTATGATGATAAAATCGTAATGATTTAAATCTGACATATGACAATTATAAAGGGTCACTGGCAAAAAAGAACATTGAATCACTATGTAGTATTCAGTCTGCTATACCTTTAATTACAAGATACATCAGTCTCGCCATTCAATACTTAACCGATAAGAAACATTCTTCATGATGATTAAGTCCTTTATAATTAACCATGTTGTTTGCCCCTGAAAAGCCCTTAAAGCAATCCGAATTTATCGTAGTACTGGGATTGCTTTTTGCCACACTTGGTTATACAACCAGTGCAATTCTGCCTGCCATACCGGACATTGCCAGGGAAATGACACCCGATGATGTCAATCGTGCTCAGTTGATTGTCACCAGTTTTGTACTTGGTATGGGTGTCGGTACTTTATTTGTCGGTCCACTCTCAGACGCCCTGGGTCGCAAACCTGTCATCATTGCCGGACTTATGGTTTATTTACTCTCAGCGATCTATGGCTCGTACACCACTGATATAGGTCATTTGCTTGTCTCACGTGTGATGATGGGGATAGGTGGTTCCAGTGCACGGATTGTGACCCTGGCAATGGTGCGCGATCTCTATTCGGGAAGGGCAATGGCAAGGCTCATGTCCTTTGTCATGACAGTTTTCGTACTGGTACCAGCGATTGCCCCATCCATCGGTGCTGCAATTATCCACTTCAGCAACTGGCGAGGAATATTTATCAGTTTTGTCATTATCGCCGTCATAGCAGGTGGGTGGCTGACACTGAGACAACCGGAGACCCATCCAAAAGAGAAACGTCGCCCACCCACTCCTAAAAGTTTGTTCCAGGCATTAATCACGGTACTAGGTAATCGTAGTGTAGTCTGCTACACACTTACCCTGTCTTTCACCATGGCACAATTACTGGTATACCAGTCGGCCCTTGCACAGGTGTTTAACGTGACTTTTCAGCGGCCAGGATCTGTCCCATTCTGGTTTGGGATCGCCGCACTTTTTACTGCGGCTGCCAGTTTTTTAAATGCCAATCTCGTCATGCGATTGGGTATGCACAAGTTAGCGATTTCGGCACTCATTATTCAATTTTTATCTGCTACTACCGTTTTTGTCTCGTTACACTTTGATCTGGTTACAGGAGATGCCCGGTTCTATATCTTTGTTGCTCAACTGTGTGTTTGTTTTTGTATGCTTGGCTTGATTATGGGAAACATCAATGCACTTGCTATGGAACCCATGGGTATGATTGCGGGTTTTGCCGCTTCTATCATTGGTTCTGTATCGACAATCTTTTCTGTTCTATTCGCCGTTCCGGTTGGATTTGCCTTTGACGGAACCTCTTCACCCATCGTAGGTGGCCAGAGTCTATGCGCCGGTATGGCACTATTCATGTTCTATCTTGCAATGCGATGGCACGAAAGCCCTGAAGAAACTAGTTCCAATCAATAGGGTCTGTACTGACACATAATATACTTCAATGAATTGACCACGCCTGCATGATGATAATCATCTAATATTGATATACTATGGGCTATTAAATAAACACATATCAATAATGAATGACACTGCCAAATTGACTCACCACCCCATTGCCATCTCCAACTGGCTCAATGTCGTTGCCATGCTGGTATTTATCATGGTGGTGGTCGGCGGGATTACCCGCCTCACCGAATCCGGTCTTTCAATCACTGAGTGGAAACCCATTACCGGCGCCATCCCTCCATTGAGTGCAGAGGCCTGGGAGTCAGAATTCGAAAAATACAAACTCATCCCCGAATACATTCAAGTTGCAGGCCCGGCGGGCATGACCCTGGAAGAGTTCAAATTCATCTATTTCTGGGAATGGGTACATAGACTGTTGGGTCGATTAATAGGCCTGGCCTTCGCCCTGCCCCTGGCCTGGTTCGCCATTAAACGGGCCATACCACCGGGTTATGGTGGGCGACTCATTGGACTGCTTGTATTAGGTGGTATGCAGGGGTTCATAGGCTGGTGGATGGTCTCATCAGGGTTAACAGAGCGCACAGACGTCAGCCACTTTCGCCTGGCAACCCATTTATTGATGGCCTTTGTTATCCTGGGTGGCCTGGTGTGGACAGCACTGGATCTCAGGCAATATGCCAAAGATAAAAGCGGCCCCGCGCGCCTCACAGGCTTTGGCCTGGCCGTACTCGGAATATTATTTATTCAACTGTTATTCGGGGCCTATACCGCGGGACTCAATGCCGGTTTTCTCTCCAATACCTGGCCATTAATGAACGGCTCGCTAATACCCGCTGGGATAGACTGGTCAAACGGTGTCTGGAACCTGATCAATAACCATCCCGTTGTGGTCCATTTTATCCACCGGTGGTGGGCCTGGGTGACGGTGGGTTTTCTGATTGTGCTGGCCAGGCGCATACGCAAACAATGCAGACCCGCATCCATTGCTATACACAGCACCTTTGGTACCCAGATAGTAGTCGGTATCGTCACCGTGGTAACCAGCGTTAATATCATTTATGCAGTACTGCACCAGGCAATCGGGGCGCTGTTAGTCATCGCCACCACCTGGGGCGTGCATGCATTGGGGCGTAATAATTTAAGTAATAGTTAACTTATTATTTTTATATTTAGTTAACTGTCACTCTTTTCATGTTCTTCCAACAAGTGGGGGGGCATACACTCTTCAAGGGTAAACCCCGTTAACCGGCGTATGGTCCGCCAAAGATAATAAAAGATAAACATCATCATAATGGTGGACGGTATGGCTATCATGGGATAACTCAACAAGGTCATACGCCCCAGTTCTTCATTGAATGCCTGTGTGCCGGAAGGACTGGTGACGATCCATCTTGCCAGCACATAGTTCATAATGGATGAAAACAGAAACGTGCCGGAAAAAAAGTAGGTGGCATTTAACAGCCGCTTATCAAACTCTTCCACCTGGTGATTAGTTTCCAGGGCGGTATGGATTTTGTCCACATCCAGCACATTGGGGTTATAGAGCAAGGTGCGTATTAACGGGTATTTGGTCCTGGTGGAAATCAACACTGCCAGGCCAATGATGGCAGGGATTGACGCCTCTTTCACCGCCAGCCATTGGGCATCTATTTCAAAAAGCCCAATACCACCAGTGAGCCCCACACTGATTAAACCCAGGACTGCAATAAAGTTTTTCTTATGGTAACGGACCAGTTCGAAGAGACCCCAACCTAAAGGAAAGGCCAGCCCAATCAACAGGGCATTGACGCTCCCCAGGTGCTCATCGCCACTAAATTTCATGAGAATCACTGATGGAATGACGATACTCACCAGTAGATCCACGAATGGCCGTGGCTTATGGTCCGGATGTTGTGAAGAAGAAAACATAAAAATACCGGGATCAGAGTCCTTAATATTTCATAAAAAGGACTCTGACCTCTTTGTAAATTAAGGTTTGCGGAACCTCAGCATGAACTGTGAGTTTTCAAATTTACCCTGGGTGGTGCGGTCATCATTGGCGCGTTCCAGGGCATCACCTTCAGCATCAAGCTCAAACCCTGCTGCCAGTACCTGCTCCTTCACGGCTTCGGGATCAATACGATGAATGGTATCTGTAGCAGACAGCCCGGTGCCTACCTGTGCGGCATGGTCAAGAATAAAATAATACCCACCTGACTTCAGTGCACGAAACACACTCTTATTATAGGCGGCCATTTCTTCAGCCGTCTGGCCGTTGATCATGTCGTGGTAACCGTTGGTGGTCCAGACCACATCCAGCGGCTCACCCACTTCAGCCAGGGTGGCAAAAGGTGGTGTCATCACTGTGATATTGGAATACCCTGCCTCGGCGGCAATGGCCTTGATACCATCCATACGGTTGGGCCTGGCCTCCACGCGCTCAGCGCTGTCGACTGAATAGAGTTTGCCGTTGGCACCAACTGCCTTGGAAATGATACGGGTGTAATAACCGCGACCGGGGCGGACTTCCGCAACCACGGAACCAGGCTTGACCATGGCAAAGGCAATGACAGTGGCTGGCATGCGTGCGGCGTCATCGGCACGCTGTTCAGCGGGACGTGAACTGTCGGCAACCGCAGCAGTAGCATAGGCTGGCGGGTTCTGGGCAAAGGCATTGCCTGTGATTGAACTCAGGGCAAATACAAGTACATATACTATGGTATTGGTACGGAACATGGTTTTTCTCCTGATTGTCCTTATAACTAGTTATAATTTAATGATAATTTTAGCTGCAAATGAGGGTCAGAGTAAAAAATATTTGAGAGAAATATCAGATATAACCCTGACTGCAGGTTACAACCTGTTGAACTGCTCAACAGCCTTCTTAATAGATTTAAGCTCCAGGATATACGGCACCATGGCGGCCTCGCGCTCATCAATCTCCTGGGCAACTTTCAGTACCTGTGCGGCATGCTGCTGCGGCACAACGACCACCCCGTCTATCCCGCCGACAATTATGTCGCCCGGCCTGACGGTTACACCTGCACAATGAACCGGCTCATCGTGGCTTACCGTGGTATAGCGGCCCACTGCAGTAGTCGGCGTATAGCTACGTCCAAATACCGGTAGACCCAGTCCCGTTATTTCATCCACATCCCGCACACCGCCGTCAATGATCATGCCGCCCATATTGCGTGACACCGCACCGGTGGCCATAAGTCCACCTATACCGGTGGCATTGAGACCGTCTTCCACAACGATGACACCTACCTCCCCAACATCGGCGTTATCAATCATTTCCAGCACATGGCTGAGATTCGATTCAGAAGGATCGGCACTGCTCGGCAATTTTTTAAACAGCGTGGTGGTGGCACGCCCGACGACAGCCCTACCAACCACAGGTCTCATGTCATAATTCATCACACCTGACTCCCCTGTAACCTGCTCTACGGCGTCAGATACTGAGGCGATAGCCACATCTCGGAATGCCTCGACGATGGGATCGCCAGAATAAATCTCATACGGTTGCTGTGCCTGGAGTCCTGTACAACCCACAGTAAAAATTGCAACGATCAATGTAACAAAAACGTTATTTCCCGTGTTCATAATCCCTCCGTAATAATGATCTGGATTTTGTTATTAATGTTATTTTGACACCCAGGCCCGACCGGTAAAGGGGTCATCGACCTGGGGATTGAGCAGGTGATTGCTGTAATTACTGAGTGTCTTAATAGCAATTGCAACAATGATCTCAAGGAGATGTTTTTCGGTATACCCGGCTGACTGGAATGATTCCACAGCGTCTGTGCCGGGCAGGCCCCGAGTATCCAGCATCTCTATGGTAAAGGCATTCAGGGCAGCCAGTTTAGGATCGTTGATGCTCTTACCATCCCGGATGGCATCAGTAATCTCCACAGGTACCTTTGACCGGGTATCGGCGATCACACTGTGGGCTGTCACGCAATACTCGCAGCTGTGGAACCGGCTGATGGTCAAAAACAGTACTTCCTGCTCGACAGGTGAAAACAACGTTTCCTTACGAAAATCATCATGACATTTAGATAGGTTTTAAGTAGTAATGTGGAATTGGCCATGGTTGCCTACATATTGGGGAGAAAAACCATGGCGGCCTGCCTTTCTTCCAGTATGGATTTGGCTTCACCTTTCGCGATCTCCGGCGTCAAGGCCTGTAATGTGAGTTGTAAGTCGGATGTCATAAAAATCTCCTTAATTGATTTTTATTATGGTCCCATTTATTCATGCTGGATCAGTTCTTGTTATAAATATGACCTTCCATCCACGCGATCATACGGAACATAATCTGCCGGTTGTTCTTTTCAAGCGGTAACGTATGGCTGTTACCGTAGATACCGGCTTCCGGAAGCGCATCAACGGTTACGTCGCCGCCAATGGCGGCCATCTTTTTCTGAAATGCACGTGATGCATCCACCCGATCCTGGGCACGGTCGCCGATTACAATATAGATCGGTACGTTGGCCAGCTTCTTCATCGCATCTACTGGAATGGCATCAAACGCGGTAACGGAACTTTCCACCGCGAGTATGCCCTTCACCTTGTCAGATCGTTCCGCTGCTGTCAGGTAGATCAAAATGCCTGATGACGACCACGATTGCAGCACCACCGGTGTACCTATCTTGTCGATCAATGCAGAGTAGGCCTCCACGGATTTCTCGACCTGTGCCTCATCACGATAGGTATTGACCAGCTGAGGGTAGTAGTTGTCCACCGCTTCCATGGGGAATTGAGTATTCTCATAAGCGACAGGGTATTCCGGCCCCCAGCGGAAGGCCTTCCAGGCTGATTCAAAGGAATAGCGGTTCATGGATGGCATGGTCGACAACGGTGCCTTACCCTGGGTGACCGCGATGATCTGGCAGGAATCAATGCCGGAACGACCACTATTGACGCGATCCACACCATAGGTGGCAAAGCCCTGGCGCAGGAAAAGCGTCAACCAACCTTCACGACCATCGGGTGTGGTGTCATAAAAACGCCCGGTATGGCCGCCACCGTGGTTAAACAGGATCGGATACGCATATCGCTGGTTGGCCGGGTATTGGTAGGAAGCGTAAATACCATCCACTATTGTGTGGCCACCAAAATGCCGACCAGTGTTGCCGGCACTGTCTATGGTATCGCAGACCACAGCTCTACCACCGGCCTCCATACTGCCCTGGCGGCGAATGACCAGATCATCCTCTGCGTGTGCCGTGAGAACGGTTATGAAGGTAAGCGCGGTAAAAATGGAAATGATTGATAATTTTTTAGTATGCATGTTTCCCCCTGTATTTGATGACAAATTTATAGGGTCACTGAAGGATCCGCAATAGCGCTTTGATATCATCAATAATGGCCTCCGGTTGGTGCAGGCTTAATCGCTCTGGCGAATGGGCGCCATAACTCACCCCTATCCTGCGCATCCCCAGGCGTGAGGCCATCTCCAGGTCAAATTCCGTGTCTCCCACCATCACCGCATCCTCTACCCCATAATCCAGTTCGGTAAGAATTTCTGAAAGCATCAGGGGATTGGGTTTCGATGCGGTCTCATCCGCACATCGCGTTGCATGAAAATGGTCATCCCACTTGAGGTTGGTTAAAACACGGGCCAGTCCCCGACGGCTCTTGCCGGTGGCCACTGCAATGTGATGACCGGCCGATTTAAGATCATTCAGGGTATCTTCTACGCCAGGATAGAGCGCGCAGGGAGTCTGGTCTTTAATCAGAAAATGATGTGAATAGCGCCCCCGCACCATATTCAATGGTTCACCAGGCACATCGGGATACAATGTGGCCAATGCCTGCGGTATACCCAGACCCACAATGCCATGAACCTCTGTGTTACTGGGTGGTTCCAATCCTGCATCCGTTGCAGCCAGTTGCATACATTCGGTAATCTTGGCCAGTGAGTTTATCAGGGTCCCGTCCCAGTCAAATATTACTAACATCGTTAATCTGTTATCTAGCCCCCGTTTTACCGTACCGTCGACGGCAGGCTGGGATCTGCGATCTTGAATATCAGGTAGCGGACGGGTTCGGTAGTGCTACCGTTCCTCGATACAGCATGCAACTGACCGGGGGCTTCGTAGAATACTTCTCCAGGGCCCAACCGCTGTACCGGGCCATCATCGATTTGCACCTCGTAGGTACCTGAGATCACGTAACCAAAATTGTGACTCCCGGGATGACGGTGTGCCGTACTGCCGTTACCCGGCGGGCGCTCAGTCTCACTGATGGAAACTACACGACCTAATATGTCATCCAGCGTTTTCTCGATATGCAGCGCACGTTTGACTTCCTGGCTGGCTGATGCCGCCTGCACCGGTGGCTCCTCGGCTGAGTTAGTAAGTGATGCAAAGGTCAAACCCACACCGAGCATAATGCCTCCTATACCTGTTGCTATATGTGATAGTAATTTTTTCATCATTTTTCCTTTCAATATGGGGTTGTATATACACCATTAAGCGCTTGTTAGACGGTTCAAATAAACAGTTTTAAATTCCCCTGTAACTATATATAACTTTCACGCACTCTAGTAGACTGAATTTCCTAAATCAATCGACACTACTCCTTTTGATTTTTATACTAATTTCTATTCCATCAGCCTATGGATATTGAGCACTAATTACGATGAATGAACGCATCGATACAAATGACAAGCACCAGACACTTCCTGGCACAAAGCACTGGCTATTTCAGGTCATTCCGCCCTTGCTCATATTGGGGATCCTGTTTGCTACCAACAATGGCAGCGCGCTGGTATTTTTAGCCGGCTTTTTCATATTGCCAGTCCTGTTCAGCATCATTTCAATCATTGCGAAACTCATCTTTTTCAAAAAAAGAAAATATTTCCTCATCAGACCTTTGTTAACCATTATCGTATTTGCATTCATTATGGGTTTAGCGTTGTGGACTTACGATATTGCCCTCAAGCAAGCAGTCAGTGCCGCCGAGCTTATACATAAAGAATGTAATGAACGATCCGTCTGTCCGGAAAATCCGGCAGACTGGAATGTGGAAGGTACACGAATCAGTCGAAACGATTTTGGAGTATGGTTTAAATATATTGCAGCTTATCAATACAATCCCGCAGGTTTCGATATCCGTGTCTATAAAGGCCCGGACATTGGCGATAATATAATCGGCGGTATAGGCAGTGCGATTAAGGTTGTCCCTTATGTTGAGTAATATAAATAAGGGCCAGTCTGGATCACCCTGCTTAACGTGAATTAGTCCGGTAACGCAAAGACCCAGATGGTCTCGCTCATGACGTCCGGGTTTTTACTCTGACCTGAATATTCATTGTATACTTTCTATAAACCATTCCAATCGGGGGCTCAGGAATAATGCATGACACCAACACCAGGCGAGGTTGCAGCCTCGCAGTCTTCATCACACTGTGGGCTGTAGTTGCCCTCCCCGCCTCGGCCCAGGCCCAGCAGATCCAGGAAACAGTCCAGGCCAGCTATGTGGCCGCCCAGGCGGATGCGGGAGCAGAACTCTACCGGCAAGCCTGTGCCACCTGTCACGGCGCGCAGCTACAGGGCGGCTTCGAGGCCCCGGCGATGGTGGGTGTGTCCTTCAGGACGCAATGGGGTGGCAGACCGGTAGGCGCGTTCCTGCAAGCCATCGCAGCGACCATGCCGTTGGACAATCCCGGATCTTTAGGCCAGGACGGCTACGAGGCCATCGTTGCATATGTCCTCCGCGAAAATGGGGTGGCACCGGGAGAGTCCGAACTGGCCTTTTCATCACCGGGCCAGGTGCTCGCCGGCGTAACTGGACAGGCGGCTGAATCGACTACAACCACCTACCCCGTCCCTGGACGTCCGGGCACCGCCCCCTCACCAGATGCCATAGTGACGGCCCCGCTGACGGCGGGTGCAATCTCCGAATCGCCCACTGCACAAACGCAAACCTTTCATATCGCAGAACGATTTGTCCCCGCCTCCGATGATGTATTGCTATCACCGCCCGACAGCGATTGGCTGCACTGGCGCCGGACCCCCGATGGCACCGGGTACAGCCCGTTAACACAGATCAATAAAGAAAATGTCGGACGCCTACAACTCGCCTGGTCCTGGGGGATGCATGACGGCATCAGCCAACCGGTGCCCCTGGTCCGGGGCGGGGTAATGTATATCACCAACCCGGGGAACATCGTCCAGGCCCTGGATGCGGTGGACGGGACGCTCCTCTGGGAATACCGGTATATCCCGCCGGAGGGTACGGTGGAAGGCACGGTGAACCGCAATATCGCCCTGTGGGAAGACATGATTTACGTGGCCACCAACACATCCGCCATGGTGGCCCTGGACGCCCGCACCGGTGCCGTCCGCTGGGAAACACAGGTGGAAGCCCCCGCACTGGGTTACCTGAACTCGTCAGGACCCATCATCGTCAAAGGCAAGGTCATCAACGGCATCAATAACTGCCGTATATATAATGAAGAGACCTGCTTTATTACCGCCCACGACGCGCGCACGGGTGAAGAGCTGTGGCGCACCTATACCATTGCGCGTCCGGACGAACCCGGCGGCGACACCTGGGGAGGGCTTCCCTGGGTGATGCGGGGCGGTGTGGATGCCTGGATTTCCGGCACGTATGATCCGGAACTGGATCTCGTCTACTTCGGTACCGCGCAGCCCAAACCCTGGCTTGCAGCCAGCCGAAAGATGACGACGGATGATCGCGCACTGTATTCCAACTCCACCCTCGCCCTTAACCCCGATGACGGGCGTATCGTCTGGTACTACCAGCACGTGGCCGGCGAGAGCCTGGACATGGATGTGGCCTATGAGCGGGTCCTCGCGGATGTGGATGACCGGCCCGTGCTCCTCACCATTGGCAAGGACGGCATCTTATGGAAACTGGACCGGCAAACCGGTGAGTTCATCGACCTGACCGAAACCGTATATCAGAACATCTTCGACGTGGTGGACCGCGAGGTCGGAGAAGTCCGCTACCGCCAGGACATCCGCGAATTGAAGGTCCAGCAGTGGGTCTCAGTGTGCCCGTCCACTGCGGGGGGACACAACTGGCATTCCACGGCCTACCACCCCGGGACCAGGCTGATGGTCATTCCTCTCAGCCAAAGCTGTATGGAGTTCTCGGGTAAGGAAGTCCCTATTTATGAACTTTATGAGGAAGGTGGACGGCACGGCGGTAACGGCCAGCGGTCGTACTTCGAGGCACCAAACTCACAAGGCAACCTGGGCAAGCTCGCGGCCTATGATGTGGCCAGCATGGAAGAGGTGTGGAGCGTGGAACAGCGCGCTGCCTTCACCACCGCCACACTCACCACGGCGGGCGACCTGGTGTTCGCCGGTGATATTGATCGGTGGTTCCGTGCCTTTGATATCAAGACTGGTGAAGTGCTGTGGAAGACCCGACTGCCCACATCGGCCCTCGGCTCCCCTATCACGTACGAGGTGGACGGGTTCCAATATGTCGCCGTTCCCACCGGCCGGGGTGGCGGGAGCCCGTGGCGAGTACCGCACTTCCTTTCACCGGAGATCTACCTGGCGAACCCGGAAGGCTTTCGACATAACGGCCTATACGTGTTTCGGTTCGGGTCAGAGTAAAAATTATTTCGAGTTTTTACTCTGACCCAAAATAGTCTGTTATTATCCCCAAATGAAATTAATACTCATTAACAGCTTCCTTTGCCGGAAGAACATATTTTTCCACGTCCTGATGCTACTAAGCATAACGGGCTTTGGCTTTTCAGCATCAGGAAATCCTGATAACTATATTTTTGAATTGATAAATGATGAAGTACCGTTAGGCAACCGTATCGAATTTTCAGTACAAATTCTTCATAAAGCAACGGGTGAACCGGTCACGGATGCAATGATCTTTGCTGACCGCCTGGACATGACCCCCGAAGGCAAACCAGACAGGAGCACACATCTTGCTGCCTTGACCTCGGATACACCGGGTATTTATCGATATAGGGCAAACATGGTAGAGGCCGGAAACTGGCAGCTGACACTGATGACCATGATCCCGGGAGCACCAACCATGGTTGAGGGAAAAATGATCCTCAAGGCGATTAACGAAGAACTAGAGTCAGAGTAAAAGTCACTTTCAAGTCTTTACGCTAATCCCAAAAATCAAAGGTACTTCGCGGGGAAGTATTGGGGAATTTCCTTTTTTAACTGCTCGGCCTTCGGACTCAGGGCCTGCATCTCATCGCGAATGGATTGTTCATCATCACCAATAATAAACCCGCCTAACCCTATCAGTTTATGGAATGGTTTGTTAACGGGCTCACCCGCGGCAATGATTAATCGTACTGATTGATTTGCGTCAGCGTTTTCCAAAGTCAGATGTTCTGTGCCAGCATTGAATATCAACATCTGTTGTTGATTCAGTGCTGTACCACCCACCGTCATATCACCTTCAATTGGAAAGACAATCCCGTTCATGTTTTCCGGGATATCGACTTTTAACGATTTACCTGGGTGTAAATGTATATAGCTATAGATTATTTTTCTATGGGTAAAAGGCTGGACGGAGGAAACACCACAGAAATCTCCCGCCATGACACGGATATTCGCAGAATCTGTTTCCAGGACCGGGAGATCTTCGGGTTGAATAATGACTGTTTTAACCTCTTGTTCATCCGTAGCGTTCCAGACAAGTTGAATAAACTCAATCTCTTCTCCCGATTCTGCTGATTCAGGTGCAGCGAATTCATGATGAAAAGCCGACGTGCCCGCATGGACATAATACAGCCCGCCCAGTTTTAAAAGCTCATCCGAATCACCCTTTAAACTGTCCCAGGCCTTCCAGGTGCCATTCTGTGGCAAATAACTCATGGCGGTTAGACCCAGGTGGGGATGGGGACGAAATTCTGATTCCTTGCTGGCCTTGAATTTTGCAAAATCAAATAAAACGATGGGATCCACCTGTGCAATCTCATGGGCGGTACCCTGTCCATCAATATCTGTCGTACCTATCAGACGCAGACCGATATTGCCCAGTTTTGTCGCGTTAACTATTTTTGGATGTTGGTTCATGCCTTAATTATATCGGTCAAGCTTGTAATGGTTAGGTTTTTCCTACGCTGATGACCTACTTTATATAGGGTAACAGTAGAAAACAATTAGAGTTTTTACTCTGATTTATAAAATCGATTAGATTTGGGGTCAGAGTAAGATTATTTGCAAGCTTTCACTTTAAGCCTGTTTAAACTCAATAAAAAAATTAGCACATAATCTACCTGTCCTGGGGTCGTCATTTACATCTCTTCCAGGTTGTTCAATAAAGGCCGAATGCAATAGTGTTGCAGGGTATATAAGTAATTGATTCTGTTGATATTCCATCGTCTCTAACAAATCAAAGTGTTCGTTTGAACGGGTGAAATACTGTTGCCCCGGTTGACCATGTTGGGCCATAAATTCCTGCAGAGAATCCAGGTAAGTTGATTCTCTGCTGCTGCTAATATTCTCAAAACCGGTGGGGTTGTGACGATAAAAGCCTGTACCGCCAAATTCTCCCGGGTTCAGATAATGCACCATCGCAAAGCTGTAAGTCGAGACGCTATCATAATGAGGAAGGCGCTGCCGGGGCTGCAGGGTTTCTTCTGTCTGCGTAAGCAGCGAATAGACACCGCCTTTAGGATAGAGTGCCAGATTATCTGGCATGTCATAATTTTTATAAAGTATAGGCAACAGTTGATCCAGTAATGTTATGCCATATTCTCCACCAACCGATGCTCTTATTCCGGGGTAATGCGTGCCGTCCTCATAGGTTTTTTGCTTAAAAGATTGTCTGGTTGCAGCATTAATTACCGTGGAGGTGTCTGGTAAAAAATTATCGATAATACAAACCGGGGTTTGCTCCTGACCGACATGAATAACGCGAGTTTGCATTTTGAGGTGAAAGTGATTCATTTTCTAAATAAGGTACAGGCCACACTTTAACACCGCCTGCAACAAATACTAGATTTCAAGGGGTCAGAGTATTTGAATAACTTTCAAGTACACTGACCCCTTGATTTTATGGGGTCAAATCAATCGACACTGACCCTTTTGATTTGACATAATGCATCCTTTTTTGGCAAAGGAACGCACCGCATGTGGTTTAAAAATCTTCGTATCTATCGCCTCACCCGTAAAATAGACATTTCAGAGCCTACCCTTCAGGCAAAACTGGCCGAGCATGCCTATCAGCCCTGCACTAATCTGGATTTCTCACGCTATGGCTGGGTGCCGCCGCTGGGCAAGCACAGTGAACTCCTTACCCACAGCTGTAACGGCTATACCATGTTGTGCGCCCGCAAGCAGGAAAAGATACTTCCCCCAGCTGCCATCAATGAAATGGTGGAGGAAAAGGTCCTGGAGCTGGAGGCCAAACAGGATCGAGGTGTTTATCGCAAAGAGAAACGTAATATCAAGGAAAATGTCATCCACACCCTTCTGCCCCGTGCACTCACCCGTTCTGCCTCAACCTACGCCTATTTCGCACCTCAACAACAACTGCTTTTCATCGACGCGGCCAGTGCCACCAAGGCGGAAGAATTTCTCGACTATCTGCGTCATACACTGGGAGAATTACCGGTGGTTCCGCTGACCTGCCATGGCGACCCGGCCGAGGTCATGACCCGCTGGTTGAAGCAACGCAGCCCAAACGGTTTCGAGCTGGATAACGAATGTGAGTTACGCAATCCACTGGAAAGCAATAACATCATCCGTTGCCGGAACCAGGAACTGGAGAGTGACGAGATTATGGCCCATCTGAAGGCGGGCAAACGTGTCATACAGCTGGCCATCAACTGGAAAGACGCCATCCGTTTTGTGATGGGAGAGGATTTCGCCCTCAAGCGGCTGCGATTTGAAGATGCCATACAGCAGGAGGCCGTCACCGAGGAAGAAGACTTCGCCACTGTGTTCGACCAGGAATTTGCCGTCATGACCCTGCAAATCAGTCACCTGGTAGAGGAATTGCTGGAGGCCTTCGGGGGAATAGAAAAGGACAGGTCTCATTCAGGGTCAGCGTAAAAATGACTTAGCAAACTCCCCCTGAGTTTTTACTCTGACCCCAAATATTTTCTATTCCACATTCTCCATCAACCAGGTCGCTACATAGGCGGCAATCTGCAGGGCATTCTTCTCCACAATAAGCATATGGCCGTTGCCGTGGATACCCACATCCGCAAGGTTCACCCAGGAATTGTCTACGCCTGCCTGGGTGAGATACTTCGCCACACAGTGATTGTGGTTCGCCCTGTCTGAGGCCTCACCCACTACCAGCAAGTGCGGCATTTTCTGCAGGTTGGGCATCTGCCGTACACCGCCAGGTACTGTCGGGTTCTGCAACCAGCAGCGAACTAATTTACCCGGATCGGCTACGGTGTCCTGAACAATCGAGAGCTCGGCGGGATCGGTAACGGCGGGTGCATAGGTAATAGGTGCCCTGGTAATACCCCATGGGGATCCCCTGCGCCCTCCATCCTCATACCAGTTCGGGGCGCCGACGGCAGTATAATCTTTAAATGTACCGCCGCCTTCCAACGTGATCACGCCTTTCACCAGATCGGGGCGAGCATCCGCTATCAAAAACCCATGGGCACCGGATTGCGAATGGGTGATGAGGATTGCAGGACCAATCCTGTCTAACAATGCGGCCCCCGCATTTTGCGCATCACGCTGAGAGTCTATACCCAGCGGATCAAGCCGGGACTGGATTTGAGAGGCAAGGAACTGATCGAACACCGGGTCCCCCGGCTCTCCGGCCCCCGACTCACCAAACCCCGGCCATTGGGTATGCAGATCGGCATTAGGCCAGAGCATAAACTGCTCAGGAATGCTCCATTGAACTTCCCGCACCTCGGCGGCGGCAGGCGCTACATAAGGCATGCCATACGTCACTACATCAGTAGGGGTATACGAACCTACCGGGTTATACGCCGGTGACCTGCCACGGCCTACCTGGTCCACCAGATAGACGACATAGCCGTTCGCCAGGAAAAATGAACGCCAGCCCTCACCGCCATCCAGGGTTGCCATCCAGTTGGCCGCCGTTTGCGAACCGCCATGGATCATTACCACCGGGTAGGGATGCTTCACTTCCTTTGGGATCTGATATTCCACGTATTGCTGTCCGGACATACGCGTGCCATCTTCGTCAGTGTAGTATTGTCCGTTTACATAGAAATAGCCCTGGCGGGCGAGATTCATGCCTGTCTCGTTTGGATCATTAAAGTCCTGGAGCCAGTCTATGGTATCTGCATACGCATCCATTACTAAAACGGCGCAGAATATCGCGATCAGGTAACCCACCCACGCGGGTTCCTTGAGTAATTGTCCGGTTAATGTCATAGAGAATTCCTTAAATCATTAGGGTCAGAAACTATTATTGGGAACAGACTAAACCTTCCCCAGTTTAACGGATATTTTTAATCAGCGGCAATGTTGAATAAATTCAGGATCAGAGTTAATTTACTTCGAATTTTTACTCCGCCCCCAATTACCCTTGACCCCAACTTGTCAGCATGGATATGATGAGGTCACCTTCTAAACATATCAAACAGGTTGAGCCTATGCGATCCGAAAACCATCCCCTTCGAATTAGAACGTGCATATGGGCCTGCTGCATGTTGTTTGCCGGCGTGATCAGCTGGCAGGCTGTCACGGGTCAATCCCAGACAGTATCCCCGGCATCGGACAGCTGGGGCAAGGCCGCACCATTACTGGAGGCGGTCGGCGAGCAAGCCGTGGCCCAGCTCGACGGAAAAATCTACCTGATCGGGGGCAAGCTCGAAGGCAAAGGCTATGTCGGCACGGTACAGATTTACGACGTGGCCACCGACACCTGGGAGTGGGGGACCCCGCTGCCTGTCGCGATCAACCACAATGTAGCCGTAGCGGTCAACGGCAAAATCTATAGCATCGGCGGACAGACGCAGACCCCAAAAGCGGGCGGTGCTCCCACCAATGTCAGCTTCGAATATGACCCTGCCACAAAACAATGGCGTACGCGTGCGTCCTTACCGGTTAGACGGACCGCCGGCGCTGTCGCCGTCGTGAACGACAAGATTTACGTTGTCGGTGGACGCACTCCGCCGCAAGGCGAGGCAGAATACGATGACTTTGCCGTCTACGACCCGGCGACGGATACCTGGACCAGGCTGCCCAAGTTGCCGACACGTCGCCATCATCTGAGTGCTGTTGCCATCGACGGAAAAATCTACGTGGCTGGTGGCACCTTAATCGTCGGTCAAGGCGGATATGGCGACGATGGCGGCACCACCAATATCCTGGAAATTTTCGACCCGGCTATCAACACCTGGTCACAGGGGCAACCCATGCCTGTCGCACGCGAAGCGGCGAGCGGGATTGCGGCCAACGGTTGCTTTCATATCTTCGCTGGGGAAGTACCCGGCGAAGACGTCTCACTCGGGCATGTCGTCTACAACCCGGTCACAGACACCTGGACCACAATGCCGGACACCATACCAATTCTCGTCAACGGCATTAGCGCGAGCGGGGGCGGTTTTAAGGATGGCGTAATCTATCTGCCAGGCGGCACCACAACGCCCGGGGGCGAGCAGATAGATGTTCTGCAGACTTACCGCACCACGCAAACCTGCCGGTAGTCGAAAATCAATAGGTACAATGACTGTTTAAACTAAACTGGAGAGAATAATGGCGAGAGCAAGGGCAAGACATATCCTGGTGGATACTGAAGAAAAATGTGCGGACCTGAAACAGCAAATAGCCGACGGTGCAGACTTTGCCGAGCTTGCCAGGCAACATTCAAGTTGTCCTTCAGGGAAATCGGGAGGCGACCTGGGTGAATTTGGTCCTAAACAAATGGTCAAGGAATTTGACGAGGTCGTCTTTAACGGTGAAGTCAATATCGTACATGGGCCAGTTAAAACCCAGTTCGGATATCACCTGCTGGAAATCACCAGTCGAACGGACTAAAATGTAATCGTCAATTCAGGGTCGTAGTGTCCCTTCCTAAATCAATCAACACTGACCCTTTTTTATTTAAAATTTGCTTTATCGCGACTTTGAGACCACCAAACTGCATCTAAATGTATGCGTGCGATGTTTCTTTTGACAGCTTCGGACGCAGCAGCATCCTGAAACTTAGTATTTACCGATGGGGTAACATATTTTACGCCAAGCCATATAGGAAGATTACCGCGGCCTGCGCACTTTTTTATTTGTTTTGCGGTAATTGAATCAAGAGGAATCTCAAATGCCTCTTCGAATCGACCTAGATCATATTTCGATTCTAAATAAGTTGTATAAAAGCAGTCTCTTAAAAATATGTTGAGTAACTTTCTGGCAATACCCCAATGTCTTGCCCCATTAGGAAGCTTGGTTAAGAGTTCCTTGGTTTTTATATCCAATGTCTTCCTAAACTCATTTGGATTTTTTCCTAATGATGCAAAATTAAGATTGCAAAAATAAGATCTGGCGGCTGAGACTGCTCCTTTGTTACCTCGACCTCTTACTGTTGAAGCGCCAACTGCAATCCTAGCAACCCGACTTTGAATTGCTTTTAAGAACTCATTTATTTTTATAATCACATTGGAATAGTATTTAAATTATACTAATTAATGTATTTTTATTCTGACTTAAGGTATTTACTCAGAGAAATAATCTAAATCAATAATCTTTAACTCATAGACAGCTTCTGTGGTAACGCCAACATTATGATCAATCATGTAATCGACTAGCTGGATTCCGTCTATTAATATAATTTTTTTATTTATATTATTTGCGTAATTCTTGGCTTCTTTACTGAAATTTGAGGTTGTGATAAAAATTCCTTTATTGGCGCGTTGTCCTTCTAATGCACCCGCAAATTTCTGAATTTCAGGCCGCCCCACCACATTTTCCCAACGTTTTGCTTGCAGATAGATGATATCAAGACCTAGACGATCTTCTTTAATGATCCCATCAATTCCCTCATCCCCCGATTTTCCAAGTGCTTCACCCGCTTCTTTACGGGAACCTCCGTAACCCATTTTTACCAGCAAATCTACAACAAGCTGCTCAAAAAAATCTGGTGTGCAACTTTTTATATTCTTTAAAATTTCTGCTCCTAATTCTGTTCTAAGAATTTGGTAAGCATTTTCAAGGTTTTCTTCCGGGTTTGTATTACCATCTGAATCATTAATTATTGATTCCGGTTTCTCAAGAGGTTTTTTGAGTTGTTGTAATTCAATAAACTCGGGGAATTGTTCCAGGTAATTTTTATCAATTTTTATTAGGTTTTTAGACAGGACTTCTTTGCCTCTTACAGTTATTTGAAACAACCCTCTTTTAGGTGACTGCAAAAGACCTGCCTTGGTCATATACGTTCTGGCCCAACCTACTCGATTATCAAATGTTGGCTGTTTTCCGCTTGGCAATAATTCCCTTCTTTCCTCTAATGTAAGATTAAAATAATTACCTAATTCTTCAACTGCAGATCGAAATTTATGTATCTCACCATCTCCCGCAAGTTTGAGTAACGGCAACATTATGCTTTGATAATCTGGTATTGGGATATTTTTTTTATTCTTTTCAAAATGAATTGCGGCCTGTCACTTATTTTTTCATTTTTTTCGTCTTCTTCCATCATTTCCCAAATTGAATCTTTATCAACTGAACCTTTTGTGTATTTCATAACCACAAGCCCATCATCTGTCAAGATTTCGTCTAGAACTTCATTCATTTGTACTGAAAAAATATCCGCATTTAATGGTAATTGAGTATCGACAAGAAAAGTTATGATTACTTTATAACGCCAAAAATAAAACGCTCCGGGGAAATCGCATTTATACGGTTTAGGTTTTAAGTTATTAACTTTTTGTAAAACATTATTTCTAAATTTTAAAGATTTATACCAATCTTTCTCTCTATTTGATCCATCTTTTGTTAAATAAATACGTATAATCCAATAATCTATCATTATCTTATTTCAATTTAATTTGATTTTGAAAAACTCAATTTGAATATCTCACTCTTCTCTCTACATACCCCGTCTTCCCCTTCCTCATCAACAACTGTCCCATCTCCCACTTTCCCTGCGGACTCACTGTCCCAAAATAACTGATCTCCCCATTCAACTGCTTCGCTGCTGGTAATCCGTTCTGGAACAGGATCCGGTTGGTATGTAAGCTACTTATCTTCTCCCCCGGTAATACAATACCGATTAAATTCAGCGGATCGGTGGCGGAAATGACAATACTGGGTACAGGCAGTTTCCCGTCCTTGTATTTTCTTAACAGTCCCACAGCATCGGGCAGGGCGAACTGATCACCACCGAAGCCTTCCACAAATCTTCCCCCGCGGATTTCACCCCTGGCCTCCATGCGGCGCCAGGCGTAGAGGAGTTCCCGCCAGGGCGGCAGGTTGTTCTCGCGTTCGAGGACCTTGTGGAAGACCACGCCGTAACGCTTTAATAATGTATAGGCGATGTGGTTGAGGGTCTCCATGTCGGTCTTGATCCAGTTATAATCCTGGGGTTCTTCATTGGCTTCTAGTTTGAAAATGATAGACCAGCGGCCGGCATCGTCGATGCTGCGACCGGGTGCCACTGCCCTTCGCCTTCGGTTCCTGGCGTAACCCTGTTTCTTGTTGGCGGGAGTGATGAGTGCGCGAAGTCCCGCGTAGCTGTCGGAGGTGACCAGGCCATTGGCGGCGAGTTCTGCCAGGGCCTCCTCGGTGTGGGTACGGAGCAGGCCGGAATGTTTAACGATATCGACAAAGAAGGAGGCACCCTTGTCTTTTAATACGGTGAATACCGTGGTGGCGTTGGCGGAGAGTTTTATATCTCCTAGTTTGACCTGTTTCTGGGATTGCCAGTAGTCGATGGCATAGCGGTCGATTAAGGCAATGGGGGTGTTGCGTAACAGGGTTGTCTTGCTGGCCTTACCGTTTTCGTCTGTGGTTGATTTTGCTTTATTGAGCCGGGTCCACAGCACGCGGCCGGTCGTGCAGAGGTGGTCCAGGGTATTGGTGAGGTAACCCTTGATGCGTGCGGGCAGGATGTCCGCCTCCCAGGCGGCGGCCGGGATGGGGAAACCTTCCAGCCGGTCGATGGCATTCATTAATGATTCCTCGCCTTCCGGGGGCTCTGCCATGCCGTGCCAGGCGAAGAGGAAACGCATGTAGTCGGCGGCGGTGACGGGTTTGATCTCGTTACGCAGGGATTTCAAGGTGTAGCGGTGGATGCGGGCAAGGAGGCCGCGTTCGCACCATTCGGTTTGTATACCGCCGGTAAAGTTGCCGCGCATGGTATAGCCTTCGTTTTCCAGGACCATTAATGCGGTCTGGATGGTTGTTAGTGGTAATTCGAAGAGGTCGGCGAGTTGCTGTTCATTAACGATAGCGCTGCCTTCCAGGCGGGCGCGGATGAGTTCAACGAGGGCTTCTTCTTTTGACCAGTCACGGGTGGTTGCGGGGCCTGCGGGGTTGATGGCGGGGGACATGGTACCGGTGAAGACCTGGTTGATTTGAGGGAGGCGTTCGGCGCAGGTCCATATGGTTTTATTCCCGGTCTTTAAAATAGTCGCTCTCTTCTCGTTTATTAATTCCTCCAAACTACGTCTGGATTCCGGGTTGCGCTGCGCGCCCCCGGAATGACGATGGGGTGAGAATGACGATGTGCCCTCCTCCTCGGTGATGAAACCCAACACCATCAATGCGTCGTGGAGTTGGTTGGGGGTGTTGATGACTGGCCAGGCTTCTTCGCTCACCTTTTTAATAGCTTCAGGGTCGAGGCTGGCGAGATCGGCGGCGTCGGCAGGGTCCATGAAGCGTCTTGCGTTCACCGCTTGCGTTCTGCGTTCTTCTGCCGGGGCGTCGTCAAGGAAGGCGTAGGGCCTTGCGAACAGGATCTCCTGTGCCAGGGGTGATGGGCCGTTGAGGTCGCGGCAATGTATGGTGACTTCCTTATTCTCGATCTTTGCAATGAGGTTGGTGATGCCTTGAATGTCCATGACCTCGGTGAGGCAATCGTCTATGGTCTGGTCCACCAAGGGGTGGTCGGGAACTTCCCGTTCGCCGGTGAGGTTTTCGGCACAGGCGAGCTGGTCCGGGAATACCACGGCGATGAGGTCCTCGGCATCGGTGCGCTGGAACTGCGGCGGGTTACGTTTGCCCGCGAGGTTGCGTTTCACCGCGAGCGCAATGGTGGCATTCCAGCGCCAGCGGGTCATGAACACCGGTGCGGCCAGCAGTGCCTGTACCAGGATGTCTTTAATGGTGTTGGTATTCAGGTAACGTGACACCTCGTCCAGGGGGAAGCTGTGGGTGCCGCCCAGGGAGATGACGATGGTGTCTTCCAGTGCCGCGGCCTGCAGTTCGAAGTTGAACTGGCGGCAGAAACGTTTGCGCAGTGCCAGTCCCCAGGCGCGGTTGATACGTGAGCCGTAGGGGGAATGAATCACCAGGTGTTGATCGCCGGCCTCGTCGAAGAAACGTTCGAAGATGATGTCTTCTTGCGTTGGGATCTTGCCGAGGGCGGCTTTGGTGGCGGCGAGGTAGTCGATTAGTTGCTGGGCGATGTGGGGTTCTAGACTCCCTTCGTCATTCCCGTGAAGATGGGAATCCATTCCTGAAAATGCATCCTTGTAGTTAATGCTAGAAGTTTGCCCTGTTGCCTCTTCTTTACTACGTATGGATTCCGGGTTCTGCTGCGCAGCCCCGGAATGACGTGTGACTATTATTTCACTCGAAGCCCCGCCGTCATTCCCGTGAAGACGGGAATCCATTCCTGAAGATGCATCCTTGTAGTTAATACCAGAAGTTTGCTCCGTTGTCTCTTCTTCACTACGTATGGATTCCGGGCTCTGCTGCGCAGCCCTGGAATGACGGAGTTTTACATCCGGGTCTATCCCCATTTCTCTCATCAACCACTTCACCGTGGCTTCCATGCCGTTATTCAGTTGTTCGTTGATGTTCTCGCGTAGCCTTGAGATCGAGGCGCTGAGTTCATCGGTGCGGCCGGGGGCCTCGCCGAACCAGAATGGCATGTTGGGTGGCTGGCCGTGGGCGTCTTCCACTCTTACCTTACCCTGCCCCACTCCGAGGATGCGATAAGAGGTGTTGCCCAGTTGAAAGATATCGCCGGGCAGGCTCTCGATGGCGAAGTCTTCATTTAATGTGCCGATGAAGATGCCTTCCGGTTCCAGCACCACGTTGTAGTCGAATTGGTCGGGGATGGCGCCGGCATTGGTGACGGCGGTGAGCTTGGCGCCGTCCCTGGGTTTGAGTTGTCTGTTCACCGAGTCGCGGAAGATGTAGCGGCTGCGCCTGCCGCGCTGGGTGGAAAAGCCCTCCGCCATCATGGTGAGACACTGCTCGAACTTGTCTTTGCTAAGATTCCGGTAGGGGTACGCGCGGGTGACATTATTATAAAGTTCGTCTTCACCCCATTCCCGGCAACCCACCTCGGCAATGACCTGCTGGCTGAGGACGTCGAGATGCCCCTGCGGGATATGGATACGGTCCAGTTCACCGCGGTTCACGGCATCGATCAGCGCGGTACATTCTACGAGATCATCCCGGGTTAACGGGAACAGCCTGCCTTTGGGGATGCCGCCCATGTGGTGACCGGAACGGCCTACTCTCTGTAATAAGGCCGATATGGACCGGGGTGATCCCAGCTGGCAGACACAACTTACATCGCCGATGTCTATGCCCAGTTCCAGGGATGCCGTGGCGACGAGGACCTTGAGGCTGCCTTCCTTTAAGCGTTGCTCGGCATGCAGACGGTGTTCTTTCGCGAGGCTGCCGTGGTGGGCGGTGACGTTTTCTTCGCCCAGCCTGTCTGCCAGATGCCGGGCCGCGCGTTCGGCGAGGCGCCGGGTGTTGACAAATATTAATGTCGTTTTGTTGTCTTCGGCGATCTCTGCGAGGCAGTTGTAGATGTCTGCCCAACCCTCTTCCGGCATGAGGGGGCCGAGTGGTTGATCGGGGACGATAATCTTGAGATCACGGTCACGAGTATAGCCGTTGTCGACGACTTCGCAGGGTTCTTCGCGGTTGCCGACCAGGAACCTGGCGATGTCTTCCAATGGCTTTTGCGTTGCCGAGAGACCAATGCGCACCGGGTGGTGGTCACACAATGCCTCCAGTCTTTCTAATGACAATGATAAATGCGAACCGCGCTTGTTACCCGCCAGGGCGTGGATCTCATCGACGATAACGGTACGTACGGTGCGCAGCATGTCGCGGCCGGAGTCGCTGGTAAGTAATATGAATAAGGATTCGGGGGTGGTCACCAGGATGTGCGGTGGCTTCTGCTTCATCCGGTTGCGTTCGGTCTGGGTGGTATCGCCGGTACGGACGGCAGAGCGGATTTCCAGTGTGCGCCCTTCGGGCGCTGTTTCATTTACTGGATTCCCGCCTGCGCGGGAATGACGGTCGTTAAAAAATTCGGATTGCCTATCATCCAGATTCTCTTCGCTACCTGGAAATGGATTCCCGCCTTCGCGGGAATGACGGGTAAGTAATTCGGTAATTCCCGAAAGAGGCTCTTCCAAGTTTTTATGGATGTCATTCGACAGCGCCTTTAAGGGTGAGACGTAGAGGACATACACCTCGTCTCTTAACCCGTGCGCTATCCCTTCCCTGACTAAATCATCAATGGAAGAGAGAAATGCTGCGAGGGTCTTACCCGAACCTGTAGGGGCTGCGATGAGGGTGTGCCGGCCTTCCTTGATGACGGGCCAGGCTTTCTCCTGCGCAGGGGTCGGCTGGCCGAAGGTCTGCTCAAGCCACTGGTGCGTCGCCGGGTGAAAGAGGTCTGGATTCATTCGATAAATCCGTTATTTTCAGGAGATGAATTTATCATACAGGATAATCCTGGTTGCGGGGAGGCAACGAAATGTCTCTACGGGGGCAGAAACCTCTACTCCCTGCGGGTTTTACCCTTCGCCCCGGAATACCGCTAGGGGGTGGGTGGTGATGATTTGTACCTTCACGCGGTCTCCCGTGTTGGCCAGGTGCTCGTGACTGGCCCTGACCTTTATCAGCGTACCATCATCCAGCCTAACGCTATACAAGCGGGTCCCGCCCTCGTAGCGTGACCAGAGCACCTCGCCGTTACTGTCATCAGTACCGATATTGAGAGAAAAGTCATCGGGGCGCACCATCAGATCTACGGCGCTGTCGGCACCGTCTACCGGCACGGCCGGTGCACTACCCAGGATGATCTCCACCTGGCCGTTTTTGTATTGGCCGGGCAAAAATTCTGCCTCACCAAGAAAATTTGCAACGAAGCGTGAGGCGGGTTGGGCAAAACATGTTTCCGGGGTGTCCAGCTGTTCCAGCCGCCCGGCATTGAGTATGCCGATACGGTCGCCTATAGACAGCGCCTCTTCCTGATCATGGGTGACCCAGATGGCAGGTACACCTGCGGCCTTGAGTGCCTTGCGGATCTCCCAGCGCAGGTCATCCTTGAGTGCCGCATCCAGGTTGGAAAGCGGTTCATCCAGTAATACGAACGCCGGTTCATGGGCCAGGGTACGGGCAAGGGCAACGCGCTGCTTCTGCCCCCCGGAGAGTGTCTCGGGCCCGGCGCGGCGCAGTTCATCCAGACCCAGCAGCTTGATCCAGCGGTCTGCCGGCGCGGGATCGGTGAGACGAAAATTAATGTTTTCCTCAACACTGAGATGGGGAAACAGGGCAAAGTCCTGGAACACCATCCCCACGTTGCGCTGTTCCGGGGGGACGTTGGCATCGGCCGTTGCCGTCCATTGGCCGAGACGGATTTCCCCCATGGTGATTGGAACGAGTCCCGCCAGGGCAAGGAGAATAGTAGTCTTGCCGCAACCGGTGGGACCCACCAGCATGAGGATCTCATCTGCACCCAGTTCCAGGTCCAGGTCCCTCACCACGCGGTTGGTCCCATAGTCTACAGACAGGTTACTGACAGTCAGCATCAGTTACGGTTCTCCTCAAGGATCTTGAATGCCTCCCGGCGTTCACCGGACAACATCAGTGCCAGGCCCAGGCCGGACATTACCACCAGCAACAACCCGGGAACAGCGGCCCGGCCGAAATAACCCGCCTCATACACCCGCCACAGGTAAGTGGCCAGGGTCTCAAACCCGGTTGGCCCCAGCAGCAAGGTGGCGGGCAGTTCACGCATGGCCTCCAGGAACACCAGCGCCGCCCCGGCCACCATACCGCGCATGGTCAACGGCAGGGTCACGCGGCGAAACGCCTCCCAGGGGCCTGCACCCAGCAGGCGCGCGGTCTGCACCAGTCCGGGGTCCAGGCCTTCGGCCGTTGACCTGATGGAACCGACAGCCAGCGATATAAAACGCAACACATAGGCCAGCACCAGTAACGCCAGGGTCTGGTACAGGAACGGTAACTGCAGACCGATGTAGACCAGCGCCGTCCCCATGACTATTCCCGGGACCCCAAAGCCCAGGTAGGTCACCCGCTCCATGATGCGCCCGGCACGGCCACTGATCGCGGCATGGGCAACCGGGATGGCCAGCACCACTGCCACCAGCGCGGCAATAAATGATGCATAGGTGGAATTCCAGGCATAGGTAAAATCAAAACCGCCGGTACCCTCACGTATCAACCAGATACCAAACACCAGCAAGGGCATGACGATAGCCAGACCGATAACCGGCGACACGGCCGCCAGTATCGCGATGGTTTGCCAGCGGCCAGGGACAAACAACAGGCGTCGCCCGGGCCTTTCCTGCGTGGTAGTGATCCGGGACTCCAGGAACACTACCAGGCCGACAATGGCCAGCAGTTGCAGTGACAACATGGCCGCCTGGCTCAGGCCAAAGGCATTGTATTCCACATAGATAACCCGGGTAAAGGTATTCACCCGCATGATGGCCGGGGTACCAAAGTCCGACAGGGTATAAAGCGCAGCCAGCAGGGCACCGGCGGCGATACCGTTCACGGCCCTGGGAAGCACTACTTTCCACAGGCACTTGGCCGGCGGCATCCCCAGGGTACGCGCAGCGTTGACGAGGTTGGCATCCAGACTGAAGAGGGCCGCACGGGTAGTGAGCAAGACAAACGGATAGGTGTACAGCGACATCACCAGGGTAGCGCCCGCCAGGCCCTGGACTGGTGGGGTGGGAATACCCAGTAAGGTATTGATTTCACCACCGCTACCAAAGGCGGCGTAGAGGGTAAACGCACCGATATAACTGGGCATGGCCAGCGGGGCCGCCAGCAGTATCAACCATAGCCGGCGCCAGGGGAGCTGCACATAGGCAGTAAGTAAGGCCAACGGGACACCGAGGATGACTGCCCCCGCCACCGCAAGCACCATTAATAATAAGGTATTGCCCAGTACCTGCAGATTACGTGAATCGAAAAGCGCGGTAGCGTCTGAGGCCAGGCCAAACAACACTACCACCGGTGCCAGCGCCAGCACCGCAATGACGAATGCCGGAAGATACGAACCTGGCCAGCGTGTCATAGCACGCCAGCGTCGCGCATTAAATCCAGTGTCGGCCTGAGATCGGCGAGCCGGGTAAGGTCTACAGCAGGTGGAGAGATTTCATTCAGCGGTGGTAATCCCTGCGGTGGTTCTACACCCGATACCAGCGGGATCTCATAGGCCTCCCGGGCGAGATAGGACTGGACTTCGCGGGTGAGTAGGTAACGGATAAAATTGATCGGCAAATCACCTTCACCCAGGGCGACGATACCGGAGGCATTGACCAGGCAACCGGCATCATTATTGGTAAATGCGAGATCAACTCGTGCATCAGGTTTACCCGACTTCAGGCGCAGGGTGTAGTAGTGATTGGCAAAGCCCACATCCACTTCACCGCGCTCCACTGCCATCACCACACCCAGTTCCCCGGCATAACTGGTGGCCCTGTCATTCATAGCTTGTAACCACTTGATGGTGGCATCGTTACCCTCAAGCAAACGCATGGCGGTAACAAAAGACTGGAATGCACCGTAGGCCGGTGCCCAACCTATTTTCAGATCCGTGTCTGCCAGGGCCATGATCTTATCGGTTATGTCGCCGGCGGTGAGCCGCTCGGTGTTGTAAGCAATAGTTCGAATACGCCCAGAGACCGGTGCCCAGTTGGGATAGCGAAATTCGGGATTGAGCTGGCTGGTCAGGTCTTGCGGCAGTGCCCGTGCAAGACCGGCTTCATCCACCAGGCCAATGGCCCCGGAGTCCACCGCCCAGAATAGATCAGCGCGACGTATGCCGGCCTTTCTTTCGGCAACGATGGTATTGGCCAGTGCTGCCGTCTCGCCACGGCGAATACCCAGTTCCAGACCAGGATTACGTTTGCGTATGGCATCGAGGATGTTCTCGTAGAGCCCACCTTCACCACGACCCAGGTACATTGTGAGTTCACCTTCGAGCGGTGGTAATTGCTCCACCGATTGCGCAGTCGTGTCCGCCAGGCAATATCGGATTGCAGGAGGCAGATTGCCGAGTGTACCGACCAGCGCCCCTGCCTGTAGTAAAGATCTTCGCTTCACTAAAAAACGTCTTGCCTGTTCTTCTCGGCTTCCACCAGCAGGGATTTGGCGTGATCCAGTTTGGCCTGCATGGCCTGTACCACACGGCGCACCTCATCCACACTGAGGTTGTCCTTGATGGCCAGCGGCAAGGTAACATTGAAGTCTTTCTCCAGGTCTTCCACCAGTGCGGCGTCCTGCTCAATGAGCATACCCTCCACCCCTTCAAAGCGGGTGAGATAGGTATCATGGACGATCTCCGTGGCTTCATCGGGTAGCCGCTCTGCAAATTTTGCCACCACCCTGTCCAGTAACTGCTTTATCTCGTCCATTGTTTCAACCGGGGTACTGGACCGGGTGTTTTCCACCGCCGCCAGCAGTCCCTTCTGCTGATACAGGGCAGCCATCTTCACTGCCCCCAGGGCCTGCCACAATGACTGTTCCAACATGGTCTGCTGCTCACGGACGTTAGCAATGGGTTCTTCATTGTCGATAGTGGTTTTGACACCGAATAAGCCCTGCCAGATTGACGCATAGATGGGGATGTTATTGGTCTCAATGGCAGAATGGAAATCCACGGCCTCCCAGATATCAACAACCCCATCGGCACCGGCGGCTTCTCTGCCCTTTGCCTCATATGTATTCACAATGCCGTTCACCTTGTCGATGATCCAGTTAACTTCCTCCGTGTAATTCTCCAGGTTGCCCTGCAGGTCATTGACATGGTCGCCGACGGTGCCGGTGGCCTGGGCGCGGCCCACCATAAGCAGGGCGGCGAACACCAGTGAAATGTAAATTGTATGTGCTTTCATAAGCTGATCCTGTGCAAAATCTTTTAATGAGAATGATTCTTAATTATAACGAAACTTGATGCTTTTCCAAGGGTTTTTATACTATTTTGTGTCTTATATCACCGGGGATTAAGTATATTTTTCCCACCCCGGCGTTGCTAAATGCCTGCATGATTTTTCTGCAAGCTACGGCGACTGTCCTGTTGTATAACCGGCCATGATCAACCGGCGCAGTGCCTGGGTCTGTTCTGCAATCATAAACGGCGGGGCCTTGCTGACCACGGCATCACTCAGTTCAGATGCAATGCCTTTTAAATCATCCAGCATCGCCGAATCATCCAGCTGGTTTATATCGTTTCTTATGCGCTGGGCAGACTCCAATATTTCTGCATATTCAAGCTCATCGATGACCTGCCCGCCCTGAACCGCCTCGGGGTAATCCGCGCCCATGTTCTCCACCATCTGCAACAGGGCCTGAACATCGGCGCGCACAGAACAGGTGGTCAATAATAAAAATAGTGCTAAAAAATGGGCAAAAAGCGGTCTATTTAACATAATTAATACAGAGTTTATCCTTAACCAATTGATTTATATGGTTATTACTTAACAAAATAATTTTTTAAATGAGAATCATTATCAATTATAGCCCCAAAACGCTCATTTTATCAATTATTTCTTTATAGTTGGTTGTACACATGCTATTTCTAATTAGGCCCATTTTAACAGGTAAATCCATGGTTAAATGATGCATACCCGCTTTTTGGCAAGTATTTTATATGTCTTTGCTGCAAACGCCATGGCCGCCGATCTGAATCCGCCTACATGGCGGGAACAGACCCGCTCTACCTTTCAGGCCTGGGACTTCCACTATGAGGAAAATGCGAGGATGGACATCCCGTCCACGGACTGCCTGAAGCCGGATTTTATTGAGCACGCCCGGGGTAACCCGGCCATCCCTTCCATTGTTGAAAACCCCTATATACAGTCCACCGGGATCTGTGTGGAATTTCGATCATTATGATTTATCAATGACAGCATGGACTGGCTACCCCAGTATTTTGGTCGCGAGGGAGTCTGGCAGTTATTAAGAAACCGGCGACTGGATAATTTTATGAATTTTATTATTCCTAATTCCAATACCCCCGGGGACCTTGAAACCATCGTCAGGGTACAGCTCGTCTTCCATGGTGTGGGTCTGTCACCCATAGTCAGCGTGAAGTACCCAACGGATGTTGAGGTCAGTGATAATGATCTCGAACCGGTGCTGGTGTCCAGCGAGACCGTTCTGCCGCGCAGCTGGAAGCATGTGGTTATGAGCTTTCGCCTGCAAAGCTGTCCCCGGAATTCCTCTATCTTCATCTACCCGCCGGACAGGGCGGATGTGTTTATTGATTCTATTGCCATTGATACCATTTGTACCGATAACGCCGACAGTATTCTTGAGCAATAAAAGCGCGTTTCCAACTCATTGAATGATTGGCTGTTTTATCATGCAACGATCATGAAAACTGTTTTTATAAACTAGTACAATGTCACCATATCTCCTACACTAATATATATAAGGTAAGTATTTTAAACGAGGTGAATTATGAACCTGACTAAACTGACAATACTATTATTATTACTGGCACCAGGGATGACGGTTGCCCAGGACAGCAAGTTCCGGAAATACCAGCACAGCACCTCTATGGATGTGATCACCGGCAATTCCTATGCCCGGGGGTGTTACAACGCCGCCAGTGTGGCCGCTAGGATCCACTACACATCTCGTAAAGAGATCGATCAATGTGATATGGCCCTGAACTATGGTGTGATGTCCCTGCGTGACCGCGCGGCAACCCTCACCAACCGCGGCATCATCTACATGGCCCTGGAAAGTTATGATGAGGCCATCGCTGATTACAGCAATGCGCTCAAATTAAAACCCGAATTCGGCGAGATCCATGTGAACATCGGTAACGTGTATTTTCTGGGCAAGGTCTTCGACAAGGCCATAGAGGAATATACCCAGGCCATAGAGCTTGAGACGACCAAAATGCATATTGCCCATATCAACCGCGGTATGGCCTATGAGAGTCTGGGTGATTTTGATAACGCCGAAGCAGACTACCGCGCTGCCATGGAGATGTTCCCCAATGCCGCCCTGCCCCAGGTGAGACTGGATCAGTTGTTGCGTAAAAAGGAAAAGCAACTGGAGGGGATTGAGAGTTCTTAATGGGCAGGTGAGGAATTAGGAGTAAGGCGTGAGGGGTAAAAACGCTTAATTTAAAAAGACCGCCACAAGGCGGTCTTTTTATTACAGAGTAATAAAGTCTACAACATAGTGTGAGTACCTACTCACTCAATACCGTCATGCCGGGCTTGACCCGGCATCCAATCGATTTATGAGCGCCTTCGGCGCACTTTATTTCAAAGTGCGAACTATGGTCGCTTAATAATGACCCCATCCTACCTTCCCTATGGGAAGGGGATGCTGGCATGCGCCAGTATGACGGAGGGTGTGTTTCACACCTTACGTCATACTATTTACTCCTAACACCTCGCCTTCATTCACATCCTGGAAATGGATTCCGGGTTGCGCTACGCGCCCCCGGAATGACGGGGTTTAATCTCCTCACGCCTAACTTGCTTTTTCTCACACCTAACCCCTCACCTGCATCTCCTCCCTCATATCTTCCAGCTCCGCCCAACGGTCTGTAAGGACGTGTAATTGCTTTTCCTTCTCAGCAAGTAAATCCAATACATCTTTCACTTCTTCGTAATCCTTATCATAAAAGTCAGATTCACTGGTGACCTGGTGAAGATCATTTATTTCTTTCTCCAACACTTCTATCTGGTCCGGTAACTGGTCCAGTTCCCGTTGCAGTTTGTAGGACAGCTTGGTGGGTTTGTTGTTTTTTTCCGTAGATGATTTGTCCTGTTTTGAATTTTTTCCCGGGCCCTCATCCTGCGCTAATGCCTTGCCCTGGGTCAACCAGTCGGAATAACCACCGGCATAGGCAATGATACGATTATCGGCTTCAAATACCAGAGTGGAACTCACCACGTTATCAAGAAACTCCCGGTCATGGCTGACCACGATCAGTGTCCCGCTGTATTCACTGAGTTTGTCTTCCAGCACCTCCAATGTTTCCACGTCAAGGTCGTTGGTGGGCTCATCGAGTATCAACAGGTTAGAAGGCTGAGTAAAGAGTTTGGCCAATAAGATACGATTACACTCGCCGCCGGACAACACACCCGCCTTGGTCATGGCCCGCTTGGGACTGAACAGAAATCCTTTCAGGTAACCGATGACGTGGCGTTCCTTGCCATGCAGCTTAATATAATCAGATCCGTCCCCTACGATCTGTGCCACGGTCTTATCCGGGTCCAGTTTCCTGCGCAGTTGATCAAAGCTGGCAATCTGCAGATTGGTGCCCAACTTTACCGTGCCGGACTGGGGTGTGATCTCATTCAGAATGATCTTGATCAGGGTACTCTTACCCACGCCGTTATTACCAATGAGGCCGATTCGGTCCCCACGCTGGATCTTTAATGACAGGCGATTGATGACCTTATTGTCACCATAGCTAAAATTGATGTTGTATAACTCAACGATCTTTTTGCCTGACAGTTCACCTTCTTCTATATGGATGCGGACCTGCTGCTGGGGCTTTAAGCGCTGCGAATATTCCTCGCGCATTTTTTTTAAGGCACGAACCCTGCCCTCGTTACGGGTACGCCTGGCTTTGAGGCCCTGGCGGATCCAGGTCTCTTCCTGTTCCAGTTTTTTATCAAATAGGGCGTTCTGCTTACGTTCTTCTTCCTCCTGACGCTCCTTATCCTTAAGGTATTTATGATACGACCCGGGCCAACTTCTAAGTATGCCCCGGTCCAGCTCCAGGATCCGTGTCCCCAGTCTCTGCATAAAGAAACGGTCATGGGTAACAAACAGGATGCTGCCCTGAAAGTTATAGATCTTGTCTTCCAGCCACTGGATGGCACTGAGGTCCAGGTGGTTGGTAGGCTCATCCAGTAACAATAATTCTGGCTGACTGATCAAGGCCTTACCCAGGGTGGCACGGCGCCGCCAGCCACCGGACAGTTCACCTATGGTTTTCTCACCCGGCAGCTGCATCTCGGTGAGTATGCGTTCCACCTGGTTGTTGATGTTCCAGCCGCCACCCTCTTCTATACGATGTTGCAGGTCCTGTAACTCCCTAAGGTCCTGACTGCCTGCTTCAATCTTTTCATTGTACGCGTCTATAAGTTGCTTGAGGTTGGCCAGCCCTCCCTTGATGTAATCAAATACGGTTTCTGTGGATTCAGATGGCAACGCCTGTTGAAGCTTACTGACGCGCAGGTGCGCACGGGCATGGACCTCACCTTCGTCGGGGATCAGTTCATTGTTGATTATATTAATGAGTGTGGACTTGCCCGCGCCGTTACGACCGATGAGACAGACCCGTTCATCTGGTTCAATGGTCATACTCACCCCGGTGAGGATCTTCTGATCACCGAATTCCAGAGAGACGTCTTTGAATGAGACTAATTCGGACACTTTTTTATGTAGTCACCTTTAACATGGCGGGGGATTGTAGCATTAGTGAATGTGAGGAGGGAGGCGTGAGGGGTGAGGAGAGTGAAAAACAAGTGAGGAGGAGGATGTTACAAAGTTTTTAAACCCCGTCATTCTGGGGGCGCGTAGCGCAACCCGGAATCCATTTCCAGGATGTAAAATTGTCTGGATTCCGGATAAGTCCTTCGGACTTTCCGGAATGACGTTGTTAAGCATTTCATTCCACTCTCCTCACTCCTCACCTGCCTTTCAAAATACCCAACCCTTTTTGTCAGAAAAATACTTTACTGAAATACTTGGTTATGAGAAAATACCTATAAAACAACTGTAAATACAGGATTTTTTTTATGAAACTCACTACCAAGGGACGCTACGCGGTCACTGCCATGCTGGATCTGGCCCTGCACAGTAATAATGCCCCAGTTAACCTGGCAGATATCTCTACCCGGCAAGTAATCTCCCTTGCCTACCTGGAACAGCTGTTTTCCAGGTTACGCAAACAAGGCCTGGTGGAAAGCTCCCGTGGCCCCGGTGGTGGTTACATGTTGGCAAGGCCTGCAGAGACCGTCTCCCTGGCAGAGATAATCGATGCGGTGGACGAAACGGTGGATGCCACCCGCTGTGGCGGACAGATGAATTGCCAGGGTGAAGAACAATGCCTGACCCATGACCTATGGGAAGAACTCAGTGACCAGATCAGAAACTTTATGTCCGGGGTGACCTTGGCTGAACTCACCAGTCGACATTCTGTGCGCACGGTGAGCGAACGCCAGGACGCTATCCCCATGGTCCAACATTAATCGAGGTACCAGGATGGACAAAGCAAGCATCACATTAACCGATAACGCGTACAACCATATTCACCGCTACCTTGAGGACAAGGCGGACTCGGTGGGTCTGCGCCTGGCGGTCAAACCCACGGGATGTTCCGGTTATCAATACGTGGTCAACCTGGCCGACAAGGTCAATGACAAAGACATCAATATTGAAACCCGTGGGATCAATATCGTCATTGATGATCAGAGTTTCCGTTATCTCAATGGCACAGAACTGGATTATGTACGACAAGGGTTGAATGAAGGTTTCCGTTTTAAAAACCCCAACGTCGCCGAGACCTGTGGCTGCGGAGAAAGTTTTTCCATGAAAGAAACGGAAAAACAGGAATAAGGATTAGCCATGTCTACTCACACAGATCACGTTAAAGACCTGGTCGGTAAGGAATACAAACATGGGTTTGTAACCGATATCGATGCGGACACGGTGCCGCCGGGCTTGAATGAAGACGTCATCCGTTTAATCTCCCAGAAGAAAGAAGAACCTGAATGGTTGTTGGAATGGCGCCTCAAGGCCTATCGCCAATGGTTGAAGATGGCAGAACCCAAATGGGCCCACGTTGAACACCAGCCTATCGATTTTCAGGCCATCTCCTATTACTCGGCACCCAAATCCAAAAAAGATGGTCCCAAGAGCCTGGATGAAGTGGACCCCAAGCTGCTGGAGACCTATGAGAAACTGGGGATCCCATTACACGAACAGAAGATGCTGGCAGGCGTGGCCGTGGACGCGGTATTTGACAGTGTCTCGGTGGCCACCACCTTTAAGAAAAAACTTTCCGAGGCCGGTGTCATCTTTTGTTCCTTCTCTGAAGCGGTACGTGACCACCCTGATCTGGTGAAACAGTATCTTGGCAGTGTAGTCCCTGCAGCAGACAATTATTATGCGGCATTAAACTCTGCGGTCTTTACCGATGGTTCGTTCTGTTACATCCCCAAAGGCACACGCTGCCCCATGGAGCTGTCCACCTATTTTCGGATCAACGCCGCCAACACCGGTCAGTTTGAACGCACCCTGATTGTCGCCGATGAAGGCAGTTATGTGAGTTACCTGGAGGGCTGCACCGCCCCCATGCGCGATGAAAACCAACTCCATGCGGCAGTAGTGGAACTGGTGGCGCTGGACAACGCCGCCATTAAATATTCCACCGTGCAGAACTGGTACCCCGGTGATAAAAACGGTGTGGGTGGGATCTATAACTTTGTTACCAAACGTGGTGACTGCCGCGGAGTGAACTCAAAGATTTCCTGGACCCAGGTGGAGACCGGATCGGCCATCACCTGGAAATATCCCAGCTGTTTATTAAAAGGGGAAAACTCAGTAGGTGAATTCTATTCCGTGGCCGTGGCCAACAACTATCAGCAGGCCGACACCGGTACCAAGATGATCCACATAGGCAAAAACACCCGCAGTACCATTATCTCCAAGGGGATCTCCGCTGGCCATGGCCAGAATGCCTACCGCGGCCTGGTGCGGGTGGGCAAGAGTGCGGACAACGCCAGAAACTATACCCAGTGCGACTCATTATTAATGGGCGATAAGTGCGGCGCCCACACCTTTCCGTACATGGAATCGAGAAACACCACGGCGGTGATCGAACACGAGGCCACCACCTCCAAGATCAGTGATGATCAACTGTTCTATTGCCAGCAGCGTGGCATCTCCGAGGAAGACGCGGTGAATATGATCGTCAATGGATTCTGTAAAGAGGTGTTTAAGGAACTGCCCATGGAGTTCGCGGTGGAGGCACAGAAGCTGATGAATATAACTTTGGAAGGCGCTGTTGGATAGAGGGTTGAATGTGAGAAGTTAGGAGTAAGGCGTGAGGAGCCGGTACCCGGAGATTTCGAAGTTGACCCCTAACGCTTCACTCCTCACCCCTCACTTATGCGGATTTTGATTCGCAGGTTTGAATGACACACACATTAATAATTATTAGGTAGATAAGGATTACTCATGCTTAGCATAAATAACCTGCACGTTAAGATAGATAACAAGAAGATCCTCAACGGCCTGGACCTTGAGGTCAACGCTGGTGAGGTCCATGCCATTATGGGCCCCAACGGATCGGGCAAGAGCACCCTGGCCAATGTATTGGCAGGCAGGGACGGCTATGAGGTGGTGGACGGCAGTATCGAGTACAAGGGCAAGGATCTCCTGGCACTGTCGCCGGAAGAGCGTGCCTGCGAAGGGGTGTTCCTGGCATTTCAGTATCCAGTAGAGATCCCCGGGGTGAATAACGTCTATTTACTAAAGGCCGGAATCAATGCCATACGCAAGCACCGCGGTGAGCCGGAGCTGGATGCGGTGGAATTTTTGTCCCTGGTGAAGGAAAAGATGAAGGTAGTACATATGAAGGAAGACCTCCTGAACCGTGCGGTGAATGAAGGCTTCTCCGGTGGTGAGAAAAAACGCAATGAGATATTCCAGATGGCAGTACTGGAACCGGCGCTGGCGATCCTCGATGAAACCGATTCCGGGCTGGATATCGATGCCTTGAAGATTGTTGCCAACGGCGTGAATAACCTGATGAATGAAGACCGCGCCATTGTGCTGGTAACCCATTATCAACGGCTGCTGGATTATATTGTCCCCCACCATGTACATGTATTGTCCGGCGGCAAGATCCTCAAGTCAGGTAACAAGGAACTGGCACTGGAGCTGGAAGAACGGGGTTATGACTGGGTCATACAGGAGGCCAGTGCGGCATGACCAGCCAGGCTGTTGAACATTACCTTGCCCAGGCGGTCAACCTGTCAGGCCTGAAGGACATAGGCTGGCTGGAAGATCAGCGCCAGGCCGCCATGGCCTCACTGACGGCCACGGGCTTTCCTACCCGCAAGGTGGAGGACTGGAAATATACCGACATCTCCCCCATTCTGAAAAAGAATTTCAACCTGGCGACAACAGATAATGAGGAAGACATTAAATCTGTCCTGGCATCGGCGCAGATTGACACCCTGGACTGTTACCAGCTGGTCTTTATCAATGGACGCTTTAGCGCAAGCCATTCCAATCTCACTGGTCTGCCCAAAGATGTCATCATTGGAGGGCTAAACGAATCCCTGACAAACGGATCCGTTGATCTGTCCTCATTTTTAAAAAATGAAGATGATTTCAAAGACGGGT
This sequence comes from Candidatus Eutrophobius brisbanensis, assembly GCA_038131795.1. Lineage (GTDB taxonomy): Bacteria > Pseudomonadota > Gammaproteobacteria > Eutrophobiales > Eutrophobiaceae > Eutrophobius > Eutrophobius brisbanensis. Next base: position 2,286,236 of record JAYPQE010000003.1, on the reverse strand, counting down.
TTGTTGCCCTGAATACCTCGTTGATGGAAGACGGTGCGGTAATTTATGTTGGTAACAATGTAGAACTGGATAAACCGGTAAATCTGGTGTTTGTCTCCACCGGTAAGGACCAGCCTGCGCAAAATATACGCAACATCATCATGGTCGGGACCCATTCCCGGGTAGAGGTCATCGAAACCTATACAGGGCCGGCGCAATCAGAATACTTTACGAATACAGTCACTGAGGCCTGGCTTGAGGATGGTGCCGGCCTGAATCATTACAAGCTCCAGGAAGAAGGTGACGAAAGCTACCACATCGGCAACCTGTTTGTTCATCAAAAGCAGAACAGTTCCCTGAATTCCTACCAGGTCTCCATTGGCGGCAAACTGGCACGCTCGGACCTGAATATTAATCTGACAGAACAGAACGCCGAGGCCACCCTATATGGTTTGTACATGGGAGAAGACGCGCAACACATCGATCACCACACCACGGTAAACCATAGCTCGCCCAACACCCGGTCCAATGAGACCTACAGGGGTGTACTGGGCGACAAGGCCCGGGGGGTATTTAACGGCAAGATCATCGTTGCAAAAGACGCACAGAAGACCGAGGCCCACCTGTCCAATGCAAATCTGTTGCTCTCCAGTGACGCCGAAGTGGATACCAAACCGGAGCTGGAGATCTATGCAGATGATGTGAAATGCAGCCACGGTGCCACCATTGGCCGGCTGGATGACACCATGTTGTTTTATTTAAGGTCAAGGGCCATAGACGAAGACATTGCCCGCAGTCTGTTGACCTTTGCCTTTGCTGAAGATGTGATAGACAAGACCCACTACCCACAGATTATCAATCGCCTGCAGAAAAAAATCATTGGTAAACTGCCAGACAGCAGTGTTATTGAGGACTTTGTATCATGAGCGCTGATACGCCTGTTAAGCCTTTTGATATAGACAAGGTCCGGGAGGATTTTCCGGTACTGAAGCAAGTGATTAATAATCATCCGCTGGTTTACCTGGACAACGGCGCCACAGCACAAAAACCCCGGCAGGTGATCGAGGTACTGGATCAGTATTACCGGGAATATAACTCCAACATCCACCGGGGCGTGCATTCCTTAAGTGAAAAGGCCACCGGGGAATATGAAGCCGCCAGGAACAAGATCAAAAAGTTTATCAATGCCGCATCGCTGCAGGAAGTGATCCTCACCAGCGGTACCACGGCATCCATTAACCTGGTGGCGCAGACCTATGGACGCGCTAACCTCAAACCCGGTGATGAAATCCTCATTACCGAAATGGAACATCATTCCAATATTGTCCCCTGGCAAATTGTTTGTGAACAAACCGGCGCCAGCCTCAAGGTAGTTCCCATAAATGACAGGGGTGAACTGATCATGGAGGAGTTCCAGGCCATGCTCAATGATCGCACCCGTCTGGTCGCGGTGGTACATATCTCCAATGCCCTGGGGACCATCAATCCGGTGAAGGACATCATCGAGCTTGCCCACGCAAAAGAGATACCCGTACTGCTGGACGGCGCCCAGGCAGTGCCCCATTGCCCGGTTGATGTCCAGGCACTGGACTGTGACTTTTATTGTTTCTCCGCCCATAAATTATTCAGCCCCACCGGTACCGGGGTGCTGTATGGGAAAAAGACCCTGCTGGAGGCAATGCCCCCCTGGCAAGGCGGTGGCGATATGATCCTGACCGTACGGTTTGACGAGACCACCTATAACGACCTGCCCTATAAGTTTGAGGCCGGTACACCCCATATCGCCGGCGTTATCGGCACGGGTGCGGCCATTGATTATGTCTCCGAGATCGGCATGGAAAACATTGCCCACTATGAGGCAGATCTTTTGGCCTATGGCACCGAGGCGCTGTCCGCAATCGAAGGTCTGAAAATGGTAGGGACCGCCGACAACAAGGCCGGGATCATGTCTTTTGTCATGGACGGCATTCATCCACACGATATCGGCACCATCCTGGACCAGCACGGCGTGGCGATTCGTACCGGCCATCATTGTGCCATGCCGGTGATGGAGCGGTATTCCATACCGGCCACGGCCAGGGCCTCACTGGCGCTTTACAATACCCGCGATGATATAGATGCTCTGGTTGAGGCATTACAAAATGCCCGTAAGGTGTTTGCATGAGTTTTGATATGAAAGACCTCTACCAGGACGTGATTGTGGATCATAACCGCAGTCCCCGGAACTTCGGCAAACTGGAAGATGCCGATCTGTCACTGGAAGGTTATAACCCACTGTGCGGTGATCGCCTTACGCTTTATATTAATATGGATAATGACGTCATCGACGACATAAGCTTTGATGGATCGGGTTGTGCCATATCGGTGGCATCCGCCTCACTGATGACCGAGGCCATGAAAGGCAAGACCAAAGACCAGGCACATACCATCTTCAATGACTTTCACCACCTGCTGACAGATGAAGAACCGGATCTGGATATTGAAAAGTTTGGTAAACTTGCCGCACTGGCGGGTGTACGGGACTATCCATCGCGTATAAAATGCGCCAGCCTGTGCTGGCATACCCTTAATGGACTGCTGGATGGCAGTCATAACGCAATTTCAACAGAATAAACTATGGACAACGAACTGGTTACCGTTAGCCGCGATGTAGAGGCGATCCTCATCCCCGTGGGCACACCCATCACTATCCCTGAAGAGAGTGAGGTCATCATTACCCAGGCCCTGGGTGGGAACTATACGGTGAATATTAACGGCAACCTGGCACAGATTGGCGCACACAATGCCGATGCCCTTGGCTTTGAGGTACCGGAACTTGCCCGGTTCAAGGATGAAGATATAAAAGAAGGTGAGGTTAACGAAGACCTTATCTGGCAACAAATGCGCACCTGTTACGACCCTGAAATACCTGTAAACATGGTTGACCTGGGGTTGATTTACAACTGTTCCATAGACAAGCAGGACGATGGTAAGCAGGTGGTCAATATACTCATGACCCTGACTGCCCCCGGTTGCGGCATGGGTGACTTTCTCGCTGCAGACGTTAAACAAAAAGTCGCCATGGTGCCCAATGTCGATGAAGTCAATGTAGAACTCACCTTTGATCCCCCCTGGAACCAGGCCATGATGTCCGAGGCCGCGAAGCTGCAGACGGGGATGTATTATTGATGTGAGGCGTTAGGGGTGAGGCGTGAGGAGATATAGTTACTTACCCTTATGCAAATAACAATCCGTCATTCCTACACAGGAATGACGGATGACACTCTGCCAAACCCCATCATGCCGGGTTCGACCCGGCATCCAGTCAATACTGTGCCCGCGAAGCGGGTTCTTTGTTTCACTAGATTCTGGCATTCGCCAGAATGACGAGAACAGGTATCCCTTCGGGATAATTATTTGACTGGATTCCCGCCTGCGCGGGTATGACGAAATCTATATCATCCTGCCTATGAACAGGTGGATTGATGTCATACGTAAAGATGAACTGACCAATGGCGAAGCGAAGCTACTGGAGGTCTCAGACACCCGTATTGCGGTGATCTACCTGGACGGCAAATTCTTTGCCATCAAGGATATGTGCAGTCATGAAGGCTTTGCCATACTGGGATGCGGGATGGACCCGTCTGAGCTGATTCATGGCGAAGAACTGCTTTGTCACAGGCATGGGGCGAGGTTTTCCATCCGCAGTGGGGCACCCCTGTGCCCACCCGCTTTTGAGGCCCTGGAAACCTACCAGGTGCGGATACATGAGGAAATGGTGCAGATTATGGCCCCAAAACCCGGAAATTAAGGCAAATTCACTACCCTTATCTAGCCTCATGCCAGTATAATCGCGGGTTTTCAACGCAAATTGGAGTTGTAAATGGCACAAGAACGAACCTTATCCATCATTAAGCCCGATGCAGTCGCAAAGAATGTCATCGGTGAAATATACAGCCGCTTTGAAAAGGCCGGGTTAAGGATAATCGCAGCAAAGATGCTGCACCTGGACAAGGACAAGGCGGGTGAATTCTATGCAGTACATAAAGAACGTCCTTTTTTTGGTGAACTGGTGGATTTTATGTCTTCCGGACCGGTACTAGTACAGGTCCTGGAAGGTGAAAACGCAATCCTGAAAAACCGTGAGATCATGGGCGCAACCTTTCCAAAGGACGCTGAGCCCGGCACTATCCGTGCAGACTTTTGTGATGCCGATGGCGACCAGGGTGAAAATGCGGTGCATGGTTCTGATTCACCAGAATCAGCCAGTACCGAAATATCGTTTTTCTTTTTAGATGATGAGCTCTGTCCACGCACCAGGTAACCCATGCAACCGGTCAATTTTTTCAATCTCACACATGAGGCACTCAGACAGTTCTTCACCGAACTGGGGGAAAAGCCTTACCGTGCGACCCAGATGATGAAGTGGGTTTATCATCATGGGGTGATAGATCTGGAGTTGATGACGGATCTCAGCAAGGAGTTGAGAAAACGGCTTGCAGATATTCTGGTGTTTGAACTACCTGAAATAGAATCAGAAAAGATTTCAAATGATGGAACGCGTAAATGGTTGATACGGGTAGATGAAAAAAGCTGTATTGAATCTGTTTTTATTCCAGAGACCGACCGCGGGACATTATGTGTCTCATCCCAGGTAGGCTGTCCCCTGGATTGCAGTTTCTGCTCCACGGGCAAACAGGGTTTCAGTCGCAACCTGTCCATGGCCGATATAATCGGCCAGGTATGGTTGGCCAACCGTGAGCTGGGTTATTTTGGACAACAGAACAGGATCATCACCAACGTAGTGATGATGGGTATGGGAGAACCGTTGTTAAACTTTGAAAACGTCACGGCTGCCATGGACATCATGAAAGATGATCTGGGTTTTGGTTTGTCTACCAAGCGGGTGACCCTGAGCACAGCCGGTGTGGTACCCGGTATAGACAAACTGGCAGCAACCACACGTGTGGCACTGGCCGTCTCATTACATGCCCCCAATAATCCGTTACGAGACACGTTGGTACCCATTAACCGCAGTTATCCCATTGAATCTTTGCTGGATGCCTGCCGACGATACAGCGAGACCAACCAGGGGGATTTCATTACATTTGAGTATGTCATGCTGGCCAATATTAACGATTCAGTGGCCCATGCCCATGAATTAGGCCGGTTAATAAGGGGTTTTCCGGGGAAAATTAACCTAATCCCGTTCAATCCCTTCCCCGGATCAGGCTATACTTGCTCTACTAAACCCGACCTGGACCGATTCAGGGAGATATTGATGGACTATGGATTGATTACGATCACCAGAAAAACCCGGGGAGACGACATCGACGCGGCCTGCGGCCAACTGGTGGGACAAGTTGCTGCAAAGGCCAGGCGCTATCAAATAAACACTGAGGTGGGAATACATTAATGAGATATTTACTTTTAAATCTGGTTTTATTAGTGGTGATATCCGGATGTACATCGAACCCACCTACCAATCCCGAACTGAGACCCAACCAAGGCACCAATGAGGTCGCCCGTACCAACCTCAATCTCGCTGTAGAATATATGCGTACTGGTGATCTGGAAACGGCACTTGAAAGATTGAACCGTGCTTATGCGGCAGACCCGAGATACTATTACACACACAATATATATGGGTTACTTTATCAACGGTTGGGTGATCCGGCACTTGCCGAACAACATTTTAAACGTGCTATCTCACTCAATAACAACGATTCAGATTCAAAGAATAATTATGGCAGCTTCCTGTGTGCACAGGGCCGTTTTACTGAAGCAGAAGAGACCTTCCTCTCTGCTGCCAGGAACCCATTATATCAAACGCCGGAAATGGCCTACGCCAATGCTGGCACCTGTGCTGTCGCAAATAACCGGCCTGACCTGGGTGAACAGTACCTGAGACAGGCGCTGAGTATTAATCCTCAATTACCTGTTGCCCTATTACAAATGTCCCAGATCAGCTATGACCAGGACAACTACCTCTCTGCCAGGGGATACCTACAACGTTTTGAAAATGCATCACGCCACAATCCTGCTAGCCTGCTACTGGGCGTAAAAATAGAAAAAGTACTGGGTGATTCAGATGCTGAAGCCAGTTATGAAATGTTATTAAGAAATAACTTCTCTGATTCACCGCAGGTACAGGAACTCAATGAACTGAACCGTAGATGACATGGTTGAAAATGAAATAGAAAAAGAACCTGTTTTTATCGGTGCCATTCTAAAGGAATACCGGGAGAACCAGAACGTCAGCATCAATCAGGTGGCAAACCAGTTACACCTTGATAACCGCATTATTGTTGCCATTGAAAATGATGATCACGAATCACTGCCCGATCCCATTTATGTTCGTGGATACATCAGGGGTTACTGCAAGTTACTCAAACTTGATGCAGAAGGAATGCTGGCATTATACAAGGAAAGTGACCATCGCGATGATCCCGAAATTATTCCAGAAATAAAATACCCTACCCAGTCCAGCAGTAGTGACAAACCGGTAAAGGCCTTCACGTACCTTATTTCCCTGGGCCTGGTATTACTGGTCATCATCTGGTGGCAAAGTAATTTTATTATTTCCGGCCCATCAACACCGACATCGGAAGTAACAGACTCACAACCGGTGGAAGAAATTCTGGCTGAACCACAGCCAAGTATTCCACTGGAAGAAATCAACATTCGTCAATATGTCCCTGTTACTGGTTATACACCACAATACCCTATGGACATTACCATCACACCAGGTATAGAGGAGACCCAGTTATTAAATCCATTCGCACCTGCAGATGAAAGTGTTGAAATAGATGGTCAAATTATGGACGAAATTTCTGACCAGTTTACCCCAGACACAGATTTTGAATCCATCTCCACAAGCAGTGAAGTATCACAAACAACATCCATAGATGAAACAGAGAAAGAATCACCACCGTCTACCAGACCGGACACCCTAATATTGACTCTGCACTCAGATTCCTGGATAGAGATATTTGATGTCAATGAACAAAAGGTCTTCTATGATCTGGGCAGGACAGGTGAAGAACTCACTTTGAAGGGAACAGCACCCTTTGATATCTTACTGGGGTTCTCACCGGGCGTGAGTATTGAATATAACGGTAATCCTGTGGACCAGTCACCTTATACCCGTGCCGGTGTGGCCAGGTTTACACTCGGCGAGTAACGATCTCCTAGTGTTACACCCATTTCCAGATAGTGATTAAAAAATAACGTAAGTCAGGAATTATTGTGTCAGAACAAATCAAAGCCATTCGCGGCATGCATGATACATTGCCCGATGATATGCCCCTTTGGCATTTTGTTGAATCGACTATCATACAAACCCTCAATAGTTACGGATATCGGGAAATCCGTACTCCCATTCTGGAAAAGACAGATCTGTTTCGGCATTCCATTGGTGAAACCACCGATATCGTCACCAAGGAGATGTATACCTTCGAAGACCGAAATGGTGATCTGCTCACCATGCGACCAGAAGGGACTGCCAGTTGTGTGCGGGCCCTGATTGAAAATGGTCTGGTGCAGTCCAACCATAATCGCCTGTGGTACTACGGTCCCATGTTCAGGCATGAACGTCCGCAAAAAGGCAGGTTAAGACAATTTCATCAAATTGGTATAGAGGTCTTCGGTATTACAGGACCCGATATCGATGCCGAGATCATATTGATGTGTGCCAGAATATGGAAGGCACTCGGGCTTTCAGCGATCAAACTGGAACTCAATACACTGGGTAATCCACAGGCCAGACAGGCCTACCGCGATCAACTAATCGAATACTTCAGCGATAACAGGGATCTGCTTGATGAAGACAGCCTAAACCGGCTGGATAAAAACCCCATGCGTATCCTCGATAGCAAAAATCCTGACCTGAAAAAATTAATCCAGTCAGCACCACAGATGTCAGAGAGACTGGATCAGGAATCTAAAGACCACTTTGCTGCCATGCAGGCCATCCTGGACGCAGCTGGCATTGAATACCTGATTAACCCGCGCCTGGTACGCGGTCTGGATTATTACAACCGGACGGTATTTGAATGGATTACAGACCGGCTGGGGACCCAGAGTGCCGTATGCGCCGGCGGCCGCTATGATGGCATGGTGGAACACTTTGGCGGACCGCCGACCCCGGGGATAGGATTTGGCATAGGACTGGAACGCCTTACCCTGCTTATGCAGGAAAATGACGGGTGTGACATTCCCCCTGAAGATGCCCACATCTATTTTGTTATCGCCTCAGATTCGGCCATTCCTGCCGCCATGAAACTGGCTGAATCCCTTAGAGACCAGCTACCCGGGCTCAGACTGGTGACCCACTGCGGCGGCGGAAATTTCAAAAAACAGTTCAAAAAGGCCGATAAATCAGGTGCCAGCATTGCCCTGGTCCTGGGCGGCGAAGAGCTCGAAAAACAGACAATTGGGATAAAATCCCTAAGGACCGATGCCGAGCAGGAGGAAGTGAGCTGGTCGGAACTGGTCGAAAAAATCCGCAACCACAGCCTGACAGGCTGTTATTAACGCCAAGCAAGGTTATAATGCCTGCTCATTTTTTGAGCAACCTTTTCAAAAATACCTGCTAGATACAGGATCCTTATGTTAGGAGAAGATGATTGGACGTATATAAGACTGAAGACGAACAACTTGAAGCCCTGAGAAATTGGTGGAATGAAAACGGTAAGTCCGCCCTGTTTGGGATCATACTGGGGCTGGGTGCTATTTTCGGCTGGCGCGGCTGGCAGGCACATCAAATTGAAACCATGGAGACTGCTTCTAATACCTACCAGGCTGCTCTGGTGGCCACGGGCATGAATGACCGGGCCCAGGCACGGGAACAGGCTATGGATGTCATCACTAACTTTGCCGATACCGGATATGTCACCTATGCCAGATTGATTCTGGCCTACCTGGACAACCTTGAGAGCAAATATGACGATGCTGAAGAACATCTCAGAATGGCCCTGGATCAGACGGACAATCACTCACTGCAGCATGAAATAAGCCTGCGGCTGGCAAGAATCTATATTGCCAATGACAAGATAGACCAGGCATTAGCCATTGTGAACACCAGCGACCCCGGTAACTTTGCCGCACAATATAATGAACTGAAAGGTGATATCTTTGCTGCCCAGGGTAAAGTGAACAAAGCCAGGGAGGCCTATGAATTGGCCATTGCCGGATCAGAAGAACTTGCCTATAACCCGGGTGTCATAAATTTAAAACTCGAAGCATTAAAATAATTTTTTCATGTCTTACCGCATTACAATTCTACTTGCCCTATTTTTCCTGACAGGCTGCGAAACACTTAACAGCCTGATGGGAGAAGAAGCCGAGGACTTTGATCCTCCTGCTGAACTCACCGAGTTTGAAGAAAGTCTCAAGGTGACAGAACTCTGGGCCAGAAACACAGGAAAAGGTACAGACGAACAATACCTGTTGCTGCAACCTGTTGTTGCCAGCGACAGGATCTTTATTGCCGATACGGATCGAAAAGTCCTGGCCCTGAACATTGAAAACGGCAGAACCATATGGTCATATACACTGGAGATGGGTGGAGGATTTTTTTCCAAGGCCGACAAGGTCTATATCACCGGCGGGCCTGGTTATAGCGGCGAGATGGTCTTCATAGGCACCAACAATGGTGATGTCATCGCCCTGGATCCCCAAACGGGTGAAGAGCTCTGGAAATCAAAGGTCTCCAGTGAAATCCTCGCACCGCCCATAAAATCCGGTGACATTGTGATTGTACGTACCCTGGACGGGCGGATCTTCGGACTCAACGCTACTTCGGGCAGACGGTTGTGGACCTATGAAAAGACCGTGCCGGCATTGACCTTACGCGGCACCAGTACACCGGCCATTGACGATGATGTCATTATTATTGGTTTTGACAGCGGAAGCCTGGCTGCACTGGACATTACCACTGGTCGATTACTTTGGGAAACCGGTATCAGCTCCGCACGTGGCCGATCGGAACTTGAGCGCATGGTGGATATTGATGCCAGCCCGGTGATATCCGGAGGCATCGTCTATGTGGTCACCTTCCAGGGCCAGCTGGCTGCCCTCACCCGGGATACCGGCAGGATACTCTGGAACCGTGACACCTCCTCATACAGTGGGTTTTCTATTGACGGTGATTACCTTTATATCACTGACGATCATAGTGTTATCTGGGCCTTTGACAGGTTCAACGGTGGCTCAATATGGAAAATGGAAGGCTTGCTGAACCGGGATGTCACTGCCCCCTCTCCAGTAGGGAGCTATCTGGTAGTGGGAGATTTTAATGGCTATCTACACTGGCTGGACAAAACCACCGGCACCTTTGTTGCCAGGCAGAAAATATCAAGTGATCGTATCATCGCGCCCCCCGTCACAGCAGGTAACGTTGTCTATGCCTTTGCCTCCGATGGGGAACTGGCCGCACTGACCTTTGAGTGATTTATCACTCCCATTGAGAAAGACATTTTGTCACTGAGCCTACCATGCACCCCGTCATCGCAATCGTTGGCCGTCCCAACACCGGAAAATCTACTTTATTTAATAGAATAACCGGCACCCGCAGTGCCTTAATTGCGGACATGCCCGGGGTGACCCGCGATCGTAACTACGGACTGGCATCTCATAACAAACATAAGATCATCGTTGTTGATACCGGTGGACTCAATGATTATTCCTCCACTGATCAGGCTATATCTGCACTAGTCTCCCAACAGTCCCTTCAGGCCATTAAAGAAGCAGATATTATTTTCTGGGTACTGGATGGTCAGGCCGGACTAACACCCGGCGATGAAAACCTGACCGAACTGTTAAGGCCCTACGGTAAAAAAATCTATTTGCTGATCAACAAAACGGAAGGCATGGACGAAGACATGACCTCTGCTGAGTTCTTTAATCTTGGGATGGGGACACCTTATGCGATTTCGGCAAAAAAAGGCTATGGCATAGACCCTGTACTGGACCTGGCATTAGCCGATTTCCCAATTGAAGAGGAAGAAGATGAGACCATCACCAATATCCACATTGCAGTCATAGGTAGACCCAATGTCGGTAAATCGACACTAATCAACCGCATAACAGGTGAAAACCGGGTTTTGACCTTTGATAAACCGGGCACCACCCGGGACAGCATTAACATCCCCTTTACCCATCGTAATCGACACTATGTACTGGTGGACACGGCAGGTGTCAGGAGACGTTCAAAACTGTCTGAGAACATTGAAAAGATCAGTGTGATCAAGACACTGCAAGCGATTGAATCCGCACATATCATTATTACTGTGATCGATGCCAGTGAGGCATTGACTGATCAGGACCTGCATCTACTGGGCCTGACCGTACAAAGTGGGAAACCCCTTATCATCGCTGCAAACAAATGGGACAACCTGGAACAGCACCAGAGAGAACTGATCAAGAACCAGATGGACCGTAAGCTGGTATTTGTAGATTACGCCTGTTTTCATTTTATCTCAGCATTGCACGGAACCGGTGTGGGTGATTTATTCAAAAGCGTAAATAAAATAGAAAAATGTATAAATAAAAAGCTTCAGTCATCTGAACTGACCGGCTTATTGGCTGAAGCGGTGGAAGCCCATGCACCGCCATTGATACAAGGTAGACGAATCAAGTTAAGGTATGCACATCTAGGCGGGCATAACCCGTTAAGGATTATTGTCCATGGTAATCAGACCAGACGGGTACCTGAGACCTACACACGTTATTTATCGAATTTTTTCCGCCGGTCTTTGAAATTGACAGGGACACCCATCTTTATTCAATATAAATATGGTAAAAACCCATACCGTCATAAGCGTAATGTTCTAACGGAACGCCAGATCAAGAAACGCCAGCGGGTAATCCGCTTTTCAAAAAAATAACTGGGTTAAGAGAATTACTGGGAGCGGCTGAGATTATAATGGTCGCGAATGGTGGACAATAAACTATTGGAGTTATCATCACTGACCCACTCACCGTCCATGTCCAGTACCACCAACTCAGTCTTATTACCCACGCCCGTCAGGCTGATCTGATAATCCTGACTGTCACCGGAGGTACTGAAATCCAGGGTCCTGAGCATGGTAAATAGTCCCCGCTGTCCGGAACCGCCTTCAAGGGAGTAAGTCACCTTGAAAATTCCGGTATTTCTGTCCTGTTCGTTAATCTGTATCTCTGCATCTTGCAGGATTTTTTCTACTTCCTGCCAGGCAGAGGGAAACTCTTCGGGAATAGATAACAGACTGTTATTGTTTTTGATGGTTTCAATGCTTGCCCTGTTGACGGATGCTGTTGAAGTAACCATCTGTGACTGGACCTGTCCCTGGGTTGCGCCCTGTGGTTCCCCTGGAATGGACATGCTTTCATTAATCCCTCCTGATACCAGGTCCGGCGGTATCTCCAGGTCCGGCATGGTCTCAGCCCGTTCGTAATCACGACTACGGTCCGGAAAGACTTCATTGATCGTTGAACAAGCTGTAAGAGACACAGCCATTAAAGACATTAAGAATAATTTCATTTTTCCTTCCATCATTAAATTACTTCAGCTAATTTCATAGCTGATTCCACATCATCATGATAATTGTCAGATAGCCAGGTCAACGGTAACCTGATCCCATCATTTATTAAACCAAGCCGACTCACTGCCCATTTCACAGGTATTGGATTGGCTTCCACAAACAACCACTTATGCAGACCTGTCAGCCTGCTGTCCAAATCTCTTGCCCTGTTTGCATCACCTGAAATCGCTTCAATGCTCATATCGTGCATGGCCTGCGGTGCGACATTAGCTGTTACTGAAATGACGCCATCACCACCTGCAATCATGAACTCACAGGCCGTTGCATCATCGCCGCTGTATAACAGAAAATTTTTCTGACACAGATCCTGAAGTTGTTTAACCCTATCCACGTCACCGGTGGCTTCTTTTATACCAATTATATTAGATATCTCTGACAGTCTTGCGACGGTCTCAGGGACCATATCGCACGCCGTCCGGCACGGCACATTATAAAGTATTTGCGGGATTGATACCTCCTCTGCAATCACCTTGAAGTGGTGATACAGCCCTTCCTGCGTAGGTTTATTGTAATATGGTGTCACCAGCAGGCAGGCGTCCGCACCTGCTTTTTTTGCATACCGGGTTAAACTAATTGCCTCCAGTGTTGAGTTGGCCCCTGTTCCAGCAATGACAGGTACCCTGCCATTAACCATCTCAACGGTCTTCTTTATTACAAAACAATGTTCCTTTGCCGTTAGAGTTGCCGACTCACCCGTTGTTCCCATGGAGACGATGGCATCGGTCCCATTTTCTATATGAAACTCAACCAGGCGGGCGAGACCATCCAGATCCAGCTCGGTATCCGGGGCGACCCCTTCTTGCATTGGGGTAATAATTGCAACAATACTGCCTTTAAACATACTTTCGAATTGATATTCTTATCTGGTTAAATTTATAGGATGATCTCATTATTCACCACGCTAATTCTGCGCTGTAATCGCCGCCATTATGCCATAATTATTCGGATATATCGCTCTTCAGCAAGGGGAAAAGTTAAATAAATGTAAGGGGTTAGGAGAGAGGGGTGAGGGAATAGGCCGTCACATCTCACACCTGACTCCTAACCCCTCACTCCTCATATATCCCGTTCTTGACCTATCCTTTTGACTGCCAGCATAATGAAGAATCAAAAAAGGAGAACCTATGAGCAAAATAGCAGTTGGCAAAAAAGTCCCGGATTTTAATTTACCTGCCACCGGGGACCAGAAAATAAAACTATCGTCCCTGAAAGGTTATAACGTTGTGTTGTATTTTTACCCCAAGGACTCGACTCCGGGGTGTACTGTTGAGGGGCAGGACTTTCGCGACAACATTCGAAAATTCAGTTCACGCAAAACCAAAATCCTGGGGGTCTCAAGAGACTCCATCAAATCACATGAAAATTTTAAATCCAATCAATGTTTTCCCTTTGATCTTTTATCAGATGAAGATGAAAAACTCTGCAAACTATTTGATGTAATAAAAGAAAAAAATATGTATGGCAAAAAAGTTATGGGCATTGAAAGAAGTACTTTCTTGATTGATGATAAAGGCGTATTACAAAAAGAATGGCGCAAGGTAAAAGTGGACGGTCATGTCCTTGATGTACTTGAAGCCGTCAAGGAGCTGAGGAAGTAACGTTACTCAGCTACTCGCCTGTTTGCAGGGCGGTATCATGAACAACAGAATGTGTGGGCCATGCATAGATCAGGGCCTTCACCAGGGTTGCCAGGGGTATTGCGAAGAAAACTCCCCAGAACCCCCATAGACCACCAAATACCAGTATGGCCACAATGATCGCCAGTGGATGAAGGTTGACGACGTCTGAAAACAGGATGGGCACCAGCACATTACCGTCTAGAAACTGCAATACAAAATACCCTGCCATCAGCCAGATAAACGTGCTATCAAATCCCCATTGAAAGTAACCCACCAGGGCCACGGGAACCGTAACCACGGTTGCACCTATATAAGGTATCAATACTGAAAGCCCTACGATGATCGCCAACAGTGAAGCATAGTTCAGACCCAACGCACTGAACAATACAAATGATGAAAGGTAGATAATGATTATCTCATATACCTTACCGCGGATATAATTTCCAATTTGAGCATCCATCTCCTGCCACAGTTTTTCTATCAGGTGCCTATCAGATGGCAGAAAGCGTAAACTCCAGTTGATAATATCTGTCTTGTCTTTTAACAGAAAAAAGATCATCAGCGGTACCAGAACAAGATAAACCAGCACCGTAATAATGACTGGGATAGAAGAAAGAGAAAACGACAGGATACTTTGTCCCATGGCAGTGATTGCGGTACGTGATGCGATGATGACCTGGTTGACGGCATCCACTGATATAAAGTCAGGATATTGCTCCGGCAACTTCATTAACAGTTCCTGTCCGTCTGTAATCATTCCCGGTAAGTCCTGAAAAAACTGGCTGGCCTGTTGCGATAATGCCGGCAGCAGAACCACTACCAGGAAGGCGAGGACTGCAAGAAATAAACAAAAGATCATACTGACTGCGTATATCCTGCGAATCTGCCTTTTTTCCAGGCTGGAGATTGACCCCTCTAACATATACGCAATGACAACCGCGGCAAAAAACGGCGCCAGCATACCCCCCATAAAATAGATAACCAGGAAACTTGCTATCAGCAGCAGCACCAGCAGGGCCGCCTGCGGGTCTGTAAAATACCGTCTATAACAGGACTGAAAATATTCGAACATGTATGTGTTCCATATTTAGATACCTCTATAATAACGATTTATGGAGTTGATGGATAGTGAGGAGAAAGGAGTGAAGAACAAACACCAGTTTCAGGATAATAACTCGGGTAATAGCTTTCATTTTGAAAATCTTTATTCCATCAGAATCTTCATGCGCCGACACTTCACCCCTCTCGCCTCACTTTTACTTAAATAATGAACAACAATATTGATTACACCGAACTGACCAGGAACATCCGTACATGGGCCAATGAACTGGGCTTTCAACAGGCCGGAATTACCACCACAGACCTGTCAGAAGATGAGTCACACCTGTTAAACTGGCTGGATCAGGGTATGCATGGTGAAATGGCATACATGCAAAGGCATGGGACAGACCGTAGCCGTCCAGCGGACCTGGTCCCCGGGACCTGCCGGATCATTTCCCTGCGTATGGACTATGATCCGCCAGACAGTTACCATCCTAAATCTGCACTGAATAATCCCGAAGTGGGTTTTATCTCCCGTTATGCCCTCGGCAGGGACTACCATAAGGTGATCCGCTCAAGGCTGCAGAAACTCGCCTCTAAAATAGAGTCGGTCACTGGGCAGTTTGGTTACCGCGCCTTTGTGGACAGTGCCCCGGTGCTGGAAAAGGCACTGGCCAGAAATGCAGGGCTTGGCTGGATTGGAAAACACAGTAACCTCATTAACCAAAAGGCCGGGTCATGGTTTTTCCTGGGTGAGATTTACACGGACCTGCCGATTCCTGTCGATGAGGCACAGGAGACAGAACACTGCGGTAAATGTGAGGCCTGTATGACGGTCTGCCCGACTGGCGCAATAATAGGTCCATACCAGGTCGATGCCCGACGCTGTATCTCCTATCTTACGATAGAACTTCGCGGCAGCATCCCAATTGAGTTCAGATCGTTAATAGGTAACCGGGTTTATGGCTGCGATGACTGTCAGTTAATTTGTCCCTGGAACCGTTTTGCACAAAATACCACAGAGCAGGATTTCAGGGTGAGACATGGCCTGGACGCACCAAAGTTAATTGATTTATTTCGGTGGACGGAATCGGAGTTTCTGGATCGCACAGCAGGTAGTGCCATCCGTCGAATTGGATATGAATGCTGGTTAAGGAATATTTCCGTCGCGCTGGGTAACTCACCCAAGACCCCTGATGTGCTTTCGGCCTTGCAGTCCAGATTAGACTACCCATCAGAACTGGTCAGGGAACATGTGCAATGGGCGTTGGACCAATTTACAAAAAATAATTGACAGGATTTACAAGATTAATAGGATAAAAATAAATTCTTAAATTGAATTCTAATGAATAATTGAGTCTTATATAGAAAGAGAGTAAAAACTCTAACTTTGAATTTGTCAGAAACTGAATACTATAGATATTAATAATCTTTATCCTGTTAATCTTGTAAATCCTATCCATATATTCTAGTTGCAGAATTCATTCACCATGTCCTGGGACTTTTTGATCTCCGCCTGGCGTTGCTCTTCCGTTGCCCTTACCCGGCTGCCGTCCTCCTGCAGGAACTGCACTCTGGGTAGTTGATAACTGGCAAGCCGTTTTCTTGCCAACGCACAATTACTTTCCCTTTGCTCTTTTTCCAGACGGGCATAGTACTCTTCTTCTTCCTTTAGCTCACGCTGCTCCAGGCTTTCATCCACGATCTTTTTCTGTGTCTCAAAACGCTTTTTCACCTGGCTTGCATCTACTGGCGGCGGTGGTTTGATCATGGCGTAATCCTTGTTATCCGGCGGTGGGGTCTGGGTATATTGCACCGTACCGTCCTCATCGACCCATTTATAAATTTCCGCCGTGGCATCCCTCACCATGACAGTGGAAAAAGAAACCAGAATAAAGAACATAAATGAATAGCATAGAAACATTAAATACATCAGCAATTTCTTTTTCAGCTTTTCTTCATGGGATAGTTTCATATCAATACCCTTATGTATCTACTCCATTTCCTTGTACCAGAAACGTCTTAACCTGGCGTTTAACAATGTCCCGGGGGGCTGGCTCACTGCAATACCGGAAATAACCCCTTGATGTACCTCGCCATCAATTTCAACCATGACGGGTACCGGAGATGGGAGATAGCCGCCACCGGGATGGACACTGGAGCGGTCTGCTGCATCGGTATCACCATCAATATTCTGATCTGAAATTGCCGTGGCATCCTCAAACGAAACTTTATATTGTCGGGCAATACCCAGGTCACTGGAGCAGTCAGATACCGCAGCTGCCGAACCGGGCTGATTGGTATTGAAGAAGGTCACCCCATTGAGGGTCACCGCATTTCCCACCACCTTTTCACCATCACCCAGGGTGATATACCAACCATCGGCCGAAGTCAGAGCGGCAGTGGCCGTATCTGGGTTTTCGTCCGCCTGACCTACCAGACCGGAACAGGCATCGGCATCCTGTATACAGTTGGAGGTGGCATCAAACAAATCTGATTCTCCCAATGTCGTAAACCCACCATCCACAGAGGTGCCGATATTGGTGTCCTTGAACATATAAAACCGGTTTTCAACATCGGTATCAAAGGGATGTTCGCGGTCACCGCTACCAATCAGTACCGCATCATATCCATCGTTCGAATAGACCACGTCAGGTGGAAACATAAACTTACGGTTGTGATCCGGCAGATCTGAATGATCGGCAATGGAGGCGAATTTTGTGACCTCCCAGTTGGCCACGTTGGAATCGTTAAAATCAATCCGCCAGATATTACCGCCTGTATCGCCTACATATCCCCTGTTAGTCACAGCGCCTGCACGGTCGGAAATAACCGTGATATCAGAGGGCATGGCAAAATCCATCCCACTCACATCTTCAAAATGATGGTTCACTGATGGGTCACTGGTGGGATCGGAAGCGGATGGACCGGACTGCCACAGGATATTTCCCGTCACAGCATCCAGGGCAAAGATGCCCCTGCCCATGGTACGTGGATAAGTAGCACCGGCCGTAGTGTCTGTTGATGAAATGGCTGTAATTGATGCAGGGTCTACATCTTCTACTGTGGGGTCATATCCGGCAGCAAAGAACAATATCGGATTACCACTATTCGCATTGGTGTTCACCAGGCGTGGTGCAGACCAGGAAAACCCCAATTCATCGAACCCAAGGTCATTGGCCGAGACCTTCCACAGATACCTCGGGGCTTCCGGGACACTCACATCAATTGCATAGATAAAGCGTCCGCCACGACGCATGGATATAAACAGTATTACCCTGTCAGGATTGGAATCATCATCCACCATGGTATCCAGTAGTCCGTCAGGGACATTGGCCCCATCGGGACCACTGTTATCCTCAGCCAGCACAGCAATGGTGCCATCGGCAAAATACGCTTTCTTGTTGGAACTACTGATAGTCGGCTCGTTATTGCGCAGGCGCTGCAGGAAGGGAAAATGCTCCTCCGGGATAAAGCCCCATACTTCCTGACCGGGTTCCGGCTGACCGACTTCACTCTGGTTAAAGCCGCCTTTAATGGCACGGAACACGCCATCATTTGCCCCATAAAACACAAACACATCATCATCGTTACCATGGCGGTTGTAATTGACCACCGCTGGCCGGGAATGCAGCACATCGCCATGGATGGAGGCACGTACATCGGTACTGAAACCATCGCCATTTTCATCTTCAAAATTGTCTTGACCACGGACCCAGTTGATTAGATTGGTGACCTCAGTACTGGTGGCTGATCCGATACTTGCAGTAATGGTGCCTGAGGCATCTCCCTGTGCAGCGCCACCGTTTTCTGTCAGGTCATAGGTAAAGGAATTATCATCTATCTTGGTAATGCTAAAGTTTCCATTAAAATCTGACTGGTTTGCCCCGGCGATGGTCACCACGTTACCCGTCACAAAACCATGGCTCACTGCCCTTGTGGTGGCGGTCGTGGTCTTTGTCGAGGCTGTAATGGTTCCAGTTGCCGGACCTATGGCTGTTGCACCCGAACCGTTGTGGCGGTAGAAGAAATTATCGGCATCGATCACCTCAATGGCAAACTCACCGTTGTAATCGGCCTGGTCGGCACCGGCAATGGTCACCAGGTCAGCATCGGCATAACCATGACCAGGCAGGTTGACAAAGGCCAGGGGATCGGAATAGCGATAGACCATGTCACCGAAACCTGGTCCAGGCTGGTTTGCATCCTGGGAGCTATAAATAACTGAATCGTCAGTCACACGAGATGCCGTGGTGATACCACTACCATTATAAGTGGTAGATGGTATGTTCAGGTCATCTTCCACACCCTCAATTTCAATATTACCGGTCACCACGCTGACATTGGCGGTTGAATTCACCAGGTCAATCTCATGGTTATTGACCACCGCCAGGGCTTGATTGCAAGGGGCCATGTCGCAATAAAACACTGCAGCATCAGCATCCAAGGTCGTGGGGGGCAATGGATCCGGAGAGTCATATCTAAATGTTGTAGTATTAGGAACAGCGGTGACGGTAAATTCACCGTTATAGTCGTTGATCACTGCCCCGGCGATGGTGACGATATCTCCCACTGTCAGAGTATGATTAGATCCCGTGGTTGCGGTGATATCTGTGGTCCCAACGGTGGCGACGATGGTCCCTGTTGCATCACCGATATCATCGGAGATCGGATAGGTAAAGGTATTAGCATCAACCACACTGATGGTCATCGTGCCGTTAAACTCTGTCTCGTTTGCCCCGGAGATGGTGACACTCTGGCTATCTGTATATCCATGCGCCGTCAGTTTTGCAGTGGCAACCATCGTGGGCCCGGTGGCAGTGGTAGAGGTATCATCATTAATGGGTTGCAGGGAGCCGGCGGTGATGAAGCTGAAGTTATCATCATCAATCCTGCTGATGGTGTAATCGTCATCATAGGACGAGGGGTCCATGCCGCTGATGGTCACTGTGGCACCCGAGGAGAAGCCGTGTCCTACCACATTGGCATTGACAATGGTGCTAGTGGTGATGGCCACCGGTGAACCACTTGCCGGTGATGGTTCATTCTGCACTGACGTGCCGCCATTATAGGTAAAGGTAAAATCGTCTAATTTGGTAATAATAAATGTACCGTTATAACCCGTTTCCGTGGCCCCGGATATGGTCACAGTATTACCTGTGGTCAGACCGTGCCCTGCATTGATCACCGCTGTGACCGTCCGCCTGCCTATCACACGCCCCGTTGTGGGGTGGGTCAATGCATCGATGGGCTGGTCCACCTGGTTGTTGGACAGGGAAACAGTCCCTACTGGGTGAGTGAAATTTGAGGACACACTGGTAATGTTCTGAGAAATGGAGACATTGGCGAGAGAGGTTAAAAAATGCCCCCCGTCGACAATGGCAATACCGGCAATATCCTTACTATCAGACAGGGACGTTACACTCTGGGTATCAAACCCGGTCAGGGTGGATACTGCCTTGGTCTCTAATTGTAGATTAGTCCCGGTAATTTCTCCGTTCAATGTACTAAACGGGGTGGCCGATAACAAGTCACCCGAGGTACAACTGGTGGTACAGGTATAGAGGTTTCGCCCGGACTGGTCCGTGGCATAGGCAATGCGCTGTTGCTGTGCGGTCCCCCCCTTTTCCACCAGGTCACCATCCGGGAGGTCCCGCGGTCCGCCTTCGCCATTCTCCTCCGGTGAACGATAAGACCAGAATTCACCGGCGCCATGGGTCCAGAAGCTGGATGCGTTGGCATTAATAAACCCGGTCTCGGGATTTTCCGCCTCACCACCGGAGACGTCTGCCAGGAACAGGGTGCTGGTGGCATCATTAAAACCCAGCTTGTACATCTTCAGGTTCCCAAACCAGCGGGGTTCCTTGTTTTCGTCTGGTCGGAATACCCCGATATAGACCTGGTTGAGGTTGGTACCGCGGACGTTGACACTGACCGGCAATGTGGTGGAGGCAAACACACTGTTCACCGCCTGGATTTCAGAGAAGATGGTATTGAGGGCATTAACAATGGCCTGGCCACCATTACCGCTGGAGACTTCAAAATATTCTCCATTACCGTTCAGGGCCACACTCTGCATCAAGGCCGTCATATCATCGCCTTGACCGGTGGCCACCGGGTCCACCTCAACCACATAGGTGGTGAGGTTCTGCACCCCGTCTATATCGGAGTTGATGTCCGCGTTGGCCATATACCTAGCCCACTCGTCCATCCAGTTACCCTCCTGGCCACTGGGGTCCAGGTTAATGGTGGTACTGGTATCGTACCCCAGGGCCGCCAGTTCATCTTCTGCGACCGACAATGAGGAATTATTTTCCACTGCCGGCCCGTTACTTAAATAGATAAGGAAATTACTTTGACAGGCATCGGCAATGGGGGAAGTATACTTAGAACTGGCAGTTGGGTTTGCCGGCAGGGGGTGTTCACCAATCCCGGCATTCACTGTCGGGTGACCACCGGGTTCATCTGTATTACTGGCATAATCTGACTTTACTTTACCGAAACCTGAGCGTGGATTTCCACCGGAAAAATACCGGTACACCTCGATCATGCCGGCAGAGGTAGTGGCATTGTTACCCCGGTCAACCTGGGTATCCAGGCCATCAACGATGGATGATAGTATGGCCTTGTTGGCATCGGTCATCTGGCGAATACCGTAACGCAGATAAGCACCGTCTACATTGTCATTAGGGTTACCGGTTTCCGGGAAAAACATCAGGCCCACGTTAAACAGGTCACTGAGGTTGTCCACCACAGCCTTGAGTGCGGCCTTTTCATTGGCAAATGCCGTCGACCAGTTAGCAGTATTGTCTACATAGATGAGAATATTAGGACGCTGCGATGTGATATTGGGATTGGCGAGAAAGATATCGGTATCATCATTGACGGGATCGAAGTCTGCCTGTACACCTGACAAACCAGAAAAAAAGCACAATAAAAAAACACCAAACCCAACTGTAAGTCGGCTTGATAGCTTGTTCATTAACTGTTGTATATATTTCATATTAACTCCTGACCCATGTCCTTAAGGGCAATTGCCTGCAAGCATTCTGATTTCCACTCCCTGATGCAAAGTGGAGGTAGCACCGGTGACGTTGTCGGTGACGGTGGCGATGACCTCCCAGACATTGTCTTCCGGGATGATGGCCGTTGACACGGCGCTGTAACCGGTAGCGATCTGGCTGTCTATACATTCTGGGGCACTGACGCTGACCGTAGCCAACGTTCCGGTAATGGTGGTGGCTGCCGGAGTGAGATTAAAGTTGTCCATGGTGCTGATGGTCTGTTCGATGGCCGCCTGGGCATCAGCATCCATTGCCTTAATGGCCTGCATATTACCGACGATCCGCAGATTCACGGTACTTAAGTTGATGGATGACACCGCAAACAGGGTCATCATCACCAACAGAACCAGTGTAGTAAACAGCACCACCCCTTGTTGTCTACGATAACTAATCATTCCGGTATCTCCCGTCTTCCGCCCATGTTCATTAATCGGATCTCTGATGAAAAAACATGGCGCTTGAATTCATCGTTTGTAGCGGCCACCGTAGTCCCTGCCAGAGTATATTGTTTGGCATCTGAATAACCCATAGTGGCCTCAGGTGACCTGGCAAGCAGATGGACTTTAATGGATACCACCATAGGCCACTGAGCGACCGTTGGCGTGGTGACATAAGTGTCCGGTATGCCATCACCCTGTTGCCCGGTAATCTCATTGACGGTGGTGGGGGCGGTATCAATACCATATTCAAGTTTCATATACTCTATGCCCTCCACCAGGGGCACTACGTTCATAATGGTACTGGTACCGTTGCTCGTCAGTTCCAGGCGTTTTAATGTTGGGATGGCGTCATCGCCCCCCTGGCAGACATCGTTTGTTCCACTACCCAGACTGCATGGGGCAACAAAATATACATGTACATGGTATTTTCTGGAATCGGCAACGGTGGTATTACCTGACTTACTTGGGTATTTCATCAAATTGGCAGTCGAATCATTATCGGGTGAGTTGGTTGGCACCGTTGCAGAGCTGTTGCCGTACATGAGGTTTGCAGTGCGACTGTTACTTTGAATATAGACCTCATTTGTATTGGGTGATCCGGTAAAGACATCGGTATCTGCCCGGCGCATGATCAGCACGTCTGAACCCGGTGACAGGTTTGAATTTGCCAACAGAATAGTGGTACAGGTAGAGGGCATACTGGTAATAGTGGGATACCCCGTCAGGCTGGATGCGGTATAACCCTGCAAGGGCATGCCCATGGCATCTTCAAGGTTTGACAGGCTACCGGTCTCACAGGGGTCCGGGAATGCTGCCGGTGGTGTACCGGATTCAAAAAAATGACCAAAGTACCCGGCATGCCTCAGGTCTTCATAAAGTATATTGACCGCATAGCGCCCGTTTTCGATTAACTGACTGGAGCGTTCCAATGCACGTTGGGCATCACTGGAATTTTTAAACGTGGCTGTTAATCCCAGCATTAAAAAGGAACTGATAGCAATGGCGATCATCAGTTCTATCAGGGACAGACCAAGAGAATGATGCCAGATAAATTGTTTAGTTTTATTCATAGCGTTACCCAAACAGATTTGCTATACGGAAACTGGTTGATACGGCACGACGCTTGGTCTCTGTTCCATAGAGACCATTGGCACAGTTTGCTGTTGGCGGGGAGAGATCGCCCATGGCCTGCCAGGAAACCACTACGGTAATCAGGCCCGTACCGGCAGCACCACCGATTTCACTACTGGCGTCATAACTGATGCATGCCCGTGCCCCAATCATGGCACCCACATTGACCACATCCGCCCCTGCCAATGTCTCTGCGGCACCCTCCAGCAAGCTATCCAGCTGACCAATGGCCGCTTCTGCCTGGGCGTTGTAAGTGGGGGTGCTGGTCGAACAGCTGGGCGGGGTGGTCATATGCCCAGACCCCGCTACGCCCATAAACGGCGTACCTGTGGTGGTGTTAGTCGTGATCAGAAAACACGAGACCGTTGAGCGATTGACGTTTATCCGATCAACGATATCTGACATGATGATCAAGGCTTGGGCCCGTTGATAGGACTCCATTTCTGCCTGCTGGGCCTTGACCTGCAACGCCGCGATACCCAGTAAGCCAACCATGGTAATCAACAAGGCCACCAGAACCTCTATCATTGAGAATCCAGACTCTTTATTCATTAGTCACATCCATTTGTTGGGTCAAAATCATTGTCCAGTATGACTTTTGGCACACCGCTCAATGATATCCTGACGCAGCGGGGAGACACCTGGGCGTTGCCGTTCACATAGATCCAGAAATCGACAAAAGATGTTGGCCTGCCGGTGCGGTTAAACCTGACCTGGCTGGGACAGATATCGGCCGAACCATCATTGTCCACATCGCAATCAATATCGATATTCGCGAAGGCGTCCTGGGTCCGGATCACCGGAGAACCACCTGCCACTTCTACGTCCCAACCGCCTTCCCAGTTAGTATTATAGGCCATATCGACATTGGTGTTACGCTTTATAGCTTCACTGCGGGCAAGCAATAGACCAAGATGGAAATCTGACGCGGCAGTTCGCACTTCCTGGTTTAACCGCATTTCACGCATGGCAGGCAGACCCACAGCGATCAAAACGCCAACCACACTAACGGCCACCATCAATTCAATTAAGGTAAAGCCTATTTGCTTTTTACTTACCATTTGTCACTCGGTGTTTTCGTTCCAACACTGGTAAGACCAAGGTTTCCATCGGCCACCTGGTCGCCCGTTGCTGTCGCAGTAACAGTAAAGGTAGGTGGTGTTGCACTGTTATCCACGGCAATCGCCACTGAGTAAAAACTGTTGGTACAGGCAGAGGCGGAGCATGACCAGCCGTCCTTGGTAATGCCCAAACTGGTAAAGTTGGTGGTATATTGCCTGGCGTCTAACAGGTACTGTTCCTGCCTGTTGGCAGTATCCAGCATCAGTGACTGGGCATCTGACCGTCTGGCCTTACGGACTGAATTTTGATAGGAGGGATAGGCGATCCCGGCGAGTATGGCGATCACCGTTACCACGATCATCAACTCGATGAGGGTAAATCCTCGATTATTAGCTATTTTCATACGTAGTCATCCCAAGATTCGTGAATGACAACATTAATAGTAAAATATCGCCCCGACAATGATTTTCTTACGAGCCTCTCATTACCCAAATTTAAACAACGTTCAAAAGCGTATTCCATCATAGAATTTGGTCTGGTTCTGTTAATTATTTCATAGGTGTACAGTACAGCAGCACCGATTTATTTCAAGTTGGCAGAGCAGCGTAAAGCCGAAATTACTGAAGAAGCACTGACTGAGATGTCCCTTGAAATTAATGAGTTTTTTGCTGGAAACGGACGTTTCCCAGATTCCCTGGAAGAGGTTTTTAATCCGGTGCCTAAAGACCCCTGGGGCAATCCCTAGCAATACTCAATATCCTGGATTACCCTACCCAGGCCGCTGGGAAGTTACGAAAACACAAAAACCTGGTTCCTATCAATTCAGATTATGACCTGTAGAGCCTCGGCTCAGATGGGCAGTCTGTCACACCTTTTAACGCAAATATCAGTAAAGATGATATCGTCAGAGGTCTCAATGGCAGTTTTTTTCTGCTTAGAGAAGGATAACTAATACATGAAACTGAGTAAATCCAAATTTGAAAACAGCGTCTCAAAACGTATATTCTTTTCCCCCATTATTTCGGCATTGATATTGGTCAGCACCATTCACTTTGACCCTTATAATCAAATATCCGATAAATTAGATACAGAGATTCAAAGACCGATATATAGTGAAAGCCGTTAACTCGGACTGACAATCTATGATCGTCTGCTGGCCATGGAGCATAACCTGACATTAAATACCAAGGAGTTAAACTGCGGCCTACCCATCTAGAATCACGAGATCACGAAACATCGTAAATATATTTGATGGAATATATATCGATATAGATATGCTTAACTGGGAAATTATTTCAGCAAAGCCGTAGAAAGCTTTAATTTGAGTTCCGATCAACTGAAGCATTTAAGACAGGGTAAAATGATATTTTATTACAATTAAATTGTGATGAACTTCAGGGATATATCATTGCTCAACCATTGACCCTGGAAAAATTCAGATTGTTCCTCATACGCGAACAAAAATCACACCGGTAGAATCATTACCGTTGGCTAATATTTAATTGCCAATCTTTCGTATACATGTGCCAATAGCCACAATGGTCCCATAAGTAAAAATTGCAGGTCCTTAAAGAAAGAGGGTTTTTTGCCCTCAATGATGTGCCCTATAAATTGACCGACCCAGGCAAATACAAAGACCACCAGGGCCACTAGCCATACACTTACCGTAGTTGATGAAACCAGTCGGCTTAAAAACAACATCAAAGTTAACACTGGCAAAATTCCTAACGCAAGTGAGGGTGAGACCAGGACATAATAGACCATGGCAGCACCTAGTGTGACCTCCGCCCAGCTAATGGCAACCGAAATATTGGAAAATACCTCTGGTGCCGGGATCATTGAAATCAGAGCAAGCAGGCTCCAGACAATCAGCGGGACACATACCCAATGGATCTGTTTGTTAACAGGATGCTGATGACTTTTACCATACTCATTAAGGAGTTGTTTAATATCTGCCATACCAGGACAGGCTTATTTGAAAAACCGTATGGTCAGGGGGTAGCGGTAATATACACCGTCATTGGCGTTGATGGAGGCGATGATGATCATAAACAGGATATAAATACACAACACGGAGATAAGCAGGATTCCAATGACAACAAGGATTAAGATTGCAGAGACAATCAGACACAGGGTCATGGTCAGCTGATAATTTAATGCCTCTTTTCTCTGGTCGTTAATAAACGGATGGTCGTCTTTTTTAATTGCCCAGACTATCAACGGTCCCAACACATTACCAAACGGCATCACGAAACCGACAAGGCCCGACAGGTGGCAGATCATTGCCCAGTTACGTGCATCCTTATCTGGCCTTTCAGTTATCTCGTTTATATGTACAGAATCCTGTTCCATTTTTAACCTGTTAAGGGTTGATTCAGTGATCAATTGTATCAAATGTAATATTCAGCCAGTCTGTAATCTGTTCTACCAGCTCGGCTTCCTGACCTGAAAAATATCGTGAGGCATCCTGTATCACTTTCTGATCATAAGCCTTATTGTCCTTATTGGCCCCGGCCAGACGGCGGTCATAGATTGAGTCCATGACAGCTGGACTGTCCTGTCCCGCATAAATATCTAACACAGGTTGCTTAATATCAGACAGATTTTCAACCAGATTATACCTGGGCTTTAAAAATTCATGATTTTGCATGCTGATACCCACCAGGGCCTTGACTGCAGATGTCGATGTCGTCAGGTATTGCACAGCCGTGGTGGCACCGAAACCTACACCGATAAAGGCAATATTTGTGTAGTCCTTATCGAGCAGATACCTGATCGCTGTTCTGATCCTGCGGTTGGCTTTTATAAATGTCCCGCCATATTCTGCAATACCTGTCTGTGGTGACAGTAACGGTAACTGCACTGACAAGGTTGTCCATCCATGGTCTGGAAGCTGTTTTCTTAATGGCGAAATCAGATCTGGCCAATCAACATGCATCCCCATACTGTGCAGAATAATGGCCGCATTTTTGCTGTTGGGATGTGCAGTTTCGCGATACAGGGACAAAAAGGTATTACGACCAGAACCCAGCCAGACCGCTCCACCGGGTGACCGCTCTGCAACCAGACTGGTCATCAGTTTTGTTTCATAATCTACCGGGGAACTGGCCCAGGCACCTGGCATCATCAATGCGAAAACGACTAAACCAAGTAACATAGACTGCATGGTGTCCTACCCTGGGGGTTTTCAATATTCACTTATATTATGGGTGATACATAATAGGGTTTCCACTATATGGCATAGATATTCACATTGAGTGGCTATGGTATCTCCAATCAGGTAAAGTGCGCACATCTGAATATAGTAAATTTATCAGGATTATGAAGAACTTTGCCATTGCTCCGTCAATCTTGTCTGCTGACCTGTCGCGGCTGGGAGAAGAAGTCCAGGCCGTGATTGATGCCGGCGCGGATTTGATCCATTTTGACGTTATGGACAATCACTATGTACCCAACCTGACGTTTGGTCCTGTGGTGGTCAAGGCATTGAGGAACTATGGCATTAAGGCACCTATCGATGTCCATCTCATGGTTAAGCCGGTGGACAGGATCATCCCCGAGTTTGCCGAGGCCGGAGCCAACTACATTACGTTTCACCCGGAAGCATCCGAACACATAGACCGCTCCTTGCAACTGATCCATGACCATGGTTGTAAATCCGGCCTGGTATTCAACCCGGCTACACCTCTGGATTATCTCAATCACGTCATAGATAAGGTCGATATGGTATTACTCATGTCTGTGAATCCAGGTTTCGGAGGTCAGTGCTTTATCCCCTCGGCATTATCCAAGCTCGCTGATGCCAGGGAAATTATCGACAGTTCCGGCCGGGAGATCCGTCTTGAAATAGACGGCGGGGTCAAGGTAGACAATATTCGCGAAATTGCCGAGGCCGGTGCCGATACGTTTGTAGCAGGGTCTGCCATTTTCGGCAATAAAGACTACACGGCCACTATCCAGGCCATGCGTGATCAACTGGACACTCTTAAATAATCTTTTCCACCGAGTTTGAATCATGACTACCGTCACCGAGGAACAGTTTCAGTCCTACGCTGCTGAGGGTTATAACCATATCCCTGTCATCAAGGAAGTCCTGGCGGATCTAGAAACCCCTTTAAGTGCCTACCTGAAACTTGCCGATGGACCTTACTCCTGTCTATTGGAGTCGGTGGTGGGAGGAGAACGCTGGGGGCGATACTCAATAATCGGGTTACCATCAAACACGGTTATTTCAGTTGCCAGGAACAGCGTTTACGTTGAAAAGAATGGCAAAAAAATATCAGAACAAAAGGTTGATGACCCATTTGTTGAACTGGAAAACTTCAAGCAACAATACAAATCACCAAAAATTGAAGGACTACCCAGGTTCAGTGGAGGCCTGGTAGGTTATTTTGCCTATGATTGTATTGAATATATTGAGCCCAGGTTAAAGTGCGACCATAAAACAGACCCATTGGAAACACCTGAGATCCTGTTAATGGTTGCAGAGGAAGTGGTGGTATTTGATAACGTTTCGAGAAAAATACTGATCATTGTCCACGCCAACCCCGAAGATGATAAGGCCTATGTCAATGCAGTGGAAAAAACTGAAGCCATTGCAGCCAGGCTGCTTGCACCACTCCCGCCACGCGAAACCTCTGAGGCCGTCAAGGTCAATGAATCGGATTTTAATTTCCAGTTCCAAAAACATTACTATTTCAAAGCGGTAGAAAAAATAAAAAATTATATTATTGAAGGTGATGTCATGCAGGTGGTGCTATCACAACGCATGTCAATTCCATTTTCTACCTATCCGTTTAATTTATACCGCGCCCTGCGCAGCTCTAACCCATCTCCCTACATGTATTACTTAAACCTCAGGGATTTTCATGTGGTTGGTGCATCACCCGAAGTACTGGTTAGACTGGAAGATGATGAAGTCACTGTACGTCCCATCGCCGGGACCCGGCCACGGGGTAAAGATCAGGAAGAGGATATGGCCATGGAGAAAGACTTGCTGTCAGATCCAAAGGAACTGGCGGAACACCTGATGCTCATCGACCTTGGCAGAAACGATGTGGGCAGAATCGCCCAAACCGGCTCGGTAAAGGTCACTGAAAAAATGGTGATTGAACGCTACTCACATGTGATGCATATCGTCTCCAATGTCATCGGTAAACTGGATAAAGACCGGACCGCCCTGGACGTGCTCAGGGCCACCTTCCCTGCCGGTACATTATCAGGCGCACCCAAGATCCGGGCCATGGAGATCATTGCCGAACTGGAACCTATAAAACGAGGGATCTATGGTGGCGCGGTGGGTTACCTATCCTGGGACAATAACATGGACACGGCCATTGCCATCCGTACCGCTGTCATCAAAGACGATACATTATATATACAGGCTGGTGGCGGGATTGTTCATGATTCCACACCGGAAAATGAATGGCAGGAATCGTTGAATAAAGGCCGGGCAATTTTTCGCGCCGTATCTATGGCCATGAAGGGTATTCAATAAAACAGCATTGATAGTTTGAATTTATACCTGGTCAGGGTCTAAATAGCCAGGTGCACTGCAAGAACTCGTTGTCTATTTATGCGGCCTTCTTTCCCATACCAACCATTACACCAATGGTTGCGGCTATTCCAATTAAAACAATGATGGGATGCATGATGGGTATGTGGGCCTCAGCATGGCCTTCAGATTCCGCTGCGTCCATTTGTGTTGAGCCAGCTTCACTGGCCATGACTTCACCTGCTGCTGACCCGGCGTCCTCAGACGATGCCATGGCCTCATGGGCCTTTAACCTTGGTCCGGGGTTAACGGTTTCAATCTGACCGGTTTCCGGATTGACCCATATATAAGGGGCCGAATAGACCACGTCACCGTCGGTAGCCCATAAGGGCAGACTCAGTCCTGACATCAATAATATAACTAGACTGGTAATGAAATATTTCATAATAAACCTTTTGTCATTCTGGTTGTTTGCAGATTTAGATTAACCTTATTCGCGGGATTTTCAAGTACTTACTGTGCAAAAAATTACCCAATCAATTTTAAACAATCTGGTGTTATTTATTTTCGGAAATTTTCAATAAAATTCAATAACATCAATAAATTAGCAAAAATCATGCACATTTGTATTGGCCTATACTCGGTGATAGCCTTGACCGAATTCAATTCTTGCTGTGACATTGCAGTTACGATATTAAGTCTTTTCCGGGGGAAGCAATATGAAAACCAGTTTTCGTCTTAACCGTGTAATCTTTTATCTTCTGTGTCTGCCCATATTCTTTTCGCATTCCGTTGCAGGCCAGGAAATTCTCAAGGCAGATACCATCGTGGTAAACGGGAAGATCGTTACCATGGACAACCACGATATGCTCTCCAGTGACCCTGGGACTATTGTTGATGCCATGGCCATACGCCAGGGCCACATTCTTGCTCTCGGAACAAGGGCTGAAATGATGCAACTGGCCAAACCAGATACCAGGCTCATGGATGTACAGGGCAAGACCGTCATCCCCGGTTTTATTGAGACCCATGTGCACCCTGAAAGCACCATGAATAATGTGGAGTTATATGCCGATGAGCGCGATGCCTATTCCTGGGCGCCCGGATTACATTTTGCAGTATTAATTGAAGAGGACGGCCCGCAAACGCTGGCAAAAATTAATGCCCTCCTTGATGAGTTTCCACCCCTTGCCGATGAATGGATACATGTCTACCTGATCCCCAATGAAGAGACCGATTACCCGGATATCGGCTCGCTGACCGTTGGTCTATATGATGAGTTTCTCACCATGGACATGGTCTCCAACGCCATCTCTGCCAACCCGGCAGTACTGGGAAGTGGCACGGGTTTAAGTATTGTCCGCCAGGAAGATGTGGTGGTGAGAGTGACCCTGGCAGACGATGGCAAAAGCCTGAGCCAGGTATTAAAGGTCCCCCAGGCTAATAATTCACGCCCCACGGACAACCCATTGATTGCCGGCAACCCATTTGAATATTCCATGTTTAAAAAGAACCTGGCCATGGACCTGGCTGAAGAGATGCATGCCCACCAGGGGTGCGTCTGGGAAGAAGACGGCCCCCACCACGGTCATCACTGTAGTCACCGCGCGGCCATCATGAATCGAC
The DNA here is from genome assembly GCA_038131795.1 of Candidatus Eutrophobius brisbanensis. GTDB lineage: Bacteria > Pseudomonadota > Gammaproteobacteria > Eutrophobiales > Eutrophobiaceae > Eutrophobius > Eutrophobius brisbanensis. Next base: position 2,254,217 of record JAYPQE010000003.1, on the reverse strand, counting down.
TGGCCTATGATGCCACCATTGATGCCTGGCCTACCTTTGTGGATGCCTCCAATAATTATGTTTCTCTGGCAGATGACTCTGGTGACCGAGGCATCATTACCGAGACCTTCCGCGATGCCTGGGAACTCACCATGTTCCCACCGCGCATACCGCAGAGCATGTATAACGAATTATTAAAAGAGGCCATGAACAGCTATGCCAGTGCCGGCGTCACCATGATTGCCTCCAGTATCGAACAGGGCAGGACCCTGGGCGGATTTTATTACCTGCTCAGAAAAGAAGGCCGTCTACCTGTTCGTTTTGGTTATGGATACGAGATGTTCAGGAGCCCCCTGCTCTATCCCTCCGGACCACAGATGGTCAACCTGTTAGGTGCACATGTGAGTACCCCAAAGGTCAACCCCTGGTTCTGGCCCATGGGGATCACCGATGGCGGTGCCGGCGATTCCAGGCGAGTGGCCTGTTTTGAAGAAGACCTGCCGGGCCCGGACATGCTTAAACAACGTGAAATGTGTATGGCAGGAGAGGCCTATCGTATTGATCGTATCCTCAAGCCAGCTATCCGTGCCGGGTGGCGTTTATTCAGTATGCACTCCTTTGGCAGTAATGCATTCCGTCTGCATGCCCAGTGGATCGATGAAGCCAGGCAGGAAGCCAATATGTCCATGGATGATCTCCGGGATTTAAGAATCGGTTTCGCCCACGGCGGTGCCATCGGCAAGGTACCGGATGTGATTGAGATTATGAAAGACTTTAATTTCTACGTCCCCATTGCCCCGGATGATGTCGCCGCTTCTGTTGACCAGGTAAAACGGTATGGTCCGGAGGGTCTGCAGTTTCTGGCGCCGGCCAAGACCTTGCTGGAGGCAGGGGTCAAGGTGGTGGGTGAACACGGTGGCAGGATGCAGCCACAACTGTACTTTAACGCCCTTAACCTGTTTGTTAATCGCCGGATCCGCGAATCGGAAGACCCGGTGGATGGCGGGATCGTAGTCATGCCCGAAGAGGCCGTCAGCCGCGCCACCGCACTTCGCCTGTATACCAGCCGGGCCGCCGAATGGTTATTCGCAGAAGACCTGGGTGGCTCACTGGAAACCGGTAAATGGGCTGACTTTGTCGTGCTGGACAGGGACTATTTCACCATGCCCCAGGGAGATATACTGGACAACAAGGTGGTCCTCACGGTGGTAGGTGATGAAGTAGTCTACCAGGACCCGGTATGGCAGCCGCAGATAAGTTCAAATTAACAGAATTTTATCACTCATATCATCAGGGACTATGATTAAACGAGAAAGTATGAAGGGCAAAACCGCCGTTCACGCACTGACAGCAAGCCGTGTATATCCGGTGAGTACTCTGAACGTTCATCGCATTTACCATGATTAGGAGTGGTCGTCAGGGAGTATGTTTTATCATGCCAGAACGGATACAGGATCAAAATAATAGTCCGGTATTTCTGCTTCTTTGATATTGCCAATACCATTACAATATAAATAAATAATAAATCCAGTATCCTGCCAATATGAATGTAATGAATCTTATCTTGAAACGTCCACGACTGGCCGCCGGCCTGATTACCGCATTAGTCCTGACCATATGCAGTCTACTCGTTGTCGCCTCTTTTCTTGCAACACCGGTACGTTATTTTCAACCAGCTGATGCTACACAGGAAACATTAAATGATGAGCAGATCATCGCGGGATGGGTAGGTCTTGACCGGCCCAGCTATCATGTCGGTGAGGTGATACATCAACAACTGCGGGTCCTGTACCGCAGCGATAAAGTAGTGCCTGATATTGATAACCTGCGTCGAAGAATGAGTTTTTTTCCACTTGAAAACCGGAACCTGACGGAAACAGTGATAAATCATCCCGATCAGGTAGTTGAAATCATTCTCGATTATGAACTTCAGGCTGTACAGGTTGAACCTCAGCAAACGTATCGAATTGATCCATTTATTCTCTACTATTCAAATGCAGACCAGGGAGATGACAATGTCTTTTCCTATACCATTCAAACGCCGGTGGTCCATATAGGTTCGTTCTATCCGGATAAAATTGATCGCATTGTCCTGCATGGCGTTAAAGGACCACTGGAAACCGCCAGACACTTGCGCCAGTCTATCCCTGCCGGCAGCGGAGTTATCCTGTTGGCCGTTGCCGGTCTGTTGCTATGGCATTACGGGAGGCGCCGTAGCATCCACGAATTATCTGAGGCAGAACAGCTCTGGCGGGTATTCACGTCCATCCAGTCCACTGAACTGAATAACCGGATCTGTTTGTTAAATTATGAGCAGGTGTTTACCCGTTTATTATATTTGCAAACCGGTGTTACCCCTGAGTCCTTCTGGTCGGGTGTTGACCCTGATGATGAGCTTTGGCAGCCACTGGCAATAGAAGCACGGAAAATCCTGATTGATAATTACCAGGCACAAGAACCTGATTTAGCAGGCATAGATACGATTAAATCCATTCTGGAAAAACGGCTGGCCGCACTGGTAGAAGAGTCCAGATTAAATATTGAACAGCAACCCACTTTTGGCCAACGGATTTCGCAACAACCCCCTGTGATCATCCATGCCGCAATTACCACTTTAATCGCAGTAATTTTACTCGCTTTGGCGGCACTACCGGATCTGTGGCTGTCTGGTGAACTGAAAGACTATAACCGTATGATGACGGACATACAGTCAGATGATACGAATGAAAACCATTACCTTGAGCTATCGGCCATGGGGGATCGCGCCACCAACAACATTGTTAAATTTTCTGCCCTCTATAATGCAGGGACGCTAAGGTCAGAAAACAGTTTTTCCATGTTCAACCCAGAAGATGAAAAACTCATTCTCAATACTGCCATCCGGGCCGATAGTGTGGAGGACCTGTTTATGGTTTTGCTGGAAGATGGTCCCTTTGATGAGGAGTCACAAATCGTCACCGTATTATTAAATGGTGTTGAACAACTCAGACGTGCGCAACTGGACTTACAGGCTGCCATACGCATTAACCCATATGATAATGATGCACTGAGAAACCATGAGCTGATCCTTAAACGCCGTGCCCTGATCCTTGCGAGGCTGGGGGAAATCAGGCAGTTTTATCGCGCGCAAAAAGATGGAGAAGAGCAAGAAGCCCTGTCAGACCAGGGGATTATCAACCTGCTGGAAGCGGAACTCCCCGAGGACGATGATGAGCAGGCGTCCGGCAAGGATGACCGGGGATATATGATTCTGGAGCGGTTTTAATGGAAGGCAATAGCGGTATCATTGAAGAGTTAATCATTAATTCACCAGAATACGGATTAGTAATTGTTCCACTGTTGCTCATACTGTTATGGCAGCTCCTGTTTAATAAAAAGCGCGGAAACTACAAACTCAACGGCATTGAGTATCTACGTGCCCATCACTGTCTTAAAGGCAGTTCAAGAAAAATTTACCGATCTGTACTCTGGTTTTTTTTTGTTGCCCTGGTGGCAGTTATCTGGATTGATCCTGTCCTTTACACCAACACACCACTGATTAGTTCTGAGAACGAAACACTACATAAAAATTTCATTGTTGCCTTCGACATGTCCCCTTCTATGAACCTGCCCGTAGAGCACAAGGGATATGGCGGAGAAGACCTGACGGCGGGTCAGGAAGGCACGACCCGGTACGAGACCGCCCGGGAGGCATTATTTGATTTTCTGCAGCGCTTTGATGGTGAACGGTTTGGCCTGATCCTGTTCAGCACAGAACCGTTTCTTGCCCGATGGCCCACAACAGAAACCAACAACCAGTTTCTCGAAGTCCTGGGGGACAATATCCGCAGGGGCTCCGGTACTCAACTTGAGGCATTTTCGTCCCTCACCAATATAGACAAGGCCCTGACCCTGGCAAGGGAAGTCCTGGGTGGCGAGGAAGGTGCCATCATCATGATCTCCGATACCGAAGATGATATGGAAAACCTTGGAGGCGCCGTCAGGATCCTTCGTGAAAATAATATACGGCTGTATACCATCGGTGTGGGGGTATCCGACTTTATTACTCAGAGTCTTGACCAGCAATTTGCAGATGACCCGGGTTTTCGTATTTTTCAGGTGGATTCAGAGGAAGATATGCGCGAGGCCTATAAAGTTGTCAGTGAAGTGGAAGAATCTCCGCTGTTCAGTCTCGAGTCCAACATTTATGAATATAATCTCAGATGGGTATTATCACTGATTGGCTTATTGCTACTCACCGGGTTGTTATGGCTGGACCAGTTTTATTTCCATCAGTCTACCAATGCGTTTACATCGTTGAGGATAGGCGGGCCTTAAAGATATGGGATTCGAGTACCCGGCCGCGTTCTATAGTATTGTCATTTTACCACTGGTCCTGTGGATTCTGTGGAAAGGCATCCATTATACCGGACTGATCTCGTCGCTTTTCAAATCTGATGCCCCAACGGGTGTCTACAAAGGAATCAAAACCGCTGCCGTCATCATCATGTTTATGTGCCTGGTCCTGATAGGGGCCAGACCATACCTTGAACCTCAGGCAACGGCCGACTATATATTTCTAACCGATATATCACGTAGTATGACTGCACGTAACTATTGCAGCGAACCCAGCTTTCTGGACAGAAGCAAAGAGGTCATGCATGAAATTCTGGAAAGCGTCCCTGAAGGCCGATTTGGGATGTTTGCGTTTGCAAGGCTCGCCTTCCCCATCTCACAAATGACGTTTAACCATTACTACCTGCATGATGTCATCGATAAAGGTCTTGACGTTGGCATGATTTTCGAAGCAACCGCAACCGGTATTACCAACGGTCTGTCAGTAGTAGCCCAGAAAAAAACCAATTTTCCTGAAATTTTTGGCAATGTTGAATATGTCATCCTCTTCAGTGATGGTTTCATGGAAGGAGACTGGCGAAATGATTTAACGCAATCGCTGGCAGACATCAGACAGGCGGGCATTAAGGTATTGACCATCGGCATTGGCAATCCGGGAGAAACACCGATCCCCAGACAGATTGATGGTGCATGTGTGGATGATTACCTGCAATCAGGCGGCAGACCATTACGTATCCCGTTACAGGATGACTTATTGAAGTTTATTGCCACAGAAACAGGCGGTGATTATTTTGGTGAAGGTACTATTAATGAATTAATAATTTTCCTGCGTGAGAATACCCTCAAGCCTGCGGTTGAAAATACACCGTTTACCGAAGAACAACGGCGGGACATCAGTGACAGTTTCCTGTTAACTGCCACATTGGCATTACTGGTTTTTCTGCTCCTCTAACTTCAACTCAGCCCCGCTTTACTGGTCACAATGTTGTAATGTGCTTATACGCCGGCTGCACGTGTTGTGGCCTCAATTAAAAATAAGGATAATACAAACAGGACCTGAAACTTACACGGAACCTTACAAATGTTACTGATGATCGACAATTATGACTCTTTTACCTTTAACCTGGTGCAATACCTGGGTGAACTGGGTGAGGATGTGCAGGTTTTTAGAAATGACAAGATCAGCCTGGAGGACATTAAAGACCTCAATCCAGACAGGATAGTAATATCACCGGGGCCCTGTACGCCCAATGAGGCAGGCATCTCCCTGCAGATCCTGGAAGAATTCAAGGACAGCAAACCCATTTTGGGGGTATGCCTAGGTCACCAGTGTATAGGCCAGGCATTTGGAGGCAAGGTGGTCCATGCCAGGCAAATAATGCATGGTAAGACCTCACCAATATATCATCAAAATACTGACGTCTTTAAAGACCTTGAAGAACCTTTTACCGCGACCCGCTATCATTCTCTGGTGGTAGATGAATCCACCCTGCCCCAGTCTCTGGAAGTAACCGCATGGACATTAAATGAAACCGGGGATAGAGATGAAATTATGGGCCTTAGGCACAAGACATTACCGATCTATGGAGTACAGTTTCATCCTGAATCCATTCTTACCGAAACAGGTCATCAGTTATTACAAAACTTTCTAACCATATCCAGTTGAACATAATGAATATACAACAGGCCATTGCCAAGCTAATAGAACAGGAAGATATCACCGGGCCTGAAATGCAGGATGTGATGAGAAGCATTATGCAGGGAGAGGCCACCCCGGCACAAATTGGCGGCTTTCTGGTTGCATTGCGAATGAAAGGTGAAACCATTGACGCGATCGCTGCGGCCGCCACCATCATGCGGGAATTTGCCCTCAAGGTGGACGTAGAGGGTGAACATCTTATTGATATTGTTGGCACAGGCGGTGATGGACTGCATACCTTTAATATCTCCACGACCGCGGCATTTGTTATTGCTGCCGCCGGTGGCAAGGTTGCCAAACATAATAATCGTTCAGTCTCCAGCCGTAGCGGCAGTGCCGACGTACTGGATATGGCAGGCGTCAAACTGGGTCTGCCACCGGAACTGGTGGCCGAGTGCATCAATAAAGTGGGCGTTGGATTTATGTTTGCCCCGGCACACCATAGCGCCACAAAGTATGCTGTTGGCCCCCGTAAGGAGCTGGCTGTCCGGACAATTTTTAATATGCTCGGCCCATTAACCAATCCGGCCCATGTACCCAATCTGCTGATTGGTGTTTATGATAAATATTTGATCACCCCCATTGCGGCTGCCATGAAGGTCCTGGGAAACAACCATGTCATGGTAGTGCATTCTGACGACGGCATGGATGAGATCAGTATAGGATCCGCAACCCAGGTTGCAGAACTCAAAAACGGTGAGATCCATGAATTCGAAATCAAACCGGAACAGTTTGGGATCAAGAAAGGTAATATGGTTGAAATTGTTGTACACAGTATTGATGATAGTTTCGCCATGATGCAGTCTGTCCTGAATAATGAAGCCGGCCCAGCACGGGATATCGTTTTATTGAATGCCGGCGCGGCCATCTATACTGCCAATCTTTGCGACAGCCTGGAACAGGGGATTAAAATAGCTGCCGAAGCCATTGCCAACGGTAAGGCGAAAAAGAAACTGCAAGAATTAATTATCCTCAGCAATGAACTCGCTGATAATATGACATAAACGGAAACGACCCTTATGAACAACACCGATCGGGCCGACATACTCAATAAAATTCTTGAAAGAAAACAGCAGGAAGTAGTTGACCGTCAGGGACAGCTAACCCTTGCTTCCATCAAAAAAATGGCAGCAGATGCCTCACCTGCAAGGGATTTTTATCAGGCTATCAATACCAGAATTGAGCAGGGGCATGCGGCAGTCATTGCCGAGATAAAAAAGGCCTCGCCAAGTAAAGGCATAATACGAGATAACTTTGATCCTGCCTCCATTGCTAAATCCTATGCCGAAGGCGGTGCCACCTGCCTTTCGGTTCTCACTGATGTGGATTTCTTTCAGGGCAGCGATGAACATCTAAAAGACGCCAAATCGGCCTGTGAGCTCCCGATCTTGCGAAAAGATTTTATCCTCGACCCTTATCAGGTCTATGAAGCACGGGCAATTGGTGCTGACTGCATACTTCTGATAGTTGCGGCGCTGTCAGACAATCAACTCAGGGAACTGGCAGATATCACACTTGAACTCGGTATGGATGTCCTGGTAGAAGTCCATGATCGTGAAGAACTTGAACGGGCCATGTTCCTGCGCACATCGTTAATCGGCATCAATAACCGCGACCTGCACACCTTTAAAACAGACCTGGAGACAACCATTAATCTCCTGACTGATGTATTTCCTGACCGCACCGTGGTCACCGAAAGCGGCATACATACTCCCCAACAGGTCACGATGTTAAGACAACATAATGTCAATGCCTTCCTGGTAGGCGAGGCCTTTATGTCTGCAAGTGACCCGGGCGAAAAACTCAAAGAGATGTTCACAGAATAAATGCTAAAGGAAATAACCGATCTCTCTCAAACCAGTGACGACCTTCAAAGGCGCTGGTTTGCAGATGAAAACCTCAGTGTATATATATGGCAAGATGCCAATCATGATATAACGTAGTTTCAAATAAGTTATCAACTTGATCACAATGATATGGTTTTGACATGGAATAACAAATCAGGGCTGTCCAATCACAAGGTAGACAGTGGTTCAGACAACCCGGCCAGGATTAAGGCATCTCCTATACTGGTAAAGGAATCAAAAGCTGATATAAACCATGTATTTAAATTGTTTGAAGAATCGGGGCAAAAACTTGAACATGACCTGTATGAGTTTATATCAGGCAAACTATTAGCCTGAAATACTTTACAGGCAATATCCTTCTCCAGCCTCTACTATATGTCCAACCTGGTGTCTTTTTTTAATTTAAAGGTTTCACAGAAACTGTCTATTCCAAAAAAAAACCAGATTAAAATGGTCAGAACTAACCCGGCCATAATGATTATCACTTCACCCTCGCTGGCACCAAAATAAATAATCAACGGCCCCTCCCAGGACAGGAAGAGGAGAAACATGATGAAACAGAATTGGGGCGAACATTCTTTAAACTTAATCAGTTTAAATTTCATCTAGGCATTTACGACAAGCTTTTCCGGACCTACCCAATCTATGATTGCAAGGATATCCAGAGGCCTTAATACACCAACATAATCTGAACCATTTTTAACTATTAAGTGTCTGACATTTTTGTCTATCATGATATCAACGGCCTCTTTTAGTAATAAATTAGCTTCGACTACCTGCATTTCCGGGGTGCAAATTTCCCATGCCCTGACGGTATTGAAATTTAGTTTTTTTTGGTCGCGTAGCCAATGAGTTGCCTGGTGATGATGCCAAATAAATTATCATCATCTATTACCGCAACACAGATATAATAATTCCAGTTTACCTGCTTCATTAATGTGGATAACGTGGTGTCAATCTTCACCACCAGAATATGCTTCATGACTTGTAACACAATGATGTTTGACATTACACGTATCCACAAATAACTAATAATATTTTTAAACCCAGCCTGATCCAATTGATAATAGACCAAATTACTGGTTGCTGCCCAGCAACTTACTTTGATACCTGGTGTTTTGAACAATCAGATTGATAATAAAGATGTTTTTCCCAAACAGGGAAAAATTCATGATGGTTTACTAAGCGCAACGAATTTGAGAGTGACAATAAAATTGTATATGGGATTGATGATTTAAAAGACAGAACCATGCTGAATAATTAATCTATTAGCTCAATTCGCTTTACATCACCAACAATAAAAATATAAGAGAAAGCACCTATCAGGGCCAGAATACCAATATATAATATTGCCCCGATAAATGATCCCGTAGCAGTTACGATGAAACCGATAACCATGGGTGTGATGATTCCCGCCAGGTTAGCGGCAAAGTTAAAGATGCCTCCGGTCAATCCCAGCTGGTCCATGGGGGCAATATCGGAAACCAGCGTCCAACCCAATGCCGCCATGCCCTGGGCAAAAAATGCAACAGAAAGTATCGCAATGACCGCGGTATTACTTTGTACATAATTCGCACCAATGATGGTTGAGGCCAATAGCAATCCCATGATAATGGGTAATTTCCTGGCCACGTTAACAGACTTGCCGCACCTTAGAAGATAATCTGACAACCAGCCTCCTGATAACACACCAATGGATGCCGCAATAAACGGCATCACGGCAAAGAACCCGATCTTGATCCATTCCATTTGCCTTTCCGTTGCCAGATAGGTAGGAAACCAGGTAAGGAAAAAGACCAGTGTCGAGTTACTGGCAAACTGGCCGAGACAAATACCTGACAACTGACGGTACCTGAGTAACCGCAGGATCATGCCCCATTCAAAGTTAGGTCGGTTACTGGTTGTGGAGATCAGGCCGCCCCCTGCTGCAATATAGTCCAGTTCAGATTGGTTTACAGACTTGTAGTCCCGAGGTTCCTGGTAATACCTGATCCAAACGACTCCAAAAGCAATACCCACTAAGCCTACAATAATAAACAGGGCCCGCCAGCCAAAGCTTGCCAGGATCCAGAACAGTAAGGGGCTTAAAAACGCCAGGCCAATATACTCTCCCACGGTATAAACCCCGGTGGCCATCGCCCTTTCCTGTTGAGGAAACCAGGTGGCCACTATTCTGCTATTGGTTGGGAAACAAGGTGCCTCCGCAACGCCAAGCCCCAGTCGCATGGCAAGCAGGGTCCAGATATTGTTCACCAAACCATGTAGGGCAGTGAAAAGTGACCATAGTGTCAATGACATAAAATAGATTATCCGAGAACCAAACCGGTCCAGCAGAATGCCACCCGGAATCTGCATGGCTGTGTAAGACCAGGAAAAGGCAGAGAATATAATCCCCATAACAGCGGCACTGATCCCCAGTTCTGCAGTCAATGCCGGGGCGGCAATACCAAGTATGGTCCGATCCAGGTAGTTGATCATGGTACCAATTGAGATCAACGCCAGGATGACGTAACGCGCACGTGTTCTTTTGGGGTGTTCCTGTAGAATGCTGTTTGACATAATAATTTTTGGATTTTGGCTAACTTAGCATAATTACATGGAAAAATATTCAAGATTCAATATTACAAAAACAACTGATATCAATGTAGGATTGATTGGCACCGGTATACAGGAATCCAGAAGTCCGCTTATGCACATTCGGGAGGCCAGTGCTCAGGGTATAAAACTGGATTATCAGTTATTTGATCTTGACCTGCTGGATGAAGGTCATAAGCACCTGCCAGACTTACTGGATACTATAGAACAAGCCGGATACGCAGGACTTAATATCACTCACCCCTGTAAACAGTCGGTAATAGACTATCTGGACGCGTTGTCGCCGGATGCAAGGGAGCTTGGGGCAGTCAATACAGTGAGTTTTCATAGTGGAAAACGCTATGGATATAATACCGATTGGCAGGGGTTTTACCTGAGTTTCAATAAATCGTTTCAAGACATAAATACTGACAAGGTACTATTACTAGGTGCTGGTGGCGCCGGCTCTGCTGTGGCGTATGCATTGGCTAAATCTGGCTTAAAGTCATTGCAGTTATTTGACCTTGATGAAACCAGGGTCAACACCTTGATTTCAAGGTTATCTAAAACCTTCGAACACACCTCATTTAAGTTTACTCCTGATATCAAATCTACAATGACATTGGTGGATGGTGTGGTCAACACCACGCCCGTAGGCATGAAAAAGTATCCGGGGATGCCAATTCCGGCAAAAACATTAACAGCGAGACATTGGCTGGCTGATGTAATTTATTTTCCACTTGAAACCGAGCTACTCAAAACAGCCAGGAATACAGGCTGTCAGACCATGGATGGCAGCGGCATGGCTATCAATCAGGCGGCAGAGGCGTTTACATTATTCACAGGTAAAAAGGCGGACACCCAGAGGATGGCCCATACTTTTTTCAACGCATTCGATTAATCGAGACTTCTAATCGACTGGTTTAGATTGTGTGACTCAGAGATCCTGGCCAACGAATAAAAATAGTCAAATAATTCATGACAAAGGACCAATTCCCGTTTGTTTGCATCCCAAAGCGCCTGGCGTTTCTGACATTTTTTTATCTGTATAGCAATTTTGTTCTCAAGAGCAAACCTGTCATTAAACCGGGCGATAATATTTTCAATTAACCTGGATTTTTTAATCGACACCTGAACCTGCCGGGCAATTTCTGTCTCGGGGAGAGTATATGTAATGCTGATATCTGTATTATCTTCCGGTCTTTTCTTGCCGTAATGGTCCAGTAACCATAAAGCGGATTTTCTGGCCTTTTCATATTCCATATTACATTGTGATGCCCGCTCCTTTGGCATACCGGTGAGGCTGGGAATCCTGGGAAAGGCCCCGGGATTACTGCCATATAAAAAGTGTGATTAACCACAAAATTACGATTCTATTAATTTTAAAAATTATCACTTTTACTTCTATTTCTATGTATAATCCGCGCCATTTTACCGGCTGGATAAATGACAGATAAAATCAGAAATATCGCGATTGTTGCCCATGTAGATCACGGCAAAACCACCCTGGTTGACCAGTTGCTCAGCCAGTCTGGTACGTTCAATAGTCGGGCAGAGATGCCTGAACGGGTGATGGATTCCAATGACCTGGAACGGGAACGCGGGATCACCATTCTTGCCAAAAACACGGCCCTTGACTGGAATGGGTATCGGATCAACATCATTGATACCCCGGGTCATGCGGATTTTGGCGGTGAAGTGGAACGGGTGTTGTCCATGGCGGATTCCGTGCTGCTGCTCATTGATGCGGTTGACGGCCCCATGCCCCAGACCCGATTTGTCACCCAGAAGGCATTGGCCCTGGGTCTCAATCCCATCGTGGTGATTAACAAGATAGACCGTGATGGTGCCAGACCAGAGTGGGTATTAAACCGGACCTTTGATCTATTTGACAGACTGGGTGCCAATGATGAACAGCTGGATTTTCCAGTCATTTATACTTCGGCAAAGCTGGGCAAAAGTGGACTGGACATGTCCAGCGTTGAAGACAGCATGATACCCCTGTTTGAAGCCATCATAAAACACGTCCCCCCTCCCAATGTGGATACATCAGGACCATTCCAACTACAGATCAGCGCCCTGGATTATAATAATTATCTGGGCGTAATCGGTATTGGTCGGATCACCCGGGGCACCACAAAAAAGAATTCTCCCGTTGTCGTTGTCAAAGATGATCACTCCATAAAGAAAGGCCGGATTCTTCAGGTCTTTCGCCTGCTGGGACTGGAACGTATCGAGATTGAGTCCGCCTCAGCCGGGGACATCGTTGCCATCTGTGGAATCGACGAGTTAAATATCTCAGATACCCTCTGCCACCCGGAACACCCCGAGGCCTTGCCGCCTCTGGTAGTCGATCAACCTACTGTCACCATGACATTCCAGATCAATGACTCCCCTTTCAGCGGTCAGGAGGGTAAATATGTCACCTCCAGACAAATTCGCGAGCGCCTGTTCCGGGAGTTAAAACACAATGTCTCCCTGCGGGTGGAAGAGACCGAGGACCCTGAAAAACTTAAAGTATCAGGACGTGGTGAATTACACCTTTCTATTTTGATAGAAAACATGCGCCGTGAAGATTACGAATTCAGTGTCTCCAGGCCGGAAGTCATTACCAAAATGGTGGATGGCACATTGTGTGAACCTTATGAGCAACTTACCGTGGACATGGAGGCAAACTACCAGGGTGCGGTAATGGAAATGCTGGGGGCCAGGGGGGGTGAGCTGGTGGACATGAGCCCGGATGGTAAGGGCCGGGTGCGCCTGGACTATATTATTCCAGCCAGAGGTATTATCGGATTTAGAACAGACTATCTAACGGCGACGGCCGGGACAGGACTGATCTATCATGTCTTCGACCATTACGGGCCGTATAAGGACTCCATAAAAAATCAACGCCAAAATGGTGTACTCATCGCCAACTCACAGGGCAAGGCCCTTGGGTACGCCCTGTTTAACCTGCAGGAACGGGGTCAGCTCATGATAGAACACGGCGTTGAAGTCTATGAGGGGATGATTGTTGGCATCCATTCCAGGGACAACGACCTGGTGGTCAACCCGCTAAAGGGCAAACAATTGACCAACATCCGTGCTGCCGGCAAGGATGATAATATCCTCCTGACACCACCATTAAAATTGTCTCTGGAACGCGCCCTTGAATTCATCAATGATGATGAACTGGTTGAGATAACGCCTAAATCCATACGCCTGAGAAAGAAGAAACTCAAAGAACATGAACGCAAGCGCGATTCCAGGAAACCCAAAACCGCCGAGGTTGCCGTGTAAGCACTGAATCACAATAGGTTTTATTTAATGCAGGATATCAGGTAACAAACCAACCTCTTTCCATATTCCTACTTTCATCCTTTTCTCTTCTTGCATACAATGGCAACACTACTTCGTGCCTGAACCAGAAAAGAATGAAATTCAGTCATTACCTTAGCTGTTGTGCTCTATTGATTTTAACGTGGTCGTGGTGTCACGCCCAACAGACCCAGCCCAGTATTGAACAACTATTAGAAGAACCCTTTCTGGATGACTACTACTCCAATGTAGTGTACGGCTATCGTATCGTCACCGATACGCAGAATTATGCCAGCCGATATGTAGGCAATCGCCTGAAATGCAGCAACTGCCATCTCCAGGCCGGCACCAGGCAAGATGCCATGCCTTTGAATGTGGCCGGCATGTATCCAAAGTGGCGGTCTAAAAACGGTAAACGTAACGGCATTGGTCTGAGGATACGGGAGTGTTTTCTTTATAGTATGGACGGAATCATGCCACCGGAAGATGCCCCGGAGATACTGGCCGTGGCCGCCTATGTTACCTATCTTTCACAAGGTGAAATCATGGGCCAGGAGCCTGAAGGTCGCGGGGTACCCACCCTGCCGGACACTGGCTATGATCCCAACCCGGCAAACGGTCGGGCAATTTACCAGCAACAATGTACCGCCTGTCATGGTGAACAGGGCCAGGGGATTGCCGACATGCCGCCGGTATGGGGACTGGATTCCTATAATAAAGGTGCCGGTATGAATACCATCCATAAGGGTGCAGGTTTTATCTGGGCCAACATGCCGTTGGGCAATGGCCGTTCTTTAACGCATCAGCAGGCCCTGGATGTATCTGCCTACCTGAACCTGCAGATCCGACCGGCCGATCCCCGGGACAGTAAATTTCTCAAGCTGCTGGAACACCTGTTCAATTGATCGCCACGCTGATTAAAGAAACGTCACCCTCGTTTGCCTGGACTAAATCCTTAAGCAACTGGCGTGCAGAGGCATTTGCCGGTTTTGTCGGGGCCATACTCGTTATTCCCCAGGGGATCACCTATGCCTACCTTGCGGGTCTGCAGCCTGAGTATGGACTCTACTGCGCTATATTTGTGACCCTGTTCTCCAGCCTGCTGGGGACGTCTTCCATGATGAGTGGCCCCAATACTGCTGTGGCCATTTTGATTGGCATCGCTGTGTTACCTTTGGCAGGACGGGGCAGCCCTGTGTACATCGATTTTGTCTTCCTGTTATGCATGATGGTGGGACTGATTCAATTGTTGTTCTGGTTGTTACGTGGAGCACGAATTTTTCAGTACATGTCTCCGGGCTCCATATCGGGGATCTCTGCTGGGGCCGGTTTTCTGATTATCATGGCATCACTGGACAGTATCCTGGACCTGTCCACGTTCAATACCACCTTCTTTTATGAAAAAATTTACGTCATCATCAGTGACTACCTGCACCTGATTAACCCGTATAGTCTCGCCATAGGCATCACCACCATACTGGGTGGTTATATAGGCAAACGTTACCTACCCCGTTATTTTATTATTGTTGCCATTACGGCCGGTTATCTTTGCGGTTTGCTGGTGGCGTTTATCTGGCCGCAGCCGGTGACAGAACTAGAATACCTTGGACGTATGCCCATACAGTGGATTCCCTTTCACATCCCTACAGTCAATATTGAATACCTGATCACCAGTGTGTCCCTGATCCCCTATGCTATTACCATTGCCTTCATTGGTCTCGCCCAGTCACTGGTCATTGTCCGGGGCCTGAAGATGGAGACCAACCAGGACATCAATCTGGACAAGGAGGTCTATGCCCAGGGTGTGGCGAATTTTCTTGCTACCTTCTTTTCCAGCTTTGTGGGTTCCGGCAGCTTTAATCGCACCCAGGCAAATATGAGCCTGGGAGGTTCAACCCCACTGTCGGGTATCCTCACTGCCTTATTTGTCCTGGTCCTGATCATGTTTCTCGGCCCCATCCTGACCTATATGCCCATGGCAGCCATGGCAGGTACCTTATTTATCGTTGGTGCAGACATGATTAAATGGCAGGACATCAAGCACTATGCCCAGGTCCGCTCTGAACTCATCATTTACCTGGCAACGTTCTTGAGCATTATCTTTTCCGGACTGGCTGTGGGTGTAGGTGTTGCGGTATTTTTATCCATCAGTGTCTTCATGTTCCGCATCAGCCAACTGGAACTTACCCTGGAACAAACGGACTCCGGTATCCTGTTAAAAGTCAAAGGTGCCCTGTTCTATGCCTCGGTAGGCCAGTTAACGGAGATCTTTCACCAACACAGCAAGGAGGCAATAACCGTTGACCTACAATACACCACCCATATCGATCAATCGGCGGTAGACTTCTTTTCCCGGGAATCGAAAAATATGAGTTCCCAGGGCGGGAAATTAACATTGCTTATTAATGACAATCAACGTAACTTCCTGAAATCTCTGGGGGTTTGCAATACAGTTGAGCTCATTTCACTGACTACTGAATAGGCATATAATTAATCCGATAAGCGTAAAATGAAAGTGGGAGATCATAATGAAAGACAATGAACACAATGGCGTTGGGCGCCGTACACTCATCACCAATATGGGTGTGGCCACGGTGGCCGGCATAGCCGCAGCAAGCGCATCGGCAACATCACAGGCGAATGAACAACCTCCCCGGTACAGTAAAGACAAATGGATGGAAACCCTATCAGGTGATCACCGCGTGTTTATTGATTCTTCCACTGTCGCCGGTGGCGGCAGCGCCGTACGTTATGCAAACAACATCATTGTCTCGCACATAGACGAATACGAAGGTAAGGCAGAAGATTATGCCATGGTGGTGTGTTTCCGCCATGCATCCACACCTTATGGATATGGTAATACGATTTGGGGAAAATACGGCGAACAGATCAACCGCGATCCGTCAGTCTCAGCGCCTACCAGCAACCCCATGTATGCCGCAAATGATTACAGTGGCCCCAACACCATCCCTAAATTATTAGACATGGGTGTGCATTTCGCCATCTGTAAACGCGCCACCCAACGGGCTGCCATGAATATTGCTAAGGCCACGGGGATGTCGGTGGAAGAGGCCTTTGCGATGCTGGTTGACCAGGCAATACCCAATGCCCATTTCGTTGCCGCTGGTGTCCTGGCGGCCACCCGCTCTCAGGAATATGGGTATAATCTTTTATACGCAGAATGATTAATTGGGGACAGAATTCATTCTGTCCCCTTTAATAACTAAGGGCAGTAATTAGTCTGTCCTTATTCATTTCAATCAGCCCAATTTCGGAAGTTGTTTAATCTTCTTCGCTTTTCTGTAATTATTTAACTTCAATATGCTTACTGGTGCGTGGTTTATATGGACTACAGTTATCTAAATGAAATATTAATTTTATTTACCGCTGCAATGCTGGTGGTGGTCATTTTCCTGTATGTCAATCTTCCCCCAATACTTGGCTATCTGATTGTAGGTATATTACTCGGGCCTTACAGTTTTTCGCTGATATCCAATACCGAGCACATTAGCGTCATTGCCGAATTTGGTGTTGTATTATTATTGTTCACCATCGGACTTGAATTTTCACTTCCACTACTTTTAAGGATGAAGGCAGCGGTCATTGGCCTGGGCGGTACACAGGTATTACTGACTACCTTGATGGTAGCAGCAGCTGCCATGTTAATTGGTATGCCCCTGGAAATCTCCATTATCCTGGGGGGCGTGGTGACCATGTCTTCAACGGCCCTGGTGACCACACTCCTGGCAGATCAACACGAACTGCATACCCGGCACGGACGAAACGCCATCGGTATACTACTGTTCCAGGATCTCATGGTCATTCCCTTTCTGCTACTGGTAAATAACCTGACCAATTCATCCAGTGCCACAACGGATGCATTATATGTAGCAATAGGCCAGGGTTTGCTCGGGATACTGATCATATTAACCCTTGGCCGTTGGGTATTAAGGCCCCTGTTCAGGATGATTGCCAAATTTAAATCATCAGAACTCTTTACCCTCACTGCGTTGCTGGTGGCACTAATGGCCGCCTGGATTACCCACCAGATGGGGCTCTCACTTACACTCGGCGCCTTCATCGCCGGTATCATGCTCGCCGAAACGGAGTTTCGTCATCAACTGGAGGCAGAGATCCGGCCATTCCGAGATATCCTGCTGGCGCTTTTTTTTATATCCATAGGTATGCTCCTGAATATCAGGTTACTTCCGGATGTCTGGCAATGGGTCCTGCTGTTATTGTCTGCCCTGATACTCTTCAAGCTGGTATTAATTACGTTGCTATGTCGTATGTGCGGTTGGGACTGGGCAGTGGCCACCAGGACCGGTATCTCCCTGGCCCACGGTGGTGAATTCGGGTTTGCCATACTGGCGCTGGCACTCAGCGGCAACCTGTTACCGGCTGATTACGGCCAGGTGGTCCTGGCTGCATTACTCATTAGTATGGGCCTCGCTCCTATCCTGATTCGTTACAACCAAAGGCTTGTTGACAGACTATTACCTATGGCCTCGAATCTAAGCGATGCTGAGGTGGAAAATAAAATCGCTGAAACAGCTAATGAATTAAAAGATCATGTGATCATTTGTGGCTACGGCCGAGTGGGACAAAATGTTGCACGCTTTCTGGAAAGTGAAAATATTCACTACATTGCCATGGACACCAACCCCACGCTGGTGGAGCAGGCGGTTAACAACAACCACTCTGTCACTTATGGCAACACATCTAACATAGCATTATTGAAATCTGCCGGCCTTGAACGGGCGGCTGCATTGATATTTTGTCTGGATAATATTTCACCTGTCATGAAGGTATTGCATCAGGTGCGACAGTTAAATAAAGACATTTTAATACTGGTTCGCACCAGTGATGATTCACATCTGGATGAGTTAAAACAGGCAGGTGCGACAGAAGTGATCCCTGAGACCATGGAGGCCAGCCTCATGCTCTCCTCACACCTGATGTTAATGCTAGGCCTGCCTGAGACCAGTGTCATGAAAAAAATCAGGGAAGTAAGAAAAGACCGGTATACATTCCTGAAAGGAATCCTGCGGGATGACTTGTAACTACAGCAGCTTTTTTCTAGTTTACTGGCAGCAATGGTTTCCTGTCATAAGGCAGATGTACATCAAACATGAATAGCAGCACATAACTCTCCATGGCATCTCCCATCAGGTAGGCAATCTCCATGAGATCACTGTTACCAAATTGTGACTGTAATAGCTGATAAGTTTCTGAACTGACATGGTGGTCTTTTAATACATCTCGTGAAAGTTGAATGATTGAAGCATCAAATGGTGGAACGCCAGCTAGCGGCCGATTATAACGAATGGCATCCAGCGTCTCTGGTGTTATCCCGGCCTTCAGTCCCACGGGTTCATACAGGGTCCATTCAAATACCATGTCCAGTTCCCTGGCCATAGATAACCGAATCAGCGCCTTTACTTTGTTATCAATCCGGGTTGGAGATTGGTCCACCCTGGAATGTAAGCGCAAACCGCCCGGTCCCGGCAACCCGGCAAGTGAAGTGGATTCAGGTGAGGTGTAGCGATCATAAATGGCTTTACCCTCTTCATCGAGATCGGCCCGATTAACAATGGGTAATCTCCCGCGTGACTCTGGATAGACATCATCCGGCAGGGATGCGAGGTATTCGGCCTCGGTCATGGGTGTCTCGGTGGTCAATTTCTCATAATAGGTGGTTACCGTGGTACATCCAGCCAGAAATGTCAGCAAACACAGGCCGAATAGATGCGTGGTTTTTAGTGTTATGTTCATAATTTGACAATTACCCTTTTATAAGTACAAATTGAATAACCATAGTAACCTATCCACAATGTAATTATTTATTAAGTTCTAACTTATTCTTTTATATAACTAAATTGTTTAGAATTGATCTGAAAATAAATCTTAAACTTATACTATTATTGATAATAGACCTTGACTTATTTGTTATATGCCTATGAAATGGCCCTGTATTGCATTATTTTTGCCGTACTTGAACTAAATAAAGTTTTGTATCCTGGCCTTTTCAGCATTAGTTTCTCTTTGAATCTCACCTGTAAATCACCTCGATAGCACTACAATATTTAATAATTAACAATTTATTTACGAGGTTATTTCAATGAAAACAGGAACAGTAAAGTGGTTTAACGATTCAAAAGGTTTTGGATTTATCTCACCTTCAGATGGCTCAGAAGATGTATTTGTACATCATAGTTCTATCGCCGGCGACGGTTTCCGCAGTCTTAAAGAAGGACAAACCGTTAGCTACGATGTCCAAAAAGGCGAAAAAGGCCTTCAGGCCACTCAGGTTACACCAGAGTAAGCTTTTCTAAACCTGGAATCATCCTGTGCAAGCAGGATTATTCCATTTTTAATTTTTCCATTACAAAACAAGCTACCCATTGAAAAAGATATTTATTGGAAACCTGCCAAAAGAAACGACTGAGAGTCAAATCCAGGATCTTTTTTCAAACTACGGCACAGTCAGGTCTATTAATCTTACGATAGATATTTTTACAGGCAAATGCAGGGGATTCGGATTTGTAGAGATGGAAGGTCATGAAGCCAGGGAAGCCATAAAAGGATTAAATGGGTATTCATTAGGCAGTAACCTTCTCAAAGTTAAATTTGAAATACCAAAATCAAAGAGAAATACAAGGCATAATCGATAACTGGTCTGAGGTATGATAATGGTGGCCAGGGACAGAATCGAACTGCCGACACGGGGATTTTCAGTCCCCTGCTCTACCGACTGAGCTACCTGGCCATACTAATTGCACGTCACGTATTATCATGACACGATGAGAGGTACACAACGAAGTGCGTATTAAACAGTTAGAACGCGCGTTCGTCAAGTTGGGTTAGGCTTCCGGCGGGACATAATCCGCGGGTGCATCAGATCCTTCGCCGAAAAAATACTTTTCCATCTCTTCTTCAAGGAATTTTCTTGACTTGGGTTCCATTAAAGAAAGGCGATATTCGTTAATTAACATGGTCTGGTGTGATAACCACATGTTCCATGCCTCCTGGGATACGTTCTCCAATATCCGTTTACCCAGATCGCCCGGATACGGCTGGGCTGCCAGACCATCAGCTTCCTTGTTTAATTTTACGCACTCAACTTTGTTTGACATTTATTTCCTCTTAATTATTTACAATTCCTGTAACAGTTGAGCCACTGGAGCTGCGATTCCTCTATTGAGTTTATCATCCGGTTTATACCAGTAAATCTCGCCGCTGTCTTTAATCCCACTGGAATTTGATAAAACTTCTACCTGTACCGGTTGTATGTCCAGGTGAAAGTGACTGAAGGTATGTCGCAGCGTGGGCTTTTCGTGCACCGATATGACCTTGCTGCCAAAGTTTTGCTCTATCCACTTTGTAATGTCAGCACCCAATGGGCATTCAGGCAGACTCCACAAGCCACCCCATATGCCACTTGGAGGCCGCCGCTTTAATAATATATCACCGTGGGAATTTTTGATGATGGTAAAAATGGCCTGCCTGACAGGCAAGGTTTTTCTGGGTCGGCTGGTTGGCAATTGTGATTGCTGATTATGTTGATAGGCATAACAGTCTTTCTTCACCGGGCAGAACTCACAGGCGGGTTTACTGCGCGTGCAAAGGGTCGCACCCAGATCCATGATGGCCTGGGTATAGTCACTCACATGTTGATTGGGGGTAAATGCATCTGCAAGCTGCCACAATGTCTCTTCCACTTTCTTCTCACCGGTCCAGCCATTTATCCCCTGGTGGCGAGTCATTACGCGCTTGACGTTACCATCGAGGATGGGGTGACGCTGACCTTTACTCAATGACAGGATTGCCCCTGCGGTGGACCGGCCGATACCGGGCAAGGCCATAACTACAGCGAGGTCCGCTGGAAAACGGCCATGGTGGCTGTCCATAATGTGCTTTGCCGCCTTGTGCAGGTTCCTGGCCCGGGCGTAATATCCCAACCCGGACCACAAATGCAATACGTCATCAAGCCTGGCATTGGCCAGACGCTTCACATTCGGGTATTGGCGCATGAATTGTTGATAGTAGGGGATGACGGTTTTAACCTGGGTCTGTTGTAACATGATCTCTGAGACCCAGACTCGGTAAGGTGTAGGATTTTTTTGCCAGGGCAGATCATGACGACCTTTGACCCTGTACCATTTTAATAACCGACTGGAAAAATCACTCACTGTTAATCAGTTTCTCTACCTGAAAGATTATATTGGTGGTGGTCTGAATGGCCTTACGTTTCACTATCATAGGACCAATGACAGGCGGTACCCAGAAATCGGGAATAAACCGGCTTTCAAATTTTACGTGTGTCATACCTTCTGAATAGTCCTGCACCTGAATGATGATCTCACCGGTTTTAAAATCACTTAGCTCCGGGACAATGTCTGCTTTGATTGACATATCTCCGGTCAATTCCACATCTTCTACGATCCTGGCCTTAAAGCAAAAGATCAATACACAGGTCCGGGTATTGATCCTGACACGGATGGGACTGTCTTTTAATGAGCGTTTTTTTGTAACCTTTGCGGAATCCAGAACGATATCACTGACCTCTGCCAGCCTTTCATAATCTGTCAAGATATCAAATACCACCTGGCTATCACCCTGAATGACCATGGAAATGATAATTTCAAAATGCGTATTGATATGAAAGGCCTGGGTACTAAGGATCTCCCCACCCTGGACAGGTATGACACCCGACAACAGAGAAAATACAAGCAGCATTCGGCCCATTGCTAGCGGCCGAAGATACCTTCCAGTGCCCTGTTAAGGATTTCTTCTGTGGGGTCCATCTGCTGAGTGGGTTGCTGCTGCTGCGGCTGGGTCTGTGGTTGTGTTGCCGGCTCGGTTCCCTGCTGGGTCTGTTCCGTAGGCACACCCAATGCCCGTTGCAGGACATTGCCGATCTGCTTCTGGACTTTCCGTTGAACCACTTCTGAAATGATCTTCTCTACATTGGGCAGACAACTGGGATCACTGGCATTACCGGAACATTTAATGGGAATGCTGTAACCACCGATGTCGTATTGTTCTTCTCCCCGTGTGGCCGTGCCCTGATCGGCTGAGGCCACGAGGTCATAATTAATATTATTGTTATTCAGGTTAATAACGGTCCCCTGACCTGCCACCTGTATCCCCGGTGCCTTCATAATTAGATCATTACTCCTGACCAAACCGCCCCTGATATCCAGGGTACTGCTAAAGGTATCAAACGGTGTCTGTTCACCGCGGTCAATCTGCATGGGCCGCCGGTTCTGGATCATAATCTCCACCTGGGCCAGGACCCGGGCCACGTCTACCCCCTGTAATATACCGTCCTCAAGAAAAATTTTTCCATCACCATTTAAGTTGCTGATCATGGTGGGTGTATCAATGCCACTGGCAGTGACATTCAATTCCATGTTGCCTGTACCACTAACGCTGGAGGCCCCTACCACATCCACCATTAAGGGATCGATATTCACACCTTGCAGGGCGGAGTCAAAACTCAATGTGGGCTGATCGGACGTGGCATTTAACTGGATATCGCCACGGTAGCTACCCTCGTAGAGGTTAGCAGATACCGGGGAGAGGTTGATTTTTCCGTCTTTGGCGTTCATGCCTAAAACCACATCAGACACCCTGGCGTTGGAGATAATCAATTGACCGATCTTTAATTCACCCTGGATATTTAACGCACGCAGGGTTTCCAACGGCAATTGTGCGGCGGCACCGACTGCCGTTTCCGGTGTCACGGGTCGTGGCTGATTGCCTTCGGCAGGCGGCAGATATCGATCGGCATTGATTTGGTCTATATCGATACCAAACTGAATGGACGAATTCTCAAAGTCCGTTATCGATAAGGTCCCGTTTAAATTTGTTTCATCCAGGACCATAGCAAGACGGCTGACATTCAGATGGTTTGCCGATCCATCAAATGCCGTGGAGAGTGCGACGTTGGTGTATGCACGGGTATCAGTCGTATCAGGGGGAACCTGGTTCAGCTGACGCACCAATTGACGCAGACTGAAAGGGGCGACCTCGATATCTCCCCGGTATTGCCTGGCATCAAAGATCTGTTCGGCATTGATATTACCACTCACGTTCAGGCCCAAACCGGCCACCTGAAAATTGTTCAGAGCCAGTGATTCTGTCTCCAGATTTAACCGGGTATTGGCTGACAGGTTCATTTGCACCGGTGAATTGGGGATCTGCTCACCGGCAAAGACCATATTCAGTTCCAGGGGGCTGATATTCAGATTAGTCCGGGTGCCGTTAACAGCGGCAGTAAGATTGATTGACTGCATCACATCCCCCAGTTCTCCCTGATCAATGGCCGCAAGTAACGGTCCCGGCCGGCTGCCTCTAAAAGCCAACTGACCATTAGTAGACCCATTGTCCTGCTGCATATCATTGGCAACAAGATTGCCGTTTATCTGTACCCCAAGGGCATCGATAGAAAGCGCAGGGATATTGATGTCACCATTTGTCATATTGGCATCAAACCGCGTTTCGATGGTATAGGCCTTATTGGTCATGCCGCCCAATTGTTGTCCATAGACCGTCAGTGCCGAGTCACTCCCCCCCTGTATCTGTCCCAGCAACTGCATTAGTGCAGGCAGGTCTGGGCCGGCGGCATTGAGGTTACCGCGTATGGTAGGTGCCGATGAATTCATACCCGTAGCCACAATATCACCGGCGATGTCTGATCCCAGCAGGCTGGCATTGAGGCCTGATATATCGAAATCACCATCACCCATATCGGCATCGATATCAGCAGAAAAATTAAACTGGCGGTTACGCACATTCTGCAGCTGGCTGGCCAGTTGAGACAGCCCGGAATCCGCCCCACCCTGCAATTGTCCCAGCACGCGTAACAACATGGGCAGGTCAGGACCTGCCGCCGCAATATTTCCGATGATGGCAGGTGAATCAGTACGGGTTCCGCGGGTGCTGATATCGGCATTGAACTCCGATCCAATCATTGTGGCCTGCATGTTAGAAATGCGCATCTCATCATTGGCCATATCGGCGGTAATGGCGGCGTTAAGGCTAAATGCCCGATCACTCAGGCCAGCCAGTTGAGTGGCCAAGGGCTCTATCTCGGCCACCTTAAAGAGTAATGCCAGGTCATTTCCCGTCAGGTTAATGTCTGTTTCAAGGGTAGGTTCACCATCACGGATGTCTACTGCCTGTATGGTCCCGGTCATTTGTGTGCCCAGGGCAGAAAAGTTGATGTCATTAATGACCAGGGTCTCGTTACCCATGTCTACCTGGATGGCACTGCTGAAGGTAATATCTGTTGAACCTTGCGGGACATTGGGACCGGCCAACAAGGTATTAAAGTTCAGTGGGGCAATATCATAGGTTTCATTATCGAGATCATAATTTAAAGTAGTGGTTAACGAGATGTCCGCCACCAGTTCCGGCTGATTGGAGACCGCATCGAAATTCAGATCTAATTCAATGGGTTCGCCATAGACCAGTTCTCCTGTGGTCATTTGCAGATTGGAAATGGCCGAGCGTGTTCCTGTTGATTGATCATCCCAGGTGAGGCTGGTGTCCTGAATGTCTACCCCGCCTAACACCACCGCCGCGAGTGACAGGCCACCGGCATCGGAACGTTGCTGTCTTCCCAACCTTTGTTCCATGTCTGCCCAGTTAGTTGTACCGGCGGCATCCTTCATCAAGTTAATAGCCAGACCATGGACCCGAACCGTATCTATTTCGTATTGCTCCTGAAGCAGAGGCATTAGCTTCAACCTGACCATGGCGTGCTGTAACTGCAGGAATGGCATATCACCAAACCCTGGAGCATTACCAATGGTCACGTCGTTTATCTCCACACCCAACCAAGGGTAAATAGTCACCACCACGTCACCGTCGATGGACATGGACCGACCGGTTTCCTCCTGAAACCCATCGGCAATCATGGCCTTGTAATCATTAGGATCAAGCGTGGAAACATAAATGACAATGGCTGCCAGGGTCACAATAACCAGGCCAATCAGTATGCCAAAAACTTTGAGTAATGATTTCATGGAAGTCTCTACCCGTTAATATTATATTTTACTTTTTAAGGAATTCGCGACCTGATGCAATTGCGTTTCTTACCTGAGCAGGCGCAGTACCACCTGTTATATTTCTGGCATTAATTGAACCGGTTAGTTCCAGGTGTTCATATATTCCTTCATCCAGATCAGGACAGAACTGCCCCAGTTCATCCAGCGTCAAATCTGATAATTCCTTTTTATTTTCAACAGCATAGCTAACCGTTTTGCCCACTGCTTCATGGGCGTCTCTAAACGCCATGCCGGCCTTCACCAGATAATCCGCTAGGTCCGTGGCCGTAGCATAGCCTTCCTTTGCCGCAGATAGCATGGCATCTGCGTTGACTGATATGGCCGGTACCATTTCAGCATAGATCCCAATGCAGGCATGCAAGGTATCCACTACATCAAATAACGCAATCTTGTCTTCCTGGTTGTCACGGTTATAGGCCAGGGGCTGGGCCTTCATCAATGTCAGCATTCCCATGAGATCGCCGTATACCCGGGCCGTCTTACCTCTGACCAGTTCCGGGATGTCAGGGTTTTTTTTCTGGGGCATGATGGATGAACCTGTACAATAGGCATCATCAATATCAATAAACCCAAACATGGGATTGATCCACAGGATCAGCTCTTCGGAAAAACGAGACAGGTGCATCATAATGATAGAGGCAGCTGCGCAGAACTCCACAACAAAATCCCGATCGCTCACCGCATCCATTGAATTTCCTGCCACGGCATCGAAACCCAACAACTCGGCAGTATATTCCCTGTTAAGGGGATAACCGGTTCCGGCCAGTGCCGCCGCACCCAATGGCATGCAGTTGATTCGTTTGCGGCAATCCACCAGTCGTTCATCATCGCGTTTTAACATTTCAAACCAGGCCATCAGATGGTGGCCAAAGGTCACAGGTTGGGCCACCTGCAAATGGGTAAAACCTGGCATGATGGTATCTGCTTCTGATTCAGCGAGGTCACACAGGACAGACATTAATGTATGTAATGTATCGCGTAAGAGGTCCACTTCCTCCCTGAGATATAAACGTAGATCAGTGGCAACCTGATCATTTCTCGAGCGCCCGGTATGGAGTTTTTTTCCCACCTCGCCTACTCGCTTCACCAATGCGGACTCAATATTCATATGTACATCTTCAAGCGCGGTTTTCCACTCAAATTGGCCACTCTCGATATCCCTGGCGATTGACTCCAGGCCTTTTATGATGGTACTGGCTTCTGAATCTTCAATCACACCGACGCTGGCCAGCATTTTTGTATGGGCGATGGACCCCATGATATCGAAGGCATATAGCCTGTGGTCGAACGAAACCGATTCTGTGAACTTTTCCACAGAATGTTCCGTGGCACGGATAAACCGTCCACCCCAGGGCTTTTCTGATGTATTCTTGGATGTCATTTACAAAAAACTCTAATCTCAAAGTGGGCATTATAACGTAACATACTGCATTCTATGATGGTTTTACTTTAAATGAATGAGATTAAACACAGCCAGGGGTGATTTTTACCGGATTTTTGCGGCGTCAGGATGGTATTTGTCATCATCATGCTGGCAGAACTCCTGGCCATTGTGGTGTCCCTGTCTCAGGATCCCTATTTCTATATCCGCACCATCGACCTGGCATTAAATTCATTATTTATCCAGTGGGTTGCACTCTCCAGTACAGCTACGCTCTGTATGATCAGAAAATTCCTGGAAAAAATAGATAAAAAATGGGTCCCCACCATTAGCTATGGTGTAACCTTACTGATCACCTATATTGTCTCTGAGCTTGCCTGGTATGTCATTGTGCTGCAGCTGCAATCTCCTTTCATCAGCAGTGGCCATACCGTGTTCATTACCCGTGTCATGTCTATCAGCGCTATCGCCTGGGCACTGGCGCTTAGATATTTTTATGTCAATCACCAATGG
The DNA here is from genome assembly GCA_038131795.1 of Candidatus Eutrophobius brisbanensis. GTDB lineage: Bacteria > Pseudomonadota > Gammaproteobacteria > Eutrophobiales > Eutrophobiaceae > Eutrophobius > Eutrophobius brisbanensis. Next base: position 2,226,512 of record JAYPQE010000003.1, on the reverse strand, counting down.
AAACTCCGTATAGAATCAGAATCCAATGCCAGATTCCAGGCACTGCAATCCAGGATCAAACCTCACTTTCTGTTTAATTGTATGAACACCATTGCCAGCCTGGTCAGGCGCACGCCTGAATTAGCTGAAGAATCCATAGAGGACCTCGCAGATCTGTTCCGTGCCAGCCTGCAGGACAGCCGGCAGATATCCACCCTGGCGGATGAAATCACCTTGTGTAAACGTTACCTCAGAATTGAAAAACATCGTCTGGGCGACAGACTGAATGTGGTTTGGGACATGGAGAATGTCCCGGGTAACTTTTCCTTACCACCCCTCATCATCCAGCCCTTGATAGAAAATGCGATATATCATGGAATAGAACCTGACACCGAGGGCGGAATTATTTCTATCGTTGGCATATTTGATAAGGGCAATATACGTATTACTATTTCCAACCCCTTTAGCGACTACCTGGCATCCAGCACAGAAAAGACCGGTAACCGTGTGGCGTTGGAAAACATCAAACAACGTTTGGCATCCTACTATGACAAGGATGACCTGTTGATCATGGAACATGATGACAAACATTATCTTGTCACCATTATTATTCTTGAACGCTCATGATTATTCTCATTGTCGATGACGAACAACTTGCCAGACAACGGCTATGCGACATGGTTGCCGATATAAATGGAGACCATGATATTCATGAAGCGGTTAATGGCAAAGATGCCATTGAAAAGGGGTCACAATACAAGCCCGACACAGTCATACTTGACATCCGTATGCCGGGAATGGACGGGCTGGAAGCTGCTATGCATATTGCCTCTCTGGAATCACCACCGGCTGTGATCTTTGCCACTGCCTATGATGAGCATGCCATACAGGCCTTTGATGCCAATGCCATAGACTATCTGTTAAAACCCGTCAGGAAAGAACGGCTGTTACGGGCACTGGACAAGGCGCAACAGATTGCTGTGGCCCGCCTGGCCAGCTTACCGGCGATTGCCGGGACCAATCCGGTACGGACCGATCTAAGCAGCACGTCTACAGGCAAAACCCAGCTTATACCCATTGAACAGATTGCCTGTTTAAAAGCCGACCAGAAATATGTAACCGCCTATTGGGATAAAAATCAGACCTTACTGGATGATTCGTTGAAATCTCTGGAAGAAGAGTTTTCTGAACAATTTTTCAGAATTCATAGAAATGCACTCATTGCCCTGGACCGAATCCAGTCCCTGGAAAAGACTAATGGGGGTGGGTTTAAGATCCATTTAAAGGGTATTGAGGAGGCATTTTCAGTCAGCCGGCGGCATATAGCAGAACTGAGGAAGCGGTTGAAAAGCCTGTGAGGAGTTAGGAGTATGGATGTAGGCGGTAGAGCAACGCAGGAGCCATAGCCGAAGCCAGAAACCAGACTATCCACGGTTACTCATCATTGTACATCTACCATCTCCCTGGCGGCAGCCAGGGTGGCCAGTCTTGCAATCACGCCGTAGATATAAAACCGGTTGACATGAGAATCCGGTGACTGGTCTATATCGGGTGAGATACAGCAATCATCAAATGCCAGAGGCTCAAACCGCATCCCTGGTGAATTCAGGTTTTCATTGACACCTTTCCTGGAATGTACACGGTAAAAACCACCCACCACGTTTTTGTCTATTGAATACACCACCGGTTCTGCAACTGTTTTGTCCAGCCCCCAGGTCTCGTTGGTAAAGACCCCTTCCTGAATCAACACCTTTGTGACCTTCTGTCCTTCCTTGGTGGTTGCCATCTTAGTGCGCTGCTTGCGATTTAGATCCAGTATTTCATCCACACTGTGGGCCGTCATCACACCCATGCCATAGGTACCGGACTCGGCCTTGACCACTACATATGGCCGCTGGTCAATATTATATTCATGGTATTTCTCCTGTATGGCAGATAACAATGCGTTAACATTACTCTCAAGGCAGGTATTACCTTCACGTTTCATAAAATCAATTTCACCACAACTGCGATACAACGGTGTGATCAACCAGGGATCCAGATCCAGTAATGCAGAAAACTCCTGCGCAACCTCCTGGTAATTCTTGAAATGGTCGGACTTCATTCGAGAAGACCATCCAAGAGACAATGGCGGCGTGATGGTTTGTGACAATCCTTCTAGAATGTCAGGCTTTCCCGCGGAGAGATCATTATTTAACAGGATCAAATCAGGATAAAAATCATCATCAATATAAATCTGGTCGTCTTTACGATTTAACGGGAAAAGCGTTACTTCCTCACCACCATCCAGTGGGATATGCGTAGGCCCTGTCAAATCATGCATCAATGAACCCAATTTAACTTCAAAACCCGCCCTGGTGATCAATGAGGCCAACACAGCAACATTAGTTAAATAAAATTTATTACGGGTATGGTTTTCCGGAATCAGGACTATACGGTCTACCGGTTTACCCACCCGTTCAACCGCTTGCTGGACTGCCTGTATACACAGTGATTCAAACTCCGGATTGAGGTTATTAAAACCGGCAGGAAACAGGTTGGTATCTACGGGGGCAATCTTGTAACCCGCATTTCGGATATCGACAGAAGAATAAAACGGTGCGCGGGATATCCGCCACTGTTCCCTGAACCACGATTCGATTCTGCTTTGGTTTTGGATAAATTGCTCTTCCAGGTGCATTAATGGCCCGGAAAGGGAGGTTGTCAGATGGGGGACGGGTGATTCTGATTTGCTCACGGCTAACCTTTTATTATTAATTTGGTGTGAATTATACCCTTGAAATCCTAAAAAACATCTTTAGCGGATATCGCCCCATTTAGACTGAAATATTGCCAATGCTGAAATGGCCGCTGTCTCAGTCCTTAAAACCCGCGGACCCAGTGAAACAGGCGAATAACCACTTTTCTCGCTCAACTCGATTTCATTCTCAGTGAGTCCGCCTTCCGGACCGCATATCAGGGAAATTTCAGTACCCTGCTGAGCGACCCCGGAGATAGACATGGTTGCCAACGGGTCCAGGACATACTTCATCGCATTAGTATCCACGGCCACCCATTCATCCAGTGTTATCGGTTCTAGAATCGTGGGAAGTACATTCCGTCCACATTGTTCACACGCATTGATAATAATTTTCTGCCAATGTTTCAATCGCTTCTCTGAGCGCTCATTATCAAGTTTGACATTACTGCGCTCAGTCATAACAGGGACAAAAATGTAAATACCCAACTCAACGGCTTTCTGAATGGTAAAATCCATTTTCTGGCCTCTGGAAATACCCTGTGCCAGGGTGAGTCTAAGGTCAGATTCACGGTTGTCTTTTACAAATACATTGGGCTTTATGGTAATGGATCGTTTTTTTTTGGAAATAATGATGGATTCAAAATAGCCGCCATTACCATCGAAAGCATGTATCCAGTCTCCTTCCCTATGCTTTAATACATGACTCAGATGATGAAAACTGTCATCACTTATGGTGACCGTCTGCCCGGCCGTCAGGTTTGTTTCTACATATACCCTTGTTTTTCTCATAGTAAACACTATATATTAAAATGGACCAGACCACTTAATTCCCACTAACAGGTGAACGATGATAAGCAGCAATAATATGAAGACCGATTTACAGGACTTGACGCCGAAAGTGGCAAAGTTCGATATCGGCCAGCTTATCACCCATAAGTTATTTGATTATCGCGGGGTCATAATTGATATTGACCCTATCTATCTGGGAAGTGAAGAATGGTACCAGAATATGGCGAAATCCAAACCACCTAAAAATGTTCCCTGGTATAAGGTCCTGGTAAATGATTCATTGCACGAAACGTATGTTGCTGAACGTAACCTGCAGGCAGATACATCAGTCGAGTCTATTGAGCACCCAATGGTGTATGCGTATTTTGACGATTTTCAGAACGGGAAATACATCAATCATTCCTGGTACAAGAATTAAATACACCTATGTTTAATTCAATCTCGGAGTTCTTCGGCCAGCACCTGGGTAACCAGGAAAGCCGGGACGCAACCAGAGATCATACCCTGGAACTATGCGCTGCCGTGTTGATGCTGGAAATTGCTTTGGCAGATTCAGGAATTGACGATGACGAAATCAAGGTCATCGAAGACACAATGTCTTTCCATTTTCATCTGGATCAGGACGAGATCCAGGCGCTGATAGAGACTGCGCGTACTGAGGTCAACCATGCTATCTCGCTACATGATTTTACCCGTACCGTAAATCACGAGCTTAGTGCCGAAGAAAAGGTAACCGTCATTGAACTGCTCTGGCGGGTAGCCGTTGCGGATAATGTCATCGATAAATATGAGGAATATTTCATCCGCAAAATTGCGGATCTGCTATATGTCTCCCATGCCAACTATATCAAGGCCAAGCACCGGGCAGCAGAGGCGTTGGACTGATTGGCGCAGGATGATTTTTCAAATTACAGCCATTTCTCCCCCTTCACCAATCAAAATCAGCTAAATCCCTGTTTTCTGCACTAAATTTAGGCAGTTACATATAACATTATCTAAATTTCGTTTTATAATCAGGCCATGGAGATTCCAGGCTATATAATCAAAAATGAGATCGGGAAGGGTGGCATGGCCACGGTGTAACTGGCCACCCAGGAATCACTCAACCGATCTGTCTGCCTTAAGATCCTGGACAACGTTGATGCGGATGAATCAAAGGACCTGATTGAACGATTTATGGCCGAAGGCAGAATCATTGCCTCCCTGTCACACCCAAACATCATCACTATCTATGACATTGGTTTTGCCAATAATATGTTCTATATCTCCATGGAATATGTACAAGGAGGCGATCTTAAACAACGGCTGGAACTGCCCATGTCTGACGAGGAGGCACTGGATATCCTGGGTAAGGTCTCCAATGCCTTAAATGAAGCCCATAAACATGGCATTGTCCATCGTGATGTTAAACCGGCCAATATCCTTTTCCGAGATACCAATACCCCTTTATTAACAGATTTCGGTATCGCCAAGGAAGTGGATAATGAAAATGATTTGACCTCTACCGGTATTTTTCTCGGCAGCCCCAATTATGTGAGCCCGGAACAGGCCGATGGTTTAAAGATAGATGGCAGGGCGGACATTTATAGCCTGGGCTGTCTCTTCTACGAAATGTTGACGGGCGAAAAACCGTACATCTCCACTTCTGTCATCGACATAGTCATCCAGCATAAACAGGCCCCCATACCCGACTTGCCGGAAGATCTGAAGGAATACCAGGACCTGCTAAATGGGATGATGGCCAAGGATCGCGATAAACGGATCCCGGATGCAGAGTCGCTGGTCCAAAAAATTGAAAAACTACAAAGGAAGCGGACCAAAAATACACTGGACCTGGATATCACCGGTGCATGGACCCAAATGGACCCGGCGCAAAGAGGTAAACGGGGAAAGCAGGTGCTGGTAGGTATGCTATTACTGGGCATGGTATTGTTTTCCACCCTGGAATATGTAGACATTCGCCTGAAAACACCAGGATTTTCATATTGGGATTATAATTAACCAGTTCTTATATTAACTTGAAACCCTCATCTGGTTGATAGGGTTGTGGCGGCAAACCCAGGTCCACCAGGGCGATAGACGGCTTTTGCTGGATCCTGTTCAGCAACCGGGTGGCCTGTTCACGGTTCTCTGCCGTATATACAGCAAACTCGTCGTCCAGGGCAATAGATAACGACTCCACAATTAACGGATCATCATCAACGAAAAGTACCTGGTTCTTCATCGCGCTATAAGTCTCTCATCGGCCAAACCCGACCGTATATATACACCACATAATAATGTGCAAAATACAATTATGTATGCGGCGCGACAAGTAATATACCGAGAATAGTGAAATATTATGTTCTTTTGAGACGACCTGCTGCGTTGCTGACTATCTAAGCCCAAGGTTTTGCCAAATTACCCTGCCGGCAGAATATCTGTTCATAGAATAGATGTGCAGCCCCGGGGCGCCGAAATCCAGTAATGACTGACACAGCTGGGTAACCACATCCAGACCAAAACTTCGAATCGAGTCCAGGTCATCGCCATAAGACTCCAATCGGGTGAGGATCCAGCGTGGGATTTCCGCGCCACACCTTTGTGAAAACCCTACCAGCTGCTCCCGGTTGGTAATGGGCATAATCCCGGGGACTATGGGCAGGTTAATATCCATTTTTTCACAGTCTTCGATAAACCTGAAATAGGCATGAGGATTATAAAAATACTGCGTGATTGCACCATTGGCCCCGGCATCAACCTTTCTTTTAAAGTTTTCCAGCTCTACCCTTACACTGGTAGATTCGGGATGGAATTCCGGATAACAGGCGACATCGATTTCAAAATAATCGCCGCTACGGTCCCTGATAAATTCAACCAGTTCGCATGCGTAATTGAATTCACCGGTCACGTCACCCTCTACTGGTCTATCACCACGTATTACCACCAGATGCCTGAATTCAAGTTCCTGATACTGGTCCAATACCTGCGCAACCTCATCACGACTACTGTTAATACATGATATATGTGGCGCAACCGGAATAGCGGTGTTGTCACGAACAGCGATCACCGTCTCCAGTGTTTTTTCCCTGTCGCTGCCGCCAGCCCCGTAGGTGACAGAAAAAAAGTCAGGCTGCAGCTCCTTCAGGTTCTGCTGGGTCTCTTCCAGCACACACCGGGTCTCTTCAGAACGTGGCGGAAAAAATTCAAAACTGAATTTTTTCTTATATTTTGCTTGCGCGGACATGGTCAGGTCACCTGGTGGTGATTAATAACTATGGATAGGACCCTGATCAATACCGGTAGTATTCCGGCTTATAGGGCCCTGTTACATCCACACCTATGTATTTTGCCTGCCTGTCTGTGAGGACAGTCAGATCAGCGCCAATCTTCTGCAAATGTAACCGGGCGACCTTTTCATCAAGGTGTTTGGGTAATACATAAACCTTGTTCTCATATTCACTGGTACGAACATATAGTTCGATCTGGGCCAGTACCTGGTTGGTGAAAGAATTAGACATCACGAAACTCGGATGACCTGTGGCACACCCCAGGTTGACCAGCCTGCCCTTGGCCAGGAGAATTATCTTTTTGCCATCTGCAAAAGTGACATGATCCACCTGTGGCTTGATCTCCTCCCAATCACATTTATCCAGATCGGCTACATCAATTTCATTATCAAAATGGCCTATATTGCAAACAATGGCCTGGTCTTTCATACGCTGCATATGATCGTAGGTAATGACACTGCAATTACCGGTCGCGGTGACAAAGATATCCACCTTGTCGCAAATCTCATCCATTTTGACAACACGATAACCTTCCATGGCCGCCTGTAATGCACAGATAGGATCAACTTCCGTCACCCATACAGTTGCACCCAGGCCACGAAGCGACTGTGCACAACCCTTGCCAACATCACCATAACCAAGGACGAGAGCGATCTTGCCGGCAATCATCACGTCCGTTGCCCGTTTGATGCCGTCCACCAATGATTCACGGCAACCATAGAGATTGTCAAACTTGGATTTGGTCACCGAATCATTCACGTTAATAGCCGGAAATGGCAATGTGCCCTCGTCCTGCATCTGATATAGCCGATGCACACCGGTGGTGGTTTCTTCGGTGACACCTTTGATGCTTTGTTTAATGTTTGAATACCAACCAGGGGAGGATTCAAGCTTTTTCCTGATGGCCGCAAACAGGAAAGTCTCTTCCTCGCTGCCCGGGTTATCCAGTACACTGATGTCCTGTTCTGCCTCTGCACCCAGCGTCACCAGCATGGTGGCATCGCCACCATCATCCAGGATCATATTAGGCGCACTGCCATCGGACCACTCCATAATTCGGTGGGTATACTCCCAATACTCTTCAAGAGATTCGCCTTTATAGGCAAAGACCGGGATCTGCTGATCGGCGATTGCTGCTGCAGCATGGTCCTGGGTAGAGTAGATATTACATGATGCCCAGCGTACCTCGGCACCCAGTGCCACCAGGGTTTCTATTAATACCGCAGTTTGAATGGTCATGTGCAACGATCCGGCGATCTTTGCGCCTTTTAAGGGGGCATCCGTGGAATATTCATCACGGATGGCCATCAATCCCGGCATTTCTGTTTCGGCAATGCGGATTTCCTTGTGTCCCCACTGGGCGAGGCCCATATCGGCCACATGAAAATCTGTAAAGATAGACTGGCTCGCTACGCTCATCTTGTTATCCTCCTAACAATTTAAGCGAGCGCCGTTTGTTGTGAAAACCACATTCAAGCCTGGCGGATGTTCCGTCGCAACGCTCCTTGAATGTAGAAAATAATAATTCTGTGGAATTAACCAGCAGGGCTCGACAGTATAGACGCCAAAAACGAATTTTTCCAGACTAGCTGAAAAATTCTGACGGTTTCAATGTTGAATTGTTATGCCGCGTTATTCAGTCCTGCCGCTTCCCGTAACGCACCTGCATGGTCGGTTTCCTCCCACGGAAAGGCAACATCGTCCCTGCCAAAATGCCCATATGCCGCGCTTTGTCTGTAGATTGGACGGAGCAAATCCAGGGTCTGAATAATGGCCTTGGGCCTGAGATCAAACTGTTCTCTGACCATGGCAGCGATAGTGCCTTCATCGATCCTTCCTGTGCCGAAGGTATTGACCATCAGACTGACGGGTTCTGCTACACCGATTGCATAGGCTATCTGGACTTCACATTTTTCTGCCAACCCGGCAGCAACAATGTTCTTGGCCACATAACGACCTGCATAGGCCGCAGAGCGGTCCACCTTGGAAGGATCTTTACCGGAGAAGGCCCCACCACCGTGGTGTGCGGCACCACCATAGGTATCCACAATGATCTTTCTGCCTGTTAAACCACAGTCCCCTACCGGTCCACCGATGACAAACCTGCCGGTGGGGTTGACAAGATAGCGGGTCTTATCGGTAATCATGTCTGCCGGGATGGTGGGTTTGATAATCTCTTCAATCACGGCCTCTGATAATTGCTTGTGATCTACGTCCGGGTCATGCTGGGTGGAGAGGACAACGGTATCAACGGATTTTGGGACACCGTCTTCATACAATACTGTGACCTGAGATTTTGCATCGGGCCTGAGCCAGCTCAATTTACCCGACTTTCTTATCTCAGCCTGCTTTTTAACCAACCGGTGGGCATAGGTAATGGCAAAGGGCATCAGTACCTCGGTCTCGTTGCAGGCATACCCGAACATCAGACCCTGGTCACCCGCGCCCTGGTCCAGATCCAGCCCCTCGCCTTCATTGACCCCCTGGGCAATATCAACGGACTGTTTATCCAGTGAAACCAGCACGGCACAGGTGTCTGCATCAAACCCCATAGCTGAAGAAGTATAGCCAATGTCTCTGATGGTATTTCTGACGATATCAACATAATCAATACTGGCGCTGGATGTGATCTCACCGGATAACACGACCATGCCGGTATTGATCATGGTTTCACAGGCCACCCTGGATGCCGGGTCCTGTGCCAGGAGTCCATCCAGGACAGAATCAGAAATTTGATCTGCGACCTTGTCTGGATGGCCCTCGGAAACTGACTCTGAGGTAAACAGAAAATTCTTTTGCATGTTAACAAAGCCTTTTGTTGATATTGTAAATAGAGGCGATACTATACGCTAAAATTTATAATATTCTAGAATATGGCTCGACTACCCAACATTTGTATAGACATTTTCGGAGGTAAAAATGGCATTAATGCAGCCCCCTGTATGTGAGTTTGATACCCCGGCTATTGATTTTATGCTGCCTGGAACCGATGGTCAGGAATGGTCCCTGGAAAATTGCCGCGGCAAAAACGCTACCCTGGTCATGTTTATCTGTAATCACTGCCCCTATGTAAAAGCCATACAGGACAGGCTGGTGGAAGATACCCTGAAACTAAAGACATTCGGGGTAAACAGTGTTGCTATTATGTCCAACGATACGGAATCATTTCCCGATGATTCTTTTGAAAATATGAAAAAAATTGCCGACCGGTTTAATTATCCATTCCCCTACCTGCTGGATGAAAGCCAGGAAATTGCCAGGGCTTACGGTGCGGTGTGCACACCGGATTTCTTTGGCTATAACAAGGACCTTAAATTACAGTATCGTGGACGCCTGGATGATACCACCCCCTCAAACTCAACATCTGACGCCAGACGCGAGTTGGTTGAGGCCATGCAGATGATTGCCCAAACAGGTAAAGGACCACTACAACAGACTGCCAGTATGGGCTGTTCAATAAAATGGCGGTCATAAAAACTGACAACTTAAAGTAAGTTCTCATCTTTCATTCATAAACTGGATATTCATACAGTGTAAACACCCATTACGCTTGCTCATAGCTACGCTGTGAGAGACAATATGCAACCCTGAGTATCAGGGAAACCCGCCTTACACATAAGTTGTAATCTGGATTGAGTCTCCTGGCTTGATCCTGTAGATAAAACTGACATTCCAACGTCAAAGGCAGGACTTTCACGACCAGGCTTGAACAACCACACATCAACTATTTGGAGAATAATTTGCTAACCAGGCATGAACTAGCCAATGCCATACGTGTACTGAGTATGGACGCAGTCCAGAAGGCCAATTCAGGGCATCCCGGTGCGCCCATGGGGATGGCCGATATAGCCGAGGTCTTATGGAATGATTATCTGAATCATAATCCAGCCAACCCTAAGTGGTATAACCGTGATCGATTCGTCATGAGTAACGGCCATGGCTCCATGCTGTTATATTCATTATTACACCTGAGTGGCTACGACCTGTCCATGGATGATATCCGCGCATTTAGGCAGTTACATTCAAAGACCCCCGGACACCCTGAGTACGGCTATACGCCTGGCATAGAGACCACCACGGGCCCCCTGGGTCAGGGTATCGCCAATGCCATCGGCATGGCAATTGCGGAAAAAACCCTTGCTGCACAATTCAACCGGGACGAATTTAATATTGTCGACCATTACACCTATGTCTCTGTGGGCGATGGCTGCCTGATGGAAGGTATTTCCCATGAGGCCTGTTCGCTGGCAGGGACTTTAAAACTGGGGAAACTGATAGCGCTATACGACAGCAACAACATCTCCATTGATGGCGAAGTTAAGGGCTGGTTTACAGAAGATACTCAAAAACGATTTGAGGCCTACCGATGGCAGGTGATCAGCGATGTAGACGGACATGACCCACAGGCAGTCTCAGCGGCAATTGCTCAGGCCAGGGACAATACTGAACAACCCAGTCTTATTATCTGCCGGACCATCATTGGCTGGGGTTCCCCCAATAAACAGGGCAAGGAATCCTCCCATGGCGCCGCCCTTGGCGCAGATGAAGTTGAACTGGTGAGGAAAAACCTGAACTGGGAACACGGTCCATTTGAAATCCCCGAAGCCTACTATACTGCCTGGGATGCCCGGGAGAAAGGCAATGCCCTGGAGTCAAAATGGCAGGCAGGATTTGACGTCTACCGGGAAAAGTATCCTCAATTGGCCGATGAGTTTGTCCGCAGGATGGAGGGAACATTACCTGCAGACTGGAAACAGACCGTCGACCACTACATAGCGAGCTGTGTCGAAAAAGCTGAAACTATCGCCTCAAGGAAGGCCTCACAGAATTCATTGAATGCCTACGGACCACATCTGCCGGAAATGATTGGTGGATCAGCAGACCTCGCCGGCTCTAACCTCACCATCTGGTCAGGGTCCAAACCACTCACTGGCGATAATGCAGAGGGTAATTACATCTACTATGGTGTCAGGGAATTCGCCATGTGTGCTATAAATAATGGTATCGCACTGCATGGGGGGTTTATCCCCTATGGCGCTACGTTTCTTATCTTTTCAGAATATGCCAGAAATGCCATTCGCATGGCGGCATTGATGAAACAACGTAATATCTTTGTCTTCACCCATGACTCTATTGGTCTCGGGGAAGATGGCCCTACACACCAAGCAGTGGAACAGGCTGCGACCTTACGATTAATACCTGACATGTCTACCTGGCGACCATGTGATACTGTGGAGACCGCAGTGGCCTGGGCCGCTGCCCTGGAAAACCAGACAGGCCCGACATCCCTGTTGTTTTCAAGACAAAATCTGGCCTATATCAATCGATCCGAATCCACCATCGCTAATATCAGCAAGGGTGGATACGTCATTTATAATGATGCTGCCGACCCTGATGTGATCCTCATCGCCACCGGTTCAGAGGTGGAGTTCGCATTGGCTGCAGCCAGGCATTTTGAGGATAAAGGGGTCGCAATCCGGGTGGTCTCCATGCCTTCTACCGACACCTTCGACAAGCAGGATGAGGCATATAAAGAAAGTGTGCTGCCAGATAACTGCCGAAAACGAATCGCTGTGGAAGCCGGGGTCCCTGACTACTGGCGAAAATACGTGGGCCTGGACGGCCTGGTGCTGGGCGTGCCTGATTTTGGCGAATCTGCCCCGGGTGGACAGGTGTATGAGCATTTTGGCATCACCATCGAACATCTGGTGGCACTAATAGAAAAGATTAAATAAATATCAATAGTAAACTTACGTGGAGTAGATCAATGGCAATAAAGATTGGAATCAATGGATACGGACGAATAGGCAGAAACATACTGCGGGCATTATACGAATCAGGTCGCACAGATGAGATTCAAATAGTCGCCATAAACGACCTGGGCGATGCAGAAACAAACGCCCATTTGACATGCTATGACACTGCGCATGGCAAGTTCCCGGGGACCGTTTCTGTTGAAGGTGATTATATGATCGTTAATGGAGATAAAATCCGCGTCCTCTCTGAAAGAGACCCCGCCAACCTGCCCTGGGGTGAACTGGGTGTTGATGTGGTCCATGAGTCCACGGGATTTTTCACCAGCAAGGAAAAGGCCGGAAAACACATCGAAGCCGGTGCTAAAAAAGTCATTATTTCTGCACCGGGCAGCAAGGACGTGGATGCCACTGTTGTGTATGGTGTAAACCATGATGTGCTGAAAGCGGATCACACAGTCATTTCCAATGCCTCCTGCACCACCAACTGTCTGGCCCCGCTGGCCAAGGTATTACATGAGAATGTTGGCATCCTCAGTGGTGTGATGACCACCATCCATGCTTATACAAACGATCAGGTATTAACAGATGTCTATCATACTGATTTAAGACGGGCCAGATCAGCCACCATGTCTATGATACCCACCAAGACAGGGGCTGCAGCTGCAGTGGGACTGGTCCTGCCTGAACTGAATGGCAAGCTGGACGGCTTTGCCGTCAGGGTCCCCACCATTAATGTCTCAATGGTGGATCTCAGCTTTACAGCCGCCAGAGACACCAGTGCAGAAGAGATTGACAAGCTGGTTAAAGCCGCTAGTGAAGGCGATCTCAAGGGCGTGCTTGATTACAACGATGAACCATTGGTGTCCATTGACTATAACCACAACCCTGCATCATCAACATACGATGCGGGCCTCACCAAGGTAATTGAAAAACGTCTGGTCAAGGTCATCGCCTGGTATGACAATGAATGGGGATTCTCCAACAGGATGCTTGATACCACCCTGGCCATGGTCAACGCTAAATAAGTCTATCGATGTCAGAAAAACACGACTTTATCACCCTGGAAGACGTCTCAGTCTCAGGGAAACGGGTGCTGGTGCGGGTAGATTTTAATGTCCCCATGGATAATGGGAACATACTGGATTACACCCGTATTCAGGCCTCACTGCCAACAATTAAACAAATCCTGAAAAATAACGGCAGGGTCATCATCATGTCCCACCTCGGCAGACCTAAAGAAGGTAAGTTTGAGGAAAGTTGCAGCCTGTTACCAGTGGCCAGGGCCCTGTCCACCCTGATAGGTGAAGAGGTTAAATTTGTTTCAGACTGGGAAAGGGTCAATGATGAAACCACCCGGCGTATTATCCTTATGGAAAATGTACGTTTTCAAAAAGGTGAAACCAGTAATGTCGAGGACCTGTCACGGTTAATGGCTTCCATGTGTGATATATATGTGAACGATGCCTTTGCTGCAGCACATAGATCCCACGCCTCTACCCATGGCGTTGCCAAATACGCCCCGGTGGTTTGTGCCGGACCGCTTATGGTCAGGGAGATGGATGCATTAACACGCGCATTCAAGGACCCGGCCCACCCGTTGGTGGCCATTGTTGGCGGCTCAAAGGTTTCCACCAAACTGGAAGTACTGAAATCCCTGCTCGGGAAAGTCGACAAATTAATCGTCGGCGGCGGTATCGCCAACACATTTTTAAAAGCTAACGGCTCAAATATAGGCAAGTCATTATGTGAAGATGATCTGGTGGCAACAGCAACTGAAATCATGGAGCTGGCAAAGTCCCAGGGCAAAGATATCCCGCTTCCTGTTGATGTGGTGTGCAGCAAATCTGTAAGCAATAATGCTGAAGCCACGGTAAAGGCATTAACCGATATTGCAGATGATGACCTCATACTGGATATCGGTCCAGAGACCGCCTCGAACTATCAGGAGGAACTGCTTAATGCCCGGACCATTATCTGGAACGGCCCATTAGGTGTGTTTGAAATTGACCAGTTTGCAAAGGGAACCCAGGCACTGGGTAATGCCATTGCCAAAAGTGATGCATTTTCAGTGGCCGGCGGTGGTGATACCTTGTCCGCCATCTCAAAATTTAATATAGGGTCGGACATTTCTTACATCACCACGGCAGGCGGTGCGTTTCTGGAGTTCCTGGAAGGTAAAACCCTGCCTGCTATAGCCATATTAGAAGAATGCGCCCTTGCATGGCGGGCAACAGAACGGGAGTATTAACTCGGCAAATGCGACGGACTAAAATAATCGCTACGCTGGGACCTGCCTCCAGCAAACCCGTTACCCTGGAAAAACTGATCAGGGAAGGGGTCGATCTATTCAGGTTAAATTATTCACACCAGGACCATGCATCTCATGAACAGGCCATTAATGACGTCCGCAAGGTATGTAAAAAACTGAATGTTGAGACCGGCATAATTGCAGACCTGCAAGGCCCCAAGATCAGGCTGGAGCGTTTTCGCAAAGGCAAGATTGTCCTCAAGGAAAATGATCCCTTTATTATCGATACCGCATTGGCACCCGGTGCCGGCAATCAAAAACGCGTAGGCGTCACCTATAAACGACTGGCCAGGGATGTACATAAGGGAAATGTACTATTAATCGATGATGGAAGAATTGAGCTTGTGGTTGAAAAAATCGTCGATCAGGAGATCCATTGCCGCACCGTGGTGGGTGGCAATCTCTCAAATAATAAGGGCATAAACCTGCTGGGTGGCGGATTATCGGCCAAGGCATTAACTGACAAGGACAAGTCGGATCTGGAACATGCAGTTAAAAATGGTGTTGATTACATAGCCGTGTCATTTGTCAGGAGCGCCAGGGACATAAAATCGACCCGTTCAATCCTGAAAAAACTAAAGGCCCGGACCAGGATCATCGCCAAATTCGAACGCATAGAGGCCATCCATAATGCTGAAGAGATCATTGAGGCCGCCGATGCCATCATGATTGCCCGCGGAGACATGGGGGTAGAAATTGGAGATGCCGGCCTGCCGCCTGTTCAAAAAAGGTTAATCAGCCTGGCACGGGAAATGGATACCGCGGTCATCACGGCCACACAAATGATGGAATCCATGATAGGCAGCCAGACACCGCTTCGCGCTGAAGTATTTGATGTGGCCAATGCGGTCCTGGACGGCACCGATGCCGTCATGTTGTCGGGAGAAACGAGTGTCGGGCGATACCCCGTTAAAGTCGTAAAGACCATGGCAACAATATGTGAGGAAACCGAAAAACAACGATCTATCCGGACCTCAGACCATCGCATCAATACCCGCTTTGAAAAAATAGATGAAGCTGTCGCCATGGCAACTATGTATGCAGCAAACCACATCGGTGCCAGTGCAATTGTTTCATTGACTGAGACGGGATCTACCTGTCTTTGGATGTCACGAATAAGTTCCGGGATTCCAATATTTGCCTTTACCCGTCACCAAAGCACGATGCGCAGAGTTAAATTGTATCGTGGCGTCTATCCCGTTTTTTTTGATGTCACCACCATCAAATCAACAGAAGTTAATCATAAGATTATTGAAGACCTCATAAATAGCGGGCATGTTAATACAGGAGACACTGTCATTATTACCAGAGGTGATCTGCGTGGTCGACGAGGCGGGACCAATAACATGAAAATCGTTAATGTGGGGACTAACTCCAATGTCAAATAATCCAAACAACTATAGTAATATAAACAGGAGTGTTAAATATGACTGATTACTCTCAGCAATTAGAACAAACGGCAAAGGCCATGGTGGCCCAGGGCAAAGGGATCCTGGCCATAGATGAAAGCTTTCCGACAATCGAAAAGCGCTTTAAATCCATTGGCATTGAGTCAACTGAAGAAAACCGACGTGCCTACCGAGATCTTTTGATCACCAACCCCGGATCAGCTGACTATATCAGCGGCATGATCCTGTTTGATGAGACCATACGCCAGGCAACCAGTGATGGCACCCCGTTCTCAAAGGCACTTATAGACCAGGGCATCATGCCTGGTATAAAGGTGGATATGGGGGCAAAAGATATGGCCGGCCATCCCGGGGAAAAGATTACCGAAGGTCTCGATGGCCTGAGAGACCGTCTGGCCGAATATGCCGGGCTTGGGGCAAGGTTCGCCAAGTGGCGTGCGGTCATTACCATTGGCAATGGTATTCCTTCCGATGCCTGCATACACGCCAACGCCCACGCCCTGGCCCGCTATGCAGCACTTTGTCAGGAGGCCGGGATTGTTCCTATGGTGGAACCAGAAACCCTGATGGATGCCGACAACTCCATAGACCTATGTTATGACGTAACAGAAAAAACCCTCAACAGTCTCTTTTCAGAGTTAACCAGCCAGGATATTGCCATTGAACATACCATATTAAAGGTCAACATGGTCATCTCCGGAAAACAGTGCCCCGATCAGGCAGGTGTTGAAGAAGTTGCGGAGAAGACAGTAAAGTGCCTGAAGGCCACCGTTCCATCTGCCCTGCCGGGTATTGTATTTCTCTCCGGCGGCCAAAGTGCCGAGCTGGCCACTGCACACCTCAATGCCATGAATGCTGCCAACCCTGATCTGCCCTGGCCACTGAGTTTTTCCTACGGACGTGCCCTGCAGGAACCCTGTCTTAATGCCTGGGGTGGTAAAGCAGAAAATGTACAGGCAGCCCAGCAGGCCCTGCTACACAGGGAAAAATGCAACAGTCTGGCCTGTAGCGGAAAGTACTCTGAAGATATGGAAAATGCTGCATAAAAAAACCCAGCTCAAAGCGGGGTTTTCATTTTATAATCCTGATAATTAATTCTGTTGGCGCGCTAGCAACTCCTGAACCCGTCTGGCCTTCTCGGCCGGATCCAGTGAAGAAGCCCATATTTCTTCCATGGTTTGTGCCTGCGACACTTCCTCTACTGCCTCGACTGCAGGCTGCTCATCTACTGCTGCTGTATCAACATCATCACTGCCGGAGCAACCAAGCAATAATACGATAGAGAGGCAAGACAGACTTTTAATTAATCGTTTCATAATTGGCTCCTGAAGATCACCGCATGTGTTCAGGACAGTTGTTTATTGAGTACCTGACCTGGCTAGTATAGGTAAAAATACCAAGATTTGGTAGTTTACCGTCTTCTACCTGCACTGGTTCTGATTTGTATGTGGTATTACCACCATTATTTAGTGTTTTGAGAATCCTGGCATCGACCACATTGTTTCCCATCATTTCCACAGTACATACCAGTGTCGCCTGTTGCTGGGTGGCCCGGTGGAGTTCAATCTTAATTTCATTAAATAATCGAAACTCATCTTTTACAAATTTCTTAATCATCTCTTTTTTTGAGAAATTTTCTATTTCTCTTTTTACCTGGGCAGCGCCATATTGATATTCTCCCAGCGTCTGGATATCAGCAATTTCACAGGCCTGTGATATCCGGTATGACATAACCGGTTCGCTGACCTTTTCGACTTCACCGCAATACTCATCAACAGGAGGCGGTAAGGGCGGTATCCAGGGGGGCTCTTCATAGATCTGTGCGACCACACAGCTACTCCAGGCAAAAACCAGTGTTAGCAACAGGCATTTCATTATGCCGTTAGAATATCCTGTGCTTCGCGGTACTTGGCTGCGGTGTTACGAATTACATCTTCCGGCAAACTTGGACCCGGGTCTTTCTTGTCCCAATCCAGTGTCTCCAGATAGTCCCTGACATACTGTTTATCAAAACTGGGCGGACTCATACCCGGCCGGTATTCAGCGACCGGCCAGAACCTGGAAGAGTCCGGGGTGAGGACTTCATCAATCAGGTAAAGCTGACCATCATGGTCAAGACCGAACTCAAGTTTGGTGTCAGCTACGATAATACCGCGGCCCAGGGCATATTCTGCACCTTTTGTGTAAACCTCTATACTGATGTCCCTGACCCTGGCAGCAAGGTCACTGCCCACCAGGTCGACCATAGATTCAAAGTTGATATTTTCGTCATGATCACCCATCTCTGCCTTCGTGGACGGGGTAAAGATTGGTTCGGGCAACTTGTCTGCCTGCTGCAACCCCTCTCCCAACTGTATTCCACAGACACTTCCTGATTGCTGGTATTCCTTCCAGCCTGAACCGATGATATATCCCCTGACGATGGCCTCTACAGGTAAAGGTTTAAGTTTTTTAACTACAATTCCCCGGCCTTCAATGGGTTCACGCTCGGCCGCATCTGTTAACACACTTTCAAGGGTGATATCTGTCAGATGGTTTGATACAAGGTCATGAAATTTATTGAACCAGAATTCTGACAGGGCGGTAAGCACTTTTCCTTTTCCCGAAATCGGGTCCGGCAATACCACGTCAAATGCCGAAAGCCTGTCCGATGTCACAATCAGCATATGATTTTCATCAATATTATAGATGTCTCGCACCTTGCCGCTGGTCAGCAATTCAAGACTTTGAATATTCGCCCGATATAACGTATTTAACTGTGAATCCATTGGTTTTCCTTTTATATTTACCTTTTTATCCATATTTTTACATACCCGTGATTTCTCCACCAGAGTTTGTGATTTTTTTCTTTGAAATTTCATAACTCTGGTGTAATGTGCCTGCCCTCTAGTAAATAATTTCGCACCCCGTCAGGTATTGTGAATGGAAAAAATTCGCCTGCATGGCTTTAACAATCTGACCAAGACCCTAAGCTTTAACATCTATGATGTTTGCTATGCCTGCTCTGACCTTCAGAACAGGCAATACATGGATTATATCGATGAGGTCTATAACGCTGAACGGTTGACACAGATTCTGGAGGATGTGGCCAATATTATCGGCGCAAATATACTAAATATTGCCAAGGCCGATTATGACCCCTTAGGGGCCAGTGTGACGGTGCTGATTTCAGAGGAGCCATCTTCCATACCTAATATTAATAATGAAGAAGAACCCGGCCCCTCTCCCGAGGCCGTTGTTGCCCACCTGGACAAAAGCCATTTGACCGTCCATACCTATCCTGAAAGCCACCCTGACAACGGCATCAGTACCTTCAGAGTAGATATTGATGTCAGCACCTGCGGGATGATATCACCACTCAAGGCCCTGAATTTTCTGATCCACAGCTTTGAATCCGACATCGTAATTGTCGACTACCGCGTCCGTGGATTTACCCGCGACATCTCTGGCAACAAGCACTTCATTGATCATGAAATAAATTCTATCCAGAACTATATCGACCAGAAGACCCAGGACAGGTACCAGATGATTGATGTCAACATTTACCAGGAGAACGTCTTTCACACCAAGATGATGTTGAACGATGTTGATCTAAATAATTACCTATTTGAACTTAATGCTGAAGACCTGGATGGCGAACAGCGCGAGCAAATAGAAGATAGACTGTTTACCGAGATGCGCGAGATATTTTACGGCAGGAACATCTAAAAGACTGTTAGGAGTGAGGAGAAATCCTGCCGCCTTACTCCTCACCCCTCACTCCTCACTTTCCTTTACTCACCTTGGCCCAGGTATCCCTCAGGGTAACTATGCGGTTGAATACCGGCGCATCATTACGATGGTCAACATTGTCCGCACAGAAGTAACCCAGGCGTTCAAACTGAAAGCGCTGGTCATTTTCAATGGATGCCAGGGAAGGCTCCAGCAGGCACCTGGTTAATACCTTCATAGAATCCTGGTTAATATCGGCCTGCCAGTCTTGCTGCTTATCGGGGATTGCAGATGAGAACAGACGATCAAATAATCGCACCTCCGCCTTAACAGCACCCTCCTCTGCAACCCAATGGATAGTGCCTTTGACCTTGCGGCCGTCCGGGGAGTTGCCTCCTCGTGAATGAGGGTCGTAACTGCACCGCAATTCAATGACTTCACCCTGGTCATTTTTGATCACATCAGTACAGGTTATTAGATAGGCATATTTCAACCTGACTTCCCTGCCCGGCGATAGCCTGAAGAATTTCTTAGGCGCATCTTCCATGAAATCATCTTTATCAATATACAGGGTTTTAGAAAAAGGGACTTTACGCGTTCCCATCTCCGGTTTTTGCGGATGGTTCATGGCTTCAAGCTGTTCAGTGGTGTCAGGGTAATTCTCTATGACCACTTTGAGGGGGTCTAACACTGCCATTCTGCGCTCGCTTGTCTCCCCCAACTCGTCTCTCAACACCGTTTCAATCACCACAGGGTCGATACGAGTATCATTTTTAGTCACCCCGATGACCTCACAGAATTTCCGGATGGAAGATGGGGTAAACCCGCGCCGTCTGAAACCTGATATGGTTGGCATCCTGGGATCATCCCAGCCGGACACAAACCCATCATTGACCAGGCTGATCAATTTCCGCTTACTCAAGACAGTATAATCAAGATTCAATCTTGCAAATTCATACTGATGTGGCCGTGACGGGGTATCAAGATTATCAATCACCCAGTCATATAAGGCCCTGTGGTCCTCAAACTCCAGGGTACAAACAGAATGTGTAATATTTTCCAGGGCGTCTGACAGGCAATGGGCATAATCGTACATGGGATAGATCTTCCATTCATCTCCTGTACGGTGATGTTCTGCCTTCCTGATACGGTATAAAACAGGGTCCCGCATATTCATGTTTGGGGAATTCATATCGATCTTTGCCCTTAGCACATATGCGCCTTCATCGAATTCACCCTGTTTCATTCTCGCAAACAAATCCAAGCTTTCCTGTATATCCCGATTTCGCCATGGACTGTCCTTGCCCGGTTCCGTCAGGGTGCCACGGTACTCATGTATTTCGTCACCACTCAGTTCGTCCACATAGGCCTTGTCACTTTTGATTAATTCAACCGCAAAATCATATAATTTCTGAAAATAATTCGATGCAAAATATAACCTGTCTTCCCAGTCATACCCCAGCCAGTTCACATCCTGTTTTATTGATTCAACATATTCCGTGTTTTCTTTCTCCGGGTTGGTATCGTCAAACCGCAGATTACACAGGCCGCCAAATTCATCTGCTAAACCGAAATTCAAACAAATTGATTTTGCATGGCCTATATGTAAATACCCGTTTGGCTCCGGGGGGAAACGCGTCATTATTCTTGGAAAATCGGGATTATTGTCCAGGTCAGATTCAATAATCTTACGAATAAAATTCGTCTGCACTGCTTGCTTATCATCCTGCATTACTAAATTCCTCAAACTGCGAACGGGAAACGATTGTCGGGACATCTCCAGCCACCCCCATTGCATATTTCATAATTCTGTTTTTGACAAAAGATGCCCTATTTATCAACAACATGCCGTTTCCTCTCGTCAGCGAGACCAGGGGATGATCGTCTTCAAAAATATTTTTTATCCCTTCAAGTATTAATGTCATTTTGTTGTTTTCAGTTTTACGCCACCGTTCATATTTTCGTAATAATTGAACAGAAGCAATGTCCTTTCCTGAAGCATTTGCCTCAAGCATCAATTCAGACAAAACAGCGACGTCCATCAGTCCCATATTGGCCCCCTGACCGGCAAGTGGATGTACCGTATGGGCCGCATCGCCTACCAACACACAACGCCCATTGAAATAATTCAATACGCGCGATCGCTGCAGGTTAAACCCTGCCCTGGAGTGACACCCCAGAATACCCCCCAACCTGGATTCGAATACTGCTTCCAGTTGCCGACAGAACGTCGGCTCATCCAATGCCAGTAACCCATCTGCAGCGTCACAACCAGTTGACCACACAACACCACATTGATGGGCATCCGTTAAAGGCAGGAAGGCAACAGGACCCTCTGCCAAAAACCGCTGCCTGGCAATGTTTTCGTGAGCGAATTGTGTATCAATAATACAGGCAACGGCCTTTTGATGATAATCAATATGCTCCTGGGAAATGCCGGCCAGCTCTCTGATCCTGGAGCGGATACCGTCGGCACCCACCAGCGCTTTGGATTTGATGGACCGGCCATTTGTCAGTTCACATACGATACCACCGCCCTCTTCCTGAAAACGATTAATAGAATTATTTGTTATCAGATCGATCCCGGTGGTTTCGCCCACCCTGACACCAAGCGCTATCTGGAGGACTGATTGCTCAACGATATAACCCAGCACCGGCGCACAAATGTCACGGCAATCAAAACTAACCTCACCGTCACCGGTCTCGTCCCAGACCTGTATTTTTTCAAATCGACCTATCCTTGTTGGGGGCAACTGCTGCCAAACCCCTATGTGGCTTAGAATACGCTGTGTTCCCGGGGTAATCGACAGTGCCCTGGGGTCAGGACTGGTTGTTGCTGACGTGTCTGTCGGCGATCCAGTTTCAATCACAACAGATGAAATACCGCCTCGTGTGAGCAATAAAGCCAGGGCGTAGCCGGTTAATCCACCGCCAACAATCACAACATCTGTATGATCAATTTTCATAACTGGTCAAGCTGCAGCCCCCTGACCAATGAGGGCTGCCGGCCATCCAGCCCCATGGCCATCATTGCAAATTTTTTCTTCATTCCCGGTATGATATTAAATAATGTCATAGCACTATTTCTAACAATCGCTTTTGCCCGGCTATGTGAATAAAATATCTCCGTCAAACCATCTGAGAAACCAATTACCCTGTCCTGGTCGGCCTTTCTAAAAGACTGATAGCTTTGCAGCTCTGACTGTGCACCTGGATCAAACCCAGGCCGGTCTTTATTGCTCAGTAATTGTTCTGCCAGGTATGCAGCATCTCTCAGGCCCAGATTAAATCCCTGGGCACCATTAGGATGAATTGAATGCGCTGAATTTCCAAGCATCAACACTCGATGACCATATGCAGGAGAGGTCTTTACCAGTTTAAGTGGATAGGCATGACGGGCACCTGAGAGCTCTTTTATACCGATACGCTTTCCAGCCACTTCCTGTAACTGCCTGATATACATATCATCAGTCATGTCCATGTATTGCTGATAATTGTTTTTACTGACACAGAAGACTGAAACAAAAGTGGAATGTCCAAGGGGCAGCAATGCCAGGGGTCCCTGTGGGGTAAACCGCTCAAATGCCGTATTTGCATGGGAGATAGCCGTTGAAATATTTGAGACAATGGCCATCTGATTATAATCTTTTATATCAGCCTGCAAGCCGGCCATGGCCCTTACCCTGGAGTTTGCCCCATCAGCACCTACCACTAACCTGGAGGTAATCTCTAACTTTGTACCATCAGTATCAACAGTCAAGGAAACGGCTTGGTCATCCGCCTTAAGACCGATCACCTCTGCCGGATTAATAAATTCAATATTTGCCGCTGACCCTAGCTTGTTCAGCAACGTCTGCCCCAATGTCCGGGCCACCACCACATATCCCATGGCATCTAGTCCCAGGTCGTTTGCATCCAGACGGACGATGCCAAAATGACCACGATCTGATACATGGATCTTTCTAATAGGAATGCAACTTTCTTCTAAATCAGCCCAAACACCCGCCGCCGCTAATATCCTGCAAGATGCCAGGGACAGGGCCAGACCCCTGTCATCATAACTGGGTTGCCTGTCAGAATTGATCGACACCTTCTCCAGCACCGCGACACTGTATCCTAAGTTCGCCAGACAACAGGCCAGACTGGCACCAACAGGGCCACTACCAACTATTGCGATATCAAATTCTTTTTTCATTATTTTAGATACGAAATAGACAGGATTGACAAGATTAAACAGGATTTACAGGATATAAAAATTCTTATTGTTCTATTTTAGTAATCTACATGGCTTCAACAAGGTACTTCTTTTTTACTTTAGAAACATCTTGTTAATCGTGTAAAAATCCTGTGTACCCTGTCTAAGTTTTTTTCAAGCGACCCTGGCTGTTGCCATCAATGCCTCTATCTCGTCAACCGTCTTGGGTGCATCGCTGGAAAATATCTCATGGCCATCGCTGGTAACCAGCACATCGTCTTCAATCCTGATGCCAATGTTCCACCATTTTTTTGCCAATCCGTGCCGGGGCTGAAAGTAGAGACCCGGCTCAATAGTGGTGACCATGCCCGGCTCAAGCTTTCGCCATTCCCCCTCCAGCTTATAATCGCCAACATCATGTACATCCATACCCAGCCAATGTCCAGTCCGGTGCATAAAATATTTTTTATACGTCCCGTCCTTGATTAAAGATTTTAATGTACCTTTAAGTATGCCCAGCGATAACATTCCTTCCGTTAATATTTCAACTGCGACATCATGAGGATCATTCCAATGGTTACCAGGCTTGACCACTTTTATTGCCTCCTGGTTGGCCTCAAGGACGATATTATAAATTTGTTTCTGTTCTTTGCTGTATTTACCATTTACTGGGAAGGTACGGGTAATATCGCTTGCGTAACCATCATATTCAGCACCAGCATCAATTAACAATAAATCACCATCACACATTTCCCGGGAATTTTCCGTGTAGTGCAGTATGCAGCCGTTTTCACCGGACCCGACAATAGACGGATAAGCTGCAAGCCGACTTCCCTGTAACATAAATTCATGGAGTAGTTCCGCTTCTATTTGATATTCCATCAACCCCGGCCGGCATGTTCGCATGGCGCGCGTGTGGGCCCGACATGAAATCTTTGCCGCCTTTTTCATGGCCGAAATCTCGGGGCGCGATTTAAACAAACGCATTTCGTGCAACAGGTGGTTGAGGGAAATGAACTCATCCGGGGCATTAATCCCGGTACGCACCTGTTTCCTCACCTGGTTCACCCAGCCCAGCACGCGCTGGTCAAATGCTGAATCATTCCCCATGGTGTAATAGATACGTTCACGGTCTTCCAGCATGCCGGGCAAAATGTCATCCATATCTTCAATGGGGAAGGCATCATTCACCCCATACAACTCACAGGCCCCCTCCAGCCCGGCACGTCTGCCGGTCCAGGTTTCCATCTTTTCGTCCCGCTCACGACAAAAAAGCACAAACTCACCATGGTATCTATCCGGGATGAGCACCATGACCGCCTCTGGCTCCGGATAACCTGATAGATAATAAAAATCACTGTCAGGCCTATGCGGGAATTCAACGTCCCGGTTCCTGATATAGACCGGTGATGTGGGAATAATGGCCACACTCTCATCGCCCATCATATCCATAAGTTTTTTGCGCCGCCGGGAAAATTCGCGCTTGTTCATTAATGGTATACTCCATGACTACGGCCCGGAATATTAGTGCTGAAATGGTCATACATGAATATTGCCCCCAATCTGACATATTCCACCAGCTCAAACAGGGCCTTTTCATCACCTTGATCGGTCTCATCACCCACCCCGATGTGGCAAATACGGGTAAAGTTTTCAATCAGTTCCCTGCTGTCCTCATCCTCAAGACAGGCATTCGCTTCCTGGCTGATAGCAAAGCCGTTAAGAAATCCATGGCACCACTCACCCAGTGCACATATCCGTTCATCAATGGGTGTATTATCATCAGGTAGCACCGGGTGAAAATCAAAATCCGGCGATTCAAAGGATTTCATCGTGTCTGCCACCAGGACTTCAAGGTCCTGCAAGCTGTGAGTAGTTGATTGCTTATTTTCTGAATCAACATCCAGATATTCCTTCCAGATTTCCTGTAATGGAAATTCAGTCACACAAATCTGACCACATATAAAACCATGGCAATCGGCCGCGTCTGCGTCTGATTGCAGGTTTTCTAATAAATTATTTAACTCTCTATAATCCAACATTAAAATAGCAACAGGTAGTTTAGGTAGTATTTTGCAGGGCTATCGTACATGAGTTCAAGCCCTGTATGAAATTTCTGTAAAGTTGTTGACCCCGTGTCTTGCTAGACCTATATTGCTTGAATAATATTGTCTAGTCTTGACAACACTGAATAAGTATAAGATTGTTTAACTATGAATAATAATGACGATTCTACGGACCTGGCCGCCCTTGAAGCAAGGGTCGACGAACTGATTAACACCATCGATAATCTGAAATCAGAGAATACTGCTTTACGGTCTCAACAGGATAACCTGATTCAGGAACGCTCAATACTGATTGAAAAAACCGAGCAGGCCAGGACCAGGATCGAATCAATGATTACCCGGTTGCGTGCAATGGAGACCCGGTCATGAGTAACTCCAAACCCGTAGCGGTCAATATCCTCGATAAGGAGTACCTGATATCCTGTAATGACGAGGAACGTGAGCAATTACACACCGCCGTCACCTTTTTAAATATGAAAATGAAAGAAGTTAAGGACAGTGGCAAGGTCATTGGGTCTGAGAGAGTTGCCGTAATGACAGCCTTGAATATCTCCCACGAACTTCTGGCTTACAAACGCACCAACGCAGACTATACTACTGCTATAGATAAGACGATTCAGCGGCTTAAAAACAAGCTTGATGAAGCGCTATCTAACGGTAAACAGCTGGAAATACACCAGTAATCGTTTTTTTCTCCCTGATTAACAGGGCAGACAGATTCAAGCTTGGGTATCTTCTGTACTAATCGATACCAGACTGATGTAACTTGAGCCTAATTACATCGCCACGGGGACCTACCGTGATATTGTGTGCATGCCCCTCACCGGGAAGCCTGATATATCATTTGCTGTTCCCACTTGAACCTGCGGTTCAAGTTCAAGGTCTGCACGACAGTATGGTTGATACCCTCTTATTTGAAGGACGCTATATGAAGTACTGGTTAATGAAATCTGAACCGGAAGAGTTCAGCATTGACGATCTGAAACAAAATTCCAACCAGACAGAACCATGGGACGGTATTCGTAATTACCAGGCCAGAAACTTTATCCGTGATGACATGAAAACAGGCGACCTGGCCTTTTTCTATCATTCAAACTGTGAGCCGCCAGGCATTGTGGGTATTATGAAAATAGCCAGCAAACCCAGGCCGGATCACACCGCATTTGACCCCGAAGATAAGCACTATGACCCCAAAAGTGATCCAGATAATCCTCGGTGGTACCTGGTCGATGTGAAATACAAGCGCAAATTAAAGCGCGTCATTTCCCTCAGTGAAATGAAAGGCCAAAAAAAATTAAAGGATTTCAAACTCCTGCAAAGGGGTAATCGATTGTCCATTATGCCGGTGACAAAAAAGGAATGGGAGTACATCCTGTCGCTGGAGTAGGATTATGAGGAGTGAGGAGTGAGGAGTGAGGAGTGAGGAGTGAGGAGTGATAAAATTGTGTTTATCAAAAACCTTCAGGTCAATTAAATTATAACTATTTCGCAATCTTAATGCGCCTACACCTAACTCCTTACCCCTCACAAACTCTACCTGTATGAATCCCTGACACTCAGATAAAATACTGTAAACCCAAACAAAGGCACCACCCATGACTCCTGACGAAAAAAAACAGGCCGCGGCCCGCGCAGCCATCGAATACATAGAAGATGATTCAATTGTTGGTGTCGGTACGGGCAGTACGGTAAATTACTTCATCGATCACCTGGCGGAGATAAAACACAGGATAGAAGGTGCCGTATCCAGTTCTGTTGCCTCTGAACAGAGACTTGAAAAACACGGCATCCCGGTGATCAACCTGAACCAGGTCAATGAACTGCCTGTCTATGTTGATGGTGCGGATGAGTCCACTGCAAACCTGCACCTGATAAAAGGGGGGGGTGGCGCGCTCACCCGGGAAAAAATTGTTGCCGCAGTGAGCAGAAAATTTGTCTGTATTGCGGATGACTCAAAACTGGTTGATGTCCTCGGAGAATTCCCTCTACCCATTGAGGTCATTCCCATGGCCCAAAGCTATGTGGCGAGAGAAATTGTGAAGCTGGGAGGAAGTCCGGAATTACGTCAGGGATTTACCACCGATAACGGCAATATTATCCTGGATGTCCATAACCTGAAAATACTCAACCCACTGGATCTGGAATCCAGACTCAATGAAATAACGGGAACTGTCACAAACGGTCTATTTGCCCACAGGCCAGCAGATATTTTACTGATTGCTGATGATACAACGGTGAAAACATTAAAAAGGTAGCTCTGGCCAGACCAATATCTGCTTAATTGTCGTGACTTAGCGCAAATTATTATGACTAATAGCTTGCATCTATAGCTAATAATTATTAGCATTTTGCAAAATAACAAGGACCATCCCGGGGAAACACATGATGTTTTATATTGTCTATATTGCATCTATCATCGTTCTAGTCCTGCACTTCACTGGCTTTCCTGCCAGACGTAATATGGAGTGGGCAGTTCTGGTGGCAGCTGTTGCCCTGTTTGCCGTTAACATCCTGGATTACCTTAGCATTATCTCACCTCACTGACGTGTGATCAGCCTGATACAAAGGGTCAGTCATGCGCAGGTCATCATAAACGATTCACCTATAGCAACAATTCAGCAAGGGATCCTTGCACTTGTGGCGGTCCAAAAAAATGACGCCCCCGCTGCCGCCGAAAGGTTACTCGACCGAATCATCAACTACCGTATATTTCCAGACGACGCAGGCAAGATGAACCTCAGCCTGCGCGACACCCATGGCGGATTGCTACTGGTGCCTCAATTTACCCTGGCCGCAGATACCAACAAGGGCACCCGGCCCAGTTTCAGCAGCGCCGCGACGCCTGCGCTGGGAGAGACGTTATTTGATCATATGGTTGAATATGCGCACGGTGTCTTTCCTGAAATTCAAACCGGTCAGTTTGGGGCAGATATGAAGGTCTCATTGACTAATGATGGGCCGGTAACCTTCTGGCTGGAAGTGTAAAAAGATAGTGAGGAGATAGGTGTGAGGAGTTGGCATGCCAGGATATCGTTTATATACACACAGATAGAGGCCTACCAAGTATATGCCAAGTATAATTCTACTACTAAAATGACAAAATTGGACACCTCACTCCTATCTCCTCACTCCTCACTATCTTTTAGCCACTCCCTCGGTTTCAGAAACTCCTCATACAACCTCGCTTCTTCTGTGCCTGGTTCCGGTTGCCAGTTATAACGCCATGCCACCTGTGGCGGAAGCGACATCAGTATGGATTCCGTCCTGCCGCCGGTTTGCAGACCAAAGATGGTACCCCTGTCATACACCAGGTTAAACTCAACATAGCGCCCCCGCCTGTACAACTGAAACGCCCTGTTGTCATCGGTAAATTGGGTTGATTTACGTTTATTGACTATAGGCAAATAGGCCTCGATATAACTGTTACCTACCTGTTGCAGGAAATTGAATGTCCGATCAAATTCCCATTCGTTTAAATCATCAAAGAAAATACCTCCGATCCCGCGTTGTTCCTGTCTATGACGTATATAAAAATATTCATCGCACCATTTTTTAAACCGTGGGTAGACATCATCACCAAAATCCTGGCAGGCCTTTCTTGCGGTTTCATGCCAGTACACTGCGTCCTCTTCAAATCCATAATAGGGGGTAAGGTCATAGCCCCCTCCAAACCACCATACCGGGTCCTCTCCAGGCTTTTCAGCTACGAATAACCGGACGTTCATATGTGAGGTTGGGACAAACGGATTCTTCGGATGGATAACCAGCGAGACCCCAAGCGCCTGAAACTGTCGCCCCGCTAATTCCGGTCTTTTCTGGGTTGCCGCAGGCGGGAGGGTATCACCCTGGACGTGGGAAAATGCAACCCCTGCCTGCTCAAAGACATCACCATTAGCAAGCACCCGGGTCCGTCCGCCGCCGCCTTCAGGACGCTCCCAGAGATCTTCCTGAAAACGACCGATACCGTCTTCGTCTTCAACTGCTTTACAAATACTGTCCTGCAGACCCAACAGGAAATCTTTTACAGGCCCTATTTCAATTTTTTCCATATTAATGCGAATCAATTCTTTTAATCTTTAGATGTTATGCAGATAATACTAACCCTATTTCATGTGGTATTGTTATAAATCATATAAATAACGGGATTAAATCATGTCTGACGAGCGTAAAGCTAGTGTTACAAGAGAAACCAAAGAGACCAGTATTTCGGTCAGCCTGAACCTGGATGGGGAAGGAAAGGCCAATTTAAACATAGGTATTCCGTTTCTCGAACATATGCTGGACCAGGTGGCAAGGCACGGTATGCTGGATATAGACATCGATGCAAAAGGTGACCTTGAAATCGATGATCACCACACCGTGGAAGACGTTGGGATCACCCTTGGCCAGGCCTTTGCCAGCGCCATAGGCGACAAGTCCGGCATCTTTCGCTACGGCCATGCATACGTCCCTCTGGATGAAGCCCTGTCTCGGGTGGTGCTGGATTGTTCCGGCCGCCCTGGAATCGAATATAACGTCAGCTACCCACGTGCCAGGGTGGGCGATTTTGATATCGACCTGATATTTGAATTTTTCCAGGGATTTATTAACCATGCCCTGGTAACCCTGCACATAGATAGCCTGCGCGGCCGAAACGCTCATCACGTTGCTGAAACCATCTTTAAGGCCTTTGGAAGGGCATTGAGAATGGCGGTGAAAACCGATCCGCGGCTAGGCGGTGCCACGCCATCAACCAAAGGGACCTTATAAGCCAGTTAGACCATGCAATCAGTCGCAGTAATTGATTACGGGGCAAGTAATCTCAGGTCCGTGGTAAAGGCGCTGGAACACGTGTCTGCATCACGCTACCAGATTGTGCTCACCGATGACCCTGACCTGATCTTCAAGGCCGACAAAATTGTCTTTCCCGGCCAGGGCGCAATCAGGCAGTGCATGGATTCACTGAAGTCGAAAGGCCTTGATGCTGTCATCTGTGAGTCCGTCTTTAAAAAACCCTATCTGGGACTTTGCCTGGGATTGCAGGCATTATTTGATTTCAGTGAAGAAGATGGCGGGACCGATGGCCTGGGAATTATCCCCGGTAAAGTATTGCGCTTCCCTGCTGGTCAAAAGAATGGGAACAATGAGACATTCAAGATACCGCACATGGGGTGGAACCTGGTAGGCCATGATAATCCCCATCCCATGTGGAATGGAATTGACGCGGCTGAACGGTTTTATTTTGTCCATAGTTACTACGTTAAACCTGACAATCAGGCAGACATCTGTGGGACGACGGATTATATCTTCCCTTTCACCTCGGCCGTTGCCAGAGATAATCTATTCGCAGTGCAATTTCACCCTGAAAAGAGCCAGAAATGCGGATTACAACTATTGGCTAACTTTCTGGACTGGGAATAAAAAAAGGCCGGATTTTCTACAAATCCGGCCTACTTTATGATTAATAAAGCCCTGTATTAAGAAGCAACTGCGTCTTTCAGTGCCTTCAGCGCGGTAGCCTTCACTGCTGTTGAGGCTGGCTTTGCCTTGATCATAATCTTCTCGCCTGTAAAGGGGTTGGTACCCTCTCTAGCTTCACGTGCCGGTTTGATCACTCT
Organism: Candidatus Eutrophobius brisbanensis; assembly: GCA_038131795.1. Classification (GTDB taxonomy): domain Bacteria; phylum Pseudomonadota; class Gammaproteobacteria; order Eutrophobiales; family Eutrophobiaceae; genus Eutrophobius; species Eutrophobius brisbanensis. The sequence continues at coordinate 2,194,693 of JAYPQE010000003.1, read as the reverse complement.
GCGTAATTTAATGCCCAGGGAAGGCACGGAAAACTCACCAGACCCGCCTTTCTTTAAATGCGCATGTGCAAGTCCTGCCAATGCATCCAGAACTGCTGTGACTTCTTTCTTAGACATCCCGGTGTCTTCTGCGAGCGTACTGAGAATCTGTGATTTAGTTTGTTTGGTAGCAACTGTATTAGCCATTTTTTCTCCTCATGAATTGCATCATTAAATTATTTGTTCTTAGTCCATTTACCAGTGGTAATTCTGTATCAGGTCAACCGTGTTAACAACGTCCCCAAGTTCGGCAATTATGCTATGGAAAGACCTCAAAGCCAACTCCTAACCACTATTTTTTTGCTATTTTTTCAGGAATTTTTATAAATTTGATTTGTGTGAGATAGTGCACAATTAATAGTTTCCATGAAGTTCTAGTCCCTAAGTTTTTTATTATTAACTCTTTTTGTGGGACGCCTCCCTAGCGATAGCGCGATATCCGATATCGGGACGGTAAAACATCCCTTCCCAGGATATTTTGCGGATTGCCGATAACGCGATTGATTGTGCTGAGGTGACGTCATCGCCTAAAGCTGTAATACAGAGTACCCGGCCACCCGAGGTCAGTATGTCTCCGTTTTCTTCCCGGGTGCCGGCATGAAAGACCTTGACTGCAGACCCAGTCTCATCATCTAAACCATGAATCCTGTCCCCTTTACGTGGGGAATCGGGATAGCCTGCGGCGGCAGCGACAATCCCCAGTGCAATGCGCTCGTCCCAGGCAACTTCACACTCTTCTAGTTTACACTCTAGAGCAGATTCACAAAGTCGAACAAGATCAGACTCCAGCCGCATCATGATGGGCTGAGTTTCCGGATCGCCAAAACGGCAATTATATTCCAGCACCTTGATATCACCCCAAGGTGAGATCATCAGGCCGGCATATAGAAAACCGGTGTAGGGAATACCGTCTGACGCCATTCCAGCAATAGTTGGAGTAATTACGCTATCGATGATCTTGTCATGGATTTCGGGGGTCACTACCGGTGCTGGCGAATATGCCCCCATACCGCCGGTGTTTGGTCCCCTGTCACCCTCATCCCTGGCCTTATGATCCTGAGAGGTGGCCATGGACAGGATATGTTTGCCATCGGCCATGACAATAAAACTTGCCTCTTCGCCCTCCAGAAAATCTTCAATGACCACCCTGTGCCCGGCTTCACCAAAACGATTACCTGCCAACATGTCCTGAATGGTTGCCTTCGCCTCACCCTTACTCTGGGCAATAATGACGCCTTTCCCGGCGGCCAGACCGTCAGCCTTGATCACGACCGGCATAGCGTGATCTTCAATATAGGCCTCAGCCTCCTCAACCTCTGTAAATACCTGGTAGTCAGCAGTTGGGATTTTGTGCCTTGCAAGAAAGTCTTTGGTAAATGCCTTTGACCCCTCCAGTGCAGCGGCGGCCCGGGACGGCCCAAAACACCTTAATCCCGCTGCCGTAAATGCATCCACAATACCCGCAACTAATGGACCTTCAGGGCCTATAATTGTGAGCCCCACATTGTGATCATTGGCAAACTTAATCAACCCCTCTATATCCTCTGCCGGGATGTTAATGTTTTCCAGGCCGGGTTCCCGGGCAGTCCCGGCATTACCCGGGGCTACATACACCGTCTCAACCCTTTCAGACTGTGCACACTTCCAGGCCAATGCATGTTCCCGTCCGCCGCCGCCAACGATGAGGACATTCATGATAATAAAGGCTGAGGGGTTAGGGGTGTGGTGAAATAAACTGGCCAGGAATTCATCATTAACTTCCTAGTGGCGGAAGTGGCGCATGCCGGTGAAGACCATGGCCATATCGTGTTCATCAGCAGCAGCGATGACTTCTTCATCACGCATGGACCCGCCAGGTTGAATGACTGCCGTTATCCCGGCCCTGGCGGCAGAATCTATACCATCTCTAAAGGGGAAGAAGGCATCTGAGGCCATGACCGAACCGGCAACCTCCAGGTTCTCGTCTTCGGCCTTGATAACGGCGATCCTTGCACTGTAAACCCTGCTCATCTGTCCGGCACCAATACCAATGGTTTGCTGGCCCCTGGTGTACACAATGGCATTGGATTTGACATATTTTACAACGTGCCAGGCAAACAACAGATCTTTCAACTCCTGTTCAGACGGCCCCCGCCTGGTGACAGTCTTTAAGTCCTGAGAATCTATCCGGCCGGTATCACTGTCCTGCACCAAGAGTCCGCCACTTACCCGCTTGAGGTCTAACTGTTGAATGACATTTTCCCGGCGACCAATGGAAAGCACCCGTATATTGGTCTTGGCCCCGGTAACCTCAAGGGCTTGCTGATCGACTTCGGGAGCAACAATCACTTCGACAAACTGTCTATCAATAATCGCCTTTGCGGTTTTTGCATCCAGATTTCTATTGAAGGCAATAATGCCGCCAAATGCCGAAACCGGATCGGTTTTGTACGCCCCTTCATAGGCTTCCAGTATACTATCGCCCACCGCTACGCCACAGGGGTTGGCATGTTTCACAATGACACACGCCGGCTGGGCAAACCCCAATACACATTCCAGGGCCGCATCCGTATCAGCAATATTATTATAAGACAGTTCCTTACCCTGTAACTGCCTGGCATTTGCCAGGGTCCCGGGAGTCGAAGTGTGCTCTACATAAAAGGCGGCACTCTGGTGTGGGTTTTCGCCGTATCTCAGGTCCTGTTTTTTCCTGAACTGCATGGTATAGGTCATGGGGTAGTCTACGTATTTCCCTGGCGTTTCCATCGCGCCCAGATAGTTTGATACAGACGCATCATAATTTGCGGTATGGGAAAATACTTTCTGGGCCAGTCTGAAGCGGGTGTCATCAGATAGCTGGCTGTCATTCTCTTTCAGTTCATTGATGATTCCATCATAGTCATCCGCATCGACAACCACGCCAACATAGGCGTGGTTTTTAGCGGCCGAGCGCAACATGGTAGGACCACCAATATCTATATTTTCAATTGCCTCTTCCAGAGTGCATTCCGGCCTGCTGACAGTGGCTTCAAATGGATAGAGATTAACCACGACCAGATCGATTGGCTCTATATCATGTTTAGCCATGACAGCATCATCGATTCCACGCCTTCCCAACAACCCACCATGTACTTTGGGATGCAGGGTCTTGACCCGGCCATCCATGATTTCCGGAAAACCCGTATATTCGGAGACATCGGTTACCTCTATGCCGTTTCCTTCAAGTAATTTGGCAGTACCGCCAGTAGACAGGATACTGATCCCCAACGCCTGTAACTGGTTGCAAAATTCAATTATTCCGGATTTATCTGAGACGCTGACCAGCGCGCATTTTACAACTGACATAGGTATGGCTTCCTTTACAGAATTGTGAGTTCCTGGGTTTACTATAGAGGTTTATTCAATTTTGTACTTGCTCAATCTGTTTCTCAACGTCCCTCTGTTCAAGCCAAGCATATCAGCGGCCCTGGAGACATTTCCCTCGGTATAATTTAAAACAGATTCAAACAATGGTACTTCAATCTGGGTGATTATCAATTGGTACAGATCTGCCGGATCCTGCCCATCGAGGTCTTGAAAGTACCTGTCCATGGCGGTCCTGACATTTTCACTTAGACAACCTGAACCGTTGGTTCCAGGTTTATGGGCATTTGTTTTTTTCTTTTTCCTTGTTGGCGTCATGCGGCCAACCCCATTGCTGACTGGGAATGAATAAAATCCCCGACCATTCTGATTTGCAAAGCAGTATCAGCTACACGACAAATCCTTTTGCGAAATTTTTCAAATTCAGGAAACCTGTTGCAGTATTGATAGATATGCTTGCGGGCAATACGAGCCCCCAGGTAGTCGCCGTAATGTTCGTGTATTTCCTGTATATGCGACTCCACTACGTCTGCTATTTCATGCAGCTCCGGTGTTGCCAATTTTTCTCCGGTTTCCAGATAGTGTCTTATTTGTCTGAACAACCACGGATTGCCCATACTGGCCCTGCCAATCATGACACCATCTGCACCGGATTGACTCAGTACAGATTGCACATCGTCAACGGATCGTATGTCGCCATTGGCGATAACCTGTATATCCACATTGGCCTTCACCTTGGCAACAGTATGGTGTTCAACCGGTCCTGTGAACCCACAGGCACGGGTACGACCATGAACAGTCAGCCTTGAGATTCCACTATCTTCTGCAATTTTTGCTATTTCTACCGCGTTTTTTGAGGATTCATCCCATCCGGTACGAATTTTAAGGGTCACGGGGACACTGGCCACTTTGACAACTGAACTGAGGATTTTTTCCACCAGAGAAGGGTCTCTCAGCAATGAAGAACCGGCCATCACGTTACAGACTTTTTTTGCTGGACAACCCATGTTGATATCAATGATGTCTGCGCCATTATCTATATTCAGCAATGCGGCTTCGGCCATCATGGCTGGCTCAGCACCTGCTATCTGGACAATCGCCGGCGGCTCTTCATCAACCAGGTCTCGCCTGAATCTGGATTTATTTGATTTATATAATTTAACATCTGATGAGATCATCTCTGATACACACGCATGCGCACCCATGCGTCTACACAAACGCCTGAATGGTTTGTCTGTAATGCCGGCCATAGGCGCAAGCATAATAACTTTTTCATTTGATTCGGGTCTGATGATCATCCTTGTACCGCTTTTTTTATTTTAAATCGGGGCGGTTTAATGAAGAGTGTTTATGATATCGAAGGTTATGATTATTGAAAAGCACTACATGAAAAAATCTTTATTTGAAAACATAAATTAAGTTTAAGTTACAGTCCTGTTTTAAATCTAAATACAGGTATCTACGTTAAGCTATTCATTGAATTGCAAATTCTTATTTGCGTATTATTTAATTTAGCCTGCTGGTATCAATATGCCTCGTCCTATCGAATTCAATTCTGCAATATTAATCACGAACTGGTTGGTTGATTTTTGTAAAAATACTGTTAAACCGTTAATGGACTAAATAAAGTTAAATTCAAAACTCACCGCTGCACTGGTACTGCCGGTCTGCTCCAGAATGATATGCACAGGCATCCTGGCGGGCATGCCGGCTTCAATATTTATACTTTGGTCGAGATATTCCACAGGCTTAAATGTCGGGTATCCTGTGATCTGCCCCTCAGTGTTGTATAAGGTCAATCTGAGGTCTGGAAAAGGTTGAATAATATCTGACTGATTTTCCATGGTTGCATTCACCAGCAAGGTATCCGCGTACCTGGGGTGGTCTCTAACGTCCCGGTTTAATATGACAATGGATTGAATGTCCCTGGCCCTGACCACTTCGCACTCATATTTCTCACATAGTTTTCGCACATATGGCATGTACTGTGGATATTTGGAAAGCACCAGATCCCTGTTAAACCAGGCCAGTTGGGCAGTGGCCAGAATGAATAAAAAAATGACTGCACTAAACCAGAATAGAAGGCTCCATCTGGAGCGTGGTATCTCTGGTGGACCTAATATTTCCCGGATCTGAGATTCATCATCCACATGGGGGTCCTGTTGATGTACAAGGTCTTGCTCTGCATCATCAGTAAACCGGCCTCCTGCATCAGCATCCTCCCCGTCCTCTACTGCTTCAACTGAATCATCAGCATATTTTGGCTCATGGGCAGATGGTTCTGCGACGGGTATGTTAAATTGCGGCTCGTCCAGATCGTCTTCTACTGGCGGAGTGAGATCTAATGTCTGCTTAACAGGCAGGGGTTCATCATGAAGCCTTGTCAGGGCATTGAACTGTTCTCCGCAAAAACCACACTGCACGGTTCCTTCTGCAGCTGAAAATTGTCAGGCATAGATACGAAACTGGCGGGCACAGGATGGGCAATCTGTAATCATGAAGCAATAGATTATAGCAAATCAGCTTTTTTGGTACCTGTTAACATAGCCCATTCATTCTTAAATACCGGCTCTGACATATCAAACCATTTTGAGTAGCAGCCAAGGCAATCCTCCACCTGGGTGGCTAACAGGCCAGATAGAAGAATCCTGCCATCACGGTCAAGGAAGGAATGAAACTGACTGGCGAGCAATAGCAAGGGCTCAAGCAGAATATTGGCAACCAGGATATCTGCAGATTGTTTATGGGGGCTGCCCTGTGTTAGGACATGAAACCTGTCAACCACATGGTTTATTTCGGCATTGGTATTGCTCGCACTCACTGCCTGAGGATCGATATCAACCCCTACCACCGATTCCGCACCCAGTTTTGCTGCCGCGATACCCAAAATTCCGGAACCACAGCCATAATCAATGACGCGCTTGTCCCTGGGCGGGTATTCTACCAGCCATTCCAGGCACAAAGCCGTGGTTTCATGAGTACCCGTACCAAAGGCCAATCCTGGATCAAGCTGGATGTGACAGGATATCCCCTGAGGGGGCTCTGACCAGCTTGGACAAATACACAAGGTGTCTTTAATTGTCACAGGCCCGAAACCGGCCTTAAAAGCACCTTCCCAGTCCGTGTCTTTTAATAAGTCGACCTTATGTTCAATAATATTGTCTGTACCTATCCTGTTTCGAACGCAGGCCATGAGAATATCCAGGTCTACACCGGGGTCCAGTAATGCCGTCACGGTGGTGGTTTTCCAGTATGTCTGCTGCATTAACGGGTCATCAAACACAGCTTCTGATGATGCCGGGGAATAACTTATGGATGCTGCCGAGAAATTTTCCAGTAGCCCCCTGAGATCATCCAGGCTTTCCTGGGGACAGGTGATGCCCAGCCTTAACCATGTCATCGCATCAACCCGGTATGGTTTGTCGTATCCATGAACTGTCAGTTGTCAGTGACACAACCAGGGTAGATTACTTTATACCCATTTTCTTTTCGAGATAATGAATATTGGTTCCGCCATTTACAAATGCAGCATCATTCATGAGTTTTCTATGTAAAGGGATATTCGTTTTTATGCCATCAATAACGATCTCGGATAATGCCATAGACATGCGTTGAATGGCCAACTCACGGGTCTCACCATGGGCAATCAACTTTCCTATCAGGGAGTCATAATGGGGAGGGATTGTATACCCCTGATAGACATGGGTATCGACCCTGATGCCCGGACCACCCGGTGGATGATAATGGGCGATTGTGCCTGGTGACGGCATAAAGTTCTCCGGGTCTTCAGCATTAATTCTGCATTCAATGGCGTGACCATTGAGATGAATATCAGATTGACGATAGGACAGCTTTTCACCCGCTGCTATACGTAACTGTTCCTTAACAATATCCACACCGGTAATACATTCTGTTATTGGATGTTCAACCTGAATCCGGGTATTCATTTCAATAAAGTAAAATTCTCCATTCTCATAGAGAAACTCAAATGTACCTGCATTGACATAACCAATTTTTTTACAGGCATCAGCACAGAGTTCACCTACCTTTCTTTTCAGGCGGTCTTTAATGAGTGGGGCAGGCGCTTCTTCCAGAATTTTCTGGTTTCGTCTTTGCATAGAGCAGTCCCGTTCTCCCAGGTGTATGATATTGCCATGGGTATCAGCCAGCACCTGAATTTCAACATGTCTGGGATTCTCCAGATACTTTTCCATATAAATCGTATCATCATTAAATGCCGCCAGAGATTCTGACCGGGTCAGGGACACAGCATTGCGCAAGGCCGCTTCACTATGGACCACACGCATTCCTCTGCCACCGCCACCTCCTGAGGCCTTGATGATGATTGGGTAGCCAATGTCCTTGGCAATTTTTGACACTTCAGTCATATCGTCCGTCAACGGACCATCAGAGCCGGGCACGCATGGAACACCACTTTCCTGCATGGCCGAACGCGCTGAGATCTTGCTCCCCATTAACCGTATGGTCTCAGATCGGGGACCAATAAAGGTAAACCCGCTCTGCTCTACCCGCTCTGCAAAATCCGGGTTTTCAGACAGAAAACCATAGCCGGGATGTATACCCACTGCATCTGTGACCTCAGCAGCACTGATCACAGCAGGGATATTCATATAACTTTCAACAGAGGAGGCAGGTCCGATACAAACTGCTTCATCGGCCAGTAAAACATGTTTTTGATTTCTATCTACTTCGGAAAAGATTGCAACCGTCTTGATACCCAGCTCTTGGCAGGCCCGTAATACTCTGAGGGCGATTTCTCCGCGATTTGCTATGACAACTTTTTCAAGCATTTAGGAAATGACCTGTATTTATATGGCTACGAGATATGGAGATTCAGGCTTCACGAATCTGGAACAGCGGTTGACCATATTCCACCGGCTCACCATTTTCCACCAGGACACGACTGATAATGCCATTTGCATCAGACTCGATCTGATTCATTATTTTCATTGCCTCAATAATGCAGACCACGTCCCCCACCTTTACCTGACTGCCATGTTCAGCAAAGGGCGGTTTGTCCGGTGCCGGTGAACTGTAAAAAATACCTACCATGGGCGCCGTAATGTAACGCCCATCATCTTCAGGCTGTGTTTCTGCCGGAACAGTCTGGCCGGCCTCTCCAGAGGGTGCCGCAACTGTTTCATGCCTGACATCTGCAGAGGGAACATGGACCACGGTCTGCGGTTGCTCTGTGTAATGACTATGCCTGCTGATACGTACAGATTCTTCACCCTCATGAATTTCAATTTCTGAAACCTTGGATTCTTCCAGCATTTCGATGAGTTTTTTTACCTTACGGATATCCATGCTATGACCCCTGTTTTATTTTTTCACCGATTGCATTGAGTGCATATATATATCCCTGCGCCCCAAGTCCACTGATCACCCCTATGGCCTTATCAGACAAATAGGAATGCTGCCTGAAAGACTCTCTGGCAAATACGTTGGAGAGATGCACCTCAATAAAGGGAATATCCACCCCCAACAGGGCATCACGCAGGGCAATGCTGGTATGGGTAAAGGCACCGGGGTTGATAATGATATAACTGACACCTTGATCACGGGCCTGGTGAACCCGATCTATGATCTCATGCTCGGCATTGCTCTGATAATGCTGTAGTTCATGACCAAGCCTTTCAGCCTCCACGCCCAGCATCTGATGAATATCATCCAGCGTGGTGTGACCATATACCTCAGGTTCCCGGGTGCCCAGTAAATTCAGGTTTGGACCATTTATGACCAGAATTGAAGCCATTTTTCCCTCAAAATCGGTTAAATATTATTATTATTAGAAGATTTTATTAAATTGATAATCGAAGCTAATATCTGCACCTTAACGGAATTTAGACGAAATTTCGAGCTTTTTTTCCAGCAGGGATTCAGCTGGCTTACATCAAAAGATCTTCAATCAGGTCTTGTACTTCTTCTCGACTAATAGGGCCAGCCCTGGTGAATGCTACCGTACCATCGCGGTTAATAATGGCGGTGTAAGGCAATGCCCCGATGCGGTTACCATAACTTTCGGCAATGACAATGACCTCGGCCTCCCCCGCCATGACCGGATAGGTCATATTATGTTCTGCTACGAAACTGGATACCTCTTCTGGTTTTTGCAACGCAATGCCAATGACCTGCAGGCCCTGTTCGCCATAGTTGTTTTGCAATTCAAGTAATTCCGGGATTTCCGTCAAACAGGGTAGACACCAGGTGGCCCAGAAATTGATCAGCACGACCTTGCCGTCCCACTCAGATATTGAACGCATTCTGCCATCTAAATCCGCGATGGAAAAATCTGGCCTAACCATTCCTTCCACGGGCTGAAAAAGAACATCTGGTTCGGTATGTGTATTTTCTATAGCGGCGCCATCTGCCGGGGTGAGATCCCCGTGGGACAGGATCATCATGCTAAGACCCATAACCGCAAGGACCACGCCGCAAGCAATAAAAACTCGAGGCCGTGGCAATGTCATAATGGGGTTTGTGTTGCCCGCACTACATGGTCTGAAAATTCATCTGCCTCAAAATAACCATATAGCCGGTATGCCTTACGCTCCTCACCATCGCTACCAAAAAACATGATGGCAGGCGGGCCGTATATATTGAAATGTTTCAGTAATGCCTTGTCTTCATCATCATTTGCCGTGACATCCGCCTGTAACAATACAAACCCTGTCAGGGCCTGCATTACCTGTGGCTTTGGAAATGTATTCTCCCCCATTCGAATACATTCAATGCACCAGTCAGCATAAAAATCCAGCATCACTGGTCTACCCTGAGTATTCGCCAGTTGTATCTGGTCATTGAGATCGGCAATGGTTTTGATACTGGTGAAGGTCAGACCCCGGTGCTCAGTTGTCCCACTATTGACTATCCCCTCCAGAGGCCGGTAAATACTGTTACCTCCGGAAGAGGCGCCGACGATCAACAATGCGCCATACAGTAACATTATTAACCCTGCGCCTTTCCATAGACGGCGCCATCTGTCCTGACTACCTAATGAATCCAGGGCCCCCATATAGATGGCGGTAATGACCAGCAGTCCACCCCACAGATATAGTTCAACGGCCGGTGACACAATCCTGGCAAGGAACCAGATGGCCAGCCCTATCAACGCCACACCAAAGATTTGTTTGACTGTCTCCATCCAGGACCCGGCCCGGGGCAATATGGATCCCGCAGAACTGCCTATCACCAGCAAAGGCACACCCATACCCATGCCCATGAAAAATAATGCCATACCGCCCAGGACTTCATCACCAGTCTGGGAGATATAGGTCAGCGCCCCTACCAGTGGCGGTGCCACGCAGGGACCAACAATGACGGCTGATACCGCGCCCATAATGGCTACCCCGGACAATGTCCCTCCCTCCTGGCTATTGCTCAACCGGGTCAACCTGTCCTGCACTGCAACAGGCATCTGGATCTCATAAAAGCCGAACATGGATAAAGCCAATGCCACCAACACCAGACAAAGTGCTGTGATTACCCACGGGTCCTGCGCCGCCGCCTGAATATTTATTCCAGCCAATACCGCCACCACGCCCACCACAGCATAGGTCAGGGCCATGGAAATGACGTACACCAGTGACAGAATAAATCCTTTGCCCGGGGTCAAGGTCTTTTCCTGACCGGCAATGATCCCCGACAGAATGGGGATCATGGGAAACACACAGGGGGTCATGGAGAGTAATAATCCTGCACCAAAAAACATCGCCAGATTCAGGAGTATTCCACCACTGACAAGACGTTGAGTAATACTGTCCTGTTCAGATATGATTTCTTCAGGAGCGTCACCACCGGTACGCTGGCCCATTGTTTGACCGGTAACGGAAGCAGCAGCGGTTAATCCTGAGGTCTCAGGTAATGTTAATGATGCGGTCTTCTTAATGGGCGGATAGCACAATGATTCATCTTTACAGCCTTGGTATCCATATTGAAAGGTAATTTCAGTCTCATTTTCAGATCTACGGACCACGGGCACATCAATATCAAAAACACCGATATTGACTTCAACCTCTCCAAATGAAGGGTCCTCTTTTATCTTGCCAGCAGTAATAATGACACCCTCATTATATATCCCGTCTGCCGCATCAATTATTTCAAAGTTAAATTTGTCGTGATAAAGGTAATAACCTTCAGCAATCACCACATTGACATGGATACTGTGTGCCGAACTCACCGTTGGTGTTAATAAAAACGCCTGGTCAGGATGGAGAAATTCCTGTTCGGCCGATCGGTTAAGCATACCACCTAGACTTTGCAGGCGTTCACTAACAGTCTGGGCGCCTGCGGTGATTGACAGGGTCGCCAACAGGATACACAGGAAGGAATTACGCCAATTCATATGCCCGGGAGATTCACTTTGGCGTGGAGTTTGTTTCAATCCATTGCAGGTATTCGTCTAATCCATCAGAAATGGGAATGGCTATCAGCTCGGGGACCTCATAAGGATGTATGGCTACAACACGTTTTTGCAGTTCAGGATAACGTTCTGATGTGGTTTTGATAATCAGCAATAATTCATCGGAGGTATCGACCTGGTTGACCCAACGAAAAAACGACTGTACGCCTGGTACAATCTGCACACAGGCCCCGAGATTTTCCAACACCACTTCATTTGCGATTTTTTTTGCTGTAATCGTCCCCGGACAGGTAGTGATTACCAGGAGGTGTTTCGCCTTATCTGCCATATCCTTGCTCTTTTACCAATATTTACCGTTGAAATATGCTATTTTGCCAATACATTAATCATTTAGCCAACATTCTTTAGTAACAGTATAAATAATCAATGTTCAAAATATTTTTCTTAGGCTTCCTGTTTGTCCCCCTGATAGAGCTATATGTGCTCATCCAGGTGGGATCCGGGCTGGGCGCACTGACTACCATAGGCCTTTGCCTGTTTACGGCTGCGTTAGGCGCATTTTTACTTAAATTACAGGGTATAGAAACCATCAACCGGGTCTCAGAGCAGGTCAAAAATGGAGAAATGCCTGCCACAGAGCTGGTGGGCGGTTTTATCCTGATGATTTCAGGGGTTTTGCTGCTCACACCGGGCTTTATTACCGATATTATTGGCTTTCTCTGCCTGGTCCCGGGGCTGAGACTGGAAGTTGCTGGGTGGATATTGTCCAGATTAATCATTCACCACCAACAGGATCGCAGTAAAACCGTAATAATCGAAGGTGAATTCTGGGACGAAGAGAATCAAAAAATACGCGATGAAAATCGCCACTAAAATCCCCTGTCTTGTTTAATTGTCTCATAGGCCTTTCGAATTTCATGGGTCTTTTCCGTCGCCAGTTTGACCATCTCCTCTGGCAGCCCCTTTGAAACCAGTTTGTCCGGGTGGTGTTGACTCATCAGCCGCCGGTACGCTTTTTTGACCTCTGCATCACTGGCATGGCGAGCGACCCCGAGGACCTTGTATGCATCGGCAGGTGTAAAGGTGTGGGGCTGCTGAAAACTGGACCTCGCTGCGTCCAGCAATGTGTCCAGCTCAAATCGACTAAAGCCGATCACATCACAGACATGTAATAACAATTTCTTTTCCTGGGGATGTACTTTTCCATCCGCAAGGGCAGCAAGACATTGTATCTCCATGAACATACGCCTGAGCGTCAGTCTATGACCTATCTCAGAACGCAATTGCACAAGGACCTCATCCAACGGGAATCCGGTTTTTTTTCCTTCATTAAATAATGCCCTGGCGGCCTTTTTCTGGTCAGGGTTCAGTTCCATGTGCCCCATGACCTGATTGGCAACGGATATTTCATCGCGGGTGACCTTACCATCTGCCTTACACACATGCCCCATAACGGAAAAACTGGCGGTAAAGAAGGCTGTTTGTATCCTGAATTGTATATTCTGATAGTCTCCCTGTTGCCCGGAAAAACCGTCCAGGCCACGGTCAAAATTATGACCGAACGCCGCACCCAGCAATGCACCAATCGGACCGCCCATCATGAATCCCAATGTCCCGCCAATGACTTTACCCCACCAACTCATATTTCCTCCCTGTGAAACACATCAATCGGATTATATCTGTATAATATCGCTCGCCGCTCAAAGCAGGAAACTATAACAACAAATGGCAAAACAAAAAAAACCATCTTCCGGCAAGACACCACGGGCTGAACAGGTAGACGTTCATGAGCTCTACGAAGATTCCGTCCAGTGCGTGGAGGCTGAGATAGATTTTGTCGACCAGACATACCGGGAAATACGTGGCAAGTCAGCAAAAATTCTTCGTGAGGACTTCTGCGGCACCATGAATACCAGCTGTGAATGGGTACGGCGAAGAAAGACCAATACCGCATACTGTGTCGATATCGACCAGGGCGTTCTGGATTGGGGAATCAGTCACAAGTTGTCCAGATTAAGATCTTCTCAGCGTGACAGGTTAAATGTCATCAATGGTGATGTCACTATAGAAACAACGCCGGGAGTGGACGTGGTTCTCGCGATGAATTTCAGTTACTGGATTTTCAAGGAACGCAAAACCATGCTCAACTATTTCCGTCATGTTTATGAGTACCTGGCAGATGATGGAATATTTTTCCTCGACGCCTTCGGTGGGCCTGAAGCCATACAGGAGATGAAAGAAGACACCGAATACGATGACTATACCTATGTATGGGACCAGCATAAATATAACCCTATAACAGGAGAAGGAATATACCATATCCATTTCAAGTTTAATGATGGCTCAAAGATAAAACGCGCCTTCAGTTACGACTGGCGAGTATGGACCTTACCTGAGTTAAAAGAAATCCTGTCAGAGGCTGGGTTTTCACCTCATATCTACTGGGAGGGTACAGACAAGGACGGCGATGGCAACGGGGTGTTCACCCGAACCGAGCAGGGCGAGGCCGATGACAGCTGGATTGCATACATCGTCGCCGAGAAATAATCAGGATAATTCTTTAGGCCTCATCAACTCAACCAATGTCCCGGATCCGTCTTGTGTAGAGATCGTATCCGCACCGTAGTCCAGTACGGCAATCGCGGCTGTGGTCATGAGTTTTTCCGGATAAGGCGGTCTGAGGTTGATGTTTAGATAGATATTGTACCAGGCTGTCCAGTCCCGGATTATGACCCACTAATAACATCCGTAACACGCCTTCACGGTAGGTATCAATCACCTTCAGGAGATCGCCAGGCCTGGCTTCATAGATGCGTTCATCCCGGGTAATCATAGCGGGGTCAAGATTCATCCCTTTTAATACCAGGGTAGCCGTTTGCTCGGCCCGCCTTGCAGGTGACGAGACGATCAGATCAGGCGTCAACCCTTTGTTCCTTAACCATTTTGCCATTGCTTTGGCACTTTTGATTCCACGTGGGTTTAACGGCCGGTCAAAGTCCTGAGCGTATTCTGCACCCCAATCGGATTTGGCGTGACGCATAATTAACAATTGGTGATTTTGCTCTGATGTCATACCATTGACCTGAAACTATATAAATTTAGTATATCAGTCCAAATGGCAAATGACCCGCTAGAAACCTATGCTGCAGTAGATCTCGGCTCCAACAGCTTTCACATGATTGTTGCAGAATACTCTGACGGCCGAATCCGCATTATCGACCGCATACGAAAGATGGTCCGGCTGGCATCAGGTCTTGATGAGAATGACAATCTCAGTGAAAAATCTATACAAAGCGCTCTGGACTGTCTAAATGAGTTTGGCCAACGGATCAGAGAAATTCCCCAGGTCAATGTCAGGGCTGTTGGCACCAATACATTACGGCAGGCCAATAATGGCAAGAAGTTTATCAAGGCCGCGCGTCAGGCCTTGGGACATCCTATAGAAATCATTGCCGGTCGTGAGGAGGCCAGGCTAATTTATCTGGGAGTAGCCCATACCATTTATGATGAAACAGACAAACGCATGGTCATCGATATTGGTGGCGGCAGCACCGAAATCATCATTGGCAAGGGATTCGACGTGCTGGCCAGAGAAAGTCTGTATATAGGTTGTGTGAACATGACCGGGCGGTTTTTTGAATCAGGAGAGATCTCGGTAAAGTCAATGAACAAGGCCGTACTCGCCGTCAGGCAGGAGATTGAAGCCATAGAGGCACAATACAAAAGACTAGGCTGGCAAAACATGATAGGCGCATCGGGCACAGTCCATACAATCAATGATATTGTAACAAATGCAGGCTGGAGCAATTCAGGCATTACTCAACAATCTTTAGATAAGCTCAGGGAAGAAATTATCCAGGCCGGGAAAATAGAGTCTGTCTCATTCAATGGCCTGTCATCAAAACGCAAACCCATATTCGTTGGTGGACTGGCAGTACTGTGCGGGATTTTCGAGGCCTTCAAAATTGAACAACTCAGCGTCTCAGACGGCGCCTTGCGAGAAGGCCTGTTGTACGATCTGATTGGACGCCTGCATGATGAGGACATCAGAAACAATACCGTCAATTCCCTGGCCAGCCGGTACAATGTTGATACAGAGCAGGCAGACAGGGTAAAGGCCACTGCAAGCAAACTGTTTATTCAGCTGGGTAAAGACTGGAACCTTGATATGAAAACCGGCCTGAAATTTGTTGAGTGGGCCGCCATCATCCATGAAATCGGTCTTGCCGTGGCCCATGCGCAATATCATCGCCATGGCGCCTACCTGATTGCCAACTCTGACCTGGCCGGGTTTTCCAGGGAAGAACAGGAGAAACTGGCCTTGCTGGTGCGTGCCCACCGCAGAAAATACCCTTTACTGGAACTGGACAACATTAATCTCGACGAAAAAGACAATATACTTCATTTATGCATCCTGTTTCGGCTGGCGGTATTATTAAACCGCAGCCGCCTGTATGTCTCCTTGCCGCAAATAGATATCACAACGAAAGACAAAAAATTACACCTGGTATTTCCAGAGCAATGGCTGGAAAACAACCCACTCACCAGGACGGATCTTGACCTTGAAGCAGGCTATATCAAGGCAATAGGTTACAACTTAACCTACGATTCCAATTAGGAGTATGTATTCCTGGCGGTCGTCTTGTTAGCTGTCACAAAAATGGGCAAGGGCGATATCCTGTGCGGATCGCTGCTTTGTCCCCGAGGGTTTAACCTGCCTGTATGTCCCGTCACTATGCATGATCCAGGCGCGGGTATTGTCAGTTAGATAATTTTGTAACCCAAAGCTAAAAATCTGTTCACGGGGACGTTTCTCTTCAATTGGAAATGCTGTCTCCACCCTGATGTGCATGTTTCTTGGCATCCAGTCGGCACTGGAGCAATAAATCAACTCCTCTCCGCCATGGTAAAAATAAAACACCCGGGTATGCTCAAGGAACCTGCCGACGATAGAACGGACATGGATATTCTCTGAGACACCCTTAATGCCGGGTCTCAGGCAACATATACCACGGATAATGAGATCGATCTTCACGCCCGCCTGAGAGGCCTGATATAAGGCCTTGATCAGATCCGGATCCACCAGGGCATTCATTTTTAAGATGATCCGGGCTTCCTTTCCGTTTCGTGCATTTTCAGCCTCAACTTCGATATGCTCCAGCATACTTTTAAACAACGTGAACGGGGACTGCAGTAGTTTTTTCAGTTTACCTGCCTTACCGAGACCGGTGAGTTGCAGGAAGAGTTTATTTACGTCCAGACCGACTTCCTTATCACAGGTCAATAAGCCATAGTCTGTATACATCCTGGCCGTCCTGGAGTGATAGTTACCGGTCCCCAGATGCACATAACGTCGCAAGCCGCGGCCCTCCCTTCTCACCACCATACACATCTTGCAATGGGTTTTATAACCGACGATGCCGTAAACCACCTGTGCCCCGGCCTCCTGTAAATCAGTGGCCAGTTCAATATTGGCCTCTTCGTCAAACCGTGCGCGAAGCTCAATGACTACAGTGACCTCCTTGCCTATCCTTGCCGCATCCTTCAGTGACTCCACAATCACAGAATCATTACCGGTACGGTACAGGGTTTGTTTGATGGACAGCACATTGGGATCGTGGGCTGCCTGCCTGACAAAATCTACTACAGGGGCAAAGGACTGGAACGGGTGATGAAGCAGGATATCGCCGTTCTTCAGACTATCAAAAATGTTATTACTCTTTAACACCCTGGGGGGTATATCCGGGGTAAAACCGGGGTAAATAAGATCTGGCCGGTTGGCCAGCTCAACGATGGCCATCAGTCTGCTCAGGTTTACCGGGCCATTGACCTGGTAGAGGTCTGCCTCATCCAGTTGAAATTTTCTAAGTAGAAATTGACTCAATTCCTCTGGACAGTTATCAGCCACTTCCAGCCGTACCGCATCGCTGAACCATCTTGATGGTAATTCCCCTTCAAGCGCCCTCAGTAAGTCCTCCACTTCCTCATTGTCCACAAACAGGTCACTGTCCCGGGTGACCTTGAACTGGTAACAACCGGTGGCCTTCATACCCGGGAACAGATCACTGACATGGGCATGAATGATGGATGACAACAAAATAAAATCATTATCACCCGATGTATGCTCGGTTGGGACTTTAACTACCCGCGGCAACGAACGCGGCGCCTGGACGATGGCCAGGTCGGATTCCCGACCGAAGGCATCCTTCCCATCCAAAGAGACGATAAAATAGAGATTTTTATTTAATACCCTGGGAAAGGGGTGGGCGGGATCAAGACCAATCGGGCTAAGCACAGGTAGCACGTTGTTATTAAAATATCGCTTCACCCATCTTGAGACTGAGGGCCGCCAGGATGCGCGTCTTAATACCCTAATCTTTTCCTTTGCCAACTCCGGGGTGATGACTTCATTTAACACCCGGTATTGTTCTTCCACCAGCTCATGGGCAGTCTCGCTGATTTTTTCCATGACCTCGGGAGGGGAGAGATTATCAGCGCCTTTTTGCCCGGAACCATATTTGACCTGTTGCTTGATCCCGGCGACCCGGATCTCAAAAAATTGATCCAGGTTGGTACTGGAGATACACAGGAATTTCAACCGCTCAAGCAGCGGTGTTGTCTCATCCAGGGCCTGGGCAACAACACGCCTGTTAAACTCCAGCAGACTGAGTTCCCGGTTTATGAAAAGGTCGGCATTATTAAGGTTTACGGTATCCATATTCTCATTATATTACGGCCTGAATAATTACTTCAGTCATTTTGGCCGGTCATCTTTGATATATATCAATGAAACCCCGCCAATAGTGGGAGTAATGATTCGCTCCATTCCTTTACCTTCTCTTCAATGGTGTAATGTCGGACGTTCTCGTCTTCTACATATCAGGTGGCATATTTACACCTATTACAGGCATAGTCCATGATACTTTTCAGGATCGGACTAATTCACACAGCATAATAGAGGTTGTAACGCTTCTTAGACCTTATCGCCATAAGGGTACTGATGCCGTCCAGACGCCTTATGATTTATTTAATATGGTAGATATATATACCTGGAACTACCGATAATATCCAATTGAAGCTTGCTTTCAATTGCAAAAATTATTTAAACAGACATGACTCTACTTTTACTTTGATTAATATAAATTTCTCAGTTCGAGCGTATATTTATTATACTGCCCAATTATTACAAGAACATTACATAAGAATCATTATGACCGAGAATTTGTTTAGCAATTTCCGTTACTGTTTGACTTGTATAATAGTTGTATTATTGATTGCCTGGTCATCGATATGTCATGGAACAGACGCAAAACAGTATGTCTCATTAACATCAGAAAATGACATATATGCCCCAAAAGCACAGGACAGGCATTATACAAATGGCCTCAGGCTGGGCTTCAACGTTTCCAATAATAAGTTACTACCAAAGATGCCAAGGTACTTGGTAAACAGTGATTTAGCAACGACGTATAGAAATGAATTAGCAATAGGCCAAAATATCTACACGCCTGAAAATTATATTACCAATGCTTTGCAGGTAAACGACAGGCCATTTGCAGGATGGCTATACAGCGAATATACCACCGTCGCCAATACTCAAAATAATGAGACGGCTATGGGAGTTAATATTGGACTGGTTGGGCCGGCTGCACTGGGCGAACAGATTCAGACATTTAATCATTCCATCATAAATGACCCGAAACCATTGGGATGGAACAACCAGTTAAAAAATGAACCTGCGCTTTTATTGAAATACCGGCGCAGCCTGTTTTCCCCGACTATTGAACTGAACACTATACGCCTAGGACTGATTGCCCGCCTCGGCCTGAACCTTGGCAATGTTTTTACTGACGCAGGCGGTGGTTTAGTTTTAAGATTAGGCAGCTATCTGCCAAACCAGGAGTTGCCCCTTAGGATCCATCCAGGATATTCAGGCAACACTACTCATATTAGCATTAGAAATAATCGCTTTGATTGGCAGCTATATGCTGAAATTCAAGGCAGAGGCGTATTGCATAATATATTCCTGGATGGCAATACATTTAATGACAGTCATTCAGTCGAAAAGAAAACATTTGTCTGGGAGTCATCCGCCGGATTGGTGCTGTCATCTGGACATTATAGGTATCCGTTATATGTCGCATTTACATTGACCTGGAGAAGTCAGGAGTTCCAACTACAACGGGGAATTAACAATTTCGGTTCAGCATCAATTGGACTGCAATACTAACCAGCTAAAAATTCCACTCCTCATTAATTAATATCCTGTTGTTTTCCAACGTCCCCATCAACAACAAAAGCTCATTTAGTGAAGGGTCTGCTTTTTCTGACAACCATGTAAATCCATTTACACCAAGTCTTTTTTCGCGTTTTTTAATGGTTGTTTTTACATTAATGAAAACCTGGTTTTCACCGGTTAAGTTAACTATAGACACAATAATGTTGTCATTATCAATATTATCTGCAGATACCCTATAACTTCCGATAGGTTGAGACAAATTAAACATAGATGATTTAAGTCTAGATGCTTCAAGCTCGAAATTGCCTGAATTTGGTAGTTGATAGTACTCTCCGGACAGGTTTATTTGTTGAATTTTAAATTCTCCTGAAACTCCAAACAAAACTATCTCTGGAAAAATCTGGTTCAGGTCTGATATAAAAATTTCTCCCGAGGCATCTGAAATTTTCCAGCTCCCTGGTGTTAACGCACTTTTGCCTGAGACCGAACTATTGTTTTTCCAAAATTCAAATTCAGTTGATATAGTGCCTGATAATAAAGAAAGAATGGAAGTGGAGGTTGATAATCGGTCCAGGTTTATAAGTCTGCCTTGTTCTGTTTTAATCGACAATCCAAACACATCAGCATTGAATATGGACCCATCAACCTGTTGCCACTCTACCGGGGTAGGCGAGTTTTGCTTCACCCATCCCAATGCCAGCGATGCCGGGAAATTTAGTATTGCAGAGATGAGTAATATGCATGTCCCTGCAATTGATAACTTGACCCAGCGTCGATTCATTGGCTGCTTAACCGTCAATGACTATGGATGCCTGGACCATTGCCTGATCATCCCCGGTCCTGGATATCCGGGCTAAATCAATGCTTGCTGATGTTGTGGCCTTTAACTGATATAGAAATCGCATTAATTGAGGGAAACTTATCTGATTAAACTGGATCCGTACTGACTGCCCGGGACCCGGCCCCAGGTCAGTGAGTTGGTCCTGTAATGACAGCGTATTCACGATGGATTGTATAACAGAGGGTGAGACCCGGTTTAATGTTGAATCAGAACTGCCACCATCTGAAGTTTGCAGGGACCTGACGGTTGGTACATTTTGCTTCATCCAGAGGAGATCCGTGCGTAACTGCTCCAGGCTATCGTGCATCCGGCTTCGCTCCAAAAGAACAGGTTCTATAGCAAGGTATACAGCCAGTATCACCGCCACCAGGCCTGCTATAGAGAGAACCAGGCGTTCTCTGGGAAGCCGTTCATGCCACCAGGTAAGCACTTTCATGACCTGGCCTCCAGGGCGATTCTTGATTGCACTTGCTGCCCCTGAAGTTCGGCTTTTTCTACCGTGACTTTCATCTCTGAACCGAGTCGCTGTTGTAGATCTTCCAGCAATTCATAGTTTTGAATGTTTATCTCAAAAATAAATTTTGTACCATCAAATTCAATGGACTGAATATTGCCGGTACCCGGTTCGATATAGCGAGACAGGGTTTCCATTTGGGATAAAAATTCCATAGCAACAGTTTGATCTTGCACTGCACTGGCCTGCATACGAGTCAGCGCCTGTTCCATCTGAAATCTGGGGTCTACCAGATTTCTTGCCTGGGGAAACAATTCACGATAGGTGGCTTCCTGTTCTGCACGTAAATAGTCATATTCTTTTTCAACCCTGTTTTTGTCCAGTATCACCTGGGCCAACAATAATAGGACTACAATAAAAGCCATTGCTGTTGCTGGTATGTATCGTGATAATGGATTTTTTTTATTGCTGGCCGTTTTATATTGGCCGGTAAGAAAATTAACATCCATTTCCGGTACCGACAAACCTGACAACCAGTCTATTCTTGATTTGCCATCGGTTACGATTTCGATCTGGATACCAAGGTCACTGAGGGCCGTCTGCCAACCACGAATTTTTTCTGTTTGGGTTTCATCGCTGACCCGTATCTGCAATTTTTTTGGTGGAAACGAAGACTTTTCCAGCACGAGTCGTAACGCAGGGTGCAAGCTTGCGGTCATTTCACCCGCCAGTGCAGATCCCGAATCCGGGTAATTTCCGCGCAATAACAGGGGCGATCCCGTTACATCTAATATCCACTGATTCGCTGCAGGTTCGGGGATGTATAAATAGTCTGCAGTCATCAAATTGATCTGCCATTGTTTTTCCGAGGTTTTTTCCAGAATCCGGTCAAATATTTTTTTAGCCATCACCGCAACAACGATGCGTCCACTGTCATGTTCTTTCACGATTCGAACGAAGTGGTAATCCTCAGGACCATGCAATAACTTATCTTCCAGTGTATAGGCAATGGACTTCAGAAATTTTTGCCTGTTCTTGGCCGGCATATCTACCTGAAAGGTACGAATATTTTCCCCGGCCAAACAAACGATAATATTCGCACCCGGTGGTGCAGGCACATCGAGCGGGTCTTCGCACGTTCCTGATTTAACAGGCAAAGAATCACCGCGGATCCATTGTGACCAATAGACCGTTGACTGTGTGATATAAATCCACCAGTGACCGTTACGCATTAAAAATTTATCCTGATAACATGTAATAACTTAACCATTCTAAAACAAGGCCCTGTTTTGATCGATAATTCTGGCCTGGCCGGCGTTACGTAAGTACAGGGTCGACATGCGTTGTTCAACATTACCGAACATCATCTGCGTATGCGCCCTGAAATACCGGCTGCCAATTTCCAGGGTATCAAGGTTTATATTCTGGTTACCTGAGAATGCCTCGTTTAATGCCTCCATTGTTGCCAACGGTTCGCTCATCACCGATTCTGATATCCGCAGAGCATCCTGGATGAAGTCATTCTGTGTTTGTGGGTCAAATATAACTGCTGCGATTACTTCCGGTTTAGCGGTATTAATGTTGATCCTGGTATATTCGGGCAGCGCTGTTATAAATGGTTCAAGCCGGTTCCAGGCGGCCTGATCAATACCTCTAATCTGCAGTAGCTCGCGGGTATCTATAATTGGCCTGTTGGCTGCCAGATAAGGCCTTTGTAGACTCATATAATACAGGTCTTCAGCACCTTTGGTCCCTGTCGTGACCCCGTCAGCATCTATCCAGTCAATAATTGCTTCAGCG
This sequence comes from Candidatus Eutrophobius brisbanensis, assembly GCA_038131795.1. Classification (GTDB taxonomy): domain Bacteria; phylum Pseudomonadota; class Gammaproteobacteria; order Eutrophobiales; family Eutrophobiaceae; genus Eutrophobius; species Eutrophobius brisbanensis. The sequence continues at coordinate 2,171,595 of JAYPQE010000003.1, read as the reverse complement.
ATGGCAGGATCCAGTTCGAGTGATGTCAATAAATATTGAAACCTGGCATATTCAATGGGCACTGGCTTGCCGCCTTCATCTACCAGGTTATTAATATTAAACCGTGCCTGCATATCTTCGATCCAGCCGAACATCTCACCCCAGGCAATGGGAACGGGAATAACCGGCTGCGCCCAGTCATCCGTCTGTCCATCAAACGAATTTTTGTCCTGTTCCAGTATGTCACTGACCCAGACCTGGGCAGCACGGGTTGCCTGTCTTGCCTGGACCATAGCAGCGCTGTTTTGTGCCTGCATCAACCACAGGCTATTCATTAAACTCAAACGGCTGACGATTATCGTCATCAACGCCACTATCAATATGACTGTCACCAGGGCAATGCCGGATTGATTTCTGTATTTAACCCTGGTGGCCGACATAAAATACTCGCTTGATTGATAGGTTGTTGGACAGACTAATGGTCATCTCAATGGCCTCAGGAAGCGACTGACTTTCCTCCTGGGTAAACCGCAACGGCCAGTTATTCACCCAGCGCCTGTTTTCCGCCAGGTATCGAAGCTCTATGTTGTCTATATCTTCTATTAAGATGACTTCCGATCCCGTTTCATGCTCTGGTAGATTCAGACCCGGCCAGGTCACCCGGTAGAGGGTACCATCCCGCAGCCTGTAGGCCATTCTCTGAAAAGGACTCGCATTGGTTACCAGAAAGGACTGATTACCACCCCGGGTAAACTTTATAAATTCTCCGAATGATTCTTCTGTGTGGCTGCCATATCCCTTGAAGGCGACGTTGTCCCACAGCGGGGCCCTGGGTGAGATATTCTTGACCTGTTCAAGGTCCTGCTCCAGCAGCATCATTACGGCATCCAGTTTTCGCCAGAATAATTGCGTTTGCTGCAGCTGGTTCTGCACGCCAACTCCCTGTTGCAAACCACTGTATCCGGCAGCAGCAATAATGGTAAAGATGACCAGGGCCACTAATACTTCCAGCAAGGTCATGCCAGATTGGTTTTGGAATTTTGACACAACCGCCATCATTACTGTCCAAATATACGCTCGTATGGCAAGGGGGCTTCCTGGCGTTGCAGATAACCTTCCAATGTAAAGATAACTTCATCATCTATTCGGCCCACATTCACGGTTATCCGCCGCATGTCTGCAATGGTGGTTGAGCTAACGATCTCTTCCCAGTACCAGTCTTTACCCACCATATGCTCCTCGCCCGTGTACGTCCTGGTTTCGGGCCATTCCCCCATCACCTGGCGGGTAATCATACGATTTTGTGCTACCCAGCGGGCGACAATCCGATCGGGTAATTCTGTAGAGATTGATTGCCCCTGTAGCAACCCCTTCCATAATGCCACCATGGCAATGGCCGCAATAGCGAGTGCAACCAGAGATTCCAGTAAGGTAAACCCTCTAGCAGACTCCCTGGATAACATCATGACTATAATCTCTCCAGGTGGGCAGGTCCCACCGGGCCCATGGCGATGGCGTACTTCACATCACCTGAACTGAGTACCAGTCGCAGGCTGTCCTGTTCCCCGGTAGGGAAGAGGTAAACCTCTGCACTTTCGGACTGTACCGACTGGCCATTAATCTCCAGCTCAGTGAGATCCGCCAGTGACAAGTCATGTGTTCCCGCCAATGGACGAGTGGTAATATCTTCAAACTCCAGGTTACCAAGTTTCTGAAACCGGTAATTTTTATTGTCCAAATCCACCACCAGTTGCCAGACCCGTGATGTCATTATTGCTTCCTGCTGCGCCATATTAATCATTAACACCAGCGTTTGTGCGCCATTTTGGGAATGCCGGTTCGGGTTCCCCATTGAGGGGATCAATATACTGGCCATGACTGACAAGATGACAATCACTACCAGTAATTCCAACAGGGAAAACCCATAAACGTCTTTCCTGTCTTTCATACTGTTGCCTTACAGGTTCCAGCTACCAATATCATCCTCGTCACCTGCCCTGCCGTTAGGTCCGGGGCTGAACAAATCAATATCACCATGCTTGCCGGGCTCAAGGTACAGGTAGTTATTACCCCAGGGATCCACCGGGACGTTATCCATATACCGGCTCCAGTTGGCCGGTTCGGGATCACCGTTTGGTTCTGTCACCAGCGCCTCCAGGCCCTGATCTATAGTGGGATAGCGGTGATTGTCCAACTTATACATATCCAGGGCCGACTGGATTGCGCGGATGTTATTTTTGGTTGCGGCGATCCTGGCCTGCTCCGGTCTGTCCATGACACGCGGCACAACCACTGCGGCCAGTATTCCCAGGATGACTACCACCACCATAATCTCAATCAAGGTAAAGCCTTGTGACAGACGGGAAGAGTTCACATTAATATTGTTACGCAAAGCATTTCTCCTGTTTACAGTCCTACCAGTTGGTTCATTTCAAAAATAGGTAACAGTATTGCAAGCACGATCAATAATACAATACCGCCCATGACAATAATCAGCACCGGTTCCAGCAGGGACGTGGCCGCTGTTATCATGGTATTCATTTCATGCTCATGGTGATTTGCCGCCTTGTCCAGCATCTTCTCCAGCTCACCGCTTTCCTCTCCTACAGAAATCATATGCACCAGCATGGGCGGGAAATAGCCGCTTTTATTCATTGCTGAATGCAGACGTCCACCTTCACGCAATGATTCAGTAGCAAAAGACATGGCCTCACGCACCGGCAGGTTTTTTATCATTTGCAAACTGATCCCCAGAGCATCCACCAGGGTAACGCCACTGGCGGTAAGAATGGCAAGCATACGGGCCAGACGCGCTGATATGATGGTCCTGGTCAAATCACCAATAAAGGGCATGGAAAGTTTTAACTGTTCATACCGGTAACGGAATGTTTCCTTTTTCAACAACCAGGAAAACGTAAAGAATGCCGCAAAGATAAAGCCTAATATCAGCAGCCCCTGCTGACGTACAAAATCACTGGTGATGATAAGCCACTGGGTTAATAACGGCAGGTCCTGTCCTGTCTGGTTGAACACCCTTACCACTTCCGGAACCACATAGGTCAATAGTGCAATGACTACGGTTATGGCGACACCGGTCAGAATCACCGGGTAGATCATGGCTACAGCGATCTGCTGCCTCAGATAATTCTGCTGTTCTGTATATTCTGCCAACCGTTCCAGAATATCATCCAGCTGACCACTGGCTTCACCGGCCTCCACCATCGCACAGTAATATTGAGGAAATATCCTGTTATATTCCGAGAGTGCCGATGACAATGAAGACCCTTCCATGATCTCGGAACGCAAGCCGGCAACCACAGATTTTAATCTCGGTAATTTGACCTGTTCGCCCAGTACGCGTAAGGATTCTTCCAGCGGCATACCGGCCCTCACCAGGGTGGCCAGTTGCCGGGTCATTAACGCCAGGGACGCAACAGGGACATTGCGACTGAACAGGGAACGTCCATAGGTCTTCTGTTCAGTTTCTTCAACCGGCCTGACATCCACCGGACTCAATCCCTGGTCGCGCAACTGTGAGCGTATATGCCGGGGTGAATCGCCGGTCAGTATGCCCTTGTGGGAACGTCCGACCGTATCCAGGGCAAGGTATTCAAAGGCGGCCATTTTAACTTTGCGTTACCCTGAGGACTTCTTCAAGGCTGGTAATTCCAGACAAGACCTTGATGACGCCGTCTTCACGTAAAGATTTCATACCATTTTGTCTGGCTGCTTTACGTAGGGACGACTCACCTTCAAAATCATGGATCAGGAGCTGGATCTGTTCATTGATTAACATGAATTCATAGATACCTGTCCTGCCTTTATAACCGGTATAGGCACAGTGTTCACATCCCCTGGGATAAAAGATCATGACCTGATCACCATTTTCCCTTCCAAGTAACTGCTTCTCTCCTTCATCCGCTGCATGTTCCAACCGGCAATCTACACATAACTTGCGGACCAGGCGCTGTGCCATCACGCCCAACAGGCTGGAGGCCACCAGGTAAGGCTCAACCCCCATGTCCATCAGGCGGGTCACGCTGCCCACTGCATCATTGGTGTGCAAGGTGGAAAATACCATATGCCCGGTCAGGCTTGCCTGCACGGAGACTTCCGCGGTTTCCAGGTCTCGCACTTCGCCGACCATAATGATGTCGGGATCCTGTCTGAGTATGGCCCTCAATCCCCTGGCAAAAGTCATGCCGGTCTTAACGTTAACCGGTGTCTGGCCAACGCCATCTAAATCATACTCCACCGGGTCTTCAATGGTGATGATATTAACCCCCGGGGTCCTGACCTCCTGCAGGGCCGCATAGAGTGTTGTGGTCTTGCCGGATCCTGTAGGACCGGTTACCAGGAAGATTCCATGCGGGGAGCGAATCAGTTTACGCAGCTGTTCGCTTACGTCTTCAGACATCCCGATTTGCTCAAGCGTCAGTGGCCCGGCATCTTTTTCCAGGATACGCATGACGACCCGTTCACCGTAATAGGTAGGTAATGTGGAAACGCGGATATCAATCAACCGTCCCGCCAACCTCAGGCTCATCCTGCCGTCCTGTGGGACGCGGCGTTCGGCAATATTCAGGCGGGCCATCACCTTGATCCTGGCAACTATCCTGCCGGCCAGTGCCAGGGGTGGTTCGATAACGTCTCTGAGAACACCGTCCACCCGGTAACGGATCACCACCTGTGTTTCCAGTGGTTCGATATGGACATCAGAGGCCCCCTCTTCAATGGCCTGGGTAAGGACTGCGTTCAGTAATTTAATAATAGGTGCATCGTCCTGACTTTCCATCAGGTCTTCAGGTAATGCAGCAGATGCTGTTTCCAGATCCACTGCCTCACCCAGGTCCTCTACCGCATCTGCCGCTGCACTGGATTTTTCAAAGGCCCGTTGCAGGGCACGGTTGAATTGCACATCACTGACCATAATGGGACAGACATCCAGCCCAAATTCAGCCTGAATCTCAATCCAGGTGTCGCGGTTGATGTCCTGCCTGACGAGAAAACAGATGTCCCCATCCCGTTGATTAAACGGCAATACCCCCATGCGCTTTGCCTGGCGGTAGCTTATGGCGCCAGATAATTTTTGATCGAGCAGGGACAGATCCGGATTGGCATCGTACTGCCAGCCTAACTGCGCGGCCCGGTTTACTACCTGGTTGATAGCCAGGGCAGGCTCAGATTCAACAACCCCATTCACTCCGGATGGAGACCGTGACTTATCAGTCTCTGACTGAATGGTGTCCTCGGAATTTAGAACGGAACTCACTGGCCAGCTCCTCCAGTTGCCTCCTCTGCTGGCCTGTCCATCGGAGCGATATAATCCCATTCCTCCAATGGCGGGAGGGCATCGTCATCCTGCCTCATGTTCTGTTCTACAGACAATTCATCCAGGTATTCATATTTTTTACGGGTGGGTTCATCCATGTCACCGGACACACGGATGATCCTGGGCCTTAGAAAGATCAACAGGTTGGTTTTATTGCGGGTATTACGCCGGTAAGAAAACAGGTTCCCAAGGATGGGGATGTCCCCCAGCAACGGAATTTTCTGGCGGTTCTGGGAGATGTCATCCTGTATCAAACCACCCAACACAATCATCCGGTTGTCTTCCGCCACCACCGTGGTTTGCAGGGAACGGGTGTTGGTGACGATGTCCCTGGCCTCGTTACGCGGCGCCACACTGGAGACTTCCTGGAAGATCTCCATTTTAATGGCACTGCCCTCGGTAATCTGTGGCTTGATCCGCAGGGTCAGACCCACATCCTGCCGTTCAATAGTTTGAAAAGGATTCTCCACTGCCGTACCGGAGCTTATCTGGCTGAATGAGCCGGTCACAAAAGGGACGTTCTGACCCACTACAATCTCGGCCTCCTGGTTGTCCATGGTCAGGAGGTTTGGGGTTGAGAGAATATTGGCATTGGTCTGGTCATCCAGCGCCCTGGCCAGCCCGGCCAGATTTGAGATCTCTGTGCCATCAGGCATTGTGATCGTGCCATCGATAAAACCCATACTAAACCCTGCGCCAATACCAAGTGGGTTTATTGCGGTCTCCTGGATACTGGTGCCTACATTAAAATTTGAACCACCCACAAATCCGGTATTATCAGATTCCAGTCCTTCGGCAGTCTGAAATTGAATTCCAAATTCCCTGGCAAACTCTGTGGACACCTCTGCGATTAAGGCTTCCACGTACACCTGCAATCGTCTGACATCCAGGTTTTCAATGACCTGGCGGATGGTATTAAAATCTGATTTTGAGGCGTGAACGATAATGGCGTTGGTTTCAGGGTCTGCCATGATTTCCGCATCGGAGGCGATCCCTTCTCCCTGACTGGTATTTGTCCCCACCATGTTCTGCAATACCTCTACCAGGTTTTCTGCATCGGCATTATTCAAAAAGATAACATTGGTGTCACCGGTGCGTTCCGCCGGCATGTCCAGTTCCCGGGCGATATTTTTGATCTCATCCCGTGTCGCTACGTCAGCCTTAACGATTAGACTATTGGTCCTGGCATCATCCATCACTGTTAACATGCCGGCTTCGGTTGGATACAACCTGCCTAACAGATCAGACATCTCTTCTGCCGAGGCATGGACCAGCGGGATGACTTCGACCTCACCGGTCTCGGCGGGGCGGTCAAGTCTTGAAACAATACTGACCAGGCGGTCGATATTGGCGGCCCGGTCGGTAATAATTAATGATGAACTCTCAGAATCCGCCGCCATGTGTCCATAGGCCGGCACCAGGGGCCGAAGTATAGGTACCAGACGTTCCGGATTAACATAGGTCAGGCGTAACACCCTGGTCTGAATATCATCACTGTTTGCGCCTGGGGCCTCATCAAACACATTGGTATTTCTAATCTTGCCTTCTTCTGCCGGGACAATCTTGGTGGCGCCGTCGGCTTCTACAGTGACAAAGCCGTTGACTTCCAGTACCGCCTGAAAAACCTTATAGGCCTGCTCCTCAGTTAATGGCGTCGGGGCAACCACGGTGACTTTGCCCTGGACCCGTGGATCCACCAGAAAATTTCTGCCGGAAAATTCCGCTACGGCCTGAATGACAGCCCTGAGGTTGGCATCCTCAAAATCAAAATTGACCTGCTGGGCCAATGCAGTATTTAAGAAAAACATACCCAGCATGATCATCAATAACTTTCTACATAATGTATCCATACTTATCCTAATTATTTTTTATTGGACTGAGAGGTTCAGGGAAACGGGTCGGCCATTTCTCAAGACACTCAGCTGAAATGATTTTGACGTCCTTAGCCTTCTATAGGCATTGAGGGCATCCTCAGCACTCTTCACCGAACGGCCATTGACTGACTGGATGATGTCTTCTTTTTGGATGCCCAGGTCTTCGAATATGCTGCCCGATGCTATCTCGACAACCTTAAAGCCGACATTCTCACCGTTCTCTGTATGGGGTACCGCCTTTGCCTGGCGTAACAGGGCAGGTAGATTATTCAGCTGTTGCCTCAAGGTCTGTTGTGACATGACCCGTTGTGTGTCATTGATCTTTCGAATGCCATTTTTTTCTGTGCTTGGCCGTGAAACAGAGCCGGTCTTATTTTGATCTGCCGATAGCTTGGGAATGGATAGGTATAGGGCTTCATCTCTGCCATTGTGGTTTAACACCACCCTGCCCTGTTCTATCTTGGCAATCCTCGCACCTTCGACATCATCACCAACGGCATAGACCTTTTCAACATTCCCGGGAATAGCGATTAACGCCAAACGCTGATTATTCTCGCGATTAACCATAATCCCCCTGAGGATCAGGTTCAGCTGTGTCTCCTTTAACTCGTCTGTGGTATTGCCGCTTTGAAGGACAGGTTGATCCGGGACACCAAATAAGGACATTACCCCTGGCGGCGGCTGGGTTATATAAGCGGTGTCTGCACGGGTACTGGTGACAGTGGTCTCATCCACCTGTGGATCAGGCTGATATTGAGAAGTAGAGGTAGAAAATGCAACATAGTCCATGATCATTTTACCCATGACCATGGCCAAAATGATAACCAACAAAACCTCCACAGCCCTGACGAATCGCGGCTGCGTCAGTATGTCGGGCCGTAACCCGCTGACGATATTCGAAAACACTTGCATTTTTACCGTAACCTTTTTTTCTTAAGAATAATCGAATTAACAGATTTTACAAACTCCTGGGCGTGAAAAAACTGAGTAAAAATAGTCAGTTTTCAACATTTTGTTATAAAAGCTGTTAATACTGGTACTCAAATCAGTAAATAGTTTGGTTTCCCATAAAAAAATGCCCCTGAAGGGGCATTGATTATATACAGGCTGTTTGTGATTTACCGGGTCATTTTCAGCTGACTTGCTGTCACATTTCCGATCACAGAAATTACTGTCTTTGTTCACCACCATTTGTCCAACCCTGGATAGAACCATTTTAAAAATAATGTTGACTGCTAATTCTATGCCTTCACGTCAGTATTATTTGAACTAATTAACAGGCTTTGTGGAAACCTAACCCTGAAGGTGCTGCCATGACCTGCCTTGCTTTCAATATCCAGAGCCGCTTTATGAATTGTCAATATATGCTTGACTATAGCCAACCCCAGACCAGATCCACCCTTATCTCTGCTTCTGCTCTTATCAACCCTAAAAAACCTTTCTGTCAACCTGGGGATGTGTTCTTGACTTATCCCCGCCCCAGTGTCCGATACTTCCAGTATTCCTTCATTACCACGCCGAAACCATTTAACGGCAACTAACCCAGGCGGAACAGTATGGTTTACTGCATTAAATACAAGGTTAGAAAAAACACTATATAACTGGTCCCGGTTACCTCTTAGCCAGAGCTCCTTATCAATTTTAACTTTAAACTCGTGCCCAGGTTCAGTCCCTAGGGAAACTGCAGCATCAATAACTGATTTAAGCATCTCAGATACATTTACCGACTTGCTATTTGATAATTGTTCAGTTGTTTCCAGGGTTGCCAAATTTAACAAATCATCAATAAGTCTGCTCATCCTGATTGCCTGTGATTTCATTTGCATTATTCTTTTATAATCACCCTGGTTTTCTGCATTGTTATAATCATCTTCAAATGACTCCAGGTACCCTGATATCACCGTTAATGGTGTCCTTAATTCATGTGATGCATTGGAAATAAAGTCAGTACGCATTTTATTTATCCTGAAGCTGCTAGATATGTCTCGGGCCACTAATAATTTTTCTGACCTTCCAAAATGAATAAGCCGCACCTCAAGATGTATCTCTCTATTAATCGGCGAAACTATATTAAGACAAGACTCTATCTCAGCCTTTTGATATCGATTGTTTTTTAAAAACTCTACAAGTGAGGGGTGCCTTACCAGGTTTATTACATGCTGTTCTACATCTTCTTTATAAACAACCCCCAGATACTCTTCAGCTTTTTCATTTGCCCATTTAATTTCGTTATTTTCACCCAAAATAAGGATTGCATCCGGTAATGCCTGAGTAGTCAATTTGAACCGTTTCAAATAGTTGGTTAATTTCTTTTTACGCTTTTTGTGTCTGTTTCTGAGTTTATAGAATTGCGCAGCAATATCATCAATGAGTCCGGGAACATTTGGCGGATAAACTCTTTTACCCTGCATCATCCATAACAACAGATTGTTTAATGATTGCAAATACCACAGGATGTACAGCAAGAGGCCAATAAACAAACCTACAAAAATGTAGCCCGAGAGGTATCCTGCAATCAAAGACAAAAATAAAACAAATAAAAGTCTTTCTAAATCTTTACTCAAAAATATATCTCGGTTTCATTGTTGCAACGAAAATTTATAACCAAAACTTCTGACGGTCTGAATTTTCTTATTAAAACCAAACGGTTCCAGGTTTTTTCGAAGCCTTCTGATATGCACATCAACAGTTCGTTCTTCAACAAATACAGAATCACCCCAAACCTTATCCAGTATTTGAGCACGGCTAAAGACCTTTTCTTGTTGGCTGATAAAAAAATACAATAACTTGAACTCCGTGGGGCTTAAATCTACATTTCGTTCACCCGCTAATACCTTACATGTGGTGGGATTTATAATTAACCCTGGAATTTCAATTGTCTGCTGCTGATCATTTTCATCTGTACGTCTAATGAGCGCCCTCACCCTTGCCAACATCTCTTTTGTTGAAAATGGCTTGGTAATATAGTCGTCAGCACCCGTATCCAGGGCCTTAATCTTATCCATCTCATCACTTTTTGCAGTCAGCATGACGATTGGTACGCTATTTGTAAGCAAGTCAGTTCGAAGTGCACTGATAAAATCAACTCCACTGATGCCCGGCAACATCCAGTCCAGTAATATCAGGCTGGGAATACGTTTTTCAATAACTTGTCTGGCTTCATTTACAGAGCCTGCTTCAAGTATAGTGTAGCCGGCACGGGAAAGGGTAAATGCCAACATCTCTCTAATGGGTTCTTCGTCTTCAACAATCAGGATCGATTTACTCATCGATAGCGGTTGACATAAATAGAGAACGAAATGTTAGAAAAATGCCTTCAATATGTAAAAGAAGATGATTGCTAATAAAGCGCCGGCAGGCAGCGTCACTAACCATGAAATTACGACGTCCCTGACTGTCGTTAAATTAACCGCACCAATTCCTCTTGCCAGTCCAACGCCCAATACTGCCCCCACCAGGGTGTGTGTAGTTGAAATTGGCAGACCCATTTTTGATGCTAACACGATGGTGGTAGCAGCCCCAAACTCTGCACTGAACCCTCGAGTTGGCGTCAGGTGGGTAATATTCTTTCCTATCGTTTCCATGACACGCCATCCCCAGGTAGCAAGACCAACGGCGATACCGGCACCACCAAGGGCCAATACCCAAAGCGGCACAGGCGATCTGGCAGCAATACTCTCGCCTCCGGCCATAGCAACAGACAAAACCGCAGACATAGGCCCAATGGCATTGGCCACATCATTGGCACCATGGGCAAAGGCAACAAAACACGCGCTTAATATTTGCAGGTAAACAAACATCCTTTCTACCTGTTGATATTGCTCGCTGTTAGTATGATATTCATACTTACGTTGAGATTCCCAGCGCATCAACTTTATTGACTCAAGGGTTTCCGCAATCTCTGACTTCATATGACCGGGAGAATTCAACCTAACCTTTTCAAGGTGTTTTGCAGCCTTGTCCAGTGATTTCACCACCCTGGGGTCAGAAATTTTTTCAGACATGCCTGCATGATCTGTCACTTTTATTCGATTGACTAAAAAAAGGCTAACCGTAGCGGCAAACAGCCCGATACCAAAGGCTATTGTAAGTGAGTCAGACATAGACAAATCTAATTTTAGATTTGCCAATCCCTTAAATACCATCGTCAAAGTTAAAACAGAAAACACTGAAAAAACGATATAGGGTGCTATTTTTTTGGCGGCAGCTAAAGGTTTGGGGTGATAAAAAACTGTTCGTAGTATTAAGGTAAAAATTAAATAAGAAATAAACCCACTAAATAAAGGGGAGATGACCCAGCTGGCCGCAATGGTACTGACCTTGTCCCAATGGATAGCATTCATGCCCCCATACACAAGACCGAACCCAACGATCGAGCCTACGATGGAATGGGTTGTTGAAACAGGCCAGCCTTTCCAGGACGCTAACTGCAACCAGGTGCCGGCAGCCAGCAATGCAGATAACATCCCCAACATAAAGGACAAACCATCTCCTGCGAAAATGCCTGGGTCGACTATTCCCCTCCTTACCGTTTCTGAGACATGAGACCCCACCAGAAACGCACCACCAAACTCCAGTATGGCCGCCAGTATTACCGCCCTTTTCAGGGTCAGTGCCCCGGAGCCAACCGATGTCCCCATTGCATTTGCGACATCATTGGCACCAATACCCCAGGCCATATAAACGCCAAAAATGATTGCCAATGTAATAATTATATATAGATAGAGTTCCATAAATACGCTTTCCTAGTTTTCTAAATCAATGTGCCTCGAGCAGTAAGCGTACTGCGGCCGCAAGTTCATCAGCACTATCAGCTATCCCGCTTAATTGCCTGATCATTCTTGTCCAGAGAAAAAAATCCCCGTAACTAATTGAGTCCTCATATTCAAGCAATCTCCTGATTAATTCACGCTGATTAACATCAACCTCATGCTCAAGCACCGCCACCTTATCAATTAGTTCGTGGACATTATTGGCCTCCTGTCCACCAAAACCTGTTTCAACCAGCTCATCAAGGCGTTCAATCACTAATTCAGCACCATGAAAGGTTGCTATACATAATTCCATAAACTCGTTTAACCTTTCATCAAAGCCATCAAAGCGTTTTGCATGTTTGAATGTTAGTAAGATCCCCATATTTTCAGCTTTGTTCGCTATTTTGTCCTGAATATCAAGGATTCTTAAAATATTGGATCGGTTCACCGGAGTGAAAATACCTCTGGGTAGACTGCCCCGAATATCGTGTTTGATAAGATCTGCTTCATGTTCAAGCTTGGAGATTTGCTTTGATAGTTTCTCAACAGCATCCGCATCTCCTTGTCTGTATAGTTCCAGAATTTCTGGAATTTTATCAACACAAACACTGACCTTTTCCATATGCATCTGTAACGGCACGAATGGTGAACGCCCAAAAACAGACATTATATTTTTCATTAGATCGTCTCCTGTAAGAAGGAAATTATTGTGCATGTACGAACATGTTTCCACAACAATTTCAATTTAATCTCATTATTATGACTTATATCATACAGGCTGGCAGGTAACCTTAAAGTTAAAAGTAAATTTAATTAAAAAAAGGTCTACTTGTAATATTACTGTAATATTTTCGTGCTCAGAATTAGTCAAAGACATCACTATTAAAAAAACAACCTTGGATCATTGAGGACCACAAAATGCGCAAGACTTTAGTCAATCTCATAAACCACATATATATAGTTACCTCTATTGTGATGAAAGTTATTCTTTTATCTACATTTTTATCATTACCAATGAATCTGTATGCAAGTAATTCAGCCATGCTTGAGTTGATCGAAATTCTTCATAACAAAGGCAGTATCTCAGATGATGAATATGGCCAGCTGCGAAATGCGGCTATGGCAGACCAGGAACAAAGCGAGGCTGAAAAACGTAAGGACAGGGAAACCGTTGAGGAAAAAATTCAGGTGGCCACCGTGAATAACAAGGCTACAGACTGGGCATCAAAGATTAACTTAAAAGGTGACATCAGATTACGCTATCAGGGTCAGGACATTGATCCTACAGGCACAGGACGTGGACGGGGCCGGGTCCGGTATCGCCTGGGTATAACGGCAAAACCCACAGACGGCTGGGAAGTAGGTGCGGGACTGGCCAGCGGGTCCTCAGATCTTAGATCTACAAACCAGTCCTTTGACAGCACCTTTTCATCCAAGGGTATCAATCTGGATTACGCCTACGCCCAATATCAGATCAATGAGCACTTCAAGGCCATAGGTGGGAAATTCAAGAGCACCAGCTATCTGTACCTGGCATCAGACCTGATGTGGGATGGCGACATTACACCGGAAGGTTTTTCAATGAATTTCAGCTATCCCTCCGAGCTGGGTACAACCTTTGCGAACAGCGGGATATGGGTATTGGAAGAAAACAGTAGCAGTCATGATGACCCCCATATGATCTATGGCCAGTTGGGTCAGCGGTTTGGGAGCGACAGCCTGTTCGGCACCCTGGCGGGCACGTTCTACACCTTCTCAGATAACCCGGTACTGGGTTCATTTGTCACAGCGGGTACAAACTCTGACCCAAACTTTAGTGAAATTTTTGTCCTGGCCGGTGAACTGGGTGTTAAGGACCTGTTTGGTAATGGTGTACGCACCAGCCTCTTTGCCGAGTGGGTAACCAATAATGACACCATTACCAGTGAAGATGATGGTTACCTGATTGGCGTCAAGGCCTCACAGGGCCCCTGGTCCCTGGCCTATAACTATGCCCACCTGGAACAAAATGCCTGGCCGGATATCCTGCCGGACTCGGACCGTTTCGGCGGGCAGACCGGCATCAAGGGACATGAGATCGCCTTTACCTACTCCGTGATGCGCAATGTGGCCGTAGGTGTAGATTACTACATGATTGAAAACTACCTGTTAAACCAGGACCAGGACCTCATCCAGCTTGATTTGAACGTCAAGTTCTAAAGGGTTTAATGTGTTACGAGACAGGCCTGTGTTGGGCCTGTCCCGTAATTACGTATATTTACCGGCCTGTTCTAACGACCTCATCCATCCCCCTTTTGAGGTATATTCCAATTCAGAAAAAATGCGTCTAGTATCAATCATGTTGTACACGGAAAAAATGGACTATTTGTTAACAACAAGGAGAACAAGATGGAAATACTCAAAAGATGTTTATTTGTCGCATTCCTTTCTATTTGTATCAATACCTATGGCCAGGGTCCTATCGATCTGAATTCGGCTGACAAGGCAACCCTGATGATGGTCAAAGGTGTGGGTGAGTCCCGCGCCCAGGCGATCATTAATTACAGGGATAAGTATGGCCCGTTTGGATCGGTAGATGAACTGGCGGAAGTGGATGGTATTGGCCAGGCGACGGTAGATGCCAACCGCGAGATCCTCATCGTCAATAAAAAGTAGCACCCTGCCTCATGCAACCGGGCCATGCCCGGGACACTCCCCATATCTTGGCCCGCATCCCCTGCGGGCCTTTTTTGTGCATTATAAACAATACATGGTTGTTCCCTGTCCGCAGCGTGCTGTATCCTTGCAGGCTGTCAGTTATAACAGGAATGATTTAAATTTTATGGAAAATCGCTACCTCCCCGGGGATGTTGAAAAACAGGTCCAGGCACTGTGGGACAAAACCAATGCACTCATCGTCACTGAAGATCCTGCGAAGGAGAAATTTTATTGCCTGTGTATGTTCCCCTACCCCAGTGGCAAGCTGCACATGGGGCATGTGCGTAATTACACCATTGGTGATGTGATCTCCCGTTATCACCGTATGCACGGCAAGAATGTCCTGCAGCCCATGGGCTGGGATGCCTTCGGCCTGCCCGCGGAAAATGCCGCCATGGCCAACGGTGTACCACCGGCCAAATGGACATACGAAAATATCGACTATATGCGCGGTCAATTAAAGGCCCTGGGCTTTGCCATAGACTGGGACCGCGAACTGGCCACCTGTGATGCGGATTATTATAAATGGAACCAGTGGTTATTCCTGAGGATGCTGGAGGAGGGGCTGGTGTATAAAAAAACCGGGGTAGTGAACTGGGACCCGGTGGACCAGACCGTACTCGCCAACGAACAGGTCATTGACGGCAAGGGTTGGCGCACCGGCGCAGAGGTGGAAAAACGTGAGATCCCAATGTATTACATGGCCATCACCCGGTTTGCCGATGCCCTGCTTGATGATCTGGATACCCTTACTGGCTGGCCGGAACGGGTCAGGACCATGCAGGCCAACTGGATAGGCAAGAGCCATGGTGTAGAGATCGCCTTCCCCCTGCCAGACAGTGATGAGGTGATCCGGGTATTTACTACCCGCGCAGATACCTTGTACGGCGCCACCTATGTGGCCGTGGCCGCCGAACACCCACTGGCAACTGCTGCAGCCGAAACCAATCCTGAACTTGCAACATTTATTGATGAGTGTAAACAGGGTGCAGTGATGGAGGAGGACCTTGCCACCCAGGAGAAAAAAGGCATGGATACGGGGCTTCATGTATTACACCCCATTACCGGTGAAGAACTCCCGGTGTGGGTGGCCAATTATGTCCTCATGGGTTATGGCGAGGGGGCCGTCATGGCCGTACCGGCCCACGACGAACGGGATTTTGAGTTTACCCTGAAATATGACCTGCCCATAAAACAGGTGGTCTCCAACGACATAGAGAAACAGCGTCAGGCAGGAAAGGATTTTACTGGGAATGACTATGCCTATTATGACTTTGATAAGAACGCATGGAAGGAGTGGTATGCGGACAAGGGTGATACCGGCAAGGTAACAACATTCTGTATTAACTCCGGGCCCCTGGACGGCAAGCCCTACGCTGACGCCGTTGACCAGATCGCGACAATGCTGGAAGAAAAGCAGCTGGGTGAGAAGAGAATCCAGTATCGGCTCAGGGACTGGGGCATCTCCCGACAGCGCTACTGGGGCTGTCCGATCCCCATTATTCATTGCGACACCTGTGGCGACGTTCCGGTACCTGATGACCAGCTGCCCGTGGCACTGCCCCAGGATATGGTGCCGGACGGGTCCGGAAACCCTCTGGTAAAAGACCCTGACTTTTACTCCTGTACGTGTCCAAAATGTGGCGGCGAGGCCAGGCGGGAGTCAGACACCATGGATACCTTCGTTGACTCATCATGGTATTACCTGCGCTACTGCTGCAATGATCGCGAGGACCAGATGGTGGATGACCGGGTGAAATACTGGATGCCGGTGGATCAGTACATTGGCGGTATTGAACACGCCATCCTCCACCTGTTGTATTCCCGGTTCTGGACCAAGGTCATGCACGAACTCAATCTGCTGGACTTTAACGAGCCTTTTTCTAATTTGTTGACCCAGGGCATGGTGTTAAACGAGATATTTTTTAACAAGTCAGACAGTGGCCGCATTGTCTACTACAATCCTGCTGAGATCGATATCCAGTTTGACAGCCAGGGCCAGCGCACCGGCGCGGTATTAAAATCAGACGGCAGTACGGTTGAGTCTGGCGGCATTGGCACCATGTCAAAGTCCAAAAATAACGGTATCGATCCACAGTCTTTGATCGAGACCTATGGGGCAGATACCGCCAGGCTGTTTATGATGTTTACCTCACCACCTGAACAAACCCTGGAATGGTCGGACACCGGCGTGGACGGTGCATTCCGGTTTTTAAAGCGGTTGTGGAAATTTGCCCATGACGTCATCAAACTGGAGGCGAAGGACAAGCTGAATCAGGGAAACCTGACTACCGAGCAGAAAAATGCCAGGACCAAGATCCATGAAACCATTGAAAAGGTAAATGATGATATTGGCCGGCGTTATACATTTAATACGGCCATCGCCGCGGTGATGGAAATGATAAATGTCCTGACCAAACTTGACGCCAGTGAGGAACAGAGTAAACAGATGCTCAAGGAAGGGCTGGAAACCACCTTATTACTGCTGGCCCCCATTGTGCCCCACATCACTCAGGCCCTGTGGTCAGAACTGGGCCACCAGGGATTAATCATGGACGCAACCTGGCCTGAAGTGGACCGGGACGCCTTGATAAAAGACGAGATTGAAATCATCATTCAGGTAAACGGCAAACTGCGCGGCAAAATAATGGCCTCAACAACTGCAAATGACGATACCATCAAGTCTATGGCCCTGGCCAACGACAATGTATCCCGTTTTATTGAAGGCAAGGAAGTACGAAAGACTATTGTGGTCCCTGGCAAACTGGTGAATATCGTTGTCTAGCATGGCCTCAACGAAA
Organism: Candidatus Eutrophobius brisbanensis; assembly: GCA_038131795.1. Taxonomy (GTDB): domain Bacteria; phylum Pseudomonadota; class Gammaproteobacteria; order Eutrophobiales; family Eutrophobiaceae; genus Eutrophobius; species Eutrophobius brisbanensis. The sequence goes on along the minus strand of JAYPQE010000003.1, from coordinate 2,154,158 downwards.
TCCATTTTAATACTGATATTCATATCAGTAATGGCGGCATCGTGCGGTTTTCATTTACGCGGCTCCACACCGAAAACCGATTCGGCATTGTCACATCTTTATCTGTCTGCATCTGAGGCTTCAGCCGTGGCCAATGAACTGAGATTACAGCTGGGTACTGCAGGCACCACGCTGGTAGGCGACCGGGACCTTGCCCAATATCGGTTAAGACTGGATGATTACAATATTGAACAGACTGTATTGAGTGTCTCTGCCATCACCGGCAAGGCCGAAGAATATCAATTACAACTGACTGTCAGGATGACTGTTATGGACCAGGAAAACAGTCCCGTAATAGACAACCAGTTGATTCGAATTTCCCGGGACTATGCCTTTGATGACACCGCAGTACTGGGTTCCGTCACCGAACGCGATGAGCTGATTACAGAGATGACAAAACTGGCGGCCACACAAATCATCCAGGTGTTAAATACCCTTAACGACTGAACAGACAAGATGCAAACCAGTGTTGAACAGATCGCAAATCACCTGAAGAAAAATGGTTTAAAACCGGTATACCTTGTGGCCGGCGATGAACCCCTGCAATCTATGGAGGCCACTGATCACATTCGTCAGTTTGCCCGCCAGGCGGGTGCGGACAGGACCCTGCTTAGTTATGAAAAGGGCTTTGACTGGAACCAGTTACTACAGGAAAGCGCCAACATGGGGCTGTTTTCATCATCTAAACTGCTTGAACTGCGAATGGCCCATCATGCCCTGGGCAAACCCGGCAGTGAAGCCCTAGTCAACTACCTGGACTCAGCACCGCAGGAAAATACCCTGTTGGTGACCTTAGACAAGTTTGAAAGACGGATGCAGCAATCTAAATGGTACAAGGCCATTGACCGTCTGGGGGTCATCATCCAGATCAAGTCCCCCAACCTGTCCAGACTACCTGAATGGATCATCCGTCGTTTCAGACAGAAGGGTAAAACCATAGACCCTGGGGCAGCCGAATTAATTGCCATGAAGACAGAAGGTAATTTACTCGCCACCCAACAGGAAATCGAAAAACTCTGCCTGTTGATTGAAGGCGATAAGGTATCACTGGAAGATGTTCAAAGCAGTGTTACCGACAGTTCAAGATATGATGTCTTCGCCCTGCTCGAGTACGCATTGAACGGCAACAGACAGCGCGCAGTAAATATGCTGCGTGGACTACGTCAGGAAGGCATAGAACCCATTGGTATCTATGGCGCCATCATGTGGGAGTTACGCCGAATCATGTCCATTTCCGGCCAGCTTGCTGCCGGCATACCCAAAGACACGGTATTTAACCAGCACCGGGTCTGGTACTCACGCCAGGATGCCATCAACTCATTACTCGCCCGTCTCAATCGGCAACACCTCGCCTCATTGTTGCAGGAGGCGATTTACATTGATCGGACCCTGAAAGGTGCCGCAAGACATAACCCCTGGGAGCTGATGGAAAGGCTTTTATTCAGCCTGGGCGGCACAAGATTAGTACCCCACGCCGCCAATGGTTTAAACTAACAAACTCAGAGTCACAACAAAACTGAATCATTGCCGGGCTGAGGCGTCTTATAAGACCCGGGAATGGCTTCACCAGACTGAAAAATGAACGTAAACGACTATATAACTGAAGTAGCTCAACGGGCACGAAAGGCCGCCCGGGAAATGGCGCGGGTCCAAACCAGTGCAAAGAATGCGGCATTACTGCGGATCGCGGACATTATCCTTGATCGAGCCGATACCCTTGCCGAGGTTAATGCAAAAGATATGACCGCGGCCAGAGACAATATTGACCCGGCCATGCTGGATAGACTGGAGCTAACCCAGGCAAGGATAGAGGCCATGGCCGACGGCCTGCGCCAGATTGCATCGCTGGCTGACCCCGTAGGTGAAGTAACTGATATGAATTATCGTCCAACCGGCATACAGGTGGGCAAGATGCGGGTCCCATTGGGCGTGGTAGGGATTATTTATGAGTCCAGGCCCAATGTAACTGCCGATGCCGCAGGGCTGTGCCTGAAATCCGGTAACGCCACTATTTTACGCGGCGGATCGGAGGCCATTCATTCCAACCAGGCCATCGCTGACTGTCTGCGCCAGGGCCTGAACGAATGCAGCCTTCCCACCGATGCGGTACAGGTCATAGAGACCACAGACAGAGAGGCCGTGGGTACCATGTTGCAGTTACCGGACTATATCGATGTCATTATTCCAAGGGGCGGCAAAGGCCTTATTGAAAGAGTGACCGAACAGGCCAGGATGCCTGTAATCAAACACCTGGATGGTATTTGTCATGTTTACATAGACCATAAGGCAGACATTGAAAAGGCCATCGATATTGCCTTCAATGCCAAGACCAATAGATACGGTGTATGCAATGCCATGGAATCGCTATTGATTGCTGACTCTGTCGCTGAGCAGGTCCTGGCCAGACTGGGCCCCATACTGAAAAATAAAGGCGTAGAGATCCGTGGTTGTGAAAAATCTCAGGCCATTTTAAGTGACATCAAAGCGGCCACTGATGCAGACTATGCAACAGAACATCTCGCGGCCATTATGTCTCTTAAGATTGTCAGTGGTATAGAAGACGCCATGGAACATATAGAGAAATACGGCTCCAGGCATACCGATGCCATTGTTACCGAAGACCTGCATGCCGCCAGGACGTTTCTTAACAACGTCGACTCCAGTTCGGTTATCGTTAATGCCTCTACACGGTTTGCAGACGGTTATGAATACGGCCTGGGCGCTGAGATAGGGATCAGCACCGACAAGTTCCATGCCCGTGGCCCTGTGGGACTGGAAGGACTGACATCACAGAAGTATATAGTGATAGGCGATGGACACATAAGGGAATAAGAAGTTAGAAGTGAAAAATAAAAAGCCTGTAATTATCAATTCCTTTAAACCTCGTATGTTCTCATCCACTTTTACCTTGCGTTTAATTTCCTGCTTTTCATATTACACCCATGCCTAAACCCATAGGTATTCTCGGCGGGTCTTTTGACCCTGTTCATTTTGGTCACCTGCGCCTCGCCATGGAATGTATAGAGGCCATTGGGCTGGAAAAAGTCATATTTGTGCCCTTAAACATTCCGGCACACAGGGACCCCCTGATTGCCAGCGCTCAACAGCGCAAAGCCATGTTGTCACTTGCCACTTCAACCAACAGCCGCTTTGAAATCTCTAATGTTGAGCTTGAGCGCGATGAGACTTCATATATGGTGGATACATTACAGCTCCTTCGCCAACTACACCCGAATGAGTCACTGTGTCTTATTATGGGAATGGACGCCTTTATCCACTTTGATGACTGGAGACAATGGCAACGCATACCTGAAATGGCAAACCTTATTATTACCAACCGGCCGGACAGCCATCACGAAATAACGAATGCTCAGCTAAATCAATTACTGAAAACCAGATTAACTAATGACAATGCCCAACTGGCAAACACACCTGCGGGTAAAATAAGGATGATAGACATCCCCTTGCTGGATATTTCTTCCAGCCGTATTCGTCACCTGCTTGCACAGGGAACCCCCGTGGACTACCTGTTGCCAGATGCGGTGATTCACTATATAACGACACACAAAATTTATGGATAAGGACTAATGACAGTAGATGTATGTAAGTTGGCGGTAACCACCCTGGAAGACATGAAAGCCAGTGATATCACTGTCCTGGATGTTAGCAATATCACATCTATCACGGACAATATGATCATTGCCTCAGGACGCTCGTCCCGCCACGTAAAATCGCTTGCCGACAAGACCATTGAAGCGGCAAAGGATAAGAATATCGAAGTTATTGGCTCAGAGGGCTATCAACAGGGCGAGTGGATTTTAATTGACCTTGGAAACGTCGTTGTCCATGTCATGCAACCGGCCATACGTGAGTATTATCAACTGGAAAAACTCTGGGCCCAGGACACAACCGACGCAAAAGCGACGGGACATTGAGAGTAATATCGATAGTTTCTGTTATCAAACGCCCCCCTGCCTGGGTTGAAAATGCAGTCAATGAATACAGTAAGCGGCTTTCCGGTGATACGTCAGTAAATTTAATTGATGTTCCCCCAGGTGATCGCACAAAACAGTCTGATCTGGACAAGGTCAAAAAACAGGAAGCAGATACCATACTCAAGGCCATCCCCAAAAACAGTTATACCATTGCCCTGGATGAAAAAGGCAAGAGCAAGACCACACATAATATCGCAGACAAACTGGATGAATGGACAGTCATGAACCAGCCTGTTTGTTTTATCATAGGCGGTCCCGACGGCCTTGATGCCGCCATTAAGTCTACCGCAAATGAAACCTGGTCATTATCTGACCTGACCCTGCCCCATGCCATGGTCAGGGTCATGCTGGTTGAGCAGTTGTACCGGGCGTTTTGTATACTGAAGGGACACCCCTATCACAGGGACTAGAAAAAAATTAAAAGATAGGTATAACGTGAAAAACCATTGTGCTATTACAATATTGAATTCTTCTAACTTCTAACTCCTCGCCCCTTACTCATCATTAAATGCTTTACCTTGCCTCAAAATCTCCCCGGCGAAAAGAGCTGCTAGGCAGGATCACCCCTGACTTTAAAGTGCTTGATGTTGATGTGGAGGAAGTCCCTCAGCCCGGGGAGCCACCGGACGAGTATGTCCTCAGGGTAGCCACGGACAAGGCGGCAGCTGCAAAAAAACGGACCAATGATGAAGACATTATTGTGGCTGCTGACACCGAGGTGATACTGGACAATAACATCATAGGCAAACCGACAGATGAAGAAAACGCGGTATCAATCCTTGGTGAATTGTCTGATAGGACTCATAAGGTCATCTCCGTGGTAATCGTCCACGGAAAAGACGCATTATCTGTTGTCACCACAAATCTCGTGACATTCAGGGAGATCTCTGAACAGGAAAGGCGCTGGTATTGTAAGACCTGCGCGCCCCTGGACAAGGCCGGCGCTTACGGTGTGCAGGATGCAGGTGCTGGCTTCATCGATCGGTTGGATGGAAGTTACTCCAGCGTCATGGGACTGCCGCTAAAAGAGACCCGGCAGCTATTGCAACAGTCAGGCCTGGAACTCAAATAAAAAGGGGCAACCCATAAGGTTGCCCCTCGTATTACATCTTACGTATATTGATCTTAAAGTAACGGTACTATCAACAACGCAACAATATTAATAATCTTAATCAGCGGGTTAACTGCAGGGCCGGCGGTGTCCTTGTATGGATCGCCCACGGTGTCACCGGTCACCGATGCCTTGTGTGCCTCGCTGCCTTTACCGCCATGATTACCGTCTTCGATATACTTCTTGGCATTGTCCCAGGCACCACCACCCACGGTCATGGAGATAGCAACGAAGATACCGGTGACAATGGTCCCAACCAGCAGTCCACCTAAGGCCTTGGCGCCGGCGCCTTCGCCCATCAGCGCACCCATACCGAATGCCACAACGACCGGCACCAGTACGGGGAGTAAGGACGGCACAATCATTTCTTTAATCGCCGCTTTGGTCAATAAATCAACAGCACGGGAATAGTCCGGTTTTGTGGTCCCCTCCATAATGCCTGATATTTCCTTGAACTGTCTTCTTACTTCAATAACGACAGAACCTGCGGCACGGCCCACGGCCTCCATGGCCATGGCTGCAAACAGGTAAGGCACCAGGCCGCCAATAAACAGACCAATAATCACAGCAGGATCATTAAGACGAAACTCAACCATAATGCCTGCCGTCTCCAGACTATGGGTAAAGTCAGCAAATAACACCAGGGCCGCCAGACCTGCCGAACCAATGGCATAGCCTTTGGTCACTGCCTTGGTGGTATTCCCTACGGCATCCAGTGGGTCGGTAATATTTCTGATCTTCTCGTCCAGCTGGGCCATTTCGGCGATACCGCCGGCGTTATCGGTAATGGGTCCGTAGGCATCCAGGGCCACAATAATACCCGCCATGGACAGCATTGAGGTGGCCGCAATGGCCAGTCCATATAGCCCTGCCAGTTCATACGCACCCCAGATACTGGCACACACTGCCAAAACCGGCCAGGCGGTGGATTTCATGGAGATTCCAAGACCGGCAATAATGTTGGTGGCATCACCGGTGGTGGACGCCGCAGCAATATGTTTGACCGGGGCGAATTCAGTACCGGTGTAGTACTCGGTGATCCAGACCATGGCGGCCGTTAATACCAGACCAATAAGGGTACAGCCAAACAGTGCGCCTGCCTGATCACCCATCATCTTGTCTGACACAAAATAAAAGCCAATGGCTGACAGAACACCTGCAACAATCAAGCCTTTATACAGGGCACCCATGATGGAACCACCCTCCTTGGAGCTGACAAAGAATGTACCGATGACAGAGGCGATAATAGATACACCTCCCAGGACCAGCGGGTATAAAATTGCATTTTCACCGACGCCTTGCATCATCAGGCCACCCAGCAACATGGTGGCGATCACCGTCACTGCATAGGTCTCAAACAGGTCAGCGGCCATCCCGGCACAGTCACCAACGTTATCACCCACGTTATCGGCAATCACTGCGGGATTTCTTGGGTCATCTTCAGGAATTCCGGCTTCAACTTTACCCACCAGGTCAGCACCCACGTCCGCGCCCTTGGTGAAGATTCCACCGCCCAACCGGGCAAAGATGGAGATCAGCGAGCTGCCGAAGGCCAGACCAACCAGGGCGTGCAGCGTCTCATCCAGTGACAGGCCCATACTGGTCAAGATGGCGTAATAGCCTGCGACACCCAGTAATCCAAGGCCAACCACCAGCATACCGGTAATCGCGCCACCGCGAAACGCAACTTTAAGGGCGGCATTGAGACCGCTATTTGCTGCTTCTGCAGTCCTCAGGTTTGAACGCACCGAGATATTCATACCGATGTATCCAGCCGCACCTGAGAACACGGCGCCAATGAGAAAGCCAATGGCGGTATACCAGTCCAGGGCAATCCCCATGGCGAGACATAAAACTACACCAACTATTGCAATTGTGGTGTACTGGCGATTGAGATAGGCCGATGCCCCCTGCTGAACAGCCAGGGCGATCTCTCGCATCCGTTCATTTCCTTCCGGCTGCTTTAATATCCACAGCACAGACCAGGCCCCATAAACCACTGCAAAAATACCGCAAGCGAGCGAAAATACTAAAAATGACATAATTATTCCTCTTTAAGAATGGGTCACAAAATTATTATGGCGGGACCAACCCCTGGGGGCCCCACGCTTGAAAAGGCCGCTAGTTTACTGATTATGCCGTTGAAAAACCAGCACTTTTCCATTGTTTCCAGGAAATAGGTTCAGATTTCAAAGGTTGAATTCAGTTTTTTCTCCACAGCCATATTTTTCAATCGTACATACCGAGGCAGACCAGACTCATAAGGGGGATAGTCTTCACCCTGGATCAAAGGGGCCAGATAGCGGCGACAATCTGCGGTAATCCCAAAACCGTCCTCGGTAATAAAGTCTCTGGGCATGAATTTTTCCACATTGGCCACATCTGACAGGTTGGCCTTACCCACCTCCCAGGCATAGGGTTCATCAGACGTCCTGACAATGGTGGGCATAATGGCATTTTCACCCTGCAGGCAAAATTCCACCGCCGCCTTACCCAGGGCATAGGCCTGGTCCACATCAGTCCTGGAGGCGATATGCCTAGAGGCACGCTGCAGGTAATCTGCAACCGCCCAATGATATTTATATCCCAGTGCGTCCTTGACCATATTGGCCACAACCGGGGCCGCGCCCCCCAGCTGGGCGTGGCCAAAGGCGTCACGGGTACCCTGCTCTGCCAGGAACTTGCCATCAGACCATTTTGCCCCCTCTGAGACCACCACAGAGCAATACCCGAACTTCTCCACATTGTCCTTGACCCTGCCCAAAAAGCGCTGTTGATCAAACTCAATCTCCGGAAACAGAATCACCACGGGAATATCACACTCATCATCGGACGCCAGACCGCCGGCAGCGGCAATCCACCCTGCGTGTCGCCCCATCACCTCAATGACAAATACCTTGGTAGAGGTCAATGACATGGAGGCCACGTCGAATGAAGCCTCACGGGTAGAGACAGCAATATATTTAGCAACGGACCCGAATCCCGGGCAGTTATCGGTAATGGGCAGGTCATTGTCCACTGTCTTGGGGACATGGACCGCCTGGATTGGGAATCCCATGGTCTCTGATAATTGCGAGACCTTATGACAGGTATCGGCAGAATCACCGCCGCCGTTATAGAAAAAATAACCAATATTATGGGCCTTAAATACCTCTATCAAACGCTCATATTCCGCCCTGTTTTCCTCCAGCCCTTTGAGTTTATAGCGGCAGGAACCAAAGGCGCCTGATGGTGTATGTCTCAATGCTGCAATGGTAGCATCAGATTCCTGGCTGGTATCAATGAGGTCTTCAGTCAATGCGCCAATTATCCCGTTCCTGCCAGCAAACACATTGCCTATCTTGTCCGGGTTCTGTCTTGCTGTCTGGATAACACCGCAGGCACTGGCATTAATCACTGCGGTAACACCGCCTGACTGGGCATAAAAGGCATTTTTTACCTCTGACATCTTTGTTCTCTCCTGTTTTTGTTGCTACCAGTGTTTATTATGGCGTGTATGCTAAACTTTATCGTGTAACGTTATCTAGATGATAGCCGGACATTATATATTATTATGCTTCGGAACCCAGGAGCGAAAACGAGACTCTACCAGTTATGAGATCACCACACCGAGTCAGACAACGCCTAAGTAACCTGTTCTGGAAAGTGTTTTTTCTGACCTTGTTGCCCGGGCTATACGCCAGTGCTGTCACCACGCTGGATCTCCCTGATATGGGGGATCCTACCGGTAATATTCTTCGCCCTGAATTTGAACGCCGCCTTGGCCAGGCCTTTTTAAACCAGATACGCCGCCAAGCGGATATCGTCAATGACCCTGAAGTTGAGACCTATATCCAGTCTATAGGCTACCGGCTGGTGGCACAGAGTGATAATACCAGCCAGTTATTCACCTTCTTTATCATCAATGATACCAACATAAATGCATTTGCTGCTCCCGGCGGGATTGTTGGCATCAATACCGGGACCATTATTAACTCTGAGACCGAAAGTGAGTTGGCCGGGGTAGTGGCCCATGAAATTGCACACGTCACCCAGCGCCACATGGCACGATCTGTTCAGATGAGCCAGAGCATGAGCATCCCCATGATGGCGGCCATGCTGGGGGCCATCCTGCTTGCCACCCAGAGCTCAGATGCCGGTGTGGCGGCCATGTCTGCGGTGCAGGGCGCTATGGTCCAGACCCAGATAAACTTCACCCGCAGCAATGAAGAGGAAGCTGACCGGGTAGGCATGCAACTATTGGAACGCGCTGACTTTAATCCTCGCGGCATGCCAAGCTTTTTTGAAAAACTACAAAAGAACAGCCGGTATACAGCACAGGCCCCGGAGTTTTTACGCACCCACCCGTTAACCATAAACCGAATCGCCGACTCCCTTGCCAGGGTGGATGCATCTATACCGTTTGATTCTTTTCACGAAAGCAATACCTATAAGCTGGTACGTACCAAGTTAATCGTTCGTGCGTTTGCTGAGCCGAAACTGGCAATTGATCAATACAGCACTGCGTTACAAAAAGGCCAGTTCACAGATGATGCCCACATTCTAAAATATGGTCTTGCCCTGGCGCACCTTGAGAACCGGGATTTTGATATGGCAGCAAAATTACTGGATGAATTACTGGCCCGGGACAAAAACAATACTTCCTATATGCTGGCCCGCGCCGATGTTGAGGTTGAAAGAGGCCAGTTTAATGAGGCCATTGCCATTTATGCCGACATGGAACGGCTGTTTCCTGACTATCGCCCATTAATTCTCAATTATGCCAGCACGTTGATTAAGGCCAAACGACCGGATGATGCCATAGAGATTCTGGAAGACTATGATAAATACCACACACCGGACATTATATATTTCACCTACCTGGCGCAGGCTGAAGCGGAATCCGGAGACATCATAGAATCCAGCATGGCTAATGCAGAAGTATATTTTCTGTCCGGGGAAACCCAGGTTGCCATACAGCTGTTGAAAGATCTGATTCGCCGCCGCAACCCGGTACCGGATTATTATCAGGAAGAAAAAATTCTCTCCAGGATCAGTCAGCTTGAGGATGAATTGAGAATTGAACGCAACATGAAGTTGACAAGATAACCCCTGACATTTCAATATCCCATGATGAATGGGCGTCTGTCACATCCTGATCACCTGAGAAGATAATATGACCATGCTGCCTGTGCTGGTCTTCATCCTGGTCTTTGTCACCGCATTATTTGCCGGTGCTGTTCTGGCCTATCCATTATACCTGGCCATCACCCTGGTAAATGGGGTCGATTTTCAGGATGTCATAATCCTCTCAACCCAGCTGACTGGCCTTGTCGGAGCCCTGCTTTATCTAAATTTCGCAGATGGTCCTGGGTTTAAAAATCTGGGTTACCGTCTGGCAACAGACAAAATAAAACGTGAGGGCACCATTACGTTTTCATTTGGGGTGATTATTGTCATATTGCTTGCCAGTTCACTCTATGCCTTTGATGTTTATGACATTCATAGTCATAGAGAGTTTATGCTCGCCAGTCTACCCAAACTGGTCATTGGTGCCATTGGTACCGGCATAGTTGTCGCAATGTTTGAAGAGACCGTGTTTCGTGGCGCCTTGTTGCGGGGGCTGGAAAAGCAGTCTTCCCCACCCATTGCCATCATCATGACCAGCCTGGTCTATGCCTGGGTACATTTCATACAGTTTGATGTCCCAGCGGGACCCGATAAGATTAATCTATTAACTGCGCCGGCAGGTTTTTTTAATGCCTATAGCGCGCAATTTTCAACGCATAAGCTCGACGCCTTTGTTTCGCTTTTCATACTGGGCCTGCTGCTGGGCATGATGCGCATACGGGAAAATAGCATTATCAATTGCATTGCCCTGCATGCAGGACTGGTGGCGGGAATAAAAATCTTCAGGTACCTGCTGGAATATCAACCCGACAACTCATATCCATTTCTTGTCAGCCAGCATGATTACCGGCTGGGGTTCATGGCATCAGTTTGGTTGTTTCTAGCAACATTAGTGTATTACTTGATGGAGCATAGCGACGTGAAAGATAACATGTGAAAAGGACCTCGCTTCATACGAATATTGTTTCTACTGGATTCCGGATTACCGCTACATGGTTTCCGGAATAACGGAGGAGAGGCGTTTAATTGATTGGATGCCGGGTCAAGCCCGGCATGACGGGGTTTGAGTACGTCTCACGTTTTACATTTCACTCTCATCTTGTGACCACGGTGATTCAAGAAACTCCGCCGGCGCATCTACCGGACTCGTCAGGGTGTGCAAAAACGCCTCCAGTGACTGCATTTCTGTCGCGCTCAAGTCCAGCATGGCCAGTTCTGAATGGCCGCGAATGGCAAGGGGCGCGGCATTGTAATGGTGGATCACTTCTGTAAGATTGGGCACTTGCCCGGAATGCATATAAGGCGCAGTCTCGGCAACATTACGCAAGGTGGGTGTCTTGAATGCCGCAATGATTTCCTGGCCTTCAGTCCGCGCATACACCAGGTGATCACACTGCTCTGCATTTGCATCACTATATGGGCCCTGACAGTTAAAGGGATCTTCCTTGACCTGCATGACACCTTCAATTCGACCAAAGTCTGGAGGCAGATCCAGAGCAGGCGGGATACCGGTATTGTGGAAAGAGTTGTTTGTGAACAAGGGACCATTATGACAATTGATACATTGCGCCTTACCGATAAACATCTTCAGGCCCAGGGCTTCCCGTTCAGCAAATGTCGCCTCCATCTTTTGCCTATCCCTGGCCTGGGCCGCATCCACATAGTCATCAAACCTCGATGGCCCCGGTACGATTAAGCGTTCATATGCGGCGATGGACTTACCCATATTCACGAAGATCTGATTGATCACCTCCTGATCATCAGGGTCCATGGCATCCCATGCTGCGCTGGCCACAGGATCCGGCACCGGTCCGGCAGATGGCGGAAAACGAGATTCATCAGAGATATCGGGTATCTCTCCAAACAACGCCTGATATTGACTACGGTACTCATCATCATTGGCAATAATATGCGCGTAAAAGGTACGATTTGCGCCATGCTCAACCGGGCTTTCCATGGGCCCGAGGGCCTGTGACCATAGGCTGTCCTTGCGGCCGTCCCAGAATAACCAGGGGCTGTATGCCATACCAATGATAGTCATGGTCTTTCTCGGCGTGACACCGACACCATTGGCGCGGGGCAGGCGGTCAGTGAATTTAAATTCAGGTTTATGGCAGGAACTACAGGAAACCTCTCCATTACTGCTGAGGCGGGCATCAAAAAATAATTGATGGCCAAACCGGGCAGCAGCCGGATTATCTGCCACGGCATTGGAAGGATTAATCGGTAACGGCGGCAAACTGTTAATTGATAATGATGTGAGTACTGCCAGCTCAGTGACTGACCACTCATGGGGGACGATGACTGCTTCTGCAACATTACCAGACTGTGCAGCCGATTGCCCCGGGGCAGATGTTTCCTGACTGCACCCGGCGATGACGATAACCCCAAGCATGAACACGGGGCTGACAATTTGTTTGAATATCACTTTAATCATATCTTAAAGAATCACTATGGCTGCAGCATTAAATTGTAGGTAACCGTGTCTGATTGTGCGCCGGAAACGATATTGAAGGTCACAACCCAGTGCCCTGGCATCTGGAACTGTACACCCTCTACCTGGTACCTACCGTCACCGAGGTTTTCTGTGACCTGTGGGACGGTGGGCATACCATGATTATGTGCGGGCATGCCCCCATCAACCGTAATGGCCGCATTGTCCACCGGGTTTCCTGAACTGTCTGTTACGCTCAAAATCCAACCATGCATCTGATTGAGCGGCAGTGGATCAATGGCAGGCTCAATAGATACCTGAAATAAACCATTTTCGGTGGCCCGGGTTTGAGTAATATCATCTGATTCTGGCATGGACCCGGCTGCATGCATCCCTGACATTCCAGACATGGACTGCATATTGTCCATAGACATATCCATGTCCATCTCTTGTGCGCCGGAACTTGCCATGGGCATTTGTTCATCTTGTGAGGCCGCCTGTTCCTGGCCGCCTTGTTCACTGCTACAGGCTGCAATTGCAATCAATGCCACACCTAAAATTAAACTTAATATCGTATTGTTTTGCATATCATTTTCCCGGATTTAATAAATGTTCACCTTTATATGATAAAAACAATTCTAACCTGAATTCGAGACTTTTATGAATTTTAGAATCTAGATATGATTTACTATTGATCTCCATCAAAGAATTTACGCCTAAATAAGCAAACGCCATGTTTATTATAAAGATTATAATCGCATTTTTTCTGCCGCCTCTGTCTGCATTCCTGCAGGTAGGGATCAGCACTCACTTCTGGATTAATCTTATTCTTACTCTACTGGGCGTGATACCCGGGATCTGCCATGCTCTATGGCTGGTATTGACAAAAAAGTCCGCTTCATCCGCATAAGCACGGATGAAAGCCTGCTGATTATTTGAATTTAACCCCCGTATAAGCCTGGTGGCTCGGTATGCGGATCGGGTGGCAGGTTTAAAAACTCCTGGGGGTATAACTTTGCCATATAGATGATTATATCTCGTATAGACAGAATATTAATAACGTGATCATTTTCATCAACGATGGGTACATGCCTGAATTTACATGAGATCATCAATGCCAGGGCCTCGTGCAAAAACTGCGATGATTTAATCGTTTTTGGATTGGGATTCATTATGGTATCGACGGTCTGTGAATGCCAGTCCAGAGAACTGTGGTCCAGCCTGGTCCTGAAATCGTGCTCAGTCACAATGCCAACTGGCCTGCCATCCGCGTCTTCAACGATGGCCGCCCCGCGCTCCTGGGATTTCATGGCGGCAATGACATCGCTTAATACTGAGGATGGTTTCAATCTGATGGGTTCCCTGCGAACCATATTTTCTACTGCTGTTCTTGGTATCTTTGCACTCATCTCAACCTCCCCCAATATCCGTCATGTCTTCGAGAATTTCCCTGTCACTCTCTGACTCTTCAGCATCTGCCAGTATGTCAGACAGGTGCATCATGACATCCCATACCGTCAGGACATTGAGTCCATCACCTTCGTCCACCGGGATATTTCGATAGCCGTAACGCGCCATTCTCTCGACTGCATAGGCAATATAGTCATCAGGGTTTAATGCGTCCGGATTGGGTGTCATTACGTCCTGAATGCCGACGTCTGCTGGAAGTTTGTTTTCACCCAATACTCGATTCAAAAGATCACGCTCTGTAAAGATGCCGGCAACGTCACTGTTATCAGTTACCAGTACATAGCTTTGGCCCTCTGCCTTCATCAGGTTTATGGCATCTAGCACAGTGGAATCTGTATCAATCGTTAATACATTATGCGCGGTAAGAAAGTCAGAGATTTTTTTATTCATATGCTACATCCCCGTAGCATGTCCTGCTTAAGTTGCAGGTTATTTACTTAACATTTTATACCATGATGAATAGTGCCGCCAAAATTAATCAAAGCAAAAACATTCTTATAATTAGTAGCTTAGCTGTTATTGGAAATCTTTTTTTATCAGATCGATGATTTTCACAAGGCCGTTGGAACAGGTGTCCTGAATAAACCTTCCTCCGTGACTCTGCCTGGCCATGTCAGAAAATGGGTTTTCTTCGATATTAATATCAACTATGGCCTTTCCCCGGGCCAATACTGTGCTGGCAATATGGTTTGGTAACGTGGTTGCACCTGATGTCCCGGCAATGATTAACAGATCGGTCTGATTAGCTGTCTGCATGGCACTGTCAAAGAAAAAATAATGTTCGTTATACATTTCATCAAACCACAAGACGTGTGGACGACTTCTTCCGCTACAATCCGGGCATCGAAGCAGTGCTTTGTCTTCATCAGTGAGGGGCTGGTCCTTGTCCCTGGGCAATAGTGCCATTGGCAGAGGGTAAATCCTGGATTGACACTCATTCGCACAACGCATGTAGTAAACATTGCCATGGATCTGATAGGTACGTTCTGGTGAATTACCCGCCACCAGGTGCAGGCCATCCACGTTCTGGGCAACCAGCCTGAAGCGATCCTGAAGTAGCGCTTCCAGCTCCACGAGTGCGTAATGCCCGGCATTGGGCGAGGCGTCCTTACACACCCCCAGCCTGTACAAATACCATTTCCATACTTCATCAGGATGCTGATAAAACATGGCACAGGTTGCCATCTCCTGAGGATGGTATTCTCGCGAGCCCACCGTCCAGTAGCCCTCCGGGCCGCGAAAGGTGGGGATACCGCTTTCGGCAGAGATTCCTGCCCCGGTAAGAATGGTCACAGTTTTATCTGACATGTGTTTGTCCTACAGTCTTATATGAAATGGATTCAGCTGACTGACTTAAACAAAAATCAGGACCAAAACCATATCAATGTTTCCAGCCCTGTTGTGGTATTTTTAAATGGGTATGAAAGTAGCGCCGCGTTTCCGCATTGACCTTTTTTGCCAGCATCAAGGTTGCGGTCATGGTGGGGATCGCCATCATGGCAAATGCCCCGTCCACCACACCGATGACCGCTTCCAGCGAGACCACTGAGGCCACGATAATTAACAACACATAAAACCAGATATAGTGATACTGATACTCTGCACCAATGAGGTAGCCAAGGCATTTGGCGCCGTAGTACCACAGGGTAATAACGGTGGTGATGCTGAAGAAGAACACGACTACTGTCATAAAATACATTCCGGCCCCGGGGAACACCGACTCAAAGGCCTGGGCGGTCAGGGTCACACCGTCTGCATCGCCATGCCATACCCCGGTTACCAGGATCGCCAGTGCCGTACAGGTACAGACAATGAGGGTATCGATGATCGGACCTAACATGGCCACCAGGCCTTCTCGCACGGGCTCATTGGTCTTTGCCGCGCCATGGGCCATGACTTCGGATCCGATTCCTGCCTCGTTGGAAAACGCACCTCTTCGCACACCAATGACGATCACCGTCCCAAGTGCACCGCCAGCCACAGCATTTCCGCTGAAGGCATCGGTAAATATCAAGGCAAACGCCGCAGGGACTTTATCAAGATGAAGGACCAGCAGAGTAATGGTGGCAATGAAATACATGATAACCATGGCGGGTACCACCCTTGAGGTAACTAGCCCAATCCGCTGTATCCTGCCGATGATAACGGCCAGCACCGAAAAGCTCACCACTATCCCTGTTGCCAGATCAAAAGCAAAGTGTTGTTCGGAAGTGGCAAGACCTGCCGGAATGGCAATGGCCTCCCGGAGGATCTGCACCAGCTGGTTGACCTGAAACATGGGCAACGATCCCACCAGCCCGGACACCGCAAATAAAACGGCAAGCGGCTGCCATTTCCTACCCAGGCCTTCTCGGATCACATACATGGGCCCGCCTTGCAGCACACCAAGAGAGTCCCGACCACGGTACATAATGGATAATGTACAGGTATAAAACTTGGTGCCTACCCCCACCAGGGCAGTCACCCACATCCAGAAAACTGCACCAGGCCCACCCATGGTGATGGCCATGGCCACACCGGCGATGTTCCCCATCCCCAGGGTCCCGGACAGGGCGGTGGCCAGGGCATGAAAATGAGGAATGAGTCCATCATCATCCGGGTTATCGTATTTACCCAGGAGAATGTCTATGCCATGGCGAAAATGACGGTAAGGCAAGAGCCGGGAATACATCACCAGAAACAAACCGCCGCCCACCAGTAATACCACTAATGGCATACCCCACATGATATCGGCAAAACGGGTGGACAAGGCCTCTATGGTTTCCATGAGATTGATTAACCTGTTTGATAATTAATATTGTTTTTCGTGCCTGCCAATAAATAAAAAAGGTAAATAACAAAGCAGATACACAATAATTCCAATGACTGTCAGCGTCAGAAGATACCAGGGCCATTGTCCCATAAATTCCATCAAAGTTAAGGCCTGAGGTTTGGCAAGAAGATACATATAGTTTGAATCTAATAACAGGTTAACCGGGTATATCACGGCCATTAATACAAAGGTTGCCACAATGGCCTTGGCCACGGATACAAATACAGGACGAAACCGGAAGACGATAGTGGCATACATCACTCCCAGCAGGATCAAGCCGTGACTGATGAAGAAATAAAAAAATGATGGATGAGGAAACCCTGCAAGCAGGTCTGGTGTTAATATGGCCGGAACACCACCGCCGATCCCCCAGAAATAAACAATCTCATAACTACTGTAACTTCGATGCCACAGAGTCCATGCCACCAAAAACGCCGCCACCCCGCAAAGGTGTAAGGGCAGACTTGTAGCAAGTGAGTTGTTATAGATAAGTACGCTGACCAATAGTTTACCCAGCTCACTAATTATCAGCAGCACGGATAGGACCCTGGCCTCGACCAGGCCACGACTGTCATTATCAGTCTTTAACAGCATCGGTATAACAAATGCCAATAAACCAATAATAATCATGGTAGCCACATGGTCCAGACCAAATGGGATAAATGGGCTATTGGTATCCATTCGTCCAACTATACCGACATCACGAATCCAATAGAATGAGTAATCAAATTACTATATGCATATCAGGTGTAACCAAATTTCGTCGGACCCAGAACTACAGGACTACTGATTAATTTCTTATGGCCTGAAACATGATAAAAACCTGCATTTATCTTGGGCTGTTACTGATAACGACAGCGATATATTCATAGATAAATCCTGACTATTATGGGGCAGCCGGTGAAGGCTTCTCCTCATCCTCAATGGGCGAGACGATTGACCTTGGTTATCGTCAGTTTTCTGCGCCCATGGCAGATGAAATATGTAGCCAGTTCACAGGAGACATGGTTCTTTCTTCACCACAACAAACAATCATCCTGTTCCCGGGGGAGACCTATTCCCTGACAGAGCTTAAAGTTGATGCGAGACAGAGCAATGGGGAATATCTTAAAGCCTTACCCATTGTCGTCGGCCTGCCTGAAATTGAAAATGGTTTTCTGGCTTACAGGCCTTATGACCTCGACCTCGAAGCAATTGACCCCGGTACGATACAAATTGAAATTATGGGGTACTGCAACCCTGATCTCAGGGAATACCTGACACTGTCTGTTGTCAATACAGTCACATAATCAGTAAATGGTATAAAGCTAGCGGTGCCCGATGGCTGGCGGCTTGAGTCCGGACAGCAGGCCGGCTCCACCAACACGTTTACACTAAATAATGTTGAAACAGGATCGGAATTAAATATTAACCGTATGGACATGCAAGGGGCCATTGCCGCGGAAAGACTCAGGGCGTTAACCAATATCCCAGAATCTATAGAGCTGCCCCGGGTAGAGTTCGGAGAGTATTCCGGGTTTCATCATGAATATTATGAAGATGGGCGGTCACTTATGCACTGGTGGCTCTCGTCAGGCAACAAGCTCCTGATAGTGGGTTATACCAGCAATGTAAATTCAGCTATTGAGATAGCAATAATTAAGAAAATAATTTCTTCATTAGATTCTAACGTTAATTAATTACTCAACGCCTAAATTTTCGTACCACTTAAGGTTCTCGGTAGTCCTGCCAATACAGGCGATATCATTCAGGTTGTCATTATTGAGATCGGCAGAAATACAGGTGGCCGCTGACATGTCGCCGTCATCCAGTACTGTCTTCTGCCAGCCATTATCACCACGGTAATAGACATACACACTTTGACCATCTCCCCTGTCACCGGCAATGATCTCATCCTGACCGTCATTATTTAGATCCGCCGTGGTAATGGTGTGGCCCTGGTGGATGCTGTCATCGATCACTGACCGCTTGTCGTCCTGATAAACCACCACCTGATGCCCATGCCAGGGTTCAATGGAGGCGATGTATCGACTGCCCGCATGTCCCACAGCAAGATCGCTCGAACCTACCTCTGGCCACTCACCGGGATACCCCCTTGTTAACTCAGTCCTGTGCCAGCCATTATTAAAAGAATAGACATGTATCCCGGAAAACGAAGAGGTCATCACATCATCACGGCCATCACCGTCCCAGTCATAGATATAAATGCCGTGTACCACCCCTTCGTTGTCATCACCGATGACCTGGCGCTGCCAGACACCCGGTTTGTAATATACCAGCGGCACGTTGTCACGGTAGTCCGGTGCCAGGGCGTCCAGTCCGGTCAAAGGGGCATTGATGGCCACCTCCTTACCTGAGCCATCGATATCGGCACAGCGGATCCGGTGAGAGGTGGGGATTCTATCAATTATATTTTTTGTGCCGTCTTCATTGATAACAACGATTTCACCAATGCTGTCCTTTACCCGGTTGCTGAACTGCTGGGCGACCACATAGTGCCCATCACATACACCCATATAAATCATGCGGGTCATGCCTCCTGATAAGACATGTCTGTCCCAGTCCGGCCCCTCAAACCACAACAGATCTTCCGCCCGGCTGTCTACTGCGATGAGGTCGGGTATGCCATCATGATTGATATCTGACGTCTCCACCTGGTAGCCACTTGTCAGATCATCCGCCAGCACATGTTCCTTGAATTTAGCCGGATCGGCAGCAAAGCAGGTAAAACTTAGCATCCATAAAACAATAAAAAAAGGTGCAATAGCATGATTTGTTGTCAACACAGCATCTCCCCCGCTAATCGTGATGGTTTCAGATTTATGAACCCAGTAATTACATACAATATAGACAGATCATTCGGACTGAACAAGCACGGGTTCCCTGACGGTTATCACCTTTAGCGTGAGAGGACAGTACAAAATATGCTAAGTTTATGTTTAATATCAAAGGAGAATTTTAAATGAGTAAATTATCCGGCCTACGTTTACTGTTTTTGTATTTACTGCTGGCCTGTTTCTCGAATGCCTATTCCCAGGCAACCGCATTTGCAGGTCACATGGACTTGCCCGGGGTAAAACTCTGGTATGAAGATACCGGCGGGTCAGGCGAGGTCATCGTACTTATGCACGCGGCAACAGGTAATAACCGCTTTTGGCAATTCCAGCTACCGGCATTTACCGACGCCGGGTATCGTGTCATTGCTGTAGAGCGTCGTGGCTGGGGCAGATCCATTGTGGACGAATCAGGGCCCCAACCCGGTACCGCCGCGGATGATTTAATCGGCTTAATGGACAACCTGAATATTGATAAATTTCATGTAGTGGCCACCGCCGCAGGCGGATCTATCACCTGGGACCTGTCGCTGTCGTATCCAGAAAGACTCTATAGCATGGTCATTGCCAATAACTCCGGCCGGGTGGCAGAACCAGCGTACCGTAACCTGGTAAGAAGCCTGCAGCCGTCGCAATGGGACGAATTGCCCCCGGAGTTCCGTGAGCTTGGTCCAGAGTACCGCGCAACCAACCCGGAAGGCACCAAACGCTGGGTGGAGCTTGAGCATTACAGCAGGCCACCCGGACCCTTGATGGATTCGCAACCCTTGAAACAGACCCTTACCTTTGAAGCAATTGAGAAGGTAACGACACCGGTATTGATCATCCGGGGCGGCGCAGACCTTGCCTCCCCCGCGGCCATGTCCAGATATTTTTCTGATCGTGTGCCTCATGCTGAGACCCTGGTGGTGCCCATGGCCGGACATTCCGTATTCTGGGAGACGCCGAATATATTTAATGAGGCAGTACTGGAATTTATAAACAAACATTAATTAATGACATGTGGTGGCAGCAATCCGCCACCATAATTAACAGAAACCTACGACATTGTAATGGAACCCATTGCCGGCAAGATCCGCGTCCATGCAGGACTGCACAAATGCCTAACCAACTATTCGAAAAAGGTCTACATCAGGCTGTGTGAACAGGATCGATCTGCAATTAAAACATTCAAGCATTTCCATCATAAGCTGGATCTCTTCTACGATGAATGCCGGTAATTTGATATTTGCTCGCTAAGTGGAAATTACATTGATCTGGATCGCTTTGACGATATCCGCGTCGTGCGGGTAATACGTGACCCGCGAGATCTCATCATGTCCGGTTATTACTACCACAAACGTGCTGCGGAACCCTGGTGTAAAACTGTCGATCCAACAGAAGACCATCCGGCCTGGAAGAAGGTTAGAGGATGCGTGCCCACCAACTTACCCTCAGGGTATTCGCTCACCGGATACCTGAATGAGGCCTCGCTGGAAGAGGGCTTGCTGGCCGAAATTGATTTTTGAAAATACCACTAACAGAGCATGATGGAGTGGCCGGAGCAAGACCCACGGGTCATCCTCTTCAGGTATGAGGACATCCTTGGCAAAGAAGCATGGACATACTGGAAGATCCTGTCATTTTTTGGACTTCCTTTCACAACCAGATACCTGGGAAGCCGACTGGCAAAACGCCTCAGTGCAAAAAACAAACTCTCAGAAGTAAAACACATCCGCGATCCCAATAGTGGACAGTGGCGAAAACACTTTACCCCAGAACTCACCAGGATATTTAATGACCGCTATGGAGATATTCTGGACAGGTATGGATATACCAGGGAATGATATAATTGCGGGACGTACAGAAATTAATCATCCATATCCTGTTAACTTATTAATTGCTGTAATTAAAAATCAGACCGGGTTGGCCGTCCCAATTGGTAAAAGTACACTTACTTGATATGATTAAGCAATCAAATGTACTTTTACAAAACAAACCCGAAGATTATTTTTCATCAATCCACTAGAGCAGAAAAACCATAAGGTGACCGAGAAGAGTGAAGATATTAGTCAAAAACCCTGTCCACTACACCGAGGACGGATCTGAACACACATTAGATTCAGGCAGTTACAACTATTTGTTTGGTGGAGCATACGGTTACAGGCCGGGTAACTGGGATCAAACCCACTGGATATTTACCAGGGAAGACGGCCAGGAAGCACAGATACCTGTGGCCACGTATGAACTGGAGATATTAATCTCCCCGGACGTTGAAGTATTTCAAGACTAAAGTCATACAGAATTTTGAACAATACTTCGGTCAGCGCTTTGTAAAGAATGGTGGGCCGTGTAGGGATCGAACCTACGACCACCTGATTAAAAGTCAGATGCTCTACCGACTGAGCTAACGGCCCTATATGACAGTTCCAAGTGAATAGATATAAGAATGAATAATTGCACTTGGTCACTCACGACTTGCCTTAGAGGGGCGATAATACCTAAGAATGCAGGCTGGATAAACCCAAAACCGGCCCTTTTGGGCAAAAATCTAAATATTCATCTTGATTTTCTCCCGCCCTGTCCCTATTTTGCCCATGTCAAAAACTAACCGAGGGATATGCTGTGCCAATTTATGAATACCAGTGTGATGCATGTGGACACAAATTTGAGATTCTGCAGAAGATCTCCGATGACCTGTTAACGACCTGCCCGGACTGTAACGAAGAAAAGTTACGTAAACTGGTCACAGCAGCGGCATTTCATCTAAAGGGTACTGGCTGGTATGTCACCGACTTTAAAGATAAGAAATCCCAGAGCGGCGCAGATAAAGGCGGCAATAACTCCGGTGGAGAAAGCAAGGGCGGTAGCGAAACGGCAAAATCCACAGAATCCAAGACAGCAAATAAAACGGATACCCCATCCAAACCTAAAACAGAGGCCAAGAGTAAAACAACACCATCATCAGATTAAGTCAGGATATAGGCGCTCTCATTTACAATTAATATATGCTCCTGTCTGGATCTGGTCATTTGCCGGGAATTCCGGCATGCTCACCCTATGATGTCCACCCTTAGAAAATACCTGATTACCGGTCTTTTGGTCTGGATCCCGGTGGCCGCTACATTTTTTATTATCAAACTGGTCATCGACATCATGGACATGACCATCCTGCTATTATCTGAGGGACTGCAACCCCAGAACCTTTGGGGAATAGCGGTCCCCGGCCTTGGCATTGTCCTGGCGCTGGCAGTGCTGATACTCACCGGGGCACTGGCGGCCAACCTGGTGGGACGCCAGGTGGTCGATCTCTGGGAAGGCCTGTTGGGCAGGATCCCATTGGTACGAAATATCTATAATGCCTTCAAGCAGATCGCAACCACCCTCTTGTCGTCAGATAACAAATCATTCAGAAAGGTGGTGCTGGTAGAATTCCCATCGGGCGGCCTGTGGAGCTTTGGCTTTCTTACCAACAGTGACATCGATATAAAATCAGAGCCCTTTACAGGCGGCCTGGTATCGGTGTTTGTCTCCACCACCCCCAACCCCACCACATGATTTTTGATCCTGGTAGAATCTAGCAAGGTAATTGAACTGGATATCAAGGTTGAGGAGGCTTTTAAGATGATCATGTCTATTGGCGTCATCCTCCCTGAAAATGAGATGCGGGCCATTCTAAAAGAGAATAGAGTTGCTAAAACCCCCTCTGCCTCGTAAGATGCCCCCTTTTTTGCCGGAATAAGTTAAGAAAATGCGTAGTTGTTACTGTGGAGAAATCAACACCAGCCTGATAGATCAGGAGATCACCCTGTGTGGCTGGGTTCACCGTCGCCGTGACCATGGCGGCGTGATATTCATCGATCTTCGGGACCGGGAAGGCTTGGCTCAGATTGTCTTTGACCCCGATCGAGCAGAATCCTTTGCCATTGCAGACTCAGTCAGAAACGAATATGTCATTCAAATCACCGGCAAGGTACGCCATAGACCACAAGGTACAGTCAACCCGGATTTACCGACAGGCGAGGTAGAAGTACTGGGATATTCTATAGAAATTCTCAACAATGCGCTGACGCCTCCGTTCCAGCTGGATGAAGAGCACGTGCATGATGACATACGCCTTCGATACCGTTATGTGGATCTGAGACGGCCAGTCATGCAGCGTAACATACGCCTACGCAGTAAGATCGCCAGGGCGTTGCGTGACTATCTTGATGGCAGGGGTTTCCTTGAGATAGAAACCCCCATGCTGACCCGGGCCACACCGGAAGGCGCCAGGGATTACCTGGTCCCCAGCCGCACCCACCCCGGCGAATTTTTTGCCCTGCCCCAGTCACCACAGCTGTTCAAGCAATTATTGATGATGTCAGGCATGGATCGTTATTACCAGATCGTCCGTTGCTTTCGCGACGAGGACTTAAGAGCAGATCGCCAGCCGGAATTTACCCAGCTGGATATTGAGATGTCTTTCGTGGACGAGACGGAGATCATGGGCATCATGGAAAACATGATCCGGAATTTGTTCAAGGAGATATTAAATATCTCTCTTGGTGATCCTTTTCCACGCATGAGTTATGCCGAGGCGGTGGAGCGTTTTGGCAGTGACAGGCCGGATCTCAGAAACCCGCTTGAACTGGTGGAAATCAGTGATCTTATGGCAGATGTGGAATTCAAGGTATTCGCTGAACCGGCAAAGAAAGAAAATGGCCGGGTTGCCGCCTTGTGCCTGCCAAACGGCAACACCCTCACTCGTAAACAAATTGATGATTATACTGATTATGTCAGCCGTTATGGCGCCAGGGGTCTTGCCTATATCAAGATCAATGACATCGAACAAGGTATGAAAGGATTGCAGTCTCCCATCCTGAAGTTCCTGCCTGAAGACAAGGTACAGGAAGTCCTCAAACGTGTCGGGGCCAGGACCGGGGATGTGGTGTTTTTTGGCGCAGATAAGAAGAAGGTCGTGAATGATTCCCTGGGTGCGCTCAGGGACAAACTGGGAGAAGACCTGGGGCTTCTGCAGGGAGACTGGGCGCCGGTCTGGATCTATGACTTCCCCATGTTTGAATACAACGAGCCGGAAAAACGCTGGGACCCCTTGCATCACCCGTTTACCGCACCGCAATCGGAAAATATCGAGGCATTGAAACAGGACCCCGGTAGCGGCCTGTCCAGGGCCTATGACCTGGTATTGAATGGCAGCGAGATAGGCGGCGGCTCCATTCGTATTCACAACCCCGAGATGCAAATGGCGGCATTGGACGTGCTGGGAATCGGTGATGAAGAGGCCAAAGAAAAGTTCGGTTTTCTTATCTCTGCCCTGGACTATGGTTGCCCTCCGCACGGCGGCATCGCCTTTGGCTTGGATCGAATTGTCATGCTCATGACCGGCTCAAGCTCTATACGAGATGTCATTGCCTTTCCCAAGACCCAGACTGCAAGTTGCCTGCTCACCACTGCCCCGTCTGCGGCCTCAGATGCCCAGCTAAAAGAGCTGGGGATTCGCCCGGCAAAGCGTACAAAACAGGAATAAACGCCTGACAGTTTGATAAAGTGTAAAATATACACTAATATTTGGTTTAAATATTACACTTAGTTGAGGCCATGTTTCAGTACGATTATCCACACCCGACTGTGACCACGGACATCGTGATCTTTACCCTGGAAGATAACAAACTCAAGGTATTGCTCATCGAGCGTTCCAATGACCCTCATAAGGGGTGCTGGGCGTTACCCGGAGGTTTTGTTGATATTGATGAAGACCTGGAGACTGCGGCCCTCAGAGAACTAAAAAAAGAAACCGGCGTAACCGGAGTGTATCTCGAACAACTCTATACCTTTGGCAGGCCCGACCGTGATCCCCGGGAGCGTGTCATTTCAGTCGCCTATTATGCGCTGGTGCCCATAGACAAATTGCATATTCGCCCGGACAGTGACGCCAGCAAGGCAGAATGGCATGCCTGCTCTGCCCTGCCTGATCTGGCCTTTGATCATCGGCAGATAGTAGGCCTGGCAAGACAGCGCCTGGCGGCAAAGATGGACTACTCCACTATAGGCCTGAACTTCATGCCCGATAAATTTACCTTGAGCGAATTGCAGCGGGTCTACGAGATAATCAAGGGCACGCCCTTGGACAAACGTAATTTTAGAAAACGCGTACTGACCTTCAATGGCATCAATGACACAGGCGAAAAGCGCCGGGACGGTAAACATCGGCCGGCCAGGCTATACACGTTTAAATCACAAGGTACGGTTGAAATAATTAAATAGGATAGGCCAATGAATAATTTACACGCTCCGCTTGCGGATTACAGGTTGCCCTCTGACAAGGTACCGGAAACCATTAGCGAACGTCTGGCGGATGATGAGAAACAATCACTGACAGATCGCATCAGTCGTTTATTGAAACAACACAACGCCGTGGTGGTGGCCCATTACTATACAGACCCTGATCTGCAGCACCTCGCCGATGAAACGGGTGGTTATGTGTCAGACTCTCTGGACATGGCGCGGTTTGGAAACGAATCCGAGGCCTCTACCCTGGTGGTATGCGGGGTACGCTTTATGGGTGAGACCGCAAAAATCCTGAACCCTGAGAAACGCATACTCATGCCAGACCTGGAGGCAACCTGTTCACTGGATATCGGCTGCCCGGCAGATCAGTTCAATGCATTTTGCGATCAGTACCCCGACCGAACCGTGGTGGTCTATGCCAACACCAGCGCAGCGGTGAAAGCAAGGGCCGACTGGATGGTGACCTCAGGCAGTGCCGTGGACGTAGTAACCCACCTACATGCCAAGGGCGAAAAATTAATCTGGGCGCCGGATATGTACCTGGGGGATTATGTCAAAACCCAGACCGGCGCAGACATGATGCTCTGGCAAGGCAGCTGCATTGTTCACGAGGAGTTCAAGGGCGCAGAATTACTGGCACTCAAACAACAACACCCTGATGCAAAGGTACTTGTCCACCCCGAGTCACCCGCCTCGGTCATACAGCATGCTGATCTGGTAGGCTCAACTACCGCAGTCATAAAAGCGGTAACAGAGATGGATGCAAAGAAATTTATTGTCGCCACTGATCGGGGCATCTTTTACAAGATGCGCCAGGCGGCACCTGACAAGGAATTTATCGAGGCCCCAACAGCAGGTAAGAGCGCTACCTGTAAGAGCTGCGCCCACTGCCCCTGGATGGCCATGAACAGTCTCGGCAAACTGGCAGATTCACTGGAACAGGGTAAAAATGAGATCCATGTCGATATGGATATCGTAGAGAAGGCAAGGGTGCCCATCAAGCGCCTGCTGGATTTTTCCAGACAACAAAACCAGGAAATCTACGGTAACAACGATGCATGACAGTGTGTAAAACGTTATATGTGAAAATGTACAAGTAATATCATTTCAACCAGTCCAATCATATTGGAATCCTGAACCATCACAAAAAATTATAATTAACGTGGAATATAAAAATCAGTCGGTCCTGCTGGTCCATGGCTTGTGGATGAATGGCATGGACATGTCGTTGATTGCCAGACGTATCAGATACCAGGGCTACCAGGTCGTCCACTTCCGGTATAACAGCCTCACCCACTCACCCCGGGAAAATGCTGCGTTGTTATATGAGCAGATAAAACAAATTGATTCACCCGTCATTCACTTTATCTGCCATAGCCTTGGGGGGCTGGTGATCCGTCATCTATTTTTTCTCTATCCGGATCAGAAACCAGGGCGGGTAGTCACATTGGGGACACCACATAAACCCAGTTACGCCGCCCATCAGATTGCCCGGTTACCATTTGGAAAGATCCTGCTGGGCAAAAGCACCCGGGACGGTCTCCTGGGTAATGTCCCGAAATGGAACGGTACTCACGAACTGGGCAGTATTGCGGGCAACTTGAGGTTAGGCCTGGGGATGATAGTGCCCGGTGTGCCCCGTCCCAATGATGGCACGGTAGGCGTTGAAGAGACCTTTTGTGAGAATATGAAAGACCATATTGTTCTAAAGGTGTCACATTTCGGCATGCTACTGTCCCCCACTGTAACGGCCTTTTCCCTGAGATTTATAGAAAACGGAAAGTTTCCTCTATTTAATGAGTAACGGCCTGATGATAAAATTCGCTTTTTTGATATAGAGAAGGATTTATGGCAGGACACAGTAAATGGGCCAATATTCAGCACCGCAAAGGCCGCCAGGATGCCAAACGTGGCAAATTATTCACCAAGCTAATCCGTGAGATCACGGTTGCAGCAAAACTGGGTGGCGGCGATGCCGGCGCTAACCCAAGGTTGAGGTCAGCCATAGACGCTGCACTGTCGGCCAATATGACCAAGGACACCATTGAGCGGGCGGTTAAACGGGGCGCGGGTGATACCGAAGGTGAAAATATTGAAGAGATTCGCTATGAAGGATACGGGCCCGGAGGCACTGCCGTGATGGTGGACTGTATGACCGACAACCGCAACCGAACTGTGGCAGAAGTCCGTCATGCCTTTAGTAAATTTGGCGGCAATCTAGGTACAGATGGGTCCGTGGCTTATCTTTTCAGCAAATGTGGTCTGATGATTTTTTCACCGGACACAGGAGAGGATGCCGTGATAGAAGCGGCCATCGAGGCCGGCGCGGAAGACGTCCTGGTCAATGATGATGGTTCCATGGAAGTAATTTGCAACCCGGATGATTTCATGGACGTCAAAGAGGCCATGGTCAAGGCGGGGTTAAACCCGGAGTCAGCCGAAATCACCATGCGGGCCTCCACCAATAGCGCCCTGGACCTGGACAGCGCCAAAACCATGATCAGCCTGATAGATATGCTGGAAGATCTGGATGATGTGCAGAACGTCTATTCCAATGCCGATATCTCTGATGACATACTGGCACAGATCAACTGATATGGGACCAGCAGATAAACATGTCACTCTCATATTGAAACATTGTTATGATATGGCGCTGGATTACCCGCCAATCTCATGACTAGAATTCTTGGAATTGACCCCGGTTCACTGGCAACAGGTTATGGAGTTATCGATATAGATGGCAATCACGCCACCCATGTCACCCATGGCACCATACGCCTGAAGGAAAAAGATATTGCCTTAAAACTTAAGGCCCTGTTTCGCGAGCTTTCAGCCATTATTGGTACATATCAACCGGATGAGGCCGCCATAGAAAAAGTCTTTCTCCATAAGAATGCGGATTCCGCCCTCAAGCTGGGACAGGCCAGGGGTTGCGCCATTACGGCGTGCGCAGATTTGGATCTCCAGATATTTGAATATACTGCCAACCAGGTAAAACAGGCCACTGTGGGTAAAGGCCATGCTGCAAAACAACAGGTTCAGCATATGATCAGGATATTGCTTTGCCTGAACAAGGAACCACAATCCGATGCTGCTGATGCCCTTGCCATCGCCCTGTGTCACGGACACTCCCGAGAAGGGATGCTACGCATGTCCGGAGTCAAAGGGGTAAAGAGGAGCAGATTACAGTGATAGGTTTTCTCAAGGGCCGAATATTACATAAACAGCCGCCTCATCTGGCCATTGATGTATCTGGTGTGGGCTATGAAATTGAGGCCACCATGGGTACTTTTTATCAATTGCCTGATGTGGGTGAAGAGGTACAAATTTTTACACACCTCGTTGTCAGGGAAGATGCCCAGCTCTTATTTGGATTTGCCTCACAAACGGAACGAAGCCTGTTTAGAACATTGATCAAGGTGAATGGCGTAGGGGCCAAAATGGCATTGACCATCCTCTCCGGTATCGAGGCCGATGAGTTCACCAGGTGTATCATGGACAGCAATGCAGACAGATTGGTCAAACTGCCCGGTGTTGGTAAAAAAACCGCCGAACGTCTGATTGTGGAAATGCGGGACCGCCTCAAGGACTGGGAGCTGGGAGAAAGGCATACCCAATCAAGGGCAGGCAAAGACAGGCCGTCTCAGTCCCAGCTTGATGAGGCCATCAGCGCATTGATCTCGCTGGGGTATAAACCCCAGGAGGCAAGCCGTTTTGTCCATGCTGTTGCAAGCGAGGAAATGGACAGTGAAGCTATTATCCGTGAGGCCTTAAAGGCATCTGTACGATAATTTCGACCAATAATGGCGGGAAGTCGTAATATTTCCTTAAACTCGCCATAGGAAAGTCATGATTACCACTCTATAATAATCGTCTAACTCATTGATTGAATTTGATTATGTCCCAACAAAGTCCACTGATTTCAGCCCAGGGGTCATCGGAAGATGCCATCGCGGACAAAAGCTTAAGGCCACAGTCCCTGGCAGAATATCAGGGTCAAAGTGCCATGCACGAACAACTGGGCATATTCATAGACGCCGCAAGAAAACGCACCGAATCTCTGGACCATGTATTAATCTTTGGTCCACCGGGACTGGGCAAGACTACCCTGGCGCATGTCATTGCCAATGAGATGGGGGTTAACATGCGCCAGACCTCGGGGCCGGTACTGGAGAGGCCAGGCGATCTTGCTGCCCTGCTGACCAATCTCGAACCCAAGGATGTGTTGTTTATAGACGAGATTCACCGCCTGAGCCCGGTGGTGGAAGAAATACTCTATCCCGCCATGGAAGATTATCAGATCGATATTATGATCGGCGAGGGCCCCGCCGCCCGCGCCATCAAACTGGACATTCCTAACTTTACCCTGGTAGGCGCCACCACCCGTGCGGGGCTTTTAACCTCACCACTGCGAGACCGCTTCGGCATTGTCCAACGACTTGAATTTTATAACCGGGAAGAGCTGTCCGGGATCATTCAGCGCTCTGCCAACATCCTCAAGGTGGGCATTGACACTGAGGGCGCCGAAGAAATTTCATCTCGATCCCGTGGTACACCCAGAATCGCAAACAGGTTACTACGACGGGTCAGGGACTATGCCGAGGTGCGTGCCGACGGACATGTGAGCAAATCCATTGCCGAACAGGCCCTGGACATGCTGAATGTGGACGAACACGGCTTTGACATGATGGACAGAAAGCTCCTGTTGGCAATCATTCAGAAGTTCGAAGGGGGTCCGGTGGGGCTGGACAGTATTGCCGCCGCCATAGGCGAGGAACGTGACACCATTGAAGATGTGATTGAACCCTTTTTGATTCAGCAGGGTTTCATGATGCGCACACCCAGGGGACGTGTGGTCACCCGTCAGGCCTGGTTACACTTTGGCCTGGACCTGCCAAAAGAGCTGGCCAACGAACCGGACCTGTTCAACAATGAGAACTAACCTGTCAAACCCCGCCGCCAGTGAATCAGCCGGCATACACAGCTGGCTGGTTCGTGTGTACTATGAAGATACTGATGCTGCTGGCGTGGTCTATCACAGCAACTATCTCAAATATATGGAGCGGGCAAGGACCGAATGGTTACGTTCGGCGGGGTATTCCCAGCCGGTACTGGCGAATGAGCTGGGTGTAGTCTTTGTCGTTGCCAATATGACCATTAACTTCAAGGCACCTGCAAGGTTTGATGATGAGCTGCACATCCACTCCAAAGTCATGGAGTCCACCGGCACCCGTTTTCAGTTTGAACAAAATATACTCAGCAATGATGTATTAATCTGTTCCTCAATAGTCAACATTGTTTGTGTTGACCCCGTTTCCTTTAAACCCAAACGCATACCTGAACAAATAAAGGCAGACCTTAGTCATGACAACTGACTTATCAATTATCGAACTGATCATGGGCGCCAGCCTGATTGTAAAACTAGTGATGCTCACACTGGTAGTGGCATCAGTAGTTTCATGGACCATGATCTTTTCAAAATGGAAAATCCTCAATGACGCCAGGAAGCAGGCAGATAAATTTGAAGAGGTCTTCTGGTCTACCGAGGACCTGACCCCCCTTTATACCCGCATCAGCAATAAGCGCATAAAGGCCGCAGGCATGGAAAAACTCTTTGAAGCCGGGTTTAAGGAATTCGCGAGGCTAAAAAAGCAAAAGAATATAGACCCGGATGCCATACTTGAAGGTGCGCAACGGGTAATGCGGGTAACTTTGAACAAGGAAATAGAAATTCTGGAACATAACCTGCCTTTTCTAGCCACGGTGGGGTCCACCAGCCCGTATATAGGGCTATTTGGAACTGTCTGGGGGATCATGAACAGCTTCCGCTCACTGGGCAGCGTCCAGCAAGCGACCATCTCCATGGTTGCGCCGGGCATATCCGAGGCCCTGGTGGCCACCGCCATGGGGTTGTTTGCCGCCATCCCTGCGGTGATTGCCTATAACCGGTATTCAAATGACGTAGAGAGACTGATTAACCGTTACGATACCTTTACTGAGGAGTTTTCATCCATCCTGCACCGGTTTGCACATGCATAAGAAAGCTGCGAGGTAAAATAGCTATGAGAACCAGGATAAAAAGAAGGCCCATGGCAGAAATCAATGTCGTGCCTTACATTGATGTAATGCTGGTATTACTTATCATCTTTATGATAACCGCGCCATTGTTAAGCCAGGGGGTGGACGTTGAACTACCCAGACTGACTTCTGAGCCCATGGTCCCTGAACCTGATAATCCACCCGTGGTCATAAGTGTTGATAGAGACGGTAACTACTATATTGCCTTCGGAGGAGATACGTTGAGTGACCAGGATAAACCAGTGCCCGCTCAAATATTAGTTAATCGGGTCGCGGCATTACTTAAATACGCTGCTGAGCAGAACCGTCTCAAGACCAGGGTATTTGTTAAGGGCGATAAAAATGTACCCTACGGTCATGTAGTTGCATTAATGTCCATGCTACAAAATGCAGGCGTGGAAGGGGTCGGATTAATCACTGAACCACCTATAGAGCAGCAATGAAATTTACGTTGATAAAACCCGCCCTGTCTTCTATAGCCTTACATGTGGTTGCATTTGGCATGTTGCTGGTCAGCCTGGATCTCACCCCCACGCCCAGACAGCCCTTTGTCAATAATGCCGAAATCATTGATGCTGTCACCGTTGACAGCGCACAGGTTGAACAGGAATTAAATGTCATAAAAGAAGCCGAAAGACAGAGACAACAGGAACTGGCAGAGATACAAAGACAATCTGAACAGGCGGAACAAAAAAGGCAGCAGGAAGAACAACGACTTGCAGCCATCAAGAAACAACAGCAGGCAGAAGAAACCAGGCGCAAGGCAGAGGTAGAAAAGCTCGCGGCCATAAAAAAACAACAACAGGAAGAGGAGGCCAGGCGAAAAGAGGAAGAGCAAAAACTGGCTGAGGCCAAAAGGCAGCAGGAAGAGCTGAAGCGCCAGCAGGCAGAAGAAGAGGCCAGGCAAAAGGCAGAGGCTGAACGAAAACGCCAGGAAGAATTACGGCTTGCTGAAGAGGCCAGAAAGAAGCAGGAAGCAGAACGCCTGGCAGCACAAAAGGCTCAACAACAGGCCGA
This sequence comes from Candidatus Eutrophobius brisbanensis, assembly GCA_038131795.1. Lineage (GTDB taxonomy): Bacteria > Pseudomonadota > Gammaproteobacteria > Eutrophobiales > Eutrophobiaceae > Eutrophobius > Eutrophobius brisbanensis. The sequence continues at coordinate 2,120,989 of JAYPQE010000003.1, read as the reverse complement.
ACAGGACCGACAGGACATGAATGTTATCAACAGCTATGGTGCCAGGATAGTCAATGCAATCGAACGCGAATTTAATACCGCCGGGCTACCGCCAGGCATGTCCAGTGTTATCCAGATACGCATGATCCCCGGCGGTGACGTTGCTGAGGCCCGAGTGGTTAAATCCAGCGGCAACTCCGTGTTCGACAGCCGTGCAGAAATAGCTGTAAAACGCGCCTCACCCCTACCCGTCCCGGACAACCCGAGAATATTTGGTAAAATGCGGGAAATCAGACTGACATTTGCGCCAAACTAACCTGAAGAGTAACTATGATAAAACGATTTATTAGCCTTCTGCTGCTTGCCCAGTTAACTGTAAACGCATACGCCGTCCTCGACATCACCATAACGCAGGGCATTGAGGAGGCATTGCCCATTGCCATCGTGCCCTTTGAATGGCAAGGCCAGGCAAACGACCTGCCCGTGACCATGCACCTGACCATTGCGAACGACCTGGCCAGGAGCGGCAGGTTCAGGACCATGGACGCCCGTGATATGCCGCAGACCCCCTCCCAGTTTAACCAGATTAACTTTGCTGACTGGCGTCTACTGGGCATGGAGAATATTGTCATAGGCAACTTACGACAAACTGGCGCAGGCCAGTATGATATCGAGTTCAGGCTGATAAATGTTTATTCTGGCGAACAGATTTCAGGTTTTAGAATCCCTGCCAGCCGCGATCAGCTGCGGCGTACCGCTCACAGGATCAGTGATATCATTTTTGAAAAGCTCACCGGGGTCAGAGGGGCATTTGACACCCGTATTGCCTATATCACAGTTAAACCGGCAACAGATGGAAGCAAGGTACATTCTTTACAGGTAGCAGATGCCGATGGCTTTAATCCCCAGGTTCTGCTGGAGTCAAGCGAGCCTCTCATGTCACCTTCCTGGTCGCCGGACGGAAAAATGATCGCCTACGTGTCTTTTGAAAGTAGGAATTCTGCCATCTATATACAGGATATTCTCACCGGCACCAGACAAATGGTGGCAAATAACCCGGGGATAAACAGCGCCCCATCGTGGTCACCTGATGGAACCCGCCTGGCGCTAACACTCTCAAAAGAGGGCGACCCGGAAATTTTTATTTTAAATCTGGCAACCCGCAACCTGATTAGAATTACCAATAACCGGGCAATTGACACAGAACCCACCTGGTCGCCAGATGGCAGCCAACTCCTTTTTACCTCGGACCGAGGCGGAACACCTCAAATTTACCAGGTAAGCGCTTCGGGGGGGACTGCCCGGCGCATGACATTTGAAGGCAATTATAATTCAAGGGCCCGCTATTCCCCCGATGGCAATTCCATTACCATGGTCCACAATAGCGGCGGTGGATTCAGGATCGCGACTATGGACCTGGCCAACAAATTTGTAAATATACTGACCACAGCCAGGCTGGATGAATCACCAAGTTTTTCACCAAATGGCAGCATGATAATATATGCAACCACTCGGGGACGCGGAACAGAGTTGGCAGCTGTCTCGGCAGATGGCCGGGTACATCAAAGACTTGGATTACAAGATGGTGATGTTCGTGAACCGGAATGGGGACCGTTCCCCTCACAATAAAGAGATTGATCAATATTTAACCATGAGTAACATGCATACAGTATCGGGCCAAAAATAAGGAGCAAGCACGTATGATTAACAGACTGATTTTTATCGCCTCTCTCGCAGTTTTATTAACTGCCTGTTCATCCACATCAGAGCGAGGTGATTCTGCATCTGTAGAAGATAGAGGCGGCGCATCTAGCAGCAGCTCAACAAATGGCAGCAACACCGGTGGCGCCACCACATTCGGGACTGGGACAGATGCCCGCTCCGGCATGTCGGCACTGGACGACCCGACCAGCCCCTTGTCCGTCAGGATCCTGTATTTTGATTATGATAGCAGTGAAGTCCTGCCAGCTTACAGGGAGGTGCTGGAGGCCCATGCCAACTATCTGGTACAAAACCCCAACATAACCATTTCCCTTGAAGGCCATGCTGACGAAAGGGGATCGCGTGAATATAACCTTGCCTTGGGTGAACGACGATCACAAAGCGCAAAACGTCACATGATGTTGTTTGGACCAGCAAGCTCTCAGATCAGAACCACCAGTTATGGTGAGGAAAGGCCTATTGCGGATGGTCATGATGATGAGGCATGGAGCCAAAACAGAAGAGTGGAAATCATTTACTAATGCAATACATCAGGTATTTAGCCAGCGTTGTATTTGCCACCCTCATTACCCTGTCCGCTATGGCCCAGGCCCCGGTGGAGGGCGGCAATACACAACCGTTAAGCCCCGAACAAAGGCTTGAACGCCTGGAGCGGATTTTACAAAGCCAGGGGCTGTTGGACATGCTGCAACAAATTGAGCAGTTACAACAGGAAGTCAATATGCTACGGGGCGCCATTGAAACCCAAAACTTTAATCTTGAGCAGCTGACAAAGCGGCAACGGGATTTATATACCGATGTAGATCAGAGAATGCAGCGCCTGGAACAGGGCGTGACCATTACCGAACAACCGGCAGAAGGTATTACAGTTGAGATTGTAGACGGCGAGCCGCCACTGGAAACATTAACGCCGGTCGCAAGCCTGTCCGGACCGGTCTCAACCGGCACTGAAAATACGGGAGCATTGCAGGTGGAAATCATCCAGCCTCAGGAGGAGCCGCCGATAACGGTTGATGTAGATGCGCCATCCTCGATGGGGGACAGCACAGAACAAACTGGGAATACTGATATTAACCCTATTACAGCGGCTGAAGTGGCCCCGGCAGACCCAGTGCAGCTACAGGCGGAATATCAACAGGCATTTAATTTATTAAGACAATCATTCTATGACCAGGCCATTCGTGCATTTCAGGAGTTTCTGGTCGCCCATCCAAATGACAGGTACTCAGATAATGCTCAATATTGGTTGGCCGAAGCCCATTATGTAAAACGTGAATTTGAAATGGCCCTGGTTGAATATGATAAAGTCATTGCCAATTTTCCCCAGAGTCAGAAGGTCAACGACGCCTTACTGAAACGCGGGTTTACCCTGTATGAACTGGGCAGGATGGAAGCTGCAAAACGTCAGTTACAGGACATTATTAGCAAGCAGCCCGGGTCAACTGTTGCCAGACTGGCAGATGAAAGGCTAAAGTTAATTAACTCCTCCGGAGCATCCGCAACGCCGCCTGCCAACACCGGGTCTCCCTTAGAATAAATCCATGCCCAAGCATAATGGCGCCGCCACAGAAAGTGTCCTGGGGGCGGAAAAAACACTTCGAATAAATGAAATTTTTCTATCCATTCAGGGAGAATCTTCCAGGGTCGGATTACCAACAGTATTTATCAGACTCACAGGGTGCCCGTTACGTTGCCAATACTGTGATACAGAGTATGCCTTCCATAACGGCACTACCCTGTCCATAGACACCATTTTGCAACAGATCAGCACTTATCAAACCCCCTATATCACGGTGACAGGCGGAGAGCCTCTGGCCCAGAAAAACTGTCTGACGTTACTACAATTACTCTGTGATCAGTCGTACCAGGTATCACTTGAAACCAGTGGCGCAATAGATATCTCTGCAGTAGACCCCAGGGTCATGAAAGTATTGGATATCAAAACCCCCGGATCAGGGGAAAATGACAGAAACCGATATGAGAACCTCAGCCTTATCAATGATACCGATGAGATAAAATTTGTGATTTGTAACCGGGAAGATTATGAGTGGTCAAAAAACCTGATCACAGAACGTGGCCTCATGGCGCAAGGCAATGTCCTGTTCTCGCCGGAACAGGAAGGATTACCTGCAACACAACTGGCCCAGTGGATTCTCGAAGATGGATTACATGTTCGCCTGCAGATACAACTCCATAAATATTTATGGGGTAACACGCCAGGAAAATAATCTACACGAACAAAACCATAATCAAATCCCTGGCAAAAAAATAGATTAGGCAACCTGATAGGTATGGTATTCTAAACCATATTTTGGCAGTGATTTTTTAATCAAATGAAAAACAAGGCAGTCGTACTTTTATCCGGCGGGCTGGATTCGGCCACTACTCTCGCCATGGCGCATTCACAAAACAAGGACTGTTATGCGTTAAGCTTCAATTACTCACAACGACATAGTATTGAACTTCAGGCTGCCAAAAAGATTGCCGCTGACTTTCGTGTATCAGAACATAAAATTCTGGATATGGACCTGACTCAGATTGGCGGTTCAGCCCTGACCGACATCTCCATGGAAGTCCCCTCTCTCCCTTCAACAGGTATTCCCGTTACCTATGTTCCCGCAAGAAACACGATCTTTCTGGCCTTTGCCCTGGCCTATGCTGAAACACTGAACGCCACAGAAATATATATTGGAGTTAACGCTGTTGATTATTCAGGATACCCGGACTGTAGACCTGAATTCATCAAGGCCTTTCAGAAGCTGGTAAACCTGGCCACACGCGCAGGCATAGAAGGCAATGAGCTTAGTATCTCGACCCCCCTGATACATATGTCTAAAGCACAAATTATTAGTAAAGCAATAGAACTGGGGGTTAACCTGGAATCGACCATATCATGCTATCAGCCTGACAAAACTGGAGGCGCCTGTGGCACCTGTGACTCATGTCGATTCAGAAAAAAAGGATTCATTGATGCCGGCATCAATGACCCGACTCGATACACAAGCACATGAACCGGCAAGGTTTGGGCATCCACGATGATAAAGTCTGACCGGTTACGCCAACACGCCACTGTTTTTTTCTATATTGTTGGTATATTAATCATTGTTGTCCTGGTGTCACGCTTGCCATTCAGCGACCTGGTTGAAGTATTTCGCACCATAGGTAAAGAGGCATTATGGCTGGTGATATTTCCCCTGGTTTGGGTAATACCATATTCCATCACTCTTCGGGTTTTGCTGGATAATAGAATTAGTTTCGGTCAGGCCCTATATACCCAGATAAGTGGAGATGCCTTTAATAGCATTACTCCCCTTGTTGGCATGGGAGGAGAACCCTATAAAGCAAAGCACCTGTCGCGGTTTGTGTCTTTGAGCGACTCCAGTCGCGCCATTATTCAAAGCAGGCTGCTGCATGCCCTGTCGGGCGTTATCTATACCGGCATTGTTACGGCAGCTTGTTTATATTTTTTTTCCCTCAGCTCCATACCGGGCCTGCGGTTAGCATTATGGGGCATTGTAATATCAATGATCCTGGCGGCAATACTACTGGTTTGGTTAACCATATCTGGCGCACCTTCAAGGTTTTCGGAGTTTATCCTCTCCAGATTCAAACTCATTGAACAGGTAACACATGAAAAATTAAGCTGGGAAAAGTTAATAAAAGGCACCTTTTGCCGACTCGCCGGACGTTGTGGAAAGTTTCTGGAGCTTTATCTGATTTTTATTATCCTGGATACTGTGCCCAGGTTTACTGACACGGTTCTGGTTGAAGGCTTAATTATGGTCAGTGTAAGCATCTTCTTTTTTATACCCAATGGACTTGGGGTCAATGAAGTGGGAATAGCAACGGCGTTGAGTATTACCGGTTATTCTGCCGCGCTGGGTGTGGTTTTTGGACTGATCCGCCGGGCCAGAATGCTAATCTATGCCCTTATTGGCCTGGGATTTTATGTTTTTGGAAAATTATATTATTCAAAAAAGAACTGATTAACGGCCGGGAGCAATTTCAGAAAACAGTTTGCAGATAAAGTCCAGTTGCTCGTCATTATGTGCGGCACTGAGACTTATCCTTAATAATGGCTTGTTCTCGGGTGAAGCGGGCGGAAAGATCAGGTTTACGTATAACCCCTTTTCTATCAGTGTGGTCCAGGTTTGAATGGCCTCCTCTGCCGTCTCCAGCTGTGCTGCAATCACCGGTCCAGGCTCAGGGCCGAGCTTATACCCCAGGTCTTTCAAGTGTGCGTACAGTCGGTTTGCCTGTTTCCATAAATTATCACGAAGGTGCTTGCCTTCCTTTAATAACACCAGCGCAGCGCGAGCAGATGCAATGTTTGCCGGCGAAGGTGATGCTGTAAAAATATAGGGCCTGCTCATATAGCGAATGGTATCCAGTTGTGGATGGTTGCTGGCACAATATCCACCAATACTACCTAGGCTTTTACTGAATGTGCCGGTTATAAAATCCACATCTGCACCGACACCTGCCACTTCTATCAGACCCTGCCCGGTGTCACCCAGCACACCCAATGAATGCGCCTCGTCGATTAACAGATAACTATTATGCTGCTTTTTACAATCCACGAATTCCTTAAGCGGCGCAGTATCACCCAGCATGCTATAAATACCTTCGACAATGATAAGTGTTGATCTGGCCTTATCTCCTAGTCGATTTAATCGCTTATTAAGATCCTCCGGGTCATTGTGACGAAAACGTATTACTTCTGCGCCACTTAATTTACAACCATCATAAATGCTGGCATGACAATGGGCGTCGATTAACAATACATCACCGGGGCCGGCCAGGCCTGATATTGCCCCGAGGTTTGCCTGATAGCCGGTGGAAAATACTATGCAATGTTTGCAATGATATAAATCTGCCAGGTCCTGCTCCAGGGCACGGTGCATACTATAGTTACCATTGGCCATTCTGGATCCAGTGGTCCCTGTCCCCTCTTCATCAATGGCCTTGTGAGCAGCATCAAGACACGCTTTGTTAAAAGTTAATCCCAGATAATTATTTGTGCCGGCCAGCAGTACCTTGTGGCCCGCTATGCTGGCTTCGGTAGGCGAGTACATCCTTTCAATGTTGGTGCCGAATATTGCCGGCTCAATGGAGAGCAGTTGTTCTCTATCCTTGAGAAAAGATGAAAATTTATCCAGCAGTGCCATCAGTTATCTGATATTACTTTTTCTATAAGATCAACCAGGTCGTTAACCGTTTGCACATCTACCATCAAATTTAATGGCACAGAGATATCAAACTCATCTTCCAGCTCCATGACCAGATCCAGTACTTTTACCGAATCCAGTGAAAGCTCTTCTGCAATATTGGTCTCGGGTGTAATTGATACCGCTGATCCTGCTACCTGCTGCAGAAATTGACATACCTTTGATACGATTTCCTGTCTTTCACGCATTTCTTTTTTTCTGATAACTAATTAAGACAGTATTGCCTTTTCCAGCCCTTCCTTCAACAAGGTTTTTGGTTGCCATCCTGTATCTTTTACAAAATGTGCGTTATTGCAGACCCAGTCATGATGGTTGAGCTCGCGCACTTTTCCCGGGGTCAACATAGGCAGGTACCCAAAAACCCCTGACAGAAGTAAATTTATTCTGGCTATGCCGTTTACCAGCGCCGTCGGCGCTGAAATTATTCTTACTTTATGCCCCCAAATCTGTTCGGCAAGTTCTTTTATCTTTTCACGATCATATCCCCCGGGAGTGCCATCATCAAGCTCATATATTTTTCTGTTCACATTAAGAGAAGTGCAACAAAGAAAAATTGCGTTCGCCAGATCTGTGACATATATTAAACCAAATTTTGAATCCGCGGCCCCTGTTATGGGTAACAATCCAAGTTTAGTGGCCTTAAACAGTGGCGTAAGTTCCTTGTCACCTGGTCCATAAACAGCAGTTGGTCGTATGATCGACCAGTTTAAAAGGGATTTACGTGTGGCAAGAACCTGTTCCGCCTGGTATTTACTCATGGCATACCAAGACAAATGAGGTTCTCTTGCAGCCAGTGAGGAAATCAGGACAAACCTGGGCGCTCGTTCCTGCTGCTCAACGATATCAATAAGGTTTTCGGTTCCAGTGACATTGGTGCGCGCAAACACCTCATAGCTGTTACCGCGAACCAGTCCCGCGCAATGTATGACAACGTCTGTCCCATTGACTAATTTGGCAAGGGCCTGTCTGTCTTCCAGATCGCCTGTTATCCATTCTACAAATTCTGTTGAGGGTCGCTGATTTCTACTCAGCGCTTTGACATGACATCCAGCACCCGTCAGGGCCGCAATGATATGATTTCCGATAAAACCAGTCGCGCCCGTGACTGCGACGACATCAGGCATGAATTAATGTAAGGAGTCTGCCTGGGCGGACTGCGGGTCAGAAAAACCTGTTCTTTCCAGAAAGCCCTTGCATGCTGCAGCCCGCGAGAGCTTGCCGGAAGACGTCCTTGGCAGCGTATGTGGCGGAACAAGTTCAACAAAGCACTTAACACCAAAGGCATTATAGACCAGTCTTTGTATCCTGCTTATCAACGCCTGGCGCTCTTCCACAGAGGACAGTCTGTTTTCAATGACCAGAACGACGGTAGATTTACCCTTGCTGTCAATTACTGAAAAAGCAGAGGTCTCTCTGGTGCGAATTTCTGGTTGCTGCTCTGCTATCTCTTCAATGTCCTGGGCACGGATATTTCGGCCATTAATAATAATGATGTCTTTGTGGCGGCCGGTAAGATAGAGGTTGCCATCAGATAAAAAGCCCAGATCACCTGTGTCCATCCAGCCATCGGGCTTCATTACACGACCAGTGGCTTCCTCATCATTAATGTAGCCTGACATAATGCTTGGGCCTTTTAACAGCACCCTGCCTACACGCAGATCCGGCAAGCGGTCACCATTACCATCTACCACGATGACTTCGTGTCCGGGCAATGCCTTACCGCAGTTCACAAATTCGTTGCTCTTTCTTGAGTCTGTCTCAACCCGCACTGCAACGCCCCGGTCTGCCAGCGCTTCGGTGTCGACCTTCATCACTTCAACACCACCGCCTACTTCTGAGAAGGACACGGCAAGTGACGCTTCGGCCAATCCATAACAAGGGAGGAATGCATCCGGGCTAAACCCCACGGGCATGAACCGTTCTGCAAATGCCTGGAGGATTTGTGGATTGATCATTTCTGCACCAATGCCTGCTGCCCGCCAACTGCTTAGATCCAGTCCTTCCAGGTCAGCCGTTCTCACACGCATGGCACAAAGCTCCAACCCAAACGGAGGACAAAAGGCGATGGTACATTTGTTACGGCTAATTAAACGCAACCATTGTATAGGCCGTACGGCAAAGTCCCTGGTCCTTAAAAAATCCACAGACATCTGTGATACCAGCGGCGATAACACCAGGCCTATCAACCCCATATCATGATAGAAAGGCAACCAGGAAGCGCAGCGATCGTTTTCGTACATCCTTAAGCCGTCACGCACAATACCGCGCAGATTACTCATGACAGCATGCTCTTTTACAACAACACCTTGTGGGGCACGTGTACTGCCGGAAGTAAATTGAAGATATGCGACCTCGTCTTGCTTGTTTTTAACTATATCCTGTTCAGACTCAGGGATTTCGTTCAGCGCCTCGGGGGACCCTGTCCACCGAATAGAATCGAGATCTTTAACTGCTTCTTCGAGAAATGAAATATATTCTTTGTTTGCAATTGCTGCGCTTGCATTACCAACAGTCATCATGCCATTTAACTGTTTTACATAAATGTCATGACTGCCCAGGTTGACCGGAACGGGCATAGCAAACGGCACCACACCTGCATACCTGCACGCAAAGAACAGGGTTATAAATTCAGGCGTTGTGTCCGCAATAATTGCAACTTTCTCGCCGCGCTGCAGACCCAGCCCCATTAATCGTCTGGCAGTCTGCTTCGCATCTTGCTGCAACTTCGTATAGCCAAGCACCGATTTCAGGTTGCCGCGCGCATCATAAAAATTGTATCCGGTTTCACCGGTAGCAGCATATTCCAACGCGTCCGTTAACGTCTCAAAATCACCCAGCCGTTTTGGCTGGGAATTGAGAGTCACTGTGGGCGTTAATTCAACCTGGTCTTTATCAGTTTGCTGACCACTACTTGCATCGGTTGCGGTTGGATTTATTTTACTTATTTTAGAGATCAGAGTTCATACTCCCCATACAAAAGTGTTCTATCCCGCTGATAATATAAAAGAAATTTGTGTAGTATGCTAGCACTAATTGGCCCAAATTATAACCCGAAATCCCTTTTCCAAGGCAGGACTCTAGGTGCCAGCAAAAAATAAAGGAGCGAAGTTTAAAGTATTATGTGGTATGGATGCTAGTATTATTCGCGATCTTTTTTCCTGCTTTTTCAACATTTCCATTCAAATTATGGGCTGATTGCAAACTGGGCCCGCCTTGCAACCCAGTCAAGACCGTTTATGTGGCCAGGGAAAAACAGCGTAATTCATTGTTTTATAGGCAATATTGAGGGGTTATGTGATATCCTGAGGCATCTTTTTAGATTAGATTGCCTCTAATAGTGACAATGGATACCAGCAAACCAAGCAAGCTCGGGATAACGGTTAAACCCGTAGCGTCCCGTGGTGATTTGCAAAGATTTATAAATCTGCCCTGGAAAATCTTCGCAGATGATGCGTATTGGGTGCCCCCACTGAAGCTTGAGAGAAGGTTGCACCTGTCTTCTCTTAATTCTTATACAAAAAATGCTAAATGGCAGGCCTGGTTGGCCTGCCAGGACAATGTCCCGGTGGGCAGAATTACTGCCCAGATAGATGCCAGTCATCAAAAAATTTACGGCCCAAATAGCGGTCATTTTGGATTTATTGATGCAATTAATGATCCTGATGTTTTTAAAGAATTATTTAAAGCAGCTGAACAGTGGTTGTCAAAACAGGGAATAACCTATGTGACCGGCCCCTTTAATTTTTCAATTAACCAGGAGTGTGGCGTACTGGTAGATGGCTTTGATACTCCGCCCTCTGTTCTCATGCCCCATTCCAGGCAGTGGTATGGGCCGCTTATAGAGGACCAGGGTTTCCGCCCCGCAATGGACCTGCTTGCATACTGGATGAAGTCAGAAGATTTTGGTGAAAACCCGGTGATGGGTAAACTGGTGAAGCGCTATGGCAGCAAGGTTCATATCAGGCCATTGGACAAAAAAAACTTTAAAGAGGAACTGGAGATAATGCGCGACATCTTCAATGACGCATGGTCAAACAACTGGGGATTTATTCCCTTTAGCAAGGAAGAGTTTGCTGAACTTGGAGCGGGACTCAAACCATTTGTGCCAGATGGTTATATTCAAATTACAGAGGTAGACGCCCGGCCGGTCGCTTTCCTGGTTGTCTTGCCAAATTTAAATGAAATACTGAGCGAACTCAATGGAAGTATATTTCCGCTGAGTTGGCTGAAACTGTTAAGCGCGACACGAAGTAATAATTTTAAGACCGGCAGAATTCCGCTAATGGGAGTAAGAAAAGAATACCAAAGCAACCCCGCCGGATTGGCCATGGCATATATGATGTGCGTCGCTGCCCGCGATCCAGTCGTCGGCTCAGGAATAGAAGGTGTTGAGGCTTCATGGATACTGGACAATAACAAAGGTATGCGCAGTATGTTAGAAAACCTGTTGGCAACTGAATATAAACGATACAGAATTTATGAAAAAGATATTCAGCCTGCATGATCATGTTTATGCCCGTAGCTCAAATAAACTTAGATGAATAGATTAAGCCTTTACATCTCAAGTGAAATTATTAAGCCATTTCTGGTAGTCAGCTTTATCCTTGCCGGGCTGTTTACCAGTTTCAACGCGGCCCGTTATCTCGCCGAGACGGTCACTGAAACGCTGGGTATGGTCTTGATAACAAAATTAATCATTTTAAAAACCATTATTGCTATGGAGGTCCTGTTTCCCATTGCACTCTACGCTGCCATCATAGTCGCCCTGGGCAGGCTACACCGGGACCAGGAAGTAATCGTATTAAAATCTGCAGGGATAAGTGAAAATTTTATTGTCAAAATCATTCTCAATCTGTGTATCCCCATAGGCATTCTGGTGGGTTTATTGTCGATCTTTGGCAGGCCCTGGGCGTATGAAATGATCTATCAGCTGGACGAGAGCGCCAGTACACAAATGGACGTTTCCCGTTATCAGGCCAGACGGTTTTATGGTGATGAACAAAGTGACAGCATCATCTATATTGATGACAAATTAAGCAACCAGGCGGCAAACCTGCAAGGTATATTTCACTACATTAGAAAAGACAGCTCCAGTGACATCATTATTGCCAAGCAGGGGTTCCAGGAGCCTGCTGTAGACTATTCTCCGCCAAAACTACACTTGCTGGATGGATATATGTACCGCATGGACCGTTCATCAACGCGTGACTCCATTATAAAATTTTCACGCTTTGTCTATATGCCCAGCCCGGAAACAGCAAGAGACTACCAGCGTAAAGCCGCCTCCACACTTGATTTGAATTTCTCTGATGATGCCCAGGACATCGCTGAGTTTCAGTGGCGACTGTCGCGGGCCTTTTCAACCATTCTGCTTGCCATGGTTGCAATACCACTGGCGCGATCGTCGCCAAGGCAGGGGAAGAGCGAAAAAATTATTGCCGCAGCAGTAATATTTGCTATTTACTATAATTTAAACGGCCTGGCCCAAACCTGGGTTGAACAAGGTCTGATACCAAGGTTTCCGGGTGTCTGGTGGCTGCACTTGCTCATGCTGATTGCCGTTTTACTCATCTTTTCACCCAAAATACAAAAGTCCTTACAGTCGCGATGAGAATCCTTGATCAATATTTGATGAAGCAAATATCCCTGGGCATTGTGGTGTCTACCCTTGTATTGATCCCCCTGTTCAGCTTCCTGGACCTGGTAGAGCAGCTGGACGACGTGGGAACAGGTTTTTATCAAACAGATGACGCTTTTGTTTATGTCTTGTTAACCATCCCGCGTAGATTTATTCAGCTGGCGCCATTTATCGCCCTGATGGGTAATGTAACTGCGCTTGGCCGACTCGCTATTCATCTTGAGCTCATATCCCTCAGAAGCGCAGGCTACTCTCCTCTGGATATAAGTTCGGCGTCACTAAAAGTGGGTTTTTTACTGGTCCTGTTAATTATTGCTCTTGAATTTGTTATTGCGCCCACATTGCAGCAACGTGCAATCGCCTTCAGGGCAGCTGCGCTGGATCAATCTACTGTTGCCGGCAGTGACCTTGGTGTTTGGTCAAGGAACAATCAACACATCATACGAATTGAGAACCTACAGCATGACACCACTACTGCTAGCGTTGAAATAATCAATCTTGATGAAGATGGATCTGTTTCAGAATATATCTCAGCCGAGGGGTTTGAAATAGTCAGTGATGACGAATGGACCTTGTACAATGTCACTAGCAAACTCATCCTGGACGGGGAGATAATTTCATCCCGTACCAGCAGCATGCTCTGGGAAACCTTTCTTGAGCCCGATCAGATATCGACCCTGACCAAACAGCCTGAAAGCCTGTCCCCCATCGAGCTGTTTAATTACATCAAATATCTGGAGAACACTGGTCAGGAATCCGATGTATTTGAACTGACCTTATGGAGAAAACCCGGAGAAGTTCTCACCATGCTGGGAATGTTATTGCTGTCCGTGCCATTCGTCATTGGCTCCGTGCGCACCGGCTTTGCAAACCGACTGGTAATGGCTGGTGTGACGGGTATTGTTGTGTATCTTCTTGATCAGATCTTTTCCAATGCGGGACTGCTTCTGGATCTTAATCCACTGCTTGTGGCCCTGGCGCCTGGCACCACTTTGATCTGGGCATCAAGATTTTGGTTAAGCAGAGTAAATTAACCCGAGGCCCTCAATATTACTTTGCAAAACCATAAATTAGGATTGCTGCTAAACCCTGCCAGCGGAAAAATCAAAAAGCAAATTGCCCACATTAGAAAGTATTTGGCGGACATTCCTGAACTGACGGTCAAAGAACTCTCATCAACTTCGAAATTGAATCACGAACTTGATGTTTTGTTAAAAATGAAGATTACGCATCTGGTAGTAATGGGTGGTGATGGCACGGTGCAGTCTGTCCTTAGCTGCTGTCTAAACAACTACCCGGCGAAGAAAATACCGCAGATCATCCTGGTGCCCGGTGGGACAACCAATATGACAGCAACGGACCTGGGGTTCAGGGACGTTAACACAGGCCTGAAAATGATAAAGGAGCTTGCCTCTGGCTCAAACCAATATCAGACAATCGACAGACCCCTTGTAAAGCTGGAAGCCTCTGATAATGAAATCCACTATGGATTTTTTTTCGGCATGGGTACAATTGCCAGTGGCGTAAACTATTTTAATCAGCACGTAAAAAAATCCGGCATCACAGGTGAAGTAGTCTCCGCCATCGCTGCAGCGCGGTATGTGCTGAAGTTATTTTTAACTCCAGGGGACAGTGAACTCAGTCAGTTTGTATCTCAACTTGTCATTGATGATATTGAAAAAAAAGATTCTGACATCAGACTGTTGTTTTCCACCACCTTGGACCGCTTATTATTTGGCCTTATGCCCTACTGGGGCACAAACTCTTCACCATTACATGTAACCCTGATCACTACCTCAGCAAAGCAATTATGGCGTTCATTGTGGAAGATCATTACCCAACGCGGAGCAAGCTTATCAGAACAAGACGGGTATTTTAGTAATAATAGCTCCAGGGTAAATTTAAACTTTGCGGGTTACTATATAATTGATGGAGAAATATTTCATACTCAAAACCAGAATACCTTGAAAATATCTGCATCTGAGCCCCTAAGGTTTGTCGTTCCCTGAAACAATTACATATTCAAAACTTGAACCAGACTAACAAAACATCTCAACCAGACAGCCTGATATCAGAATTAAGAAATCAGTGTGGAAGCAACATTGATTATGACCTTTCTCCATTGATGTCCAGGTTACATACGCAGTATCACGACAACATCAGTTTAATCGTATTGTATGGGTCGTGCCTTAGGACCAATAATTTCACAGACGGGATTCTGGATCTATATATCATCGTCCGCAATTATAAGGACGCCTATCAAAGTACATTTTATCCCCTTTTTAACAAACTGCTGGCGCCCAATGTTTTTTATATTGAAGCCCAGTCTGAAAACCAAACTATCAGGGCAAAGTATGCAGTTTTGTCAGAAGATGACTTTGCCAGGGGTATTACCAAATGGTTTCACCCGTATATCTGGGCAAGATTTGCCCAGCCCGTCAGGCTTGTCTATTCCTGCGATACCAGGACCACCGAGTTATTTTATTCGGGCACGCATTACGCCGTCGTGCGCTACCTGAATGAATCGGCCCCAACCTTAGGCAACATCAAGGTCTCAACAGAACAACTTTGGGCAAACGCACTTACGCTTTCTTATGCGGCGGAATTAAGGCCTGAACCTGAAGGACGCAGTAATTTAATTGTCAGTGAATCGCTTGATGACCTGAAAAAAATCACAACCGCAGCATGTCCTTATCTTAACTGTGTTAAGACCATTCAGGGCCCGCTTGAATATGAAATAAATTGTAAGCAGAGCGTCGTTAACAAGTACCGGCGCTATTGGCGGATACGACGCTGGCAAGGCAAGGTATTGTCCATATTACGCTTAATCAAGGCGGCTTTTACCTTTCATGATTGTGTTGAATATGCGGCATGGAAGGTAAAAAGGCATACGGGTATTGTCATCGAGATTACGCCCGCGCTGAAAAAATATCCTGTGCTAATGGGGTTTAAAGTTCTTTGGCAGTTATTACGACAAAAAGCCTTGCGTTAACTGTAAGCGTAAAGATGTACAGAACTTAGCTGTCGTCGCCGCGGGGCCGCTGTCTTGATGCTGCCTTAACCGCCTCGGTCAGGCGCAGATAATTATTATATAATGTACGAATTTCCCTGACGTAAACAACCGCCTGCCCACACCGGCATTGTTGCACACTATATCCTTTGTAATTTCTGGGGACGGCCATTCTCAACATGGCTATTTCTACATTATTAAACCACGTATTTTTGTTTAACCCGATAGACTCGGCAAGTTTTCGAGCATGTTGCACCCGCCTATAACCAGCATTGTATGATGCCAACGTAAACCATGTCCTGTCTTCCACCGTCAGCGAGTCCTCAAACAGATTGTGTATGTGGTGCATATAACTGAGCCCGCCCTTAATATTAGCATCCGGATCGCGCAAATCCGACACGCCAACCATTTCCGCAGTCGTTGGTAATATTTGCATCAGGCCTTCTGCACCGGCATATGAAACAGCATGTGGATTGAAACGACTTTCCTGGTACATCTGGGCAATCACCAATCGCCAATCAAACCCATACATGTCCGCATATTTATGTACGATATCATCGTAAGGTGACAGCTGATCTGTACCGGCAATCAGACTGGTATTAGAAATCCTCACATCGGGCTTGTCTATATAGCGGGCATGGATAACGTTATAAAACCCTTTTCTGTATTCCTGTCTTAAATACTCATTTATCGAACTAAGCAATTGTGTGTTCGTGTCTCTGACCACCCATTTAAGCGGCCTTGGCTCATCAATGTGTAGCAGCGCTTCAAGGTCAACCTGGCGGGAGAGCTCTGCCTTCACCTCATGACTGCTCAGAACTGTCAGGTCATATCTACCCTGGGTAATTCGATATAAAATGGCTTCATTATTCTGTCCTGCGCCTGATTGACTGATTAAAAAATCAACTCCTGTTCTGGCTTTCAGATCTTTTAATAGTGTCAGGTAGGGGCTTTCCTTTGACAGATGGATTGTTTTGCCCCCCAGGTCTCTGACATCAAGTATGGTTTCGCCTCTTCTGCCTACCAGGACAGGAGTAACAAAGTTATATGCCTCGCTAAATTTTAACTTTTTATTACTCCTGAAGGCTGACTCGGGCATTGAAGCAGCAATGACGTCACCCTTACCTTCATTCAGCAAACTAAGCATCTGTGCCTTACTGTCGGCAACAACCACGTCCAGTCTCAAACCATACTGCTCAGAAAATTTATGGACCAAGTCATATTCAAACCCTTTTAATCTGCCATTGTCATAATAGTAATTAACCGGGCTTTGATAAGTGATGACCCTGAGCAGCTTTCGTTGCTTGATTATGGGGAAGTCGTCTTTATAGCTTTTTGCAACTTCAGACTCCAGCCCCTTTTTAGACAGGAATTGATTAATTGACGTTTGAAGTCCAGCGTTGTTTGGTGCAATACCCCAGCTTAGATAAGACTCGTCAGAAATATCCAGCACTATCTCAAGACTGTGCCTGAACTCAAGATCTTCAGGCAGTTCAAGACTGTCCATTACTGCAAGGTCATATTCACCTGTCTTGACCTTGTTTAAAACAGATTCTACGGATAACTGTTCTGGTATCTCCTGTAACTCCATAGTTTTATAGTCCCTGGCAAGGGCTGACAACTGCTCCCATGCTGGAGAGGCCCTCTTCACCGCCACCTGCCTCACAGTCAGGTTTACTGTTGCATCACCAACATTGCTGTCTGCCCGCCCTATCACCTGTTGTTTGGATATTGCAAATGGCACTGTCAATATCACCGCGCTTTCAACCAGATCTGTAGTTTCACCACCCAGGGCAGCGAGCAAATCAACCTCATCTTGCTGAATCATGCGTAGTGCATCTTCAGGAGTTTGTGCGCTCACCCATTTAACCTTGCTTCCTACAGAATCTGCATACGCAGCCAACAACGCCCTTTCCTTGCTATCCAGTAGTTCATTGACGGAATGCTGCAACCTTGCCACCCGTATTTCACGGTCAGGTCTTTGAATGGCAACCTGGTTTTCTATACTGACTCTTACCTGGTTTGTCGTGGAGACGGGACCGTCGTCATAGACCAGGCGCAGAGGTTGATTTGGAAACAGTGATAGATATAGACAAAGGCCCGGAATCAGACCCAACAGTGAATACAATACAGATTTTGTGGCGGTGTAATGACGCAACCTGATCTCCAGGCGATCCCTAATTGGGTGGGATCTTATGCCAAAATGCTAATAAAATCTATATATTGCGGTATCTATTTTGAATATATACTAAATATTGTATATATGTCTCTGATATGGAAGAAATATCTGGATCCGGGTTATTTCCCGGCAAATTTAGTAAGTTAGTACACACTAATTAAGCAGGCCGTTAAGTTTCTCCAGCCTCTCTGGGGTCCCAATATCAAACCACAACCCTGGGTAGTGCTCTCCAGTTACCTGCCCCTGGGACATGGCGTCCTTGAGGGCGGGCACGAAGGAAAACATACCCCCCCCCTGGACAGAAAAAAATTCAGGGTCAAAAACCCCTATTCCACTATAGGTAAGCTTGTGGCCGCCAGTTGGTGATATCCGGTTGTTTTGCAAACAAAAATCACCTTGCGGGTGCTGCGGTGGATTATCCACCATGACCAGGTGAATTAACGCATCATGAGGTCTCATTAATAATCGATAGTTGAAATCTGTCCAGATATCACCGTTTATCAGCACAAACGGTTCCGGCCCCAAAAGTGGCAGGGCCTTTTGCACGCCTCCGCCCGTCCCCAGCGGCTCATTACCCTCATGGGAATATTCAATATTAATATTCCACTTCTCCCCTCTACCCAGACTGGATTCTGTTTGCTCTCCAAACTTTGCGGTGTTGATAACAATATCAGTTATGCCGGCGCGGCCAAGCGACTCAATGTGATGCTCAATCAATGGCCTGCCGCCAGCACACAAAAGTGGTTTGGGTGTGTTTTTGGTCAATGGCAGCATTCGCTCTCCCTTGCCTGCTGCCAGTATCATTGCTTTCACGTCAGTTCCCCAAATGGACAAATTACCATAGACTGATGGTATATCAGTATGTTGCTTAACAATAACAACATTAGTCATACTTTTTTAGTAAACAATATCAAGCCCAATACACCAAGGACAACCGTATGTTTATCGCATGGATTCAAATTATATCCGGGCTGGCGCTACTGATCTTCGGCGCCGATCGCTTTGTCACCGGCGCCGCACAAACCGCCCGTTTATTAGGCGTTTCGCCTCTGATCATTGGCCTGACCATCGTCGGCATGGCAACCTCAGCACCGGAAGTCCTGGTAGGCACAGTGGCCGCCCTGGATGGAAAAACCGGAATTGCTGTGGGCAATGCCATCGGCTCAAATATTGCCAATATCAGCCTGGTGCTTGGGGGCGCGGTGCTGTTTCATCCGTTTCTGATTGACTCTAAAACGCTGATGCGCGAATACCTCATCATGATGGCAATCTTTGTGTTGGGACTGGTTGTGATGCTGGATTACAGACTAGACAGAATAGACGCAATAATATTGTTATCTGCTCTGGCCGGATTTTTAACCTGGACTGTGTTCCAGGCAAGACAACCAAAACGCAAGGACCCTTACCTAAAGGAAGTCAGCGAACATGTGCCAGACAGTAAAATCCGTCCGTGGATGTCCATGTTATTATTATTTGGCGGACTGCTTATCCTTATCGGTGGCGCAGAAATACTGGTTAGGGGAGCCGTTAGCTTTGCCCAGTCTATGGGAATTAGCGACCTTGTCATTGGCCTTACTATAATTGCCGTCGGCACGAGCCTGCCTGAGCTGGCCGCCTCCATAGTGAGCATTATCAAGAAAGAAGCAGACATGGCCATTGGGAACATAATAGGATCGAACATATTTAATATGCTGGCGGTATTGGGGATACCGGTCTTGATACATCCCGACAGTTTTACAAAAGAAGTAATCTCCCGGGACTTTGTAATTATGACCTCACTGTCTCTGCTGCTGGGCTGGGTTATATTTGCCCACAGGAAGTTTCACCGAATCTACGGGGTGATTTTAATGACATGTTTCATTACTTATCAATTCTGGCTATTCATAACCGCTGGAAACTAATCGTGAAATGGGCCAATACATCAGGACATAATGGCTGATAAAAACAAAATTATTGCATTAGGTAAAGCCGTTTTAGAAACAGAGGCCAAGGCGCTGACATCTCTCAGCAACAGGCTGGACGTTTCTTTTTATAAGGCCTGCGAGCTGATACTGGCGTGCGAAGGAAGAATTATTATTACTGGAATGGGGAAGTCCGGTCATGTTGGCGGCAAAATAGCTGCCACATTTGCCAGCACCGGTACCCCGTCTTTCTTTGTACACCCTGGCGAAGCCAGCCACGGGGATTTAGGCATGATCACCAAAAATGATGTAGTCCTCGCCCTCTCAAACTCCGGGGAAACAGATGAAATAATGACTTTATTGCCGGTAATAAAGCGACTCGGGGTTGATCTTATCGTGCTTACCGGCAGCCCGGACTCCAGCCTTGCAAAAAATGCCACCGTATTTATAGACACCGGCGTGGAAAAAGAGGCTTGTCCACTGGGACTTGCCCCAACCGCCAGCACCACAGCGGCCCTGGCAATGGGAGACGCTTTGGCGGTGGCCCTGCTGGAACACCGGGGCTTCAATGCGGAAGATTTTGCCATGTCTCACCCCGGCGGCATACTCGGCAGAAAGTTATTGCTTAGAGTGTTTGATATCATGCATACAGAAGATGCAATACCTGCCGTTGATAGTGATACCATATTATGCGATGCATTAATCGAGATGAGCAAAAAAGGCCTGGGGGTTACAGTCATTGTCGATAAAGAAAATACCATTCAGGGCGTTTTCACTGATGGCGACATCAGGCGAGTATTGGATGCAAATGTAGACA
This sequence comes from Candidatus Eutrophobius brisbanensis, assembly GCA_038131795.1. Taxonomy (GTDB): domain Bacteria; phylum Pseudomonadota; class Gammaproteobacteria; order Eutrophobiales; family Eutrophobiaceae; genus Eutrophobius; species Eutrophobius brisbanensis. Next base: position 2,100,515 of record JAYPQE010000003.1, on the reverse strand, counting down.
TTAAGTCCGCCAGGGTTAATGAACACATGACCAAAAACTGCAAAACCATAAACACGGATGCATTGGCGGCAGAGGCCTTAAAGATGATGAATGACTTTAAGATAAACGCCATTCCCGTGGTTGACGATCATGGTTTGCTGGCCGGGATCATAAACATGCATGACTTGCTGAGGGCCAACGTTGTCTGATTATCCCTCTGCAATTGACAGGGCAGAACAGGTTCGTCTTGCCGTCTTCGATGTAGACGGCGTTTTTACCGACGGCTCGATTATTTACTCGTCAGAGCATGGAGAAATAAAAATATTTCATGCCCATGACGGGATGGGCCTGAAACTATTAATGGATTCAGGATGTAAAGTGGCGATTGTCTCTTCGCGCGAGTCTGAAATTGTCACCAGACGATTTTCAGATCTCGGCGTAAATGAAATTTATCAGAACTCGAAAAACAAGGCAGACACATTACTAAAATTAATGAACAAGTTTGGCCTGCTACGTTCTAATATTGCATATACTGGTGATGACCTGGTCGATATTTGTGCCATGAAACTTTCGGGCCTGGCTATTGCTGTTGCAAATGCCCATCCACAAGTGCGGGAAGCTGCAGACTGGGTGACAACAAAAGAGGGCGGCAAGGGGGCCGTTAGAGAGGTTTGTGACCTGATATTGAGGTCACAAGACAAACTGGATTCTCTGACCAAAGAACTAACCGAATTAAAAAGCTGATAAATAACCAAGGGGCTAAATGTCTGGAAGATTAATAATCATTATTACCCTGGCAACCATTGCGCTAAGCAGCGGATGGTTAATGGACAGGCTGGCGGGCACACCTTCTGCATATCTGGCCGGCCCCTCCCGGGAGCCCGATTATTATATGGAGGACTTCAGCACTATTACCATCGGCGAAGATGGTCTGCCGTTAAATACACTGTATGCAACCTATATGGAACACATCCCGGCAGACGACTCAGTCTTTCTGGTTAGACCCCGGCTGGAAATATTCAGGAACAATAACGAGCCTTTTTACATTACTGCTGATGAAGGGCTGGCAACCAATGATAATGATGAGATACTCCTGCAAGGCAATGTCAGGATGTGGGAAGAAAATAAGGACGGCGACACTACTCTCAACGTAGACACCTCAGATGTTAAAATATTCGTGCTTGAGGAGTATGCAGAAACAGACCAAAATGCGACAATAACTGGAAAGCATATGACCATAACCGGGCAGGGCGTACGCGCTAATTTTAAAGACAGCCGGCTGGAAATCATTAGCCATGATAAAACGATTATTAATGATCCCGATACAATTTAGTATTTTCATCCTGATTTGTGCTCACACGCAACAAGCTACAGCGCTATCTACAGACAAAAATCAGGATATAGAAATCGAATCCAACTCTGTCTATCTTGATGACACAAAAAACGTCGGCGTATATAGCGGCAATGTCGTTGTCCTGCAGGGCAGCATCAGGATCACCGGCGACGAACTAACGGTATACTACACGGAAGGAAATGACCTTGAGAAAATTATCATCAAAGGTGCGCCAGCAACTTTTCGCCAGTTACCTGACAACAGTTCCGTTTATGATGAAGCAGAGGCCCTGGTGATGGAGTACCATGAAAGTGACAACATGATAGTTCTCACAAATCAGGCAAAAGTCAGCCAGGGAGACAGGAGATTGATGGCCGAGCACATAGAATATGACACGGAGCAAAGTCAGGTACGGGCAAAAGCAAGCCTCACACAAGACAATGCCCAGGAAGACAACCGCGTACGTTTAATTATTCCGGGCAATAAGGACGCAGAACAAACGTCACAATAGTGTCCCTCGTTTTATACCATACCAATGAGCCTGCTTTCCGTCCAAAACCTCTCTAAAAAATACCGCAAACGCCAGGTTGTTAAAGACGTCAGCCTTAATGTGAATACTGGCGAAATTGTCGGTCTTCTTGGTCCCAACGGCGCTGGAAAAACAACAAGCTTTCATATGGTAGTCGGCCTCATACCCACAGACAGCGGAAAAATTTATATCAATGATCATGACATCAGCAGTCTGTCTATGGACAAACGCGCCAGGATGGGAATTGGTTATCTGCCCCAGGAATCGTCAATATTCAGAAAACTGACCGTTGAAGACAATATCATGGCAATTCTTGAAACCCGAAAGAATCTCTCCCATGAAGAATCCAATAATCAGCTTGAGGCCTTGTTGCAGGAATTTCATATTGCGCACCTGAGAAACAGCCTTGGCCAAAGCCTCTCTGGCGGGGAACGCCGTCGAGTGGAGATTGCCCGTGCCCTGGCGGTGGATCCTGAGTTTCTGCTGCTTGACGAACCATTTGCCGGCATCGACCCAATTTCCATAACGGATATCCAGAGGATTATTGGATATTTAAGTAAACGGGGGCTGGGCATTTTAATTACGGATCACAACGTCAGGGAAACGCTGGGCTCCTGTGACCGGGCTTACATTGTCAACGATGGCCACATAATTGCAGAAGGATCTCCGGACCAAATTCTTGCCAATGAACACGTACGGGACATTTATCTGGGCAATCAATTTAGAATGTGAAACACAAAACATCTCTAGAATATACGCTAAAATAGCTTTATGAAGCCCACTCTTCAATTGAAAATCGGCCAGAACCTGGCTATGACCCCTCAACTACAGCAGGCTATTCGTCTGCTTCAGCTGTCCAGCCTGGAACTAAAAAATGAGATTCAGGATGCCCTGGATTCCAACATGATGCTGGAAGTGGACGAGGAGGACCAGGATAAAGCTGCGAACAATGATAATAAACCCTCTGCGCTGAAAGAATCGAATGACCTGCAACTAAGCGATAAGATTGAAACCATAGAAATACCTGAAGACATCCCTGTTGATACTGACTGGGACGATATATATCAAAGCAACTATTCTGTCGGCTCAACTCCGACAGCAATTGATGGAGACTTTCTTGAAAACCAGAATGTTCAGACCCGCAGCCTTGCAGACCACCTTCTCTGGCAGCTGAACCTCGTTCCATTGTCAGATACAGACAAAACGCTGGCAGAAACGATTATTGATTTCATTGACCGCGATGGCTATCTCACCTCGACATTGGAGGAAATACTTCCGATTACCGGCAACCTGGAAGATGTAGGCATTGAAGAGCTTGAGGCTACGTTAAGATTGATTCAGTCATTTGAACCCACAGGCATTGGTGCCCGAAACCTGTGCGAATGTCTGGGTCTGCAGATTAACCAGCTGCCTGAAGAGACCCCCTGGCTGGCACAGGCCAGAAACATCATAACCAACCATATCGACCTGCTGGCATCCCATGACTATAACGGCCTCATCAAAAAAACCGGCGTAACACGGGATCAGCTATCAGAAATAATTACATTAATACAGTCTCTCAACCCCAGGCCAGGGAACCAGATTCAAGATACGCCAATACAGTATATTGTCCCGGACGTTTTTGTAAAAAAAGATAACGCTCGATGGATAGTTGAATTAAATTCAGAGATTACACCAAAACTCAAAATCAATTCAGCCTATGCCAATATGATAAAGCGGGCCGATAACAGCCGTGATAACAGTTCTCTAAAAGAGCACCTTCAGGAAGCCAAGTGGCTAATCAAAAGCCTGCAAAGTCGTAGCGAAACTCTGTTGAAAGTTTCTGCCTGCATAATCGAACGGCAGCAGCCATTTCTTGAACTGGGCGAAGAGGCAATGAAGCCCATGGTCCTACATGATATTGCAGACGCGCTGGATTTACATGAGTCCACTATCTCCCGGGTGACAACCAATAAATATATGCACACACCAAGGGGTATATTTGAATTAAAATATTTCTTTTCCAGCCACGTGGGTAACGCCGGGGGTGACCCGACGTCATCAACTGCCATCAGGGCTTTAATAAAAAAACTTGTTGCGGAAGAGAGTCCGCAAAAACCACTGAGTGATAACAAAATTTCATCCCTGCTGGCAGCACAAGGCATAAACGTTGCCAGAAGGACCATCGCAAAATACCGAGAGGCCCTCTCAATACCACCATCAAACGAACGAAAAAAATTAACATAATGACAATTAAAACCTGGAGGTTAACTTGCAATTAAATTTAACCGGACACCATATGGACATCACCCCGGCACTACGCTCATTTGTCGACGAGAAGTTTAAACGGCTGGAGAGACATTTCGATCACATCACTAATATCCACGTAATATTGACCGTAGAGAAAGACAGACAAAAGGCGGAGGCCACCCTACATGTTAACCGGGGAAATATTTTTGCCGAAGCAGAGTCTGAAGACATGTATGCCGCAATTGATATGCTAATAGACAAACTTGACAGGCAGGTTATTAAACATAAGGAAAAACTATCCAATTATAAGACAGGCCGATCAAAAGCCAGTCTTTAATAAAAGACATAAGGAGAAAAAGGCAGCACTAATGGAAATTTCAGAAATTTTGACGCCGGACAGGGTTGCCTGTGATGTCACCGTCAGCAGCAAAAAGGCCGCCCTCGAGACCCTGGCGGGTATGATCGCAGATGCGGACGGTGAACTGACACAGGCGGAGGTATTTGAAAGCCTGATCGCAAGAGAAAAACTCGGTAGCACGGGCCTTGGAAATGGCATTGCCATTCCTCATGGCAGACAAAAAGGATCGACCAGAACAATTGGGGCCTTTATGCGGCTGCCATTAGGCGTTTCATATGACGCAATAGATCAACAGCCGGTTGATCTGCTGTTTGCCTTGCTGGTGCCGGAGGAATCAACACAAGCACACCTGGAAGTCCTCTCCAAGCTTGCCGCCATGTTCAGTGATGCAAAAGCGCTGAATAAATTTAGAGAGTGTAAAAACAATGATCAAATTTTTGATCTTTTGGTAAGTTCAACCTGAGTTTTTTATTTGTTGCTTATAAAAAATAATCATGCCAACGACCGTTTGCCATAAAATTATCTTCGTCAGCGGGCTATCAGGGGCCGGGAAATCAATCGCCCTGCATACTCTTGAGGATCTCGAGTTTTATTGCATCGACAATTTTCCAATAATGTTATTACCATCATTGTTTAATAATATTAATGATTATCCTGCCAACATTGCTATCGGTATTAATGCGCATAACCAGGAAAATAGTATTGCTGATTTGCAGGACATCATTAACAGGACAAAACAAACGGAAGGGCTAAGCCTGGAACTAATATACCTTGAAGCCGACAATGACGCCCTGACCAAACGCTATAGTGAAACTCGTAGAAAGCACCCTTTTTCAAATAAAAACACATCCTTGCAGGAAGCGATTGATGGTGAACGTGCACTACTTGCCACACTTGCTGAATCTGCAGACTTAAAAATTGATACAACCCGGTATAACGTGCACGACCTCAGAGATCTGGTGTCTCGCCGAATTGCAGGCAGAGACGAATCGGCATTGTCAATACAATTAATATCGTTCGGTTTTAAGTACGGCTCTCCGCATGATGCCGATTTTATTTTTGATGTTCGCTGTCTTCCTAATCCACATTGGGAAAAGTCACTCAGGAGGTTCACAGGCAAAGACAAGGAAATTATAGACTATTTGGATAAACAACCGGTCGCCCACAAAATGTCAGAACAGCTGGCCGCGTTCCTTGCCGAATGGCTGGAATTTTTTGAAGCGGAGAACAGAAGCTATCTGACCATTGGAATCGGCTGCACCGGCGGCCGACATCGCTCCGTCTACATCGTAGAAAGGCTTGCAGCTGATTTGTCTAAAAAAATAGATCAACTGCTTGTTAAGCATCGCGATCTTTAACTCCAAACGCATATGCAAAGTCAAAAAATTGAAATTGTAAACAAGCTTGGACTTCACGCCAGGGCGGCCGCAAAGCTGGTACAAATTGCTTCGGACTTCAACAGCGACATTACAATTCGCTTTAACGGCAAGGAGGCAGACGGAAAAAGCATAATGGGGATTATGATGCTGGCTGCCTCAAAGGGTAATACCATTGAGCTTTTTGCGTCTGGTCCTGACGAAGATGAGGCTCTTAAGGCCATAATAGACATCATTTCAAACAAATTTGATGAGCCTGAATAACACTCCCTGTTTAGGGAGGGCCATATCCACAATAAACAGTGATAATAATTTAAAAATTATTGTGACAAACTAATTCTGATTCACTCATTACCTCAAGGGCTGTTAAACTTGTAGCTTCTGAGGCCCAAATAATGCAAGAACAACCCCCACAAGACGTCCTAATAGAAGCAATCAATGCAAACGATGCTGATAGCATAAATCAGGCCATTGATAATCTCCATCCGTCTGAAATCGCTGATTTACTGGAAAGTCTACCAAAAAAGGACCGTCAACAGATATGGGACTTTATCCCCCATGACAACAGGGGAGACGTTTTGTCACATGCCCAGGACCCTGTCAGGGCAGGCCTATTGGAACAGATGCCGCCTGAAGAGGTGGCTGAAGTCACTAAAACTCTCGATGCGGATGATATCGCGGATATTCTTAATGACCTGCCAGAAAATGTTGTCGATGATGTATTGTTTTCTATGGGCGCACAGGACCGGCAGCGCCTCGCCTCTGTGCTTTCGTACCCGGAAGACACAGCAGGCGGCCTCATGAATCCAGACATCATTTCTGTCCGCGCAGACGTAACCCTTGACGTTGTCTCCAGATATCTCAGACAAAAAGGACAACTGCCAGATCAAACCGTCACCCTCATGGTGGTAGACAGGGAAAATTCTTATTTGGGCGTGTTGCCTTTGATAGAGGTACTTACAAAAAGCCCGGACGCTACCGTTGGTGAGTTTCTGGATACCGCCGTCAACTTTCAGGTCGACGCCCCGGCAAGAGAAGTTGCCAGGGTATTCGAGCAACGCGACATCTTTTCAGCCGCCGTGGTGGATGCTGACAACAAGCTACTCGGCGCTATTACTGTTGATGATGTCCTTGACGTTATACAGGAACAAGCCGAACAGACCATGAGAAATATGGACGGCCTGGTTGATGACGACATGTTTTCTCCTTTACTGGTCAGCGCCAAACACAGGGCACTCTGGCTGGGGATAAACCTCATGGCTGCATTTCTCGCGTCTTATGTGGTTGGCCGCTTCGAAGAAACCATACAACAGCTTGTTGCCCTGGCCATATTAATGCCGGTTGTCGCAAGCATGGGCGGGGTGGCGGGAAGTCAGGCGCTAAACATTACCATTCGAGGCCTGGCCACCGGGCAGATAACCAAAGCCAACTCCAGTCTTTTATTAAATAAAGAGGTGGGGGTTGGGATCCTTAACGGTATTACCTGGGCGTTGGTGGTTGCAGTGGTATCCATATTCTGGTTCGATAATTACGCACTAGGCGCGATCATTGGCCTGGCCATGGTCATTAACCTGATTATTGCAGCTTATTCTGGTGTGGTCATTCCGTTATTTCTGAAAAAAATTGGTATCGACCCGGCAATTGCCGGAGGCGTATTGTTAATTACGGTAACAGACGTAGTGGGTTTTGCTACATTTCTTGGATTAGCCACGCTTTATTTAAATGGCTGAACAAGGTCCTACCACTGAAACAATATCCATTGCGGCACGTTTGTTTCGCTGCCGAGGCGAGAGGTCCTTGATTCCAGTTTGCCGTCCCCATCCTGATCCAGTAAATAATACGGCGGGCCGATGGAAGGCGTGACCTTGACCATATACAGGTTCCCGTTAACCCTGTACTCCTCAATTAATTTATCTTCGCCCTGAATAATGGTGACTTCCGGCTCAATTGGCTGACCGCTTTGTATGGGGTCTGGCAGATCTGGCGGGGGCAAGGCGTCCTGAAACTCATCGCTGCTCTGAGCAAGTGCTACATGGTTAAATACAAATAACAATATAAGTTTACCGAGTAATTTCATTATCTAACCTCTTTGCCATAAATTTGGTACTGATTCAGGCGTCAATCTTCATATGGGTCTCACGCTCTGTCTTCTTATAATAGCTTAAAATTTCGCTCACCACCTGATCTGGGTCATCCAGGACTTTAATTAGTTCAAGATCTTTGGGCTTGATGGTTTTTTCATTAATCATTTTTTCGCTAATCCAGTCCAATAGCCCTTCCCAGAAACCAGAATTTACCAGGATAATGGGTATTTTCTTGCTTTTCCCGGTCTGGATCAGGGTGAGAATCTCGGCCAGCTCATCCAGGGTGCCGAACCCGCCGGGAAATACCACATAGGCACGGGCGTATTTAACAAACATCACCTTACGACTAAAAAAATGCCTATAATGTAACGACAAATCCTGTTATTGGTTCGCCTTTTGTTCCACGGGCAACACGATATTTAACCCAACGCTCTTGGACTTTTCTGCATAAGCCCCTTTATTAAAAGCCTCCATCATGCCGGGCTCGCCACCGGTTACCACGCTAAAACCCTCATCTCACAACTTCCTTGCAAGCGTTTCGCCTAGCTTGTAGTTCTCATTGTCACTTTGGGTCCTCGCAGATCCGAACATACTGACATACGGGCTGATGGTGGATAGTTTTTCAAACCCTTCTACAAACTCCGCCATGATCTGAAACACCCGCCAGGACTCTGAAGACAACTCGTGATCTGTGGGCGCAGTATGGGAATTGTTATTTTTATCATTCATAATAAGTAAAAACCTGTTGTTGGATTAAAGTTATGTCTAAACCTTCTCTGGTCATTGTAGATGGCTCTTATTATTTGTTCAGGGCATATCATGCAATGCCTGCCTTCACGAACTCATCGGGCGAGCCAACCGGCGCTATTTACGGCGTCATTAATATGCTTCACAAGTTACATGATAATTATATGCCTGATTATTTTGCAGTGGTATTCGACGCAAAGGGCAAAAGCTTCAGAAATGATATTTATCCCGACTATAAGGCACACAGACCTCCCGTGCCAGATGATCTGGTATGCCAAATTGCCCCTTTACATGAGATTATCCGCGCCGAAGGCATTCCATTAATTATGATTGACAACGTGGAAGCAGACGATGTCATTGCTACACTGGCCAAATCCGGGGAAAAAGAGGGTATATCAACCATAATATCTACCGGCGACAAAGACCTTGCCCAGATTGTTAATGACAATATAAACCTGTTGAATACTATGACCAATGTCCGCCTGGATCCAGCAGGCGTGGTGGATAAATACGGTGTGCCGCCAGAACGAATCATCGACTACCTGTCCCTGGTTGGTGACAGCGCTGACAATGTGCCGGGCATCCCAAAGGTTGGCCCAAAAACTGCGGCAAAATGGCTGGCCGAATATGGAACACTGAAAAATATTGTAGACAATGCAGACAAAATAACCGGCAAAGTTGGGGAAAACCTCCGCAACAACCTCGAACAACTGGCGCTGAGCAAAGATCTTGTAACCCTGCGCTCAGACCTGGACCTTAATATCGATGTACAAGACCTTGTCCAGGGAGAAGCCGATACAACTACACTGGAAAAATCTTTTAGGCGCTGGGAATTTAACAGCTGGCTAACAAGGCTGTTAAACGACAATACTGAAGTCGACACAAGCAACAACAGAGAAGATGTAAATTACGAGGTGATATTTACGGAGCAGGACCTTGAAAAATGGATAAGCTCACTTGAGGGCGCATCGCTGGTTGCCTTTGATACTGAAACCACAAGCCTTGAATACATGAACGCAGAACTGGTAGGTATATCACTGTCTGTTTCGCCTGGACATGCTGCGTACATTCCATTGGCCCACGACTATCAGGGCGCGCCGGTACAACTACCCCTGGATAGAGTGCTAGACAAACTAAAGCCTGCCCTCACATCTACCCGGATTAAAAAGCTTGGTCATAACCTTAAATACGATATGAATGTGCTCGGCAATTACGATATAGAACTGGCAGGAATTCAACATGACTCAATGCTGGAGTCTTATGTTTATGACAGCACTGCGAGCCGCCACGACATGGACTCGCTTTCTCTAAAATATCTGGATCATGAAACCATTCACTACGAAGACGTTGCGGGGAAAGGGGCAAAACAGGTCGGCTTCAACCAGGTAGACATCGAAACTGCGGGCACATATGCAGCAGAAGATGCAGACATAACCCTTAAACTACACAATGAATTATGGCCTAAGCTGCGTGAACATCAGTCCCTGGTTGATCTCTATGAAAATATTGAAATCCCTCTGATTACGGTGCTATCCCACATAGAGCGAAGCGGTGTATTAATTGACGCTGACAGGCTTGTGGCACAAAGCACTGATCTCAAATCACGCATGGAAAAAATTGAGATCAATGCCCATGAGGTTGCTGGTGAAGTGTTTAACATTTCTTCACCCAAGCAGATCCAGTCTGTACTTTTTGAAAAAATGGGCCTGCCGGTCATTTCAAAAACGCCCAAAGGACAACCGTCTACCGCAGAGTCAGTTTTGCAGGAACTTGCCATTGAACATGAACTGCCGGCATTGATTCTTGAACACAGGATGCTGAGCAAACTCAAGTCTACCTATACGGACAAACTGCCCCGCCTGATAAATGAAAAAACCGGCAGGGTGCACACCTCCTATCATCAGGCAGTGGCCTCTACAGGGAGACTGTCATCGGCTGATCCAAATCTGCAAAACATACCCATTAAGACTGAAGAAGGCAGGAAGATTCGGCAATCATTTATTGCGCCCCCAGGGTTTGCCATTGTTGCTGCAGACTACTCTCAGATTGAATTAAGAATTATGGCACATCTGTCCCAGGACCAGGCCCTGCTGGATGCCTTTGCTAACAACGAAGATGTACACCGGGCTACGGCCAGTGATATTTTTGAATGCCCACGGGAGGAGGTTACTCAGGACCAAAGGCGAGCTGCCAAAGCGATAAACTTTGGGCTAATGTATGGCATGTCACCATTCGGCCTGTCCAGGCAGCTAGGCGTCGATGTAGCTACGGCAAAGGAATATGTCGATCTTTATTTTAGCAAATACACCGCCGTTAAGGCTTTCATGGATAAAATTAAAGAACAGGCAAAGTCGGATGGCTATGTTGAGACTGTGTTTGGTCGCAGGCTATACCTTCCTGAGATCAATTCCCTCAATGCAACAAGGAGGCAATATGCGGAACGGACGGCCATCAATGCCCCCATGCAGGGGACCGCTGCGGACATCATCAAGCGCGCTATGGTGGAAATTGACAGGAAAATAGTCTGCAAACACCCGGAGGTTAGAATGATTATGCAGGTTCACGATGAATTAGTATTTGAAATTAAAGAAAATATGACAGAAAAGTTTCTCGAGGATATCATTGGAATAATGTCAGATGTGCCGCAAATCAGCGTGCCACTATTGGTAGATGCCGGCACCGGGAATAACTGGGATCAGGCGCACTAGACAACGAATGACATATTATTTCTGCATCACAATTAATATGCTAATATTTTAGATAAGCAAAACAAATACTATTTTCCGCATTACTAATATATCAAACCAACCCCATATACCAAGGCAAAAAACGTGTTATTAATTCCTGCAATTGATATCAAGGACGGAAAATGTGTTCGCCTTCGTCAGGGAAAAATGGACGACGAAACTATCTATAGCGATAAACCTATTAAAATGGCGCAGCGCTGGATAGATGAAGGCGCCAGCCGTATACATATTGTTGACCTTGACGGCGCCATGACCGGCAAGCCGGTTAATGCGGACGCTATACACGCCATATCGGAACGGTTTCCGGATACGGTTATTCAGGTTGGTGGAGGCGTCCGGGATGAAGACACCATTCAAACCTACCTTAACGCAGGTGTAAATTATGTAATTATTGGCACGCGTGCGGTCACCACACCACACTTCGTGTCTGATGTGTGCCTTGAGTTTCCAGGGCACATCATTGTAGGGCTGGATGCGCGCGACGGAAAACTTGCAACCGAAGGGTGGTCCAAACTTTCCAATCACGATGTAATTGATATTGCCCTGCAGTTTGAGGAGGAAGGTGTTGCATCTATTATCTTTACTGATATAGGTCGTGACGGCATGTTGACTGCCGTTAATATTGAAGCAACTCTGGAGCTTTGCAAGCAGATAACAGTGCCGGTCATTGCTTCCGGCGGCATCAGCGGAATGGATGATATTAAAGCATTATGCGAAGTCGCTGACGAAGGAATCGAGGGGGCCATCACCGGGCGGGCTATTTATGAAGGCACACTGGATCATGCTGCCGCCCAAAAATACCTTAAAGAGCACTCCGGCTAATCAATCTCCATGAACCTTGCAAAGCGAGTTATTCCCTGCCTGGACGTTGACAATGGGCGGGTCGTAAAAGGCGTCAAGTTTGTTGACATCATAGATGCTGGCGATCCTGTTGAGGTCGCAAAGCGATATGATGAACAGGGTGCAGATGAACTTACCTTTTTGGACATTACCGCCAGCAGTGATGATCGACAAACCATGGTACAAGTTGTCAGGGATGTGGCAGCACAGGTATTTATACCGTTAACTGTTGGCGGAGGCATAAGGACCATAGACGATGTTCGTACTATGCTAATGGCAGGCGCCGACAAGGTCAGCATAAATACCGCGGCTATTTCAAATCCTGAAATTATTGATGCCGCTTCAAAAAGTTTTGGTTCACAATGCATTGTAGTTGCAATAGACGCAAAACAGGTTTTCTCAACCCCCAATAAGTGGGAGGTGTTTACTCATGGCGGTCGTAACGCGACCGGTATAGATGCGATTGAGTGGGCAAAGGAAGTCGAGTCCAGAGGCGCAGGCGAAATACTTTTAACCAGTATGGACAGAGACGGAACAAAAATTGGGTTTGACCTCGCTTTGACCAGGGCGGTAAGTAATGCGGTTAATATTCCAGTCATTGCATCCGGCGGTGTAGGAAACCTTCAACACCTTGCTGACGGGGTGGTTGAGGGCAAGGCTGATGCTGTTCTGGCAGCCAGCATTTTTCATTTTGGTGAATACACATTGGAACAGGCCAAAGCTGTAATGGCTGACAATGGGATTACGGTAAGATTAACATAATGACTGTTAAAAATAATTGGTTGAATGAGATCAAATGGAATGCAGAGGGGCTGGTTCCAGCAATTGCAGTAGATGCCGAAACAGGCAAGGTTCTGAGTCAGGCATGGATGAACAGAGACGCCCTTGAACAAACGGTCTCCAGGGGAAAGGCAACATACTGGTCCCGTTCCCGCGCAAAATTATGGCTCAAGGGTGAATCCTCGGGACATACCCAACTGGTGCAAGAAATCAGGGCTGACTGTGATAAGGACTCTATCCTCCTTATAGTGAAACAAAAAGGCAAAATAGCGTGTCATACTGGCAGATACAGTTGTTTTTATTTCAAACTCGAGGACAATAACTGGGAATCCGTTGAGCCCGTTATCAAAAACCCTGATTTAATATATAAAACAGAAACTTAATTTGATTTAATATATACTCAAATGTCAGATATTTTAACCAGGCTCACCGATATTCTGGAGCAGAGAAAAGATGAAAGCCCTGATGCTTCATATGTAGCCAGCCTGTACCATAAGGGCGACGACGAGATTTTAAAAAAAATTGGTGAGGAGGCATCTGAGGTTATAATTGCAGCCAAGAGCAACCAGGGCGTGGTTCACGAAGTTGCTGATCTGTGGTTCCATACACTGGTGCTGCTGGCTCATCAGGGAATCTCTTCACAGGATGTTTTAGACGAACTGGATCGTCGCTTTGGAGAATCCGGCCTGACAGAAAAGGCAAACAGGCCCAGGTGATTCAGGCATAAACAAAATAACACGGGATAATGGAGGCATTAAATGGGTATCAGTATTCCACAATTATTAATCATACTGCTAATTGTTGCGCTTTTATTCGGAACAAAAAAGCTCCGCACAATTGGATCTGATCTAGGCTCCGCACTTAAGGGATTCAAAAACGCCATGAAAGAAGATGAGTCTGAGCCCGCCGACAAAGACGAGGATGAGGACGGCAAAATCATTGAGGGTGAAGTCCAGCAAAAAGAGCAGGCTGCTCCTCAAAAGGAAGAAAAAGCCTGATTCATCCCAAGCTACACCAGCACGTTCACCTTTAACCACCCAGGCAACGATATATGTTTGATGTTAGCTTTTTGGAGCTGTCAGTAATTTGTATCATCGCCCTGCTGGTGGTCGGCCCTGAACGACTTCCCGGCCTGGTACGTGATATTGGCCGGATAGTGAGAAAGCTACGCCGAATTGTTACTCAAACACGATACGAACTCGAACGTGAGTTCAGTTTTGAAGAAGAACGGCAAAGGCTTGAACAGAAAAAAGAGTCTCTCAACGAGGCTATAGATGAAATCGATGACTTAATGGAAATCGCCCCCGACCGAAATAATAACACTCCATCGCAGAAAACAACGCCAGCAAAGACGAAGGACGATGAGCAGTAACTCTTCACAAAATGACATTAACGATGTCGAACAGCCGCTTATCTCCCACCTGGCGGAAATCAGGACGCGATTAATTCATAGCATGCTATGCGTACTTTTTGTTTTTATTTTGCTGTCACCATTTTATGCCCAGCTATATTCCATGATCGCCATGCCTCTAATAAGCAAGCTGCCTGAAGGCACCAACATGATTGCAACAGAAGTTGCCTCACCCTTTTTTGTCCCTTTTAAACTTACAGGCTTTCTAGCAATTTTCATTTGCATGCCCTACCTGCTTTACCAATTGTGGGCATTTGTTTCCCCGGGGCTCTATAAGAATGAAAAGCGATTCGCAGTACCACTTTTGCTGTCCAGCATCGTGTTGTTCTATGCCGGCACTGCTTTTGCCTTTTACGTTGTTTTCCCGCTCGTCTTTGGTTTTTTTACTTCAGTTGCGCCCGCCGGGGTGACGGTCATGACTGATATAGGCCATTATTTGAATTTTATTCTAAAAATGTTTTTTGCTTTTGGCCTGGCCTTTGAGGTGCCCGTAGCCACCATTCTTCTGGTGAGCTCAGGTATTGTTGACTATGAAAGCCTACAAAGTAAACGGCCATATATCATTGTCAGCGCCTTTGTCATAGGCATGTTTCTTACGCCACCAGACGTAATATCCCAATTTCTTCTGGCGCTTCCAATGTGGGTGTTGTTTGAAGCAGGGCTATTTATGAGCAAGAAGTTTGTCCCGGAAACAGATCCGGACCTGACCATAGATACTGAGGCAATAGACGAGGGCTGACTTTTCTCAGGTCTGCTCCCATGGCAGTTTATGATAGCGCCAGCCACCCAGGTTTCCACGATGCCTGTTGCTGTCCAGGCCTCCCTCAAACCCTTCACGGATATTGATGACATTTTCAAACCCACTCTCTTGGAGGTAGGTTGCGGCATCTAATGAGCGCTTTCCACTTCTACACATGGCCAGGATCAACCTATTTTCGGGAGGCTTCCCTATCACTTGTGACGTCAGGGCATCGCGAACATTATCTAGAAATTCGGGGTTTAGTTGCCATTTAGGCGGGTTTTGCCACGGAATATTCAGCGCCCCGATAGGGTGACCAACGTAATCAAACTCCATTTTAGACCTGACATCCAGCAACACTGCATCCTTGTCCGCCTTAAGCATTTCATGTGCTTCTAATGGAGAGACTTCGGGTACCTCAGAGGGATCCTCAGTTTTATTCATCTAATGTCTCTTTTTCTGAATTTTTGATTGCCAATATCGCCATGACCAGTCTTACATTTTTTACACAAGCATTTGGCCCATGGAAATAAATGTGGTGCAATATATACTTTAGCAAAATTATAAATTAAGGAGTATACAAAAATGTCTATGGATGACCGCGACGGCGTTATCTGGTTTGATGGAGAGACCGTTCCCTGGAGAGAGGCTTCAATTCACGTACTGACTCATACGTTGCATTATGGGATGGGGGTATTTGAAGGTATACGCGCCTACAAAACCGACCAGGGCACGGCCATTTTCAGGCTGGAAGAACATATTGACAGATTATTTAACTCTGCGCATATCATGCGCATGAGAATGCCTTTTGAAAAAACAGAAATTGTGGATGCCTGCTTGCTGGCAGTCAGGGAGAATAAGCTGGAATCTGCATATATCAGGCCGGTTGTTTTTTATGGGTCCGAAGGCATGGGCCTGAGGGCAGACAACCTGAAAACCCATGTCGCCATCGCCGCCTGGGAATGGGGAACCTATCTTGGTAATGAAGGACTGGAAAAAGGAATTCGCATCAAGACATCTTCCTTTACAAGACATCATGTTAATATCTCAATGTGCAAGGCAAAGGCAAATGGCCATTACATTAATTCAATGCTTGCCCTGCAGGAAGCCCAGGAAGACGGCTATGACGAAGCGCTGCTGCTTGATGTTGATGGTTACGTAGCTGAAGGCAGCGGGGAAAACCTGTTTATCGTTCGCGACAACAAAATATTCACGCCAGACGGGACATCGGCACTTCAAGGCATTACCCGCGAGACAATTATAAGTTTGGCGCAGGATTTTGGATACTCTGTGACGGAAAAACGTATCACCAGGGATGAAGTGTATATTTGTGATGAGGCCTTTTTCACCGGGACTGCGGCAGAAATTACGCCCATACGAGAGCTGGACAACAGACAGATCGGCAACGGATCAAAGGGCCAGATTACTGATAAATTACAACAGGCATATTTTGATTGTGTCTATGGAAAACAGAAAGACCACTTAGACTGGTTATCATTTGTTTAACCGCCAAGGACTTGAAAATGATTACACATGCGGCCGGGAATAATATACCCAATGATAAAGATGCATATGATGTAACACAGGACATGCTGCCGTTACACTGTCCCTTACCCGAAATGAGCCTGTGGAACTCACACCCAAGGGTCTATTTGCCAATTGAAAAAACAGGTGAAGCCAAATGCCCCTACTGCGGGACAGAATATACCCTGAAAAAATAACCGGGTAAGAGTTTGTCGCCTGGTCGCAATAAACTAATCATTTGGCGTTATACTGATGGCAGGCCCGGTCATGATTCGCAAAGCCTCGGGCTGTGTAATGCCCTTGGCAGGTGCGTTGATTGTGCGGTACATGACATCAAACCACCCTCCAACATTCAGGCCCTGGCCTGCCTCCTAAGAAGCCGGCCCGTAGTCAATAGGGAACTACCCCATCCCGGGCTAATCATTGGTGCCGGGCGGCAGACACACCTTCCAGTATTCGTGTCTAAAAAGGCCGTTGGCGGCAAGTCAATAGTATTAATGAGACCTTCCTTGCCTTACACACTCTATGATATTTGCCTGGTTCCAGACCACGACTCTCCACCGGTTTTAGACAACGTAATAACAACCGCCGGCGCCTTAAATACGATTGTTGCCAAGGAAAACAAAGATCCGCAAATGGGCGTAATCATGGTTGGGGGGCCCTCTAAATATTACTCCTGGCAGGACGACGTTATTGTTTCTGTCATAAAAACCATTATCAGCAAAGAGATCGCCACCTGGTTTGTTTTCGACTCACCCAGGACCCCTGAAACAACCCGAGCTCAGTTAAAAAACATCAGGACTAATGGTTATCATTTCAGATCATTTGAGGAAGCCTCAAGGCAAGAACTTGTGACAGCGCTTGTTAATGCAACCAACGCATGGGTGTCTGCTGACAGCGTAACCATGTTATACGAAGCCCTGACAGCGGGGGCGCCAACTGGCATCATCCCTGTTCCAGAGAAAAAACCAAACAAAATCTCATCTTCATTAGAAATTCTAATTTATGAAGGTCAGTGCACACCCTATAAGGAGTGGTATGATGGGCAACCCTTGTCGCCGCCAGCAAAGCAATTACACGAGGCAGACCGTTGTGCCGATATTATTTTAAGTCGTCTGGCTGAGCGTGACCGGACCAAACTATGATCCATGCCGACAAATTAACCGTAATGCAAATTCTACCTGCATTGGAGTTTGGTGGAGTTGAGCGTGGCACACTGGAGATTGCCCGGGCCCTGGTACAGCGCGGCCACCGTTCAATTGTCGTATCCGGCGGTGGAAAAATGATGGCGCAGTTACAGGATGAAGGCAGTGAACATATCAGTCTTCCGGTCGGCAGAAAGTCTCCCTTTTCGCTACGACTAATCCCGGCCCTTAAAAAAACCTTTGTCTCCTGTAATGTGGATATAGTTCATGCGCGATCCAGGTTCCCTGCCTGGTTATCTTACCTGGCACTGCAAAACTGGAAAGGCCCTCTTAGGCCAAGGTTTATTACCACTGTTCACGGGACTTACAGTATTGGCTTTTATAGCGGAATAATGACAAAAGGCGAAGAGGTCATTGCAATCTCAAATTTTGTAAAAAAATATATTATGGAGAATTACACTGCATCAAACCCCGATCATGTTCACGTCATTCCCCGGGGAGTTGATCCTGATTTTTTTTGTTATGGCTATCAACCAATAAACACCTGGCAACAGGCTTGGTATGAACAGTTCCCGGAAACAAAAGGCAAAAGCCTGGTCACCCTGCCAGGGAGAATAACCCGCAGAAAAGGTCACGAAGACTTTATTGAAATTTTTAAACTTTTAATGGTAAACAACAGCCTGCACGGGGTAATTGCTGGCGGGAGCGACAAAAGAAAACAAAAATATCTTCATCAGTTAAAAGCGATGATAAATGATTCCGGTTTAAGCGACCGTATAACCATAACCGGACACAGAAATGATATAAGGGAAATTTATAGCCTGTCCAAAGTAGTATTGTCTTTAGCTACAGAGCCTGAGGCCTTCGGCAGGACCTCGCTGGAAGCCCTCTCCATTGGTGTGCCGGTCATTGCGTATGATCATGGCGGGACGGGAGAGGTGCTGGGAAAACTGTTTCCCGGGGGGCTGGTGCCGAGAGGTGACATAAAAAAAACTGCAGAATTAATACAGGACTTTATAAGCACCCCTCCCAATGTTCGGCCCCAGGACATCTATTCACTAAAGGACATGCAGGACAAAACCCTGTCATTGTACGAATCTCAGATCGCAACTAGGGAAAAAGCGTGACCAACTTGCTGAGCTATCCGGGTCCCTCATGCTGATTATTAGTACACAGTGCTTTCCACCGGCCATGGGTGGTATTGAAACCCTGGTTTTTCACCTGGCCAACGAGATTGGTAAAACCAGGAAAGATGTGGTGGTATATGCAGATACATGGCGCGGCAAACCCGGCCCCTGGTATGATTCGCAACAGGTTTTTCAAACCATTCGCACCGGCGGCTTAAAACCCTTACGCCGACGATTAAAGGCAAAAAGAATCAACCTGGCGTTAAAACGACAAAACCACTTGAGGCCGGTCATACTTGCCGACACCTGGAAAAGTCTCGAATATTTGAATACCTCGCAATCTGCCACAACCGTATGTCTGGCTCACGGTTCTGAATTTCCCCGGGCACCTTCCGTTCATAAACGGGAAAGAATCGCCACGGCCCTGGCAAAGGCTGATGTAATTATCGCAAATTCCAGCTACACGGCCGAAGGGTTAAAGACTTATACAACCAACCAACACATTAAAATTGTACACCCGGGGATTGAGCCCCCGGTTCAAGACACACACTCAATACAAGCTGCCCAAACCCACCTGGATGGAACAGGGCCTGTGCTGATCACCATTGCCAGGCTGGAGAAAAGAAAGGGTCATCACCTGGTGCTGGATGTTTTGCCCGGGCTGATAAAAGATTACCCCAACCTGGTTTACGTCATCGTTGGTGATGGCCCATGTCGCAAAGCCCTGGAGGCCCAGGTCAGGCAAAATGGCCTGCAACGTCATGTCCGGTTTGTGGGCACCCTGACAGGCGCAAAAAAAAATGCGTACTTAATTGCCAGCGACATTTTTATTATGCCGGGCATACAGGCAGGCAATGACATAGAAGGATATGGTATCGCCTATATTGAAGCGGCCTACTTTGGAGTGCCCAGCATCGCCAGTAACCTTGGCGGGGCAGTTGATGCAGTTCGTCATGGCGAAACGGGCCTGGTTTGTACACCAGGCGATAAATCGTGCCTTGAAGACTCCATGCGTAAACTTATAGTCGACAAAAAATACAGCGCTCAGCTGGGTGAGGAGGCTAAAAAAAATGCGTATGATAGCCTTTGGATCACCAGAATTCAGGACTATACAAAACTGTTGTTTATGTCTTGAGAGCTATCAAGCAAGTCTTTAAATACATCTATTGCGTCCCGTGTGTGTATGCTGCTTGCCATATTGTCATTACTGACCAGGTATTTGGCGCCAGACCGCCAGGGCAACACCCTCTCAGGCCTGTCCACACTAAATAATATCAGCGATGGAGTTTTCACGACGCCGGCAATATGGCCCAGTCCGGAATCACAGCCAATATATACTTTTGCCCGTTTAATCACCGCTGCAGCCTCCAACAGGTTTGTTTTGCCGGCAAGATTAACAGACGGCAAATTAATTTTGTTAGCTATCCTTTCGCCTGTTTCCCGCTCAGACCCGCTGCCTTCAAAAATCACCCCGTCCAGTTGATGGCTAAATGAATTTATTAAATTAATATATTTCTCTTTGGGCCAGACCTTCCTTTTATCAAGATTATCGGGCACAACCACCAACCAGTTTTTGCCTGGTAAAGACTTTAGCATGTGTTGCGCACGATCTTCTTCCTGTTTCGTTATCCACAGCCGGGTGTCTGGTATCTCTCTGTCGCCGTGTATACGGTGTATAACACCCATGAGATTTTCAACCGCATGCCGGCCATAGGGCCTGCTGGAAAACTTTGTCAGTATTTCTTGTCCTCTAAAAAGATATGCCAGACCATCGGTTCTCAGGTCCACGATTAAGTCGTAATTCTTTTTTCGGATTGTAAACACCAGATCGACTGCGCCTCGCATAAGCCTGTTTTTGTTTTTAATAATAACTTCGCCGAGGAAAGGACAGTGTCTATACAAAATTTGAGACCTGCTGTCAGAAACGACATCTATTTTTGCCTGTGGAAACAAGGTGTTTAAGGATTGAATGACGGGCGTGGTCATAATGGCATCTCCCACGCAGCTTAACGACACGAGCAAAATCGTATTAACGCGACTGTCCACCGATCTTTACCCGTTATAAGTGCTAATAAGCCTGATAGGATTTCTCCTCAACCAGATCAGATCCCAGGGTCTCGTTAGCCTGTCGTTTGATTTTCGCCCTGTGGTCATTGGTTTTGTACACTGACCTGGCGAGCTCAATAAATTCTTCATCAAACTGCTTCTGGCTTTCCTTCAGCCTGATAGCGTCTTCAATCACCCATAATACCTGGTTAACTTCGCGTAACTGGTTTACAAACAATTTTATTTGTTCTTCTGGATATTGAGATTGCTCCAGCTTTGCCAGATACAGATCCTGTTCTTTTTTAATGTTCTGACGTTTTTGTATATCGTCGATTTTCTCCAGCTTGATATCAAGTATTGATAGCCTGTCAAGAAAGTCGCCGATAGATAGTTCAATCTGGATTGTCATATCTGTGCGTTATTTTCCTATACAAAAACGAGAAAAGATCTCGCCCAACAAATCATCATTATGCACTTCGCCCGTGATCTCTCCCAGGTGGTCCTGAGCAGATTTTAAATGATCCGCCAACAGCTCCCCTTGTCCGTGGTGTTCGAACTCCGTCAGCCCTTCAGCCAAAACATCCCTGGTTTTGCTTAATAATTGTATATGCCTCTCCCGGGCCAGCACCAGATCCTCGTTGTCATTTCCCTCTGTCACCAGATCCTTTAGTGCTTTTATTAATATTTCTATGCCTTCGTTTTGTGAGACCGATAAATAGATATGCTGATTATCATTGGTTGTTATAATTTCTGACGTATGCCCATATAGGTCTATTTTGTTGTGTACAATAAGCAAGTGGGCGTTTGGTTGGCCCTGGGTAATTTCCACCTCTTGTAAGGTCAGGTCTTCCTTGTCGGTCACTAACACCAATATGTCTGCGCCCAGGATCTGCTCCCGGCTGCGTTTAATACCTTCGGCTTCAATTTCATTTTCAGGCGTCCTGATTCCTGCAGTGTCGATAAGTGTTATCGCCATACCGGCGATGTAAACCGTGTCCTCTATCACGTCACGCGTGGTTCCCGCCTGACTGGTAACAATCGCCTTATTCGAACCTGACAATGCATTTAACAGGCTGGATTTACCCACGTTTGGGCGACCTATAATAACAACATTCATTCCCTGGCGAAGCTTCTTGCCGGCCACCGCGCTATTTAGCAAGCTTTCAACCTGTTGTTGAATATGATTAATTTTTTCAGGGATCTGAGCGCCCGCCAGAAAGTCGATCTCTTCTTCTGGAAAATCCAACGCGCCTTCAACATAAACTCTCAGCGTTGTAACCGCCGCTACCAGGGCGGCAACGCGTTCTGAGAACCGCCCTTCTAAAGATTGTATTGCGTACCTGGCCGACTTTTCTGAAGTGCTGGCAATCAAATCTGCCACGGCCTCTGCCTGCACCAGGTCCAGTTTACCGTTTAGAAAGGCGCGCTGGGAAAACTCGCCAGGCCTTGCTGGCCGCGCACCCAGACGACAGACTTCTTTAAGCAACATATTTAAAGTGACCATGCTACCGTGGCCCTGTAATTCAACCACATCTTCACCCGTATATGACCCAGGGGCCTTAAAATAGATTATGATCCCCCTGTCGATGGCCTCGTTGTTTTGATCTAAAAATTCCGCGTGTTGTGCCAGTCTGGGTGTAATTTTGATGGAGGTGATTGCTTGAGCGATGTTCAGGCTTTTAGGGCCCGAGATCCTGATTATGCCTATTCCACTTTTACCTGGTGCTGTGGCGATGGCAGCGATGGTGTCCTGTGCGTCCGGCATTTTTTAACCAGGTCAATTTGTTTTATGCCCTAAACCGGCCTTTTCAAGGTTTTTCATTATCAGCCATTGTTGAAGTATAGAAAGCGAGTTATTAGCAACCCAGTATAGAACCAGTCCGGATGGAAAAAAACCAAAGAACACGGTGAACACAACCGGCAATGTCATCATCACTTTTGCCTGAACAGGATCCATAGGCGCGGGATTCAGCTTCTGTTGTATAAACATAGTGACCCCCATAACTAAAGGCAATACCCAGTAGGGATCGGGTGTTGATAGATCTTTAATCCACAACATAAACCCCGCCTGCCTGAGTTCCACGCTTTCTAACAACACCCAGTACAGGGCGATAAAGACCGGGATCTGTACAAGAATTGGGAAACAGCCGCCAAACGGATTAATCTTTTCCTCTTTATAAATTTGCATCATGGCCTGGTTCATTTTCACCCTGTCGTCTTTGTATCTATCCTTTAACGACATTAATCTCGGTTGAACACGACGCATATTGGCCATTGAGCGGTAACCTGCGGCAGACAATTTATAGAACAACAGTTTTAAGATTACAGTTACAAGAATGATAGACCAGCCCCAGTTGCCCGTCTTTTCATGTATCTCTTTGAGCACCCAGAATAGCGGTTTGGCAATAAACCAAAGCATCCCGTAATCCACAGTGAGATCCAGGCCTTCAGCTATGGCTGCCAGCTTTTCCTGATCCTTGGGACCTATGTAAATCTGCTCTGAAAATTCGATTTCCTGGCCCGGCATAACTTCACGCCCTGGCGAAATCAAGCCGGAGGTGTAGAGTTTATTTCCCAGGGATTTAGTGTAATAGTGATATGGGTTTTCTATATCCGTGGGCACCAGGCTGGCTAAAAAATAATGTTGTATTACTGCTATCCAGCCATTGGCTATCTGACTTGAAAGCGGCGCATCTTCAATATCATCAAATGAAATTTTTTCATACCTGTTCTCCGGGCTTGAGATGACCGTTCCGGTATAAGTATAGATAAATCGCATTCCGCCGCGGTCGGGATCATTTCTTTTTATCTGTGTATACGTACGGCCCCGCCAGGGCTGTTGAGATGTATTTGTCACAGAGTAGATCACCTTAACCAGGTGGCTGCCCCGGGTGAGTTCGTAAGTCTTGGTGACGTTAACTCCACTGGCCTGCCAGTGAAACGGGACTCTCAAAACATCTTGATCCTCAGTAAGTTTGTAACTATCGGCGGAAGAGGTATAAAAAGTTTGTTGTGTGGGAGAAGCCTGTTCGCTTAACAGACCGCCCTGAATCACAAAGGTTGTTTGTGGAGATTCCTCCAGGAGCACAAATGGGTTGTCCTGCTGATCCAGACTAACAGGAAAGTCTACCAGTGCTGCCCTGGTGATCCCTGCCCCCTGGGTATTGATCTGTATATGAAAGATATCGGTCTCAATGTTGACAGTAGAGCCTGGCCTGCTTGTCTCTCCGGCCGATATCACCGGTGTTGTTTGATTCTGGTTTTGGGGTTCTGTAAATTCCGGCACCTCATTTGTGGTGGAATCGGCTACCTGTGAATCAATGACCTCCTGTTGTTGGGCCTGGGGAGCTGGTCCGTATGTTTCTTCCCAGGTAGTCCACAACTTCATAGACACCATAATAAAAGTAATTAACAGGATAAATCTTACTGTTTCCATATCTTAACCCTGTCCTTTCGGCACCGGGTCCACACCCCCGGGTGAAAAAGGATGACAGCGGCAAATTCTCACACCCCCTAAATACAGTCCTTTAAATACCCCGTGTTCTTCAACCGCTTCCCGTGTGTAGCATGAACAGGTTGGGTAAAATCTACAATTATTTCCTAACATTGGGCTGATCACCCAACTGTAGATTTTAATAAG
Source organism: Candidatus Eutrophobius brisbanensis (assembly GCA_038131795.1). Classification (GTDB taxonomy): domain Bacteria; phylum Pseudomonadota; class Gammaproteobacteria; order Eutrophobiales; family Eutrophobiaceae; genus Eutrophobius; species Eutrophobius brisbanensis. The sequence continues at coordinate 2,075,881 of JAYPQE010000003.1, read as the reverse complement.
TTTTAGGATTACATTTTTCACTTAGGTAAATTTTTGCCAATGCCTGATCAAGGAATTCCTTAGTGTGCTTTTTTTTTCGATTTTTATATTTCTTTGAGGCAATACAACAATATCATAGCCTCTGTTTATAATCGTATTATTACGAAAACTTTCACGGACCACTCGTTTAACCGTGTTCCGTTGCACAGCGTGCGGCAGCTTCTTTTTTGATACCACCAGTCCGAGACGAGAGAGACCAAGATTGTTTTTTTTTACTAAAACAATAAATTGAGAATCGATTGATCTTTTTCCAGAGTTAAATACAACCTTAAACTGCGCTGGCGTTTTTAACCTGTTGTGTTTTTGATATCGGAAGTGTTCTAAATTCACACCATCAAGCAGCAAGCCTCTTTCTGCCTTTTGCCCTTCTTGCATTAATTACTTGCCTGCCAGCCTTGGTTCTCATCCTCAGCCTGAATCCATGCTTTCTTTTTCTTTTAATCTTACTTGGTTGAAAAGTTTGTTTCATTACATAAACCTGGTTATTACCGTTTCAAAAAGACCGTGCATATTACTTTCCATATAATTAGCCTGTCAATTTTTAACAAAAAATAAATACTACAAATGTGGTTATAGATATACAGTCCAAACAAGTATACACTCTATTACCTCTTCATATTTTTTATAAAAGCGTTTCTTTTTTAGAGATCACGGAGCTTGTCTATGTCAATATGGGAATCCTGTTTGGAAAGGTTGGAGGGTGAACTACCCCCCCAGCAGTTCAACACATGGATCCGTCCGCTCCAGGCCATTGAAGAGGGTAATTCCCTAAAATTACTTGCCCCAAACCGGTTTGTTCTTGACTGGATTAATGAGAAATACCTGGACAAAATCAGCACCTTGCTGGAAAAGATCTTAAATGGCAACAATTGTACCCTCAGTATTGAGGTGGGCAGCAACAGTAAAGACAATTTGAAACCTGGCAAAGTGACCAGCCAGCAGCCACAGGTCAGTAAGCCCCAAAATCGGTTTTCAAACTACCTCAACCAACAATTCACCTTTGAGACGTTCGTCGAAGGAAAATCCAATCAATTGGCCAGGGCAGCATCAATGCAGGCCGCGGAAAACCCGGGTGGTGCATATAACCCGCTGTTCCTTTATGGTGGTGTTGGGTTAGGAAAAACACATTTAATGCACTCTATTGGGCATGCCATATTACAGCAGAAACCAGGGGCAAACATAGCCTATTTGCATTCAGAACGGTTTGTGGCAGATATGGTGAGGGCCCTGCAGCATAACGCAATAAATGAATTTAAACGTTACTATCGCTCTCTTGATGCCCTGTTGATTGACGATATTCAGTTTTTTGCCGGCAAGGAACGATCTCAGGAGGAGTTTTTTCATACCTTTAATGCCTTACTTGAGGGGCAAAACCAGATAGTGCTTACCTGTGACCGTTACCCAAAAGAGGTCAAGGGTTTAGAGGAAAGATTGAAGTCTCGTTTTGGTTGGGGGTTAACGGTTGCAATAGAACCACCAGAACTGGAGACAAGGGTTGCTATAATCAATAAAAAGGCCGAAAAAACAAATACTTATCTTCCAAATGAAGTGGCGTTTTTTATTGCAAAACGGTTTAGATCAAATGTAAGAGAGCTGGAAGGCGCATTAAACCGGGTTATAGCAAATGCAAATTTGATGGGGCAATCTATCTCTCTGGATTTTACCCAGCAGGCACTAAAAGATCTTTTGTTGCTGCAGGACAAACAAATTACACTGGATAATATTAAAAAGACGACCGCAGAGTACTATAAAATAAGGGTTTCTGATCTGTTATCAAAAAGACGTAGTCGCTCTGTTACAAGGCCAAGACAGATTGCAATGACACTTGCTAAAGAATTAACAAACCATAGTCTGCCGGAAATTGGGGACGCTTTTGGTGGTCGTGATCACACAACTGTTCTGCATGCCTGTAGAAAAATTTCTGAGCTTAGAGAACAGGAAAAAAGAATTGAGGAAGACTATAACAACCTGAATAATATATTGAACAATTAGCTGTGGATAACTTATATAAAAAACAAAACATAAATTTTTAATAAAATTTATCCACAGATATTGTTTTTTTATCCACAAAGAAAAACAAGAAAAATAAATTATAACTTATTGAAAAATAATATAAATTTTTTATTCCCCATAAACATAACCTTTAATAATAACTATATGTGAATAAACCTATGGAAATTACTATTAATAGATCAGCTTTACTACCTTCATTACAAGTTGTTAATGGCGTAATTGAAAGACGCCAACCATTACCGATTCTAGTTAATTTTTTGCTTTCTGTTACAGAAGGAGAAATTTGTCTTACAGGTTCCGATATGGAAGTGGAATTAATTTCCAGGATAAAGGCAAACAATAAAGACACCGGGGACATTACGCTTCCTGCACGAAAGATGCTGGATATCTGTCGGGCCCTGCCGGAAGATGCGGACATAAAGATTAACATAACAGCAGATAAAGCCCAGGTAAGGTCCGGCAAGAGTCGATTTACCTTAACAACCTTGCCACCGGTTGAGTTCCCCATTATCGAAGTAGGGGAAAAACTGGCGGAATTCTCACTACAACAAACTACCCTTAAAGAAATACTGGAAAAAACAGCTTTCTCTATGGCGCAGCAAGATGTTAGGTATTATCTAAATGGCTTGTTGCTTGAAATAACGGCAAATCAGATCAGGGCAGTAGCCACCGATGGTCACAGACTGGCGCTGTGTGATACACAAACAAGTGTAAAAACAAAAGAAACCCATCAGATAATTGTCCCAAGAAAAGGCGTTATTGAGCTAATACGTTTGCTGGAAAATGAAGACAAAGAAGTCAATATCATCATCACAAACAACCATATCCGCGTTGATTTTGACGATCTTACATTTACCAGTAAGTTAATAGATGGAAAATTCCCCGACTATGATCGTGTAATCCCAGAGGTTCAGCAGCCCTTTGTAGTGGCAAACAGGGAGCAATTGAAGCAAAGCCTAACCAGGGCATCCATTCTCTCAAATGAAAAATACCGGGGGGTCAGGATCTCACTTGAGACCAATAAGCTCAGGGCGCTTGCACACAACCCGGAACAGGAGGAGGCGGAAGAAGAGCTGAATGTGGAATATGAGGGGCAGGATCTGGAGATCGGGTTTAATGTGTCTTACCTGTTGGATGCGCTAGGAATAATTAAAACATCGAAAGTTAGAATAGCTATTAAAGACCCGAACAGTAGTTGCTTATTGTTATCAGAGGAAGACGAGAACTGTAAATATGTCGTAATGCCAATGCGTCTCTAGCATCTTAATATGCATATTGAGAGTGTGCAGATCCAGGGGGTCAGGAACCTGGAAGAAATTGTTATTCATGCAGACAAAAATATCAATATATTTGTTGGCAAAAACGCCAGCGGAAAGACCTCTTTTTTAGAGGCCATTCATATCCTCGCCAGATCAAAATCGTTCAGGACACCCAGGATAAAAGAAGTAATAAATCACCACCAGAACGAGCTCGCAGTAACAGCAAACATAACCCATGAATTCTATAAACCACTAAGACTGCAGGTCAATAAGGGTGGAAAAAATAGTGTATCAACATTAAATAAAGAGAAAATAAAAACAGTATCGGAATTAGCAGAAATACTTCCAATCATCACCATTACCCAGGACTCACAACAAATAATAACGGGCTCACCAAAAACAAGGCGACACTGGCTTGATTGGGCAATGTTCCACGTGGAACCAGAATATCTTCAGTCCTGGAAGCAATATTTTAAGGCCTTGCGGCAAAGAAATGTCCTCTTAAAAACCGGAGAAAGAAAGGGAGAAATATATCGTCCATGGGAAGGGGAAATGGTAAAATTAGCCCACCTCATGACCAAGCAACGACAACGCTTTTTGGAGCAAATCTCCATTGAGGTAAAAAAGGCATTTACTGAAGAAAGCACAAATCATGTGGAAATTGAATTCAACCAGGGGTGGCCGGAGGAAATAGATTTTGAAGTATATCTACAGGAGCAAAGGGCTCAGGACCTGAAGAGAGGGTACACAAGACATGGGCCACATCAGACAGATATACAATTTCACACAAAAACATTAGGGATAAACAGGGTATTCTCAAGAGGACAGATAAAAATATATGTAAATCAATTACTTATATCTCAGGCGAGAGTGATCGAGAGCACCAGGGGAATAAAACCAATACTGTTAATAGATGACTATGGGGCAGAGTTAGATAGATATAATAGTGAGTATTTACTTTATTTTATAAAAAATCATAAATATCAAACGTTTGTAACAACTACAGAATGGAAAGAGACGGAAAACGACACAACAATGTTCCACGTGGAACAGGGACGTTTGGTATAAAATAAAGGAAAAATTTATGAGCGAGCAGGAAAAAGTATACGATTCAAAAAACATCAAAGTGTTAAAGGGGTTGGATGCAGTCAGAAAGCGCCCGGGAATGTATATTGGGGATACGGATGACGGGACCGGCCTGCACCACATGGTTTTCGAGGTGGTTGATAATAGTATAGATGAGTCATTGGCGGGCCATTGCTCGGAAATAGCAGTTATTTTGCACACAGATAATGCCGTTACCGTTACTGATAACGGACGGGGAATACCGGTCGATCTTCATGAAGAGGAAGGAAAGACCGCGGCCGAAGTAATTATGACAACCCTACACGCAGGCGGAAAATTTGACGACAATTCATATAAGGTCTCGGGCGGTCTCCATGGGGTCGGTGTATCAGTGGTTAATGCGCTATCAAAACAACTTATCCTGACCATACACCGGGACGGAAAATGCTATAAACAGGAATATTCCAATGGAAACCCGCAGGGGGAGCTTGAAGACCTGGGTGATTCAAGCCTCAGGGGCACAGAAATACGATTTCTCCCCAGTGAGGACGTTTTCACGGACATTCAATTTCACTATGACATCCTTGCAAAACGTCTCAGAGAGCTATCATTTTTAAATTCTGGCGTGAGGATCACGATCAATGATGAGCGCGATGGAAAGGCTGACATATTTGAGTATAAAGGCGGTATTAGTGCCTTTGTTCAGCATTTAAACAGGAACAAGACGCCGCTGCATGAGTCGGTTATTGATATAAACTCTGAGCGAGACGGTGTGGTACTGCAGCTTGCGATGCAGTGGAATGACTCTTATCAGGAGAACATCTTTTGCTTTACAAATAATATCCCGCAGCGGGATGGCGGAACCCATTTGGCGGGTTTTAGGGGCGGCTTAACAAGGACTTTAAATAGTTATATCGACAAAGAAGGCTTTTCAGCCAAGGCCAAGGTGTCTGTTGCTGGCGATGATGTCAGGGAGGGCTTAACCGCCGTTTTATCTATAAAAGTGCCCGATCCTAAATTTTCATCACAAACAAAGGATAAACTGGTGTCCAGCGAGGTTAAACCAGCAGTGGAATCTGCGGTTGCCGAGAAGCTTCAGGAGTTTTTGGCCGAGCATCCAACAGAAGCCAGAATTATTTGCGAAAAGATTATTGATGCAGCACGTGCGCGGGAAGCAGCGAGAAAGGCGCGAGAACTTACCCGGCGAAAAACAGCGCTGGATGTGGCAGGGTTGCCCGGCAAGCTGGCTGATTGTCAGGAAAAAGATCCATCAAAATCAGAGTTGTTTTTGGTGGAGGGTGACTCTGCCGGCGGGTCAGCCAAACAGGGAAGGGATAGAAAGAACCAGGCGATTTTGCCATTGAAAGGCAAGATTCTAAATGTCGAAAAAGCGAGGTTCGACAAGATGTTGTCATCTGCTGAGGTGGGGACGTTGATTACTGCGCTGGGGTGTGGAATAGGGCGGGATGAATTTGATATAAGCAAGCTTAGATACCATAAAATAATTATTATGACGGATGCTGATGTGGATGGCGCACATATCCGCACCCTGCTGTTAACCTTCTTTTATCGGCAAATGCCTGAATTGATTGAGGCCGGCTATGTTTATATTGCTCAGCCGCCATTGTATAAGATTAAAAAAGGCAAACAGGAGAGGTATTTAAAGGATGATGGGGAGAAAGAGGCCTATTTAATGGAGATGGCGCTAAACAAGGTGGCAATAAATTTAATGCCCGGCAACAAGGGCCTCACAGAGGAAGAGATCGGGCAGGCCGCACACCATTATCTGGCCATGAATAGAGAGCGGGAAAGGTTGGAAAAACGCTATAATTATCAATTAGTTAACGAATTGCGGTCGGTGCCAGTTCTTCATCCCGACCAACTGAGTAACAGGGCTTCAATAATGCAATGGACAGAAGACCTGCAGGGACGACTGGAAGCGATAAAGGGGGAAGGTGCCAGGTATCATTCTGAGATATTCGACGCCGGCAGTAATGAGCACGGAATCAAGATCACCGTTAATACCCATGGGTCTGAGGCTATCAATATCATTCCACCAGACTTTTTCCGCTCCCGAGAATATGAACGCTTTGTGGCACTTGAAAACCTGTTTGATTTTTCCACTGTTGATTTAATAAAGGGCGATAAGCAAGAGCAGTTTACTAATCTCAAGAAAGCATTTGACTGGTTGTTGGCAGATGCGACCCAGGGCCTGCATTTGCAGCGTTATAAAGGCCTGGGTGAAATGAACCCCGATCAGCTGTGGGAAACCACAATGGACAGCAAAACACGCCGCATGTATCAGGTTATGATTGAAGATGCGGTTGCTGCCGACGAAATCTTCACAACGTTAATGGGAGACCAGGTGGATCCAAGGCGGGAATTCATAGAGAAAAACGCCAGAAACGTGGAAAACCTCGATACGTAATAGCTGCCCTAACAGACACGGCTCAGCGCCCATGCCTCCACATGACGCACCCCGCCGGCCTTGAGGCTGGTGCAAATCGAAGAGCAGGTGGACCCGGACGTGATGATGTCATCAATAATCGCCACAGAGTCAGTCGCAGGCCCAGTACAGGCAAAGGCGTTTCGCGCGTTTTGATGACGTTGCCTGGCGTCAAGACTATGCATAGTCGGCGTATATCTTGTCCTTTTTAGCCCAAAGTAGTCCACAGGGATGTTTAATTCCCGGCTAACCATCCTGGCAATGACTGTGGCCTGGTTCATGCCTCTTATTACCATTCTTGTTCTAGGCATGGGAACGGGTAACAGTAGATCTATCTTCACGCAGCTGAATTTTGCAATCTGATCACAAAGTCTGGAAACCAGCGCCGGAATATACGTAAGTGATTGTTTATATTTAATATTTATTGCTGTGCTGTCTATTGGGTAGGTGTATTTGTAGGCACAGACCGTGCGATCCAATAAAGGCCTGGTCTGGATACAGGCACCACATAAGCCTGTTTCAGGTAATTCTATTCCACACAAATCACATCCATGATTTAAGCAGGGCAAGTCGTTAATGCAGTCATCGCACAGACCTGCATTGATAGTGGGTGCGCGGCATAAATTGCAGAAAAATGCCTTAGAAAAAAGACGATAACGCAGGTTTGAATTAGTTAACTTTTTCATCCATGTTCAGGTTGACAGCAATCCTTGCCCCACTATGATGTTCGGCTAATAAATTCTACGGGCGGTTAAACCCATGTCAATGACTAAAAATGATGTTCAAAATGAAACGAATGAAACGATCGATCAATTTATACAAGGCCCTTTATGGACTTTCCAGCAAACCGAACGAATTTACATTCAACCGTTTAATGACCTGCTCTTTTCTGCACATAAGATTTTTAGAGAAAACTTTAATCAAAATAGTATTCAATTAAGTACGTTATTGAATATTAAATCAGGCGGCTGCCCGGAAGATTGTGCTTATTGTCCGCAAAGCGCCCATTATGAAACCCACGCTGAAATTACACCCTTGATGGATGTGGATGACGTCGTTAAGGCCGCAAGGAGCGCTAAACAAAAAGGCGCGCAACGTTTTTGTATGGGAGCGGCCTGGCGTAGCCCAAAAGACAGGGACATAGAAAAACTACAGTTAATAATTAAATCCGTTAAAGCAGAGGGATTGGAGACTTGTGCAACTCTTGGAATGTTATCAACAGCTCAGGCGGAGGCATTAAAGGCGTCGGGGCTGGATTACTACAATCATAATATTGATACGTCGCCGGATTATTATGAAGAGATTATTAAAACACGCAAGTTTGAAGACCGCATATCAACGCTTCAGTCTGTGCGAAGCGCTGGTATCAATGTGTGTTGTGGTGGAATTGTTGGTATGGGGGAAACCAGGGTCGATAGAATAAAATTCTTATTGACCCTTGCCAACATGATGCCGCCACCTGAAAGCGTTCCGATTAATATGTTGGTCAGGGCCGAGGGAACGCCTTTAAATAAACACGAAAAGATCGACTGGATTGAAATGGTAAGAACGGTTGCGACTGCCAGGGTACTGATGCCGGGGTCTTATATCAGGTTGTCTGCGGGAAGAAATGAGATGGCAGAGGAGATGCAGGCCTTGTGTTATTTTGCTGGCGCGAATTCAATATTCTATGGTGAAAAGTTATTAACGACAGATAACCCTCAAGCACAGGAAGATTTAAAGTTGCTCGAAAGGCTGGGGATCACGCCTGAGAATTAATTAAATTAATGGCATCCAGTAAAATTGATAGCCCATTGCGCGGCCATGTAAAAAACAGTCTTTGTGAATATCACAAAAAAGGATTGTTCAGACATGCTTTTGAACTACAGGCCAGGGATCGAAACAGGGTTAGTATTAATGGCCGTTCCCTTATTAATTTTTCCAGTAACGACTATCTCGGTTTATCATCTCACCCCAAAATTTTAGAGTCCATTAACCGGGCTGCAAATATATTCGGTTTTGGCAGCTCAGCGTCACCTTTAGTCTGCGGTAAAACAAAAATTCATGGTGAGTTAGAGAGGTTGTTGGCGACAAGAACGGGCCGCGACAGGGCGTTGCTGTTCCCCAGCGGTTATCAGGCAAACCTGGGCGTAATTGCCGCCCTGTCACGACTACCTGGTTCTATGTTTTATTTAGACCGGTTATGCCATGCATCAATGGTGGATGGTGTCGTTTTGTCCCGGGCCAAATTTAGACGTTACAATCACGCAGATGCAGCCAGTTTGGAGGGCTTATTAAAGGCCGCGGATAGCATACACAAGTTAGTGCTTACTGAGGCGGTATTCAGCATGGACGGTGATGTTTGTCCCTTTGATAGCCTGGTGCCTGTGATAAATAAATATTCCGCAAACCTGATTGTGGACGACGCCCATGGTTTTGGAGTTATGGGGAATAATGGTGCCGGCACGCTGTCACAGTTTCAGGTTGGCCAGGACAGCGCGCCTTTGATGATTGGAACATTTGGTAAGGCCATCGGATTGCAGGGCGCCTTTGTGGCCGGCGAGAATGATTTAATAGAGTTGTTGATACAGTCTGCACGGCCCTATATTTACTCAACCGCCATGTCGATACCATTGGCGGCAGGTACCATTGAGTCTTTACATATAATTGAAAGAGAATCGCATCGGGTCCAGGGGCTGTTTGAGCGCATTTATTATTTTCAGAAGCTATGTGAGGACATGGGAATTAAATCCCAGAATACGAACACCCCTATACAGCCAATCCTGATAGGTGACTCGAGAGATGTTATGCGAGCATGCGAAGAATTACAGCGCAGAGGGTTTTTTGTTGTTGGAATAAGGCCGCCCACCGTGCCTGAAGGCACGGCCAGGATCAGGATATCGATTAACGTAGATCACGAACTCAGCGAATTGGAAATGCTGGCCGAATCCCTTGCCGAGGTGCTTAAGTCTGGAGTTGAAATAAATGACTAGCCAGCGTAATGGTTCATTTTTTAAAGATCAGTTAGCGCAAAACTTTGATCTTGCTGCGCCAGATTATGAACAACATGCAACATTACAGAAATATACCGCATCAGAATTAATTGATCGTATAAGGGTAATGAACATTCGCCCAACAACAATACTTGACCTTGGCTCAGGAACAGGGATTGTGTCAAAGCACCTGGCTGAGGCATTTAAAGATAGCATCATCGTGCAAACAGATGTTTCATTTGGGATGTTGTGTCAGGCGCGCGATCTTCGTCCGCATAAATATTCAAAAACGTCATTGTATCTCTGTGCAGACGCGGAGCAGATGCCCTTTATAAACAATACATTTGACCTGGTCGTGTCGAATTTGATGTTGCAGTGGACCGAAAATCTGAAAACACTGTTTGAAGATATAAGTAAACTGCTAAAGCCAGGCGGGGTATTTGTTTTTACCACGCTGGGCCCATCTACCCTGGTGGAGTTACGAGAAGCCTGGGCAGCGGCAGACGATTTGAAACATGTTAATGACTTTATTGATATGCACGTTGTTGGAGATGCGCTCATTGCTTCTGGTTTGGCTGATCCGATCATGGAAACAGACAATGTGATATTGAATTTTGAGTCAGTCGGTCAGGTTATGCAGCATTTAAAAAACCTTGGCGCAAATAATATCAATCGCGGCCGAAGAAATACCTTAACAGGCAAAGGCAGGCTGAAGGTGCTAATGGATGCTTATGAATCAAGGCGAAACAATCACGGCTTGCCGTGTACCTATGAGGTTGTATATGGGCATGCCTGGAAACCGGGCGATGCCGGCCCTAAACCAAACGCGGGGCGGCACACTATTTCTCTGGACGCGCTAAAAGCAACGCTCGCCCGGATCTCAGGCAAAAAACCGTGAAAAACGCCTATTTTATTACAGGTACTGACACCGGAACAGGGAAGACCCTGGTGACGGTAGCCCTGCTAGAGTCCTTTAAGCGCGCCGGGCTGGTCGCCTGTGGCATGAAGCCGGTGGCATCAGGTAGTGATGGTAGCGTCAAAAATATGGTTTGTGAGGACGCATTGTTAATTAAGAAACATGGATCGGTGGACTTGCCATATCATCTTGTTAATCCACTTGTATTCACTAACCCCTGCGCGCCCAACCTTGCAGCAGAAATGGAAGGCAGGGAGCTGGAAATGGGGCCCATTTTAAGCGCTTACACTCAGATCTCGGCGCTGTGCGAGGTGTTAATTGTGGAGGGTGTAGGAGGTTGGCGCTGCCCAGTATTCAGCGGATTGGGTATGGTAGATCTGGCCAAATCTCTGGACATACCTGTTATTCTGGTTGTGGGCATTAAATTGGGCTGTTTAAATCATGCCATACTTTCTGTTGAATCCATATTGAGTGATAATGTCGCGCTGGTTGGGTGGGTCGCTAATATGGTGGACCCCGAATTTCAATACTCCGAACAAACCATCCACTATCTAAAGGGCCAGATCAAGGCGCCCCTTCTTGGAACGGTGCCATATCAGCACAAGCTGTATTACCATGATTTAAGCCAGCATATTTCGTTGGCCGGGCTGTTGGCCGATGATAGATAATGGGCCCAAAAAGACGGTAAATTTATTATCAAGCGAGCGTATAAGCTTTTGAGTAAACGTTTTTTAAAACTTATCTTCTCCTGTATCTCGATGCTACCATTGGTCGCGATGGCAGACTATGAGTTGAACCTGTCCCGTGGCGTCATGTCAGTAAAACAGGAAATATATGATTTGCATCTGCTGGCGTTCATTCTGGTTAGCGGAATTGGACTAATCGTATTTGGCCTGATGATCTGGTCCATTATTTATCATCGCAAGTCCAGGGTTGACGGCGAACCCCATTTTCACCGTGATAGGAAAAGTGAGGCAATTTGGACGATTATTCCCATTATTATTCTGTTGTCATTTGTGGCGCCAGCCACAAGGGTGTTGATTTTTCAGGAAAGCAGTCCGCAGGAAGCGGAAATGACCATCAAGGTAACAGGTTATCAGTGGCGCTGGCATTACCAATACGAGGAAGAGGCGTTTGGTTTTTTCAGTTCGCTGGCGCCTGAGCATGATGCAGCGCGACAGAAGGACTCAAATATAGATGTCTCCAGCATAGAGAACTATCTACTGGAAGTAGATAACCCCCTGGTCGTTCCCATTAATACCCGTATTCAGTTTATATATACCTCCAACGATGTCATTCATGCCTGGTGGGTACCTGGCCTGGGGGTAAAACATAATGCGGTACCGGGCTTTGTCAACATTGGATGGACGAATATATCAGAGCCTGGCATATATCGTGGACAGTGTGCGGAATTGTGTGGCAGAGACCATGCGTTTATGCCTGTTGTGGTAAAGGCGGTAACGCAGTCGGAATTTAATAAATGGCTGACCATGAAAAAACATGAACAATCTGAAACTGGTTTCGAGAATAAATGAATAAGTATGATGCGGGCAATGAAGAAAATGAGTTTGGCAGGTCGGTCATATACTTTGTTGACCGGGGTTAATTCTGAGGAAAAATAAGATGAGTGATGCGGCAATTAAACATGTAGATCGTGATATTGAAAAACATTCCACGGGAATGCGCCGCAAATTATTTACGACAAACCATAAAGTTATAGGCGCATTATATTTATGTTTCGCCCTGATGATGTTTTTTGTTGGCGGGGCAATGGCAATGATCATAAGGGCAGAGCTGTTTTCTCCAGGCGTCCAATACATAGAGCCAAACGTTTTTAACTCAGTCACAAATTTACACGCCCTGGTAATGGTGTTCGGCGTGGTATCACCTGCCATAGTGGGTTTTGCAAACTGGCTGTTGCCCATGATGATAGGTGCGCCAAATATGGCGTTACCAAAAATAAATGCACTCAGCTTCTGGATTTTGCCCATAGCCTTTTTATTTGTGTTTTTAGAGCAGCTGTCCCCTCTGGCCGGGGGCGCAGGAAACCTCTCAATATATCCGTTAACTGTATTACAGGGTGACAAGGGATCTCTATATATATTTATTGCGATATATCTTTTATGCCTGTCTTACCTGGCGTCTGCAATCAATATTAGCTTAACTATATTATATGCGAGGACAAAAGGGATGGGGTTGTTGGACATGCCCATGTTTGCCTGGACCTGGTTGATCACCGCGTTCTTGCTTATTGCTGCTATTCCCGTGCTGTTGGGCTTTGTAACAGTGTTGATGGCTGACATTTTTTATGGCACGAGTTTTTTTGGAGAACCTAGTCCTGGAATATCGGCCCAGTTTTCTAATGTATTCTGGTTTTTTGGTCACCCGGAGGTTTATATCCTGATATTGCCCACGTTCGGAATTATCTCTCAGGTTATTCCCACCTTTACCAGAAGGCCGCTATTTGGTTATGTGTCCATGGTGTTTGCCGCCGCCGCCATCGCCATCCTGTCCTATCTGGTCTGGCTGCACCATATGTTTATGATAGGCAGGCCCCAGGGAGAGAGCCTGTTGGTGATGTATGCAACCATGTTGATTGCTGTCCCCATAGGCTTAAAGGTGTTTAACTGGTTGGCAACCATGTGGCATAGCGAGATGACATTCGAAGCCCCCATGTTATTCGCAATAGCCTTTCTAATGTTGTTTACCATCGGCGGGTGTTCTGGATTGTTGCTTGGTATGGTTCCGGTTGATTTCCAATACAAGCATACCTATTTTGTCGTTGCGCATTTTCATTATGTGCTTGTCTCTGGCGCGATATTTGCCTTGATGGCGGGCGTATATTATTGGCTGCCAAAATGGACGGGTTATATGTATGACGAGAAACTGGCCAGGCTTCACTTTTGGCTTTCGATCATTTCCGTAAATTTATTGTTTTTTCCACAGCATTTTCTTGGCTTTGCGGGCATGCCAAGGAGAGTGCCGGATTATTCCACCCAGTTTTCAGAATGGAATGCCTTGTCCAGTATTGGTGGGTTTGCTTTTGGAATTACCCAGCTGCTCCTGTTGTGGACAGTACTTAAGTGTGTATTGGGTAAGGGCCAAAGGGCTGCGCCTCAGGTGTGGGAGGGTGCCAGGGGACTGGAATGGACGCTGCCATCGCCGCCGTCTCATGATAGTTTTAAATCACAGTCTCAGTAACGATAATTACATTAAAATTAAGAATCTATTGTCGGTTGCCATGGACCAGGAGAGAAAAAAGGTGTGCGTTTAATGAGTCAGGATATGACAGGCGACTCGTACAGATGATAACTATATTGAATTCCAGATAAAAAAAGCAGGTCAATGACCTGCTTTTTTCACTTCAAGCCCCGGCTTTATTTGATTTAATGCGCCTCACGCTGTCCTGTTGGTGCGACGGGCTCATCAAAGAATGCGGCCCGGGTCAGAACTGTATAGTCCCCTTCCATAACCATGGCGCCAATGAGGAACAATATCAACGCTGGCGGGGCTAAGATCGCATAAATCAAAGCCAACCTCTCCCATGCCATGTGCATAAAGATGGCGGTAATAAAACCCGCCTTTAAAAACATAAACAACAGGATCAATCCCCACCTGAGATAGCCGTGCGGCAGGAAGTCTGTAGCATAGGAAAAGGCACTAAACAGGAATAATAGTCCCCAGATCCAGAAATATACGTTTAGCGGGTGTTGTTGTCCTTCTGCGTGTTCTGCCATGTTTCCTCCTACCACAAATAGAAAAATGCAAAGATGAAGACCCAGACCAGGTCCACAAAGTGCCAGTACAGGCCGGCGATCTCAACGATCTCATAGCCGCGTTCTTCATAATCACCGCGCCAGACCTTAAAGGCGACGATACCCAGATATAATACCCCCACGGAAACGTGCAGACCGTGAAATCCGGTAATCATAAAAAAGGTCGAACCAAATTGAGGAGCACCCAGTGGATTGCCCCATGGTCTGATGCCCAGGTCCACGATGAGATGGGTCCATTCAAAGGCCTGCATGCCTACAAAGGAGGCCCCAAGTATCGCTGTCGCGATCATCAGCAAGGCAGTCTTTTTCCGGTCTCCACGGTAACCGTAGTTTACAGCCAGGGCCATTGTGCCGCTACTGGTGATCAGGATAAAGGTCATGATCGCGATCAATATCAGCGGCATGTTAATGCCAAAGATGGTAAGCGCAAAGACCTCGCTAACAATCGGCCAGTCAACTGGGTTAGACATTCTTACAGTCATATAACCGGTTAGAAATATGCTGAAGATAAAGATATCACTGAGCAGGAAGATCCACATCATGGCCTTGCCCCAGGGAACCGGGAAGGTCTGCTTGTCGGCGGCCCAGTCTTCTACGATACCGGAGTGTCCGGGCTTGTCATATGCAGAATCGATTAATGCTGATTGTTGCATGAATTATTTCCTCGTTAAGTTAAAAGCAAAATTCCAAATAGCACCAACCAGACTAATAGCAGGTAATGCCAGTAAGTGGTGCAAAGTTCAATGCTGAGCGCGACGGACTCAGGCCGGGCATTGTTGAATACCCTGTTCGTAACCCTGCCCCAGACATACAGTCCACCCAGAAGGTGTAGTGCGTGTACGCCGGTCAATAAATAAAAGAAGCCTAATGCCGGATTGGACAGCTGAAAATATATCGAACCATGTAGAGCCTCCCAGGCCCATAGCTGGCCTGCGATAAACAGGACGGCAAACAGGCCGCCAGTAAGCAGTGCGCGCCTGAGATTTTTTTGGCCTGGTTGGGCAGCGACTGCCTTGGCATGCTGCATTGATATGCTGCTATATAACAACAACAGTGTATTGATCCATAATATCCCGGGTTTGGGAATACTATACCAGTCCGCACCATGATTAGGATCCATACGCATCAGGTAGGCAGTGATAAACAGGATGAACAGGCTGGATATGGCACCAAGAAAGAAATACAGGCCAACCTTCTTGGCCGGCTGGTCAACAGCGGTGATGTCATCCAGGTTGCCCGGATCGCCTGCGGGCAACCAGGGTTGCGCCATCAGGTAACGGACCAGCACTGCCCAGACAATCAGGGCACATACCAGGGCTACCAGCAGGGTCCACATACTCATGTCGTGTTATACCTTGGTCTCATCCACGGCATCATCAGAAACCGATTCAACAGGGTCCTATTCGTGATGTGGTTCATTCTGGGGTATATAGTCCAGTTTTGCCCCCGGCACACTATAGTCATAGGCCCAGCGGTACACCTCAGGGAGATCAGCCCCCCAGTTGCCATGCTTGGGAGGGGTGTCAGGCGTTTGCCATTCCAGCGTCGTGGCTTCCCAGGGATTGCCGCCAACGGGCTTGCCTTTTTTCAATGACCAGATGAGGTTGATGATGAATAACAGCTGTACCGTCGCTAGCACGATGGAGGCCATGGTTATGCCTACGCTTAGAGATTGTGCAGAGGCCGGAATGAATTCGGCACCGCCATAGGCAAAATATCGTCTTGGCACGCCCAGGAAGCCGAGATAATGCATGGGCAGGTACAAGGCATAGGCACTGGTAAAAGTTAGCCAGAAGTGTACCTTGGCGATCGGGACAATGTACATCTTGCCGGTCATCTTCGGATACCAGTGATAAATGGCCGCAAACAACACCAGGACAGGCGACACGCCCATCACCATATGAAAGTGGCCGATGACAAAGTAGGTGTCTGACAGCGGCAGGTCAACGGTCACGTTGCCCAGGAACAGGCCAGTTAAGCCGCCATGGGTAAAGGTAAAAATGAAACCAATGGAAAACAGCATGGGGACCGTTAGCCTTATGTTGCCTTTCCACAGGGTGAGTACCCAGTTATAAACCTTGATAGCGGTGGGTATGGCAATGATCAGGGTGGTGGTGGCAAAGAAGAAACCAAAATAAGGATTCATGCCGCTGACATACATGTGGTGGGCCCAGACTACAAAGCTCAGGGCACCAATCCCTACAATGGCCCAGACCATCATGCGGTAGCCAAAGATATTCTTTCTGGCATGTACACTCAGGATGTCGGACACGATCCCGAATGCCGGCAGGGCGACAATATAGACCTCGGGGTGGCCGAAAAACCAGAACAGGTGCTGGAACAGAATGGGCGTTCCTCCCTGATAGTTGGGGGTGTCGCCCATGGACAGGATGGCCGGCATGAAGAAACTGGTGCCCAGCAATAAATCAAACAACATCATGATGGAGCTGACCAGTAATGCCGGAAAGGCCAGCAGACCAAGGACCGTAGCGGTAAAAATGCCCCAGATTGACAGCGGCATTCGCATCAGGGTCATGCCCCGGCAACGTGCCTGCAATATTGTGGTTACATAGTTCAGGCCGCCCATGGTAAAGGCCACGATAAAGACTGCTAATGACAAAAGCATGAGCAGGATCCCAAGCTCGTTGCCCGGCGTTCCAGGGAGTATGGTTTGTGGCGGATACAGGGTCCAGCCGGCACCGGTTGGCCCGCCTGGGACAAAGAAACTGGCGAGCAGGATAATGACCGACAACAGATATGTCCAGAAACTGAGCATGTTTAGATAGGGGAACACCATATCCCGGGCGCCGCACATTAAAGGAATCAGGTAATTACCAAAACCGCCGAGAAATAAGGCTGTAAGCAGGTAAATCACCATGATCATGCCATGCATGGTGACAAACTGATAATAGTCGTTGGGCGTGATGAAACTAAAGGTTTCTGGAAACGCCAACTGTAGCCGCATCATTACGGAGAGCACGAGAGCAATGAGGCCTACTAAAATCGCCACGCCGCCATATTGTATGGCAATGACTTTGTGGTCCTGGCTCCAGACGTATTTACTGATGAATGTTTCGGGGTCATGAAGATGGGCGTCCTTATCCCGGTCAGCGATAGCAACAAATGCCATTAGAACTTCCTCCAAAAATTTATTACGTAAAAATTCATTATTGTAAATTTAATGCGGGCAACTACTCTTGCAAGGTATTGATATAAGCAACCACATCATTTATCGCTGTATCTTTCTTCAGCATCTTTGATAACAGCAACATCTGTTTTCCGGTTGCATCGGCAGAATGATAGCCTCTGATTTCATTTTTGAAATTGGTTAATTGTCTTACGAGATACCAGTCATTCTGTCCCGCCAGCATTGGCGCGCCAGTGCTCCAGATACCCTGCCCTTGTTTGCCATGACAGGCGCCACAGGTGGTATACAGTCGTCTGCCATTTTCCACATCTCCCGCAACCGTATTGGCTGTGGAGGTATTTGCCATGGACTCGATATAGGCGGCTATATTTTTAACCGCAGCCTCATTAGCAAGAGTGGCCGCCATTGGGATCATTTGCCTGCCATAGGTGTCGTCTTCGTGGGTGCCGCGCAGCCCATTTTTATATTTGTTGATCTGGCTTTCAATGTACCATGAGGACATTCCCGCCAGGCGCGGCGCGTTCAAGGCCTCGTTGCCTTCACCTGATTGTCCATGGCATGAGGCGCAGACTGCATACAGTGCCCTGCCCGTGTTTATGTCAGCGGTGTTTTCCCTCACGGTCTGGGCGAATGTTTTCTGTGATGCAATCCAGTTGCTATATGCAGGCTCTTCCTCAACAACTACCCTGCCGCGCATCGCATAATGACCAATGCCGCAAAGCTCCTCACAGAGGATGTCGTATTCGCCCGCAACGGTTGGCTCCAGCCACATATAAGTAACCATGCCGGGGACCATGTCCATTTTTACCCTGAACTGGGCCACGGTAAAATTATGCAGCACGTCCTTGGCGCGAAGCAGGAGTTTTACCGGTCTGCCCTTGAGCAGACGCAGGTGGTCGTCATATACTACAACATCATCCTGCCCACTGGGGTCCTCAGGGTTGATGCCGAATGGATTTTCGTCAGTCATGTGGCTGACGTCAGTGCTGCCAAACACGCGATCATCTCCGGGATAACGGTAAGACCAGCGCCATTGCTGCCCCACCACTTCCACTTCCATGGCGTCTTCCGGCACGTCAACAAAATTGGCCCAGACAAACAACCCCGGGGCGAGCATAGCGATGACGCCCAATGCGGTAATCGCTGTCAGGCCGACTTCAAGCTTTTTGTTTTCCGGTTCGTAGTGGGCGCGCTCCCCTTCTTTATAACTGTATTTGACCACGCAGTACACCAGGAAGCTGTTTATCAATACAAACACAATACCGGTGACGATGAAGGTAAGGTTTACAGTGTCATCGATGGCCGACCAGTTGGACGCGATAGGCGTGAACCACCAGGGGCTGACGAAGTGAAAGATCAATGTGCCTATAATAAGCAGGGTAATAACTACTGCGAATGCCATACTGAATATATCCCCTATGGTTATTTTTATTCAATTAATTAAAGGTAAAGTTTCAAAATAATATCAGCCAAAATCATTTGGTTTTGTCCTGAGAAGAACTTCCTGATTATTATCTTTAAACAAAGCCAGAAAGTGTACCTTCCGCCACGCTTAAGTCAATGATATTAGTCACAGTTTTGTATTTTTCTGTACAATTCAAAACAGGCGTTCGGACGACCATATTGAACTGATTCTCATTTGACTCTGTGGTGGGGTATAGTGGCGATATTCTGCCCGGAAAAAATGATCCTTCAGGCAATACCTGAAGCATCAATCTAGTTATGTTCGCGGGGCAGTATCGGGCAACAGGCGAATATCTGATTGACTGACTTAATGAGATGCGGGTTATCATCCTGCGGCAGTGCCCGGCGTATGTATTTGCTCCGGGGACATGCTTGAAAAAACCTGCTACATCAGGATGATAGCCATATTAATTGTCTTTAAACCATGCGGCTGAACGCGCTGGAAATACTATCCTATATCCAATAGAACAAACAGGGCGCCTTTAAAATGCAAAACAACAGGCAGTTTCGGCCGGCCCCAGTAAACACTGTGTTAACTATAGGGGCATTGTCAGCATTGATATTACTCGGCCTATGGCAGCTGGATCGCGCTGAATTTAAGGCCAATGCTTATCAGCAGTTTTTGCGCGCCGAGAGGCAGCCTGCGGTTAGCTTGTTATCATTGTTTTCAAAAAATTCAGATTCCGCAGATTTTCTGTGGAATAAGGTGTATTTATGCGGTGAGTTTGATTCGAGCCCAGTTATCCTGCTGGACAATCAGGTGTTAAATGGGGCGCCAGGATATAACGTTATAGCCGGGTTTCGTATGGACGGATCAGAGAAATCTGTGTTGATAAACCTGGGGTGGATCGATGCTGACATTGAAAGGAATGATGTAGGCTCAATTGTTGTTCCGGCTGGTCATTATGAAATAACAGGGCGAATAAAAGTTATGGAAGATAATAGATTTATTGATGAAACAGTATTTCAACGGCTCAAAAACAATATAATCAGACTTCAGGAAATAAATATTGATAAAGTCGGCGCGTTATTAGGCATAAACTATCACCCTTTTATTCTGCTCCTAGAACCCGATGTAGAATTTGGTTACTCCCGGGCCTGGGGCCTTCCGGACTCAGAAGAGTCGCGCCATCAGGCCTATGCATTCCAGTGGTTTTGTATGGCGTTATTTATTTTAGTGGTGTTTGTGGTTTTAAATATTGAAAAACGGTAGATATGGACGAAAAACAGACAGAGTCAAAAAAAATAGGCAGGATTGAGCTTGTATTGCTGGTCCTGGTGTTTATGTCGCCCATAATTGGCGCATGGTTTATCTATGCGTACACGGAATTCGGCAAAACCGACAGTGCCAGCTATGGTGTTTTGCTTGAGCCTCCGGTGCCGCTGCAGGATGTGTCGCTGTCTTCTCCTGACGGTGACAAAAACGCCGGCAGCTTAACAGGTAAGTGGAGTCTGGTTTACATATTGGCCGGCCCGTGTGAGCGAGCGTGCCTTGACAAGGTCGATATGCTGATAAAGCTGAAACAGTCCCTGGCCCAAAATTCACATAGACTACAGCTGATCGTTGCCTATGAAGGAAGCCCGGACACTGTTGCAGGTTCAGATAACGTGTCTGAGGTTAGCTGGGACGATGTCCTGGTGATGCCCACAATCAGTGATTTTAAAAGCTCCAGGGAGGACGTGGAAATGCCCGGCCTCATTGAAGGAGGGTTGTTGTTGATAGACCCCGCAGGAAACCTGGTGATGAGGTACAATAAAGACAGTGATGGCGCCGGCATTCTGCAGGACATAAAAAAACTTTTTCATTATTCCGGGGCGGGATGACGGCCATATGTATAACATTCATTCTTTGTAACAATTTTGTGGCCGGTAATTACACTTGAAAGAATCAATCATTCATAATGCAGCGCCGTTTACCTGGCGTGACTATCTGGCACTGTGTAAGCCAACAATCGTTGCATTGATAGTGTTTACATCAGCTGTAGGCATGTTGCTTGCCGTTCCAGGGGCGGTCCCCCTCGATATATTTGTTCTTGGAAATCTGGGCATAGGCCTGGCCGCAGCATCGGCTGCCGCAGTTAATCAAATGGTGGACCAGCGTGTAGATGCCATCATGGCCAGAACACAGAACCGCCCGCTACCAAAGGGTAATGTCAGCTTTGAGCGTGCCGTGGCCTTTGCAGTTATATTGTGTCTGGTATCTATGTGGGTACTGGTGGTTTATATTAACGTGCTCACCGCAGTCCTGACACTGGTTTCATTGGTGGGGTATGGGTTTGTATATTCCATGTATTTGAAGCGGGCCACGCCGCAAAACATCGTGATCGGTGGCGCATCCGGTGCTGCGCCCCCTGTGCTGGGCTGGTCGGCCGTTACCGGCACACTGGATCCCAACTCTCTATTGTTGTTTATTATTATTTTTGCCTGGACGCCGCCGCATTTCTGGGCGTTGGCTATTTGTCGTCGTGATGAATATAAAAAGGCGGCGATACCGATGTTGCCTGTTACCCATGGGGTAGAATTCACCCGCCTGCAGATACTGTATTACACAATTATATTATTTCTTGCCAGCCTGTTGCCGTTTGTCTTTATGATGAGCGGCGGAATGTATCTGTTTGGCGCGGTGATACTGGGCGGAATATTTCTTTACTATGCTATTGCCATGCAGCGTGACCATAGTGACACTTTGGCCATGAAGACATTCGCGTATTCGATAGTCTATCTAATGGCGCTGTTCGCCTTTTTGCTGGCTGACCACTATCTCCGCGTTTTCACTGGACAGTTTGGCTTAACTTAATGTCATGAAGCCATTGCGCTGCGCAATTTTTTCATGGCATTTTGTTCAAGCTGCCTGATGCGCTCGGCGGAGACGCCGTATTGAGAAGCCAGCTCATGTAAGGTTCGTTTTTTGAGGCTTAACCACCTTTGAGAAATGATTTCTCTGCTCCTATCGTCCAGTGAGAGCAGTGCGTGATCCAGCTGTTCCGTCATCAGCGCTTCAGTTTGTTCCGTCTCAATTTTCTGTTCGGGGCTACCATCCTGAGACTCAATAAATAAAGCCGGCGCGTAACCTTCACTATTGTCCTCTTCGTCCTTGCAATCAAATGAGGCATCATACGCACTCATTCTTTTTTCCATCTCCAGTACATCCTTGGGGCTGACCCCAAGGTCCTCTGCAACGGACTGCACTTCATCATTCGACATCCAGCCGAGGCGCTTTTTGGTTGACCGAAGATTAAAGAATAATTTTCGCTGGGCCTTGGTGGTGGCAACCTTTACGATTCGCCAGTTTCGTAAAATGTATTCGTGGATCTCTGCGCGGATCCAATGCACAGCGAAAGACACCAGTCTGACGCCAACTGAAGGGTCGAAGCGTTTAACCGCTTTCATCAGGCCGATGTTCCCTTCCTGAATCAAGTCAGCCTGGGGCAGGCCGTAACCGCTGTAACCGCGGGCAACCTTTACCACAAAGCGCAGGTGAGACAACACCAGCTCTCTGGCCGCCTCCAGATCATCCTGGTTTTTAAATCTCTCAAAAAGCGCCTGCTCACGTTCCACGCTTAAAACCGGTATATTGTTGACACCCTGAACATATGCCTCAATGGAATGATTGGGTACTGTTAATTGCAAGTTCATACTCTTCCTTATTTGTCTTGGCGACTTAATATTAGCACTCTAGCGATTAGAGTGCCAGACTGGCCGTAAGTTCAGTCTTGCCGCATTGCAATATAACTTTATTTATCAATGGGTTATGTGGGCTCCGTGTCTCTGAGATGACGCCAGACGGCTATCCAGGAGCCTAACAAGCCCAGGCCTCCGCCGGCTGCAAACAGGACGACAACTTCTTTCAATTGTAACCCGGTCAGCGCGAAGTCGCTGTTGTACAGCGTTGCTAGCTGGCCTACAGGTTCCTGCATAATCAGGGTTAGCGACATTATCAGGCACCAGGCAATCAGGCTGCCGCATGCCCCATACAAGAATCCTGAATACAAAAATGGTCTTTGGATAAATGCATTGGTGGCGCCGAATAGTTTGTCTATCTCAATTTCAGTGCGTTTATTGAAAATAGACAGTCGTATGGTGTTTCCCACAATTAATAAAACAGCAATTGAAAATAGTGACAACAGAACAATGGCCCCCGTATTCATAATGGCCAGGATGGCCAATAATCTATTTACCCATTGATGATCGAGTTGGGCAGACTCAACTTCTTCTCGTGCCCCAATATTAGAAATCAGATCATTGCCGACGGAGGCAGATAGTGAACTAAAGTTTGGCCTGATGATTAGCATATTGGGCAACGGGTTTTCTTCCAGCGCTTCCAGCGCTTCAGCAAACCCCGATAGTGATTTATATTCATTCAACGCCATTTGTTTTGTAACTAATGTAATGCTTTCTATGGACGGATAGTTATTGAGCTCTTCACTTAGTTGCCTTGCACTGTCTTCTGAAACCTCAGGTTTAAGGTAAACCGCAATTTGAATGTTGCCCTCCCAGGTTTGCAGTACCTGAGAGGCATTATTGATGATTAAGTGTAGCCCGGCGGGCAGGGCCAGCGTAATGCCAATCACAATGACAGAAAATAAATTGCCAAGGGGATTTTTGCTTAATTGGCCAGTGCTGACCAGCATGGCGCGGGCATGCTGGCCCAGCCAGATTTGCAGGGCTTTGGCTGCTGAATTATTCGGCCCCGTTCCGGGTTTTCGTTTGACGTTCACGCCCGGGTTTCGTTGCCCGGGTTTTTAGTTAACAATTGCCCGGCCTCTAAGGTAATAATCGGTTTTTTTAATCGTCTAATCATTTCCAGATCATGGCTGGCAATAAGTACCGTGACACCGACCTGATTAAATTGTTCAAACAGTTTTATGCTCTCCCATGACAGGGCAGGATCCAGATTGCCTGTTGGCTCGTCAGCTAACAGCAATGCTGGTCGGTGAACAACCGCGCGTGCGATGCCTACCCGTTGCTGTTCCCCGCCAGAAAGCGCCTGAGGATAAGATTTTTCCAGCGCCAATAGTCCGACTTTATCCAGCGCAGCATGGACGCGTTTACGCGTGTCCTGATATGAATAGCCGGCCACCACCATAGGCAGGGCGACATTATCAAACACGGTTCGGTCGTTCAGTAAGCGGTGGTCCTGAAACATAAACCCTATGTTTCTTCTAAACAAAGGAATTCGGTTGCCCTTCACCCTTTCAAGGTTCTGGCTGTTGACGATGATTTGGCCGCGGGATTGCCGTTCAATTAGGGCGATTAATCTGAGCAGGGTTGTTTTCCCTGCTCCGGAGCGTCCTGTCACGAACACCATCGCCCCTTGTTCAATAAATAAATTCAGTTTCTTTAAAGCATCTTTGCCGGAAGTGTAGCGCTTGAAAACGTCTGTAAACTGGATCATGGCTTTATTGATAATAGCGCGGAGACAAAATCTTTTGCATTAAACGGTGAAATATCATTTATTGATTCGCCAGTTCCAATGTAATGCAATGGTATGCCAAGACTTTCCGCGATTGCAAAAATAATTCCGCCTTTAGCCGTGCCGTCAAGCTTTGTTAAAATCAGGCCATCAATTCCAATGTCAGAATTAAATTGAACGGCCTGGTTAAGCGCGTTTTGGCCTGTAGAGGCATCCAGTATTAACAGAGTTGCAACCTTGAGCTCAGGATCAAACTTGGTAATTGTGCGACGTATTTTTTTAAGTTCATCTATTAGGTTGTTTTTATTTTGTAGTCTGCCCGCAGTATCAGCAATTAAAAGCTCTATATTTTGTTGTCGCGCTGCTTGCAGGGCGTCATAAATGACAGCTGCTGAATCTGCGCCTTGTGTCCTGGAGATCACGGGCACTGAATTTCGATCTCCCCAGGTAATTAGTTGCTCTATGGCTGCAGCGCGGAATGTATCTCCCGCAGCGATCATGGTTTTATATTTCTGTTTATATAGATTGGTCAGTTTGCCAATCGTAGTGGTTTTGCCTGCGCCATTAACGCCAATGACCAGCACGGTCATAGGCGCATGGGCATCAACACTGATCTCTAATGGAGATTCTATGGGCTCGAGGATATTAACCATTTCTTGTTCAAGAAGTGCCAATATCGCTTCGCTGGATTCTGGTTTGTGTTTATTGATTTTTGCCCTCAGTCCCTGGGTGATTTTTTCGGTTGCATCGATGCCAACATCTGCAAGTAATAGCCTGTTTTCAAGTTCCTCCAGCAGCTCGTCCGGGTTCGAGCTGTTTTGGCTGAATAAATCTCCTATATCACTGAGCAATATGTCCCTGGTTTTATTCAGGCCCGCTTTAAGTGAACCCCAAACGCCAGGTGACGGTTCTTTTTTCTGGTTCTTTTTGAATAGCATCTCGGTAATTTTCTAACTTTGTTGAACTTAGTATCGTATCATTAACCAAAAACTTACTCTAAAATGAGAAAAATTGTATAACAAGGGCCACTGGAGGGCCTCAAAAAACGGAGACTAAATTGAATAAATTTTTTCAGCTGATTTTACTCATAAGTGTACTTTCGCCGGCCTCGGCGCAGGTAAATGAATATATTCTAGACAACGGCCTGAAGCTACTGGTAAAGGAAGACCATCGTGCGCCGGTTGTGGTGTCGCAGGTATGGTACAAAGTTGGCGCCAGTTATGAGACTGATGGCATAACCGGCGTTTCACATGTCCTTGAACACATGATGTTCAAGGGCACAAAGAAGCATGGTGAAGGGGAGTTTTCAAGGATAATTTCAGAAAATGGCGGCAGGGAAAACGCCTTTACCGGGGACGACTATACTGCTTATTTTCAGACCCTGGAGAAATCCAGGCTGGCTATCAGTTTTGAGCTTGAAGCAGACCGCATGCGAAATATAACCTTGCCGCCAGAGGCGTTTAAAAAAGAAGTTGAAGTGGTCAAGGAAGAGCGGCGTTTGCGGACCGAAGACAATCCAAATGCGTATTTACGGGAAGTTGCACAGGCAACTGCTTTTCAAACCAGTCCATACAGGCAGCCCATCATTGGCTGGATGGCGGATCTGGACGCCATGAATGTCGATGACCTTAGGGACTGGTATCAAAAATATTATGCGCCGAATAATGCCACTGTAGTTGTGGTTGGTGATGTCGAACCAGAAGCAGTATATGAAATGGCAAAAACTTACTTTGGGAATTTAAAGGCGGAGAACGTGACCCCGCCCCCTCATCGTCCAGAAGTTGCGCAACAAGGAAAAAAGACGGTGGTTGTTAAGCGGCCTGCGGAGATCCCCAGGTTGATGCTGGCCTTCAAGGTTCCAGGCCTTAAGTCTTCATTGGCAGATGATTCGCCAACGGCGCGCTGGGAGCCGTATGCCCTGGAGGTCCTGGCGGGTATTCTCAGCGGCGGCAGTAGTGCAAGGTTTGCATCAAAACTGGTTCGTGGTCAGCAGGTCGCAACAGGCGTTGGCGCCAGTTATCAAATGTCAGGCAGGCTGGACGGCTTATTTACTGTGACCGGCACGCCCGCCCAGGGCAGGACTATGGAGGAGCTTGAGCAGGCCATCTATTCAGAGCTGGAAAATATTAAAACGACATTGGTGGAAGATCGAGAGCTGGACAGGGTCAAGGCCCAGGTGGTTTCAAGCAATGTATATGAAAAAGACTCTGTGTTCTATCAGGCCATGATCCTTGGTATCTATGAAACGGTTGGTTTGGGTTGGCGGCTCGCGGTTGAATATGTAGAAAAAATCAATGACATTACCGCCGAGCAGGTAAAGGCAGTGGCCGCAAAATATTTGCTGGATGATGTTTCAACTCTTGCCGTTCTGGAGCCGGTTACGGCACAGGAGCAGAACAATGAATAACTTCTTTCATATCGCCTGTAAGCTTCATAAATTTATCCTGGTGTTCCTGGCCCTGATGTCGTGTTCTTTTGCGGTCAATGCCGGGCCGGATATTAAGCATTGGGAAACCTCTCGAGGCGTCAGGGTATATTTTGTTGAATCCCATGAGCTGCCAATGGTCGACCTGCAATTGGTGTTTGATGCGGGTAGCGTAAGAGACCCCGATGGTAAGTTAGGGCTGGCGCAGCTAACCAATAGCCTGTTAAGCCAGGCAGCGGGAGGCTTGAATGCTGATGAAATTAGCTTTGAGTTTGAACGTCTGGGCGCAGAATTCAGTGCCAGGGGGGCATACGATACGGCGTCACTATCATTACGCACCCTGTCAGATAATGATCTCCTGAGCCCGGCCCTGGACATGTTAAAAACCGTATTAACCAGTCCAGACTTTACAGATGAAGTCATAGAGCGCGAACGAAACCGGATCCTGGTGGCTATACAAAGAAAATATCAATCCCCTAGTGCTATTGCGGCCGAGCGGTTTGACGCGGAGATATTTAATGGCCATCCCTATGCCCACACTAATGAAGGCACGCCGGAAAGTTTGCAAACAATTTCTCGTAACGATCTGGTGAGGTTTCATGCAGATTATTATGTTGCGAACAATGCCATGATTACCCTGGTGGGTGATATCTCGCAGGATCAGGCCAGGTCCATTGCGGAGTCTGTTACCAGTGATTTGCCCGCCGGCAATGCGCCGCTATATTTTCCTGACGTCGAGCCGATATCTCAGGGCAAGCTGGTAAAGATCTCACATCCATCGTCCCAGGCGCACATCCTGGTGGGTCAGCCGGGCATGAAATATGGCGATCCTGATTATTTCCCATTGTATGTCGGCAACCATATTCTTGGGGGTGGCGGCCTGGTGTCCAGATTGTTTGAAGAAGTAAGAGAAAAGCGTGGGCTCTCCTATGGTGCCAGTAGTTATTTTTCGCCGCGCCGTGGGCTGGGTAGTTTTCAGGCGTCTATTTCCACCCGTGAAGACCAAACGCAAGAAGCTCTTGAGGTGTTGACCCAAACTATACGGGACTTCGTTGAGAATGGTCCAACAGAGGCTGAGCTGACCTCATCTAAAAAAAATATTACGGGCGGTTTTCCCTTGCGAATAGACAGTAATGGCAATATCTCTGG
Source organism: Candidatus Eutrophobius brisbanensis (assembly GCA_038131795.1). GTDB lineage: Bacteria > Pseudomonadota > Gammaproteobacteria > Eutrophobiales > Eutrophobiaceae > Eutrophobius > Eutrophobius brisbanensis. The sequence continues at coordinate 2,047,796 of JAYPQE010000003.1, read as the reverse complement.
TTATTTATCAGTGATCGGGTTTTATCGTTTGCCACTGGATTATCTTGAGACATTTAATGAAAAAGTCGATGCGGTTACCATTAATGATATTAAAGATGCGTTTCAACGACGCCTGGATGTGGATAATTTTGTGACGGTAATTGTAGGGCCGGTGACCGACGAGGAATAGTCCGAAGACCTTTAGGCGTGCAAGGCAAAGTAAGAATAATCGCAGGCAAATGGAGAAGCCGGAAGCTTGATGTAATAAGTGTTGATGGGCTCAGGCCCACTCCGGACCGGGCCAGGGAAACCTTGTTTAACTGGTTAATGCCTTATATAGAAGGCGCAGCTTGTCTGGATTTGTTCGCTGGCACAGGGGCACTGGGATTTGAGGCGTTATCCAGAGGGGCCGCGTCGGTTGTTATGGTCGAAAAGAACAATGCGGTCATGAATAACCTGAAGGAGCAGGCACAGAAGTTTAAGGCACACGGTCTGGAAATTGTTGCCGGCGATGCCATTGCCTGGCTGTCCGGCTGTAGAAAGGCATTTGATATTGTGTTCCTTGACCCGCCGTATAACACAGAATTGTTATCAACCAGTCTTGAAAAGTTATTTGCCTGCGGCTGCCTGAAGAGTACCAGCCTGATTTATCTTGAATCAGACCAGGATTTAAACGTGGAAAATGAGCATCTGGAGATGATTAAATCTGGAAACGTCGGTAAAGTTACGTTTCAGATTTTAACCTGTAAGTGAATGTAATGAATGTAACAGCAATCTACCCCGGAACATTTGATCCCATAACAAATGGACATACAGATATTGTTCTTCGAGCAACGCGCTTGTTTGATAATGTCATTGTTGCAATCGCCGGCAGTACCCCAAAACAGACGGCTTTTTCGCTTGAAGAGCGTGTCAAGATGGCCAATATCGCATTAGGCGAAATTGATAATGTTGAAGTATGCAGTTTTGAAGGGCTTGTAACAGCTTATGCAAGGGCCCGTGATGCCAGGGTTATCATCCGCGGATTAAGGGCCGTCTCTGACTTTGAATACGAATTCCAGATGGCGGGCATGAATCGTCAGCTCAATGATGAGACAGAAACGGTATTTTTGACACCGGCCGAACAGTTTGGCTATATCTCTTCAAGCCTGGTCAGGGAAGTGGCATCCCTGGGGGGTGATGTCAGTCGTTTTGTGCATGAGGATGTTGTAAAGGCACTAAAAGAACGATTAACAGGCTGATTCCTGCTCATTTCAGTCTGTCCGTGGCATTAAAAATTACCCAGGAATGTATTAACTGCGATGTTTGTGAGCCGGCGTGCCCAAATCATGCTATTTTCCCTGGAGAAGAGTATTATCAAATTAATCCGGATTTATGCACCCAGTGTATAGGGCATTATGACGAACCTCAGTGTGTTGCCCTGTGTCCGGTGGATTGCATACCTAACGATCCAGACAGGATCGAAACCAGAGACGAGCTGTACAGGAAATATATAAAACTGAGTGAGAAATTAGAGTAAATGAATCAAAAGCTAAAAATTTTCTCATATCTGGCCAACAGAAAATTCTTTTATCTATATCTGTGTTTGGTATTTAACTCTGGGTTTGCGCAAACCCCGTCCGCAAATGCCATAGCCAGCGCACATCCATTGGCGACACAGGCTGGTATGGAAGTGCTTGACCGGGGTGGTAATGCGTTTGATGCTGCCGTGGCTGTCACTGCCGCCCTGGCAGTGGTTGAACCAACCGGATCAGGTCTGGGGGGCGGCGGATTCTGGTTGTTGCATAGGCAATCCGATCAAAAAAAGATCATGATAGATGGCAGGGAGACAGCTCCAGGCTTCGCCCATAAACGTATGTACCTTGATGAAAATGATAACGTCCTTGAAGGTGCTTCACTGGATGGTCCATTGGCTAGCGGCATACCCGGCATTCCCGCTGGAATGGTGTACCTGGCAATGAATTATGGAAAATTGCCGTTATCTGTCTCCCTGGCGCCGGCCATCCGATATGCTGAACAGGGTTTTTTAGTGACACCTGGTCTAAGTGAAGCTATCGAAAGGGCGCGGGATGATTTTGAAAAATATCCATCATCGGCAAAGATCTTTTTGCCTGAAGGCAACGTTCCTGCTGCCGGAGATCGGTTAATCCAGGCAGATCTGGCAGTGACACTCAGGTCCATTGCTAACCTGGGGTTTGCAGGATTTTATCTAGGAGAGATGGCAAACAAGATCGTATCAGGCGTGAGCGCAAACGGTGGAATATGGACCACCGAAGACCTGCAAAGCTATGTTGTGCTGGAACGCCGGCCATTAGAGGTGAGCTACAATGGCGTTAAGGTAGTGTCAGCATCACCGCCGTCATCCGGCGGGATTGTAATGGGGCAAATTCTGAAAATCCTGGAACACTTTGACCTTGAGAACATGGATTATGTATCCAGGGCACACCATGTGATAGAAGCTGCAAGAAGGGCGTATAGAGATCGCGCATTGTTTCTTGGCGATCCGGATTTTGTTGAAATTCCTGAACAAAGGTTGCTGGACGATGACTATATAGAAGGTCTGGCAATGACCATAGACCCCTTAAGTGCAACCCCTAGCGACAAACTGGGTGAATTGCCGGAAACAAGAAGCACCGGCAATTCCACAACACATTTTTCTGTCATGGACAAGGAGGGCAACCTCGTTGCTGGCACGTTAAGCATTAACCGTGGATTTGGATCCAAGTTTGTTATTCCTGGTACAGGGGTCCTGGTAAATAATGAAATGGATGACTTTGCCATCAAACCGGCCAACCCGAATTCCTATGGTTTGATTGGGTATGAGGCAAACGCTATAGAGCCGCGAAAACGACCCCTGTCCAGCATGTCACCTACCTTCGTTGAGAGTAAAGAGCGAGTGGGTATTCTCGGGACTCCGGGTGGCAGCAGGATCATCACCATGGTCCTGCTGGGTGTGCTGGATTTTGCTTCGGGAAAGTTGCCGGAATCCTGGGTGGACCTGCCAAGGTATCATCATCAATATAAACCAGACATGGTTTTTTTTGAGAATAATGCCTTCACCCCGGAAGAACAGCAGGCATTGATGTCCAGAGGTCATCAGTTACGCGAATCACGTCGCTTATATGGCAACATGCATGCCATCATGTGGGACAAGCGCACCAACCATGTCTATGCGGTATCTGATAAACGTGGTGAAGGCAAGGCTGAGGTCAAGTAAAAGTACAGCAGGCTTCAGTGTTGGCAGGTTGGGCAATAATACGTTGCTCGTTGATTTAATACCCTGGATTTAATCGCGCCTTTACATTTACGACAGTTTTCCCCTGACCGACCGTAAACAAACAGGCTTTGTTTGAAATACCCCGGTTGACCATCACTGTCGACAAAGTCTTTTAATGTCGTGCCGCCTTGTTGAATAGCTTCGCTCAGCACATCTTTTATGCTTGACACAAGTGTTTCATAACGAATAGCAGACACCCTTCCTGCGGCCAGTCCCGGCCGAATCCCACTTGTAAATAATGATTCGTTTGCATAAATGTTTCCAACACCAGGCACGATCTTGCTGTCCATGATGAAGGCTTTAATATTAAGCGTTCTATTTCTGCTTTTTTTGAATAGATATTCGCCGGTAAACTCAGCTGATAATGGCTCCGGCCCAAGCCTGTTTAATAACCAGTGAGACATTGGATCTGTACGGGTCCAGTGTAAGGATCCAAAGCGGCGGGGGTCCCTGTATCTCAGCACCTGCCCGGTATTGAGCAACAGGTCATAATGATCATGCTTGTCAGGCATGCTTGTTTTGGGTACCACGCGAAGACTGCCCGACATGCCCAGGTGTAAAATCAGGTGGCCCCGGTCAGTTGAGAGTATTATGTATTTGCCTCGTCTCAAAACAGCATGAAATTTTTGTTTTGGGAGCAGCCGCGAAAGGCTTTCCTCAATGGGCCACCTTAATCGACGTTCACGAAACACCGCGGTTACGATCTCATTACCTTCCAGGTGCGGGGCGATGCCCCTGCGAGTTGTTTCTACTTCGGGTAGTTCGGGCATATTTTACAAACAATCGGTTTGTCAGGTTTGCCGTCTTTGACGCCAGAGAGCTGCTGCAATAGACACACTGATTAAAGGTAATACGACAAGAAAAAATATACCTGCAGCACCAATATAATATCGCGGGACAGTCAATGTTTTGTCTGAAACAGTACGAGTTGGTATTTCTATCAGGTTGTCACGGTGGCTCAACCAGGAAATTACGCGCATTCCCAGCTCAAGGTTGCCTGAATTTTCCAGATAGGTATTAGCAAGAAAATCACCATCACCTATGACGATTATGCGCTGCTGTCGATCTGTAGAGGCGGAAGCGTTATCGGACACTGTTTCACGACTTTGGGCTATGCCCAGGGTCAGCGGTCCTTGCAGGTCACTGGCAGGATCGAGGCTAACTTCGTTATCAAGTTCGGAGGTTTCTACCCAGGCCTGGTTTCCTGACATTAGTATTGGACTGGACGTCCATGTAGTACTGTCTGTGGGCAGTAATGCTGCGGCATGAGGGTAGATAGTTGTGTAGCTGAAGTTTGTTAATAATGGGTGTTGTGTATACAGGCTTTCGGTAATGACGGTTATGGTCGGGTCATCAATTCCAAGTAATTCACTGGCGGTGTCAATCACCGTGCCTTCTGCAATTTCAATGCCCAGGAATGCCGGCAGTTCTGCTGGAATAAATTGCATATCACCCGGATCTACAAGCCAGAGCAGGCTTTTGCCTTTTTGTAGATACGTCAGCAGTTTCTCGGTTTCCTGCGCCTGCAATGGTATCCGTGGGCCGGCTATTATCAGTACAGAAGTATTGTCCGGTATTTCAGGGACTTCTGAGAGATTAACAGGCTGAATGTTGTAACCCCTTTCCTGTAACCTGAAGCCAAACGCGCCAAGGTCATGATTCGCCCGCCCCAGCATATCTCTTTCACCATGGCCCGATAAATAGGCTATCCAGCCCTGGGAATCCTGTGAGATGCGGGCCATAGCATTAATCAGCGTACTTTCGTCTGCATAACGGACGTGTTCTGTTCTGTCCTGGTACTCCAGCACAAGTTCTCCGTTGATCCGAACCCCCAGTTCTCTAACTTCATCCGGCGCAGAATCAATGTTAATAAACTCAAGCAGAACATCCGGCTTGATGGCCTGGTAGCCTTCAATGAATTGAATGATGGCCGCCCTTAATTGGGGATCTTCCCGCGCATATGCCGTTACCTTAACAGGCCCTTCGATCTGATTTAGAAGAGTAACGCTGGCAGGAGATAACGAGCGCATATTGTTTTGTGTCATGTCAAAGATGTATTCAAACTTATATGACATCCAGAAAACCAAAGACGCAGTAGAAAAGGAGATCAAAAAAAGCAACCAACCGTATATGATTTTGTTTTGCCTGGTGTTTGCCATATTGTTCATATCGGTTACCAGTCAATGCTGCGCAGCGAGTGAACTCTCCATATGCCGCCAATTAGAAAAACCGATGTAACTGCCAGAAAAAACACAACGGAGGCGGACGACAAAACCCCTTCCGTAAAGCGGGTAAAATGGGTTGACATGGAAAGTGATTGAAATATGCGGTCAACAGTTGTTGCGTCAGGGCCTGCCGCCGAGTGCGCAGTCCATAGCACTATGGTGATCATAAATGTCGAAACCGCAGCCAGGTATTGTTGCGTGAACAGCGAAGAAAAAAATATTCCAATGGCAACGAGACAGACTAAAAGCACTATGTTTCCGGCGATGCACGAAACAATATGGCCATAATCCAGATCTGTTCCTATGAACAGGCTGAGAGGGACCAGGGAAACGCCTAGTAGCAAAACCGTCAGATAGCACAGTATGGCAAGATATTTGCCGACCAGGATTTGAAGACTGGTTATTGGCGCAGACAACAGTAATTTGAATGCGCCGGTCTTAATTTCCTCTCCAATGGCCCTCATAGTTATGACGGGCACCAGGAGTAAAAAAAACAGTCCTACGCTACGGTAATAACCAGCAATGACTGCATCAGTAATACCCCTGCCTTGAAATAATGCAGGATCAGAAAGATATTTTGATAGAAGGTTATAAAAAATTAATGCTAACAAAAACTGGCATACGGCCGGTATCAACCAGTTACCAGGTGATCTGTAAATCCTGGATAGTTCAAACCTGGCAATTTCTATTATCATGAGGCACCGTCTGCAGCGTTGTGTACATACCCTGTTTTCGAAACATAGGCCTGTTCCAGGTCTGCTTCACTGGTAAATGTATCCATGGTCTGGTCCAGGGCAATTTCGCCGTTATATATCATCATGACGCGATCACATAACTGGTAAGCCTCTGAGAGCAAATGGGTTGAGAAGATAACACAGTGGTCAGTCTTTAGGTCTGAAATTAAATTCCGCATATCCACCAACTGTTTGGGATCCAGGCCTGAAGCAGGCTCGTCAAGTATGATAATGTCAGGCGAATGAATGATTGCCTGCGCAAGTCCGATCCGCTGTTTATAGCCTTTTGAGAGGCCATGAATAATGCGTTTGCCCATCTCCTGCAGCCCGCATTTTTGTTTGGTTGTTTTAACAGCGAGCGATTGTGAGGCTGCGGGTATACCATGAATCTTTGCGCAATACAGAAGATATGCGTCAACCGAGCAGTCTGTGTATAGGGGAGGAATGTCCGGCAGGTAACCAATATATGAACGGGCCCGTATGGCGTCAGCTTGAATATTGTGTCCAGCGATGAAAACGTCTCCACTGGAGGCGGCCAGTGTCCCCGATATTATCTGCATTAAGGTACTTTTGCCGGCGCCATTAGGCCCCAAAAAACCGGTCACCTCACCTTTTTGCGCCGAGAAGGTAACCTTGTTGAGAACAGTGTGTTTGCCATAGTTACGGCAAACAGCATTTGTTTGCATCATGATAGGTTCTGACATTAAGGACTATTATTCAGGATATTTCTCTACTTTCAAGCAGATACATTTATGTCATCAGACGCAATATTTAAAGGATTGTTGATTAGTTTATGTTGTTTGGTATTTGTACAGGAATAATGCCATAGATTATGATAATCACAGAATATGAACCATAAAAAAAGAGGGTTAATAATGTTTGCCGGTTTGTCAGTGTGGGTCTATTTGGGTGTTATTTTTTTTCTTACCCATATTACCATCACTTCCGTCACAATCTATCTGCATCGGGCGCAGGCACATCGGGCCATTGAGTTGAATTCAATAGCCAGCCACTTCTTCGGTTCTGGTTGTGGTTGACTACCGGGATCGTGACCAGGGAATGGGTTGCGGTACACAGGAAACATCATGCAAAAGTAGAATCCAGGGAGGACCCGCACAGTCCTCAACAGTTTGGCATCAAGACAGTTTTGACCCGGGGTGCAGAATTATTTCAACATGAAGCGGCAAATAAGGAAACATTGAATAAATATGGGCACGATACCCCAAATGACTGGCTGGAAAAAAAACCTTTATACCAGACATTCATACCTTGGCATCGCTGTTATGTTGTTGGTCAACTGTGCATTGTTTGGGCCGATAGGCATGAGCATCTGGGCAATCCAGATGATCTGGATTCCTGTGTTTGCTGCAGGTGTAATAAATGGTGTGGGCCATTTCTGGGGGTATCGAAATTTTGAACCAGCGGACGCCTCAACCAACATCATTCCGATAGGCATATTCATCGGCGGAGAAGAGCTGCATAACAACCACCATGCCTTTGCTGCATCAGCGAGGTTTTCCAGTAAATGGTACGAACTGGATCTGGGGTGGTGGTATATAAGGCTGTTAAATTTTGTCGGCCTCGCAAAGGTGAAGAAGCTGGCGCCTGTACCAGTCCTGGATTATCAAAATACAGTGATCGATATGGATACTATCAGGGCAGTAATAGCCAGTCGATTTCACGTCATGTCTTATTATGCTTCCTCAGTGGTTAAAAAGGTTTATCGCGAGGAAAAGTCTAATTATAAAAAAACAAGACGGAAATTAACCCGGGCACACCGAAAACTGCTTATCTGGCATAGCAACCTGCTGGATGAGGCGGCCCGCAGCAGACTGAATAAACTGCTGGATGAAAATGATAAGCTAAAAACCGTTTATGAATTTGGTCTGAGATTACAATCTATCTGGCATGCCAAACATGCCAGCCAGGAGAGCTTAATGCAGTCGTTGCGGGATTGGTGTACTAGTGCAGAACAGACCGGAATACAGGCATTGCAGGATTTCGCAATGACAGTCAGGGCCTACAGGCTTCAGGAAGTTAATTAATCAGAGAAAAAAACAAATGCCACAGCAAGGCAGTTTGAAAATTACTTATTTAATTTTGGCCTCTTTGTAGATAACGTGCTTTCTTGCCACGGGATCAAATTTTTTAATTTCCATTTTGTCAGGCATGTTGCGTTTGTTCTTTGTGGTGGTATAAAAATGTCCGGTACCTTCAGAAGACACCAGCCTGATCTTTTCTCTCGCTGACTTTGCCATGTGTTACACCTTATCGCCGCGGGCACGGATTTCAGTGAGGACTGTCTCGATACCCTTTTTATCAATAATACGCACACCTTTACTGCTAACCCTGAGCTTCACCCAACGGTTTTCGCTTTCCACCCAGAATTTACGGATGTGCAGGTTTGGTAAAAATCTACGTCTGGTCTTGTTATTGGCGTGGGATACGTTGTTGCCTGACAGCGGCCGCTTTCCCGTTACCTGACATATCTGCGACATTTTTCTGTTCTCATATTCTAAAAGACCGCGAATTCTACATAAATTCCTGATATTCGCCAAGTTTATCCTGGCAAATTAGTTAAATTCCGGAATATTTACATTAAACCCCGCTCGGCCATTGAAACAATCTCCTGATTTCCCACAATCAAGTGGTCCAAAACCCTGATATCAATCAACATCAGGGCGTCTTTTAGTCGCCGGGTAATCTGAATATCGCTCTGGCTGGGTTCTGCTACCCCGGAAGGGTGGTTGTGGGCAAAAATAACGGCCGCTGCGTTAAATTTCTGTGCCATTTTTACCACCTCTCTGGGGTAGACGCTGGCACCATCTATTGTGCCGGAAAACAACTCCTTGAAGGCAATCAGTCGGTGTCTTTTGTCCATAAACAGGCAGGAAAACACCTCATGTTGATACGGCATTAATCTGGATTTCAAAAAATGGCGGGTAATCTCCGGCGAGGTCAAGGGTGTTTCATTAGTTACCTTTTCCTCCAGATAACGCCTTCCCAGTTCCAGCGCGGCGACAATCTGTGCATAAATTACCGGGCCTACACCGTCCGTTGCACAGAGGCTTACCCTGTCGGACTCGACGATACCCTTGATGGATTTGAATCGAATCAGCAGATCATGCCCTATATCGACAGCGGTTTTGCCTTTGGTACCACAGTGGATGAAAATGGCCAGCAATTCGGCGTTTGAAAGTGTTTCGACCCCCTTGTTGAGGAGTTTTTCTCTGGGGCGTTCTGGCTTCGGCCAGTTTTGAATGGACATATGAACCTCCCTGTTCACATTAACACCAATGACTATACAACTTTTTTTCTGATTTTATAATGGTCTTGTTGTTTTTTAGGGTAAACTTGTCACATGAACACATTGATTAATAAGCGAATATTGCTCGGTGTCAGCGGCGGAATCGCAGCCTACAAATCGTGTTATCTGGTCAGGGCGCTCATAGACCAGGGGGCAGAGGTTGAGGTGGTGATGACCCGGGGGGGCACAAAATTCGTAAATCCCCTGACTTTTCAGGCCTTGTCCGGCAGGCCTGTGCATAGTCAACTACTGGACCATGATGCTGAGTCGGGAATGGGCCATATTTCACTGGCCAGATGGGCAGATTTGATTGTCATTGCCCCCGCAACCGCCCATATGATAGCAAGGCTCGCCCATGGAATGGCAGATGACTTGCTCACTACAGTCTGTCTGGCAACGGATAGTCCCATTCTGGTGGCCCCTGCTATGAACCGGCAGATGTGGGAAAACCCCATAACCCAGGAAAACGTAAACAGGCTTAAACAGGCCGGTCTGGTTATGCTTGGACCAGATGCTGGTGAGCAGGCCTGTGGCGAGACAGGTCCTGGCAGAATGCTTGAGCCCACTGACATTCAGCAGGCTGTGAACGACCATTTCAGTAGCTCAATACTGACGGGGAGACATGTTTTGATCACCGCAGGACCCACCCGCGAACCCATAGACCCGGTACGCTATATCAGCAATCATAGTTCCGGGCGAATGGGGTTTGCTGTGGCCCAGGCTGCTATTGAAGCGGATGCTAAAGTTACCTTGGTGTCCGGGCCGGTTTCAATTAAGCCGCCCGATCGAGCACATTATGTCCCGGTGACCACGGCAACAGAAATGCAGTCTGAGGTCTCTAAATTCATAAACAGTGCTGACATCTTTATATCCGCGGCGGCGGTGGCTGACTATAGAAGCGTTGAGACTGCAGACCAAAAACTTAAAAAATCTGACCAGGGTCTTACCCTTAAACTGGAAAAGAACCCCGATATCATTGCCAGCGTTGCTGCCGGTAAACGCAAACCCTTTACGGTGGGGTTTGCAGCTGAAACCAATGATGTGTCAGAAAACGCAAAAACCAAATTAAAGGCCAAAGGACTCGATATGATTGCTGCAAATCAGGTGGGTCCCGGAATCGGGTTCGAGTCTGATGTTAATACGCTGGACATTTACTGGGAGGATGGCCATATTGATCTGGGTACAGCGAGTAAACATAAATTAGCCAGGAATCTCATTAAACTTATCGCAGATCGCTATCATGAAAAAAATCCAGGTTAAAATACTCGACGACCGGTTGGGAAATGAATTTCCCCTGCCCCACCATGCAACACAGGGGTCTGCAGGCATGGACCTCAGTGCATGTATTGATGAAGACATGAGCATAACGCCAGGCCAGTGTCAGCTGGTGCCGGCCGGATTTGCGATGCATATACTGGACCCTTCACTGGCGGCAATGCTATTGCCAAGGTCTGGACTGGGGCACAAACAGGGCATAGTCCTCGGTAACCTGGTGGGATTAATTGATTCTGACTATCAGGGCCAGGTATTTATTTCTGTATGGAACCGGGGTGCTGAGAATGTAGTCATTCAGCCCGGTGACCGGATCGCCCAAATGGTTTTTGTCCCGGTGGTCCAGGCAGAACTGGACGTGGTAGAGGAGTTTGATGAATCAAAACGAGGCGCAGGCGGGTTTGGTCACACGGGAGTTACACATATAAAGGAACAGTAAAATGGTAGACGGGCCGGTAACTAAAAGAAAAGTCAGTAGAAGAATGAAGCGCAATGCAATGTACGGCGTTGTGGCCATTGTGATCCTGGCTGCGGCCGGGTTTATTGTCAGCAATATGACGTCAGGGGGAAGCACGGACAGCGGTCCGGATATGGCTGATGCCCAGGAATTGAACCAGTTAGCCAGACCTTATGCGGACGCTATTTCCGCGTACTTTAATAGAATTAGCGCTGAACTAACACAGTACGCAGACAGTCAAGCCATTAAAAACCTGTTTATATCAGGTACAGACGAGGACCTGTCAAGCGAAGCTGAATCTGCACAATCACGATTTGACTCTGCGTTGAAAGTGCGGTTACTCAGACCCGGTCAATATCAGGCAGACAATACCAGCAGCCCACCTTTGAGCTTTGGTTCCATTGCCATGTTAAATAAAATAGAACGTTCTGCCGGACCCGTCGCTGCCGAGGCATTGTTATTTGGCACAGGCAATCAACATATTGTATATGTTGAAAGAGTTAAGAATCAGGGCGATCAGTTAATAGGCATTGTGCACCTGAGCCTGTCTGTCTCATTATTCGAACAGGCCTTAAACTCGCTGGGTTTTTCAGCTGGGTATATGGAGGTTCAGCAGTCTGCATCAGGTTCACCATTAGTACTCGGGAGCATTGGAGATAGTTCATTAAAAACCGGTCCAGCCGGCTCAGCCTCCATAACAGGATCCCGGTGGACAGTCTCTTATTGGGACGCATCATCTCTTGCGGGCGTTGATATGACATTGGTGGGCATGGGTATGCCCATGGTATGGGTTGGCGCATTAATCTTGTTGCTCGTCCTGATGGGCGTGTTTGTGGTCAAGCGAAAGCAGCCTGGCAAGGTAGCGCAAGGATCAGGCAGTAATGTTGACTATCAAGGCGCTATTTTGGCCATCATGGACGGGGCCCACCCGGGCATGGAGAAATTGATAAAACATTTTCCAGGGGCAACGGGTTCGTCGGATGTTGAGGCGCAACCCTCGGCGGCGCTTGAGGAAGGGGATGACATTACCAGTATCGCCAGCATGGAATCTGTTAAGCAACAGGCCCAGGCCGATGACTTTTTTGATATAACCCAGGCGGAAGATGCCCATGATGAAGCGGAACCGCCGTCTGCGAACGAGACGGATATTACACCAGTCAAACAAGACATACCCAGCGCCGTTTCTAACGCTGAACCACCTTCTGTCATCTTCAGAAAATATGACATAAGAGGCAAAGTTGAAAATGAATTAACCGTTGATGTTGTCAGGCAGATCGGCCTGGCGGTTGGCAGCCAGGCACAAGGCCAGGGAACAAATGCCATTGTTGTTGGCCGGGACGGCAGAAATTCGAGTCCGGAATTGGCAAACAGCTTAATCGAGGGGCTAACCTCTACGGGAAGGGACGTTATTGATATTGGCGTAGTGCCAACCCCTGTTTTATATTTCGCGACACATCACTTTGAAACGGGCAATGGGATTATGGTTACCGGCAGCCATAACGGACCCGAATACAATGGCTTAAAGATTGTCCTCGGCGGCAACACCCTGTCAGAAGATAAAATTCTTGAAATACAGGACTGCATAAACAAAAAGGATTTCAGCTCGGGCAGTGGTAATGTAAGGACTGAGGAGATATTGCCCGAATATGTTCGACGAATAACCGAAGATATACCCGTGGCATTTGGAAGTTCTTTTAAACTGGTGGTGGATTGCGGAAACGGAGCCGCTAGTGTTGTCGCATCACAGTTATATAAGGCAATGGGTCATGACGTTATCGATCTTTATTGTGAGCTTGATGGCAACTTTCCAAATCATCATCCTGATCCAAGTCAGCCTGAAAATCTTGTTGATCTTATCAATAAAGTAAAAGAAACAGGCGCGGATCTTGGATTTGCCTTTGACGGTGATGGCGACAGGTTGGGTATTGTAGATGCTGCAGGAAATATTTTATGGCCAGATCGGCAAATGATGATTTTTGCCAGAGATGTTCTTTCCAGAAACCAGGGCGCAGAAATCATATTTGATGTGAAATGCAGCAAGCATTTAAAAACTATAATCGAGTCCAGCGGCGGCAAACCGCTAATGTGGAAAACGGGACATTCATTGATAAAAAGCAAAATGAAAGAAGTCAATGCCCCATTGGCTGGCGAGATGAGCGGTCATATCTTTTTTGGTGAACGGTGGTATGGTTTTGATGATGCTATTTATTCAGGGGCCCGAATGCTTGAGATCCTGACCAATGCCAAGGCAAGCCTTGCAGAATTTTTTGCTGAGTTACCACAGGGAGAATCAACGCCGGAATTACGTATCGATCTTCCGGAAACTGAACATGAAAAGTTTATGTCAGATCTTCAGGCAAAAATTTCATTCGATGATGCAGAAATAGTTACTGTAGATGGTTTCAGGGTGGAGTTTGCTGACGGCTGGGGCTTAATCAGACCATCAAATACAACACCTTGCCTGGTTGCCAGATTCGAAGCAGATACCGCCGAGGCCATGGCAACAATTCAGAGTAAGTTCAAGGAATTGATATTGTCCGTCAATCCAGGGCTTACGACGCCTTTCTAGGGGGTGCGAGGTTATGACATCTTCACATGAGCCCATCATGAAAAACCAACAGTCAAATATTCATCCAGAAAGTGAAATCGCTTCGGTCCTCAATGAGGCCCTTCCTTATATAAAACGATTTTATGATACCACCATTGTGATCAAGTACGGCGGTAACGCCATGGAAAACGAGTCACTGAAAAACAGCTTTGCCAGAGATATTACATTGATGAAGCTGGTTGGTATGAATCCGGTAGTGGTACATGGTGGCGGGCCGCAAATCGGGACATTTTTAGAGAAAATAGGTAAAGAATCAAAATTTGTTCAGGGAATGCGGGTCACAGACAGCGAAACCATGGATGTTGTGGAAATGGTCCTGGGCGGTCTGGTGAACAAGGATATTGCAAACCTCATAAACCAAAATGGCGGCAATGCAGTTGGTTTGTCGGGGAAAGATGGCGGTATGATCAAGGCAAAAAAACTTCAGATGCCTGCAGATGCGCCGGAACTCAAGGCCTCTGAGATCATTGATATCGGGCATGTTGGAGAGGTTGTGTCGATAAATACGGCAGTTATCGAAATGTTAATTACAGGGGATTTCATTCCAGTCATTGCGCCAATCGGCGTGGGAGATGATGGCCAGTCATATAATATCAACGCCGATTTGGTTGCATGCCATGTTGCACGGGAATTAAAAGCAGAAAAATTGATTATGCTTACTAATACGCCGGGCGTACTGGATAAAGATAATAATGTGCTGACGGGACTTTCTGAGTCTGATGTAGATAAATTAATCAAATCAAAAACTATATTTGGCGGCATGCTTCCCAAGGTAAATGCCGCGATGGATGCGGTCTCTGGCGGCGTACAAAATGTACATATCATAGACGGCAGGGTGGAGCATGCGGTACTGCTGGAAATATTTACAGATAGTGGCATTGGGACCATGATTAAAGTTGGATAGAAAAAGGCAGGTCAATGGCAACAACAAAAAAACCCGATAGAAAACAGCAGATACTGGAAGTGCTGGCCCAGGAGCTTGAAACTCACCCAGGCTCCAGGATAACGACAGCCGCTTTGGCCAGGGCGGTTGGTGTATCAGAAGCTGCTCTATACCGGCATTTTGCCAGCAAGGCCAAGATGTATGAGGCGTTGATAGATTTTGCTGAGGAAAGTGTATTTGGACTCATTAACAAAATTCTGGATCAGGAAAAATCATTACCAGTCAGGTGCGAAAGGATTATCTCACTGGTGTTGGGGTTTGCTGAACGCAACCCGGGAATAACGCGAGTATTACTGGGTGATGCCCTGGTTGGAGAAAATGAGAGGTTACGAATCAGGGTGGCAAAATTCTTTGAGCGCATACAGACGCAGTTCAAGCAACTTTTAAGGGAGGCCAACCTCTCAGGCGGGACGCGCGCCAATCAAACAATCGACGTGACAGCTAACCTAATGATGGTACTAATTGAAGGACATATGAGTGAATTTGTCAGGTCAGAGTTTGAAAAAAAACCCACTGTCCATATCAGCGAACAGTGGGCCTTATTGAGAGGGTCGTTATTTAAATAACGCGGCCGACGACTATTAGAGCCCCTTGAGAGACTTAAAGCGTTCTATGTTTGCTGCATATTCTGCAGTGGTGTCTTCTTTTTCCTTTTCCCGTTCGGCAATATATTCTTTTTTCGCCGAGACTTGTCGTTCCAGTTCTGCGATGTCGTTTAACAGGGCCTCATTAGGCGTGTTTCCGCTGCGCTCTGCCTGTGCGGCGGCCTGTATACGTTTATCAAGATACTGCTGAATAGTTTCCGTTTGCTTATTTGCCAGGGTAATAGTGGCATCAATGGCCTTGATACGCTCGTCCCGTGCACGTTCAATCTCAGCAACATTACTGAATGTGGCCAGCAAAATATTATCAGCCCGTTTCTGCTCTGCCTGTTTTCGTTTTTCCTCAGCAAGCAAGGCCTTTTGTTTTGCTTCTTCTGCCAGTTCTGCTTTTGTTTTGGCGCGGGACTGTTCGTCTATTACCATGCCTGATTCACTGATTTCCTGATGCCCCTGCTGGGCATATTCAGGTGGGACCCGATTGCCGCATTCCCTGACGCCTTCATTGTTGGTCCAGCATTTTATAGTCGCATTTGCCTGTAGACTAAAAAGCATTATAAAGAGTCCGGTTAATATCAGAAATCTGGGAAGCAGTTTATTTTTCATTGGTTTTCCCTGTATTTTTGGTCTGATGGTTAAATAGTATAGTACGGCATTGGTATTTTATTAACAGTTAAGATTCAATATTCTTCAATTGATTCCATAGTTTTTGCGATAATTCAGTATGTCATTGAGATAGCTTGAAAAACTGTCAGAATTTTTTATAAATTCAATGAGTAAATCCAGGGAGATGATGCTGATTACAGGGATATTATAACGCTGCTGGACTTCCTGAATTGCTGAATACTCTCCTGCCCCACGTTCCTGACGGTCCACCGCGATTACCACACCGGCTGGTGTTGCGCCCGCATTGTTTATTATTTCAATCGACTCGTTTACAGAGGTGCCGGCGGTAATGACGTCATCAATAATAAGTACCTTGCCTGTCAGGGGAGCGCCAAGTAGCAGGCCTCCTTCGCCATGATCTTTGACTTCTTTGCGATTAAAACAGTAAGGCACAGACCGGCCGTGATGTCCATTCAATGCAATGGCCAGGGAAGATGCCAGCGGGATTCCCTTGTATGCGGGCCCGTATAGCATGTCAAATGAAACCCCGGCCTGTATTACCGTTGCCGCATAACATTCTCCTAGGCGTTGCAGGCTTTCGCCATCATTAAACAGACCCGTATTGAAGAAGTATGGGCTGACCCTGCCTGATTTTAACGTGAATTCGCCAAACTTCAGGGCCTCTTTTTTAATTGAGAATTCTATAAAATCCTGTTGATACTCATTCATGCCATGTGTACCGTAAATATAATAAAGATAGCGAACATGAGGATATCAGATTTCAATACATACCGCAGTGCTCTGCAATGTTAATATTTTTAATGATCTGAAAAAATAAACACCATGAAAATAATCAGTTTAAATGCAAATGGTATACGTGCCGCCCATCGAAAAGGCATGTTTGACTGGCTCAAGCGCTCACGGGCTGATGTGTTATGTATACAGGAGACCAAGGCACAGGTCCATCAGCTCAACGACGAAATTTTAAAGCCTAAAGGATTTGTTTCATTTTTTAATGATGCCGAGAAAAAAGGTTATAGTGGGGTGGCAATCTATGCACGCAAACAGCCCGACAAAATTACCACCACACTGGGTTGGCACCATGCAGACTATGAAGGGCGCTACATTCAGGCGGACTTTGGGACGTTAAGTATCATTTCTCTTTACCTGCCGTCGGGGACATCGGGCGATGAAAGGCAACAGATAAAGTTTGATTTTATGGATAAATTTCTGCCCAGGTTACAGACAATGGGCAACAGTAACAGGCAATATATTCTATGTGGCGACTGGAATATCGCCCACAAGGAGATAGACCTTAAAAACTGGCGCAGCAATCAGAAAAATTCAGGATTTTTGCCTGAAGAAAGGCAATGGCTTGATACCGTATTTAACAAGACGGGCATGATAGATGCATTTCGAGCTATCAATACCTTGCCGGATCAGTATACATGGTGGTCAAACAGGGGGCGGGCATGGGAAAAAAACGTTGGCTGGAGGATTGATTATCACGTGGTCTCCTCCAGTCTTAAAGACAAAATTAAACAGGCCAGAATTTATAAGGACCGGCGTTTTTCAGACCATGCGCCATTAATCATCGACTACGACATGTCTCTCTAATTTGATAGTGCCACGCCAAAGTGAGTGAGAGGGGTAACGACAAGAATAATCGACATTTGTAATGCGATGATCACTATTATCGGTGACAGATCCAGTCCACCTATAGGTGGCAATAATTTACGCGCAGGGGCCAGTACCGGTTCCGTGAGACGATAAAGAATGACGGTGGCAGGATTATATGCACCTGGGTTTACCCAGCTTAAAATCACCTGAATAAATATCGCAATCATGAACACATCCACAAAGAGTTCAAGGATGCCTGCAATGCTGAGAATAATCAGGCTATCAACAGCAACAAATCTGCCGGCAGAAAGCAGGTAAACAATGGTTATTTCAACGCTCTTTATGAGTAGCATGAGCACCATTGAAGACCAGTCCTGCCCCTTATAGCCGGGAACCACCCTGCGGATGTAACGTAGCGGCGGGTTGGTGATCTTTGCCAGAAATTGTGAAATGGGATTATAAAAATCTGCTCGAAACAGTTGCAGCAAGAACCGCAAAACAACCGCGAGGAGATATATATCAAAAATGGTGGTGACTAAAAATAGTGCGGCCTGGATCAGGTAGTTTGTGGACATTAAGACTTTCCAAACTCCAAAGCCAGTTCTTCGGAACGCTTTTTGGCTTGATTCATGGCATCATAAAATAAGTTTTCAAGTTGCCCCTGTTCGATTAACACTTTCAATGCCGCTTGGGTGGTGCCACCGGGTGAGGTGACCTGCTGTCGCAAAGTAGAGACGTCAGCCTTACTTTCCAGTGCCATTTTAGCTGCGCCGAATGCGGTTTCCAGGGTAAGTAGCCTGGCATGTTCACTGCTAAGACCCAGTTTGATGGCGGCATTTTGCATGCATTCCATGACCAGAAAAAAATAAGCAGGACCACTCCCGGATAGTGCCGTAACGCTGTCCATCAGGTGCTCATCACTGAGCCAGATAGTCAGTCCCACCGCACGCATGATCTCCTCGGCCAGGGTGCGTTGGTCTTCATTCACCCCCTCGCTGGCAAATAATGCAGATGCACCGGTTTGAATTAGTGCCGGTGTATTTGGCATGACTCTTACGATTGGATAGTCATTGCCAACGATGTTCTGAATGGATGAAACCTGAATTCCCGCGGCAATAGATACCAACAAGGGTGAGGTTTGTTTTATTGCAGGTTGAATTTCTTTGCAAACTTCAAGCAGGTTTTGAGGTTTAACCGCAAGGATAATGACTTCGGCATCAGTGCAGGCCTGTACATTATCGTTGGCGATGCGGATTGTGTATTCACCAGCAATGCTGGAGGCCTTTTCCCTGTCTGGTTCACTACCTGTTATTACATCAGGCTGGTGCCCATCAGCGATTAGTCCGCCAATAAGGCTGCAGCCCATATTTCCGCAACCGAGGAAACTTATCTTGGTATTTTTCATTTGGATTAAAATTGTCCCATTATGTTAATTGCGTATTAGACTTATGTTTGGGCAAATCTGGTTATTTCAATACAGGTTGTTACTTTTTTCTCTGCCCAAATATAGCACTACCAATTCTGACCATGGTTGAACCCTCAGCGATGGCAGACTCAAGATCGCCACTCATTCCCATAGACAGCGTGTCTAAATTGAATCCACGGTCATTCATACTATCGAAAACGTCTTTTAATTGTCGAAATGCCAGACGTTGGTCTGCGATGACATTGGTTGCTGCCGGGATGCCCATTATACCCCTTAACCTGAGTCGTGGATGATCTAAGATCCGGCTGGCCAGGGGCATTACCTCAGGTATGCTGACGCCAGACTTGGAGTCTTCCCCACTGATATTGACCTGCAGGCATACATTTAGCGGCCCAAGCGTCTGTGGTCTGGCGTCTCCCAGCCGTTTAGCTACTTTTTTCCGATCCACGGATAAAACCCAGTCAAAATTTTCTGTCACCTGCCGGGTTTTATTTGATTGCAACGGTCCAATAAAATACCACGTTGGATTAAATGGTCGCAGGGAGCCCATCTTGGGGAGTGCCTCCTGTACATAATTCTCACCGAAGTCAGAAAGTCCGGCTGAAATCGCTTTGCCTATGTCTTCTACGCCTTTGGTTTTGCTGACTGCCAGGAGGCGAACAGATCCCCTTTTTCGCCCATATTTTTGCTCTGCAGCATAAATTTGCTGCCATATATTTTTGATATTTTTTTCGATATTTTCCACGGTACTTTGGTAAGCTAAGCCCATAATAAGTCGTAAATAATGGTTGCCATAAGCGACAATTTAAAAATAATTATAACGGTTGGAATTTGGAACAGATACGTCTGTTTCAATATTTACAACTTCACACAGGGATCAAAAAAATTCCTTGAGAATTAATCTTTAATAATAATTCTGGAGATCACAATGGATATAGGTGAATTGCTTGCGTTTGGCGTTAAAAACGGTTGCTCGGATTTGCACTTATCGGCAGGTTTGCCGCCGATGATTCGGGTTGATGGTGATGTTAGAAGGATCAATGTGCCGCCCATGGACCATAAAGAAGTACATGATATGGTTTATGACATCATGAATGACAAGCAAAGAAAGGATTATGAAGAATTCCTTGAGTGTGACTTTTCGTTTGAGATACCGGGATTGGCCAGGTTCAGGGTGAACGCCTTTAACCATAATCGAGGTGCCGGTGCGGTATTCAGGACCATTCCTTCTGAAATCCTTAGCCTTGAACAATTGAATGCTCCAAAAATTTTCGAGAACATTTCAGATTACCCAAGGGGGGTTGTGCTGGTAACCGGGCCCACCGGATCCGGTAAATCTACCACCCTGGCGGCCATGGTGAACCATAAAAATGATACAGAGTACGGACATATTCTCACCGTCGAAGACCCCATTGAGTTTGTTCATACCAGTAAAAAATGTCTGGTTAACCAGCGAGAGGTGCATCGCGATACACTGGGTTTTAATGAGGCATTGCGATCAGCGCTGCGTGAAGACCCTGATGTGATCCTGGTGGGCGAGATGCGTGACCTGGAAACCATACGCCTGGCATTGTCAGCGGCAGAAACGGGGCATCTGGTGTTTGGTACATTGCATACCAGTTCCGCGGCTAAAACCATTGACCGTATTGTTGACGTATTTCCTGCTGAGGAAAAAGATATGGTCAGGGCCATGTTGTCTGAATCACTGCGCGCTGTTATTTCACAAACGCTTTTGAAAAAGAAAGGCGGAGGTCGTGTTGCTGCCCATGAGATCATGATCGGGACGCCAGCAATTCGAAACCTCATCCGAGAGAATAAGATTGCACAGATGTATTCAGCCATTCAGACCGGTCAGCAATTTGGTATGCAGACATTGGATCAAAACCTGCAGCAACTGGTTCAAAAAGGCGTTGTAGACACCAATGAAGCCAGGTCTAAAGCAGCAAATAAAGATAGTTTTTAATTAATGTTACCTAGACTAATGTAATGCGAGGGGAGTAATGGAAAGAGAACAGGCGATCAAATTTATGCGCGACCTTCTCAAGCTTATGGTTGAGAAAAAAGGGTCTGATCTATTTATTACCGTCGGTTTCCCGCCAGCGATGAAGGCTCAGGGTAAATTGCAACCGATGTCAAAAACAGCCCTGACACCGGAAAACACCAAGGCCCTATGCTATGCAATTATGAATGACCGACAGTTAAAGGAATATGAAGCAACAAAGGAATGTAATTTTGCTGTCGTCCCGGCAGGTATTGGACGGTTTCGTGTCAATGCCTTTATTCAGCAGAGTTTTTGCGGCATGGTCATGCGTGTCATCGAGACCGAGGTCCCGAATATCGACAAACTCAAACTGCCGGAAATATTAAAAGACGTAGTCATGGCGAAGAATGGTTTGATAATCATGGTTGGGGGCACGGGATCCGGTAAATCAACGTCATTAGCCGCGATGATCGATTATCGAAACCAGAATAGTTATGGTCACATCATTACTATCGAAGACCCAATTGAATATGTTCACCAGCATAAGAATTGCATCATTATGCAACGTGAAGTGGGTGTCGATACCGATGATTGGGAAATAGCTTTGAAAAACACCCTCAGGCAGGCGCCGGACGTAATCCTGCTGGGTGAAATCCGGGATCGTGACACAATGGAATTCGGTATAGCCTTTGCTGAGACTGGACACCTGGCCATGGCCACCCTTCATGCCAACAGCTCCAACCAGGCGCTGGATCGTATTATCAACTTTTTTCCGGAAGAACGCCGTACCCAGCTGTTAATGGACCTGTCATTGAACCTGAAGGCGATTATTTCTCAGCGTCTGGTGAAGACGCCTGATGGTAAAGGCAGGCATGCCGCCATTGAAATCATGCTTAATTCCCCATTAATTTCTGACTTGATCCTTAAAGGTGAAGTGCATGAGATAAAAGCTATTATGGCCAAGTCCAGGGAATTGGGGATGCAAACCTTTGACCAGGCACTGTTTGACCTGCAACAGGCCGACAAGATCTCTTATGAAGAGGCCTTGAGAAATGCAGATTCCGTAAACGAACTACGGCTTAAGATTAAGCTGGAGGGCAAGGACTCAAAGGAAAGCGACAAGATGGCAGGACTGGACCATCTCAGTCTTGAAGAAGACAAAGAAGAAAATTCAGGCATGATGAAATAGCGTACATTTGACACCAGGAGATTTTTTTAATGGATATACTGCCTTATCTTAAATTAGTGGTTGAGAAAAATGCCTCAGACCTGTTTTTTACCGTAGGCTCCCCGGTTAAAGTCAAGCTGGAAGGTAAGGCGACACCGGTTGGCAAGACCGTATTGGATGGCGCAATGTGCAAGGCTGCGGCATACGGCATTATGAATGAACACCAGATAACCCAGTTTGAAGACACCATGGAATGTGACTTTGCCATTCCCATGCCCGATGGATCAGCCCGTTTTCGTGTCAATGTTTTCAAGCAACGCGGTGAAGTGGGTATGGTCTTGCGTCGAATTCCAAGTGAAATCCCAACAACAGAACAGCTTGGCGTCCCTGATGTCTTGAAAGAATTAATTGGCCATAAGCGCGGACTCATACTGATGGTGGGCGCCACTGGTTCAGGAAAGTCGACAACATTGGCGGCCATGATAAATCATCGCAATGAAACCCAGTCCGGCCATATTCTGACTATTGAAGACCCGGTTGAATTCAGTCACCCCAATAAAAAGTCCATTTTGAATCAGCGTGAAGTGGGTGTCGATACATTATCTTATGCCAATGCCCTGAAGGCCTCCTTACGTGAGGCCCCGGATGTTATTCTTATTGGTGAGATCCGTGACAGACTCACCATGGAGGCAGCACTTGAATTGGCCAACACCGGACACCTGGCCATCTCCACATTGCATGCCAATAATGCAAACCAGGCCATGGAACGTGTCATTAACATGTTTCCCCAGGAGCTGCATAAACAGTTATTAATGGACTTGTCTCTCAACTTGCGGGCGGTCATCTCGCAAAGGCTGGTCCTGGCTGTTGATGGCAAACGCTGTGCGGCTATTGAGATTCTGATTAATACCCCGCACATTGCTGAATTGATCCTGAAAGGTGAAATCGAGCAGATAAAAGAAGCCATGGAAGGAAGCGGGCAAAAAGGTATGCAGACTTTTGATATGGCGCTTCATAATTTGTACAAGGAAGGCAGGATCGAGCTTGAAGAAGCACTTAGCAATGCTGATTCAAGGACCAACTTGGAGGCCAAGATTAACTTTGGTTAATCACAATTAATGAACTATAGTTCCAATAGACGAACCACGTCGGGGTTATGAAATGAAGGTATTGTTGAACACACTTATATTAATAAGTATTTTTCATGCCAATATGGTAACGGCGCAGAACCAAATGGAAGAGCTGGTCATCACGGGGACGCGTGGTGAAATCGAAATTGGAAATGTCCCGGCAGCCGTGAGCAGTGTGGA
Source organism: Candidatus Eutrophobius brisbanensis (assembly GCA_038131795.1). Taxonomy (GTDB): domain Bacteria; phylum Pseudomonadota; class Gammaproteobacteria; order Eutrophobiales; family Eutrophobiaceae; genus Eutrophobius; species Eutrophobius brisbanensis. Next base: position 2,024,284 of record JAYPQE010000003.1, on the reverse strand, counting down.
TGGCTCAATCATTCAGACAGGTCAGCAACAATTAACGTTGGAAGAGTCCCTGAAAAGAGTCCCGGGGGTATTTCTGCAGAACAGTCATAACTTTTCACAGGCCCAACGGATATCTATACGGGGGTTTGGCGCGCGCTCGGCTTTCGGTATCAGGGGCATAAAGGTAATCATAGACGGGGTGCCGGCCACCATGCCGGACGGCCAGGGAAACGTTGATGAGATTGATCTTGGCTCAGCCAGGCGTATAGAGGTGGCCAGAGGGCCTTCATCTTCACTGTATGGGACTGCATCCGGGGGGGTGATAAACATCATCACTGAAGACGGGACAGAAGATCCTTATGCAGAAGGCAGGATAACCATAGGCGAATACGGCCTGCAAAAATATCAACTTAAGACCGCCGGGCAACACGAAAAATTTAATTATCTCTTAAGCGGATCCATTACTGATCTCGATGGCTTCAGGGGTCATTCCTATGTTGACCGTAATTCATTTAATTCAAAAATTAAATATCAAATAGATGATAAGGGTGAACTGACGGCCACATTCAATATTCTGGATATACCTGATATGGGTGATCCGGGCGCATTGAATGCGGCAGAAGTGGAAGCTGATCGCACTCAAGGGCGTGACAGGAATATTTTATTTAATGGTGGTGAGGAGCGAAGTCAGCAACGTTTAGGCCTGACGTATAGACGTTCTCTGGCGGAGGGCCATGAAATACTGTTTAAAAATTATTATACCTTTCTGGATTTTGGCAACAGATTGCCGTTTGAAGGCGGAGTGGCAGAAAGCAACGGGGGCCAGGTACAGTTTGACCGGACCTTTATCGGCGGAGGTGGCCAATATACATACTCTCAGGAGATTATGGATTATACACTGAGATTTATCGCCGGTTTTGATGTTGATTATCAACGAGACGACAGGCAACGATTCGTTAACGAGGAAGGTGGTATTCGGGGGGAACTGACATTTGATCAGCTGGAAGAAGTATTAAGTAAAGGTATGTATATGCAAAGTGAGTTTGCTATATTAAATAATCTTCAGATTACCCTGGGCGCAAGATTTGATGATATCGATTTTGAAGTATCAGACAATTTCCTTGCCAATAATTCTGGTGATGACTCTGGCAGTAAAGGCTTTAACAAGTTCAGCCCAAGATTTGGGCTGTTATGGGACCTGGATGAGTGGGTCAATGTATATTTTAATTTTTCAACTGCATTTGAAACCCCAACCACAACAGAGTTCGCCAACCCTGATGGTGGAGGGTTTAACCGGGATCTTAAGAGTCAGGTAGCTAATAATATAGAGGTGGGCGCCAAAGGTTCTTTTGACACAAGGATTCCTTTTGAATATGAGTTTGCTGTTTATAGGATAGAGGTGGATAACGAACTGGTCCCATTTGAAGAGGATGGCTTTACCGGCCGTACATTTTTTCGAAATGCAGGGAGGTCACTGCGGGAAGGCCTGGAAGCAGGTATCACTGCGAGAATCCTGCCTATACTGTCCGCCAGCCTGGTCTATAGTGCCATTGATGCCGAATACCAGCGGTTTCGTACCACAACAGCAAACTTCACCGGTAATAAAATACCTGGCGTGCCGGACCAGCAACTTCACGCAGAACTCAGATATGATAGCCCTTATGGGATATTCAGCGTTTTGGACCTGTTGTATATCGACAGTTTCTACGCTAATGATTCCAATACTGTTGAGTCTGATTCCTATACGGTTTCAAATTTTCAGCTAGGTTATAAGAAAGAGATTGATCAGTGGCAAGTCATGCCATATTTGAGCGTCAATAATCTGTTTAATGAGAAATATAATTCCAATGTGCGTCTCAATGGTGGTTTTGGTCGTTTTTTTGAGCCGGCTCCGCAACGGAATTTTCATGGCGGTGTTTCAGCCAGGTACACCTTCTAAAAACCATTAGCTGATCTATCCAGGGAATACGGCGTTGGCCTCAAATACCGGGCCATCCACACACACGCGTTTCATTGCCTTACCTGACTCGGTCGTTACCAGTACTGTACACCCTGCGCATCCCCCCACTGCACATGCCATATACTCTTCCAGTGAGACCTGACAAGGTAGCTGATAGTCATGGGCCATCTCTGCAACGGCCTGTAACATGGGTGTGGGACCACAACTGAATATCTCCACCTCTTTCAATGTGTCCGGACCGAGAGAATCAAGCCATTTTCTTGCCAGATCTGTAACAAATCCATCATAGCATCCAGCGTATCCCTGTTTGCTGGTAAGTCGACTGGCAATACCCCAGTCTTCCATTAACGGCATGCCGGCTATAGTGCCTTCTGGTATACCGCTTATCATGATTTTTGATGGGATGGGTGTAAAGGGAAAGGGAATCTCCGAGCCCGCAATTACAAAAGGTCTGCAATCACCTTGCAGGTTCTTTATGTGTTCAGCAAGGAAGATCATGGGGGGGATACCAACGCCTCCACCAATCAGTAGCGGCAGATGTTTATAATCTGACATTTTGAACGGTATACCTATGGGGCCCAGTAAACTCAAGACCTCTCCGCGTTGTTTCCTGGCCAATAACTCGGTCCCCCTGCCATGGACTTTATACATAATGTCTATCCACCCGCCAGAGGGGTCAGTCCGCATAATTGACATGGGTCGTCGTAGTGGTATTGATCTATCACATTGAATATGGACAAAGTTGCCGGGTCTGGCTTGTGCTGCCGTTAGCGGTGCGTTCAGACGAATAACGTACTGGTCCTGGGGGTACGCTTCCTGAAAAAGGACCTCGGACTGTTCAAGGTTAATAGTATCTCTGCTATGGCTTATTGGCATTTGTAAAACTTTATCATTTGTAAAGGCTATTTGTATTATTGCAATACAGGCGCGATGACCAATAACTGTTAGTCAATCTGATAGACCAAGACCCCATCAATGATGGTATGGCTTACCTTGCCCTGCAGTTGCCAGTTAGCAAAGGGAGTGCTTTTCCCATTACTAGTGAGTTTACTGATATCTGCTACCCAGCTTATATCTGGATCAAATATTATCACGTCAGCGATACTGCCGGGACTCAAAGAGCCCAGTGGGCGGTTAATAATCCTGGCAGCATTTCTAGTGACCATACCAAGTCCACTAACCGGATTTACTTTATTCTTGGACAAGAAATCGAGGAATAAAGGCAGAAACATTTCTATGGTAGAGGCGCCCGGAGGGGTTGATGTGAAGGGCACCGCTTTGGCATCAAGACTGATGGGCTGATGTGTAGAACAAACTACATCTATTGTGCCATCAAGGACGCCTGTCCAAAGGGCATTTTTGTCTTCTAAACCACGTAATGGTGGAACAAGGTGGCAATTGGCATGATAGTTGTCTACATCCATGTCAGTGAGAAAGAGGTGGCAGATATCTACGCCAGCAGATACAGGCAGACCCTCTGCCTTTGCTTTGCGAACCATATCAACAGATCGCGCCGTAGAGAGGCTGGTAAGGTGTATCTTTGCGCCGGTTTGTTCCATTAATAACAATGCGGTACTGACGGCCACTGTTTCTGCAGTATGTGGAACAGGCGGCAGGCCAAGGCGAGTGCTGATTTCTCCTTCATTGACTGTGCCGTTGTTTTTTAACCAGGGATCCTCAGGCGCATAAAAGACAGTGAGATCTGTGCTGGCGGCATATTCCAGTGTGCGGCGAAATATTTCGTTATTTAACAGCGGTTTTGTGGCATTACTAACAGCAATACAACCGGCCTGTTTCAATGTATACATTTCTGCCAGCCGTTCTCCAGCCAGCCCTTCTGTTAGTGCGCCTATGGGAAAGATTTTCACATTACCAGTATCAGCGGCAGTGCGTAATATCAGCTCAACAGCCGCAGGGTTGTCAATTAAAGGGTGAATGTCCGGTGGGCACGCAATGCTGGTGATACCTGAAGCAACCGCAGCCTTCGCTTCATTGGCAAATGATGCTTTAAAGTCCTGGCCTGGTTTGCTCATATAGGCACATAGATCAACAACCCCGGGGCAAACCCATTTCCCGTTTGCGTCAATAATTGTATCTGCTGATTTTAGTGAATCTTCTGAAACAATACGCTCGCCATCTATACAAAGGACGCCGACTTCGTCACGTGACGTGTCCGGGTTAATGATTCTTGCGTTTTCTATCCTGATGCCAGCCATCTAACTGTTGTCCCCTGGGTTGTTGCCCATGGTCATAGCCATGACAGCCATACGCACGGCAATGCCATGGCTTACCTGTTGTAGAATTACGGATTGTTTACTGTCGGCCACGCTGGAGTCTATTTCGATTCCTCTATTTATAGGGCCTGGGTGCATTACGATGACATCGGGCCTGGCCACCCTCAACCTGTCGAATGTTAGTCCGTACCGTTGAAAATATTCCCGTTCACTTGGGATGTTTGCAGAAATCATGCGTTCTTTCTGCAGCCGTAACATGATGGCTACATCCACATTATCCAGCCCTTCGCCAAGGTTGTCATAAACCGTAACCCCCAGCCGCTCTATATTTGCCGGCATGAGTGTTTTGGGACCGACGACCCGCACATCATTAACCCCCAGGGCCTTGAGTGCGTGAATATCTGATCGGGCAACCCTGGAATGTAAAATATCACCGACAATGGCTACCTTTAAATTATCAAAATCAGGTTTATGCCGGCGAATGGTAAACATATCCAGCATTGCCTGAGTAGGATGGGCATGTTGTCCATCGCCGGCATTTATGACGCTGATATGAGGCCCAACATGTTCTGCGATAAAGTGCGCGGCGCCGCTGTTGGCATGACGGACGATAAACATATCGCTGTGCATGGCCTCAAGGGTCTGTAGTGTGTCCAGTAAGGACTCCCCCTTGGTTGTGGAAGAGGTTGCCATATTAAGGTTTAACAAGTCTGCAGAGAGCCTCTTTGCGGCAAGCTCAAAGGTTGTGCTGGTACGAGTGCTGGGTTCAAAAAAGAGATTGATAACTGTTTTCCCCCTTAGCAGCGGGACTTTTTTGACAGCACGTCCGGAAACGCCGGCGAAAGATTCGGCATAATCGAGGATGTCATTAAGAATGGTCTTGTCCAGACCTTCAATAGAAAGGAAATGTTTTAGGCGGCCCTGGTTATCCAGTTGAATTGTATTAGCCGTCATGCTGTTGTTTTATCTCCAGAGCCAGTGGTTCTGGGCCAAGGAGCTTAACATGTTCAGACGGTTTTAGCTGCAATGATTTTCCGACGATATCGGCCTTGATAGGTAATTCATGGCCTGTTCGCTCCACCAGAACCGCAAGCGTGATGGTGGCCGGGCGGCCGTAATCAAAAATTTCATTCATTGTTGCCCGTATAGTACGGCCGGTATGAAGCACGTCATCCACTAGAATTATGTGCCTGCCTTCAATTTCAAAGGGGAGTTTGGAGGGCTCTACACGGGGGTGCATGCCGATCCTGCTGAAATCGTCCCGGTAGAACGCAATGTTCAGTTCACCTTGTGGCAGGGGCTGAGTTAGCCGTTGGTTAAGTTTACTGGCGATCCAGTGGCCACCAGTATGAATTCCGATAATAAGAGGATCTGTATGATGATTGGTGTTGATATATTCATCGAGGTTTTTGGACATTTCATCCAAAAGCTGATCAATTTCCTTATCATTCATTGGTATTAGACATGTCAGTTTTAGCTGATTATATCACCTTTGATCACTTTCCCTGAATTTTCTGCCAGCCATGTTTCCAGAATTGCCTGGGCAGCAACCGGGTCAAGATCAATATCAGAGTTTTTGCGCCAACGGGCCTCATAGCTTGATAGCCGTTCATCGGCCAGGAAAACAGGTAGCTTATGTCTTTCCTCCAGGTCTTTTGCGAACCGGTTTGCTGCGGTTGTCATTTTTTGTCCTGTACCATCCATATTCAGGGGTTTACCCACAACCAGGGCGCTAGGTTGCCAGGCATTTATTATATCGGTGATGGCATTCCAGTCGGGTTGTCCCCGACTGGTCGAAATGGTACACAGTGGTGATGCAGTACCCGTTAACGTCTGGCCAACTGCTACCCCAATCCTTTTTTTTCCGAAATCAAAGCAGATTAACGTAACTTCCTGTGTCACGCGTGACCGGCTTGTAATGACAGGTTGTGAAGGTTTATGCCCAGGGTGGATGCAGCATATTCCCAGCGCATCTCTGCAGGCGCATCAAAAATGATATCGGACTTTGCCGGGGTATTCAGCCAACAGTTTTCCATCATTTCCTGTTCAAGCTGGCCTGCGCCCCATCCAGCATAGCCCAGGGCAATCAATTTTTTTGCAGGCCCTGTGCCGTTTGAAATTGCCTCCAGTATGTCCTTGGACGTGGTGACTTCTATGTTTTCGCTTACCTTGATGGATGATTGCCATCTGGAATCGGGCTTATGAAGGATAAAACCGCGATCGGTCTTAACAGACCCGCCATCAAAAACAGGAATTTTATCAATGCCGGAGATATCAGATGCCAGTTGCATCTGGTCAAAAATTTCACCCAGGTCCATATTTAGAGGGCGGTTGATTACAATCCCCATTGCGCCATTTTCATTATGAGAGAATATATAGGTAACGGTCTGATGAAAATTAGGATCGGATAGACCCGGCATTGCGATTAATAATTGATTGGTCAAATCTATCTGTTTCATAAGCTCTATAGTAACTGTCAAATCAGTGGAAAACTACCGTATTAGACAGGTAGCCGGGATTATAATTTCAAAATCAACCAACAAACGCAGCGACCCACAGGTTCCAAAACCTGTTAACTAATGGTGTTAATTCAATAATTTTATTAATAAATAAGCAGGTATGTGTTCAGCGAAAACTACCGTTATTTAAAAACTGCCAGGTTCGGGTTATATGGAGTATATCGGTCTGATCCGCTATATCCTCAGGAAATTGGGCATAGGGTGCGGCAAGTTCGACTATTCTGATGGCGGCATCATCCAGGACCTTATGCCCGGAAGAACGACGGATCACCAACTCATTAATACTTCCGTCCTTATTTAACGCCACGTCAAGGATGAGGTTGCCGGACAGGCGTTGCCTTCTGGCGGCGTCCGGGTAGTTGAGATTACCAATACGTTCAACCTTGGCCCGCCAGGCTTCCATATAGGCCGCATAGAGAAATTCTCTGGTACTGGCAGAGATATATTTCCTGCGTGGGTGTTGTGCCCGGGTTACTAATTTTCGTTCAATTTCTGCGCTGAGAGCGGCCATCTTCATGCTATTGGTTAACAGGGCTGTAGCACTTGGAAGTGTTTTCGGCCTGTCAGTTTCTACAATATCCTGATCAGGCTGACTTTTTTCACGAGGCGAATTATTGGGACCTGTGGGTAGCTCTGTTTCTCCCGATGCGGCGGTAAGCACTTCAGAACGGGTCGCACTGCTCGCCTGTGTTGCGGGATCGGATTCAGGTGGCGCAGACAGCTCTGCTACATTGTCCGGGAAAGGAGATGGTAGCGGTGTTGCAGGCGTGACCTCATCATCCACGTCGCCTCCGCCTTCAAGGCTGGCCTGCGCGAGGAGTTTGGCCTCATCAGGCGCCTGGCTGGTTTGCTGTACCAGGATAATTTCCATGGCGTCATAATCCGGCGGAAGATCAATCTCATTGGAAAAAGTAACGCCAAGCACAACGACTGCGTGGGTAATTATAGCAAGGCATAAGGTCAGGCCGAATCTGTCTGTGGAGGTCACCACAGGTTGATGTACCAAAGCTGGTGTTAACTCGGTTGCATTCGACATGCTATTCGTTTTTTTTAAGCCCGTTACAGTTTATTGTTAATCAATTGATCAATTAATGCCATTAATTGATCACCTATATTGATTCCATAAATAGCATCTAGTTCTCGAATGCATGTGGGGCTGGTGACATTCACTTCCGTTAAATAATCCCCAATGACATCAAGGCCAACAAATAACAGGCCCATGTCCCTCAGTGTTGGGCCTACCTGCTGGCATATCCACCGGTCGCGATCGCTAAGTTCTACGCCTTTGCCCGTACCGCCAGCAGCAAGATTGCCCCGGGTTTCACCTGACATGGGAATTCTTGCAAGTGCATAATCAACAGGCTCCCCATTAATTAGTAGGATTCGTTTATCACCGTCCTTAATCTCAGGAATATATTTCTGAGCCATAATAAATCGTGTTTGTTCATGAGTAAGGGTTTCGATAATGACGTTAGTATTTGGATCTTCATGAGTGATTTTAAATACAGATTTTCCGCCCATACCTTCCAGGGGTTTAAATACAGCCTGTTTATGTTGGCTAACGAACTCTGTAAGATGGGTTTTGTTTCGGGTCACCAAAGTAGGCGCTATGCAATTCGGGAAGGTGTTGATGAACATCTTCTCATTAACGTCACGCAGCCCCCTGGGGTCATTGATGACCAGTAACCCTTCGGCCTGGGCAAACTGGAGAATATACGTGGTATATATATATTCGATGTCAAAAGGCGGATCTTTCCTCATCAGCACTGCATCGAGATCAGGCAGCTCGATATCGCATTGTTTCCCAAAACTATACCATGAGGCAGGGTCGTCCTTTACCGACAAAATTTGTGTTGTAGCCCTGACCTTATTTTCGTGTATATATAAATCATTTTGTTCCATGTAGTGCAGCTCCCAGCCCCTGTGCTGGGCTGCGAGGAGCATGGCAAACGTACTGTCTTTTTTTATGTTAATCCCGGCAATGGGATCCATGATAACGCCAAGTTTCATGAGGGCTTTTCTGTCGTTTTAGTGTAGCTACGGTATACTATTCACCAGTTTATCTACTACACGCTGGAATTGAAATAATTAGTCATCTTTATTATGCCCGATCTTACATTAAATATTATTACCCGAGAAAGCCCGTTGGCAATGTGGCAGGCACAATTTGTGCGTCAAAGCCTGGAAACTGTCTATCCAGACCTGTCGGTGAATATACATGGTGTGACCACTGAGGCAGACAAATTTCTGGACCGTTCACTGGATAAATTTGGAGGGAAAGGCGCCTTTACCAAGGAACTTGAGATGGCGTTGCTGGATGGAACGGCGGATCTGGCTGTGCATTCTATGAAGGATGTGACAGTCGATCTTCCAGAGGGGCTTGAAATCTGTGCCATTTTAACCCGGGACAACCCCGGTGATGCGTTTCTTAGCAATAAATATGAGCATCTTGACGATTTACCTCATGGCAGCAGTGTAGGGACATCCAGTTTACGTCGTATCTCACAGTTATTGGCATATCGTCCAGACCTGAATATCAAAAGCATCAGGGGAAATGTTGGAACCCGGTTAAAGAAACTCGATAACGGAGAGTATGATGCGCTTATTCTTGCAACGTCCGGTTTGAACAGGATGGGATTAAATGAACGTATTGCCCATGAAATCAGTATGGACATAATGTTGCCGGCAATTGGGCAGGGCGCGTTAGGTCTTGAGGTGCGTAGTAGTAATAGCGACCATGTAAACCTGTTGCAGGTATTGAATGATGATGTTACATATCATTGTGTTATGGCTGAACGCAGGGTAAATAAAAAGTTAAATGGTGGTTGTCATGCGCCAATTGCAGCATACGCAACGATCAAAGGAGACAGCATGACCATCTCGGCCGTGGTTGGCAGCATGGACGGCAAACAGATTATAGGTGCTATAGAATCAGGCCCGATGGAAACGGCACTGGAACTGGGCGATACAGTGGGGGACAGGTTGTTGTCCCAGGGCGCCATCGATATTTTGTCAACTACGGACTGAGTGACAATATGGAGGACAATCTTGCAGGGAAAAACATTATGGTACTGCGACCCTCCCAGCAAAGCGAAGAGCTCAGCAAACAGATTATGGAAGCAGGCGGAAATGTAATTCGGTTTCCAACCCTTGAAATTCAGCCAATCAAGAACATCTCATCCAGGACACTCAAAGACCTGGTGTCATGGTCAGACACGATCATATTTATAAGCAGAAATGCAGTTCGTGTTTTTGCAGGATTAATCGGGGACATTCAAAATCTTCTGGAATCTAAAACAGTGTATGCGGCAGGTATGGGGAGTCAGGAAGAGGCCGGGTTTGCAGGTGTTAATAATGTAATTTCCCCCGGTCCGAGATCAGGCAGCGAAGCGCTCTTACAACTTACGGGACTTCAATCTAAGGCTATACTTGATAAAAAAGTACTGATTGTTAGAGGGGATACTGGCAGGGAGTTGCTTAAGCAGGAACTGGAATCCAGGGGTGCCGAAGTAAAATACGCAGATATTTACTCCAGGGTAATGCCGAAGGTGTCTGCTCAGGATGTGGCAAATATCTGGCTGCACTCTCCTCCGGATATTATTATTGTCACCAGTAATCAGGGACTTTATAACCTAATTAGCATGACACCCGATGCGCACCATGACAGTCTGTTTGCTACTGACATTGTTGCGATGAGTGAAAGAATTGCCCAAGCAGCCAGAAAAGCAGGCTTTACAAATAATACAGTAGTTGCTGAGTCACAAACCGACCAGGGGCTTTATAATGCAGTTGTTAATAATCTGGAGTGATATATGACCTCTGAAAAAAAGGATCAGGAAGAAACTGATAGTCAGGTGGATTCGAATGACAATCCGGATAAGGCAAAGAATCCAAAATCATTAATGCTGTTTAATCTGGGGTTGCTCATCACGATTGCCGCTGTCGCAGGCTTTAACTTTAAATCAATTAAAGACATTAAAGATGATACGTCCGTTATGCGGTCAGTTAGTGGATTAAGCTCCAATATGGAAGAGGTGTCTGAGGAACTTGGCGCCTTACGCTCTCGAACCCAGCAGTACGAGGCGGAAATGTCATCACTATCGGCAGCTGTTGATGAGTCCAATGAAAGCCTTGAAATACTGTACTCCAGCCAGGACGATCAGGACCGTACGCTGCCTGTGACTGAAGCAGAACATTTAATAAGTATTGCAAATATAAAACTAAGACTGGAAGGGAATATTAAGGCCGCCATCGTTGCCCTTGAAGAGGCCAATGACAGGCTCATGGAGGTAGGCGATCCCGGCTTGTTTTCACTGCGCCGGCAAATTACCGCAGACATTAATACATTGAAATCATACCCGCACACAGATATTGTCGGAATGTCTTTTGCGTTGTCCGATTTGGCATCAAGGGTCAATCAATTTTCCCTGAAAAGCACGGCTTTAACCGGTGAAACGATCAGCATTGATCAAACCAATCCACAGGATCCTGCCTGGAAAAGATTGATGCTCGGTGTGTGGCAGGAGTTCAAGAGCATGTTTATTATTACCCGCACGGGCGAGGATATGAGTACTTCATTATTGCCTAATGAAAGGTTCTTCTTATATCAGAACCTGAGGCTGCAATTGGAGTCTGCCCGGTTGGCGGTATTAAGAAAGGATACGGCCTTAATGCAGGACTCGCTAAATATAGCCCATACGTGGTTGCAGGAATACTTCGACCCGGAAGATGCAGCAGTAAATAATGCCATTGTCGTCATTGATAGTATGAAAACAGTGGAATTAGAGCGACCTGTTCCAGATATCAGTGGCTCTGGAGAAGCACTTAGTGGATATCTAAACGATAACCAGACACCGAATGTAACTGATGGTGTGATCGAACAGCCGTGAAAGTCCTGTTTTATATTCTTGCCTGTCTGGTCATTGCGGTGCTTGCGGGCATTGCCCTGGGAGAGGACCCTGCTCAGGTTGTATTGTCCATACCTGGGTATTCTATACAAACCAGCATGAGTTTTTTTGTCATTTTAAGCCTGGGTTTATTTGCTGTTTTTTATGTCCTGTTACGTTTTATATTTGGCGTCCTTGATTTGCCAAAGAACTACAGGCGCTGGAAAAAGGCCAGGGGCCATGCAAAATCAGAACATTTTTTGTCCCATGGCTATCTGGCACTGGCCCAGGGAAACTGGAATGCCGCCGAAAAACTTCTGATTAAGGGGGTCAGATACAGCAAATTACCATTAATTAATTACATTGGTGCAGCCCGTGCAGCACAACAACAAGGTGCAATTGACCGACGTGACAGCTATTTAAGACTGGCGCATTCTGCGGACGCATCAGCCGATATTGCTGTGGACATGACCCAGGCCAAATTACAATTAATGGAACATCAGACAGAACAGGCCTATGCTATCTTGCAGCATATTGATGATGAAAAGCCAGGTCAGGAACAGGTAAAGTTAATGTTGCTGGAAGCCAGCTCCGAATTAAAAGACTGGCAACAGGCCAGGACAATTTTGCAGGATATGGAAAACAAAGGATTGATGTCAAGAGACGAGATCCAGTCTCGTCAAATTCCAATATTTGCAAAGTTATTGACCAATACTGCACAGGCAGGGGATGAACATAAGCTTAAGGAAACATGGCAAGACATCCCTAAAAACCTGAGATCAAATCTTTATTTGCTGGAAGTATATATCACCGGGAGATTACAGTTCCCAGACACCAGAGATTGCGAAGCCATGCTGCGCAAGATAATCAAGATTAATCCGGACCATGGTCTGGTAAGACTGTATGGCAAGGTAGAGGGTGAAAATCCGGTAAAACAACTCGCCTTTATCGAAAAGGTGCTGAAAATGAATTCAACCAACCACGTCGTTCAATTAACCGCCGGACGATTATATAAACGTGCGGAGATCTGGGGTAAGGCAAGGACCTGTTTTGAGAATAGTCTGAATATAAACGAAACACCTGAAGCATTTTATGAATTAGCAACACTTCACGAGATGGAGGGGAATCTTGAAGATGCTAACCGGGTTTACCAAAAAGGCCTGAAGCTTGCGGCGTACGGCCAGGGTCCTCTACTCTCGGGTGACGTAGAAGACTTAAAAGGATTGCCGTCCAGCTATATCGACTGAATGATTTCGGCCATTCCAGTTTCCCCTTAGTAAAATACGTAGACAGGAAATTAACCCGGCAGACTTTTTTGACTCATTAACCAGCTCATGAGCGGCTGCCACTGCTCCCTGTCATAAGTGGTTTTTGCCGGTGCAAACTCAAATATACTCAGGCCTTTTTCTGCCGCCTTTACATAATTCTGGCTGTTCCTGAATACCGTAATGAATGGCAACTTTCTGCCGCCAGGCAGCTTCATGTGGTTCAGGAAATAATCCAGTTTGGCAGCGGAGAGGGTGTCTTCACGCACACGGTTGGCAACCGTCGCCAACTTGATCTTGCGATTGATTAATTTTTTTAATGAAAACAATTCATCAACAAATCGTTCTGCAGCACGGATATCAATTTCAGAAGGCAGCAATGGAATAACCATTGTTTCGCTGGATTTTACGAAGTCAGCAAGTTTTTTTCCATGTATGGCGGCTGGGGTATCAATAATGACCGTGTCTGTTTTTCTGGGGACGGATATATTTCCGCCTTTAATTTTCGCTATTGAAATTTTTGGCACATTTGCGGGTCGTCTGCTGATCCAGTCTTCACTGGATTTTTGTGGATCAAAGTCTGCCAAGGTGACATTGTGGTCATGAATTGCAAGATAGCCTGCTATCGTCGTGGCGATTGTACTTTTGCCACACCCCCCTTTGGGATTTAGCACCAGAATTCTTCGCATTTGTTCCCCCGGAATTTATGAATTGATTTTGTTCGATTGTTAATGATTTCAGCCTATTTTGCAAAAAATCAGCTTAAACTCAATAAGATATCTCTATCTTGCCGATAATAATCGTGTAATTACAGGGTTTATCGTGAGTTGCATTGCAAATATCATCTTGCCTGAAGGTACTACGATTGTTTCAGGGTTTGACATAAATGAGCCATCGAGCATTTCCAGCAGATATCGGAAATCGATGTTCAATTTTTCCAGGTTTCTGGCATGTATTACGGCAAAACTTTCATCATTGGTAGGTATTTTGTCCATAGCAAATGGGTTAGAAGTATCAACCGTCGGGACCCGTTGAAAGTTAATATCAGTTCTGGAGAATTGTGGTGTAATGTAATGCACATAGTCATGCATCCTGTCGAGGATCATGTCTGTGGCATCTTCAGCTGTGTATCCCCTTACCTCACGGTCACGGTGTATTTTCTGCATCCATTCAAGATTAATTATCGGCACTACTCCAACCAGCAGATCAACATACTGGGCAATATTATATGTGTCTGTTACTAAGCCACCGTGCAGTCCTTCATAAAACAACAGATCAGTATTTTCAGGGAGCGGTTCCCAGGGTGTTAAGGAGCCAGGAGCGTACCCATGATGTGCGGCAGAAACCTCGTTATGAATATAGTGTCTTTTTTTACCAGTTCCTGTCTCGGAATATTCCTTGAATAAATTTTCAAGTTCATCAAACAGATTTGCCTGTGGCCCAAAGTGTGTAATTTGCCTGCCGTCTTTTGTTGCTTTTTCAACTTCGAGATCCATTTGTTGTCTGTCGTATTTGTGAAAGCTGTCGCCTTCAATAAATGCGGCGGAAATATTAAGCCGCCGAAAAATTTGTTCAAATGCAGCTTTAATGCCTGACGTGCCGGCACCGGATGAGCCCGTAATTGCAATGATTGGGTGTTGTTTGGACATTTGAACAGAAATCCATCTTAAAAGTTATTATTATTTATCAATACAATACCATACTAATGATAATCGAATATACCAGACGTGGTAAGTCAGATAAGATCCATAAAAAACCTGAAAAAAAACAACATATAATTACCTATGCAGTTAATTCCAGAAAAAGACGTTAAAATATACAAGCGTTTGATTACCTACATTCAACCGTACAGGATGCTGTTGGCCCTGTCCATGTGTGCCATGGTAATACTTGCCGTAGCGGACGCAGCCAAGGCCGCTATTCTAAAGCCAATGCTCGATGGCGCATTCATTAACAATGACCCTGATTTAATATCCACCATCCCTTTTTATCTGGTGGGACTGTTTGTCATCAGCGGGGCCTCTATTTTTATATATGGGTCCTCGCTGCATTATGTTGCCAATAAAGTTGTAATGGACCTGAAGGAACAAATGTTTGCGCGGTTGCTGTGTTTGCCCGCTGAATTTTTTGACAATCATAGCACCGGCAGTATTGTCTCGAAATTTAGTTATGATGTTGAACAGGTAAAGGACGCCACAACCAACGCAATAATCGTGTTGGTCAAAGATTCTCTGATCATTACCGGCCTTTTAATCTGGATGTTTTATCTGGACTGGCGGATGGCGTTAATCACACTGGTTGCCGGGCCGTTTATAGTGTTTATTGCCCTGGCCGTGAGAAGAAGACTTAGAGTAATGAGCAAAAAGGTCCAACAAACGGTTGCCGATATCAATAACATTGTGACCGAAGCATTCAGTGCAAACCGGATTGTTAAACTCTATGGGGGACATGCACTGGAAAAAAACAAGTTTAACGACGCGATAAATGCCAATAGAAAGTTCTCCATGAAATTCATTAATGCCACATTAATCAGCGGGCCTTTAGTGCAGTTAATCGCAGCAGTCGCCCTTGCATTTATAATTTATTACGCAACCGGACAGGCATCTCGGGGGGAGCTCAGCGTCGGGACCTTTGTTTCATTTTTTGCCGCATTGATTATGTTGCTCGATGCATTGCGACGTCTGATTAAAGTAAATGAATTTATACAAAAGGGACTGGCGGCATGTGAGAGTGTTTTTGAATTGCTGGATGAAGATGTTGAGCCGGACCCGGGCATATATCAAAAAGAGAAACTAAAAGGTGATATTGCCATAAAAAATCTTTGCTTTGCATATCAATCAGATTTGCCGGTAATTGATAATTTTTCAGCAGAGATAAACAGCGGTCAAACCGTGGCAATTGTGGGCGAGTCTGGTAGTGGCAAGTCCACGCTGGTTAATCTCATCCCCAGGTTTTATGAATTTAGCGAGGGTAATATATTAATTGATGATAAGAATATAAAGGAATACAGCATTGGCTGTTTACGGAATAATATTGGTTATGTCTCGCAAGACATCAAGTTATTTAATGACACAATCAGAAATAATATTGCATATGGTCAGTTACGTGATGAAGCCGATCATAAAGTCGTGCAGGCTGCACAGGACGCGTATGCACTTGATTTCATAAATGCCTTGCCACAGGGGTTTAATACCATGGTCGGTGAAGGGGGCGTCAAGCTTTCCGGGGGGCAACGGCAACGGATCGCCCTGGCCAGGGCACTGTTAAAAGAAGCGGTCATATTAATTTTAGACGAGCCGACTTCGTCACTGGATCCTGACTCGGAAAGACAAATAAAATCGGCCATTAATGATTTAAAAACCAGCCATACAATAATTATTATTGCCCATAGCGCTTCAACAATAGAACATGCAGACAAAATAATTGTAATCAAAAACGGGGGGCTTGTTCAGGCAGGGACGCACACAGAATTAATGGCGCAACAGGGTGCTTATGCAAGCCTATACGCAGCTGGTTTCAAACGTAATTAACGTGCAGCAATAAAATTTCTTTGGGCCATTAATTTAAGGCATAAATCTTTTGGCCAGAAAATAGTCCAGGGAAATTTTTCCGCCCCCACGCTTTATTAAGTATAAAAGGATGGATGCCCAAAGGATATGTACGCCCCAGGCTTGAGGATAAACAAATATCTGAATGACGGCCGTCATCGCGAGTAACCCCAGCGCGCCAAGCCGTGTTGCTATTCCAAAAACAATGGCCAGAGACAGGAAAAACTCTCCAAATGTAGCCAGGTATGCAGCTACCTGGTGGGACAATGCCGGGACGGTATATTCATATTGAAATAAGAACAGGGTGTTGTCTGTTACATTCCAGAATTTCCAGCTCTGTCCAAACAACTCGCCACCGGTAATCTTGGTCTGTGCAGAATTCCAGAACACAGATGCAACAGCAAACCTTGATATTAGCTGTATGGCAGATTCAGGCAGCATTGAGAGTAGCCTGAGTAATTTATTTAAACTATTTATCAGGTGGCCAGTCATTATGCATCCTCGACAATATTTTCAATCAGCTTTTTGTCCAGACAGAATGCCAGGGCCTTGTCTGCAGCAAAGCCTGGGACGGCAGTGCCAGTGTTTATGATGGCCTCCTCCAGGGTACTGCCTTCGGATAGCCTGGACAGGAAGCCGTATGTTCCGGGGTCGAGTTCATTTACCAGGACATCATATTCGGGACGGTAGATGCATAAGTGATTTGTGCCGGAGTCAAGATCAATGGTTTCATCGTTGTCGGCTTCGTTTTGGTTGGCCAGCCATATCTGGTAAATTGGAAACGCAGAGTGTATGAGTCTAACGGCGGGCGATAGATTTACTTTCATGTGTGCCAAATCTTCTGCGGGAATAGCCGCGAGTGTACTGGTATCAACAGGTGTGGAATCGGCCGCATGGTATGACTGGTGAAGAGCCAGCTCAAGGCGGGCAATATCTATTAGCCATGCATGTTCATGGGTATGTTCAAAACCCTTGAGAAAGGCTGGAAAGCATGAGCCAAAATGAACCATGGCGGCCTGAGCAGGGGGATGTTGCTTCAGGTAGGCAATGCCCGTGCCATTAAAAAATTCATCACCAGTTAACCGCTTGAATACGGGGCACAGGTCAGCCAGTGCGGTTAGCAATGAATGAAAGACATTGTTACGATAAACATCCAGCCGTTTATTATTTTGTGTGTTACCCAAATCAATAATGGGCAATGAATCAGCCGAGAGTTCAGGATCCATCAGGCAACGGGCAAATTGGCGTTGTAATTCAAGCAGTGATAATTGTACGCTCATACCGCAACCGTTTTCTTTGAGCGTGTTAAGGCTTGATTCATTATGCTGTCCGCTTGTTTCATTTCCGATATCAATATCGAAAGCTCGGGGACATCTGTATCCCATTCAATCAACGTGGGTGCCCGTTTGTTTATCAGCTTGATTGCGGTTTCGTATAGTTTCCAAACGTCGTTAATGACATTGGAACCATGGTTGTCGATCCGTATTTCCTGACCGTCTATGTCATGCACTGCATGTCCTGCAAGGTGTATTTCTTCTACTGGCTCCATATTTAAATCAGATAGATACCTGCATAGATCAAAGCCCTGATTGCAGGCGGAAACAAATATATTATTAACATCCAGCAGCAGGCCACATCCACTGTGCTTAACCAGCGCATTTAAAAACGCCGGCTCGCTGTATTCATTGTTATCGAATGCCAGATAAGCCGAAGGATTTTCTATCAAAATTTTTCTGCCCAATGCAGTTTGGACAAGATCAATATTGTTAATCATTACCTGCAGGCTCTCATCATTATACGGCAGTGGCAGTAAATCATTTACATAAGTGCTGTCCATTCTGCTCCAGGACAAGTGTTCCGAGATTTGTTCCGGTTGATAGCGCTTAACCAGCAAAGATAATGCATCTAAATGAGATTGGTCAATGTCGGATGCTGAGCCTAAAGACATCCCGACACCGTGCATGGATATGGGGTATTCATTGCGAATAGCTGTCAGGTACTGATGTGGCGCGCCTCCATTGCCCATATAATTTTCAGGGTGAATTTCAAACCACCCGATATCAGGGGCAGATTCGAGTATTAAACTGTAATGTCTGGCCTTCAGGCTTATGCCTGCTCTTGCGGGTAACATAAATTGCATAATGATATTAAGGTCAATAAAAAAGGCCGGTGTCTGTCCACCGGCCTTTCCATATCTCATGAATGGCGCATATTATTTTTTGGCCGTTAACGATCCGCCGACTATCTTTTCACAGGTGCCGGCAGGCACAAGCATCCAGGCATCGCCCTGACCATCGACTGTGCTGGTGCCGGCACAGGATATGCCAGGGCCTGCCGCGCAGTCATTTTTTCCTGCTTTTGCAATACCATAACATTTTTCCATACTTCCGCTTTGGGCAACGGCAGGGCCTGAGGATGCCAGTAACAGGGCGGCAGTGATGGCGCTGGTGACCGCAACGGATTTATTTATTTTTTTCATGAGTTTCTCCCGATATTTACAGTTAAGGTTTTTTAATTACTACATATTTAATTGTTGTGGTTATTACATTCGAACATCATGTTATTTGGGTTACACAGAAATTTGATAGACATTTTGCTTTTATGTTCCATGAACTAAATTGTATTGTTTAACTGAAGTTGGATAATATTAAGAGCAGATTCATAATCATTTTGGTCCCATAATACGATCCTCACAACCTGAAGGTTCTCATAACCATTAAAATGGATAATGGTGTCCAGGGCAATGGCTAACGCCTCATCGAACGGGTATCCAAATATGCCTGTGGATATGGCAGGGAAAGCAATACTGGCAGCAGCATTGGATTCGGCGAGATTTAGTGCGCTGCGGTAACAGGATGCCAGGAGTTTTTCGGCGGGACGGTCGACCCCGCAGACCGGACCGAGGCAGTGAATTATATGTTTATTAGGCAGCGCATGTGCGCCTGTTATCACGGCATCTCCTGCATTTATCGGTGCCAGGGGGCGACATTCATCGGCCAGCCCCGGGCCGGCCCGGGAATGAATTGCCCCCGCTACGCCTCCGCCAGGTTGCAGTTGGGCATTTGCCGCATTTACGATAATGTCTATATCAGGTTGTTCGGTAATGTCCCCTATTACTGTTTCAAGTCGGATTGATTTGCCAGGAATGTTGGTTTTCAAGAGATTTATCCAGGGGTTTTTGCAGGCTTGAAGTGTCTTACCTGGCGTTCCAGTTGCTCCAGAAATTCCAGCTTGCCTTTATAACGGACATCTATATATGTCTGGGAGATTTCATGAATTGATTTTGCAAGGTCTTTTCTTTGTGTCGCTGCTCTTTTTGCAAGGTCTGCCGGTCCTTCATAATCATAAATTTGAATACCGCAGGTGGATAATCTCTGTTTGAATTTTTCATGCCAGGTTCTTGCTTTATCGGACTGGATTGCTGTTCGACTGAACATTCCATAACTGATAATGACAAGGCTGATAGTCAACATGACAATCAGGCCTATCATTAATTCTTTTCTTCTCAGCTCGCCCAGTCCAAGTTGGCTCAGAAAAAACCTTTGTCGGTTACGATCATAGCCCAGGACCCATTGATTCCAACGATTGTTTATGGCATCAAAGGTATTGCTCATGTTTTCCCAGATGTCCCTTGAAAAACCATTATTAAAAATACTGGGAGGGACATTTATCAGTGTATCTGGAAGTGCGCTTTCTATGCCCTGGGTCACACGTGAAGGCGAAACGGCAGACGTGGGATCTACCCTGACCCAGCCACCCTCATCGCCCAACCAGACCTCGGTCCAGGCGTGTGCATCCCGCTGGTATACGATCAGGTATTGTCCAACTGGATTTATCGTCCCTCCCTGGTATCCCGTCACAACACGCGTGGGGATGCCTGCAGCGCGCATGAGTATGGTAAATGCGGCAGCGTAATGCTCACAAAAACCCTGCCTGGATTCAAACATGAATTCATCAATGTTGTTGTTGATAAATATTGGCGGCGTCAATGTGTAGTAAAAGGTTTCCTGGTTGAAATGCGTTAACGCCCTGTCGATTATTCCCCGGTCACTTAGACCTTCCCGGCGCCAGGATCTGGCCAGTTCAATGGTTTTGGGGTGATAGTTTCCGGGTAGTTGCAAGGCGTCTTCCAGTTCTTCCGGGTTATTGGAATGCATCTCGTAGTCAATGTATGAACTTAATTCATAGCGGGTTCTGTTAATAACTGACCGTCGGGTTCTAAGCTGCAGGTCGTGGGTAAGTCGTGAGTCTTCTGCTGCCTGACTCGGGATGTCCAGTGAGAACAGCCAGTTTTTATCTGTGGGTTCCAGGGTGACTGTGTAATTCAGCGGGTCGGAATTGTAGTTGACGGTTAAGTCTGGTTCGTCCGGGATATCCGGTACCCATTTAAATCCATCTGTGTGCCACAATACTGGACCGCGCCAGTATAATTTGGAGCGTTCGGGAATAGGGCCATTAAATTCAACTCTGAACGCAACCTCATCGGAAAGAATAAGTTCACTAATTGATCCGGGGACCATTTCATCATCTATGCCGGAAATACCGGATTGGGCGTCTTTGGGAAGCCCCCATAGTGGGCCTGACACGCGAGGGAACAGCAAAAACATGATCAGCATCAGGGGCAATGCATAGACATACAGTCCAGCGGCTATCTTAATACGTCCGGCAAGGTTAAATGATGCCCCCCTGTCATTAAAGCTCACCAGCGATGCAATCAAAACCAGTACGGCAACTCCCATGTACAGACTGATAGGCAGGGTTTGCAAGTAGAAGAACTTGGTCAGAATCAACAAAAACCCTATGTATACGGATATGAAATAGTCTCTTTCCGCCTTAATCTCAAGTAATTTCATCCCGCCGAGCAAGACCAGCAGCGTGACACCTGCGTCCCTGCCCACCATGGTCCCATAGGTGATAAAGACTCCAGAAAATATCATGCCTCCTACCAGCAGGCGGAAAAACAACATAGTGACAAAATATTTTTTAACTGTCTTTTCTCTCAACAGTATCCGGATCGCCAAAAGGCTGAAGAAGATTAAAGAGGCCCAGGCAGGGATATGCATAGTGTGGGGCAGGACACACATGCCAATCCCGGTGCTCAACCAGAGCAGTTCTGGCGAGATTCTGCTGTGTCCCGAGATTAATCTACTAGTTACCATAATTGGCCAGTGCCTTGAGGCATTGGTGCTTATGTGAATCACCATTACCGATGGGTATTTTAGTATCAGGCAACTCAAGGCTGTATCGAATACCCTCCTGTTCAGCAGTCATTACCCATAGCGCAAGTTGAGAGAGTCTTTTTTCTACATCCCCTATGTGTCTGGTCTGTTCCCAATGCAGAACAAGCTGTCTGGCGCCACTGCCAGAAAATTTTTTGCTTAAAACGCCCTGCTCTTTTGACAAAGCTTTCCAGTCTATATTTTTAATGGAGTCGCCAGGTTGGTATTGTCTAACGCCTATAAAATCATCTATCCCAACCTGTTCTCCATAGTGATCACAGGTCAGATCTTCTGAGCATTGAGGGAGGACTGGCGAGCCTTCCGGTTTCGGGTAGACCAGACAATAACTGGTACAGTGTATATAAGACCACGTGCGAAATAATCCCAGCGGATAGGTTGAATAGATCCTTAGTCTTCCTGGCAGCAGTTTGCCTCGAGTGTGCGTAATTACCGGCATCACTCCTTTATGTATTTCCCCGGGGACAATGTTATGAAATTCACCCCCCCGGTATTGGGCCCGATTGCCAGTACGCTTTTTGGGCCAGGGATGGATGGAGATGCTATGACGATCCGTTGTTGTCCTGTTGATTAAAACCAGTGGAAATTCTGCCGTTTCACCTGCAAACACCGCTTTGGCATTATTGGTTTTGAACACCAGACCCTTGAGGTTTCGGTAGGTGTGCAGCATGCATACAATATAAAGACTGGCGAGCAGAAAGGTCAGCATATAGGCCATGCTGTTGGTGTAATTTACCGACCCCATCAACATGACCATCAACATCAGTGCAAAGACCAGTCCATGTCGGGTAGGAAATATATACAGGCGCTTTCTGCTGGCCGCCTGATTAGTTTGCGCGTTGGCAGAGTTTTGTTCCAGGATGATTGAGTCAGACATTCCGGCTGCTCCCAGTTTTTCAGGAATCAGGGGATCGGTACGTGCTTGATTAAGAGATCTGACACCATGTCAGGTGAATGGCTATATTTTTCGTTTGTCGGGTGTAGTCGGTGAGTGACAACGCTGGGTAAAACCGACTGTATGTCTTCAGGAATGACATGGGATCGATTGTCCAATAATGCCCAGGCCTGTGAACATCGCAACACCGCAAGGCCCGCGCGCGGTGATAAGCCCCCATTAAAATCCGGGGAAACCCTGCTGTACTCCAGTATATCCTGTAAGTAATCCAGTATCGCGTCAGATACTGTTACTCCTGGTGTTTGATTTTGTAAAACGATCAGTTGATCAGGTGAAATGACAGCCTGTATTTCAGTTAGCATTTCCCGCCTGTCTCTGCCTTTCAGTAATTCGCGTTCGGCATGATTGTCCGGGTAGCCCAGGTGCAACCTCATCATAAACCTGTCCAGCTGAGATTCGGGTAACGGAAATGTGCCGATCTGATTAGACGGGTTTTGGGTGGCAATCACAAAAAAAGGTTCTGGTAACCGGCGGGTTTCGCCCTCCAGGGTGATTTGATTTTCTTCCATCGCCTCCAGCAAGGCGCTCTGTGCCCTGGGGGTAGCACGATTAACTTCATCGGCAAGTATAAACTGCGAGAAGATGGGGCCCGGATGAAACTCAAATTTTCCGGATTGCCTGTCAAATACGGAAACACCAAGAATATCGGCGGGAAGCATGTCACTGGTAAATTGAATGCGTTGATAACTCAGTCCCAGCGTCTTTGCCAAAACATGTGCCAGGGTGGTTTTCCCCACGCCAGGCGTGTCTTCAATGAGTAAATGCCCCCTGGCAACCATACAGACCAGCGCGAGGCGAATGACCTCTTCCTTACCGAGGATAATCTGATTGGCTGTTGCGATTACCTCAGAAATACTGGTTTTCACAGGTTTTTTCGGTATATTTTGCTCGGCCAGGTTCATGTGATTGGTCGCGTTTTAGGCAGGATCCTACCTGCATATTTGTGATTATTCTACAGAGAATGACCCTCTCTATTATGTTTAATTGCCTGCAACAGTCATATTTTCAATCCAGATTGAGCCGGACTGAATATTTCCACGGGTATCTATATCCTTGCCGGTTGCCACAATTTGCCTGAACATTTCAGCCAGGTTGCCGGCAATGGTGATTTCTTCAACAGGATATTGAATTTCGCCTTTTTCTACCCAGAATCCCGCTGCACCGCGAGAGTAGTCTCCCGTCACCTGGTTTACACCAAATCCAATCAGCTCAGTAACCAGCAATCCCCTGCCCATGGCCTGAACCATGGCATTAAGGTCATCTGTCCCGGGATCAATAATAAGGTTGTGCACACCACCTGCGTTGCCGGTGGGTTTCATGTCAAGTTTTCTGGCTGAATAGGCACTAAGTATATACCCTTGTAATACACCGTCCTGGATGATTAACCTGTCTTTGGTTGCCATGCCATCATTATCAAACGGTGTGCTGCCAATGGCTTTTTTAATATGCGGTTGCTCAGAGATATTGATGTAGTCAGGGAATAGTTTGTCCCCGATCTTGTCCAGTAGAAATGTGGATTTTCGATACTGTGCGCTTCCAGATATCCCATTAACCAGAGAGCCTATCAGGCTGGAAGCAATTTGCGACTCAAATATTACGGGCACAGACTGGGTAGGAATCTTGCGTGAGCCGAGGCGGGCAAGCGCTCTACTGGCAGCCTTTCTTGCTACTTCTCTACTATCTTCCAGTCCCGCCTGGTAGCGGCTGCGTGTATACCAGCCGTCCCTTTGCATTTCTCCGTTTGCTTGTGCTATGACGCTACAATCGATGGAGTGTGTGGTCCAGTCCCAGCCGCCGATAAAACCATGGCTATTACCGTAATGGTGTTGGCCGTAATACGTTTGTACCGTAGCCCCCTCGGAATTAGCGATCCTGTTATCATATTCTCTGGCGATCGTTTCGCATTCAATGGCCATTTCAATGGCTGATTCGGTTGTGATGTCCCAGTTATTGGCAAGCTCAAGATCGGGGATCTCCGTTGCCAGATATACAGGGTCTATGAGTCCAGCAAATTCATCTTCACTGGAGTTATTTGCAATTGCATAGGCAGCGTCGATAGTTTCTTCCAGTGCTTTTTGGGAAAAGTCAGAAGTGCTGGCACTGCCTTTTTTTGTGCCAACATAGATCGTGACGCTTAAGCCTTTATCATTCTGATGTTCTATGGTTTCTGCCTCACCCAGTCTTGCCGTGGCTGCAAAGCCGGTTCCTGAGCCGATATTTGCCTCTGCAGCAGTCGCACCCTTGCTTTTGGCATATTCAATCGCATTATGAATTGTGGTTTCAAAATCTGTGCTTTTCACGTCGTGTTCCATTTTTAACTCGGCCTTCTATTCTAACACTGATAACGAGGTTAGAATGTATAGATGGATGTATCGAGTGTATTAGATAGTTTAAATGACGTTCAACGTGAAGCCGTTGCCTCGCCGACTGGAAATATCCTGGTCTTGGCAGGCGCTGGTAGCGGCAAGACAAGAGTCCTGGTACATCGTATTGCCTGGTATATACAAACTAACCAAGTGAGTCCCTATGGCATTCTGGCAGTTACCTTCACAAATAAAGCAGCGGCAGAAATGCGAAGTCGCATCGAAGTCTTGCTAAACCGGCCTGCCGGGGGGATGTGGGTAGGTACATTTCATGGCATCGCCCATCGGCTGTTGCGTAGCCACTGGCAGGAAGCCGGTTTGCCGGAAAACTTTCAGATTCTGGATACGGACGATCAGCTGCGAATCATAAAAAGGGTATTACGCGCCATGGAGCTTAGCGAAGGCCAGTACTCTCCACGAGAGATACAGTGGTTTATAAACTCCCAGAAAGAAGAAGGTCTAAGGCCACAGCATATCGATACACACGGTGATCCAGAACAACAGTTATTAGTAAAAGTGTATCAGTCCTATCAGGAACTGTGTGATCGGCAGGGTCTGGTTGATTTTACCGAGTTGCTATTAAGGGCCCATGAACTGTTTAGAGAACAGGACAGAGTCCTGGGGATATATCGTCAGCGTTTCAGGCATATTTTGGTGGATGAATTCCAGGATACCAATGCACTGCAATATGCGTGGTTGCGGCTGTTAGCTGGTGATACCGGTGCCGTTTTTGCGGTTGGAGATGATGACCAGTCAATTTACAGCTGGCGGGGCGCACAAATGGAAAATATGCAGCATTTCCAAAAAGACTTTTCAGGCAGCACGTTAATCAGGTTGGAACAGAATTACCGTTCTACAGCCAACATTCTCAATGCGGCAAATAGTTTGATTGCAAATAATTCAACTCGGCTAGGCAAGGAGCTCTGGACCGATGATGATAAAGGCGAGGATATTGATCTCTATGCGGCGTTTAATGAGCATGATGAGGCGCGGTTTATCTCTGACAGAATCGCCTCGGAGAAAATACGCGGTGATAGTTATTCTCATCATGCCATTTTGTACCGTGTTGGCGCCCAATCCCGTGTGCTGGAAGAACAGCTTATGCAGTCCGCTATACCCTACCGGGTATTTGGAGGGATGCGATTTTATGAGCGGGCCGAAATCAAAGATGCCCTGGCTTATATGCGCCTTGCGGTTTTTTATGATGACGATGCCTCATTTGAGAGGATCGTCAATACGCCTACCCGGGGAATAGGCCAGCGGACCATTGAAGAGCTGCGCCACCGAGCCAAACAGGAGGATATCTCTCTGTGGCGCGCGGCCGTTGGAATTATCAATGATAAGTCCCTGTCTGAGCGCGCCCTGAATGCCTTACAACGCTTTATGGAGCTCATAATAAATACAGGTAAAGACATAAGGGCATTGGAGCTTGGCGAGGCAATGGATGTAGTCATCAGAAATAGTGGCCTGATTGAGCATTATCGAAAGGAAAAAGGTGAGAAAGGCCTGGCGCGGATCGAAAACCTGGAGGAATTGGTCTCGGCAGCGTCAGAATTTGACCCGGATAAAGAAGAATATCAGGAGATGGATCCATTGGCAGCCTTTCTGGTACATGCGGCACTGGAATCAGGTGAAAACCAGGCCCAGACCCATACAGACTATGTGAGCCTAATGACTCTGCACTCAGCCAAGGGCCTGGAATTTAATCATGTCTATCTGGCGGGCATGGAAGAAGGCCTGTTTCCCCATCAGAGAAGTACAAGTGATATTGTTCAGCTTGAGGAAGAAAGACGCCTTTGCTATGTGGGTATTACCCGTGCGCGGGCAAAATTGACCTGTACCTATACCCAACACCGGAGAATGCATGGCAGTGAATATTATCCCCAACCATCGAGGTTTCTGACAGAATTACCCAAAGAGGTGCTGAACGAGGTAAGATTAGGGAGTAACATAAGCACACAGTCAGCCATGGAATCGCTGAACAACGCAACCCAAAATGATAGCGGCTTTAATTTGGGCCAACGTGTTATTCATTCCAAATTCGGGGAAGGCGTGATTTTAA
Organism: Candidatus Eutrophobius brisbanensis; assembly: GCA_038131795.1. Lineage (GTDB taxonomy): Bacteria > Pseudomonadota > Gammaproteobacteria > Eutrophobiales > Eutrophobiaceae > Eutrophobius > Eutrophobius brisbanensis. The sequence goes on along the minus strand of JAYPQE010000003.1, from coordinate 1,997,276 downwards.
ACCTGGAAGGAAAAGGCAGTAATGCAAGGGTCCAGGTCAATTTTGAAGGGTCCGGGAATAAATGGTTGGTGTTAGCATATGCCAACTTGCAAGCACACGCATAATGGTGGATCAAATTTTAAATAGTATTTGGAGGAGCAGTCGGGAATGAAAGTGATACGCTGGATATATATCTTATTTATCAGTTTATTTATTGTAGCCTGTAGCGGGGGAACATCAAACCAGGATACAACTTCTGACAATACGGCATCGCAGCAGACATTTAACTGGAAGATGGTGACTACCTGGCCTGCAAACTTCCCGGTCTTTCAGGAAGGCGCAGACAGGTTTGCTGAACAGGTAAAGGAAATGAGTGATGGCAGGCTCAATATTCAGGTGTATGCCGGTGGTGAGCTGGTCCCTGCCCTGCAAAGTTTTGATGCCGTATCTCAAGGCACTATAGAAGTTGGTCATGGTGCATCCTATTACTGGTCTGGAAAGGTCCCTGCCGCACAATTCTTTTCTGCCGTTCCTTTTGGCATGACAGCGAAGGGCGTTGAAACCTGGATTTATTTTGGCGGAGGCCTGGAGATTTGGCGTGAATTGTATGAGCCTTTTAATGTTGTTCCAATACCTATGGGTAATACCGGTGTGCAGGCGGGCGGCTGGTTCAACAAGAGGTTGAATTCTGTTGATGATTTAAGTGGTCTGAGGATGCGTATGCCGGGACTGGGGGGGAAAGTATTAAACAAGGCCGGCGGCAACCCGGTACTGATGTCTGCCAGCGAAATTTATACTGCTCTGGAAAGAGGCGTCCTGGATGCCACAGAGTGGGTGGGCCCTTATCATGATGTCAGATTGGGTTTAAATCGTGCTGCAAATTATTATTATTACCCGGGCTGGCATGAGCCGGGGACAGAATTGGAGCTGGTTATTAACAGTAATGCCTGGTCACAGTTGCCGGATGACCTCAAGGCCATTGTGAATAATGCCGCACAGTCAACCAGCCGTTGGATGTATACCAATATGGAGTTTCACAATGCACAGCATCTGCAGGACTTAAGGGCCATGCAAAATGTTGAAATTCTGGAGTTTCCGCCTGAAGTACTGGCGGAGTTAAAACGCATTGCTGACGAAGTTATGGAGGAAGAAGCCGCCGCCGATCCCGAATTCAAACGGGTCTATGAGCACTACAAGGCATTCCGTGAGAACTATGCCAATTGGTCCGCTATTTCCGACGAGTCGTACGAAAAGGCTTTAAAACAATAAATGACTTATTGGCTGCTTTCGATAATGTAGTCGACGGCAGCCCTTACTTCCTCGTCACTCAAGGCCGGGTTGCCGCCTTTAGGCGGCATCATCATTCCTGAGCTGCCGGTATATCCATTGATAGCGTTTTCAAAGATCATTTCGCCCTGGGCGATACGGGCCTCCCAGTCAGCTGCATTACCTAATTGTGGTACATTGGGCAGTCCGGTGCTGTGACAGTTGGTGCAGACAGTATCATAGATCTGCTGGCCTGGATTTATCTCTGGCTCTTCAATAGCCTGATTGACAACAGGGGTTGTCACTGCAGCAGGTTGCTGTTGTTCGCTGGCCTGGTATCGAATGCTGCCTGCAGGCTGCGTCTGTGTGGTCAGTGAGGCAATCTGGTCTTCAGACAGGGCCTGGTCGCTACCGCTGACGGCTATGGTGATGAGTATAACAAGACAGGCCAGACTCAATATCGTAGCGCTGATGATGATTAAATTCTGCATGAAATAGTTGTTGTCATTACTCATGGAAATACCCCTGTTTGAATATTGTTTAACAATGTAAAAATTACACTTTAAATAATGACGATGTAAAATTTATTAATTAATCTAGAATACACTCGCATATAATAATACTATGAATTTTGTCTGATTTCATAATATAAGCAGATGTTATGTTTACCATAATGCGCCCGTAGCTCAGTTGGATAGAGTGTTGGTTTCCGAAGCCAAAGGTCGTGAGTTCGAATCTCGCCGGGCGCGCCAAATACAAATGGCCCCGCAGGGGTCTTTTTGTATTTGGAGGGTCTGGTGTTTGATGCAGAACATTAGTTTACTGACTGTCGTCTGGAACGAATTTGAACAGCTGAGCGAAGCTGGCCTGAAAAAAGTGAACCCAGGGAAATAAACTCAATGATTACCCCTCTGCTATTGCATATGTGGCCCGCCCGAACACATTGATTTATATCAATGTTTGGCCCCATCCTCACTGTTAAGTTAAGTTATAATCTGGAAAAATAAACGGCCTGACCCAATATATAGAATTGATGCTCAACATAATGTTTGATGTTTAAACTGGAAAACCAGAACAAGAGAGTCTGAATATGCTGATATTTCGACAATTATTTGATTCAAAATCCTCTACCTATACGTATCTGCTTGCAGATGGGGAAAGTGGTGAAGCCATTTTGATCGACCCCGTGTTTGAACAGGTAAGGCGCGATGTGGCCTTATTAAATGAGCTTGGATTGACGTTGGTCCATGTCCTTGATACCCATTGTCATGCCGATCATATTACCAGTGCGTGGTTACTAAAGATGCGTACCGGAGCGAATATAGGTATTTCGGCAAATGCCGGGGTGGACAATGCAGATATGCATTTAACTCATGGTGATAAGGTCAATTTTGGTACACGCTTTATTAGCGTAAGGGAAACGCCGGGCCATACTGACGGTTGTATTACCTACGTTTTAGACAATGAATCAATGGCCTTTACTGGTGATTGTCTGTTGATTCGTGGTTGCGGCCGTACTGATTTTCAGCAAGGCAAGGCCAGAAACATGTATCAATCTGTGCATACACAAATATTTACCCTGCCTGATGATACTCTCCTTTATCCGGCTCATGATTATCGCGGATTAACTGTGACAAGCGTAAAAGAGGAAAAGGCCTACAATCCAAGGCTGGGAGGCAAGCTCGATGAAAATGATTTTGAGGGGTTTATGTATAATTTAAATCTGCCCCACCCCAATCAAATTGACATAGCCTTGCCGGCAAACCTGAAGTCGGGCAAACCAGATGACAATGTAAATCAGGAAGATGAGCAAAACTGGGCAGAGTTAAATTATACCTTTGCTGGTATCTGGGAAATAAATCCACAGTCACTGGAAGAGTCCGCAGATGCAATTCAGATCATTGATGTTAGAAGTGAGAATGAATATCGGGGCCCGTTGGGGCATATCCCGAATGCCAGCCTGATTCCCCTGGATGAGCTGTCGGCACGCCTGTCAGAGCTGGATCAAACCCGGCCGATTGTGACTGTCTGTCGGGGAGGTGGAAGGTCTGCGCAGGCAACAATAATATTAAAAAAACATGGGCTTGAGCACGTCGCGAGTTTGTCCGGCGGAATGTTGCGATGGCGGTCAGAAGGCCATGCCGTCATTGGTAATATAGATTAGTCGAGGGTGTTGCCAGGATAAAAATAATTTACACTAACCCCTGTAAATTGAAAAACGACAGGGGTTGCGCATGAAATATTACACACGTCCATTGTGGTCATTCACACTCATCCTTGTGATGATTTCTTTTAATGCTCATGCACAACAGGATGGCGAAACCTTATTTGAAACTTATTGCGCCATCTGCCATACGGCGTCAGGCGGGAACCAGGCCCTCGGGCCAGAGCCTGGCGTGTTAAGACAAATGTCGCCAGAGCATATACTGGACGTCATGGATAATGGTGTGATGCAGTCTCAGGCGCGTGAGCGGACCCGAGCCCAACGATATGTCCTCGCCGAATACCTGTCAGGCAAACCTTTTGGTAGTGTCCTGCCAGAGCCGATTCCACAGTCGGCGTATTGTGACGGGCGTATGGGCGGGTTACAGCACACTATATCAGGCCCCGCCTGGAACGGTTGGGGAAACACCCTGCAAAACGCTCGATTTGTTGATTCAACTACTGCTGGAATCACTCCGCAGAATGTCACTGGCCTCAAATTAAAGTGGGCCTTTGGTTACCCCAGGGCCACTTCCGGAGGCACCCAGCCGGTGGTGGTCAATGGTCGTTTATACGTAGGGAATGCGGTGGGAGATGTCTTTGCATTAGATGCTGATACTGGCTGTGTACACTGGCGAATTGAGGTGGATGGCGGCGTTCGCAGTGCTATCAGTTTAGGAAAGATTGGGGACAATGGGAAACTACAGGCCTTTTTTGGTGACCAGTCCGGGAATGCCTATGCTGTAGATGCTGAAACAGGGGCAGTCATCTGGAAAACAAAAGTGGACGATCACCCAAGGGCGGTGGTGACCGGTGCGCCAGCATTATTTAATGGCAGATTGTTTGTGCCGGTTTCATCCCGTGAAGAGTCGCAGGTGAAAAACCCCGGCTATCCCTGTTGCCAGTTCCGCGGCAGCTTGCTTGCAATTGATGCCGACAATGGTGAGGTGTTGTGGAAGACGTACACGATCTCTGAAGAGGCCAAACCCATTGGTAGATCAGATACAGGCACGCAATTATGGGGGCCTTCCGGGGACCCAATCTGGAACGCCCCTACTGTGGATATAGAGCGCAATCTACTCTATGTAGGGACCGGAAATAATTACTCAATTCCAGCCACCAGTACCTCCGATGCGGTTATTGCTTTTGATATTGATACTGGCGAAGTCCGTTGGGTAAAGCAGGTCGCAGCCGATGATATTTGGAACTCCAGTTGCCGGGCCATGGGAGAAAATCCGTACATCTGCCCTGATGTTGATGCGCCCGATACGGATTTTGGAAATTCACCCGTTTTAGTTGATGTTAATGGTAGAGACATCCTTTATGCCGGCAACAAGCTTGGTCTGGTTTACGCCTTTGATCCCGATGATGATGGCAATATCCTCTGGACTGAATCAACGGGAAAAGGAGCCACCAGTGGCGGGATCATGTGGGGGCTGGCAGTGGACAACGAAAAGGTCTATGCAGGAAATAACTATTTTAATACCTCTGAACCAGAATCTACTGGAGGTGTGAGTGCCATCGACAGGGTAACCGGTGAAACTGTCTGGTCTGTACCTGCGCTGCCTTGTGATGGAAGGGAAAAGTGTAAACCGTCACATGCCGCAGCGTTAACAGTAGTCCCGGGGGTGGTCTTTGCCTTGACTATGGACGGCAGGATCAGGGCATTATCAACGCAAGATGGAAGCACCTTGTGGCAATATGACACCGCGAAGGAGTTCGAAACCGTCAATGGTGTCAGGGCAAACGGTGGTTCCATGAGTAACGCGGGTGTTACGGTTGTTGATGGTGTGGTGTACGTCAATTCCGGCTATTCCCATCATGGCGCCATTATACCCGGCAATGTACTGCTTGCGTTTGAGGTACAAAAATAAACCTTACTTAAGGTTTTCATGGTCAACGGGTCCTGCCTGAAGGCTTGAAAGCAGTTTGTCAGTAACCTGATAGAGGCCTGTTCAAAATGTTTGATTTTGCCAATACACTTCCCGGGTATTAGATAGCTATCCAGTCCGGCAGATTATGGAGAGGTATCAAGCCGTCTCCCCTCAAATGGATGACGACTTAATGTAAGAGTAATTGCCCTGCGATCAGAAGGATCAGTTGCGTTCTTTTTCAATCAAGGCATTGGTGACCTGGATCATTTCTTCGAACGTGCGGATATGGCTGGCGGATATCAGGTACTTGCCATTGACCACAACAGACGGCACGCCGGTCAGTTTATAGTCTCGGGCAAGAAAGTAGGCCTGGCGTATTTTGGTATCCAGCTCCTTGGAAGTGATCACTCGCTCGAAATCACCCGCCGATACACCGTGCTCAACAAAAAAATCCATCAGTTCTTCTTCGGTAAATAATCTTCTTTTCTCTTTATGTATAGCATCAAATAAGGGGCGATGAATTTTGTCGACGATACCGAGTTTTTCAGCAACATAATAGGCCTTGGCGTGAGGTATCCAGCCGCGGTTCAATACGCCAGGGACACGGATGAATTCAACGTCGTCTGGCAAGTCTTTCAGCCAGGCTTCAATATGGGGTTCAAAACTATAACAGTGAGGGCATCCGTACCAGAATACCTCCAGGACCTCTATCTTATCTCCGGTCTGCGTTGGTTGCGGGGGGGTAATTTCCGCATATTTTCCTTCTATGGAGTCTTGAGCGGCAATGCTGCTGCCATAAAATACACATGCAAGTATTAACGCTGACCTTATTATTTTTTTATACATAATTTACCCCTGTGTTGCAGTTGTCCGGTTAACAGTATTTGAAATATATGATGCAGAAAACACTACACCGGTTCCCTGAATCTGGTGAATTAAATGATGTTCAATGCCTGCAGGTTAATTTAATCCCTGTAAATATCGGGAAACTGCCTTAATTTCCTCATCTGACATTTTCATAGCAACATCGCGCATGGCGGAACTTGCGTCGTTGTCGCGGGATGCATTTTTAAATGCCTGTAATTGTGCCGCCGTATAGTCTGCGTGTTGACTGGCAAGCGCTGGATAAGCGGCTGCACCATTACCCAGGCCGCTGGGGCCGTGACAGGCCATGCAGGAGGCGAGATTTTTTGTGGCGTCGCCCGCCCGGTAAATTCTTTCACCCAGTTCTATTTCACTATCTTCCATGGCCGCTGGCAGCTGTGCTTGTGATGCTGTCTGTGAGCCATAATATGCCGCGATATCCATCATGTCCTGATCTGATAGCGCAGCCGCCATTGGCGACATTTGTGGGTTTGAGCGGTCGCCCGATTTAAAGTTTTTTAGTTGCTTGACGGTATATTGGGGGTGCTGTCCCGCGAGTTTCGGCCACATGGGGTTCATGCTGTTTCCATCAGCCCCATGGCAAATACCACAGCTTTGTACTTTTTGCGCACCGGCATCAGGATCTCCCTGTGCCATCGTTGTAGTTACGTAGAACATAGAAATGATGCAGCTTAAAAACACGACCTTGTTTCTCATGTCTTATATATCCTTTTATATAATTATTTGGATTATCAGAGTCTTTTGATATCTTGTTGTTTTTATTATGTGCATTTTACCTAAAATGACAGAAAATTTGGATGTTTCTGATAAAGAAATCATAATTTTATATAAGCCTTGTTGACCCGAGATAATGTCTAATAATCCGTACCGCGGCAGTCAGTTCCTTACCAGCGCTTCAAAAATATCACAATTTCCAGCAGATACTGGCCGGGAAGTTGCGTTTATTGGCAGATCCAACGTTGGAAAATCAAGTGTTATCAATTGTCTGACAGAAAATAAGCACTTGGCAAAGACCAGTAAAACGCCTGGGCGAACCCGTTTGATAAACTTTTTTACTGTCAACGAAGCCGTTCGTCTGGTTGATTTGCCGGGTTATGGGTTTGCCAGGGTTGATGCCGCAATGAAGAGACAATGGGGCCAGTTGATTAATGATTATTTCGTGGAACGGACATCTCTCTGCGGGATTATATTAATTGTAGACATCAGGCGATTATTAAAGGCGGACGATCTGGAGATGTTGGGCTGGTGCAAACATGCCGATCTGCCAGTGCATCTGGTCATTAATAAATCAGACAAGTTGCCTTATAACCAGCAAAAGAAGGCCTTTGAGGACATAAAAAAGCAATTAGGTGATGAATACAATGCCACAGCACAATTATTTTCTGTGTTGAAAAAGACTGGCCTTGAGGACGCCATTTTAAAATTAAATACCTGGCTCGCGGCCTAAAAAAACGTGGCCCCGGCCAATAATAGGGGAAGACTGCTGGGCCGGGGCCAAATATGCCCGATTGGGGATTTCGGGCGTGTCCTGATTTCTGGGTGAAATCAGGATATCTTGGGGTATTGTTTAAGACTTTAGGGTGAATAAAAGGTTCCCTGGAGGGCAAAAAGTGTGGCTTTTATGCACAGAAATTCCCGACGGCAGGAGATTGTCATATTCATACTTTAGGAAATGCCTCTGAAACGCTTGAAAAATGGTATAACTTATTGAAATATATGCTAAATATAAATGTTGTATAAAATTTAACAATTTTGTCACAAAGCCAGTAAACAAGCCCTTCTTGGGCACATGTTCGCAAATCTTCCACAGAGATATCCACAGAAATTGTGGATAAATTCTGAAATTCAATGGCTGCAATTAGTTAAGGATTTATGGTTAGAAACAACATTAAAGTTTGCAGCTAACTGCAGAGCTTTCAGGGGGTGAATTTACCCCCCATTTTAGATGCCCCAGGACGGAAAAAACCTGTTGGTCGCCTAGTTGGATTGAATGATCTTAAATAGCTCGCCGCTTTCAATACTGCCAGAAGGATATTGTGCGTTTATCAGCCTTAATTGCTCTTCTGGAAATTTGTCCAGGGGTGACGTTGACGCCAGCGTATCGAAGTCCTCGCCGTCACGGGCGCGAACCAGCTTTATTCTATTGGTGAGGTTTGCGACCTGCCTTTCCTGGTTAGACAGCGGCCTGAAGCTTCGGGTTGTAGCCAGAAATGGGTTGTCATATCGGCTCAGTCCATTGGCATCACGGGTATGCCCGGCAATGATGAAGGCCATGTTTCCCAGATAGATAACAGACACCCTTGCTAACCGCCTGCCCGAGTTGGTATCCAGAACGGCCGTGGTGGTATAGGCCGGCAGCCCATTAATAGTCAACGCCTGACCATTTCTATTGCTGGTATCAATACCCATGCGTTGGTTCATGTAGTCCCCTGGGGAGAGTCTTGGGTCGGCCGGCTGGACCATCACCTGGACCATGGCCAGGCCGCCCGGCGCCTGTGCCACCAGCCTGTCCGGGAGATTCTGTATTGGCCAGCGATCAGGAAAGCGCATGGAAAAGCCCATATTGCCATGATAAAAGTCCCTGCCTCTGACCAGCCCGTTGTCAGTGCTTTCGCCGTAAACCATGCCATCTACCCGCTGTAGATACTCGGTCTTGCCAACAAAGGTCGATCCCGAGGCTGATTCTCTGATGTTGTGTGCATAACCCACCACTTCCTGAAGCCGGGTATCGCTGGAGGGATGGGTGGAAAAGACACCGTGATAAACACGCGGCTGTCGGCCCTCTGCGCGGGCCAGGCGCAGTTCAAACAGTTCCTGGTTTTTTAATACACCGATTACCTCTAGCATGGCGTCAGGGTTGTATCCACTCTTGGCCAGGTATTCAGCCCCCAGACGATCTGCTTCCAGTTCGTGGTCCCGCCCATAGCCTCTCAGCAATGCCGTTCCAGCAATGCCCACCAGTTGTTGACCGCCGACGGAACTAATGCCGGGTATAAAGGCCTCTCCAATAATGGTACCAATGGCCGCGCCCAGGCCAGTCAGTTGGGATGCAGATTGTTGTCTGGCAGCATGGCGTGCGGTAACGTGGCCGACTTCGTGACCCAGTACCGCGGCCAGTTCAGCCTCGGTATTTAAATAGGCCATCAGTCCGCGGGTAATGTAAATATAACCCCCGGGCAGGGCAAAGGCATTGACCTCGGGGCTATCAAGCACGGTAAACGTATAATCCAGCTCAGGCCGGTGGCCGTTTTTGGCAACTTTATTCCCCACGTACTGGACGTAATTTTGTAATTCCAGGTCGTTGTAGACACTGTATTGCTGCAAGATCTGCTGATGGGCCTGCTTACCGATTTCCAGCTCTTCCTGCTCTGACATCGTCATGAAATCGGATTCCCCCGTGGCCGGATTGGTGGCGCATCCGTAAATGAAAACCAGTTGAAGGAGTAAAAGTAGTTTAAAAATTCTCATGTTCTGTTTTCCATATTAATTAATTTTGCACTGGTAAATAACATTATCGTGAATTGAGTCCTGTGTTTCTTGTCAGAGATCTGCGATTATCAAGTCCCGGCTTATTTTGCCATATCCATTAGCGATTTTGAGTAACTGCTTCGCATTCTGTAATAAACAAATTACACCCATTTTTAATTGAGATGAAATTTCCAGATGAATGGTTCCATAAAATACTTAGTAAACACTTACTAATAATTTTGCCAGTGATCTATTGGATGGGGCGTTTTCAGGTGACAGGGGCTAAATCAGGGGTCAGCTACTGTCACACAGGCTAGGGGCAAAAAAAACGCCTTAAACAGGCGTTTTTTTCTCCAGCTGTAAGAATGGCCGGGATTGATTAGGGTTTTACGACTGGCCGTATTTACGTCTAAATTTGTCAACTCTACCGGCAGAATCGAGGATTTTCTGCTTACCAGTATAAAAAGGGTGGCATTCTGAGCATACTTCAATATGCATGTCCTTTTCTTCATAGGTAGACTTTGTCTCAAAGGTATTTCCGCAACTGCATGTGACCTTGATGTCTTGATATTCAGGATGTATTTCTGCTTTCATTTTTAATTACTCTGGCATTAACAGCTCTTTAGGGGCGGGCAGTTTATTGGATAAATGCAGTATATGCAACGGTCCTATGCGGTATTACAGGCTATTTAACGACTTTTTCAGGTAAATTCCGCAACCACCGGGGTGTGATCGGAGGGCCGCTCCAGTCTCCTGGGGTCAATATCAATCCAGCATTTGTGACATTGTGCAGACAATTCCTGGCTGGCCAGAATATGGTCAATTCTTAGCCCACGGTTACGCCTGAAGGCCGCTGCACGGTAGTCCCACCAGGAATAGGTTACGGTATGGCCTGAAAATAGACGGAAACAATCAGTCAGTCCGGTCTTTATGAGGTCTTCAAAGGCCGCCCTTTCCTGTTCACTGCACAGTACCTTGCCCTCCCATTCGGCAGGATCATGCACATCTTCATCCGCCGGGGCGATATTAAAGTCTCCCAGCAGTACACATTTGGGATGATCGCCAATGAGGCTTCGGGTGTAATCGATGAGGTGTGCCAACCAGTCCAGTTTATATTCGTATTTTTCAGTTCCTACTGCATTGCCATTGGGTACGTAAAGGTTTAGCACCAGGATATCATCATGGAGACTGGCCAGGACCCTTTTTTGCGGATCTTCTAGACCTGGAAGTTCGGTGGAGATAATGGATGATGGCATTTTGCTGATTGTTGCCACACCATTGTAGGTCTTCTGACCTGAGAAAACGGCATGATACCCCACCTCCTGTAAATCCATGATGGGAAAATCTTCATCTGTAACCTTGGTTTCCTGTAATGCCAGCACATCAGGCTGGGCTGTGCTCAGCCAATCCAGCACATGGGGCAGTCGTACTCGCAGGGAATTAACATTCCAGGATGCAATCTTAAACATTTAACTTCTCTTAAAAAAAACTAGATTCTGAAACCACCATGACGTTTACGGTTGGCGAAATCCATTAGATATATCCCCAAACCGATACCCACCAGCAATATTACGCCAGAAAGAATCAATATGTTTTTTACTGTCAATAAGCCATCATCTGGCTGAGATGATTGATTGTCTGCAGGCTGTGCGGCGGTTTCCAGTATATTTGCCAGCTGGCTTTCCAGCTGGCTGTTTTCTTCTGATAATTGTTCTATCTTCTCATACAGGGAATCAGAATTACTGGCGTTGATCTGTTGATTGAGTGATTGGTTCTCACTGATTAACTGTTCAATTCGTGATGATTGTTCATCTAGCTGCTGCATCAGATTTTCAATTTCTTCAGACGTCTGTCCCAGCCGTGCGTTATTTAATGATGTCTCCAGGCTGCGAATTCTGTCTTCTGCTTCCTGTACCTTTGGATCGGCGGAGCTGAATTGGGAAATATAACTGCTGTCCACCCAGCCGCCGGCCCCTGAACTGTCCCTGACATAAGATAGATCCGTTTCCTGCTTAACCAGTTCCAGCTCGGCGCCAGAAGGGATGAGTTTGATAATGGGACTTTGCAGAGTTTTTTCCGTATGCAACCCCACCTGAATTTGATCGGTCACATATACCGTCTGGCTTTGACTGGTTTGTGCCTGTGCCGAAAGTGTGACACTGAACAGTAGCAGTAAACTAATTGTCAGGAGTTTAGTCATTAATTATTCTGGGGTTGTGACTCAATACCAGCATGCCTGAGTAAAGGCGTGATGCTGGGTTGTCTGCCACGAAATTCAACAAACAGTTCATATGCATCCCGGGAGCCGCCCTGCTCCAGTATAGTATTTAAAAATTGCTGGCCAGTTTCATGATCAAAAATACCATTTTCTTCAAACTTGGAAAAGGCATCAGCAGATAATACTTCCGCCCATTTGTAACTGTAATAACCGGCGGCATATCCGCCGGAAAAGATATGGGTAAAGCTGTTCTGGAAACGGTTGTATTTGGGCGGAATGATGACTGCGGTTTCGCGTCTGACTTCATCCAGCAGCTGTTGTATTGATTCGGACGAATAATCTGAGTCCTGAAAATGCAGCCTGAAATCAAAAATGGCAAATTCCAGTTGTCTGACCATTTGCATGGCACTTTGAAAGTTTTTTGCCTCCAGCATTTTATTAAATAAATCATCAGGTATTGGGTCACCGGTTTCATAATGGCTGCCAATGAGGTCCAGCGATTCACGTTCCCAACACCAGTTTTCCATAAACTGACTGGGTAATTCTACAGCGTCCCAGGGCACACCATTTATGCCGGCCACAGGCGGGTAGTCTATTAAGGTCAGCATATGATGAAGTCCATGACCAAACTCGTGAAACAGGGTCGTGACTTCATCGTGCGTCAATAGAGACGGTTTATTGTTTACCGGTGGTGAAAAGTTACAGCTTAAATAGGCCGCAGGTAACTGCAGGTCGCCGGACAGGTTTTTTCTGATGATGCATTCATCCATCCAGGCACCGCCCCGTTTGCTCTTGCGGGCAAACAGATCAAGATAAAAGCCGCCGCGCGGATTCCCATTAGCGTCGACAATGGCATAAAAATGCACATCAGGATGCCACACGTCGATGTCTGGTAACTGTTGAATTTCAAGGCCATATAGTTTATTGACGATGGTAAATAAACCGCTTAACACTGCGTCAACCGGAAAATACGGTCGAACGTCCTCCTGGGTAAAATCAAATTTATGGTGTTTTAATTTCTCTGAAAAATACGCGATGTCCCAGGGTTCAAGTTTTTGGTGTTGATAGTGCTCACGGGCAAAGTTTTCAAGTTCTGAATATTCATCCTTTGCGACTGAAACAGAATGACTGCTTAATTCATCAAGAAAGGAAAGGACCTTCTGCGGTGTCTTTGCCATTTTTCTGGCCAGAGAGTATTCCGCATAAGTATTAAAACCAAGCAGCTGTGCCTTTTGTTTGCGCAGGCCAAGAATCTCACTCATATTTTTTGAGTTATCGAAATCATGGTTTCCTGGTCCCAGGCTTGAGGCGCGGGTCACATAGGCTTCATAGACTTCATGCCTGAGATCCGCGTTATCTGCATATTGCATTACCGGATAATAGGAGGGGAAGTCCAGGGTGACTACCCAGCCATCAACCTCACTGTCTTCGGCATGTTTTTTGGCAAGTTGTAGTGCCGTATCAGGTAGGCCCTGTAGCTGCGCCTCGTCAGTAATGGTTTTGCTCCAGGCCTGGGTGGCATCCAGTACATTTTCTTCAAATGAGGACTCCGTTCTGGTTAAGTCCTGAACAATTTTTTTATATTCAGTTTTTTTTTCCTGTTCCAGACCGACTCCTGATAACCTGAAGTCTCGTAAATGGTCGTCTATTACTTTCTGTCTGGCATGTCCCAGGTCTTTATATTCATTACTGTTACGTATCATTTCATATGCTTGATACAGCCGTTCATCCTGCATCAAGTCAGTATAGTATTCAGTAATTTTTTGCAGACATTCATTATAGGCCTTACGCAGGACATCATTATCCGCAACGGATTTTAAATGCCTTATGGGCGACCAGAATTTATTCAGCCTGTCATCCATTTCCTCAAGTGGCACTATCAATTCGTCCCAGGTGTATTGGCGACCTTCATCCAGTAGACGTTTAATTTCATCACGGCTGGAAGCCAGTATGTCATCAAGCTGGGCATTAATGCCGGACTGATCAATTTTTGAAAAATAAGGGAGGTTTTTTTGTTGAATCATTGTTTATCTCATTTTCAGGTACTCAGCCTGAGGTTGATTAGCCAGGTGACAAATGTACCACATATAAAAAATAGACTGATTAGACCGTAACTGAATAGCCGGTAACGTTTGATCAGGCCCTCCTGTGGGACAGACGAGAGGATGAATGGGCGTCGCCGATCATGGGTCCTGGAGAGCATATTAACAGCCGGGGCTGTTTTCATTTCCTGATGTTTTTCCATCACCGTGCGCAGTGCAGCGTCTCGGACCTTTTCCCATTCATGCATGTCTATTTGACCGTCGCCGTTGATGTCGTGGTTTTTAAGTAAGTATTCACTATCTTTTTTCCACTGTTTTAACAGTTCTACAACCTCATTGTTGATATTAAACTCTGTGTCTGCCCCACCCACAGTCTGATAGAGACCAATGGCATAAAGTGGTTCACCTGGGTGCATACGTTTTTCAATATATCGATACCGTTTGCCCATGAGAAAATTGCCTGAGGTAGATTTTCCAGGTCTGGGAGTCGAGCCGTACCAGGTATCAGATTCACTGGGGACCACGCTGGCCCCTTCCGGGTCAACAACACATTTTCCGGTGTCATCGATGATCAAAAATAATTCTTCACTGATACCCTTTTCAATGGTCACCCAATGATTCTTGCGCCTGGACCGTCTGCGTTTCTGAATCATGTAGTGATACCAGGTACAGACTTTGCCGGTCAGTGGCGCAATAATTTGTGGCCCTTCCATCAACTCGCCATGACCGGTTAATTCCAGATAACCCTGTGCGGCCGAGCGTATCTTTGAGGTTGGAATATCTGCCATCACCCGCATGCGTGAAAAAAAATAAAAGGCACCAAAGAAGCCGGCAATGGTTAGCATGATCAACGCAATGGCGATAGGCCAGAAGTCATCAGGGACGCCATAACGCGCCCACTCTACCAGTGCGTCCATTGGTAACTATGGTCAGGCGAACAGGGATTTAATATTTACGTCTTTTGTCTCTTCTTCTGAAAATTCCAGCAAGTCACGTTCCTTGAAGTTAAACATTCTTGCAAGTATCACATCAGGGAACTGCTCTATCCTGATGTTGTTCAGGTTTACGCTGTCATTGTAAAACTCCCGGCGGTCCGCGATAGCATCTTCAAGGCCGGAAATTCTTTCTTGTAAATGCTGGAAGTTCTGATTGGCTTTCAGGTCAGGGTAGGCTTCAGCAACGGCGAACAATGATCCAAGGCCCATGCGTAATTGTGTCTCGGCTGGACCAAGGGCACCGACATCGCCTTTTTCCCTGGCAGTAGATACTGCGGCCCTGGCCTGCATTACCTTCTCAAGGGTCTCCTGTTCATAACCCATATATTGTTTACAGGTTTCAACCAGCTTGGGTAACTCATCATGGCGTTGTTTTAACAACACATCAATATTTGACCAGGCCTTGTCTACATTATGTTTTAAAGTAACAAGGTTGTTGTAAAGGGTAATGGCGTAAATTGCAGTCACCGCAATGACCCCAAAAAAAATAAAAGTTGAAACATCCATTTGTCACCTCCAGCTCAGGTGAATGTTAGTTGCGATAGTCTTCTATGATTAAAATTCTATATTAAAAATGATAATTATTCTCATAAGCCGATAACAAGATGTTCTTTTAACCCCAGGTGTAATCCGTTATTCTTAAGCCTGTCCTGATTGATCAATGGAGAGCACACATGAAAGGTGACGATAAGGTAATTGATTACCTGAATAAAGTTTTAAAAAATGAGTTAACCGCCATTAACCAGTATTTTTTGCATTCCAGAATGCTTAAGGATTGGGGCCTGGCAGGACTTTCAGAAATGGAATATCAGGAATCAGTCGATGAAATGAAACATGCCGATCAGTTAATCGAACGGATCCTGTTTCTGGAAGGGCTGCCCAACCTGCAGGAACTGGGTAAGTTAATGATAGGGGAAAATGTTAAGGAAATACTCGAATGTGACCTTAGACTGGAACTGATCGCCGCCCCTGAATTGCGCGAGGCCATCGAATACAGTGAGTCTGTAAAAGACTATGTTTCGCGGGATCTGTTTGAATCTATCCTGCTTAGTGAAGAAGAGCATATTGATTTTCTGGAGACCCAGTTGAATTTAATAGCAAAAGTGGGCGAAGAAAATTACCTGCAAAGTGCAATGAAATAAAAATATCTATAAAAAATAACAGATTAGATAGAAATTATTTTTGTTTGTAAATAATTCTCATTTGTACTAGGATTACTAATAACAAAATTTATAAGAGAATTACCTGCTAATGTATATATGTGTCTGCAGGGCGGTGACGGATAAGGATATCGAAAAGGCAATTGCGGAGGGCGCCACAACTGTCCGGGAATTAAGAGAGAAGCTGAAGGTGACTGAATCATGTGGTTCATGTCTGGAGAGCGTCCGAGAACTGGTCATAAAACAGCCCAGACCCTCACAGGCGGCATAAACAATATTCAATTAAGCCGTCAGGCAAGGCAGCACCCCCCCACTGCCAAAAAAATCCAAAAAAATTAAGAAGTTAGCCAGGGAAGATATATTTATTTGCAAATGAGAATTATTCTCATTATTATTAGCATTAAAAGAATCTGACCAGATAATTTAGTAAGGAGAAATGCCGTGGTTAATAATTTTTGGACGCCTGGGTGCCTGGTAGTTTACCTGTTGACTTTGATTTTCTCGCCTGTATCCGTGGCACAGGCCCCTACCCAGGAACAGATGTGGGAGATGATCCAGCAACAGCAAAGAACAATCGAGATGTTAAAGGCAAGGCTGGATGAGACAGAAAAGCAGGCCACTGAAAACACGGAGGCCGTGGAATTCACGGCGAATGCAGTTGAGCAAGTATCAGTGGACATTTCGCGACAATCCAGCGCATTTAACAATACTTCATTAGGCGGTTACGGTGAACTACATTATAACAATCTGCAGGACAATGAGTTGGCCGACGGCGCCGATGATCTGGATCGCACTGACTATCACAGGTTTGTTTTATTTGTGGGCCATGAGTTTACTGACAGGATCCGATTTTTTTCTGAGTTAGAAGTGGAACATTCACTGGCTGGAGACGGTGCGCCGGGGGAAGTGGAGCTTGAACAGGCCTGGGTTGAAATGGACCTGAACGAGAGACATCACTTAAGGGCCGGTTTGGATATTCTCCCCATTGGGATCATCAACCCAACCCATGAGCCCGATACTTTTTATGGTGTGGAAAGAAACAAGGTGGAATCTGAAATTATTCCAGCGACCTGGTGGGAGGCTGGAGTTGGACTGTATGGTGAGATAGCACCTGGCTGGAATTATGATGCGGTGATCCACAGTGGTTTATCGGTACCGACAGACGGCAGTTCGGCTTTACGGCCACGAAGTGGCAGGTTGAAAGTGGCTGAAGCCGATGACCTTGCCTTTGCCTCAACGGGAAGGCTTCGTTATACCGGTATCCCTGGACTGGAGCTGAGCATATCAGGCCAATATCAGTCAGACATAACCGGTACTTCTGACAATATTGATATGGATGCGACGTTATTAGAGACACACCTTATCTGGCAACATAATAGTGGCCTGGGTATGAGGGCATTATATGCACGTTGGGATTTTAGTAATGATGCCCAATTAAATCCTGCGGTGTTCAATGCGGATACCCTTGAGGGTTGGTATATAGAACCATCCTATCGATTTAATCTTTCTGGTAGTGACTGGGGTAATCTGGGAGTATTTGCCAGGTATACCCAGTGGGATGAAAGAAACCGGGTAACAGGAGCACACAGGTTTGAAGAATTTGATCAATTTACGGCCGGTGTAAACTGGTGGCCATATGATAATGTTGTATTTAAACTGGATGTTCAATGGGAAGATGCGGATGGCGTCGTTGACCGTACCCTGGACGGTTTTAATCTGGGTATGGGATACCAGTTTTAATACATATGTAAGGCTTAGTATATGGGCACAGCTCTATGTGCCCGTTTTGTCATGAGTAAAAAATTAACTTATCTACTGTTTGTCAGTTTATGCATTTTATCAATGCATGTGAGTGCCCGGGGGACATACCAGACGCCCGAGGATTTTCTGAATGAAGTCTTCAATGGTGATGTGCCTCAGGTCGATAAGTTATGGATTCAAGGTGAGATTAAAGACAAGGTCAGGTCTGTGCTGGACCACGATCTCGGGGTATTACGGGTGTCCTATTGGCACCAAGAAAACCGGACTGCCTGGATCCTGGAGGAAGTTGGTAAGTCCTTACCAATTACCGTTGGTATAGTTGTTAATGACCATAAAATTGAAACAGTCAGGATCCTGATTTTCAGGGAATCAAGAGGCTGGGAGGTACGTTACCCATTTTTTACCGATCAATTTAACCGGGCCGAACTGGTTGATAACAATCAACTGGACAAGGGTATTGATGGTATCTCCGGTGCCACCTTGTCTGTTAAAGCAGTCACACGGCTGGCCATTCTTGCCCTGTACTTCCATCAGCAGGTCAGTCAATGAAATTACAGTCAGTTGTAACAACCCATAAAATAATTGGCATGGTGGTAACGGTCTTTGTGGTGGTTCTTTCTGTCACTGGAATAGTGCTAATGCACACAGACGACCTGTCCTTGTCAGAGTCTTACGTCAAAAACCAGGTGCTATTGACACTATACAATATCTCTCCAGACTCCGACCCCATTAGTTACGAGGTTAATGGAAAATTTTTGACCCAGATCGATGACAGGCTTTATTTTAATGTGTCACCTGTGGCCGCACATATAGACAGCTTGATTGGCAGTATTTATATAGATGATATTTATGTTGTCGGTTTTACCTCATCGGTTATGTTAGTTACAGCCAACGGAGAGCTTATCGAGACCCTGGGCCAGTTACATGGCGTTCCAGCGGGCATGTCCGCAATAGGCAGTCGCAATAACAACATCATTGTTAATGTGAATGGCGAACTAAAAAGTACTGACATCAACATGGCAACATGGTTGAGCACCACGACTGATGCGGTAGACTGGTCCGAGCAAAGCCAACTGCCCAGGGAACAGATGGACAGTATAATGAACGCATATATCGGTGAAGGGCTGCCGCTTGAACGGGTTATACTTGATATCCATAGCGGCCGTATAATTGGTACAACAGGTGTGATCCTTGTGGATATTGCCGTCATTCTGTTTCTGGTGCTTTCCATCTCTGGATGGCTGGCCTGGTACAAAAAAAAGCAATTACAAAAATTGATTGATTCTGAAAATGAATAATTAAGCTGCTGTTAACAGTATTTTAATATACATGTGATAATACATGCTTAAATAACAACAAGGATTCAGAAAATGTCAGCGCAAGGCCCACAAGGTCTGGGTAGAATTATCAATGCACCTTTTATTCTATAAGCGGTCTGAAACTAACGTTTAAAAATGAGGCCGCCTTTCGTCAGGAATTATTTCTGGCCGCAGTACTTTTTCCCCTTGGTCTATATCTGGGTGAAACCGGACTGGAAAAGGCCCTGTTGTCTGTTGTGCTGTTTATAGTGTTAATTGTCGAGTTATTAATACCAGTGTCGAGGCAGCAATAGACCGGTTCGGTGACGAGAAGCACGAACTGTCTGGTTATGCAAAAGATGCGGGTTCTGCGGCGGTGTTTCTCTCCTTGATAAATGTTGTTATCACCTGGGGACTGGTGTTACTGTTTTGATCCGTATGTTATCAGTGTGAACCTTAAGTCTCTTATACTATCTTGCGGACTATACCTGTTCGTTCCATTGGCGCTCGCCCAGGCGCCCCCCTCTGAGTCCTGGACATTTACCGCTCGTTTTGAAAATGACCTGTTTAACAGTACCGACCGGTTTTATACCAACGGGATAAAACTCAACTGGATATCCCCGGAGTTAGACTGGTTTGAAGAGCTGAACTGGATGCAGCAACCCGGTACATTTCAGGACATCGCCAGGGACATGTTTTCCCTGCTGCCATACCATGATGATAAGACCAGGCAAGGTAATTTTGCCATTTCCATAGGCCAGATGATGTATACCCCAAATAATACGGCGGCCAGCGAGCTCATTGATTCCGAACGTCCTTATGCAGGGTGGTTGTACGGCAGTATGGCGTTTCACAGTAAAAATTACCGCATGCTGGACAGCTTTGAAATACAGGCAGGCTTTACCGGTAAGTGGTCCCTGGCCAAACAGGCCCAGGACCTGGTGCATTCCGTCAGGGGCATACCCAGGGCGAACGGCTGGGCCAACCAGATCAAGACCGAACCCGGAGTGGTCCTGGTCTACGACCGGAAATACAGATTAGTACCGCACTTAAAGTTTACTGACCGATGGGGTGCTGATGCCATCATACATGCCGGTGGGACCGTGGGTAATATAAGCACATATGTAAATGGTGGTTTTGAAATCAGAGCAGGTTGGGATCTGCCGGCTGATTTTGGTTCCGCACTGATCAGACCGGGAGGTGATACCAATGCGCCTGTGGATACCAACGACGTCCGATACCGGGATGACTACCGCTCTTTTAGCGCCCACTTGTTTGCCGCAACTACAGCCCGGTTTGTTCTACGTGATATCTTCCTGGATGGCAATACCTTCCGTACCAGTCACAATGTTAATAAAAAGGTTGTAGTCGCCGATCTGGTATTGGGGATCAGTGCGGTGTACAGTAAATTTAAACTGTCATACGCCCATGTGATCAGGACCAAAGAATTTGATGGCGAGCCCGGTGGGCATGACTTTGGATCGATCAGTCTGTCATTCACCTATTAGCTGCTACAGACCGGACACTGGGGATCCCGCGGTAGCTTTGCCTGGTGCCATTCCATTGTCATGGCATCAAACAACAATAGTTTACCTGTTAAGGTTTCACCAATACCCATGATCAGTTTCATGGTTTCAATGGCCTGAATACTGCCCATGATTCCCAACAGGGGTGAAATGACCCCGTTGGCCGTGCAGGTTTCATCGGTATTCTCACCTTCATTGTACAAACAACGGTAGCAGGGTGACATTTTGTCCCTTGGATCAAAGACACTAATCTGGGCTTCAAAGCGAATGGCGGCACCTGAAACCAGCGGAACACCGCAATTGATACAGGCCTGGTTAATCATAAAACGCGATGAAAAATTATCAGTGGCATCAACCACCACGTTTGCGTCCTTAATATATTCGCTTATCTCATCTGCATCCAGTTTGTGATCTATGAGCGTTAATGTGAGTTCCGGGTTTAACGATAAGAGGTGGTCCCGGGCGGATTCGGTTTTAAGCTTGCCAATATCATTGGTTGAGTGCAGGATCTGTCGTTGTAGGTTGGACAGGTCAACTTTGTCAAAATCATTGAGTACCAGGTGGCCAACTCCGGCAGCGGCAAGATAAATGGATGCAGATGAACCAAGGCCACCCAATCCGAATATCACAACTTTTGCATTCGCCAGTTTCAACTGCCCTCCGGCGTCGATCTCCGGAAGCATAATTTGTCGGCTATAGCGGATTAAATCATCGTCCTTCATTTTCTATCACAATGTTACCTATCTTTGTCACTGTCTGCACTGGCATGACTATGCTGTGTGGGGGCAGGGGAGTCAGATTGGTTTTTTTCATTCTGGTTGGCAAGGATGTCCGCAATGTATTGATACCAGCCAAACCGATTGACCAGGTGCGCCTGTTCATTGGCTTCCAGCCGGGACAGAAAATTATATTTCCACCATGTAAAGGCCGGGTACTGGTTTTGCAGCATAATGTTTGAAACTATATTCCAGATATCATTAAAAGAAATCTGTTTCAGATTATATTTTACCAACAGGTGTTCATCCGTCATTTCATAATCAATAATTTCTTCGAGTTTCACCAGCTCTTCATGAATTGAGTCAAATTGAAAATTTGTTATCGTATCCGGGAACAGGATCGTTTTTTGCCTGTTATGGACCTTATCTGCCATTAGCCGGCCACCTTACCAACACTGAACCGCTCATTGTCTGAATAGTCAGTGATAGTCTGAACCTCTTTGAAACCATGGTTGATCAGGTAGTGGCGTATATCTTCGCCTTGTGAATACCCATGTTCCAATATCAGCATGCCGCCAGGTTTCAGGTGTCTACCAGCCTGCGGGATGATTCTCATATAGGCGGCCATGCCTCGAATCCCGCCGTCCAGGGCCAGCCTGGGTTCATGGCGTATATCTCCATAGGTAAAGTCTGCACTGGTTGATTCTACATATGGCGGGTTTGAGACGATAACATCATACTGGCAATGCGCTAGTTCACTAAACCAGTCAGACTGGATAAATTGTATATTTTCTGCACTGTGGTCCCTGGCATTCTCCCGGGCAACACTCAGGGCATAGGGACATATATCAGTCGACGTGATATGTGCTGCAGGCCGTTCGCCAGCCAGCGTAACCGCTATGGCGCCGGACCCTGTCCCCAGATCAAGCATCTGATATGCCAGGTCGGTCCGGGTATTCTTCATGACAAACTCAATAAGACACTCTGTTTCCGGCCTGGGGATCAACGTATATTGATTGACATTAAACATCCTTGACCAGAATTCCTTTTTGCCAGTCAGGTAGGCGATGGGAAATCCTCTGGCACGTTTATCAATCAGGGAATTGTAATCTGAAGCCTCTGATATCTTTAAAATGTACTCAGGGTGAGAATAGAGGTACTCCCTGGGTTGTCTGATTGCCCAGCTGAGCAGCAGTTCACTATCGAGTTTTGCAGATTCTGATTCGGTTAACTGAATGACGCCGTGATGGATGGCCTGTTTAAGCGTAATCTGTTGCATGATTAATTACCCTCTGCCGCCAGGGCCGCCAACTGGTCTGCCTGGTACTCATTAATGAGCGGGTCGATAACCATGTCCATGTCACCTTCCATAAACTCATCCAGTTTATATAAGGTCAGATTTATCCGGTGATCAGTTACTCTGCCCTGAGGAAAGTTATAGGTGCGTATCCGTTCTGACCGATCGCCGGAACCCACCAGGTTGCGGCGGTTTTCCGCAATCTCTGCTGCCTGTCTGGTACGTTCTTCGTTGAGGAGTTTGGCCTTGAGGAGGGACATGGCCCTGGCCCGGTTTTTATGTTGTGATCTTTCATCCTGACACTCAACCACAATGCCAGTAGGTAAGTGAGTCAGGCGGATTGCGGAATCGGTTTTATTTACGTGCTGTCCACCCGCCCCTGAGGCCCGGAAGGTATCGACTTTGATATCATCTGAGGCAACTTCAATCTCTTTCACCTCTTCTGCTTCCGGTAAAATTGCAACGGTACATGCTGACGTGTGTATGCGACCCTGGGACTCCGTTTCAGGCACTCTTTGTACCCGGTGGGCACCGGATTCAAACTTCAACCTGGAATACGCCCCGGTTCCTATCACCCGCATAATAATTTCCCTGTAACCTTCAAGGTCACTTAATGCCGTGCTGATAATTTCAATTTTCCAGTCACGGTTTTCCGCATACCGTGAATACATTCTCATCAAGTCGGCCGCGAATAATGCCGCCTCTTCACCCCCCGTACCGGCGCGTATTTCAAGGAATATATTGCTGTTGTCAGCCGGGTCTTTGGGCAGTAATAACCTTTGTAACTCGTCCTCCAGTTCACTAACCTTAGCTTCGCTTTGCTGGATTTCTTCGCGGGCAATTTGGCGAATGTCTTCATCACTGTCTTCCAGCATTTCATTGGTTTCCTGGATTGACTCTATGTGGCGCAAATAGTCCCGGTAACAATCTACCACCGGGTTGACCTCCGCGACTTCCTTACTGAGATTACGAAACTGGTTTTGATCGCGGATCACGGCCGGATCGGACAGCAAGGCATGAATTTCATCACGTCTTTCCGTTAGTTTTTCGAGTTTTTGTTGCAGGCTTGGCTTTAACATATCTATACAAACAGGTTGGCTTGAAAATCAAACAGTAAAATTGAGGGATTATTGATTATGATCAGGTTCTTTGTTGTCAGTGGGGATGTCAAATAGAATCCTTGCAGCACGTAATAATTCATCCTTTTGTTCCTGACTGACATTCCTTAAACCTGAACTGGGGGAATGGATAAGCTTGTTGGAAAGTGACCGGGCCATTTCCCGCATGACCATCTCCGGTTCTTCACCCCGGTTTAAACGTCTGATCGCAGCTGCTAATACTTCTTCCTGCATATCAGAAGCCTGCTCACGAATGGCCTTGATTGTTGATACCGTATTCAGAGAGTGCATCCAGTCCATAAAATGAATGACGTGTGTGTCAATGATTTCTTCGGCCTGGTGTGCAGCCTGCGCACGGTTTTTCAGGTTTTCTTCAATGACCCCGTGCAGATCATCAACTGTATACAGGTATACATCATCCAGATCACCAGCAGCGGCCTCTACGTCCCTGGGTACAGCAATGTCTACAATATACACAGGTTTGTGTTTGCGTTTTTTGATGGCTGACTTAACCATGGCCTTGCTAATAATGGGGTTCTCACTGGCAGTCGAGCAAATAACAATATCCGCCTCATCCAGGTGACTGGCGATATCATCTAACGTAATTGCGTAACCGGAAAATTCACGGGCAAGGTGTTGTGAACGCTCCAGGGTCCGGTTGGCAATAATCATTCTTGTCAGACCGCATTCCTGAAGGTGTCTGGCCGTCAGCTCAATGGTTTCACCGGCGCCAATGAGTAAGGCCGTTTTATTTGTGAAATCGCCGAATATCTGTTGCCCTAACCTGACTGCTGCATAGGCGATTGAGACAGGGTGGTTGCCGATTTCTGTATTACTGCGAATTTCTTTCGCGACTTTGAATGAGTGCTGGAAAAGTCTACCGAGTAACTGGCCGATACTGCCTGCTTCAATGGCGGCTTTATAGGCACTCTTTAACTGACCCAGGACCTGGGGCTCGCCGATAACCATGGAATCAAGCCCACTGGCGACTCTTAACATATGCTTGACGGCATTGGCATCAGGATATGAATAAAGAAAGGGATTGATTTCCTGTATTTTCAGGTGATGCAGGTGTGAAAACCAGTCCACAATAACTGATTCATCGTCATTATTAAGAGAGCAGTAAACTTCGGTACGATTACAGGTAGACAGGATTGCTACTTCTTCAATGGCATGCTCATCCCTCAGCTCCATCAGGGCCGACGGCAGTTTGTCATCATTCACTGCTACTTTCTCCCTCACTTCTACGGGGGCAGTGACATGATTGAGTCCGAGTGCATATAGTGTCATGGTGTTATCAAACCGGGCATTACGGTGTGCCATAAATATCCAAATGTATTATAAATTATATACTTATCATGTTGTTATAATGTTTTTTTTATGAAAATCCAGATCTTGCGTGAGATTATATGTGGAAAGGCGGAAAAAACACCTGCTGGCTGGCCGCCTATGGAGTGAACCTAATATTTAAGGTTTGAGTCCATAAATGGTGATTTTAATTGAACAATTCCCTATCATCATCATAAATGAGCGAAAAAAAAGACCCTGATATGAGAATGAACATTATCAGCAGGACATTTCCTGTCGGAATACTATTTTTAGCCGCCTGTACTACTGCACCTGTCAAACAGTCAGAGCAGGAGGTGGCTACGGCCCAGACACCCTCTGTCCAGGATGAACCCAGGATCGTCCGTGTTGAACCGGTACGCCCCAAGATAGACCTGACCCAGGAGCTGTTATATCAAATCCTTGAGGCAGAGTTCGCAGGTCAAAGGGGCCATATCGACAGGTCACTGGAAAATTATCTGATGCTTGCCCGAGACACACGTGACCCTGAAATAGTACAGCGGGCAACCCGTATCGCGGTATTTGCCCGCGAGGCAAAAGCCGCAAAAGAAATGGCGGGGCTATGGGTAGAGCTGGACCCCAGGAACCCGGATCCACACCAGGTGCTGGCAGTGATGGCGTTAAGGGAAGGCGATGTTTCGGCCTCCCTGGAATACCTGGAGAACATCCTGGATTACACCTACGGAGACGTTGAGCAGAAACTGCTCATGGTTGCCAACCTATTGGGACGTGAGGGTCAACGGGACACCATCATGGAAGTTGTGGATCAACTTGTACAAACCAGACAGGAATCCCCTGAGGCATTGTTTGCGTTTTCCCGGGTGGCATCCATCATAGGCGAATATGATTATGCTCTTGAGCTTTTGGAGAAGACCTACCAGTTAAAACCGGATGATGACAGTGTGGTACTGGGATACGTGGCAATACTGCAACGTGTAAACCGTACGGACGATGCATTAACCTGGCTTGAGGACGTCATCAGAAAACGTAAGGATGATACGTTTAATTTACGGCTAAGCTATGCCAGGTTGTTGTCCGAGGCGAGACAATATGGTGAGTCTGTGCGGCAATTCGAAATTTTAATTGACCAAGCACCAAACAACACTGATGTGATGTTCGCCCTGGCATTGTTATATCTTCAGTCAGGGGACATTGATGACTCGGAAGAATATTTTTTGAAGTTATCTACCCGGACCCACCGTACAAATGATGTAAATTATTACCTGGGTCGGATAACCGAAGACAGAGGGGATTATGAAAAGGCCGCGATCTGGTACCAGGGGGTACAGGCGGGCCAAAACTATTTTGATTCCCAGGTCAGGTTAGGATTAATGCTTGCACGGCAGGGTAGAATTGAGGATGCGAGAATGCATTTAGGTTCTATTCGCACCCAAAATGAAAATGAATCTGTGGTGCTGATTCAGGCCGAGGCTGAAATCCTGGTTGATCAGGGTGAACTCCAGGAGGCCATGCTGATTTATGATCGTGCACTTGAAAATGGTTATAACTCTGACCTGCTGTATTCCAGGGCGATGCTCGCAGAAAAGCTGGACAGAATGGACATACTCGAAGCTGATCTGCGTATGATAATCCGCCGCGAACCGGAAAATGCCATGGCAATGAATGCCCTGGGTTATACCCTTGCCGATCGTACCAACCGGTTTGAAGAGGCACTGGAGCTCATAGATGCGGCACTGGAAATCAGTCCACATGATCACTATATACTCGATAGTAAAGGCTGGGTATTGTACCGGTTAGGCAAGCTGGACGAGGCCATCCTGTATCTTAAACGGGCGTTAGACATTATCCCCGATGCTGAAATTGCCGCCCACCTGGGTGAGGTCTTATGGGTAAAGGGTGACAAGCGTGAAGCGCGCAAGGTGTGGGAGACAGCCCTGGAAGCAATGCCAGACAACGATACTTTACAGGACGTAATTCAGCGGTTTAATCCCTGATATTTAGTCTTACGTCTTGATTTCAATTCAGTCGGAGTCTCCATTCCTCAATATGTACCAGCAGAGTTTGTTGTCAGCAACCACTGGGCGGTCAACACAGGTTTTATTATGTTTCCTTGCCTTAATGATAGGTGGTTGTGCCAATCAGCAAACCCGAACCGAGGGCGAAAGGATGGCCCTGTGGAATGCTCACCGTCAGCATATTGCAGAACTTAACCATTGGGAGTTTTCAGGCAGAATGGCCGTGCGTTTAAATGAAGAGGCATGGTCAGCAACTATGCACTGGAAACAATCCGGGGATAACTTTGAAATCCGAATCATTGCACCACTGGCACAAGGCACAGCTCTGATATCAGGAGACGGTGATGGCGTTACGCTAAAGACCAGCGATAACAGGGAATACACCGATAGTGATGTCATGCAAATAATGAATCAAAACCTGGGCTGGAGTATCCCTGTACATGCCCTGAAATACTGGATCAGAGGTATTTCCCATCCACAATATTCAATATCTGACCAGGTAATAGATGAAAATGGCCGGCTGGTGAGCCTGCAGGCAGACAACTGGATAGTCTCTTATCAACGTTATGATCTCACCACTGAAAATGCATTACCGTCACGTATAGAATTAACCCGGTTGGGGACCCGTATCAGGGTCATTATTAATCACTGGGACGTCAAATCATCATGACGATGTGCTGGCCGTCCCCGGCAAAAATTAACCTGTTTCTGCATGTTACCGGCAGGCGAGAGGACGGTTACCATGAATTACAGACGGCCTTTCAGATACTGAAATATGGCGATGAGCTTGAATTTACACCTGCCGGTGATGGTCAAATCCAGTTGGAATGTGCAGGTCTGGATCTTAAGGCCAAAGATAATCTTATCTATAAAGCAGCGCAATTATTGCAGGAAACCAGCGGTACGCGTCTTGGGATTAATATAAAAGTCCACAAGGTTATTCCAACTGGTGGGGGACTGGGAGGCGGTAGCTCCAATGCGGCAACCACATTGGTGGCGCTGAATGAAATATGGCAAACAGGCTATAGCTTGCAGCAACTGGCACAAATGGGATTGACCCTGGGGGCAGATGTACCCGTCTTTGTGCTTGGCCGGTCCGCCTGGGGAGAGGGTGTAGGTGAGATCCTGATGCCGCTTGAGCTGCCCCCTGTCTGGTATCTGGTCATACATCCCGGCTGTCATGTGGATACCGGAAAAATTTTTTCTAGTCCGGATTTGACACGAAATACCTCTCCAATCACAATAACCCAATTCCTGGATGGGGCCGGGCATAATGATTGTGAATCGGTTGTGTTCCAGCAATACCCACAAGTGGCCAGGGCCTGTGAGTGGCTTGGTCAATGGACCAGGGCCAGGATGACCGGAACGGGTGCTTGCGTATTTGGACGGTTTAAATCCAAAGCTGAGGCCGAAGATGTCTTAAAACAAGTTCCTGATTTGTGGAGCGGGTTCGTTAGTGAAGGCGTAAATACTTCACCGTTACTGAATCATCAGGCAAACCAGAAAATAGATTCGGTTAGCTAAGACAATCCTGGCACGTAGTGCCAGGATGAGAACATGAGTTAAAGATTTTTACAAATTGGGGTGTAGCCAAGTGGCCTAAGGCACCGGGTTTTGATCCCGGCATTCCCAGGTTCGAATCCTGGCACCCCAGCCATATCAATAACCAGCAGATATAGGAATAATGGATACCAACTACCTTTCCAACACCATGTTGTTCACTGGCAATGCCAACCCCATTCTTGCGCAAAAAATTGCCTCATCCCTAAGTATGCCCATGGGCAAAATAAACGTTGGCCGGTTCAGTGACGGGGAAATCTTTGTTGAAATAGAAGAAAACGTTCGTGGCCGCGATACGGTAATCATCCAGTCTTTGTGTCAACCTGCAAACGATAACCTGATGGAGTTATTGATCATGGCGGATGCCCTGAAACGCGCTTCGTGTGAGCGCGTGACGGCCGTCATTCCCTATATGGGATATGCCAGACAGGACAGGCGTTCGCGTTCATCACGCGTGCCAATTACCGCCAAGGTGGTGGCCAATATGATCGCCGCCGCAGGTATTGACAGGGTCCTGACGGTGGACCTGCATGCCGACCAGATCCAGGGTTTTTTCGATGTCCCATTGGACAATGTCTATGCCTCTCCGGTATTGCTGGGTGATATCTGGAAACACAGTTATCCCAACCAGATTGTGGTCTCGCCAGACGTGGGCGGTGTGGTCAGGGCAAGGGCCCTGGCAAAACGCCTGGAGGATGCGGATCTGGCCATTATTGACAAGCGTCGTCCTAACCCCAATGAGTCAGAGGTCATGAATATTATTGGTGAGGTAGAAGGCCGGGAATGCGTCATTATCGATGACCTGGTGGATACGGCCGGGACATTATGTAATGCCGCCGGGGCACTAAAAGACAGGGGCGCCAAAATGGTGGTTGCCTACTGTACTCACGCAGTATTGTCAGGCAAAGCCCTGACCAATATTACCGGCTCAACCCTGGATGAACTGGTGGTCACCGACACAATTCCACTGTCAGAACAGGCCCAGGCCTGCAGCCAGATACGTCAGTTAAGTGTGGCAGAGATGCTGGCAGAGAGTCTAAGGCGCATTTCCGGCGGAGAATCCTTAAGTTCCATGTTTGTGGACTGATTCGAATTTTTCTGTGCAAAAAGCCCATTACTGACATATAATGCCCCGCTTTTATGTCCATGCAGGTCGCGGCATGGACGATTTTCACCTTAAATTAGGAGACGTTTCATGGAACAGTTTGAGTTAAATGCTGAGCCGCGAGACAACGTAGGGAAAGGTGCGAGCCGCCGCTTACGTCGTACCGGCAAGGTCCCGGGCATTGTATACGGGACAGAGAAAGGCGCAGTTTCTATCCAGTTGGATCATGATGACCTCTGGCATCATCTGGAAAAAGAGGCCTTTTATTCACACATCCTTACATTGAACATCGGCAAAGAATCCGAAGAAGTGGTATTAAGAGACCTGCAAAGGCATCCCTATAAGCCCAAGATTCTGCATATCGATCTACAACGTATTAAGGCCACCGAGAAGATTTCCATGCGTGTGCCGCTGCATATTCTCAATGAAGCTTCATGTCCTGGCGTCAAGGATGAAAAAGGCATTGTGAACAGCTTATTGACCCAGCTTGAAATTCTATGTCTCCCAAAAGACCTGCCGGAATATATCGAAATCGATATAGGTGAGTTACATGTAGGTGATTCAATTCACCTGAATGAGCTTAAGCTGCCCGAGGGTATCGAGCTGGAAATTATTGTTTCCGGTGGTGATCCCAACCAGGCCGTACTCAGCATTCAGCCGCCGCAGGCAGAAGAAGAACCAGAAGAATCAGCAGAAGCTGCAGAAGCTGCAGAAGGTGTAGAAGCACCCCCGGCCGGTGATAAAGAGAAACCGGAATCAGAAGACTAACCATCTTGCGGGCACGTGCCTGATTCATTGAAACTGATAGTTGGCCTGGGTAATCCAGGTCAGGATTATACTGAAACCCGGCACAACGCCGGGTTCTGGTTTGTTGAAGAATACGCGGCGAATTGTTCCAGTAGTTTTTCCCCTGACAAGAAATTTTTCGGTGAGATAGCCCGTGTCAGCAGTGGCGGAACAGATTGCAGGATATTAAAGCCTGATACGTTTATGAACCACAGTGGAAGGTCCGTGAAAGCACTCATGGAGTATTTCAACATTTTGCCCACTGAGATACTGGTGGCCCATGATGAAATTGATCTTGATGCCGGTACGGTCAGGTTAAAGCGGGGTGGCGGCCATGGTGGCCATAACGGCTTGCGAGATATCATCAGCCAGCTTGGTTCGAAAGACTTTTTAAGATTACGAATTGGCGTAGGCCATCCGGGTAACAAAGATGATGTCATCGATTATGTATTACACAGGCCGGGCCGGGACGATAGAAACAAGATTGATGATGCCATTAAGCGTGGTCTGGAGGTTATGCCATTGGTGTTCAGTGGCGAAATGAACAAGGCGATGACGTTGTTGAATAAAAAATAGTGAGAAGTAAAAAGTGAAAAGTAAACAGAAAATTAAATTAATACATAGTGATTATTTTTCAGGCGATATAATTTCAGCGACAGTATCATTTAAATCATTAATTTTAACTTCTTGCTTCTTACAGAACCATGGGCTTTAAATGCGGAATTGTTGGACTGCCCAATGTTGGTAAGTCTACCCTGTTCAATGCGTTGACAAATTCGGCCATCGGCGCTGAGAATTTTCCATTTTGTACCATTGACCCCAATGTGGGCATCGTACCCGTACCGGACCCAAGGCTCTATAACATTGCTGACATTGTTAAGCCGAAGCAGACTATCCCGGCACATATGGAGTTTGTTGATATCGCCGGCCTGGTGGAAGGTGCCTCAAAGGGTGAAGGTCTGGGTAACCAGTTCCTGTCACATATACGTGAAACCCATGCCATCGCCCAGGTAGTCAGGTGTTTTGAAGATGACAATATCGTTCACGTTGCCGGCAAGGTAAACCCCCTGTCAGATCTTGAAGTAATCAATACTGAACTGTGCCTGGCAGACCAGGAATCGGTTGATAAGGCCCTGCAAAAGGTCATTAAGAATACCCGTAGCGGTGACAAGACCGCGTTGAAACAACAGGCCATACTGGAAAAGCTTGCTGCCAATGTAGATGAGGGGAAACCGGTACGGTCATTTGAGATCGCTGGTGAAGACAGGCCGTTCCTTAATGAGCTGCATTTGCTGACAGCCAAGCCCATGTTGTATATCGCCAATGTGGAAGAGTCTGGAATCGAAGACAACCCCTGGTTGGCAAAATTAATTGAGCATGCAAAGTCAGAGGGATCGGATGTGATCTCGGTGTGCGCCGCCATAGAGGCCGAGATTGCCCAGCTTGAAGAAGATGAAAAGCTGGATTTTCTGGCAGAGATGGGTCTTGAAGAACCCGGGCTGAACCGCATCATTCGCGCCGGGTATGAGTTGTTAGGGCTGCAGACCTATTTTACCGCCGGACCTAAAGAGACCCGGGCCTGGACCATAAGGAAAGGAGACACCGCGCCGAAGGCCGCTGGCAAGATCCATACCGACTTTGAGAAAGGCTTTATCCGCGCTGAAGTCATTGGTTACGATGACTATATCAACTGCAATGGAGAGAACGGCGCCAAGGAGGCAGGTAAATGGCGTCTGGAGGGTAAAGACTATATCGTCAAGGATGGCGACGTGATGTTATTTAGATTTAATGTGTAATTTGTTAGTGAATGATTAAGCCACAGAGATCACATAGAAAAGAAAAAGATTAAATAAGAAATGATGAACAACTTCTAATGCTATAATTTCATCCGAAGTATTGTGAAAAAAAAGTGGTTGCAGTTTTATATATTTATCCTCCGCGCTATTTAATCGTTTCTCTATTTAAATTAAATTTGTTTTCATCTGTTATCTCTGTGTCCTCTGTGGCCAATAAAATATGAGTCAAAAAAAATTAAGAAAACAAATCATTCGCACAGCTCAAAATTTTAACGCCACCGCGTTAAGTATGGGTACATCGGGCAACGTGAGTGCGCGTACAAAGGGCGGTTTTCTAATCACCCCAACAGGTATCGCCTATGATGAGATGCATGAAGGGGACATTGTATTCGTAGATTTCGAGGGCAGTGCAGATCCCTCTCATGCCGCCCCTTCCAGTGAGTGGCGTTTTCACAGGGACATCTATCAATCAAGGCCAGAGATTAACGCCGTGGTCCATGTGCATTCCCATTACGCAACGGCTATAGCCTGTACCCGGCAGGAGATTCCAGCATTCCACTATGAGGTGGCCCTGGCAGGAGGTGACTCCATTCGTTGTGCTGAGTATGCTACATTCGGAACCCAGGCACTGTCTGACAATATTGCCATTGCACTGAAAGACAGGACGGCCTGCCTCATTGCAAACCATGGTCAGGTCACATTGGGGGAGTCAATCAAACAGGCATTTACATTGGCGCAATCAGTGGAAGGTCTGGCAAAACAATATACACTTTCCAAGCAGCTTGGCGGTCCTATACTGTTAAGCGAGGAAGAGATGAACATAAACGTAGAAAAATTTAAACATTACGGGGCCAGGGGTCAATAGATGGAGATCTGGCAAGGAATCATCTTACTTTTGGCCGGAATCGTTGCCGGTTTTTTAAATGTCATGGCCGGTGGAGGATCACTGTTAACCGTCCCCATTATGGTCTTTATGGGAATACCTGGTCCGGTGGCCAATGGTACCAACCGGATCGGTATCCTTGCTCAAAACATCACCTCGGTTATTACGTTCTTTAAAAAAGGTTTTTCTGACTTTAAATTGAGCCTGTCTCTTGCCACCATGGCCATACCGGGATCCATTGCCGGTGCACTGGTGGGTACGCGGCTTGAGGGGGTGTGGTTTAATCGTACCCTCGCCGTCATCATGCTGGGGGTGATGGTCATTACTGCAATAGACACTGGAAAGAAAAAAAGTCAGTCTTTCGAAACCATTCCAAGGGGACGATTGATCACCGGTCATTTGTTAATGGCTGGTGTCGGGTTTTACGGTGGTTTTATTCAAATTGGCGTGGGATTTGTTATCATGCCGGTATTAAACAAGGTCCTCGGCCTTGATCTGGTGCGCACCAACATGCATAAGGTCTTTATTGTCGGCACCTATACCATCACCGCCCTGATTGTGTTTGCCAGCCAGGTACAGATCCTGTGGATTTTTGGCTTATGTCTTGCCATCGGAAACTCCATTGGCGGCTGGCTGGGGACCCACACGTCAATCTCAAAGGGTGACAATTTGATTAAGGTGGTACTCAATTCCGTCCTGGTGGTGTTTATTGTGAAGTTGTTGTTCTTTAGTTAGGCGAAATACAAGAGAGGAGTAAAGTATGAGGAGTAAGGAGTCAGTAAATAACTGCCACCTAACGCCTAACTCCTTACTACTCACCTGGTTTTAGATCGAATAAATCATCCAGCTTCCGCTGGGCCTCATCTTCAGGTGATTCACCTTCCGGATCTGGACTATTCTCTGAGTCCAGTCCAAATAATGCGTCCAGTTGTTGTTTTGACGCAGACGCCTTGCTGCTACCACCCAAATTAAAAGCAGTTTCACTGGGTTGAAAATAACCACAAAAATTTTTCGCGTTTTTATCTGTGACCTTTTCCGCCACCGGTTCGCGGCAACTGTTATTCACAGTGGTATCGTAAAACTGGCACATCTTGCAGACGTGCAGGTCAGTATTACAGGCCTTGCATTTTGCCATTCTGGACAAGGGCAACAGGACATCTTTTAACGACGTGCCGCATTTCCAGCAATTCAGGTCCTCTGGTTTCATGCATTAAATCATGGCAGATTTGACGGGGAGTGTGAAGGGTGAGTAAAAATAGGACAGGATGTTTTAGATGTAGGGTGTGAGGAGTGAGAAGTGAGGCGTACCCATGGCCTCGTCATGCTGGACTTGTTCCAGCATCCAGTAGAAAAAATGTGCCCGCAAAGCGGGCTTTTTTGTTTTGATTAGATTCTGGCATTCGCCAGAATGACGGAAGGGTAGTTCTCGTCATACCGGGCTTGACCCGGTATCCAATCAATTAAACGTCTCTCCCTCGTCATTCCCGCGAAGAGCCTGTCCCCGCGGATTGTAGGCGGGGACGGGAATCCAGTATTGGAATAGACAGGATTTACAGGATTGTTCAGGATTTACAAGATAAAATACGATATGGATGCTGAAAACAAATCCTGTTAATCCTGTCCTGTTCTTTTATTCAGTTTGCACCAGTACTGTTTTAATCCCTGCCGCCAATAAATCTAAAATCGCTTTGCTCTCATCTCCATAATCCCGAAACAACGCCTGATTCAGCTCTATCTCTATGCCGCTATATCGCCTATCTACGTGGCGTTTTCTCAATATGGTGGTCATCCCATCGGCTTTACCCAGGTAGGGATAATTCATTCGAACCCGGTAATTTGAATGTTTCCTGATATAGGTCCGTAAGCTCTGGGCCAGGAATTTTTCCCTGGGGCGTGCAGGGTTGTAGAGCAGTCCAATGTCCGCGTTTCTGTTTTTACCATTCAGTACCGGCGTGAAACTATGAATTGAGAAATGAATAACACGTTGTCCCTTGTCTGCCGTAGCTTTGATCAGGCGATCTAATTTTGCATGGTAGGGCAGGTAATATCGCTCGATGATCCTGGTCTTTACCTTGTGGTCGCAAGGTCGAGTCAGTTCGGAAAAAAATTTTGGATGATGTGTGGAGCGGTTGAGGTCAATCAGTAGCCGTGTTGTCGTGGAATATTTAAGGGGCCACTGCAGGCGCCTCGATAATTTTCGCGCGATATTTAATGCGCCCTTGTCATAACCCAGATGAGATTTTAATTTCTCCTTTTGGTTTATAAACAGGTGTTGAAATTCTCGAGGCACACGATTGCCCCCGTGTTCACAGCTGAAGACGATTTGACTGCTAGATGCCTTCAAACAAGGTGCCCTCTGCCAGGCATTCTGTGAGCACACGATACACTTCATTTAACCTGGGGCGGGTCATGCGTTTTTGCAGGGGTGCCGCGATCCTGCTGGCCAAAGTCCCGTTTTTAAAAATGTATTGTAATGCAGACTCGAGATCCGGTCGTTCTGTAATGTCCTCCAGTCCTGACGATTCAAACAGGTATATCCACAGGTCTCTTGCATCACTACGTTTGTCAGGAAAATTGAACAGGGACAGATAGTCCTGGTTGTCGATGACCGTTTTCTCCGCGGTATGTATCATCTTTAGAAACATATCTGATAATGCCTCTGTGGAGATTTCCAGTTGAATGTCCAGCATGCTCCATTCCTGCGAGGTAATTTTTTTAAGGACCGTTTTAATCAGTTCCGCTATGGCCAGATCAGTAAGCGGGGTCTCCTGGGTATCCAATACCCTGATCTCTATGGTGTTACGGTCAAACCTGGCGATGGCGCCGCGGGAGTTCAACCATTCGTCCTGTAGGATTCCATGGGGGTCATCTTTGGCGATGTCTTTGTACATGGGCTCCAGGATGTGTTGTTGATATTCTCTCTGGGAAACGACCGGTTCGGGTATCACCAGACCGGTAATACTGGGTATGATCCTGGCATTTTTGCGGTAAGTCTCCATGCGGGTGTCCATGAGTCCTGTCAGTTCCCCATTCATGACAGGGGAGCTGGCGGCAATACCAGGCAATAGGGGTAGTAACAGGCGAATTGCAGTATGCAACAGGGCAAATTCCCGGTCATCCAGGAACGGTAGATTAATATGCATACTCTGCAGATTAGACCAACCATGGCCCTCGCAGTTAAAGATCCGGTTATAGGTATCATAGATCTCGGATTGTCCGTGGGGCCATAGACGGGTTTCAAGGGAAGGGTTCATCCAGGGATGCATGGCGCCGGGCATGAGTACCCCATTATAGTCATCAAGAATTGTGTTGATGGCGGTAATGTTTTCCATGAACCGGGAAGGAAGGGTTTCAAAATTCGCAACAGGCCCATTGGTCTTCAGCTCGATCACATGCAGGACCACTTCGTTGGACCAGGCAATTTCCCCTCGCTCAACTTCATTTACATATTCGCCGGCAATTTCCCTAAGTACCTTGTCTGACTGGGGCAGGATATTCAGCGTATCACGGTCAACCAGCATGTATTCCAGCTCGATGCCGTAGGCAGAAAAAATTGGTAATGCGTCCATGGTTGTTATTTAATCCCGCGTTTGAGGATTTCAATACGCCTTAAAAACACACCCATGATCTCCCGGTACAGTGCATCTTTTAACACCACGTCTTCATAGCCCGAGTCAATGCTCGGGTTGTCATTGACTTCAATGATGTATGGCTTTTCATCTACCAGTTTGACGTCCACGCCATAGAGACCATCGCCTATGAGGTTGGCGGCCTTTAGCGCCATTTTCACCACTTCTTCAGGCACCTCACTGATGGCCAGGGTATCAACCTTACCTTCATCATTGGATGTCCCGTCATCGCTGTGCTTGATAATCTGCCAATGTTTGCATGCCATGTAGTACCGGCAGGCATACAGTGGCCTGCGGTCACATATACCGATTCGCCAGTCAAACTCAGTAGGCAGAAATTCCTGTCCAACAATCAGATCAGAATCATCCAGCATGTTGTTGACCATACGGTCCAGGGTTTCTTCATCTTCAATTTTTTTAACACCAGCAGAAAAGGCACTGTCCGGTTGTTTAAGTACACAAGGCAAACCCAGAGTTTCTTTTATTTTTCGAATGTTTTTTTTATGGATGATCAAGGTCCTGGGTATGGGGACATGATTTCGCGCCAGTAATTCCGCCAGGTAGACCTTGTTCGTGCATTTCAAAATGGAGTCCGGGTCATCCATGACCACCAGACCTTCCGCCGTTGCCCGTTGGGCAAAACGAAATGTGTGATGGTTGACCGCAGTTGTCTCGCGAATAAACAGGGCGTCGAACTCTGCCAGGCGATGGAAGTCATTACGGGTAATCATTTCCATGTCCAGTCCTACGGATTCGGCCGCGCGTTGAAACTTTTTCAGGGCACGTTCGTTCGATGGGGCATTATCTTCTTCCGGGTTATGCAATACGGCAATATCATATCGGGTGGTTGATCGCTTTCTGGTATGACGTTTGCGTCCTGAGAAATAGTTCTCAGCAGACTGAATCACGGACTCAAAATGAGATTCCGGGATGTCATTGACCGCAATGGTCTTTATGGATTGCAGCTGCCAACCCTTTTTTTCTTTGACAAATATTGCCCTCAACAAGGGCGCACGAAATAAATTAAATAGTCGCAAGCTTAGTTTGTCGTACTTTTTGGCAATATTTTTTCCAAAATAAATACTCAGGGTAAACGTATCAGACTGAATGGGATTCAAGGCCCGAGTGATCTCCTCTTCAATATCTTCAGATAAAAGCCTGATGACATGCTGAGATTTAAGGTCCTGTATGGTGTTGATGTCCGGCATGGGGTTGTGTCCCCGGGCCGAGGCAAGCAAGGACACATAATAACCAATACTCTGATAGGTATAAGACCGGCACAGGTTGAATACCTTGGCAGACTTGTCTTCGCTGTAGGCCGGATCAGTCAGGTAATTGCGGGCAGAGACCACACTGACGCCCGGGATATTCAATGGCCAGTTGTTAGGATAGTTAACGACAAAGTATATTTTCATCGTATTGTTCTCGTTCCAGGTGATATTACTAATAGATTGGCATCATGGGTCAATACCCCCAGCAAGATGGCGCAAATGACCCGATCGATATTGACTGCATAGATCTGAGAAGGGGCCGCCGGGTTGGGAGATAGCGGGTCGGTTACCAACACCGTCCTGCCTTCACGGTGATAACCCGTCAGCAGCACAAAATGGC
Source organism: Candidatus Eutrophobius brisbanensis (assembly GCA_038131795.1). Lineage (GTDB taxonomy): Bacteria > Pseudomonadota > Gammaproteobacteria > Eutrophobiales > Eutrophobiaceae > Eutrophobius > Eutrophobius brisbanensis. The sequence continues at coordinate 1,958,778 of JAYPQE010000003.1, read as the reverse complement.
CAGCAGGATAGCCGCGTATGTCATCTGAATCATCTTTAGGTCCGTATTCACGTTTATCCTGGTATAAATACGTTGAGCTTAAGCCTGTTAAGATGGGCAGGCGCTTACGGATAATGCCGCGTATTAGCCGGGTGGTCAGGTCCACGTGCTTCAGTTTGCCGCCAAGATTCAAAAATTCAATATAGCCTTCTGTCGCCGCATTTAATTTGGGGTCATTTTTAAATTCACTTTGCTGTTTCAATTTGTCAGCAATTTCATGGTTTGCTAATTGAAACCAGGAGGGGTCAAATACCTGTAGGTTATAGGTATAGATCGTGGCGTTAAATCCTCGCTTGAGTGCATCACACGCCAGGAAGACCGCCAGCGTGCCGCCACCTTCAAGCATACGGATATTATTCACAACTGTGTTCAGTTCAACCGTTTCACCATAATAATTAAGCACTGCATGTAAACAGGTGGGACCGCATGACAAATCATCCGGTTGAGGATGTATCAAAATAGGCAACTCTACGTCCATTATTTTACCTTCTGGTAAATGGGGCGCGAAGTATATAGCACTAAATTGAAAAACGGATACTGTTTTTTTATAGTATTTTGATGCGGGCCAAGAACTTATTGAGGTCTATGCATTGAAGGAAATCACCAGGAGTTTGGAACGTGAATTCTGGCCGTGTTTTATGACGACATTAGCCTTATGGCAACGGAAATGATCGGCAACCAGTGCGATTAACTCCAGGTTTGCCTTACCGTCTACCGGCGGGGACGTAAGCCAGGCGGTCCACTGGGCGTCTCCCTCACCAGCCACAAGTTTGCTGGTGCGGGAGTTGGGTTTTACCTTTACGGTAATACGGACTGTGTTAGTTGGCATCCACCACAGTGTTTTCCAGTGTACCTACCCCTTCATAAGTGCAGGAGGTGCGATCACCGGCCTTCAGATAAATAGGCGGTGTGCGGGCCGAACCCACCCCGGAAGGTGTGCCCGTTGCCAGTACATCACCTGGTTCCAGGGTAGCGATATTGGAGGCATAGACCACCTGCTCAAAGACGTTGTGTATCATGAGGTTGGTATTGGATTCCTGCATGGTCTTGCCATTGTGGATAAAGATAATATCCAGATCGGTGGGATCGCTGATAAATTCCTTGGGGGTTATAAACGGTCCCATGGGCGCAAAGGTGTCACGGGACTTGCCGATTAACCAGTCTGATCCATAACGGGTATCACCGCGGCCTTCACGGTCTGAAATATCCATCTCCAGGGTATAGCCGAATATATAATCAGCGGCATAGCCCGGGCGAACGGATTTTGCGGTCTTGCCTATAACTACACCCAGTTCGCATTCCCAGTCGATCTGTTCACGGCCTGGAGGTACCTGAATAGCTTCACCGTGGGCAATGATGGCAGATGGTAGTTTGATAAACATATAGGGGTTCCAGCGCCTGTCACTGGCAGAGGGTTCCCAGATACTCTCGGGACGGCTGGTTCCAGCGGTGGCGATGCCGGGCTGTGAACTGCCATCCACCCCGTCGTCGCGTACGTCCTCCATCTCCAGGGCATGCTCCGTATAGTTCAGGGCTGTGTTCATCATGGTTCGGGGATACATGATCGGTGGCAGTATTTTTAAATCGTTCAGGTTGTAGACATAACTGGGTCGACTATCAGCGGATTCGCTATTCACGGATGCTATGATTTCGTTAATGCGCACCCGCAGGCCGGCATCATAGCGGTTAATCAGGTCTTTCATATCAACCGGGGAGGCCACATATATCTCACCCAGGGAAATTGAAACATTGGCAGCGGTGATATCAATGACCGTGTTGTTGTCAATGACGGCACCGACAAACTCACGACCGTCATCAGAAAACGAGCCCAGTTTAAATGGCGTCATTGATTGGGCTGTAAGATTAAAACTGAATAATGAGATGATTAGTGAAGTAGCTATTAATCGATATAAAGACATTACCGCTCCCCCGTGATTATTTGATTAGTTATAGGGTGAATATATGTCAATTTTGATGGCAAAGGCAAGGTTATTGGAGAAATGTAATATGTGAGTCGTAAGACCTAGGACGTTAATGTAATGTAAACAGTTAAAAACCGTCATTCTGGCGAACGCCAGAATCTAATAGATTTAGCGCGCCAAAGGCGCTCATTATTGATTGGATGCTGGCGTTCGCCAGCATGACAGCTGTTAGAGTTTATAACTTCTTATGAATCTACATTTGTCGTCTTACAATAAACCTTTATTCACTATCCACCGGTTTGCTATCAAACATTTTCTTGCCGGTGAACATGGCCGATATCAACCCACTGCCTTCTTTAATGTCTGTGACGATGACACCGATAATGTGAAATGGAATCAGAAGCATCAGCAGGTACGCATTATAAAGATGGACGGTAATAATGGGGGATCGAAAGGCGCGCATCTCGGCATAGGCATCTGGGTCATACATCTCACGGTTTCCCGGTAGAAGGTCTGCCGGGTTAACACCCGCCGGGGCGATCCATTCCTGGATATATCCACCAAAGGGAGGATAAAAGACATCCGTCCCGGTGATGATCAGCCCGGTAATGGCCTGTATGGTAATGAGCAGAAATAAAATGGAAACACTAAGTCTGGCCGCCGGGTTATGACCCAGGTAGTGAACAGGATTGCCGGTCTTGAAGCCGGCGATATATTCCTTGAGGGATGACACATAGCCTTTTCCCACTGGCAGGACTGCGCCCCACCTTGCATAGCGGTTACCGATAAAGCCCCAGACATATCGCCAGATCAAGTTGGCAAGAAACACATATCCCACCCAGGAATGTAATTTTTTTAATATGAGTTCTTCACTACCGTCTATGCCGATTGCATTATGATTGATGATCATTATCCCAATCATCATCAGCAATAAGATACAAATGGCATTCACCCAGTGAAAGATCCGTGTCATTCTGTCCCATACGGAATATGGCTGTAATCCTGACATGCTCACCCTTTTGTAATGATCAAAATTTAAACCAAGTATAGCCATGTGAAGATGAAAAAAAAGTTAAAAATTAAAGATGGGAATGATTATTATTTAAAAACAGATGAGGGAGAAGTGTTAGGAGTGAGGAGGGGTGAGCATTAGATTTAGATAAATAATATTTATATGTTTCAGGATTAACTGAAGAGTTATAAATTAACTCCTTACACCTCGCTCTTCACTCCTCACTGTCTCTCACGCCACTTCCAGCATCTTGATCAACTGTCGCCGGTTGCTTACCAGATCTGACAAAGAGTATTCATCCAGGGCCTCAAGGAATGCCGCCTGTGCTTTGGCCAGGATCCGTTTTAAATTACACGCCGGGACGATAGGGCAGCTTGATGTTTCCCCAAAGCACTCCAGTAACTGCAGGTTTTCTGTGCTTCTTACGATTTCCCCCAGGTTAATGTCATCCGCTGGCAAGATCAGCTTTAATCCACCGCCCCGACCCCTTAAACTTTGTACATAGCCAAGTTGTACCAGGGTCTGCGCTACCTTTGCCAGGTGGTTTGCGGAGATGCCGTAATGATCAGCAGCCTGCTGAACGGTGCCTGTCTGATCATTGTCCAGCAGGGCGATACTTGCAGTTACCAGAATGACCCAGGCGGCGCGGAGTTTGATTTGGTTGATTTGCATACTGAAACGCGGTCCTGTGGATTAATTTGCCAATTTTTGAAGTAGTTAATGTTTTTGCGCGGATATATCGGTAAATGTTGACCCATTTCGCATCAATTCTTCACAACGGCATATTATTACATATATACTTTCGGTATGAGTGGCGGTTCAATTAAAGCACAAATCCTTATCATCCAGTTAATTGACTGGACATTACTTCTGTCTGTTTTTGGCATGGGTATTTACGCCGTTTTATATTCAGATGACCCTACAAAGTACGGCTTGATTGCATTGGTGGGGCTGTGGTTATTGCACATGTTAGGGCGATACAGTGTCACTAAACTCACCCGCTTACGTTTGGAGTTGGATAAGGTTAAAAAAGCCAGCAACTGATTAATACTTAATTTCAGGATATCTTAACGGCCGCCGGAAGGCGGTTTTTTTGTTTTGTGGAAAGAATAGGCAGGATTGTCAGGATTGATTCAGGATAAACAGGATGAATAAAAATAAATAGACAGGATTTACAAGATTAAAAAGATGAATTTTATTCAGGTGCAGTCATGTGCCCAATTCGTCATGCCGGGCTTGACCCGGCATCTAATCAATATAATGAGCGCCATTGGCGCACTTATAATGACCCCATCCTACCTTCCCTATGGGAAGGGGGTACCGGATATTTGCTACGCAAATTCCGGAATGACGAATGAGTTAAATGCATCTTATGCAGGGCGTGACATTCACGCCTTTCGCCTTATTGCTCACATGACATCCTGTTAATCTTGTAAATCCTTCTATTCAATTCTCCTCCCCATTTATCAACTGTTCATACGACTCAATCATTGGGAAATCATTCTCGGTCCTTGGCGGGCGGCTAAGGTCCGGCTGGGCGATGGACAGCAGGTGTTTGATCCCGTACTTGTCTGCCGAATGCAGGACGTTGATGTTGTCGTCTATGAGTAAGGTTGTGGCGGGTTCAAACGGGTAGACTTCTTGCAATGCCTCCCAGAACTGTACGTCTTCCTTGGGGAAGCCGAAGTCGTGTGAGCAGTACACATCATCAAAATAATCACCGATGCGGGTGGCGTTAAATTTCATGGCAATGAGGCCGGCATGGGCATTGGTCACCAGGGCCTTACGCTTGTTGATGCGGGTGAGATAGTCCAGTAAATCCAGGCTACCCGGGCGTTCTTTAATCAGGTGGCCGATGTCTTCTTTTAGCTTGAGGATGTCCATGCCAAGGTGATCTGACCAGTGGTCCAGGCAATACCAGCTCAGGGTCCCGGCCCATTTATAAAACCCTGGCATCAATGCATCCTGCGCCGCTTTGAGGTCTAAATTGTTTTGTTCTCCCCATTTTTTGGGGAGATATTCGTGCCAGAAGTAATTATCGAAGTACAGGTCCAGCAGGGTGCCGTCCATATCAAACAGGACGGTATCGATTTCTTTCCATATAATCACAGATAATAATTCCAGATAAATGCGAGACAGATTGATGCAGTATAAAGGATTATCCCATACCACGCCGGAACAACTTCTCATGCCGGTGCTGGACATTGCCCGCCAGGCCTCTGGGGAAATACTCAAGGTCTATAATTCGGATTTTGATGTGGAGAATAAGGCCGATAATTCACCGTTGACGGCCGCCGATATGGCCTCCCATAAAACCATTATGAAGGCGCTGAAGGAATTAACACCCGAGGTGCCGGTGTTGTCGGAAGAATCTGCCGACTTGCCCTATAACACCCGTCAGGAATGGGAGACCTACTGGCTGGTGGACCCTCTGGATGGCACCAAGGAGTTCATCAAGCGCAATGGTGAATTTACCGTGAACATCGCATTGATTAATCAGAATGAGCCTATCCTGGGTGTGGTCCATGTACCGGTGTCTGACGTGGGGTATTTTGCCAGTGTGGATAGCGCCGCGTTTAAACAGACCGAAGACGATGCCCCAGTCGAGATTAATACGCGTCCGGCAGCGGCCGATGCCCTGACGGTGGCGGGCAGCCGTTCCCATGCCAACGAGGTGCAGCAACGTTTCTTTCAATCACTGGGGCCGGATACTGAAACCATTAACCGGGGCAGTTCATTGAAGTTTTGTTTGATTGCCGAAGGGGTGGTGGATGTGTATGGCCGGTTCGGACCCACCTCGGAATGGGACACCGCAGCGGCCCATTGCGTAGTACGCCAGGCGGGTGGTGAGGTGACAGACCTTCAACTTCAGCCCTTAAGGTATAACACCAGAGACTCGATCCTGAATCCGCATTTTCTGGTGATGGGGGACCCTGAGTTTGACTGGGGGAGTTATCTGAAAGCGGCGGGGGCAAATTAATAGACAGGATTTACAAGATTAACAGGATAGTTGAAGATAATTTTGTGAGACGTGAGACCTAAAGTGTGAGGAGTAAGGGGTAAGGAGTGATGAAGAAAGGGTTTTTTTCGTTAAATTAAATTTGCATGTATTCTCCCCCTTGTCATTCCCGCGTACGCCAAAACCCAAAAAAATATAAGACAGGATGAACAGGATGGTTAAAATATTTTTGTGAGACATGAGACGTAACTCAATCTCCCGTCATTCCGGAAAATGCGGAGCATTTATCCGGAATCCAGCATATGTTTAATTTCCGCAATGCGGACTTTTTATCGGATAAATCAAACTAGATTAATTTAAAAATATTTCTATAATTTAGGTGTAAATAGTCAGGGAGTGACTAATGCCGCCGAAGATCAGGGAACTGGAACGCGCTGGGTTTAAAAACCGGGGCGGTAAGGGAAGCCATCGGAATTTTATTCATGCAAAAGTCAGTAAACCTGTCACACTCTCTGGAAACAGAGGTAATGATGCCAAGAAATATCAAATTAAGGCTGTTCAGCTAGCCATTAAGGAATCCAGGCAATGAAAGAAAGTGCAAGGTATTTAAAAGTAGTTGAATGGTCAGAAGAAGATCAATGCTATGTAGGTAGTGCGCCCGGTTTGATTTTTGGAGGTTGCCATGGTTTAGATGAAAAAGAAGTCTTCAACGAACTCTGCCAGATTGTAGATGAGACGATAACTTTGTATAAAAGAGAGGGTAAGCCATTACCTGCACCAAAAAATAGTAATGATTTGTTGAGTAAATATGGGTCAGTAGCCTGATTGATATTTTATAAAACCATCTTGTTCATCTTGTAAATCCTGTCTATTTATTTTTACCCCGTAACATAAATCCCACACCTTATGCCCGAGCTTGATCCCGCGGTTTTCGAATTTCGTCAGGGGTCGCCAGGCGGCACGGGGTGCGTAGTGACCGGTCCCTGCCAGGTTAATTAAACCTGTATTGGCATCACAGACATCACGCATGTGTTCTGCCAGGTCCTGCCAGTCCGTTGCCAGGAATAGCCGTGCATGGGACTTGAGTTTGGGCAGCAGCAAGGTAAGAAAGTCCGGGTTCAAAAGGCGTCGCTTGTGATGGCGTTTTTTGGGCCAGGGGTCGGGAAAGAAGACATAGACCTCATCCAAAGCTCGCTCCGGGAGTTGATAGTTCAGGACGTCCATGACGTCGTGGTTAAATACCCGGATGTTGGTCAAGTTGTTTTTATGGGCGTTGTCCAGCAGCTTGCCAACACCGGGGCGATGTACCTCTACGGCGAGATAATCATTCTCAGGATGCCGGGGAGCCAACTGGATCAGGGTTTCCCCCATGCCGGTACCGATATCCAGGATGCGTGGCGCCGATCGGTTAAATAATATATCCAGGTCCAGCATATTTTCTTCATGGTCTATACCGTAAACAGGCCACAGTTCATCCAGTGCCTTGACCTGGGCATCGGTCATCCTGCCCTGGCGGAGGACATAGCTGCGGATGGTACGTTTGTTTGTCGTTGCCATGTTTTAAAAAAGATTGGACAGGATTAACAGGATTTTAAAGGATTCACAGGATAAAAATATATCTTGTTATTGCTATGGACAAGATCTTTATTGATTAAGTTAATGAACTGATGTAACAACCAATGATATAGACAAGATTAACAAGATGATAATACATCTAATTGGGGCATTGTTTATTCGTTATTCGCGCGAACGTGGGAATCCAGTAAAAATAATGTTGGCCTCTCAGGCTAATTTTTCTTTATGTGGCTATTTCAACGTAAGAAGATCGGCTGGTAGGTGTGGGGATTTCATAGCTATCTTCCCTTAATCCATCAATATGGAATGTTATGGCTTCCCTCATATTTTGTTCTGTTTCCTCCGGCGTACTCCCTGTTGAAATACAACCTGGTAAGTCTGGAGAAGACGCTGAAAAACCGCCGCTGGATTTCTCGATAATAATCAAGTATTTCATTATTTCAGCCCTGCTTGTTTAAGTGTCCGCAAGGCGGACTCATTGTTTTATTGGATTCTGGCATTCGCCAGAATGACAGCATGGGCACTATGTAAAAGACAAAAATCAAAACATCCTGTAAATCTTGTGAAATCCTGTTAATCCTGTCCAGGTTTTTTCTTTAACAGATCTAGAAAAACGTCCCATCAATAGGTGACGAGGCACTGGCATAGGCGCGTCTTGGCATCCTGCCGGCAAGATAGGCCTCACGGCCGGCTTCGATACCTTTCTTCATAGCGGATGCCATGAGGACAGGGTTCTTTGCCTCAGCGATGGCGGTGTTCATTAATACCCCATCACAACCCAGTTCCATGGCAATGGCGGCATCGGAGGCGGTGCCCACGCCGGCATCCACCAGGATAGGGACACTGGCATTTTCAATAATAGTACGGATGTTGTAGGGGTTACGGATCCCAAGGCCAGAACCAATGGGGGCGGCCAGGGGCATCACCGCGATACATCCCAGTTCTTCAAGACGCCTGGCCATGATGGGATCATCGGTGGTGTAGACCATGACCTTGAAACCATCTTTTACCAGTGTCTCGGCGGCGGCCAGGGTGGCTGGAATATCAGGATACAGGGTCTTCTCATCACCCAGGACTTCCAGTTTGACCAGATCGTGACCATCCAGCAGTTCCCTGGCCAGTCTGCAGGTGCGTACGGCAGAGTCGGCGTCATAACAACCGGCCGTATTGGGGAGCAGGGTATATTTGTCAGGGGGGATATAATCCAGGAGATTTTTTTCGCCTTTTTCCTGGCCGATATTGGTACGGCGAATGGCCACGGTGACGATCTCAGCGCCACTGGCCTCAATGGCCTTTTGGGTCTCTTCAAAATCTTTATACTTGCCTGTGCCTACCAGTAATCTGGATGTATAGGCGTGACCATCAATTATCAGATTGTCATCCTGGGTCATTTACGTTTACTCCTGAAGCTTAAATTATCCGCCGCCAATTGCGTGTACTATTTCCAGCGTATCACCGGGGTTGAGATGGTAATCGCTGAACTGACTGCGGGGGAGGATTTCATGGTTGAGCTCAATGGCAATCTTGCCATCAATTTTCATTTCATCGAGTAGCTCAATGATAGTTAGATTTTCGGGAACGTTACGGGATTCGCCGTTGATTGTAACTTCCATAAAAAGCCGCTATATCCTGTAAGGGTTATAACTCTACGATCAGCCCTTCTTTGGCGATGTGACATTTAAGATCAGAACTTCTGTCTTCAATGATTCCAAGGGCATTTTCTTCAATTACCTTCATTGCATCATCATCATAATTGGGATCATGGTGATACAGGTAGAGTTCTTTCACGCCGGCATCGATTGCGGTATTGACCGTATCGATGTAGCAGGAATGCCCCCAGCCATGTTTTTTGCTGTAATCTTCCGGGGTGTACTGGGCATCGTGAATGAGGATATCGGCGTCTTTAATCAATGCCAGTTCCGATTCATATTCTTCCTGCTGCATGGCGTCATACAGCTCCTTTTCTTCCTTGCTGAACTCAGCATATTTCTGGCGGATGGCCTTGTTCAGGAACAGGCATTCATTATCCGAGATGTAGAGGATGTCCTTGCCATTAACATGGATACGATAACCAAAGGTTGTTCCCGGATGATGAACGCTTTGGAAGCTAAATGAAATGGGGCCATGTGAGATCTGGTTCTCTTTTGGCGGATCCATATAGTTAATGTTGGCCAGCCAGGTTTCTGTACCTACCGGAAAAAAGGGTGCGCGCATCTGTGCGGAAACGGCATTTTTGATATCCAGTCCTGAGTCACCTGGCCCAAAGAAGGAAATGTTCCAGTCCGGGATAAAGGCCGGAACGAAAAACGGTAAGCCGCATATATGGTCCCAGTGATAATGCGTCAGGATGATTAACAGATCACGAACATTGGGATCTTTGAGGATTTCATTGCCAAAGGGGATGATGCCGGTGCCGGCGTCACACAGTAATACGTGATCGTCCACACGTATCTCAACGCAGGACGTGTTCCCACCTACACCCAGATGGGATTCAAAGGGCGCAGAATAAGAACCACGGACCCCCCAAAATCGGAGAAAAGCATTACTCATATAAGGATTAGTTTATTAAAATTATTAAGGCAAATCAAAAATTTAGATGCGTTTTTAAGGCATCCTTGATTACCTGAATGGGCATGGGTTTGGTAATAAACTCAATTGCACCCAATTCTTTGGCAATGGAACGATCCTGAGCATAATCTTTCGAGCTGATCATTACAACAGGTGTATCACTATGGAGGGGCTTGTTTCGCAATTCCTTGAGGGTTGCCAGACCGTCTTTTCCAGGCATTTTGATATTCATAAATATGAGGTCGGGTTTATTGTCTTCCAGGTATTCGGAGGCCTCTGAGGTTTTACTAAAAATCTCGAGTAATACGTCCATATCGACAATGGCACGTTCAAACAGTGTGGCAAGGGAAGGGCTGCCATCAACAACAACGACGGTCTTTTGAGTATTATCTGCCATGATTAATTAAGTTTTTATTGCCGGCCTTCTACCTGTTTCAATCGACCAATATATTATAAGTTTTTGAATTATCTTGATTTTATAATTAATACATTAAAACAGGGAAATAGTATATTACTGGTTTTCCGCTTATCCAGCGATTTTACACCAATATTCTTAGAAATCCCCATGTTGATCAGCCAAAATAGCCGATTGATTTTAGCATCAGACCCTGATTAAGATTGTCACCGGGTTCCGGGTTTTTAAATTAATATTGCGGGTGTAGTTCAATGGTAGAACTTCAGCTTCCCAAGCTGGTAACGTGGGTTCGATTCCCATCACCCGCTCCAATCTAAGATTAAAGAAGATTCTTTACGGGATTGATTATGGTTTTCATATTCCTGAATCGAACCCGTAATTAATAAAACGTGGGCTGTCAGCGCACGTCCATGAATGTTTATTGCGTATTTAATGTTGTAATTAACGGCTGCAGGTACTCTGCATAATTTTCCCATCTATTTATCGATTTTGTATAAATGGGTTTTCTAACCTGCAAGTTGCTCGCTGTTCTGACCGATCGATTGTTGTTGTAAAACTCGAGACATTTTTTGCTCCATCTTAGATCCAGAAATTTAATTATTTTTCGACTTTCATGTTCAAGGTTATTTACGATATCTTCATATCTGACATTATAAATTTGCGATGGATATATTTTGTTCCAGTAAGTCATTAATCTTTCATAGTCTTTATAGTATTTTCCAAGCTCAATCAAATCAAAAGAGTATTCATTTCCATTCGGAAAATAATTCAAATATATGGATGTGCATGTATCTTCAGGATTACGAATACAATGTATTATTTTGGCATTTGGAAAAAGCAACTTGATAAGCCCAACTCTATAAAAATTTGCAGGCAACTTATCTGCTACATATGCTGCCTTATTGGAATAATGCGAAACTTGATCAAGATATTTCCTGGCATATCGTTTTACTTCTGTTTTGGTTAAATTAGTAATCGCGCGTTCATAGTCCTTGTGAGCAGAATTAGTTATTATATTTTTTTCAATCGTGTGTAAAAAATACAATTCGCCGGCACCATATATTTTCGGGTGGCTCGAAATTATCTGCTCTGCCAGTGTGGTACCTGATCGAGGCATACCAATTATGAATACAGGCAGGCTGGTTGTAAGGCCAAATTTCCTTGTTTTATATATAAACTCTTTATTAAATGTTTTGATTAAAAAATCTACAAATTCTGTGTTGGTCTTGGGATTATATCTGATTTGTTTTCTGCGTATAGTATTGGCACGATCATAGAAATTAAATGCTTTTGAATATACGTTTTGATTATCGTAATAATTGCCCAGGGCAAAATAAAGCTCCATTAAACCCTTTTCATTAAGATCGCTTTTATCAATGCGGTCTTCCACAGCATTGATCAAATCAGGAGATGGTTTTAAAGAAAGAAGATTTCTTAGCGCAATTATAAAGTTGGGTCTTAAAGCCAGTGCCTTTTCGTAATCAAGAATAGCATTTTGATGCATTCCAATGTTTTTATATGCGTTTGCTCTGTTGTTATAAATATTGGGGTCATTGGGGCTAATTGAAATTGCCTCATTATAATGGGCGATGGCCCTTTCTTCGTGTCCCAAATTTTTCAGAGAGTTTGCAATGTTTATATGCGTGACGGCATTATCAGGGCGAATTTTAAGGTCCTTCTTAAAATGTTGAATCGCTTCATCATCGCGACCAGAACTTGCATGTAAATTACCCAGGCAAAAATGTACTTCTGGATAATCGGGCTTTATTATTAGGGCTTTGTCGTAGTTCTCTAACGCCTCTTTTTTTTCATTTAGTTTGTTGTGTATGTTTCCAATGGTCCTGAATAATTCAGCGGGCGGGGTTTTGTTCAGTTGAACAGATTGATTTAAATATTTCAGGGCAGACTGACTGTCACCCGTTTCCTTATATGCCATTCCAAGGTCAAAAAAGAGTTATGCGTTATTAGATTTCTCAGAGGCAGCTAATAAGCGTTTAATTTTGCTAGAGTTATCTGGCTTGGCGGCATTATCTATACTTAGTTTGCCTTGAATAATCTTCATTTGAATTCTTGCTGATAGAAAATTGATTTTATATTAAACAACCTGATTATTTTCGTTATACCAGTTCTTTTGAATAGCCGTATGATTCAAAATCCGCATGGTAAATTTTTGATATTAACTGGATTGTAGAATCATTATAGAAATCTTCGTATCGATTGACGGGTTTTCTCAAATCAGTAATTCTATTATTTCCGCAGTACTCATTGGTTCCGGATTTTTTTCGATATGATGTTTTGAAACGGTATGTTGAAGTAATTCAGTTTTTTTCAGGGACAGGTCTGTCTCAAGTTTTTTAAATTCATCAATAGAATTTTCTATCTTGATGATACGGTAAAACGTCATGCGATTATTTATTTCATCCGTTCAGGTTTGTAGTCGAAAATGCGGGTTACATTTTGTAATATCCAGGGTGTCTAAATAGGTTACAAATTCTTCAAATATGAAGACACGATCATTATTAAAGGCTTCACCCAGAAAGTCTGAGAGCTCTTTGTAGAAAAATTCATGTCTTAAGCAATGGAAATAGGCGCTTACCGCCCTTTGGAAAGGGCATCTGACCAGTTTTATCATTTTGACCTGTTTGGATAAAGCGTGCTTTAAGTCCTGTTTATATTGCGGTGACTTATAATAGACCTTGATCCTGTAATGATGTATCCAGTCTGAAAATTTCATCGCTTCATCTAATTTGCCGGTTTGCTCGAAAAACCATTTTGTGATGAAGGTGCTACCGACTTTGGCTGAAAAAAAACATGAATCTGAATTCCGGATCAACCAGGGGCAGCCCTCCAAACCTGACATTGGTTCTAAAGTCATCAATCGTAACGTGATTAGCATTAAGCTTAAGGAAAGTGTTAAACGTCAATCAAGAATTTTAAAAATTTATCAGGTTTGGTTCTGTTAATGCTGAGGATTATTCTTTGCCAAGTCGCGGATCGTCAGCCTGTAATTTAAGCAGCATATATTCGAGGTTATTTTCCTGCAAACGTCTGAGTTCTTCATTCAGCTTTTTCTGATCTTCATAGGGCCCGACTCTGACTCGGAAACGGGTGTCCTGACCGTTGATCACGACTCGCTGGATATTTGCAACAATGCCAAGTAATGCCAACTGGGCCTTGACCTGGTCTGCGGCCTCAATCTGATTAAACGAACCAACCTGTAAAAGATAAACGCTGGTATTGTCTTCACTAACGGTTTGGGTAAGTGTCTGATCTTCGGCAACCCATTCGGAAATGTTGATCTCCTTGTTAGGCAGGATGTTATAAAAATCAAACTGCGGTTCTGGCGGTTGCTGGGGTTCCGTATCTTCAACGACCTCAACTGGCTGTGCAGGTGCAGATTGAGTGACCTTATCGGTTTTTGACAGAAACGGTATATAGCCGCTACTGGATTGATTCAGGTATACGAAGAATGCCCCAAACAGTCCCAACCCCAGGCCCATGACAAAGGTCAGTAAGCCACCTAATGCGCCGCCTTTTTTATCCGGTCCAGGTTTGGGCACGTGTTTGTAATCTTTTGCCATTACATTTCCTCAGGGGCGGTTACACCCAGGATATCCAGTCCGTTTTTTATGACCTGCCTTGTTGCCGAAATCAGGCAGAGTCTTGCCTGGCAGAGCTTTTCATTTTCTACCAGAAATTGACAGGAATTATAGTAACCATGGAAGTCATTTGCTAATTCCCTGAGAAAAAACGATAACTGGTGGGGCTCATGGTTTCTTGCCGCCAGGGCAACCACTTCCGGGTAGCGGGTGATGGCCTTAACCAGGGTTAATTCTGCCTCTTCACCCAGCAGTGACAATGACTCAAGTCCCGCGTCCTTGTTAAATGTCATGCCTCGCTCCTGCATTTGTTTGAAGACACTGCAGATCCGTGCATGAGCATACTGGATATAGTAAACAGGATTGGCGTTGGATTCAGATTTTGCCAGTTCCAGATCGAAGTCCAGGTGTTGTTCGGCCTTTCGCATCACATAAAAGAACCGGGTAGCATTGTTACCAACCTCTTCACGCAATTGCTGCAGGGTGACGTAATCACCTGAGCGGGTGGACATCTGTAGCTTCTCTTCTCCTTTATATAATGTCGCAAACTGCACCAGGAGAATTTTCAATTTATCAGGGTCTTTACCGGAGGCCTTTAGCGCGCCCCGGACACGGCTGATATAACCATGGTGGTCGGCTCCCCAGATATTAATGACCTCATCAAAGCCCCGGTTGTATTTATCCACATGGTAGGCTATGTCTGAGGCAAAGTAGGTGGTCTGACCATTTTCCCTGACTACGACCCGGTCCTTTTCGTCTCCGTAGGCGGTTGATCTGAACCACTTGGCCTGGTCTTTTTCATAGATATCACCCGAGGCCTCAAGTTGGGTAATACAATCTGTGACCTTATTTGTTGTTACCAGTGATCGTTCTGAAAACCAGTTATCAAATTCTACGCCAAATTCTGCCAGGTCATGTTTAATACCGGCGAGTATGTTGTCCAGCGCATGCGAGAAGAATACTTTGAGATAATCGTCCCCCAGTGTGGTTTTAGCGAGGCTGATGATCTGATCCAGTTTCCTGTCTTCTTCTGCATGGCCGTTGATGATGGCATGTAACTCGCCTGTATCAGGTTGGGGGAGATCTTTTTTCTCAGCATAAATTGCTGTGGCAATATCACTGATATATTGCCCATGGTAGGCATTCTGTGGGAATGGCAGATCGTGTTCTTCCTGCAGGTCAAGATATCTTAACCAGACGCTGATACTGAGTATGTCCATTTGTCTGCCATAATCATTGACATAATATTCACGGGTAACATCGTAGCCGCTGGCCGACAGCAGATTTGCCAACACAGAGCCATAGGCAGCACCCCTGCCATGACCGATGTGTATAGGACCGGTAGGATTAGATGAGACGTATTCCAGCAGGACCTTTGTTGAACCCCCTTCGTTAGTCCTGCCGTAGTTTTCATACTTGTCGAAAATCTCGGGTATGACCTGATAGTAGGCATCTTTACTCAGAAAAAAATTAATAAACCCAGGGCCAGCAATTTCACACTTTTCCAGGATGCTTATTCGGGAAAGGCAGTCTATGATTCCGGCTGCGATAGCACATGGCGGTTTCCTGGTGGGTTTCGCCAGGACCATGGCAATATTTGAGGCAAAATCGCCGTGTTTGGCGTCCCTGGCATGATCCACTTCAATCGCGGGCAACTCATCTATGGCAATATCCTGCTGCTGCAGGTAGGTTTTAACTGCCGTGGTGAGATGATTTTGTAATAACGCTTTCATGTGTTTCCTTTTTATGGGCTTATTATATCCTTTTATGACGAATAATAACGAGTGTCGATCTCAAAATGGATCGGTTGTCTTTTGCTTCGTTATAATCTCAAACCAAATTATCTTATTTTAATATGGGTTCCAGTCATTATTTTGTTGACCATGTCAGAGCAGATCGATGGGATCGACATCAAGTGACCAGCGGACTTTATTTCCAATTTTAATCTGTTCCAGTTTATTCAGGCAGGCATGCATATGGTGTTGCAGTTCACCTCGGCTAGCAGCTTGTATGAGTAATTGAAAACGATAACGGCCCCGCCTTTTTTCAATGGGTGACGGGTAGGGGCCGAATAACTCCAGCTTGCCGGTGTTGCTGCGCAAGGTCTTTTCAGCCTGCTTGAGAAAATTTAACGGCTGGCCGGTATCATAACCTTCTGCCCTGAGCAGGATCTGGTATTGAAACGGCGGAAGGTTGATGAGTTTTCTTTCTGCCAGCTGTAAGCTTGCAAAATGATTGTAATCATTTTCAATCAGGGTTTTGAGTAGTGGATGCTCCGGGTAGTGGGTCTGAATGACAACGGTACCGGGATGATCTGCCCGTCCGGCCCGGCCGCTGACCTGGGTGATCAACTGGGCCATTTTTTCTCCTGCCCTGAAATCATTACTATATAGTCCCATATCAGCGTCGATGATCCCCACCAGTGTTACATCGGGGAAATGATGACCTTTTGCCAGCATTTGTGTGCCGACCAGGATGTCCACATTGCCAGACAATATTTTTTCATTGTATTCATCCATGGCGCCTTTACGTCGTGTGGTATCCCTGTCGATACGCAGAATATTCGAACCGGGGAAGTGTTCACACAGGGTTTCATGCAATCGCTCTGTGCCGTGACCCACCGGTATAATGTCATTGGATTGACAATCATGGCAGGTGTTTTCCTGGCGGCGCTGTATACCACAATGGTGACAAAGCAATCTGTTTATCCCCTTGTGGTAGGTCAGGGGGATGTCGCAGCGTTCACAGGTATAAATCCATCCGCAGTCATGACACATTTGTACTGGGGAGTAACCCCGGCGGTTCTGAAACAGTAGTACCTGTTTCTTATTTGCCAGTACTTTTTCCATGGATTGCAGGAGTTCATGGGACAGGGCCCCGTGTACTTTTTTGCCACGTATATCAATGATTCTAAAACGGGGTTGTTGGGCATTTTCTGCCCGGTTGTGCAGGGTAATGTGGATGAGCTTGTTCTTTTCAACATTATGTAATGATTCAAGGGAAGGCGTTGCAGACCCGAGAATGAGGGACGCATTTTCTTTACTGGCCCGTAAGATGGCCACATCTTTGGCCGAGTAACGAATACCTTCCTGTTGTTTATAGGATGAATCGTGTTCTTCATCCACCACGAATAGTCCGGGTGATTTCATGGGTGTCCATACAGCTGATCGGGTCCCAATGATGACTTTTGCGGTACCGTTTTTTGCCTGGATCCAGGCTTGCAGTCGTTCACTATCATTCAATCCCGAATGTATGAGTGCAATCTTTACATTAATACGCTGACGAAAACGGGAGATGAAGTGTGGTGTCAGGCCAATTTCCGGGACCAGTACCAGGGCCTGTTTACCCTGCTTGAGTACCTGTTGTATGGCCTTGATATAGATTTCAGTTTTGCCACTGCCAGTGACCCCGTCCAGCAAAAACCGATTGTTTGCATCCAGTCCTGTTTTGATCTGATTAAAGGCCGCAACCTGTTCGTGATTGAGTTTTATATCTATATAGTCTGTCTGTGCCTGATCAACAGCGGCATCGCCGTAAACCACTTCTACCAGGTCTTTAACGATTAGCTCTTTCATTGGGCTACGCCAATTTTCGAATTGCTCACTAAGCTGTGACTTTGAACATATACTGTTTTGTTTGCGCAAATACTCAAGTATGGCCTGTTGCTTCTTCGCATTGTTTAGTTGCGATATGTCCAGGCTCTTGCCTGAGTCTGTCGGCTGCCAGAAGGCGTCCTGTTTTAATATCAGGCTCTCCCCCTGTCTGATCGCAGGCGGTAAACTGGAAAATACAAGTTCACCCATGGGGGCGAGGTAGTAGTCACTGATCCATTGGCGCAGGGACAACTCGTCCTTATTTAATATGGGTACATCATCAATTACTTCAATAATCGATTTTAATTTCCCAGGTTCTATATCTGATTTATTGGACAGGCCAATAATCATTCCGATTTTCTTTCCTGATCGGCCAAATGGGACGCGTACTCGTTTCCCTTTCAGGGAGGGAGATGTATCGATGGCCGCCGGCACCAGGTAATCGAAATGCCTGTGTAGTGGGACTGGCAGTAAAACTTGCGCTATTGTCCGGTTAGCATCTGTCATCTTGGTAAGGTGTTTAACGAACAGTGAGGACGGATGATACTTATATCAATCCGGTTAAAACAACTGCACAGGTGTATCGGGAATCGTAACCCGGTCCGTAAATGGATCAGCTGTTCCTGTTTGTTCTTCAACTTCTGTGGGTGCATTGCCCGCACGGAAAACCTCAAATACTGCGTCAGGATTTGTGGCAGTGGCCAGTTTACCTGTTTTGGGATCGATGCGGGCGGTGATGAGGCCCGGGGGTTGAATAATGGGGTTTTCCGGCATGTCCGCCAGGACCACGCGCATGTAATCTATCCACATGGGCAAGGCTGCTCGACCACCCACTTCGATTCTTCCCAGTTCCCTGAAGTCATCAAACCCAACCCAGGCAACAGCAACGATGGATGGATTGTAGCCAAAAAACCAGGCGTCTTTCTGATCATTAGTGGTGCCGGTTTTTCCGCCGATGTCCTTTCTGTTTAATATTAATGCACGGGTGCCGGTCCCCCGACGTATTACGTCGCGCGTAATTGAATTCATAATCCAGACATTGTCCGCATCCACCGTTTTGGGGGCATAACGTCCATGTCCGGGGGTGTCTCCCGTATGGAGATTCAAGTTCTCCATGCTATCTGTTGTGATGATGCTGTCTATGGCAGGTGTGTCAGGACCATTATCTAATGTGTTTTTAATTTTATGTTTTTCGGCCTTGATACACTCTTCACAGACCACCAGTGGGTCGGCTTCGAAAATCAATTCGCCTCTATCATTTGTGATCTTCTGTATGTAATACGGTTCGACTCTAAATCCACCATTTGCGAAGACGTTATATGCTGATGCCATTTCCCAGGGTGAGAGGTCTCCACTGCCTAGTGCCAGTGACAGGCTATGAGGCAGGTTCTCCGTATTGAAACCAAATTTTTCAAAATGCTTCATGGCCGTATCGATGCCAATGGCATCCAGGAGTCGAATGGAGATAATGTTTCTGGAGGCAATCAGGGCTTCGCGAAGTCGGGTTGGACCAAAATACTTGCCGCTATAGTTTTCTGGACGCCAGGCATCTTCAATGCCAGGAAATTCCTTTACCAGTGGTGCATCATTGATAATACTCGCCGCGGTAAAACCTTCATTTAATGCCGCGGAATAAATGAATGGTTTAAATCCTGAGCCGGGCTGACGCTTTGCCTGTATGACACGGTTAAAATTACTTCTATAGAAATCAAAACCGCCAGTGAGCGCCAGGGTTGCCCCGTTTGCAGGATCCATTGAAACGATAGCGCCTTCAACCTTGGGCAGCTGAGACAATACCCATTGGCCAAGGTCGTCTTCTTTGATCCTGACCACATCACCAACGGCAACAATTTCATTTGCAAACTCGGGTTGTTTGCCCCGTATGTTTTCATTGATATATTTTCTTGCCCAACTGAGGTTGTCCCATTCGATATCAATGCCTCCAATGCCTGACAGATAAACGGTAATGGATTGGTCGCGAACATCGGTCACCAGGGCAGGATACAGGTTTGCGATGACTGGATATGAATCCAGTAACTCCAGGTGTGATTGTTGTGGTTCATTGCCTTCAAGATCGATATGGGTTTCAGGACCACGATAGCCATGCCTTAAATCATATTGCAAGACCGCAGACCTCAAGGCATGATTTGCAGCAACCTGGTTTTTATCATTTATAGTTGTATAAACCCGGTAACCCATTGTTGTTGCATCATCACCATAGCGGTCCACCATTTCCTGTCTGACCATTTCCGCTACATAAGGTGCTTCAAGGTCTATGGTAGGTGTATGTAAACTTGCTGTAGCAGGTGTGTTATCAGCTTGCTGGTATTCTTGTTCCGTAATGTATCCCTCTTCAAACATGCGTCTTAGAACGTATGTCCGTCTTGTCAGGGCACGTTGTCGGTTAGTGACCGGGTTGGTGGTAGAGGGTGCCTTGGGAAGGCCGGCAATCATGGCAAGTTGTGCGAGGTTGAGGTTATCCAGTGTTGTCCCGTAATAGACCTGTGCCGCTGCGCCAACACCATAGGCTCGTTGACCAAGGTAAATCACATTGACGTATAACTCCATGATCTCTTCCTTGGTCAGCTCCTGTTCAATTTTTAATGCCAGGTAAACTTCGTTTAGTTTTCTAAGGTAAGTACGTTCACGACTTAAAAAGAAGTTTCTCGCGACCTGCATAGTAATGGTGCTGCCACCAACCGTTTTCTCACCGGTTCGGATCAGGTTGATTACCGCACGGGTTATACCCTGCCAGTCAACGCCCGGGTGCTGATAGAAACGATCATCTTCTGAAGCAATGAAGGCATTAACCAGAAGCTCAGGAGTATCTTCAAATTTCACGGGGACGCGGCGTTTCTCACCAAACTCTGCAATCAAAGATCCTTCGTTGGAATAGACCCGCAGTGGGATCTGCATCTGCACATCTTTTAATTCTTCAACATCCGGTAAATCGGGGATAATAACGGCCGATACAACGCCCAGAGCGAGGACGCCCAAAACAGACAGGATAACCAGAGATTTTAGTAAATACCTCAACATATTGTGTAGTGTAAATCAAAAATAACCATATGTTCCGTTTTTGTAAGAAAATATATTTTTTTGATAACTATTTTTAATTTTCATAAAAAAGGGTTTGTTTTATATAATTATGTTGACTATAGTTGCTGAAGGAAGTTAAAGTTACATTATACGAATGCGATATAACTTATGACATTAAAAGGAAAAATTTGTGTTTCCATTTAAGAAAAAGTCGATACCCTTGCTTGGTGTTGATATAAGCGCAACCGCAGTTAAACTGCTCGAACTGACCCGTAGTGGCAACAGTTATCGTGTAGAAAGTTATGCTGCGGAGGCCCTGCCGTCAAATTCAGTTGTAGATAAGAATATAGCTGAAATTGAGCCAGTAGGCGAGGTCATTGCAAGGGCCGTTAAAAAGTCAGGGTCTAAACTCAAAACTGCAGCCGCTGCTGTTGCCGGCTCATCAGTGATTACCAAGGTTATCGAGATGCCAGGGGATCTGTCCGATGCCGATATGGAATCACAGATTCAAATTGAAGCCGATCAATATATACCATTCCCACTTGAAGAGGTGGCCATGGATTTTGAAGTGATTGGACCTAATGAAAATAACCCGGACCGGGTTGATGTTATGTTGGCAGCATCCAGGGTAGACAATGTTGATGCCCGGGTGGGTGCGATGGAACTGGGTGGCCTGACTACCAAGGTTATCGATATTGAGGCATTCGCATTAGAGAATGCAGTAAAGCTAATTGTTGAAACCCAACTGGGTGGGGGTGAAAACAATATCATCGCCGTCGCCGATATCGGTTCTTCTGTAACCACATTCAGTGTCTTTGAAAATCTGAAAATTGTTTATTCAAGAGAACAACAATTCGGCGGCGCACAGCTGACTGAGGAAATCCAGCGGCGCTACGGTCTTTCCTATGAGGAAGCAGGTCTGGCAAAGAAACAGGGCGGGCTGCCTGAAAATTATGTGCCGGAAGTACTGGATCCATTTAAAGAAAATATGTCACAGCAGATTAGTCGCGCTGAACAGTTCTTTTTTTCCTCAAGCCAGATCACCCAGATTGATCATCTAATACTGGCAGGTGGTTGCGCATCCATTGAAGGGATTGCAGAAATTATTCAAGAGCGAACAGGTGTGCCAACTATTGTTGCCAACCCGTTTGCAAACATGTCGTTGTCATCGAAGGTACCGGCTCAATCCCTGGCGAATGATGCACCCGCATTGATGGTGTCCTGTGGGCTCGCGTTAAGGAGTTTTGGCTAATGGCAAGAATTAATTTATTACCATGGCGCGAAGAAGCTCGTAAAGAGAAGACCCAGGAGTTTGGAATCCTGATTGGTTTTTTTGCAGTATTAGCCGGCATCATCGTTGGGATTTTGCATATGTATAATTCGCAGTTAATTGATGCCCAGCTGGCGCGTAATCAATACATGGAGCAACAAATTGAATTTCTGGACACAAAGATCCAGGAAATCCAAAACCTTGAAGCAGAAAAACGCCGCCTGCTCGACCGCATGCGGGCTATTGAGCAGTTGCAGACAAACAGACCATTGATTGTGAGATTTTTTGATGAGCTGGTGAACAGTTTGCCTGAAGGTGTCAGCATCAACAGTATTGCTCAGTACGGTCCGGGCATCACAATTGTTGGCGTTGCACAGTCTAATGCCAGGGTCTCGTCATTAATGAGGAATCTGGAAGCCTCAGAATGGTTAGCTAATCCTGCCCTGGATATTATTCAGGCAACAAATGAAGTGGGGAATCGCGTCAGTCAATTTACATTACGGTTTAGTCAGGTAATACCGAAAGCTGAGGGCGAAGAAGAATGAACAATATACTTGAAGACATCCAGAACCTTGATCCAAACAATCCTGGAATGTGGCCAATCCCTTTTCAATTGGGTTTGGGTGTAATTGTAATGGTGATCCTGATTTATGCAGGTTGGCACTTTGATTTAAGTGTACAAAGAGAAACGCTTAATGCTGAGATTATAAAAGAGGCAGAACATAAGGAAACATTTGATGTTAAGCAACGAAGGGCTGCAAACCTCAATGCTTTGAAAGAACAGATGATAGAGATGGAACAGTCTTTTGGGGACATGTTAAG
The DNA here is from genome assembly GCA_038131795.1 of Candidatus Eutrophobius brisbanensis. Taxonomy (GTDB): domain Bacteria; phylum Pseudomonadota; class Gammaproteobacteria; order Eutrophobiales; family Eutrophobiaceae; genus Eutrophobius; species Eutrophobius brisbanensis. Next base: position 1,935,965 of record JAYPQE010000003.1, on the reverse strand, counting down.
GCAGTTGCCTAATCAAACTGAAATCGCCGGTCTGATTGTTGACGTATCTCAAGCAGGCTTGTCTGCAGGGCTTGAATTTGATTTATTTAAACCTCGCCCTGAAGTGCCCGCAGAATTTTACTCAAAGCTTCCAATTGATATCAGTGTCCACGGGGATTATCACCAGTTTGGTGAATTTATCAGTGGTATTGCCCAGTTACCCAGGATTGTAACGACGCACAATATCAACATAAGCAAATTAGATAACGGCAAGCTTGCGATGTCGGCCGTTGCAATTACGTACCGGGCGATTGGGGAGAATGAATAGTGAAAAACTATAAACTTCTTCGATTATTCATTGTGGTAACTGGCGTTGTCTTTATGGGCGGTTGTGTTTCACCTGATATCAGTGATCTTGAACAATATATCCAGGAGATGTTGGCAAGACCGGGTGGACGTATAGAGCCATTGCCCGAAATTCGCCCTTATGAAGCTTATTCTTATCAATGTGCTGAAATGGATTGCGTTGATCCGTTTCAGCTGTTTTATGAGCAACGTCCTCCACAACAGGAAGAAGTGGTTGATACAGGGTTGACTCGTGAGATGGAAATGGAAATAAAAAACAGAAACAGGGAAGAACTGGAAGAGTATGAACTGGACAGCCTGAGAATGGTTGGCACCATGGAAGACCAGGCAGAGCATTGGGGAATCGTAGTTGATCCCGATGGCATAGTGCACAGGGTCAGTGTTGGGAATTATATGGGGCGGAACATCGGTAAAATTGTAAATATATTTGAAGATCGAATAGAGCTTAGAGAAATCGTTAGAAATAATCAGGGACGCTGGGAAGAACGGCAGGCAGCTCTCGCCTTAATTGAACAATAGTCATCGGGGTATTCATTATGCGTTTTACAAAATCATTGACAAACACGGGGTTATCGAAAATGTCAATTACAAACTTGCTGAAAGTAAGTGCATTATTATTAGGGTTGATAATCCAGGGTAATGCAATAGCAGTGTCTCTGGACAATGTGGAGTATTCATCACTCCCGGGCGAAAGGGTACAGATCAATATGATGTTTTCTGAATCACTTTCAGAGGAGCCTGTTAATTTCACTATCGATAATCCAGCACGTATCGCAATCGACCTGCCTGATGTTGATTTGAACCTGGATGATAATAATCAAACGATTGGTATTGGTGATGTGTTGGGTATTGTTGCCGTGGAAGCCGCCGGTCGTACCCGTGTGGTTGTGAACCTGGTACGTTCAGTGGGTTATAAAATGAACTTACAAGGCTCATCTCTTATATTGACTGTGGGGGCAGCAGATGCTGGTACTTCCTCTATGTCATCTACTTCATCATCATCTTTCTCAACCAGACAGGCCAGCAGTTCGTCGGGCCCCAGTATTGAAAATATTGATTTTCGTCGTGGTGACGATGGTGAAGGCAGGATTATTGTGACTTTGTCCAGCCCAAATGCCTCCGTGAATCTCGGTGAAGAAGGTGGCAGCATATTTGTTGATTTTATTTCTGTCTCCCTGCCATCCAATCTTGACAGGCGACTTGATGTTATTGATTTTTCAACACCGGTAAAAGAGATTGATACCACATCCAGTTCTCAGGGTGCGCGTATGGAAATCACCACGGTGAATGATCAATATGATCATCTTGCTTATCAATCCGGTAACGTATTTACCATTGAAGTAACGCCATTGACAGCACAGGAGCAGGAAGAGCTGCAACGTCAGCAATTCGGATTCACCGGTGAAAGATTGTCATTGAACTTTCAGGACATCGAGGTCCGTGCGGTGCTGCAGTTAATTGCGGATTTTACCGGTCTGAACCTTGTTGCCAGTGATACGGTGTCTGGCAGTGTGACGCTGCGATTACGTAATGTGCCCTGGGACCAGGCACTGGATATTATTCTTAAATCTAAAGGTTTGGCCATGCGTCAGGCCGGCAATGTCATGATGGTCGGGCCGCAGGAAGAGATTGCGGCCAGGGAGAGACTGGAGCTTGAGTCGCAGCGACAGGTGGAAGAGCTGTCGCCTTTGAGAACTGAATTTATTCAGATTAATTATGCTAATGCGGCAGATTTTGCTGGCCTGATTCAGGCCGGTGAAACGAGTTTGCTGTCAGATCGTGGCAGTGTCTCAATAGATGAGCGGACAAATACCCTGATTATTCAGGACGTTGCTGCCAGTCTGGAAGCCATTCGCGATATGATTTCGAAACTGGACATTCCTGTCAGGCAGGTGATGATTGAATCCCGTATCGTCAATGCCGACGAGAACTTTACCCGGGATCTGGGTGTACAGTTCGGTTATGGAAAACATACCAGTCAGGAAGATCAGATTAATGGCGAACTCTTCGGTGTCATTGGCGGAGGTTTACCTGGAAGAACATCATTCGAACCAAACGCAACCTCATTCAATACGGGTGGGATTGATAATTTAATGGTCAACCTGCCGGTTGCTGGCGCCACATCCACGTTTGATCTGGCTGTCGGCAAGATTGGTTCTTATCTTCTTCAGCTGGAACTGTCTGCCTTGTTGGCAGAGGGGCGTGGTGAAGATATAGCCAGTCCCAAGGTGATTACCGCCAACCAGTCCGAAGCTATTATTGAATCTGGTGTTCAGATTCCTTATCAGGCAGCCACCTCCAGTGGTGCGACCTCAGTATCATTTATAGATGCCACACTGTCATTGACTGTGACTCCACAAATCACGCCTGATGACAGGATTTTACTGGACTTGAATGTCACCCAGAACTCACGTGGCTCACCAGACGTTTTAGGTACACCGCCTATCAATACACGTAATGTTGCGACCAACGTGCTGGTAGATGATGGTGAAACCATTGTGTTGGGTGGAATATATAACCAGGTTGATAGAAATTCATCAGACAGGGTGCCTTTCTTTGGTGACCTTCCCTACCTTGGATTTCTGTTTAAGAAGAACAGGGTTGAGAGGTCACGAACTGAGCTGCTGATTTTTGTGACACCCAGGATCATTAAAGAAGATTTAACGCTATAACAATAACTAAGTTGTATATAGACCTTGAAATGTGACTGGGTTAATCCAGTCACATTTTTTTTTGCTTTTATATTTAGTGATATCCTTATGCACGATTTAAACTTATTCTATTGTGCGACCCGACAAAAGATTCAATGACAATGTCTAAGAAAGATAATATCTACCTGATTGGCCCCATGGGGGCGGGAAAGACAACGATTGGAAAAAAACTGGCCAAAAAGCTGGGCAAGCTTTTTTTTGATTCAGATAGAGAGATTGAAAAAAACACAGGTGCGACGATTAACCTGATTTTTGATTTAGAAGGAGAGCCGGGGTTCAGGGAATGGGAATCGAAGGCCCTGGAAATACTAATTGCAGAAGATAATGTGGTTCTGGCAACAGGTGGCGGCGCTATTCTGTCTGAGACAAACCGCAAGCATTTAAGTGAAAATGGGATAGTGATTTATCTGGAGGCAAGCCCCGAACTTATTGTAAAGAGAACAGCCTATGATAATAATCGGCCGTTATTGGCAACCAAAAACAAATTAAAAACAATTACTGAATTGTTAAAAGTCAGAAAACCCATTTACGATGAAGCGGCTGACTATAAAATAAATGTAGACAAGAAAACGGCTAACCGCATTATTAATGAAATTTGTACATTGATTGAGGAAAAATGAGAGAAGTATTTGTAAATTTGGGAGACAGGAGTTATCCGATTTATATTGGAACTGACTTGATTGCCAATGCGCAAACATATGCCAGTTTAATTAAAACAAACCAGGTGCTGGTCATTACCGATTCCAATATAGAGTCGAGATATCTTGCAGATGTTCTGGGCGCCTTAAGTGAGTTTGATGTAGGTACGTATGTTTTGCCACCAGGCGAAGATCAAAAGAACCTGACCAATTTGAATAATATCATTACTGAACTGTTAACCCGACGATTCTCCAGGACGGGATGCCTGATTGCTTTGGGCGGAGGCGTAGTGGGTGATTTAATAGGATTTGTCGCGGCATGTTATCAGCGTGGGATACAATTTCTGCAGGTGCCTACTACCTTGCTTGCCCAGGTCGATTCTTCTGTGGGGGGTAAAACTGCAGTTAATCACCCTATGGGTAAAAACATGATCGGCGCCTTTCATCAGCCATGCGGTGTAATTGCTGATGTGAGTGTACTCAGAAGTTTACCAGACAGGGAATTCAAGGCGGGACTTGCAGAAGTTATTAAATATGGCCTGATCCGGGACGAGAAATTTTTTGTCTGGCTGGAAGAAAATATCGAAGCATTGTTGGCCCAACAGGCACAGACGCTTGAGTATGCAATCGAAAGATCGTGTGTTAACAAGTCTGAAGTTGTAGCAGAAGACGAAACAGAAAAAGGTGTAAGGGCAACACTCAACCTTGGGCATACCTTTGGTCATGCAGTTGAAACCGGACTGGAATACTCATCCTGGTTACATGGTGAGGCAGTAGGCCTGGGTATGATGATGGCTTCTTATATGTCTAATTTGATGGGTTATCTATCGGATCAAGACTACGCAAGAATAGCCAATCTGATCCAGTCAGCCGGACTGCCGAATAAGCTGCCAGAGCAGTTAAAAGGCACAGATCTGCGTGAATTAATGTCAGTTGATAAGAAGGTCAGTCATGGCAAGCTGAAGCTGGTATTACTAAAATCCATAGGCGAGTCAGTAGTGACTGATGCGTTTGACGAAGATGTGTTAGCCCAGACAATAAACTCATTCAGATAGGATAGTCATACCATGTATGAACTGGCGGAATACGCAGCCAGAGAGGCAAATTCCAGGGGCAGGAAAAATCCGGAACCGGGAGCTGGCCTGAGAAGTGAATATCAAAGAGACAGAGACAGAATTGTCCATAGCTCCGCGTTTAGGAGGCTGGAATATAAAACCCAAGTGTTTGTCAATCACGAAGGCGATATGTTTCGGACACGTCTTACCCATTCTCTTGAGGTCTCACAGATAGGCAGAACGGTCGCTCGACGGTTGCGCTTAAATGAAGATCTGACGGAGGCCATTTGCCTGGCCCACGATCTTGGCCATACCCCTTTTGGGCATGCTGGACAGGATGCATTAAATGAATGCATGAAAGAATATGGCGGGTTTGAACACAACTTGCAATCACTCAGGGTAGTTGATGAACTTGAGGAAAAATATGCAGAGTTTCCCGGACTGAATCTAAGCTATGAAACCAGGGAAGGGATACTCAAACACTGTTCAAAAAAAAATGCCAGGACCCTTGGGGATGTAGGTAAGCGATTCCTGGAAAATAAAATGCCATGCCTGGAAGCGCAGATTGCCAATCTGGCCGATGAGATCGCCTATAACAATCATGATGTCGATGATGGTATCCGCGCTGGCCTGCTAAATTTTGAACAACTGGCTGAATGTGAACTGTTTCGAGAGCAATATGAATATGTGATTGAAACCTGGAAGGGGCTTGATTCAAAACGGACAAAGCATGAATTGATTCGCAGGATGATCAACAAAGTCGTTATGGATCTTATTGAAACAACAGAAACCAATATTCAGCAATGCAATATCCGCGATATAGACGATGTAAGAAACCTTGCGCGACCACTCATAGGTTTCAGTGCGACTATTCAGGAGTTACACCTGGAATTGAAGCGCTTTTTGTCAAAGAACCTCTACCGTCATGAAAAAGTATTGAACATGTCAAATCAGGCACGGGAAATCGTCCGCCGGTTATTTGTCAGTTATATGAATAGCGACAACTTGTATAACGGGGAATTACGTCAACGCCTGGCCCGGGTGGAAGCGGATAGTGACAGGGCACGCATCATCGCTGATTATATTGCGGGGATGACTGATCGCTTTGCCATCGCAGAGGCTGAGCGAATCAGCAAATAACCCATCAACATACAGTTTTACCTAAAGAATTACCCTCAAGCGCCCAATTGGGACTGAAAATAACTTTTTCTTCTCATTAAACATCGTCTAATTTTCGTAAAATGTCGTAAATATCCTCGAAATACTGCTTTAAGTCGTTTATCTTCATGTATAGGTTCTATGTTGTTAGTGACTTAAATGTAGCTCTCGAATATAATCACTATCCTTTTTTGCATAAGATAATGGTACACAAGCCGCTGGAGGAGCGGTGTTTCTTGAGTACCCATAACAATGGACATTGCCGGTTTCAGGTTCACAGGAAGAACGCCAGGGACCCACAGTCAAATGGTGAAAAACTAAATGAAGAAATTCGTAGGACCTCCTATTGCCCAGGGATTATATGAGCCTTCACAGGAACACGATGCCTGTGGTGTAGGTTTTGTGGTCGATATGAAGGGCAGAAAGTCCAGGAAGATTGTTGAAAATGCCCTGACGATTCTTCAAAACCTGTTGCACAGGGGGGCGTGTGGATGTGAAGAGAACACCGGTGACGGCGTGGGGATCCTTATACAGGTACCTCACAAATTTTACCAACGCGTATGCAATGATCTGAATATCAATCTGCCGGATGCAGGAGAATATGGTGTGGGGCTGGTGTTCCTGCCACGCGATCCTGAAGAATCAAAATTTTGCCAGCAGACACTGGAACAGGTGATTGCTGATGAAGGCCAGACATTACTGGGCTGGCGAGACATTCCTACAGATGATTCTCTGCTCGGAGAGACAGCCAAGTCAGGTGAACCTGCCTTCAGGCAGGTGTTTATTGGTCGTGGAGATTCAGTTAGTGATCCTGATGTATTTGAACGTAAATTATATGTTATTCGTAAACTGACTGAGCACGCAGTTGCCAACAGTAATATTGACGAAAAAGAACATTTTTATTTTCCTAGCCTTTCAAACAAGACCATTGTCTACAAAGGTATGCTCACAGGGACACAGCTGGAACCCATGTATCCAGATCTTTCCGAAGAGGACGTGGAATCGGCACTTGCCCTGGTCCATCAACGGTTTTCAACCAACACATTTCCATCATGGCAGCTTGCGCAGCCTTTTCGTTATATCGCTCATAACGGTGAGATCAATACTTTAAGGGGCAACATGAACTGGATGCGTGCCAGGGAGGCGCTGTGTGAATCACCGTTATTCGGAGAAGATCTGCAGAAGATTTTCCCCATTGTATTTGAAGGCGCCAGTGATTCGGCGACGTTTGATAATGTAATGGAATTTCTATATATGACGGGCCGGCCGCTTTCCCACGCCATTTTGATGATGATACCCGAGGCCTGGAGTGGTCATGAGACGATGGACGAGGAGAGAAAGGCCTTTTATGAATATCATGCCTGCCTGATGGAGCCATGGGACGGCCCGGCATCCATCGCCTTTACAGACGGTGATGTCATTGGCGCTGTACTGGACAGAAATGGCCTTAGACCTTCGCGTTATTATGTCACCAAGGATGATATGGTGATTATGGCGTCTGAGGTTGGTGTCCTCGAAGTGTCACCCGAAAATGTTAAGGTTAAGGAACGCCTGCATCCCGGAAGGATCTTCCTGGTTGATACCAAGGAAGGGCGTATCATTGATGATGCGGAATTGAAAGGTAGGTATGTTACGGCCCATCCGTATGCAGACTGGTTGAAACAAAACCTGATTCCGATTCAAAAACTACCCTTACCAAAACAGATTCATGGATCAGATCCTGAGACCTTATTACAACGTCAACAGGCCTTTGGTTATACTCACGAAGAACTGAAAATCATACTGGCACCCATGGCTAATAAGGGTCTGGAACCCATCGGTTCAATGGGCACCGACACCGCTCTTGCAGTACTGTCGAATCGTCCCAGGCTTTTATATGATTATTTCAAACAACTCTTTGCCCAGGTTACCAACCCCCCGTTAGATGGTATACGCGAAGAGCTGGTCACCCAGGTAGCAACCACCATTGGGCCGGAAAGTAATTTACTGGAGCCAACACCACAAAGTTGTAGACAGGTAAGGATACCGTCGCCGGTATTGACCAACGAAGAACTGGCCAAACTGCGAGACATTAATGTTTCCGGCCATAGCAGCAGCGAAATTTCCATCGTTTTTCCGGTTAAACAAGGAGGCGAAGGCCTGGGTCAGGCAATCATTGAAATTTGTAAACAAGCTGAGGCGGCAGCCCGTGATGGTCATTCTTTTATTATTCTCACAGATAGAGGTGTCACCAGCGAACTTGCTCCCATTCCGGCATTATTGGCGACTTCCGCAGTACATCACCACCTGATCAAAAAGGGTTGCCGTACCAGCGTTGGGTTAGTTGTGGAGTCAGGTGAACCCAGAGAAGTGCATCATTTTGCGGTATTAATAGGGTATGGCGCCGGTGCCATTAATCCTTACCTGGCTTTTGAATCCATAGGTGACATGATTGGTGAAGGCTATGTAACTGAAATGGATTACACCACTGCTGTGAAAAATTTCATTAAGGCCGTGGATAAAGGCTTAAACAAGACCATGTCCAAGATGGGTATCTCTACTGTGCAATCATATCGTGGGGCACAGATTTTTGAGGCCATTGGCCTTAACAAGGACCTGATAGACAGTTATTTTACCTGGACGGCCTCCAGGATTGGTGGCATTGGCCTTGATGTAGTTGCCAAAGAAACCGGCCTGAGGCACCACAATGCCTATCCAGAAAGGAAAGTGAAGCACCCTGATCTGGAATGGGGTGGAGAATATCAATGGCGTCGTGACGGTGAATATCATTTATTTAATCCGCGTACTGTATTTAAACTTCAGCATGCAACAAGGTCAGGCCAGTATAAAATATTCAAGGAATATACCGAGCTGGTAGACAATCAAAATGAGAACCTGGCAACCTTGCGAGGACTGTTTGATTTTAAATTTGCTCTGAAGCCAATTCCTATTGAAGAAGTTGAACCCATAGAAAACATCATGAAACGGTTTTCTACCGGGGCCATGTCTTATGGATCAATCAGTCAGGAGGCGCACGAAACCCTGGCTATTGCCATGAATCGTATTGGTGGTAAATCCAATACCGGCGAAGGTGGTGAAGACCCCGCCAGGTTTACACCTGATGAAAATGGTGATTTACGCAGAAGTGCAATCAAGCAGGTAGCGTCTGGTCGCTTCGGCGTCACCAGTGAATATCTGGCCAATGCCGATGATATACAAATTAAAATGGCACAAGGTGCCAAGCCCGGTGAAGGAGGGCAATTACCCGGTGCCAAGGTTTATCCATGGATAGCCAAGGTAAGGCATTCAACCGCTGGCGTTGGTTTGATTTCACCACCGCCTCACCATGATATTTATTCTATTGAAGACCTGGCTCAGTTGATCCATGACCTGAAGAATGCAAATCCAAAAGCCAGGATACACGTTAAGCTGGTGGCAGAAGTGGGTGTTGGTACCGTTGCCGCCGGTGTCGCAAAGGCCCACTCAGATGTGGTATTAATCTCAGGTTACGATGGCGGAACGGGTGCATCACCTATCAGTTCATTGAAACATGCTGGCCTGCCATGGGAGCTTGGACTTGCCGAGACCCAGCAGGTACTGGTGCAGAATAAACTGCGTGACCGTATCGTTGTTCAGACTGACGGCCAGTTAAAAACAGGTCGTGACGTGATTGTTGCTGCCCTGTTAGGCGCCGAAGAGTTCGGGTTTTCCACTGCACCGCTGGTTGTGATGGGATGTATCATGATGCGGGTTTGTCATTTGAATACCTGTCCAGTGGGGGTTGCCACACAAAATCCGGAACTTAGAAAGAAATTTGGTGGACAACCTGAGTTTGTTGAAAATTATTTTAAATTTGTCGCAGAAGAAATTCGCGAATACATGTCACAATTGGGTTTTCGTACTATGGACGAAATGATTGGACATGTTGAAAAGCTTGATGTGAAAAAAGCCGTGGACCATTGGAAAGCACAAGGCCTGGATTTCTCAAAATTATTGAAGAAACCTCATGCCGAACCAGGGGTGGGTATCTACTGCACCACCACCCAGGACCATGGGTTGGAAAACTCATTGGACATGACAACCCTGGTGCCACTTTGTAAGCCTGCCCTGGAAGAGAAGAAACCGGTGGATATCATTTTGCCGATTCATAATATCAACCGTACAGTGGGCACCATTCTTGGTTATGAAATAACCAAACGATATGGTGGTGAAGGCCTGCCGGAAGACACCATTCATGTCCATTTTAATGGATCCTCAGGTATGAGTTTTGGTGCTTTTCTGCCTCGTGGGGTTACCTTTACCCTGGAAGGTGACGCGAATGATTATCTGGGTAAAGGCCTGTCTGGTGGCAGGATTATCGTATATCCACCCAAACACTCAACCTTTGTTCCCGAAGAAAATATTATAGTTGGTAATGTCCTGCTCTATGGCGCCACCAATGGAGAGGCATTTATCCGTGGAATTGCCGGGGAACGTTTTGCAGTACGCAACAGTGGTGTCAGTGCCGTGGTTGAAGGGATAGGTGATCATGGTTGTGAATATATGACCGGCGGCAAGATAGTCGTAATTGGGAAGACGGGACGTAATTTTGCAGCAGGTATGTCAGGTGGTATTGCCTACGTTCTGGATGAAGACAACGAATTTAATATCCGCTGCAACATGGGTATGGTGGATCTTGAGACCCTGGAGAAGGAAGATATCAAATCAGTCAAAGATCTACTCACCAAGCATCACCAATATACCCAGAGTACTGTCGCTCAACGTATCCTGGAAAACTGGGACGAGTATCAGCAAAAATTTGTGAAGGTTATGCCCAGGGACTATAAACGCGTCCTGGAAGCCATTAAGAAGGCAAGAGAAACCGGTATGTCAGAAGACGAAGCCGTCATGGAGGCCGCACATGGGTAAAATTACTGGTTTTATGGAGCACCACCGGGAGAAGCAACCGTATCGCCCAGTGGAGGAACGTGTTAAAGACTGGAAACAGGTCATGTCACCATGGCCAGTGGCCCCGTTAAAGACCCAGGCCTCACGGTGTATGGATTGTGGTATACCGTTCTGCCATGAAGGTTGTCCATTGGGTAACCTGATTCCCGACTGGAATGATCTGGTCTACCGTGACCAATGGCTGGAGGCTATAGAGCGGCTTCATGCTACCAATAACTTCCCTGAATTTACCGGGACGCTTTGTCCCGCGCCGTGTGAAGGTTCCTGTGTACTGGGGATTAATGATGATCCGGTGACGATTAAGGCAGTGGAACTTTCTATTATTGATAAGGCCTGGGAGAACGGCTGGATTAAACCTGAACCGCCGGAAAAAGAAACTGGCAAGAAAGTCGCAATCGCCGGTTCAGGTCCTGCCGGTCTGGCCGCGGCACAACAATTACGCAGGGCTGGTCACAGTGTGACGGTATTTGAACGCAGTGATCGTATTGGTGGTTTATTAAGGTATGGTATCCCCGAGTTCAAGATGGAAAAAAATCAGCTGGACAGACGGTTGGACCAAATGGAAAAAGAAGGTGTTGAATTCATCACCAATGCCCATGTAGGCGAAAACATATCTGTCGATCAGTTAAAGCAGGATTATGATGCCATATTACTGGCCGGTGGCGCCTGTGCACCACGCGACCTGCCAGCACCGGGCCGTGATTTAACAGGGATCTATTACGCAATGGACTATCTGACTTTGCAGAACAAACAATGCGAAGGTGATGATGAGGAAGTGATTAATGCAAAGGATAAGCACGTGGTCATTATCGGTGGTGGCGATACTGGTGCCGATTGTCTGGGTACGGCAAATCGTCATGGTGCTGCATCTGTACATCAATTGGAAATTATGCCTAAACTCCCTGCTGGCCGTTCAGAAGATAACCCCTGGCCTGAGTGGCCCAGAATCTACCGGGTCGCATCTGCCCATGAAGAAGGTGTGGAGCGAGTGTATTCCGTATCAACTAAACAATTTATTGATGATGGAAATGGCCAGGTTAAAGAGCTTGAGTTGGTCCAGGTTGAAATGAAAAACGTGGACGGCAGGATGAGTTTTGAAGAGGTTCCTGGTTCTGAATTTAGAATCGCCGCAGATCTGGTGTTTCTGGCAATGGGGTTTGTCGGGCCTGAAAAACCAGGGATGATTGAACAACTTGGCGTTGATTTGACTGATCGCGGGAATGTGAACAGGGACAAAAACTGGATGACCAATATTGATGGTGTCTTTACGGCAGGGGACATGCAACGTGGTCAGTCCCTGATTGTCTGGGCCATTGCCGAGGGGCGTTCAGCTGCTCGTGGGATTGATCAATATCTGATGGGAGAGTCAGACCTGCCGGCTCCACTGTAAATCTGAGTAGTCGATCCTGGAAAAATAGACAGGATTTACAGGATTTATTCAGGATGAACAGGATAAATCATAAAGTTGATCGAGTCTTCGGATTGATTATCTCCAACATTCAATCCATAGATTCCAATAAAAGATTTTAATAGACAGGGTTTACAAGATAAAAATTATTCTTATTACAAACAAATCGTGTAAATCTTGTTAATCATGTCCATTTATAAGATCTAATATAATTTCTATTTCTATTCGTTTACTAAAAATTTAAATAACGTGAGAAATAAATTTAATTTTTATCCTGTTTATCCTGAATAAATCCTGTAAATCCTGCCTATTACATAGTTTGTTCACCTCTATGTGTCAGGTCTGAATTACTGTATTATTTATTAAAATTCACGAGCTTAAACATCAAATGTCCAAATTAAAAAACGATCGACTAATCCGTGCACTGCAATGCAAGCCTGTGGACATGACCCCGGTGTGGATCATGCGCCAGGCGGGACGTTACTTGCCGGAATATCGAAAGACCCGGGAACAGGCAGGCAGTTTCGTCAAGTTATGCCAGACCCCTGAGTTGGCATGCGAGGTTACCCTGCAGCCATTAAGGCGTTTTCCATTAGATGCTGCCATTTTGTTTTCTGACATACTGACCATTCCAGATGCAATGGGGTTGGGATTGAGTGTTGTCGAGAAGCAGGGACCTAGGTTTGAAAAAGTAATAAGGTCTAAGGCAGACGTTGACAGTCTTGGTGTGCCGGATCCGGAATCTGAGCTTCGATATGTTATGGATGCAGTCAGGTTGATAAAACAGGAACTTGCTGGTGAAGTCCCATTGATCGGATTTGCCGGTAGTCCCTGGACAATCGCCACTTATATGATTGAAGGGGCTTCGAGCAAGGAATTCAGTCATGCCAAGGGCATGCTATATCAGGATCCAAATACCCTTCATAGCTTGTTAGACTTGCTCGCCAGGTCTATTACTGAATACCTCAAGGCGCAGATCAGCGCAGGTGTAAATGTGGTTATGGTATTTGATTCCTGGGGTGGGGCGTTGTCAAATGCCAGCTATCCAGAATTTTCATTGCAGTATATGCGCCAGATTGTCGATGCAATCAAGCAGGTCCCGGGAGCAAAAGATATACCCATAATCCTGTTTACCAAAAGCGGAGGTATGTGGCTTGATCAGATCGCTGCCACAGGATGTGATGCGGTCGGACTGGACTGGGGTGTGGATATTGGTTATGCAAGACGCAAGGTAGGAGTTCGGGTGGCCTTACAGGGAAATCTCGACACTGCAGTTTTATATTCCAACCCGGACAGGATTCGGACAGAAGTCGGTAATATCCTTAAATCCTTCGGACACGGGGATGGGCATGTATTTAACCTTGGGCATGGTATCCATCCGGAAATTGATCCGGACAATGTCGCCGCACTGGTGGATGCAGTGCATGAGTTGAGTGCTGAATACCACAAGTGAGGGGTGAGGAGTCAGGAGTAAGGATTTAGCATTTGTAACCAGAAATCTAGACATTATGCATGGTCATACTATATATCAACTGGGATCACTTCATACCAATCACCTGTCTTCTCACTCCTAATCCCTCACCCTTTACTAGTATTAATATTTATGGATATTAAATCTGATTTACAGGCTTCTGAAAACCATTCAACATTAAACCTGGTACTCAAAGGCTTCTGCATGGGTACTGCGGATGTTATCCCCGGGGTCAGCGGCGGGACCATGGCCTTTATACTGGGCATCTATCAGCAATTGATAGGGGCCATTAAATCCTTTGACCGGGACTGGCTATGGTCTTTAATTACGTTCAATCTAAAAGCGGTCGTCAGCAGACCGCATTTCAGGTTTTTGATACCCCTGTTTTCGGGCATTATATTTGCCCTGCTGTTTTTTACCCGGATTGTACCGTTACCTGAATTGTTGTATCGGTACCCGGACCAGGTATATGGGCTGTTTTTTGGCTTGATTGGCGGATCAAGTGTGTTGTTACTGAGAAACACACAGAACCTTGGTATTCGTGATTTTCCGGTCATATTTGCCGGCCTGGTCCCGGCACTGGTGATTTTCAACCTTGGCACCATTACTATGCCCGATACAGCGCTATATATATTTCTCACAGGTTGTATTGCGATTTCCGCTATGCTGTTACCTGGTATTTCAGGTTCATTTATCCTGCTACTACTAAACAAATACGCTTATATTTTCAGTGCGATCGGATATTTCAGGTTATCAGTAATTGTTCCTTTTGCCGCCGGCATGCTAACCGGTATGGTAATCTTCAGCCGATTACTTTCGTGGGTAATGTTTCATTACTACCGACAGACGACCCTGGTAATTAGCGGGATTCTTATTGCCTCCCTGTGGCTGCTCTGGCCATTTCAGCTAAGGGAATATGTAGAGATAGATAATAAACTCAAACTTGTCTCTTCTTCGCCTGTTTTTCCGAATGAGTTTGGTGCATCTTTCATCATATCGGCAATATTAATACTGGCTGGATTTATTATCATCATGCTTATGGATATCATGGTCAGGAATACAAATAAGGGTAACCAAGGTAGTACCTGAAAGAAAATGACCTGTACGTCCTGGAGAAAAGGATAATGCCACTATCAGAACTAATTCTGATTATTATGGGCCTGATGACATTGTCCATGCTGGCCGCAGGTATTGCCCGTAATATCCCCATACCGTACATGGTTTTTCTGGTTGTGCTTGGTGTCATACTGGGTAGTATTGCCCGGGAATTCCATCAGTTTGAAATGTTACTGGAATTTTAACTTACTCCGGAAATTGTACTTTTTATCTTTCTGCCGGCACTGATTTTTGAATCTGCCTTTAATCTTGATGCCAGGCAATTGGTAAAAGACCTGGCTCCGGTCCTTACCCTCGCGGTACCTGCTTTGTTAATCTCCACCATGATACTGGGTGTCGGCCTCTGGTTATTGCTGAAAATGGATTTTCTTCTGGCATTGCTTTTTGGTGCATTGATTTCTGCCACAGATCCGGTTGCTGTCATTGCCCTGTTCAAGGAACTGGGTGTTCCTCAGAGGTTGTCAATTCTCGTTGAAGGAGAATCTCTCCTCAATGATGCAACTGCCATTGTCGTCTTCAATATTATCCTCGGCATTACGCTGACCCGGGTTGTCAGCTGGTCAGATTTTGGAGGTGCGCTGGGTGAATTTTTCAAGGTATTTCTCGGCGGGGCAATACTTGGAGTATTGATCGGTATTATTCTCAGTGAGCTTTTGTATCGCCTGAAACTGGGCGTCAGTTCCTACTTGATTCTGTCGATCGTCCTGGCTTATGCCTGTTTCACGATTGCAGAACATGGCTTGCACGTATCCGGGGTTATGTCAGTTGTCGCTGGTGCAATAACCCTTGGGGTGCTTGGTGTTAGTCGTATTCATCAGGACGCAACTTACGTGGTCAAGGAAACCTGGGAAATCATCGCCCTGGTGTGTAACTCACTACTTTTTTTGCTGGTGGGAATCTCCATTGACCTGCCAAGATTACTGGGAAGAATCGATGTCATACTGGTCGCCATTATCCTGGTACTGATTGCCAGGGCACTAACGGTTTATAGCATGGTTCCGGTAACTATGAGACTTTTCAGCCTCCCCCGAGTTAGTATGGGCGAGCGTCACATTATGTGGTGGGGCGGCCTGAAAGGCGGGTTGGCCATTGCGATTGTGATGTCTATCCCTGATGAGTTAGCAGGGAAATCATTCCTGGTTGAACTTACCTTGGGCGTCGTAATGTTTTCGCTACTTGTAAATGCGTCAACGATCAGGCCGTTAATTAAGGTCCTTGGAATTGATCGTTTAACTGAAGATGAACGGCTGGAGTTACAGCAGGCACTGACAAATGCCAGATCAAGGGCCAATGACATGCTTGCGAGATTTCATAAAAGTTCACTTATATCCAGCCAGACCCTGAACAGGATTTCGGGAAATATAAGTAACATATTAAGCTCCAGAACGGTGAAAGTTAATGTAGATCAAAGGATCCGTCATTTGTATATACCAGCATTGAGGATGGAAAATGAGTCTCTCAAGCAGTACTTTGATATCGGCCTGATACCCTACTACACGTATATGGATATCAAAAATAATATCCAGCATGACCGGGAAAACTGGATGAACGAAAATGCTGGTGAAGAGGAGCAACACCCGCCGACGCAACACAGTATATTCCTGAGAATAGAAAATACTCTTTTAAAACAATTACGCGAACTTGACTGGGCAACATTTCTGCTGACAAGGTGCCAGTATTTCCGTTTCTCCCAGAGTTTACAGAGGGATATTGCCGGATATTTGATTTGCGAAAATGTAATAGAAAAAATAAAACATGAAGCGGGCGTTGATAATGATCAGAAAAATATCGTTATCGAAGTTTATGAAAAAAGATTAACACGCCGTAAACAACGTATTGAAGATATCGCAAGGGACTTCCCTGAATTTTTTTCGAGAATTGTAAACAGCCTCTTAACCAGGGTGGCGTTGAATGTTGCGGGCAACTGGGCAGAAGACGCACTTCACCATAGTGAAATCGGCACTAAAATATTTTCTAATTTAAAACAGGTAATTGAATCTGCCCTTGCAGGGCAGTCAGCTGTCTCATTGCCACCGTCCAGGGTGAAACCTGAAGAGCTAATTGGCAAGATCCCATTGTTAATGGGATTGCCCGAGACCGTTCTTAACAGACTCGTAGAACATGCCCGTCCTGTGACTTTCCTCACTGGCGATATTATTATCGGCGAGGGCGAGCATGGTGATGCACTCTATGTCATCAGGCATGGTCACGTTATTGTCTACCGGGAAGACAACCCTGACAGCATACTGGCAGAATTCGAAGACGGTGAATTTTTTGGTGAAATGGCATTACTCGGAGACCAGGTGCGCACGGCATCCGTAAAGGCCAGTACGCCAACGACAGTCTACAGGTTGACACGTAGTGACGTCCTGGCGGTGGCAGAACTGGAGCCACAATTAAAGCAACGGTTGCAGCAGGCAGAATCAGACAGGCTTCATTCGACCGATGCGGGTTAAACCGACTTGCGTTTTCGGTTCAGATAACCGGCCAGAAAGACGATAACTAAGCAGAATGATATAACAGGGTAGTTCCCCACGAGAGAATATGGGGTATGACCGCGGTAAAGCACCACATCATCAGCAAGCGAACCGGGAGCAAACTGGGAAATACGTGATTTAATTGAACCTTTTGAATCGATGATTGCGGTAATACCGGTATTGGTGGCCCTGAGGAGGTACCGGCCTGTTTCCTGGGCACGCATACGGGCGATCTGTAAATGTTGATGGGGTGCGATTGAGTCACCAAACCAGGCATCATTACTGATATTGACCAGGATATCGGCCCCTGGCATGGCCCTGATGACTTCATTTCCAAACGCATCTTCGTAACAGATAGAAATTCCAATCTTGAAGTCATCTGCCTGAAGCACGGGGAGGGTTTGATCCCCCGGTGAAAAATCAGCGATGGGTATATTAAACCTGTTTACCAGGGGTTGAAGTAAGAGTTTCAGCGGCAGGTATTCACCAAAGGGGACCAGGTGTTGCTTGAAATAAAAGCTGGTTGTCTCATTAAGATAAACCACGCCATTGAAGAAACGATCTGAATCTCTGTCATAAACGGGCATGCCGGTTATCAGCTGCGTTAGATTTTCACGCACCTGTCGGTGTAGTTCGTCCAGGTATGGCAGTTCCTGGTGATAATAGGCGGGAATAGCTGCTTCTGGCCAGACAATGAGATCGGCGTCGAGGTGTTGCATAGCAAAGTCACGGTATAAATCCTTGGTCGGCTGGCGCATATCAGGCGACCATTTTATTTCCTGAGGGATAGCGCCCTGGATCAGGGCCACGGATAATGTCCTGCCACCGTCTTCTGTCCAGTCCCGATTTTTGGATGCCCAGGAAATGAAGCCAACTGAAATGATCAGGGCTCCGGCCAGGACCTTTATACTTCGTTTTCCCTGGCATAAGAGTAGAATCGATATGCTGGTCATTACCATAATGAAACCAATTCCGTAAACCCCCATTACTGGGGCCAGTCCCGACAGGATGGAATCCGTTTGACTATATCCGAGATTTAACCAGGGGAAGCCGGTGAGAAGCCATCCCCTGGACCATTCCAAAAGGATCCAGACTGCAGGGACATAAAGACAATCTAAGAATGAAACTTTCTTTTTATAAATTAGGACTGAAACAATCAGTGAGAACAATGCTGGGAAGATAGAAAGGTATAAGACCAGTAACAGGGTGATCATCCACGCGCCCGGCAGGTTTATTCCTCCAAACAAGTTTATACTGATATGTAGCCAGTTTACTCCATAACCGAAGTAACCCAGGCCAAACAGATAACCAAACAAAAAGGCCTTTTGTTTTCTAGAGTTAATACTCAGTAAGATCAGTAGCAGTGTGGTGATAAACGGAATGGGGTAAAAATCATATGGGGCAAACCCCAGTGGTGTTGCCAGGCCACTGCCCAGGGCAATTAAATAATTTTTAATGCTACCGGAAAAATAACGCTTAATTGCCAAAATCACAGGTCAGTGCCGGATGGTGTATCAAGCTTCGGAAGTTTGCTTTGATACCATTTTTTCAAATCTTAACAAATGAATTCTTCTGCTGTCTGCGCGGAGGACTTTGACATTAAACCCGGAAAAATCAATTGATTCGCCTCGTTTTGGTAAGTGACCAAATGCATTGATCACCAGGCCACCAACGGTGTCATATTCTTCATCGCTGAGTTTTGTCTGGAACTTGCTGTTAAACTCATCAATGGGTGTGACTGCCTTGACAGTGTATCTGTCCCGTCCATGGTGAAAAATAAACTCTTCTTCATCAATATCGTGCTCATCTTCAATTTCACCTACGATCTCTTCGATAACGTCTTCAATGGTAATGAGCCCAGTCACACCATACTCATCAACCACAATAGCCATGTGGTTTCTGTTTATCCTGAACTCCCTTAATAAAATATTTAAGCGTTTACTTTCAGGAATAAAAACCGTAGGCCGCATCATGTCTTTTATATCAAAATCCTGCTCCTCCTGGTTTGCGAGGTACACCAGTAATTCTTTTGCCAGTAAAATTCCGATCACGTCATTGGAATCATCACTCGTAACTGGAAAGCGGGAATGGGCAGACTCAACAACCGTTTTTAATATATCATCTATGGAATCGTTAGCATTGATTGTGACAATATTAGACTTGGCGATCATGGCGTCTCTGACCTGAAGGTGGGCGACATGCAAGGCACCTTCTATCATCAACAGTACATCAGGATCCAGGAGATTACGTTTCTCCGCACTTCTGAGCATTTCGATAATCGCTTGCTGGTTTTTTGGTTCCCGACGTATGAATCGGCCCACTTCATTTAACCAGCTTGCCTGTTTCTTGGTTTTATCATTCATATGGGTTTAGAAAATTCAGGGTATTAAGTATTTTAATTTCAAGCGATTCCATTATTTCTGCGTCGTCATTATTTGTATGATCATAACCGAGTAAATGTAAAACACCATGTATTACCATGTGTGCCCAATGGGCATCCTGTGATTTATTCTGCTCGATAGCTTCCTTTTCTATTACCGGTGCACAAATCGCGATGTCTCCAAGTAATTCAGGGGCAATAATATTGTCGCCCGCAGGGAATGACAGGACGTTTGTACTGTTATCAATACCTCGCCAGCGCATGTTTAATTCCTTCATTTCCTCTTCATCCACTATCCGTATGGTCAACTCTGAATTTTTGTTATTTTCTGTTAACGCCATTTGGGCCCAGGAGATTATCTTTTTTTTATCTGGCGCATCGTTCCTGCTCGTTGCGAATTGGACCTCTATTGAATTTTTCACGGTAATGCGATTCTGCTGCGTTAATTGTTTTTTTCATGCCGTTCGTAAGCATCCAGAATTTTTGCAACCAGTGGATGCCTGGCCACGTCCCGCGATTTAAAAAAGGTAAAACTGATGCCTTTTTCATTATTTAATATATCAATTACATGTCTTAAACCTGAAATCTTTCCGTGTGGTAGATCAATCTGGGTAATATCCCCGGTGATAACCGAAGTAGATGAAAAGCCTGTTCTGGTTAGAAACATTTTCATCTGTTCAACAGTGGTATTTTGTGCTTCATCGAGAATGACAAATGATTCATTCAATGTTCTACCGCGCATAAAGGCCAGTGGTGCCACCTCAATAATATTTCTTTCTATCAGTTTGTTGACCTTTTCAAAACCTAGCATTTCGAACAGCGCATCATAGAGTGGCCGAAGATAAGGATCGACCTTCTGGACGATGTCACCAGGCAGGTAACCTAATTTTTCGCCTGCCTCTACTGCAGGACGTACCAGGACAATTCTTCTCACTTTTTCACTTTCCAGTGCGGAGACCGCACTGGCAACTGCCAGGAAGGTTTTTCCGGTCCCCGCCGGACCTATGCCAAAACTGATGTCATGAGTATCAATGTTAGACAGGTATAGTTTCTGGTTGATACTTCTGCCTTTTATTACGCCTAGTTTGGTCTTAATCGTAATTTCATTGAATTGTTCCGTGTCCTGGCCATCATCGCTATAGACCTCCTGTAGAAAGAGGTGAATCTTCTCCCTGGATAATTGCTCGGTTGATGTGAATTTATAAAGATCTTCTATGGCCTTGTTAGCAAGGGCCACTGACTGATGTGCACCGATGACCCGAAAACGGTTTCCCCTGTTATTAATCTCCACGCCCAGTTTTCGTTCAATCTGGCGCAAATGTCCGTCCATCGGTCCGCACAGGTTTGCCAGACGTTCATTATCCGATGGTGATAGTACAAATTCTGTAGTGTTGGGTTGCAAAGTATCAGGAATGTTGTTCTGGAGTGAATCCGGGTTGACTGGTTAATGATTGAGCTGGGCTATGTTCCAATAATACTCCACGTAGAGAGTTGGTCAATGCCTCGGTAATCTCGACCCTGATAAAATCACCAATAAGGTCTTTTTCAGCAGGAAAATTCACTATACGGTTATTTTCTGTTCGTCCGTATAATTCATTTTTGTTGCGTTTAGATACGCCTTCAACTAGCACCGTTTCTATTGTGCCCACCATATTTTGACTAATCGATTGCGCGTGTTGATTTATTCTATCCTGCAGGATAGACAGTCGTTGCTTTTTGGTTTCCTGCATAACGTCATCTTCCATGCTGGCAGCTGGTGTTCCAGGCCGTTTGCTGTAGATGAAACTGAAAGATTGATCAAAACCAATCTCATGGATTAATGTCATTGTTGCTTTGAAATCTTCATCGGTTTCGCCCGGAAAGCCAATAATAAAGTCTGATGAAATACTGATGTCTGGTCTTATTTTTCTGAGCTTTTTAATTTTGGATTTATATTCCAGTGCGGTATGTCCACGTTTCATTAAAGACAGAATGCGGTCTGATCCACTTTGCACCGGAAGATGTAAATGATTGACAAGTTTGGGGACATTGGCATAGGTATTAATCAGTCGGTCGGTAAATTCTACCGGGTGTGAGGTGGTATATCTGATTCTGCCAATACCCTCAATGGCAGCGATGTACTCTATGAGTAATGCGAGGTCTGCTTTCTCTTCATTGTGGGTCAGGCTTCGGTAGGCGTTGACGTTCTGGCCCAGAAGGTTAACTTCTTTTACGCCCTGGTTTGCCAGTTCTACGATTTCGGTGAGGACGTCATCAAATGGTCTGCTAATTTCCTCTCCCCGGGTATAAGGGACGACACAAAAAGTACAATATTTACTGCAGCCTTCCATGATGGAGACAAAGGCCGTGGGACCGTCAGCCCTGGGCGCCGGGAGATTGTCAAATTTTTCAATTTCCGGGAATGATATATCGACCACCGGCAGTTGCCTGGATTCTACATCACGGATCATTTGTGGGAGTCTATGCAGGGTTTGTGGGCCAAACACAATATCGACATACGGTGCCCGGTCACGTATGGCTTCACCTTCCTGACTGGCAACACATCCCCCCACACCGATAATGACACCGGGGCGCTGATCTTTATAGGGTCGCCATCGGCCAAGCTCGGAAAACAGCTTCTCCTGGGCCTTTTCCCTGATGGAACAGGTATTGACCAGGATGATGTCAGCCGTTTCGGGACTGTCTGTAAGCGTAACCTGATGGGATTCAGTCAGCACATCGTGCATTTTATCTGAATCATATTCGTTCATCTGACAACCAAATGTCTTGATGTACAGTTTTTTCGACATGCAGGGTGAATTTGTCCTTGAAATCAATATATTATAATGAACTTATTATGCCATAATTTAGGGATTAAAAGTCACGTAAAAAAAGCCAGTATGAATAGATGAGCAAGATGTCGCAAAAAGACCAGAAAATACCACAATCATTGTTTGAGCAGTATGACCATATGCCTGGAGCCCTATTACCTGTTTTGCATGCTGTGCAGGACTATTTTGGTTATGTCCCGGAAGATGTTGTCCCTGAGATAGCCAAAAACCTGAACCTGTCCCGGGCAGAGGTACACGGGGTCATCAGCTTTTATCACTACTTTAGAAATTCACCTCCCGGGCAATACCATATCCAGCTTTGCCGGGCCGAAGCCTGTCAGGCCATGGACAGTAACAGCTTGGAAGCGCATGTGAAGTCGTCCCTTAATATTGATTATCATCAGATATCTAAAGATGGAAAATATTCATTAGAACCGGTTTATTGTCTGGGTAATTGTGCCTGCACGCCATCTGTCATGATTAATGATCAAATCTATGGCCAGGTATCACCGGAGCGGTTTGATGCCATCATTAATGAGTTAAATACAAAGGAAGCGGATTGATGGCACAACGGATATATCTTCCCAGGGACTTTACAGCCAGTGCGAGGGGTGTCGGGCTGGTAAAGTCTGCCATAGAGGCCAAAATTAACAGCCGGCAACTTGATGTTGAAATCGTCCATACCGGCTCGTTTGGTATGTACTGGCTGGAGCCATTAATTACGGTAGATGTAAATGGTGATCGAATCGCCTATGGACCGGTAACTATCAATGATGTGGCCGGTCTATTTGATGCCGATTTCATCTCCGGTGGCGATCACCCGTTACGCCTGGGTCCAGTGGGGCAACTGGACTACCTGAAGAATCAGGAAAGATTGATCTTCAGTCGTGCCGGGTTTGCCGATCCCCTCTCAATTGATGAATACAAACAGGGAGGTGGGTTTACCGGCCTGACACGTGCCATTGAGCTGGGGCCCCAGGCCATTGTCAGTGAAGTGACAGAATCCGGATTACGTGGTCGGGGAGGGGCGGCATTTCCAACAGGTATTAAATGGCAGACGGTACATGATGCCCAGGGTGATCAAAAGTATATTGTCTGTAACGCAGATGAAGGTGATTCCGGGACATTTTCAGACCGTATGGTCATGGAGGGTGACCCGTTTTTATTAATTGAAGGGATGATCATTGCCGGTATTGCCGTTGGCGCTACCCGGGGTTATATCTATCTACGGGTTGAATACCCTTTGGCTGCGACGATTCTTTCCCAGGCCATCGAGTTACTTTATCAAAAAGGCATGCTCGGTGCTGATGTCATGGGCAGTGGCATACCGTTTGATCTTGAGGTGCGCCTGGCAGCGGGGGCGTATATCTGTGGGGAGGAGACTTCATTGCTGGAGAGCCTGGAGGGTAAGCGTGGTGAGATCCGCTATAAACCACCGTTGCCGGCTATAAAGGGCCTGTTTGATAAACCCACAGTGGTCAATAACGTTGTGACCCTGGCCAGTATCCCTGTGATCCTTGAAAAAGGCAGTCAATTCTACAAAGATTATGGTATGGGCAGGTCACGAGGAACATTACCATTTCAATTGGCCGGGAACATTAAACAGGGCGGCCTGGTGGAGAAGGCCTTTGGTCTGACCTTAAACGAGATCTTGTATGATTATGGTGGTGGCAGTGCCAGTGGCCGACCCATCAGGACCGTACAGGTAGGCGGACCATTAGGCGCCTATATACCCGAGTCGCAATTTGATACCGTACTGGATTACGAGGCCTTTAGCGATATCGGCGCCATGCTGGGACACGGCGGTATCGTGGTTTTTGACGATACAGTTAATATGGCGAATATGGCCCGTTATGCCATGGAATTTTGTTCTATTGAATCGTGTGGTAAATGTACACCGTGCCGGATAGGGTCCAGCCGCGGTGTGGAAGTGATAGACCGAATTGTCCAGGGTAAGGACAGAGAGCAAAACCTGGCGTTGCTAGATGATCTTTGTATCACGATGCAGGACGCATCGCTTTGTGCCATGGGTGGGTTGACCCCGAACCCGGTGATGAGCGCGCTTAAATATTTTCCAGAAGATTTTGTCAAAACTTAAAAATACGGTATTAGGAGTAAAATTATAAGCAGGAGAAAACTTTGCGATCCATAACTGATAAAGATTTAGGTGCTCCTCCAGTTACCAGTGATAACCAGGTAACAGTGGAGATCGATGGTGTCTCAATTCAGGTCCCCGAGGGGACTAAAGTCATCAGGGCCGCTGCCCAGGCAGGGATCAATATTCCCAAACTCTGTTCAACCGATACGCTTGAGCCATTCGGTTCCTGCCGTTTATGTCTCGTGGAAATTGAAGGTGTAAAGGGTTATCCGGCCTCCTGTACCACGCCAGTGAAAGATGGCATGAAGATCCTGACCCAGACGGGCAAATTGGGCAGTTTACGCCGTGATGTGATGGAACTGTATATCTCCGATCATCCGTTGGATTGTCTCACTTGCGATGCCAATGGGCATTGCGAATTACAGGACATGGCGGGAGTAGTGGGCCTGCGTGATGTCCGTTACGGCTATGAAGGAAAAAACCATCTGCATCAGGAAAAAGATGAGTCTAATCCGTATTTCAATTTTGACCCGTCAAAATGTATTGTCTGTTCCAGGTGCGTCAGGGCCTGTGAAGATATACAGGGCACATTCGCCCTCACCATCCAGTCCCGTGGGTTTGATTCCAGGGTATCTGCCTCCCAGGATCAGGCCTTTCTGGATTCAGAATGTGTGTCCTGTGGTGCCTGTGTGCAGGCATGTCCCACGGCCACCCTGAGTGAAAAATCTATAGCTGAACTGGGTCAGGCAGAGCATAGTGTCATCACTACATGCGCGTATTGTGGGGTGGGATGTTCATTTAAGGCAGAGATGAAAGGGAATACTGTGATACGTATGGTGCCGAATAAGGATGGCCACGCCAACCATGGCCACTCCTGTGTTAAAGGCCGCTTCGCATTTGGGTATACCACGCATAAGGACCGTATCACCACCCCCATGATACGTAAATCCATTAAAGATCCCTGGAAAGAAGTCAGTTGGGAGGAGGCCATCAGCCATGCCGCAGGTGAGTTTAAACGTATCCAGTCACAATACGGCGAGGCTTCTATTGGTGGGATCACATCGTCCCGTTGTACCAACGAAGAAACCTTCCTGGTGCAGAAATTGATCCGTGCCGGGTTTGGCAATAATAATGTCGATACCTGTGCCAGGGTGTGTCATTCCCCCACCGGCTATGGCCTCAAGTCGACCCTGGGTGAATCTGCCGGGACCCAGGACTTTGATTCGGTTATGGAATCTGATGTGGTTATGATTATCGGTGCCAATCCGTCCGAGGCCCACCCGGTGTTTGCTTCACAAATGAAACGGCGTCTTCGCCAGGGGGCGGGGTTGATAGTGGTCGATCCCAGGCGTATTGATATGGTCCAGTCACCCCACATCAAGGCAGATTATCATTTGAAATTATTGCCCGGGACCAATGTTGCTTTGATTACGGCACTGGCACATGTGGTAGTGACGGAAGGCCTGGCCAATGAAGACTATATCAAAGAACGGTGTGAATGGGATTCCTATGAGAAATGGAAAACGTTCGTTTCTGAACAGCGGCATTCTCCAGAAGCCACCGAATCCATTACGGGCGTACCGGCAGATCAGGTGCGGGGTGCCGCACGTTTATATGCCAGTGCAAATAATGGTGCCATATATTATGGATTAGGTGTCACTGAACACAGCCAGGGTTCCACCATGGTAATGGGTATTGCCAATATGGCTATGGCCACCGCCAACCTGGGCAGGAAAGGTGTAGGTGTTAATCCTCTGCGTGGACAAAATAACGTACAGGGGTCATGTGATATGGGATCATTCCCCCATGAGTTTGCCGGTTATCGGCATGTGTCTGATGATACTGTACGAAAAATTTTTGAAGAGGCGTGGAATGTTCCTCTCAAGTCAAATCCAGGGCTGAGAATTCCCAATATGTTTGAAGCCGCCCTGGATGGCAGTTTTAAAGGCATGTATATACAGGGTGAGGATATTGCCCAATCCGATCCCGATACACAACACGTGCTGGCGGCATTGGAGTCCATGGAATGTATCGTGGTACAGGACATCTTTATGAATGAAACCGCCAAGTTTGCCCATGTATTCCTGCCTGGCGCGACCTTTCTGGAAAAAGATGGGACGTTTACCAATGCCGAAAGGCGAATTTCCAGGGTACGAAAGGCTATGCCGCCAATATCTGGATATGCCGACTGGGAGGTAACGTGTCTGTTATCCAATGCCCTGGGGTATCCCATGAACTATTCTCACCCTTCAGAAATTATGGATGAGATTGCAAGACTGACCCCGACCTTTACAGGGGTGACCTACGAAAAACTGGACAGGCTAGGCAGTATTCAATGGCCTTGCAATGACAATGCGCCGGATGGTACACCGACTATGCATGTGGATACGTTTGTCCGCGGCAAAGGCAAATTCCTGTTGACGGAATACGTGGAATCGAATGAAAAGGTCAATGCTAAATACCCATTAATACTGACCACTGGACGTATCCTCTCGCAATACAATGTGGGGGCGCAGACCCGCCGGACAGCCAACATCGCCTGGCATGATGAGGATATCGTGGAGATTCATCCGCATGATGCAGAACAACGAGGGATTCAGTCAGGTGACTGGCTGGGTATTACCAGCCGTTCCGGTGAAACGGTGCTCAGGGCCAATGTTACTGACCGTGTTCAACCCGGTGTGATTTATACCACGTTTCATTTTCCGGAATCCGGTGCCAATGTGGTGACCAGTGACCATTCTGACTGGGCAACCAATTGTCCTGAATACAAGGTCACCGCAGTCCAGGTGGCAAAAGTCAGTCAGCCATCTGACTGGCAAAAACGTTACCAGGAATTTACCAGAAAACAACAGGAATTACTGGGTCAGCGGGAAAGAGTCACCTCTGATTAAGTGACCAATAAAGGTGTTTCGCTCCAATACCCAGCAAGCCGTTTGTAAAGTAGACACGATACGTTTAACAAAGAACAAAGTTGTTAATACGCTGGACTCAGTCGCTGTCGAAACACCGGTTGCACTGGTAATCAACGGAGAACCTCATGTAGTCATGATGGCATCACCTCATGAACTTGACGACTTTGCAATCGGCTTTTGTATTACAGAGAATCTCATTCGCGCAGCCGACGATATTGATTATCTTGATATTACATCGTGTGAGGCAGGCCTACAGATTCATGTCCGCTTTAAAGAAAATGACGAAATACAAGGGGAGACAAGAAAACGTAATCTGACCGGCAGGACAGGATGCGGGTTGTGTGGTACAGCATTGATCGAAGAAGCAGTGCGAAATACGCCGGTCATTGATTCAGACCTGAAAGTGACACCAGAGCAGATAACCAGGGCATTGGACTTGGTCGAAGGAAATCAGCCTGTAAAATCTCAAACAGGTGCAGTGCATGCCGCTGCCTGGTTTTCTGTGGCAGATAACTTAAACGTCATCCGTGAAGATGTGGGTAGGCATAACGCACTTGATAAACTGGTTGGTCATATGCATTCGGATAAACAGGTCAACCCAGAATCCGGGTTTATGGTTATTACCAGTCGTGCCAGTTATGAAATGGTGACCAAGACTGCATTTGCGGGAGTTGCTGTTCTGGTAGCTGCTTCAGCGCCAACTTCACTGGCGATCGAAATTGCTGAAAAAAGTCACATGACCCTGGTAGGTTTTGCCAGGAATGAGTCCTGTGTAATATATACACACCCGGAAAGAATTTTGTCAGGATCAGAAAAATGAATATAAATAAACTTGTTGAAATGGCCAACGACATTGGCAACTACTTTAAATCAGAACCGGACCATGAAGAAGCAGTAACAGGAATAACCACACATATGCAGCGGTTTTGGGAAGATAGAATGCAAAAACAAATTATTGAGTATATTGACAATGATGGAGATGATTTATCACCATTGGTTAAAGAAGCTGTAGAGAAATTGAAAGCTGCATTGGTTGATATAGATTAACCTTTACCTGATTCCATATGCCTGTATATACCTACTATTGTGATGCAAACGGCAAAACCGTTGAGGTCAATCATACACTTCAGGTTAAATTGAAGACCTGGGGGGAGCTCTGTTATGTGGGTCAGATCTCATTGGGAAATACGGATCCCTCTGCGTTGGTAGAGCGCGTGATGAAAAAGGCTCCGGGTGTGGCGGTACAAACATTCAACAGTGAACTGAAAAATGAAGGGTTTACCAAACTGGTCAAGCGGGATGATGGCGTTTATGAGAATGTAACAGCAATTGATGGTGAAAAACGCTTTATGAAATCCGGTGACAAGGAATCGATCCCACATCTCCATAAAAAAATCGGGGATTAGTTTTTAAATAAACCTACCATTGCATGGTCTCAAGGTGTTCCCGCAACCTGATAGTGGTGGGAAATTTTTTTAGTATCAGTCCTTTCTTTAATCCGCAGCAGATGTATTTCACGTTATCCGGTTGTTTATGGTAATGCCTGGCACCACCCAGGACATCGTAAAATACCCGGATCATATCCAGTATGTCGTATTGTATGTTTTCCCGTTTTGACGCGCCCCAGTGATAAAAATCGATAACCTTGAGATCAAAGCCCAGCCCATATCTATTTATAATAATATTATCGGTATGCAAGTCACCGTGATACTCGCGCGCCAAATGAATATGTTCCATTCCAGTGGTCAATGCATACAGTAAATGTACCGCCTGAAAAGCAGACAGTCGTTTGCCTCTTTGCCGGTTTAAAAAATCAGAAAGTTTTTCCCCTTCAACATATTCAGATATTAAAACAGTAATAGGTATATTTTTGAATTTAATCTTCTCGCGATTGTGATACTGGATAATAATCGGGCAGTGACGCAGGTTATGAAGTTTTTTGCCGTAAAGTTTTGCCGTATTGTCACGGATATTACGTTGGGGATAGAATACCTTTGCCGCACGGATGATCCCCATGTCCCTTTCCAGTATTTTATAGACTTCGCCTTCCCAGCCGCTTCCCAGCTTTTCCAGAATTTCATATTTTCCGGCAATGATTCTGCCGGGCTGTAAATCAAAACTATCTACAACTAACTTTTTTCGCTCAGCTGGCATTACATTTTTCTCCTGAAGAGAATACAACTGGCATCGTCAGGCTTGTAAGCAGCGTCGCTTGATGCCATACGCTCACTGGTCATTTTGTATAACAGGTTTAGACTCTGTATGAGGCTGCCTTTTCTGATTGTGTCCAGTATTGTTTGTTTATCAATGTTGTCTATTAATCCATCTGTCGCCAGTAAAAGAGTATCGAATTTTTTTAGTTTTATAGGAACACTCATGGAAATATGCATGTCCCGGTTGCCGATAACATTGGAGACGATGTGCCTGTCTTCATGCTGCAGGGCTTCATCTTCAGACATTAATCCAGATTCAACAGCATAACCTATGGGGGAATGCAGGATAGTCTCCAGTATCAATTTACCTCTTTGACCAACCACCAGTATTGCCGAATCACCAACATGAAAGGTTCGAATGCAGTCGTCTTTTATTTCAACGGCAGCAAGGGTGGTTGCAGATCCGGTATTCGACCCAATAATTTCATTATTGGCTTTTTCCAGGCTGGACAACAGGGCATCCCTTAATTCAAGGGTTTCATTTTTATAATTCTGGCAGGCATCTCTTATTTCATTCATTACAATATTGGATGCCTGTGCGCCGGAAGGAAGGCCCCCAACACCGTCGGCCACAGCCAATACCATGGTTTCTTTATCGCTCTGGATAACGGCTAATGCATCTTCATTGCCAGTGGTTTTTTCCGGTGAGCTAATGGTGAAATAGGCGACAGACCCGAGGGAAGTCTCAACTAAATGGGCTTCGGTTGAATGTTCACAGCAGCAGACAACACAAGGGAAATGGTCGGCAAAATTCATGGGCGCAAGCTACGGTTAAGCTTGGGTAGACAGGCTGTTTTATGCAGATACCTTATGTTTGTCAGATTGTTCAAGGTATTTTCTTAATCGCTCTTTGAGCATAATCATTTCATATTCAATATCGATATAATACGTATATTGTTTATTTAACCTTATTGACGATGCAGTTATAAACATAAAGTATAGAAAAACGAAGCCACCCAGGGCGCTATTATATTTATCACCGAGAATAATGAGGTAAATGGCGGGCGGAATCAATGCCGGAAAGGCATAAAATATAATGCCCCATTTATTGACCGAATATGTGACTACAGCACCTGCCACCAGGCCGCAGACAATAAGCATAGTAAGGCTGTTATAGATAGTGAATTCAATTATTTTGCCGGGTTCATAAGGGACAAGAATGATACAGGCCGCCCCCCACATCAGGCCTGAGATAAATACACTGGCGATGAAAATATCCAGCCACTTATTGACATTATCCGGAGTAATGCCTTCCTGCTTTTGTTTCCAGATGATGAGGTAACGGGCCAGAGAGTATATGACGACAATGCTGCCCCAGATGAGTAACAGGCGGTGATCAGATATCTCCCATAACAGTGCACAGACAGCCGGGGTAAAAGGGACAGGGAAAAAAAGGTCACGACTGACTGGTTATACAGGATACGAACCTGACTCGATAAATGGTGAAATGCCTGCAATTTATCCATATTAGTATCCTTGTTTTTTTTATTGTTTTTTATCCTTAAAAAACTCGTTGTAAACATTATCCATATATCGAATAAAATTCAAATATTTCTATTGACCGTTGATCGGGCGCAACCGCAGGATAACTAATTTTTCTGCAGGATATTCAGCAGATTCTGAGGGCATGTAAAAAAAGGAGAATGGCCACAGTTTAATTTCACAACCTTTTCAATCTCAATGTTTTCCTGCATTGACCTTTGGGCATTAATCGGCACGGCCATGTCCTTCTGGTTTTCCACATACAGTTTTTTTACTCTAGATAAATCGTCTAAATTATATTCAATAGGTGTTAAAAAAGTTGAGGCCAATTGTGGTAGTACACGGGATTTTGCGAACTGTATATCAAATGTATCGCAATCATTATAAAAACCCTTAACAAGGGCATTTTCTTCTACGATTAAAGCCTGTTTTTTTTTGTCGACCTTCATGTCTGCAGCGATAATAGAATCGGTCATCAGGGGATTGAGGTCATTGATTGATTGACCGGATTTAGGGATAAAACCACTAATATAAACTGCCAGGGAAATTTTCTCCGGAATGTTTGTTGATATCATTGAAGCAATTACACCTCCCAGGCTATGACCAACCAGAACCACCATGCCATCCAGCTTGCAAATTAACTCGCTTAATTCTTTTATTGTATGTTGAAAATTAAATTTTTGTTTTATTTGCTTGTTGTCATAGGCCCAGGGAATGGCCGGGGTTAATACTGTATCTCCTTTGGAAATTAGCAGAGGTGAAAGTTTCTTCCAGCACCATGGTCCATGCCACGCGCCATGCAAAAGAACAAATGTTCTCATATCAGTATCTATCTGTTAAAAATATCCATATTATCTTATATTGTCTTATCAATTAATTATTATCTATTTCATTGTTGAGGTGTGCATGAATATTCAGAATTTAATTGACCATCGGCCAATGACGCAAACCCAGATGCTGATAATCTTTTTATGCTTTGTGTTGAACATGCTGGATGGAATGGATGTAGTGGTTGCTTCTTTTGTTGCTCCAAGAATTATGGAAGAGTGGGGTGTACTTCCACAGTCATTCGGAATAGTTTTTAGTGCGGCGCTAGTAGGTATGGCGACAGGTGCGATGTTTATTTCGCCGTTTACCGATGTCATAGGCAGGCGTAAGATGGTTTTATTGAGTATTATGGTCGTGTCATCCGGCATGTTGCTGACTGCATATTCCACAACCGTCCCGCAGCTGATTGGTTTGAGGTTGTACACTGGTCTGGGTATTGGTGCCATGCTTGCCAGTCTCACTTCCCTTGCAGCTGAATATTCATCAGATAAGAGACGAAACCTGGTAGTTGGCTTCGTATTGGGAGGTTATCCGGTTGGTGCTACCCTGACCGGGTTATTGGCTGCCAGTATTATCCCTGCTTATGGTTGGGCCGCAATGTTCATAGTGGGCGGATTATTGTCGTTGTTATTATTTCCGGTTATATATTTATTTATGTCGGAATCGCTGGAGTTTCTTCTACATAAGCGACCGGATGGTGCATTGGTTGAAATAAACAGAATCTTGAAGAAACTCAATTATGAAACATTGGATTCACTGCCTGAATTGAGGAATGAAGCTGATATACATGGAGATGGATCTGTTACCGGAAATATAAAATCCCTGATGAAAAAACATATGCGTAGTTCGACGATTAAGTTATGGATATCTTTTTTTCTCGCATTTTTTACCCTGTATTTTCTAATTAGCTGGATACCCAAGATTGCGGAAGACAGTGGTTTGACCCAGGCCCAGGGGGCTTACTCTGGAGCCATTTTCAATTTCGGCTCATTCTTTGGAATCGTCACCTTAGGGTATATCTCTGCTACATTCGGGTTACGCCGCATTATCTTTGTCTTTATGGTGTTGTCAGCCATTCTCATGGTCATCTTCGGGAGTGTGGAGCTTAATGTCACCTTATATATGCTGGTTTTATTTATACTGGGATTCTTTGTCCAGGGTGGGTTCGTTGGGCTTTATTCCGTAGCAGCCAGAATTTATCCCATGGAAATAAGGACGACTGGTGTCGGCTGGGGAATTGGGCTGGGTCGATTCGGAGCGGTTATCTCTCCCGCTCTGGGTGGTATAGCCATTGGAATGGATATGCCGGTGTTTTTGATTTTTACTTTATTTGCAATCCCGTTTGTTATCGCCGGGTATGCACAATATACGATAAAGAGCGACCAGCTGGATTAACCAGATATCATTAATGGTTTGATAGCAGGTCAGCAAGCCTCCCGGTAGTGCTTCTCAATCGACTGCTGATGATTCCAGCAATCTTGCGTAAAAGTTTGATGCCAAGTTTTTCGTGTTCATCAGTAAGGGTGTCGAATTGGGCATTGGTCATTATCAGGACAGTCGATTCTGCGGAGGTGAATACAGATGCTGAAAACGGTTAGCCATCAATGAAAACCATTTCACCTATGGATTCATGAGGTTCAACTGATGCAATTTTCAAATGTTTGTCGGGTTCTGTTTCCTTATAAATATCAACCACCCCATCTACAATTATACAAAGGCAGTTATCACCTTTACCCTCTTTTACAATAAACTCACCGGCAGGAATGGTATAGGCACGGACCCAGTTAGATAAGATATTAATTTCTTCCTCACTATAACCTGAGAAAAACTCTGACGAGTTTATCATTTCAATTATACGCTCAACAGGAAGTGCTTAGCCGGTATAGATATATGAATCAGCCTTGCTCATTTTTATAAATCATAGATAAAGTTACAGATTACATGTATTGAATTGTAACGGTGGAATTAAAACATATAAATGTAAATAAAACCATGCCCACCTATTTTGGCTGACAACAAATATAACCAAGTCACTCGATAATTCTGCTATTTACGTTATTATAATGCGTTTAGGTATAAATAATGCAGTTTGAAATTGTGATGCCATGAAAACCAGGGGATATAAAAGATGCAGGTAATACTTGCAGCCGCATTGCCGGTATTACTGGCCGTATTATTAGGCTATGTAATCGCTATAACAAATAAACCATTTGATAAAAAAACGATTACCTTCCTGGTGGGCATGATAGGCACACCAGTTCTGATTTTTTATAATCTCAGTCATACCACAGTCGACCCAAAGGCATTGGCGGTAGTTGGTGGTGCGACATTAATTGCCGTTTTATGCTTTCTTTTGATTGGTGGAATTGTATTAAGAATCACCGGTTTAAAAGCAAGTGTGTATTTGCCTTCCTTATCCTTCCCCAATACCGGCAACCTAGGTTTGCCATTATCCTATTACGCCTTTGGTGAAGTCGGTTTGAATTATGCCATTGCCATCTTCGCAGTGGTTGCCATCAGTAATCATACCATTGGACAAACCATATCGGCCGGGACCGGTAAATGGCGTACTGTCCTGTCTAACCCTGTGATACCGGCAGTGGTGCTAGGGGTATTGGTGTTTGCCTTTCAACTAAGTTTGCCGGTGTGGCTGGATAATACCCTCGAGATCCTATCAGGGCTGACCATTCCACTGATGTTATTAATGTTGGGTACGTCCCTGGCAACTATTCCAGTTACTACCTTATCAAGGGCGTCCTGGTTATCGATCCTTAGAATCACCATGGGTATAGCGGCCGGGTTTGGCATTGCTGAATTGTTTGGATTTACTGATATGGCCAGGGGGGCATTTGTACTGCAATGTGCCATGCCGGTGGCTGTCTATAATTATGTCTATTCACAAATGTATAATCAGGAGCCTGAAGAAGTCGCCAGTTTTGTTGTGGTTTCAACTATTATTTCTGTTATTACAATTCCAGTTTTGCTGGCTATTTTGAGTTGAACAGGTTCGGGGCGGACCCTTGACAGAAAAAATTCTAAAAACCCGGGTTGGGATTATTGGAGCCGGACCGGCCGGTTTGACCCTGTCCAGGATGTTATCTCTTATAGGTATAGATTCCATCATTATTGAAAATCACAGCCGTGAATATATTGAAAAAAGGATTCGTGCGGGCGTACTGGAGGCAGGCACTTTTGAGCTTCTGAATGAAATAGGGGTGGGGAAACGCATGATGCAGGAAGGGATGGTCCATCATGCGATTGAATTGAGATTTGACCGCACACGACACTTGATTGATCTATCCGGTCTGACCGGAAAAGAAATCATAGTTTACGGTCAGGCAGAAATTGTTAAGGATCTTGTAGCAGCACATGTTGATATTGAAAATCGACCGCTATTGTTTAATGTGTCAGATGTTAAATTGGTGGAAATAGATTCAGAGAGCCCCAGGATTGAGTTTTCTTACCAAGCTAAAAAATTTAGCATAGAGTGCAATGTAATTGCAGGCTGCGATGGATTCCATGGTGTATCCAGACCCACTATTCCGGCCGATGTGCTGAATATCTATGAGCATAAATTTCCATTTGGCTGGCTGGGAATTCTAGCCGAGGCGGCGCCATCTACTGATAACGTCATCTATGCCAATCATGAAAGCGGGTTTGCGCTGCATAGTATGCGTTCACCGGATATTGTCAGAAACTATGTGCAGTGTGATGTGAATGATGATGTACAAAACTGGTCAGATGAGCGGATATGGTCTGAGTTACAACAGCGCATGGAACTGGGTGGCGAGTTCAGTTTGAACGAGGGCAGGATCCTCGAAAAGAGCATCACCCCCATGCGAGGTTTTATTGCCGATCCCATGCAATATGGCAACCTGTTCCTGGCCGGTGATGCGGCACATATTGTGCCTCCTACTGGTGCAAAAGGACTCAATCTTGCTTTGCGCGATGTCAGGTACCTGTCCCGCGGCATAGAGCAGCTGATTAAATATGGAGACAGAACGTGCCTGGATAATTACACTCAGGATTGTCTCCCTCATGTTTGGCATGCCCAGTATTTTTCATGGTGGATGACGCGTATGTTACATAAATTTCAGGACCATGATCCCTACCAGGCACAGCTACAATTGACACAATTACATCATGTCACATCCTCTGTATCTGCCTCCAGGACATTGGCCGAAAACTATGTAGGTCTGTTTTAGTAGATGTAAAAACCGGTTCTTATGATGCGTATTAACACATTTCTATATCAATCTCCCTACAATACCAAACATATAGTTATAAGGAGGATTGGTATGTCTAAATTAGTGTTATTTGTGTCATTATTCCTGACTGCAGCTACTGCTATGGAAGCCCATTGTGTAAAGGATGCAGAGGCCATTGATGCGGTACTAGCCAGAATGAGTTTATCTGAAGTCCAACGCTCTACAGTTATCACCTTGCGGGATGAAGGCATGGCATTACACAGTAGTGGAGACCATCGTGGCGCGGAACGCAAGCTGGCGGAAGGTATGCGTATCCTACTGGAAAATGTCATCAGCTCAACTCCCATGGAGCACAAGATGGGCATGCCCCAGGGTGGTGGTGGCTGTGGTATGGACCACAGTATGGATTGCATGGGTGATATCTAATCACCAATATTTGATTAATAAAGCTTAAAAAGTAAAATAATTTCTTCTGTTATAAAAGTGGCAATTACGATTGCCGCTTTTTTATTTCACAGGCATAAATATTTTTCTGGTTGTCCGCACACTCCAATATGATATGTTTGTCCTATAGCATGAAATATTCAATCAAATATAGCTTTGGGAATCACTATGATTAAATCGCGTGCAGCCGTGGCGTGGGAAGCCAATCAACCGCTACAAATTGAAGAAATCGACGTTATGCCGCCACAGCCTGGGGAGATACTGGTACGTATTATTGCCACCGGTGAAAATAAGATTACTTGATTCTTACTCCGTTTAAAATTGATGTTATAAAATATTATGCAGGCCTAACCATTCCAGAAGTATCTCTTCAGTAAGTTTGCCGCTATGTCCTAGTCGACTGGAATCCACATCATAAAAATAATTCCTGGGTAGTTCGCCATACCACTCAGGATCAATACTGTATCTTAGTTTTTCTATATTATTCTCAGCGAACAGCCAGGAATCGATACCTGCAAGTTTATGCTGAGCTAGCAATTTACTCAGTTCCTCATCATTATCAATATGATCTGTGCCAACCATGACAACATTCAACTCCGGGTATGACTCTAACATTTTGCCAAGTAACTCCATCTCTTCGTGGCATGGCAAACAGCTTACCTCCCATAACACCAGCAAAAAATGGTTCCCCGTGTATTTTTCTTCTATTTGTTTAAGCGAGTCAGAGGTGAATGGCAAGGAGTCAGCCATCACTGTAACTGTTGTCAGTAACAGAAAAAGTCCAATGGGCCATCTCATTTTATTAATTTGTAATGTAATTTTATAACTCACTATTGTTTTAACTTGATTAACCTTAAGCCTTCATCTTCGGTATGCCAACTTAAGTAAAGTTGTTCTCTATCAGATACCAGTAAGGGATGGTCCGACGCCCCCGCAGTAGACGTTATCGATCCCGATTCGCTCCAGCTTTCGCCATTATCTTTGGACATCATGAGATTGATATTGGTTTCCTCACCATCGAACTGTTTCCATGCCAGGTATAAAGTGCCATTTATTTTATTAATAAACGGGTGACTGGATCCCGTGGTGGCAACGTTTTTCAGGTTATCCATGGTCTTGTCCTGATAATTGTATTTTCCATAGAAGATCCCTTTGCGTTTATCGCCCAGGGTAAACCAGGTCAGGTGATAGTCCTCTTCTTCTCCGGTGATCATACTTGGCCCATGGTGAGGGCAGGCATCAATCTCCCAGTCATCATCAGTAACACGGCCATCAAACGAAATCACTTTATCAGGTGCAAGCACCGCAAAACCATGATCGCGGGTATTTTTACCGAAGATATGCCGCCAGAAAGCGGCTACATTTCCATCTTCAGTTTCACTCAAGGCCACCCGGCAACACTCGCAGCTGTAGTCGGCCACCTTCAGGTTCCTGGAAAATGTCCGGCCGTTGTCGCGGGAGACCGTGTAATACAATGCGGCACCATTATACTCCTCACCGCGGTTTTTACTCGCCACCAGGTCACGCTTGTCCAGCCAGGCCATGTAGATATTTCCATCCGAATCCACAAACAGGGTCTCAAAACGGTGGCTGGTCAACAGACCGTCATCATTTACGGTACGTACTGGTTCAAAATGTCTGCCACCATCTAACGAGCGGCTGAAGCGGATATCACCATAAAATGGGCCATCCCTGACCACGGTCCAGGACACATAGACCTCACCGTTTCTACCGATGGCCACCTTGGCACGGTTTTCTCCGTTGGTATAGATCTCTTCGGCGACAGGATTAACTATAACTGGTGAACTGTAACGTCGACCCATGTCGTCTGAGTAGGAGACATAAACGTGCTCACCTACTACGTAGGCCGCCCAGAGTCTGCCATTGTTGTCAATCATAGTGGTAGGCGTCCTGCCGCAATGTACGGAATTTGCCGGGGTAAACTGGCAGTCAGGTAGTTGCTCTTTGGCTGATATCGCACCAGGTGTTTGATGTGCCTGGTGCGAGCAGCCGTATAACAGGACCGAAATACCAATACCTATGCCCGCAGATTTCAAGAATTTCAGTTTATTCATGCTATCACTCCTAAAAGTCCAGTGCGCCTTCAAGGAACATCGTCCGCAATGGATAGGGATGGTTCACATAAGCCAGGTCATTAAACAGGTTATCAACTGCAAGGCTTACCCTAACGTGCTCATTATACTGGTAGTTGGTCTTCAGGTTGACGAAGGTGTACTTGTCCATCACACCGTAGGTCTCTGAGCCAATATCGGAATTGTCCAGCTGCTGGAACCCTTTGCTGGCAAACCGTATCCCGCCGCCAATGTCCCATTTATCGGTAAGGTGATAGGTAGCGACCACGTTGCCTCGCCAGGTGGGTAGCCGAGGAAAATCATTGCCTTCGATGGCCGGGTTGACAACATTGCGGGTGATCTCTGCATCCATTAGCGTCACGTTAAACCGAAGATCCAGGTTGCTGTCCATGACATTCCTCTGGGTATATAACAGCTCAATACCCTTGGTGGTGACTTCATCTATCGGCAGGAAGGTCCGTATGAGTACGTTGTCAACAGTCCCGCTCTGGCTGAAGATGACATTGTCCACTTCTTCATACATCAGATTGATACGTACATAACCCGAGGCATCATCCAGGTTACGCTGCAGCATCAGGTTATGATGCAGACCATCTTCCGGTTCCAGAGTGACGTCTGCCAGCGCCGTCCCCACCGTACTGCTTTCAAAGGCAAATAACTCTTCTACAATGGGGAAACGATAGGCCTTGGCGATGGAATAGCGGAATAGCCAATCGTTATCTGGGGTATAACCCACAGAAAATTTTGGTGAAAAGCGCGATTCCGAGCGGTTGGCATGGTCCTGGATGTCGTTGTTCCTGAAGTTGTGCAGGAAACCATCACGGCTGTTCCAGAATTCCTGCCGGGCACCCATGACGATGTCCCATTGGTCGTCGATGTTCCAGCCTAGCTGGGCAAACAGCGCATGGGTATTGGTCTTGCCGCCACTGGAATTTCTGCGGTCTCCCCGGGTCCCTGCCAGGTAGTCCGGTGAATCATAATCGGTCAGTTCCATGCTATAGGTAGCGAAGGAATAACCGGAGACCCATTCCAGATCGTCCCGGCCCAGAAATTCATCTGTTTCGAATTTTAGATCAACGGTTTTCCAGCCCGTATCATCATAGGCGCGTACTCTACCAGCGGGGGTATAGCTTGGATCATCAGGATGTCGCAGGGAACTCAGTCGTTCATCTTTCAACATTTCGTAATAGCTAAGGTTGAGCTCCATCCACCAGGTATCGGTGACCGGCCCCTGTAATCTACCCGCCAGTAACAGGTTCTGACGTGTTGAAAGGTCTTCCGTCAATCGGCTGCGGTTAATGTTAAAGCGGACTCCGTCCTGGACCACATTTCCGTTCCAGACCGGCTCGCCGGTAACATCTGAAACGATATAATTATTGACGGCATCACGAATGGTGTCGCGGTCTTCAAAGGCGGCATTGAATAAACCAAACCATTCACCAAAGTCATAGCCCAGTTTGACCTTGAACTGGTCGGTGTTCGCCGCCTGACGACCGGTGTCACTGTAATTAATGACCGGACTCCCGGTAGAATCAACGCCCGCAGATCCTCCTGTGACCTCTTCTTCAGTCCCATCGGGTGTTTCCTGAGAAGAAAACCTGAAGTCCATGGGCTGGCTATTGTTTTCAAGATGGATCCATGAGGTATACACACTGAGATCACCAAACTTGTCGCCATAAGAACCAAATAATCGCCCACCACCCTGGGTATCATCAAAACCTACTTCATTAAAATCCTGCAGGAACATGGAACCTTCAACATGGATCTCTCTCTGGTTAGGGATCCGGGTCTCCATATTTACCACGCCACCCATGGCATTACCGCCATACTCTGCCGAGAAGGGACCATAAATGACTTCGATGGCACCAATCTCCTTGCCACCCACCAGGGCCCAGCGGGGTGAACCATTAAAGGCGGTCTGCAGGAAATAGTGTAATGGAACACCATCGGCGTATACCGATGAGCGGGCGGTCTGAAACATATTGGCAGAGCGCATACCCATGGTGCCGTTAGGGTCACCGATATAGCGCTGACGGATGATCAGGCTGGGTTCATATTTCACCAAGTCTTCGGTGGTCATGGCATTAATGCTTACCAGATCCTGTTCAGTCAGTAATACGGTGGAGGCACTGCGGTGAGACTCGTCCACCGGTCGGCCCTGGCCCCAGACAACAATTTCCTCCAGGGGTTCGTTTTGTTGTGCAGACACGTGGTTGTTTAATAATAAAATTGTTATACACGCCGATATAACAGCGGTTCTCTTAAATGAATACATCATAGTAATTCTCCAGTTAACACTAACAGATGCATGCGCACGCTGGCACAAGACATCATTTCAAAAAATGCAATTATTAGATTAGGCTGGAGGTGGGCGGTGCCCGGGAGGGTTGGTATTGATAACGAGGGGTTATGACATAGGGTAACGTATAACTTGCTGTAAATATTTCGTCACTGTTGTGTACATATTTTTCAATATCAAAGGTGGGTGCCTCAATGAGGATGCCGCCCATGAAGGCCACAGTACAGTGGCTGGATAAGGGTATGATATCGGTACTGTTCTCATCACTGTCTGAATTCCCATGACTATGGGAATGGCCGTCATGGCCGTGGTCATTATCCTGTGAAGCAGGGGATTCAAACAGGGGTTCGCAAAATGAGATATTAAAACCCAGGGGGCTATCATCATCATAGACCGGGGTAAGGCCCGGGACAATAAGCATACGAAAGCCGACTGCCAATGCGAGCAACCAGAAAATCAAAGGCTTATTGTTAGAATTTATTGTCATATTTTAAAAAAATTCTGAACTGCGTTTATTAAAATAGTTTAATTATGTATAAAGTAAAGAAAAATCTATTCATTATTTAGCGTATTCACTGTTTTTCCATAAATATTTTTCATTATTAGTGTTTATTTCTCAATTTGATATCAATGGTTACACTGTCTTAAATTCATAAATCCATACATAATTAAGTGAATACCCATTTATGCGGGGAGGGAGTATGCAATTATTCAGGCAATTAAAAATCTTTAACAAAGAAATTTTATCTTCATATGGCCTGCCTTTAGCCGTTATTCTATTTGTACATCTTTACTCTGGATTTTCTGATGCCTATTCACAGCAATCCACCAGCAATCAAAGCCAGTTTGATGTGCCGCAATATCGGGTAGATGCCAGCTGGCCAGGCGAATTACCAAACAACTGGATCCTGGGCCAGGTGGCCGGTATTGCGGTAGACAGGCGGGACCATATCTGGATTATTCACAGGCCACGTACCATCACTGCTCATGAGGCCGGGGCAGTACAAAACCCACCAACTGCGATTTGTTGTGTCCATGCACCGTCTGTTATTGAATTCGATGCAGAGGGAGATGTTGTTCAGGCCTGGGGCGGACCTGTCTGGGACCAGGCATCCACATCATGGATTGAGCCAGACCATGATTGGCCAGAAAATGAACACGGAATTTACATTGATGGTGAAAACAATGTATGGCTCGCAGGGAATGGCGCGAATGACCATATCGTTGTCAAGATGACCATGGATGGTAAATACCTCATGACCATTGGTATTAAAAATGAAACAGGAGGCAGTAATGACCCCAGGCGACTTGGTCAACCTGCGGATATTTTTGTCGATAATAATACCCGCGAGGTATATGTTGCAGATGGCTATAAAAACCGCAGGGTCATTGTGTTTGATATGGACACCGGCGAATACAAACGGCACTGGGGCGCGTATGGTAACAAACCGGGTGATGGTGAACTTCCTGCCTATCAACCTGGGATGAAACCCTTCGATGATTTCAGTGGCCCTGTGCATGCACTTGAAATAACAGATGATGGGTTGTTATATGTGGCTGATCGTAGCAGTAACCGAATACAGGTTTTCAGGCCGGACGGTACCTATTTAAAAGAAAAGGTTATAGGTGAATGGACAACCAGCCAGGGAGCGATCTGGGACATAGAAAGCGCCCGCTTTGCAAATGAGCGATGGCTATTCGTGGCCGATGGGCACAATAAACAGATCTGGATCCTGGAGCGGGAC
The DNA here is from genome assembly GCA_038131795.1 of Candidatus Eutrophobius brisbanensis. Classification (GTDB taxonomy): domain Bacteria; phylum Pseudomonadota; class Gammaproteobacteria; order Eutrophobiales; family Eutrophobiaceae; genus Eutrophobius; species Eutrophobius brisbanensis. The sequence goes on along the minus strand of JAYPQE010000003.1, from coordinate 1,893,145 downwards.
AGCCTTGATGTTGTTGCGACCTTTGGTCGGGGCGGTCGGCAGGTGGGACAATTCGAATGGGTACATAACATCACTGCAGACTCAAAAGGTAATCTTTACACCACTGAAGTAAACACGGGTAAGCGGATCCAGAAGTTTCGACTCATCAACGATTAATATCAGCTATCAGTGGACACAAAATGCAAGGTGGCAACAATTGTTGCCACCTTGTCAGTGATCTGTGGTGTTATGTCAGATGGCAAAGTATCAACTTTTTATTCCCAGTAATAAAGATGCCATGCGACAGGATCTTCTTGTCCCTGTTTTCCATGACGGTTCCCTGTAGACTAGGTAACATTATTTGAATATTTTTGTGTTGGAGCTTCTTAATCTATGGATCCCTTTGCCCATACATTCACTGGAGCAGCCCTGGCATCATCGGGGCTGCGTCGGGCTACACCTCTAGCGACCGCCGCCCTCGTTATCGGAGCCAATATCCCTGATATAGATATCGTGATGGCATTTGGCGGAGATAATATGTCGGTGGCTCATCGCCGGGGATGGACTCACGGTATTGCTGCGGTGATTGTCCTCAGCTTTGCCCTGACCTGGGTATTGTTGTTGTGGGACCGCTATGTGAGATTGCGATGTAATCCAGATGCCGAGCCCGCTCATCCCCGACCCCTGTTGTGGGTGGTGGCGATTGCTGTCATCAGCCACCCGATACTGGATTGGCTTAACAACTATGGTATGCGGTGGTGGATGCCTTTTGATGGTCGCTGGTCCTACGGCGATACTCTGTTCATTATCGACCCCTGGGTATGGTTATTCCTGGGTGGCGTGGCATTTCTCGCCTGGTCCCGCCGAATCCTTGCGCTGATAGCCTGGGTATTTTTTGGGTCATTTGCATCCTGGTTAATCCTGGACACTGGCATGGTACCGGTTTTAGTGCGCTGGTTATGGCTTGCCGGTATCGTCGGACTGGTGGCTGTTCGCCTGATAGTTAAACCGAGCATGAAGACACTCGAAATTGTTGCCCGTGTTGCCCTGGTAGTGATGGTATTATACATGGGTGTGAACCTGATTGCTAATATTCCAGTGCGGACAGAGGTGCGTGCCCAGGTAGATGCTGCGGGTCTTGAACCGGCGATCGACATGATGGTGGCGCCAATCCCGGCCAACCCATTACGTAGACAGGTTGTATTAGACACTGGTAATGGGTATCACCTGGGTTCCTGGAACTGGATGGATAGCCCGAGACTGCGCCTAGATAACAACTACCTTCTCAGCAATATGGATCATCCGGCAGCGCTTGCTGCCGCAGCAGATATCAGTGCCCGGCGTTACCTGATCTGGGCCCGTTACCCCATTGCAATTGTGGATGAGCAAGCAAACGGATATACGGTGAGCTTTAGCGATGCCCGTTACCTTGAAGGTATCGGCCCGGGGATCAGGCCAGTGGTGCAGCTCGATAAGGAGTTACAATTACGAGAATAGAATCTGGGTCTAGAGTAAAATACACTGCTGAAATATATAGACTTTGAGCTTGTTAAAAAGATATTGGTGGCTACGGGTGGACTTGAACCACCGACCCCGGCGTTATGAGTGCCGTGCTCTAACCAGCTGAGCTACGTAGCCAAAAGAAAGATAAAAGCTAAAACCACTGGTAACAAGTATATCAGCCCCTACGGGTGATACTGCTCCCAGGAGGCCGAGATTGTGGTTTTTTGTGCCGGATTTGTCAAGGATACGAGGATCATCGCGTACCAAATACGACGATAGATTTACCAGATACGGTGATCAGGTGATCTTCTTCCAGGTCTTTTAACACCCGGCCGGCCATTTCTCTTGAACACCCTACGATGCGCCCTAATTCCTGCCGGGTAATGCGGATCATCATGCCGTCAGGATGGGTCATAGCACCGGGTTCCTTGCAGAGATCGAGTAATGCCCTTGCAACACGACCTTTCACATCAGTCAGGGCCAGATCACTGACCTTGCGGCTGGTTTTACGTAAGCGAATGGCAAGCTGGGAGGCAATGTTCAATAATAGATCAGGAAAGACATCATGTAATTTTTTTAATCTTTCATAACTGACCTGTGCAATCTCACATTTTTCCTTTGCCCTGACGTAGGCGCTGCGCTTGTTTTCTTCATCAAATAATCCAAGTTCGCCGAAAAAGTCACCCGGATTGAGATAGGCAAGTATGATTTCCCGCCCTTTGGCATCTTCAACCTGAACGGATACGGACCCACTGATGATATAATACAGGTCTAGGGATGAGTCGCCCTCACGAATGATTAATTGCTTGGAGGGGTATGACTTGCGATGACTGTGTTCCAGAAATTTTTCGATTAATTCCTGGTGCGAGTATGTAGAAGTATTTTCCACCTGCATCATCTTATTATTTCTTCATGGTTTTTCATCGGATTATTAATTTCAACCGAAAATAGATTTACTATGTTACCCTTTTTCTATGAAAACGACTAAATGGAGCCATAATATATGAAGGCAAATATCAACTGGATCGGTGGGGCTGCTTTTGTAGGTGAAACGGAAAGTGGCCATAGGGTGATTATGGACGGCCCGCCGGAGGGCGGAGGCCGGAATTTGGGCCCCAGGCCAATGGAAACCCTGCTACTCGGGATGGGGGCATGTAGCAGTTATGATGTTGTCAGCATTCTTGCCAAGGCCAGACAGGATGTGGAGGATTGCCAGCTAGAGGTGACTTCTAAACGGGCTGAGTCAGATCCAAAGGTATTTACTGATATTCATCTACACTTTATTGTCACGGGTAAAGGCTTGAAGGAAAAACAGGTTGCAAGGGCCATAGACCTCTCTGCTGAAAAATATTGCTCAGCTTCAATTATGTTAGGGAAGACTGCCAGGATCACTCACAGCTATACCATTCATGAGAGAGAAGATAAATAGCCAACAGTATTACTCAATTGCGTGTATGAGTATGCCTGCAGGGCCAGTGACGATCTTCTGAATCAAAGCTGGGAGTTTGTTTGTCTCAGTCTTTAAATAAATCTTTTTTAAATGCGTCCTGGCAGTGTTGTAGGTGATGCCCATTTTTGCTGCCACATCCGTCAGGTAAGGATTAAAGACCAGCTCTGATGCAATTCTTGCTTCTGTGGGTGACAGTTTGTATAAGGTCCTTACCACTTCCTCAATCTTATCCAAGTTTACTATACCCTCTTTGGGGTATGTCGCTATTACCGGGGTATTATTTCTGTGGTTTATGCTTAATATAGAAGGTAAATATCTTATTGGTATCACTCAGGTGAATAATTTCATGTCCAGATCTGGCGCAATAGGCCTTGAAGTCAATTATTGAATGGGGATCTGTGGCGTCTATACGCAGCACCTCACCAGGCTGCATCCTGTTTAATGCCAGTTTTGTCTTTAATACCGGTAAAGGACAATTCAGGCCTGTGGCATCGAGAAATTCATCGTAGGATTGATGTGTGTGGTTTTCTGGCATGATTTAGATGATATAGTCTTTTGAATAGTTTGGCCGCATCTATATTATAGTTGCCAGTCCCTTATTGTAATTAATCTGGTCAGGTATTTCGATTCGTAAGTACAGCAAATATGAAAATATTTATTTACGGGTTTAAGCCTTATCAATCTTTCCGTGAAAACGTCACGGAAGAGTTGGTTAACAGCATTCCAAGTCTGCCAAATATAAGCAGGCACGTTTTTCGGGTGGAATTTAATTACGGTATTTTTGAGTCCAAACTTCAGCAACAAAAGCCAGATATAATAATTAGTCTGGGGCAGCACCCGCGAGCGAGAAAGTTACGGATAGAAAGAAAGGCCAGGAACCTATATAAAACGGAGGCAGGTGTAACTGCCAGGATTAGAGAAATCGGCCCCGAGTTTTTATTTGCCAACCTAAAGCTGAATGGAGTTGAAGGGACGACGACGACCTATGATGCCGGTACCTATGTATGTAATTTTTCCATGTATTTAATGTGTGATTTTGCCATTAAGAATAATGTTAAATTCGCCTTCCTGCATGTTCCCGTTAATGTCGATAAACACTTCTTGAAGTCATACTTGATGCAACATATTTCATGAGTGCTAATCCAGGGCGATTGGAGGGATGCCGGGTGGAAAGGTATCTGATATACTCCACAGGATTACGAGGAATGTATACGATATGAAAAAAACTTTAGTTGTTTTGCTCCTGGCATTGATTACCGGCTGCTCTCAGACAGAGACCGGACAAAGCAGAAATATTACATTATGTGGCGCCAGTCCCAGTGGTTTATGGTCACTTTTGGGCACAGGCCTGGATGCTGCCATGAAGGCGTCCTATCCAGATGCAACAATTACCTATCAAACATCAGGCGGCGGGTTTGCCAACGTTCGCGGCCTTGAAGAAGGTCGTTGCGAAATCGCCCTGATACATGATGCAGAGGCAACCATTGCAGCCAATGGCCAAGCACCCTTTAGTGAGCCGTATAGTAATCTACGCACCATTGCCGCGTTATATAACTGGGCACCCTTACAGCTGATCGTCAGCAAAGATTTTGTGGAGGAATATCAGGTGTCCAGTCTGGAGGATATAGTTCGCAAAAAGGCACCGATCCGTATCCTGTTAAATAGGCGTGGCAACATATCCAGCCAGGTGGGCGAGGCGCTGATCAATGCCGCAGGGGCAACATTGGATGACGTCTCAGAATGGGGAGGAAATGTTACCTTTGCAGCGTCGGACGAGCAGGGTGATTTGATGCGTGACAGACGTGCAGATGCGATTTTTAATTCATTATTTGTTGGTCACAGTTCAATTCTGCAAATTGCTGACGCAATTGATGTGGTTTTGCTGCCAGTTTCAGAAGAGACGGCTAACAAAGTGTCAGGAGATTTCGGCATTATCCCCTTCACCATACCAGCAGGGGCCTATGACTGGAATGAGAGTGACATTTTGACTGTTTCTTTATCTGCGCATCTGTTTGCCCTGGACCATTATCCAGAACAGCAGGTAGAGGAAATTACCATGGCATTGTTGAATAATATTGGTAATCTGCAAATGGTGCATACCGCCATGCGACCTTTAACATCTGACCTGATGATCTCGTCCAAGACCCTCCCATATCATCCCGGGGCAATTGCGGCATATACTTCAGCGGGCATTATTCAATAAACTGAGCATTCGTTATGCTGTTCTGTTCAGGACAATTACATATCATGTGTTCCTGAACTTGGGGAAATATGGGAATCACACTCAGAGAACTCATTGCACTGTCCATTGATACCGGAAATATTCGGGAACATGATGGTTGGCAGGGTACGTTAATCAAAGGCATCGCTGCTGTCATTGCAATTGGTGTCATCTATTCCAATACCATTTCTGAACTTGGCATCCTTACCCTGACAGTCATATTTCTGTCCCAGATGTTAATGATGACATTCCTGGCCATCACACCACTGTCTTCAACTAATACGCGGTCCGGAATAGGTGTCATCGATACATTGCTTGCAATTGCTTCGGTAATCTGCGGAATTTTTTTCCTGTTAAATGCTGAGAATATTGAGACCCGTGTTGCCTTGTTTGAACCGTTGCCGATAGAGTACGTAGTAACCGGAGGGATGCTGGTACTATTGACCCTTGAGGCCATGCGCAGGACGGTTGGTCTCGGATTAACCAGCATTGTTATCATTTTTATTGGCTATAATTTATTTGGCCACCTGCTGCCGGGTGTCATGGGTCATGGCAAGATATCCATGAATCACTTTCTTGATATATCTCTGTATACGACGGATGGCCTGTTTGGAATCCCCATCCGGGTGGCAGGAAGCTACGTATTCTTATTTGTTATGTTTGGTACCATCCTGGCACGCACGGGAGGATCAGATTTCTTTTTTCAACTGGCAGCCTGGATCAGTGGCAGACAACCCGGTGGTCAGGCCAAGGTTGCCGTGGTGGGTTCAGGTGTGTATGGCATGATCTCTGGAAGTCCCACCTCTGATGTAGTCACCACGGGCAGCATCACCATTCCAATGATGATTAAAACGGGTTTCAGACCAGCCATTGCCGCTGCCGTTGAAGTGGCGTCTTCTGCCGGCGGTGGCCTGATGCCACCTGTGATGGGCTCAGCCGCATTTATCATGGCCGAATATACTGGAATTGCCTACCGTGAAATCATCATTGCCGGGATCATCCCTGCCTTGCTGTATTACCTGGCCATATTTACTCAGGTTGATTTGCGCGCCAGGCGACTGGGACTGAAAGGTATGGACCCTGACCAGATCCAGCCATTGCGCAGGACCCTGTTGTCCGGCGGTCTGTTTGTGGTGCCATTAGTGGCAGTCACCTGGGGACTGCTGGCCGGATACACACCTACCTTTGCTGGTTTATTTGGTGTCGCTGCAACGCTTGCCGTTGCGGTTTTATATAATTTTAAAAAGGCCCCCTGGGAAAAGGGGCCGCTAGAGGTTTTTAATGAGATATTTTCAGCCCTGTTTGACCTGCTGTCCGAGACAACCATGCGCATGGTTGGGGTGGCAGGGGCGTGTGCTGCGGCCGGACTGGTGATTGGTACCATTTCCATGACCGGGCTGGCAGGCAAGTTTTCCAGCCTGATTATACTTGTTGCCGGACAGAATGAATTTATCACCCTGGTGTGTGCCGGGTTACTGACGATAATTCTTGGCCTGGGCATGCCCACACCCAGTGCCTATATTCTCGCCGCCGTACTCATTGGTCCACGCCTGGTTGAGCTGGGTTTCTCGTTGATGGGGAGCCATTTATTTCTGATATATTTCGCAGTGTTGTCGGCCCTGACCCCACCGGTAGCTGTGGCGGCGTATGCCGCATCGGCAATCGCCAGAGAGAATCCTTTGAAGATAGCCGGCTATGCAACCCGTATCGCCGTGGTCGCATTTATTTTACCCTTTGTTTTTATTTATTCGCCTGCATTGATAATGAATGGTAATTTGATGATGATAATCGGAGTCACGCTTGTAACCTGTATTGCGATTGTGATGTTATCTGCCGGGATTGAAAAGTATATGCTCAGAGAACTCACACGGTTTGAACAACTGGTTTTAATGGCTGCAGCAATCCTGGGTATGACCTTAAATGTATACGGCGTAATGTTCATGTTATTGGCAGGTGTTGCGATATTCATTAAAGTTAAACTATCTGAAAATAAAACCGCCAGGCAGGGAGTTAACTGATGACTTCATACGATACAGTAACATCAAATGGCAAGTTTATAGACAGGGACGGTGTATCACTCCTGCAGTTAACCATTTGCTTTGAATGACTATGATCATCTGCGGGACCTGGTCTCGGGCGTGGTCAGACCGGAAGGAATCGTCCTGACGCCATTAACCCTGTCTGTCGAAGAGATTTTTTACCGATTCACCAATCACCAGGAATGGGACGTCTCGGAAATGTCATTTTCCAAGTATGTCTCCTTGACGGCTGCTGGTAATGCATCCATGGTTGCCATCCCGGTATTTCCCTCCAGGGTCTTTCGACATTCGGCCATTTATGTAAAGGCCGATAGTGACATCAAAACTCCCGACGATTTAAATGGCAAGACCATTGGCATTCCGGAATGGGCCCAGACTGCCGGGGTTTATGTCAGGGGTTTGTTGACAGAATTTTATAATGTTGATTTGAAATCCATAAAATGGATACAGGCCGGGGTCAACCAGCCAGGACGCAAGGAGAAAGTCAGTCTGAATCTTCCAGAAGGGATTGATTACTTCGCCAGAGGCGATGTCTGTCTCAATGACATGTTAGTGTCTGGTGAGATTGATGTTGCCATTACTGCAAGACCGCCTGTGGCATTTAATGAACAAGATTCAGGTGTTGTGCGCCTGTTTAAACAGTCACGCGATGCGGAAAAGGAATTCTATCGTAACACTGGCATCTTCCCCATCATGCATGTCATTGCCATGCGTCGTGACGTCTATGAATCAAACCGCTGGGTAGCCATGAACCTGTACAAGGCGTTTGATGTTGCTAAAAACAGAAGCCTGGAGCGGATAAACGATATAACCGCATCCAGTATACCATTGCCCTGGCAGTCCGGCTTTGTGGAAGATGTAAAATCGGAATTTGGCGATGCATTCTGGCCTTATGGCATTGAGGACAACCGTCCCACCCTGGAGGCGTTTTGTCGCTATGCCTACGAACAAGGGGTGGCCAGTCGGCTACTGACTCCGGAAGACCTGTTTCTACCCGAGGTGCGTGCCAGTTTTAAAGTGTAAAAAAATATTAGGTGTGAGGAGTCAGGAGTAAGGAGTAACGTCATTCCCGCTTTCGCGGGTATGACGACGAGGATATTGCTTGACATAATAATGCAATATATCGGTACAATCGTCCTAACTCCTAACTCCTAACTCCTAACTCCTAACTCCTAACTCCTAACTCCTAACTCCTAACTCCTAACTCCTAACTCCTAACTCCTAACTCCTAACTCCTAACTCCTAACTCCTAACTCCTAACTCCTAACTTCAAATCAACCCCGCATCTTCCAGCACTTTGTCCAGCCTTTTTTCAAGTTCTGGAGTGGCGGGCATCATGGGCAGGCGATGGGAGTTGTCCGGGATGATCCCCATACGCTTCATCATGTATTTAATGGCAATAGGGTTGGTGTCGAAGAATACGGACTTGTTTAACTCAAACAGCTCATAGTGAATCTTTTGAGCACCGGCAAGATCATTCTCAAAAACCCGCTCACACATTTGTGCAACGGCATTGGGCATCAGGTTACTTACGGCATTCATCAGACCACAGGCACCAACGGCCATCATGGGAAAGCTCAGTTCTTCCAGCCCGACGAAAATCCGAAAGTCCATGCCGAATGCCTTTAACAGGTCAGAACAGAAACCCAGGTCATTGACGGCGTGTTTCATTCCAATGAGGTTGGGGGACTTGTCGCGTATCTGGGCAACGGTATCAATCGTGACGCTGATCGCCGTGCGTCCTGGGATATGATAGATCATGACCGGCAGTCCGGACGCCTGACAAACCTCGTTGTAGTAGGCGACCAGTCCTCGTTGAGGCGGCCGTATGTAGTATGGGGTGACCACCAGTAATGCATCAGCCCCGGCCTTGTCAGCATGTTCTGTGAGTGCCAGTGTGTCAGCCAGATTTTGAGAGCCTGTCTGGGCTACCACTGGAATACGTTTGTTGACGACCTCAATGGCGATATCAACCAGCTTGTTACGCTCGTCAATTGTCAGGGTGCTGGGTTCTGCTGTTGTTCCATTGACCAATACGCCGTGTGATCCCTCAGTAACCTGCCTGTCCACCAGTACCGCATAGGCATCATAATCTACATCGTTACCCTGAAACGGTGTGATTACCGGCGGAATGGATCCCCTGATTTTATCAAGATTCATATTCAATCTTCCCTGTTGGTTTGAAAGCCCGAGTGCTGACCCAGGATAATTGTCGGTTTATTCAGTGACTCCTGCCACAACAGACTTTCCATAATAATATTCAGCGGCTGGTCCTGGACAGTGAGCTCATAGACCGACTCATCATTGGAGGCATGGTTATGTATTGCCCAGCCGGGGGCAGAGAGCATCAAGTCTCCCGCCTTCCACTCATAGCGTTTCTTTTCGACTATTGAGTAACCCGTGCCTTTAAAATAATAATTGATAGCTGCGGATACATGACGATGCGGGCGATCGATTATACCCGGAGGTCTGATGGTCATGGTGGCGAAAAAATTTGGTGTGATGCCGTTTGTCCTTCCAGTCATGGAGTTATATAAAAGATATAACCTTCGACCAATATAGTCTTTACCTAATGCCGCCAGCTTGTCCAGATTGTCTTTGACCTTGTCCCATGGCCAGTGCAGATTTTTCGATTCAACACTGGGAGGGTTGATCAGCGTCTCATATGGCATTAACCAGGCACCTTCTTCTGTTAACTGAAATGACCCATAGGGGCTTTGGGTCCTGGGATCCTCTTCTTCAACATCCGTGACAACCCTCAGGTCAGCGTGCTCTGGATCTTCTTCAACAATGTGGACACGCATTTTTTCCAGTAATGCGGCGTTGGAGTATGTGAGTCTCACCTGCAATGCATCGGTATCATTATGATGAGTGTAGGTTGCAAATGATATATGGTTCCAGACATCGTATTGCTTGAAGTCAATCCGTTGACCATTGACTATGGTGTGACCACTACCCTGTATACAGAAATTTACCTGGGTGGAATTATGTCGAATAGGTGCGGTGCTCTCACCCGGTAGCAACACATCCAGGCTAACAGTAATGCCTGCGGCCAGGCCTCTGCCGGGTGTCTCTGACAATGGATGGACAATATATGAACGGCGCCGGCCATTCTCAGGTTCAGGTAAAGCTGCCAGGCGCTCGATCTCTGCATCGATCTGTTCCTTACGTATAATGTACGGTTCCCATAACGCCGGTGCAATATGTTCTTCACCAGTGGCATCGATAAATGGATTGCCTGCTTTTTTGTCTTTCAGCTCGTTGGCGGTTGATGACATAGTGATCACCTTATTTTTGTAGTAATTTTTTAATATAAAGCATTATTTGCTGCTTGTTGTTTAATATATATCAAAATATGTGCTGGTTTTATGATTCAGATCGATATTCTTATCCTAAATTCAAAGGTTGTTTTTGCGGTTGCGGGATCTGTCGCCCGGCCCCCCGTTGTCTCGCGCGTTTCAGGATCTCAGCACCCATAGACAGATCCGATAAGCCCATACCCATGGCCTTGAATAATGATATATCACAATCAGCGGGTCGTCCCTTTCCTGCTGCAACCAGTGACGATAGCGGATTAACATTGTTCCAATTCACCTTTTCCTCACCAAACTGCTCAATAAATTCACTGCTTAGACGTTGCACGGAATCCAGGGTATCCACCGCTATGAGAGAGGCCCGTGGAAAAATATCCTGGGAAAACTCTTTTCGCTCAGGGCTGATGGCCCCAATCGCATTGAGGTGACACCCGTTGGCAAGCATATCAGATGTTAAAATAGAATCTTTGGCCCTGGTCACCAGCGTCACGATGTTTGCATCAGAGACAGCAGACTCCACACTGTCACAAACCTCTACTTCAAAGTCAAAAGTCGATTTAACTTTGTCGGCGAATGCCTGGCGTTTTTCCTGCGTTGGACTGTATACCCGCAAACGTTCGACTGTTCTGACTGCATTTACACCGGCAACCTGGGCAAGGGCCTGTTTACCTGTACCAATAATGGCCATGTCGCCCGCATCATTGTCTGACATATATTTTGTTGCCACGCCTGATATGGCCGCAGTGCGCATCTGACCCAGGGCAAAGGCCTCAAGTATCGCCAGTAATTTTCCATTATCACTGTTAAATAAAATCAGTAATGGGCATGCTCCCCCTGGTGTATGTGCCCAGGTCTTGGTGCCCACCATGCCTGCACCATCGAAGACAGCACCCAGGGCATGCAGTGTGCTCTTGTTGTCATTCCAGATGGCATGGGTCTTTTTCATATTTTGTGCCTTACCTTCATGTTCCAGGGACAGGCCGGCTTCCAGGGCAGGAACAGCTTCTTTAAGAGAAATCAGCTCAACGATTTCCTGTTCGTTGATCCATAGCGCGTCTGTATCTGACATTAATCTATATCCTCAAAAATTGAAGGTTTAGGGGGAACGAGATCCAGGGTATTTACCGCTACCGCATGCGTCATGTATCTGCCTATTAACATTAATACACCAACCGCTTCAGAGACCTCCAGGACATCCAGTACCTTTTCAAATTCCTGCTGACAATGGTTACCCATTCTGTCCATCGCCGCCAGGGCAAATTCCTGGACGATGCGTTCACTATCAGATAGTAATTCCTGGTTGTGCGGATCAAGTTCTTCAACCGCCTTTATCCAGTCATGACCAAAGCCCAGTTTGCTGGATAATCTTTTATGTTGGTTTCGTTCATAATCGTTACCGGTTTTGACCGCAATGGTCAGTGCTACTGTTTCGGTTATCTTGTCCGGCACTGCTTTTTTTAACGACTCGGTCATTTCCATGAAGTGTCTCAGTACATCTGGCGCATGACCGGTACACTTGAAAAATTCACCCAGGTAACCCAGGCGATCGACCCTGGCACGCAGGGTGTCTCTGAGCGCGGGTTCCAGCTCTTCCATTTCCAGTCGGGGAATACGTTTGCTCAATATCGCTCTCCTTGAGTGTAGTTTGACCATATGATGATTAATTTCATAGGTGAAGAAAGATTCTATGGTGTTTATATAAAATTCCACCCAAAAAACTAATATTTTGTTAAATACGGCTAAAAAGCACTACCAGCTATTGAAGAATGTGACCGACAGTCATAAAATGACATAAAGTCATATTGATAGGTATTCGGTAATGGGTATTGCTGAACGCAAAAAACGTGAATTTGAAAATCGCGAGCAGGTCATTCTGGGGGCGGCACTTAATCTGTTTGATTGTGACGAATGGTTGTCGGTGACTGTGGAACAGATTGCAGAGGCCGCGGAGATTGGTAAAGGTACAGTATACAAGCACTTTGATAGTAAAGAGGATATCTATGCCAGGTTAACCCTGGATTTTTATTATGGTCTTCTGGAACAACTTGAGCAGCTTGATCTCAAACGTTCATCCATACACGTTTTAGAGGATATTTTTAAAGTCGCACTGCATTATCACCTGGCTCAACCGAAGTTCAGGCGGGTCACCCAATACTGTAAACGTGTAGATTTCAAGATCAATAAATCCGATGAAATTCGAGAGGCGTTTGCAAGGCTGGATTCCCGGTTTCGAACCCTGATTGACGATGTCCTTTCACGAGGGATGGAGAATCTGGAAATTCCCAGGGCCGATGTAGCTAAACTGTATTCATGCATGAAGACCTGTTTTGACGGCTCAGTCGATACGGTCTGGACAGGTTATAGCGGGACGGAAAAGATTGATCCTGAAGATTATATAAGGATGATAACCCAATTTATGGTGGCCGGGGTTTTAGGTCTGGGAGACCTTGAGAAAACTCTCAAACCCAATGCATACCTTAACTGATAATAATTAACTGGCTAATACTCTGGAACTTTATAACACATGTTTAAAAAAATCCTATTAACACTACTTGGATTGGTTGTTGCCATACCTATAGCAGGCGGTCTTGTCGGGATCAAGATCATGCAATTCAAGGCCATGGGTGATGCTGCTGCCCAACAGGTCATGCCGCCTGAAACCGTTAATGTTGAAACAGTGGTAGAGCATGAATGGCAGAACAGTCTGACTGCAGTGGGCACAGTGGTTGCCAAGCAAGGTATTGTAGTCAGAAATGAAATGGAAGGTGTGGTACGTGAAGTCCATTTTGAGGCGGGTTCAACGGTGCAGGCAGGTGATCTTCTGGTCCAACTGGATGTGGATATTGAAGTGTCTCAATTGCGTTTTGCTGAGGCAACGGCAGAAGGTGCAGCACGTGTATTTAAGCGGGCCAGTGAGTTATTTGAAACAAAAAGTATATCTGAAGCCGATTACTCTTCAGCAGATACGGCCCTAAAAGAGGCCAATGCCCAGGTCGATAATATCAAGGCCGTAATCAACAAAAAGACCATTCGCGCTCCGTTTGCAGGCCAACTGGGTATTCGACGAATTAGCGTAGGCCAGTTTCTAGATAAGGGAAGTCAACTGGTGTCTCTGCAATCGCTGGATCCTGTGTTTGTTGAGTTTTCACTGCCACAACAACGGTTGGGTGAATTAGAAAGGGGACTGCTTCTTTTAGTCACTTCAGACGCCTATCCCGGGAGAATATATCAGGGTGTAATTACAGCTATCGAACCACAGATTGATATGTCTACCAGGAACATCAAGGTACAGGCCACCCTGGAAAATCGAGATGGGAGTTTAAAACCGGGCATGTTTGTTAATGTTGATATCAATGCAACAAGGTCTGAAACAAAATTATTTATCCCTGCCTCATCCATTCATTACAGTGCACGGGGTGAATTCGTTTATGTCATTGATGAAGAATCACAGGGGGATGGTGGTATGAAGGGGTATGCTGTTAAACATCTGCCTGTAACATTGGGTGTCAGTAAAGGTGACTTTATAGAAGTCAGGGAAGGCCTGAGGCCTGGAGAACGGGTCATCGCCACAGGGGTATTTAAAATACGTCCTGAGACCCGGGTAGTAATCGATAACCGCCTGTCACCGAATTTCTCATTTAATCCAAACCCGGAAAATACCTGATCCATCTAGTGCTGGAATCAGACTACACCCCATGAAACCGTTTACCGATATATTTGTAAAGCGCCCGGTATTGGCCATCGTTGTCAACCTGGTAATTATTATTGCAGGGCTACAGGCCTGGAATTCTCTGAGTGTTCGTCAGTACCCACAAAGTGAAAATGCATCTGTGACTGTTGCCACAGTCTATGTTGGTGCCAGTGCTGATGTGGTCCGTGGATTTATTACCACTTCCATAGAACGTGCCATCGCTTCGGTGGACGGTGTTGATTATATTGAATCAAAAAGCCTGTCAGGCCTGTCGCTGGTCACTGCCCGGTTAAAACTGAATTATGATCCTACCAAGGCATTAACAGACATCACTGCCAAGGTGAACCAGGTACGTAACGAATTGCCGGCGGAATCGGAGGTGCCCTCCATCAGTGTTGAATCCGCTGATTCCCAGATTGCCGCAGCCTATCTGAGCTTTTCATCTGAATCTCTATCGCAAAGTGAGATCACCGATTACCTGGTGAGGTCGGTTCAGCCGCGGTTGTCGGCGGTAACCGGGGTGCAGCGTAGTGACATTTACGGTGCAAGAACTTTTGCTATGCGGGTCTGGTTGAAACCCAGGGAGATGGCCGCGTTAGGGGTTAGCCCTGCCCAGGTGAGGACAGCACTTGCAGCAAATAATTATCTTGCCGCCGTGGGAAGCACCAAGGGGGCATTTGTTAGCGTTAATCTGACAGCCAATACTGATCTGCATACAGTTGAACAATTTAAAGAATTGGTTATTCGCGAAGATCGAGGCTCAATAATCCGTTTGAAAGATATAGGTGATGTTGAATTGGGTGCAGAAGACTACGATACCGAGGTCAGGTTCAACGGCACAACTGCTGTGTTTATGGGGATATTCCCGCTGCCCAATGCAAACACAATTGATGTCATTCAGCGAGTACGTTTGGAACTGGAAGATATGCAGCAGGACCTGCCGCAAGGTATGGATGCTTCCATCGGTTATGATGCCTCTGAGTATATAGACAATGCCATACATGAAGTTGTCGGTACCCTGATTGATACCTTATTGATCGTCATCCTGGTTATCTTTGTCTTTCTCGGAAGCATGCGGTCAGTTGTCGTTCCGGTAATTGCCATTCCAGTATCGCTGATAGGTGGTGTATTTTTGATGCAGACATTCGGGTTTACCCTGAATCTGTTAACGCTGCTGGCAATTGTGCTATCAGTGGGACTGGTGGTGGATGATGCCATCGTGGTCACAGAAAATGTCGATCGGCATATGCGTGAGGGCAAGTCAGGAATTCAGGCGGCCTTGTTAGGCGCGCGGGAATTGATTGGGCCGGTGATTGCAATGACCATTACCCTGGCCGCTGTTTATACCCCCATCGGTTTGCAGGGCGGATTGACCGGGGCCTTGTTCAGGGAGTTTGCCCTGACCCTGGCCGGTGCGGTGATTATCTCAGGGTTTGTGGCCCTGACCCTGTCACCCATGATGTCTGCCAAGCTGTTAAGAATATCGGACAATAAAAAGGGATTTTCATATTGGGTCAATACAAAATTTGAGAAACTTCGTGATGCCTATGGGACAGGCCTGTCCTGGACCTTGAAGGCAAGACCGGCGGTCTATGTCGTCTGGGCTGTATTGAGCGCCATGGTTGTACCCATGTATATGTTTTCTGCCAGCGAACTTGCCCCGTCGGAAGATCAGGGTTTCATGTTTGGGATTATCAATAGTGCTGCAAATGCTACAGCGGACCAGAAAAGTCATTATAGTCGTGCCGTTGAACAGGTATTTATGCAACATCCGGATCAGGAAGTGACTTTCCAGATCTTATTTTCTCCTTCAGAACCCTTTTCTGCGGCCCAGGGTGTGGGCGGCTTTATTGGTATGATGGTCAAACCCTGGAATGAACGGGATCATTCCATGCGTGAAATCAATCTTGATGTACAGTCACAGATGGCGGCAATACCCGGTTTGCAAGTATTTGTAGGTATGCCACCGGCCCTGCCAGGCGGCAGTAACTTCCCCATTGAATTTGTAATTACCTCAACAGATGATCCGAAAGACATGTTGACCTATGCGGAACAGCTCCAGGTCAAGGCCATGGAAAGCGGTATTTTCTATTTTCCACCAGAGATCGATCTAAAAATTGACCAGCCAGAATCAGAGATAATTATTGATCATGATAAAGTGGCGGCCCTTGGATTGAGTAACGCCCAGGTAGGTGCGGACCTCAGCTCGTCCCTGGGCGGCAATTATGTCAACCGGTTTAATATCGATGGGCGTGCCTACAAGGTCATTCCCCAGATTGCCCGTAGCCAGCGTCTGAATCCGGAACAGCTAGGTGATATTTACGTTAGTGGACCGCAAAACCAGTTGGTGCCCTTGAGTACCTTTGCCACCATTGAAAATAAAACGGTACCGAGGACCTTGAACCGGTTTCAACAACTCAATTCCATTAAATTATCAGGTATGACCGCCCAACTGGATGCAGGATTAAAGGTGCTGGAAGAGGCGGCAGCTGAAATCCTGCCTGCGGGTTACAATATCGACTACACGGGTGAGTCCAGACAATTGCGAACCGAAGGTGGTAAATTTTTACCGGCATTAGGTCTGGCGGTGCTAATGATCTTTCTGGTATTGGCGGTACAGTTCAATTCATTCCGTGAACCGTTCGTCATTTTGCTGGGATCAGTCCCACTGGCCATGTTCGGTGCCTTGATCTTTACCGTGCTTAAACTCCCCAATCCGGATATGCCCTACTGGACGGACGGCTGGACCACCACCATGAATATCTATGCCCAGGTGGGGCTGGTAACACTGGTGGGATTGATTGCCAAGAATGGAATCCTCATTGTTGAATTTGCCAACAATCTGCAGGAGGCAGGACACGCAAAGCTTGAGGCAATCAAGCAGGCCTCCGCCACCCGGTTTCGTCCTGTATTAATGACCTCAATGGCGACGATTGCCGGTCATTTTCCATTGACCCTGGTAGAAGGTCCCGGAGCGGCAGCGAGGAACTCCATTGGCCTGGTGCTGGTAGGTGGAATGGCCGTCGGCACGGTGTTTACCCTGTTTGTAGTGCCATCACTGTATATGTTGATTGCCCGTGAACACGGCGCACAAGTAAGCGAAAGTTCTGATGAACTGTTGCCGGCAGTATCCTGATTGGTAGTCAGGTCGACCTGATAACGGACTCGACGGCGATCATATTTTGTTTTAATTCTTTGCCCCAACGATATTCACCGGTCACACCATTAGTTCTTATTATGCGGTGACAGGGGATCAGATAGGCGAGCTGGTTTTGCGCAATCGCTGAGCCAACGGCCCGCGCTGCACCTGGCATGCCTAATGAATTTGCAACATCGCCATAGCTGACCACTTTCCCAAACGGGATGTTTAATAACGCCCGCCACACCTTGAGTTGAAATTCAGACCCGCTAACAAAAGCACTTAATTTGTATGAATTTGCTTTTTTAATCGAAAAGATCTTTTCCAGTGTCTCCAGGGCAAGGTCAGGTGCCCGGGTATGCCTGGCCATAGGCCAGGCCCGGATTAAATCATTAAGCCCCTGTTTCTCACCAAGCGCATGAATAAAGGCCAGGTAACAAATGCCACGTGGTGATATTCCAATCAGGCAACGGCCGAAGGGTGAGGGGCCGATTCCATATTTAATCTCCAGACCATCCCCAAGCCTTTTAATTTCTCCCGGACTTGCTGCCTCGAGTTTGATGCAAAGGTCATACAGTCTTCCAGGACCGGAAAGCCCCGACTTCAGTGCTGCCGTGGTCATCTCATCGCCCGTCATCAAATTGGTCCTGGCATCCATGTAAGTAAGATGCTGTAAAAAGGCCTTGGGTGAGACGCCGACCCAGGTCTTGAATTTGCGCTGAAAATGATATGGGCTAAGTCCGACTACCCGGGAGAGCTGATCAAGTGATGGCTGGTTATGGCGATTTTCAATCAGGTATTGGATAACCCTGGCCATTTTTCTATAGTCACTCATGGTAAGACGCTAACACATAGCCTGAGTTAGCCCCACCCGGTTCTTGCTATTCGCTTGGAATTGGCCTTTTTTTCTATAAAAACCCATATAAATGGTTAAAATTACTCCCGGAAATATCAATGTTGTTGCATAATTATCCATTGAGAATTTGATAAGCTCAAATGGACATTCTCGGACAATCGGCAAGTGACTGCCGGTGATACTTATAATAAGAGGCGGGGGAACAAATCATGTTTTATTCCTGGAGAATATTCAAGCTTGTAGTCATTTCCACTTACCTGATCATCACTGCATGCAATGGAGGTTCGCAAGATTCTCAAACAGAAGTGAGTAACCCGGTCAATACGGCTACCGACAATGTTGAACAGACTGTAGTACAGGCACCCTCCATACCTGTTGATGATGACGATATTGCAGGTGTGGTGTCCAGTGGCAGCGGTATCGAGGCCGGTGTCTGGGTCATTGCCGAGACCGATGACTTTGATACCCGCTATGCAAAGATTGTTGTTACCGACGCTGAAGGTCAGTTTCTTATTCCGGACTTGCCAGATGCAAACTACCAGGTATGGGTGAGAGGATACGGCCTGGTTGATTCGGCAAAGACCCAGGCCACGCCTGGCAATACCCTTAACATTACCGTCGCAGCAGTGTCTGATGCCACTGACGCCGCTGAGATTTATCCAGCAGCTTACTGGTATTCCATGATGAAGATCCCCAGTGAAGATGAAGTATCTCATCTGGATGGCGGGTTAAATGAGTACCTGGCGCATATGAAAAATCGGGCCTGTATTGTCTGTCATCAGCTTGGGAACGCAACAACCAGAGTGATTCCTGAAGACCATGCAGAAATTGAATCATCCGAGGAGGCATGGGCGAGACGTATTTCCTCCGGTCAGGCCGGGGCCTCCATGGTGGCCAGGGCGGCCAGGCTGGGGGTCGCATTTAAATACCTGGCTGACTGGACTGACCGCATAGCTGCAGGTGAACTGCCGCATTCGTCCCCTGATCGTCCTCAGGGACTGGAACGCAATGTGGTGTTGACGGTCAGGGACTGGTCGGATCCCAGGGCGTATCTGCATGACCTGTCAGGTACAGATAGACGCAATCCCACTGTCAATGGTTATGGTCTTATATTTGGTGCCCCGGAGTTCAGTACGGATGAGTTTCCCATTCTGGATCCGGTGAATAATACGGCCAGCACCTTTACTGCACCGGTAAGAGATGAAGATACCCCATCGGCTGCAGAGGATCCCGTGGATGCACCATCACAATTCTGGGGCGAGGAAGTGCTGTGGGACAGCAGGGCCAATGCCCATAACCCCATGCTGGATCAGGACGGTCGGGTCTGGTACACGGCGAGGATTAGAGACCGGGACAACCCGGATTTCTGCAAGGAGGGATCCAGTCATGCTTCAGCGCAGTTATTTCCCACGGCAACGGCACGTAGACAATTGTCTTTCTATATCCCTGAAACAAAGGAATATACCTTTGTTGATACCTGTTACGATACCCATCATCTGCAGTTTTCTGAAGACCCCGATAATACCTTATGGACCAGTGGCGATGATCACGTTGCCGGTTGGATAAAGACCAGGGTCTTTTTAGAGACAGGAGATTTACAGGCAGCAGTGGGCTGGTCTCCATTTATCCTGGATATTAATGGTAATGGTGTGGTGGATGAATGGGTTGAGCCCGATGAGCCGGTGGACCCTGCAAAAGATAAACGAATCATTGGTGATACCTATGCTGTCATGCCCAACCCTGCCGATGGTTCAGTCTGGTATTCCAGTGTGGGCAGCGACTGGCAGGGTGGTATCGTGCGGTTTGATCCTGCCACGGGTTTGAGTGAGGTGTACCGTCCACCTATGCCCGGGTTTGCCAATCGGGGTGCAGATATTGATCGTAATGGTGTGGTGTGGCTATCCATGGGCAGTGGCCATTTAGGGCAGTTTGACCGCAGTAAATGTCAGGGCCCCTTGAATGGTCCTGAAGCAACAGGAAACCATTGTCCTGAGGGCTGGACCTTTCATGACCTGCCGGGACCTGGTTTTGTTGGCCTTGAAGACCGTAGTGTTGAGTCCAGTTATTACACCTGGGTGGATCAACGGGGGGCATTTGGTCTGGGTGAGAATGTTCCCATGGTGACGGGTAATCTACATGATGGTATTCATGTGTTTCATGAGGGGCGTTTTATGACGCTTAGAGTACCTTATCCTCTGGGGTTTTATACCAAGGGATTCGAGGGCCGCATAGATGATGCGGACATTGGCTGGAAGGGCCGGGGTCTATGGGTGCCCAGTGGTGACCGGACACCATTCCATTATGAAGGGGGTAAGGGGTCCAAACCCCTGGTGGTACATTTTCAGATGCGGCCGGATCCGCTGGCAAAATAAATCAGGCAGTATAAAAAACGTGAGGATATTGTTTATGAAAAATATGCTAAGCAAACATGTGGTTTTTTATTTTATATTACTGTCCCCTGTTTCTATAGTGTCTGCACAAGACACAGGTCAGACTTCAAGTGTTTTAAACAATGCTATTGGCTATGCAGGTGGTGTCGATACCTGGCATGACAAAGGTGCTCTCTTTGTCCATGAATTTCAGAAACGATATGAGGAGGGTGGAGTAATTATCGTCGATGTAACACACACCATGAATACCGATGGCAGTGGGTATCGAATGGAATTGACCAGCCAGGGAATTGAATTTGTTTATGGATGGGACGGGTCAGGATTCTGGGCACTGGTGGATGGTAAACCTGGAACAGATGATGATGTAAGTGAGGCAAGAAGACAGATTTCAAATGCCTATTTCAGGTTTTCATTACCGTTCATACTTGAAAGAGAACTCGGTGAGTTAACCTATGAAGGGACTGACAGTTTGTATGGTGCCAGTACAGAGGTGCTGAAGATAACTTATGATACCGGCCTGGCGGGCAGGTATTTTGCTGAAGAAACTGGTGGGCATGATGAACATTCTGGTAGTGATGCGTCACAGCATGCTTCAGAAGCTGAACATGACTCCGGTTCAGAACATCAGGCTGAAGGTGGTCATGGTGGCGGTCATCACCATGGCGGCGAAGAATATTTATTTCACTTTGCTCAAAATGGAGAATTGAAGAAGGTCTATTTCTCTCACCATGGTGACGGGACGTATGAAACCCTGTTATATAAAAATAATAAAATGGTTAGCGGGATAGTCCGTGACCATATACGGGTATTACTGAATCCAGAAGGTAATATTCATTATGAGTCATTTTTTTCACAAATCAGGTTCATAGGTGATGTGGGACCGGAGACATTTAAGAAACCATAATCCGATATTTTTGGGGCCGATCAGTTGATATAATCTGTATGAACGAATAGTGTTTTTTACCAATATGTCCAGGATAAATTTAATAATAAGCTGTTTCATCACGTTACTGACGTTGTCTCTGCAGCCAGTATATGCAGAAATTGATGTAGACAGGCTGATAGTAGCCCTGGATCATCCGTTGTGGACAGCAAGGCGTGATGCTGCAGAAAGCCTGGCAACAACAGGCAGTGAAGGCAGTAAGGCAATTCCCAAACTAATCCAGTTATTGTCTGATACCGACAAGGAAGTAAGAAGGGCAACAATACGGGCCCTGGAAGGAGTGGGTGAGGGGTCAGATGAGGCCATTGCCGGGTTGATCAGCGCTCTTGACGATACAGACTGGGTTGTTCGCAGGCGGGCGGCATTGGGGCTGGGGGTACATCGGCAAACGGCTGCAGACTCGGTGGATATTATCAGGAGAAAATTATCTTCACAGTCGCCGGATACGCGCAAGGCGGCGTTACTGGCATTATCGGGGATGGCGCCTCACAGTACAGTTGCGATACCGGATTTCATACAGGCGCTTGGGGATCAGGACTGGGAAATGCGCGCTGCCGCAGTCCATGCACTGGGAAAACTTGGTGCAGACGCAGAGCCTGCAGTGCTAACACTGGCATCACAGTTGCGTGATCCTGACTGGCGGGTAATCGAGCAGGTTGTCGAATCCCTTTCCAGAATTGGGAAGCCAGCTGTGCCAACATTAATTGACGGGTTACAGGACGCCTCTATTCCCGTGCGCTGGGGGGCTGCCCGGGCATTGGGTGCCATGGGCGCCGATGCTATCGATGCCATCCCGGCATTATCAATGGCCCTTTCTGATACTGTCATGCAGGTACAGTGGTCTACAGCCAGGGCATTGTGGGCCATTGGTGAGGACCTGGGGAATTCAGACATTAGTGATCAGACCATAGCGTCATTGACGGCCGCATTAGATGATGCAGATTGGGTAGTAAGGTGGTCAGCGGCCCGTGCCCTGGGTGCGTTGGGAACAGACAACCAGGAGATCACCCGGCAAAGTATTGAGGCCCTGGCGAGTGCTCTCAAAGATGGTGACTCAAGGGTATGTGAGGCAGCGGCCTTTGCCCTGGAACAAATGGGCTCTGATGCCCAGGAAGCGGTAGGCGCATTGGGTGTTGCTGCAACGGCTGTCAATGCCGGTTTTTGCGAGGTGATTGATGCCGCCGGAGAAGCGGCCGAACAAATATTATTGGTCACAGGGTGGACGGTACGCTGGGCCGCGGTGCGTGCACTGGGTGTGGTTGGGCCAAATAATGAGGCGGCATTGGGACCATTAATGCAGGCATTGGGAGATGATGAATGGCAGGTACGGGGTGTTGCGGCCCTGGCATTAGGTCAGCATCTGAAGGGCAATCAAGATGTTGTTGCTGCACTGGTATCGGTGCTTTCAGATGAACAGGCCCCGGTGCGCAAGGCAGCGGTTATCGCCCTGGGAAACCTGGGGAGCCTTTCAATGTCAGCAACAGATGAAATACAAAAACTGGTCAATGACGATGATGCAGCGGTGAGTCAGGCCGCTGGAGAGACCATCGCCAAATTAAACCAGGCTGGAGGGCAAGGCTGATGCCAGGGCTTAACAATCAGAATCTATTTATCGTTTTATTCATTTTTTTCATTTTAATGGGCAATCAGGTATCGGCGCATACCACCAACGAAGCAACTTTATTCCCTGATATAAAAGGTTCCGATGCCCGGTTTGATGTCATATTACTGGTGGGGATAGGGATAGTCCCTGAGACTGAAAACTTTAATCCGGATTCCCCCATATCACGTATTGAACTTGGTGCCTGGGGCGCCCTGGCACATAAACTGATTGTATCGGAACCCGGTCAGGCAACTGATATAAAGGCATTGGCACTGGCCGCTGTGGAAAATAATGTGATCGATCATCTCAATGGTAATGCCACTTATGAAACTATCAACCAGGTATTATTCAATGGTGTGTTACAGCTGGATAACCCAAAGACCATGCCAACCCGTGCACAGGCAGCCGGGTTTATTGTTGAAAATTTGATGACAGAGCGTGACGGAGATACTTTATTGTCCAGTCTGGATATGGAAATGGGTCCAGTTGGAGAAGTTGTCAATGTTGAGGTGAAAATGAATCCCGATGGCGGAGAAACGGTATATCTTGGTATAGGTGATATAGCCTATGCTGTTTACTCTCATGGTAAAGTGGCCAATGGCCCGGTAGACCTGAAACAATGGAAAGGTAAACATGTCAGACGTTCCGTGGTGCAGAATCTTGGACAATTTAAATTATGGGTATTTCTGGAAGCTGGAGAAGCACACCACCAGGATTAAATCAGGATGGGAAATTCGAATAATAGATAAGGAACATGTTGCAGATGGTTTGGCGCTTTAAAATTAGTATTAAAATCGTATTCACCTTTATGTGTTTGATATGTCCAATGATGGTTCTTGCACATATCAAAAATGAGTCCAGTCAGTATCCGGACATAGAGTTCTCTGATTCTAAATTTGAAATCGTTCTGTTGGTGGGTGCAGGTATCATCCCTGAAACACCTGTTTTTGAACCTGATCTTGAGTTGAGCAAGGTGGATCTGGCAGCATGGGCCGCATTGGCATCCGGGCTGGCAGAAGGTGGTGAAACGCCAGACATGAAAAAACTTTCCGAGGCCGCCGTGTCTGCAGGTTTGTTGGACAACTTGGATGGCAATGCGAGTTATCAGGATATTAATCAGGTGTTGTTTAACGGTGTATTGACACCGGATAATTCAGATACCTTTCCCTCGAAGTCTGAGGCGGCAAGTTTTATTGCCAGCAACCTGACTGCCGACATTAATGGTGAAACCTTACTGGATCGTCGGGGGATGCGGGTTGGTCCTGTTGGAGTAGTCACGGAAGTTGAGTCCCGGCTAAATCCCAACGGTGGAAGTTCATACTATATAACTATCGCAAATGAAACCTTTCCACTTTACACCCATGGCCGGGTTGCCAATGGTCCTACTGATCTCATTCAGTGGAAAGGTAGAAATGTCCGTAGATCATTTTTAAAACAACTGGGTGAGTTCACACTGTGGATTTACCTGGAAGCCGAACCCATACAGGCAGTCTCGGAGTCCACAACAGCAATATCAGCCATAGCGGATGAATCAACCGGGACTGAGCCGCAAGTCGCAACCAATCATACACTACTGTATAGCCTGGTAGCGGCAGTACTGGTTCTCGGGGGAATACTTTTTTTCAGGAGTAAACGTTCCTGATTAACAAACAGGGGAGTGAGCCGTCATCGAAATTGTATTAGAACATGTATGTAAAAGTTATGAGGCCGCCGGCTTTACCGCGTTGGATGATGTGTCGTTAAAACTGGAGACCGGTGACTGGGCCTTTCTGGTCGGAGCCTCGGGTATGGGAAAAACCACCTTACTCAAGTTGCTCTATAAGGAAGAGGTCCCGGACAAGGGTAAAGTACTGATTGGTGGAATGGATACCAGCACAATTCATGGTAGCCGACTGAGACGCTCAATGGGGATCATATTTCAGTCTTTCAGGTTACTGGATAAAAAAACGGCCTATGAAAATATCGCCTATGGTGCAGAAGTATTGGCCATGCCGCCGAATGAAGTGAGGAAGCGGACCAGAGAAATACTTGAACTTGTAGGACTTGCAGATAAATCGCACAGATTGCCGGGACAACTGTCTGGTGGTGAGCAGCAACGGGTTGCGATCGGCAGGGCATTGATCAATGAGCCAAAGTTAATCATTGCTGATGAACCAACAGGTGACCTGGATCCTGAAAATACTGAAAGGGTCCTGAAAATATTTGACCGCTTTCATCAGGAACACAAGGCCACGGTCTTATTTGCTACCCATGCTGTGGATGTGGTGAACAGGTTAGGCAGAAGGGTCATTCGCATGGAGCATGGTCATATCGTCAGTGATGCCACCGGGGGTTACTGGTCTGATGATCAAGAGGAGAAACAGGCATGAATATGTGGGCGATTTTCTACCGACTCCGGGAAGCGCGAGAAGGGATTGCCAGAAATACCTGGGCAAGTATTGCAACCGTTGTATTACTCACGCTTACGCTACTTATGTTTGGTGGTTTTCTCTGGTTGAATGCCAACCTGGCACAGGTAGCTAATCTGCTGGAGCGCCAGGTTCAGGTGCGAATTTTTCCGGCCGAAGGTACACCTGCACAAAACCTGGTGCCGGTAGTTGAGGCATTGTCCGGTGTGCGCAGTGTGGAAGTCCTGGCAGGTGAATCTGCGTATGAACGGCTGGCACCGGTATTTGGGCGAAATACCTTGAGGAATGCGCTGCCAGCCGATGCATTTTCAGACAGCTTGTCAGTGGAACTGCTGGATCCGGATCAGGCAGACGATACAGTCAATCAAATCCGGACCCTGGAAGGTGTAGGTGACGTGGTATGGGGGCAGGGGTTTGCCCAGATCCTCTACCGGATATCCAACGGTATACAACGTGGCGGCATTATATTTATTATAGGTTTTTTCATCGCGGCGTTGCTAATGAGCCTGACGGCCATGCAGCTGGCGGTGTTAAATCGTGAGGTAGAGATTCAGATCCAGCATTTTGTGGGTGTTGGTCCCTGGGGTATTCGGGGACAGTTCCTGATGGAGGCCTTTTTATTAGGACTATTTTCATCCATCCTGGCCGGTGCAGCATTTTTATATCTGGGTGAGGTCATACAGCGTATTATAATTTCACTCGTGCCATTTATGTCTAGCCAGTTAAGTTCACCTATGTTGGTCATCGGTGTGGTCCTCGTGACCGGGCCCATACTGGGACTACTCGGGGGTGGCTTGGCAAGTCAGCGTGCAATCGCAAAGAGTGATAAATGATAAAGCCTGCCAGCAAATTTATCGTCTTTATACTGATTGTCCTGGGGATTTCAGCCCCGCCGGTATTTGCTCATCTATCAGGTGTGTTCGCCTATTTTGTGCAGGACATGGATGAGCCCTCTGCCGGGACAAGGCTATTACAACAACAGCTGGACAGTGTCGGTGACAGGATCACCCGGCTGGAGCCGGAAGTGGAACAGGCCCGGGCGGATTACTATGACCAGGCGGACACCGCGGTGAGACGGATGCGTTTTTATGATGTCTATGTGGGCAGTGCAATCGGGGCATTATGGGCCGGTGCACAGGACCCCATCGATGTATTAGCCAGTACTGAACTGATGCAAAAACGCCTGACTGAAGATCTGGAGTCATTAACGGAATTACAGGAATCCTATGTACAATTGCAGGGCAAGGAGGATTCTCTGCGGCGTTATGCCTCATTACTGGAACCATTCAAGGTAGCCTCCCAGTCCCGGGATGACAGGATGGCAAGATTGCCCGGTGGCCTGGTGTCGCCTTTTGCGGAACCCTACATCGCTTACAGAATTGCTGAAGACTGGGAAGTCTTGCGGGGCACCACGTTTACCCTGTTTTTCAATTGGGCGCAGACAAAGATTTCAGGGTTGGGGATTGGTGAAGTCCTGAACCAGTCGCAGGAATTTCCCGGGGCGTGGTTACTGGAGGAAGAAGTGCTGAACGCATTAGTAGGCGGTGACGGTTTCCCATTTATAGAAGAGGCTGAATTTTATATACGCGCTGACCATGTTAATTTCTCTGCCAAAATTCGTTCTTCCCGCGATGTCTATAATCTTTTGACCGTTGGTCAACTTGAGCGTACCGGCCCGGCTAAATTTCAATATCGAATTGAGGGGATATTTATGGATGGTATGCCCCTGGATCCCAACGACCCGGATATCCAGCGCGAAGTGTATCGTGGACAATTACTGGGTATAGATTTATCACCACTTATGCCGCCAGAGGCACAAACCGCTTCATTTGAACAACGAAACGGATACATCGTTTTTAGAATTCAATAATGTAGACATTCTGTTTGCTCATGGCAAACAAACCAGGGGGAATTTATGTCACATAATCAAAGCTCATATCCTGTCAATAGGCGGGAATTTTTAATCAGTTCAACCGCTTTGTCTGTCACTGCAGGGCTATCGGGGTATGTCCCACAATCATTTGCCGACTCTGTTGCAAGAAATACCCTGGACATACCGGGCACAGAAGAACTGATACCTGAAAATATGCCCAAAGGCTTTTCTCTGTCGGAGATTCGCAGACGATGGAAAAAATGCCGGGAATGGATGGTCCGGTATGATTTTGATGCGCTGCTTGTCCCCATGCGCCCGGAAGGCAACGCAGATGTAAAATGGTTGACCGAATCTGGACCAAACTGGGTGGTATTTCCCCAATCCGGCAAGCCTACGGCCATCTATCGTTACGGTGATGAAGATGATGATATTGTAGATTTTATGCAGGGTGATATTGAAGTTGATATAGGCCTGCTCAATCGCTCAGAGTTGATTATTAATGCCATGAAGAAGGCCGGTATCACCAGTGGGAAAGTGGGCGTCGGTAATCTGTCCGGGACATTACGTAATGATGAAGGTGGTGTCAGTTATACAACATTGACCCGTTTGCAGCAGGCCCTTCCCCGGGTCCGATTTGAATCAGCTGTAGATCTTTTAATGCGCGTGAAACTGTCTCGCGGGCCTGAAGAGATTGAGGCATTGCGCCTATCCAATAGAATTGGTGAGCTGGGAGTCAAGGCATCTGTTGAAACAGCTGCACCCGGTGTGCCTCAACGAGATGTGTGGTTTGCAATTGCCAAGGCCTATCTGGATGCATCGGGTGAACCACCTGGAAGGATCACAATTCGTGCAGGTGCTGAAGGCAATACCGCCAATGGCAAGCCGTTGAATGAAATCATAGAGCCCGGGCAAATACTCAGTGAGACACTGTCCGCGCAGGTATTGGGATATAACCTGCAGGTAAACCAGACCATGTGTGTAGGCCGCCCGGAACCAGCCAACTGGGAATCTACCTTCAGGTATAACATGGAACTATTTGATGCCCTGGTTGACTGGGCAAAACCGGGCAGGACATTTGCTGACTATAGTCTTTTCTACAAGGCAGAAGTCGATAAACGCATTGCCAGGTTAGGCGGCAAGCCCTATGTAGGGGTGGTATTCCATACTGGCGGCGCATTAGGTGATGGCCCCAGAATGGGATGGTCACGGGATGATGAAAACAGTGATCTGGTTATTGAGCCCGGTATGGTATTTACGATAAAACCACGTGTACCCATTCCAGGTCTGGCAACCCCCAGCACCCAGATTGGGGACGGTGTTTTGATTACAGAGAACGGCGCACAGCGCCTGGGTAGAAGGACGCTTGAACCCATTGTCATTGTGTAAATAAGCCCAGGTTAGTCTTAATTTTAATGCTGCGATAAATACCGTTGCGC
The DNA here is from genome assembly GCA_038131795.1 of Candidatus Eutrophobius brisbanensis. Lineage (GTDB taxonomy): Bacteria > Pseudomonadota > Gammaproteobacteria > Eutrophobiales > Eutrophobiaceae > Eutrophobius > Eutrophobius brisbanensis. The sequence goes on along the minus strand of JAYPQE010000003.1, from coordinate 1,864,300 downwards.
TGACGTTCTGGTAGTAGAGTATGATTCACTATCACGGGTGACTCAGTCATGTATTGCAATTTTTCCAATTTGTTGCACATTCAGGCTAATAAAAGTTATAAATTTCAATAAGTTATATAGCTTTCGATAATTGCCTTATTAACCATATAATTGTACTATGCAGGGCATTGGCAGTTATTGGTTAGTGATTGGGGGTCCCTGTTAGATTCCTGCCTGATTGATGTGCTGTGAAATCGTGTATTGAATGATTTCCAGGTGAAGTCATATTTATCGAAAATACGAATAATAGATAAAATTATCAGTATTGGATGTGGGGGAGTTTGGGGGCTATAGATCAGGTAATAACAATTACAACAACCTGAACCTGGCAATGATTTAAAACTGAAAAGAGATGTGTATCACGCAGAAACAAATTGCACGATTTACAGATTCTCTAGAAATGCATTTTGGGCCCGTCTAAATTTATATGTATTTTTCTAACATTAAATAATAAGAGAGAAGAGTATGGACTTTGATCGCGCAGTACAATTAACCCATGGCTTAAGAGATAACCTGGGTAAAGTTGTTAAAGGTCATGAGGTAGGGGTTGATTTACTGGTAATCACTTTAATGGCAAAAGGCCATATATTACTGGAGTCTGTACCCGGTGAAGGAAAGACCCTGTTATCAACTACCCTGGCAGCCTCCATAGACGGGATGAGTGCGGGCCGGATATCAGGTCAGCCCACACTGAAACCTTCTGATTTACTTGGGGCAGAAATTGCCGCGGAAGGGTCTCACAAATTTGAACTGATCAAAGGTCCCATTTTTAACAACATCGTTTTATTTGATGAATTAAACAGAACAGACCCCAGGACCCAGTCTGCCCTGCTGGAAGCCATGCAGGAACATCAGGTGACCATCGGCAGTAGTTCGCATAAATTACCACAGCCCTTTCATGTCATTGCCACCCAGAATCCACTGTCCCATGAAGGTACCTGGGAACTGGACGCTGCCGCAAAACAGCGGTTCATGGTCAAGATCGAATGGACTTTTTCACCTCGTGAAGTTGAATTCCAGATTGCAAGAGAGGCCAAGGCATCTTTAAAGGAGAACCTGAAGAATATTAAGCCTGTTATTACCCGCGATGAGTTTGCTGAAATCCAAGACATGATTCAGGAAGAAGTAGAAATATCAGACACCATAGTTCATTTGATGAATGCTGTGACAGTGGCAACCAGGCGAAGCGATCCATCTTATCCATCAGATGTATTTGATAATTCGGGACTGGGTAAAGAAGTCATAAGCCCGGCCGGCGGTGCCAGTTCCAGAACGACGAGTTTCTGGCCTCCATTTCTGCGTGCCCATGCATTTTTCCATGGTAGAAAACACGTTGTACCATATGATGTCTTTGCCTCTGCAGTACCAATACTCAACCATAGATTAGAGACAAGTTACCCGGTTGAGATGTCAAACGTAATCAATATGATTCTTTCTGAAAGAGGCTATGCCTACAACTACTCCGCATAAAGATGACATCTCTGTAGTAGACAGAGACGCCCTGCTGGCGCTGGGTGTACTCATGCCTATCAAGTTGTCGCCGTTAAAGTTTCTGCCTGGTCGACACCCACTGGGCAGGGCAGGCAGTGGTTTAAGGTACCTGCGTACGCGCCCATTTCAACAGGGTGAAGATAATCCAAGGGACATAGACAAGTTCAGCCCGCCAGGAGACAGGCAAGTCATAGAGTGGGAAGAAGAGGCGCAATCAGCTATAACCATACTTGCGGATATATCTGCATCCATGGGTGTGCCAATTAAATCATCTCTTAGAAATGCCGCAACCCTGCAACTGACATACTCGTTATGGCGGGCCGGTGACCTGGTCAAAACCATCCTCTTCAGCTCAGGATTACATCAGGAGATCAAGGCAGCAAACCTCAAAAACCAGATGGAGCGTCTGACAGCTTCACTCTCAAATATCACTGTGCAGGATGAAACTGATATTTCTACAGTGCTTTCAACTTACATGCATAAAGTAAACAAGAATGTCCCTGATCTGATATTTCTGGTATCAGATTTTGTTTCTATGCAAAAGAATCAATTCCATCTGGATGCTAAATGGAGACAGGTTTTAAACCGCATGCAGCATAATTTGATACCCGTTATTATCAGTTTTGAGATGGGGTCCGGTATTGGCGGTATGCTTAAGGTATGGGATCCGGAGCGACAGGCCAGGCGATTGACATGGTTTTCATCGGCACGAGTAAAAAAAATAAATCATGAAGAACACCAGAGAGTTGAAGCCTTGAAAAACATGTTCAGGTCTGCCGGTATGGACTACATGGTCATAAACAGTCAGCGTGATATTTATCCACAATTGGCACAATTAGCAAGAATTAGAAGACGCAGGAAAAATTAAATATGAAATATCTTTATACTCAATCGGCCTTATCAATTTTACTGTTGTTGTATTCAATTAATCTGGTTGCATCGGGCTATGTCCCGGATGTCTATGAGGACGATTATATTGTCGTCCGTTCAGGGATTGCCGAGATAGGAAAAAAACCTGTCAATCTGGGCGACAAACTTTCATTAATAATCGAGGCAGAATTTCCTGCCGATGAGGTCATTATAGAAAGCCTTGATGAGCAGTTATTTGAACGGAGTTGGGGCTCAGAGAAGGGCATTAACCTGATCGATACGCCGATCACCAGCAGTAGAGAATTACCGAGTGGTAAGACACTTGTTCGTAGCACATTTTACTTTCAGGTGCTGGATTGTCCTGGGGATTTAACCAGCTGCCGCGGCAATAAACAATATGAACTGCCTGTTATAACCGTGGGATATCAGATCATCGATAGCGGTGGCAACGTGGTAAATAACAAGTCGGTCAGATTTAATACGAATCCGTCACAGATAATAGTGATGCAAGCCCTGGACATCAGGGGTGAAGGTGGGCTGGATGATCTGTCAGCCTATATAGGTGGCAGCGGTTATCCAACCGCCATGAATGTATCCGATGATGAAGCAGCAAGCATGTGGCCAATATTAACCGGAGGTATTATTTTCCTGGCAAGTTTTTTTCCTGTTTTGCTTACCGGTCAATCTCAGCAAAGGCCTGAAGCGAGAAGACGTTTGAACACGCGATGGGAGTCTGTTCTCGCACAACTGAATAATGATGGTAACAACCTGCCCGATGAGGAATATTCCGATCTATTAAGACGCAGCGCAACCTGGTTTTGTATGGATGAACTGGGTGTTAATCCCTATGACTGGCTGGGTCATTATCATGGCGGTGAAAGTCATCAGGAATTCAGAGACTTTTTTATAGATGTATTAAACCAGGAAGGGATCACTCAAGATAATCGTCAGGCGTTTATAGACAGGTTCACCAATCTTATAACAGACGCCGGATTTCAGGGCGTTTAGGAGACGTATTTTGCTGGATTGGGACAGTCTATCGTTTGAAAGGGTATGGCCATTATGGCTGGCAGTGGCAGCGGCCGTTACTTTCATTGTATTGTGGTTTTATAAAAAACGCGCATATTTTCCTGATATCATGTTATTGAATAATACTGTCACCGTAAAAGGTGTCATGGATCGCCTGCCCGTCATATTTACAGTCGTTATTCTTGGGTTGATTATCATTGTATTGATGCAGCCAACGGTTATACGAAGCATGACAGTTGACCAACGGGCCAGGGATTTTCTGGTGGTCTTCGATACCTCCCGTTCCATGCGTCATGATACCAATGTCAAACGGGAAGAGCTGGAGCTAAGATTTGAACGCAGGGCAGGCACGTTTTCAACAGCAGTAGATGATCCAAATTCATTGCCCATGCTTGCAAGATATGAGCTTGCGCGGGAAAGTCTGTTGGGGTTTTTATCTCAAAGAAAGGCCCAGGACAGGGTAGGAATGATATTTTTCAATGATAATGCATTTACCATGTCTGCACCTACAGCAAACATAGACTTTGTCATTGAGCAACTGGCCTCAATGGATGAGTATGTAAATTGGGGAACAGATATCGCCCTGGCAATGGAGACAGGACTGAACCTGTTTGATCGATATCCGCAGCAGAATAAGAAGGCCGTTATCCTGCTGACTGATGCCGAGGCGGCCTATACCAAGGACGTGGAACAACAGCTGACCCGGTTGGCCAGTATGGGGGTGTCTTTTTATCTGTTATGGATAACGACGGATGAGAATGACATGTCTAATGAAGAGGTTGAAAAATTTCTTAATTTTGCCAGGACAGTGGGGACGGTAGTGACTATTGAAAACCTGGATGCACGGAATCTGGAAAATACATTAAGAGATATAAGTCGGTTAGAGGGTTATAGTTACCAGGAGACCAGGCGGGAGAGAATTAATCTTTCCGCACCGTTTTTGCAAACAGCCAGAATTTTGACAATTCTGTGGTTGTTTCTTGTAGCAACATATTTTCACCCAAGTACGGGGCGGAATTTCTTTAAGGGAGGCAATATATGAGTAGTGCGGATAAATGGGGAAATGGAATGGGTCCATCGCAAGCTGGATTTGTTGATCAATCCTCAAAATTACTCGGGATACTGGGAATCGTTATTGTAATCGCAGGACTTCAGTCTTACGGTTTTTACTCTAACTATGTGCCGCGGGTCAATGCGGCAAACCAGGACCTGGACAGGCTGACAGATGAAATTGCCACCAATAGCTTCACCAATAAAGTATTGAACGATCTGGGTGATCTCAGACGTATATCAGAAGATGAAGACTATAAAAGGGAAATTGTTCAGATCTATGAGCGGTTTATTGGGGAGTTTCTAGAAGACCGGATTGCGACTATAGATGAATTTGTCAGGATTACCGATACATTAAGTGCGCCAGAGGGGCCGTTGGGAGAAGATTCTCTGAACATAGTAAAAACAGGTGCAATAGACCTGCAAAATCTTTATGCAGATCAATATCAGCCAATCATTGATAGCCTGGACAGTCCACCTTTATATTTACAACCAACCGCGGCCTTTTTAAAAGGCGGTAGTTCGCTTCAACAAAATTTGATGTTTAATCATGGTGTCTATCTGTCCCTGATTGGTGATAGAACTAACGCGAATAAACTGTTTAATGATCTTGAAAACATGCAGGTCGATAACGCGTTTCTTGCGGTCGTTCATTATGCTCAGGCCAGGATGCTATATGATGCATTTCAGTCAGAGGGCCAGTTTGATTATTATCAACAGGCCATTCAGGCATTGAAAGAAAGTCTGCGTAGAAATCCCGATTATGGGCAGCCAAAACTCTTCCTGGAATATCTCCTTTCTCTGGACAGAGGTTCACAGGAGATGAATGCCCCTGTGACTGGTGATGGATCCGGCGAAGCAGAAGGGGAAAGGGGAGTCATCTCATCAGCACCACCTAATTTCTAGGCAGGGGGTGTCGTTTTGATTATCGGTGCCACCATCATCGCAGGCCTGGCGATAATCATCTACTGGGTGGTTTTAATAAAGCGGTCCGAAGATAATAATTATAATCACCCGTCGAGTTTTATCCTGGTGCTGGTCCTCATGGCCATGGGCTTGCTGATCTGGTCCACGGTGAATGACAGGCCCCGGTACAGTTATAGTCTAAATGAAAACCCGATCGCTATATCCATCGCGTTTGATCTGTCTCCAAGTATGTTGGCCATTCCAGATCCATCTGTAAGTTCAGAAACTCAAACCCGTTTTGAAAGGGGGAGAGAAAGATTGTCCGAGTTGTTTCGTGAGCTTGAAGACAGGCAGGAAAATATTATTGTCTCCATGAGTGGTTTCACTGAAAAGGCCCAGGTCATACTCGGCTGGGAAAGTAACATTGCCCAGATCAATGAAATGCTGGATTTTGTGATTTCACCAGAGTTGTTTACCAGTACAGGGACCAGTATTGAGGCCGCGATCAATTCCCTGGCAGGCTCGTTCAATACCCTGCCGCAGAACCTCAGGGACAAAACCCATAAAATAGGCATTCTGGTGTCCGACGGTGAGGACACCCTGCCATATTCATATCTTGAATATGCCGTGGAAAAAGTCGAGACCAGTTCTTTCGATATGATTACCTTACAGACGGGATTGCTGGGAGAAAATGAAGGCGTCCCTGAATACGGTGAGTTCGGCGAGTTTCTTCATTTTACCCCAATGAGTGGCAGATTATTTACGGTACCCAACGTCGATACCATGATGCAATTATCGCAAATCGATTCCCACCGGGGGCTGTATGTCAGGGCTGAATCGCCGGAGTCAGTGGACAGGATGCTGAGGTTTATCGGTGGGGCAAATTCAGGGACAGGCAATATAGACAAGTCTGCTGCTATCCTGCTGGGGTTATTCCTGATTATATCGCTTATATTTGCCCGCCTGATGGTTTAAATGACAGGGGCCAGAGTAAAATCTATTTTTACTCTGGCCCTAAATTTCTAATAGCCGTTTGCTCCATTGAGAAACGGTGGTATCTGTGGCGGGGAATCCCAGCGCCAGAGGTCTGTCGGGGTTTGCATATCAAAGGTCCACTGGGCAGTATCGGTGCTGAAGTGCAGGGTATTACCGCGTAAGTCAGGCATCTCATGGGCCACCTTGCCGCCGATCAGTGTCATCACAGAGGTCAACTGATCCAGTTCTTCTACTGGTGTGGTCATGTAATCACCGCTTAGGATAACAATGTCTGCAAACTTGCCGGGCTCAATGGAGCCCAGGGCGTTTTCTTTCCAGATAGGATAGGCGGCACGGCGGGTCATCATTAACATCAGCGTCATCCTGTCGGGGATGGCCTCTTCCGGGACGCCCCAGGTCTCACCGTTAATCTTACGGGTCATCCACATCACACCATCTTCAAAAGCAGATTCTCGTAACTCGCTTTCAATACCAAACTGGCTGATGACGGCATTGACACCGGCCTTTGTCATGCTGGCCACCGGGGCGTTCCAGGTCAGGTACTCCTCACCATAATCTTCCTTGATGACCTGAGTGGGGACTTCCGTCGCATCGCATGAGAAGGTATGACCGGTACGCGTTGCGATCTCAATCTCTTCTGGAGTAACAGAGTGACAATGGTCACTGGTGGTACGCAGCATTCTGATACGTTCATCGGACATATGGGCGCGATAGGTCTTCATCATGATCTCTGTGGCACCATCACCAGACGAGTGCCATCCGGGGATATTACTGATACGACCTTCGGCCGCCAGTTCAGCCAGGGTGACCAGGTGCTCTGTTCGTCTGCCCCGGTTGGAAGCGATACTGCCATCTTCAACGGACCGGCCTTCCCAGGCCCGAAGTTCAACACCTTCCGGTGCGGGAGGGCATTGTTCACGTTTTTTTATCTCGGGATTTTTCGCCACCATGGCGGTACACCAGCCAACACCGCCGGCGTCGATACCGCCAACACTACTACCAGTGCTGAAGAACATATCAGACCCATGACCTAAAAAGTCACCAATTCTGCGGTATGACTCCTTAATACTATTAGAGAACGGCTGCAGCCAGCGATGGTCCCAGGCCATACGAATGGGCATCATGTCGTTACGGTCCATGTGGTTGGTGGCGCTGAATCCTGCCTCGCACTGGATATGGCTCTTGTAGGTAGTGACACCGATCTGGGCGTTGGCCTGCATGACCTCAAAGTAACCCTGTATATATTTATTATAAGTCTCCTGGTCCTGCATACCGATGAGGTCCAGGCTGGAACACCTGCCAAAGTCCGTATACTCTCCGGACCAGCCCCGATCCGCATCCTCCATCCAGTAGTCAGCTGGCAGCTCATTACCATAATAATGGGCGAATGCCTGCTGGGCCCTGGTATTTAATATGGTTCCTCCCCGGGTAGTGACATAAGTGGGATGATTGGGGGCCACTTCGTCCAGTTTGGCACGGTTGAGGATGTTACCGTTGAGAATAGGCACAGCGATTTGCGGTGGCCGCATATTGATCCTGATCCACTTGCCTTCTTCTATTTGATTGGCCCTGGCCCTGATGGCACCCAGTGCATTTTGTGCCATTTCTTCCGGGTTTGCGCCGCCTACCCTGACTTCCAGCAGATCGGGGATATAGTTGACCACCCAGGGGAAGCCGGTAGAGGTTTCATAAATATGATTATGGGTATCAATATAGCCCGGTGTGACGGACAGACCTTTAGCATCAATGACCTCGGTCCAGTCGGCGATGAGCGCCTGAATTTCGGCATTACTGCCAACTGCCATGATCTTGTCTCCCTGGATCGCCACGGCCTCGGCAATGGTGATCTGGTTTGGGTCATTGGAATCGGCAGTGATGACCTGGCCATTGATGATAACAGTATCGGCATAAGGCGCCTGGCCTGCATGGCTTTGGCCGGATAGAAACATGGCCAATATTGCGATTAAATAAAAGTTAAAAAATTTCATAGTCCCCTCCCATTTATGAAGAATGGTTTTTCAAATTCCCTGTAATTTAAAAAAAGATTACTACTTCAGTACTTCGATGTAATAAATGCTAAATATAATTATTGTAGTTAAAAAAAAGGAGGGACCAGGCCCCTCCTTTTATATGAGATTAATATCCATTTGCACCATGTAAGAAAGATGGTGCGACAGGTGTTTCTGTCCAACGCCACAGTGTGGTTGGAGTTTGCATATCGAAGGTCCAGTCTATGGAATCAGAATTGAACCTGAGGGTATTGCCTCTTAATAATGGATCTTCAAAATTCACCTTGCCGCCTACCATGGTAAATATGGATGTGAGCTTGTTCAGGTCCTGAACCGCTACAGCCATGTAGTCACCATTCAGAATGACTATGTCAGCTAGCTTACCCACTTCAATGGAGCCAATTGCATTTTCTCTCCACAGTGGATGACCGCCAAAGCGGGACATCATTAATAACAGCGTCAGGCGGTCTGGTACGGCCTCATCCTTCAGGCCCCAGGTCTGACCGTTTTCATCTTCCCGGGTGAGCCAATGTACGCCGTCTTCAAAAGGTGAGTAACGCAGCCGGCCATAAGTACCGAATGATCCCAGGACAGTATTGACACCGGCCTTTAACATGCTGGCGACCGGGGCATTCCAGGCCAGGTATTCTTCGCCATAATCTTTTTCGATAATGCGAGTATTTTCTGTGTCGAAATTACAGGCGAAGGTCTGTCCCATCCTGGCCGCCATCTGGATCTGGTCGGGTCTTATCCCAAAACAGTGGTCCGCCTGGATCCTGAGGTTGCGAATCCGATCATCCGACATGTATTTACGGTAGGTTTTTTGCAGTACTTCAACCGCACCGTCACCGGCCACGTGCCAGCCGGGAATGCCGGACAGTCTGCCTTCACCGGCCAGTTCCGCCAGGGTATCCAGGTGTTCCAGTCTGCGTCCACGGTTAGGGACGATATTCGCATCGGTGATATCTTCGATTTCAATATCATTGATAAGCGGCGGACATTGCTCACGGTTTTTGATTGAGTCTGCGGCGGGTATGGTACTGCACCAGCCCACACCACCGGCATCAATTCCACCTACACTGCTGCCAATGCTCCAGAGGAAATCCGATCCATAGCCGGTGAAATCACCAATGCGGCGATACATCTCATGGATGTTGGAAGAAAAGGGTTGCCACCAGCGATGGCCCCATGCCAGTCGAATGGGCATGAGATCATTTCGGTCCAAGTGTGATGAGGCACTGAAGCCACCTTCACACTGCAAGTGGGTTTTATAAGCTGTAACACCAATCTGGGCATTGACCTGCATGGATTGCATGTAGGCATTTATATAACGGTCGAAGGTGCCGAACTGGGTATTGATAATATCTATCTTGGCACATCGGTCGAAGTCGTTATATTCACCAGATGTTCCAAGTTCCCGGGACACCAGCCAGTAATCTTCCGGCATGCGTGTGCCATAGAATGCCTCAAAGGCCTCTATGGTTTTGGTGTTGACCACGGATCCACCACGGGTGGTGATATAGGTAGGGTGGTTAGGGGTGAGATCATCCAGAATGTCACGGGTTATGGTGGTACCAAATGCCCTCACTGCAACATCGGGCGGTCTGGCATTGACCCGAATCCAGTGACCTTCAGGGACCTGTGCGGCCCGGGCTTTGATCGCGCCGAGGACGATATTGGTAAATTCCTCAACGGTCATGCCTTCACCTTCACCCTTGGCGCCGATACGTACCTCCAGCATTTCCGGGATCTGTTTTAAGGACCATGGAAAATCCAGGGTGTGTTCATAAAGATGGTTATGTGAATCAATCAGGCCGGGTATAACGGTGTTGCCCTTGGCATCAACAACCTCGGTCCAGTCTGCCACCAGTCGCTGGATCTCCTCATTGCTGCCAACGGCCATGATCCTGTCACCTCGAACCGCAACCGCCTCAGCCATGGTAATGAGATCAGGATTGTCGTTATCAGCAGTAATAACCTTACCGTTTATAATGACACTGTCTGCATAGGGTGCAACATCTGCCTGTGCAGAAATACAAAGTGAAAAAGTTAAAAGCGCTATGAACAGGCGTTTTAAAAATAAATGAGTATGTTTGAATCCAAACATGTTTCCCCCTTCCTATAAAGAAATTCAACTACTTCAATTTGCCGGATATCTACCGGTAAAAAAAGACCTTATGCGTCAATCTGTGAATTGTCAATAAATATAGAAAACAGCTGAAAAATGCAAAAATTATGGCCAGCTTAGCTGTAGAAAACCTGCCCAGGACGCGGGTAATAGTGCAACGATAATATCTGTGCTCATGGCCAGGATGATGGCACCGAACATGGAAAGAAAAATACCAAATAGAACCCAGAATCCAAAAAATTCATGGTCACGGTTGATTAACCAGCCGAAGATCACCCTGAATACCGGTGACAGCCTCTGGATGGGGACCACCACGGTGACCGGTGCCACTGCCAGAGACATATATCTGAATATTTGTGAGAAAAATACAATAAAACCTGATAGGGCAAACCACTTGGGCGCAGATTCTCCCATCCCGGCCATATAACTTCGACCGCCCAGTGCAAGGATCAGTGAAATGACTACCAGGGTGGCAGCTGAGTATGAGATCAGGCCACCGGCGATACTGTCAATAATGGTGGGGTTGGATTGCAGGCCCATCATAATAAACAAAGGGCTTGCGCCATAGGCGAGAGCGCTGATACTGCCCCACAGGAACCCCTCTGCATAATGGGGTTCAAAACCGGATTTGGTCTTTCGCGGTCCCGCACCCTTTTTTTGTTTCAGCATAATGCTGGGGCCCAGCATGACCAGGATAAATCCCAGGACCCGTGCAGGGGTAATGACTTCATCGAGAAAAATAATTGCCAGGATAATTGAGATGGGGACACTTAACTGCTGGATGGGGCTGGAGAGATTTGCCCCCATCGCCCGGATAGAGCGGTAATTGCTGTATCGGCCAATAATGAAATGGACCATTCCCGCACTGGCCATCCATCCCCACTGTGAGGTGGAAAACTCCGACAGGGCCTGGAACCCACCGAATAACAGGCATGCCAGCAGGAAGAACGGTACCCCCATAGGGACGGTAATGGCCATGGCCTGTAATACCGTTGCCGTGAGTACGCCCCGCCTGACAGCGGCATTGTTCAGGCCAAAGGTGGCCGCTGAGGCAAGCGCTAACAGGGCTCCCAGCATAGACTAGACCTTTAACTGAGGATTAACTGTAGGTCCTGTTTCAGACTAGGCCTTTTCCCCGCGGAGAAAGGCGCGCACCAGCTCAGGGGTTAAGGTCACACCAGGTTGATATTCAGGTGCGTCTTCTATCTGTTCCAGATCATTAAGACCACACTGCTTGAATATACGGTTGGTAGATGAGATTAACCGTGCAGGGCGATCAGGGTCACCATTGAAATGCTGATGTATGGTGTTAGGTGGGATATAAATAATGTCACCCGCCTCCCATTCAAAGCGTTTCACTTCTTCCTGAGGTTTCCAGAAATATTCATCTGTAATCTCGATATCGCAGTCCTGGTGTATATCATAGCCATGACCCTCAAGAACATATAAACATTCTTCTGCAAGATGGCGATGTTTTCCGGAATGACTGCCTGGTGGAATGATCTGCATATAGGCATCCACCGTCTCCATGCGGGTATTCATCTGTTCATTGAGCAGGTGTTTTAACAGGCCCTGACGTGACATCTCCCAGGGCATTTCTTCAGGGGTCACAACCTTTTTGCGTTTTGCATTGCGTTCAGGTGCGCTGCTGGCATCATCCAGCATGTTCTGATAGAGCTGGCCATTGGTCTCACCGGTGATCCAGACTGACGTTTCATCCCATGCCATAATCAGTATCCTCCCTCTGGGTGGTTGAAATCCTCTTCCTCTTCCCGTACCTCAAAGTTCTCACCACCGGGTGCAGGTTCCGTCTGCCTGGGTATAACGGTCTTCTGGAACAGCATATTCATAAACATAAACATGGGCTTGGTTTTAATTACCAGGGCCCTGGCGGGTTCTGTATCACTGGCGTTGAAGTGTTGGTGGACACAGTTGTTATGGACGATGGCAACGTCCCCGGCCTTCCAGTCGTATTTTATCTGGTCATGGATTTCATATCCCTTGCCATCAAGAATATAAAATGCGGCCTCATTTACATGGCCATGTTTTTGAGATTTTCCACCCGGACCGTACTCTTCCAGGTGTAAATGAAATGTCTGGGTAATTCCGTCTTTCGGCTCCACATAGTGTCGGCTATAGGCCTGTGGACCGTCAACAAATTTTATATCTTTTGCCTTGCGGACCCGAGGCATGGCACGTAGCCGTTCCAGTTCCTCGGTCATGTTGTATGCACCCTGTATGGCGCGAACAAAAATCCGGTCTTTCTTGCTGTGGTAATAACCAGCTGGCTGGTCGCTGTCTGTCTCCGCCTGCTTTGCGGAATCGGCCTCCTGGGCCAGGTTGTCCTGTTTCACATCAATACCTCTTTACTTGAGTTAATCCGGTAATTTTATCAGATTTCGGGCGATTGGGATAATGGTGGACGAATTTTAACTGCAATCGAGTGGTCCACAAAATACAAACTACATGTCAGTGAAGTTACGGTGCCGGCAGAGAAGCATCCATCAGAAATTGGAAAAATAGAGTCTGTAAGTGAGTGTTTTTCGATGATATTTACACATTAATATGTAATGATATGCGTCTTTTTTAGAATTGTATTTGAAACCAGTATATTTCCATTTAAACAAAACTATCTGATATAGAGGCCACTATGAAACTCAGGATTACACTCGTTGCTTTGATCTTGCTAATTACTCATACCAGCGTAATCGCACAGCAGCGATCATCCACTGGGGCACAACGGGGGGCGGATGAATCATCCTCCTCTGAAGAAATTGTCAAATACCCGGCAACCTTTTTTCAACAATATAATCCCAATAATGCCCTGGATATGGTCCAGCAGATCCCGGGATTTGTGATCAGTGATTGTCTCAGTTGCCTGAATGCCCAGCAGGAGGGCGGCAGCCGACGGGGTTTTGGAGCATCTCTGGGAAATATTCTTATCAATGATCGTCGCCCCAGTGCCAAGCAGGATTCCCCGTCCGCTATCCTGACCCGTATACCGGCAGCCAGTGTGGATTACATCGAACTCATTCGTGGTCAGGTCCGTGGTATCGACCTGCAGGGACAGACCGTGGTCGCCAATATCATCCTCAAGACCGATGTCCCGGCCACGGTTCGCTGGGAGACGTTTGTCAGGCAGACATTTGGTCATGGCCTGGCACCCGGCGGCAGTATTTCCATGATTGATCGCATTGGTAATATTGAATACAACCTGGGTGCCGATGCCAGGTACAGTAATTTTGGTGATGGCGGTCCGGAAAATATCTTCGATGCCAACGGTAATCTGACCGAGGCGCGGTTTGATGATGACGGTGGCCCCGGCTTTGATGGTTACGATGTGAATACCTACCTGAATGGTTCTACCTACATCGGTGAAAACTATGTCACCCTCAATACCAAACTGAGCGCCGTTGTCAGGGACGAGTTGCTGGAAAGGACTGTGACCCCGGTCGGTGGCGAGACCAGTACCACTGTCATCGATACGGAACGACGTAATATGTCCTTCGCCCTGGGGCTGGATGCAGAGCGTCTACTTAGTGAGGACCTCATAGGAAAGGGTATATTTTTGCTTTACTACCTGGATCAGGGCCCCTCAAATGGCAGACGGGACTTCAACCCTGATGGTGATATGGAATTGTTAACGGTTGATGATATAGACAAGCAAACCCTTGAGGCCATCACCCGGATGGAATTCACCTATGCGGGATGGGCCAACCACTCGGTGCAGTTTAATATGGAAGGTGCATTTAATTCCCTAGATAGTGCACTACTTCAGACAGAACATGCCGGTGGGGTTGTTACCATTATCGATGTCCCGGGTTCCGTCAGCAAGGTGGAGGAGATCCGGGGTGACTTCCTGTTAAATGATACCTGGAACAGGGATGCCATCAGTGTGGAATTTGGTCTTGGCGCCGAGGTGTCCGATATCTCCCAGACAGGCGATACGGAACTGAACCGTAATTTCTTCTTCGTCAAACCCTATATAAACCTGACGTATTCACCAAGCCAGCAACAACAAACCCGGTTACGATTTGCCCGTGACGTATCGCAACTGGATTTCAATGATTTCGTCACTGCGGTCACCCAACGGGATGACGATGTCACCGGGGGTAACCCTAACCTCAAACCCCAGGCCACCTGGCAGGCGGAGATATCCCATGAGCGTCGTTTTGGGGATTTAGGTGTGTTTACTGTTTCCCTGTTTCATGACTGGATAGATGATGTTCAGGATCTGCTGCCATTAAGCCCGACCCTTGAGGCACCGGGAAATATCGGCAATGGCCGGCGTTGGGGGGCGGATTTTGAGGCCACCATACCGCTAGACTGGGTAGGTCTACAGGATGCACGTATTGATGCCCGGGTAAAAATACAGGACTCCACAGTCACCGATCCGGTGACCGGTAATAAGAGGGTCCTGGGTGGTGTTGGTGGACTGGATCCAGGTTTTTCATTCGCCAATGAAAACGACTGGTCTTACCTGATAAAATTTCGCCAGGATTTCAAGGACGCCCAGGTCTCCTGGGGCGGTGAAGTGGGTGAACAGGCGGAACGTCCCCGATTCAAGGTGGATGAACTGGATGTACGCTCGGAAGGGGTCTGGTTCAATGCCTTTATCGAAACCACCCGTTGGTTTGGTCTGAGAATCAGGGTGGAAGGGATCAATATTCTTAACTATGACGAAAACCGGGTACGGACCTTTTATACCGGTCAAAGGGGCCTGTCCCCTGTGCGCAGGAGCCTGGTCCAGACCTTCCATAACGGCAGCAGGATTAACCTCTCAATCAGCGGCAGTTTTTAGTCAAACAACCTGTTTTTAACCGGAAATTGACGGCCAGATGAGGGCGGGTTATGCTCATTCGTCACGGTACTTTTCGCTTTTTAAAATTATTATAATTTTCTATTTTGAGGATGAAATCTGATATGAATAGCTATTCTGGATTCTATACGTCGTTCAAGTATTCCATTATCTGCATACTCCTGGCATGGTCGGCTGCCTCCTCAGCTGATTATATACCTCCCTCTGACGTACCCGAGGAAGAGATCGTTGCCATGATCCGCAACTTCATGAGCAAGCCGGACATCCCATTAAAAGGGGAGAGAGGGTATGTCGAGGACATTATGAGGATCAATGCCGTTGATATGGAATGGGACATAGGAATGTCTGTCCATGAACCGGTTGATCCTTCAAAGATCGCCCGGGACGCAGACGGTAAAAAGATTGGTATCTTCCTCTTGCATGGCGGTAGTGGTGACTTCAAGACCATGCACAAGCGGGCAGACCTGATGGCAAAGAAACTGGGTTACAAGGTCATTAGTATGAGTTACCCGGGTCGCCATGCCTTTCATACTCCCGATCGGACCTGGCCGGGCCGTAATGTTACCGCCTATGACCACCACAAGTATTCCCTGGAAGTACGTACGCCAATCTGGTTACGCGGCGAACATATCACCCGTGATCAATATGACATCATAAAAGATCATGGCCAGCGTCCACGTTATGGTATTCGCACATTGGCCAGGGCAAAACCCGGGACCCTATTTTATTACCGAATGGCTGGCTGGCCCATGGCCTTTGAGAAGGGCGGTGTTGAGGCCATGAAGAAACACTTTCCCGAAGATGAGTTTTCCATTTATGTCCATGGGCATTCTACCGGTGGACCCTTTACTATGATGCTTTCACAGCGGGTACCCAATATCCGCGGCATCCTGGCCATTGAAAATTCATCATTCGGTTACATCTATCGGGCCCAGGCCGCCTGGGGCGGACAGCTTGGTAAGATAGAAGGTTTCACCCGGGTGCAGGATGATGACATCCTGCTACCGTCACGTTCCGATCCATTTAATGAACTGTACATCAGGAGTTGGCGGGACAGTGCTCGTTACAAAGGACCGGAATTGCTGGGACAGGAAGGCCCCGAGGCGCTGATGCGCCTGCCTATGATCATGGAAGACATCCTGGAGGACTGGGGAGATACCCAACGGTATGCCTCCTTCAAGGCAGAATATATCGTGACCCATGGCATAGAAGATTCCCTGCGTCAGGCCGCCGAGGTAACGGCACAACGTATGGATCTTGGCAAAGAAGAGACCGAGGAGCTGGTGGACCGATACATTGGTTTGACCAGAGAATTAAAGGGCAGGGGCGTCAAACCGGTACCGCCGGTCATGTTTCAGATCACTGCCCACAGCCGGGACCATAGCCGGGAGGTATACGAGGAAGTGGTTATCCCCATGTTCGGGAAAATGCGACCGGCCCCCAAGGTGTCACTGACACAATTTGATCTTGGTACTCACGGTTATATGAATGGTGAACATGTAGAAGGTGTGCCCTTCGGTGTAGGCCCTGCCGTGTTCCAGCAATGGGATGATGCGATAAAAGGCGGGTATTTCCAGTAATTGGGCCCGCCTGTCAGGAAAAGTAGCTATTTGAGCAGTCTTTATGGATAAAATGAGAATTTTAAATTTAATCTGCTAGACGCTAATGGGATATGAAGTAAAATAAAGGATGTTTTTGAATTAATTGTTTTATTTGATTTTAAACTAAAGGAAGGGGGTATGATGAAAATCGTATTAATGCTTTTATTGGCTTTCGCATTTGCCGGTCAGGTCGTAGCAGGCACGTCACCTTATGCGGAAGTTGTCATTATCAACGGTCAGGTCATCACTGCAGACAGCGATGATCCCAGCCAGGTCACCATAGCCGAGGCGGTTGCCATACAGGGTGACAAGATCCTGGCAGTGGGTACTAATGCCGAGATCCAGGCACTGGTCGCAGACTGGACAGAAGTCATCGACGCCAAGGGGAATACTGTGACCCCAGGGTATATCGATACCCACAATCACATTTATGAAACGGCAACGGGATTCCCATGGGTAGTGAATTCGATTCCTGATCTCTTGGAACTCCGTGTTAATGGTGATACCCCAGAGGCGTTGACTGATAATGTAATCAGGGCCATCGAAGCCCGGGCCAGGCAAGTCCCTGAAGGTAAATGGATCAGGGTCACAATGGGTCCGCCCCCCGTTTCTGTACCGGCCATGAATACCAACCTCATCAACCGTGCCAAGGTAGATGCAGTTGCACCTAACCACCCGGTACTGATTACCACCCGTGGCGGCTCAATTCTTAACGGTAAGGCAATTGCGGACATTGAAAATTACTATGGTAATGAATTGCCATCCGATTACTGGATGGTGGATAAAGAGCGCGGGTGGTCAGGCGAATACACGGACTTTGGCCGTTGTACCAGTCTGGATCTGATTGGTACCCAGGACCAGGAAACTTTTAACAAATATATCAAAGGCCTGTTTGAAGTGATGCAGGCCAATGCCCAGATCGGTGTGACTTCCTATTCCAGTCATATCCAGTGTGAGGCCGGTTTCAGTGGAACAAACCATCTGGATCGAAATGACATGATGCCCATCAGGATGTCCTGGAACCATCGCTGGTTGCAGCCGTTTTCCGATAGCATCACCGAGTCCTACCGCCGTATTGGAGACTGGGTTGGTCATGGTTCCGACTGGTTCTTCAGTACCGGTAGCAGTGTGGGTGGTATTGATGCCGGTGGTGTAGGCTGGTGTACATCCATGCGTGCCAAAAATGCTGATATCAAGGCCCGAGAACAGTGCCCACCGGCACCGGAAGGCATTGAGCTGAATGCCTGGGAAGGCAGGACTGAAGAGGGCGGGGGTATCGATGGTGGCATTACCGCCAACCGTGGCAGAAGGACCGAACACCTGGTGACCCTGGCCCAGCTGGCTGCTGAAGGCCGGATCTCTAATATCCCCGGCTGGCACTCAGCCGGTGATGGTGCAACCGAGATCATGATGAAGACCTATCTTCATTATATGGAACCAGAGCGTATCCAGATGTTACGTACCCAGAGCGACCACTGTCACTCTGTAACACCGGAACAGATTGAGATCGCATCCAGGACGGGACATACCTTTTCCTGTGATGCCACGGACGTTCCTACCGGTGTTATTAAGAACGGTTATGGAGAGGAATACCTCACCTGGAATGCACCTGTGGCCAGTATGATGAAGTCAGGTGTCAATACCGTTATCAGTGAGTTCGGTATTCAGGGTGAATTACGCGAATCGGCCTTTGAAGACGGTGTCATGTGGTTGACCCGTAAGATAGATGGTGAGACCTGGGGTGTGCCTGAAGAGGCAGTACCTGACCGTATGACCCTGCTGTTGATGATGACCCGCTGGGGCGCCTATCCCTTATGGAAGGAAAATGCCCTGGGTTCCATCGAACCCGGTAAATTCGCCGACATCGTCATCTTAAGTGGTGACTACATGTCCACGCCAATTGAAGACCTGGATGAACTGACTTCTGTCATGACATTCATTGGCGGCAAGATCTCTCATGAGATGCCGGCATTGCGTGGAAATACACTGCATTTCAATACTGATACCGCACAGTGGACCCTGGATATGCAGACCCCTACCACCGCTTGGCGCTGGACGGAAGTACCGCAAATTCCGCCATTTCTCAATGGTGCTAACGGTTACTAATAGGGAGAGTATTTAAATTAGTAAAACAGGTTTAGTAACAAACCAGTCAAAGAGCGGCCCTTGTGGCCGCTCTTCATCTGTTTGAATTAAAGAGGAAACCCTATGAACAATTTTAACAGGACACCACTTCATGTATTCATATTCTGTCTGATATGCCTTCTGCCAATATCATCTGCCTGGTCCGCAGATGAGGACATGATATCCCAGGTGTATCTTGAGTTTGATCCTGAAACCGGAGAATTCAAGACTGCCCTGGACCCTATGGCACAACAAAAAAACGAGCATATGCAGGCACAACAGATACAGGAAATTCAACAGAGTCAGGAGAACCTGGCAAACCAGCAGGCCGGTTCAGACCAGCAAGCGGCACCTGTTGCAGCAGCGCCGGCGGGGCAGCAAAATGCCTCAACATCGGCTGATGATGCAGGTGGCGGCAATAACATGATGTTAATAGGAGGTGTAGTTGTGCTCCTGATAATTATTGGTGCCGTCGTGATGATGAGGAAAGGCGAGCAGACTGCCTAGTTTTATTTAAATCTTTCAGTCATATTAAACGGACGTCATTGATGTCCGTTTTTTATTTGTCCCTAAAATCTTTTTTAAATTTTCACACTCTAATCAAAAAGGAATATAAGCGTTTAAATTTTGAGAATAATTATGAAGGATCAATTAAACAGGGCAATTTTAAAAATATTATTTTTGTTACTGATTACCGGTGTGGCTCATTCACATCCACTAAGTGTCAGTTATGCCGAACTGACTGTCAGTGATCAAAATTTGAATGCAGTCTATCGATTGCCCATGGATGATATGGATCTGTTACTGGGCCTGGATACCGATCTGGATGGAATAGTTTCTGATGCGGAGATTATGCAGGCAAGCGATGATTTAAATAACTATATACAGGAGCATACAACAGTTCAGGTGAATGACGCTGTTGTCAGTCATTCAGTGATTGCCATGAATACCTGGCTGGATAGTGAAGATTTCCCTTACCTGGAAGTCGTGGTTGAATACCCTGCAAACAGCCCTGTTGAATATACAAAAATTCAACTGAGATTTCTGTCAGATCTCTATCCTGATCACAGGATTCTTTCATCTTTGGTATCAGGCGAGATCAATAACCAATTTGTCTTTCAGCACTCAAACACCTGGGAACCGGAATTGACAAAACAGTCCGCTCTCACCAGTGCCTATGAATTTTTTGTGTTTGGTCTTGAACATATTGTGACCGGCTACGATCATCTGTTATTTCTACTCGGTCTGTTAATTGTATCCAGGGGTCTGAAAAACCTGGTTATCATTGTGACGGCATTTACCGTGGCACATAGTATAACCCTGGCAATGGCCACCCTGGGCCTGGTCCATCCTGTAGGCTGGATTGTTGAATCTGCCATTGCCTTGAGCATCCTCTATGTCGGTGTGGAAAATATTCTGGCAAAAGAAGTAAAACACCGATGGCGCTTAACATTTGCTTTTGGTCTGATACATGGATTTGGTTTCGCCGGACTACTACAGGAGCTGGATCTTGAGCGAGCCGGACTCATGCTGAGTCTATTTTCCTTTAATCTGGGGGTGGAAATCGGTCAGATCGCAATTGTCGCATTAGCGTGGCCTATACTAAATACTATCGCCAGGACAAAATACAGGCGACCTATTATAAACGGGGTCTCAGGTTTAATTTCCCTGTTTGGTCTGGTGTGGTTTATACAAAGGGCCATATTATGAAATATCTTAATCAAACCACAGGTATTTATACTGTAGTTTACCTGATGTTAAGTTTGCCCCTGATTGTGCATGCAGATATCTTTTTGACCTCCGAAAATTTGAATTCGGCGCTTAAACAAATGCAGCGCTCGCAAATTCAGATGCAGAATCAGCAAGACTATGAGACCGAACTCTATACCCTGGGAAAGACAGCGGACGATCTGGCGATTTTATTATCCGATGAAGTCAAGGCCCATGGGGCGGAGAATAAAATGCTGATTGAACTGGCACTGGAGAGGACGAAAAGACTGCAGGTCAATATCTCCTGGTATGGCAGGCATTCAAAATTTTTCTATGACGGCAAGGCCCTGTATGACTATTTACGCCTGTATCCTGATGGAGAATTTAAAATGGACAGCCAGTTCAGGACGATTACCCGGGAGTTTTTTCTATCAGTACCGCAAGGTGAGCAAGCGTTGCAAAATGCAATTGCGAAAAAGACGTCTTTCATAACGGATTTTCCTGAACATAAAGATATCTCAGAGATAGAATTTTACCTTGCCATTGATTACCGTGACCTGTGGCGGCATTACCGACAAAACCAGGATACTGACCTGGCCAGTTCTACAGAAAAGGTCACCCGACAACAGTTACAACACATCATTGAAAAATATCAGGACAAAGAGGAAGCCGAAATAGCCAGGCGCCTGTTGGACAGGTTTATTGCCGAGGCATCGGTTGAAGGCACACGTTAATTATTCACTGAAATTTTGTTTTTTTCAGCTATAAGCTAATTCCATCGCTTTTTCCTGTTAAATCCTCACGTCCCGGGTGGTTTCTCTAAAACACTATTTCTTTAGAATTCAAACCAGCTCGGGTATTAAAAAAGCAGGAAATACCGGTGATAATGCAGTTTTCGAAACTAATATGAAAATTGAGTAAATTATTTGCACCATTGAATAAACCTCAGTAATGTAGGCAAAAATAAGCGGTAGGATATGGATTCTTAAATATATTAATTTTCATTATTCACTGACGCCGGGATTGGCGTTGGTTTACAAAGACAATATTAATTTTTCAGATCTCACATATCAGGGGGAACTATGCGAGTAATGTCAGGAAGGATTTGTTATACATCAATTTTTAATATGCTCCTATGGATAATACTGGGAGCGGGTTTTACCCAGGTAGGACTGGCAGGGCAATCACCGTATGCCACAACGATTATTATAAATGGCAAGGTGATTTCAGCAGACTCGGATGATATTGATAGCATCAGTATGTACGAGGCCATTGCCATACGGGATAATGAGATCATAGCCGTTGGCAACAATGCCGATATGCAGCAGTATGTCGCCGACTGGACAGAAACGATAGATGCTAAAGGCAATACCGTACTGCCTGGTTTAATCGATACACACAACCACCTGTATGACACTACGCTGTCCAACTTTCCCTGGGTAGCAAAGGCCATCCCCGAGGTCCTGCAGATCAGGTTTTCCGGCAAGTCCCAGGATGAATTGTTAACTACCCTTACCGCCGGAATCAAGGCGAGGATTCAGCAGATACCACAGGGTCAGTATATCCAGATCCAGATCAACCCCCCAGCGGTGGCAGTGCCTATGCTGGGGACCTCGGTCACCCGCCAGTACCTAGATGAACTCTCACCGGACAACCCCATTGTTGTATATACGCGTGGTGGGTCGGTCTATAGCACCCGGGCCATTAACGCCTTTGAGCAGCGTTACCGTAATCCCGTGCCCGAAGATTTCTGGATTGATGAACACCTGGGCTTTTCCGGTGATCAAACAGACGGTACCCGTTGTGCCCGCGTTGATATTATTGTCCCCCAAAGTGGCAGGCTGGATGAATACAACAAGGCCTACCTTGAAGTCATGCAGTTAAATGCCCAGACCGGTGTCACCACCTTCAAGACCCACATTCAATGTGAGGGCGGGTTTAATGCGACTGTACACCTGGAGCGCAATGACCTCATGCCCATACGTCTGGCCTGGGGGCATCGCTGGATGCAACCGTTCAATCCCTATATCGTTGAGAATTACTGGCGTATTGGTGACTTGCTGGGCTATGGTTCCGATCACTTCTGGGCTATAGGCAGTAGTGCCGGTGCCCTGGACAATGGCGGCGTGGGCTGGTGCACCACCATCCCTGCCAAGACGGATGAATTCAAGGCCCGGGAACGTTGTCCCACCATGGAATCCAGTCCTACCAATGTCCGGCGTCTGGAACACCTGGAGGTCCTGACGGATCTGGCAAGAGAAGGTCGGCAAACAGGTATTCCCGGTTGGCATGTGGCCGGTGACTCGGCACTGGATGCCTGGTTTGATGTGGTGTTGAACTCGGGTATTCCCATCGAGCAATTACGCACCATGCGCCTGGAGGTGGACCATTGCCATTCTGTGAGACCAGACCAGATTGAGAAGGCAGCCAGGATTAATATGGCATTTTCATGTGATGCCACCCGTGTTCCCAGCCAGGTACTGGAAGAGGCCTACGGTGAAGAGTATCTGACTTTAAACGCGCCAGTGGCCAGTATGCTCAAAGGAGGTGCCCGTGCCGTGGTCAGTGAGTTTGGCAGCCAGAGTGAAATCCGGCATTCTCCCTTTGAAGACGGTGTCATGTGGTTGACCAGGAAGATCGACGGTAAAAATTTTGGTGTACCTGAAGAAGCGGTACCGGACCGCCTTACATTATTGTTAATGATGACCCGCTGGGGGGCCTATGCCTTATGGAAGGATGACAAGGTGGGCTCCATAGAGCCCGGCAAGTGGGCCGATATCATTATACTCAATGGTGATTATATGGATGTGACCGTGGAAGAACTGGACACCTTATATCCCATCATGACCATGGTGGACGGCAAGGTGGTTTATGAAAACAGGGAACTCAGGGGTAACCTCCTGAAGTTCAATACCGATCCCAATGTGGCCGCCTGGGAGATCGAAAAGAATACACCAACCGATCTATGGCGGTGGCCGGAAAGTGGACCGCAGATTCCTTCCGTAGAGTAATTCGGCGAGATGAAACTACGGGATATGATGATGAGTAAGGTAAGACCGCTAAACTATTTTCAACTTACAGCCATGCTGTTGATGGGCTTACATATCAGTTCTGCCATCTCACAAACTGCTGAAATGGTCAGCGGATATGAGTGGTATAAGGTCTCAAGACCTGAACTGGTAAAAGGCTCAGAGGAGATACTGTCCAGGCCGGATATACCTATTGAATCTATAGAGGTGGTCCACCGGGTCAATGTGGTCGATATGGATTGGGATATTGCTGCCAGTATTCACCAGCCGGTCGATCAGTCAAAAATACCCGTAGGTCCCGATGGACGTAAGATTGGCCTGTTCTTTTTGCACGGGGGTTCCGGTGATCACCGCAGTAAGGCCGGCTTTGCAAAAATGCTGGCCACCAAATTTGGTGTCAGGGTGGTCAATATGTCTTATCCGGGCAGATATAACCTCCAGGCTGAAAATGGTGACTGGCCCGGGGACACCATCATGTCAGATACCATGGTGCGTACCCCTATCTGGAAAAAAGATGAGGAGATCACGCCGGATCAATATGAAGTGGTCCAGGACAAAGAACTGGAAAGGCGACAACGTTGGGGGACATTGTTTCTGGCCTGCGCCAAGGAAGGGACGACTTTCTACAACCGGATGGCAGGGTGGCCCATTGCCCATGAAAAAGGCGCAACAGAACTGGCCCGGATCTATTTTCCCCAGGACGAATATTCAATCTACAGTCATGGGCATTCAACCGGTGGTCCCATGACCATGATGCTGACCCAGCATATCCCCAATATTGTCGGTGTGCTGGGAATGGAAAGCTCGCCCTTCGGTGCCCTGTACGGGATCATGACCCGTGAGATTCAGGGTATCAGTGAACCCTGGGCCATGCCCTTTAACTGCTTGCGCATTAGGTCATGGCGTGACCATGCCCGGTATTACGGATATGAACTGATCCAGGAAGAAGGTGTTGATGCACTGGCCAGGTTGGCCATGGTCATGGAAGAAGTCCATGACAAGTGGCAGCGTGGCACCACCCAACCTCATTTCAAGGCAGAGAATATACTGCACTTCGATAATCCGCAGCAGATTGAAGCGGCCGCCAGAGCCACGGCGGAAAGGATGGACATGAGCCCCCAAGACACCGAGGGAATGGTAGCAAGATACCTGGGGTATTTAAGAAGCCTGTCTGGCCCGGATGTAAAACCTGTCCCCCCGCTGGTATTGATCATCACCAAGAACAGTCGGGACCATGCCCCGGAAATTTATCGGGATGTATACCTGCCCGGGTACGCAGCAATGAAACCGGCGCCGGAAATAAAACTTTATCAACTGGATGCGGGCATACACGGTTACAGTGCCCCGGAGGAAGGCCTACCCCAGGGTGTGGCTCCGTATGGTATGAAGATCTGGTTTGATGCAATTATGAATGGTTATTTTTTTGATTAATTAATGAAGTAATAAAAAACTGAATAGGGAGGAAGTAATGAATAGAATCAGTAAAGGGGTTTATATCCTGGTTGGTTTATTGATCGGCAGCGTTGCCCTGGCCGCACCGTCTCCATATGCGACGACGGCGATTATAAATGGCAAGGTCATTACCATGGATTCTGATGATGTTAATAACATCAGCTTTGAAGAGGCCATTGCCATACAGGGTGATACCATCATAGCGGTAGGCAGTAATGATGAGATACAGCAATACATCGCTGACTGGACTGAGGTGATAGATGCCAAGGGTATGAGTGTGTTACCCGGCTTGATCGATACCCACAACCATCTTTATGAAAATACCCTGACGGCCTTTCCATGGGTGTTAAATGCCATCCCGGAATTGATACAAATATCTATTACCGCAGGTAATCCGGATGAAATGCTGACCAAATTACGCCAGGCATTACCGGCCAGGGCCGGCCAGGTGCCAGATGGTCAGTGGATCCAGGTACGCCTGGGCCCGGCACAGGTGGCTGTGCAGGTGATAGGTAAGACGGCCACCAAGCAGGTACTGGATGAACTGTCACCTGATAATCCTGTGGTGATCAGTACCCGCGGTGGCGCGGCCTATAACACACTGGGGGTCAAATCTATCGAAAATCGGTTCAGAAACCCCATCCCGGCCGATTTCTGGATCGATGAAAGCGTTGGTTGGTCAGGCGATTATACCGATGGCCCAAGGTGTATCCGCGGTGACATTATTGTCAGTGCCGCTGGGCGTACGGATGAATATACCAAGGGATATTTTGAGGTCATGCAGCTCAATGCCCAGAATGGTCTTACTACCCATAAGACCCATATCCAGTGTGAAGGCGGATTTAATGCCTCTGTCCATCTGGAACGAAATGCTCTCATGCCCCTGCGTCTGGCATGGGGGCATCGCTGGATGCAGCCTTTTAATCCACGCATTACCGAGACCTACTGGCGTATTGGGGACTGGGTGGGATATGGTTCACCCATGATGTGGAGCATAGGCAGTAGTGCCGGTGCTTCCGACGGCGGTGGTGTGGCCTGGTGTACGTCTATCCCGGCCAAGACTCCTGAGCTCAAGGCCAGGGAACTGTGTCCTACCGAAGAATCCAGTACCGCTAACCTGAGAAGGCTGGAACACTACAAGGTCCTGGTGGAGCTGGCTGCTGAGGGAAGGATGACGGGTATTCCGGGTTGGCACATGGCCGGTGATGGTGCCCTGAAATTTTACCAGGACGAGCTATTACAGTCAGGGATGTCCCTGGAGAAACTGAGATCATTACGGTTACAAACAGACCATTGCCATTCAGTGACACCGGAGCAGATGCAGATCGCAGCCCGTATCGGACAGACGTTTTCCTGTGATGCCACGGAAGTACCCAGTCAGGTCATTATGGAAGACTATGGGGAAGAGTACCTGACCATGACTGGACCGGTAGCCAGTATGATGAAGGCCGGGGCGAGGGCATTGATTAGTGAGTTTGGTAGTCAGAGTGAGATCCGTTACTCACCCTTTGAAGATGGTGTGGCATGGATGACCCGTATGATAGACGGCGAAAACTTTGGTGTACCGGAAGAGGCCGTACCCGACCGCTTGACACTGCTGGCCATGATGACCCGTTGGGGTGGTTATACCCTGTGGAAAGAAGACAAGATTGGTTCAATTGAACCGGGTAAATGGGCAGATATTATTATTCTTAACGGGGACTACATGGATGTTGAGGTAGAAGACCTGGATACCCTGTATCCGTTAATGACCCTGGTGGGTGGCAAGGTCCAGTTTGAATTGCCAGAGCTTCGTGGGAATCTGCTCAGATTCAATACTGATCCTGATGTTGCTGCATGGGAAGTGGAAAAAAATACCCCAACCGATCTTTGGCGTTGGGAGGAATATCCGCCTCAGATACCCAGCCGCGTAATGCAATAATTTTAATCTAGTCTATGATTTTTAAATGGAGAATGACTGAAAAGCATTCTCCATTTTTTTTGTAAAGATTATATAGCCACAGAGGACACAGAGACAAAGGAGTTAATATAAATATAGGGTTTGTAATGCCATATTAAGATTATATTAACTGTTTAGCTCCTGCGTCGCTCAATTGCTTATTTAAATACAGGCAGTAGTTAGAATGCCGACATGACAGATATTAGAGTAATTAAAGACTTTAAATATTTTTCGTTTTTTTCTGTGTCCTCTGTGGCTTATTATTTCTTCTAATAAATATATATGGCGAGTTAAAAATGATTCATATCTTATTTCTACTGTTATCAGTTTTTTCTTTATATGTCTCAGCAGCAGAATCTCCTTACGCAACTACCGTAATCATTAATGGCAAGGTCATTACCGCTGACAGTGATGATATCAATACCATTAGTATGCATGAGGCAATTGCTATTAATGACAACGAGATCGTGGCGGTGGGTTCCACTACTGACATCCAAGAGCTGGTTGCAGACTGGACTGAGGTCATAGATGCGAATGGTAATACCGTGTTGCCGGGATTAATCGATACCCATAATCACCTCTATGAAACCACTATGACGTCTTTCCCGTGGGTTTTTAAATCCATACCAGAACTAATTCAGGTCAATGTTTCAGCGGATACGCCAGATGAATTAATAAACAGACTGGCTGCAGCACTGACCGCCCGGGTAAAACAGATTGCGGACGGCCAATGGATACAGGTGCGTGTCAATCCTGCGCAGGTAGCCGTACAGGCCATAGGCAGGACTTTGACGCGGCAGTTTCTCGATCCCATTACTCCGGAAAATCCTGTTGTGGTGAGCACCCGTGGCGGTGCGGTGTATAACACCCGGGGTATAGAATCCATAGAGGCGAGGTATCGTAACTCCATCCCTTCAGACTTCTGGACAGATGAATCCACCGGTTGGTCGGGTGACTATACTGATGGGCCGCGGTGTGTCCGTAGCGACATAATCCTGCCCCAGGCCAATCGGGTAGATGAATATACCCGGGCCTACTTTGAAGTGATGCAGCTCAATGCCCAGAATGGGGTCACAGCTCATAAGACCCATATTCAGTGTGAAGGTGGGTTTAATGCTTCGATACACCTGGATCGGCATGGGCTTATGCCTATTCGGTTGGGTTGGGGGCACCGCTGGATGCAACCATTCAACCCACGCGTCAAAGAGACCTACTGGCGTATAGGTGACTGGGTGGGTTATGGTTCAGATTATATGTGGAGTATCGGTAGCAGTGCCGGGGGCCTGGACGGTGGTGGGGTGGCATGGTGTACCTCCATACCTGCGAAAACACCCGAATTAAAATCCCGGGAATTATGTCCCGATGGAGATTTTTTTATACGTAAGCTGGAGCACTTACAGGTACTGGCAGAACTGGCCGCTGCCGGTCGACAAACAGGTATACCTGGATGGCACGTGGCAGGTGACAAGGCCATCCAGGCCTATATCAATACCGTCATGAATGCCGGCATGTCCATTGACAAATTAAGGACATTGAGATTACAGGTAGACCATTGTCACTCGGTCACCCAGGAAGAGATCGAGATTGCCGCCAGGATCAACATGGCGTTTTCCTGTGATGCAACAAGGGTCCCCAGCCAGGTGCTGGAAGAGGATTACGGGGAGGAATACCTGACCATGAATGCACCGGTGGCCAGTATGTTAAAGGCCGGTGCCCGTGCCGTAATCAGTGAGTTTGGCAGTCAGAGTGAGATACGCCATTCGCCGTTTGAAGATGGCGTGGCCTGGATGATACGTGAAATTGGTGGTGAGAAATTTGGTGTCGCAGAGGAAGCCGTGCCTGATCGTCTGACGTTATTATTAATGATGACCCGCTGGGGTGCATATGCCATCTGGAAGGATGACAAAATCGGGTCCATTGAACCTGGCAAATGGGCAGATGTCATAATTTTAAATGGTGATTATATGGCAGTGGATGTTGAAGAACTGGATACCCTGTATCCGGTATTGACCATGGTTGATGGCAAGGTGGTGTTTGAGGACAGAGACTTACGTGGCAATACCTTAAAATTCAATACCGACCCGGATATCGCCGCCTGGGAGGTAGAACAGAACACATCGACTACATTATGGCGCTGGCAGGAATTTCCCCCTCAGATCCCGCTGCGTGAATAAAATAAATCCATATAGCACATAGAGAAAGACAAAAAATAATCAATAAAATAGTTATAGGCTTAAACTACTGTTGAGCTTGTCATATCGTAATTCTGGCGAAAGCCAGAATCTAATCAATTCAATTATATTTATTTACCATTTAGTTTTAACGAATCTCATATTTTCAATATTTTTACTTTTTCTCTGTGCTCTCGAAAGCCAGTTTCTGACGTATTCTACTGCCTACTTTCATGTAGGCGTCTATGGCTTACTAAATCTTTTAGGTTTGCCCGTATTTGGCTTTTAAGCTACTATCAATACGACTATTTAGACTTAATATTCCAGTCATCTTGGGGGGTATCTTGAACCAGTTCTTAAAACAACCTGCGGTCATATTGTCACTGTGTGTGACATTCCTGATCGGAATATCTTTGATGGTCATTTCAATATGGTTAAGGCCCTATCACCAGGCAATGGACAGTCTGCAGGCCGGGGCCCTGGAAGAAAGTCTCGAACGCTTTGCCATTGTTGAATCCAGGTTTGATGCCATTACCCTGGCCAGACAGATATTTCCTGAAGTGTATTCAGACAGCATCGCCAATCAGTTTTACATACTTTATACATTGCATCGTTACGATGACCTGCTTGAAAAGTCGGCCACCAGTCCTGTGCAGGCCGATGTTCATTTATGGGCGGGTAATACACTATTTCGTCGAACCGGTAATCTAAATGAGCCGCAGGAACAGGTGGCCTGGCTGGAACGAGCAAGTGAAGAATACCGTAAGGCCATTGAACTCGCTCCGGATGACTGGAATGCAAAGTATAATTATGAGCTTACAAACAGATTAATAGATGAACTTAAGGAAGAGAAAGAAACGCCGCCGCAGATGCTAGAAATAATACGGCCCAGACCTCTGCAGGGAGAAGAACCGTTTAAACAAACGGGATAGCATCATGCTAGATTTAGCCACGGTAAAATTTATCGAGCCAAATATGGCGCTATGGTTTTTCATCCTCCCTATTGTGATTGGGCTTGCCTGTTTACATATATATAGGAAGAACAAATTTAGAGATGAGGCAGGATATGGCATATCTCTTAGGCGGTTATCGAGTTTTACTACCAAAGGAAGCGATAAGTTTGCAGTTGTCACCATAGCATTTGTAATAGTTCTTCTTGCATTTTCATTACTACGACCACAGCTGCGTATTGAGCAGATTACACCTGAGTATGAAAAGCAGGACCTGCTCCTGATCCTGGACAGATCTATTTCTATGCAGGCCACTGATGTCTCTCCATCCAGGTTTAACCGGGCCATACGGGAAATAAAATCATTTCTGTTGTCCAAGCCTGATGCCATAGACAGGGTAGGCTTGATCGGGTTTGCAGGTACTTCGGTGGTCTTGTCTCATCTTACCAGCGACCTGGATGCATTATTTTTTTTTCTGGACTGGATAAGTGAAGACCAGGACGTTTATTTTGGTACAAATTTTTCAGGTGCCATTAGCTCGGCCCTGGAGATGGTAGGCAGAGATGAATCAGAATCAAACAAAACTTTCCTGTTATTATCTGACGGTGACGATGAGAGTACGGAATTGTTTGAGTATCTCAATCAGTTAAATGATGCGGCCATTAAGGTGCATACCATAGGTATTGGTTCCAGTGAAGCTGTCCCTATACCATTATTTTCTGGTGGAGATATTGCCGAGTTTTTGACAGATGATGAAGGTAACCAGCTATTCACCCGGTTTAATGAGTCAACCATGCGCCAGGTGGCGGCAATGACCAACGGGACTTTCTTTCGATCTGAAACAGGACATGACCTGTCTGAGTCCCTGAATAGAATCGTTACCGGAGATCTTGAGCTCATTGGTTATCAACGTTCGGTTGATTACCAGGACATTTATGTCCCCCTACTCCTCTCTGCTGTTTTTTTATGTTGGATATTATCGATAAGGATTTAATGAATATGCAGGACCAGACACGGATAGATGCGGCAGATGCCCATAACCTGATTACCGTTATAGAAGGTGAGATCAGTAAGGTCATTGTTGGTCAGCACAAAATGGTACGCCGGTTATTAACAGGACTGCTGGCCGCCATCCCATATTCTTTTACCGAAGGGCACGTGAAGACCGGCTGCGGCCATATCTTGTTGGAGGGTGTCCCTGGGGTGGCAAAGACCTTAACGGCAACGACACTGGCCCATACTATTTCAGCAGACTTTCAACGAATTCAGTTAACCCCCGACATGTTGCCGGGAGATATCGTAGGGACTCGAATCTATAATGCCGACACTACCAGTTTTGATATTGATAAAGGCCCGGTGTTTACCAACGTCCTGCTGGCCGATGAAATCAATCGTACTACTGCAAAGACCCAGAGTGCCCTGCTTGAGGCCATGCAGGAACGGCAAGTTACCATAGCCGATACAACATTTGAATTGTCCGATCCCTTCTGGGTGTTGGCAACACAAAACCCCGTGGAGCAGGAAGGTGTTTATACCCTGCCCGAGGCCCAGTTGGATCGTTTCAGCATGATGTTGAGAGTTGAATACCCCGGTATGGAAGAGGAGATTGAAATGCTCCATCACCGGTTTGAAAAACTGGATCTGGATAAACGGATTAACACAGAGCAGGTTACCGGTATCCGTAAAATGATCTATGAAAATACCCATATCGACGACAAGGTAGTCGAGTATATCGTTGCACTCGGCAGGGCCACCCGGGACCCTCATGAGCTTGGCCTGGACGAACTTAAAGAAATGGTTTTACTGGGCATGTCACCGCGTTCTTATCAACATGTTCTGGCCTTGTCCCGGGTGAATGCATTTTTAAATGGACGGGATTTTATATTACCTGCAGATGTGAAAGAGATCTTCCCGGATACCGCCAGGCACCGGATTGCCAGGACTGTGAGGGCGGAAGTGGAAGGGCTGAGTACCGATGCCATAATTAATACAATCCTGGAAACAGTCCCCATTCCCTGAACGATAGATTATGTTACCTGACCACTTAATACACGAACTGCGGTATATCGAAATAACCACCCGCCGGCGGTTTCCTAACCTGCGTACCGGGACCTTTCAAAGCCGGCTACGGGGGCCGGGATTTGAGTTTGATGAACACCGTCTCTATCGAAGTGGTGATGATGTGCGTAAAATCGACTGGAACGTCACCGCCAGAATGCAGACACCTTATGTACGGGAGACCCATGCCGATCGGGAATTGAATGTTGTTATTGCGGTTGATGTTACCCGGAGTATGGAATACGGCACTTCGCTATACACTAAAAAAGAAAGACAGTTATTACTTGCAGCCAGCCTGATTTACTCTTCCCTGGCAGATCAGGTTAACACCGGATTTATGATGTTTTCTGACCATGTGCACAATTATTATCCTCCGCGCCACAGTCGATCCAGGGCCTGGAAATTTCTCGAAGAGCTGTGGGCTTATAAACCTGGAAAAGGCGAGTCGTGTCTGTTACCGGTGATAGATTTTCTTGGCAATCATTTTAAACAGGAAGGCGTAATATTCCTGATATCAGATTTTATGACCAACGAAGACCTAGCCAACTCAAAGGCACTGAGTATGCTTGCCCTCAAGCACGATATCATTGCAGTGGTCGTGGAAGACCCCAGGGAAACCCGTTTGCCCGAAGGTAATGCCAGTATAGATATGATGGACGTCGAATCCGGTAGCCGGCGTCTGGTAGGACTTGGCAGAGAACAACGCGAGCGGTTCTCCCAGGCAATGGATAAGCACCATAAGCAGATGATTAATGCCTTCTACCGGGTGCCCATGGATTATGTCTTTGCAAGGTCAGACAAATATGTAGTTGAACCTCTATTGAAAATGTTTTCTGCGAGAAAACGAACATGAAAAAAATATCCTGTTTTTTACTTATTTTATTTTTTAATACTCTTTCAGCACAGCAAGATCCCGCTGAAATGGAGCCCGGCATCCAGATCAATCACTACGTGAATAAAACGGCGCTATTTCCTGGAGAACATATCCATTACACCATTGAGGTGATGTGTGATGCAGATGTGGATATTTTAGCGGAAGACCTTGGAGAGGATGAGCTGATTTTAAACGGACTGGAATTGATTTCCTCAAATATTGAGATTGACAATGCAGGTTACCGTACCCGATACACATTCAGTTATATCCTGACAACCTTTGCAGGTACGGATACTCCCCTGGCCATTGATGAACTTCGGGTCAGGTATTATTTCAAGCGGCCCGGTCAGCGCATTGAAGACGTGGCAACAGTGGGTGATGTGAGTATACCCCCTGTTGACCTGGTGTTAGCTAGCACCTTGCCCGCAGCCCTGGAGGACCTTCAACTCAGGGATACTCAAATGCCGGTTGTAACCTCTACAAATATAAATTGGATAGGTACGACGGGAATACTGTTGATATTAGTCTCAATGTTTCCTGTGGGGTCGGCAGCCTATTCCTGGATGGAAAAAAGAAGGCTAGAAAAACAGGCTGAGCAGGCTAAAGAAACTGTAGCGGTTACGTCGAATGTATTTAATGAACTCAGGGCAATAGATGTGGGTAA
The DNA here is from genome assembly GCA_038131795.1 of Candidatus Eutrophobius brisbanensis. Taxonomy (GTDB): domain Bacteria; phylum Pseudomonadota; class Gammaproteobacteria; order Eutrophobiales; family Eutrophobiaceae; genus Eutrophobius; species Eutrophobius brisbanensis. Next base: position 1,830,391 of record JAYPQE010000003.1, on the reverse strand, counting down.
TGATTCCACCAGACGACAGGCATTTCAACAGCTGGAAACAATCATCAGGGAGTTTGTTGAGCAGACTGCCGGGCAGACTTTAGATGCCTTGACGGCCAATGACCTTGCACAACATCAACTGATTAGTCATTCCTCCTTACCCGTTGATGGACTGGTTGAAGTTTTAAATCATTGTGAGTATGCAAGATATGGGGCTGACAGGAATCTCCCGGGAGTAGATCAATTTAACCAGAGTGTTCAGTTGACAGAACGGCTTGTTGCCGGGAGCTGATGGAGCTCATCTTTCTCAATCCGCACCTGGGGTGGTTAATTCCAGTATTGTTTGTCCTGTCCCTGATCAGGTTAAGATTTAAAAAGACCGGTTTTGTCGCATCCACTACGCTTAATTTATCATCAGATGCATTTGTACGTGCATCCATTGTGCGGAAACTCCCGGGGATATTCATCGCTATCGCTATCGTCCTATTGGTCATGGCCGCCATGCAGCCGGTGGTTCCCCTGGCCGAACAGGAAGTTGAGTCCCAGGGACTGGACATCGCCATAGTGCTTGATCTTTCTGAAAGTATGCAGGAACTGATGGACAGGGAAAACCAGATGATCGAAGAACCTGATGAGGTTGAAATCATGACCCTGGAACAAAAAGGTATCACCCGGTTAATGACCACCAAGGAGGCACTGCGTAATTTCATAATCAGTCGACGAGATGATCGTATTGGTATTGTTGTATTTGCGGATAATGCCTATATCGTTAGTCCCTTGACTGTAGATCATGATTTTTTACTTCACTATCTGGACATGGTAGATGCAAATATACTCAAAAATGAACGTAAGACTGCAATTGGTGACGGGATCTCACTGGCAAACACGCTGCTATTAAGACAACAGGGAGACGAGCGGCGGGGACAGGTGATCATGGTCTATACCGATGGTGAACATAATGAGGGGGTAGACCCCCTGGAAGTACTGGAACAACTGTATTTGTCCAGTGTAAAAGTCCATCTGGTAGGCGTCGACCTGGAAGATCGGATCAAGGAAAGGGAAAACGTCAAACTGTTAATTAACAAGATAGTGGATCAGGGAGGCAATTATTTCGACGCCAATACCCGGGAAGACATGTTCAGGGCCTCTGCCTGGATCGATGAACTGGAAAAGGGCAGAGTCATTACCCGCCAATTTGTCCAACAGGTCCCGGTTTATCAGTGGTTTGTCATTCCTGCATTGGTGTTGTTTAGTCTGGCATTGGCTCTGAGAGCTTTTCCCTATTTTTCCAATTATTCGTAACACGTCAATTAGTAACTATTATAGGACTTCTTTAATTAAAACAGTTACTTATTGAATTATGAAACAATTTCAAAACCGGTTAACAGGCCAATATGACTGATGTTACACTGTAAGTTCGAACATTTGGAATTTTTCTCGGAGAAAAAATAATGAAATTTAATTCAATCGTATTATCTACCGTGCTGTTATGTATGTGTGTGGTCACGGGGCTGAATGCACAGGAAAAGCGGACTCCACCCAACTCAAACCCTGATCGGGAGCGAATCAGCGCCACCTCATTTCGGGTCAAGCCTACTGATACCCCCTATGAGCGCTGGTTTACCGCTAATAAGGGCAATATGCCCAGCTTTGAAGGCCTGTTGATCCAGGACGCCAGGACTGAACCCCTTGAGCACTGGGAGCAGTTTGGTGTAGATGGACTGTATATCAAGATGGCCGATTATCAGATCACCGATGGCTGGATTCTGGAAATCCCACCGGGTGGTTCAATTAAACGGCAACGCCACCTGTTTGAGGCCGGGATGTATTTCTTCGGCGGTCCAGGGCGCATCATGCTCCAGCAGGAAGGCCGCAGACCTCAGCAAATTGAGTATGGTCACAGGGCACTGTATTCCGTACCCCCCAATGTCCGTTACCAGATCTTCAACGACAGTGATGATGTGGTGAGGATTGTGGCGGTTACCTCATTCCCGTTTGTAATGAACTCATTCGATAATGAAGACTTTGTGTTTGATAATGATTTTGCCTTTACCGATCGTTACGACGCCGAGGAGGACTATGCTACTTACAGTGAGCATACCGGTGACAATGATACGGTAACCAACTTTGTCCCAGACGCACTGGAATTTGAACTGGACTCCTATGATCATCGTGGAGAAGGTACCACCAACATGCACTGGAAGATGTCCGGTAACTCCATCATCGACATGCATGTCTCGGAAATGCCGGGTGGTCTGTACAAAAAGGCCCACCGCCACAGCAGTGACGCCTTTATCCTCCTGACCTCGGGTGAAGGATATTCTTTGACCTGGCCGGAAGGTCGGTATGAGGATCGTATCCGTGTAGACTGGCAGGAAGGTACTATCTTTGTGCCGCCTATATACTGGTACCATCAGCATCTGAATCCACATCCAACAGATTCAGCCCGTTACCTGGCCATTAATGCGCCGCCCATCGTGGTTTCCCTGGGCCTGCGTTTTAATGATCAGCTGGAAGAAGACCTGCCTGAAATTGAAGAGGAATTTAAGGAAGAGGTCGCCAAGGCTGCAGCTAAAGCAGGGATGTAAAAATACAGTTCGTTGTTAATATAAAGGCCCGAAACACCGGGCCTTTTTTTTTATTGGTGGATAAATATATTTTAAGTAATACTATGACATAAATTAATAAGGTCACGGGGGAGATCAGTTATGCCTGCATATTTTATAAAGATACTTTTCAGCATCTTGTTAATCCATTCACTTCCAGCCCTTGCCCAGTTGCAGTCATTCAATCCTGTGACGGATGAGATGTTACTGAATCCTGATGCTGGTGACTGGATGATGTATAGCCGGACTTATGACAATCAGCGCTTCAGTCCTCTGGATGAGATTAATAAAGGGAACGTCAACCAGCTACAGCTAGTGTGGTCAAGGCCCATGCATGAAGGTACCCAGGAAAATATTCCTTTGGTATATGACGGTATAATGTTTGTCGCCAATCCCCGATCCATTATTCAGGCTGTGAATGCTGCCACTGGTGAACTGATCTGGGAATATACCCGGGACCTGCCGGACGATATCGATGATCATCAAAATGCCGTAGGCAGGGCCAGGACCCTGGCCATCTATCATGACATGGTCTATCATTCCGCCGCAGATGGCTACGTCATTGCCCTGGATGCCAAAACCGGCGAGTTGCGCTGGGAGGCATTTGCCCATGATTTCAGGACTGGGACCCAGCACACCACTGGTCCGTCCGTGGTCAAAGGTAAGGTAATTACTGGCCGAAATTGCGGAGATACCCGGATCTACTGCCATATACTTGCCCATGATGCCCTGACGGGAGAAGAGGTCTGGCGCTTCCAGACTACTGCGGGAACCGGGGAGCCCGGCGGTGACAGCTGGGGAAACATGCCGGATGATATACGTCTGGCTTCACCCTGGGGTCTGCCAGGCAGTTTTGATCCGGATAAAAATCTCATCTACTGGGGGACCGCAAACCCGTCGCCTCATACCCGAATCTTGCGGCATGATAGCAGGCCTTTTGATGTGCCGTTGGAGGCACCATCGGAGCTTTACAGTAATTCCACTCTGGCCATCAATCCAGACACCGGCGAATTGGCCTGGTACTTTCAGCACCTGCCGGGGGACGACTGGGATTCAGACCATACCCATGAAAGGATCCTGTTTCATTCCAGTTTTAACCCTGATGTTGATGAAGTGAAATGGGTCAATCCCAATGTCACTCATGGTGAGGCAAGGGACATGGTGGTGTCCGTGGGTGAGCCCGGCGGACTTTGGGTGCTGGATGCCAATGACGGCACCTTTTTATGGACTATTCCATTCCCATACGACACACCGGATTTTCATATTGACGATATTGATGTGGAGACGGGCATCACCAAAATTGCCCGTGATAAGATATTGACCCGGGAAGGTGAGGAACACACCACCTGCTATCAAAATACCAAAGGTTATTGGCCTATGGCCTATCATCCTGACAAGAATGCCCTATATGTACCGTACCACGATGCCTGTGTGAGCAGGGTAGGCCGTTTAAATACCATCAATGGTCATGCCAGGACGTCTCACCTTAGGGAGGGCGCAGACCCTAATGCCTTTGCTGGCCTGGCAAAGGTAGACATGTCCACCGGTGAAGTGGAGCACATACACACTCAACGTGCCCCCGGTAACGGGGCGGTGCTTTTGACTGCAGGAGATTTATTGATATGGGGCGACATCACCGGGACCCTGCATGCCTTTGATGCTGACAATGGTGAGATCCTCTGGGACACACGATTACAGGGGGTCATACAGACCAGCACCATTACCTTTACTGTTGATGGTAAACAGTACCTGGCTGTATTAACTGGAGATGGTTTGTCAGCCACATCCAGCGTGGTGGGTATGGTCAGCGATGTGGATGTGGTACGGGGCCATAATTCAATTAATGTCTTTGCCTTACCGGATTAATATCGGTCATTATGTGCTTCAGATGCATGGGTAAACACTCATTTTCCTTAAAAAATAAGGGAAATAGAAGGGTTTTTGCCTGTGGTTTGTTGCTGCATAATAGTACAGAAGTTATAATTACCGGGGTTGGCATCACCACAGGTATGCCCACATGCTGACAGTCCCACCGAGGAATAAACACTAATCACTTGAAATAGGTGTGAATCCAGGAAGGGGATATTCACACCCACGATAATAAAGAGGAACAGGATAATGGCCAAAGACGCAATTGTTTCTGATGAAACAGCCAAAAAATTTGCTAAGGAAAAAGAAACGCCTTACACCCGCTGGGTAAAAGATGAAGGACTGGAGATCAAGGACGGAATCTATCAGGAAGATTTAAATACCATAGAATTGAAGCCCTGGGCCAGGCGAAATGGCCATGGTGTCTTCCTTAACCACGATGCCTCCCGTACCTCAAACGACTGTTATGTCTGTGAGATTGACCCGGGTGAAAAACTCAATCCACAGCGTCAGCTTTATGAAGAAATGATTATGATCCTCAGCGGTCGTGGCTCCACAGAAGTCTGGAATGAGGCCGGTCAGAAGGTTTCGTTTGAATGGCAGGCAGGTGCCCTGTTCTCCATACCCTTGAATACCATGCATCAACATTTCAATGGTTCTGGCTCTGAAAAGGTCCGGTTTGTTGCTGTGACCAATTTGCCACCAATTATGAATGTTTATGAAGATCCAGAATTTATTTTTAACACCCCATATGACTTCAAGGGCCGGTTCTCAGGTGAGCCGGATTACTTTGCGCCCAAGGAAGATGTTGATGGTCTGATGCTGCTCACCAACTTTGTCACAGACGCAGTTAACCTGCCGTTGATCGAGGCCAAGGAACGCGGTGCCGGTGGCGGCCATATCCGTTTTAACCTAGCCAAGAGTTCCATGAATACTCATATCTCCCAGTTTCCGGTTGGGACATATAAAAAGGCCCATGCCCATGGTCCGGGTGCCCACGTGATCATACTCGCCGGTGAAGGGTATTCATTGATGTGGCCTGAGGGTGAGGAACCCAAGGTCTATCCATGGAAACCAGGGACCCTGGTTACTCCACCGAATATGTGGTTCCATCAGCATTTCAATACCGGAACAACTCCGGCACGATACCTGGCGTTCAAGTACGAAGGTGTGGCCATTCGAAATGCCCAGGGTGTACCCAAGGCCTGGATCAGCCGCCGTATTGGTGGACACCAGATTGACTACGCGGATGAGAGTGATTTGGTGCGGACCAAGTTTGCTGATGCCCTGGCAGAAAAAGGCCTGGAGTCCAAGATGGGTGACTCCTACGAGGCAGAAAAGGCAACCTTGCCACCACTTTAAGGTTGGTCGTTAGATATAAAAAAACCGGGAAAACTATCCCGGTTTTTTTATGAGGTATATCAAAAAACCTTGAGACAAATATTATTAAGATTATCAATTATAAAAAAGCATCCTCATTCCCGCACAGAGCTTGTCCCCGCGGATAGTAGGCGGGAACGGGAATGTACTGAAACAATGAGTCCGCTTTGCGGACACTTTCAGGACCGTATTGGCAAGGGCTATACCTTGCTCAGGTTTGATAATGATGAATTGGATTTATCGGAATTGATTACTGGATTTGAGAAATCAGGGGCAGCGTTTGAAGTCTTATCACTGGATGACCTTCATGCTGTTGAAGTTTATGAAGGCTACAAACTATTTTTACTCCGCCCCGATATGCATATTATCTGGCGTGGAAATGCACCGCCGATTGATCCAGCCTTGTTGACGTCCATAGCGACTAGTCATAAAAATTAGATTAACATTCAAATATCATTTTACGTAATTAGTTTGACTAATAAATAAACCTTGCATACTATTTTACTCACAACTTAAATCTATTAGGGGAAGAAGTTGTATCGTGGGGAATGAAGGGGCGCGTAAGCGCCCTTTTTTTTAGAACCATCTCAAAGTGGATCTTTTGTCTTTATGCTTCGTTATCGTCTTCCTCAAATGCTCATTTATTAATATATAAACTCCGCTTTTGACTCGGCACATCCCTGTGCCTCGGTCTTCGGCCAGCAAAGCTGCCCAAATCTGTTCCAGATAGATTTGTCGGAAGGCTCTGGCCTCGCCTAAAGCCAAAACCTCCAATTTTGAGACAGGTTCTAGTCGTCCTCTGTTGGATATATAGTTATTTAGTCTCTGGGGGCCGGTTCGTAAGGCCGGTTGGCGCGCATGCACCAGCGTTCCCAGGCACGTTCAAAGGTATAAGGACCACGGCGTTTTAATATGGCCTCTACTTCGCCGTCACTTAAAAAGGTAATATCGCCCAGGGTGTTGGACTTGAACTGCAGCTCTGCATTGATCTCAAGATAGATGGAACTGAATACGGCTTCCCTCACAGACTTTCCCAGAACCACGCAACCATGGCCCCGCATTAGAGCCGCACGGTGATCGCCCACCATGGCAGCCAGGTCCCTGCCCATCTCCATGGTGGTAACCAGCAATGTTGTGTCTCCAAAGTTGGTTCTGGAATCCCAGATGGGCATATCAGCGCCCATACCGGCCGCCATATGCATGAGTGGCTTTAACGGGCAACCGGTGACGCCAAACGGAATCACATTGGGACTGTGGTTATGGACCACAGACATAATCTCGGGCCTGGCTTCATAAATCGCACCGTGAATGGCCCGTTCTGCATAAGGATCACGGTCTTTTGGATCAACCGGTTCACCGTCCAGTTTAAACTCCATAATATCTTCATTCTTGATACATTCCGGTGCCCGTGAACAGGAGAGCAGGTAATGTTCCGGGTTCTCCGGGTGGCGGATACTGATATGACCAAAGGAATCCACCACGCCTTCTTTGGCAAGGATGTGATTGGCGGTAACCAGTTCATTGATAGAATCTTCTAGTAACGGCATGATTTTATCCTGTTTATTATTGAGTTATAAGGGTAAATATTAGCAAAAGTTTTATGTGTTTAGCTATTATAACTGTTAACCAGAATTTATATTGTATCTAATTTAACCCCTGACTATACTGGATTCAATAAAAAGAAATTATAACGATCCATATAAGGAGATGTGATGAAGTTACAAAGCATCAGATACCTTTTTAAGATTTTTCTGTTCATACTTCTGGGCTTTTATTTTGAATCAGGCTTACTGGCCCAGGAGGCTTTCCCGGAAGGTGAGGGTAGAAATGAGATCTTTGTGGCCTGCACCCAATGTCATGGACTGGGCCATCTTACCCGCGTAAACCTAAACGCACAGGAATGGGAAAATGCAGTCTATGACATGGTGGCCAGGGGTGCATCACTTGATGTTGATGACCTGGATATCATAAAGAATTATCTAATTAATAATCTGGCAACAGATAGATAACCAGAGAATGATTCGGGGGCAAATATGCGTACATTAGTTAACGACCTAATCAATGCAAAGATTTCCAGGCGGGGATTCCTCGCCGGCATGGCAGCGGCAAGTTATGGGGCAACAGCGGCAAAGTCGGCATTGGCTGCAGTAGAACCGTTTATCCCGGGTTCATCCATGCCAGAAGGCTATACACGCTCAGTCACCGGTACGGGCTCTGATCTCATGGTAGACCAGATGCTGGAGACAGGTGCAGAGTACCTGTTTATTGCCAACGGCTCCGGCTTAGGCCCCATATGCGATTCCCTCGTTAGCCGACCCGGTAAGCTCACCTTGATACAGGCCACCCATGAGGGCCAGGTGGTGTCCATTGCCGATGGTTATGCCAAGGCCTCGGGTAAAACCGGGTATTGTATGTTTAGCAGGGTGGGTTCACCCAATGCCAGCTCCAATATGTACAACGCAATGAAGGACAGGACACCACTGGTGATCATTGCTGATCATGCGGACTCACGGTCAGAAGGCCGTGATGGCCATGAAGACCTGGATGATTGGGCAGAGGGGGTAAAGCCCTATTCGAAATGGCAATGGGTGGTACATGACCCCAGGCGTATGCCAGAATGGATCCGGCGCGCCTATAAGCTCTCCAATGTCATGCCCGGTGGCCCTACACATATCCGTGTCCCGCGTGATCACCTTTATGCTTCCGATGTCACATCCACCATCTATTCAAAGGAAGCTGTTAATGTATCCATGGATTTGAGAGCAGATCCCAGTGAAATTGAACGGGCTGCAAAGTTTCTCCTGGAAGCAGAGTCTCCCCTGATGGAAGTGGGGTTTGAGGTAAGTCAGTGTCATGCCACGGAATCGGTTGTTGAACTGGCAGAATTGCTGGCCATTCCGGTGGCGCAGCATTCCAGGAGCTTTCATTGTGATTTTCCAAACTACCATCCATTACACATAGGGTATTTGCTGAACCTGCCAAGTTACCATCAACATAATCCCAAACAGATCGATTGTGTCATCAGCCTGGGTACCCGTGCCCAACAGGGAATGGAAGGGTTTATGCGCGGTCGGCGTATCCCATTAATCCACGCAAGTGTCGATCCCGAAAAGGTTGGCAGGAACGTCCCTACAGCAGTAGGACTGGTGGGAGATATTGACCTCATTGCCAAAGACCTGGTTCAGGCTATCAAGAGTATGGCCAGTGAACGTCAGCTCAGGCGCCGCACGGAAGATCGCCGGACTAAGGTTGCCATCTATTCTACTGGCAAGCATGCCGGAACCCTGGAAGCCGGCAGGCGCAGTAAGGGAGATCCGGTACCTTGGCAGAGAATCCTGTATGAGTTAGACCAGATGATGGATCCCGATGCCGTGGTCGTTGAAGAGCTTGGCCGGGGTGAACGCACCGTCAGTCATATTAACTTCAGCCCCAATGGGCGCCTGAAGATAGGCCGTACCACCGGCATGGCCCTGGGCTGGGGAGTAGGTGCATCCATCGGTGTGAAACTGGCATTGCCGGACAGGCAGGTGGTCTCCATTCAGGGGGACGGGGGATTCATGTTTGGCCAGACAGACTCCCTTTGGTCCATGTCGCGTTATGATGTACCGGTGCTTACTGTCATATTGAATAACCGCAGTTATGAGGCTACCCGATACCGGATTATGGGTGGAGGCGATGCCGGTTCGGCAAACCGTGATTATGTCTCTTTCCTTGGCGATCCTGATATGGACTTTGCCAAACTGGCTTCAGTTTATGGCATCAAGGGCGAGGTTGTTTCTAACAGCGATCAGGTAAGACCTGCCATAGAGCGTGGCTTCAGGACCCTGGCTGATGGTCGGCCCTATATGATCGATGCCCGCACGGCCTCCTGGGGTACCGGTGCCGGCTTGACCCAGTATCAGAAGTTTTCTGTGGCCGATCTTCGAAGTCGTAAGGTCTAATTTATATCTGCGTTATATTATAAGGACGGATCCGTTTATCTTGGATCCGTCCATTATCCAAGCTCATATTTCATCACTCAAAGGGGGCGCCTGGCGCCCCTTTTTTTTATGGTCAGTTCCCTTGTTTCGGCCTGACCCATGGTTTATATTGTTGACCAGGCGATATTTCAGGATAAACCCAACAAAGCCGTATGCAACACTGATTGGGTTAAACCATAAGCTACTGAAATTCCAGTAAAAATGACGCAGGGCCATCATTAGATATATCATTTTCTAAATTCACCTTAATTTACAGGAGAACAGACTGTGAAAGTAACCGATTTACCCAGAGATAAGTTCTGGACCACAGATTTAAATGAAGCCGACAATGTTCAGGACGGGTTTGACCGTTCCAAACCGGTAAGATTCTATGACACAACATTACGCGATGGTGAGCAGTCCGTGGGTGTGTGTTTTTCTGCTGAGGACAAATTCCAGATCGCCTGCAAGTTATCAGAGCTGGGAATCGGTCGTATCGAGTCTGGTTTTCCCCGAGTTTCCGATGAAGACACCCGCGCGGTCAAACGCATCCTTGAGGCCGGTCTTGAGGCCGAGATATGGGGCTTTTCCCGTGCTGTGCAGGCGGACATCGATGCCCATTTAGAACTGGGTACCGAATATTTATTGATTGAGATCACCACCAGTGACCGCAAGATGAAGGCCTTTGGTTTTACCCGTGAGAAGGTCATGGGCAAGGTCACCGATGCAGTGAAATATGCCAAGGATTCTGGAATTAAGAAGATCAATTTCTTTGCCGTGGACTCCACCCGCAGTGATCTTGGTTATTTAAAAGATGTCTATGCCGCCGCCATTGAGCACGGTGCCGAAGAGGTCTCCATTGTAGATACTATTGGTGTGTGTGCCCCGGAGACAGTGGGTAACCTGATAAGAGAAGTAAAAAGCTGGGTAGGTCCGGACATTGATGTTCACTGGCATGGCCATAATGACTTTGGTCTGGCCACGGCTTCGGCCATAGCAGCGGTCCGTGGCGGGGCCAGCTGGGTTCAGGGTACCATCAATGGTATGGGCGAGCGTGCCGGTAATGCCGACATCTGTGAGGTGGCATTGGCCCTGCAAGGGTTATACCACGTACCAGTAGAAATGGATCTGACCAGGGCCCGGGAGATTTCCAAACTGGTACAGCAGGCAGGTCAATACACAGTGGAAGGCTGGAAGCCGGTGGTGGGAGAATTTCTCTATACCCGCGAGAGCGGCGGCGTGGTCAGCCAGTTCCATGTGCCGGATTCCATTGAACCTTATTCTTCAGAGGTTGTTGCTGCAGAACGCAAGATCGTCCTGGGTAAAAAGAGTGGTCTGGCCAGTATCGATATGAAAGGTGAGGAGTTAGGTTTGACCATACCCGAAGACAAACGCGGCGCGATCCTGGCTGAGGTCAAGGAGATCGGTACCAGTAACAAACGGCTGGTGACGGATGATGAATTCCGTAGTGTCGTGGAGAGGGTAGTAAATTGATCAGTAGATAGGTGTGAGACGTTAGGAGTAAAAACGCTTATATAAAAAGACCGCCTATGGCGGTCTTTTGAATTCATCATTCCCGCGAAGGCGGGAATCCAGTAATGGAATAGACAGGATTTACAAGATTAACAAGATTTTTGAAGGTTGTTTTGTAAAACGTTAAACGTAAGGCGTACTCAAATCCGGTCATCCGAAGGAGCGGAACAAAACCCCTCCGTCATTCCCGCGTAGGCGGGAATCCAATATATTTAATGCACCTACGGCGCTTATTGTATCGACTGGATTCCGGGTTGCGCTTTGCGCTCCCGGAATGACGGCCTGGTGTATAAAATAACGGCTATGTAGTTCTTAATAATTAAGCGTTGGTTCACCTCACTCTTAACTCCTAACCCCTCACTGACTAATACGTACTAAACACCTCTTCAATCCTGTCCAGCGGCACCTTGTTTGCCAATGCCATCATCAGCAATATCCTTGCCTTTTGTGGGGTGAGGTTATCTGCAGAGATAAACTCCCGGTTGGTCTGGATACGGCCGCGGCCGCCGCGGTTCCCCATGACGATAGCGATGCCGTCAGCTTCCAGTTCACGTAATTTTTCTGTGACCACAGGTGGTGTCCCACCCGTTGGAAAGCCTGCCACTACGATGCCTTTGGCACCGGCATCCACCGCGGCCTGGACCAGTTCCGGTCCGGCATCAGAATAGGCGTAAAAGACGTCCACTCGGGGGAGTTGATTGGCACGGGTAATATTCCCAAGGCGAAGTTCACTGGTTGTGGTATGGCGGTATTCCGGACGATGGTAAAACCGGATCATATCGGTATCAGTCAGGCCCATGGCACCCAGGTCTCCGGAGTTCCAGGTCTCCACCCGGTAACTCAATGTCTTGGTCACATCCCGTACCGAATGGACCATTTCATTGACCACCAGCATCACACCTCTACCACCAGCATTCGGGTGGGCCGCAACCCTGACCGCATCAATGAAGTTCCGGGAGCTGTCCTCACTGTACATGGTCCGTTGGCGTTGTGCAGCGGTGAGTACCACAGGTTTATCGGTGTCCAGCACCAGGTTCAGAAAGTAACCGGTCTCTTCAGAGGTATTTGAACCGTGAGTGACAACCACGCCTGTAATATCGGGATTGTTATTTAATTCCTCGGTGATGATGCGGGCAATATCCAGCCAGTTTTGCAGGGTGATCTCAGAACTCCCCACCCTTATGTAATCGCGAATTTCAATATTTGCAATGTCACGTATCTCCGGGATGTCTTTTAATACTTCATCCACACTCAACCGACCCTGGGCAGTATTGGCAATGGTGCCCCCGGTGGCGATGATCTTGACCAGGGGGAGGTTATTCATTCCCTGGGCCTGAATGTTGTTCATCAGGAAAAATAGTCCTAATGTAACCGTGAAAACCTGATATAAAAAGCCTTTCATTTGTGTTCTCCTGATGTGACATATCTGTTTATTGTATATCCATATTGAAATTTAAATCTTGATATTAGCCCTGAATTTAAATGTTGCAAAAACAGAGGATCAAGACCTTGAATCAGTATGCAAATACCGGTTTTTATTGATAAAGTTATGATTAATTTGTAGTTATATCTTAACTTAAAACGAAAGCAGGCTAAACCAATAAGGTACTTATGACCATACTGGCAGGTGAGACCCGCTACAAGGACCCGGACTGTAACCCCGTTGAACGTTAATCATAATTAAAATACATACTAAAATAGATAAGGATTCAATTATGTTCAAGACAGGAGCTAGTAAACTCAACATGATGCTATACCTGTGTTTGGTTTTAAGCATACAGATAAATGTATACGCACAATCCGCTGACCCCGTTCTTATAGAACTGGGTGAGCAAAAGGTCAGTCTGTTGGAATTTGACGCCACATTTGATGTGGCGGTACGCATGCTTGCGGCATCCCAGGGCATCGCCTTAGGTAATCAGGATGATAGTGTGATTCAACGTCTTCGCAGTCAGTATTTAGGGCAACGTGCCAATGAACTGGCCATGGTACAGGAGGCCATTAACAGGAATATCAACGTTGATGATACTGCGGTACTGGCGCAGACCGCAGAGATGCGAGAGAAGATATTGTCTGATAGTACTATGACTGAACCTCTGGACGATACCAGGCTGCTGGCCATAATGAGAGATAAACAGTTAGTGGCAAACCTTTCCGAGCAGTTGCTGGAGGAAATAGTGGTCCGACCCGGAGATGTGGTGGTGTTACACCATGATATCCAGGATGAAATCAAACGCCCCGAGCAGATTTGTCTAAGGCAGATTGTGGTGGATGAAGAAGCCACTGCCAACCAATTGAAAGCTGAGTTGGAGAACGGCGCTGATTTTATGGAGGCGGCAAGACAGCATAGTACTGATAGTAAGACTGCCCAGCAGGGAGGCGACATGGGGTGTTTCTCAAGGGAAGGGCAGATAGCCCGGTCCGATTTTGAGCGAGCCGCATTTGCTGCCAGTCTGAACGAACTTGAAGGCCCGGTTAAATCAGAGTTTGGGTATCACCTTCTGACAGTTTATAAAAAGATCCCGGCCCATATCCCATCATTAAACGAAGTATTTGATGAGCTGGAACAGGAAATCCGGCATGAACGCCTGCCCATGAAGCTCATGGAGATCATGGACAACAGTGGCGTGAAGACCTACCCTGAATACTTGGACTAACGCTGTTCAGAAAAATTTTACCTAATTAAGGTGCGCCTGAGGCGCGTATTAAATTGACTGGATTTCGGGTTCAGCCCGGAATGACGGGGTTTATTATTTCGTCATCCCTTTGCCCTGGAGGGTATATACTTCAGTAGGTTCAGTAAAGAAACTCATCATATCACGCAGTAATTTAGATCAATAGATGGCAAGTTGGGCCTGGCATGATAGGGTTAAGGACCAGTGCAATACTAAAAGTCGTCATTCCGGCCGAAGAGCCGGAATCCAATGAAATGAATTGTGCCGGAGGCATACATTATTGGGTCGAGAGTGAGTAACAGTTCCGGAATGACGAAAAATTAAAATCCATAGCCCATCCAGATCCGGTAAACCAGGCCACGATATAACTCGATGTTGAACAGGTGTTCAAACAGTAAATAAATGACCAGTGTAACCACCACAGATACAATGATAGAAATAGGTAACTCTTCTTCTGATATCAGGTTCATCAGGAAAAACATGAACACGGCCATGCCCACGTAGTGTCCTGTTACAAATATCAGGACCAACAGGAATATCATCCAGCCAAAAAAACTGGCAATGCCATTAAATTCCTTGTTATGCAGTCCCAGGGTCTGTTTCAGATCGCCCATGACATCCACATCGTGGGCCTCTTTCCAGGCCTTTTTCAACTGGAAGCCGTTGAGGATCAATAATGGCACAAGGATGACAAGTGGGGCCCTGGCAGATACGAAGTCATAGGTCAGTGCTGAAATAAACGCACCCACAATCAACAGCGTGATGAAAAGGGTAAAACAAATCTCAAGTGTTTTCTTATTTTTAGACATGGTCAATATCGTTATGTGTTCTGTTGCTTTGCTTTCTTGTCTCGGATAATGGTCCAGATGTTATATCCCAGGAAGCCAAGCGTTATGATTGACAGGGTTAATGGCACCGGGTCGAATATAAAATATGGTCCGGATAATTGAACCGCAAGATAAAGGTTCTTTTCAATGGCGAACCCAAGAACAAACCCGATCAACATGGCCGCCCTGGAATACTTTAATTCCTTCATCAGGTAGCCCAGGATGCCGAATACGATGGCGATACCAATATCAAACCATGAGTTATTCACGGCATAGGCCCCGGTAAAAATAATGCAGATCAATACCGGTACCAGCAGACTGGATCTCAGTGCAGAGGCACGGGTCAGGGGATTGACCAGAAACATCCCAAGGATGGTGCCGATTAGATTTCCAAAGATAATGGTAAAGATCATTATGAATACATAATCCACATGATCAGTGAGCATCTTGGGACCGGTTTCCACACCCAGGATAAAGAGTCCCGCTAGTAGAATGGCCATGGATGAACTACCGGGTATGCCGAAGGCCACGGTAGATGCCAGGGCGCCGCCTTCAACAGCGTTATTGGCTGATTCAGGGCCAATGACCCCTTCCACATTACCCTGACCGAAGGTCTCTTTTGTCTTGGAAGATTGCTTGGCATGGCCGTAGGCCACAAAGGCCGCAGGGGCACTGCCCAGGCCTGGAATTAAACCCATTGATGTGCCAATGGCGCTGCAGCGAATCACCAGCCATATGCGTTTAAAGGTCTCCTTCATGCCCTGGAAAATCTGCCTTTGTGTCTCCCGCGCGGATAGATTACTGTCTTTGGCCTCGCCCACCAACGACCCACCTTTAATCCAAAGATCAAACATCTCTGCTACGGCAAACAGCCCCAGGATCACCGGCACCAGCTCAAGCCCATCTCGAAGTTCCAGCAGGCCAAAGGTAAATCGTTCCTGATTGGTGACATTGTCCATCCCCACCATGGCGAACAGCAATCCGCCCAGGGCAGACATGATGCTTTTGACCAGGTCACCTTCTTCCAGGGCGGCAACAAAGGTCAACGCCAGGATCACCAGGACGAAGATCTCAGGTGGGCCGAATAATAAGACCACCTGTTGTAATGCCGGCAGCAAGGCGGCGAGGGTAGCAGACCCGAAAGTGGCGCCCAGCAGACAGGCAGTCATGGCCGCACCTACTGCGACCCCTGCCTGACCATTATTACGCATGGGCGGTCCATCCAGCAGGGTCGCGGCATTCTGCCCGGTGCCAGGTGTACTGAAGAGGATGGATGTCAGTCCACCACCCTGGGCAACTGCGGCATGGGCGGCCAGTAGAAAGGCAATGCCTGTTGCAGGTTCCATGGTGTATAAAAAAGGTATAGCCATGGCAATGGCAAAATGTCCACTCAGGCCTGGAATGACACCCACTACCAGCCCAAACAGTGAACCAATGAATAAGTAAGGTAATACGGAGGGGCTGATTGAATCAAAAAAACCTATGACCAGTCCTTCTAAAATGCCCATATAGTGATTTCCCGTTAACTAATTAGGTTAAAGTTTTAGTGTGTAATAAATGCGTCTGTTTAGAGTTGGCCTTGTATGGCCTTGATAAACAGCTCTTCAATTTCCGGCGGCATCTTGGTGGCATTGAGGGTGATCTCTGTCATGTCCTCACCGGTCGCATAATCGAAAGGTCGCCCTGCCTGTTCCGCCCTTTGTAACAATTCCGGATCATGCAGCGATTTATTGAATGCCTCTCTCAGGAAGACGATCCTGTCTGCTGCCGTACCCGGGGGTGCTGCAACGGAACGGCCTACCTGGATGAGGGCGTCCCAGGCAGTCAGGATTGCAGTGGTACGATCAGGGTTAGAGGTCTTATCAGCATACTCAAACACCGTGGGGACATCGGCCAGGTCTGCAAGTCGCTCTCTACCACTCTGGATTAATACAAACTCCATCCCTGATTCCACACCGTCCTCGGCACTTCCCCAGGAACCCCAGGTACCGGCAATATTGCCCCGTAACATGGATTGCCTGACAACCGGTGAACTGTCAAACCCATGGATAATCTCCACATTCATATTGAATGCCTCTTTGGCGATCACCGCATCCACATAGGTACTGCCACCCAGGCCGGTTGCGCCGATCTTCACCACTTCCTGTGAATTCAGGATATCTTCAAATACTTTGATACTGCTCTTGTTAGACAGCACCAGGACACGGGGATCGGCGATGATGCGGCCAATATACTCGAACTTGTCTAGTTCATATTCAGCCCCCTTGATACCGGCCAACTGGCTGGTGATCAGGGCACTGCCATTGATGATGCCGATATTAAGACCATTGTTGGGTGAGGCATATAGTTCATTAACACCACGCATGCCCCCGGCCCCCGGCAGATTATGAACATCTACCCTGGCCCCAGTGTACTTTTCCATAAAGGGGGCTATCAGCCTGACATATTCATCATAACCGCCACCCGGGCTGTATGGGATAATCCATTTTATGACTTTGCCATCATAAAACGCGGATGCCGCATTGGTGTCCGTGACCTCATCTGGTGAACTAGCAGTGCTGCCCTGTTGGGCAGGTTTATTAACCAGCAGTCCAGCGACAATGATGATTACCAGTAATCCACCAAAAACTGATAGTGCAGTGATGACTTTTTTATTCATTTAATTGGTACCTTCATGCCATTAATTGTGTTTATACATCAGCCCAAAATGCAATTTTTTTCAATCACATAGGGGATAAAATGATACACGTAAAAGCGCCAATGGACTAGATTATTAGGTTAAAATCAGTCACGAATATCCTGTAAAAACCAGTCTGTAGGAATATCCTGTCCGAGACCCATTTCCTTAATTTTTTCATAAACTACCCCGCCTACAGCGGAGAATTGCAGACCCTGATTCCCCACATTTCGATAGAAGGTAATTTGCTCGGAACTGGTCCTACCCTGGGCCTTGCCAGAGATGAGATCTGCGAAGTCTGGCTTGTCACTGCCTTTGCCTCTGTCTTTGAAATCAGGGTCATCGCCACCAAAACCGGGTTGGGGATTTTTTTCAGGTATCCGCTGCATTTCCTCCTCGGTACCACCAATGAAGGCAGCCGGTGACAGGCCCCGTTCGGCCTGGAAGCGCTCGGTCATCTTCATTTGCAGCCCGGCGGTACCCTGGCGAATGACCACGTCAAACTTGTTGATCACCGAGTCTGGCATCTCCCGTCTACCCAGATTGGTGACATGCATGCCAGGTTCCAGCCAGTCACCATCGTAGACCGGCTGCATGGAATCGGTACATGAGGACAGGATGTCACAGCCAGCAACGGCCTCTTTGGCCGAGTTAACTGCAACCACTTCAATGCCGAGTTTGTCTGCCATCTCTTCCGCATAGGCCTCGCGGTTTGCCGCTGTCGGTGAATAGACCCGGCATTGTTGAATGTCCCTGACACAGGTAAATGCCTCTAGGAAGGTCCTGGCCATACCGCCGGAACCCAGCATACCAACCACATGACTGTCTTCCCGGGAGAGGTATTTTACCCCCAGTCCGGCCCCGCCACCGACGCGCATATGCTGCAGGTTGCCGTCATTGATAAACGCCAATGGCTCTGCATTTTCCGTTGAGATTAACAGGATCAGGCCACAGTAAGTCCCCGGTTCACGGCAGTATTTTTTTTCCGTCCAGTTGCCGTTTTCATCTTTTGGCCAGTGGATAATGTCCGATTTCATGCGAATGGCAAAATACCCATCATTGGCACCTTCCATACTGCCCCAGCGGAAGTACCCGTCATCACGCTGACAGGGGAAGTACATGTCTATCCTGGGGCGGTGTATTGCGCCTCCGATAGGGAGTTTTTTGAATGCCTTGTCTTGTGCGTCTATGCACATGTCCATGGTAAGGGCCTGGGCAACCAGGTCATTATTAATAATTAACATTTGCAGAACCTCTACTGATTAAATATGGGAATGTAAGTTATTTTTTATTAGTATGACGGGGTGAAACACGTCTTCTACATCAAATACTTTCTACCGATGTGAAGCATATTTGTCAAATTTTTGGTGGGGTGAGAAGTGCAATAAAATCGTGAGGTGTGAGGTATAAAGAATATATCTCCTCACTCCTAACCCCTTACACTTCACAATAAAAAAAAGCTAAAATAACAACAATTAAACATGGAAAGATTATTCAAAGTGAAGTTACAAAAATGACCCACGATACCGACGAAGAACATACCCATTACTATAATCCAGACCCGGGCCATACCCATGATGGTTATTATGTAGGCCCTGACTTTGAAGGTAATATTGAGGACCATCCGCTCTGGCAGCGGGAAAATGTCACCCTTACCAGTGTGGGTATTGATATCGGTTCGGCTGGTACCCAGATCCTGTTTTCACATCTGCATTTAAAGCGTCAATCGGTGGATCTATCCAGCCGTTACCTGGTGGTCTCCCGGGAGACCTGGTATGAATCGCCGGTCAGTCTCACACCCTATGAAAGCGAGACCCTGATCGACGCCCGCGCCCTGGGGGAGATCGTAGACAATGCCTATAACGAGGCAAAGATACATCCCAATGATATAGATACTGGCGTGGTGATCCTCACCGGAGAGGCATTGCGGCGGTCAAATTCGGAACGTATCGGGCAAATATTATCAGAAAAATGTGGAGAGCTGGTCTGTGTGGCGGCAGGCCATCACATGGAGGCCATGCTGGCTGCCCATGGGTCCGGTGCGGTTGAAAAGTCACACGATGAAAACCAGCGTATCCTCAATATCGATATCGGTGGTGGGACCACCAAGTTAAGTATCATTGATAAAGGCATTGTTCAGGTCACTGCCGCATTACATATTGGCGGTCGCCTGCTTGCTGTTGATGAATCAGGTGTCCTGGTGAGGATGGAACCGGCCGGGCAGTCACATGCAAAGCGTGCCGGCCTGACATTAAAGCTGGGTGACAAACTTTCAGGAGATGACTTTATGACCATCGCCAGATCAATGACCGATGATCTCATACATGCCCTCACCGATAAGACCCTGTCTGAACATACAAAAAATTTATATTTGACTGATTCTGTTGAAAACTTTGCCGATATTGACAGCGTGGTTTTTTCCGGCGGGGTCTCTGAATTTATCTATGAGCGCGAACCCCGCGACTTTGGCGACCTTGGGCCATACCTGGGTAAGGCCATACGTGAGAGTTTTGCCGAAGGTAAGATGACCTGGAAAATTAATGAAGACAGCCAGGGGATCCGTGCCACGGTACTTGGGGCCTCGGAATATTCCACTCAACTCAGCGGTAATACCGGTTTCATCAGTGACCATTCTGAACTGTTACCCCGCCGTAACCTGCAGGTTGTCCATACTGCATATCAATTTACAGAATCGTTTGATGCAAATGACCTGGCAGATGAAATCAGCAGGACCATGCAGAATTTTGACCTGGTAGGTTGCGAGCAGGACCTGGTGCATTCATTCCATTGGGAAGGACACCCGGATTACAGGCGTGTCCGTGCCCTGGCTGATGCTATCAATAAAGGCCTTGCCGAAAGGATAGAGCGGGGTAAGCCATTATTTATCATCCTCGACGCAGACATTGCACTCAACCTGGGGCGTACCCTGCAAGAGGACTTGAACATTAATAATCAAATTATGGTCATTGATGGTGTAGCCTTGTGGAATTTTGACTATATCGACCTTGGTCGTATGCGTGAGCCTTCCAATACCGTGCCGGTGATGATCAAGTCCCTGGTCTTCAAGGACGTCTCGGACGATAACAAACGTTTTGAACGTTTACATTCTGAGCAGGATAACTAGAAACTATATGAATGAAAAAGCGGCAAAGAAAAACCCCGTTGTAAAATGGTTCAGCAGTAATTCAAACCGCACCTTTATTCTTTATCCTATCGTTATTTTGATAATAGAGTTGGTTGTCCGCCAGGGTAAGCTGCAGTTTGTACCCTGGGGTGTATTGCTGTTGTTGTGGGGCTACCTGCAATTCAAGTTCTCAGGCCGGTACAGAAACCGCATAGGTAGAGGCGGCCCGGGTCTCAAGAATCCCCCTGAGGCCCTGGTGACCACCGGGATCTATGCCTGGACACGCAACCCCATGTACCTGGGGCATTTTATCTACATCACCGGAATTGCTATTACAATTCAGTCAGTTACAGCGGTCCTGCTGCTGGTTTTCACTTTGATCTGGTATCAACCCAGAGTGCGTATGGACGAGGAAAGACTGGTGGAGTTGTTTGGAGATGAGTATGAGGATTACCGCAAACGCGTCAAGCGCTGGCTGCCAGGGATTATTTAATTAACAAGTGAGGAGAGAGGTATGAGGAGTTAGGAGTCTAAAATATAAGATGTTGCAACATTCATCTCCTCACTCCTGACTCATTACTCCTCACTATCAGTTCCTAATATCCTGCAAGAACCACTCCGTGGGGATCTCCTGGCCCAGCCCCTGTGCCTTTGCCTTTTCATAGGCCACCCCTGCCACTGACCAGAATTGCTGGCCCTGCAGGTTGCCGCGCTCGGAATAAGAGATCTGGTCATCACTGGTCCTGGCAGAGGAAAGTCCCTTTGTAATAATGTCTTCAAAGGTCACGGTATTGTCCACGGGTAATCTACCGTGTCCTTTTTTGCCAATGTGTTTGTGTTTCAGTTCGTGCATGGATTCAGGCTCTGCGGCATAGGTCAAAAATTCATCTGATACACCAAATTCAGGTCGTCCCCAGGGTGCAGGGGCATCACCAAACCGTAAGTACAGGTTAATCCGATCCAGCAAGGTATTACCCGGAGTCCCGCCGCCGCCGATATAGCCACCGCCACCAATGTTGATGACATGGTCGCCCGGTTTTATCAGGTCAGGATTAATTACTGGTACCGCACTATCTGTCAGCGCAGCAACGATGTCTGCATCCTTGTAAATATTTTCAGGTTTGTCACATACTACTACTTCCAGGTCATATTTTTCGCGGACTTCATTGGCATAGGCCTCGCAGTTGGCACGGGTGGGACTGTAGACCTGTAGCCGTTCCAGTCCCGGCATGACATGCATATAGGCCGCAATGTGAGATCGGGACATGCCACCGGAACCCAGCATCCCTATAATTCGGGCATCTTTACGGGCCGCATATTTGACCCCCAGTCCGCCATCTGCCCCCACACGCATGTGCTGCAGTTCGCCATCATTGATAATGGCGAGGGGTTCACCGTTATTCACACTCATTAGTACGATAAATCCACAAAAGGTCCCTGGCTCGCGGCAATATTTTTCCTGGGTAATGGCACCCTGGTACTCTGTTTCATAGAGGATGTCAGACTTGATGCGGATGGCAAAATAGTTGTGCATGGAACCACCTTCCATGGATCCCCAGCGGTAGACCTTTTTCGGGTCTTCAGTGGGGATGTGGATATCAATTCGCGGACGGCAGACAGACTCTCGTTTCACATGCTGGGTATAGGCATCTTCCAGTACATCGATGGTGTCCCCCATGGTGAGGACCTTTTGTACCACTTCGTTATTGATTAAGAGCATAATGCTCCCCCATTTTATTTATCAGTTTTTTGAAATTTTTCTAGTTATGGATTCCCGCCTACGCGGGAATGACGATGAGAAGATTCAGTCGCTTAACTACGTCATTTCGGAAAGCCCAATGGGCTTATCCGGAATCCAGTTTTATAAATGTATCATCCTTTGGATAATAATTCATATGACTGGATGCTGGCATGCGCCAGCATGACATGTTATTAATCTCAGGGATTCCAGATCTTGATCTGCAATACAGTGAGTCAAAGCCTCATCCTTTGTAAAAATATCTACTTGACCACGTCATACTGGCGAATGCCAGTATCCAGTTAAATATATGCGACCAGAGGTCGCTCATTATTGCACCTAAGTAAGGATCGCATTAGCCATTATAACAGACATAAAAAAAGGCCCCGTTTCCGGGGCCTTTCGTGTTTCAAGTCACGGCAATCGCCGTTACATCTTTATCTGAAGTTATACTGGAACTGTATGCCGTAGCTCATCCAGTGGCGTGACGATACTTCCTTGTCCACACGACCTTCGTTCTCCACATAAAACTCAGGGAAGTAGGTAAAGCCATCAGACAACATGTTACGTCCCCACAGTGAGACATTCCAGACATCATCCATCTCAGCAATACCAATGTTCAGGTTTATGATGGTACGCTTTCCAAACTTGATCACCTCATCGAAGTCCTCAACGTTGTAGATGTAACCGTCGATGAAACTGGTACGGGTACTGAAGGTATACTTCAGGTTGTCCGTGATGGGGTACCACCAGTCCGCGTCTACAACGATCTTGTAGTCCGGGGTGCGGGGTGACTTGTAACCTGAGCGGTCGATGGTGCCTTCCGGATAACTGTTTTCCGGATCGGCATCAAACTCAGCTTCACTGATACACGGACCGGTGTCGGCATTTTCAAACTCAAAGTCGGTACAACCGGCGCCCGGGTAGCTCACCATAACTCCGTCCATGAAGGCACCGGCAATGCCCAGGGTCAGGCGGTCGGTGACGGCCCAGCGGGAATCAAACTCGATACCGCGGGTACGCTGCTTACCGGCGTTGGTGGAAACAGAGCTCTGGGTATCTAATGCTTCTGGCACACCGGTGGCCAACTGCAGGTCCTTGATGGTGATCTGGAAGGCCGTGATGTTGAAGTTAGCAGCGCCGTCCAGGAAGGTGCCCTTGGCACCTACTTCCCAGTTCTCTGCCTTTTCTGGCAGCAGCGGGAAGGCGTCCTGGTCGGCCGGCAGGGATGCGGTGGAGATATCAGCACCACCACCCTTGAAGGCGCGGGCCCACTTGGCGTACAGAGAGACGTTGTCCGTTGGCCGGTAACGCAGGGTGATCTGTGGGTCCAGACTGCTGTCATCATAAGGACGGTCGTATAGCAGGTTGTTACCGGTTTGGGCTCGAATACCCCACACCGCTGGCCCCAGGGCCACCGGTGCGATGGTGTCCCAGGCCTCAGGGACGGTACGGATACCGCGGCCATCTAGTATGGCGTTATGTTCTTCACCGGATCTGCCGATTCTGCCAGGGTTATAGGCATGGGTCCAGTAACCGGCGCCATAACTGCCGCAATGGTTCAGGGCACCCTGGGTACGGGGGTCTGTGGCATCACCGCAATCAATGATGGACTGTAAACCACTACCGGGACCAAAATACGCACCACCTGCGGGATCGACACCGATGCCGCCTATCTTTCTGTATTTGTCTTCACATTTAGCGACGCCGTCACCACGGTCGACACAATTGGACTCATGGTCGGTTCCCCAGATGACACCATCACCAACAGCATCAATACCATTGGGTACGGCGACACTGTCCGGGTCAACATCATAGATCCAGGTATGGCCATAACCCTGGATGTGGGAGGTCTTGCTAATGTCGCTATAGCGCGCACCAATGTCCAGAGAGGCCTTGTCATCTAAAAAGTTAAAGGTCACACCGGCAAAGGCACTCATCCACTGGGTGTCCTGCCAGGCATCCTGGGAACGGGCCGGCCGGCGGGTATTGGCGCGGATGGTGATGGTCTCATACTTGTCATCACCGCGGTTACCCAGATCCAGGTCTTCCTTCTGGTAGAAGCCACCGAACTCCCACTCAATCTGGCCACCGCGTGGTGAAGCAAAGCGGATCTCCTGACTGAAGAGGTCAAAGATCTCACCGCGATGCTGCACATTGGTAATCACAGGGGAGCTGGAGTTGTCATGGGCAGAGGAGCGTTGATAATCGATATAACCGGTATTGGCAAACAGGGTAATGCCGTTATCAAACTCATAGTCAATGCCCAGACGGTAATCAAAGGCGTCCATGTCATCATGGGCGTCGAGATTGGCCATCACATCAGCTGAAGGGGGGGCGATGTCCACAATACCGCCACTGCCATCTTCCTGGTTTATCCCGTCAACCGGGCGGAAAAATGGACTGGTGGCCTCTTTGATACCGATTCGCTGAAAGCCTTCCGTGTCACAGTTTGTCGGGAACTGCAGGGCCCTCACAGGGAAATCCGTCTGCCCCGGGATGGTGTAGGCCCGCTCGGTCTGTTCCACCAGGCCTTCGGTACGACACAGAGATACCCTCTGCCTCGTTGCGGCGTTGGGCCCAGCCAATCTTGGCGGTAGCCTGCAGGTTGTCCGTTGGGGTCCATACGAAGGTGGCGCGTCCGGCCACTTCTTTACCATTGGGGAACTTGTCGCCGGAGATGGCATCGGTGATATAACCACCGACTTCGTCATACTGAGCGGCGAGGCGCACACCCCAGGTGTCAGACAGGGGACCACCGACACCACCTTCCAGGGAAAAGCGGTCCCAGTTACCGTATTCAGCGGTGACATCACCTTCCCACTCAGCGGTGGGTTTCTTGGTGGTCAAGCTGAAGGCACCGGCGGTGGCGTTCTGGCCAAAGGCGATAGGCTGCGGGCCACGCAGGACCTCAACCCGTTCCAGATCCAGGAAAGCCCCCATGATCATGGAGGTCCTTGAGAAGTGGACGCCATCGACGAAGATGGGGACAGCGCCTTCCAGCCCCAGGTTGTTACCGATGGTGCCCATACCGCGCACAGCAATGTCTTGGTCCTGGGTACGTACGTCGATCTCCACCGAAGGTGAGAAAGCGGAGAGGTCTTCCATGGTACGGAAGCCTTCCCTGTTTAAAACGTCACCGGTGTAGGCCTCCAGTGAGATAGGCACTTCCTGGATAGACTGCTCACGACGCTGGGCTGTGACCACAATCTCTTCCAGTGCTTGGCCGTGAGTGGTTAGTGGTATAAGAAAAATTGGTGTGATCAGCGTTGTGATCAGCCAAGAAACACCAACTTTTCTTGCAGATTTAATTAATTTCATACAATCTTCTCCTAAAAGTAGTATATATACAACTATAAATATAAATATGATCAAAATACAACAAAAAAGCAATATTAGTACAAAAAGTCACAAAAGCAACATAATTAATAAAATTTTTATTGGGGTATTGGATCAGTTATTCAGGCAGGTGAGAAAGGCGTGGAAGAAAAGTAAGTTCACAGTAAATTTTTGAGCAAAAAAAAGGCCCCGTTTCCGGGGCCTTTCGTGTTTCAAGTCACGGCAATCGCCGTTACATCTTTATCTGAAGTTATACTGGAACTGTATGCCGTAGCTCATCCAGTGGCGTGACGATACTTCCTTGTCCACACGACCTTCGTTCTCCACATAAAACTCAGGGAAGTAGGTAAAGCCATCAGACAACATGTTACGTCCCCACAGTGAGACATTCCAGACATCATCCATCTCAGCAATACCAATGTTCAGGTTTATGATGGTACGCTTTCCAAACTTGATCACCTCATCGAAGTCCTCAACGTTGTAGATGTAACCGTCGATGAAACTGGTACGGGTACTGAAGGTATACTTCAGATTGTCCGTGATGGGGTACCACCAGTCCGCGTCTACAACGATCTTGTAGTCCGGGGTGCGAGGTGACTTGTAACCTGAGCGGTCGATGGTGCCTTCCGGATAACTGTTTTCCGGATCGGCATCAAACTCAGCTTCACTGATACACGGACCGGTGTCGGCATTTTCAAACTCAAAGTCGGTACAACCAGCACCCGGGTAGCTCACCATAACTCCGTCCATGAAGGCACCGGCAATGCCCAGGGTCAGGCGGTCGGTGGCGGCCCAGCGGGAATCAAACTCGATACCGCGGGTACGCTGCTTACCGGCGTTGGTAGAAACAGAGCTCTGGGTGTCTAATGCTTCTGGCACACCGGTGGCCAACTGCAGGTCCTTGATGGTGATCTGGAAGGCCGTGATGTTGAAGTTAGCAGCGCCGTCCAGGAAGGTGCCCTTGGCACCTACTTCCCAGTTCTCTGCCTTTTCTGGCAGCAGCGGGAAGGCGTCCTGGTCGGCCGGCAGGGATGCGGTGGAGATATCAGCACCACCACCCTTGAAGGCGCGGGCCCACTTGGCGTACAGGGAGACGTTGTCCGTTGGCCGGTAACGCAGGGTGATCTGTGGGTCCAGACTGCTGTCATCATAAGGACGGTCATAGACCAGATTATTACCGGTCTGGGCGCGAAGGCCATGGACCGCCGGTCCAAGGGCCACCGGTGCGATGGTGTCCCAGGCCTCAGGGACGGTACGGATACCCCGTCCATCGGCTATGGCGTTGTGGGCCTCACCTGACTTGCTGGTCCTGCCCGGGTTGTAGGCATGGGTCCAGTAACCGGCGCCATAACTGCCGCAATGGTTCAGGGCACCCTGGGTACGGGGGTCTGTGGCATCACCGCAATCGATGATGGACTGTAAACCACTACCCGGTCCGAAATAGGCATTGCCTGTGGCATCGACACCGATGCCGCCTATCTTTCTGTATTTGTCTTCACATTTAGCGACGCCGTCACCACGGTCGACACAATTGGACTCATGGTCGGTTCCCCAGATGACACCATCACCAACAGCATCAATACCATTGGGTACGGCGACACTGTCCGGGTCAACATCATAGATCCAGGTATGGCCATAACCCTGGATGTGGGAGGTCTTGCTAATGTCGCTATAGCGCGCACCAATGTCCAGAGAGGCCTTGTCATCTAAAAAGTTAAAGGTCACACCGGCAAAGGCACTCATCCACTGGGTGTCCTGCCAGGCATCCTGGGAACGGGCCGGCCGGCGGGTATTGGCGCGGATGGTGATGGTCTCATACTTGTCATCACCGCGGTTACCCAGATCCAGGTCTTCCTTCTGGTAGAAGCCACCGAACTCCCACTCAATCTGGCCACCGCGTGGTGAAGCAAAGCGGATCTCCTGACTGAAGAGGTCAAAGATCTCACCGCGATGCTGCACATTGGTAATCACAGGGGAGCTGGAGTTGTCATGGGCAGAGGAGCGTTGATAATCGATATAACCGGTATTGGCAAACAGGGTAATGCCGTTATCAAACTCATAGTCAATGCCCAGACGGTAATCAAAGGCGTCCATGTCATCATGGGCGTCGAGATTGGCCATCACATCAGCTGAAGGGGGGGCGATGTCCACAATACCGCCACTGCCATCTTCCTGGTTTATCCCGTCAACCGGGCGGAAAAATGGACTGGTGGCCTCTTTGATACCGATCCGCTGGAAGCCTTCCGTGTCACAGTTTGTCGGGAACTGCAGGGCCCTCACAGGGAAATCCGTCTGCCCCGGGATGGTGTAGGCCCGCTCGGTCTGTTCCACCAGGCCTTCGGTACGACACACAGAGATACCCTCTGCCTCGTTGCGGCGTTGGGCCCAGCCAATCTTGGCGGTAGCCTGCAGGTTGTCCGTTGGGGTCCATACGAAGGTGGCGCGTCCGGCCACTTCTTTACCATTGGGGAACTTGTCGCCGGAGATGGCATCGGTGATATAACCACCGACTTCGTCATACTGAGCGGCGAGGCGCACACCCCAGGTGTCAGACAGGGGACCACCGACACCACCTTCCAGGGAAAAGCGGTCCCAGTTACCGTATTCAGCGGTGACATCACCTTCCCACTCAGCGGTGGGTTTCTTGGTGGTCAAGCTGAAGGCACCGGCGGTGGCGTTCTGGCCAAAGGCGATAGGCTGCGGGCCACGCAGGACCTCAACCCGTTCCAGATCCAGGAAAGCCCCCATGATCATGGAGGTCCTTGAGAAGTGGACGCCATCGACGAAGATGGGGACAGCGCCTTCCAGCCCCAGGTTGTTACCGATGGTGCCCATACCGCGCACAGCAATGTCTTGGTCCTGGGTACGTACGTCGATCTCCACCGAAGGTGAGAAAGCGGAGAGGTCTTCCATGGTACGGAAGCCTTCCCTGTTTAAAACGTCACCGGTGTAGGCCTCCAGTGAGATAGGCACTTCCTGGATAGACTGCTCACGACGCTGGGCCGTCACCACAATTTCTTCCAGTGCCTGACTGTAAGCATTTAGAGGTGTAATTAAAAAAGGCAGGATAAAAGAACTCAGTAAAGTGGAAAATACCACTTTTCCTGCTGTTTTAGATGATTTCATACGATTATCTCCCCGTAGTATTATATTTACAACTAAATATATTTATATGATCAATAAACAACAAAGTGCATATTATTAATACATATAGATCTAAATGCAACAATTCATTACTAAATATCGATGACATAACTTCAGACATGAACTGATAAAAGCTAGTTTAATAAAAATAATCTGAAAATATTATTCAGAATTAAAAGGGCTATAAATTAAACTTATAAAACAAAATATATTACGAACAAAATTTTAAACTAGTTAAATAATTCAATATAAATAATTCAAATTAATAAATGACATATAGACATCTGCAACGGGGAATAAACATACCTATCTGAATCAGTCAATTACATGACTTGTAGTAATAATAGGTGGGAAGAATTTTTTGGTAAGTAAATACTATAAGGTGCTCATACATACAGCATATGCTGGGATAGAATAATACCCATCATTTTTTTCCAGTTTGTTATTACAGTTTTGGGGATGTTCATGTCTGGCTTTAATGGTGAATAGAGATTGTCAGTACATACTGGGGAATACAGTCAGCAACCGTCATACCGCTGTATCCGTCAGGTAAAAAAAAGGCCCCGTTTCCGGGGCCTTTCGTGTTTCAAGTCACGGCAATCGCCGTTACATCTTTATCTGAAGTTATACTGGAACTGTATGCCGTAGCTCATCCAGTGGCGTGACGATACTTCCTTGTCCACACGACCTTCGTTCTCCACATAAAACTCAGGGAAGTAGGTAAAGCCATCAGACAACATGTTACGTCCCCACAGTGAGACATTCCAGACATCATCCATCTCAGCAATACCAATGTTCAGGTTTATGATGGTACGCTTTCCAAACTTGATCACCTCATCGAAGTCCTCAACGTTGTAGATGTAACCGTCGATGAAACTGGTACGGGTACTGAAGGTATACTTCAGGTTGTCCGTGATGGGGTACCACCAGTCCGCGTCTACAACGATCTTGTAGTCCGGGGTGCGGGGGGCCTCAGCGCCGGAGCGGTCAATGGTGCCTTCCGGATAACTGTTTTGCGGATCGGCATCAAACTCAGCTGCACTGATACACGGACCGGTGTCGGCATTTTCAAACTCAATGTCGGTACAACCGGCGCCCGGGTAGCTCACCATAACTCCGTCCATGAAGGCACCGGCAATGCCCAGGGTCAGGCGGTCGGTGGCGGCCCAGCGGGAATCAAACTCGATACCGCGGGTACGCTGCTTACCGGCGTTGGTAGAAACAGAGCTCTGGGTATCCAGCTGCTCTGGCACACCGGTGGCCAACTGCAGGTCCTTGATGGTGATCTGGAAGGCCGTGATGTTGAAGTTAGCAGCGCCGTCCAGGAAGGTGCCCTTGGCACCTACTTCCCAGTTCTCTGCCTTTTCTGGCAACAGCGGGAAGGCGTCCTGGTCAGCCGGCAGGGATGCGGTGGAGATATCAGCACCACCACCCTTGAAGGCGCGGGCCCACTTGGCGTACAGAGAGACGTTGTCCGTTGGCCGGTAACGCAGGGTGATCTGTGGGTCCAGACTGCTGTCATCATAAATGCGATCATATACCAGGTTATTACCGGTCTGGCCGCGAAGGCCATGGACCGCCGGTCCAAGGGCCACCGGTGCGATGGTGTCCCAGGCCTCAGGGACGGTACGGATACCCCGTCCATCGGCTATGGCGTTGTGGGCCTCACCTGACTTGCTGGTCCTGCCCGGGTTGTAGGCATGGGTCCAGTAACCGGCGCCATAACTGCCGCAATGGTTCAGGGCACCCTGGGTACGGGGGTCTGTGGCATCACCGCAATCGATGATGGACTGTAAACCACTACCCGGTCCGAAATAGGCATTGCCTGTGGCATCGACACCGATGCCGCCTATCTTTCTGTATTTGTCTTCACATTTAGCGACGCCGTCACCACGGTCGACACAATTGTCCTCATGGTCGGTTCCCCAGATGACACCATCACCAACAGCATCAATACCATTGGGTACGGCGACACTGTCCGGGTCAACATCATAGATCCAGGTATGGCCATAACCCTGGATGTGGGAGTGTTTGCTGATATCGGTAAAACGGGCACCGATGTCAATAGAGGCCCGGTCATCCATGAAATTAAAGGTCACGGAACCAAAGGCACTCATCCAGCGGCTGTCCTGCCAGGAATCCTGGGAACGGGCCGGCCGGCGGGTATTGGCGCGGATGGTGATGGTCTCATACTTGTCATCACCGCGGTTACCGATGTCCGTATCCTCCTTCTGGTAGAAGCCACCGAACTCCCACTCAATCTGGCCACCGCGTGGTGAAGCAAAGCGGATCTCCTGACTGAAGAGGTCAAAGATCTCACCGCGATGCTGCACATTGGTAATCACAGGGGAGCTGGAGTTGTCATGGGCGGAGCCCCGCTGGTAGTCCAGGTAACCAGTGTTGGCAAACAGGGTAATGCCGTTATCAAACTCATAGTCAATGCCCAGACGGTAATCAAAGGCGTCCATGTCATCATGGGCGTCGAGATTGGCCATCACATCAGCTGAAGGGGGGGCGATGTCCACAATACCGCCTTTGCTATCTTCCTGGTTTATCCCGTCAACCGGGCGGAAAAATGGACTGGTGGCCTCTTTGATACCGATCCGCTGGAAGCCTTCCGTGTCACAGTTTGTCGGGAACTGCAGGGCCCTCACAGGGAAATCCGTCTGCCCCGGGATGGTGTAGGCCCGCTCGGTCTGTTCCACCAGGCCTTCGGTACGACACACAGAGATACCCTCTGCCTCGTTGCGGCGTTGGGCCCAGCCAATCTTGGCGGTAGCCTGCAGGTTGTCCGTTGGGGTCCATACGAAGGTGGCGCGTCCGGCCACTTCTTTACCATTGGGGAACTTGTCGCCGGAGATGGCATCGGTGATATAACCACCGACTTCGTCATACTGAGCGGCGAGGCGCACACCCCAGGTGTCAGACAGGGGACCACCGACACCACCTTCCAGGGAAAAGCGGTCCCAGTTACCGTATTCAGCGGTGACATCACCTTCCCACTCAGCGGTGGGTTTCTTGGTGGTCAAGCTGAAGGCACCGGCGGTGGCGTTCTGGCCAAAGGCGATAGGCTGCGGGCCACGCAGGACCTCGATACGTTCCAGATCCAGGAAAGCCCCCATGATCATGGAGGTCCTTGAGAAGTGGACGCCATCGACGAAGATGGGGACAGCGCCTTCCAGCCCCAGGTTGTTACCGATGGTGCCCATACCGCGCACAGCAATGTCTTGGTCCTGGGTACGTACGTCGATCTCCACCGAAGGTGAGAAAGCGGAGAGGTCTTCCATGGTACGGAAGCCTTCCTTGTTCAGGATATCACCGGTATAGGCCTCCAGTGAGATAGGCACTTCCTGGATAGACTGCTCACGACGCTGGGCCGTCACCACAATTTCTTCCAGTGCCTGTGCATGCAGGGTCACTGGGAACAGTAACGCCGGCGCTGCCAGGGCACCAATGATTGATAATAAGCCTCGATAGGCTCGCTTTGAGTGGTTCATATATTAGATCCCCTAAGATTTAAAAATTTAATTCGAATTAATATATACTTATATGTCTAAATATAGGCATAAGTGCAAATATATATTAAATAATGATATAAATTCAACTGTATATGTAAAAATACAACAAAATTATATTTAATAAAAAATATAAAAGTTACAGTCAAAATTAATATTGAAGTTGAATGTGCGAAGGGAGCGGCACTTTAGATATCATAAAAGTAAGATTGAATAAAAAAAAAGCCCTGAAATCAGGGCCTTAGGATAATTTTAAGATTGCTTTTATTGATACAACCATTTCAATGCCGCCAGGATGCCTCCTGCCAGCTGCCTGGGCTTTTCAATATGGCCGTAATGGGTCATGGGCAGGTCGAACATCACTACCCTGATATCGGCATCAGGATTTTTTTCACGAAACTCATTGGCAATCAGTAACTCCCTGGCCTCACTGATATTGGTGTTCCAGTGGCCGGTGTCCTGACGGGCGGTGGTCCAGATCATGCGTTTGTATCCCGTATGGGGTGAACGCATGGTGGTGAACAGATCGCCGATGACTTCCTCGGTATCTACCCCAAATTCATTGTTATCCAATGTTTCCCGGATTTGTCCGGCGATGTAGTCAGTTAGGTAATTGGCACTGGAATGTTCATAATCCTGCAGGGGTTGTTTAAAGTCTGGTTTGCGGCGTCGTTCCAGGTCCTGCCAGTGGTCGGCCATTTCATACCGGGTCTTGCTCTCGTCCCAGAAGGGGTTGAGTGGACCCAGATAGCCTCGGGAATAGTCTTCCGAGGGCCTGGCCTTGATCTCAGAGGCATGGGGATATTCACCGGGCTTAATGACCCTGCGGAATTCACGCATGGCATCAAGGCCGGCGGGGCCACCGGTACCCCAGCCGATCATCTTATCTCCCAGGCGATCCTTAAGCGAGGAGTCTTTAAGAATATATTGGATCTCACCACCGGTGGAATGGCCGATGATACTGACAGGCCCGGTGGTAGTGGCCTCCAGTAATTGTCTTACACCTTCGGTGACAACTTTAAAGGTGTAACTGGCATTCCTGGCGTTTAATTCCTGCTCGGAGACATCCCGGTCCAGTACATATCCAGGTATGCGTTCATTAAGAACATTATTGGTCCAGCCGCCGTGGCGGTAGTTACCGGGAATGGTCACCAGCATCACCGGGATCTTCTGTGCCAGGTACTGGCCGATGCCGGGACGGTTTAATGAGTCCACATAAAACTCGTACCAGTTTGAGGCCCCGCCATTAATGATGACCAGGGTTGGCATACCGGGGAGGGGGTCATTGGGTATCAGGTGTAGTCCCGGAATGTCCCAGTCCAGGCCGTAGACCTGGTAACGGTGTTCATGCCACATGACCCTGTAACCCAGTTTGTCACTTGGAAGTTTTTCCAGATCCCGGGGGTCAAAGGCAATGCCCGGGGCGGCGTCCGCCAGGGCCTTGACGGTCATACCGTCATCCGGCAGGTCCCAGCCAAGCTGTAAAAATTCCGCTTCAGGGACGGCGTGGTAAGGTTGCGGGTTCTCCAGCATTTGCAAAATGTCCTCTTCAATGGTGGTCTGTGCGGTGATGGGATAATTTACTACCAGGCAGGCAAGCATTATCCCTCTGGCAAAAAGCGTGTATTGATTGGCCATGATTCTCTCCCCGGCAAAAAATTTATTCTTAAAATTATATTACTATTCACTTCTGGTAAACAAAATGAAAATTTCTACTGATAGTATCTATTTTGCCCCATTTCAGTAGAAGTGCTGTGGGATTTAGCAGATAATAATAATTAACTGAAATCTTACCCCTTAATTGAAAAGGGTGGGGTGCTGTGGGCCTATATGGGTCCGCCCGATAAAAAACCCCCGGAACCGGAGTATGAATTCTGAACCATTCCATCGGCACGCAGGTTCGTCTCCAAGCGTTTCCAGGCCAGTAACTGGTTACAGGCGCTGGAAGGCGGTATCGATTTCAGTCATGTTAAATTCCTGCACGGTGACAACGTCGATTCAGACCCATTTTTCAAGGGTGCGGGAGGCAACAAGTACAACATCAATGACCTGCAACCAATCTTCAAGGTGGTAGACAGGGAGGAAGGTCTTTTTATCGGTCCCCATCGTAATGCAGAGGACGATCAGTACTACTGGCGTATTACCCAGTTCCTGATGCCCAGCTTCACCATGGTACCGCCGCATTGTGATTACCCGGTACATGGGCACTTTTGGATACCCATTAATGATGATACCTGTTATGCCTGGAGCTATGACTACAAACCTGAGCGTGATCTGACTGACCAGGAAATCTGGCACATGGAACAGGGCAAGGGTGTACATTGTGAATATGTCCTTGGCACCTATATACCCAAGGCCAATAAAGACAATGATTAGCTGATGAATCGCAACCACCAGCGAATGGGTATCTCCTACAGTGGTATGGAAGGTATCGCCATTCAGGACGGTTCCCTGCAGGAGAGTATGGTGGGTGTGGACCCCGTCAGTGGCCGACGTGTCGCCTGGGGTGGAACATGTGACCGTACCCAGGAGGTGCTCGCACCGACGGACCAGGGCATCATGAAGGCCAGGCGTATGATGTTTGATGCCATTGAAAAGTTGCAGGAAAAAGATCAGACACCACCGGGAGTGGAACCTGAATCCCATAAGGTCAGGTCTGCCTCTGTATTACTCAAGCGTGATGTGAATTTTGAGGAAGACGAGCGTACCCTGGAGGCCCTCAAGGAAATACCGGGCACGGGGCATGCACCTGTCTGAAGTCAGGAGAAAGGCGTTAGGTGTGAGGTGAAAAGAGGGGGGGCATTGCCCCCCTCTTTTTATTATTCGGTTTCCCAGAGACTGGCGTCGTACATCAGCTTGCCTGCTACATACGTCAGGTCAATATCAAGCTTGTCAAGTTCGTGGTCTGCAACCTGCATGTAGTCACCATCTAACACCGCGAAGTCAGCCCATTTCCCTGGCTCCAGAGAACCCAGGTTCGATTCTTCACCAATAAACCTTGCCCCATAAGAGGTGATCATCCGTAGTGCCGTGGCACGGTCTATGGCCTGGTCGGGGCCAATCACCTTGCCATTATCATCTGTCCTGGTGACTGCATACTTCATGAGTTTCATGGGATGGTTGTGTCCATCGGTGCCCTCAAAGTGAACATTGATCCCCAGATCCAGCAGGTCTTTCACTGGCTGGATATCATCCAGCTGGGATTCGTATTCATAATGTAATACCGGTACCCCATTGACCTCACGGGGTTCAAACACCTCACCGATATTTAATGCGAAACGCAGCTTGTCGTTGTACTGCAGGATCTTGGGGTAATTGTCCGGATGCCAGATAACGTTATGATCATAGGCATTGGGCTTGACCTGCTCGAACAGGATCTCGCCCGCATAGGCATTTTCCACGGCATCCAGGACCACTCGCATGGCGCCACTGCCCATATTGTGGTTGCCACTGGTGTTCCAACCATACTTGTTTAACAGGCGCATGGTGTTCCAGTCGGTCATGTAGCGTTGTTCATCGCTGAGGTCCTCCCAGGACATCCCCGTCACTGCCTCACCGGTCCACTTGTTCCAGCCATGTGGTGTGCCCCCGAGATCCGGGAGTATCTTGTCCTTGGCCTGTATGGTTAACATACCGGACGGGCTGTTAGGGCCGTCATCCAGGGAGGCGAGTGCGGCGCCGACAATCTTCACCATGGGACCGCTCTCGGGGTCGTACAGGGAGAAGTCCACCAGGTTACCAATCCTCTTTAAATATTGTTCCGGAAACGGATTCTGGCGGGTGAAGTCATGGCCGGGATAGACCCGCATGGTCAGCTCATCCTTTTGAAACAGTTCGTTGAGCATACTGATGGTCAGACCGCTCATATGCCCGGTGGTGGTAGTGACACCGGAACTGAGGTAGCCTAGGAAGGAGGCCTTGGCCTCTTCCAGGGCCGTCTCGATATAATCCCGGGATGGGTAAGGTCTTACCTGCCAGCCGATAAACCCCGTTGCCTCGTGGAAGAGTTCACCCGTCGCTACCCCATCTGCATCTTTTTTAACACCAAAGTGATCTCTTGGTAACCCCAACGCGAAGGCCCGTTCCAGCATGGCATGGTTTACCTTGACGTCACTGCTGGTATAAAAGAGCGCCAGTGGATTCTCCGGTGCGATCTCATCAATATCATCTGCGGTCCAGTGTGAGGCCTCAAGGGGATAGTCCTTTGGCATATTGATGAACACAGGGTCTCCGCTATGGGACCGGCCCAGTACTTCATCAATAGACTGTAATAATTCCTCCAGGTGTTCACCCTTGATCCGTCCTGACAGGTAACCGTCCACCAGGGTGTCCTTGTAGATATCGCCACCCGGCACGGCATTATCACCATCGTTATAGATATACCCTGGGGTGACCGTCCGTCCCTGAAGGTCCAGCCTTTCAGTGTCCGGTCCGGCCAGGGCCATCATGTCATCGGTATTGCCAGTGGCCAGTACCCTGCCATCACGGATAGCGATGGCCTCGGTGATGGTAAAGTCCTGATCCACTGTGAGGATCTGACCGTTATACAGGACCATGTCCGCATAATTCATTAATAAGGGAGATTGTGCCCACACTGAAAAGGAAAGAAGTATGGCGCAAATCAAAAATGGGAATGTGTTTCTCTTCATCATGTCACCTTAATCATTAAGCTTTGAGAAATAGTAGTGTAATTTCTGGTTGAAGCAAAATGCATAGATTGTGCAAAACATCAGTAAATAGAACAGGCCTTTGGTATAACAAGTTGTAATTAATAGTGTTTCAGCGGGTGTATTAAAGACTCATTGCCGGGACAATTAGCCATGGTTATACTCAGTTAATATGCCCGGGATGGGTTCCCGGGACTTTTGGGGAGGAAATTATGCACGCTACACTCAAGTCCATTTTGTACGGTTGTCTATTAACGGTTTTTATCTCAACAGGTAACCTGGTATCGGCACAGGACTCACCGCTACTGGTGCCATTAACCGATGTCTCTACCAATAAACTACCCTATATCGTTGCCGAGGAAGAGGGTATCTTTGATAAATATGGTCTGAATATACAGTTGTATATGACGCCTAATGCGGCAGCCAAGGGTGCCGGTGACGGCATGATGCCAAACCCGGAATACATTGATGATCCCGACACTGAACGTCTGCTCAGTACCGGTGGGGGTGTTGGACAGGTGACCCGTAGGATACGTGATGGTGGTGACCGGGTGATCCTGGGTACCACCGGGAACTGGTTATCCTGGTGGATATATGCCCGGGAAGGTATCAACAGTTTAGAGGATCTTAAGGGGGCAACAATTTCGGCTACCGGTGATAACAGTTGTACGGGTTCCATATTCCATTTACTGGCTAAACGTATGGGTTGGGAGATTGGTAAGGACATTACCCTGGTCCCAAATCATGAGCACCGCGTGGACAAAATGACGGAAGGATTTTACGATGCCGTCATCGTAGCCGAACTCCCCCATGTCTATGCCCAAAACCTGGGACTCAAACCCCTGGTGAGTTTTCGGGACTGGGACCTGCCTTTCGTGTGTTCAGGGATCAGTGCCAGTACCTCATGGATGGAGACAGGGAACAATCGTGAGATGGCCAGGCGGTTTTTAATGGCCACCATTGAGGCCATCGCTATCATGAAGCAGCGTCCTGAATCGGTATATCATGCCCTTGAAAAATGGTATGGCGTAACTGATCCGGTTATACAAAAACAGATGTATGTATATGTCGAAGATTTGCCCAGGAAGCCCTATCCGTCCGTGAACGGGATACAATTGCTCCTGGAGACTTATGATGTCCCGGCCTCAGAGCACCAGGCAGAAGAATTTTATGATGACAGCTTGATGCGGGAGATCGATGAGAGTGGGTTTATAGATGCGTTGTATGAGTAATAAGTAATGCGTCCACTTCGTGGACTGTTAAATTAATTGGATGCCGGGCCATTGACGCTTGAGCAAATCGGGATAAACGTTACTCGTCATTCTGGTGAAATTCAGTACCCGGCATAACGGAGTCGGAATCGAGATAAACGTTCCACGTCATTCTGGCGAATGCCAGAATCCAGTTATAATCATACGCGCCGAAGGCGCTCATTGTTATTCCAGAAAATACCCACCCTTGATGGCATTATCCCATTGTTGAAATACGGCCGGGCCAACACCCAGTTTCACACCTTCTATCACCTCGCCGTTCATGTAACCGTGGGTGCCAAAGGGGTACTGGGTCAGGGAGACTTTGGGTGCAGGTTCCATCTCCTTGAACAGAGGGATGATGACTTCTTCATACACGTCCCGGCTGTGATCACGGCTGAATGCGGTTATCTGGAACATGATAGGCGGTACCGGTTTGACGCCTCTGCCCTTGAGTTCTGTCTTTAACCCTATGTAATGGTCAATCATCTCCTGGGTTTCTTCGTCGCCCAGGCCCATACGTTCGGCGGTGACCTTGGCTGCGGCAATCAGTGAGGGTTCGATATCATGGGTAACAATATATTCCGCCTTGAAGGACGCCCGTTTCTGTACATCTCCCCAGTCTTTGAGAATATCTTCCATGATCATAGGCAGGCGCATCAGGGCTTCAGGTCCTTCCTGGCCCAGCAGTTCCGGACCCTTGTATCTGGCACTGTCCCGCCAGCTACGAATATATAACTCATCAAAGGGATCAGTCCTGGATTCCAGTTGAATGGATTCATCGACCCGCTCAAAGCCGTCGATCTTGCCCAGCTCGCCGCCCCAGGCATGCTTGGCACGGTTGATATAGCCGAAAGATGAGTTTTCCACTGCAAGAATACCCCGAATATTGGGGACCCGTTGTGACAGCATCATAGTGAATGGCCCGCCTGTGGAATGACCGTGGACATAAATGGAATACTCACTTTCCGGAAAGTGCTTCTTCATGGCCTCGATACCGCCTTTCTCAAACGCCATGGGCCAGCCGGCCATGCGGTGATGAAATGTTGTCCCGGGTTTGGCCTTGGCCAGGGTGCGAATGCCATAACGTGGACGCTGGCTGTAGTCCTTGATGATGTCGTACTGGTCCCGGGTAATATATTCATCCCGTAACCAGATGGGGGTACGGACCTCCAAGGAATACTTGTGATGATCATAGGCGGTGACATTACGTCCCGGCCAGTCCCGGCTGGGAGTATGGAAGGCATGGCGCCCCGGATAGCTCATGCTGATGACCTTGTATCCCAGTTTTTTTGCCAGCAGGTTTGCCTGCCGGTGCATGGATTTAAAATCACCACTGCCACCGTGCAGCAGAAAGATGCCGATCTTTTTGCCATCAGCACCCCTTGGGATCTTGGTTGAGTCCA
This sequence comes from Candidatus Eutrophobius brisbanensis, assembly GCA_038131795.1. Taxonomy (GTDB): domain Bacteria; phylum Pseudomonadota; class Gammaproteobacteria; order Eutrophobiales; family Eutrophobiaceae; genus Eutrophobius; species Eutrophobius brisbanensis. The sequence continues at coordinate 1,790,703 of JAYPQE010000003.1, read as the reverse complement.
CTGGTTCATGAACAGACATGCCTATGTCCCATTCCATCTCAACCGCATTGATCCTGAGGATGTCTTCCACGTAACCGCGTTCCCCTTTGGTCTCAAGGTCCGGCTTTGCCATGAAATTTCGGATCATGGCCCGGGTGTCTTCTTTGGTGATGTCAGTGGGTGGAAAATATGATTGCGCTACTGTACCCGTGAAAGGTAGTGTCAATAATAGAATTGATATAATTAATGTGGTTCTGGTTTTGAGATTGTTTACATGAATCATCGTGGCCTCACAGTATAGTAATCATTTATTGGCACAGGTTTGAAACGTCCCCCGGCAGATGAATAATAATAGTTGATAAAATTTAAACTGGAAACAGTCAGGCCTGGTCGCCGGCAGTATTTTCAGGGAATACCAGTGATTTAATGACCACAGGCACAGTACCAGACGCCTCGAACAGGGCGCCGATATCGATAAAGTCAAATTCATTCAGGACGATACCGTCAATGGAAACCACCGGATTTGAAAGCTTGATTTCTTCATGTAGATGCAGGCCAATGAGCCCGCCCACATCGGCATTATTCACCAGTACCAGAGGCAATCCCCTGTCCAGTAAGGGCCGCATACCCTGGATCACACCTTTACAGAATGTGTCCAGGCGCCGGTAAGTGGCGGAGCGTTGCCATTTGAAACACACTGCCGCTGGCACGTCACTATCAGTCAATTCCATCCTGTTTAATGATTCTTCAATGCTTTGCGCAATCTCTGCGCTATCCAGTTCATCTTTGTCCAGCGGCATGGCCGGAGCGATTACCGGGATGTTTCGTTGGGGCAAGGTATCATTGGGTTCAACATAAATGGTATTGCCACTGACCTGGACGGTGTATTGTGAGGCACCCACCACCGTCGCGCGTATTCCTTCTACCGGCGGGATAATTATGGGGCCCCATTCCTCTACCTGTTGTTTGATCCCTTTAGCCAGTAGTGGTCCCAGATCTCCGAAATATCTGTCTTCGTTGTCATAGAAATATTCTGATACGCCACCTGAAAAGCTAATGATGTCAGGTTTAGTTGTACGTTTTAGTGGCGGTAGTCTAAGGTACAGGGAAGTATAATCATCATAGTCCTCTCCCCCCATGACCTGAAACAGTTTCTTTACCATGCAATCGGCAAAGGTCTGCATGGTTTCCTCACCCATGGGTTTACCCAGTTCCAGATCGATTTCCAGTTCTTCAGCATACCTTTCGGCAGCTGGTTCGATCCGTTCCACATTCCCGTTTTTATCCAGACAGAGAATCCTTGCCCCTACATCGATCACCGCCATGTCCATCAGTTCGCCCTTTTTACAGATAGCCACCTTGGTGGTGCCCCCACCGATGTCGACATTCATTATTAACTTGTCTTCTTCGGCAGAGCGCGCCACTGCACCTGATCCATAGGCCACCAACGTGGTCTCAAGGGCATCACCGGCGCTGACTACTACAAACTTTCCTGCATGCTCGGCAAAGAGTTCTGCAATGGCCCGGGCGTTTCGCCTGCGTACTGCCACCCCTGTGAGGATCAGGGCCCCGGTGTCAATGTCTGCCGGGGTAATATCAGCGAGCCTGTATTGTTCTTCCAGAAAGTTATTAAGAATGTCAGCATCAATGGTGATCCCTTCGGCGTAGGGGGTCAATAAAATCCCGGATTCAAACAACACCTCACGTTTGGAAACAAAATAGCGGTTGCCGAAATGTTCCATGACGATCTTTGAAAAAACGATATGCGACGTTGACGATCCAATATCCACACCCACGCTGAGCAGTTCGATCTCTGCTTCATCGTTGAGTGTCCTTCCAACATTGGAAAATACCGAGGTGTCGTATGAGAATTCGTCAGCCATGTCTTAAAAGTTCGAACCTATCTTAAAATTGATCTTTTGCTCTTATGCTTCGTTATCGCCTTCCTCAAATGCTCATTTACTGGCGTGTAAACTCGGCTCTGGCTCCTGCTTCGCTCTACCGCCTGCGTCCATGCAGGCGTCCGCTTTTTGGAAGGCTCTGGCCTCGCCTAAAACCAAAATCTCGAATTTTGAGACAGCTTCTAGGCTTTAATTTAATGTTTCCTTACTATACCAATAGACATTAGTATCAAACAGCCAGCTGATTATTAAATGCCCCGGTAGACAAAATCCTTGTGCTCTTCCGGTGTCTCGTACAGGGCCGGGTCCATTTCCGTTTTGACTCCCTCTGACTCAAGTGTTGCCTCGTATTCCTGACGGATATGCGGGTCTTCCATCCAGTAGGGGATGGAGGTACCACCTTCGGGTATGCTCATGGCCGTATAGTCCGTATGGGGTTGGCCAGGGTAGCCCGGGTCACGACCTGGGTTATGCGGACCAAACCAGGCGGTCAGGCGCAATGGTTCGGAGGATGCACTGAAGTGCTGGTGAAACCAGCGGGCCCCGCCGGGTGCTGCGGTTATCATCCCGCCCGGGACATAGTCCATACGCCGTACAAATTCCTCCTTACCGTCTTTCCAGGGGTTAACACCAATATGCTCCGGCCAGGTATAGGTATAACCTTTGCCTTTCAGGCAGAACAGGATGGCCGCCGAGGTGTGGGCATGGGCCGTGGAATAGTGCCCGCCATTGTGTTGACCAATCCAGTAATAGAACGAGTTGTTGGTCATATGGGGTTCAATACGACGCCAGCCCGGGGAGCGCCTGTTGTCCAGGGGCAGGTGACAGTTCACCGCATCGGCCACAAAGTTGGTGCGACGCATGGCCAGGCCACGTACCGGGTCCGGTTCCACCTCATTATTTTCCTTGTAAAAGTCCTCGGCAGTACTGAAACGTTCTTTAAACAGGTAAGGGTTATTAAAGACAGAATCAATGTTTTGCAGGGCATTGACCACTACTGGACCGGTGGTGCCGGCCTGTAGCAGTGCCGGGTCATTGGTGGCATTGACGATACGGTGCCAGGCATTTAAGGGGATGGAAAATATCGATCCCGGTCCCCATTCAAAGACGTGCTTACGGTTTTCATCGCCTTCCAGCCAGACTTCTGTGGACCCCCGTCCTTCAATGACCAGGTAAATCTTTTCAAACATGTGCTTTTCAGGGTTTAATTCTCCTGCTGCCGGTACCTCAACAGCATAGCAGCCCCACTTACCCTCGGTGCCATAGAGCTGAATATACGTGCCTTTACCGCCGACACGTTTCCAGGGCTTCAACGGCAGGTCACGGATATCGCGCACACCTATGTCACGGAATATTGGAATACCTTCCGATTCCATAAAATCATCGTAGGGAAGGGGCAGCTTTTTAAACTTGCCAAACCCTGTCCTTTTGCCGTCTTTTGGTTCTACCCATTTATCGCGTGACATATTGATACTCCTGCTTATTATTCTAATAATGATGTTGTATGATGAATCCGGAAGATCCTAATATTACCAGATTTTTACTCATTTTTGAGTAACAAATAGGTAATAATAATGATTCTTGTACGGTAAAAGATGACGGGATTCTGTGTGCCCATTGGTATTTGATTACAATATTTTAACGGAAGGAGTATTCGCAAATGTTGAACCTGAATAAACCGGTGATGGGGTTATTTTTTCTGGCCCTGTTACTCAACCAAGCTTTTGTTTTTGCCCAGGACATCCTCTCAGTTCCAAAGGAACTGGTGGTCTATCCTGATACTATCGTTATTAACGGTACAATATATACCATGGACAATAAGGACCTGCTCTCGTCAGACCCCGGTAGCATTGTCCAGTCCATTGCCATCCGCGATGAAAAGATTCTCGCTGTGGGATCCAACCAGTACATGCTGAATTTTGCCGGTCCCCAGACCAGGATTATCGACGTACAGGGCAAAACCGTCATTCCAGGCATAATCGAAACCCACGTGCACCCTGAAAGTACCATGAATGCGGTGCGGATCAATGAAGCCGAACGTGATGCCTATTCCTTACCTCCAGGTCTGCATACTGCCATCCTCTTGCCCAGTGACAATCCCGAGGATACCTATGATGCCGTTGCCGAGTTCCTAAACCAGTACCCACCAACTCAGGGCGAGTGGGTACACATCCGCCTGGTGGAAAATGAAGATACCATTTACCCGGACATCGGCTCCTTAACCAACGCTATTTACAACGATGTATTTACCATGGACGAGTTGAGCAAGGTCATCCCTGATAACCCTGCCACCTTAAGCAGTGGATCCGGACCCAGTGCCATTGTCCAGCCAGGTCTGGTGGTCCGGGTGGTTTTGGGATCTGATGGTAAGGCCAGTATGGAACCCCTGGGTGTCCCCCAGGCCTTGCATCATGTGGAAGAGGCCGCGAAAATTGCCGGTAACGATAATCCCTTCAAGCAGCTCTTCGCTGATAATGCTAAGGCAGACAGGGAAGATTCCTTCCATGCCCACATTGACCAGGGCTGTGGTTACGCGGAGATGTTTCCACACCATATGCAGCACTGCAGCCACCGTAACATATTAATGAACCGTAAAGGACTTGAAGAGACCACTCGTTTGTGGCCGGGTTTTATTCAGGCCGCTAATGATATGACCGGGCTGAGTAAGCTGGGACGTGAAGGTGACCGCGGTATTGTAGGTGGTGTGTTCCAGGAGAGTGGTGCCTGGGAACGGGTAATCAACCCACCCCGTATGCCCCGCGACTTTACCCAAACCCTGATGAAAGAGGCCCTGAAACTGTATAACACTGCTGGGCTAACCATGATCTCCTCCAGTGTGGAATATGGCACTGCCATGACGGCGGTATTTGATATCCTCAGGGAAGACCATCGCCTGCCGGTACGCTGGGGATTCGGCTATGAGATGTTCCGAAGTCCGGTGATGTACCCCAATAATAAATTGATCGTGGCCGAACTGGGTTCTCAATGGGGTTCGCCACACGTTGATCCCTGGTTCTGGCCCACGGGTATTACCGATGGCGGTGTGGGTGACTCACGTCAGGTGGCGTGCTTTGGTGCCGATCTACCTGGTCCCGAGATGCTCAAGGACAGGGAACTGTGCTGGGACGACCAGGCCTACCGAATTACCAATGTACTGATTCCGGCCATGGCGGCCGGTTGGCGCCCCTTCAGTCTGCACTCTTTTGGCAGTGAGGCCTTCCGCAAACACATGGCGTGGATAGAACAGGCCCGGGTGGAAGGCAGGATGTCCATGGACGATATCCGAGAGATGCGTATCGGCTTTGCCCATGGCGGGGCCGTTGGCAAGATCCCTGATGTCATGGAGATCATGAAGGACTACAATTTCTATGTGCCCTTACAACCCAATGACGTGGCTGCTTCATTAAAACAGGTACGGCGCTATGGACCGGAGGGACTGGAGTTTCTGTCCCCCACCAAGACCCTGATCGAATCAGGTGTAAACGTGGTGGGCGAGACGGAATACAGCCGTCCCCGACCGGACATCTATTTCAATGCCTTTGACATGTTTGTGAATCGCAGGGTCCGTCATGAGAGTGAACCCCTTGAGGCAGGTGAAATCGTCATGCCTGAAGAGGCCGTTAGTCGCGCCACTGCATTAAGGTTGTTTACCACCAAGGCTGCAGAATGGCTCTATGCAGAAGACCTGGCCGGTAGTCTGGAACCAGGTAAATGGGCGGATTTTACCGTGTTGGATAAGGACTACTTTTCAGTTCCTACCATGGAGATCCCCCTGAATAAGGCTATCATGACAGTGGTAGGTGACATGGTCATGTATACCGATCCAGAGTACACGCCGGAAATAAAAGTTAACGGTAATTAAGTCACATCTGTCGACCTGCCCATCATTAACAATGGTGGGCAGGTTTTTTTATGTCTGATGTTTTATTAGGTTAGAAGAACAGTCCCTGGTATAAACGGGTTTCAAGTATCAGTTCAAAAACCACATAGATAACCGCTGAGGCCATCACCGCCGAAATCCCTGCAGTTTTTTTGGACTGGCTGCCCAGGAAGGCAATGGCTACAAATAGATAAATTGGCGTTGCAATATAAAACCCAAAGACATAAATCAGTGCTGCCAGGCCAGCAACATAGGCCAAGCCAATGACTTCCCTTCTGATGGGGACAGTGACAGCTTCAATGCCCGAGGTGTCCCTGGGTTCCTCTGACATAGAGGGGATCAACCTTTTCAGGGTCTCAATGGCCAACAGGAAAATAGTGACATACCCGGTCAACAGTGGGACATGTCTCGATTCCTCGTCAAGGTAAATATACCCGGTGGCAATATAGCCCACGGTAAAACAGAAGATAAAGATAACCGGGGCAAAGCTTGACGTATTTTTTGCGGTCTTGGCCATTATTCAGTTTTTGCCTTTGCTTCTTTTCGGGCCCTGATCAGGTTAGGGATGAATGACCATCCCAGGGTAAATACTATCAATAAAACCATAATGATGGAGGTAACAGACTCCACGAAGACCCCCCAGCTTCCCTGGCTGATCATCATGGACTGCAGGAACCCGCGTTCGGCGGTTTCTCCCAGCACCAGGGCAATGACCAATGGCAGGCGGGGATAGTTGAAGCGCAACATCAGATATCCGATCATCCCCAGTACGGCCGCCACCACCACGTCACCTGGCCTGGAATCAATGGCGTAGGTTCCCACCAGGCTGACAGCGATGACCAGGGGTGCCAGGATCTGGCCCTTCACCAGAGTGATCATGGCCAGCCACTTCACCAGGGCAATACCAATAATGGCTGAGAATACAGCGCTCAAGGTCAGGGCAAGGATCAGTACATAAATCTCCTGCTCATTATTAAGTAACATGGTAGGGCCAGGCTGCATGCCATGTAGGACCAGGATACCAAGAAACACGGCCATTTCCGCACTGCCCGGGATACCAAAGGCAATGGTGGGCAATAACGCCCCGCTGTCCTTGGCATTATTGGCAGATTCAGGCGCAACAACACCTTCTATCCTGCCAGTACCAAATGATTCTGGATCATCGTCTGCCCGCTTGGTGGTGGAATAGGCGATAAAGGTGGCAACCGTACCGCCAACACCTGGGATAGAACCAATGATAGTGCCGATGAGTGATCCTTTAATGACGATCTTCCAGTTTCTTAATGTGGCCTTTATCCCCTTCATAACACCGTGCAATTTCACTGTGCCGGCATCTCCTGCCACCTTGCCACCTGTGATGGACAGATGGATCATTTCCGTGACACCAAACAGGCCCACCAGTGCCGGCACCAGGGGGATGCCGTCAAACAGGTAGTCGGAACCATAGGTAAATCGTTCACCCCCGGTGACCGTGTCATAGCCCACGAAGGCCAGCATTAGTCCCACGCCTGCAGAGATCAACCCGCGCAGGAGGTTTGAAGAATCTGATAATGCGATAGTCACCAGGCCGAACACAGCCAGGAGAAAAAATTCCGGTGGCCCGAATAATAAAATCAATTCCTTGGCAACTGGGAGGACCATTAACAGGGTAAGGACACCGAACAGGCCACCTAAAGGTGAGGCGGTTGCCGCGGCACCTATGGCCTCGGCGGCCCGTCCCTGTTTCGCCAGGGGATAGCCGTCCAGGGTGGTGGCGGCATTGGGTGCGGTCCCGGGTGTATTGAGTAATATTGCAGAGATGGCACCACCCATGGCCACCGCGCCCATGATCCCACCCACCATGGCAAATGCCTCTTTGGCATTCATCCCGAAAGTCAGGGGCATGAGGATCGCCAGGGCAGTGGTACCTCCGAGACCTGGTATGACTCCAAATACCAGGCCGAACATCACTCCCATCACCAGGAACAGGATGGTCTTTACCGAAGCGATATCGGAAATGGCATTGAATAGTAGTTCAAACATGGATTAACTCGGAGATTTTCCTCAGAAATTTTACTCAAGTCCTGCAGCGAATTTAATGTTCGCTGTGCTCACTCCAGGAACTGTTTGAACTTGTCGTAAAAGACCATCATTTCCTTGACAGAGTTTGTGGTCTCGACACTGTTCATGGGGGTAGCATCATTACCCGTAGATTCCAGCCATGCCTTGAATTCCGGATCATTCAGCGCATCCATCATGGCCTTTTCCAGAGTATTTTTTATATCTTCCGGCATTCCCGGTGGTCCGGCCATCATCCTCACCACATTTAAATTAGATAACTCTGGTACACCCAGGTCATCGGCATCTTTAATATTGGTGTCATCGCTGTCCACACCAATCATTGCCACCACCTTCACGTCTCCCGATTCCAGGTAAGGTTGTATGGTGGAATAATTTGCGAAGGTAGCATCGACGTCCCCACGTATGACACCCAGTATATATTCACCGCTTCCCTTATAGCCGGTAATGACCTCATAAGGAATTTCCAGGATAGTACTGACGATAGTGGTGGCGATGTAAGAGGTAGAAGAAGGACCGGTGGCGCCATATACTACATTACGACCAAGGTTTTTAAGATCATCTACAGTGTTAATGGGTGATTCATCATCAACTGTTATACCGTAACCATCAGCACTCAATGTAGACAGCCAGGTCAGCTCATTAACGTCATAGGCAATGTTCACACCCTGAATCTGCGGTAACAGGATCCCCGGCATATTGAATATTCCAATGGTGTAACCATCTGGATCAGCGCGATAGACATGGGCTGCACCACGCCTGCCACCGGCACCGGGCATGTTGATGGGCAGGACATTTACATCGTTGGGCAAATGTTTCTGCATATACTGGGCCAGGGAGCGGGCATAGGCATCAAATCCGCCGCCGGCGTTATAGGGAATAATGACCTCAATGTCCGTGCTGGGGAACACATCATTTTCCGGTCCCGAGCAGCCTGTCAGGGTAAATAATATTGCGGTCGCAAGTAGGATTTTTTTCATATAGTTATTCTTATTTCATTAAAAAATTTAAAATTTTGTTTGCCCTGTATTTACGGGTCATTTTGATTATATATAGTGTCAAATTACATGAATGGGTGCAATTTAAACCGGCATAATTGATTAAAAAATCCTGAATTTTGCCACTATTATGAATGAATAATGGAAGTCCCAGTGGGCCATTACCAAGGGTATTAAAATTTGTATACTTACTGAGATCTGCGCTGTATGTCAGTGCCCATTATCAAATGTAAATATGAGGACATATCTATGAGATTTATTTCCGGCTTAAATTATTCATTTTTGGCAATGTGTCTATTGGCCTTGTCCCTGGGTTCGAATGCTCAGTCGTCCCTGGTGATAAAGTATGCCGATATGGTTCTAATTAATGGCAAGATCATTACTGCTGATGATGATTTTTCCATGGCCGAGGCCATTGCCATCCGCGATGGAAAGTTTCTGGCTGTGGGGAGCAATGAAGATATACTCGCCACTGCAGGGCCTGATACCCGGCGTATCGATCTGAGAGGTAAGTCTGTGACCCCTGGGTTTATCTATTCCGATGGCGACAACGCCATCCCCGGTGGGGACCTGGTAAAAGAGTCCCAATGGGGTGGCACCATACAAGGACGGATTGGCGGTGAGACCATTGAGCAGGTAGAACAGACCATCACTTATATTGCAGAGAATGAAGCCGATGAAAATGAGATCATTTTTCTGAAAGTCTCAGACCAGTGGGCTGGACCCATGCTGGAGACCTGGGACAAGAGCCGGCTGGATGAACTGTCACCCAATAACCCTACCATGTTATTGCCCGACTGCTGCCATGCCATTGCCAATAGCAAGTTACTGGAGCTTATGACCCAGGAGGGATTTCCACCTGATCATTTTCACCTGATTAAAAATGATGCAGGAGAAGCCACAGGTCAACTGGGTGCCAATGCGGTTGGTTTTGTGGGCCGTGAACTTCGCCCGTTTCCGCCGCCGGAATGGATACAGGAACACGGTCTGGATGCCGCCAGGGAAGAGATGGCCAATTACGCGGCCGCCGGGATTACCACCGCCACTGGCCACATGTCCGGACTGACAGTTTTGATTTTAAACCGCCTATTTAAGGATGGAGATTTGCGGATCAGGGTCCACCCGGGCCTGGACCTCATGCGCCAGAACCCGTTTCCCGTGCGCACCCTGGCCAGGGTGGGTAACCTCATGGACTTTGCCCTGGTGGATGAGCGCGGGCCCATGGTGCAGATCGTTGGTACGGCAGTAGGACCGCACACCGGTGCCCCCGATGCCGCTATTAGTTTGATGACCATTGAACCCAAGTCCAATGTCATTCCTGAGCTGGGCCGTAACCCCCATGGCTATGACCGCTGGAGCGCAGAACTTTTTACCGGCAAGGGTACGGAAGATTTGACACTGGAAGAACTGCAGGACACAGAATATTACAACCTGATGTTGGCAAGGCAGTATGGCTATAATGTAAACGGCGTGCATAACATGGGTAGTGGTGGCATTGCCCTGTCCATGCAGGCCATTATCGATGCGGAAAATATCCCGGTGAAATATGTCCCGGAGCTCTCCCGGGCACAGGCCCTGGACCATAACATCGACTGGGTACAGGAGAACTTTGACTTTTACAAGCAGCATGAAGCGGAACTAAAGGACAAGATACGCTTTGGTGTGAGCCTGGCCACCGCCATGCGTCAGCGGGATGCCGACATCCTGGGGTATGAAGATGTGATCGAATTACAGTATGGTTGGGACGGTCTGGAACGTATGGCACCGCTGAAGAGCCTGGTGGACAATGGTATTCCCTTTCACATTGAAGGTACCGATCCCAGAAATAAGCCCATGAAGATCGTCAAGGACGCTGTGACCCGTATTGATCGTAAGGGCAGGGTAGTAGCGCCCCATGAGGCATTGACCCGGGAACAGGCCATACTGGCATTGACCCGTTGGGCCGCCAGGTTCATGAGTGCCGATGATGAACTGGGTACCATTGAGGCCGGCAAGTGGGCAGACCTGGTGGTATTTGATGGTGATATTATGGAAGCCCCAATCGAAACCATCGATCAGATACCCACAGTATTGACCCTGGTAGGGGGTAGAGTCGCCTACGAGGTAGAGTAAACTTTTACGCCGTCATTCCGTAATTTGCGTAGCAAATATCCGGAATCTAGTAAAAAAAGTGCGCCAAAGGCGCTCGTTTTGTTGACTGGATGCTGGCATGCGCCAGCATGACGAAGTGTTTGCGAAGTTCTTAAGTGACATCATTCTGACGAAAGCCAGGATCTAATAAAACATGTCAGCGCTTCGCGCGGCCATCAAATAGATTGGATGCTGGGTCAAGCCCGGCATGACGAGGTGATAGCGTGATATTCAATAACCGTCATTCCCGCGCAGAGCTTGTCCCCGCAGGTTGTAGGCGGGGACGGGAATCCAGCTATAAAATATCAACTCCTTAAATACGACGCACCGTTGACATCAATTATTGTCCCGGTAGAAAACTCTGCACCGTCTGAGGCAAGAAACAAAACCGCATGGGCCACATCTTCCGGACGGGCCACGCGGCCCAGGGGACTCTGGTTACGTATCGCCTCACCCTCAGGCCCATTGAGTTTCTCTGCAGCCAGCTCGGTGTCCACAAAACCCGGGGCGACGGCCCCCACAAAAATATTATAAGGTGCCAGGGCCACAGCCAGTGACTGACTCAGAGAATTTAGCCCGGCTTTGGCGGCCCCGTAGGCAGGCTTGGTGGCTTCCCCGCGAAAGGCACCTCGCGACGAGATGTTTATAATCCTCCCCCCGCCATTCTTCATCATGTGGCGGGCAGCGCAGTAACTCACATTGGCTGGCCCTATGAGATTGGCATCCAGGGTTGCCTTCCATGCAACCTGCCATTGATCAAAATCAATATCTGCAATCAGATGGTCCGCGCCACCACCGGCGTTATTAATCAGGATATCCAGTTTTCCATATATATTAATGACCTCATCTACCATGCGTATACACTCGTTCGGCTCTGTGATATCTGCCTGGACCAGTATATGGCCTTCTCCATGCAGGGACTTCAACGTCACTTCGGCGGCGTTCTCATTTGTCCGGTAGTTAATGGCCACCCTGGCGCCATGGGATGCAAAAGCCTGGCTGATGGCCTGGCCGATTCCCCGGGAACCTCCCGTAACAAGGACAACTTTATCAGTGAAATCTGGCATTTTTTATAGAGTCTACTTTTTAATACAACGGATAAGACAACTAACAGTAAAAATAACTAACCCTAGTAAAAACACATAACCACCCCAACTAAAGTCAGTGATGTTCATGAACAGGTCCGCTGCAAAATCCTGCATTACGGATGTTGCCTTATTCGCCAGTTCTCCAAAGAAGCCGCTTTGTTCTTCTGTTTTAAACATACCCTTAAGAGCAGGAAATAATAAAACCACCCACACCCCAGTTGGTGAAATAAATAAAAGTTTTGGTTTAGATATAATTAGCAATATTGGCGCTGTTATTGCAAATAAAATCACCAGGTAAGATTCAACTTCAGCAATCCTGTTGTAGGTGATGTCTCCATAAACTGGCAGGCTTGCCAAAGGCAAAAAAACACCCGCGATTAGCAATATTGCTGATATGTAGATTGCATTATTTAATTTATTATTTCTCAAATGCACTCTCCTTATTTTGTATTTTGCGCTTTAAACGTGCCTGAAGCTTTTTACCAAAACTATATCCTAAATGTATTTATTTAATCCAGTTCTTACGTTTTACTATGTTTGTGTACCAGATTAAAAATATAGCGACCACGATAGATATAAAGCTGCCAATCCAGATATTGATATCACTGCTTGCCTGGTAGGTATGAATGTTCGTTATGATTGCCCCTGAAAATGAAGCAATAAAAATGTAAAATGCAAACGCCTTTCTCAATAGCAATACTATATCGCCGACCGCTCCACCAAAAACGGCAACGGCAAAAGCGACTGTAGACCATACTGGTCTGCTTGCTACCAGAGACCTGGCATCTTCCGGATAGTTAGCCAGCATTTCCGGGTCCATTTGCATAATAAAATTGATGCACCCCATTAAATTCCAGATTAATGCAATAACGCAAATAACCCAGAAGCTCCATTGAATTTTTATGTCTGGCATAGTTTGCGATCAGCTTGATTTATTGGTGCTGGCGAATATTCGTGACAGCAGGTGGCTGCCAAGTAATACCCCCCCAGCGATTATAAATACCGGAAATATTTTTGTCTGTGAGGGTACTTGTCTGGGTGTGTTTGTAACGCTGCTGGTTTGTTGGGGTTGCTCCGGCGTTGCAACGTGTTCCGGTTTTTTCTTTGTATATTTACCGGTTTCAGGGTCGACATAGATCAGAAAAGGTGGTGCGTCGGTATCACTGGCAATGCCTGGGAAGGTAGTTCCAAGGATTGTCAGGGTCAGTGATACAAGAACTATTTTTCTTAGATTATACATTCCGGTTTTTTTAAATTATACGGACTTGATTCCCGTCCCCGCCTACAACCTGCGGGGACAAGCTCTGCGCGGGAATGACGGCATATAGTAAATTATTCTTCTTCCCACAGGCGTTTGTCGTAGATCAGTTTACCGCCCACGTAGGTTAGGTCGATGTCCAGTTCATCAATCTGGTCATCGGCGACGGCCATGTAATCACCATTTAATACTACCAGGTCTGCCCACTTGCCGGGTTCCAGTGTACCCAGCTCGTCTTCTTCACTGATAAAGATCGCTGCATTGATAGTGAGCATCTTCAATGCCTGCTTACGGTCTATGGCCTGATCTGCGCCCCAGACCTTGCCATGGTCATCGGTACGGGTGACAAACCTTTCCACCAGCCACATCGGGTGGTTGCTGGGGCCGGTGCCTTCAAAGTGCAGGTTATAGCCACGGTCAATCAGGGTCTTCACTGGCTGCATGCTGTGCATGCGTTCACCGTACTGGGATTCCAGTAATTCTCGTCCTGTGACGGAAACACGCTGGTCAAAGATCTCTGGACTCAATGCCATGGCGACCTTGTCTTTATATTCATCCAGCAGTGGGTAGTTGGATTCATGCCAGACCAGGTTGTGGTCAAAGGCATCAACTTTCTGCGTTTTAAAATAGGGTGTCACGCCTGATTTGGCAAAGTTATCGATGGCCAGCAGGTTGGTGCGAAGCGCAGCGCTACCCATGTTGTGGTTGCCGCTCATGTTCCAGCCATATTGATGCAACAGGTCGATGGTGTTGTAGTCAGTCTGTGCCTTTTGTGCCTCGGACATGTCGTCCCAGGTGAGGCCGGTCCAGACTTCACCGGTCCATTTATTCAGTCCTTTTGCAGTACCCCCGATCTCAAAATCAATATTTGCCTTGTCATCAATGGTGAGCATGCCGAACTGGCTGTTGGATCCGTCATCCACCGGACCGGTAGCGGCACCGACGACCTTCACCATGGGGCCGATCTCAGGATCGGTGAGGGAAAAATTCACCAGGTTGCCGACCCGTTTCAGGTATTGCTCTGCAAAGGGGTTCTGTCGGGTGAAGTCATGTCCGGGATAGACACGGATTAACAGTTTGCCGTCATGATAGAGTTCGTTGAGCATACTGATTGTGAGGCCGCTCATATGCCCGGTGGACGTGGTAGCACCAATGCTGGCATAACCGAGCATGCTGGCCACGGTCTGTTCCAGGGCATTGTCGATATACTCCGGACTGGGCCAGGGTCTTACCTGCCAGCCGATAAATCCGGCCGCCTGTTGAAATAACTGACCGGTGGGGACGCCGTCTTCGTTTAATACGACACCGAAATGTTCCTGGGGCAGGCCGGCAGCAAAGGCGTCGTTGAGCATGGCATGGTTCACTACCACCACGGAGTCATTATAAAAGAGTGCCATGGGATTTGCCGGGGCAATCTCGTCAAGATCATCGGCGGTCCATTCCTCGGCCACCCGCGGGGAAGCCTTGGGCATATTGACGAAGATGGGTTCGCCGGGGTCGGACTCCTCGGTAAGTTTGTTCAGAGACGCCAGCAGTTCTTCCAGGCTCGCACCCGGTATCCTGCCAGACAACCAGCCCTTCACCATGGTGTCCTTGTAGATATCGCCACCGGGGACGGAATTGTCGCCGTCATTATATATGTAGCCCGGGGTCACCGATCGGCCGTTGAGATCCACCCGCTCGGTATCTGGACCCGCCAGGGTGAGCATGTCATTACTGGTCCCCAGGGCCAGGACCTTGCCACCCCTGACGGCAATGGCCTCATGGACTGAGAAATTACTATCAACAGTCAGTACCTGGCCGTTATAGAGCACCAGGTCGGCATAATTTATCAGTAACGGTGACTGGGCAATGACGGTATTGGCAATAGAGAAAAAAAGTATGACACTAAACAAAAATGAACGTGTATTCATTATGTGCATGGTCGTTCCCCCCGGGAATAGACAATCGTGATAATGAATCATACCGCCAATCTGAACATGAAAAAACCGGATCAGGGTCCGGTGTAAGAAAATAACAAGATTATGGAAAAAGTGTGGCTAACTATTCAACCACTCAATCATCAGACCCTGGAACAGGGGGATCTCAAACCAGTTTTGAAATGCGCCATATATCACGGCAAAGGTGCAGATGCCGCCGATGATGGCAATTTTAAGGGATTCTTTTTTGGCAATATAAAGAAATCCGAAGACCAGTAAGGGGCTGGCGTAGACAAACCCGAAACTGGTGATGAAGATAAAGAACAGGAATACCCAAAGGAACATCTGGATTTCATTTTTCCTTTCCTCGCCTGCTTTTGCTATTGCCTCTGGTGATTCATCTGGTACCTCTGCCATGACATATTTGATTTCCATGAATAACTGGAATAAGCCAAACAGTGTCCCTGGAATACCAAACATCAATGGCATAAGCTTGGCCTTGGTGGGAAAATACAGGGCCATGATGGTCATGGTTGAAAACACCAGCAGCATGATAAATGCTGTAATGATCCTTCCATTTAAGAATAACTTAGCCGACATGTTCTACAGTGTCCTCTGTTTTGCGGTTTTTAGATTTCCAGATATAAAAACCGATACTACCGATAATCAGGACAATCATAATTAATGCCCCGGGCCTGAGCAGGAATTCAAACCCCCATAACTGGTAGGCCTTGTGGTAGGAGTCCTCCGCGATGGGACCCAGGATCAGACCGATGACAAATGGCGGTCTCGGCCAGCCATATTTCTTCAGGAAGTATGCAAAACCACCCAGGACAAATAACACAATGAGATTCTCCCAGGAACGGTGACCGAGGAAGGCACCCAGGAAGGTCAGGGCCAGCACAAATGGGATCAACAGACTACCACGTACATAACTGAGATAACCGAACAATGGGACAAATGCGATGAAGAAAAATACAGCAAAGATATTGGCGATCATTAATGCCCATATCAGTGTCCAGACGATGTCCATGCCGGTCAGTGCCATGGCAGGTCCAGGTTGAATGCCCAGCATGACGAAGGCACCCAGCAGGATGGCCATACCGGATGAACCGGGAACAGCAAAGAACAGGGTGGGTAATAACGAACCGCCTTCCTTGGAGTTATTTGCGGTCTCCGGGGCAATCACCCCTTCCACGGCACCCTTACCAAATTTTTCCGGGTTTTTTGAGGATTGAATAGCATGCCCATAACAGATCCAGCTGGCGGCATCGCCACCCAGCCCCGGGATCATACCGATAAATGCGCCCATGATTGAGGTTCGTATGGTCAGACCCCAATGGCGAATAACATCGTATAGACCATTGAATACGCCCTTGTAACCTGCAGACGCCTTTTGCTTTCCGGCCAGTGACATAGAGCCGCCTTCAACTCCCAGGGCGATCATCTCCGGAATAGCAAACATGGCCAGGATGACGGTGATGATATCCATGCCATCCCACAGGAACAGCAGACCGAAGGTATAGCGTTCTGCACCAGTATTAGGATCCAGGCTGACGAACGACAGCATGAGACCAAACATCCCCACCATCAGACCTTTGACCAGTGAGTCGCCGGACAACATGGCGATAAATGTAATACCAAAAATCGCAAGCATAAAAAATTCAGCGGGACTGAAAGCCAGGATGACGGGCCGTAATACCGGCAGGATGGCGATGAGGAACAGACCGCCAATAACACCACCGATACCCGATGCGCCCAGTGAGGCACCCATGGCACGACCGGCCTCGCCGTTACGGGTCATGGGCAGGCCGTCTACAACCGTTGCCGCATCCGATCCGGTCCCCGGTACACCAAATAAAATACTGGGTACCGAGCCGCCGGTATGAACCACCGAATGCATGGCAATCAAAAAGATGGCCCCGGCGATGGGGTCCATGCCGAATACGAAGGGGATCACCATAACGATCCCCAGTTTGCCTCCCAGGCCGGGTACGGCGCCGAAGAACATGCCAATGGGTACCGCTAGTAGCAGCATGGCCATGTTATAGGGCGATGCTACAACATTCATTAATGCCTGGATGATCGGTTCAATGTCCATAATCAGTCTTTGAAGTTAAATGAAGTGATTTCTGACTTATTCCGCGCGGACGGAATCAGCAATAATCTGGACGGTTTCCGGTGGCTGGTCTAGGGCATCAAGCACCAGTTGGGTCACATCATCACCATATTCTGCATCGATAGGAAGCATCAGCTTTTCCGCTTCTTCCAGAAATGACGGATCAGTGAGTGTGGCGTGATAGGCCTCACGCAAATGCTCAACCACAGTTGGTGGCGTCCCCGGTGGAGCGGCTGTAACACGACCCAGTTCAGAAAGTGCGGCAATCAATCTCACAATTCTCCTGGCCTTATCGGTGGTGGCGTATTCCATGGCGTTAGGTACACCTTCTACCTCTCCGCCTATGGTCATGATGAAATGACCGTAGCCTGAGTCGACGAAAGGTTGTATGGAACTGGTGGTGCCGAACTGGCCGCAGACTTCTCCTCGCATCATGGACATCTCGCCTTCGTTACCTTCAAAGCCAGGAATGATCTCTACCTGAAGATCAAATGCTTCGGCAAGTAACTTTGTGTCCGTATAGGAAGCGGAGCCGACACCGGCTGCTGAGAATTTGATGGTTTCATTCGTGGCCAGCAGTTCTTCCATGGATTGCACCGAACATTGTTCAGAGACCACCAGTGAACGAGGCTCGCCAGCGGCCTTGCCTATCCAGGCGAATTTACCAATGTCGAACTGTAGTGTCTTGACCCCAATCAGCTGGTTGTAGATCAATCCGGCATTAAATGTTCCAACCGTCAGCCCGTCGGCCTTGGATTTCCATAATGTGTTGGTACCGACGATGTGGCCACCGCCAGGAATGTTATTGATAACCACATTATCTGCGCCGAGTTTTTCGGCCATATAGCGGCCAATCAGGCGGGCATAGGCATCATAGCCGCCACCGGGGTTGGTGGTAACGATATAATTCAGGTTGTTACCCGCAAAGACGTTGCCGCTAGTGCCGCCGGAGGCTGCCTGTTGACCGGCATCGCCGTCATTGGATGACTGTGAGCATCCAGCAAGCATTGCGACCAGCATCAAAATCGTGAATTTTTTAAACATAATCCCGCCCCAACATAATGAATTAGATAATGATACATGAAGATACCTGATCCCCGTCAATAGTTTTAGGGGACCAGGCATAGACTGTGTGTTTAATCTTCAGGTGGTACCCAAAGGTCTTCAAAGCCCTCGGCAGGCTCCAACTGGTCAAACCAGTCGAATCCCATGGCCCGCATCATGCGGCTGTTAATGACCACGACCCTGGCCTCATTGTCCGGGTCGGTATTAAACCGCTTGTGTGCGCAGTAAGGCGGGATGTAGATGAAGTCACCCGGTCCCCATTCGAATTTTTTCGGGGTGGTGGCCCATTCCCAGATAAATTCATCTTCACAACGAAAGTTCACATCATAGTGATGGTCATAACCGGTGCCTTCAATGACAAAGGCGATTTCTTCAGTGAGATGACGGCTGGTACCGGTGGCGCCGTTAGCAGGAATAAACTGCATGTATATGTCCAGACAACACTCAGTGGTATTCATGCCTTCATTGATAATATGCTTGATCAATCCGTCCGACGTACGTTCCATGGGCATTTCGTCATACTTGACGGCATGTTTGCGCTCTTTGTATTCCTTACGAAACTGTTTGGAGGCTTCCAGGGCCTGGGCATAAAAGTCAGCAGAAACCTCGCTACGGGCGCGTGATCTTTCTAAATCGTCTACAAATGGTGTATCAGTACTCATTCTTTATAATTCCTCAATATCTGTTCATTCTTAAAGTGAAGGTGGCGGGGTGTAGTCTTCCTGGCCTGGCACCGGTTCCGTTGGTGGGTATTCCACCATTTTCTGGAATATGAGGTGCATAAATAAAAATAACGGTTTTGCCTTCATAATAAGGACGATACATTCATTATCCGGGTCATCAGAAAAGTGTTGATGGACACAGCCGTTCTCAACAATCATGGCATCACCGGCTTCCCAATCGATCCGTTTTCCATCATGGACGTCGTGTCCCTTTCCTTTTAATACAAAGAATACGGCGCTGTTCATATGGCCGTGCTTTTGACCGTGTCCACCAGGGGAATAGACATCCACATGGGTTTCAATGGACTGGGCAACTTTCACTGCCTGGGGGTTAATGACCTTTTTACCATAGTTTTGAGGACCACCCTTCCACTTTAAATCCTGAGTCGGGTAGATTCGAGGCTGGGTGAATAATGCCTCCATTAATTCTCCATAGGTACCCTCAAGGGCACGGACAAAGGTACGTTTTTTTGACCACCTTTCCCATACCACTTCCTCTTTTTGTTCTGAGCCTTTTGCTTCATCGGCGACCGTACTATTCATAATGCTTTACTCCTGTTTAACCTGCTTGTATTACATCAACTGTCTAAATATTGTTCAAGACAATTAGGGTTTCTTGAATTTAAAAATCAATCCTGTAAATCGCCTGCCTATTAAAATGCGGCAGAGTTGCTGATTTGAATTTTCAGGATTGCTTATAGCGAAGATTCGTACAGCATGTGCTCCCAGACATACTGCACTATCCCGCATATTATAACGATTTTACAGCAGATTTCCTATAAATCCGGTGATTCATAGGCAACTTTTCCACCTACCAGGGTCATGACCGGTTTGAGGTTGGTAATGGTCTCTATGGGTTCATCCAGTAAATTTCCATTAAATATCACAATATCTGCCAACATACCCGGCTGGATGGACCCCATTTCTTCCTCCGCACCAATGAATCTGGCCGCCCAGCGGGTCAATGCCAGGAAGGCGGATTCCCTGTCCAGGCCTTCTTCAGGGGCAATCACCCGGCCCTGGTTATCGATTCGGGTCACCGCTTTTTGTATATACCAGGTGGGGAAGTCTTCATCGTCCTCAGGCTCGGTACCCTCGATGTGAAAAGGGATACCGTTATCCAGCAGGGTCTTCAGGGGCGCCATCTGTTCCAGGCCTTCCATTCCGTACTGGGCCTCGACGACATTTTTTACACCAATGGCCTGGTTGTCCCGTTGCCTGATGGTACTGCCCAGACTGACACCAAAGCGAATGACTTCTTTAAGCTCCGGGTGTTGGTTATAAAATTCAAATATTTCAGGGACCCACTGTACATTATGATCAAACCCCTGGGGTCGCCAGAGTTTTTTTACATATAAATTGTCCTGGCCTTCGGCCTCCAGGACATTTTGCATTGCCAGACGGATCCCCTCACTGCCGCGGTTATGAATACCGGTCATATTCCAGCCATGTTGCCGGGCCAGCAGGACATTGTAGTAATCAGTCTGGGTCTTTTGTAGTTCATTGAGGTCATTTTGTCCCAGGTTACTGAACCATTGTGCCGTCCATCGATTATAGCCGTAGGCATTGGGACTGATCCCTGGGATCACATTTTTCTTGGGGTGTATGGACAGCAGGCTGGCGGCGGCATCTTCCGACCCTGAATGGGGGCCAACGGAGGCACCGACGATGGTCACCATGGGACCCCTGTCATCCACCAGGGAAAAATCCACCAGATTGCCCATGCGTTTCAGGTACATCTCGCCATTGGGGTTTTGCCTGAGAAAATCCAGACCCGGATAGACCCTCACTGCAAGATTCTCCGGCTGCTCATGAAACACACGGTTGAGAACAGTCATGGTCAGGGCACTCATGTGACCGGTTGCTAGGGTGACCCCATGGCGGGCATATTTTGCCAGGGTCTCAACCGCCCCTGGTATAGCAAAATCATCAAACCACTGGGGGACGGGCCAGGGCCTGACTTCCCGACCGACAAAACCCACCAGTTGAGCACCCGCCAGACCTGTTGGTTTACCCGTTTCGTCCCTGTCCAGGTGGAAGTGATCGGCGGGAAATCCTTTTTCTACAGCAAGGTTAAGCATGGCGGTATTCATCATGCCGTAGCTGCTGTCCAGGTAGATGGCCACCGGGTTGTCCGGAGCCACTTCATCTAATGTGGAGATGTTCCAGCTATTTTTCGCCGTGCTTGCCCAGGCGTCCTGGAGGTTGAAAAACAGCGGTTCACCCGGCTCATTTTCTTCTTCAACAATATACGACAGCGTGGCAAGGGCCTGGTCCAGGGTCTCGCCACCAAGATGGGGATGGGTCACCCCATGCCACTGGCTGTCTTTCAGGATATCACCTGCGGGGACGGAGTTATCGCCATCGTTATATATGAACCCCGGGGTAACGGAGCGACCTTTTAAATCGATGGCCCGGGTAGATGGACCCACCATCCTTTGAATTTGTGCATTGGAACCAACAGCGAGTATACGGTTGCCCCTGACCGCCACGGCCTGGGCAATGGTAAAGTCTCTATCGGCATCAGCAGTAAGTATCTGGCCGTTGAAAAAAACAAATTCCGGATAATGGATTAGTTCAGAGGGTATTTGATCCTGGGCGATACCTGCCTTTGTAACGATAAATAAACAGGCAATAAAACATAGCTTCAGATAATTTTTACCCTGTCTGTTTAAGTATTTAAAATTATTTATCTGTAATTGCATTTTGAGTCCTTTGAGTCGCTGTCTGGTGTATGCGGGATATCTTAATGGTTATGCATATGGCCATTTGTTGTTTCTGCCGGTGCTGTTTTATTGTTCCGGTAGATAAATGCAGCGGCAACTGCAGCCAGCAATACACCAGAAATTATTGCCAGGTTAAATCTTGTCGCTTGTGAATCAAGTGCAGAATCCGATGGCGCTTGTTGTCCTGTCCTGGCCGTGGTTGATGTTGCCGTGATTGAAGTTGTTGTTTCGGTGTTTGTGGCATTTGCCGCTTTGTCCACAGACGAGGTATGTGGTGTCTTGGTCTGGGTCTTTGGGTCCACAGTGACCAGTGTTCCGGTTTCCGGATCAATGGTCACATAGGGAGCGGTGTAATCTACATCTCCGTCATAGCCATAAGTATTAAATGCAATCATGCATGTGATGCAGACACTGAAAAATTTGCTAATCCTGTTTGCAGTACTCATATGTTCAAGCCCTCGCTGCATTGAATAAGGAGCGTGAAATATTTAATTTTCAACCGTGATATTCGAATTTACCATAATTAATTGCCCCCTGATATATTCCGACCATCAGAATCACAATAGATACAATATTCTAGTATGTGGCAACCACAATAACACCTATGGTGGCAAATACTGCAGCAATATAGGTGGTAATTTGCGGTCGAATCTCAGCCCGGAAAACAACCACTGACAAAAACGACGCAAGAAAGATCTCCAGAGAATTGATCATGACCACAGTAGAAATTTTTTCATGGTATAGCGCGGCAAAGGCCATGATCTGGCCGATGGAGACAAATATGCCGGAAAAAAACAGCCAGCGGTTTATGTTGCTGAACAGGGTCTTAAGGTTTTCCCGGTAAACAGTTGAAAATACGGCGGCCACCAGAAAAAATGCAAAGCCACTGGCAGCACTGATAAAGGTCCCAAATGCCGGGGCATTGAAATCCATCAGTCCGTATTTGCGACATACATTTGCCAGTGCATAGGCCAGGGCAGATCCAACGCCCCATAGATAATGTGCCGGAGACAGGGTTTCCCCTTCATGGACAATCTGGGGCCGGCACCTGGATTCATAAATTAACAGGCCAAATGCCAGGCCGATTGCACCCATGCCCAATAAATCCATCCCGGAGATGGATTCAGACAGGAAGATGGCTGCGCAGATGACCGCGAAGAACGGGTTGAGTCGTTTAACTGATCCGGCCCGGGTCACACCCAGGTAGCGAATGGATGTATAGAGTAATGTGCGGCCGAATACCATGGCAAACAACCCGGCCATGACAAACCAGAATATACCGCTTAACCATTGCTCTGAATTATCAAATTCGGTCTGATCCGATTCCAGAACAAGCCAGGCCAGGAAGGAAAACAGCATGGTGACAAATACAGAAAATAAAACGCCCTTGTCCTTCCTGGATTTGGCACCCTTTGAAATAAAGACACTGCCAAAGGCAAAGCTGAGTGCTGAGAGTAATGCGTATAGTTGTCCTGTTTGTGGATCAGGCATTTTAACGTCCGTAAATTTTTTTCCTTAATGATGGTATATCAGCAACAATGCAGTAGGAATCAGCTAAACAGAATTCTAAAATAGAACTGATTACTATTTCCTGATTTTGACTCGATAGTGATTTTAATAGTAAGCAGAGGATGACATCTGATGAGGCCAGCGTTGCATATTATTTGCACAGTTAATCAAGATTGTTTTAACTTTACATTATATATTTTAAAGTTATCATTTATAAAGCAGGTTCAGTCTTTTTAGCACTCCTAGGTCACGGGCCTGTAATTACAGGTTATTCCTGTTTTCCAAAAATTATAATATTAATGGGGGAATTCCTTTGGACTTTAATCAAGCTGTTGCAAAAGCGCAGGCTCTTAGAAACAATCTCGGCAAAGTTGTTAAGGGGCATGAAGCGGCCCTGGATATGACAGTCATCACCGTCCTGGCAAGAGGACACATGTTGTTAGAATCCGTACCTGGAGAAGGTAAGACTCTCCTTGCGACGGCATTAGCTACCTCCATGGAAGGTATATCAGTAGGCCGTGTGTCAGGACAACCTACGCTAAAGCCTTCAGATATGCTGGGTGCTGAGATCATGGGCAAGGACGGAAAATTCGAACTCATAAAGGGTCCGATATTCCATAATATTGTGCTGTTTGATGAATTAAACCGCACGGACCCAAGGGCCCAGTCGGCGCTACTGGAAGCTATGCAGGAGATGCAGGTGACTATTGGTGATCGTAGTCATCCACTGCCTGAACCCTTCCATGTTATAGCAACACAGAATCCGCTCTCTCAGGAGGGTACCTGGGAACTGGATGCTGCAGCCAAGCAGCGTTTCCTGGTCAAACTTCACTGGTATTCACCCCCACGCCATATTGAATACCAGATTGCCACGGAGGCGAAAGCACACCTTAAAGAAAACCTGGCCATGCTCAAACCGGTACTCACGCGTGAAGAACTGGTAGAAATTCAAAACATGGCGCAATCGCACGTTGAATTGACCGAAGACATTGTCCACTTGATGAATGCCATTACCGTGGCGACCCGCCCGACAGATGTCTCCTATCCTGCAGATGCCCTGGATGAGGATGATGAATTCGGACGTGAAGTTATCAGCCACAGCGGTGGGGTAAGTTCACGTGCCACCAGTTTCTGGCCACCATTGTTGAAGGCGCATGCCATGTTTAATGGTCGTGACCGTGTATTACCTTACGATATTTTTTCAACGGCATATTCAATGTTGAATCATCGTATCGAAACCAACTTTCCGGTAAACATTGAACACCTGATTCACCTCATCTTGAGTGAGCGAGGGTATGCGTATTAAGGAAGACAAGTCTTCCGCCGATACCATCCTAGATAAACGGCGCTTGCAGGCTTTAGGGGTATTACTCCCTATCAAGCTTATGTCCTTGACGTTTCTTCCGGGACGTCACCCCCTGGGCAGGGCCGGGGAGGGCATGCGTTTTTTAAGGTCACGTCCTTATGAACCCGGTGAAGATAATCCCAGGAACATTGACAAATTCAGTCCGCCGGATGAATTATGGGTCAATGAATGGGAGGCCGAGGTCAGGGCATCCATTGTGTTACTTTGTGACATGTCAGGTTCCATGGCATTCCCACCTAAAGACAATATAAGGAATCTGTCTTTGCTGCAGCTTACCTATTCATTATGGCGTGCCAGTGACAGTATTCGTACCGTGCTGTACACGCGGGATGAAGGGGAGTTTTTTTCCGAACGAAATCTCAAGACCCAGATGGAGAAACTCAGTAAGCGCCTTGGTCAACATAGTTGGGGAGATTCGCTTGGCCCGCTGGATACTCTGAGAAAATACAGTCTTAAATCACGAGGGAACCGGGATGATCTGGTATTTCTGATTTCTGATTTTGTCAGGATTGAAGACACCATGGGTCACCATGGTCCACAACAATGGCGTGCTGTACTGCGGAGGATTTCCGGAGACTTTGTCCCGGTCATTGTCAGTTTTAAATTATCCAGCGATATTGTGGGGTCAGTTAAGCTTTGGGATCCGGAGAGGCAAAAGCAACGTCTGACATACCTCACACCGTCTAGAATCGAAAGAATAAATGAACGGGAAATGCAGCGTGTCCTGAAAGTTGAAAGCTTTTTTAGATCACTGGGTCTGGATTATTTGATTGTCAGAAATGAGCGGGATGTGTATCCACAACTGGCCAAATTAAAAGGCTTACGCAGGAGGAGAAAATCCTGATGAAGATAAAATCCATCATATTGTTAGTGTGTTTGATGGCTACATCCTCCGGGATATATGCACAAAATTTTCCATTAATTGCAAATGTCTATAAAGACGAGACACTGTCTGTACGGGCCGGTGTCATGAATATGGAAAATCGAATCATCAAGTTTGGTGATGTCCTGCACATGGTCATTGAAATTGAATATGACGCCAGTGCTATGCGTCTCCTGGAAACAGGACCGGAGTTTTTTACCCAGGCCTGGCCGGCGGATCAAGGGGCATTTTTACTGGACAGCTCAACTACATCTGTCCCAGCTACGCCAGACAGCATGTCAACGGTTTCAAATGTTTTCAGGTTTCAAATAATGGCCTGTCCAGAAGGTAAAGTCCTTTGTAAAGGATCCCGTTTTTACGAATTACCTGAATTTACACTCAGTTATACAACAGTTGATAGTGCGGGCAATGATGTTGCTGAAGAATCGGTACAGTTTCGCCCGTGGCCGGAAAACTTAATGATCGCATCAGCCATCCCACTGGGAGAAGAAGGTGAGCTAAACAGTTTTGCAACTTACTTTCCTACCGGTGCTTATCCAACCCCTTTGACTGGTCAGGATCTCAGGCAATCATACTCAGGTATGCTTGCGGGGGGTCTGATTTTCTTACTAGGAGGAATATTAATGTCACCTTTCAGTTTCTTTAAACGTAAATCCGTTGCAGACAAGTCCAGGAACCGCTGGGAAGATGTTTTGACGACGTTAAAGTCAGGCGAAATCCAGAATGACAAGGAGTTTCTTGATTCATTGCGTAAATGTCTGGTCTGGTACATTGTAGATGAACTTAAGGTAGACCCGTTCTACTGGTTAAAACATGAAGAGGAAGTCATGCATGATGACCACAAGGGTAAAGGTAACCTTGCAGGATATCGTGAATTGTTCATTGAAGTGTTGCATAGCCCGGAGGGCAAAAATGATGAGCTGCTGGACCGTTTAACCACCTTGATTACTCAGTAGGCCTGCTAAAATATATATTGCGGAACGACGAGAATGGGATTTACCAATATACAGGTAGGTAACTGGTGGCCATTATTGTTTGGCCTGCTTGCCGTTGCCGGTCTCGCATTGATCTGGTTCAGGAAAAAAGGAGAACTTTTTCCTGATATTGATTTAATAACTGATACTGCGCCACTTAGTGGAGTCCTCGACAGATTACCACTCATTTTGGGGGTAATAATCGTTTTCATGCTGATGATATCCATGATGGATATCACCACTACCCGTTCCAGTGTCGTTGAGAAGACTGCCAGGGATTTCCTGGTTGTGGTGGACACCTCCCGGTCCATGCGAGAAAACACCCCATTACTGCGGGAAAACTTCCCCACAACCTTTCCAAGGAAAGCAGGGTTGTATTCCGGCCAGGTGGATGATCCTTCCACCATTCCAGAATTGGCACGTTACGAACTTGCCAGAGAGAGTTTGCTGCGTTTTATGTCGTCACTGAACCCAAACGAAGATCGCATTCAGCTGACCTATTTTAATTCACAGGTTTATCTAATGTCGGGGTTCACTACAAATTTTGATTTTCTCAGGCAGCAGCTTGAGGCCATGGATCCTTATGTTACTTACGGTACCAATATTCGCTGGGCCCTGGAACAGGCACTGAACATGGTTGAACGGTATCCCAGTCGCAATAAACAGGCAGTCATATTATTAACTGATGCAGAGGCGAAGAATACCGATGATTTGCAGGAGCAAATGTACAGGTTAGGGCAGTTGGATCTGTCATTTTACCTGCTGTGGATTACTTCAGATTCAACCGGAGAGGTCTCACAGCAGGCTTTGGATTTCTTACGGAGCACCCGAAGTATTGGCACGGCCTATACAATTGAAAACCTTGATCAGGGTAATCTTGATCAGGCCATGGAAGAGATTGGCAAACTGGAAAGTTATGCGTATGAGGAATCCAGGCATGAGCAGGTAGACCTGTCGGAATCTGTATTCACACTGGCGCGTTGGCTCATGCTGGTATGGATATTACTGGTTGCAACAATCTACCATCCTATTTTGGTGACCGCGGCGTTCAGCTCAAGGAGTTAATAACTGTCATGAATAATGAAGTAGAAGTCAGTGATGAGATATCACCTGAATCCAGTGACGAGGTAACGCAGAATAAAATCTCGTCAGGCATTGTCACCGCGATACAAAAGCGAAAAAATCAGATCTCCTATCTGGTCATCGCAATATCATTAGCGCTGATAATCACCGGTATACAGGCACATTTATTTTATAGTCGCTATACCCCGCAGATTGAAAAGACCAATGAAGCGCTATTCAGTTTAATGCTGGAAAAAACCCGCGGTGAGCAATTACGTGGATTGCAGGACCAGTTTCAGGCATTAATTACCAGCCTGAAAGGTCTGGCTGAAATATCGTCACGTTTCGAGGCAACTTATGAAGTTATGGGCGAGCATTTCAGGGAAGGGCCGGTTGGTACCATGGCGCAGGTGCAATCAGAATTTCAATCCATACAGGAAATGATTAAAGAAAAGCAGCAGGAAGAAGATGCGCCTGTTGAGGCGCTACAGGAAGCCAGCGATTCCATTGCTATTCTATCTGAGGACATGTCGCGGCTACAGGATGTCTACGCAATACCCTACGATGATTTACATTCAGATATCCAAAACCCACCTTTGTATCTTTGGCCAACGGCGAATTATCTACGTGAAGATTCCGGTTATTTGAATTCAGTTACATTCAATCGAGCAATTTATCTGTCGCAAATAGGAGAAATGGGTACCGCACGGGTACTACTCAGCGGGATGTATTCAAATTCCAATGATAATAAAATGCTGGGACTGGTTTATTACAGTTTGGGCAGGCTTCAATGGGAACTGTTTCTTACCCGCCTTGAACCCGAAAATTATTTTCAGGCTGTCAGTTATCTACGGCAAAGCTTGCAAACTGATTCTGATGCGGAATTGTCAAAACGTTTATTTGATTACATGTTATCACTGACTGAAGCTGAATCTACACCGGGTGCGGGTAAAGGCGACCCAACGACATTAACAGAGGGTGAAGCAGGCGCCGTTTCCACACCGGATCCACTGTTTTAATTAATGTGGGTTTAATTACATGATACTGGTTGGTGTATTTATAGTCGTTTTTCTGATTATCCTGTACTGGGTACGTGTCTGGATGATCAGTACAGGTAAATCCAGTCGCCAGGTCTCTATCTTGATGTTTTTGCTCATTGCCGTTGCCCTTGTTGTCATTGCCTATATAGAACAGATGGACAGGTCTTATATGCTTGAGGACACACCCGTGATGGTGGCCATGACCACGGATCTGTCTTTGAGTATGGGGGCAGCGCCGGATCCGCGGGAGCATGGTAATGTCGGTACCCGCCTGGAACGCGCCCAGAAAATTTTATTACCTATTATGAATGCCCTGGATTCTTCGGGGGCAAACGTCATGGTCGGCATCACCGGCTTCACCGCAAAATCAGAAATGATCATGGGGTGGGATGGCAATCTGCCGCAGATTAGGGAAGTCATCGAATATTCCCTTGCCCCCGGGATCCTGACCCAGCCTGGATCGGATATAGGTGCCGCCCTGCAGGGTGTTCTGCCATTATTCGAAAATCTTCCGGAAGAATATCAGGAGCAGGAGACACGTAAATATCTGATTGTAATATCGGATGGTGAACGGACCCTGGAGAGGGGAGAAATTGAAACGGCATTGGAAGACCTGCGTACTAACAATATAAAAATTATCTCTCTACAGGTAGGGTCATTGGATATTCCTGAAGGGATTCCGGTGTTTGATGATGCCGGGACATTTCTCGGGTTTGAGGACATCGGTGGCCAGATCTATACCATCCCCAATACAGAGGTCATGCAATTGATAGCGGGAGAAAACCCGGATGATGGTATCTATGTCAGGGCGGAGAGCATTAATGCCGTGGAAGATATCAGCCAGTTTCTGGGAATCAGGATGTCCGCCCTGTCCACGTCCGGACCCATGTATACCACCGTGGTTACAATTTTGTGGGTGTTAAGTTTCGCAATCCTCTTATGGTTTGTGTAGATAGTTCTTAAAGTAGCGATTGTTTTTTTAAGATTAGCCCTATCACTACAATTCCAAAGAGTAGCAGCCCCACCAGGTAAGGGACGGTAGTTGTCTCCTCAACCTCGGCAAGCACTGTTTCCCCCGTAGCAGGTTCGACTACCTGGTTCGGTCCCGGGACGTTATCGAAGACGGCCTTATACAACGCCATTTTTTCCCGGTAAGCAGTTAGCAGGTTATACATGTGTGCTGATTGGCCACCGGAGTAGATCTCCTTGATAAAAACGTCCTGATTTTCCAGGGTGACGATATATTTCAGGAAACTGAAGGCGGTTTCCACAGCCTGGTTGGCCGCCATGGATCTCCCCGCCAGGGGATTGTCCCATAGTACTTCCTGGGTCTGTACATTGACGCCATTGGCGGCAAAATAGTCCAGGCTCATATTGGCCTCTTCTTTCTGGTGCATAAGGTCGTTACGCAACACGGTCAGTTTCCTGTCCGGCCATTCATCCGGGACGTAGGTTTTGCGAAAAATTTCTGTGAGAAAAGACTGAACCTGCAGGACACTGTTGGCAATAGAATCATTGGCCCGGTCAATCATTATCTCGTTCAGGTTTGAGTATTCATGTGCATGACTGCTTAGACTCGCGAGCGACAGGATTAATCCAGCAAGTATGTTTCGCCATTGATTATGTTTGTATGTCATTTTCAATCTCTCTCTCTACTGGCGTCTGTTATTTTACGAAACTATCCAAATATTTCCGGTTTTTATAACAACAGGATATGATTATTATACAAACTGAATAAACCCTTTGGTAATTATTCCCAAATTGTTTCATAAATGAACATGGGAAAATCCTGACATAGGTCGGTTATTTAATTAATTCTTAAACAGGATAATCAAACCTGTTCAAATTTTTGGAGGGCAAAAATGGCATCACCAGTATTAAAAACAGTGACCCGCACCCAGGGCAATAACAGGGCATTGAAAGAGGGTCAGGTCAAACCTGAGGGATTTGAACTTGAATTTGAGGAAGTGCAGGTGCTGGTACACGCGTTCCGGCGTATGGTCCGTGGCCTGGAGTTTGACGTCTGTGAAATGGCATTGACCACGTACCTGTGTGCCAAGGAACACGGTGTTAAATTTACCGGCATCCCGGTGTTTCTGGTGAGGGATTTCCACCATGGAGCGATACTGCATAATGTGAATAATCCTGTTGCAGATCCTAAAGACCTTGAAGGAGAAAAGGTGGGTGTCAACCGGGGATACACTGTGACCACTGGTGTCTGGGCGCGTTCGGTCTTACAGGAGGAGTATGGCGTAGACCTGGACAAGGTAGACTGGCTGCTGTCAGGAGATGAGCATGTAGAGGCATACAAGCCACCATCAAATGTTAAACCTATCAAAGCCGATGAGGACATCCAGCAGATGTTGCTGGACGGAGAGCTGGCGGCTGCTATTAATATCAAGACCGATCACCCTGATATACAGTCCGTCATTGCTGATCCCCAGGAAGCGGGGATAAAGGCATTTCAGCGTAACGGCCATTATCCTATCAACCATCTGGTGGTAATACGTGATGAGATACTGGAAAAATATCCCGAAGTTGCAGTGTCAATATTCAATGCCTTTGCAGAATCAAAACGGATCTATATGGAGCAGTTGATCAGTGGGCAGGTTGCAGAACCCACCGCCATAGACAGGTTATATCTCAGGTTACATGAAATGGGCGCAGATCCACTGCCTTATGGCATTCAACCTAACATGGCGATGCTGGAATACCTGTTCAAGACAGCGGCATCACAACATATTCTCAGGGAACCGGTGGAACTTGATAAAGTGTTTGTACCGTCGACCCTTGATTTAATTGCCTAGAAAATAAAAAGGGGACAGATTTAATAAAAAGGGGACAGATTTAAATCTGTCCCCTTAAGCAGAAGCCCTGTTAAGGAAATCCAGTAATTTCTCGGGGACGTTGTCTTCTGTCTGTTCATCCGGCGGGATGTCCCAGTATTCGGCACCGGGGATGCATTCCTCCAGAAATCTTGCTGCGGCCGTTGAATGTGCGATGTCTTTCCCCGGTACAATATACGTTGGAACGTTCAGCCTTAATAAATCCTCTGGTTCCGCGCCCGGGGCGGTATCCCGGTCCAGCAGGGTGCGTCCCATTCCCTTGATAATCAATTTATAATTCTCAACGTCCAGTTTTGCATATTCTTCAGCAAATGATTTATCACTTCTGATAACCGGGGCCCAGGGACCCACACGGGGATCCTTGCCAAATCCTTCTTCAGTGTTAAGGGCCAGCTCGACGACACCTTCCAGACCTTTATCCTCAATCAGTGCCAGATGGGTATTGAAACGGTCATGCCCGCGGATCCTGAACTTGGCACCGCCCACGGGCCAGTAAAGGATCTGGCTAAGTACCATTTCTGGGTGTTTAACTGAAAATACCGTAACCGGGCAGACCCCCATACACCCACCCAGCAGGTGGGCCTTATCATGGCCCAGGTGTTCCAGCAGGCCTTTGCCTTGGGCCACGTAATGGTCCCAGGTTATCCGTTCTACTTTACCACCGGACAACCCGGTTTCTCGTCTGTCAAAAATTATACAGGTGTATTTTTCTGGTAAATGATCTAACAGTTTTATTTTTTTATAAACACCCAGGTCAGTCCATTTGTCCATGGAGGCGTCAAATCCACCTGGAGAATACATAAGCAGTGGCGGGCCATCACCATGTACTTCATAGTTCGTTTTAATTCCATTAATAATCGTTGTTGGCATGTTGACCTCGTTTATTTCTTTAATGGGGAACCACTCTTGATCTGCTGGCCGTCACGCACCTCGGAAACCATCGTCGTGAATGCCTCCAGCATAGCGCGTGAGACATTTGCATAGGTATCACGATCCTCGTCGAGGAATTTAACGCCATACCCAATAGCCGTATTCGCAAGTCTTACCCGGCCGTCCAGCCACGGACCACCACCCAGGCCACCAATGACGGGAATGGAAACTGCAGCGGTCACTGCCGGACCGACAACCGGCCCCGAATTAGTGAAATTCAGCATGACCGCCCCGGCCTCCTCCAGCATTTTTGCTTCATTTATCAGATGTTCAGACATAGCAGAGGGGACCTCGACACCCGGCTTGGAGACTGCGGAATAATCCATGCCGTATTTCAGTGCGGTCTGAGGTGTGATCCCAAATTGTGCCCACACAGGAATTCCCGCACGGGTTAGCGCGGTAACCGCCTCGGGAAAATCGGCTGCACCATCGAGTTTGATGACATCAATGCCGGCCTCTTTGACCATCCGTATTCCCGCCCTCACAGCGGCCTCGGCACCTTCCTGCAAAGGACCATAGGGAAAATCAGCACTCACGATTGCGCGTTTGGTCCCACGTCGCACGGCCTGGGTCACAGTTATCATCTGGTCCATAGTGACTTCCAGTGGATTGGTCTGTCCCCATAAATTAATCCCGACAGTATCACCCACTGAGATGATATCAACACCGGCACGATCGGCAATGCAGGCCATGTGGTAATCCCAGGCCACCACGCCGACTATTTTTTCTCCCTTGTCCTTCATCTCTTGAAGTTTTGGAATAGTTACTTTATCTACCATAGTTTTTTCTCATTTATAATTGATTGCTATCGTATTTTGTTATCCAGCGATTTAATTAAAATACTGAATTTACGGAAACCGGAAGTGTAAGCGGAAATGATTTTCGTTTCCATGTTAGTGGGTAATATATGATACTTGGGTAATTTTTGGTGAGCGGACGGATTGTTAGAAAAACGTTAAAATGATATCATTTCCCCCGTTATCCAGGTTACCAAAACCTGGAATGACTGAGACCAGGTGTCCTGATTTTAATCCTAAAATATTTCCAGTGGATGTCAAACCAGCGACTAGCGGACAGGCAAGGACCCATCCGGTACAAATACAAGAATAAATATAGAAAACAGAGGGTTTATAACAATGCTTACTCAAGAGAAAAATGACCTTATTTGTAAAACAGGCCCAGGTACACCTATGGGAAACCTGTTTAGATGCTACTGGGTCCCCGCTCTTCTCGCAGAAGAACTTCCTGAACCTGACTGCCCGCCAGTCCGGGTTCAGTTAATGTCAGAATATTTGATTGCCTTTCGAGATTCTGAAGGCAAGTTGGGTCTGATAGATGAGTTTTGTGCACACCGCTGTGTTTCATTGTGGTTTGGTAGAACAGAAGATAATGGAATCAGATGTCCCTATCATGGGTGGAAATATGACGTTAATGGACAATGTACGGATGTACCTTCTGAAGATCCGGAATATGCAAAGAATATAAAGTTGAAATCATATCCATTAGTCGAAAAAGGCGGGATTCTGTGGACCTATATGGGAAAACCAGAAAATCAACCGCCTCTCCCTGAGTATGAAGTCTGTACCTTGCCAGAGGAACAACGATTTATTTCCAAGCGTTATCAGGAAAGTAACTGGTTACAGGCCCTGGAAGGCGGTATCGACTCCAGCCATGTGTCATTTCTCCATAGCCATAATCTGGAAAAAGACCCTCTATTCAAAGGCACAAAGGGGAATAAATATAATCTTTCTGACTTAAAACCCGTATTCGAAGTAGAAGATTATGATGGCGGCCTGGTTATAGGTGCACGTCGAAATGCTGAGGATGATCAGTACTACTGGCGGATTACTCCCTGGTTGATGCCGTTTTTCACTATGGTGCCGCCAAGAGGAGACTATCCGGTCCATGGTCATTTCTGGGTACCCATCGATGACAATAATTGCTGGGCCTGGAGCTTTGATTACAAGCCCAACCGGCCACTGACTGACGAGGAAAGAAATTCCATGGCCGCTGGTGCCGGGATTCACTGTGCCTATACTCCCGGAACGTATATCCCCAGGGCAAACCGTGCAAATGATTACTTAATGAACAGAGAGGCCCAGAAGGCAGGTGATACCTATAGCGGTATTGAAGGCATTGCCATCCAGGACTCTTCTTTGCAGGAGAGCATGGCAGGTATTGACCCTGAAACCGGTGAACGTAAGGCCTGGGGCGGGGTTTGTGACAGGACCTTTGAAATGCTGGCACCCACTGACCGGGGGATCATGCTGGCTCGCAGAAAAATATTCAATGCAATTGAGGCCTTTCAAAATGAAGGTGAAATACCACAGGGTGTGGATCCAGAATCACATAAGATTAGGTCAGTTTCGGTTTTGCTACCCCGAGCAGAGAAATTTATTGATGGAGCAAAAGAGGCCCTGAAAGTAAAGGATGGTGAACCCCATACCTCAGTTTGAGTTCAGGGAATAGAGTAAAAATACTCATTATTTTTAATCTGAGTTTTTACCTTGACCCAATCAATGTAATGGCTAGCCTGTAAACAGGCTGGCCATTTTTGTTGATAGCAGCGCAAACGTCCCGGCAAGAACTGGTAGTGCCAGGACAGAGATTACCCGAATTCGAAAAAAGGAAAGTCCAACCAGAGGGATCTCATAAATCAGGATCCGGTGTCCGGTAAAGATACTCCATGCGGTTAGAAAGGCGATGACTGCAGGCACCGAAGCCCCGGCATTGTACATGGTCGCGGCAATGGAAAATGAAATGACCGGTCCCGACGGGACGATCATACCCGTCAATGAACCAATCAGTACCGCGATTAGCCCTGCTTCATCTCCAAGAAACTGGCTGATTACCTCGGCCGGTATTAACATGGCGAGAAATTCTGCGGCAATCAATGCACAGATCATTCTGGGGATAATGATAATGAATTGTTCAAGGCCCCGCGTCAGACCTTTCTTAAAACTGTCATCACCCCGTGACCAGGCATAGGCCCCCAGTATCACCGGTAGCGTATAAATAACTATCATGACCATATTCATGATGTGGTTTTTTGCTCCTGTTCGTCACCAATGATCAGGGGAAAGGGTAGTCGCTGGGCAATCAAACCCGCAATGATCGGTAGTGGGATACTGACCATAAAACGGGTAATGGTGATTTCCGCCCCCATGAACGGCAGATCCCAGACCAGGATCCGTTGTATGCCAAGGATCGCCCAACTGGTTATGTATGCGACCATGACACCTCTGTCAGCGCCTGCCCTGCCAATAATGGCAAGAAAGGGAAATGCTGCAGATGGCCCGCCAGGTGTGATGAATCCGGCCAATGAGGCCAGCATAATCCCTTTTATGCCCCGGTAACGGCCCACCAGGTCTGAAAATTTATCGCGCGGCATTAATATCCAGATAAATCCTGCCAGGGTCAGGGCAGCAACGACGCGGGGCATGATGCTCAACAGGTGTTTAATATCGTTACTCAGGGCCTCATTAAATTTTTCAGGGCCAAGGATGTTGAAGGTCATAATACCCATTACCAGGGCGAATATGGCAAACACCCAGAATGTCTTGCCAAAGGCCGCCAACATCAAAATATGTAGCCGCTGTTTAAGTGTTATAGGTTGGGTTTCTGGTTGAGTGGTATTGGACAATGCTTTCTGACTGATTTGCCGATGGGCCATGGATTAATGATGATGGTGATGATGAGTTGTTTGTTGATAATGAGCTGCTTCTTTATGCCCTTCCATTAGGGCGCTGACTACGGCATGGAACAGATCAGCATCAGGTGGTAATTGTGCAGCTAACATACCTGATAACCGGGCAAAGGCGATGGCCTGGCCTGCCACCACATCCATTTTATGACCATGGTGAATATGACTGGCATCGTTGACGGCGCGTGTCAGGCCGGCCTTGAACAGGCCTTCCATGTAACGGCTTCTGGCATCGTTGTCGGTTAGATCATGAGGTGTATTTTCAGCATTTTTATCCGGTTTAACGCCAAATTTATCAGCAACTTTTAAAAAGTGGTTAAACAGATCATCATCCAGGTGGCTGTGGTCGTCGTCGTCTCCGCACATAACTTTTCTCCTAAAACTATTGATTCAAGCTGATTTCAGGTTGAATTTTGCTATATAAAAATTCCAGCACTTTTCAAACAACCCTCTTTTGGTCAGTCCTTTTTTCAGTGACTCTGCCTCTTCGTCACTGAATATGTAAGGTTCGCCGAGTAACCTGCCCTGGACCTGGCGTTCAGCGTTTAATTCCAGGTAGATGGCCAGCACAGTGGCCTCAAGGATATCGTTGCCAGTGACTACTGATCCATGGGCCTTGAGTAATGCCGCCTTGCCATCTCCCAGCTTTTTGGCCACGGCCGAAGCAATCTTGTCATTATTGACTGACATAGGAGAATCGAAAATTGGCACATCTCCCAGTATTGCCCCCTGGGGCATGGTGACCTGGTATTGTTGGCCAGTCGATGACAGCAGTGTTGACCATTTTGGATGACAATGAACAACCGAGGCCACATCCGGACGCGATTGGTAGACTGCCAGGTGTAAGGGTAATTCCGCAGGGGGTGCCGGGTCACCATCTGAGATTTCGCCCTGCATATTAACAATGACGAAATCTGAGTCAGTCAGGTTGCACCTGACTGATGCACCAGTATTTATCAGGATTTTCCCGTCGCTTAATCGGGTACTGAAGTGGCCGTTAAAATCGATGATCCCCAGTTTTTCAAGTAGTGAGATTGCCTGAATAAGTTTCGTACGGTATGACGGTACTTTGGGAACGTTGCTGATCATCTAGTTACAGGGCAGCAAGGTTTTCTGTAAATAACATCACCCCAATAACGATTGCGCCACACCCGACAGTGGCAAATGCGAGATTATTAAACCAGTTTGCGCATTTTTCCATTGAGCGCATCGGATATGACGCCACGAATGACAAAGTGGCCATACCAATAATTGAACCCGAGCCGAAGGCAATCACATAACCTATGGAGCTTAGCAGTGAGCTGGCGGTAGCAGCCAATACCAGTAGACCGGCAGATCCCGCAGTTCCGTGCATCATGCCTACCAGTACTGCCCGGCCCAGCCCCAGGTCGGCATGTTCATGCTGGTGTTTTACCGTCACATGTTTTTCACTTTCGCCTTGATGAGTGTGGGCATGCAGGTGGTGTTCACCTGTATCGTGCTGATGAAAGTGAAAGTGCGGGCGTTGCTGGTATAGCCTTATCAGGACGTTCGCCCCCAGACCGATGATCATGATGGACACCAGAATCTCCAGAAAGGATTGTACCTGAGGGGAAATACTGCCGCCCCAGATGAGTAAAACCCCGCATATGCTCACCAGGGTAATAGTATGACCCAGTCCCCACAGGCTACCTCTCAGGATCAGGGCCTTTCTTGACGTACGCCCGGCACTCATGGCCGCAACCGCAGCCAGATGGTCCGCCTCAAGGGCATGTTGCATACCCACAAAACAGCCAAGGATAAGTAAACTGTAATATTCCAATTCTATCTCCTACTTACGTTATCACTTATTGCTTCAAGTATTGTTCAGATAGGTGAATTCTGGCTTCTGTACTGTTGAAGTGATAACAGAACAATCTTAGAAAATTCTCTGGGGACAGTACGTGAAATCTTGTCTTCAGGACATGACCGTTTTGGTCATAAGTCTACTGAACATACTGAAAATTCTAACATTTTATTCATTTCGAGTAAACAGCGTTTGGCTTTTATTCCTGGAAATTTAAGGCAAATTTGAGTAAAATTGCAATGTTAAATGGTAATAAAATAATTAAAACTTAAAAGGAGATCTTCTTTGACTGAACAAGTTGCCGCAGCGGTCCGTACCGGAGCGCACAAAACAGAA
The DNA here is from genome assembly GCA_038131795.1 of Candidatus Eutrophobius brisbanensis. GTDB lineage: Bacteria > Pseudomonadota > Gammaproteobacteria > Eutrophobiales > Eutrophobiaceae > Eutrophobius > Eutrophobius brisbanensis. Next base: position 1,752,386 of record JAYPQE010000003.1, on the reverse strand, counting down.
TTTCGAGAATACCCCATGCCGGAGATCTCGGATGAAGCCGCAATATTGAAAATGGAAGTGGCAGGTATTTGCGGCACCGATGTTAAATTTTATGCCAAACCACCTATCGAAGGGCCGGTCATTATGGGACATGAAAATATTGGCTATATCGCCAAGGCCGGGAAGACATTCCAGCAGCGGAAAGGGGTCAAGGAAGGCGATCTGGTATTTGTAGAGCATTATATTCCCTGTTTTCAGTGCGAATGGTGTCACAAGGGTGAATACCGCTTGTGTAAGGCCACAGACTGGCGCCGAAATCCGGAAGGTCTACGCTTTGGTTACAGTACCGCCGAGCGTGACCCGCATCTTTGGGGTGGTTTTTCCCAATATATGTATCTCCCCTGGAATACCGTCCTGCATAAGGTCCCTGATGGGGTATCTGCAGAACTGGCAGGCATCGTTACTCCCATGTCTAACGGTATCCAGTGGGCGTTATTTGACTGTGGAGTTGAATATGATTCCAGGGTATTGATCCAGGGACCGGGACAACAGGGTCTGTCTCAGACAGTAGCCTGTAAGCAGGCCGGTGCCTCATTAATCATTGTAACGGGCACTAATAAGGACAAGGCCCGGCTTGATGTGGCGAAAAAACTCGGTGCCGATTACGTGATTAACGTCCAGGAAGAGGATGTGTTGGAACGTATTAAGGACATCACCGGAGGCGAAGGTGTCGATGTGGCCCTGGATTGCACTGCCGGTGCCGGTACGGCACCTGACCTGACAGGTATAGAGGCCCTGAAGCGCAAAGGTGGGACCATGTTGATTCAGGGTGAGATCGGAACCTTTCCAGATTTCCCTATCGGCAAGGTGGCGAATAAATACATCACCATCAAGAGTGCCCGTGGACATAACTTCCTGTCCTGTGAACTTGCCATGAAACAACTGGCCACAGACAGGTTCCCTTTGGATCTCATTACCACTCACAGGTTCGGTTTGAAGGATACGGACCTTGCCATCAAGGCGGTAGGTGGAACTGAGATAGAAGGTGTTATTCACGTCTCATTAATGCCCTGGGAATAAATCTTGAACCTATTTCATGTGATCTTTTGTCTTTATGCTTCGTTATCGCCTTCCTCAAATGCGGGGCCGCGTAGCGGCAGACTGTGTATAAACTCGGCTCTAGCTCCTGCTTCGCTCTACCGCCTACATCCATGTAGGCGTCCGCTATTTTCGGAAGGCTCTGGCCTCGCCTAAAAACAAAATTTCTACATGAGATAGGCTCAAGCAATCAATAATCCAGGTTAGATCAAGATAGCCGTTCTATTTATTCTAATAACAGTAAGGAAGTGTGAACTTACGATGTTTGTAATTTACCAAGGAGATTGTCATGTCGGTTGTAATTGAAAAGTATTCCCGTGTAGACAGTAATATTATCGAAGAACTGGGTAAATATGGTGTTGCCACTATCCATGAGGCCCAGGGCAGGAAAGGTCTGATGGCACCATATATGCGGCCGATTTATTCGGGTACCCGGATATCGGGAACAGCCGTCACAGTATCTGTTCCTCCATGCGATAACTGGATGATCCATGTGGCCGCAGAGGTATGCCAACCGGGTGATATTATGGTGGTTGCCCCTACGTCCTTTTCAGATGCAGGGTATTTCGGTGATTTGTTGGCGACCTTGCTGATGTCCAAAGGGGTCAAGGCCTTGGTGATTGATGCAGGGGTCAGGGACATCGCAGACTTGAAAGAAATGGGGTTTCCGGTCTGGTCCAAGTGTATTTCGGCACAGGGTACGGTTAAGGAGACCTTGGGTAGTGTCAATATCCCGGTGGTATGTGCAGGCCAGACCATCCATGCCGGTGATGCCATCATTGCTGATGATGACGGTGTTGTGGTGGTCACCAGAGATGAAGCAGAAGAGGTATTAAAAAAATCCCAGGCCAGAGAAGAAAAGGAAGCCGGGATCAGGAAACGCTATGCCGCCGGTGAACTGGGACTGGATATGAATAATATGCGCCCTGCGCTGGCTGAAAAAGGCCTCAAATACCCAGATAGAGATTAACTATTAATACAGGAATAAAACAATGATTATCGATTGTCATGGACATTATACAACCGCACCTGCCCAGTTAACGGACTACAGGAATGCACAGATTGCCAATTTTGAGGACCCATCAAATCCTGAAGCAGTGTTTGCCGAAATTTCTGATGATGAAATACGGGAAAGCATAGAAGACAACCAGCTAAAAGTATTACAGGATCGCGGTGCCGACATGACCATTTTTTCACCCCGTGCCGTGGCCATGGGTCATCACATTGGTGACGAGAAAATGTCAAAGGTATGGACACGGATATGCAATGACCTGATCCACCGTGTCACCACCATGTTTCCTGACAATTTCATTGGTGTATGCCAGTTGCCTCAATCACCAGGGGTATCAATCAGTCACTCCATAGAAGAGCTGGAGCGTTGCGTCAATGAGCTGGGATTCGTTGGCTGTAACCTGAATCCGGACGCCTCCGGCGGGATGTGGACCGGGATGCCAATGACCGATAAATCATGGTATCCGTTTTATGAGAAGATGGTGGAACTGGATGTGCCGGCCATGATCCATGTATCGGGATCCTGTAATCCGAATTTTCATCCCACGGGTGCCCATTACATGAACGGTGATACCACGGTATTCATGCAGCTTATCCAGGGTGATTTGTTCAAGGACTTTCCGGATCTTCGATTTGTTATCCCCCATGGTGGCGGCGCGGTCCCCTATCACTGGGGCCGATATCGAGGCCTGGCCGACATGTTAAAGAAACCATTGCTTAAAGAACATGTTATGAAAAATGTCTATTTTGATACCTGTGTTTACCATCAACCTGGTATAGATTGTTTATTCGAGGTCATAGACATTGACAATATTCTGTTTGCCTCTGAAATGTTTGGTGCGGTAAAAGGAATCGATCCTGAAACCGGACATTACTTTGATGATACCAAGCGTTATATCGATGCTCTGGATATATCCGATGCTGACAAGAAGAAGGTCTTTGAAGATAATACCAGGCGGGTGTACCCGCGTCTGGATGCTGCGTTGAAAGCCAGGGGTAAATAGCAATCAGGCCGCTGGGCCGATTCATATTTCTTCCTCAATATTCCGTTATGATATCCTTTTTGTAACCTGCAAGAGGAACTGGCTTGCTTCTAAATAATCTCAGCAGTGCTACATATTCTGTTCATTATAAAAATTAAGGGAGAAATATCTATGCGATCTTTACAAGTTATTATTACGGGATTAGTTATGACCCTGGTCAGTAGTGGTCTGGCGGCGCAGGAAGCCAGCAAGTCCGCCACAGTGCACCGACTGACCTCCCAGGGGACGGCGGAATCCATTGGTACCGTCAGTTTCAGCGATAGCCGCCATGGATTATTGATTCAACCTGATCTCAGTGGTCTTGAGCCTGGCCCAATTGGTTTACATGTTCATGAGAACCCCAGTTGTGCTGCCAGTTCTGAAGGCGCACCAGGAATGGGTGCGGGTTCTCATTATGATCCCGAAGGTAAAGGGGTCCATGAAGGCCCATACGGTGATGGTCACCTGGGCGATCTTCCGGTACTCATTGTTGAGCAGGACGGTACCTCAACCATCGCCTCACTGGCACCCCGCTTGTCTCTGTCTGATCTAAACGGGCGTTCTTTAATGGTCCATGCTGGCAAGGATAATTATGGTTCCAGCCCGGGTGGTGGCAGGGCCTACTGCGGCGTTATTAAGTAATAAATGCATTAACAACATTCAGGACTGGTTGGTCTCTCGCCAATCAGTCCTTTCTTTATATCAAGTAGATATTTCAATGCAAAAATTCCTGTTGTCGATTATCTGGTTATTTTACCTGGTAGCACCACAACTGTGTGCGGCGCAGGGTTTATCAGGTAATGAACAGACAAATACCGCAGTCACAGATGAACTACTGGTTGAATATCCGGCATCTTTTTTCCGCCGTTACCAGCCGGCAACGGCACTTGATATGCTCCGGCAATTACCTGGCTTCCAGGTTAACGATGGGGCCTCTGAAAGGGGGTTTATTGCAGCAGTAGGAAATATACTTATCAATGATGTCTACCCCAGTGCCAAGCAGGACACCCCTTCGGCTTTGCTGGCCAGGATTTCTGCCAGTCAGGTCGCCAGGATTGAACTGATACGGGGCCAGGTAAGAGGGATCGATCTGCAGGGACAGTCCCAGGTTGCCAATGTCATCTTAAGGGCCGATCTTCCTCCCGTCGTACGCTGGGATGCTTACGTCAGACACCATTCTGAATCGCCATTAAAACCAGGCGTTGATACATCTTTATCGCATCGCTGGAATAATATTGATTACAACCTTGGGTTCAGAATAGAACGCGAAGCCAACGGGGAAACTGGAACTGATACGTTTTTTGACGGGACTGGAACGGCCCTGGAGGAGCGTTTCATTGAGCAGATAGCCACAGGAATAGATTTAACATCAACCATTAATGCATCAACGTTGATTGGGCAGACCCTGACCCAGTTTAATTCTCGTGCCCACTATGAAACTCGGGACAGGAAAGAAGATTCAGATTTCACACCATTAAGCGCTGGAGAAAATCCGCGTCATGAGTTTGTTGGTAATGACATGACCATCAAACAGTTTGAAATCGGTGTGGATGCATTGAGGAGCCTGTCAACGACATTGGTTGGCAAGGCCATTTTTCAATTTTTCCTGGAAAGTGTGCCGCGGATTACATCTCGTGTCATAACTGATGAAAATGGCGTGCAAACATTGTCCAGAATAGCAGACATCACTGATGTGGCGACAGAAACCATCGCCAGGATTGAGCTGGATTGGACAGGTATAGAAGATCACAACATCCAGTTAAATTTAGAGGGTGCATATAATTCTGTAGACGGTACGCTTGAACAGACAATTGACAGGGGGTTAGGACCAGTGGCGGTAGACATTCCGGGATCTAATTCACTGGTGGAAGAAATTAGGGCAGATTTTTTAATTAAGGACACATGGGGTAATGGGCAACTGGAACTGGACTATGGTCTGGGGGCAGAAGTATCGAATATTTCCCAAAGCGGAGATTTTGAGCAGGAGAGAGATTTCTTCTTTCTCAAACCGCACACTATTCTAACTTATTCATCAGGTGATGGTGGCCAGACCAAGGCCAGGGTGGCCAGGGAGATAGCCCAGTTAGATTTTGATGACTTTATCAGTACAACAGTATTTGAAGATAATGAGTTATCTCTGGGTAATCCAAACCTCAGACCTGATGCCACCTGGATTGCTGAACTCAGTTATGAAAGACGTTTTGGCCAGGAGGGTGTGGTGAAGGTCACCGGTTTTCATCACTGGATCTCCAACGTCCTGGATTTACTGCCGTTGACGGATACCGATGAAGCACCGGGTAATATAGGCGATGGCAGGCGCTGGGGACTGGAGCTTGAGAGTACAGTACCCCTGGAATGGCTAGGCTTGATCGGTTCTAAACTGGATCTTAGCTTATTGTTACAGGATTCCACGGTGGTTGACCCGGTGACAGGGGAAAGACGTAGACTGTCCGGAATTGGTGGTGCAAATGCCTACCGATCACTATTAAACGCAAACCAGAATATTGAATACCTGGTGCGGGTAAAATTTCGACAGGACCTGGAAGCAGCCAGGCTTGCCTGGGGGTGGGCCATCGCCGAACGTGATCGCCGGCCCCTGTTTAAGGTAAATGAACTGGATGTGCATAATGAGGGGTTTGCCATTGACGCGTTTATTGAAACTACCCGCTGGAGAGGATTCAAGGTTTCATTGGTGGGGGACAATCTGTTGCGTTTCGATCAAAACCGGTTCCGCACATTTTATACCGGTCTCAGAGACCTCTCGCCCGTGGAGTCACAGGAATTCAGGAATAGATTTAATGGTCGCAGGTTTACCCTGACAGTTAGCGGCAGCTTTTAATCCCTGCGTAATTTGCGGCTGTATATTGAATCAAAATTCATTTCATTTATCAGCTATAGCCGGTGTTTTTGTAATTTGGCATTATTTATGAATTTTCCCTGTATTTATTGACATATTTAGGTATTAGACACAGACTATAGTTAAAAATACGGGGGACAAATTGCCAGGGAGAACAATTGCCCTCGCGCTGTATCTGGAAAGCATTCTTATATACAGTCCCCAAATTAAATAGGTTTTTAAATTCAATATGGTACTGGAGAAACATTTATGAACTATTTCATTCGCAAGCATAAAATAACCGGCCTCATTCTGTTCTTGATTTTTGGACTCAATACCACGGTAGGGGCCCAGGATTATCCTTCCGCTATCCTGCAATTCGCCGATACGGTGTATACCAATGCTACTATCGTCACCCTGGATGACCATGAAATGAATTCCAATCCAGGGACCATTGCCGAGGCCATGGCGGTGCGTGATGAAATTATTATAGGGTTAGGTTCAAATGAAGAAATGTTACGTTTGGCCGGGCCGGATACCGAGATTGTCGATTTACTGGGCAAGACTGTATTACCTGGTATTGTTGAAAGTCATGTCCATCCCATGGGGGCTTCAGAGGCCTATGCCAGGGAGATACATAATTTAAGGAATACACCAGAAGGTTATGCACTGGACCTTGATGTGGGTGCTTCGTCAGATGAAACCATGGCCAAGGTCGCACAGGCTATGGAAGTCCTGCTGTCTGCTGCAGAACCAACTCCTAATGAATGGATCAATATTTCCATAGTTCATAATCCGGAATTGGGGTTTGCCACACCTGCTGATGTCTCAACCTTGATGAGTGCGCCCCGTTTGACGGATGTGCAGATCTCCAAGGAAGACCTGTCCGAAATTGTCCCCAATTATCCGTTTGTGCTTTCCAGTGCAACTTCCATTCTGGACGCACCGGAAAAGAATGTCTGGTACCACATTACCGTGGGCCCGAATGGTCAGCCCGTGCATGAGAAGGTGATAGAGCTTCCATAGGAGATCAACAATGAACATCATTAATCTGAGAAATACTTCATTGTATTTCATCCTCTTCGGATTCGTCCTGGTGTCAGGACCGGTACAGGCCAGTCACCGGGCCATATTGTTTAACCAGTATGCCATGGACAAGGTCCTGGAAATGTGGCCGGATTTCGAGGAATCGGTCAATAACCAGGCCAGGGGTATGGAGGATGCCGGTGCCCGCGGACTGATCACCCAGAGCCCGTTACGTTCTCACCTTGGACAGCTATTAAGAGAGCAGCCTACACCTGAGCAATATGGGGATGGCTTTAAAAAGCTTGTGGATGAGTTCTACAGTAAGGCCGGGATGACCGCATTTGCTTCCCGGGTCAATACCAATGAGCAGATCACGGCCTATCATTATTTATACCGCCGGGACAGGAAGTTACCTGTCAGACATGCCTACGCCTATGACCTGGCTAGGCAGGCCATCCCATCGGCTGCAGCTGCCGGCCTCAATGAATACAGCGGTGCCATGTGGGATACAATCGATGCCAATCCCTGGTTATGGCTGCATGGTATGGCCAGTGAAGGAGACTGGGACGCCCCGAACCGTGGTTGTCTGCAGGATGATTTACCTGTTAAAGCAGGTGTAGATGAATCACAGGTCAAGGACATCATTGAAATTTGTCCTGATTTTAGTGCGCCCACAGTACAGGCTTTAATGCGTGGAATTCGTTCCGGCTGGCGTTATGCCGGTGTCCACGGTGTGGGTAGTCATGGCCTGAGGTTGTTTATCGAAAAACTGGAAGGTCATATGCAGGCCAATCCTGCAGTACTGACCCTGGATTTTGTCAGGGAGTCCCGACACGGCTTTGCCCACGGTACCATGACCGGCGCAGTGCCGGACGTAGTAGAAGGGTTTCTTAAATATAACCTGTATGTACCCATTAACCTGCGCCGGGCCCTGGCCATTGAACCTGATAATTGTCGTCAGAATTATGTAGAGGCCTGTTTTAAATTTATTGGCCCTGTGAAAACCCTGCTGGATCAGGGGGTAAAAGTAGTGGGCGAATTTGAGATCGGCAGGCCAGATCCTGAAACCTATTTTGATATTTTTGATGTTTACGTTAACAGGGAAATGGAAATGGGTGCAGGTACTGAAGCCACCGCGCCGGAACGTTTTGGCGAGGGAGAAATTTATAATCCAGAAGAAGGTGTTGATCGTGTGGTAGCACTAAAACTCTTTACTTACCGCTCCGCTGAGTTTCTTTATGCCGAGTCAAAGATTGGCAGTATTGAGGTGGGTAAATATGCAGATTTTGTTGTGGTCGATAAACCTTATCTGTCCGGGCCTGACCGCGAGATCAGGGACAACAAAACGATTATGACCGTACTGGCCAACGAAGTCCGTTATAAAGACCCGGAATATAATCCAACCACACAATGACTGGGAGCGAGTGTTAGTCACAAACGGTAAGAACTAAACAAGTTAATAACAGGTGCAAAGAATGGAAACATTAAAACAATTTACCTTTAAGGCCATGATGACTGTATTTACCATGGCGGTGATGTGCGTCCCCGTCCAGGCCGCCCATCGTGTTTTGCTTTTTAATAATTTTGCCATGGACAAGATCCTGGAGATGTGGCCTGACTATGTGGAATCAGTCAATAACCAGGCCAGGGGCATGGAAAATGCGGGAGAGCGGGGTGCTATAAATCAGGCCCCACTTCGGGCCCACCTGAATCAGTTATTACGGGAACAACCCACACCGGAACAATATGGTGATGGCTTTAAAAAACTCATCGCAGAAAATTTTCATCCGGCAGGACGCACGACATTTGGCTCCAGGGTCAATACCAATGCCCAGGTGAGTGCTTATCATTACCTGTTGCGCAAAGATAATAAATTACCCATTCGCCATGCCATGGCCCTGGACCTGGCCAGGCAGGCCATTCCTGAAGCCGCTGCCGCCGGGTTTTATGAACACCGAGGTGCATTATGGGAAACCATAGAATATAACCACTGGCTATGGACTTCTGGCATGACCTCCGAGGGAGATTGGGACGCCCCAAATAGAGGATGTATGCAAGGTGACCTGGCTGTTAAACCCGGCGTTGAAGTCAGACAGGTGAAAGAGGTCCTGGAGATATGTCCGGATTTCAATGCGCCCTCTGTCCAGGCACTAATGCGTGGCGTACGTTCCGGTTGGCGCTGGGTAGGTGTGCACGGCGTTGGAACCCACGCAATTCGTATCTTTGTGCAAAAGCTGGAAGAACACATGGCAGCCCGACCTAAATTCCTGACCATGGATTTTGTACGCAAAGCCCGTTATGGCTTTGCCCATGGCACGATGATTGGTCCGGTGCCGGACGTGGTTGAGGCCATGAAAAAGTATAATCTTTATATCCCCATAGATGCGGCACGCTCGTTGTCTATTGAACCGGACAATTGCCGACAGAATTATGTGGAGGCCTGCTTTAATTTTCTTGCCCCGGTCAAAACGATGCTCGACCTGGGTGTCAACATTGTTGGTGAAGCAGAAGTGGTGATGACCAACCCGGAGACCTACTTTAATCGGCTGGATGTCTATGTAAACCGAGAGATCGCAGATGCGGCCGGCCATGATTATGGTCCACCGGAGCATGGTGAGGAAGGTACCATCTATAATGCCGATGAAGGCGTAGACAGGGTGGTTGCCCTCAAACTGTTTACTCACCGCTCTTCAGAGTTTCTCTATGCAGAAGAGAAGATAGGGAGTCTGGAAGTAGGAAAGTATGCGGACTTTATCGTTTCAGACAGACCTTACCTTGCCGGCCCTGACGTTGAAATTCGGGACAACAAGGTGGTGATGACGGTGCAGGCCGACGAAATTGTTTACCAGGATCCTGAATATACACCGACGATTAAATAAGCATCATATTGAATAAAAACCCTGAATAATCGTGAGGGTAAAATAACATTTATACAGTGAGGTTAAACGAATGGCAGGCGTCAGACTGACACAAATAAATATTTTTATCGTAATGTTTACTATGTTGTTGGTCAGCGGGGCTGTGAGCGCTGCGCACCGTGCCATGTTGTTTAACCAGAATGCGTATGACCGGGTGTTGGAGATGTGGCCGGATTTTGTGGAGACCACAAACAACCAGGCCAGGGGTGCAGATGATCCGGGCGGTAGGGGGTTGATAATGACCAGTCCGCTGCGGGAACACTTCGGCCAACTGTTACGTGAGCAACCTACACCTGAGCAATATGGCGATGGATTTATCAAACTGGTGGAAGAACACTATGCCCCATCAGGAATATCCACTTTTGCAACCCGTTTAAATACCGCCGAACAAATTACCGCCTATTACTATCTATTGCGACGGGACGGACGATTACCGTTACGCCTTGCCTATAGTAATGACCTGGCCAGACAGGCCATTTCCTCAGCTGCGTCGGCCGGACTATATGAATACAGCGGTGTGTTGTGGAATACCATAGAGAAAAATCCCTGGCTATGGCTGCACGGCATGAGCAGTGAAGGGGAATGGGACGCACCCAATCGGGGTTGTATGGGTGACGATCTTCCTGCCAAACAAGGGGTTGATGCCAGGGAGGTCAAGGAGATTATTGAAATTTGCCCATCTTTTGATGAGGCAGCGGTCCAGTCCCTGATGCGGGGTGTACGCTCGGGCTGGCGATTCGCCGGCGTCCATGCCGTGGGCAGTCATGCCATCCGAATCTTTGTCCAGAAACTGGAAGAATTTATGGCTGCCAATCCCAAGATGCTGACCCTGGACTATGTCCGTAATTCCCGTCACGGCTTTGCCCATGGGACTCTCACCGGAGCCGTGCCGGACGTGGTGGAAAGTATGGTGAAATATAATCTTTATCTGCCCATTAATGTTCGACGATCGCTTGCCATCGAGCCACAGAACATCATGCAAAACTATGGTGAGCCCGGCTGGAAATTTCTCGCGCCTATCAAGACATTGATCGATGCGGGCGTGAATGTGGTGGGTGAAGGCCTCATTGGAACGGCCACACCCGAGACCTACTTTGACATCTGGGACGTTCACGTAAACAGGGAGATCTCCGAAGGGACAGATGAAAACCGTATGCCTACAGAAAAATATGGTGACGGTATTGTGTATTTACCTGAAGAAGGTGTAGACAGAGTGGTTGCCCTCAAACTTTTCACCAGACGTTCTGCTGAGTTTTTATATGCTGAATCTAAAGTGGGGACACTGGAAGTTGGCAAATATGCGGATTTTATTGTTACTGACAAACCTTATTTGTCTGGACCCGATACGGAAATTCGTGATAACAAGGTAGTCTTAACCGTAACGGCTGATGATATACGCTACCAGGATCCTGATTATAAACCTGCGGTCACTACCAGATAATAATCAACGGCTAGAGCAGATGTCAGGCAGTTTAAGCAACATATATATTACGGATACCGGAGAAGTGAAATGAAAAAAATTTTTTTAAACACACTTAGTCTGATACTTCTGGTAACCCTTTATATTCCTACATCGCAGGCTGCCCATAGGGCCCTGTTATTTAACCAGTTTGCCATGGACAAGGTCCTGGAGATGTGGCCGGACCTGGTGGAATCAGTTAATAACCAGGCCAGGGGCATGGAAAATCCGGGGCAGCGAGGATTGATAACCCAAAGTCCCTTGCGGGCGCACCTTGCTCAACTACTCAGGGAACAGCCCACACCATTGCAATATGGTGATGGATTCAAGATGTTAGTGGAAAAAGAATACCATCCAAAAGGAATGACAACCTTTGGATCGCGGTTAAATACCAACCAGCAGGTGACCGCCTACAATTATATGCTGCGTACAGAAGGCCGACTACCGTTACGGTTTGCCTTTAGTTGGGACCTGGCACGTCAGCCCATCCCGTCATCCGCTGCTGCCGGGTTTTATGAACACCGCGGCGCCATGTGGGAGACCATAGAGGTCAACCCCTGGTTCTGGTTACATGGTATGAGTGCCGAGGGGGATTGGGACGCGCCTAACCGCGGCTGTATGGGAGAAGATTTACCCGTCAAACCGGGGGTGGAAGAAAGTCAGGTAAAAGAAATATTGGAAATATGTCCTGATTTTAATGCCCCGACTGTGCAGGCACTGGTGCGCGGTATTCGGGCCGGTTGGCGGTTTGCCGGTGTACATGCCGTTGGCAGTCATGCGGTCCGTATTTTTGTTCAGAAACTTGAGGAAGCAATGGCTGCAAAACCTGAGTTTATGAACCTGGACTTTGTTCGAAATTCACGCCATGGCTTTGCCCATGGCACTATGGTTGGCGCCGTTGACGATGTCATGCAGGCTGCACTTAAATATAACCTGTTTATTCCCATTGCCCTGGGTAGATCACTGGAAATAGAGCCGGACAATTGCAGGCAAAATTACGTGGAATCCTGTTTTAACTTCCTCGGTCCAATCCGCACACTCATAGACAACGGTGTTAATGTGGTAGGGGAAAGTCATGAGCCTACCTATTTTATGGACATGGATATCTTTGTTAATAGAACGCTATTGCGTGGTGACCGTCAGGGAGAAATGTTCACGCCGGAAGAAAGCGTAGACCGCGTCGTGGCGTTAAAATTATTCACTTACCGGTCTGCTGAATTTCTCTATGCTGAATCCAAAGTAGGGAGTCTGGAAGTGGGCAAGTTTGCAGATTTTATTGTGACTGATAAACCCTTTTTGTCCGGACCTGATCTGGAAATCCACGATAATAAAATTGCTCTTACGGTGCAGGCCAATGAGGTGGTCTACAAAGACCCGGACTATAATCCTGTTAGAAAATAGATATTCCCTGTCGTCATTCCGGAATTTGCGAAGCAAATATCCGGTATACCCTTCCCTTTAGGGAAGGTAGCAAGGGGTCATTTAAGTGCGCCGCAGGTGCTCATTAAATAACTTGATGCCAGGTTAAGCACGGCATATCGGATTTAGAGCATGATTAATAAATTATTTTCGATCTTTAAACTAATTATTAAAAAGTTTAACTACTTTGTGGTTTTATCTTCATTAGGACTATCCTTTTTTACCAACCCAGCCTTCTCCCAATCTGTCTCACCAGAAAACCCTGTCGTCATCCGTTATGGCGACCAGGAACTGACTCGCCGCCAGTTTGAACTGGAATTTGAATTACAGATGGTGATCGATGCGGTACAAAACGGCGTACCCATTAAGGACCAGCAACAGATTATGACCATGCAATATCAATTTCTTGAGAAACGGGCCCATGAGATAGTAATGTTGGAGATGGCCGATAAGCGGGGCATTAATATTAACAAAGAGCAGCTGATGACTGGATTGAATGAGCTTATGACAGGACTCGGTTTTAACGGCTATAACAAACGCAATATTGCAAAACTGGGTATAGTGGATGAGCAATTGCTGCATAACAATATGCGTAACAAGATCACGATTGCATCGCTAACTGAACAACTGAAAAAAGAGATGGAAGTTGATGATAATTCAATGAGTTTTCAGGACATTATTTTTGATCGATATGAGCAGAGCGGGATTGAGACCTTCCCTGGGAATCTACGAAGTCCTCTGTCTCGGCGATACCGATAATAATGTTTTGTGCATCAATTTAGAAAACTGCCAGTTATGGTAGACTAACGACAGCTTGCGTATTATCTTGCATCAATAAAAACGATAAATATTGGATAATCTAGGAGGATGAATGAAATTGTCTAATCCAGGAATTTGCAAATACCTGATTTTGCTAATCACTCTTTTTGGTTTTTATGGTCAGGTACAGGCCCAGGGTCTACCGGACGGAGAACATCGGGACAAAGTCATCTATGCCTGCACCGCCTGTCATGGTCTGGATAATATCTTCAGTCCATCTAACAAGATGTCAGCCGATGACTGGGAGTTCTACGTTTATGACATGGTTGCCAGGGGCGCACCGGTAAAACCCGAGGACATGCAGGACATTATTGATTATCTGGCAGACAACTTTTCAACCAAGTGATCTGACAGATTTAACTGGAATTTTCAGGGGAATAGAAATGAGAAAATTAGTTAATGATTTAGTAAACGCAAAGATATCACGCCGTGGTTTCCTGGCAGGTATGGCAGCAGCCAGCTACAGTACCACGGCAGCCAGGTCTGCATTGGCCGCCGTTGAGCCGTTTATACCAGGTGGAGACCTGCCAACAGATTATGTCCGTACTGTAGAAGGTACCGGGTGTGACCTGATGATGGAACAGATGATCGAATCGGGTGCCAAATACCTGTTTTGCTCCAATGGTTCGGGACTGGGGCCAATTTCAGACTCCCTGGTGGACAGACCGCAGATTCAGCTTATTCAGGCCACCCATGAGGGGCAGGTAGTGGCCATTGCCGATGGTTATGCCAAGGTCACCAAGAAACCCGCTTATTGCATGTACAGCCGGGTGGGTCTGCCGCATTCCACATCCAATATGTATAACGCCATGAAAGACCGTACCCCATTGGTGATCATGAGTGACCATTCCAACTCAAACCGGGAAGGTACTGACAGTCATGAGGACATTGATAACTGGATCGAGGCCTTAAGTCAGTACACCAAGTGGCGTTGGGAGGCCCATTACCCGGAACGTCTGGCAGAATGGGTAAGGCGTGCCTACAAGGTGGCCAGTGTGTTACCTGGTGGTCCTACTGCACTACGCGTCCCCAGAGATGTTATGTATAAACAGACCAAGGGCGCGATATTCTCTGGTGAGGCATTGAATGTCCCTATGGAACTGCGTCCTGATGCTTCAGAAATCGAACGTGCAGCCAAGGTCATACTCAGCGCCAAATCACCGTTGATGAAGGTGGGGCCTGAAGTGGGTACCTGTGATGCCCAGGCCGCCGTGGTTGAACTTTGTGAACTGGTGGGGATACCGGTGATCCAGCACCGTAGTATTTATGCGGACTTCCCCAATACTCATACGCTATGGTTGGGTGAAGATCAAAACCTTGGTGCGTACCTTCGTGAATACCAGCAGCCTTTTGATCTCTATCTAAACTTCGGCGCCAGGCAGGAACCGGGTGGCTTCAGTCGCAGTAACCCCATTAAGGAAATCCATGCCAGTGTTGATATGGATACAGTCGGCCGAAATTCACCTACGGTTGCAAACCTGGTTGGAAATATCAATCAGATCGCCGGTGATCTGGTTGAAGCTATCAAGAGCATGGCCAACAGGAACCAGCTCAAGCAAATGGCGGAAGAGCGTATGCGCATTGCAGGCGGCCTGACCACCGCATGGCAACAGTCCAGGCTGGAGGCCGGTAGATTAAGTAAAGGTTCACCTGTCCCATGGCAGGCGTTGGCCTATGAGCTTCGTCAACAACTGGAGCCCGATGCCGTCATCGTTGAGGAACAGGGTACGGAGTACAAGTCCCTGGGTATGTTTCCCTTTGCCGATGATGCCATGATGAAGATCGGTCGTACTGAGGGCCGTGCATTGGGTTGGGGTGTGGGTGCCTCCGCCGGCGTCAAACTTGCTCTCCCCAATAGACAGGTGATTGCACTACAAGGTGATGGTGGTTATCTGTTTGGCCAGAATGATTCCCTGTGGACCATGTCACGCTATGACATACCGGTGATGGTCGTAGTATTTAACAATGGTACCTATGAAGAAACCCGTTGGCAGATCATGGGCCGCATGGGTCCCGCCGGTCAGGCCAACCGGGACTACGTATCTTATCTTGGAAATCCAAGGGTAGACTTCACCCACCTTGCTGCCGCCTATAATATCGACGGGGCAGTAGTGAAAAATTCCAGTCAGTTAAAAGGTGCCATCAGGAAGGGGCTGCGTACCCTGGCAGATGGCCGTCCCTTTATGCTGGATGTACACACCCGGACACTGGGCGTGGGTGCGGAAGTAACGGACTACCAGAAGTTCTCACTGGCCGAGCAAAGGACACGTAAGGTATAATAAAAAAACATAAAATTTTTTAATTAACTTACAAATCAAAACAAAGCCGGTGTGAATATTCATTCCACCGGCTTTGTTTGTTTATAGTACATAATATTTATTTCTCCCCTTAATTCAAAATACTCTCAAAAAGATTAAGTAAATACGGTTATCTTGAACTGATTCTTTCTGCAGCACTCAAGTAAATTCAGACTTGATAATTAGAATACAAAATTATAGACGTCTTACTATATAAATAATTGAATTTTAAGTAATTTTTGTGGTTTTAAAAAAACAAAGTTTTATAATAATCACATCCAAATGCTGTTCATTTTTATTTATATAGGGGATTACAAATGCAAAGACATTTAGTTGTTTTAATTGTTAGTTTGATTTTATCAGCTGGGCCAATACTGGCCTCAGCACAGGTGCTGGAAGAAGTGGTGGTGACCGCCCAGCGTCGTAATCAGACACTACAGGAAGTGCCTATTTCCATCGAGGCATTCAGCGGCGTCGAACTTCAAAAGCAGGGTTATCGTAACCTTGATGACCTGGCGAACTTTTCTCCCACCGTGCTGGTGGACGACCAGGGCTTCCTGTCTACAGAAAGGACCGTTCGAGGATTTGGTTCTTCCGGTAATGCCCTTACCGTTGAGCAGGCCGTGCCCATCTTTATTGATGGTCTGCACTATGGCCGTCCTGCCCAGGTGAAGACTGCGTTTATGGATCTGGATCGAGTTGAGGTCCTCAAGGGTCCCCAACCGGTGTTCTTTGGTATGAGTGCCACCGCCGGTGCCTTCAATATCCAAAGTGCCCGTCCCACTGATACCTGGGAAGGCTATATTGATGCCGAATACGGCAATAATGCCAAGGGTGTGGTTGAAGGAGCCATTGGTGGCCCCATCACTGATACCGTAGGCATTCGTGTGGCCGCCAAGTATGAGACCACCGAAGGCTTTATGCGCGATGTGGTATCAGGCGACAAGATTGGTGACTATGAAAACCTCGGTGGCCGTGTGATCCTGCAATGGACCCCCACGGACAACTTTGAGGCCCGCCTCAAGTTCGAGGCCTCCGGCTATGAGAAATTTCCTGAGGCCACCCATGTGTGTCTGACCGGTGGACCACTCATCTACGGACGAAATGATATCAGCCGTGCCGGTGATGAGGGTCAGGAGAACTCTGTGTTTGCACCGGCACCCAGGGGTGAAAACTGGAGCCAGGATGTGGACATCGATGGTAACTGTTTCCGCAGTAACAAGGGTATCAGTAACGGTGGGCCATGGTATGCCCCGCCACTGAATGTCCGAGAAGAAGATTCCAATACGGGGGCCATCGATGCCCGTGAGGCCGTCGCGGCATGGAACCAGTACCTGTGGGACACATCTGATGGGACCTGGGGTAGCCCTTATGGCACCCGCGGTATTGATAAGACAGATTCCATGACAGGGTATATGGATCTGACCTATACCATGGACAATGGCATAGAGATAAACTCCCTGTCAGGTTTCAGCAGTTATGACCGAATCAACCACCCGTGACAACTCCAACTCACCGTTTTTGCTCAACTGGCAGGACCGTGTGGAGATTTATGACCAGTACAGTACCGAACTCAGA
The DNA here is from genome assembly GCA_038131795.1 of Candidatus Eutrophobius brisbanensis. Classification (GTDB taxonomy): domain Bacteria; phylum Pseudomonadota; class Gammaproteobacteria; order Eutrophobiales; family Eutrophobiaceae; genus Eutrophobius; species Eutrophobius brisbanensis. The sequence continues at coordinate 1,734,924 of JAYPQE010000003.1, read as the reverse complement.
TTTACCTCACCCTCCGGTGGCATGATCGAATGGATGGTGGGTTTCTTCTGGCAGGCCACTGACTATGATATATCCTCAAACAGTGTTCGCCCGCAGACCTACAGGGGCATACGTTCCAATGACCTTATCTTCGAAGATCAGGAGTGGAAGACTGTGTTTGCCTCGGTGACCTTCAACTTCCTGGATGACCGGGCCTCCATTGACCTGGGTGGCCGATATGTGGACCTGGACAAGACCGGTGCCATTGCCGGTATAGCCGGTCAGTGGGTGTTTGATTCCAGGCCGTGTGCATCCGATAGTACCGGGCGGTCCGGTGGTACCGAGGATGACGGTGGTGGTGATTTCTCTGCTACCTGCCCAACCCATCCCCTGGGCGTTCAATTAACAGAAGACCAGGTGGCGGTTCTGCTGCCTGATGCAGACGTCGATAACCTCTGGATACTGGACTACGGCGTCGGTGGTGATGGTCGGAATACACCGCCCAACTGGCGTAGTCCGCGCGCCTCTGCAGTGGGGGCCTATGTCTACCCCAATCGTGTGACCAATACCCTGGGTGGACCCAGGGACGGTCGTGACCTCAGGCGTCTGCCCTGGACCCCAACCACCACGCGGTCCAACCCCAATGGTGACGGGATATTTAACTCTAACGAGTTTGACCCTACGGTGACCCTGCGCTACCGGTTTGATGGAGGTCATTCTGTCTATGCCCGCTGGGCCGAGGCCTTCAAGGCCGGTGGCTTTGATACCGGGACCACTACCATCAACTCCGATGCGGACGGGTTTGGATTTCTGCCGGAAAATGCCAGGACCTATGAACTGGGTGCCAAGGGGACCCTGTGGGACGGCCGGGCCCGCTACGATATCGGCCTGTTCGATACCAAGTTCTTTGACCTGCAGACCACGGTGGCCACTGGGAATGAAGAAGATCCCTTCCTGAACACCAATGCGGGTATTCAACGGGTACGGGGACTGGAGTTTAACTTCAACTACGCAGTGTCAGAACAGATGACCGCCAGCCTGGCCGGTGCCCTCATGGACGGTGAGTTTATAGAATTCGGTGGCAATTGTACCCTGGAGGAAGAGCGTAATTCTGCCGATTGTGTAGACGGTTTCATCGACAGGGCTGGAGAAGAGACCGCCAAGACTCCTGACTGGAAGTTTGTCCTGTCCCTGGATTACTGGGTACCTTTGGGTAACCGCTTCAAGGCGACCTCTAACTTCAAGGGTTATTACTCTGATGGGTACGTGACAGACGTCAATGCCTTCACCAAGACCAACAAGTGGGACAAGCACGCTGATTTCAACTGGACAGTGGGTCTGGGTGATGTGGATGAGACCTGGGAGATCTCTGGATTTGTTCGTAATGCCCTTGGGGCGAAGCCGACTTATCATCCAGAGTTTGATATAGAAGCAAACGGGTACGAGGCATTACAAATGTCACCGAACAACTACCGTACCTACGGTGTTAACTTCCGGTATAACTTTCAGTAAAACGAATCGGAAGTGATTATTTAAAAGCCGGGGCCCTGCCCCGGTTTTTTTATGCAATATTTCCTCAAATAGCACTTGAGAATTCCCCATCATGAAGGTAGTTTAGGGGCATACTATTTCGTCCGGAACACGATTAATTCAGAGGGGGGCACCATGGCAAAGCGACGTGAATTCTTAAAAGGGGTGGGGGCAGCTGCTGCATCCGGCCTGGCAATCAATCAATCCAGTGCACAATCGGTGGGGACCAATCCTGCGACAAATACGGTGGCAGCGGTACCACCCTCCAGTCACGCCGAGCACATGGAGATCGAAGCACCTGAAGGTTATTCCCAGGATGAGGCAAACCATTACTTTGTAAAGAGTGCCGGCTCGGATTACATGGTGGATGTAATGAAGTCGTTGGACATTGACTATGTGGCATCCAACCCGGGTTCCAGTTTTCGTGGTCTGCAGGAATCGATTTCTATTTATGGGGGCAATAAAAAACCTGAATTTCTAACCTGCCTGCATGAAGAATCCGCTGCCGCCATGGCCCATGGCTATGCCAAGGTGGCCTACAAGCCTATGGCCGTGGCCTGTCATGGCACAGTGGGCCTGCAACATGCCTCCATGGCCATCTATAACGCCTATTGTGACCGGGCCCCCATGGTGATCTTTGCCGGTAATCACATGGAGGCAAGTCATAGACGGCCGGGGGCAGAGTGGTCCCATTCTGCTATTGATTGTGTGAAGCTGGTGCGGGACTTTATCAAGTGGGACGACACCCCCCTGTCTTTGTCACATTATGCCGAGTCTACAGTCAGGGCCTATAAGTTGGCCGTGACACCTCCCATGGGGCCAGTGGTCATTCAATTGGACGGCCACCTTCAGGAGGCCGACAGCTATGGCAATGTTCCGCCTATTCCAAAATTCAGCATGCCCAAACCTCCCCACGGTGATACGGCTGCACTGAGAGAGGCAGCGAAGATGCTGGTGAACGCAGACAATCCGGTCATCCTCTCCGGCAGGACTGCCAGGACACCCCGGGGACTGGAATTGCTGGTGGAGTTGGCAGAGGCCTTGCAGGCCCCGGTATCAGGAAGCGGCAGGATGAACTTCCCCAACCAGCATTACCTGGCCCAGGGTGGACGCGGGTTGGTCCGCCAGGCCGATGTCATCCTGGGGCTGGAAGAGAACAGCCTGTGGGACAATGTCAATGCCATGCGTGACCAGGTCCACCGGGTATCTTCCAGGGTTGCCAGGGACGATGTAAAACTCATTAACATCAGTTCAGAAGACCTGTTTGTTAAATCCAACTACCAGACCTTTCAGCGGTTCCAGCCTGTGGACCTTGATATTACCGGCGATGCCGAGGCATCACTGGCTTACCTGATTGAAGAAGTAAAAGAACAGATGCCAAGGTCAATGCGTTCAAAGCTCAAGGAAAGAGAGCAGCGCTATAAAAAATCACATCAACAGGCCATTGAGGGTGCCAGGCGTGCTGCGGCACTGGGCTGGAACCAGAGCCCAGTGAGCATAGACAGGATTAGTATGGAACTGTGGGACGTGATGAAAGACCGTGACTGGTCGTATGTCTCCAGGCTTCCGTCTGCATCGAGGCTTTGGGAAATGAATAAACACTATCATCATATTGGTGGCTCTGGCGGGGCCGGGGTAGGGTATAACCTGCCGGCAACCATTGGTGCCGCATTGGCCAACCGCGAACATGGCAGGTTTTCAGTCTCCATCCAGCCGGACGGTGATTCACTTTATGCACCGGGCGCCATCTGGACCGCCGCCCATCACCGTATTCCCATTCTCATGGTCATGCATAACAACCGTGCCTATCACCGTGAGGTCATGCACCTGCAGCGCATGGCCACCCGCAGGCAAAGAGGGGCAGATGGTGATGGCGCCAAGATTGGTAATGTATTTGAAGATCCGTTTATTGATTTTGCCAAGCTGGCAGAATCATTCGGGGTTTATTCAGAAGGACCGATTACCGATCCCGATAAGGTGGGTCCCGCCATTAAACGGGCGACAGAAATTGTGGACCAGGGATTACCTGCACTGGTGGACGTTGTTTGCCAGCCGGCATAAGGAGATAGATGATGAAAATGTTTCAACTTATTTGTAGCACAATGTTACTTGCCATTATTACCAGTGGTGCACTGGCCCAGGAGACACTGGATTTTCATGGACCGATCAATGACGCGGAACATCCCGATGGTTATCGTGAGTATGTGGAAATGGGTTGCTGGCAATGCCATGGTTTCCAGGGGGCGGGAGGGCCAAGTCCAAAGATTGTCGAACCCCTGATGCCATATGAGGGATTCGCCATGCAGGTGAGAAAACCCCGTAACGTCATGCCGGCCTATTCTCCTAATGTACTGAGTGATGCCCAGCTGAGAAAAATATATACCTACCTGGAAAACCTACCGCCGTCCCCTGATCCGGACGATATCCCGCTTTTATCCAAAGATTAAACTCATCTATGTCGCTGCAGAATTCATCTCCTAACGGAGATGGATCTCTGCTGCGTTGTTCGAATGGATGTGCGAAAAAATATAACTAATTGTTTTTATTGAAAATAAATATATTCTGTCATCGCGGGACAAATTACACTCGGTTAAATTCCACCTCATATAACCTACTAATCTAAGAGAATAGCGAATGAATATTTTCAAAATAATTAGAAATATATATTGTTGTAATAATACAAACATATGAAATTATTAAAAAAAACATGATTGTGGCATTGATTCCACTTGGTATCATTTTGTATACTAAATATTCGTACACAAAATTTTCATAATTTTCTTTTAGGGGATTCATATGTCCAATAATAAATTTATCAAAACTGTGCTTTGCACAGCGATTACCTCCCTGCTGGCAGGGCCGGTACTGGTATCAGCACAGGTGCTGGAAGAAGTGGTGGTGACCGCCCAGCGTAGGGCCCAAAGCCTTCAGGAAGTGCCTATTTCCATCGAGGCCTTCAGCGGCGCCGAGCTGCAAAAGCAGGGCTATCGTAACCTTGATGACCTGGCGAACTTTTCTCCCACCGTGCTGGTGGATGACCAGGGCTTCCTGTCTACAGAAAGGACCGTTCGAGGATTTGGTTCTTCCGGTAATGCCCTTACCGTTGAGCAGGCCGTGCCCATCTTTATTGATGGTCTGCACTATGGCCGTCCTGCCCAGGTGAAGACTGCGTTTATGGATCTGGATCGAGTTGAGGTCCTCAAGGGTCCCCAACCGGTGTTCTTTGGTATGAGTGCCACCGCCGGTGCCTTCAATATCCAAAGTGCCCGCCCCACTGATACCTGGGAAGGCTATATTGATGCCGAATACGGCAATAATGCCAGGGGTGTGGTTGAAGGTGCCATTGGTGGCCCCATCACCGATACCGTAGGCATTCGTGTGGCCGCCAAGTATGAGACCACCGAAGGCTTTATGCGCGATGTGGTATCAGGCGACAAGATTGGTGACTATGAAAACCTCGGTGGCCGTGTGATCCTGCAATGGACCCCCACGGACAACTTTGAGGCCCGCCTCAAGTTCGAGGCCTCCGGCTATGAGAAATTTCCTGAGGCCACCCATGTGTGTCTGACCGGTGGACCACTCATCTACGGACGAAATGATATCAGCCGTGCCGGTGATGAGGGTCAGGAGAACTCTGTGTTTGCACCGGCACCCAGGGGTGAAAACTGGAGCCAGGATGTGGACATCGATGGTAACTGTTTCCGCAGTAACAAGGGTATCAGTAATGGCGGTCCCTTCTATGCACCTCCCCTGAATATTCGTGAAGAAAATTCCGTTACCGGCGCCATTGATGCCCGTGAGGCATTGGGTGAATTTAATAAAGTGCTGTGGCGGGAGTCCGGAGGGACCTATGGTAGTCCTTATGGGACCCGCGGCATTGATAAGACCGATTCACAAACGGGTTACCTGGACATGACCTATACCTTCGATAACGGTATTGAGGTCAATTCCATGTCAGGATTTAGCAGTTATGAAAGACTGAATACCCGTGACAACTCCAACTCCCCGTTTTTGCTGAACTATCAGAACCGAGTTGAGATTTATGACCAGTACAGTTCCGAACTCAGATTTACCTCACCCTCCGGTGGCATGATCGAGTGGATGGTGGGTTTCTTCTGGCAGGCCACGGACTATGACATTACCTCTAACTCCACCAGGCCTAATGTTCGCCGCGGAATCAGGTCCAATGACGTGGTGGCAGAAGATCAGGAATGGAAGACGGTATTTGCCTCGGTAACCTTTAATTTCCTCGACGACAGGGCATCCATTGACCTGGGTGGCCGTTATGTGGATCTGAACAAGACCGGTGCCATCGCCGGTGTGGCCGGTCAGTGGGTGTTTGATTCCATGCCTTGCGATTCAGATAATTCCGGTGGTTCTCGTTCGGCGGTGACTGATGAAGACGAGGGAGGCGGGAATTTTGATCCGGCTACCTGTAACCCTCATCCGGGTGCAGTTCAAATCACTGAAGCCCAGGCGAAGTTTGTGCTTCCCGGGGCTGATACCAGCAATCTCTGGATACTGGATTATAACGGCCCAAGTGGACGGGAAACCCCGCCCAACTGGCGTAGTCCGCGTACCTCTGCGGTTGGGGCCTTTATCTATCCTAATCGTGTGACCAACACCCTGGGAGGACCCGAGAACGGCGAAAGTCTGCGACGCCTGCCCTGGACACCCACTACCACGCGGTCCAACCCCAATGGTGACGGGATATTTAACTCTAACGAGTTTGACCCCACGGTGACCCTGCGCTACCGGTTTGATGGGGGCCATTCTGTCTATGCCCGTTGGGCCGAGGCCTTCAAGGCCGGTGGCTTTGACACCGGTGTGACCACTCTCAACTCCAACTCCGATGGCTTTGGGTTTTTACCTGAATCAGCACGGACCTATGAGCTGGGTGCCAAGGGCAATCTACTTGATGGCCGGGCCCGCTACGATATCGGCCTGTTCGATACCAAGTTCTTTGACCTGCAGACCACGGTGGCCACTGGGAATGAAGAAGATCCCTTCCTGAACACCAATGCGGGTATTCAACGGGTACGGGGACTGGAGTTTAACTTCAACTACGCAGTGTCAGAACAGATGACCGCCAGCCTGGCCGGTGCCCTCATGGACGGTGAGTTTATAGAATTCGGTGGCAATTGTACCCTGGAGGAAGAGCGTAATTCTGCCGATTGTGTAGACGGTTTCATCGACAGGGCTGGAGAAGAGACCGCCAAGACTCCTGACTGGAAGTTTGTCCTGTCCCTGGATTACTGGGTACCTTTGGGTAACCGCTTCAAGGCGACCTCTAACTTCAAGGGTTATTACTCTGATGGGTACGTGACAGACGTCAATGCCTTCACCAAGACCAACAAGTGGGACAAGCACGCTGATTTCAACTGGACAGTGGGTCTGGGTGATGTGGATGAGACCTGGGAGATCTCTGGATTTGTTCGTAATGCCCTTGGGGCGAAGCCGACTTATCATCCAGAGTTTGATATAGAAGCAAACGGGTACGAGGCATTACAAATGTCACCGAACAACTACCGTACCTATGGTGTTAACTTTCGATATAACTTTCAGTAAGTAGTAACGAAGTTGATGTAAATAAAAACCGGGGCCCAGCCCCGGTTTTTTTTATGTAAAGGAAAGCCACAGAGGGCACAGAGGACACACAGAAAAACAATGGGTGAGTGATCAAGGAGTCAACTGATGTGATGTCAAAACCTGGTAGGCTCGTAAAAATACTATAAAGAAAAATTTCTGATGTTCTCTGTGATCTCTGTGGCTTTAATAATTCGAATTATGAACAGCTAATTATGTCAGAAATAGGAGTAACCTCTGTTTTTGCTAGAACGCAGTCGGGGCTTGTGGCAATATTAATGGCAATAATCAACCATCATGGGGGGGATGCCATGGCAATTATAATAAAAAAACCACAGGTCTTATTGTTTACTATTCTTCTGATTTTCACCGGACCACTTGCGGCGCAAAATAATAACTTTTCACCTGTAACCGGGGATATGCTGGCCAATCCCAATCCTGCCGACTGGCTGATGCTGGGCCGGACCTATGATGAGCAACGCTTCAGCCCCCTGGATGAAATCAACCGGGACAATGTGGATGACCTGCAGATGGTCTGGTCCCGCGGTATGCCCGATGGTACACAACAGACCATTCCGATTGTCTATAACGGCGTGATGTATGTGGTCTCTCCCATCAATTCCGTGGTGGCCCTGGATGCCACCAATGGTGATGTGATCTGGGAATATAATCGTGAGGCACCCCAGGGGGTACGCCTGTCTTCTATACGAGGGACCAGTTCCAAGTCTCTGGCCATCTTCCATGACATGATCTACTACACCTCCCCGGACGGTTACCTGGTGGCCCTGGATGCCCGTAACGGCAGTGTCCGTTGGGAAGTGGAGTCCTACGAACCCGGCTCCGGTGCCAAGAATACCTCTGCCCCCATCGTGGTTGAGGGCAATGTCATAACGGCCCGTGCCTGCCGGGACTATGCCAATTGCTATATCGGTGCCAATGATGCCATGACAGGGAAAGAAACCTGGCGTTTCCATACGGCCGCCGGGGCGGGGGACTTTGGCGGAGACAGTTGGGGTAGTGTACCCACGGAAAAGCGCGTGGCCTCACCCTGGGGCCTGCCCGGTTCCTATGACCCTGATAATGGATTGATCTACTGGGGCATCGCCAATCCCCAGCCCTATACCCGTTTAAGCCGCCATGGCAGCCCCGATGCCATCTCCCGGACCGCCCCGGCGGACCTATTCAGTAACTCCACTATTGCCTTAAAGGCCAGTTCCGGTGAACTGGCCTGGTATTACCAGCACCTGCCGGGGGACGACTGGGATGCAGACCATACCCATGAGCGGGTGCTGGCCAGGACCACACTGAAACCGGACCCAGCAAACGTGAAATGGATCAATCCCAACATCGATCCCAATGAAGAACGCGATGTGGTCATTCATATTGGCGAAGGTGGCGGTATGTGGGTGCTGGATGCCGATGATGGTGAATTCCTATGGGCCATGCCATTCCCGGTAGATGATGAGCGGTTTAATATCTCCAATATCGATGTGAATACCGGGGTTGCAGAGATCAACTGGGACAATGTCTTCAAGGAAGACGGTGACTCGGTCATCACCTGTTACCATAACACCCGGGGTTACTGGCCCATGGCCTATCACCCCCGCACCAATTCCGTCTATGTGGCCTTCCATGATTATTGCCTGGGGATGACGGCGGATCTCTCCAGTCCTTCAGGTTACCGTGACCGTGTTGGACGCCTGCGTCCCGGGGTAGACCCGGATGAGGCCTATGCCCTGGGTAAGATCGATATCAGTACGGGGGAACTGACCCGCCTGTTTGAGACCGGACTGCCCGGTAATGGCGCGGTACTGGCCACTGCCGGTGACCTCATCTTCTGGGGAGATATGAACAGACGGTTCCGCGCCTTTGATGCGGATGACGGTGAAGTCCTGTGGGAGATGCCGCTGGGCGGGGTGATCCAGATGAGCACTATCAGTTACGCCGTGGATGGTAAGCAATACATCGCGGTGATGACCGGGGACGGTAATTCCGCTACCCGCCGGCCACTGGATTTAGCCGGTCTCTCAACGCCCAGGGGGCACAATGCCGTCTATGTGTTTGCTTTACCTTAGGTTTTCAGGTTAATTCTTTATTAGCTGTATTTCCTTATTTTTTGCGCCCCCTGTGATTCGAATATGGTTACAGGGGGCGTATAATTTCCATAGGTACGAAAAGCAAATCCGAGAGGCATTAGATGTTTATTAATGGATGTAGGCACATTGTCACAGGTCTGGCCCTTTTATTCATCACCCCGGGTCTGATTCAGGCACAAGCGGACTATCGGTCATTATTAAACAAGTATTGTGTCAGTTGTCACAATGAGAACCTGAAGACTGCCAACCTGTTGCTGGATAAGGCAAATGTAAATGACATCAGCCAGGACCCCGCTCTATGGGAACGGGTCAATCTGAAGTTGTCCTTAAGAGCCATGCCGCCGGTAGGGATTCCCATCAGACCTACAGAAAATGAATATGAACAACTGACCTCTTATCTGCAGGATGAACTGGACTCACTTGCCCATACCAACCTGAACCCGGGCAATGTTACCGTCCATAGACTTAACCGCGCGGAGTATGCCAATGCGGTGCGCGACCTACTGGGCATGGAGGTGGATGTCGATGAATTACTCCCTCCGGACAATATTGGTCATGGCTTCGATAACATGGCCGATGTCCTTGCTGTATCACCCTTGTTAATGGAACAATACATGTTCGCCGCGAGCAAGATAAGCAAGCTTGCCGTTGGTCCTGATGAGATGTTGCCAGCAAGTCAGACAGTCGATGTTGCACCTGAATTCATTCAGAGATCAAGAATGAATGAAAATCTTCCCCTGGGTTCCCGGGGGGGCGTTGCATTTGATTATTATTTCCCTATGGATGGTGAGTATCGGATCAATGTGAAGTTTCAACGCAGCATGGAGGGATACATCCGTGGTTTGAGGCATCCGCACCAGCTGGATGTTCGTCTGGATCATGAACGATTAAAATTGTTTGAAATTGGCGGAAAACGGTTGGGTGCCAGTGGACCATTATTTAATGAGAGCCAGAATCCGGCTTATGCAGGGGAAGCCGAACAGACAAAATATGAATTTAATGCAGATGAAATACTCGAAGTAACATTTCCTGCCAAAGCCGGGTCCCATCTGGTAGGAGTATCATTTATTGACTATGACACCAAGCCAACCGGTATGAAGAAGCCAGAAATGACCCTGTTGGATATCGGTTCCTTCAAGGGCGGCGAACCAGCGGTGGCCAGTGTCATGATTACCGGACCCATGAATGCTACGGGTCCCGGGGTCACTGCCAGCCAGAAAAAGATCTTTAGCTGTGCACCCGATTCCAGGGACGAACAGGATTCATGTGCCAGGCAAATACTTTCTGATCTGGCCAGCCGGGCCTACCGCCGTTCAGCCAATGACACGGATTTGAAAGAGTTAATGGACCTGTTTGAGGCAGGCAGAGACAGGAGTGGGTTCAAGGGCGGCATCAGCCTCGCCCTGCAGGGCATACTATCCGGTCCTGAATTCCTCTACCGGGTAGAAGAAGACCCCGAGGGTGTTGTCCCGGGTGCGATCTATCCCATCTCTGACCTGGAACTGGCTTCCCGTTTGTCATTCTTTCTATGGAACAGTTTGCCGGATGACGAGTTGATTGACCTGGCAGAACGGGGCAGGTTGTCAGACCCCGGAGTGTTATCGGATCAGGTTTTAAGACTACTGGCCGATCCTAAATCGGATACATTCATAAATAACTTTTCCAATCAGTGGCTGTCCGTCCGCGACATGGACATCGTTGCCCCCCACCCGGAGATCTTTGCCGAATTTGATAATGAGTTGCGTGAGGCCATGAAGACTGAGACCCATATGTGGTTCTCAGATATGGTCCGGGCAGACAGGCCTATAGGGGAATTGCTGACTTCGGATGTTACCTACCTCAATGAACGCCTGGCCAGGCATTATGGTATAGAGGGGGTCCAGGGTAGCCGTTTCAGAAAAGTTGATTTAAAAGATAACCAGGAACGCATCGGTCTGTTAGGTAAAGGTAGCCTGCTAACAGCTACGTCCTATAATAACCGTACCTCCCCCGTGTTACGTGGTAAATGGGTACTGGAAAACTTGTTTAACATGCCACCGCCACCGCCACCGGCAAATGCCTTTCAACCGGAACTCCAGGTAGAAAGCGATGAGGGTAAGGCATTAACCATGAAAGAGGCGATGGAAAAACACAGGGCCAACCCGGTGTGCTCGGCCTGCCATAAATTGATGGACCCCATTGGGTTTGCCCTTGAAAATTTTAATGCCATTGGTGTCTACCGGACCCGTTATGAAGAGGCCGGGACAGATGTTGAGCCGGGGGGCATATTATTTGACGGGACCCCTTTTAGCACAACCAGGGAGTTCAGGGACAGGCTGGTCAGCCATACCGACAGGATGGTCCACACGGTATCAGAAAAAATGTTGTCCTATGCCCTGGGCCGGGGGCTGGAATATTATGATCAACCGGAGGTCAGGGACATTGTGAGAAAAATTGAAAAACAGGGAAATACCTGGTCAGCGCTGATCCTGGCGGTGATTCAGAGCACGCCGTTTCAGTATAGAAAGGCCCTTTAATATTGGCCATTAACCATAATTTGAATTTAGCTTATAAATAGACAAGAATTAGTATAGGTATACCAGAGGAATGACAGCCATGATGATATTTAAGAAATCACTTCCAAGACGTACCTTCCTGAAAGGTGCCGGTGCTTCCATTGCCCTGCCGTTTCTGGATGCCATGGTCCCGGCCATGGCGGCATCGACTACCATCAACCCGTTGCGGCTTGGTTATATATACCTTCCGGTAGGTCGTATTATGGAGAACTGGACGCCGAAAAAACAAGGCGCAGATTATGAAATGACACCCTCTCTGGTGCCCCTGGCTGATTTTCGGGAAGACATGCTGGTGTTAAGCGGGCTGGATATCAAGGCCGCAGACCTTCGTCCCGGTGAGCGGGGTGGCACCCATGCCCGTCCATGCGCGGCCTATCTTACCGGTGTGCATCCTTATGATAACTCTGTGGGCATCTCCGTGGACCAGTATGTTGCCAGAAAAGCAGGGAGCAATACCCAATTGGCGTCACTGCAACTGGGGCTGGACCCCGCTGAATGGGCCGGCGGTAATGAGGTGGATTATGATGGGTTTTACCGCAGTACGTTGAGCTGGTCATCGGCGACGACCCCGCTGCCCACCCAGGACAATCCTAGGAAGGTATTTGAACGGCTGTTTGGCGATACCGATACCGTGGACCCTAAGGCCATCAGGCAGCGTATAGCGGAGCAGGGCAGTGTCCTGGACTCGGTGACCTCCAGGGCAAACCGGTTAATGAAGAAAGTAAATGCCAATGACAAATACAAGATAGAAGAATATCTTGATGCCGTACGGGACATCGAAAGGGGTATACAGGTTGCAGAATCCAGGGCAGGTGTTGAAGACCAGGCCCATGCTGACTTCAAACGTCCCGCTGGTATCCCGGCGCGATATGATGAACATGCCCGGTTAATATTTGACCTGATGTTTCTGGCCTACCAGACGGACATGACCCGTGTCGTGGCCTTTATGATGGGGCATGAGGGGACTAACCGTAATTACCTGGAACTGGGTGCCCAGGACGGCCACCATTCCCTGTCGCACCACAAGGGCAACAAACCCGCCATTGAAATGTTAAAGAAGGTAAATCTTTATCAATCAGAACTGCTTGCCTATTTCCTCAAAAAAATGAAGACCACCATGGATGGCGATACATCATTGCTGGATAATTCAGTCATCATTGCCGGCAGTGCGCTCAGTGACGGCAACCTTCATATTCATAATGATATCCCTACCCTGGTGCTGGGCACAGGGCAGGGCAGAGTAAAAGGCGGCAGGCACGTGCGTTATAACAGTGAACCTTTCTCCAACCTGCATCTTGCAGTGATGGACATGTTTGATACCCCGGCTGAAGAATTTGTCTCCAATGACACCAGTGATGCCACGGGCATTCTGCCTGGTCTGGCGTAATTAAAGCCTGTCGGGGTGGTGAGCATGACTAACTGGTGGAGCAGGGTGATCCTGTTATTGTTGACCTGTGGTTCGGTCTCAGGTGTTGTGGCCTCGCCGTTGCTGGAAGCGGTTAAAAAGAGTGACTTTGAACATATCCAGACACTCATTGCATCGGGTGGAGATGTAAACGTTACACAGGGAGACGGCACCAGCGTGCTGGCCTGGGCGGTGTACCATAATAACGATTCCGCAGTGAAGAGCCTGCTGAATGCCGGTGCCAGGGTGAACCAGTCCAACGACCTCGGCGTCTCTCCACTGTCTCTTGCCTGTGAAAATGCCAATACTGCCATTGTCATCAGCTTGCTTAACGCAGGTGCAGATCCCAATCAGGAAAAGGTTACCGGTGTGTCGCCACTGATGTTATGTGCCAACGGTGGCCAGGAAGATGCCGTGGTTGCACTGATTGAACACGGCGCAAATGTTAATGCCAGTGACAACCATGAAAACCAGACGGCATTGATGTGGGCCGCTGCAGAAAACCATGTGAACGTGGTGAAGGCTTTAATCGACGCGGGTGCTGCAGTCAATGCCCGGTCAAAACTGATTCGAGAACCCGAGCCTTATATTATTGAGGATGAAAATGTCATCTTCGGCAGAAATTATCCACCCACAATCCGTTTCGCAAAATACAGTGGCGGCTTTACACCGCTATACTTTGCTGCACAGCAGGGGGCCATAGAATCTGCCAGGGCATTGATTGATGCGGGTGCTGATATCAACGCAACCCATAGTGAATATGGCTCACCCTTAATCATAGCCCTGCAAAGCGGGCATGAGGACATGGCAAAGTATCTGCTGGATAGTGGTGCTGATCCCAATATCAGTGATGCCTGGGGCATGACCGCTTTACATTATGCGTTGCATGAAGGTGTATTGATCATCAACACCTTTCGGCCTTCTGAGACGGACCGGTTTGGCTGGACCCGCAGCAATATGCCGAACATGGTCAGGGCCCTGTTGGAAAAAGGCGCAGACCCGAATGCAAAGATCCAGTATTCCCTGCCTTATCACAATATGGTGGTGTTCTCCCGTTCCATGGAAGACCCGCCCCAGATTGACCCGGTGGGTGCCACGCCATTTATGCTTGCCGCCATATCCAGCGATATAGAATCCATGCAATACCTGCTTGACCATGGTGCCGACAAGGACGTTAAGACTATAGGTGGTGGGACCACATTTATGTTGGCCGCCGGACTGGGTTCAGAGCGGGGCGCACGCAAGGAAGCAGACGCTATCAAGGCAGCGGAGTTTGTCCTGTCTCTGGGTGGGGTAGATGTCAGTGCTGCGTTGACGGAGACAGCCGCCGTTGGACCCGGTAAAGGTAAGATAGATGGCAGGACCCCTTTACATCATGCGGTGTATCTAGGATGGAGTAACATGATTCGGTTCCTGGTGGAAAACGGTGCGAACATTGAAGCTAAAGATCGATATGGCTTGACTCCCATGCTCATGGCCATGGGTGACCCGGAAGGACGGTTATTCAGGCAGATAGGGGCAGGCAATTCCGATTTCAGGTTTCGTTCTCCACCTCCCATCGAAAACAAAAAACTTTCCTCGTTATTGCTGGAGCTGGGTGCGGAACCCTTTACCGGGGAATTTCGCGACCGCTCCGGAGAATAACATCTACAATAAAAGCCACAGACGCTTACATGGAAGTAGGCGGTAGAAAACGTCTGGAACACGTTTTCGAGAGCACAGAGGACACAGAGAAAAAATAAATAATAATTTCTAACGATATAGTTGTAATTCCTGTGGCAATCATTCTCCTGGGATACATCTATTTAGAAGCATTAGAAAACACCATAATCTAAAACTCCTTTCAATATAATCTCTGTGTTCTCTGTGCTCTCTGTGGCCAATATTTCTAAGCCAAATTTAATTTGAAAAAGTTAATGGTCCGTTCCCAGGCAAGGTTTGCTGCTTCTGGATTATACCTGTCTGGCCGGTTGTCCTGGTTGAAGGCATGTTTTGTCCCAGGGTAAATATAGAGCTCATAGGGTTTGGCGTTTTTCTCCATATTGCTGATAAAGTCCGGTAGGCTGGCGATCAGACGGGGGTCATCGGCTGCATAGTTACCCAGGACCGGTGCACGGATATTTTCATAACCTGATTTAGGCGGTGAGCCGTAATAGGCGACTGCTGCACCAAGATCTGGTGAATTCACCGCCAGGCTGAGGGAATGGCCGCCGCCCCAGCAGAACCCCACTGATCCAACCTTGCCTGTGGTCTCATTATGGTTTTTAAGAAAATCAACCGCAGCGACATAATCCCGTTCTATGTCACCGGAATCAATTTTTGCTAGATTGGCCAGCGCCTCATCACCCTCTGACCCCCTGGAATTCTCCCCATCAGGTGTGCCGCCTGCCCGCGATAGCATATCTGGCGCGATGGCCACGAACCCGCTTAATGCCACTTTACGGGTGACATCCTTGAAGTGGGGCCACAGCCCCCGGTTGGCATGCATAACAATGATGGCCGGTAATTTTTCTGCCCCTTTGGGTCTTGCCATATAGGCCTTTACATCCCCAGCCCCTCCTGGATAGTTGATCATGCCTGTGCTCAGGCGAGGGTCATTTTCGTCCACCATGGCAGCTACGGCCTGGTTTCCTTCCAGTAAGGATAGTGCAGCAGTGGCAGCGGCGGCACTTCCGGTTAACACAGTAAGTCTGTGCATAAAGTTTCGTCTACCCATAGGGGTGTGCAGGTATTCGTCATACAGGTCGGAAATTTCGCGGTCCATTTAGCTCTCCTCCACTTATATTGGTTATTTTGTTATGGGTGCGTAAGTTATGACGTCAGAAATCCGGATGTGTCTCTTCCAGAATTTCAAGGATAGCAAGCCTGTCATCAGCATCAAGGTGAGAGTAGGCATCACTTACATTTGCGTTATTTAAAATAGATCTAATGCGTTCATAAATGATTTCTTTAGCGACTTCGGGCAGCGCATTCATAGCCGGTGAGTACACCAGGTAGCTTAACGGGTAGCGAAAAAGCCTGGTATCCAGATCCAGTTGTCTTAGGGACCTGCCTTTGGAATCAATTGGTCCCCACGATTCAAATTTTTTTCTAAAGCCCGAGTTGCCCTGCATGGTGTCGGTAATATCTGCTTCATTTGTCATGAACATTGCCGCAACCAGGGGTTCTACTATTTCAGATATTCCTGTTTTTAGTTCTGGTGTGATGCCGTTATTGATTGCTGATGAATATTCTCGAACCAGCAGGTTTCTCACATCGTAATTTACCCGCGTGATCATATTCTGTATCTGTACCTGGTGCTCCAGGACCATCAGGGCATCGATGTCGCTATAAGGCGTAAGGTAAATATCAGTGTTAAATTCATTTTGTAGGCGATTAATATTATTCACCCGTATGTTTTCCAGGTCCTGAAGTTCTTCTGCCCTGGAGACCACAATATTACCCAGGTGAACCTGGTTGCCATGCTGGCCGGTGACATACCATCCACCCCAACGAAATTTTATGGGTGTCTCTTGATCAGTCAGTATCCAACCTTCATGGGATACCAGACTGCCATTGAAATAGGTATAGCCGGAACCCAGGATAAAGCGCGGGACGCCACCGCCGGTCAAGGTCAGGGAGTCATGACATCTCAGGCATTGCCCGGCATGGCGTTCAATGCCAATACTGTCCGGATCAAAGAGGTAAAAAACCGGGCCAAGGTTAGGGTCCATGGCGCTGATTTCTATCACATCGGTGCCGGGTACCCAGGCCACATAGGTATCATCATTAAAATAGATTGCCCGGGGATTATTGGCCCTTATCAACCCGGTATTCAGACTGGTCTTTGAGTAGACCAGGACCTGGGATTCAATATCGATTTCGAGGTTTTTTAACAGGTCCTTGAGATATCCCTGCGAGGAATCCTTATTATCTGCAAGCGAGCCAGTCGCAATCTTACGTCCCAGTGTTGCGAACCGGTCAACAGGCGGCCGTGTTGAATAGCCGATTACCGGGTGTTCACGGTCATATAATATTGGCCCTTCCTGGGGGATGAAGGCAGGGCCTTCTATGGTTTCCGGTCCGTTTACATCCTGGGCAATTAATACCGGTGAATAATATAAGGTAAGTAGTAGGAAAATACCGGGGAGAAATCGGGTCAGGTTGTATTGACTGTCTTTAAGTATTCGCATAAGTACAACCTTACAACTTTAACAACTGCCGGTCATTATCTTTTGAGATAATGACCGGCTTGAAACTATTTTACTGCGCTGATAAATATGCTGCCAGGTTGGCAATATCAGCATCGGAAAGGCTGGCAGACATCGGCTGCATGGTGGCATTTTGTCTCTCGCCGCTCTTGAAGGCCTTTAACTGCTCATCAATATAGGCCTCATCCAGACCGGCAAGGGTCGGGAACATATCAGGCATGGCACTGGCACCTGCTGCCCCATGGCATCCCATACAACCCATTGAAGAATATAGTGACTCGCCCGCTGCGGCATCACCTGCTGCTTGTGCAGTTGATAGACCAGCAAAAAATAGAGCGGATGCTAGCACGGTTATAAAACTCAGTTTTTTCATTATTTTTCCTCTTTAATTAACAACTTTTTAAAATTCTACACAATGTTCGGGGAGTTATCCTCCTGCCTTGCGCCGCAGGTATCATACCAAAACTGGAGATTCCCTTAAACTCCCAGGCAGTACAATATCAGACATAAAATGACTGGACTTTGTTCAGGACAATCCGGTTTTTTCAGTAAAATTCGTATGAATTTGGCAAGTTACAGCAGATTTTGTGACGGATTTCACATTACAGAGCGGGGTAAGCATCGAGGCTGTATTAGTTGACTGAGCCCTTATCGACAATTTTGCCCGTAAAGGGTGCAGCACCGATTTCCAGTAACAGTTCTTCGATTTTTTTATTGGGTCCCGGTCGTCTATATCGGTCATCATAACGGCCCACGGGAATGTTTCTGTAATACCTTGCTTCCGGATCACCCATTGCGATCATGAGTGGGGTCATGCCATAGCGGTCTGTGTGGTCCAGGTCTATCCCCAGATCAGCCAGGAAGCGAATCATATCTGGCCAGCCCAGGGTAACGGCGAAGTGCATAATGTTTCTACCATCAATCTTGCCAGCCCCGGGTCCATTTTTGGCGTCGTTCTCAGTTAATTGCCAATTTATATCCACGTCACCCAGTGACAGAACATATTTAGCGGCTTCAATGGCAGAGGCTTCATCACGTATACCCCGTTCAGAACCGGCCCCGGCAGCCAGCATGAATAGTGTGGCTCCGCCGTATGTTTTGGCCTGTTTGTCTGCTCCGTGGGCGATAAATAATTTCATCAAATCAATGTCGCCACTTGCGGCTGCCAGTAGTAAAGGGGTGGAACCGACGATCTCAATTTGTGCCGGGTCTTCTACAGCACGAGACAGAAAAGGGTTGTCCAGGAACGGCCAGGCATATTCAACTCGGGGATCAACATCGGCACCATGCATTAACAGTGCTTTGGCCAGTTCAGGCAGGTTGTGGCGTTCCCAGCCATATTTATCTGTTTCTGACGGCGCCCAGTTATTCATGATTAAAACACCACGATGTACTGCAAAATGTAACGCAGTCAATCCATAAGCATCCTTGATATTCGGATTGGCGCCACGTTCCAGCAGAAATTTTGCTAAATCTTCATGACCTGCAGCGGCGGCGATTACCAGGGCCGATCCTTCTTCTTCTGTTGCAAAGTCAATATCCGCACCTGCATCCAGCAGCAGACGTGCAGATTCAACATCACCTTGCTGTGCCGCGAATAATAATGCAGTAAACCCACCGGTATATTCTCTGAACCTTAATGTATGGGCGAAATTCAATCCCATTGATCCAGGCGTTTCCACATGAAACGGTTCTGCCTCAGGGATTAATTTGGATACAGCATGGACATTGGCACCACGTTCAATTAATAACGCCACCACCTCGGGGTATCTTTCTGCAGCTGCCCACATCAAAGCGGTTTGCAGCTGAGTGCTTTCTGCTGCATTGACGTTTGCACCGTTGTCCAGCAGGGCCCTGACCGCTTCCAGTGTCCCGGTATTGGCACAGGTCATGAGCGGTGTTTCACCTGTCCATTTATTGTTATTGGGTTCCGCTCCGGCACGTAGGAGTTTGGATACGATGTCTGCATTCTGGTTCATGCATGCCAGATGCAAAGGATTGACCCCATATTCATTTGGTGCATTAACATCTGCCCCATCACCGTAATTGACCAGTAGATCGATAAGGTCATCGTTATTGTGATAGACCGCCCAGGCGAGGGCAGTGGTGCCATCGTTTTGAGCGGCGTTTACATTTCCCCCGTTGTCCAGCTGGGTTTCAACAGCTTGAATATCCCCTCGCTTGACTGCACGGATGACCTCGGCATCCATGTCGTGATCCATGGAAAATGTAATACCAGGCAACAAGAAAGACAGGAATATGAGCGTTACAAATTTGTTCATTAGGCCACTCATATCCCTGTTGTTAATATCCATAATTATTGCGTATTGTCAGGCAGTCAGCCCGTCAAGCACACCCGTTGCGTCACTCTTTTCTGAGAGGTATTCCTCTGAGGATACCTTCGCCAGTTCCATGACTTTAAGGTGCAGGTTGGACACCGGATCACCCTTGTAACGAATATGCCTGCCGCCTTTCAGGTTTTTGGAACTTGCGCCAAATACCAAAGTAGGCACATCGGTGTGAAGATGCAGGTTACCATCACTATGTGCGCACCCTGCAACAATAATGGTATTGTCCAGCAATGAAACTTCACCGTCGTTGGTGGCCTTCATTTTGCTGACAAAGCGTGACAACAAATTGGACTGATGTAAATCAATCTTCTTCACCAGGTCAATGGCTTCCTGTCTGCCCTTGTGATGGGTCAACGAATGATGTCCGTCTTTAGCCCCAAGTTCCAGGTAGTTTCTATCACTGCCTTCATGTCCCAGCATGAAACTGATCATGCGAGTCATGTCGGTCTGGTAGGCAAGTACCATCATGTCAAACATCAGGTTGACATGGTCTTCATACAGGTTTGGAATACCGGCGGGGCGCATCATGTCTGAATCCAGATCCAGAGATTTGGCCTCGGTGACCTGTATGCCTCTCTCTATGTCACGCACGGCCTCAAAATATTCCTCCAGTTTGTACTTGTCAGTTGTACCCACAGAAGACATTAATCTCTTAACCCCTGTTCCTACAGAATCTAAAATGCTGCTTTTTGATTCCATACGTTTTTTCAACGCTTCAGAATCCAGAGTATCGGTGTCACCGAATAATCTTTCAAAGACATTTCTTGGGTTGACCTGCCTGGGTAACGGGGTATTTTCTGTTCTCCAGGAGATGGTGCTGGTGTAATAACCGGCCAATCCATCCACTGCTCCACCTGCCCATTCCGGCGGATCCACACCCAATTCCATTGAGGCCAGTGTGGTTTCCTTACCAAGTTGTTTGGCGATGACCTGGTCAACAGAGATACCGACAGTGTTCGTGCCTTTCTCAGGGGTGATTCCGGTCATATAAGATGCAGCAGGGCCTGAATGTGATCCCTTGCCAGCCTTTACGTCCATTCCACTCAGCACCAGCATATCTTCCCGATATGGGGCAAATGGTTTAAGGGTTGGTGTCAGCTCGTAGTCCATGCCGGTTGTAGCAGGTGTCCATTCTTCCATGATTCTGCCGGTTGGGAGATATACATACCCAACTCTGAATGGACGTTGCCCGGCACCGCCTGTCGCAGCAAGTGCAGGAACCATTGCATCAAGAAATGGTAATGCAACCGTTGCACCTGCGCCTTTTAAAAAGGAGCGTCTGGGAATCGCTTTTTTGAATATCATCATAGCGGGGTTCTCCTGTATTGGAATGGTGTACTTTCTATAACACCCAGTATCAAGGATGACCAGGTGTAATCTTCAGATTCTGTTTTGGAAATGATATCTCTAATGACCGGTTGATCATAGTACTCGACCTTCCTGCCCAGTGCATAGGTCATTAATTTCATAACCACAGTATGGACAAACCTGTCTGAGTGTTTTAACAATTGATTTCTAAAGCCATTTGCATCGGCAAATTCCGAGTTGTCGAATAATATGCCGGATGAATCTACTGCAGCATCTGCTTCATCATAGTTAGAACGATAACTGCCAATGCCATCGAAATTTTCAAGGGCAAGGCCAATGGGTTCCATCATTTTATGGCAATTGGCACAGACCGGATTTTGGCGATGGGCAATCATGGCCTCTTTCATGGTCAGTGCCTTACCCTGTTCGTTTTTTACCTGCAGTTCAGGTTCAAAGGCATCTGCCGGTGGCGGTGGCGGGGCCATATCCACCATGTTTTCCAGTACCCACTTGCCTCTGACTACAGGAGATGTTCGACTGTTAAATGATGTCACCATTAACAGGCCGGGCTTACCAAGCAGGCCTGCGCGTTCCGGGCGATTGATTTTTACCTTGCGGAATTTTTCGCCATAGACCCCTTCTATCCCATAATGTTTGGCCAGTCTTTCGTTCACAAAGGTATAGTTGGCATCGAGCATGTCCAGCACGCTATTGTCATTTTTTACCATGTAATCAAACCAGGTGGCGAGTTCCTGTTTCATGGCCATACGTAACGCGCCATCGAATGATGGAAAGATTGCCTTTTGCGGAGCTGCCAGGTCAATCTTGCGTAATGCCAGCCATTGTTCGCCGAAGTTGTCTATAAATGTTTGCGCCTTGGAGTCGGCCAGCATTCGATCGACCTGTTTTTCCAGGACCCCGGGCTTACGTAATTCCTTGCGTTCTGCAATGGACAATAATTCATCATCCGGGATACTGCTCCACAGGAAAAAAGACAACCGTGTAGCCAGGTCAAGATCTGAAATTGGATAGACCGATCCTGGTGAGGCGTCCTGTGGTGGTTGTTCAATTCGAAACAGGAATTCCGGTCCGGCTAGGATCCTTTGTAACGCCAGTTCAATTCCTCTGTCGAACCCTCCCTCACTGCTGCCCTGGCGATACATGGCTATCATATCTTCAAGCTCAGCATCCATAATGGGGCGTCTGAATGCCCGGTGGGCAATATTAGAGATGATCTGGCTGGCACATGCATCCTGTCTTGAGGCTGTTCCCGGTTCACAGATAAAGATCTTTTCCCTGCTCGGCGTTGTACCGGTTTCCGTCTCACCAAATGGGCCTGTGATCACCACGCTGTCCAGCATGGCATCACCACCTTTATAATTTGCAATGTTGAGCACCATGAGGTCGGGCGTGAGATAACCTGTTTTCTTGGCACTGGTATCCATGAACGTGACCGCCACCAGATGTTCCCCGGCGTCAACAGAGAATGTCACTTCCATGTCTTTATCAGCAGAGAACTCATATCCGATCTGGTCGGTATCACCTGCAAAGTCCGGGTTTTGACTATGGGTAAATAATGGTCCGGATTTACCGTAGACTTCACCACCCACTTTAAACAGATCCAGCCGTTCGTGATCCAATCTAACGTCTACCAGGTTTTCCTTGCGCATGCCGCGGATATACCCTTCACCGTTTCGTGCCAGTTTCAGGCGCAGGTTATATTCACCACCCATTGGGAAATAGTGGTTGATGGCAATCCCACCGCGGGAACCAAATGGCAGGTCATCACTCATCCTATGCTTTTGCAGCAACTCTTCTGATACCTCATAGGTTTCACTGACCGGCAGCATACTGGAGGGACCAACAGCAAGGCGGCTGATTTTGCTTGCAGCCAGCACATACTGTTCCATCAACAGAGGCGATACGGCGAGAACATCAGCAATGTTGTCAAAACCTTCTGCCACATTATCAGGCGGTAAATAGTCGGCAGCGTCAATCTCCAGTGCCAATAAATCACGTATGGCATTGGCATATTCGGTACGGTTAAGGCGATGTATGGTTGGCCTGCCGGGATTGAGATCCTGTTTTGCCAGGGTGTCTAACTCGCCCCTCAGGTATGCCAGCATCTCCTGATATTCCGGTTCACTGGGGCGCATGGGAAACCCAACCTGGGGCATGGCACGTAAGGTCAGCTTGGTGACCACCTTTTCCCATATGGCGGGGGCTTCACTGATGGTATCGACGTCAGTCCGATCCAGCATCAGGTTGGCAGTCTTTAAAGTTTCATTATGACAGGCCACACAATACTTGTTTAAAAACTCGCGGGGTTTTGATAATTGATTATTAGTCTGGCTTGATACCTGGGCCGTGCCTGTGCCGAAACAAAACAGGCATGTGAAAAAAATTATGATTTTAAGTCGGGCAATGAAGCCTACACTTCTATGGTAAGAACACTTTCTCATTAATCCTGATCCACCTCTGGTCAATTAAGTATTACCGATATTTGCAAGGTAAAAGCGGACAAATCACAGGTAGCTTCCATGGCAACCATGCATATTTATTCATTATATATAAACAATCACACTTTTAGCACTTTTTTATATATAGAATCTCGTGGAGAGATAAGTTGGGAAATTTCCATTACCACATACTTTGTGACAGAATTCCCGACAATATTTTAATAAATGATCGGTTACGGGGGACATTCATGATTATTCAATCGAGAATCAAGCGGTTGTCATTTGCATTACTACTTATTTTCCAGTTAACCAGTGTTCAGGCCCAGGGCCCAACATCTGAATTACCTCAGGTTACTGAAGCTATGCTGCTAAACCCTGATCCGTCAGACTGGTTAATGTTCAGCCGGACATTTGACAGTCAGCGCTTTAGTCCTCTCGATCAAATCAATAAAGATAATGTAAGTCAGTTAAAACTGGTATGGAGCCGGGGTATGTATCCCGGGACCCATCAGGAGAATATTCCTCTGGTCCATAACGGGGTCATGTTCGTGGCCAACCCCGGTGGGATCATCCAGGCCATAGATGCCACCAACGGCGATCTGATCTGGGAGTTTGTCCGGGAGATGCCCATTGATGTTGAGGATTATATCGGCATTGAACGTACTCGCACCTTATCGCTTTACCAGGACAAGTTGTTGTATGCATCGCCTGATGGCTATGTCCTGGCCCTGGGTACCGACAGTGGTGAATTGCACTGGGAAACACAGGCGCACGATTATAAAAATGGAATTGAACACACTACCGGGCCCATGGTGGCCAACGGCAAGATGATTACCGGGCGAAATTGCGATGATGGACCGGATGTCCGGGAGACCTGTTTTATTGTGGCGCATGATGCTGAGACGGGTCAGGAAGTCTGGCGATTTAATGTGGCTGCTGGTGATGGGGAGCCAGGCAGTGATACCTGGGCGGGAAAACCGGACGGGAGCCGGGCCTGCGCCCCCTGGGGGATGCCCGCCAGTTACGATCCCCGTACCAAACTGGTCTTCTGGGGGGTCGCCAACCCCACACCACACACCCGCTACAAGCGTCATGATGGCAACCCCTTTGCAATACCCCTGATCGCCCCGGCGGAACTGTACTGTAACTCTACTATTGCTTTACATGTGGATACCGGCGAGCTGGCCTGGTATCACCAGCACATACCGGGCGATGACTGGGACGCCGATTGGACCCAGGAGCGGGTGCTGGTCACATCAAAATTTAATCCCGATGCCAGTGAGGTAGACTGGATCAATCCCAATGTGCAAAGAGGCGAGACCCGGAATATGGTCCTCACTGTCGGTGAACCAGGGGGATTAACCGTCCTTGATCGTGATACGGGTGAATTTTTATGGGCCATCCCCTTTCCCTTTGATACGCCTGCATTCCATGTTGCAGATATAGATGTGGAAACCGGCAGGACCATCATCAGCCGGGACATGGTCATGTCTCAGGAAGACGATTTTCATGAACTTATCTGCTTTGCCAATACCAAGGGCTATTTCCCCATGGCATATCACCCGGGTGAAAACGCCATGTATATTCCTTATCATGATGTCTGTAATAGCCGTACTGCGGCATTTAATACCCGCAATGGCCATATTCGAGATACCTTCATAAGACCTGGGGCCGATCCTGATAATTATGTGGGTATTGCCAAGGTGAATATGGAAACGGGTCAAAAGGAAGTCTTTCACAGCCAGGGTTTCCCCAGTAACGGCGCGGTACTGGCAACGGCCGGTGATTTAATCTTCTGGGGAGATATGAACCGACGTATCATGGCCTTTGATGCAGGGAATGGTGATAAACTCTGGGAAGCGATTCTGGGTGGCATCATCCAGAACAGTACGATTACCTTTGCAGTTGATGGTAAGCAGTACTTTGCCGTGATGACCGGTGACGGTGCCGCCCATACCAGTGGCAAGTTAGCACTGGCACCTAACCTGAAAACAGTACGCATGCATAATGCAATCTATGTATTTGCATTGCCCTAATAACATGGAGTACAAATGATGAAATATAATAATAAAAAAACTCTGTTAACGTTGTTTACCATTTTTTCTCTGTTGGTGTTGTCGGCCTGTGCTACGACAGCGCAGGAAGAATCATTTGCAGGTGTACTACAGGGTGTATTTACAACTGAGCAGGCACAAAGCGGCAGGAGTACCTTCAATAATGTTTGTCGTACCTGTCATATCCCGCGTGACTTTCGAACCATATTCAAACAATCCGATGATACCGAGGCATTGTTAAGTGATTATTATGATTTAATCAGTACCACCATGCCCCAGGATTCTCCAGGCAGTCTGTCAACGGAAAGCTATATGAATGTCATTGCCTACTTACTTTCATTGAATGGGTTCTCTGCAGGGGATGAAGGAAATTAGGACGCATCGCTAATTTACTCCGTTTTTAAAATTTAAAAATGGCTGGTGTTTTAACCGCGTGCGTTCACAGGCAATGACATATATAAATCGTGTTGTTTGGATATGCGTGTCCTGTTTATGGCTGTTACATATCCCAGTTATTGCCCAGGTACCAGACAGTGGTTCTCAGGGCAGTGATAACGTTACTTATCCGCCAGAATTTTTCCAACGCTATCAGGTCAATACTGCGCTAGAGATGGTTAACCGGGTGCCCGGGTTCTCCCTTGATGACGGTGGTGACCTGCGCGGTTTTGGGACCTCCGTTGGAAATGTCCTCATCAATGATAAACGCCCCAGCACCAAGGGGGATGCCCCGTCTGCCATCCTTGCACGGATCTCCGCAGATCAGGTGGAAAAAATTGAATTGATTCGAATCAAGGTCAGGGACATTGACCTGCAGGGACATATTGAAGTAGTGAATGTAGTACTGAGTCAGGACTCTCCAACAATTTACCGCTGGGAATTACACTGGCGGGAAACGGTGGGGACCGGGAGTTCACCGGGCGGTAGTATTTCGCTTTCAGACAACTGGAATGACATTGAGTTTAATGTGGGGGTGGATGCCCGGTGGGCCAAATTTGGCGACCCGGGTACAGTGCGTACATTTGATGGTGATGGTACCCTGACTGAAATCAGGACCAATGTGGATGATGGTCATGGACCGAATGCCAATGCCTATTTAAACGCCTCTTCCTGGCTGGGAGAGACCTTTGTTCAGCTTAATTCCAAGGTTGGTATCGAGAATAGAAATATTTATTTCTATTTTGATAATTTTCCCCAGGGAGTGGGTGAAGAACCCAACAGTGAAGTCATTACAACCTTGCGCCGAAATATCAGACTGGATATGAGTTTTGATGCAGAAAGGTCATTCAGTGACAATTTATCGGCCAAGGGTATTGTCTTGTATGCGTTATTAGATGGTGATCCCCAACAATCACAGGAAGACCTGGATTTTGATGGCAATCGTACCCGGTTCCAGCTGGAGGATGAAAAATTTACCGACTATGAATTGATTACCCGGTTAGAAACAGATTGGAGCGGATTTACCGGGCATGCCGTACAACTGGATATAGAGCGGGCGTTTAATGTCCTGGATAATGAACAAATTTTAACGGACGATACCGGCGCAGGGCCTGTTGTGATTGATGTGCCCGGGGGTAATACCCGGGTTGAGGAAGAGCGCTGGAACCTTCAGCTCCAGGATTCATGGTCTCTGGGGAATTTTGATTTTGATGCGGGCATAGGTTGGGAACATTCCACCATCACCCAGACGGGAGATGCCAATCAGGAACGCAGTTTTTCATTTATCAAACCCAGGGCCATTGTTACCTACTCAGCCAGGCAAGGGGTACAGACCAGAATGCGGTTTGAAAGGGAAGTGGCCCAGCTGGATTTTACTGATTTTGTCAGTGCCTCTGTGTTTGAGGATGATGATGTTATTCTCGGTAATCCTGATCTTCACCCTGACAGTACCTGGGTAACTGAACTCAGTCATGAATTACGATTCGCCGATGTGGGGGTCTTTAAACTTACAGGCTTTCACCACTGGATTGATGATGTGCTGGATCTTTTACCCATCACTGCCACGCGGGAGGCCCCCGGAAATATCGGCGCCGGCAGGCGTTGGGGGGTCATAGCTGAGACCACCTGGCCGCTGGATAGTCTTGGCATAGACCATGGCCAGTTAACCGTTAACCTCAGGTGGCAGGATTCAACCGTTGTGGACCCGGTCACTGGAGAAAACCGGAATTTATCAGGTGAGGGTGGTTTCAGGGGGGATGTAATTTTCCGTAACGAAAATCGCTATGCATTTGATATAGATTTTCGCCAGGATATTGAGCAGGCCCAGATCTCGTGGGGAGTGGGACTGGCCGAACGAGGTCGCCGGGTGGTGTATGAGGCCAATGAGCTGGATATACATAACGAAGGTTTTGACCTGTCTGCATTTGTCGAGACCTCAAGATGGTTTGGAATCAAACTCAGTCTGGAGGCGACGAATCTACTTAACTATACCGTCACACGCGAGCGTACTATTTATATAGGGGAACGCTCATTGACACCCTTGCGGCGAAGGGAATCACGCATCGGCGACAGTGGTCAACGGATTTTTTTCCGTGCCACAGGTTCTTTCTAGACAATTAGCCTGAATTTTCTTTGCTATAGGCCGTTTTTTCCTTTCACTTAAAATTTACAGCTAAATCTGTCTATAATGACATCTAAGGCATGCAGGACGCCTGCCAAAATAACTATCAGACTCTCGGGGGGAAGTATGCTTAGGACTAAATATCACCAGATTATAATAATCACCTGGCTGTCCATGGTCGTGACTCAGTTGCCTGCACAGCAGGTGCCAGAACAGGCAGTAGTCTGGCCAGATACGATCTATACCAACACCATAGTCGTTACGCTGGATGAACACGCCATGAATGATGATCCCGGTACCATTGCTGAAGCCATTGCTGTCAATGGAGAGGTCATTCAGGCGGTGGGACCAGCAGACGAGATATTAAAACTGCGTGGCCCGCAGACAACGGTCATCGACCTGGGTGGTAAAATGATGATACCCGGATTTATTGAAAGCCATACACACCCTTTCGGAACCTTTGAGCAATACCTGCCGGAGCGGGAACTGGCCCTGCCCCATGTCACACTGGGTGTACAGGTAGAGGCCACCCCTCAGGAAACCGCAGATAAGATCGCCCAATATGTCTCAGAAGTTGAGATTAAGCCGGGGGAATGGGTACTGGTCCAGATGATCCCCAACCCGGAAAAAGGTGTCCCCACGGTTTGGGACATCGCTGAGGGGTGGATAGGCACAATCAAGGAAGCCGACCAGACCTTTACCCGACAGATGATGAACGAAATTTTTCCTGACAATCCTGCCAATGCAGGCATCAGGAATGTAGACGCCCTGGATGGTCAGATACTCCGTCATAACTCCATAGAAGATGTGGAGACCTTACGGGAAGCAGAACCCACTGCATATGAGTATTACGGTTTAGTTGATGACTACGATACCCTGGTGGCCGATGTGGTGGCCCACCAGCGGCGTGCCTTACAAGGACTCATAGGCAGTCATGCTTATATCGTTTTTAATGACCTGGGGTGGGCGGAATCCGATAAATACTTTCCCGGTCTTGAAGAAACAGTGACCGGTATCCGACCTGATTTGGAAAATGCCGGTGGCAGGGCATTGTTAGGAACAGGAGAAAAGCGTTTCTGGCATGACCGCGTTTTGCGTAAGCCCTATCCCACACCGGTCTATGCAGAGGCCGTGAAAAAAGGGTTTGAATACATGGCCCGCTCCGGGATCACGGCATTTGGTTCCAGGGTCAATTTTTCTTACCAGTTAAGCGCATATCATTATTTACTAAGACGGGATGGCCGTCTGCCCATCCGTCATGCCTATTCCTATGAGATGCATCGACATGAACTTCAGCGACCAAAATTCATAGAGGATGTTTATTCCTTTATGGGAGCGCACTGGTCTGCCGGGCCCCGCAGTGGCAACCGCTGGTTGTGGGTCCACGGCATTGGCTCTGAAGGTGCCTGGGACACCCCGGAGATTGCCTGCCTGGGTCCGGATCTGCCGGGTCTGCCTGACGTGGCCGAAGAGGCCAAGTCCCGGGAGCGTTGTGGCTTTCTGGAAGATGGCCAGCGCACACCCGAGATCAACGGAATGCACAAGGCCCTTATGAATGGTTGGCGTATTGCCGGTCTACACGGTGTAGGCAGCCATGGTATGCGTCAATTTGTTGGTTATCTTGACGAAGCCGTGGCCCAGGGGCCGGTAACCGAAGAGATGGTGAGAGAGATGCGTATCCTCATGGCCCACGGTACCATGGTGGGTAAGGAACCGGATGTGATTGCCGGTTTGAAGCGCTACAACATTATCATCCCCATGCAGATCCGTCGCGCGTTGACCTCTGAGCCAAACGTTATCGATACTTTCTATGGACCAGAAGGCTATGAATTCCTGGCCCCCATGAAGAGTCTGATCGACGCCGGTGTCCGGGTGGCGGCAGAGACCCACAGTGCCGGGCCACCGGACCTGTTGTTCCGCCATATGCCGCTCTTTACTACCCGTACGGCGGCGGGGCGCACCTCGGCCCCGGAAGAGTCCGTGGACAGGGTCGTGGCATTGAAGTTATTTACCTATGCCAATGCATCCGCTCTCCTGGCGGAGGACTATATAGGTTCACTTGAAGTGGGTAAATTTGCGGACTTTGCCATAATCGAGAACAATTATCTGGAACAGCCGGAATCAGAACTTGAAAATAACAAGAACCTGATCACCATCGTTGGTGGGGAAGTGGTCTATCAAGACCCCGAGGCCCCCTGGACGGTACTTAATTAAAAAAATGGGGTCAGATGACAATTTTCATCTGACCCCTTTGGTTACTGAAACCTGGAGAAGTATATCAATGCATGCTCATCATCTGACGATGGCGTCAGATTTTTTGAGCGGGCATTGGTAACATAGGCTTCAACCACTTCCGGGTCGAAAAAACCTTCTTCTGCCAGCGCTGATGCGGCACTTCTGACGCAATCCACATATCGGGTACGGGTCAGTGACTCTCCCGGTCGCAGTAAACCGAGACGTTGCCAGGCCTGTTCTGGGGTCTCACGAAAGTCCCACAGACCGTTGTTATTCAAGTCTACGAAAACTCCGTTTTCATCGCGGGGTTCTATCCCCTCACCGGTAAAGGCAGCCCACGATGTCGCTCCCGATCCGCTTCTTGGAAAAGGATAAAATTTACCCAGTGGACAGGCTACTTCAGGGTAAGACAGCGCGGGGTTGTCTATTCTACCATCACTGTTGATATCGCCTATAACAGGATAGTCTGATCTGGATGCAGGAGGAGGTTCACCTGCTACCCAGCCATCCAGCATCTTGATTGCCCCTTCCATCAGTAATGAAAGATCCAGGATTTGTAACTTTCCTCTTCTTCCATCAGCAGTGGAAGAGCCGCCGTCGTGACTCAATTGTCTGATTTCGTATATGCGAAACTTATCTGCCAGCCCCTTTTCCGTCAGTATCCTGGCATTGTTATATTTGTTGGCAAGAAAGCTGTATGTGACGAACTCGGGTAAATCATGATTGTTGAAATTCCAGTAGGCCTGGTGTGCAAGTTCCAGCTGGGGAACAAAGGCGGCTTTTTCTTCTGCGGTAGTTAGTAAAACATCCCGGCCATTTTCCATCACTACCGGTAACCAGGTACCCGCGGCAGAATCATCCACCAGAAAGCCATCAAAAACTGGCTGACCATTATTGTCCTGGTTCAGCCGTTGACCAAAATAATTCATACCACGTGCCAGGCGTGCACCGGCAGATTTGCCATACAAAAATGTCTTCTCAGGTGTTTTGCCCATGCGCCGTCTCAGGGCGATCTCGGCAACGGCAGTGTAGTCTTTTATAAGTGAATGGCTATCATTGAATGCTACCCAATCAACAACGGTTCCATCTTCCAGAGTCGTTATAACTTCTCCCACATCCTCTTCACTGGTACGCCGGGTAACGGCGATGGCATACCCAAGGGACAACATGGCCTTTTGTAGTTTATTGAAGGTTGCGATGGGCGCTTCTGGATCCAGGTATTTATCCCATCTTTTAAGCGAACCGTTTTTAAAGGACCTGCCCCTGCCGTGGGCGGTTACCCATAATTTACCGTTCCAGTCTCGTCGTGATTTAGGATAGACCAGTAGCACTGCAGCACCTCTGATTCTTTCATAATTGGCCACGGCAAATACAGGTTCCTGAACATCTGACGCCTGGGCCTGTGGGAAGACCAGCTCAGGGGCGTTAGTAAGGTACTCTTTATAATTACGGGACCGGGTAACATAGCCTTCAGCTGTACCATTTAACCCTAAATCAACCCTGATATATTCACGGTCTTTATAGGTAAGTTCTGTCTCCTGCATCTGGCAGGATTTTGGACCCACTTCATGTCCATTGACGGTACGGGAAGAGGGAAGGTAACTATCACATGATTTAATTGCCTGTGCCTGTGAATGACCTGGCACATTGAATAGAACTAAACAGGCATAAACGAAAAATAAATGTTGATTGTATGGTCGTAACTTAACCATGTCTCCCCTCCCAAATATTCAGATAGATCTTTAGATTGATAGGCTGATCTGCAATAGCAGGTAAGCAATAGGACAAGTATAAGTCACCCGGGTATAAAGTCCTAGCCTTGCCTGACCAGGTGAATAATTATAACTATTTGTTTTGTATGATAAATATTAAATTGCCGTATTCCTACATATTTACACATAATGTCAAATTCTTTGGTTATAATAAGTTTCATACCAGCAGACAAAGTCTTGCATGTCTGACTGAGAAAAAAACATTTCAAATCATGGAAAGCGAGAAGATTATGAATAGACATATCAAACTCTATAAGCCGGCGATTTTTATTCTTTTTTCATTTTTATTCAGCAATTATGTCTTTGCCCAACAGGTACCCGATGAGATCATCAACTGGCCGGATACCATTTATACCAATGCCATTGTGGTGACCCTGGACGAACATACTTTAAACGATGATCCCGGTACCATTGCCGAGGCAATAGCGGTAAAGGGGGAAGAAATCGTTGCCATTGGTTCTGCGGCACATCTGGCAAGGATGAAGGGCCCCAATACACAGGTGATCGATGTGGGTGGCAAAATGCTAATCCCTGGCTTTATCGAAAGTCATACCCACCCATTTAGTCTCATAGAAGAAAACCTGCCGGAGCAGGAATTGCAACTCCAGCATGTTTCTATGGGAGTTATGGTAGAGGCTACTCCGGAAGAGACCTATAAAAAGATAACCCGGTATGTCGATGAAGCCAGTGTACAACCGGGTGAATGGATCCTCATTGAGTTACGTCCTAACCCGGAGAAAGGGGTAGCCACAATCTGGGACATTGCAGAAGGCTGGATAGGCACACCTGATCCTGCCGATCAGACCTTTACCCGTGAAGGACTCACAGGTGCCTTACCAAATAATCCTGCCAACGCGGGTGTGCGAAACGTCAGGGAACCTGATGGGATGGTCCGCAGGCATAACAGTCTTGAAGACGTTGAGATCCTGCGCGAGGCCAATGTTGCCTATAATGATGAAGACTACGATACCTTGTTAGCGGACGTTGTGGCCCACCAGCGTCGCGCCTTGCAAGGATTGACCGGTAGTCATGCCTATATCATTTTTAATGATCTTGGCTGGGAGAAAACAAATGAGTGGATGCCCGGTCTGGAAGCGACTGTAACGGGCATACGTCCGGATATCAGGAATGCCGGGGCGAGGGCCATACTGGGTACAGGTGAAAAAAACTCCTGGCAGACGCAGATACTCAAAAAGCCTTATCCCACACCGGTCTATGCTGAGGCCGTAAAACAGGGATTTGAATACATGGCACGGTCCGGGATCACGGCATTTGGTTCCAGGGTGGATTTTCCCCACCAGCTGAGCGCCTACCATTATCTTTTACGTAAAGAAGGCCGTCTACCCATCCGCCATGCCTATACCTATGAGCATCATAGAAACGAATTACATTCACCTGACTTCATCGAGTCAGTGTATCCCTTCATGGGTGCCCATTGGTCATTTGGTCCACGCAGTGGAAACCGCTGGTTGTGGAACCATGGCATTGGCTCTGAAGGTGCCTGGGACACCCCGGAGATTGCCTGCCTGGGTCCGGACCTGCCGGGTCTGCCTGACGTGGCCGAGGAGGCCAAGTCCCGGGAGCGTTGTGGCTTTCTGGAAGAAGGTCAGCGCACACCTGAAATCATCGGTATGCATAATGCCTTGATGAAGGGCTGGCGCATTGCCGGTCTACATGGCGTGGGTAGTCATGGTATGCGTCAGTTTATAGGTTATCTTGACGAAGCCGTGGCCCAGGGGCCGGTAACCGAAGAGATGGTTAGAGAGATGCGTATTCTCATGGCCCACGGTACCATGGTGGGTAAGGAGCCGGATGTGATTGCCGGCCTGAAGCGCTACAACATTATCATCCCCATGCAGATCCGTCGCGCGTTGACCTATGAACCAAATATTATCGATACATTTTACGGACCAGAAGGCTATGAATTCCTGGCCCCCATGAAGAGCCTGATCGATGCCGGTGTTCGGGTGGCGGCAGAGACCCACAGTGCCGGGCCACCGGACCTGTTGTTCCGCCATATGCCGCTTTTTACCACCCGTACGGCGGCGGGGCGCACCTCGGCCCCGGAAGAGTCCGTGGACAGGGTAGTGGCGTTGAAGTTGTTTACTTATGCTAATGCCCAATCCATGCTGGCGGAGGACTATATAGGTTCACTTGAAGTGGGTAAATTTGCGGACTTTGCCATTATTGAGAACAACTATCTTGAACAACCGGAATCAGAACTTGAAAATAACAAGACACTGGTAACAGTGGTTGGTGGAAAGGTTATATACAGGGATCCATCTGCGCCCTGGAACGTTACTAACTAACAGTCTGAGTAACTACTCATCACAATACCCATTACCTGAGACCCAGGTAATGGGTATCACTTTTGCTGGATTGGTAATACATTTTTTACTCTTGAAATAAGTCAACTCGCTACTGATAGAATACTAGGACGACTTGATGGTACACGTGCATGAATTCATCCCATATAATCTGGTATTTGTATTTGTTTACAATGACAGATGTATAGACTCTAATTCCAGTGGAACATTGGGGGGGATGTGACAGAAATTCAGCGGTTAATGAAGAGCCGGGCGATGTTATCGTCACTGGTTTTGATCTCACTTCTGATTATCCTGTGTGCAGTCATGATAATTTCATCACTCAGGGGGGCGCCGGAAAGCTGGTATCCATTTTCTGAAATATCACAGAGCAACTTAAGGGAGGATGAGCTGATCCGTGGCTGGGTGGATTTAGATAAGGACAGTCTGCTGATCGGTGATGTCGTTCGCTATCGGATACGCCTGCTTTGGCGAAACAACAGGATTAGTCCTGATACCGAAACCTTTAAAGGCGGTATCGGATTTTTCCCGTTAAACAGGGTAGGTGTAACAGAAAATATCAGGCGGTTTGCAGGGAATATATCTGAATACAACCTGGAATTTACCCTCCAGGCTGTGGATGTGGACCCCGCCCAAAGCTATACACTTTCTCCGCCGACAGTCTATTTTACCGATGAGGAACAGGACACGGGCGAGCTGCAATCCTATCGTATTTCCTCACCACAGATCCATGTGGGAGAATTTTATCCCCAGAACGTCTCCAGGATTCCATTACTACCTGTTAAGGGAAAAATTATCGACCCGGTAGGTTTAAGAAGTAGCATTCTCGGGTTGGCCGGCGTGGTATTAACGGGACTCGCTATCTGGCTACTATGGTTGTTCGGTCGAGTTCGAAGAGTCGAGACATTATCTGAACCGGAACGGCTCTGGAATGAATTTCAGTATATTAAATCTGGTAGTCATAAACCCAGAGAATATATGTTGCAATGTGAACTGATCTTTACCGATCTCATAATGTACAAGTTGGAAATGAACCCGGCTGAATTCTGGTCGGGAAAGCATACAACTGATTCAGATTGGGACGAAATTGTTAATAAGGTCAGGGAAATTTTCAATCAGGGCTATTTTGAAAAAGAGCCTGATAATAGTTTGATTGATCAAATTACATCTATGCTTGATGGATTATTTTCCCAGTTAGTAGAAGAAGAAAAACTCAAGATAGAAATATTGCCGTCCTGGCCTGCGCGCCTCGCTGGCCAACCTGTCCTGACATCATTTTGTTCAGTAGTATTAATCATTGCCATACTTGTTACTTCCCTGTCCTTTAATTCCAGTAGTTGGGGATCAGCTGAGGTCAGAGAATACAACCGGATTGTTGACCTTGTCGCAGAAGATGTGAGTATTGAAGATAAGTATGAAGCAATCACTGAATTTGCTGACGCTGCAACGGCGACCAGAGTCAAGGCAGCTGCTTTATATAATGCAGGTACATTCTCCGCCACACCTGAACTGGTGGGGCAGGATATTTATCAACAGGAGGCCTTACTTGAAGTCATGTTTCAGGAACAGCGGGTATTCCTGGATGCACTTTTACATTCATTAGCTATGGAAGATCCATTTCTGCTATTAGCCATGATCAGGGACGGTATCCGTTTTATGACACTTGGTGAAACGGCATTAAAGTCTGCGGTAAGAATTGACCCGGCCGATATGGACATCCGTAGAAACCTCGAGCTCATACAAAAAAGGCGTAATGCCTATGCAGAAACCATTGCAGATTTACTGCAGGAAGGTGAAGAGTCAGAAGGGACAGGTGATGTATTACAACAAACCCTTATGGATCTGGAGCAATTCATGCAAATGGAAATGCCCGAAGAATTTGCAGAGCTTGAAGAAGGTAAAGATGACAAGGACTATTTTATCCTTGAAGGTTTTTAACTGGTAAATGTTTGCTCCATGAATTCTTCAATTAGTTTTTTGTCTCTTTCTCTAGCATTGCTGGTTTTGCCTTTTATCCTGGTACTGGCATGGGAATTACGTCAAAAGCGAAACCGCTCTGTCATTGCCCTGACTGATCTGGAATTCTTAAAGCACAGCGGATGTGTAAAAGGAAAATACCGACATCTGGTTAAGGTAATGTTGTGGCTTCTTGTGGTATTACTTCTGGGAATAATATGGTCTGGTCCCATGTTACACTCAGCGGTACCGGTACTGGCAGGGGGCGAACAGTCTTCCCAGAAAAACCTCATGATCGCTATAGACATTTCCCGGTCCATGGGGCAACCACTGGAAATTCCCGACAGGGAAGAACGGTTCGAGCGATATGGTGCTAACCAGCCTGTGACAGATGCCCAGTCAGAAGAACCCACCCGATATGAATCGGCCCGGCAGACTTTTTATAATTTTCTGGAGAGGTTTAAAGGTTCTCGTATCGGCCTGATTCTGTTCAGTACGGAACCATTTCTTGCCAGATGGCCGACCACAGAAACGAACGATAAATTTATAGAAGTCCTGGAAGAAACAATTGGCCCCGGTGAGACGTCACAATTACAACGGTTCTCCTCTCTGACGAATATCGATGAAGCATTAAGAATGTCCAGGGATGTTATTGCCAGACAATCTGCCGGAGAAGGGGGGGCAATTATCCTGATATCTGATGCAGAAGACGAGCTTGAAAACATGGGGCTGGCCATCAGGATTACCCGCGCTGCAGGTATCAGGTTGTATACCATTGGTGTTGGAATTTCTGAAATTATTGTAGAAAAGTTGTCCGCAGAATTTTCCGGTGATACAGGCTTCAAGATTTTTCATGTGGAGTCAGAAGAGGAAATGCAGGAGGCATATGACCTGGTGTCAGAGCTGGAGGAATCTCCCCGTTACACAAATGAAGAGCAGGAATATACCACAGACCTTAGATGGCTGATTGCATTGATGATTTCAATTATTGGTTTGATTGCCGTTGTCTTTAATGAAACCCTGTTTCACCAGTCATGGATTTCCAGTCAGTAGAATTAGATTTATTATGTATTTTGAATATACAAAGATATTGTTACTGCTGGTATTTTTGATACCTGTCTTTTTTTTGTTAAGGCGAAGTAAAAACCGCGCACAGGATTTTGCCAGAGTTTATAAGGCCAACGCGCCAGTGAAACTCTATTTCATGATGAAATATATTTTTGTATTCACATTTTTAACTTCTATCATTGCCGTTGCAGCCAGGCCTTATACAGAATCTAACAGGTCGGGAGATTTTTTGTTCCTGGTGGATGTTTCCAGAAGTATGGATGCTCGACAAACCTGTGGCGATCTGACCTTTCTGGGGCGTTCTAAAGTCGTGATGCGAAAAGTCCTGGAAGACATCCCCGAGGGCCGGTTTGGGATCGTGATTTTTGATCGATTTGCATTTCCAGTTACCCAGATGACCACAGATTTTCAATACCTTAATGAAGTTATTGATGAAGGTATACATATCGGCATGACATTTGAAGCCACCAAAACCGAGCTGGCAAACTCACTTGAAGTTGTTGCCGATAAGAAAGTTCGTTTACCTGAGATTTACGGAAATGTTGAACAGGTTATTTTGCTAAGTGATGGTTATGTGTCCGGGGCATATCGCAGGCGTTTTGCAGAGCCACTGGAAAAGTTGCGCAGTTCTGGCATCAGTGTATCTACCGTGGGGATAGGGAACCCCTCCGAAACACCAATCATTGCGGTGGAACGAGATGTTTGTACCAATCAGCATATTGAAATGGATGGTGAGACGGTATTTATACAACTCAGAGATGATGTGCTCAAGTTCATCGCCAGTGAATCACAGGGTAAATATTATTCAGAGGGGGATACCGATACCTTAATTGCCGATCTCCGTTCGGGTCTTGATTTTATAGAA
Organism: Candidatus Eutrophobius brisbanensis; assembly: GCA_038131795.1. GTDB lineage: Bacteria > Pseudomonadota > Gammaproteobacteria > Eutrophobiales > Eutrophobiaceae > Eutrophobius > Eutrophobius brisbanensis. The sequence continues at coordinate 1,696,631 of JAYPQE010000003.1, read as the reverse complement.
AGCGATAATCCCTCTGGACAATATCGCCGTGACATGAGTTTTGTATTTCTGGTGACGGGATCGGTGGGACTTTTCGGGATGTTGTTGCTGGGTGCGGATATAAGACCCACTTCAACCAAAAAATAATTCTAATTAGGTTTAGAGCGTTACTTTGAATACACCACGTTCTTGTGGGTGCAAAGTACACTGATAGGGATAATCCCCAAATGTATGTATCTCCAAACCCCACCGCTCTTCAGGTTTGACGACGGGGCCGGTATAGGCAAAGTCCATTTTATTTTTAAGGCCGGGCACAAAAACGATCCTGTGATTATCCTGGGTCTTGTTTTCAATGATGATTGGTTGATAGACACTGACGTCCATCTCGGGATGGCTGAACTTACCGTCTTGCAGGGTAATTTCTACAATGTCAGTAAAAAATGTTTTTTGCTGATATTTAATCCAGCTGAATATTCCCAGATCCATAATAGGATCACCATCAGTCGCCTTTACCTGGATGACTCCAGCGAAAAGCAGGGATGTTATAGCTATAGTTGTTGTCAGTTTGGTAAATATCGTATGTTTCATTTTAATCACGGCCAAAATTACACTCACAGGTTTAATATTGGTATAAAATCAGTTTATCATCACCCTAAATTGGTTGCCAGATACTGTTAATTATTGCAGATAATAGCTGATTACATATATGTATCGCATTCTAAATATATTTTCACATGTCATTATTATTGGACTGATGGGCCTGCAACAGGTTCATGGAATTGATGGTGATCTGGGTAATCCGTACGCTGATAGCATAGCTGAATCAGCAAATCCACCGGTCATCTATGATGGGACCCTGGATTATGGCGGACAAAATGAAGCATTAGCTCCTGTCACTATTCTGGGTTCGGGGGTATTGCTCATGGGTGTGATCCTGGTGGGGACAATTCAAATTCGAGACAAAAAGCGCAAATCTCAGGGTTAGTATTTAATTACAAAACTCATGTTGCTATTAATTCATATCTAGACACTGACCATGTTGATTGCCACATTAAAGATACTGGGCCTGATATTCATGACTGGCCCCTTGCTGTTTGCCTGGCTATATTCTCTGGTTGGCAATGGACCCGGTTTAACCGGTTTCATAAAGTCAAAGCTGAAAATTCCACTATTGAGTTGCGCCGGAATATATTTACTTTCGTTGATACTGGAAGAAGTTGTAATCGCCGCCACAGGACCGGGATTTGAAGCATTAAATTGTATATTAGCTGCTGTGATTATAGTTGCAGTAAACCGGTCGGACTGGATGACTGAGAAAATGTCCGTTGCATTGCCAGCACTGCTTGGCCTGTTGATAATCATAGTCCACGCATATTCTTCACAATCCGGATTTAATTCTGGCATATATCCGTTCCTGGGATTAACTGTTCATATTATTTCAATCTCAATCTGGTCAGGTGGTTTGTTAGTATTGTTGGCAAGCCGAATAGTGGGTAGTCATTCGGTTGAGTCTTTTTCAAATCAACTGAAATACCATTTTTTCCAAATCACACTGATACTGTTGATGATACTGCTGATATCAGGGGCCATATTAATGACGGGCAATGTCCATGATCTGGCGGTAACAGATTTCACCCTGTATGGCGGGTACCTGCAAATTAAGCTATACCTGGTTGGCATATTAATTCTTTTTATATTGTTTGAAATTGTTCGGTTAAAGTCTTTGTATTTGAGGGTGGATGAGGATGGCAAACCGACATTGAACACCAGAGGCCCACTAATAAATGGGTTTAAAAGTGTCTTCCTTGTGTTGATCATAATTTGTTCAGGTGCCCTCACCAGGGTCGAACCGCCCAATGTTGCGCCTTTTATAAATCCACAGTCATGGCAGTTATCCGTTGTCGGGCAGGATATACGAATTGATATGCAGCCTGTTGCCGGTAGTACCATTGATATTCGCTTTGAGGTATTTCTGCCAGAGCAACTCATGCAATTGCAGCCCATAAATATAGGATTTGATCTTTCCCTACTGGATGCTGAAATAAGTACATATACAGGTGAAGCTATCCAGGTCAGCCAAAACAGTTTTCAGGGTGAAGCAACAATATCGGCCCCCGGTAATTGGCAACTGGATCTGAATATACTTATGGCAGGTGGTTCAGCATTGACATGTACCCAGTCATTTCTTCTGCCCTCACAACCATTGATTGAAGATATACGTACCTACTTAAGTTTTTCTGCAATTTCATATAATACATCTAATGCCATTACCTTTTTCGTAGGTCTGGGTTTGGTCTTGCTCTATACCTGGATCGCCAGAAGAGGGTTTTCAAAAAAGCATATTTCTTCGCCTTTGATCCTGACAGGTCTGGCAGGGTTTGTGTTTGGAAGTTATATGGTAATGTCTGTTATCCTGGTTAAAACTTATCCATCCACTTACTGGAAAAACCCTCAAGCATATTCCGCTGATACCATCAATCAGGGTGAATTTAAATTTATTGAGCATTGTAGTGAGTGCCATGGAGAAACCGGTGCTGGAGATGGTGTCTGGGCCATAGATAATCGCGGCAGGATCCCTGATCTGGCATCTGCGCATATGGATGTGCATACTGATGGAGAAGTGTACTGGTGGATTGCCAGAGGCATCCCCAGCCTTGATATGCCGCCGTTAGCCAATGAGATCTCTGAAATGGATATTTGGAATATTATTTATTATGTAAGAAGTCTCAAGCATGGAGTGCCATAAACGTCCCCCACGCTAAGACTGAAACTCTGTTTTATTGCGATTTTTTCAAATTATTTTCATATTTGTACCCATTCGTTCCTGATTTTGCTATTTCAACTATGTGTAAAGATGAAAATCGATAATTTTCCTTTATTCATTAGCAACATAGACATATATGCCTTTGATGTTAGATGGTAAACTTCCGTTGTTTTTTTTCCTGTCATTAAAAACTATAAGAGTTGGGTGGCAAGTTTGTCGTACGTAAACCATTGGGGATTTTAATTATATGTATATGGGCATATCCAGGATTATTCTTAGTTTAATCATCAGTTTCTGTATGACAGGACATATTTGTGCCCAGACAGGTCAACCTGTCTCACAATCAACGGACGGGGCAAATGAAGAAATCGTCGTTTACCCGGCATCATTTTATTCACGTTTCGCACCCAACACTGCCTTTGACATGATACGTCAGACCCCGGGGTTTATCCTGGATGATGGTGGAGACCAGCGGGGACTGGGGGCCTCTGCCGGGAATATCCTCATTAACGATAGACGGCCCAGCGCCAAACAGGATCTGCCTTCCGTTATTCTGGCAAGGATCCCCGCCGGGTTGGTTGAAAAGGTGGAAGTGATCCGTGGCCAGGTCAGGGACATCGATCTACAGGGCCAATCGGTGGTGGCCAATATCGTCCTCAAGGAGGACACGGAAGCGGCGATCCGATGGGACGTTAAGTGGCGCTATAACATCGATTTTAAATCTACTTACGAAGGCGGGATATCCATCTCAGATAACTGGAACGGGATCGATTACAACGCCGGGGTGGAGATGCGATATTTCACCCGTGGTGACTACACCTTCCAGGACAGGTTTGATGGAAATGATGTGCTGGAAGAAAAACGCATCGATGATTATTTTCTGGACGGCTTCAGGGGGGCCGCCAACCTGAACCTGTCAACACCGGTTGGCGAAAACCTGGTGAAATTCAATACTACGTTTAACTGGCAGGACCAGGACGGACTCAGGCAGATAGAGGAGACTGACCAACCACCTCCAGGTACGTTTCGCCGAGAGTTTATTGGCTCTGATGAGAAATTACGAGGTATTGAAATCGGGACGGACATTGAGCGTTACCTGGTGCCGGATTTACAAGCAACATTAATTGGTCTCTTTATCTATTCAAGGGAAGATAACTTTGAAATATTAAGGCGGGCATTAAATATAGGGCCTACTACCTTTTTACGCCAGGCCGATGAAGATTCAAAATCTACAGAAGGCATTGTTAGGCTGGAATTTGACTGGACCGGCATCCCTAACCATAACATACAGGCCAATCTTGAAGGCGCAGTCAATATACTAGATGGTGGCCTCTTTCAAACCGAAGACACGGGTGCAGGCGATGAAGAGGTCTCCGTGCCGGGGGCCAATTCCAGGGTTGAAGAGACCCGCGGTGATTTCCTCCTGAAAGACACCTGGTCATTAGGCAACCTTGAACTGGATTATGGATTGGGTGCAGAAATATCCAATATTTCACAGACGGGTGATGCCGTGCTTGAGCGTTCATTTACCTTTTTAAAACCCCAGGCAGTGCTTTCCCATAATTCTGATCAGGGACAACAGACCCGCCTGAGTGTCTTCAGGGAAGTGGCCCAACTGGATTTTGGTGACTTTATCACTGGCAACGTATTTGAAGATGATGATGTCGCATTGGGAAATCCCAACCTCAAGCCTGATACCACCTGGGTAGCCGAGATCAGTCATGAAAGGCGATTTGGTCCGGAAAGTATCCTCAGGATAACCGTTTTTCATCACTGGATATCAGACGCCCTGGATTTATTACCTTTATCTGAAACCTTTGAGGCGACAGGTAATATTGGTGATGCCAGACGGTGGGGGGGCACCATTGAAACATCTATCCCGCTTCAATGGTTGGGTCTGACAGGTGCCAGGCTGGATATCTTTGGGCGTTGGCAGGATTCCTCTGTAACAGACCCCGTTACCGGAGAGAAACGGGTCTTGTCTGACAGGACACCTCCCGGCAGACTGATGCCGCTCGTTTTCTCCACTGAAAATAAATATGCCTTTTCTGTTAACTTTCGACAGGACTTTCAGGCTGAAAAAGTCTCCTGGGGCTGGGACATTCGAGAACGGGGTGAACATCCCAGGTTTCGCGCCAATGAGCTGGACATACTTGATGAAGACATGGAGTTTAATGCCTTTATTGAAACCACAAGATGGTTTGGATTGAAACTGCGGTTTGATGCGGAAAATATCCTGGACATTACCAGTACCCGTGACCGGATTAGATATACAGGCGCCAGGGACCTGACCCCTGTCAGGTTTCGAGAGGACCAGATTCGTACCCGTTCATTCCGGTTTGCCTTTTCTGTCAGTGGGAGTTTCTGATTAGTGAGATGTTATCTCACACCTGTCATATTTCTTCTTAACCTATCGCTGACTGTAGTTACTGTTAATGCTGATAGTCATATTAGCAGTACTGATCCACAGGTACTGTCTGCAACGGATCAACTGGTAACCTACCCCGCAGCATTTTTTTCCCGGTACAACCCTTCAACCGCCCTGGAAATGGTCCAGCAACTGCCAGGCTTTCTATTGGATGATGGATTGTCTGTTCGAGGCTTTGGTGAGTCAGTGGGTAATGTATTAATCAATGATAACTATCCCAGTGCAAAACAGGACCGCCCGACGGCCATACTTTCACGCATTCCTGCCAGCCAGGTTGAAAAGATAGAGTTGATCCGTAGCCAGGTGCGTGGCATTGATATGCGGGGGCAACCGGTGTTGGCAAATGTCATCCTCATGCAGGATAGCCCGGTGGCTGTTCAATGGGAGTGGTTTGGAACCCAAAGTAGCCGGGCACCTTTTAGGACAGGGTTGAATGTCTCTTTATCACACAGTGTTAATGATATTGATTACAACGTTGGTCTGGATGTTGAACGACAGGGGAGTGGCGAACGGGGGATAGATCTGGTCTACGATGGCAACGGTAGCCTGATTGAGCAAAGGAAAGAGGAACTCAGGGAATATGGCCTCAGGCTGGTGGGGGTTTTCCTCAATACGTCCACCTGGATAGGCGATTCTTTTATACAGTTCAATGCCAAAACTGGCGTGACCCGGGGGGCAGAACGTTTGACATCTGCCAGATCGTCCATACCCTTTGTTCCACCAGTAGAATTGAGATCACTGAAATTCAGTGAACACCGTCCAACCTTTGAGATTGGAATGGACATCGAACGTAAGTTGTCTGAGGACCTGACCGGGAAAGGCATATTTTTATTTACCCGTGATAATTCCGAGTTTATTACCCGTGAAATCGATATAGATTTACCTGATACCCAGACTCTGTTTAGGCGATCAGATTCAGGGCGTCTGGAGAAAGAAGCGATTGCAAGATTGGAGTTAAACTGGGAGGGGGTTGAGAACCATAATCTTCAGTTAAATGTTGAAGGCGCTTTAAATACACTGGATGGGGATCTGGTCGAATTTGAAGACACGGGTACGGGACCTGTTTCGGTCATTGTGCCCGGTGCCAATTCCAGCGTTGAAGAGAAACGAGGGGATTTCCTGTTAAAGGATACATGGAGCATTGGTGATCTTGAAATTGATTATGGCTTAGGTGCTGAAATTTCAAATATATCTCAGACCGGAGATGTGGTTCAGGACCGCAATTTTGTTTTTTTAAAGCCCCAGTTTGTTGTTACCTATTCCGCCAGTGATTTTTATCAATCTACATTATTATTAATTCGTGATGTCTCCCAACTGGATTTCAATGATTTCGTCAGCGCCTCGGTCTTTGAAGATGATGACCTTGCCCTTGGAAACCCGGATCTAAAACCGGAGCGAACATGGGTGTCAGAGTTTATAAATGAGTGGCGCTGGGGACAGGACAGTGTTTATAAACTGTCATTGTATTATCACAGAATAAATGATGTTGAAGACCTGCTGCCATTGACCGAAGACTTTGAAGTGCCGGGCAATATAGGTAACGGACACCGACTTGGAGTACGTTTTGAAACCTCTACACCCTTGACCTGGCTGGGACTGGATAATGCCAAGCTGGATTTTAAAATACGCTTACAGGATTCCTCTGTAACAGACCCCGTCACGGGTGTAAAAAGACAGTTAATAGCCGGCGGTTTTTTTTCAGGCCCCACCAATATCAGGTTTAATAATGAAAATGATTATGTATTTGATGTGGCATTCAGGCAGGATTTTCAGCAAAGCCAGATCTCGTGGGGATGGGATATTGCTGAACAGGCGAGACGACCCAGGTTCAAGGTCAATGAGCTTGAAGTCTTTAATGAAGGCCTGGAAGCCAATGTCTTTATCGAAACTACTCGCTGGTATGGGATTAAGGTTCGGTTTGATGCCAGGAACCTGTTAAATTACGATGAGTCACGTAACAGAACGATCTATGTGGGTGAACGTCAAAAAACACCAGTTAATTCAATGATTATCCGTGATAGAAGGGTGGGCACGCGGTTTACCCTGACCTTAAGCAGCAGTTTCTAGGCCATGATGAATAAAATGAATTTTAAGCCATTAAAATATGCCATTTTAATGATCATAGCTTTTCACATAACACCAGGCGTCTATGCGGCAGACCATCAGGAAATCGCCGCAGAATCGCTTGGGACCGTCATCAGTGATGAACTGGTTGAATACCCGGCTAGATTTTTTGACCGTTATCAGCCCGATACCGCATTGGATATGGTCCTGCAGTTACCTGGATTCCTGCTGGACAATGGGACATCAGAACGTGGTTTTATCAGTGCTGTGGGTAACATTCTGATTAATGATAATTACCCCAGTATCAAGCAGGATACACCTTCGGCAGTACTGAGCCGCATCCCGGCTGATCAGGTGGAGAAGATTGAAATCATCCGTGGCCAGGTAAGAGGGATTGATTTGCAGGGACGTCAGGTCGTAGCCAATATTATTTTGCGGCAAAATTCAAAGGCCTCATTTCAATGGCAGACCTTTTTGCAGAAAAGCAAAACAGGGCCGTATAAGCCTGGTGGCAATATCTCCATGATTCATAGAATTGGAGAAATTGATTATAACCTTGGATTCGAAGTGGAGCGGGAGGCCAACGGTGAGAAAGGGCCGGAATTTGTCTTTAATCAAGATGGTGAATTAATCGAGACCCGGTATGACAGGGAAAGGCAATTTGGTATCAGGCGATTTGGTATTGCCCTGGATGCTGCAACTACCATTGGAGAAACCCTGGTCAAGTTTAATGGCAGGGTCCAGAATAATAATGGACCGGACAATCAGTACAGGACGGTAACCGATGAAATAACAGGGATTGAAAACGATGTATATTTCAAGGACAGCCGCAATCGCCCCACCTTTGAACTGGGTTTTGATGCAGAACGTAATTTAAGTAATACCCTGGCTGCAAAATCACTTTTTCTATATACATACCACGATCTCAACCTGAGAAACTTTCAGAGTGTCTATAATCCGGCCGGGGTGCAGACCTTGGAGCGTATTTCCCTGTCGGACACACTCACCCAGGAAGGCATTGGCCGAATTGAATTTGACTGGAATGGACTAAAAAATCATAACATCCAGTTTAATATTGAGGTGGCCATCAATTCAGTCAACCAGTCACTACAATTAACCCGTGATTCGGGTTCAGGCCCACAGGTCGTAGATATCCCCGGCGCAAATTCAAAAGTTGAAGAGTTACGTGGCGAGATCGAACTCAAAGATACCATGGATGTAAGTAAATTTGAAATTGAGTATGGCGTGAGTGCTGAAATATCAGAAATTTCACAAACAGGCGATAGTAATCAGAAACGGAATTTCTTTTTTATAAAGCCACGCGTGGTGACAACCTATTCAGCGTCTAATGAAGTATTGACCCGATTGCTTGTGTCCCGGGAAATTGCTCAGTTGGATTTTAATGATTTCATTAGTGCGGCAGTTCTTGAAGATAACGATCTGGCATTGGGAAACCCTGATCTAAGACCTGATAAAACATGGGTGACTGAGTTAAGTCATGAAAGGCGTTTCGGCGATCTTGGGGTGATTAAACTCACAGCCTTTCATCACTGGATCAGTGATGTGCTGGATCTGTTACCGCTGAGTGATGATTTTGAAGCCCCGGGCAACATCGGTGATGGCAGGAAATTGGGAATAATTATGGAAACAACATTCCCCATGGACTGGTTGGGACTGGTTGATTCACGTCTGGATATCAAAACACGATGGCAGGATTCATCGGTGACTGACCCGGTAACCGGTCAGAAACGGGTCTTGTCGGCAACACAAATCGGCTTTGGTGGGCCTCCTGCGGTGAGGTTTCAGGATAATGGAAGTGAATATATATTTGATATAGCCTTCAGACAGGACCTGGATAATGCACAAATTGCCTGGGGTTGGGATATAGCGGCGCAGGCGGATCGTCCGCGGTTCAAGGTGAATGAGCTGGAAGTCTTCGATGAAGGACTGGAGGTCAATGTCTTTGTTGAATCAACCCGGTGGTTTGGAGTGAAACTTCGTGTAGAAGGTCGCAATTTACTAAACTACAACGAGACTCGCGACCGTACACTGTATGAAGGCCGGCGAGAATTAAGTATACTCTCGTCCCGTATTCTCAGACAGCGAACACCGGGCAGCAGGATATTAATTACGCTGAGTGGTAATTTTTAATAACTGAAATTGAATAAGCAGAATAATGAATTACAGAAAACATAACCAATTTAATATTACTCCTTTACTAGTATTCTTATTATCCATTGGGGCCGGCCAGTTAGTTTTAGCTGATCATCCAGGTGACGAAGAGCATACGGATATCCGTGATATCCAGGCCCAGGTAGTGGAATATCCCGCCTCGTTTTTTTCTCGATATCAGCCAAACAATGCCCTGGACATGGCAAACCAGATACCAGGATTTCAACTTGATAATGGAGAAAATTCCAGGGGCTTTGCCAATGCTGCAGGTAATGTATTGATTAATGGGACGCGTCCCAATGTCAAACAGGATTCACCATCAAGTATCCTTAGTAGAATACCGGCAGCAAATGTCGTGAGGATAGACCTTATTCGTGGCCAGGTGGCTGGTGTGGACCTGCAGGGTCAGCCGGTAGTAGCCAATGTGATATTGCGAGAAGAATCAGAGGCAGCGGTAAGGTGGGAAGGGTTTCTCTGGAAGCTTTCAGACAGCGATACCATTATGCCTGGAGGCAGCATCTCATTATCCAACCGGTGGAATGATGTGGATTATAATGTCGGTCTTGAAGGCAACCGCCATGTCCATACCACCATCGGCACCAGAAATTCATATGATGCCAATGGTGACCTCTCTGTGGACCAGGCAGAAGATGTATTTAACGCACATGCACTAATCCGCGCTAACCTGAGTGCCTCAACGACTTATGGTGATACCCTGTGGCAACTTCATACGGAAATAGGTTACGATAAGATCGACGAGACCTTTGAACAGATCCGTACACCCCAGGCCCTGGGAAGTACCACCACCACAGAAGAGGTTATAGATGACCGTGAAAGCAATGATGTTGAAATAGGCATTACTGCAGAGCGCCCATTAAGCGAATTCCTGGTGGGTAAGGGGATTATGATCTACAACCAGAGAAACTTTACCGAGTTGTCTTCTGAAGCAATTTTTGATGAAACCGATACCCAGACCGAGTTTACCCTTGCTGATATCGGTACGGACACGCGTGAATTAATCCTGCGGTCCGAGTTTGACTGGACTGCCATTGAAGACCATACCATCCAGTTTAACCTGGAAGGGGCATACAATGAACTGGACGGTTCATTGTTTCAGACAGTCGATACCGGTGCCGGACCGGTAGAGGAGATCGTACCAGGGGCAAATACAAAAGTTGAGGAACTGCGACTGGATTTTGTCCTGGCGGATACCTGGTCATTTGATGATATCGAATTTAATTATGGTATAGGTGGCGAATTTTCCAATATCAAGCAGTCTGGTGATACTGATCTGGACAGGGATTTCTTCTTTATCAAGCCCCATGCCCTGTTACTTTATTCACCTGAGCAGAGCAGGCAGACCCGCTTTTTAATTGCCCGCGAGATTTCTCAGCTGGATTTTGATGATTTCGTCAGTGCAACGGTATTTGAAGACAATCAGCTGGCACTGGGGAACCCGAACCTCAAACCACAGACCACCTGGGTAGCCGATTTAACACACGAGATGCGCTTTGGTGATATCAGCGTTGTGAAGTTACATGGTTATCATCACTGGATATCAGATGTGGAAGACCTGCTGCCCCTCACCGACACGGAGGAGGCCCCGGGAAATATTGGTAACGGACGCCGTTGGGGGGCTGAAATTGAAGCCACCATTCCCCTGGACTGGTTGTCTCTGGCATCGGCCCGTCTGGATGTGAAGGCCCGTTGGCAGGACTCATCAGTGACAGACCCTGTGACCGGCGAGAAACGCGTCCTTTCTTCTGAGAGCAGGTTATCATCCCGTATCCCCTATAATGATATTGATGTTAAATATATTACCTCCGTTGCCTTCAGACAGGATTTTGAGGCCCAGCGCCTTGCCTGGGGCTGGGACCTGGTAGCGCGTGATGAACGTCCCCTGTTTAAAGTAGATGAACTGGATGTATATAGTGAAGGTGCCATTATAGGCGCATTCATTGAATCCACCCGCTGGTTTGGCCTGAAGATGACATTTGGTATCAAGGATATCCTGGATGATCAAAAGCTCAGGACCCGGACCGTCTATACGGGACGCAGAGAACTATCTGCATTAAGACGTACCGAGATCACGGATGTGACCCGCGGTAGACAATTCGAATTCACCGTAACAGGCAGTTTCTAACACACAAAGTTTTTAATATGACATACCTGAAATTAATTGTTTCCAGGTATTGCTTGCTTGTGAGCCTGCTTCTGATGCCTCTGGTGGTTGTCGCATCAGAGCATGGTGATTTTGAACCTGGGACAGATGATGCCCAGGTGGTCTCCTATCCGGCTGAATTCTTTGACCGTTACCGGCCCAATACCGCATTGGACATGGTCAACCAGTTGCCGGGTTTCCAGCTTGATGATGGTACGGACAACCGGGGATTTGCCTCTGCCGTTGGAAATGTCCTCATTAATAACCGCAGGTTGAGCGTTAAACAGGACGTCCCCTCTGCAACCCTTTCCCGTATCCCTGCCAGCCAGGTGGCGCGAATCGATCTGGTCAGGGGGCAGGGTAATGGTATTGATCTTCAGGGCCAGTCTGTGGTGGCCAATGTATTTCTCAAGCGGGAATCGGCTACCAGTGTGCGCTGGGAGGCCTATATTGAGCAAAACAATACCGCCGATTTAAAGCCTGCGGGGAGTATCTCCCTGTCCAGTACCTGGAATGAGATTGAATTTATTACCGGTGTGGATATGGAACGAAACACCAGTGGCTATTATGGGACGGAACGGGAGTTTGATGGTAATGATATTTTATTACTGGAAGGACCGGAATCCAGCTCTGAAGATGGTATTCAGTTAAACGGGATTTTCCTGAATGCCTCCACCATGATAGGTGACACTACAACCCACCTGAACGCCAAGTTCAATACTGCAGATTCCCACTACGAACGGCCATCTTCCCAGACGGAGCAGGCAACCGGGACACTGTTCGAGGAATTCATTATCGATGACAGGTTAACCACACAATATGAACTGGGACTGGATGCCGAGCGTGAATTGTTTGATTCAATGACGGGAAAATTTATCTTCCTGATGATAGACAGGACGGTGGATTCCAGTTCATCCAGGACCAATAGTAATAATATAGATGGACAGACCCTGTTACGGATTGCGGATACCGTCACTGATTCCAAAGAGAATATTTACCGACTTGAATTTGACTGGCAACCATTTGCCAATCACCTGATACAGGCCAATTTTGAAGGGGCCTTTAATATCATCGATAGAAGCCTGGTACAGACTGATGACAGGGGTGCTGGTCCGGTAAACATCGATGTTCCTGGCAGTAATTCAAGGGTGGAGGAAAATCGTGGTGATTTTCAGGTTATTGATAACTGGAGCCTGGGAGATTATGAACTGGATTATGGCCTGGGCGTGGAAACATCATCGGTACAGCAGACGGGTGATGAGGAGCAATCCAGAAACTTTACCTTTATTAAACCACTTGCCACGCTGACATATTCACCATCAAGTGAGCAGCAATCCCGTCTGCATGTCATCAGGGAGGTTACACAATTAAATCTTGATGACTTTGTAAGCGCCACGGTATTTGAAGATGATGACCTGGCACTGGGTAACCCGGACATAAAACCGGAAACCACCTGGATAGCAGAGGCCAGTCATGAACGGCGGTTTGATGAGATCAGTGTCATTAAGTTGACCGCATTTCATCATTGGATTTCGGACGTTCTGGATCTTCTGCCGCTTTCCGATGATTTTGAGGCCCCGGGGAATATAGGCAAAGGTAAGCGTTGGGGCCTGGAGTTCCAGGGTACCTTACCGCTGGAATCGGTTGGTTTAACCGGCTCAAAGCTGGAATTGACCTTGCGTTGGCAGGACTCATCAGTCACCGATCCCATGACGGGGAATACCCGGATGCTGTCTGGGGAGGGGGGACAGAATGCCTACCGTACCCTGACTAATAGAAACAAGAATAATAAATACTTTATTGGGCTGGATTATCGCCAGGACTTTGAAGCGGCCAGGGTGGCCTGGGGCTGGTCCGTCGCTGAACGGGCAGAACGGCCGCTTTATAAGGTGAATGAGTTCGAGGTCTTGACGGAAGATATTGCCGTGGATGCATTTATTGAGACCACACGCTGGTTCGGTTTGAAGATCAGGTTTGATGCCCAGAACATCTCTGATGATGCATCGGTGCGGGATCGGACCATCTACACCGGTAGGCGCAGCCTGACTGCCATCGATACCTTTTTGACTAACGCTCGCCATAATGGCCGCCGACTGGTGTTATCCGTTAGCGGCACCTTCTAGTCAATATTTATAACTATGGGACGAAATTGCTTACCTGGTATGTCCGGGCTATAATGTTATATTATAACATAACATTATAGCCCGGCAGTTTTATGAAAGAAAAACAGATAGTTACGCCATTCAGGTCAGATGACCATCAACATTCCACCTGTCTGGCCAGCATCCTGACTGCCGCTGAGCAGGTTTGCCGGCAGCGTGGGTTGAAATTAACACCGTTACGCTATCGTGTACTTGAGCTGGTATGGAAGACCCATGAACCTGTCAAGGCCTATGACATTTTACAAATCTTGCAGTCAGAAAAAAAAGGCGCAGTACCACCTACAGTCTACCGGGCGCTGGATTTTCTACAACAACAGGGGTTTGTTCATAAACTTGAATCCATGAACGCCTATGTGGGTTGTGGTGCACCCGGCCAACACCATACCTCACAATTTTTAATCTGCCATCAATGCGGTGTGGTTGCAGAATTGGACGATGATGATATCGGTCAGCTGATTGGCAGTAAGACAGATGCATTGGGGTTTAAGGCGAGTCAGTTAACTATCGAAATTAAAGGCCTTTGTGGTTCATGTCAGCAAGCGTGATTCAGTCAGCAATGTATAAACTCTCATCAACTCTATTTATCCTGGTACTGGTTGCCTGCCTGCCAGTGCAAGTGCAATCTCAGGTCATAGTCAGTATTCCACCGCAGAAAGAATTTATTGAGCAGATAGCTGGTGATCACATTCAGGTTGATGTCATGCTAACGCCCGGTGAATCGCCGGAGACATTTTCACCTTCACCGAGGCAGCTTACCACCCTGGCCAGGGCCAGGGTCTATATCCAAATAGGAGTCTCATTTGAACGTCACTGGACAGGATCTCTGCAAAATTTAAACCCTGATATGGAAATCATTGTTTGTTGCGATCAGCTCGATACGGTTACTGAAAATTATCATCGGGATGATGTGCATTATTGGTTGGATCCGGTATTTGTCATGAATTACCTGGAGACAATATTGCAGGTCCTCATCGAACTACAACCTGAACAACGTGCATTGTTTCAATCCAACTTCCGTGCCTACCAAAACTCATTACGAGAGTTGGACCAACACATACATAGCCGGTTAAAAAAACGAAGAATAGATCATTTCATTATTTCTCATTCTGCCCTGGATGCCTATGCTGATAGATATGGGCTGGTGCAACTCTCCATTGAAAACAGCGGCCGGGAATCCGGTCCAAAAAGATTACTATCAATTGTAGAAACAGCAAGACGCTTGAACATAAAGACAGTCATTGACATTGAACAATATAAAACCATGACCGTTATCAATCTTGCTAAACAATTAGGGGCTAACATTACTTCATTAGATCCACTGGTCGAAGATTATCTTACCAATATGTACAAGCTTACAGATCGGCTTGTAGAGGCATTGGGTAGTAAAGAATGAATACTGTTATCCAGTTTCAGAATGTAAATTTTGCCTATGACCACTCTGTGGTTCTGGAGGACGTGTCTTTCTCAGTAGAAGAAGAGGAGTTTTTCGGGATCATTGGGCCAAATGCGGGTGGTAAAAGTACCTTGTTAAAATTGATCCTGGGCCTGTATAAACCCACATCTGGTTCGGTGAAGGTCTTTGGTAATAGCCCGGAAAAGGAAAGGGGACGAATAGGCTATGTTCCCCAGCATCCAGGGTTTAACAGAGACTTTCCCATTACCGTAAAAGAAGTGGTCTCTCTGGGTCAGTTGGGTACATACATGCCTGCCCAGTTGGCCGCACATCATTTTGAGACTGCCATGACGGCGGTTAACCTGGATGAAATTGCTGACAATAAAATTGCTACCCTGTCGGGCGGGCAATTACAGCGTGTACTAATAGGCAGGGCGCTGGCCTGCGCACCGGAAATATTAATTCTTGATGAACCGACAGCTAATATCGACATACCCACCGAGGAAAATATATTCGGGTTACTGAAAAAATATAATGAACATATGACAATTATTGTGGTATCCCATGATATCGCTTTTATTTCAGGCTATGTGGACCGGGTGGCCTGTCTACATCAAACCCTGGTTTGTCATCGAACAGAAGAGATTAGTGGTAAGACCATTGAAGACCTGTATGGGGCATCGATGAAAATGATAGATCATCATCACTAGGTATAAGGGGAGTAAGGAGTGAGGTATCAGGAGATTTATTTGAATGATTGAATTCTTCAAAGCTGTATTGGAATACCAGTTTTTGCAGTATGCGGTTCTGGCTTGTCTGTTGGCCAGCATTGGCTGTGGTGTTATTGGTAGTTACGTGGTGATCAAAAAACTGGGTTCATTGGCTGGTGGAATCGCCCATGCGGTATTGGCCGGAATGGGGATTGCTTATTTTTTTGGTGAATCACCCTTGTTGGGGGCCACAATTATGTCACTGGTTTCTGCGGTATTCATTGGCATGATTAACCTCAGGTTAAAACAGAATGAAGACATACTGGTTGCCGCTTTCTGGTCTGTGGGCATGGCAATCGGGATTTTGTTTATCTCCAGGACGCCTGGATACAACATCAATTTAATGAGTTATCTATTTGGTAATATTTTGTTGGTCTCGGGTAGAGATCTGATACATATGATATTACTGGATATTATGGTGTTGGTTATAGTCAGGGTCTATTATCGGCAGTTTCTCGCTGCAGCATTTGATGAGGAGTATGCGCGAGTCAGAGGGGTCAATGTTGAGGCCTATTACATATTAATGTTGTCCATGGTGGCCCTCACTGTAGTCTTGTTAATACAGATCGTTGGCTTGATCATGGTCATCGCATTACTGGTATTACCAACGGCATCCGTTTCGCTTTTTGTGGGTTCTCTACCCAGGATCATGTTTTATTCTGTATTGTTATGCGCCCTGGTAACGATTTCGGGATTAGCATTGTCATACCAGCCGGATTTACCTTCCGGCGCCATGATTATACTGGTGGCAGGCATGGTATATACGTTGTCTTTACTGGTGTACTCACGGCACAAACGAATTGTTAATTAGTTATAAATCAATTCGGAAAATTTTCCTGTAAAACCCGCTGATGGTCAGGGTCAGTTTTAGCGGTTTGTTATCCAGATTGGCCCAGTACCAACC
Source organism: Candidatus Eutrophobius brisbanensis (assembly GCA_038131795.1). Lineage (GTDB taxonomy): Bacteria > Pseudomonadota > Gammaproteobacteria > Eutrophobiales > Eutrophobiaceae > Eutrophobius > Eutrophobius brisbanensis. Next base: position 1,679,834 of record JAYPQE010000003.1, on the reverse strand, counting down.
ATGTTCACCGGTATAGGCGGCGGTAAAGCTCCCATGGCTTGCGTTTTCTCTACCCTCGGTATATTGAATCCAGATTTCCGGATCAACATTCTCCTGATGACCATGCAGATCATAATATATTCTGCCATCCATCTCCCATGTATAAAGTAAGATATTGCCCTGATCCATATTCACCATGTATTCGATCTGCTGGCGGGGTTGAATGACAGTTTCAATAGTCTGGGTCTTAAAGGGAGCATCATGCTGTTGTATATTGATTCCGGTCACCAGAGGTTGTGATTCGCCATTAGTTTCAAATTCTGCTGTTGCGTTACTGGTATCGATTGTATAACTGAGCGGTCTGGGAGAAAGCCGCAATAAGGCCGCCTCATCCACTACAGGGTCAGGGATAATTTGGGCAAAGGTTGTCGCTGCTATGCCAAAAGCGATTACCAGTACCAGAAGAGCCTGTGTGACAGGTTTATCTTGTGTGTAGAGAACAAATCGGGGTACAGACATTTTGGCCTCCTGCTTAATGTATTAACCAGGCAGGCAGTCCGGTCTCAATTAGACTGGTTTCGCCTGCTTTCTACCGCTTGAGAAAGTTGCTCAATGACCTTTTCAGTGTCATCCCAGCCAATACAGGCATCTGTGATGCTGACGCCATATTCCAGGTCTTTATCTGCAACATTGTCCTGCCGGCCTTCTTTCAAGTGGCTTTCAATCATTACACCGAATATTCGAGATTCTCCCGCACTAAGCTGAGCTGAAATATCATCTGCGACGATTAGCTGGTTTTTATGCTGTTTACTACTGTTTGCATGACTGAAATCCACCATAATTCGCTGAGGTAAACCGGCCTTTTCCAGTTGTTCACCAGCCAGGTTAATACTCTCGGCATCATAATTGGGCTGCTTCCCACCTCTTAATATGACATGGCAATCACTGTTTCCGCGGGTAGTGAAAATGGCTGAACTGCCTTCTTTTCTCAGTGACAGAAAATGATGTCTTGCGGCAGCGGCCCTGATGGCATCTACGGCAATCTGGATAGTACCATCTGTGCCGTTTTTGAATCCAACTGGACAGGACAAACCGGATGCGAGCTCTCTATGAACCTGGCTTTCTGTAGTACGGGCACCAATGGCACCCCAGCTGACCAGATCAGCCACGTATTGTGGGGTGATGACATCGAGGTACTCAACACCGGCAGGTATGCCGTCATTATTGAGATCCAGTAACAGTTGTCTGGCCATTCTCAGGCCTTTATTAATCTTGAAGCTCTCATCCAGATCAGGATCATTGATCAAGCCCTTCCAGCCAACAGTGGTCCTGGGTTTTTCAAAATAGACCCGCATTACAATCAGCAGATTATTTTTATATTTCTCAATCAGGGGTTTTAGCTTTTCGCCATATTCTTTTGCTGCCCTGGTGTCATGTATTGAACAGGGACCGGTGATTACCAGCAAACGGTCGTCTTCACCAGCTAATATTTTCTGGATTGCCTGGCGGGTAGTATGGGTGGTATTGGCAGCCTGCTTTGTAATGGCAATCTCTTCACAGATTTCGATTGGCGTGGCAACAGCTTTTATTTCTTCTATACGAAGATCGTCAGTATTATGTAGCATAGTATTTTTTCAGTATTTGTGTTAGCCGGGCGGCCAGTTAAAAGCTCTACCCGCAAGAATGTGTATGTGTAAATGAAACACGGTTTGTCCAGCACCTTCACCATTATTAATAACGAGTCTGAATGCATCAGCGACGCCTTCACTTTCAGCGATTCTGTTTGCTGTGAGCAACATGTGACCAAGCAGCGCTTCGTCCTCAGATAATGATTCTGACAGTTTGGATATGGGTTTTTTGGGAATCACCAGGATATGGGTAGGTGCCTGTGGATTAACATCACGAAAGGCCAGGCAAAGGTCGTCCTCGTAGACAATGTCTGCCGGTATTTCGCGATCGATAATTTTGGAAAAAATTGTATCCATATACGTGAATAATAAACTCGTGGATTTTCGTTGTTAATATAAACCTGTCTGGTACACAGTCGTTATGTGTTATTTCAGTGCAAAAAAGGCACCTATGCCCTTAATTAGTTCATAAAAATTATAGCTGAAAATTATAACATATTGATTATAAGAAGAAATAATCTTGGCACGCTATTTGTAAGGTTATAGTCAGAGAGCGGGTACCGGTTACACCTGTCCAGAACCACCCCCTAAAACCTAACGTATCCGATATTCGTTCTCACTAAAACCTGCCCGATTAACTTCCATGCGCATATAATTGATATGCGATAATTGACATGATTATCCGGAATTTTGATCTTATTAGTTTCATCTGGAGAAAATAGAGTATGGAAAACAAGGGTGAGACAGGGCACCAATGTTGCCATGTATCAGAAGATAAACCCCATATTGACCCCGTTTGCGGGATGAAGGTCAAGCGGGATACTCAACATGTCCATTCCCATGATGGGAAGTCTTATTATTTCTGTTGTGCCGGATGTTTGAAAAAATTTTCCGCTGACCCAAAAACTTATCTCTCAGGAAAAAAGACCGGCGGCAGTCCCACACCGGCCAAAACAACCAGTCAATATACAACGGGATATATCTGTCCCATGTGTCCCGAGGTGCACAGTGAAGGCCCGGATGACTGTCCTGTATGCGGCATGGCGCTGGAACCTGCTATGCCGGCGCAAAGCAGGACACAATATACCTGCCCTATGCATCCTGATGTGTTAGAGAATGAACCGGGTGATTGCCCTGAATGTGGCATGGCCCTGGAGCCTGTGACAGTGGCAGCGGAGGAAGATAATTCCGAACTTGCAGAAATGTCGAGACGGTTCTGGATCTGCCTGGGCCTGGCACTGCCGGTATTACTGATAGCAATGACATCTGATATGACCGATGTCCTCCATAAGGTAACATCATCGTTTAATTTATTGCTTATTCAATTTTTACTGTCCACGCCTGTGGTGCTTTGGGGAGCATGGCCATTTTTCTTACGTGGCTGGAAATCCTTTATCACATTGCGACTAAATATGTTTAGTCTGATATCGTTGGGTGTGGCCATTGCCTGGCTATATAGTGTAATTGCACTTTTTATGCCTTCTATCTTTCCACCAGGTATGCGTACTGAAGAAGGGATTGTGCATGTGTATTTTGAATCAGCTGCAGTTATAACTGTATTGGTGTTGTTGGGACAAGTGCTTGAACTGAAAGCCAGAAGTAAAACAAATGAAGCGATAAAACTACTTTTGAACCTGACCCCGGATACAGTAAGGCTCATTGCTGCAGACGGTACAGAACAAGATGTACCAATATTAAAAATTAAGGTGGGTGATCACATCAGGGTACGGCCGGGTGAGAAGATAGCTGTGGATGGTGAGATCATCAGTGGTAACAGCAGTGTTGATGAATCCATGATGTCCGGAGAACCTGTTCCTGTGCATAAGCAGGTCAGCGATATGGTTATAGGCGGCACTATAAACGGCAAGGGAAGTTTTATATTTGAAGCCAGGAAAGTTGGTAGTGATACCTTATTATCAAGAATTGTCATGATGGTATTAGAGGCACAGCGAAGTCGTGCACCCATACAGCATCTGGCAGACATTATTGCTGCATGGTTTGTGCCCATTGTAATTTCAATTTCAATCTTGACCATGGCAGCGTGGATGATATGGGGGCCTGAACCGAGGTTTGCTTATGCCCTGGTGAATTCTGTTGCAGTGTTAATTATTGCCTGTCCCTGTGCGTTGGGGCTGGCCACGCCAATTTCTATCATGGTGGGAACCGGTAGAGGAGCTACCAAGGGTGTACTGATAAAGGATGCAGAATCTCTACAGATGATGGAAAAAGTGGACACCATTGTGGTTGATAAGACAGGGACTCTTACAGTCGGCATACCGGTTCTTGAAACGATTGTTACCTGTGGAGAAATGCATGAAGAATTGTTATTACAACTTGCGGCCAGTCTGGAAACCAATAGTGAACATGCGTTGAGTAACGCCATAATTAACGCCGCAAAAGACAGAGGGCTGGACTTCCTGAAGGTGTCAGAATTTAACTACCAGCCTGGTAAGGGGATCAGTGGTCTGGTCGAAGGTTATCAGGTTGCCATAGGGAACACATCCTTAATGAATGACTTGTCAATAAACATTGAAGGCCAGATAGAGCAGGTGGATGAATTGATTGTCTCTGGACAGGTAGTAATGTTTGTGGCCGTTGATAATACACTTTGCGGCTTGCTGGGGGTAACGGATACCATAAAGGAAACTACTCGGGAAGCAATCTCTAGTTTGCATAAGCAGAAGCTTAATGTCGTTATCCTCACCGGCGATCATAATCGTGTTGCAGAGCGGATAGCTTCGATTCTTGAGATTGATAAAGTGTATTCACAGGTATTGCCCGATCAGAAGGCCGAGATTATCAAACAACTACAATCTGAAGGCCGTATCGTGGCAATGGCGGGGGACGGCATAAATGATGCCCCCGCCCTGGCCCAGGCCAATGTGGGAATCGCTATGGGTACCGGCACCGATATTGCAATTGAAAGTGCCGGTGTGACATTGGTCAAAGGTGATTTAACAGGTATTGTCAGGGCATTCAGACTCAGTAAGGCCACTATGAAGAATATTCGCCAGAATCTGTTCTTTGCTTTTATTTATAATTCATTAGGCGTCCCGGTGGCTGCCGGAGTATTCTACCCTATGTTTGGCTTATTATTGTCACCAATGATTGCAGCAGCGGCAATGAGTTTCAGCTCTGTTACCGTCATCACCAATGCTTTAAGATTACGTAAAGTCACACTATAATCTATTACTCTTAATGAAGGGCGAAAGACCATAAGGGGAATGTTATGCGATTAGTTTATCTGGTTATATCTTTGCTACTAACCACGGTCTCTGCGAATACCATGGCAGATGATCTTGCTATTAATCCGCAGGCGATGTTTTACATTTCTATTCCATTTGATGGGCCCAGATATACAGAAGACAAGACTACATATGGACCACGTTTTGATAGCCATGCCTATTCCAGATATGACAAGGTATCTTATTTCAAGCAGTTGGATAGAGGTGCTGTATTTGATTTTAAACTCACCCCCGGTTAGATAGAAGGAATTTACCTCTCAGGGATTAACTATTATCAGTTATATAAGGTCTACAAACAGAATGAAGAAGAGGAGATTGATTACGAAGACCAGGTCAGTGTCATGGATGAAATCAAGGGGACAATTTCAGACATGTCGGCTATCGCCCCAATAGGCGTATGGATCGGTGCGGGACTGGGTATTGGTCTACTATTGGGTTCTTCTTCCTCCTCAGATACAGAAGAGTAACCATACCTTAGATGCCCATATTGCTTAATGTGACCATAATGTCATTCAAGATGGCTGTGGCCCTTGGATGTTCGGTTTAAAATTTTGTAATGTAATCTCTGATATCTTCCATCAGATTTCCATCGTTATCTTCAATTTCAGTATCGATTCGGTCTTCAATATCGGTAATCAGGGTATCCAGTCTCTGCCGGGTTTCCGGTTGAGAGTTGGAGAGCTGATTGACTTCAGCGCGAAGCCGTTCCAGGTCATTACGTAGATTTTCTTTACTCATTTCGGAATTTATATTTACGGTGGAAATTAATCATATTCTCAATGTCAATATAGCATGAATACGGACCAGATAAATATAACGATTTATATCGATATGATAGGATCACAGTCTGGAAATAGAGAAATTAACAACAATTAATCAGGTCAAATGTAGTCGCGAATATGCCAAACACTCTGGAAACATCTTTAACCGTTAGCGGGCTTTATTGCTATCGCTATGATAAGGCATTTTTTGGGGGTCTGGATTTCACTGCGCGGCTAGGGGAACTGATTCAAATTGAAGGTGAAAATGGTAGTGGAAAAACCACATTATTGAAAACTCTATGTGGACTTATTGAAGCCGATGAAGGGGAGATTCGATGGGGTAATAACAGCATCTATTCTGTCATGGAGGAATACCGGGGCGGACTGAACTACCTTGGCCATAAAAATGGGATTAAAGCCGGGTTGACCTGCCTGGAAAACCTGAAGGTCCTGTCTGCATTGGGAAATCAGGTTACAACAAATGACTATTCCAAGGTACTTGAAAGATATGGTTTGGGCGGTTATGAGAATATCTATGCCTATACCTTGTCCGCGGGACAAAAACGTCGTCTGTCCCTGGCAAGGCTATCAATCAACCAGGCACTTTTATGGATACTCGATGAGCCATTTACCTCCCTGGATGAACAGGGGAAAAATGACATGAAGCGGGTTTTTCAGGAGCATCTTCAGGCCAATGGCATCATTCTCTTAACCTCGCATGATAATATTCAATGGCAGGACATGAATGTTACGAGGTTAAGGTTATGAACAGGGTTTCAATGATCAACCTGTTTGCTACCCTGTTATTCCGGGACATCCTGCTGGGGATGAGAAATCAGAGCGAGTTGGTAAATCCACTTATATTTTTTATTATGGTTATTACCATGTTTCCGCTTGCCATAGGTCCTGAGCAAAATGCCCTGATGCAGATTTCACCGGCAATTGTCTGGGTGGCTGCGGTTTTGGCCTCAAACCTTACAATTGACGGGATTTTTCGTTCTGATTATGAGGACGGCTCACTTGAACAGATGATATTATCTCCCCATTCAGGTTTTGCCCTGGTCATGGCTAAAATTCTGGCACATTGGTTACTTGCCGGCGTGCCACTAATAATAATGGTATTGATGGCGGGTCCGTTCCTGTATTTACCGGACACGGCATCACAAACACTGTTTTATACATTATTGTTAGGTACACCAGTACTATCTTTAATGGGTGCCATTGCGGGGGGGCTGACCATGGGCGTCAGGAGCAGTGGAATGTTACAGGCCCTGTTAATTCTACCGCTGATTATGCCATTATTGATATTTTCTGTTTCAGCAGTAAACAATTCAATGAAAGGCCTGCCGGTAACTGGAGAGTTGTATTTTCTTGCTGCCATATTGGTGCTCGCTCTGACGCTGGCGCCCATTGCAGTATATTCAGCGTTAAAAATAAGATTGAGTGAATAGTTATGTGGAAATGGATTACAAAGTATGCCTCACCTATGCATTTTTACCTGCTGGTAAACAGGTTAACACCATGGTTAGGCTGGTCTGCGGCAATCCTGTTCATATTGGGACTGTACGGTGCATTTTTTTATGCGCCCGCAGATTATCAACAGGGAGAGAGTTTTAGAATCATATATGTTCATGTCCCCAGCGCCTGGATGTCCATGTTCGTTTATATGGTGATGGCGGGGGCAGGTGCAGCGGGTTTAATCTGGAAGACCAAGGTATCCGATGCAGTTGCCCGTAGCTGCGCCCCGTTGGGTGCATCCTTTACCTTTCTGGCATTGGTCACGGGGTCATTATGGGGTAAACCCATGTGGGGCACATGGTGGGTGTGGGATGCCCGTCTCACCTCTGAACTCATCCTGCTGTTCCTTTACCTGGGTTATATTGCCCTGCAGTCTGCCATTGATGACCGGCGCACAGCAGCACGAGCCGGAGCTGTGCTGGCCCTGGTGGGTGTGGTCAATATCCCCATTATTCATTACTCAGTGGAGTGGTGGAACACCTTGCACCAGGGCCCCACGGTCTCCAAGCTGGATTCGCCTTCAATTCACATCGATATGTTAATCCCTTTGTTACTCATGGCCATTGCTTTTAACTTGTATTTTTCCGCAATGGTACTCATTCGTGCCCGTACCGAGATTATTGAACAGGAAAAAAATAGTAAATGGGTACAGGAACTAATTGTCGATAAGGTGTCAGTATAATGGAGCAGTCAGATAGTTTTTTTTATATGGGAGGCTATGGGTTTTATGTCTGGTCGTCCTATGGTATTACCCTGATGGTTCTGGTATTGAATTATATTATGCCCAGGATCAGGGAAAAGAAGCTTATAAACAGGTTAATTCAGATTTCAAAAATGAAAACCCGGGAGACAGATGAACCCTAAACGCAAAAAATTACTGTTTACCGTTATCTTTATTGTTGCCGGGGTAGGCATCGCCACAGGTCTGGCATTGATGGCGTTTCAGGAGAACCTGCTATATTTCTACAGTCCTACCCAGATCAAAGACGGTGAGGCCCCGGCTAACCGGAATTTCCGTGTCGGCGGCCTGGTGGTTAATGGCAGTGTGGCGAGGAACCCGGACAATCTCCAGGTATCCTTTACCCTCACAGACACCATGAATAATGTCGATGTGTTTTATGATGGAATCCTGCCAGATCTGTTTAGAGAGGGGCAGGGCATCGTGGCCAATGGTGCTATTAATAATCAGGGTGTGTTCATCGCCAGTGAAGTACTGGCCAAACACGATGAAAATTACATGCCGGCGGAAGTTGCAGAGGCACTGGAACGGGCCGGTGTAGAACATAATTACAATAGTAACCAGGTATTGCCATGATCCCTGAACTTGGCCATTTTTGTCTCATACTTGCCTTATGTGTTGCCATCTTGCAGGCAGCGGTCCCAATATACGGTGCCGCTAAATGCAACCCCGTATTAATGTCTGTGGCCCGGCCTGCGGCCAGGATGCAGGCCTGCCTGGTGTTCATTGCATTTTGCTGTCTGGTATATGCCTTTATTGAAAATGATTTCACCGTCGCTTACGTTGCAAATAATTCCAACTCCATGTTACCGGTCATGTACCGGATCTCAGCAGTTTGGGGGGCACATGAAGGATCATTATTGCTTTGGGCCTTGATACTGTGTCTATGGACGGTGGCCGTTGCCAGTTATTCAAGGCATTTACCTGAACAATTCATTGCCCGGGTCATCAGTGTTCTGGGTATGATTAGCGTTGGATTTTTGTTATTTATGCTATTTACTTCAAATCCCTTTGCCCGTCTTTTCCCTGGACCGCAGGATGGGGCAGATCTTAATCCACTATTACAGGATCCCGGCCTGATAATTCATCCCCCTATGCTATACATGGGCTATGTGGGTTTTTCTGTGGCCTTTGGTTTTGCCATTGCGGCCTTACTGGGTGGCAACCTGGATGTGATCTGGGCAAGATGGTCAAGGCCCTGGACCATTATTGCCTGGGCATTTCTGACTATTGGTATCGCCCTGGGTAGCTGGTGGGCTTACTATGAACTGGGCTGGGGTGGATGGTGGTTTTGGGACCCGGTTGAAAATGCCTCGTTTATGCCCTGGCTGGTGGGTACTGCACTGATTCATTCCCTGGCAGCCACAGAAAAGCGCAATGTGTTTAAAAACTGGACCGTATTATTATCCATTTGTGCCTTTTCATTGAGTCTACTGGGGACCTTCCTGGTCCGTTCCGGTGTCATTACGTCTGTCCATGCCTTTGCCACAGACCCTACCCGGGGAATTTTTATCTTGGTACTTTTAGGTATCGTTATTGGTGGGTCGTTAATCCTGTATGCCTTTAGAGTTTCAAAGTTCAAGACCAGTAATACCTTCGCATTGGTATCCCGCGAGACATTTCTGCTTATCAATAGTGTTTTATTATCAGTAACAACGGCTGCTGTATTACTGGGAACTATTTATCCCCTGATAGTTGAGGCCCTTGGGTCCGGTAAGCTGTCGGTGGGAGTGCCGTATTTTAATGCCGTATTTGTCCCATTAATGATACCGGTCACACTTTCACTGTCGCTGGGTATGTTTGCCCGGTGGCGGACAGATGAAATGAATAGGATATGGAGTGTACTGAAAGTAGCATTCTTCGCCAGCATTGTGGTAGGTATATTGATGATTTCCATGTTGACCCCACAGACAAATATGATGTCAATGCTGGGCACAATATTGGCACTGTGGATTATCATTTCGACTGTGATCAGTATGGCGCAAAGGACAAGAAATTTCGCTGACAAAGGAATTAAGAGAGTATTGGCACTGCCTGCAGCCTATATGGGAATGAGCCTGGCACATCTTGGTTTCGCATTTTGCATTATCGGAATATGTATTACCTCACAATACAGCACAGAAATTCACAGGCGTATGGGGGTAGGTGATATAGAAGAACTTTCCGGTTATCAATTTGAATTACAGTCAGTGGCAGAAGTTGAAGGTCCAAATTATTTTGCAACAGAAGCGGTATTTAACGTCACCAGAAATGACAATCGTGTGACAACACTGGTCAATCAGAAACGCTTTTATCCGGTTGCCGGTTCCACCATGACTGAGGCAGGTATAGGTGGTAACTTGTTCAGGGACCTATATGTATCCCTGGGTGAAGAGCTGGATAATGATGATTGGAGTATCCGTATTTACTTCAGGCCCTTTGTCAGGTGGATATGGATCGGTGCCATGTTTATGGCAATCGGCGGGTTTGTCGCAGCCAGTGATAAGCGTTATCGCTATAAACTGAGACAAAACGGGAATGTTGACCTTGGTACTGCATCGGCCGGTTCACCAGCCGGGGTATAATCATTATGTTTAAATACCTTTTACCCCTGGTTTTCTTTAGCGGTTTGGTGGTCCTGTTTATATTTGGGTTAAATAATGATCCCAGAGTGGTTCCATCTCCATTCATTGGCAAACCTTTGCCAGAAATAAGCCTTCCAGTACTGGGGCAACCGGACAATGTAAAATCAATCGATGAGCTCAAGGGGGATGTATTTTTATTGAATATCTGGGCCACCTGGTGTCCACCCTGTCGAGAAGAGCATCCGATTTTAGTTAACCTGGCAAGAGAAGAAAATATCGTCTTTTTAGGCCTGAATCTTAAGGATGATGAAACGGCTGCATTAAAATGGTTGGAGGATTTGGGCAACCCGTATCAATTGAATTTGGCTGATAAAGAAGGACTGGCTGTCATAGACCTTGGCGTTTACGGTGCCCCTGAAACCTTTATCGTCGATAAAAACGGCATAATAAAATACAAACATATAGGACCATTGACGACTGAAGTAGCTAATGAAATTATCCTGCCTATGGTCAATGAGTTGAAGCAATGAAATGAAGCCAATTTTAATTTTATTATTATTTTCATTACCCTTATATTTGTTTGCACAAGATGCACCAATGGGGTTTATGGACCATGAAAAACAGGAACAATATCAGTCATTGCTTGAAGAATTGCGCTGCCTGGTATGCCAGAACCAGTCATTAGCTGATTCACCTGCGGGTACTGCACAGGATCTCCGCAAAATCATTTATAACATGGTGGATGAAGGTCAATCCAATGATGCCATTATTGATTTTCTGGTGGCACGCTATGGGGATTTTGTCCTGTATAACCCACGTCTGAATGCTTCAACTGCATTATTATGGTTGGGTCCTTTTGTATTGTTAATATTGGCATTAATATTTGCCTATCGATTCATTCGACAGTCCAGCACTGACAATGTAGTGATGACTGAAGCGGACAGGGCCAGGGCCGCAGAACTATTAAAGCGCAATGCCCATGAAAACCCGGAAAGAAACAAATGATAGTTTTCTGGTCATTGGCAGCATTGATTATGGTAACAAGTGCCTGGGTAATTTACCGGGTAGCCACAGGAAAACAATCCGGTAATGCCCAGGATTCTGAATCGCTTCGGATATCCCTTTTCCGAGAGAATATAGAAGAGCTGGAGTCCGAGTTGCAAACAGGCGACCTTGACACCTCACAACTGGAAAATGTCCGATCTGAGCTGGAATTATCTTTACTGGCAGAGGTCGCACCAGATGTACCGCGGGAAGTTGGCGAACAGGCTGACAATCATATGCAAAAAATTCTGTTAGTCGTTACAACGTTGCTGGTTTGTCTGGCAGCGTTGCTGTATGTCTATTTGGGTAATCCCCAGGTCATTAAAATGTCCAGCCTGGCTGGTAGTGAAGTGTATTCAGAAAATCCAGGTGAATATCAACCGTCTGCACAAATGGTCGTTTTAATGGAACAACACCTAAAAAAAAATCCGGAAGATGTCAATGGACTGTATTTCCTGGCCAGTAATTATATCGCCATGTCTGATTATATAAATGCAGCCGATATCCTTGAGAAACTATACCAGATTACCGGTGATAATCCGCAGGTACTCTTAAGTTATGTTGATGTCCTGGTGCGTCTTAATAATGGCAGTTTTGCTGGCCGTGCGACTGAACTGGTTGAACGTGCAGTGCTGGTCGCACCGGATAATTATTCCGCATTGTTATTTGCCGGGTTGGCAGCTGAGAAAACAGGTAACTATCAAAAGGCAAATGGATATTATAAAAGACTGGTCCCGGTGCTGGAGGGACAGCCCGAATTACTGAATACCATTAATACATTAATTGCGAATACAGAAAAGATGTTCCAGGAAAGCAGAGCCGACATAGTGGATCTTTTGCCCGATCAGGCAAGTGACCAGCAAGTATCTATCAGCTTGTCCGTATCCATAGACGATGAGCTTGAAGATGTCTTTTCAGAAGATGATGTGTTGTTTGTCTATGCACAGGCCATCGGCGGTAGTCCCATGCCACTGGCAGTGTATCGAACCGAGGCCGGGGCATTACCGCTCGAAGTGACTCTGGATGATACTCTTGCAATGATGCCAACTCACAAAATATCAGACTTTGATGAAGTTAAGATTCAAGCCAGAATATCAAAATCCGGGACGGCAGAGGTGAGTAGTGGCGACCTGATCGGTGTCATTGAGAATGTACAGGTCCTGGAGACACAAGCCCTTAATCTACAAATCAATACGATTGTCCCATGAATGAATCACTGGATGTATTAAGGCGTGAATATATATCAGCTGGTTTAAATGAGTCAGATTTATGTCCTGATCCATTAGACCAGTTTAGAAAATGGTTTACCGAGGTGCTTAACCTGAAAATTGACCTGGCGAATGCCATGGTTGTGGCCACTGCAGACGAGTCAGGAAATCCCAGTGCCAGATATGTTTTATTAAAAGACTATGATGAAAATGGGTTTGTATTTTATACCAATAGTCTGAGTAGAAAAGGTATCGAACTTAAGGACCGTCCTGTGGCAGCACTGTTATTTTACTGGAAAGAATTACACAGGCAGATTCGGATTGAGGGGCAGGTGCGGATTCTAGACTCAGATAATGCTGATAATTATTTCAGCTCTCGCCCAAGGGGCAGTCAATTAAGTGCCTGGGTTGCAAATCAAAGTGAAGTCATTCCTGATCAGGCATTTATGCATAAGAGAATTACAGCATTAAACAGCGAATATGAAGGGCAGGTGGTGAATAGACCACCACCCTGGTTGGGTTATCAGGTTGTCCCAGAGCTGTATGAATTCTGGCAAGGCCAGGAGAACCGTCTGCATGACAGATTAATATATAGTAAAAAAGAACCTGACCTTTGGGAAATCTACAGGTTGGCACCTTAACCCATTCAACTGAACGATTAGTCGTTACCTTCTCTGGGGGCACGGTTGGCTGCAATCATCTCGGCGAGCGTCAGATTATAAAGTGATACAGCATCTTTAGGCTGAACTTCGCCATCTTTACTTATTGCTATCATTCCAGTTGCCAGGATTGCAGCAATTATGTGGTCTTCATTCATTTTTTTCTCCTGGTATCAGTGATAATATTCATGTATCAGTCTAACTAAAAATTACAAAAAAATTTAGTTGTCAGCAGGACAATCATTACTATTTATCACAATTTAAGGCGATATGAAGCTGAAGCATCAGATGGAAGACGAAGATAATACCTCATTAACTACGGCCAAGACCTTATGGACAGAAACGATTTTGGAGATTCTTTATTAAGCCTTAAAGGCCAATAAACCGGATGATATGGTTAAAGATGTATTAAAAGAGGTTAGGGAAAAAGGATTTAAGCCCGATTACATTTATGAAAAAGTTGAGAAAAAAGTTGATAAACAGGCGGCCATTCGTGCCCGTGGTTTAATGCAAAAATAATTATATTAAATTCGGTTTTAAGTTATGAAGAAAATCATCCATGTTCTATTACTTTTTGTCCTTTCGCAAACCTGTTTAATAGCAGACACGATAATTGAGTTAAACACGACGATGGGTGATATCCAGATCCAGTTATACCCAGAAAAGGCACCCAAAACAGTTAATAATTTTTTAAATTATATAGAAATTGGATATTACGATGGATTAATTTTTCATCGGGTGATAGACGATTTTATAATTCAGTCAGGTGGATATGATGCAGATTTCATGGTGAAAGATACCATGTCTCCGGTGAGAAGCGAGGCAACTAATGGTTTGAAAAATGACAGGGGTACCATAGCCATGGCACGAATGTCTGATCCACATTCAGCTGATTCCCAGTTTTTTATTAACCTGAGTGATAATACAACGCTAAACCACAGGGCCCGGACCTTTGCGGATTATGGATATACCGTTTTTGGAAAGGTTATAAAGGGGATTGACATCGCAGATGCCATTGGTGAAGTTGAGACTGATGAGGTAGACGGATGGGAAGACATTCCGGTTGAACCCATTTTGATTAATACCATAGAAATTATTAGCAGGGATGAAGAAATATAACCATTTATTAACAGGTGAAAAGTCCCCTGAATTTAATATTTTTAGTATTTAATAACATTTCCATAGTTAGTGACACAGATCATCTTTATAGCAGATATGAGATTGGTGCTAAAATTTAAGGAAATTCAAATACTAACGTGCGTATCGACCATTTTAAAATGACAGAAAGATAATATGAGAATGCTTATCTCCATCGTCTTGTCATGTCTACTGGTGTTGATTGTGGCATCAGTCATTTCCTATTTTATGTTTATGAAAGACAACCGGCAGGGTCTTGATGTCTATGTTCACGCCCAGGGACAGATTTATATTAATGGCGTGATCTCAACCGAGCAGCGGGCATCACAACTGGTCAATGACCCGGGTTATATACCTTCTATCAGTTATCACCCTGATGCAACAGTACATTATTGTTTTGGTTCCTGTTAGTAGTTAATCAATTGAGCATAAAAAAAGGCCGGTAAGAACCGGCCTATTTTAATCTCAGGGGATATATTACTGTTTTACGGCTAAGATAATACCGATCAGTCGATCAAATGCCGGTAGATGTGAATATTAGAAACCAATGACTAATATGTTTTTATTGTCCGCTTCTGGCACTTAGCGGACTTAAAACCTGATAGTTTGAGTAAATCTCGCCTGGGACTCCAGTTAAAATAGCCTGCTGTTTACCCCCCCACCCGGGTACATTCCAATTTATAGCTAAGATTCGGGTATAAATCTTTATTATTGGCTGAAAATAATCGGATGTATCCAGGTGCTAACTGACAACAGAAACGTGAAATGCAGTGACATTATTAGCTAAATACTACTAACTTATTGATTATATTGGTGGGCCCGGTAGGACTTGAACCTACGACCAATGGATTATGAGTCCACTGCTCTAACCAACTGAGCTACAGGCCCAAAACTGCAGTCACGCGTGAAGAGTGCACCAGGGTGGGGCATTATACTTAAATTGAGAGATTGAGTATATTCTGGATTACTGATCCAGGAAGGTTTTTAATTCTTCAGATCGGCTGGGATGGCGTAACTTACGCAATGCCTTGGCCTCTATCTGTCTGATACGCTCCCGGGTGACATCGAACTGTTTACCTACTTCTTCCAGGGTATGGTCCGTGTTCATATTAATACCAAACCGCATTCTCAATACCTTAGCTTCTCTGGCGGTGAGACCTTCCAGGGCCGACTTGGTGGCATCGCGCAGGCCTTCAAAGCTGGCAAAGTCATTGGGTGCCAGGGTATTCAAGTCTTCAATAAAATCACCCAGATGTGAATCATCATCATCACCGATAGGTGTCTCCATGGAGATGGGCTCCTTGGCTATCTTCAGGACTTTTCTGATTTTATCTTCCGGCATATCCATTTTTTTCGCGAGTTCTTCCGGGGTAGGCTCCCTTCCCATTTCCTGCAGGATCTGCCTTGAAATTCGATTAAGTTTATTAATCGTTTCTATCATATGTACCGGTATACGGATGGTCCGGGCCTGGTCTGCGATGGAGCGGGTTATGGCCTGACGGATCCACCAGGTGGCGTAGGTGGAAAATTTATATCCTCTTCGGTACTCAAATTTATCCACTGCCTTCATCAGGCCGATGTTGCCTTCCTGTATGAGATCCAGGAATAATAATCCGCGGTTGGTATATTTTTTCGCAATGGAAATTACCAGGCGCAGGTTGGCTTCAACCATTTCTTTCTTTGCCCGCCTTGCCTTGGCCTCACCAATTGATATTTTCCGATTAACGTCCTTGACTTCATCCAGTGTCAGCAGGCTACCTTCAAAGAGGGTAGCGAGTTTTTCCTGGGCCTTAACGATTTCTGGTTGAATGGTCTTAATGGATTTTGCATAAGGTTTTTTTGTGCGACCGATATTGCTTGACCATTTCAGGTTGATTTCATTACCAGGAAACATGGAAATAAAATCTTTACGTGGCATATTCGCCGTTCTGACACACAATTGCATGACTTCACGTTCTACACCTCTGATGTAATCGATCAGTTCACGTATTGTCTGGGTCAGCTTTTCAATAAATTTGGGTGCAAGCCTTAGTTCTAGAAATTTTTCTGTCAGATCCTGGTTGAGGGATATTGAGCGTTTATGGTCGCGTCCATTTCGTTTAATGGACTTGAGCAGCTTATCGTGGAGCTTCTTAATTTCCCCCATGGTTTCTTTGACGGCTTCCAGATCGATGGTTGCTTCCGGTTCATCTTCACTATCGGAATCATCATCGGAATCATCATCGTCATCATCATTAGTATTTTTAGCGCCTGTGTTTTCCACCACAATACCGCTGTCTGGATATTCTTCCTGATCAGTAAAGCCGATAATAATATCCGCCAGCTTCAGCTCTTCTCTTTCCACCGCATCATAACAATCAATCAGGGTTTGCACTGTCCCAGGATAGGTTGATAAGGCCGTGAGGATTTCAATGATACCTTCTTCGATTCGTTTAGCTATTTTAATTTCACCTTCCCGGGTGAGAAGGTCAACGGTTCCCATTTCCCGCATATACATACGGACCGGGTCAGTGGTGCGGCCAAATTCATTCTCAACGCCAATTAACGGTGTGGTGGCATCGTTGCTCTGGGTTTCATCATTGCTTGCCATGAAGACATCCAGGTCCGGCGGTGATTCATGGACTTCAATGCCCATGTCATTGATCATGTTTACGATCTCTTCAATCTGCTCAGGATCAACAATACCGTCCGGTAAGGATTCGTTTACTTCATGGTAGGTAAGAAAGCCCTGTTCTTTGCCCTTGGCAATCAGGATTTTCAGTTGGGATTCTTCGTCATTCTCGTCACTAACGAGATTTGGATCCATGTCTTCGTCTGAAGATTCAATAAGGGAAGAAGGTAACCTTGACATAATGTTCCTAAATAAGTCCTTGATTAAAATAAAAAAATAAGGAAAAAGTTAATCCTCTATTATAGCATATATCATGCTTTTATGCCAGATAGATTCACTCTTTTGAGGGGGGGGATCTGTGTTTTCCGGCCTGTCTGAGGCGGTCTTTGTCTTCTTCCGAGAGGTCGCTGATCCTGTCAGTTTTAGCTATTTTTTGCCTAAATTGGCGATCTTTGTGGCTTTTCAGCTTCTCCAGGGCATCTAGCATTTCCAGGTCGGGATCATTGAGGGAGGAGATACGCTCATCGCTATCAGCGGCGATTTGCCGGAGGCGGGACTCATATTTGGTACCACGCCAGTTTTCGATGATGCCTGCACACTTTAATTCCGGTCGATTATGTAACAATTCTACCAATTGCCGGAGAAATTCTGCGCCTGGATCCGGGATATCCTCTAAATCGGCAGGCTCCTCAATAAGATTGGCCAGGTCCGGCCTGGTCAGGAGTAATTCTATGATGGCGGTGACTGCGGTCCGGGTACCCGTACCATGGGACTTGAATACTGTCTGGGATTGTCTGGTAACCCTTGGGGTTTTAGGTATGAGGGGATTGATATTTTCCGCAGGCGTGTCGGCAATCTTGGCAAGATCGGCTGTAATCAATTGTTTAAAACCGCCCTGGGGGATCCTCGCAATCAAGGGAGTGGCCAGATCGATTAATTGTGAACGGCCTTCCCGGGTTTTTAGGTCAACCCTTGATGTCAGGTGAGAGAACAGGTAGTCAGATAAGGGAATGAAATTGTCCTGGTCCTGAAAAAATTGATTGCCGTGTTCACGGACAAAATCATCAGGGTCTTTTCCATCGGGCATAAAAATAAAAAATGCCTGGTTACCCTCTCTTAAAAAGCCAAGGGCTATTTCCATGGCCCGCCATGCCGCGGCACGTCCTGCCTCATCGCCATCGAAGCAGAACACCACCTGGTTTACGTTTCGATAAATGCGATGTAGATGATCAGCCGTTGCGGCCACTCCCAGTGTCGCGACTACATTCGTGATCTCAAATTGTGCCAGGGCAATTACATCCATGTATCCTTCGACAACAAAAATACGATTGGTCTCTTTTAGTTTTTGTCTTGCCTGATATAGACCATATAGTTCACGGCCTTTATGAAAAATGGTTGTTTCCGGTGAATTCAGATATTTGGGTGTATCATCTCCCAGGGTGCGGCCACCAAAGCCCACCACTCGGCCACGATAATCACGGATGGGGTACATGATTCGGTCCCGGAAACGGTCATATTGTCCTCCACCTTCCCGGGTGATGACCATCCCGAGTTTTTCCAGGCGTTCCTCCGCCTCACGGGAACCACCAAACTTCTTCAGCAAGTTGTCCCAACCGGGAGGTGCGTAGCCGATTTCATATTTTGCCGCAATTTCGCCACTGATCCCCCTGCCTTTCAAATATGAAACAGCTAGTTGTGAGTCCTGATGATCTTTTAGCTGGTTCCGGAAATGCTTGACGATTAACTCCATCAGTTCATAGGATTCACTAGTGCCATCACTGCCGTTGAAGTTGCTACCTTCACGGGGGACCTCAAGTCCGGCCCTGGAGGCGAGATCCTCTACTACCTCAGGAAAATCCATACGATTGTATTCCATGAGAAAACCGATAGCAGTTCCATTGGCCCCACAACCGAAGCAATGATAAAACTGTTTGTCCGGGCTGACGGTGAAGGAAGGGGTCTTTTCATCATGGAATGGGCATAGACCGAGATAATTTTTACCTCCTTTTTTAAGGGAGACGAAATTATCAATGACATCAACGATGTCCGTTCGGGCAAGTAAATCGTCAATGAAAGACTGTGGTATTCTTCCGGGCATAAGGGTCTTAGAGTCTAGCAAGTTGCTGTGTTGCCGCCACCTTACTTCGGTTCCGTCACGGTCACAAGGTGCAGTCCGGTCATTATAACCGTATTAGCAATCAGTCGTCTGTAAACAAGTTGAGGATGTCCGTCAGTCAATAATGACGGGCAAACACCAGCGGTATTATTGTAAGAGTGAGAAGAAGAAAGGCCTTTTCGAAAGCTCAGGCTAAAAGTGACTTGACGATGCCGCTGACCTTTCCCATGTCTGTGCGGCCCTGTAATTCCGGTTTGAGAACCCCCATGACCTTTCCCATGTCTTTCATGCTGGAAGCACCGGTGGTATTTATGGCCTTTTCTACCAGGGATTTAACGTCCTCTCCTGATAATTGCGCTGGCAGGTAACTTTCTACCACAGCCAGTTCTGACTGTTCCTTTTCTACCAGGTCCGTTCTGCCGGCATTTTGATATTGTTCGATTGAGTCCTTATGCTGGCGGACCATTTTATCAATAATGGCAATGACCTGGGCATCATCCAGTTCAATACGTTCATCCACTTCTTTTTGTTTGATAGCAGCAGTGATTAATCGCAGTGTCACTAGGCGCCCACTATCCTTGCTGCGCATAGCTGCTTTTACATCATCGTTGAGTTGTTGTTTCAGGCCACTCATAGTGAGTATGATCCTGTCAGGGATTAATACTGGCGGTTATGGCGGGAGTTTTCTTTATAGACGCGTTTCTGGCTACGCTTTACCGCGGCGGCGGCCTTGCGTTTTCTTACCTGGGTGGGTTTTTCATAGAATTCTCTACGGTGGACCTCAGCTAATGTACCGGCTTTTTCACATGCGCGTTTAAAGCGCCGAAGGGCAATGTCAAATGGTTCATTTTCTCTAACTCTTACTGATGGCATTAGCTTATTATTCCTTTTAGTCCTGTTTTGCGTTAAAAAAGGGAGAATTCTAGTGGGAAAAATGTTAATTGCAAGATGATTTGATAAAAATCAATTAAAATATACTGATTTATGAAAATTCTTGGTATAGAAACCTCCTGCGATGAGACCGGTTTGGCCATTTTTGACCCGGAAAATGGGATCATTGCCAATGTCGTCCATAGCCAGGTAGACATTCACGAGGCTTATGGCGGGGTGGTCCCTGAGCTGGCATCGCGCGACCATATCAAGCGTATTGTCCCCTTACTCAAACAGCTATTCAGGGAATCTGGTATACAGCACAGTGATATTAACGGGGTTGCCTATACAGCCGGCCCGGGATTAGTGGGGGCCTTACTGGTAGGGGCGGCTGTGGGCAGGAGTCTGGCCTATGCATGGAACGTCCCTGCCGTGGCCATACACCATATGGAAGCCCACCTGTTGGCCCCCATGCTGGAAGATGACCCTCCACAATATCCATTTCTTGCCCTGCTGGTCTCGGGTGGCCACACCCAGTTAATCAAGGTAGAACGACCGGGACAATATGAGCTGCTTGGAGAATCTCTGGATGATGCCGCTGGTGAGGCATTTGATAAAACGGCAAAGTTATTGGGATTAGGTTATCCTGGTGGTCCGGTCATTTCAAAACTAGCCGAGACTGGCAATCCTGACCGGTTTCATTTTCCCAGGCCTATGACGGACCGACCTGGACTGGATTTCAGTTTTAGTGGTCTGAAAACGCATACCATGTTAACCATACAAAAGTCAGATGAAGACCCCCAAACCCGTGCCGACATTGCCAGGGGGTTTGTGGATGCCGTGGTGGAAACATTAACAATCAAGTGTCAGCGGGCCATGGAACAAACCGGTATCAATACCCTGGTGGCTGCCGGGGGTGTCAGTGCTAACCTGCAACTACGGGAAGGCCTTGGAAAAATGACTACACGGTTAGGTGGCAAGGTGTATTACCCGAGGATGGAATTCTGTACGGACAATGGTGCCATGATCGCCTATGCAGGTTATTTGCATATTCTAGAGGGGAGCTCAGAACCGTTGTCGTTTGCGGCCTATCCGCGGTGGGAGATGGGGAAGTAAATAAATGGACAGGATTAACAGGATTTTTAAGGATAAACAGGATGTATGAAAATGTTGTTATCAAGACATAAACAACATTGATTCATATTAGAAAATTTATAAATAGATGAGATTTACAAGATGACAATATGACTTTATTTAATTATGTAAAGCTTGTTAATCCTTTCCAGATTTTTTTTCACCAATCTTCGACTCGGTCCCGGCTAGCAGACGCTGAATATTTTGCATGTGCCTGCTGACCAGAAAGGTGGCCATGATTAGAAACACAATAGGGTAGGTAATATCTGTCGTTAACCAGATTGCATAGACGGGTGTTAATAACGCTGCAGTTATTCCACCCAGGGACGAGTATCTTGATATTCCGGCCAGTACCACCCAGGTGGCAATAAATGCCAGGCCCAGTAGCCATGAGCTTGCCAGCAGAACCCCCAGTGTGGTTGCCACACCTTTACCACCTTTAAATTTAAAAAAAACAGGGAATAAGTGCCCCAGAAACGCCCCCAGGCCGCAATAGGCAATGACCCAGTCAGGTGAACCTGCATAACGTGCAATCAAAACTGGAATCACGCCTTTGATGAGATCACCTGCTAGGGCAAGAATCCCGGGCAGTTTGCCATGCAGGCGAAGCACGTTGGTGGCCCCCGGGTTGTTGGAACCGCTTTGCCTGGGGTCACTGAGCCCCAGGCCTTTGCAGACAATAATGGCTGCAGACAAGGAACCTGTGAGGTAGGCAAAGATAATTAATGAACTATTTACGAGCATGACATTATTGGACGTTTAAATGTGGCAAAATTCAAGTTATTCATGAATAAATTAATAATGTAATATCGTCACTGAATAACTTTAAAACAACTGGTGCGTAATGGATATAGTGTATTTAAATGACCTTCGCGTCGATACAATTATCGGTATCTATGATTGGGAAAGAAGGACAAAACAGACCATCATTCTCGATATCGAGATGGGAACAGATATACAAAATGCAGCTAAAACTGACAGTATAGAGGACGCCCTGAATTACAAGGCGGTGGCAAAAAGATTGTTCGCTTATATCGGTGAAAGTGAATTTAATCTGGTGGAGACCCTGGCCGAGCGGGTAGCCGGGATTATTACAGATGAGTTTGGTGTTCAATGGTGTCGTATCCGGTTGAATAAAAAGGGTGCTGTTAGAGGCGTGAGGGACGTTGGGGTCATTATCGAACGTGGCAACAGAACCTGACATGGGAATGGCATATATTGGTATAGGCAGCAATGTCGACCGCGAAAAGAATATTCATGCTGCGGTCAATAAATTGTCCACCCTTGGGACTAACATCCGCATATCACCAGTGTATGAGAGTCCCGCCTTTGGTTTTGATGGAGACAATTTTTATAATCTCGTGGTTGGCCTGGATACTGAGGACTCGCCGCAGCAACTTACCGAGAAGTTACAGCATATAGAAAACGAGCAAGGTAGATTGAGAGATGTCCCTCGTTTTTCATCTAGGACGCTGGATCTTGATTTACTAATGTACGACGATATGGTTGTCCATACCGAACAAATGGACTTACCAAGGGAAGATATTGAATCTTATGCATTTGTCTTATTTCCCCTGGCCGATATTGCTGCAGAAACTGTTCACCCGGAAAAAGGTGTTAAAATAGGTCTAATCAGGGAAAGTTTTGACATATCAGGTTCTACAATATGGCAAGTCAAGTTTGATCTGGAGACTCGTTAGCAATCGACCACTTAGTAAGGTGATAACCAACATTCAGGATATGACTATGAACACATTTATCAGGGCATTGACCATCTTATTATTTGCAGTACTGCTATCGTGTGGTGGTACAACCGAGCGTCAAAAGATGGAGATCTTAAGTAATGCCATTGATGATTATGCTTATGCATTACGTTGGGGCAGAACCGATGATGCGGTTTCTTATCATATTAATGAAGATGGTAGCCGGCCAGAAATCGATTCTTCCGTTATGGATTCAATCAGGGTTACCGGGTTTGAAATCACGGACAGGACAATCAACCCTGAACAAACCGAGGCAACAGTCAAAGGCGAGTTAAATTACTATCAGAATAATTCTGCCACTATCAGGACCCTGGAATATGATCAGCACTGGTGGTACGAGTCGGATTCGGGACAATGGTTTCTGGACAGCGATTTTCCTGATTTCTAGATTCTAAAACCTTATACCAGCCGTCCGCCATCAACATTAATTACTTGCGCTGTAATAAAATCAGATTCAATAAGAAATCTGACGGTGTCAGTAATGTCTTGGACCGATCCGGTTCTGTTGACCAGGGTGTTATTTAAAACATCCATCTGATGCGCCTTGTCTGTTTCATCAGGCCAGATGATGGCGCCTGGTGAAATGGCATTGACCCTAATCTCCGGTGCTAGTTCCTTTGCCAGTGCCCGGGTCAGCATAATTAAACCGGCCTTGGAAGCACAATACACGGGATGATCTGATAACGGCAGTTCGCCGTAAATGTCGGTAATATTGATAATGCATCCACTGGCACTTTTCAGTTGTGGGTACAGTGACTGGATCAGAAAATACGGCGCCTTTATATTAGTTCCCATTATGTCCATCCATTGATCGGCTGTTGTACTAGTAATGGGGGTGGGATAAAACATTGAAGCATTATTGACCAGGACATCTAATCTTTCTTTAAACGACATGACTGATTCAACCAGATCATTATAGGAGTCAATAATTCTAAGGTCGGCCTTAACTGCAATTGCACTTTGGGGCCTGATATCGTTCAGCTCACCGGCGAGGGCGTGTGCCTGTAATTCAGAAGTATGATAGTGAATGATCACATCCATGCCCTGATCGTGCAAATCTCTGGCGATTCCTGCTCCGATTCGTTTTGCTGCTCCGGTGATTAGTGCTGTTTTCGTTGTCATGGCTTGGGTATGATGGTGAATACTCAATTATAACCATTTCTGTTAAAAAAGCTTGAATAATAAAATTTAGCCTGTGGATAATCAGATTTATAATCAAACCGGTGGACATCCAGATTGGCCAGAGCCTGATGAGATGGCAAAGACATGCAGTCGTGAACTGATTCGATTAATTGCTGACAATATACAGAAAAACAATGGCACCATAGGTTTTGAGCGATATATGGGGATGGCTTTGTACGAACCGGGTCTGGGCTATTACAGTGCGGGGTCACGTAAATTTGGTCCAGAAGGTGACTTCACCACCGCCCCTGAAATTTCACCACTGTTTTCATGGTGCCTGGCCCGTCAGTGCCTTGAGATATTTGAAGTCACCGGGGGAGACCGTATCCTTGAGCTGGGTGCCGGCAGTGGTGTAATGGCCTCTGATATTCTTGCTGAATTAAAACGCTTAAATGCCCTCCCAAGTGAATACCTTATCCTTGAAACCAGTGCTGATCTAAAGGAAAGGCAATTTAAGACACTGAAAGAAAGACAGCCTGATATTATTGAGCGAGTGAAATGGCTGGATTCTTTACCAGCTGAACGTATTGATGGCGTGGTGCTTGCCAATGAGGTCCTGGATGCCATCCCTGTGCATAAGATTAGTATATCCGAACAAAAAATCAGTGAGCTCAGGGTGACACAGCGCGATGACCGTTTTGCCTGGATTAAGGCGGACATCTCTGATGAACAATTGATTTCTCTGGCTCATTCCAGATTAAGCGATGCCCTGGGGCAGATTGAGGGCGACTACCATACGGAAATCAGTTTTATGATTGGTCCGTTTTTGCGTTCAATTTCGGAAATACTTTCTAGCGGTGCTGCGTTGTTCATAGATTACGGTTATAACCGTAGTGATTATTATCACCCGCAACGGACAACGGGAACGTTAATTTGCCATTACCGTCATCGAAGTCATGATGACCCTTTTATACTGGTGGGTTGTCAGGATATTACTGCCTTTGTTGACTTTACTGCTGTTGCCGAGTCTGCGTATGACGTTGGAATGGAGGTGCATGGATACGCGCCACAAGCTGCTTTTCTAATGTCCTGTGGAATGGAAGATGTAATCAATACTTATCGCAATGAAGATGAGATCTGGAATTTGAAATTATCACAACAGGCTGGTCAGTTAATGCTGCCTGGTGAAATGGGTGAAAAATTTAAGGTGATGGGATTAACTCGTAATATCTCAGTACCTTTAACGGGTTTTAGCACAGGTAATAGTGTGCATAAGTTATGACACCAGACAAAAATAAAATCACAGGTTTAATATTTTTTTTCAGCATGGCCTTGCTGCTAAGCGGGTGCATGAATAAGGGTACACGCCCCGATGGATTGCCCTATGAAAATTATCAGGTGGGTTCATTGATTAAAACTGACATGGGTGAGGTTGTTGAAGTTCATGTGGTAGAGTCCAGGGTCCACTTGAGAAATTTAATGATCAAGTTGTATAAACGTAATCCTCGAGAACTGCGAAAATCAGGTTATGCCGGCACCATAGATGAAAACGTGGTCAGGTTGTTCGACCTGGATCATGACTGGGAGTTTGAAGAATTTCCCGGTGTGTATGGTGGTGATTTAATATTATTAACTTTTTCTCCGGGGTATCAGGGTGACAGGGTCTTCAGTCTTACAGCAGGATTATTATTTATGGTAATGGAGGCCTACAATAACAAGCGGAGCTTTTATTTATTTCAGGCGCCCGATCCACAAAATCTTTACAATCTGGCCAGGAACATTGAAATTACCGTCTGGAAAATGGGGAATACGTACGATGAGAATGGTGAGTTGTATCTGTACAGCAATTCAGTGGGCACAGAAGAAGCCAATTTAAGCTATGAGCGATTATTCGGCAAACTGATTGGCCTGCAAGATACCATGGCGATCATAATTTCCGGCAGGACCAACCGGACCATTACCAAGGTTATTCAGCAAATGGCCTCAGCAATCTTTTTGCCTATTCTATAACGATGGAAATTGGCATTATTCAATACTTCATCCTCGGACTGATTCAGGGTCTGACAGAATTTTTACCCATATCAAGTTCTGCTCACCTGATCCTGTTGCCCAGGTTATTGGAATGGCAGGACCAGGGGTTGGCTGTGGATGTGGCGGCACATGTAGGGACATTATGTGCAGTTATCTTTTATTTTCGGCGAGATCTGGTAGACATGACCCGTCAATGGGTATCTTCAGGCTTTAGCCTGCAAGAGTACCATTCCCGCTATGTCTGGTTTCTCATTATCGCTACCCTGCCCATAGCTGTATCCGGTTTGTTACTGGCTGATCTGGTTGCAACCTATTTACGTTCACCAATGGTGATTGCTCTGGCGACAATCTTTTTTGGCGTCTTGCTATTACTGGCAGATAAATTTGGTCATCTGCAACGTACCGAGAAGGCGTTGACATTTAAGGACATTATTATCATAGGTATGTTACAGATACTGGCATTGATCCCCGGTACATCCAGATCAGGTATCACCATTACTGCAGGCCTGTTATTGGGGCTGGAGCGTCGTGCTGCAGCACGATTTGCCTTTTTGTTATCAATCCCCACCATTTTTCTTGCCGGCGGATATGAAGGCTACAAGCTGGTTATCAGTCAGAATGCCGTGTACTGGCCCGGGGTGATCATCGTCACGGTGACCTCTTTTATACTGGCTGCCCTGACGATACATATTTTTATCAGGTTTCTGGAGAAGACGGGTTTGCTGCCTTATGTCATTTATAGATTGTTACTGGGTATTCTGCTGGTCTATTTGTTTATCTGATAACAGTTCCCGTATTAAAGGATGAGATTTTAATTTTTCACCAACAAATTTGGCCCCCATTTTTGTTAAATGGGAACTGTCATAAGAAATGACGTTACTATCCTTATCAAAAACCGGACAGGTCTTAAGCCCATCACATAACAGCATTTGCAGATCAACCAGGTACTCAGCATTGATCCTGGATTTCAGTAACTCGTTGGTCTGCAAGTGGCTGTCCAGGACGTTTTGCCGGTAGCCAACCCTGTCTTCAACAGGTATGTTGATAAGATCATCAATGGTATTATTTCCAAAATTCTTACTACCAAATACCACAATCCTGGCATTGGTGACGGATTGAATATTTTGTATGCTTTGGGGTAATAGTTCAATCTGCCAATCCTGCCAGGATGAGGCAATCCATAAGGTATCTGCCTCGCGCATTAGCTCTTGAAGGCCCACATCATGGTAGTCCCGGCGGCTTGCACAAAATGGTCTGTCACCAGGGAGAATGTTTTCTGATATATCATAATGCAAATAAAGGTTCACACAACGGGCAGGCATTAGATGTGTGGATACCGAGAAGTTTGAAATCATATCAGACTCGATGATGGCATTTAACAGGTCTTGTGCATAACTGTCTCCGATGAGTAATAGTTTTATTTTGTCGTTATCATCAAATTGTCGATTTTCAAGCTCAAGAAATCTGTAGCGCACATAATAACCCAGTTCAATAGGGCCTTTGCTTAACATTCTTAAATCTAATGGGTGATATCGGCCTAACCCCCCCTCTGTTTTTATCACCATACCTGTTGTTGCCAATAGTAATAAAGTCAGGGATGAACAGAAGACCAGACATTTTTTTAAATTCAACCTGTTCTTCCTGATGGGTTGTTCGACAAAGTGATAGCTGACAATAGATAATAAAAATGAAATCATAATTATCCAGAATTTATTTCCCAAACTGGTATCGAACCGGCTTAATTCGAGAAAGGATAATAACGGGTAATGCCAGAGATATAACGAGTAGGAGATAAGCCCAGTAAATACCACCGGTTTTATTGAAAGTAATCTGGTGATCAGGCCATCAGGTTGCAAAAACCATATCAGTCCCATTGTGCCAATCACAATAAATAACGTCATATAGCCTGGATGAGGTGTGTTTGTGTCAAAGATAACAAGGCTGGCCATTATTGCGGCCAGAAAGATAATATTCAGGAAGGTCTGAATAATTCGCGGTACGGGTCTTCTACCATAGCTTGTTTCTGCTTTTGCCAGAACGGCACCACATAACAATTCCCACATCCGTGTAGGTAGCAGGTAAAAGGAGGATTCAGCCTGAAACTGTGAATACCAGTTTGCAACATATAAAGACAACAATATTCCAGTCACAAATAATAGAATGATTAATGATCGTTTATATCGCCACAACAGGAATAAAAACAGGGGAAATAAAATATAGAACTGTTCCTCGATTGACAGACTCCAGGTATGTAATAACGGGACCTCAGTGGAGTCTGGAGAAAAGTATCCTGAATTTTTCCAGAAATAGATATTGGAGAAGAAAAATATTGCCGCAAAAGCACTTTTGAAAAAATCCATTAATTGCCAGGGGATCAGCAGGGTCAGGGCCAGGGGCGACATAACCAGTATGACGGTAAACAGCGCTGGCAGTATTCGTCTTGCCCGTCGTTCATAAAATTCTGCGAAACTGAATGTTCCTGTTAACAGGCCTTTTAGAATGATGGACGTAATCAGGTAGCCGGAAATGACAAAGAAAATATCTACCCCCATATAACCGCCACTGAGCAGTCTTTCTCCATCCAGAATAAAATTAGCGTGGTAAATGACTACCGATAAAACAGCCAGGGCGCGTAGTCCGTCGATTTCCGGTCTATATTTTATCTTCGTCATTTTGATGGGATTTCAATCATGTGATCAAAATACATGTTTGAATCAGGGTTATTAGAGTTTACATAATGCCGTAATCAGGCATGGGATTGATTTACCTGGTCTGAGGTGGCTTCAGCTACTCTTTTCCCATTATATAATTTGCCAAGGAAGATACCGATACCCGCCCATATTGCGGCAATTGCGGCCCCTACTATTCCTAAAGCTGCAAAACCCAGACCCAGGCCTTCTGTCAGGCCGGTGAAAAACCAGGCCGTCACGGTGTCGCCGCCACGATATACCACTACATCTATGACTGGCTTGGCCTTAAAGCGGGTTTCCTTATCAACTTCAGTAAATAACATTTCACGTGCAGGCCGAGTGATTGCGTAATTACCTGCTCGCCTTACCACCTGCAAGGCTAGCAAGACGGAAATAATAGGTGCAAAAGCTAGTATTAACATCCCTGCTACCACCAGGACAGGCATGGAGGCCAGTGTGAACCCCATTCCAAGGTGCTTAACCAATCTTCCCGTCGCAAAAAAAGCGATTCCAAATGTCAGAATGTTAACCAGTAAATCGATACTTCCCAGGATCTGTGTACGGGTTTCTCTGTCATAAACATCCAACAGATTTTTTTGTTCAAAATATATAAAGGAACTGATCATGGTGTATAGCAAAATGAACGCACCTATACCAAGTAAATATGGGTTCTGAAAAAATAATTTGAATCCGGCAATAGGGTTACCACCAATCTTTAGTGATTCTGGATCCACATTAACGTCCAGGTTTTTTAATTCAGATACTTTCAGTTTTTCTAAATAAAATATTATGGGGATGGTACAAAATAACATTGTTGCTGAAACCAATGTTAATGCATCATTTCCAATAATGTCTGCAAAAAAAGCTGGTATCGCAGGTCCGACAAGTGCACCAGCACTAGCCCCTGCTGCAATAATTGCAAATAGTCGTTTTGCCTGTTCCTTATTGAATAAATCTGACATATAGCTCCAGAATACAGAAAGGTGGAACATGGCAAAGAAGCTCACCCAAACATAGAATGTTTTATCTATTAGTGTGCGATCAGAAACAAGATTTGCACCAAAATAAAAACATAGGAAACTTGCCGCAAATAAGCCATATATCCCCGGAACCAGATTTTTGAACTTAACTTTTGATACCATAAACCCATAAACGGCAACAATAGCAATTCCAATAAAAAAGTTCAGGGTCCATAGCCAACTGACCTCTGAATCTGTCCAGTCACTTGCCATGGCATCACGTACTGGTCGTAGAATGTAATATGCGGCCATCAAAATAAAGACAAATAAAAAGGCTGTAATCGTAGCCTTAATTTCATTTTCTTCAACGGTAGTTAGCGCCTTGACAGCACGTTTAAATATATTTTGATTCTCTTCCATATGTGCTTATAAAATTGCAATAATTATCTTGATGTTACCTGTACTTCACTTTATTGAACATTTTTTCCTGTCATTCTCTACTACATTAATCCTAAGTGTCTGAATTTCCCTGGCAATCTCTTTTCCAGATATGTTATCCGTGTTTATCTGGTTTGTATCAATATTTCTGGCAATATCAAAATATTTTCTGAATTGACCGGCCTGGGGATACTCTTTGTCTTCAAATCCGGTTCGACCCCGTGCATCGGCCTCGCAGGCAATGAGAAATTGTTCAAAGCGCTCGGGTCTTCGAAAGGCATCCATCGCTTCCAGTTTTTTGATAATGGTGTCTGATCGCAGTTCATCCAGCTTGTGACAGATAAAATGGTAGCGCGATACCATGACGGCGAGATCACGGTATTTGTTCGGTATCTTCAAGCGCTGGCACATTTTTTTGATTATCTTAACGCCACGCTCTTCATGGCCCTTATGTTTAGGTAAGATGTCTTTGGGCGTGGTGGCCTTGCCAAGGTCATGAACCAGGGCAGCAAACCGCACCTGCCTGTCAGGGGTCAAACGTGTTGCTTGTTGCAGGACCATCATGGTGTGTATACCCGTATCGATCTCTGGGTGGTGAAGTGCCGGTTGCGGTATGCCGTACAGCGCATGGATTTCAGGCAGAAGTTCATTCAGCGCACCGCATTCTCTGAGGACTTCAAAAAAACGTTGGGTATGTTCGTAGCCAAGGGCCTTTTCAAGTTCACCCCAGATACGTTCGGGTACCAGGGTACTCAATTCACCCGATGTACAGATGTCTTTCATTAACGCCAGTGTCCCGGGCGCAATTTTGAAATCAAATCGTGCGGCAAACCTGGCTGTCCTTAAGACCCGTAGCGGATCTTCAGCATAGGCGGGGGAGACATGACGTAATATACCATTTTTCAGATCATCCTGACCATTATAGGGATCAATCAGCTTGCCATTTTCGTCCTGAGCGATGGCATTGATGGTCAGGTCGCGTCGGGCAAGGTCCTGTTCAAGGGTAACCTCTTTAGAGGTATTGAAGGTAAACCCCTTATAACCTTTACCTGATTTACGTTCCGTCCTTGCAAGTGCATATTCTTCGTGGGTATCAGGGTGAAGGAAGACAGGAAAATCTTTTCCCACCGGTTTATATCCAGACGACGACATTTCTTCCGGCGTGCTACCAACTACCACCCAGTCATGGTCTTTTACTTCAAATCCTAGTAATTTGTCTCTGATCGAGCCGCCAACCTGATAAATTCTCATGGTAAAAAAATTGTTTGATTACGATGAGTGCCATTTGAACATGAGAACGGGTGAACAGCAACGTTATGGCGTTGCCATAGTCTGCCTACCTAAAAATAGCTGTGGATATATATGTCGCTAACTGGGTCTGTGGGAAGACTGCCGGTACTTCATGTAGTCCGAACGATATGATAGGTCGTTTAAATAACCGGGGACTACTGTCTTTATTGAAACCGGGTTTTGTACAAACTGGCTGAGCGTATTATTTGCAGATACGCTATCTACTTGTAATGAATGAAAGTTGTCCATGGAAAAGGGCTTTTCAACTTTAATTAGATTAAATACAAATCCCCAAAAATCGAAATCAAGCGCCAGTAGCCTGGACAAAATTTCAGGTAAGGGGACAATTAACCGTTTTATGCCCAGGCAATCTAGGGTAAACCTGACCAGTTCCTGTAAGGTGTAAGTTTCATTACCACAAATATCCAGCCGCTGGCCGTAATAGTCTTTGTTCTCCAGGGTCTGGACCATGGCCGATGTCAGGTCATCAATATATACCGGGGCGAACCTGGCATTGGGGCAGGCCAGGGGGAAGACCGGTGAAATCTTTAATAACAAGGCAAAACGGTTAAAGAAGCTGTCTTCAGGGCCGAAGATAACAGAGGGTCTGAAACTGGTGGTCTGTATATCTCCGGCGGCATGCACCAAATCTTCGGCCTCACCTTTGGTTTTCAGGTAATGGCTGGGACCATTGGGATCAGCATTCAAGGCGCTCATGTGCAGCAGGCGTTTAATGCCCAATGCTTGGCAGGCACTGATTACGTTTTTAGTTAACTCAACGTGGGCCTTTTTAAATCCATCGCCACTGGTCCCGCTTTCATTGAGTATGCCAACAAGGTTAATCATTGCATCACAACCGTTCAGATGCTCAGTCAGATAGGATTCACTGTTCACATTGGTTTCAATCAATTCCAGGTTTGGCAGCAGGATCAAATCTTCCTTGTGACGCTCCCGATCGCGGGTCAGTATTTTTACATGGTATCCCTGTCTCACCAGCCTGTTGGCCAGTCGTCGGCCTACGAAACCTGTTCCACCTAATATTCCAACTGTCTTGATAATCATAACGGCTATAATCCTGATACGTTTGCAGCTGCAGGACATGACAATCCGGATGAGGCCACCTGCGTTCGAGGTGATATGTCAGTCATGCGCTGGTTTATTCTGGTAATTTGATTTTTTAAACGCCAGTCATAAATGGTCGCAAAAAACAGGATCCTTGCAACGTATTTCCTGGTTTCCGTATAGGGTATTTGTTCAACCCAGATATCCGGTTCCATACACTCATTATCAGGGATCCACCTCGCGACGGCGTTTGGCCCGGCATTATACGCTGCTGTTGCCAGGATGACATTGTTAAAACGCTCATATACCTGTTTCAGGTAAGCGCTACCGATGGTGATATTTTTGTCAGGTTCCAGCAGGTAACGGTTATAAAAGGTCCTGAAGTTGATTTTTTTTGCTGTCTCCCTGCCTGTGGCCGGCATGACCTGCATGAGTCCCAATGCACCAGATGGAGACCGGGCATCTGACATAAATGCACTCTCGGCCCGGGTGAGGGCATACATCCATCCCAGGTCCAGGCCGCGCATTTCTGAGTACTTGGTCATCTGGTCTTCGTATATAACAGGGAACCTTAAAATAAGATCATCATAAGATTTTGCCCTGCCAAGCGTGAGTATGGTCCTGTCATGCCATCCCCAGTTGGCCGCAATCATGGCGGCTATCTGCAATTCATAATTGGTCAACTTGCTGACCACCGCATTCCATTCTCTTCTGGCAAAATATTTATTACCCAGATGATATAACTCCCTGGCGCGCTCAACTGCTGGTTTGGTAGACACCTTGTTCCAGGTCTCCAGGTCTTCTGGTAAAGAGCGGTGGTCTATTGCGTAGTCGGCCATGACCCGGTCCGCTGCTAGAAACCCATAATAGTCCCGTTCACTGGACAGTGCCTGGTAAATCAAATCAGCCTCTGCTTGCCTGCCGGTCTGTTCCATTGCGCGAGCACGCCAGTATTGCCACCTGAGCTTGATAGTGTCTTCTGGTGGTTCACCTTCAGTCCATTTGATCAGTGCCTGCCAGTCATTCTTTTGCAGTGCGTCCCTTAAGCGCCAGTGAAAAATCGTTTCATCCACATTCTGGTTGTCCAGGTTGTCCAGCAATTGCTGGGACAGAGAATGTTTACTGATAACAGAACGTATGGCCAGGGCCCTTTCAATCTGATCGATTTGTTCCTTTTCGAAGGCATAGGCTGGTTTCAGAATAGCCCACCGGCTTATGGCTGTATCGACGTCCGCAGCTGCCAGGCGGCGCATTCCATGGGCGAGGATTTCCCTGGCAAGCTCAGTGTCTTCATAACCTGGATTGCTGGTCCCCCTTGCAGGGTTCCGATAAGTGGCAATCCATCGATCTACCCATTCCTGATCAGACCTGTCGAGTTTTCCGGCGAGATACCTGGCAAGGTTAACTTCATTGTTTTGCATGGACAGGCGGATCCGTTTCCAGATCAGTTCTGACGTCATCAGGTCGCTTTTATATAAAAGTGCAAATGCCGGGTCACATATATCCGGTTGTGACTTGCCCACCAGCCAGACTGAGCGCGCATCTTCCAGCAGATAGGACATATTGTTGGTTTTAATTCTTGCCTGCAATTGATAACACTCAAGTTCCGTATTGTTCATTGGAATATAGTTATCAATATAGGCTTGCCACTGGCCTGTGCGGGCCAGGTACCTTAACCAGCGCTTTCTCAAATCATTGGCCACCGGCAAGTCATCATATTTTTCTAGGAACTGGATGATGTCTTTTTTATCTACACTTGAGATTCTGGGCCTGATGTAGTCATGAATCAGATATGGGTATAAGGGATAATCCAGCAATGTACCGGTAAGCTTTTTAAAGTTTGTGAGTTGCCCCGCCTTTAATGCCTTTTGTGCCTGTAGATAGGTATTGCGCTGTTGTTCAAGGGTCTGTTGGGCATTGACTGGTTGAATGGTAAAAACACAGGTTATCGCCATTAGAAAGACATGGTTGATACATTGTCGGGTAAACTTTATTCCAGTCATTAAATTTATCCAGTGATGGCTTGCCGTCTAGATGAGCAATCAAATTAATGATCTACTATTCTAATTAATGGAAATATCAAAATTAAGTAGATTCTTATTCGTGAATTTATAACACATACTAAATAAGTTATTTATGCATCACCTTGATGAAAATCAATTAAATATCAATAAATTAAGGATACTCTGTCTTGACAGGACAGGGAATGATATTGAAGTCAATATAGACCAGAACGAGTCTAAAACGGGTCCAAAAAAGGCAAATAAACTGGTCTGTCATATCTGTGGTACGGTGATCACGACCCAGCACCAGCGAACTTCTGTTATGGGCAGGCAGGTACATAGTAAAATTAACCCCGCAGGGTTTGCCTATCATTTTACATGTTATACCCATGCCCCGGGTTGTTTGGTGGCAGGGGAGCCATCTTTAGATCATACCTGGTTTAGTGGATACACCTGGCAGATTGCTTCTTGTAAACAATGCCTTGAACACCTGGGATGGTATTTTTGTGGTGATACAAAATTTTTTGGATTAATCCAGGGGCGAGTGATTGAACAGGATGTGGATTGACTCAATGGTCTTGTTGTAATGCATCCACCCGGGCATTTATAATGTCATTGTCCCACTCCAGGGATTCCCATCCGGCGCAGTGCCGGGTGATGATGGAGCCCAGTGCCTTGATGTGATCAGGATTATCATTCAGCGCAGGTATATAGGTAAATTGTTTGCCGCCTGCATTTAGATACAGGCTACGGTACTGGATTTGAATTTCTTCCAGTGTCTCCAGGCAATCGGCTGAAAACCCCGGGCAGATTACGTGAACATTTGAAATACCGGCCTGTGCCCAGTCCTCCAGGACCACATCGGTATAGGGCTGCAACCATTCCATAGGGCCAAACCGGGACTGAAATGCCACCTGCCACATGGAATCTTCCAGTTCTAGCGCCTTCGCCACCAGCCGGGCGGTTTTGTGACATTCACAAAAGTAGGGATCACCCGATTGAAAATATTTTTTTGGCAGGCCATGAAATGAAAATAATAGTTTGTCCGGCCGGCCTTTATCATTCCATTGGGTACGAATGCTGGTTGCCAGGGCGTTAATATATGCGGTGTCATCATGGTAATGTGTAATGAATCTAAGTTCCGGGACCCATCTCCACCTTTGCAGTTCTTTGCTAATGGCATCGAATGTTGAGGCGGTAGTGGTGGCAGAATATTGTGGATACAGTGGGAAGACCAACAGGCGTTGGATATTGGCAGCCCGAAGTTTTCTTAGTGCGTTTTTTATTGAAGGCTCACCATAACGCATGCCTATTTCAATTTTGTATGGAGATGGGATTGAATCAGCGAGTTCAGCATCTATCGCCTGTGCCTGGCGCTGTAGATTAACCAGTAGTGGTGATCCTTCATCGGTCCAGACTTTACCATAGGCATGGGCTGACCGCCTGGGCCTGAAAGTCAGGATAATGCCATATAATATTGTCCACCAAATCAATCTCGGTGTTTCTATGACCCTTGGGTCGTTTAAGAATTCTGCAAGATAGCGCCTCAGGGCACTGGGGGTAGGTGCCTCAGGTGATCCCAGGTTAGTCAGCAAAATGCCTGTCGTTGGCGTTTGCTGGTGAGGATTATCATTGCTGTTTATAAATTCTGACATTTCTATTTTGTGATAGTTTTTATTGACTGAGGTTCAAGTGTTACTTTTGTCCTGATGCTCCCTTAATACTTTCCGATGTTCGTTGTATATCTTAATACACATATCACCCAGGTCAGATTTTTCATCAATATTATCCACATAAAACCTCACCATAGAGCGTACTGTCCCCTCTACGTGTCCGGCCCTGGACGGTGGTTCAGTTTTTCTTTCAATACGTTTCAGGTACTTGAGCAAAAACCATTCCGTTGAATGAGATTCTGGATCAGTATTTCCGATCTGCTTTATATATTCACTCACCATGACCCTGAGGCTGTCAAAATGAATTTCGCTCATGAACCTAGATTTCTTTAAGGGCCTGCATAGGTGGAGTGTAAAGTACCCGCCGGGTCCCTGCCAGGCCTGCAGTAGTGATGATTAAGGCACATACAATGGGCGCCACCAGCCATAATCGGTAATCAACAATAATATCCATGTTAAATACGAACCTGGCAAGTATCAGCTCGACAAACGATGCAGAAAACGCAGCAAGGAAACCAGCCAGTGCCCCAATACATAAAAATTCCATGATTAATCCGGCCCGTATCTGTTTCCTGGACGCGCCAATGCTGCTCAGCAGGGCCGATTCATAGCTGCGTTCTGTATGGGTTGTCTGGAGTGCGGCTATCAACACCACGATACCTGCAAGGATGGTAAAACCAAACACAAATTCCACAGTCTTGATGACCTGGTCCATTATTTTTCTCACTTCCGTTATTAATGCATCGACATCGAATACCGTGACACTGGGAAACTGTTTTACCAGATCGATAAGAATATTTTTTTTATCAGTTGGGAGGTAAAAACTGGTAACGTAACTGGCGGGGAAGCCATCCAGCATGCCAGGACTGGCAAGGACAAAAAAATTGACATTAAACGAGTCCCAGTCTACTTCCCTTAGACTGGTTATTCTGCCGGTGACTTCTCTACCGGCAACCAGGAAGGTGAGGGTATCATTCAAATCAACACCCAGTTCACGGGCAAAATCTACTTCCAGCGATAATTGATTTCCACTTGCGTCAGTGGTGCTCCACCATTCACCTGCGACGACAGTATTGGCAGCGGGGAAATTCGATGTAAATGATAAATTATATGCCCGCCTTGCCCAACGACGTGACTCAGGCGTAGAGAAATTTTCTTCTATCACTTTTTCGTCATTAATCGCCGCAAGACGTCCCCTGATCATTGGATACAGGTCGGAAGTAGTTTGATTTTCCGCGCCCAGAAAAGTCTCAACTGCGGGGACATCACTATCTTGGATATTGATGAGAAAATAATTCGGTGTACCTTCGGGGATACGATCACGCCAGGTATTTAATAGATCAGTCCTCACCAGTGTTAACAACAACATGACCATCACGCCCAGTCCAATCCCCAGGATCTGGGCGACACTCAAATTTGCCCTTCTGACAATATTGGCAAGGCCAAACCTGATAGTAAATTTAACCCGGGTGCGAAACCTGTTTAATATTCGAATCAGAAAGAATGCGCCAACAGTTAATAATATGGCCGTTGCAATAATTCCCAGGAAGGCAATTCCAGTTAGTTTGAAATTTCCCGATTGCCAGGGTGTAAGCAGGGCCAGTGCAACGACTGCTGCGCCGTAAGAGCTCATGCTGCTGAGCGGTAATGGATTTAAGTCTCGGCGCAAGACACGTAGTGGTGCTACATTTTTCAGGCGCAAAACCTGTGGTAAGGCAAACCCCATCACCGTTATTGCACCAGCGAGCATTCCATAAATAACGGGAATGAATGATGCCGCTGATAACTGGGCATTACTCATACCGGTTAACATAGATGCCAATGCATGCTGGGCAACAAATCCCAATATGCAACCCAACAGGCTGGCACTGACAGATAAAATGAGTAACTGTGTTATATATATTTTATTAATCGTGCTTTGCTCAGCGCCCAGGCATCTCATAATGGCACACACATCAAAATGCCGGATCACATACTGCTGGGCAGATAGGGCCACCGCCAGTCCGGCCAGGGCAATACTCACCAATACAGCAAGTCCCAGGAATTGTTCGGCCCTTTCCAGCGCAGAGCGAAGTTCCGGGCGGGCATCGCGAATACCTTGTATTCTTAGATCGCCACCCTGATTTATAGTCTCACGAAATTCGTTAACGACTGAGTTCTCTCCACCCACAAGGAACCGGTACTCGACACGGCTGGCTGGTAGAATCAGGTTAGTGTCAGGAATGTCTGCCAGGTTCATCATTAATCTGGGTGCCATATTGAACATATCGCCACCGCGGTCAGGTTCATAAGTCAGTATCCGGGTAACTGAAAATTCTGTTGCGCCCACATTCAATCTTGAACCGATTTCAAGCCCCAGGGTCTGGAACAATCGGCTATCAACCCAGACGTTTCCTGGATCTGGAATAGAGGTTGTTTCAGCCTCTTCAGCAAACAGTCCTACAGATGTTCGAAGTTGTCCGCGGATTGGATAGTTTTCATCCACGGCCTTGATTTCTGCCATTTGTAACTGATCATCGGCAACCACCATACTACGTAAACTGATAATATTGGCCGTTACCAGATCATAGTCTTTTGCCGTGTCAATTATATTTTCTGGAATGGGCAGTCTTGACTCCAGTACCAGGTCAGCCGCCAGCAATTGCGTTGCCTGTGACTCAGTTGCTTTTTTCACCCGGTCGGTAAAAAAACTGACTGAGGTCATACTGGCTACGGCGACCACAACAGCAATGGCGATTAGACGCAATTCCCCGGCTCGCCAATTCCGTCTGAATGCCTGCAATGCAAATGTAAATGTGTTCATGAACCAGCCTTGCTGATACGTCCGCCTTCCAGCGTCAGGACCTGTTCACAATGCGTAGCAATGTCCGGATCATGGGTGACCAGGACAAGTGTGGTTCCGTGTTGCGAATTAAGTCGGAAGATTAGATCAATAATTGTTTTTGCAGTTTTCTGATCCAGGTTCCCGGTAGGCTCATCGGCAAACAGAATATCCGGTTCAGACACAAATGCCCTGGCAATGGCCACACGCTGTTGTTCCCCACCGGAGAGTTGACTGGGATAATGATGTACCCGATCTTTCAATCCAACTTCTTCCAACCTTTTGAGTGCTGTTTCTCTGCCATTATCCTCGTCTGCCAATTCAAGAGGCAACAATACGTTTTCCAGGGCAGTAAGGCTTTTTAACAGCTGAAATGACTGAAAAACAAATCCCACTCTTTTATTTCTCAGCCTTGCTCTGCCATCTTCGTCCAGTGAATTAAGATCCGTATTGTTGAAAATTACCCGCCCGTTAGTGGAAACATCAAGGCCTGCCAGCAGTCCAAGTAAGGTGGATTTGCCGGAACCAGACACACCAATGATGGCCAGAGAAGTCCCACGGTGCAGGGATATATTAATATCATCCAGTATTGTCAGCTGGCCGGCTGGACTGATAACTTGCTTTCCCAGTTGTTCAGCCTGCAAAATAACGTCAGAGGTATTGTTCATGATTAAAAAAATAGTATTTATTGTATTGTTACTGGCTGGCACGAATGCCCATGCACAGGATAATACCATTTTAGTCCTGGCTGATAGCCTGAGTGCCAGTTATGGAATTGCCATTGAAGATGGTTGGGTTTCATTATTGCAAAACAGGTTACGTGACCAAGGCTACACATACAATGTATATAATGCCAGTATTAGTGGTGATACTACTCATGGTGCAAAATCCAGACTGGATGAAATTTTAAATGATACTAAACCGGTTCTCACCATATTGGAACTGGGAGGAAATGATGGATTGAGAGGACTTCCCATTCCTGAAATTAAATCCAATTTAGGAGAAATTATAAATTTACTAAAATCCGCGGGGAGTCGCATATTACTGGTACCCATGTTATTACCACCCAATTATGGAAAATTTTATATTGATCGCTTTACAGGTATCTATAGTGAAATGTCACAACAGACCAATACCAGGCTCAGCAAGTTTATTCTTGATGGGATAGCCGAGAACCCCGAATTAATGCAAAACGACGGTATTCATCCAACGGCAGAAGCACAGATAATGATGCTCGATAATATCTGGCCAGATCTTGAAAATATGCTCAACAAGGTGCGAGTGGCTGAATGAAGTTCTGCAGCGAATGTGGGGCCGAGGTTGAATATATAATTCCTGATGATGATAATCGTCATCGGCATGTTTGTTTAAGCTGCGATACTATTCACTATCACAATCCCAAAATTGTTGCCGGGTGTATCCCTGAACTACAGGGAAAAATTTTATTATGTAAGCGGGCCATTGAGCCGCAATACGGTAAATGGACCTTACCGGCCGGATTTATGGAAAACGATGAGTCCACCACCCAGGCCGCTATTCGTGAGACGCTTGAAGAAGCCAATGCACCCGTGGTCATTCAGGACTTATATACAGTGATTAACCTGCCTCATGTCAACCAGGTGTATTTACTCTATCGAGCTACCTTGACTGATCAGGGGTTTTCTTCGGGGGCAGAAAGCCTGGAGGTGGAGTTATACGAAGAAGGAGAGGTTCCCTGGGGAGAGCTTGCATTTCCGGTGATGCGAGAGACGCTCAGACTTTATTTTGAGGATATGCGTGCTGGCCGTTTTACCATACGCACTGGGGAGATCATCCGTAAAGATGATGGTTATGACTTCAATTTACATACCTGATCAGTCTAACGGTACCCATTTTCCAAAACTGCATTCGTACTTCTTGCCCTCAGCTAGTACCTGTTGGCCCTGCTGATACTCCGTATCATTCCAGAATCAGGTTTGATCCAGTTCCGACATTTGTACCGTCGCTTCATCACTGGTGGGCCCCAGAATTTCTGAATTTTTCTTTGATGGATCAGCTGCATCAACCTGTGTTGAATCAGCCATTTTGCTCCTCCTTGTGTGAAATTTCCCGGTTATCATTATATTAACCATGGCAAACCGCTAGGGTTTTGAGCAGCCGTTTTGATGGAATTTGATAATATTACTTGAATTCCAAATCAGGCGGGTTATCGTATCGCCTCTTTTTTTCCTAATAATTAATACAACTTATAAATATGGAGACACATTCATGATTAACCCGCATGGATCAGCCGAATTAACACCCCTTTATGTAACGGATGCTAACGATCGGGAGGCCCTGCTCAAGGAGGCCGAGTCATTGCCAACAATGCTGGTCAATTCTGCCGCCGCAGCAAATGCGGTCATGTTGGGCGCCGGATATTTTACCCCGCTGAATGGGTATATGAATCTGGCGGATTCCATGAGTGTGGCTGAAAACATGATGACCCAGGACGGATTGTTCTGGCCGGTACCATGTATCAACAGGACAAATGATATATCACCTATAGAGAATGCAGAGCGTATTGCCCTGCGTGATCCAAATGTTGAGGGTAATCCTGTCATTGCCATCCAGCAGGTTGAATCCATAGAAACCATTACCGGTGATCAACTGCACTCAATCATCGAAAAGATTTTTGGTACCACCGACAAAGACCATCCAGGTGTTGCAACCTTTTTCTCTCATGGGAAATATCTGGTTGCAGGCCCTATACAGGTCTTGAACTACAGTTATTTCGATCAGGAATTTCCTGATACATTTAGAACAGCAGTGCAGATCCGCGACGAGATTGCAGCCAAGGGCTGGGAGAAGATTGTGGCATTTCAGACCCGAAACCCTATGCACCGTGCCCATGAAGAACTCTGTAAAATGGCCAGTGAGACGGTGGGCGCTGACGGGATTTTAATCCACATGTTATTGGGTAAATTGAAGCCGGGCGATATTCCTGCAGATGTACGAGACGCCGCCATACGCAAAATGGTGGAACTGTATTTCCCCGCAGATACGGTCATGGTGACGGGTTATGGATTTGATATGTTATATGCCGGCCCCAGAGAGGCATTATTACATGCTGTATTTAGGCAAAATGCCGGCTGTACTCACCTGATTGTGGGTCGTGATCATGCGGGGGTTGGCAGTTACTATGGCCCGTTTGATGCCCAGACCGTTTTTGGCTCATTACCTTCCGGCGCACTTGAGATTGAAATCTTCAAGGCTGACCATACGGCCTGGTCCAAAAAGCTCAATAAAGTCGTCATGATGCGGGACGCCCCGGACCATAGCCAGGAAGATTTTGTCTTACTATCAGGCACCAAGGTGAGGGACATGCTGGCAGCTGGGGAGGAACTACCCGAAGAGTTCGCCCGTCCCGAGGTGGCCCATATCCTTATGGATTTCTACCAGAACGAAGCCGGGAATTAAGTATTTACCGCTGAATCTTGACTGTAAAAAAAAATCCGCTATAGTATTGGCACTCATTAAACTTGAGTGCTAACAATTCTGATTAGTTACTTAAAAATCAATGGTTTATAAATACGGAGGTTCTAATAATGAATATTCGACCATTACATGATCGCGTGATAGTAAAGCGAATTGAAGAGGGTAAAACCTCACCGGGTGGGATTGTTATTCCCGACAGTGCTACTGAAAAACCCATTCAGGGAGAAATCATGGCCGTAGGCAATGGCAAGATCCTGGACAATGGTGAAGTCCGTGCCCTGGAAGTCAAAAAAGGTGACAAGATCCTGTTTGGCAAGTATTCCGGCACTGAAGTGAAGATCGATGGAGAAGAACTCCTGGTGCTTCGCGAAGACGACATCATGGGCGTAATTGAATAATTAACTGGAGGTAAATAAACATGGCAGCTAAAGAAGTAAAATTTTCTGATGACGCCCGGTCACGTATGGCTAAGGGTGTGAATGTTCTGGCCAACGCAGTTAAACAGACACTTGGACCAAAAGGTCGTAACGTTGTGCTGGAAAAGAGTTTTGGTGCACCTACCGTCACAAAAGATGGTGTGTCCGTGGCCAAAGAAATTGAACTGGAAGATAAGTTTGAAAACATGGGTGCGCAGATGGTCAAGGAAGTGGCTTCCAAGACATCTGATGTGGCTGGTGATGGAACCACCACTGCAACTGTTTTGGCACAGTCTATCGTTCGCGAAGGTCTCAAGGCCGTGACATCCGGTCACAATCCTATGGATGTGAAGCGCGGTATCGATGCCGGTGTACTGGCTGCGGTAGAAGAGTTACAGAAACTCTCCAAGCCCTGTGAAGACAGTAAAGCTATTGCTCAGGTTGGTACCATTTCCGCTAACTCAGATGAATCCATTGGTCAGCGTATTGCTGAGGCCATGGACAAAGTGGGTAAGGAAGGGGTTATAACCGTAGAAGAAGGCTCCAGCCTGGAAGATGAACTGGACGTGGTTGAAGGTATGCAGTTTGATCGCGGCTACCTGTCGCCATATTTCATCAACAACCAGGAAACCATGAGCGTAGATTTGGAAGAGCCCTATGTCTTATTGCATGACAAGAAGATCGCCAATGTCCGTGATTTACTCCCGGTCCTGGAAGGGGTTGCAAAAGCTGGTAAGCCCTTACTTATCGTTGCTGAAGACATTGAAGGTGAAGCCCTGGCGACCCTCGTAGTGAACAATATGCGTGGTATCGTCAAGGTCGCTGCAGTAAAGGCCCCTGGTTTTGGTGACCGTCGTAAGGCCATGCTGGAAGATATTGCCATCCTCACCGGTGGAACTGTGATCTCTGAAGAAGTCGGTCTGTCCCTTGAGAAGGCCAGCCTGGATGACCTGGGAAGTGCAAAACGCGTACAGATCACCAAGGAAAATTCCACTATTATCGATGGTGCGGGTAAGACAGATGATATTCAGGGTCGTGTTAAGCAGATCCGTCAGCAGATTGAAGAGACTACCTCTGACTATGACCGCGAGAAACTGCAGGAGCGCGTTGCCAAATTGGCCGGCGGTGTTGCCGTTATCAAGGTTGGAGCCGCAACAGAAGTTGAGATGAAAGAGAAAAAGGCCCGCGTGGAAGATGCCCTGCACTCAACCCGTGCCGCGGTTGAAGAAGGTGTTGTCCCTGGTGGTGGTGTAGCCCTGGTCCGTGTTAAGGACGCCATTTCCAAGGTCAAGGGTAAAAATGCCGATCAGGACACCGGTGTTAAGATCCTGATTCGTGCAGTTGAGGAACCGCTGCGTCAAATCGTTGCCAACTCTGGTGAAGAGGCCTCTGTGATTCTCAATAAAGTCCTGGAAGGCACAGGCAATCATGGTTACAACGCCCAGACAGGCGAATTTGGTGACATGATTGAAATGGGTATCCTGGACCCCACCAAGGTCACCCGTTCAGCATTACAGAATGCTGCATCGGTTGCCGGCCTGATCCTGACCACCGAAGCAATGGTTGCAGAACTTCCCAAGGATGAACCTGCAATGCCTATGGGTGGTGACATGGGCGGCATGGGCGGAATGGGCGGAATGGGCGGTATGAAGAGAAATTATGCTGATTGCATTAATTGCTGAATCTGATTGGATAGCTTTTCTGATTCTGCTCTTTCAAAATTCAGTACAGACCCAACCACTAAATGGGATTTTTTCATCCCCAATTTTTCAGAAAACCAACTGAGTGTATTGATAACATCAATTGGTAGGGTAAATGTTTTTGGGGTGGTGTGGTGGCGCTTACGCTTCG
The DNA here is from genome assembly GCA_038131795.1 of Candidatus Eutrophobius brisbanensis. Taxonomy (GTDB): domain Bacteria; phylum Pseudomonadota; class Gammaproteobacteria; order Eutrophobiales; family Eutrophobiaceae; genus Eutrophobius; species Eutrophobius brisbanensis. The sequence continues at coordinate 1,635,046 of JAYPQE010000003.1, read as the reverse complement.
CCCCAACCAAAGGTTGTTTATTATTGTCATAGTAATCATCCACCATTATTTCAAATCCTAACTGAATACAGTTGGATAACCACTGACTCTGTGACATATCAGATAAGAATGACCTTCTCTCAATGATATTGATGACCCTTCTATCCAATGTATAGGTGACCTTTTTGTGATTGACCATATGCGCCAGATATTTTTAGATATGAGGAATCTCCACATAGGGAGATAATGAAAGCATTGGAAGATGATGAGTTAACTGATTATATGGCCTATTGCTTCAAATACCGAGAACCAGAAGGTTCAGAAGAAGCGAGAGAGTATGCAGAATATCGTGATTCATTCGGCCCAATGCGCATGGGTGAAGTTAAGATAAAGTTAGGTAGTGATACATTCATCACAGCAGTAAGAGATAGATGGAATTCAGATAATCTGAAAATCACGATAAAGCGTGAAAATGAAAAAGAAGTAGACAAAACATTTATGTTAGATGAGTTAGCTACAAAGCATACAAAAAGTTTGGTTGAAGCCAATCTTTCTGAATGGTTGAGTTTTTTTAAGAGATTTCATAAAGAGCTGTGTATTGATTTTACTGATTCAGAGATAACTTACTTAGATAAATTGGTTAATTAGATAAGGTGGTATTCATCTATATTTTATATTTATATAAATCAATGCCTTAAAATTTAAGGTGGTAAAAAAGTAGTAGCTAGTATGTTATCTATTTGTTAAATGGATTAAAATTATTAAATAGTTATTTTTATAAGGTTTTAGTTATTCAGTGTTTTAGGATGAATAAAAAAACATGAAATTTATAGATTTATTTGCCGGAATTGGTGGATTCCGTTTAGCATTTGAAGGCTTAGGGCACGAATGTGTATTTTCATCAGAGATAAATTCTGGTTGTCAAACTGTATATAAAAAAAATTTTGGCGAATCTCCTGTAGGTGATATTAGAAAAGTTCAATTTAATGATATTCCAGACTTCGATATTTTAACTGCTGGTTTTCCTTGTCAACCTTTCAGTTTGTGTGGAAAAAAAGAAGGTTTCGAGGATGAAACTAGAGGAACTCTTTTCTTTGATATTGCAGAAATACTGAGAATAAAAAAGCCGAAAATGTTTTTGCTAGAAAATGTAAAAGGAATTGTGACTCACGATAAACGTAGAACTATACGAACTATACAAAATACATTAAAACAACTTGGCTATACTACCTACTCACAAGTTCTAAATACTTATGATTTTGGCATACCTCAATATAGAGAAAGGTGGTATTGCGTAGGGTTTAGAAAAGCGATAGATTTTGAATTTCCTATAGGAAACCAAAAAGGTAGTACACTTCGCGATGTGGTTGAGGAAAATTATCACAATGAAGAACTTCTTTTCCCAGAAGACGAATTAAATAGAATTGATTTTCATTTCAAGCATCATGAAAAAACACCAAGAGTTCAACACTGTAATGCTCATTGCAATCCAGAATCGAAAAAAGGTAAGTATGGGATTTTTTCTTATTTAAAACCTGATAATGCACTAAGGTTCCATACAGGTGATTCTGCTAAAAGTCAAATACAAGATGATTATTACGTATCTTTAGATAGCGTTGCGCCAACTCTGATAGCGACCAGAGCCCCAAAAATGTGGGATTTGCGAAGACACCTTTCTGTACTGGAATGTCAGAGATTACAGGGGTTTCCAGATAATTATAATTTCTCTGATGTTTCTATAAAAACTGCAAAAAAACAATTAGGAAATGCTGTAACTGTTCCTGTGGTTAAAAAGATTGCAGAGAAAATGATGCATTACTATATTAAAGATAGCAAAATTCCTAAAGTTAATTTGGAATTTGAAGAGGTAGAACAACTAAGTTTAATTTAGCTTATGTTTATGTGTTGGCAAATATTACATTAAGAACATCAGTTATCAATTTTCGATGTCTGTCATCAATATTATCACGAACATTAATAGATATAAGAAAAATCTTTAGATTTCCTTCTGTCTCTACTTCTAATTCAACTGGTTCATTAGTTGTGCTAGAAGGATACACCAATCCTCCTACGTTAGTGTTTAATTGTTTACAATAAAAAATTAATTGATAGATATCACTCGTTGAAACCAAATTGCTTAAATCACTAGTTTTTGATGGTTCAAATTTCTTGTTTTTAACATCTAGTATCGCTGCTGCACAACTTTTTCTTTTGTTAAAATTTATCAAAATATCGGGTGAATATGATTTTTTACCAGTCTTAAATTGAGTTTTTAGTTTAGCAAAAGTTTTTGGTTCATCCCACTTTTCAAAATTATGTGAAGATAAATTTACCTGTAAAATTTTTAAAATATACTTTTCAAAAATTGCATTTGAGTTTTCTAAAAATGCTAACCATTCAATATTTCCATCTTTATATTCTAATTTAAAATTAAAAAGAATTTTCTTAGATAATTCTAATGCGATTATATAATAAGGGTTTGGTGAAAAAAAATTCAAAAGACACTCATCAACTTCTATCAAACTGAATACATTATCATCAACAAAATCAAACTCCCTCAGAATTTGATATTTTTCAGGATTTACAGATGAGTTCTCAATCAAAATCAATTTTAGTAACGCACTTTTTATAATTTGATTTGAGATTGAATTGTTAGAATAAAATATTGATTTTGTTTCTATGCCATCAAAAGGTAATAATTGCGGGATATAAGAATCAAAAACTATATCGCCATTCACCATCATACTTTTTTCACTGGTATAATTATATTGCCCAGTCATTCCATATTGAAGTAAGTTATCTAATATCTTACAAAATGAACTAGATAAAGAGCTTATGTCGAATAAAGATTGTGTTTCATTAAACCCAAACCCAGGCATATCTTTTAATAAAGGCTGGTCTAGATATTGTAAAATTTGAAAAAATGTTACTAGAACAAATGCTTTGTTTCTAGGTTCAATTTTAATGCATAAATCATCAATTCTTAATTCACCAATAGTGTAATCATCAAAATAAATTGTATTTTCAATTAGATGAATTGGTAATTTAGGATTGTCATTTAAAATATTTTTTAAATGAATTGCATATTTATCATCTATTACGCATGTTGAGTTTTCTGTGATTACCTTAGTGTTAATTGCCATTAACTTACAAAGTCACTTAAATGTTTAATAAAATCTGAACCAGTAACTCTATTTGAAAGATCTTTTCCTAATATTTCATTTAATTGAGACATATTTCCTTTTGTATAGTCTTCAATCAAAGGTAATATCTTATAATTAAAAAGAAGTTCAAAATCATTATTTGACCAAATATATTTCTTTTCAGAAGAGTTAAAGACACTTTCATCAAAAAATAAAGCATGGCCTATAGCTAGTTCACGGTTTTTAAGTGTATTAAATAAATTAGAATTTAACTTCCTAAGTAAATCTCCGGTGGAAATTCCAAAATCAGTTTCGCATAATTCTTCAACAAGTGACGCATTAGGTGGGACATAGATTGAAATAAATCTTCTTTTTATAGCAAAATCTATTGCTCCAATTGATCGGTCGGAGGTATTCATTGTGCCAATAATATATAAATTTGATGGAAGAGAGAACTCAACTAACTCATTTTTTCTTTTAATATTAGTAGTACTGTTCCTATCTAAACATTGAATGGTTTCACCAAACACTTGCCCTACATTTGCTCTATTAATCTCATCTATTATTAGAAGATAGTTCTCACTTTTATTTTCTAGAGCAAGTTTTGAAAACTCGAATAAGACACCATCATTCCAATTAACAGTTGTTCCATCAACAACATAACCACCAATAAAGTTTTGATATGAGTAAGAAGGGTGAAATTGTATTTTTCTAACGTTATATTTGCTAGATACCTCATTTGCTATGTGTGATTTAGATGTGCCAGGAGGACCTGCAAGAATAACTTGACGATATCTACTTAGTAATGGTTCCACAACTTCAAGAGGATTGGAGCTGTTGCTATAATCAGGCATAATTATCTCTTCTTCAAAATATTGTAAATTATTAGTTTTCGATTTTTTTACTGAATCAATCCATTCTGTATCTGTTTCAGATTTTGGCTTTCCAATTAATGTTCGAATATATTGTGAATCATGAATGGAATTTGAATATTCTACTTGAATTTTTCTAAAATCCAGAGCAAAGAAAAGATTAGTTTCTTCCTCAGTAATTTGAAAAATTTTATTAAAATATTCTGTTAATTGAACCTTTGACAATTTTTTGTCAAATGGTGTAAATCTTTGAGACCAAATAGCTAATGCCAATAAATTAATTTTTATATCTTTTAGTGTTAATTCTTTTATTTTTTCAGCATAATTATATTTAAACTTAAAGGTTTCATTTGATGTATCATCATCAATAATCGACCTCCATGTTGTTGCACCACCAATAACATTATTTTTTATCCTACTTTTTACCCACTTATTTAGAGGTTCAGATGGTGCTTGGGCAGCCCATTTTTTCATTGAGAAAGGAGATATAAACTCATATTTTTTTGGTGGTTGTTCTTCTGGAGAGAAAAGCTTACTAAGCATTATTGCTGGTTTAATACCATTTTCTGAGATGACAGAAACTGGTAACTGCTCTAGTCGATTATAGCCACATGCCTTTAAAATAAAGAAGATATGCAGGATACTTGCATTATTAATTTCATATTGAGCTAGTACTGTATATACATTTTCTATACATTTTGTTGATAGATAATAAGTCATAACTATTTAGATAAACGAATAAACATATTTGTATTGTCGGCGACTTGAAGAGTGCTATGTAGGACAGGGAGACAGAAGGGGATTATTATCTGAGCTGAGGAAGTTTTATCGCCTGACCAAACCGGGTAAGTTGGACAGGATAAATCAACATCATTGACGCTTCATGGCGTCAAAGAACTCGGCATTGTTCTTGGTCGCTTTCAGCCTTTCTAACAGAAATTCCATAGCCGCCAATGTTTCCATGGGGTGCAAGAGTTTACGAAGTATCCACATTTTTTGTAGTTCATCCTGATCAGTCAGCATTTCTTCCCGTCGGGTCCCTGAGCGGTTGATATGTATGGCCGGGTAAATTCGTTTTTCCGCGATTTCACGGTCCAGGTGCAATTCCATATTGCCTGTACCCTTAAATTCCTCGTAAATAACATCATCCATACGGGATCCGGTGTCTATGAGTGCAGTTGCAAGTATTGTCAGGCTGCCACCTTCTTCAATATTTCTTGCCGCACCAAAAAAGCGTTTCGGTTTTTGCAGGGCGTTGGCATCCACACCACCTGTCAGGACCTTGCCTGAAGCCGGGACCACTGTATTATAGGCCCGCGCAAGCCGGGTAATGGAATCCAGTAATATTACTACGTCCTTTTTATGTTCGGTCAGGCGCTTGGCCCTGGATATCACCATTTCGGCAACCTGTACGTGTCTGCTGGCCGGCTCATCAAAGGTACTGGAAATGACTTCTCCTTTCACCGAACGGGCCATTTCCGTGACTTCCTCGGGCCGCTCATCGATCAATAATACAATCAAATGACATTCAGGATGATTGTGGGTAATCGATTGTGCAATTGACTGGAGAATCATCGTTTTGCCCGCTTTGGGTGGTGAGACAATCAGACCACGTTGGCCTTTGCCGATGGGTGCCACCAGATCAATGATCCTGGGTGTCAGATCTTCTGTACTGCCGTTACCGATTTCCAGTTTTAATCGTTCATTTGCAAACAGGGGGGTGAGGTTTTCAAAGAGTATTTTATTCTTGGCTTTTTCAGGTGATTCAAAATTAATTTCAGCAACTTTCAACAGGGCAAAATAACGCTCACCGTCTTTTGGTGGTCTGATTTTGCCGGCTATATTGTCTCCAGTCCTGAGGTTAAAACGGCGTATCTGACTGGGAGAGACATAAATATCATCCGGACCGGCCAGATATGAACTGTCTGCAGATCTTAAAAACCCGAACCCATCTTGTAGTATTTCCAATACCCCACTGCCATAGATGTCTTCACCTTTTTTGGCATGGGCTTTCAGGATTTCAAATATGACGTCCTGTTTACGTGACCTGGCCAGGCCATCGAGTCCAAGGGTTTCTGATAATTTTATAAGTTCTGATGCGGGTTGTTGCTTAAGTTCTGTCAGGTTCATAGATCAAGGATTGTGTTAGTTAAACGATTAGGGTTAATAAATAGTTATGTTAAGCGCAGGAAACGCCCTGAAAATAAGACCTTGTTAATTCAATTTGAGGGAGTTCGGTTTAAGAAGGTTATTATTAATTTAATAAAATAACACGAGCATTTCGCCGCGTTCCATAAATGTATAGCGTTTATATGACGCTGTCAATAAATGCTGATAATTGTGATTTTGACAACGCCCCTACCTTGGTACCTGCAATTTCGCCATCTTTGAATATCATCAGTGTCGGTATGCCACGAACGGCATATTTCTGGGGAGTTTCACGGTTTTCATCAATGTTGATTTTTGCTACGGTGAGTTTTTCGGCGTACTCATCTGATATTTCATCCAGGATTGGGGCAATCATTTTGCAGGGACCACACCATTCTGCCCAGTAATCAACCAATACCGGCCCGGTGGCCTTTAATACCTGATCTTCGAAATCGGAATCTGATACGTGAATTATTCCATCGCCCATTATAGTTTTAACCTCTGATTGTTTGAAAGGGGGTACATTTCATCAGAAATCCATGCCAGATTGCAAGTTAGATCTGTTAATTATTCACCTGAATAATTTAGTTGTAATTGTCACTGCAACAAAGATTATACGCAAATGATGATATCGCTGGTGTATAATTTAGGCCTGATATTACACGCCTATTGGAAATAGAATCTCAAAATATAACGGGAAATAAAATGTATTTACGTTTAATCATTTTGGTGGTTGTTTTAACGTGTACCGCATCATGTGGGCAAAAGGGCGACTTATATATTCCAGATGAACCAGCATCAAATACAGCAGAAAATTAAGTGAATCAGGAATTTCAATACATTAATGGGACTTTGCATGTGCAAGGTATTGCCGTTAGTGAGATACAGGCGCAATTTGGTACGCCTTGTTATGTCTATAGTCGAGCGGCAATAGAAAGCCAATGGCAATCATATCATGGTGCTTTTAATGACAGGCCTCATAGCATTTGCTATGCGGTCAAGGCCAATGGAAACCTGGCCATTTTAAATTTGCTGGCCAGGTTGGGGTCAGGGTTTGATATTGTGTCAGTAGGAGAGTTACAACGTGTTATCAAGGCCGGCGGCGACCCAGGGAAAGTTGTATTTTCCGGGGTGGGCAAAACACCCGATGAAATCAGGACTGCGTTAAATTCAGGTGTGAAATGCCTGAATATTGAATCACTTTCTGAGCTTCAAATGGTCAATAATGTTGCCGCGGAACTTCAATGCAGTGCGCCGGTATCATTACGCGTCAATCCGGATGTGGATCCTCTTACCCATCCCTACATCTCTACCGGTTTGAAAGAAAATAAGTTTGGAATTGCCTATGAAGAGGCAGAAAATGCCTTTAATCAGGCGAATACACTGAGCAACCTGAATGTTGTCGGTATCGACTGTCATATCGGTTCACAGATTACGGACCTTGAGCCATACCTAGATGCCATAGACAGGGTAATGCAGTTAGTTGAGGTATTACGCGACAAAGGTATGGAGTTAAAACACATTGATCTGGGAGGGGGATTGGGCATTAGCTACAAGGATGAAACGCCGCCGTCTCCAGCAGAGTTTGTAAGTGCTATCTGCGACAAGATCACGGATACGTCTCTGGAAATAATTATAGAGCCGGGAAGGTCAATCGTAGGAAATGCGGGATTGTTACTGACGCAAGTACTGTATATAAAACAGAACGGTGTAAAAAATTTTGCAATCATTGATGCCGCAATGAACGATTTGATCAGGCCGGTACTTTATGATGCCTGGCAGGAGATAATACCGGTCCAGGAACATACTGATGCAAAAGAAAGGGCGTTTGATATTGTAGGCCCGGTCTGTGAGACGGGTGATTTTCTTGGTCTTAATCGGTCCCTGGCGTTGACTGAAGGTGATTTATTGGTCGTAATGGGGGTCGGGGCATATGGGTTTGTCATGAGTTCAAATTACAATGCCAGACCTCGCGCGGCTGAAGTGATGATAGATGGTGAGAAGATATATGAGATTCGCAGACGTGAAACGTTAGAAGCGCTTTACGAAGGTGAAAAAATACTGCCATAATATCCAGAGGAAATAATAATAAGAATTCGGAAGATCTAATTTGGTGCATGATCTAGGGAAAAAGCACTAAAATGGTGCAGTCTGTATAGGCATTATTTAGTTAACATTCTGTTTTTATTAACTTTATTTCATGTATTTCCAATGGCATAGATCATGCTTATTAGACGAGGTAACTCGCCTGTGCGTGAGTTGTGCTAACAAAAAATAAACGACAAGTGATATCAAGATTGAGGAGAGAAAATATGTCGAATAACAAGGTACAGGAGCTGATCAATGAGCATGAAGCTGTCTATGCTGACTTACGCTTCTGTGATACTCGCGGAAAAGAACAGCATGTCACCGTTCCTGTTTCACAGATAGACGAAGAATTTTTTCAGGATGGCAAGATGTTCGATGGTTCATCCATTGCCGGATGGAAGGGTATCAATGAATCAGACATGGTATTAATGCCAGATCCTGATGCGGCCTTCCTGGACCCGTTTTACGATGACACTACCATTGCTATTCGTTGTGATGTTCTCGAGCCTCATACCATGCAGGGCTATGTCCGCGATCCCCGTTCATTGGCCAAACGTGCTGAAGAATATTTAAAATCAACGGGTATTGCTGATACTGCGTACTTTGGTCCTGAACCGGAATTTTTTATCTTTGACGAGGCCAGGTGGGGAGACAATCTCAACAGCGCTTTCTATGAAGTGGATTCAGAAGAAGGTGCATGGAACAGTGACCGGGCAACAGATGATGCCAATATTGGCCACCGTCCGGGTGTAAAAGGCGGTTATTTCCCAGTGCCCCCTGTAGATTCCCTGCAGAATATTCGATCTGCAATCTGTGCCACCCTTGAACAGGTTGGTATCGGTGTAGAGGTTCACCACCATGAAGTTGCCACCGCTGGCCAGTGTGAAATTGGTACTGTATTCAATACCCTGACTAGAAAGGCAGACGAACTGTTAATGCTGAAATATTGTGTTCTGAATATTGCCCATGCCTTCGGGAAGACGGCTACCTTTATGCCAAAACCATTGGTAGGTGACAATGGAAATGGTATGCATGTCCACCAGTCATTAGCAAAAGACGGACAAAACCTGTTCAGTGGTGATAAGTATGGTGGCCTTTCGGAAACTGCATTGCACTATATCGGTGGAATTTTTAAACACGCCAGGGCAATTAATGCCTTTACCAATGCCAGTACCAATAGTTATAAACGACTGGTACCCGGATTTGAGGCACCGACTTTACTTGCTTATTCAGCTAGAAACCGTTCTGCTTCCTGTCGTATTCCGTTTATTGCCAATCCCAAGGCCAGGCGAATTGAGGTCAGGTTCCCGGATTCCTGTGGTAACCCGTACTTAACATTCACCGCCTTGATGATGGCGGGTCTGGACGGGATTCAGAACAAGATAGATCCAGGTGCACCCTTAGAGAAAGACCTATATGATTTGCCGCCTGAAGAAGAGCAGAACATCCCGACGGTTTGTTCTTCACTGGATCGTGCGCTGGAGGCCCTGGACGCTGACCGCGACTTCCTGAAGGCAGGTGATGTATTCTCTGATGACATGATTGATGGCTATATCGCCCTGAAGATGGATGAAGTGACCCGGTTTAGAATGACTACCCATCCGGTTGAATTCTCCATGTACTACAGCCTCTGATAATGTCTCTCTAGCATCGAAAAGCCCCCTTTTTCAGGGGGCTTTTTTTTATGCTGTGAAATGATTCACAGGAACTATTATCCAGTTGTGAGAGTCTAGACAATCAACTATGTTTAATAATATGAATAAACTACTGGTGATTTTAGGTGGCTTTTTCATGACCGGTGTCATGGCTGCTGACGTCTATATGACAGTGGATGAAAACGGAAACCCGACGTTTACGGATCAGCCGGTTGAAGGCTCAAAAAAAATTGAAGTCAAAGAGGTAACAACCATACCAGCGCTGAAAAATGCACCCCCGCCCAGAACCACGTCCCAGCAGCAGGTGCGTTATAACCAGATTAGCATTTCTAATCCAAAAGACGATGAAACCTATTTTCGAAGTCAGGGTGACCTGGTGATTAGTGTTTCATTATCACCCCGACTACGAGGTGGTGATAATCTGGTCTATTTTCTGGATGGTAACCAAATTCATAAAGGTAAGGCGACAAGCCATAGTCTCGAAGAGTTAGACAGGGGTACCCATACCGTCCGTGTTGCTGTCATTAGTGGAAATGGTGATGAGGTCATCTCGTCTGAAAGTGTGACCTTCCATATGCGCCAGGCTTCTGTAATAGGCCGTTAACTTCAGTAAATTAGTCATATCGATACATTTCCAGGTATTTTCCAGGTATTTGTAAAACGACCTGATCTTGGTCTGATTCTTGCTCTTATATAAATATACTGAGCATCAAATTCAGTGTGCTTATGTTAACTAACTGATTTTTATATAAAAATAGAAAATTTAATTCAATGCAAGGACAGATTATTTCTTCTTTATTGCACCAATATAGTGCAAAATACCCAATTATGAATGATATATTTAAATCACCAGATGCACTCATTGAGAACATTAGCACAGCGGTTATGGTCTTTGATAGTTCACTCAGACTAATGAGTATCAACGCCGCCGGTGAAAACCTGTTATCGTTGAGTATCAACAAGGTCAAAGGTCAGACACCTGATGAGTTTTTACCTGCCTCAAAAGAGTTTATTGATGACATCAGGCGTTCCCTTGATGAAATGCATCCCTATACCGACTGGGGGGTAGAATTATATTTAAACGGTCAAACCAGTATTACTGTTGGTTGTATGGTTACTCCGATCATGACTCAAGACGATGTTAAATATGTGATTGTGGAACTGGTTGATGCCAATTCATTTACCCGGGTGATGCGGGAAGAAACCAGTTCAATCGTCCATGATGCAGCTAGAAAATCACTGAAAGGCATTGCACATGAAATCAAAAATCCATTAGGTGGCCTGAGAGGGGCCGCACAATTACTGGAAAAGGAATTGCAAAATAAAAATTTGAAGGAATATACGCAGATCATCATCAGTGAAGCAGACAGGTTGCGCAACCTGGTTGATAGAATGATGGTGCACGAAACACCGCCTCAACTATCCAGTATCAATCTTCATGAAATTCTGGAATATGTTGTGGAGGTATGCCGGGCCGAGTCAACTGAGGAGTTAAAGATCACGCGGGATTATGACCCCAGCCTGCCATTATTGCAGGGAGATAAGGACCAATTGATTCAGGTGTTCATGAATGTTTTACGCAATGCCTTACAGGCCATTGCAACCAATGGGCAGGTATGGATTCAAACCCGCATTAAGAGACATTGTACCATCCGTCAGGATTTTTACAGGTTAGCTGCTGAAATTAAGGTAATGGATGATGGTCCGGGAATACCGCAAGACATCAAACGCGAGGTATTTTATCCATTGATCACCGGCCGCCCGGAAGGGACAGGTCTTGGTCTGTCCATTGCCCAGTCATTATTACAATCGAATGGCGGCTCTATCAATTATGAACGTCAGGCAGATCGCACTATCTTTACCATATTGTTACCCCTGGATATGAACGATGACTGAAAATAATAAAATCTGGATTGTCGATGACGATAAGTCAATTCGATGGGTGTTGGAAAAGGCCCTGGCAGCCGATGATATGCAGGTTGTGAGTTTTGATGGTCCAGGAAAACTATTGTCCAGGTTAGGCAGGGAAAAACCGGATGTCATTATTTCAGATATCCGTATGCCGGACATGGATGGCATTGCATTGACAAACGAGATAAAAAAACAGGCACCAGATGTGCCGGTCATTATCATGACGGCCTATTCTGATCTGGACAAGGCGGTATCCGCTTTTCAAAGTGGTGCATTTGAATTTATTTCAAAGCCTTTTGATGTGGATGAAGTGGTCAATCTGGTTAAGCGGGCCATTAAAGAAACGGATGCCGGTATCAAAAATGATCAGGCCGAAGAATTAGATGAAGGAACTGACATTATCGGGTCAGCCCCGGCCATGCAGGAAGTGTTTCGGGCAATAGGTCGCTTATCGGGGTCCAATCTAACCGTATTAATTACAGGTGAATCTGGTACCGGTAAGGAGTTGGTGGCCAAGGCCCTGCACAAGCACAGTCCACGTAACCAACAGCCATTTATCGCATTAAATACTGCGGCCATCCCCAAGGAGTTACTGGAATCGGAACTATTTGGTCATGAAAAGGGTGCATTTACCGGTGCCAGTGAACGCCGTACCGGACGATTTGAGCAGGCCAATGGCGGGACATTATTTCTGGATGAAATTGGGGATATGCCAGCAGATTTGCAGACCCGCTTATTACGCGTCCTGGCAGATGGTGAATTTTATCGGGTGGGTGGACACACGCCAATTAAAGTCAATGTGAGGGTGATTGCGGCGACACACCAGGACCTTGAGGCTCGGGTGAAACAGGGCGATTTCAGAGAAGATTTATTTCATCGATTGAATGTTATTCGAGTACATGTACCGTCATTACGAGATCGACGTGAGGATATACCTGCTTTAATTGATCATTTTTTGAAAACCGCAGCAGCAGAATTGGAGGTGGACAAAAAACAGGTCACAGCAAAGACCCAGGAGTTTTTAACATCACTTTCCTGGCCAGGCAATGTCCGTCAACTTGAAAACTTTTGCCGGTGGGTGACGGTAATGGCTTCAGGTAAGGAGATTCATCATGAAGATTTACCACCTGAATTAAAACAAATTGATCAACCTCAAGTGAATAACGACTGGGAAGAGACCTTGAGGAGCTGGGTTGAAATGAATCTGGTAAATGGACAGTCCAGTATTCTTGCCGATGCTGTTCCCAGGTTTGAGCGAATTATGATTGAAACCGCATTAAAAAAGACAGGTGGCCGGCGTCAGGATGCTGCAAAATTACTGGGATGGGGTAGAAATACCCTGACCAGAAAGATTAAATCATTAGGACTTGATTCCTGATCCATTCCGTAGTTAATCTTCTTTTTATAAATAACACAATTCAATACCCGTATATCATAGACAGGGGAAGCCATTATGATTGTTGAAAGAGAAATAGAATATGAAGATAAGGGCAAACCATTTCAGGGAGTTATTGCCTATGATGATTCTAATCAGGAGGCCGTTCCGGGAATTCTAATCTCCCATGCCTGGGGTGGGCAGGGTGAGTTTGATGCAAGCAAGGCCAGATTGCTGGCTGAACTGGGTTATGTAGGATTTGCCCTGGATGTGTACGGCAAAGGGGTACGGGGGACCAGCCCGGAACAAAATGCTGGATTGATGCAGCCATTGCTTGAAGATAGAGCAGAGCTGCAATCCAGAATGCTGGCGGCGTTGAACACCATTCGTTCCATACCGGAAGTGGATGAGAAAAGAATTGCAGCGATGGGTTTCTGTTTTGGGGGTCTTTGTGTATTAGATCTGGCCAGGACGGGTGAAGACCTACGTGGCGTCATCAGTCTACACGGTTTTTTTACACCGCCTGGAAATCTGGACAGTCATCACATCAAGGCAAAAGTACTGGCCTTACATGGATATGATGATCCCATGGTGCCACCGGAATCGATTGATGAGCTTGCAGCTGAAATGTCTGCTGCGGGTGTGGACTGGCAGGTTCATGCCTATGGTAATACCCGCCATGCCTTTACTAATCCCCAGGCAAACGATCCAGACAGGGGGACAGTCTATAACCCCGATGCGGATAAGCGTGCATGGCAAAGTTGTGTTAACTTTTTTGCTGAAGTCCTGGCATGAGGCGCTTGCAGGTTATTTTTTATCGGGTATGAACTATGAATATATTGGTGTTATGTACCGGTAATTCGGCCCGCAGTATTATGGCCGAAGCCATTTTTAACCGTCTGGGCGGAAAGGACATTCATGCCTATAGCGCCGGCAGTACTCCAAGGGGCATGGTAAACCCGCTGGCTATTGAGTTACTGCAATCATTGGGTTATCAGACAGATGGATTTAGGAGTAAGAGTTGGGACGAGTTTGCAGATTCACCTGAAATGGATGTGGTGATAACAGTTTGTGATAATGCAGCGAATGAGGTCTGCCCGGTTTGGCCAGGTACCCCACTGACCGGCCACTGGGGGATAAATGATCCGGATCAACCTGATCAACCGGTGGAAGTACAGCGTGAATTATTCAAAGAGGCTTATGCAATTCTGGAGGGCAAAATCAAAACGTTTTGTGAAAACTCACCGCTAACCATGGACCATCAAAATTTGCAGGACTTGTTAGACAGGGTGGGTGTTAACTAACCGACTCAGGACGCTTGCAGCCAGTTGGCAACTTCCCTTGCATGATAGGTCAAGATGGCATCTGCCCCCGCACGTTTACAGGACAGTAAGGTCTCCATTACGACCTTATGCTCATCCAGCCAACCATTTTGTCCTGCGGCCTTAAGCATGGCGTACTCACCACTAACGTTATAGGCAAAGGTAGGTAGACCAAATTCGGCTTTAATCCGGTAGATAATATCCAGGTAAGGCAGGGCCGGTTTTACCATGACCATGTCCGCACCTTCTTCAATATCCAGTGCCACTTCACGTATGGCTTCATCACTGTTGGCCGGATCCATCTGGTAGGAATATTTGTCACCCCCTGCCAGGTTTGTGGCAGATCCTACGGCATCTCTAAATGGGCCGTAGAATGTAGATGCATATTTTGCCGAGTAGGCGAGAATGCGGGTATTGATAAGTCCACTATCCTCAAATTTATTTCGAATGGCACCGATGCGCCCGTCCATCATGTCCGAAGGTGCCACTATATCAACACCTGCGTGTGCATGGGACAGGGCCTGCTGTACCAGGACTTCAACCGTTTCATCATTCATCACATAGCCATTTTCATTAACCAGTCCGTCCTGACCATGGCTGGTGTATGGATCCAGGGCGATATCGGTGATGATGCCCAGCTCCGGTACCTGTTCCTTCAACATTCTGACCGCACTTTGTACCAGCCCTTCAGGATTGTATGCCTCTTCTGCATTTTCAGATTTTTTATCTTCGGAGATGACCGGAAACAGGGCAATGGCCGGAATAGTCAATTGGGCGATCTCGTCTGCCTGTTTTTTTAATTCTTCAAGATTGACCCTGTCGATGCCGGGCATGGATGGCACGGGTTGCCGGGCCTCACTGCCTGCATGAATGAACATGGGGTAGATCAGATCATCAGTGGACAATCTGGTTTCGCGCATCAGCCTGCGTGAAAATTCCTTTTCACGCATTCTTCGCATTCGGGTTGTCGGAAATCTTGCCATGTTTGTTTAGATATAATGATTAATTGAGATTTGGTCCATCATATCAATCTTTTTTGTACTGTTTAAGTTTGTTTCGAACTTATACAATATAACATATTGATTATTAAATTGATTATACCATTTTTAAATGGTACTTTGCCTATCTCGATCAAGGTGTGACCGTTAGTAGTTTTCCGTTCCACACAAGGTTCTAATTAACCATAGATGATATACAGTTAATGAATCCAGGGTAAATTTAGACAAGTACTTTACCGTGACTGCCAATACCGAAAAACTTTCCGTCCTGTTACTCGCTGGTCGTCGACCAGGGAGTGATCCGATTGCCGATTATTTTAAGACTAAATATAAAGTCCTGGCGCCGGTGGCTGATAAACCAATGCTAATCCATACCCTGTGTAGCCTGGATGCACTGGAGAGGGTGTCAAAGATTTTTGTTGTCACTCAGGAACCGGAAGATATACAAACTGAGATAGCAGCTTATCCCCTATCTGATAAGGTCCGGTTTATTAAGAGTGATGGGGGTATTGCCGATTCCATCCTGTCAGTATGGCAGGGTGAAAAGTTATCGCCTCCATTGTTAGTGACGACGGCGGATAACTGCCTGCTTGGAGAGGGTCATGTGAATGACTTTCTGGCGCAGGCAGAGAATAGCCAGGCCGATTTGTATCTGGGATTGGTTGAGAAGACAACGTTGACGAAACATTATCCAGAATCTCGACGTACCTGGCTGCA
Organism: Candidatus Eutrophobius brisbanensis; assembly: GCA_038131795.1. Lineage (GTDB taxonomy): Bacteria > Pseudomonadota > Gammaproteobacteria > Eutrophobiales > Eutrophobiaceae > Eutrophobius > Eutrophobius brisbanensis. Next base: position 1,618,838 of record JAYPQE010000003.1, on the reverse strand, counting down.
GTTTAAAGATACCTCGGTAACAGGGTGCAATCTGTTTTTATTGAAAAATAACCAGGCTGGTAATCTTATAAATTTCTGGAAGGCATTTGAGACCAGTCCCAAAAAAGTATTTAAACTTGCATGGACAATAGGGCCCCTGGTTTTTACTAAGTTTTATTTCAAACGGCTTGGTCTGGATGAGGCATTTAATATCATTTCCAGTAGATCTGGTACCCGTGTTCAACCAGTCAAATTGAATGATCCTGATGTTGCCATTGACGCCGATAAAGTCTCAGACATTGTCCAGATTGAATCAATTCTAAAAATGCGTAGCAAACAACGCCAGGAGCAGGAAACAGACCACGCTGCGCCTTGGATTATTTTTGACCTGGACAGGACCATAACCACTCACGGGACGTTTTTACCTTTCCTGATTTATTTTGCCTGGCATAAACGTCCATGGAGATTACTATTATTACCAGTTGTTATCATGATGATGTTGCTGTATCTGGTCGGAGGTATTTCGCGCAAGCGATTAAAAACAATCATGCAGGCACTATTAACTGGCCCGGTAAATAAAGATCAACTCAATAAGGTTTGTGAGTCATATGTAAATGAAGTCCTGGAGTCCAAGGTCAACCTGGATGCCATATTTACCATCAGACAATGGCAGACTGCGGGTGCAAAGTTAGTCATTGCAACAGCCAGTTTTGACTGGATGGCAGACTGTTTTGCCAGGCGTCTTGGGATAAATAATATAATTGCCTCGGCCTCCTTGGAAAAAGGAGACAAAATAATTCCCGGCATAGACGGAGAAAACTGTTACGGTAAAGCCAAACTGGCGATGATTGAAGCAATGCTTGGTAACCTCAGGGAATCTCAATCCAATAATCATCAAGTGTGGTTGTATACTGATCATCATTCTGATATACCTTCCCTGGCAGAATGTTCACATCCTGTGGCCGTCAACCCCTCTCAGAAATTGTCAAACTGGGTACAGGTAAATAGTCATGCCCAGGAGCTGCATTGGAATACCAGAACCGTCTCCAACAGCTTTATAAACTCAAGTGATCATAGATGAAAATTGGCTTCCTATTTAATCACGAACAACTGCATCAAATTCCCCATGCCATTTCTGTGGCCTATGAGATGTCCATGATGCAGAGTGATAATGAAATTATCATTATTACCTCATCGGACAGCCAGCTAAATTATATAAAACAATTTGAGGCTAATTACCCGGATCATAATTGCAGTTATGTGGAGATCACTATGCCGGGGTATCTCAAGTCCATTTGTTCTGTTTTTGACAAGGCGTTACCGGTATCAAAGATAACGATGCTAAAAAGAAACCTGGATGTGTTTGCGGGGTTGGACGCGCTGGTGGTCCCGGAAAAAACCAGCCTGTTATTGAAATCTCATTTTGGACTAACACACTTGAAATATATTCTCACGACCCATGGATCCGGAGATAGAAAATTCGGCTTTAATAAGGGTAAAGGCAAGTGTGATTTGTTATTTCTCTCAGGCGAGAAGGTCCGGGATAGAATGCAACGGGAAGGTGTGCTTGCAACCACCGAGTCTCGCGTCATAGGCTATCCAAAATTTGATGCCGTTAATGCCTTGTCAGGAAAAAAGCAACGGTTATTTAAAAATGACAGGCTGACTGTTGTGTATAATCCGCATTTTTCGCCAAATGTTTCTTCCTGGTACAAAATGGGGCTGGATATTCTGGAGTACTTTTATAACAGTGATAAATACAACCTTATATTTGCGCCGCATATCATGTTATACACACGGAAAATGCATTTCTCAGAAGAGAAAAAATCCAGTATAGGCTGGGTGAAGCCTGTCCCTGGAAAATATTTTAATTGTCCGCATATCATCATAGATACAGACAGTATTGCATGCACAGATATGACTTATACCCTCGGGGCAGATATCTATATGGGGGATGTCAGCAGCCAGTATCATGAATTTCTGGTCAACCCACGTCCCAGCGTCTTCATTAATACACATCAGATTGACTGGGAAGAGGATGAAAGTTATAAGAACTGGCATACAGGTGCAGTAGTAGACAATATTCAGGCGCTTGATATGGGCATTCAACAGGCCATCAATAGCCAGGAACAATATCGAAGCGGTCAACAGGATCTGTTCAATGCGACATTTGAAATGACAGATGAACCTTCGTCAAAGCGGGCTGCCAGGGCCATATCTGACTTTCTTCAGACCTCATTAAAAACCTGAATCAGATTGTCGTTAACTAAATCGATATAAGAACAGTTCATGTGCGGCATAACCGGAATACTCGCCAGTAATACTGATGCGCATCAATATATTCAAGGCATGACATCGGTACTATCCCATCGTGGCCCGGATGGAACCGGCACCTGGTCAGATGACGCGCATCAGGTTTCGTTGGGCCATCAGAGATTATCCATAATCGACCTGAGCGACACAGGTATGCAACCCATGCACTCGAAAAACGGTCGTTTTTGTCTTGTTTATAATGGCGAGATCTATAATGCAGAATCATTACGAAAAGAATTAACTTCAGATGGGGTATGCTTTCGCGGCAGTTCCGATACCGAGGTCTTACTCGAGCTTATCGCAAGATATCCAATAAATGATGTTGTGCAAAAACTCATAGGCATGTTTGCATTTGGTGTTTGGGACAAACAGGACAATTCCCTTTGCCTGGTGAGGGACCGTATGGGTATCAAACCACTATATTATTATCATCATGCGGGGTTGTTTGTATTTGCTTCAGAACTGAAATCCTTTCATCAGCACACTGGCTGTCAATTACAAATAGACAGGCATGCCCTTAAAACGTTTATGCAGTTTGGTTACATCAAGGGCCCTGAAACAATATATAAAGATATCTTCAAACTGGATCCAGGGTCTATCTTGAAAATCGACAGTTCCCGGCAATTGACCGTAAAAAAATACTGGGATTTTAATGAGATTGTTTCTACGTCGCGTCGATCTCAAAATTGCCCGAACGAACCCGAACAGATTCGGTCACTGGAATCGTTACTGGAAGACGCTGTCAAGTCGCGACTGGTCTCTGATGTCCCGCTCGGGGCATTTCTGTCCGGGGGCATAGATTCTTCGCTGGTGGTGGCCCTGATGCAGAAAAATAATATATCGCAGGTTAAAACATTTTCCATCGGATTTGATGATGCACGGTTTAATGAGGCTGAATATGCAAAACAGGTAGCGGTGCTATTACACACAGATCATAGCGAATTTTATATTTCATCAGCGCAACTGCTGGACACGATCCCTTTGCTGGCCGATATCTACGATGAGCCATTTGCTGACCCATCTCAAATCCCCACCTACCTGGTGTCAATGATGACTCGTGAACACGTGACCGTTGCCCTGTCGGGGGACGGGGGGGATGAAGTCTTTGCAGGCTATAAGCGATATAAATCTGCAAAGCAATTATATAATGCTTATGGATATCTCACGCCAATTGGCCGGCGTATTATGCAATCACTCATCCGCAGTGTGTCCAATAACACCTGGAATAACATGTCGGCCAGATTAAGAGTCAGGCAGGTCGGGGACAAACTGTATCAACTTGCAGATTTGTTATCTGATAACAAATCAGAACTGTACAGTCACCTGGTCAGTCACTGGTATTTCCTCGATGAGCTGGTATTGGGTGAGCACCAGGAAACTCCTTATTCCAATCAACTCATTGCTAACCAGAACCTTTCGGGATTGATTGAGCAGATGCAATATCTCGACACGACTGGGTATCTCACTGACGATATTTTAACCAAGGTAGACCGGGCCAGTATGGCGGTTTCCCTTGAGACCAGGATACCGATTCTGGACCACAGGGTGATTGAGATGGCCTGGGGTCTGCCGATGTCCATGAAATATCGCAACGGACAGGGTAAATGGGTATTACGCCAGATTCTAAAGCAATATATCCCCGAACACTTGATAAACAGGACCAAAATGGGTTTTTCAGTGCCATTGGCATCCTGGCTACGTGGTCCTTTGAGAGAATGGGGCGAGTCATTACTTGAAAAGCCCAGGCTGGATGCCCAGGGGCTTCTAAATTCAACAGTTATTCATGAGAAATGGCAACAACATCAACGTGGGGAGCGCAATTGGCAAAACCAGATATGGAATGTACTCATGTTTCAGGCCTGGTCTGACCGTTGGTGCTGACTATTATTGGCAAATAATCAAACTTACGATAATCTTGGGTATCAAATAATCGGTAATAACATCTTTTTGGAGAATTAATATGAACCGGGTGAAACATTCAGTATTTATTATCATTTCTTTGTTATTTATTTGTTCTGGCGTCGTGGCCCAGGAACAACACCAGCAAGGTGACGGTGATAAGACCAAACACCAGGAAAGTGCCAGTGAAGGTCACCAGCATGGTCAACAGGAACAGCACCAGCAAAATGCCGGTGGAGGCCACCAGCATGGTCAAGGTGGAAACCATTCCCCGGAGCAGCGGGCAGAAATTGATCACATGCATCATCAACTGGACGATGATCAAAAGCCATATAAGGAACAAGAGGCAAGGGCCCTGAAAGAACTCAATGAAATGACCATCCGCGAAGATGTCAAATTAGATGTAGTTTATGCAAAGATAGATGAACTCATGGCCGCTAAAAACCAGATCATGCGTCTTCGTTACGAACACCTGATAGAAATGCGAAAGATTTTAACCGATGAGCAGAAAGTCAGGTATGACGAAAGGCTCTTGAAACGTTCAGAAGTCAGGTAAACGTAATTTGCCGTTAATACGTAGGCCATAATATAAATGGCCGGTTACATTTTCATCGAATTCAGCAATGTCGGGCAAGTGCCCCCATTTTTTAAAACCGAATTTTTCAAGTAATCCTATACTCACCTGGTTGCCTTCTATGAGCATGGCAACCAGGTTTTTTATTTTCAGTTCTGGACAAAGGTTGATAGCCTGTTGTAGTAACTGACTGCCAATATTTTCCCCCTGATAATTATTGTCCACGTAAAAACTGATTTCAGCGGTACTGGCGAAGGCCTCTCGACCTTCCCGGTAAGCACTCAGGCTTAAATATCCTCTAATCTCATGATCTACCTCGGCTATCATAATAGGGTAACGATCGGTGCTATGAGCATTGAACCAGTCAACTCTTTGTCCAACGTCAAATGTCCTGGTATGTCCGGTTTTATTACCGGATATAATCGATTGGTTGTAAATGTCTACAATGTCTTTTAGATCTTTTATATTTGCAATTCGAATTATCATGTAAATAATAGATTAAAGTATTTTGCCTGGATAAGAAAAAAATGTTTATTGGACATTATGCCGTGGCACTGGGCGCCAAGAGGGTTGCGCCTGATGTTTCTCTGGGGGTGATGTTTATCGCCTGTCAGCTAGCAGACCTGATCTGGCCTAACCTGGTCTTATTGGGTATTGAGTCATTCGAGGTTGATCCAGGCAATACCGTCATTACCCCTTTAAAATTTATTCATTATCCTTATTCACATAGCCTGTCAGGGATGGTGATCTGGGGTGTAATTTTAGGAGGCATGTTCTATTTAATAAAACGCAGTAAATTAATGTCAGCACTGGTTATTGCGCTTGTGGTAGTAAGCCACTGGTTGCTGGACGTTCTTACCCACCGGGCGGACATGCCGTTTAGCTTTTCTGAAAATGTACTTTTGGGATTAGGGCTGTGGGATTTTCCCGCTGTGGTCATTCCTCTGGAATTGGCCTTTTTTGGTTTTGGGTTATAGCTCTATACCCGACAGACACGGGCAAGAGACAACATCGGAAAATATGGCCTTTGGTCATTGGCTATATTTCTGTTGATAGTTTATATAGGTAATATATTTGGACCGCCACCACCCTCTACTACGGCTGTTACCTGGACAGTTCAGTCCCTGTGGCTGATGGTTTTATGGGCCTTTTGGATTGATATTCACAGAGAGAATGCTATACCTTGAAAGGCTATCTGCACTATTGGCAAAGTGAACCTATCCTAGAATCATGGTCAGGGCATCAATCAAGGCACGCATGTCACCATCTGTACCGACGCTTATCCTGACGAAATTATTGATTCGTGGACTATCAAAATAGCGGATAAGAATCCCGTTATCCTTGAGCTTTAAATACAGGTCTTTGGCCGGGTAGTCCTTGTGTTGCGCCATGATGAAATTAGTCATGGAGGGGACCACATAAAAAGCCAGCTCTTTTAATCTTGATTTTGTCCATTCCCGGGTGGCAATAACTTTCTGTCGGCTGGTCTCAAATCCCTCGCGATCATCAAAGGCGGCACTGGCACCGGCAATAGCCAGGGTATCCAGGGGGTAGGCATTAAATGAGTTCTTAACATCTTCCAGTGCCGAAATGAGATCTTTATTTCCCATTGCCAGCCCCACCCTGAGGCCCGCCAGGGCACGGGACTTGGAAACAGTCTGGACCACCAGCAGGTTGGGATATTTGTCGATAAGCGGGATACAGGTTTCACCGCCAAAATCAATATAGGCCTCATCAATTAATACCACGGACCCGGTATTCTTTTGCAGGATATTTTCTATGGTGTTCAGACCCATACAGATGCCCGTCGGTGCATTGGGGTTGGCAATAATTAATGGACCTGTTGAATCGGGGATCAGGTCAATATCGACCTCAAACGTGTCCGTTAGTGGAAACGTCTGGTAGTCAATGGAAAAAAGTTTGCAGTAAGAGGGGTAGAATGAGTAGGTGACATCCGGCATTAATAACGGGCTGGATTTCTTGAAAAAAGCCTGGAAGGCATAAGCAAGCGCCTCGTCTGAACCGTTGCTTACAAACACATTCTCCTGGTTTACAGAATAAAAACGAGATATCGATTCTATTAATCGGGAAGCCTTCAGGTCCGGATATAACCTGAGATCACCATTGGCAGCCTCTTTAATTGCCGACAATACCGAATCCGAGGGCGGATAAGGACATTCATTGGTATTTAATTTGATATATGACCTGTCCCTGGGCTGCTCACCTGCCTTGTAGGGTAAAAGTGTGTCCAGGAAGTCACTGAAGTATTTATTCATAATGGGTATTTTAAATTAAATTTGGCCACAGAGGACATAGGGATTGTAAAGAATATTACATTTATTTATGTAAGGGGTGCATGGTATAAGATTTTTGTAATTATTTGATATTTATTTAAAAATGCCACAGAGGGCACAGAGATCACAGAGTTAAAAAAAAATTTAAACTAATTAGAAATTTAAAATATATAGCGGGATATATAAAAAAATAATTGTTTACTCTGTGTCCTCTGTGGCTTTATTATTCCCTGTTTGGTACTGGTAAAGCTGCTGCATTTGTCTCTATCCATTCTTCTACTTCTTTGGTGATCTCTTTCGCTGATTTTCCTTTCGGGTCTATTACTGGACCGATTTTCATGGTGATGGTTCCCGGTTTCTTGTCCAGACTATTACGTGGCCAGAAGTGGCCGGCATTATGGGTCACAGGTATAACAGGGTAACCTGTTTTTTCTGCCAATAGGCCGCCACCCGGTTGGTATTTAAGTTTTTGTCCAGGTGCCGTGCGGGTCCCTTCCGGGAAGATGACGACCCAGTAACCCTTGTCCAGCCTTTCTTTCCCTTGATTGGCGATATCTTTAAGGGCCCGCACGCCAGAAGAACGATCTATCGCAATAGGTTGCATGGTTGCCAGACCCCAGCCATAAATGGGGATCCATAGCAATTCGCGTTTTAATATCCATACCTGAGGTGGGAAATAGATCTGCAGTGCCAGGGTTTCCCAGGCAGATTGATGTTTACACATGATGATGGCCGGCCCTTGCGGAATATTTTCCAGACCCTCTATGACCGAACCAAGACCACAGATTGTTTTTAAAGTCCACAGATTGAAGGCCGACCAGCGAGACATAATTCTGAATCGTAATGGAAAATTAAGTGGCAGAATTAATATGCCCAGGATGGTAAATAAGACGGTGACAACCGCCATTAAAAAGTAAAACAGGATTGATCGCAATCTCACCATTTATTAAGGTCAGGTTGCGAGCTTTGAGATGTTGGCAACCTGGTTAGTCAGTTCGGCAATATTGTAGAGCAATGCAAAGCGGTTGTTGCGTAAGCGTTCATTATCAACATTGACCATAACCTTGTCGAAAAAGTCCGTTACCGGTCCGTGTAGCTTCGCCGTTGCATACAGGGCATCGCTGAACTTGCCGTTTTCGATGAAACCATTTACCTTGCCTGCAATATTGCTGGTTGCTTCAAACAGCTTTCGTTCCTCTTCGGTTTCGAACAGGTCGACGTCAGGGATGACACTGATATGTTTGATATTGGATTTGACAATAATATTGATTATCCGCTTGTTTGCTTCGGCAAGAACTGCCGCTTCAGACAGTGCCATGAATTCACGGACAGCATTCAGTCTGCCGATATATTCCCAGGGCCTGTTGGCATAGAGATCCAGGACTGCTTCTACTTCTTCAGCAGTAAAGCCTTGTTCCCTGAGGTTGTACCTGGCCCGTTCCTTGAAAAACAGCTGCACCTCTGACTTCAATTGAGAAAGTGTTTCTGTATTGCCCTGTTTTACGAGTACCTCGCCATAGACGGCTATGGATTTATCTATCAATTCTCCGAGATAGAGTGCATATCCTGATTCGCCAATGATTCTTAAAATACCTATGGCCGCACGGCGTAGACCAAAGGGGTCCCGATCTCCTGTGGGTGCCTGGCCTATGCCAAAGATCCCGACAGCGGTATCAATTTTGTCTGCAATGGCCAAAATTTGACCGATGTGGGAGGTGGGCAAATCATCCCCAGCATAGCGAGGCATATATTGTTCATCCAGTGCCTGGGCCACTTGCGGGTCTTCACCACTTTTAATGGCATAGTATCTTCCCATTACGCCCTGTAATTCCGGAAATTCACCGACCATTTCCGTAAATAAATCGCATTTTGAAAGTTCAGCTGCACGTCCTGCCTCTTTCTTTTTGACATTCAACAAGGGGGCCATATAAATCGCCAGTTGTTTTATCCTTTCCGTCTTATCCGCCAGGGTGCCAATCTTTTTCTGAAAGATGACATCTTTTAAATGAACACCAAACTCCCCCAGTGGTTTACTGCCGTCGCGCTTCCAGAAAAATTCAGCATCAGTAAGCCTTGGTCGTATGACCTTTTCATTTCCTGATTGAATTTCTTTTTTATTCTTGCTCTCGATATTGGAGACAGTAATAAAATGATTTAGTAGTTCATGGCTGCCTTTTTTCTGCACTGGGAAGTAGCGTTGATGACTCTGCATAGAAGATGTCAATACTTCTCCTGGCAGGTCAAGGAACTTCCTGTCGAAGCTGCCGGCTATGGCCACTGGCCATTCAACCAGAGACGTTACTTCATCCAGCAATTCAGCATCAATGACCGCTTTACCTTTGAGCTGGGCCGCTAATTTATTGACCGACGTTTCGATTAAACTTTTTCGTTTTTCAAAATCGGCAATCACCTTGCCGGTGTCTTCCAGTTTCTTTAAATAGTCTTTTGCGGATCGCAGACGGATAGGTTTTGGATAGTGGAAGCGATGACCGTAGGTGACATTATCGGCGGTAGTGTCCATGATAGAACAGGGCACAACCTCATTTCCCAACAGTACAATCGACCAGTGCACGGGCCGGACAAATTCAGCATCCCTGTCTCCCCAGCGCATGCGTTTGGGGATGGGTAATTTTCCCAGCGCCTTCTTGATGATTTCAGGGATTAATTCTGCTGAGACTTTGCCTTTTTCAAACGCATTGAATACCAGCCAGGAGCCTTTATCTGTTTCCAGTGTCTCCAGCTTGTCCACACCAACCCCGCAGGAACCGGCAAATCCTTCAGCTGCCCTGGTGGGGTTTCCATCTTGATCGAAAGCCGCTGCCAGTGCCGGTCCGCGACGGGTGATATCCCTATCTTCCTGAGATGCGGCTAATTGTTGAACAATGACTGCAAGCCGTCTGGGTGTGGCGTACCAGTTAATCGCATCAAACGTTAACGACTGATCGTCCAACCCGGACCTGATTTCATCAGCAAATGCCATTGCCAGACGCTTTAATGCCTTTGGTGGTAACTCTTCAGTCCCGATCTCGATTAATAAATCTTTGGTTTCCATTTAAATACTTTTTACTTCTTCTTTGCTTTTTTTCGTGTTGCCTGGGTTTTCTGCGGTTTGCATAATGGGAAACCCAGTTCCTCTCGCCTGTTAAAGAATGCCTGGGCAACAGCACGGGCCAGTTCCCTGACCCTTAAGATATAATTTTGTCTTTCGGTAACGGAAATTGCATGTCTGGCATCCAGCAGGTTAAAGGTATGCGATGCCTTCAAGACCATCTCGTAAGCAGGTAAAGGCAGGCCATCCTCTATTAATGCGTGGCTGGACTTTTCATATTGATCAAAATGGATAAATAGGACTTGTGTATCAGCCTTTTCGAAGTTATAGGTGGACATCTCTACTTCGTTTTGATGGTAGATGTCTCCATAGGTGACGGTCCCGGCAGGTGTCTCGGTCCACACCAGGTCGTAGACATTATCTACTTTCTGCAGATACATCGCGATGCGTTCCAGGCCATAAGTTAGCTCGCCAGTTACTGGCCTGCATTCCAGTCCGCCCACCTGTTGGAAGTAGGTAAACTGTGTGACTTCCATGCCATTTTGCCAGACTTCCCATCCCAGTCCCCATGCACCCAGGGTTGGGGACTCCCAGTTGTCTTCCACGAAACGGATATCATGGGTAAGCGGGTCAATACCCAGTTCTTTCAATGATTCGAGATAGCGTTCCTGGATATCCAGAGGTGATGGTTTGAGTATGACCTGAAACTGGTAATAGTGCTGCAGACGGTTTGGATTATCGCCATACCTTCCGTCTGTGGGGCGACGCGATGGCTGAACATAGGCACAATTCCACGGTTCAGGCCCTATGGCCCGTAAAAAGGTGGCCGGATGGAATGTCCCGGCCCCCATTTCCATATCATAGGGTTGCTGGATGACACAGCCATAATCAGACCAGTATTTTTGCAGGGCAAAGATTAATTCCTGAAAAGTCATTTTTAACGTCTTAAAATTATTAAAAAATTTGCGATGAAGTATAACGGACAAACGTGTCCCAAGACAGCCGGTATTACCATTATATTGCTGATTTATTTTCTATTTTTGAGTGAGACGCCAGTAAAAGATAATAGGCTGATGTCATCCCTGAGCATCCAAACACCATACACATCACCACGATCTGATAACGAACAGCGATTAAGGGATCAACGCCCGATAATATTTGACCCGTCATCATCCCCGGTAATGAAACAATTCCCACCGCGAACAAGGTATTGATATTGGGGATCAGGCAGGCATTCATTGCTGTTTTACGTGCCTCGATGGGGTCAATCTCATTTTTTATTTCAGATTCATAGCGTTCTGCCGCAAGACTGACAGAATTCATACAACTGGCAATGGTCATTCCCGCCAGGGGAATGAGATATTGTGGGAGATACCATGGTGAGATCTGAAGCACTACACCGGTGATAAAAAAGAGGGTAGAGACACTGCCAATGGTAATTGCAATCATCAGGTGTATATAGGACGCCCTGGATTTATCACGGACCGATCTCAGGCTGATGATTCCAGATGCCGTCAACATGATAGTCATAATGAGTATGACCACAAATGGAGACTCTATGGAGAAGACATAGGTCAATACGTAACCCACCAGGATCAATTGGACCAGCATCCTCACTACTGCATACAGTGCAGTGTGGCTATTCAGTGACCACTTATACAAGATAGCAAGAACAATCAATACCGGGACGAATGCCAACGAAAGGTTTACCAATTGTATGGTCAGGATGGGGCTATTCATATTTTATGCCTGCATGATGATTAATAGAGTAATCATCATACCGCTGCCACCCTGTCGGGTTAAAGTAGCAGGCAGTTAAAAACCTGGTTGGGATTATTCTGAATCGTCTGAAACGTCTTCAATAACGTCTGTCAGCTCTTCAGCCCGTTTGGTCAATAGCAGGTATTTCGACTGAGGGATAATAAAGACCCAGTTGGCGGTCTTTTCGTTGAGATTTTCAACTTCTTTCCTGATATCACGGGGGGCATTTTGATCTTCACCTATGACGATACCCCGTTCCTGCGACTCTGCCGCCTGGACGATGGTTTCATCAAGGGAAAAACTCAGTGAAGCATGGTTGATATTGTCCACCTTTGCGCTATGGATTGTAGCAATTAGACCGTCATAGGTTTTAATGGTAGTAACAACCTGGTCTGCAGGAAAAGTGAAATTTGCCTGGCTTTTGGCATTTTGAATATTGAGATCGGCGAGAAAGGTCCCAGGCTGGTTAGTGAAATATTCTGAGCGCGCTTTTCTACCGTCCGGGATTGTCACCAGGGTGAAATTTTCCGCATCCTGTTCACGTTCCAGTACAACTGTTTCTTCATCCGGGTGATTGATTGTCACCTCCATGACCCGTTCGTTATCCACATTCAATAATGCCTTGGTGATCCAGTCTGTTGGATCAGCGGATACTTCCGGTTGTCCTTTTACTTCGTAGGACCGTTCCTCACCTGCAATTCTGATATAGACAGAACCTGTACCGCGTCGATCACCAATGATTATGTTTGCAAGCTCATTACCGGAGTTGTCCAGTAAACTAATCAGCGTTGAATCTGCATTCTCATCTGTAATATCTTCTACGCCCAGCTCGCTATACAGTTCAGGATTACTGGTCTTTTCAGCGAGTATGGTCATATCAGCGGTATCCAGGATCAGTTTTTTGACCTTGTCGAATTGGGCCGGGTAGTTGTCTGCCTGCATGACAAACCAGTTGTTGCCCTCTTTTGAGATATGGACAGATTCATCACTGGATTCGAGTATCATCTGCGCCACGTCATTGACCCTGGTCTTGAGCTGGGGGTTTAGTAATGGCGTTTCAATTACTGTTTGCGGCGCACGAGAACGGGTACTGATCGTAGCCGCAACAATAATAACAAGAGTGATTGCTATAAGGGTGATAATACTTTTGTTATTCATGGTCGTTTAGCTTTCTGTTTTTTGTCTGGTCCGTAGCATTCCCATGGTCACGGCGATGATACCGATTAACAGGGGCACCAGACCGATGTTGATGAATTTTAATATGGTACCCAGACGTTCCACATTACGTTGTAACTCAAATTGCACTGCACGGAGTTCCTTGCGGGTATTCAACTGCTCAAGGCGGAAGTTTTCAATGGCCTGTTCCTGCTCCGGACTGAGTAGTAATTCATTGCCTGTACGTTCCTGCTGTAATTCCGCAATCTTTTGCTCGGTTTCTTCCAGTTTGGCCTCCAGCATCTGTTCTTGCTGGCGAAACTGGGCCTCTGCATTGCGTTTGATATCATTGACGACATCAAATGGACGTTGGTATTCGCCACGGTTTCTCAGGCTGATGAGATCAGAACTACCGGACATATGCTCGAGGGAGTTGACCACAAAATTTCCGTTATCGGCGATGGGTTGTGGAATGGCGACGCCGAAAAAATTTTGCCTGCTGATCCAGAATTCATCGTTGAGGATATCGGTATCTGCCACCAGGATGACATTCAGTACGCCCATGGTCAGTGGCTCTGCCGGTGGCACATACTGTTCATCAAAGGGATTATTTTCATCTAGCTCAGGCATACCGTCAGGAAAGGCAGAATTAACAGCACCTTCCAGTCTTGCCGCCACGGTAAATGCAGTATTCTCTGATTCAAATCCTGATAGCATTTGCCCGGGTTCACTCTGAAATTCCAGTAATGCCGATGGCATTTTCATGGATTCAGCGGATGTCTGAAAAAGTGGGGTAACTGTAACCGTTGCGCCGTCTTTTGTTTCAATAATACCGGCTGACCCCATGTTGATAACATTGAGTTCGCTGGTGACGAAATCTTCCTGGTTTAAATTGTCTTCATCGAATTTTACCCAGGGCAGGTAATTGGTCTCTTCAAATCCCCGGGTTGTCCGCAATTGCACCCGCATGGCCGATTGCAGATCCGCCGCCACCTGACCATCCAGTACATCGATTCCCCATGCTGAGAACAGATCATTCATATCCGAAAATTTGGTTTCCACTCCATAGGGATCCTGCGGGTTTGGCGGAATAATGTCGCCCTCGGCAAAGGGATCGACAAAGATCATGGCCTTACCGCCAGCGAGTAAATACTGGTCAATGGCGAACAGGGTGACATCGCTCAAGTATTCAGGGTGAACAATGAGTAACAGGTCCAGGTCCTGATTTATTTCCAGCGCAGAGTCCAGGGTACGCACATCAAAAAATTCTGATACCACTGACGAGATGGCCCATTCCTGGGTCATACCGGGGATGAAATTTCCAAACACAGGCAGTTGACTAATCACCCCAATGGTACGCTTTTCGGGATTAGCCAGGTTATAGATGAGCTTGGTCAGGTCATATTCCAGTTTTTCTTCACGGTTGTTCTGAAAGAAGGGGATAGTCTCCTGGTCATCAATGGAATTGGTCCCCACCAGTCCAAAGAAGGCCTGATCCCCTGCAGCATTGATGGGAGCACCCTGCATACCTTCTGCCACGGCGCGGTCTTCCTCTTCAGAAAAGGGTTCCGGTTCGATGACATTCAGACGGATGTTGCCATTGGACTTGGCCACATATTCATCCAGCAAATCATGGACCCGATTGGCATAACTTTGTAGCTGCGGTACGTCCGTCATCAACTTCTTGGAGACGTAATAATCCAGGGTGATCGGTTCAGGCAGTCCCTGGAGAATATTCAAGGTCCCTTCCGAGAGGGTAAATAGTTTATTTTCAGTAAGGTCCAGTCGAAAATTGGTAAAGGTGGTATTGGCAAGTATGATGACAGCAGAAGCCAGTACCGCTGCCACAGCTACCCCTGTTCCGGAGAGTAAGACTTTTTTGTTCATAGCTTAACCTGCCTTTTTCGCTTCGATGGTGATGACATTGGCATACAACCAGAATGCGATCAGTACCGCAAAATAGATAATGTCACGAATATCAATAATGCCTTTTTGAATGGAGTCTGCATGGGACAATACACTCATGGCTGAAACTGCATTGACAAGTGCAGACGGCGCCCAGCCAGTAAAGAAATTCAGTACGATCGGTGTACCGCTGACGTAAAACAGAAAACAGATCACCACGCTGACCACAAAGGCGATGACCTGACTCTTGGTCAAGGCTGAAATACACGAACCAATTGCAAGAAACCCGCCTGCCATGAGGAAACTGCCGATATAGCTGGCAAGAATCACCATATTGTCCGGGTCCCCGAGATAATTCACCGTAATCCAGATGGGGAAGGTCAGGGCCAGGGCCACGCCGGCAAAGACCCAGGCCGCCAGGAACTTGCCAATGACGGCATCCATGGTGGTGACCGGCAGGGTCAACATCAGCTCGATGGTCCCGCTCTTTCTTTCTTCCGACCACAGACGCATGGAAATGGCCGGGATCAAAAACAGGTACAGTATGGGATGAAAGCTGAAAAAGGCCATGAGGTCTGCCTGGTTTCGTTCGTAGAATCCACCCATATAAAAGGTAAACAGTCCCGAAAGAAACAGGAAGATGACAATGAATACATAGGCAACGGGAGTGGCAAAATATCCGTACAGTTCGCGTTTCAAGATGGCAATTATATTATTCATATCAGGCCACCTCGCTTGCGGTGGTTATATTCCTGAAAGCATCATCGATATCATTACTGGATGATTTTGATCTTAACTCCTGGGGAGTGCCATCAAACAATAACTTGCCCTTGGCGATTATAATGGCCCGGGTACATACCGCATCCACTTCTTCGAGGATATGTGTGGAGATGATTATGGCCTTGTTCCTGGACATGTCCTGTATAAGCTTTCTAACTTCATGTTTCTGATTGGGGTCCAGACCGTCGGTGGGTTCATCCATGATCAGGATCTCAGGATCATGGAGGATGGATTGCGCTACCCCTACCCGGCGCCTGTAGCCCTTGGACAATGTTTCGATGGTCTGATTGACGACACCATCCAGGTTGATCTCTTTAATGACTTCATCTACACGCTGCTCTTTAGTGGTGCCAGCAAGGCCACGGATCTCGGCGACGAATAACAGGAAGTCCCGAACCTGCATCTCACCATAAGATGGCGCACCTTCGGGCAGGTAGCCAATGGCCTGTTTGACCTTGATGGGTTCATCCACCACGTTGTGGCCGTTGACTTTAACCATGCCGCCACTGGGCTCTAAAAAACCCGTGATCATCTTCATGGTTGTGGATTTACCGGCACCGTTAGGTCCAAGAAAACCCAGGACTTCACCCTGGTTTATGGAAAAACTGATGTCCCGAACGGCGTGTATGGGACCGAAATACCGGTCCAGGTTCTTAACCTCAATTGCAGGTTTTAAGTTATCTGTTACCACTTTATGTCCTTTTTTTATTTTATTATTCAGTAATAGCAGAAGCTCTACAAGGCGCGATATTTTCCATATCTTTGCCTTTTCGTCAATTTTCTTAAATGACCAAAACGGCTAAAAATTGTTCCGGGAATTTAATGTATGAGCGCTTATGCCTTTTTCAAGCGGAAAAGGGTAGAAATATCTTCCTCGCCATGGCCCATTTGTACCAGTTTTTCATAGTCTCTAGCGGTGACATCGGTCAGGGTCAGGTCAAATCCGGGTAACTTGTCTGCCATGTCCAGGCAGATATCCAGGTCTTTGAGGTGCAATTTCAGTTTAAATCCCGGGGTATACGTGCCTGCCAGCATGGTCTTGCCGCGGTGGTCCATAAACCAGTTGCCGGCTGCACCGGCAGAAATGGCCTCCAACACCCGGTCCATATTCAGTTCCAGGGCATCGCCAAAGGCCAGTCCCTCTGTTACTGCCTCGTTGACCCCGGCACAGATCACCTGGTTTACTGCCTTACAGGCCTGGCCGCTGCCAGTGGGCCCGATATGGATTATCTTTTTGCCAATGGCAGCCAGGACATTTCTTACATTATTTAATGTTTCCTCATCACCCCCCACCATAATAGACAAGGTCGCATTCTTTGCCCCCTCCGATCCCCCGGTCACCGGGCAGTCCAGAAATTCCCCTCCCTTGCCCTTAATTATGTCAGCTGCCTGTATCGCTGTCTCACGACTCACCGTGGAGGTATCGATTACCGTGGTGCCGGGTTTGAGAGCCCTGGCAATCTGATTGATAACTTCCATGACGTCTTCATCTCTTGAGACACAAACAATGATCGCATCACATTCACTGGCCAGTGAGGAGATAGATTCTGCCGCCGTCACACCGGTTTGCGTGGCAATGTCATCAGCCTTGCCGGAAGTTCGGTTCCAGACCTGGTGCAACATACCGGCCTTGTGAAGATTGAGTGCCATGGCACCCCCCATAACTCCTAAACCAATGACTCCTGTTTTCATAGGATTTCCTGTAAGTAAATAATTTATGAATTATACCAACGAATAAATCATCTCTAATAATCAAGATTGATGTAAAGAAATTGCCAGTACCTCTGCCACACAGCAGGTGAGTTTTTTTGCGGTGGGAATATGCAGGAACTCATTAGGGCCATGGGCATTGGAATGGGGGCCCAGAACACCGGTTATCAAGAACTGCGCATCGGGAAACTTCTCTCCCAGCATCCCCATAAACGGTATGGTGCCGCCTTCGCCCATGTGTACCGCCGGTTTGCCGAAGTAATTTGTTGATGCCTGGGTAATGGCCTCCTCCAGCCACTTTGCCATTTCCGGGGCATGCCAGCCGGTGGCCTCCCAGTCCGGAGTAAATGTTACCTTTGCACCATAGGGCGGGTTGGCCTCCACCAGATCTTTTAAGGCATGGGTCGCCTCTGTGGCATTACAGGTAGGTGGTAATCTGAGAGACAGTTTGACTGAAGAGTAGGGACGCAGAACATTTCCCGCATTGGCGATAGACGGTATGCCGTCTGCACCGGTAATGGTGAGGAACGGCCGCCAGGTACGATTTAAAATCAACTCGGTAGGGTTCTTGATGACCGGGGTGACACCGGAGACAAAAGGAAACCGGGAATAGACTGAGTCTCCCAGAACGGACGCGGCCACCGTAGCCTGCTTGATCCGTTTTTCCGGAATGGGTTCATTAAATTTATGCGCTGAGACCACACCGGTCTCCGGGTGGTCGATGCGATCTAATATTTTTCGCAGTACCCTGAAGCTGGAGGGTACAACCCCACTGGCATCTCCGGAGTGCACACCCTCTGTAAGGATTTCCACTTTCAACTCGCCGCCGATCAGGCCGCGCAGTGAGGTGGTGTTCCAGAGTTGATCATAATTTCCGCATCCTGAATCCAGACAGATCACCAGTTTGGGTGAACCGATACGATCACTCAAGGCATCAATATAATAGGGCAGGTCATAACTGCCCGATTCCTCACAAGCCTCGATGATGACCTTGCAATGGGGATGAGGTACTCCCTGTTCCTGTAACGTCTTGATGGCCAGTATGGAGGCAAAGGTGGCATAACCATCATCGGCACCGCCGCGGCCATAAAGTTTGTCCCCCTCCAGGATCGGCTCCCAGGGGCCCAGACCATCGCGCCAGCCCATCATCTCCGGTTGCTTGTCCAGGTGACCGTACAGCACCACCACGTCCTCACCCATACCGGGGACATCCATATAGATTAAGGGAGTACGCCCTTCCAGCCTCACCACTTCCAGTGATAACCCTTTAACTTCCTGCTTTTCGATCCAGGCCACGAACTGATCCACCACCTGGTCCATGTAACCGTTTTCCTGCCAGTCAGGATCAAAGTACGGGGACTTGTTGGGGATGCGGATGTAGTTAACTAATTCCGGGATGACGGAATCGGCCCAGCATTGATCAATATAGCTAGTAATTTTTTCTTTATTTAGAACCATTGGTTATTTTTTTATTCACAAAATAGCTGTTCTGAACAAATTTTTAGATATTTATATCTTACCTCACCTATTTAGGTGATTACATTTCATTTATCCAGATCTATCTTTATTTCACGGAAATAAGAACGTGAGTTAAGGGACTAACTATGTGTCATGGAAGACACCACCCTATAAAAATCGGCAGAAGCGGTAAACTGGGTATTGCGTATTGCCTGCTGGGCACCATCCTCCTCTTCCTCGGATGTGCCCGGCAGGATGATACGCCATTTTCTCAACAATTGATTGAAAATAATCAGGCATTAAATGTTGAAGCATTACAGGAGGATACTACTGAGGTGGTACATCCCGATCCAGAAAATATTGAGACCACTCAAGTTGATACTACTGATGAGATATACCCGGATCCGGAAATTATTGAGATTATGGAGGAAGATGTTACCGATGTGACATACCCGGAAACGGTAATACCAGAGCCTAACCAGCAACCAATAATACTGTCCGCTCCATTAAACAGGGTCAATGGTGATGAATCCTATGTTTATCCTGTGTTTGCTATTGACCCGGATGGGGATCAGCTTACCTGTTCATCCAGAATGAAATTGTTGATAATTACAGCTCAGTAACCTCTGCCAATTTTCGTGCCAGTACGTTATCAATCTTTGATGCAGAATTACGGTCTCGAAATATTGAGATCACTAATACCTTTTTATCGACATATATCATAAAGCGACTCACTTCACTTAATCGCTTTAATTTTGAGTCAGGTTATCCTTTTTTATTGTCCCGCGCTGTTGCCTATAGCGCGGGTCTAATAAACCATTTTTTTGGAAGCAGGCTGGAGGTAATAGAAGCCGTGGAAAAAAACGATGATGAGATATTGGTAACAGCAAGAAATATATCGACAGCCGGAAATGTATTTTCCAATGGCAAGTTTGAACTTTACTATGATGCAGTAGATGGCGAGCGAAAAGAAATTCTTGATGTAGCTATCGAAGGAGCGGGGTCTCATTTGGGAGTGAATGAATCACTGCACCTGGTAGCTTCAAAACCGGAAGATGTCAGTCCGGATAAGGAAGACCCTTATTTACTCATATTCGATGGTCAAAGAGGGGAGGTTGGATATGAACCTGTAATTGCAGCATCAGTTTTTGATACTTCTCCAGGTGGAATAGTAAATAGATTGGTTACCGGGGTTACAGCCTGTACCGCCATTGTTTATGCAGTAGAAATTACATTTGAGGAACAGCCAGATAATGGAGATCAGGTTCTATTGCGTGGATTTGAGTCTGATCAGGAATATGATTTTCGGGACATTGTTGCGGATACATTTGTATTAATTAATTAATGGTAGACAATGGTCTCATGGATATGACAAATTTTCAGGTAAGTATACATATCTGGTTACCTACCGACACCAGGAGGGACCGGAAAATGTATGCGCTGCACCACGATTTGAAAACTGGACAGCTGGAGAGATGGTGATTGCAAAAACGACAGATAAATAATCAATAAATTTTAGGTTGATTGTAAATACATCAAGGAGGAATCTAATGGATAAAGGATTATCTAATTTAAATGAGCCGGCATCATATATAATTAAAATCCAGGATTATTCCAGGCGTAAATATTTTATTGAAGAACCTCATTATCATCAATTTCTGACTCTGTTGTATAATTATGCTGTCAGATTTGACTTTTACCTGCATGCTTTTGTATTGCTGTCAGATTATGTGCAACTCCTAATCTCCATTCAGTCATATCAGGAAATCGAAAGAGTATTTGATGAGGTGTTACAAGGTTATGTCTCTTATTTTAATTTTACTAACAGACGTGTACATCATTTATTGGATCTGGAATTAAAAATAGAGAAGTTAAATTTGCATACCAGTCTGGTTCCTTACTATCGCTATATCGAGACCCTGCCTGTCAGGTCCGGAGTAGTAAAACACCCGGCTGATTATCCCTGGAGTAGTTATGGCAGTAACGCCTTGGGGGAAAATGTAGGATTAATTACAGAGCATGAATCGTATTTGTCACTTGGCCCTGATGAAAATGCAAGGTGGACTACCTACAGGGCTTCTTTTGATATAATGTAGGTGAGAACTATATGCTAGTAAATTCATAAGGATTTTATAATGACAATCAGAAACTTCCTCCATAAATCTCCTACCATCGCAGAGTCTGCTTACGTAGATGAGTCCGCCGTTATCATTGGTGATGTGACCATAGGTGAGGACGCCCTGGTCTTCCCTTGCGTGGTCGCGCGTGGTGATGATCAGGCCATTGTAATTGGTGCCAGGTCCAATGTGCAGGATGGCACGGTATTGCATATTGCCAGCCCCAATAAATTTACTCCGGAGGGCATCCCCTGCATCATTGGCGAGAACGTAACTGTAGGACATAAGGCATTACTGCATGCCTGTACCATCGGCAATAATTGCCTGGTAGGAATGGGATCCAGTGTCCTGGATGGTGTTGTCGTAGAAGACAATGTCATGATCGGTGCCGGTAGCCTGGTGCCCATGGGTAAACGCCTGGAGAGTGGATACTTATATGTAGGGTCCCCGGTGAAACAGATCAGACCCCTTGGTGACAAGGAAAAATTCTTCATTGAATATTCCTGGGAGCACTATGTAGGCAACAAAGACAGCCTGATCAAATCCCAGAGTAGTTATAATAAGTAGTACCATTTCCCCAACGCGCGGAAAAAGGTAAACAAAATACCTTTATATCAGTAAAATACGCGCCCTATGCGAGATTATCCTGAAAATTATGATGTTATCGTGGTGGGTGGCGGTCATGCCGGCACCGAGGCCGCCTTGGCGGCCGCACGTATGGGGGCGAATACCTTACTGTTAACTCAGAGTATCGAGACCCTGGGCCAGATGTCCTGTAATCCGGCCATTGGTGGTATTGGCAAGGGCCACCTGGTCAAAGAGATCGATGCTATGGGTGGTTTGATGGCCTCAGCGGCGGACAAAAGCGGGATTCAGTTTCGGATCCTGAACTCCCGCAAAGGGGCCGCGGTCAGGGCCACGCGGGCACAGATTGACCGCACCTTATATAAGGGAGTCGTTCGGCCATTTCTTGAGTCCCATCCCAACCTCCATGTATTTCAACAGGCCGTTGATGACCTGGTGGTGGAAGGCGAAGCAGTTAAGGGTGTTGTCACCCAGATTGGCCTGCGCTTTATGGCCCCCTGTGTAGTATTGACTGTGGGAACCTTTCTGGGCGGTAAGATCCACGTTGGCCAGAGTAAGTATCAGGGGGGACGTGCCGGCGACCCGCCTTCCATCCGTCTGGCAGACCGTTTGCGCGAGTTGCCGTTTCGGGTTGGCCGGTTAAAGACAGGTACGCCACCCAGAATAGATGGCACTACCATTGATTTTTCTAAGCTGGAAGCACAGCCTGGAGATGATCCAGTACCCGTTTTCTCATATCTTGGGTCTGTTGAGGAACACCCGGAGCAGGTCCCTTGCCACATTACCTACACCAGTGAACGCACCCACGAGATTATTCGGGCATCGCTGGATCGTTCTCCCATGTATAACGGCAGTATTGAAAGCACCGGACCGCGCTACTGTCCGTCCATTGAAGACAAGATCGTGCGCTTTGCCGACAAGACCTCACACCAGATCTTCATTGAACCGGAAGGATTAACAACTAATGAGGTCTACCCTAATGGTATTTCCACCAGCCTGCCATTTGATGTGCAATATGACCTGGTGAGGACCATTACCGGTTTTGAAAATGCCAGGATTACCCGTCCCGGCTATGCAATCGAATATGATTTTTTTGACCCCCGTGATCTTCAGCCCTGGCTGGAAACAAAATTCATCAAGGGGCTCTTTTTCGCAGGGCAGATTAACGGCACAACAGGATATGAAGAGGCCGCTGCCCAGGGACTCATTGCCGGATTGAATGCTGCCAGACTGGTATTTGAAGAAGATCCCTGGAGCCCACGCCGCGACCAGGCCTATATCGGTGTATTGATTGATGACCTTATCACCCGTGGAACGACTGAACCGTACCGGATGTTTACCAGCCGGGCCGAGTACCGATTATTACTCAGGGAAGACAATGCGGATTTAAGGTTGACTGAAACAGGTCGGGAGCTGGGATTGGTTAATGATGCACGCTGGAAAGAATTTGTTAACAAGCAGGAAGCCATCGAAAAGGAAAAAAACCGGTTGGAAAATATCTGGGTTACCCCTGCTAACCCGGAACTGGTGGCAGAATTCGAGACCATGGGGGAACCCCTGAAAAAGGACATCAATCTCCTGCAGGTCTTAAAAAGACCTGAGTTTACTTATCAGAAGCTAATGAACTTGTCGGTGGTGGACGATCTGGATCTACCATTGGTCGTGACTCAGCAGGTGGAGATCCAGGCCAAGTATTTTGGCTATATCCAACGGCAACAGGAAGAGATAGATAGAAATCTACGGGATGAAGATAACCCCTTGCCGGATGATCTGGATTACACCAGTGTGAGGGGGCTATCTGCAGAGATCACTCAGAAATTAAACCAGCAGCGGCCCCATACCCTTGGCCAGGCCGCAAGGATACCGGGTGTCACCCCGGCGGCTATTTCATTATTACGGGTTCACCTTAAGAAACGTTCTCTTATATTAAAAGAGACTGCCTGATCCCCTTGCCATCTACCGATAAGATCCAGCAAATCAAAGACGGGGTGGTCGAACTGGGGCTGGACCCGGCAATACTCCCAATTGAGAATTATGTTGCCTATCTCGATGAGCTGATACGCTGGAACAAGGCCTATAATCTAACCGCCATTCGTGATTTTGATACCATGATCTCTCACCACATACTGGATAGCCTGGCAATCAGTCCATTTATAGAAGGTACTCGATGTCTGGATGTCGGCTCTGGAGCTGGTTTGCCCGGTATGGTACTGGCAATGGCAGATCCAAAGCTTAACTGGGTGTTGCTAGACAGTAATGTAAAAAAGACCCGTTTTTTAAACCATATCAGTCAGCTTTTTAAGTTACTCAATGTTGAAATCCACCATGGCCGTGTAGAGGAACATCAGCCGGGTGACCTCTATGATGTGGTTGTGTCCAGGGCTTTTTCAGATCTTGATGCCTTTGTCCATAAGACTGATCACCTGGTGGCTGCCAACGGCAAACGGCTGGCCATGAAAGGGAGTCTTGACAAAGTCGAGTTGGCAGGAGTAAAAAACCGCCCTCACGAAATTCTGCGCCTGGAGGTTCCTGGGGTAAAATCCGTGAGAAATCTGGTAATTATTAGGTAAAAAATGTCACTGACATTTTCTTGCATATCTATGCAATAATAATCGGCTCGGTAATATTAAAACAACAAGATGATGGAACATGTCTAAAGTAATCGCAGTTGCAAATCAAAAGGGTGGTGTTGGAAAGACCACCACCAGTGTGAACCTGGGTGCCTCCATGGCGGCCACCAAGCGCCGTGTACTGTTAATCGATCTGGACCCTCAGGGTAACGCCACCATGGGCAGCGGTGTTAATAAGAATGAACTTGAGACCAGCAGTTATGATGTACTCATGGGGGATAAAGAAATCACTGATGTCATTATCAGTTCCCAGGAGTGTCACTATGATTTATTACCCAGTAATGCCGATCTGACTGGCGCGGAAGTGGCATTAATGGAAGAGATTGCCAGGGAAGTCAGGTTGAAAAACGCCCTTGAGGCCGTACAGGGTAAATATGATTTTATATTTATAGATTGTCCGCCCTCTTTGAATATGTTGACTGTAAATGCCCTGGTGGCAGCTAATGCAGTGATTATCCCCATGCAATGTGAATATTTTGCCCTGGAAGGACTGACTGCGCTGTTATCAACCATTGAGAAAATCAGAAAATATTTAAACCCTGGATTAAAGGTGGAAGGCCTGCTCCGGACCATGTTTGATCCCCGGAATAATCTCGCCAACCAGGTATCGGCCCAGTTAATGGAGCATTTTGGAGAAAAGGTCTACCGTACCATCATTCCCAGAAATGTGAGGTTGGCTGAGGCACCCAGCCACGGCATGCCCATCATTACCTATGACCGTTCATCCCGCGGCGCATTGGCCTACCTTGCCCTTGCAGGTGAGATGTTAAACAGACAGGGCAAGGCCGCATAATGAATCTCCTTACTCCTTACTCCTCACTCTTTACCAAAGCCTATGTCCAGTAAGAAAAAACGAGGTCTGGGCAAGGGACTTGATGCACTGTTGGGATTGCCACCTGACCAACTGGCGGGTGATGATAAATCCCCCGATGATCTGACCCTGTTACCCGTCGATCTTTTACAGAGAAGCGCTTATCAACCCAGGGTTGAGTTCGATAAGGCGGCACTGGAAGACCTGGCGGCCTCCATCAAGGCCCAGGGTGTGGTACAACCTATTGTTGTCAGGAAAGTTGATCAGGGCAAATATGAAATCATCGCCGGTGAACGTCGCTGGCGCGCTTCACAATTAGCAGGCTTATATGATGTACCTGTTGTCATTAAAGATGTCACTGATCTGGAGGCCATGTGCCTGGCACTGATTGAAAATATCCAACGGCAGGATTTAAATCCATTGGAAGAGGCCAGGGGGATATCGAGACTGTTAACAGAATTTGACATGACCCATGATGCCATTGCGGGTGCTCTGGGCAAATCCCGTTCTACCATTACCAATTTGTTACGCTTACTGGAGTTATCTGACACAGTTAAAAAAATGCTTGAAACCCGGGAACTGGAAATGGGTCATGCCAGGGCATTGTTGTCCCTGGATGCTGATCAACAACTGGATATAGCGAAAAATATCGTTAAAAAAGGCTTGTCAGTCAGGCAAACGGAGGCTCTGGTCAGAAATCTATCAACTAAGTCACCTACTAAAAAATCAGATCCACAGATAGTGGACCCGGACATCAGGGCCTTGCAGGATGATCTGTCAGGTAAACTTGGGGCATCGGTCATTATAAAACACAAAAAATCAGGTAAAGGCACACTTGAGATTCATTACAGTTCCGTCGACGAGCTGGATGGGATCCTCTCCAGGATCAAGTAGAAACTATAATTTTAATAAAATTCAACAATTTGTGCGTTGCAGCGATTGATTCATTGCTTAGGGCTATTTATACTTGCAGTCCCTGATTTAGATTGTCGGTGTGTTTATATATGTAATCATTGGGCCAGCGACATTTGCAGCAATGAATCAGTCAGGAAAAAGGTTTCAGGGGTTGTAACGGTGAAGGATATAACAAATACCAATAAGGCCGTTGCATTCAAGTTACTATTTTTGGAAGCCATATTAACATCAGTCGCGGCAATAGTGCTGGGTCTGGGGTTTGGGAAGCCAATCGCAGTTTCAGTACTCCTCGGTGGATTCGCGTTTATTGTACCGAATGCATATTTTGCAAAATATGTATTCAAGTTCGACCCGCAAGAGTCACCGCAAATGGTTTTACGTGGTTTCTACTTTGGGGAAGTCATAAAAATCATTGCTACAGTGTTAATTTTTATCTTTGGATTTGTATTGGTCAAAGAAATTAACATTGCAGCACTAATTTTAACGTATGTAATTTTATTGATTATTAATCTTTGGGGTTTTTCGAAAAAGATGAGCAGCCCGCCGGAATCTGCGGGAAAAGTGGAAAAGGAACATGGCAGCTGAAGGGGAATTAACATCTAACGAATACATACAGCACCATTTGCAAAATATGGTGTTTGGCAAGTTGCCTGCCAGCTATGAACGTGCAGACGGTGAGATCTTGCAGGAAGCTGCATGGACATTGGCCCATAGCCCCCAGGAGGCCAAGGACATGGGGTTCTGGTCGGTGAATGTGGATACCCTGGGATGGTCTATATTTCTGGGCTGTTTATTCTGTTTTGTATTTCACCGGGTAGCCAAGCGCGTCTCCGAAGGTGCCCCCAGTGGTTTTGCAAACTTCGTTGAAATGATGGTGGAAGTGGTTGATAAAAATGTCAGCGATATCTTTCACGGTAAAAGTAAGCTCATTGCACCCCTAGCGCTCACTATTTTCGTCTGGGTCATTTTAATGAATATCATGGATATCGTGCCGGTGGATTGGTTGCCGGTATTGGCACAGACACTGAGCGGGGATCCACATCTTTATTTTAAGGTTGTGCCTACTACGGATCCGAATATCACCTTTGGGCTCTCTATAGGCGTGTTTGTGTTAATTGTCTTTTATAGTATCAAGATGAAAGGTATAGGCGGATTCATTGGCGAATTAACCTTGCATCCGTTTAATTCAAAAAATTTATTTGTGCAGATTTTATTTATCCCATTCAACTTCATTCTTGAGGGGATTGGCCTGATTGCCAAGCCGGTATCATTGGCATTGCGATTATTTGGAAACCTGTATGCAGCAGAATTAATCTTTCTGTTAATCGCGATGCTGGGGTATTACCAGCTTCCGTTTCATTTTGTCTGGGCGGTATTCCATATCCTGGTAATACCATTACAGGCGTTTGTATTTATGATGTTAACTATTGTCTATTTAAGTATGGCCCACGATACACATTAGTGTGTGTCAGAAAAATAGAGAATTAAATTTTAATAAGATTTTTTTAACCATTATTTTTAAACGTAATAGATCGGAGGTAATGATGGAAACAATTCTGGCTTACACAGCGCTGGGAGTCTTCTTTTTACTCGGTATGGGTGCATTTGGTACCGCCCTGGGTTTTGGAAATCTCGGTGGTAAATTCATTGAAGGTGCGGCACGTCAACCGGAACTGGCGCCCATGTTACAGGGTAAAATGTTCCTGGTGGCTGGTCTTATTGACGCCGTAACCATGATTGGTATTGGTATCGCCATGTGGTTTACCCTGGCCAATCCGCTTCTTGCCTATTTACAGTAAATATCGGCGAAGAATGTCTACTAACCACCTGAATACAAGAGGGTACGCTAGTGAATTTTAATGCAACTTTAATTGGGCAAACCTTTGCTTTTGTGGTCTTTGTCTGGTTTACCATGAAATTTGTTTGGCCTTTGTTGCTCAAACAAATGCACGACCGTGAGACCAGGATTGCTGATGGATTAGCGGCCGCAGAAAAAGGTCAAAAGGCCCTGGAAGAGGCAGAGATTCGGCATACTGAACTGGTTGATGAGGGTAAACAGCAGGCTGCAGAAATCATCTCTCAGGCTCAAAGGCGTGGCGATGAAATCGTTGAAGAATCCAAGTCCACAGCCAAATCAGAAGGACAGAGATTGGTTCAGGCTGCAGAGGCCGAAATAGAGCGTGATAAAACCCAGGCAAGGGAAGATCTCCGCAAGGAAGTTGCGACCCTGGCTCTGGCAGGTGTAGAGCAGATTCTAATGCGGGAAGTAGATCGTAATGCCCATAATGAAATCATCACCAAATTGAGTTCTGAACTCTAGGAAGATTCCACCGAATATGCAGGACAATACGACAATCGCAAGACCCTATGCACGTGCCATCTTTGAACTGGCACAGGCGGAAAACAATCTGCAGCAATGGTCAGACCTGTTGAAAATACTTTCACTGGTTGTGATTGATCCTGAGATGCGGAAAGTCATCAGCAGCCCCAGGGTCAGCAGTGAACAGTTATTGATGATTATCTCTGAAGTGACTGGTAATCAGCTGGATTCATTAGGGCAGAACTTTGTTAAGGTACTCATTGATGCAAACCGGTTAAGGTTGGCCCCATTTATTTCCGATCTGTTTGAAAAGAGGCGGGCCGAGGCCGAAGGCAGGGTTGATATAGATGTATTAACTGCGTATGAGCTGGAACCACAACAGAGTTCACAGTTGTCTGATGTTATGGGTAAACGGCTGGGCAAAAAAGTGAGTATTTCCGCAAAAGTTGATGAGTCATTAATTGGTGGAATTGTTATTCGGGCTGGAGATACCGTCATCGATTCGTCGTTGCGTGGCCGTTTGAATACATTACGCAATCAGTTAATTGGGTAGAGAAATTACATTTAAAAAATTATCGTTTGTAAGAGAGGAACAGCGATGTCTATCAGCGCAACAGAAATAAGTGATTTAATAAAGAAAAAAATTAAAGATTTCGATCTTCAAACAGAAGCTCATACCGAGGGCACGATTGTCAGTCTGTCAGACGGTATTGCACGAATTCACGGACTAAGTGATGCCATGCAGGGTGAAATGTTGGAGTTCCCGGGGAATACATACGGGCTTGCCATGAACCTGGAACGGGATTCTGTGGGTGCTGTGATTTTGGGAGACTATCTGCATTTAAGTGAGGGTGATACGGTCAAATGTACCAAGCGAATCCTCGAAGTCCCGGTGGGTGAAGGACTGCTAGGCAGAGTGGTCGATTCTCTTGGAAACCCCATCGATGGTAAAGGCGATATTAAGACAGAAGAATCATCACCTATTGAGAAGATTGCACCTGGTGTTATTGACAGACAGTCTGTGTCGCAGCCTGTTCAGACCGGGTTGAAGTCCATTGACTCAATGGTGCCGGTAGGTCGAGGTCAACGTGAGTTAATCATTGGTGACAGGCAAACAGGTAAAACGGCCGTTGCCGTAGATACCATTATTAATCAAAAGGGTACAGGCGTTAAATGTATCTATGTGGCCATTGGTCAGAAAGCCTCTTCTATTAATGTCGTGATTCGCAAGTTGGAAGAACACGGCGCGATGGACCATACGATTATTGTGGCAGCAACGGCCTCTGATTCAGCGGCGATGCAATACATCGCGCCTTATGCTGGTTGTGCCATGGGCGAATATTTCAGGGATAACGGTGAAGACGCCCTTATAATTTATGATGACTTAACCAAGCAGGCCTGGGCCTATCGCCAGGTGTCTTTGCTGTTAAAGCGTCCACCAGGACGTGAGGCTTACCCTGGAGATGTCTTTTACCTTCATTCACGCTTGCTGGAGAGAGCAGCACGGGTGAATGCCGATTATGTTGAGCGGTTTACCGGTGGCGCTGTTAAAGGAAAAACCGGTTCACTAACCGCATTGCCAATTATTGAAACTCAGGCGGGTGACGTATCTGCATTTGTTCCAACCAATGTGATCTCCATTACGGATGGTCAGATTTACCTTGAAACTGACCTGTTTAATTCAGGCTTCCGCCCTGCAATTAACGCCGGTCTGTCTGTTTCACGAGTTGGTGGTGCAGCCCAAACCAAGGTTATTAAAAAACTGGGTGGCGGGATTCGTCTGGCACTTGCCCAATATCGTGAGTTGGCTGCATTTGCGCAGTTTGCATCGGACCTGGACGAGTCCACCCGTAAACAGTTGGAGCGTGGACAGCGTGTGATGGAACTCATGAAGCAGAATCAGTATGCACCTTTGAATGTCGCTGAAATGGCAGTGAGTTTATATGCTGTGGAAAATGGATTTGTGGACGATATTGAGCTGGATAAGATTGGAGCATTTGAGACTGCACTGCATGCCTATATGAACAGCGAGAAGAAAGACTTGATGAATTCCATTAATGAGTCTGGTGATTATTCAGATGACATCGAAAGTGGATTAAAAGCTTCGATTGAAGATTTCAAGGCCAACAACACCTGGTAAATATATGATGATAGTAGTTAATAGCCAAATTAAACTGGATCGAAATGGTCTGATACTTGCTCGGGTGAACTGATGGCAGTCGGTAAAGAAATACGCACCAAAATTGCCAGTGTTAAAAACACACAGAAGATCACCAAGGCAATGGAGATGGTTGCTGCCAGTAAAATGAGGAAGGCACAGGAAAGGATGCAAGCTGCCAGACCTTATGCAGACAAGATTCGTCAGGTAATTTCTCATCTTGGGTTGGCTAATTCGGAATATAAACATCCGTACCTGATTCCTCGAGAAAAGGTGAAACGCATTGGAATAATTGTTGTTTCAACGGACAGGGGGTTATGTGGAGGTTTGAATTCGAACCTGTTCAGAGACATGGTTAAGCGCATGAAGGCCTGGAATGAATCTGGTGTGGAAATGGAATTTAGCGTTATAGGTAATAAAGCTGCCGGTTTTTTCTCAAGATTAAATGCAAACATTATCGCCCAAACAACGCATATCGGTGATGAACCACCATTAGAGGTTTTGATTGGTGCGATAAAAATTATGCTCGATGAGTACATTAATGAAAACATCGACGAGGTTTATATTGCGTCGAATTCTTTCGTCAATTCAATGACTCAATCTCCCAGATTAGAACGATTATTGCCAGTCCCACCTTCTGAAGATGAAGACTTTCAGTATCATTGGGACTACATCTATGAGCCACAGGCAGAAGAGGTTCTGGATCAATTACTGACACGGTATATTGAGTCTCTCGTATATCAGAATGTAATAGAAAATATATCCTGTGAGCAGGCCGCCAGGATGGTGGCAATGAAGAGTGCATCAGATAACGCGGGTACACTTATTGATGAATTACAATTGATATATAACAAAGCCAGACAGGCGGCAATTACCCAGGAACTATCAGAAATCGTGGGTGGTGCTGCTGCGGTTTGACGCAACAGATTTTTAAAATATTTTATAACTCAGTAAAAAACAAAGAAATAATGAGGAACTAAAAAGATGAGTTCTGGAAACATTGTACAGATAATTGGCGCCGTAGTAGACGTTGAATTTCCCAGTGATACTATTCCAAAAGTCTATGATGCATTACTTGTTGAAGCCGAGGATGTTAATACAACCCTGGAAGTGCAACAGCAGTTGGGAGAAGGCATCGTACGTACGATTGCCCTTGGGTCTACCGATGGTTTGCAACGTGGCTTGAAGGTAAATAATACTGGTGCGCCAATCACCGTTCCGGTAGGCGAGAAAACGCTAGGTCGTATTATGAATGTACTGGGTGAGCCCATTGATGAAGTAGGGGCGATCACAACTGATGAAAAAATGCCTATTCATCGTAATGCTCCGGCATTTACAGATTTAAGTCCAACAACTGAACTGCTAGAGACTGGAATTAAAGTTATCGATTTGGTTTGTCCATTTGCCAAGGGTGGTAAAGTTGGACTGTTTGGCGGTGCCGGTGTGGGTAAGACAGTTAACATGATGGAATTGATTAACAACATTGCAACCCAGCACTCGGGCTTATCGGTATTTGCCGGGGTAGGTGAGAGGACTCGTGAAGGTAACGATTTCTATCATGAGATGCAGGAGTCCGGTGTTGTTAATGTAGAAGAGTTTGAGAAATCTAAAGTTTCCATGGTATACGGCCAGATGAATGAGCCGCCGGGAAATCGTCTAAGAGTTGCCCTGACAGGGTTAACACTTGCAGAAAAATTCCGCGATGAAGGACGAGATGTTTTATTTTTCGTTGATAATATTTACCGATTTACGCTGGCAGGTACAGAAGTATCTGCGCTATTAGGCAGGATGCCATCAGCTGTGGGGTACCAGCCTACTCTGGCTGAAGAAATGGGTAAATTGCAGGAACGAATCACATCCACGAAGACCGGATCGATTACTTCTATTCAGGCAGTATACGTTCCCGCTGATGACCTTACCGATCCATCACCAGCAACCACATTTTCTCACCTGGATGCCACCGTTGTGTTATCCAGGCAAATCGCTGAACTGGGTATCTATCCAGCTGTTGATCCACTGGATTCCACCAGCCGTCAGCTTGATCCACTTGTGGTGGGTCAGGAGCATTATGACACAGCGCGTGATGTTCAAAATACACTTCAGCGATATAAGGAGTTACGAGACATTATTGCAATTTTGGGTATGGATGAATTATCAGAAGAAGATAAATTGGCAGTGGCTCGAGCTAGAAAAATTCAGCGATTTCTCTCTCAACCTTTTAGTGTGGCAGAAGTCTTTACTGGGACACCGGGTAAGTACGTCACTCTGAAAGATACTATTAAGGGGTTTAGAGCTATTGTAAATGGTGAATATGATCATTTACCGGAGCAGGCCTTTTATATGGTAGGTACCATAGAAGAAGCTGTCGAGAATGCGAAAAAAGTCTAAAACAGGGTAACGAATGTCAACATTACACATAGATATTGTCAGTGCAGAGCGGGAAATATTTTCCGGAGAGGTGGAAATGGTATTTGCCCCGGCAATTATGGGTGAAGTGGGTATAGCTCCCGGCCATACCCCATTAATTACTCAGCTTGCACCTGGCGAAGTGCGGGTAAAGCATGAAGATGGAAATGAAGAAGGTTTCTATGTGTCAGGTGGGATGTTGGAAATACAACCAAAGATAGTTACGATTCTTTCTGATACCGCTGTCAGAGCAGAAGACCTGGATGAAGCAGCAGTGTTAAAAGCAAAAGAAGAAGCAGAAAGAAGACTGCATGATAAGGATGCAGAAGTCGATTATGCAACTGCATTAGCTCAAACGGCTGAGATAGCTGCACAGTTACAGGCAATTCAACGTTTGAGAAAACGATCCGGCCGGTAACTTTTTAGCAAGTCACAACTTCTTTGGAGCACTTTTTGCTTCAGTATCAAACAAGTACTATCATGTACTTTATCATTATAATGCCTAGCCATAACTTATAACTTGCATCAGCCTTTATGTTAAGCATCATCATACTTGCAGCTGGACAGGGCACCAGGATGAAATCCGACCTGCCCAAGGTCCTGCATAAACTTGCAGGCCGAACCTTGCTGGAGCATGTCTATATATCTGCATCCAGACTGGAGCACAGCCAGATAAATATTGTTTACGGTTATGGCGGACAACAAGTCCCGGATACTCTGTCTCACTTACAGGCTAACTGGATAGAACAGGCCCAACAACTGGGTACTGGTCACGCTGTGAAACAGGCACTGCTCTCAGATCAACAGTCAGGTAAGGTCCTGATTCTATATGGTGACATTCCATTAATTACCTATGAAACTTTGTCTACTTTAATTGAGGTATCTGCCGATTCTGGTTTTAGCCTGTTAACGACGTATATTGATGACCCTGCAGGATATGGACGGATCGTCAGGGATGAAGTGGGCAACCTGAAGAAAATCGTAGAGGAAAAAGATGCAAATGATAGCCAACGAACAATTTGCGAAATTAACACGGGGATTATGTGTGTTGAAGCGGCTTTGCTGCATAGTTGGCTGCAAAAACTTGATAATGATAATGCCCAGGGTGAATTTTATCTGACGGATATAGTTGAAATGGCA
This sequence comes from Candidatus Eutrophobius brisbanensis, assembly GCA_038131795.1. Classification (GTDB taxonomy): domain Bacteria; phylum Pseudomonadota; class Gammaproteobacteria; order Eutrophobiales; family Eutrophobiaceae; genus Eutrophobius; species Eutrophobius brisbanensis. Next base: position 1,584,879 of record JAYPQE010000003.1, on the reverse strand, counting down.
GTACATCAAGGTATTCAGGTTAATACTATTAATCCAGGTTCTGTAATGGAGGTCAAAGGTATAAATGACCGCATACAACTTTCTGAACTTGAACGATATTATCAACTAATCCAGGCCCATCACTTAATGAAAAACGGTGTGACATTGATCGACCCTGCAAGGTTTGATCTGCGAGGAGATTTAATGACAGGGCAGGATGTTGAAATAGATGTAAACGTCACAATTGAAGGCAGCGTGAGCATTGGTAAAAATGTAAAGATAGGTTCTAACTGCTACATCAATAATACAGATATTGATGATAATTCAATTATTCTTCCAAATTCATATATTGAAAATGCTGTTATTGGGAAAAGCTGCAAAATTGGACCATTTGCAAGGATTCGCCCGGAATCCCGTTTGGATGATGATGTGCATATTGGTAACTTTGTTGAAATTAAGAAAACAGAAGTAGGCAAAGGGACAAAAATCAATCATTTAAGTTATGTAGGTGATAGTACTCTTGGGAAAAATATCAATATTGGTGCAGGTACAATTACATGTAATTATGACGGAGCCAATAAACACAAAACAATTATAGAGGATGACGTTTTTATTGGTTCAGATACTCAACTCGTTGCGCCGGTGATTGTTAAAAAAGGGGCAACTGTTGGCGCGGGCACAACTGTCACCAGAGACATTGAATCTGGAGAGCTGCTGCACAATAAAATTGAACACAGATCTGTCAGTCATTGGAAGCGTCCTGATAAAAAATAATTTTTTTATGCACTATCATCCAAACAGTAACAGATCAAAATTTTAAATGGGTAACTTATCGTATTCATATAATTTTGATATACACAAGGCAATTGATTCTGTTGTTTCAATTAGTGCCTATATCCCCGAAAATTCATTTTCAGCTGAACTGCTAGGTACTGATCGTAGTGGCCACGGCATTATCATTGATGATGATGGACTGTTACTCACAATTGGTTATGTGATCACAGAGGCAGAATCAATATGGATTACCCCCCATGGTCAAGATCCTGTGCAGGGTTACGTAGTAGGTAATGATTTTGAGTCAGGTCTTGGACTGATAAAACCTGTTAGACCGCTTAATCTCCCCAAAATGGACTTCGGGACTGTTTCAAAACTGAACCAGGGTGATAAAGTCATCCTGGCTGATAGCACAGGCATATCCACTCTGGCTGAATCTAAAGTTATAACTATTAAAGAGTTTGCGGGGCGCTGGGAATACCTTCTGGATCAGGCAATCTACACTTCTCCTGTTCATTCAAATTGGGCTGGTTCTGCTTTAATTGGCCAGGATGGGTTGTTATATGGGGTTGGTTGCCTGCTAATACAGGATGTTGAGGCTGAAAAAGAAATTAGTGCCTATAACATGTTTGTACCAACAGATATGATTCAACCATACATTAATGAAATAAAAGTTTTTGGAAGGCGAAAAAAAGCCCCGAGGCCCTGGTTGGGCATGCTGGTCCAGGAAGAAGATGATGTACTGGTAGTTACAGGAATTTTCACTGGTTGCCCTGCTGATCAGGCAGGTTTACAACTGGGCGATGTTATTACACATGTGGGTAATGCCCCGGTCAGTCACTTAAAAGACTTATTTACTGAGATATGGAAGCTTGGTGATGCAGGAGTCGAGGTCCCATTAACATTTGTCAGGGATGGGGGTGAGTATCAGCTTGCCGCGGTTTCCAGTGACAGAGAATCATCTTTTATTCGCGGGCCTGTTAACTAAGGTATAAGGGATGTCAAAGTCATCGGATAAATTACCGGTAATATCAAACGACATCGATTCATTCCTGAAAAAGGTCAAACAGGTCAAGTCAATGACCACCTATGGTAATCCGGCAGGTAAGTTGGCATTTATTATTGATGCTACTGCAAGTCGGCAACCAACCTGGGATTCAGCAAGTAAAATACAGGAAAGCATGTTTAATGCTGCAGAGGAATCAGGTAGTTTAAATGTTCAATTAATTTACTTCAGAGGCTTAAGTGAATTCTTTGTCTCTCCCTGGAATAGCAATAGCAAGGCATTGCAAAGAGAAATGGCAGATGTTCTATGCATGGCGGGTCAAACACAAATTGAACGGTCACTCAATCAGGTTTTATTGGAAACCAGAAGGGCACGTATCTCTGCAGCCGTGTATGTGGGCGATGCATGTGAAGAACCGGTAAATAAAATTTATAGGATTGCCGGAGAACTCGGACTACATAAAACGCCAATGTTTATGTTCCAAGAACATCACGATCAGCACGTTGAAAGAATTTACAGGGAAATTGCAAGACTATCGGGTGGTGCCTATAGCCAATTTGATAGTAATAGCCCAGGCCTTTTAAAAGAGCTTTTATCTGCGGTGGCAATCTATGCAACTGGTGGTCGCCAGGCATTAAAACTTTTTGCTGATAAGGGCAGTGCACAGCTTCAGAAAATGACGCAACAACTACTAAAATAAATGTCAAAACTTATACTTTTGTTACTGATACTTGGAGGCATACTTTTCTGGTGGCACTGGAACAATACGCCTGATCCAAAACAGAAAAAATTATTATTACAGAAAACGGTAATAGGCGTATTAGTTGTCGCATTATTATTATTGGTATTAACGGGAAGAGTACATTGGATAGGAGCAGTATTTGCCGGCATATTAGCAAGTTTCAGACAAATGTTGCCATTAGTTCTGAGATATTTACCAATGCTGACCCAGGCTTACCGGCAATTTTCCCCAAAATCAAATCCACCCAATACCTCTACAGTCAATTCAAAAATTATAGTCATGACTCTGGACCATATAACAGGGAAGCTGTCAGGCAAGGTGTTGGAAGGAAAATATGCAGGCTGCAAACTCGATGAAATGTCATACCAGGATCTGCAAAAACTATTTCAATACTGTCTAGAGACAGACATGAACTCTGCAAAATTGCTTGAAACCTATATTGCAGAGCGATTTGGCGATCAATTCAGCGATCAGTCGGCTTCAGATAATAATAACAATCCTCAGTCATCAAATGATATGAGTGTATCTGAGGCACTACAGATACTTGGACTGCAGGGCGAGCCTGATATCGATGAAGTGACAGAGGCATATAGAAAAATAATGCAGAAACTGCATCCTGACCGTGGAGGGAACCACTATTTTGCTGCAAAAGCTAATCAGGCCAGGGCAGTATTGTTAAAAAAAATCGGATAAATTCTGATAGAATTTCACCTTCCTCAAAATAATCTGGAGGTTTTATGTGCTCTTTCAATATATGTAAGAAGGGTGTGCTGATATTACTATTCAGTATTATCTGCAATCCATTGTTTGCCGCCTCTGCCGAGGAAATTGATATTAAAGTTGATGCTGCGCTTGACCGGTTCAAGCAGGAAGTGGACGGTGCGGAAAGGTTTCTTGGTAGAGCAAAAGGCGTGTTGGTGTTTCCTGAGGTCATAAAGGCCGGGTTTGGAATTGGTGGTGAATACGGTGAAGGGGCTTTACGTATCGGTGGAAGCTCTGTTGATTATTATAATACTGCTTCAGCATCTATCGGTTTTCAGCTGGGTGCCCAGATGAAAACGATCATACTGGTCTTCCTCAATGCTGATGCACTTGAAGATTTCAGGAATAGCAGCAATTGGGAAGCAGGTGTCGATGGTTCCGTTGCGGTGGTGGAATTTGGTGCCGGGAAAGATCTGACTACAACCAGTTTTGATGAGCCGATTGTCGGCTTTGTTATTAATAATAAAGGCCTGATGTATAACTTGACGCTGGAAGGCACCAAGATTACGAAAATTAATAAATGAAACAGGAAGAATAAGGATGAAAGCAGTTGTATTGGATGAGTTAGGTGGTCCGGATAAATTGGCCATAAAAGAAATTGAGACCCCAGAACCAAAAGAAAATGAAGTCAGGGTAAAGCTCAAAGCTGCCGCACTTAACCGAAGGGACTTATGGATAACAGTTGGGTTATACCCCAAAATCCAGTTGCCCTGTATTACCGGATCAGATGGTGCAGGGATAATCGACAAAATTGGTAAAGGAGTGGACCCGGTTATGATGGATAAGGAAGTCATTATTTATCCAGTCATGGATTGGGGGGACGATCCGATAGCTAACGGTCCAAATTTTAGAGTGTTAGGTATGCCAGACCAGGGCACATTTGCGGAATATATCTGCGTCCCTGCCGAGAATGTTACACCTAAGCCTGAGCATCTCACATGGGAGGAAACCGCATCTATCCCCGTAGCCGGATTAACCTCATGGCGAAGTGCTGTTACCCATGGCGAAATAAATGATTCAAAACGGATATTGGTTACCGGGGCTGGTGGAGGCGTTGCCTCATTTGCACTTTTGTGGGGGGTGCATCATGGATCTGAAGTCTATGTCAGCAGTGGAAGTGATGAAAAAATTGCCTGGGCACAATCACTGGGTGCAGTTAACGGCGTAAATTACAATAATGAGAATTGCTATAAAAACCTGGCCCGGGAAGTGGGCGGGTTTGATGTTGTCATTGATAGCAGTGGCGGTGATTCAGTGAATGAATTATTGGGCACGCTAAAACCTGGCGGTCGTTTTGTCTTTTTTGGCGCAACCAAAATGAATCCAACAGCAGGTCTGGAGATGGCCAAACTGTTCTTCAGGCATATTCGAATACAGGGAACCACCATGGGAACTTTTGATGAATTTAAAGATATGATGAAATTTATTTCAGAGAAGAAAGTGAAACCAGTTGTTGGTGAAGTATTAGCATTTGATGATGTCATAAAGGCACACAAACTAATGGAAGCTTATGGTCAAACCGGAAAGATTGTTCTAAAAATCAATTAAACAATATCAGATATTAGTAATATGAAAGATTTTACGAAAGATAATATTCATGTTGGCATCATTGGTGCCGGCGTAATGGGGCGGGGTATCGCCCAGATATGTGCTGCATCAGGTCTGAATGTAACACTAATGGACATGGAGTTAAATGTTTGTGAGGAGGCAAGGGATTTTGCTGTGAAAATGCTGCAACGGGCGGTTGAGAAGGGCAAGATGGCTGAAGATGCCTTTCAAGCTGCCAGTGAGCGTCTAAAGGTTACAGATGATCTCAATCAATTATCAGAGTGTGATCTTGTCATTGAGGCCATTATTGAGAAACTGGAAATAAAGCAGTCATTGTTTGAAGACCTTGAGAAAATAGTCGGTCCTGATTGCATTCTGGCCACCAATACATCTTCACTTTCAGTGACGGCTATTGCTGCAGCAAGTGACTCACCAGGGCGTATTGCAGGGTTTCATTTTTTTAATCCGGTCCCGTTAATGAAACTGGTTGAAGTTGTAAAGGGGATTAGAACCTCTGATGAGACGGCAAAACAGCTCGGATCTTTGGCAATAAGAGTTGGTCATAGTCCGGTTATTGTCGCTGATTCCCCCGGGTTTCTGGTGAATCATTGTGGTCGAGGACTGGTAACAGAAGGACTAAGAATACTCTCGGAAAATATTACATCACCTGAGACTGTCGATACTATTGTACGTGAGTGTGGTGGTTTTCGCATGGGGCCATTTGAATTGATGGATCTCACTGGTCTGGATGTGACCTACCCTGCAACCGAGCAGATTTACCAGCAATATTTTCAGGAACCACGATTGAGGCCAACATCAATACAACAAAGAAGGTGTCAGGCGGGACTGTACGGCCGTAAAGTTGGCGAAGGTTTCTATAAATATGATGGCAATGAAAAACAGGTCGTGCCACAGCCAGATACCCCGGAAGTCTCAATCACCTCCACCTTTTGGGTCTCGTATAAGTGCGATACCGTTTGGCGTGAGAAAATTTGTGGCCTGATTAAAGCATCAGGTTGCGAATTAGATGGAAATGATAAACCGGGTGAAAACAGTATTGCAATCGTGGCGCCCCTGGGGGGTGATGTCAGCACAGCAGCCGTTCACGAAGGTTTGGTTGCCGAAAACACGGTTGGAATTGAAACCTTATTTGAATCAGATTGTAGAATTGTTCTGATGGGATGTCCGGCAACCAGAGAGGATGTCATTCATCAGGTTGCAACAATGGTTAAAAAGAATAATAAGACTGTTTCTATCATTAATGATAGTCCGGGCTTTGTTACCCAGCGTATTATCGCAACGATCATTAATATTGCCTGTGATATTGCGCAGCAGGGCATAGCTGATCCTGAAGACATTGATAAAGCTGCGAAACTGGCCCTGGGGTATCCTCAAGGGCCGCTTGAACTAGGGGACAAGTTGGGTACAGAAAATATAATTCAGATTCTCGAAAATATGCAGAGGATCTATGGAGATATGAGATATCGACCCAGTCTGTGGTTGAGGAGACGTGCTCAGCTTGGACTGTCTCTATTACACAATGAACCCCAATTTGTACGTGGAGGCAGTAAATGACAGAAGCATATATCTATGATGGAATTCGTACGCCATTTGGCCGCTATGGGGGGGTACTTTCCAAAGTTAGACCAGACGATTTATTAGCTATAGCAATTAAGCAATTGGTCGATAAAAATAATATATCAACGGATCTAATAGAAGATATTATCGCCGGCTGTACAAATCAGGCAGGTGAAGATTCCCGGAATATTGCCCGCAATGCTGCGCTTGTTTCAGGTCTGCCTGTAACGACCGGTGGCATTACTGTAAACAGGCTATGTGGTAGCGGACTCTCTGCCGTATTGGATGCTTCGAGAACAATTCGAACCGGTGAAGGAAATATCTTGATTGCCGGTGGGGTTGAAAGTATGAGCCGTTCACCCTGGGTATTAGGGAAGGCCGAAGCTGGTTTTGATAGAAACCAGAAAATGTTTGACTCTACTCTGGGTTGGCGCTTTCCCAATAATAAATTAATCAATCAATATGGTGATGATAGCAATAGTGAAACAGCAGACAATATCGCTGTAGATGTTGGTATTTCCCGTGAGGACAGTGATGCGTTTGCCTATTGGTCACAACAGAAATACCAGCGAGCATATGAAAATGGATTCTTCAATGACGAAGTAGTTCAGGTTGAAGTCCCAGGCACCAGCCGTAAAGCCCCATCGGTAATGGTCGATAAAGACGAACATCCAAGACCGGAAACAACACTGGAAAAGTTATCAACTTTAAAATCTGTGTCTGAAGGAGGTGTCGTTACTGCTGGTAATGCCTCAGGGATCAATGATGGCGCAGTTGCACTATTAATCGGTAATGAGGAGGCAGGAGAGAAACTCGGATTGCAACCGCGGGCCAGGGTTGTTTGCGGTGCAGTAGTAGGTGTGAAACCCAGGGTGATGGGGCTGGGTCCGGTTCCTGCCACGGATATTGTTATGAAACGGTCAGGATTAGGTCTGGACAAAATGGATGTTATTGAAATAAATGAGGCCTTTGCCACCCAGGTCCTGGGTT
>JAYPQE010000003.1:0-1575000 GCA_038131795.1 Candidatus Eutrophobius brisbanensis | reverse complement strand
AGAGTGATGCATGACGGAAAATAGACAAGTTAACTCGGGTCTGTAGCTCAGTTGGTTAGAGCGCACCCCTGATAAGGGTGAGGTCGGAAGTTCAAATCTTCCCAGACCCACCAAATTAGTGAGGCGTGAGGAGTGAAGAGTGAGGAAAATAACACCTCACCCCTTACTCCTCACTCCTCACTGAAGTAAAGGGGCCATAGCTCAGCTGGGAGAGCACCTGCTTTGCAAGCAGGGGGTCGTCGGTTCGATCCCGACTGGCTCCACCAAACCTTGAAGGTCATAAGCAACGGCCATCGTAAGATGACTGTTGCTTATAGCCTTTCTGGCTAGAAACCGGCAAATCGCCGGTTGTTTGTTCTTTAACAATTCGGAAAGCTGATGTAAAAAAAAGCCGCAAGACAATACTCCAATTGTCTTGCAGAATCGTGTCCATCGGTCTTTTTTAGGACACGATTCGGGTATAAACGTAGTGCATGTCAGTAAAACCTGTAACCACTTCACCGGTTTACAAAAGGGCCGGGCAGGTGGATATGAAATTACGACACTGATTATGTCTTTTAGCCAAGATATTTCCAGGTAAGTTGTGATTTTCAGCAAGGAGCAATAGCAAAGATATAAATCTGAGCTAGTTTACGAAGAGGTTTTATTCGAGTACGAGGCACATGACGAGCGAGGGAAGGAGTGTACATGTCAGTACATAACTGACCGAGCGAGGAAATGTAACGAAGTAATCGGATAAAAGATCGAGTAAAAGACTGTTTGAGGTTATATGGTCAAGTGAATAAGCGCACACGGTGGATGCCTAGGCGGCAAGAGGCGATGAAGGACGTTATAGCCTGCGAAATGCTTCGGGGAGCTGGCAAATAAGCTTTGATCCGGAGATGTCCGAATGGGGAAACCCATCCTGTTTACAGGATATCCTGTACTGAATTCATAGGTACTGGAAGCGAACCCGGGGAACTGAAACATCTAAGTACCCGGAGGAAAAGAAATCAAACTGAGATTCCCTTAGTAGCGGCGAGCGAACGGGGAACAGCCCTTAAGTTATGGATTGATTAGTGGAACGGTCTGGAAAGTCCGGCCATAGACGGTGATAGCCCCGTACATGAAAATCATTCCATGATGAAATCGAGTAGGTCGGGACACGTGTTATCTTGACTGAATATGGGGGGCCCATCCTCCAAGGCTAAATACTCCTTGCCGACCGATAGTGAACTAGTACCGTGAGGGAAAGGTTAAAAGAACCCCGGAGAGGGGAGTGAAATAGAACCTGAAACCGTGTGCGTACAAGCAGTGGGAGCCCCTTCGGGGGTGACTGCGTACCTTTTGTATAATGGGTCAGCGACTTACTTCTTAGTAGCAAGCTTAACCAATAGGGTAGGCGTAGGGAAACCGAGTCTGAATAGGGCGAATTAGTTGCTAGGAGTAGACCCGAAACCGGGCGATCTAGCCATGGCCAGGATGAAGGTGGGGTAACACCTACTGGAGGTCCGAACCGGGATCTGTTGAAAAAGATTCGGATGAGCTGTGGCTAGGAGTGAAAGGCTAACCAAGCCCGGAGATAGCTGGTTCTCCTCGAAAGCTATTTAGGTAGCGCCTCGTGTCTCACTCCTGGGGGTAGAGCACTGTTATGGCTAGGGGGTCATCCCGACTTACCAAACCATTGCAAACTCCGAATACCAGGAAGTGCAATCACGGGAGACACACGGCGGGTGATAAGGTCCGTCGTGGAAAGGGAAACAGCCCAGACCGCCAGCTAAGGTCCCAAAATTACAGCTAAGTGGAAAACGATGTGGGAAGGCACAGACAGCCAGGAGGTTGGCTTAGAAGCAGCCACCCTTTAAAGAAAGCGTAACAGCTCACTGGTCGAGTCGGCCTGCGCGGAAGATTCAACGGGGCTCAAGCTGTATACCGAAGCTGCGGATGCATACTTGTATGCATGGTAGAGGAGCGTTCTGTAAGCCTGTGAAGGTGTGCTGTAAGGCATGCTGGAGGTATCAGAAGTGCGAATGCTGACATGAGTAACGATAATGCGGGTGAAAAACCCGCACGCCGAAAACCCAAGGTTTCCTGCGCAACGCTAATCGGCGCAGGGTGAGTCGGTACCTAAGGCGAGGCCGAAAGGCGTAGTCGATGGAAAACAGGTTAATATTCCTGTACCGCTTGTAATTGCGATGGGGTGACGGAGAAGGCTAGATCGGCCGGGTGTTGGATGTCCCGGTTTAAGCAAGTAGGAAGTGTCCTTTGGCAAATCCGGGGACATAATTTCGAGATGTGATGACGAGCACCCTTTTAAGGGAGCGAAGTGATTGATGCCATGCTTCCAGGAAAAACCTCTAAGCTTCAGATTACAAGTGACCGTACCCCAAACCGACACAGGTGGGTGAGGAGAGAATCCTAAGGCGCTTGAGAGAACTCTGGTGAAGGAACTCGGCAAAATGACACCGTAACTTCGGGAGAAGGTGTGCCCTTTGTATGTGAAGGCCCTGCGGCCCGAGCAGAAGAGGGTTGCAAAAACCAGATGGCTGCGACTGTTTACTAAAAACATAGCACTCTGCAAACTCGTAAGAGGACGTATAGGGTGTGACGCCTGCCCGGTGCCGGAAGGTTAATTGATGGGGTTAGCTTCGGCGAAGCCCTTGATCGAAGCCCCGGTAAACGGCGGCCGTAACTATAACGGTCCTAAGGTAGCGAAATTCCTTGTCGGGTAAGTTCCGACCTGCACGAATGGCGTAACGATGGCCATACTGTCTCCACCAGAGACTCAGTGAAATTGAAATTGCGGTTAAGATGCCGTATACCCGTGGCTAGACGGAAAGACCCCGTGAACCTTTACTATAGCTTTACACTGGACTTTGAACATATTTGTGTAGGATAGCTGGGAGGCTTTGAAGCGTGAACGCCAGTTTGCGTGGAGCCAATCTTGAAATACCAGCCTGGTGTGTTTGAGGTTCTAACCTAGGCCCGTTATCCGGGTCGGGGACAGTGTATGGTGGGTAGTTTGACTGGGGCGGTCTCCTCCAAAAGAGTAACGGAGGAGCGCGAAGGTACCCTCAGCGCGGTCGGAAATCGCGCATTGTGTGCAAAGGCATAAGGGTGCTTGACTGCGAGACAGACACGTCGAGCAGGTACGAAAGTAGGTCTTAGTGATCCGGTGGTTCTGAATGGAAGGGCCATCGCTCAACGGATAAAAGGTACTCCGGGGATAACAGGCTGATACCACCCAAGAGTTCATATCGACGGTGGTGTTTGGCACCTCGATGTCGGCTCATCTCATCCTGGGGCTGTAGCCGGTCCCAAGGGTATGGCTGTTCGCCATTTAAAGAGGTACGCGAGCTGGGTTTAGAACGTCGTGAGACAGTTCGGTCCCTATCTGCCATGGGCGTTGGAGATTTGAGAGGAGCTGCTCCTAGTACGAGAGGACCGGAGTGGACGAACCTCTGGTGTTCCGGTTGTGATGCCAATCGCATTGCCGGGTAGCTATGTTCGGAAAGGATAACCGCTGAAAGCATCTAAGCGGGAAGCCTCCCTCAAGATGAGATCTCCCTGGACCTTTAAGGTCCCTGAAGGGCCCTCGTAGACTACGAGGTTGATAGGCTGGATGTGGAAGTGTGGTAACACATGAAGCTAACCAGTACTAATTGCCCGTGAGGCTTGATCATATAACACTCAAACAGTTTTATGTGACTGCATTACGTAATCAGCTTTTCGAATTCGATATTGGGGACAGACTTAAGTCTGTCCCCGGTATCAAACAGTTTGTCTGGCGGCAATAGCAAGTGGGAACCACCCGATCCCATTTCGAACTCGGAAGTGAAACTGCTTAGCGCCGATGGTAGTACGGGGTCTCCCCGTGTGAGAGTAGGTCACTGCCAGGCTTTTAAATACCAAAAAGCCCCGCTTGTCGGGGCTTTTTTTTTGATTGAAGATTTAAAGTTTATTACTATTGGAGATATTCTATTATTCCCGGGGGACAATATTATGAAAACATTTCCAGTTATATTATTAATAAACTTAATGATATTTAGTACTGTGACTTTTTCGCAACCAAACCGTGATACAAAACCTGATTCAATTCTCATCGATGTTTGTAGCGATGGACGTATTGTAGAATTAAACGGTGATGTGCCCACAAATGGAACTGGGATACCAGAAATTTTTGTTAATGACGCTAATGTCGCAAGTGACGATAAAGTGGGGGCAGCAAAGGGAGGCAATCTAATTCTGAATTTAATTAATGGCGCCCTTCGTCCCGATTGTTAATACAATAAAATTTATATAATAAATACTGATTTATATTAAAACCTCTGGTATGTGTGTCAGGGGTTTTTTTATCATAGAGGCAATATAGTTAATTTATTTGTTATGAGCATACTTTGTTTTAAACAAATTCACCCTTATTTTAGTGAAACTCTGAAAGACAGTGAACATGATTTTGATATTTATACAGGATCAGCTCCTGATAATTCTGAGGTCGATATCGTGGTTACCATGTTGTCAAACAAGGTTGATTACGACTTTCTTGAAAATTATCCAAATTTAAAGCTGGTATTAAACTATGCTGTGGGATTTAACAACATTGATATTGAAGAATGTAATATAAGAGGAATTTTAGTAGGCAATACACCGGGGGTATTAACTGAAGCGACTGCTCATCATACCTTACTCTTGATGCTGGCTGCATCAAGGCAACTTAAACCATCCATAGTAAATATTTTAGAGAATAACTGGAAGGACTGGGAGCCACTAGGATTCCTGGGTCCGGATGTTTCAAATAAAACATTAGGTATATATGGAATGGGTAGAATTGGATTTTACTTTGCAAAATTATGTCATCAGGCATTTTCAATGGAGGTGATATATCACAATCGAGGTGAACATCCTCAGGCGGCTGAGATAAATGCAACGCTGGTAAGTTTCGATGAATTAGCGGCAGGATCAGATTTCATCTCTGTACATGCGCCATTAACCAGTGAAAATTATCAGGTATTTAATAAAAAATTCTTTAATTTAATGAATACTCAAGCAATCTTTATAAATACATCTCGAGGCGGGTTGGTGAATCATGACGATCTATATCAGGCATTAAAAAATGGAGATCTCTTTGCCGCAGGTCTTGATGTAACGGAACCTGAACCAGTATCCAATGACTACCCATTGTTATCTTTACAAAACTGTATTATTACCCCTCATATTGCCTCTGCGACATTTGAGGCCAGACAGGAAATGGCCAAGTGCGTGGTTGATAATATCATTGAATATTTGAATAACGGGTGTCTTAAGTATCCCGTGAATTAGGTTAATTTTGAAAATATATTAGTAACTTCAGTCTAAATTTTGGTGCATTTAATGAGAATTTAATTATGACAAATTATAGTAATGAACCTCCTTTCAGGGCTGAATTAATTGGTAGCCTGGTCCGTCCTCAGGTGATAAAGGACGCAAGAAATGAATTCGATGGTGGAAGTTTATCAGAACCAGAACTCAAGGATATCGAGGATAACGAAATAAGAAGAATTATATCTCTACAGGAAGAGCTTGGGTTCAAGATAGTATCAGATGGTGAAATTCGGCGTAGTACATATTCTGAAAGTTTCACCACCCACGGAATCACCGGGTTCGAATTTATGGACGATGTAGGTGGTACCTGGACATATAAGAATGATACAGGCAGCACGGTAGGGCAACGCACCCCAAAGATTGTCGATAAAATACACTGGGCGGGACCCACAAATATAGACAATTACCGGTTTATTGCCGAAAATACAAGCACCGGCTTACCAAAAATGACCTTGCCAGGACCGGCCTACATTCACTATCGAGCCGGTCGAAAAAATATTTCCCAGGATATTTATCCAGACTTAAATGACTTCTGGAGTGACCTGACCAATGCCTATGCTGCCGAATTAAAATCCTTGCATCAAGCGGGTTGTAGTTATGTACAATTAGATGAAACCTCTATTGCCAAGCTGGGCGACCCATCAATCAGGGAGGGGCTGGCAGAACGTGGTGATGACTGGCAGACACTTCTAGAGGTTTATACAGATGCTGTCAATGCCGTGGTCGACAGTGCACCTGCAGGTATGTCAGTTGGTATACATTTATGTCGAGGAAACAGGCAGGGGCATTGGCAGGCCGCAGGGGGGTACGATGACATCGCCGAAAAACTCTTTCGAAAATTACACACCGGGTTTTATTTCCTGGAATACGACAGTCCCCGTGCCGGCTCCTTTGAGCCATTAAAGGCATTGCCGGAAGATAAAATGGTCGTCATTGGGGCAATGACCACAAAATCACCAGAACTGGAATCGGCAGAGCATTTAAAATCCAGGATTATGGAGGCCGCCCAGTTTGTAGACCTGGACAGGTTATGTATTTCACCCCAGTGTGGGTTCGCCAGTTCTGTAAATAGTGTGATGGATGAAGAACAACAACTGGAAAAATTAAAGCGCCTGGTAGAAGTAGCTATTGATATTTGGGGATCGACCTAGGATATTCTCAAGCTGGTGTTACTCGTAATTTAATTACAAATGTAAAAATACAGTTTATGGATGTATATCCTGGGTAAACCATTCAGTTGGTAATTCATGTCCCCGGCCCGCAGCCTTTGCCTTTTTGTAGAACGCGCCACCGGCTGCTGCAAACTGGTAGCCCATGCCCAGATTATTTAAAAAACAGGTTATGTCATCATCAGATTGTCGACCATCAGCTTTACCGGCGATCAATTCCGGCAGTGTGGTCATGGCATTGAAGTCCACTTCACCCATCATTCCCCACCCCTTATCCTGTTTTTGATCAGGGACCTTAAGGCCAGGAGGTACTATATGCATGGGTTTATCATCATGCGTATGTAATATGACCTGGTCGGACTTCTTAATGGCCGAAACAGCGATTTCAGAAGGTTTAATGGATGAGATATGGACCCCAGGGTTTATCATCTTGTCATCCAGAATATTATCTATTGAGTTTGTCGCACAAAGGATGATGTCCGCACCATGAATTGCCTGCTCAGGTATATCAACAGGTATGACATCAATATCTAGCGTTGAACTCATCTCTTTAGAGAAACGTATCCTGTTTGATTTGTTGGGGCTGAAACAGCGTATTTGCTGGACATCCCTCATCGCTGTAACTGCCATGGCCTGGCCGCTGGCCTGCCAACCGCTGCCAAACAGGGCAATGGTTTTGGCATCTGCCCGGGCCAGGTACTTAATTCCGAGTCCATTGGCCGCACCGACCCGCAAACGTTGTAAATATCCATCTGGGAAAATGGTCAGTGGTTCACCTGTCTCTATGCTGAACAATAGCACCAGACCGACCCATCGATCTCCTGGCGCAGCAGGGATTTTCTCCCGTCTGACAGTACCGTCTCGCATGGGCCAGGAGACTATGTCTGAATTAATTCGAACGGCACCAACGCCCAAGCCCGGCACAATTCCGTCCATGGATTTAAGACTGTAGAACGTATCCGGGTTTATACCTTGAACAACAGAATCTGACCTTCTACGGTTTACGCCAATTCCAAGCGCCAGTTGTCTATAGGCTTCCTCAAGGGCATCAATACACTCCGACATAGAAAGGAGCTCATTAACGTCTTCGTTTGAAAGAATGATTGTCATATGCCCGGACCCAGATTAATTTTATGTATACTAAACTATATCAAAATATAGTTATCAGAGCGTAATAGATTGAATTGATATCATAATGGTCAGATTGAATGGGCGCCATCAAATATAAGGATATTGTCTCAACTAGTGAGAAGTGAAATATATAAGTCAGGATTCTTATCTTGCACATATATAAACAATAATAATTACTATGCGACTGGTCCTTCAAACCGCTAAAGTTTAAATAATATGACTAGAGCAGAACAAAAATTACGGGTTTTGACATGGAATATTCATCTTCGGGTTGGTATAGATTTTCGTCATGATATTCAACGTATTGTTAATGTGCTTGATAAAATAGATGCGGATATTGTTGCCTTACAGGAGGTGGATTTAAGGACCAAGAGTGCACAATCCATTGATTTATTGGAGAGATTGAAAAAACAGGCTGGAGACTATTGTTGTCATGCATGGACCATCAAGGATAAACGGGGCAAGTATGGTCATGTGCTGTTTAGTAAATATCCGTTGAAAGATCAATTCATACACGATGTCTCAGTATATAAGCGAGAACCCAGGGCAGTCATTGAGACAATTATGCAGTTGGCTATGACAAAGGTCCGAATACTGGCCATACATCTGGGGTTGGGTATTGGTGATAAAGCCAGGCAGTTAACCAAATTGCAGGACATCATAGGCACTTCGGATATAATTCCTACCATTATTATGGGTGATTTTAATGAATGGTGGCCGGGACAGTTGGATGAGTTGTTTGCTGGCAGGTTTCAGGTAGATAATAGGTCTCGCAGTTTTCCTTCTTTTTTCCCTTTACTCTCACTTGACCGAATTCTGTGCTCAAAAGAATTTCAGGTATTGGACATTAAGACTGTTACTTCTGCATGTTGGGCATCCGATCATCTCCCAATTATGGCAGAGTTGGAATATTCAACATGACCAGGTTTAAAGAATTCTTGAAATTTCATGTTCTGCCGAAAAAGATTTATCTTCGACTCAGTGCGCAGAACAAGTATCGAAGGGCAGATAAATCTCAGGAAACAGAATTAGAGATCTTGCCCGAGATTTTGGATAGAGATAAAACGGCCATTGATATTGGGGCGAATACGGGGTTGTACACCTATTTTCTGTCCAGGTACGCCAGGGATGTGATTGCCTTTGAACCACATGAATTATTTGCTGATTTTCTAATGAAAGCAGTTGCAGATAATGTGGTCGTTATTAACAAAGGCGTATCCAATACAAATTCTCAACTTCCTTTTTATATCCCGGTAAAATACGGTCGAAAACAAATGAATATTGCATCGTTTGATAAACTAAGCAATTCAGAGATGTCCTATCAGACGCACTTGGTTGACACAGTGACGCTTGATTCAATGGGGTTTGAAAATGTGGGATTCATAAAGATAGACGTGGAAGGGCATGAGTATAGTGTCTTGCAAGGGGCTGAACAGTTAATTGGATCACAAAGACCGGTCTTCCAGGTTGAGATCCTTGGGGATCCTGAAGAAAAGCGTGAAAATAGAACATTGGCTTTATTAAGGGACTATGGATACGAAGTTTATATTTATACAGATAATGAATTTAAAAAAATGAATTCTGTTGATCCAATACATTACGGGAAAAACTTTATTTGTCTTCCAGGATAATATCGCTTCCACAGCAAATCATCTATCTGGTTTATGGCAGTTTTTTGGTTACACTGTTTGCCGGTGGGATGATAATTCCTGTCTTTATTATATGTTGTTTATTAATAATCTGGAGGCAGCGAGGCCGTCAATTAACTGGATTATTATCCAGGCCAACCAACATTGTACTAATCGGCTTTTTAATATGGCTATCTTTAAGTGTTTTATGGTCTTTATCCTCCATCACCAGCCTGGAAATTTTATTAAAACTTTGGCTTGCCGGTCTGCTGGGAATTATGGCCATTTATTACATAAGTTTTTGGCGTGAAACCGTTTCCAGTGGGATTAATAATTACATATTGTTGGCCTTGATGATATTGATATCAGGGATACTCATATCTGAACATATCAGTGGTTATGAGCTGGCCCTGTTTTTTCGGAAACTGTTAGGGTTTGAAAGATACAATTATGGCCAGCCTATGGACCATGCCACCGCCCTGTATACACTGTTATTGCCATTTTGTTTTTATCATTTTCGAAATGAAAAGAAATATTTAATGACACTATCTCTTTTGTCATTACTGGTTTTCTTATTCCATCCAATGTTTGCTGCTATTCTTTCGGTCTGTTTTGCGATTATTTCAGCATGTATAGCCCTGGTACTAAAGAGAAAGGGAGTGATGTTACTAGCGGTCATTTCAATCTTAATAATTCTATTTATTCCTCAATTAATGTCTTATCTCCTGAAGCTTGATTATTTTCAGGTCATATCATCAATACCTACATCCTGGCAAGAACGGCTTGATATATGGATGAAGACAGTGGAGTTAATTAATGAAAGGCCCATACTTGGTTGGGGGCTTGGTACTTCAAATAGAATAGAAGAACTAACAGGAGCAGATGCAACAAGTATAATTCAGGTCCATCCTCATAATATTCCATTACAAATTCGCCTGGAAGCGGGATTGCCAGGCGTAATATTATTTTGCTGCTTAATCGGGATGTTCTGGGGATATGCCTACAAGCAAAAAGACCGGGCATTTGCTGGGGCATGTGTTGCATCATTGGTCATTTATTTAAGCTTTGCCATGGTCAGCTTCAATGCCTGGCACAGTTGGTGGCTGTCAACACAGTACCTGGCGATATTGTCGTTATTGTGTTTTAAGGCCTTATCTGCAGATAGTGATATAACACATTCATAACGAACGTTATTGATGAATATGAATTTCTGAATGCTTACTCTCTACAAAAAAGAAATCTTACTGATATATTCATTAGCAGTTATTTTCTTGCTCACTATATATGCCGTCCTATTTAATATTGAAGACAGTGAGTTTGCAAATCATTGGCTCATCTTGTCCATAGTTACACTAATAATAGTCATTACACAAACAATAAGCAGACTTGGATTAAACCGCCCTGATGAAAAATCACCGACTTATATAAATTTGGGCTGGGGCAACCGAGCCACGATTTTTCGTGGCGTATTAATCGCAGCATTGGCCGGATTTTTGTTCAAACCCTGGCCGGAAGGCCTCCTGATCTGGCTACCCGGTAGTATTTATTTTATTGCCTCAATCATAGACAGACTTGACGGATATCTGGCGCGAATTACTCATATGCAAAGCCAATTGGGGGCCGAGCTTGATACGGTTTATGATGCCATTGGTTTGTTGATTGCGCCCTTATTGGCTGTTAGCTATGGTCAGTTACACTGGAGTTATCTTTTGGTCAGTATGGCCTATTATCTCTTTATATTTGGAATTTACATGAGATCATACCGCGGCCTGAAGGTTAATAAGTTATCGGCCAATATTTCACGAAGGACCATCGCGGGATTTCAAATGGGATTTGTCGCTGTAATTCTGCTGCCAATATTCAGGCCTCCCATTACCCAATTGGCAGGGATAGCGTTTATGTTGCCATTACTGATTGGATTTTTGATTGACTGGTGCATTGTCAGGGGCAGCCTGGTTCAAGGCACCGGTATAGCTCTCAACCTGGAGCACCTGAAGACAATTGGTAAAAATGTCTTATTACCAGGTCTTAGATTGGTAGCATTGATTCTGGTCATTTACCTGATCAATGAAAATATAATTCAAGCATCATTCAATACATTGATAATCACATCAATCGCAATCTTTATGATGGTATGCGGTATTGCCGGGAGGACAGGTGCAGCTATATTGGCAATACAAATGGGATTGTTATTTCAGGACCAGGCCCCCTCTCTAGTAGTTACCACTCTGTTATTCATTTATATCTGGATCATGATGTTAGGTACCGGTAGATTCAACCTGTTTAAAAGGGACGAGGACTGGATCAATCGGTATGACGGGGCATGAAAAAAAGCACTAACACAACACTACTTTTGTTATGGGGCAGCGCCTTATTGCTGCTGATATTAATGCTTAAGCAGTTGCCAATAGAATCAGCTCTGACCTGGATTAAAGGCCTGGAATATCATCAATGGGGTATCTGGTGTGGTATAAATTTCATTATTATTTTAATTTATGTATACCGTTGGTTGCTCATTAATAATGGAATAGATTTTAAAACCAGTTTTTTAAAACTTTTGTTAATCAGGCAAGCTGGACAGTCTTTTAGTTATATTACACCCGGACCGCAGTTTGGCGGTGAGCCATTACAGATATACTGGCTCTGGAAAACTGATAATTGCCTGGGACACAAGGCATTTTTGTCTGTCGCACTGGACAGGATTTTTGAGTTATGGATAAATTTTTCCGTATTGTGTTGCGGTATTATCATTTTGATATTGTTTTCAAATACCGACATCACTGTCTGGTATTACCCATTGATAATATGTGTCGTTATGGTTATAGGTATTTTTCTCTTCGGGAGGTTACTGATTTCCCATGACAGTGTAATTATAAGCCGGCTTAAGAAAGCGATAGGACATTGGCAACATAGTCCGAGGATTAAGTCTTTAACATTACATATGGAGAATGTTTCCAAAGACGCACACAGTTTTTTTATTAGCAAACCAGGGGTATTTTATTCTACTGTTTTAGTTTCAATTATTGGTTGGGTGGGGATGCTTGCGGAACTCTGGTTAGTCCTGGAATTTTTAAAGATAAAACTATCCATATTAGATTTTGTGTTTCTGGTCATCGCCATGCGGCTAGCATTATTATTACCGGTGCCAGGTGGGGTGGGGACAATTGAAGCCACAATATTTTGGGTTTTCACCAGTCTGGGGCTGAATACATTTGATGTGGTGGGGATGATTGCATTTATTCGTATCAGAGACCTGGCCATAGTCTGCGCCGGGATGTTTGCATTTCAATCTTTAATGAGAAATACAATCTGGCAGGAAAAGCCAGATCATATCAGTCCAAAATAATCAATATTCGAAGCTGTAAAACTCAGTTCTTTTGACGCTAACTGCCTTTGCCTTTCGGTTAACCATGATTCCAGGCAAGGTAGCCCTTGTAATGCCTTTTCAATGGTTTGCAGAATGTTTTCAAGGAACAGTATATCGTCTCCATTGTCGCGGCTGGTCAGTCTCCAGTCGGAAGGACCTGTTGCCAGGACATTATGACCTTGCTCAATTAACCATTCGCCCAATATTTCTCCAGTTCGGCTGGCCAGCCAGTCGATATTATTAAACCGTTTATCCATGTCTTTATGATAGGCATTGTATATAGTTTCGTCATCTATATGCGCAGGCCTAAATTCAGTCTTGCCAGAAAAATTCAGACTGAAATAATACCCGCCATCAGGCTCAAGATGTTTAAATAAGTCTGGCAGGAACTTGGGGACGGGTAGCAGATCAATAACTGCATGACCGAGCACCAGATCAAAGTCTGTTTCATTTACTATTCGATTAATGTCCAGCCCATCACCGCTTAACCAATCAATTGTTATAGTCGTGTTTGAAGTGGTTAATTGCCAAAGTTGGCCCTTGTTTATCAAGGTATACTCCGGGCTTTCAGAGAGACGTTGTAAAGCATAGTCCTTGAATCCAGGTTCCTGTTCTATGGCGGTATAAAAACAATCTTTAACAATAGCCTGGTCAGTGATACGCTCTATCATAGTGCCAATACCGGCGCCAATTTCCAGAATCTTTATTTCGTGTTTTTGTGTTTGTCTTTTTTGCAGCCAATGACACATAGTTGACGACACCTGTCTGTTAAGACTTCTGTCATCTATAGATTTTTTGGCTGACAGGTAAGCAGGATAGTCAAATAATTCATCAACCATATTTTTTTCCAGTATTAAACATAACTCATTAAGAATTCACGTATATTATTGCCTGTTATGTCCCAGGTCGGATGTTGACGGTAGCGTTGTATGGCATGTTTACCCATTGTAGAGATTTCATCGGGGGTTTCGATCCAGTGTTTAATATATTTTGCGATCATACCGGTGTTACCAGCATCTACAAGATAGCCATTTATGCCATGTTGTATGATTTCCTTTGCCCCACCAGCGGTGGTACCGATAACCGGCAAACCAAACTGCATTGCCTCAAGATACACAATGCCAAATGCCTCATTTACAGATGGCAGCGCCATAACGTGATGTTGCCTATAAATATCCGGTAGGACATCTATTGGTAATGGCCCGGTAAACTCAACTCGGTCAGATAGTTGATATTGCTTAATTAAGTCCCGGATTGATTGTACATATTCCGGTTCCATATCTATGTTACCGGTTATGGTTAATTGAAAAGTATTTTTATTGAGCATGGAAAGCGCATGTAACAAATTATGCAGGCCCTTTTGTTTAATCACATTGCCAATAAATAAGATTTTCAGCGGATCATTGAAATCGTATGCTATTGGCTGATTAAACATGTCCTGATGCTGATTAAAATTATCTCCTGCCGGATATGCTATGACATGCCTGGCCAGTTTTTTGCCCATTAATGATTCCGCCTGTTCAAGCGTGCTTTTACTATTCAGTATGAGCCCATCGATGGAATTAAGATATCGTCCTTCAATTTTTTTATAAAGCCAATTGATGTGTCCTGGCTGCATTGAATAGCTATGAAACAAATGGACCAGCCCAATGATTGGTATTTGTTTTTTTAATTTTTCATTGGTCCGATATAGTGATGGATACGTCAATTCATCTTCGATAATGACGTCAAGTTCATGCTCTTTTATAAAGTCAGTCGGCAGGTTGGATACAATGGAGTGAAAATACTTTTTTCTGTTCAGGCAGATTATGGTGACATCATCGCCTGCATTTCTGAGGTGTTCAATTACTTTACGATCATAAAGATAACCACCACTTATGGTATTGATATCACCATAAATCAAAAAGCCAATTCGCATTCGGTCAATTAGTATTCTTTTTTATATGACGTCCAGCAATCGTCATTTTCCCAGAGTTTGATTGTGAGAGCCCCGGGTGCCGGAGGTTGGATTGCAACATATAATTTGTCCCATAGAATTCGACTAAAGTGCTCAATGCTGGTATTGATGCCGTCAAATTCCGGAAAATCATTTAATAATTTATCCCGAAATTTTTCAACGATTTGATTGAGTTCGGTTTCAATTTTCACAATATCAACTAGATATCCATGTTCATCCAGTTGGTCATGATCTATTTGTATTTCCAGTACATAATGGTGTGCATGGGGTTCATTTTCACGTCCCCAGTCTCCGCCAATGAGAAAATGATTGGCAATAAAATCTTTTTTAACCGCAATACTATACATAGTCATCTCCAACAACTGTAATTCAATATTCCAGCAGTACCTGGGTGATTTCGCCTGGAGAATTGTCCAGTAATTCATAGGCCTGCTGCGCCTGTTCAAATTGGATTTTTTTATTAATAAATTTGCCTGGACGTATCTTGTTTATCATTTTGCAGGTGAACTCCAGCCGTCTTTTTTTGTTCCATCTGCCCAGTAAATTTGACGAGATGGTACTTACCTGGCTACTGATAATATTCAGCCGATTACGATGGAATTTTCCACCTAAATTCACAGCAGAAGATTTATTCCCATACCAACTGCCGACGACTATCCTGCCATCATAGGCACAAAGTTCTATTGCGAGGTTCAGTGCATCCGGGTTTCCAGTAACCTCAATACACAGGTCTACACCGGGGTCGGGGCCTACCTGTGGGCATAATATTTTGATATTACTGGTTGCATCATCCTTATCAGAAGATAAGGCAATGCAGTTAACATTATCAGTTAATAATTTTCTGCGGGATTCCATATTGTCCAAGGCATAAAGTCCTGACAGAGGAAAGGTTTCCAACGCGGCGCAGGTCAACAGGCCAACAGTTCCAATACCAATAACTGCAACGCTCTCACCTAATAATGGGGCCCCATCCTGGACAAGGTTTACCGCAGTTTCCATGTTGGCAAGAAACGCAGCATCTTCATTTTTCATATCGTCCGGCAGGATAACTATATTGTCTAAGGATACGATGGAGTGACTGGCATGAGGTGCATAAGCAAACACAGTTTTTCCAATCAATGTTCTGTCCACAGCTGCCCCTGTATTTTGAATGATGCCGACTGTTGCATATCCATACTGGAGTGGATACGTTATTGACTGGGATTTCAAGTTTTCGATTGTGGTATCTAAAGGCATCCCTTCTGGAAGCTGGTTTCTAAAGACCAGTAATTCTGTACCTGTACTAATAGCAGAGCACAAAGATTCAACCAGGACCTGATTTGCTTGAAGGTCAGGTAGAGAATGTTCTCGAACCTCTACCTGCCCAGGTGCAGTAAACCAGAGTTGCCTGCTTAACACGCTGAAACTTCTCCGTATTTCAGGCTTCCATAAATAATCATATCTTTCTCCAGTATTCCATAGTTAAGGCCATTCAAGGATGGAAGCTGTGAGAGACTGGTTTCACCAAGGTTGGATACTGCCTTATACCCCCCTATCAACCATGGTGTAATTGTAATGACCACTACATCTGCAATTTTTGCATTGAGGAATGCTGTTATCACAGTTGCACCACCTTCCACCATTAAGCTGGTAATTCCCATTTCACTAATCTTTTTCATGGCCTTTTCCAGTGGAACAAGTTTTTGATTCTCACTTTCAAATGTCAATATTTCCGCATTGTCATGGGCCTTACCTTTGTCTTCAGACAAGGATAATATCCAGCAAGTCTTATCAGGATGCTTACAGATTTTTGCGGTAGGTGGAAGTCTTAATTGGCTGTCTAATACGATGGGTTGCGGATTATTGCCCTTCCATTCTCTGACAGTTAACTTAGGGTCGTCTGCCAGGATGGTCTCAATGCCAACAAGAATACCATCATGTAAACTGCGTAGCTGGTGGGTTAATTGTATAGATTGTTTTCCACTCAGTCCCAATGAATTACCCTGGCGAGTCGTGATGCTGCCATCCAGTCCCTGGGCATAGGCAAGGGTTATGAAAGGTCTGTCCTTCTTTTTAAGATCGTCTTTACATGAGGTTAACCAGCATTCAATCTGTTGGTTGAGGTTCATGCTGGTTCTTTTTGCCGGTTTTGGCTTGTGATGGTTGCACGGATAATATGTGATTCATTCTTTCTACTTTGGTAAGAAGATAACGTGCATTTTCTGAAGTAACAGTGGGTTCTAGCTGTACGCGTTCAACAATATTGATACCTTCTTTTTCCAGGGCGTCAATTTTTGTTGGGTTGTTGGTCATCAGCCTTATTGAGTTAACACCAAGGTCATCAAGTATTCTGGCAGCCAGTGTGTAATCTCGTTCATCAGCCAGGTGCCCTAACATCAGGTTTGCATCCACTGTGTCATGTCCTGCATCCTGGAGATTGTAGGCTTCAATTTTTTTCAACAGGCCAATGCCACGGCCCTCCTGTCGCATATAAACAAGTACACCACAACCATCTTCAGCAATTTTTTGTAAAGCGTTATTTAATTGTTCACCACAGTCGCATCGTTGAGAACCCAGCACATCGCCAGTAAAACACTCCGAATGGACACGGACCAATACTTGTTCGCATTGACTGATATCTCCCATATAAAATGCCAGGTGTGCCTTGTCATCCTCAGAATTGGTGTAATAGCACAATTGAAAATCACCGTGTACAGTTGGAATCCGGGCACTGGATGTTCTGATTACCTTCTTATCTTTCATATGTTGACATCTTACTTTGATATAAAATATTGGTAAAGTTTTGCATGCCTTGTATCAATTCAGATGAAACTTGATTTTTCCTGTTAATAATTTTAATGATTGAAAATAGTCTTTATTATTTGCATTTTTCAATATTCAAGGCGTAATCATTAATTCTATTTGACAACTAAACCGGTTACAGGAATGTCTGAAGTTTCGTATTTTATTAGGTTTTAATATAGGCATTAAATGCGAGAGATCGTCTTTCCCCAATTCCTTTAAATGGTTCTACGCCGTGAAGTAACCAACCTGGAAAAATATAATAATCACCTACAGCAGGCTCAAAACTTACGATTGATTTCGAGCAGGATTGTTTTCCACCATGTATAAAGTTTATATATCCGGCATTGCGTCCGGAAATATATGTTTTATCAAGCTCTTCCTGCTTAATAGTTGATACATTTGGCGTACAGGTGGAATTAAAAAACCCAGACTTTAAATTACCCGCGGGATTAAACTGTAACGCTCACTTTATCGAAGAAAATTAATGAATCAATGATGATTATGCATTAATGTGTGTCGAAAATCGTCGCCACTGGCATGACCATTTTTATCTTCTACTCTAAACTTCATCATCATACCAGCGTGTAAATGCTCAGATATGTGGCAGTGTAACATCCATTCACCTGTATTCGACATTTTCACCAGTATGTCCATTGTCTGACCCGGGAAAACCAGCGCAGTATCTTTCCAGACAAGATTATTATTCGGCATTTCATCAACTGCGAGAACAACAAACTGCTGTCCATGCACATGGACGGGGTGTTGCATAATATGATCGGCATTTTTATCATTAATTAATCTGATTTTTACAAGTTCATCTTGTTTAAATACCCAGTCATCAATATCTGAACTCGTTTTCCCTGTTTTTTCATCAATCAATTTCCAGTAAATATCAGGGGTGATGTTGGTCCGGTCAGATTGTTCAAGGTCGTCCCATTGAACAGTCTGTAATACGCTTTCAGCTGGTGCATTTAGTTGGTACGCCCTGGTCAGTGAATTGGGTGAAGTGTCGTGTTGAGTATGGTCATGTGAATCCATTTGCATATCCATGTGAGCATGTTCACTATGGTCAATTTCCTGATTAGCTAATGAGATAGTCATCTTCAGAGTCTTATCCGGCGGGGAATCCATAAGGTTACGCATTCCCGCAAATTCAATTTTAACATCATTGTTATGCCTCA
Source organism: Candidatus Eutrophobius brisbanensis (assembly GCA_038131795.1). Lineage (GTDB taxonomy): Bacteria > Pseudomonadota > Gammaproteobacteria > Eutrophobiales > Eutrophobiaceae > Eutrophobius > Eutrophobius brisbanensis. The sequence continues at coordinate 1,556,443 of JAYPQE010000003.1, read as the reverse complement.
ACCTGTAGAAGGCGTTGGTTACCTCTACTTGTTCACGGGCAACATTTCTGGCGACGAATTTCATCAGGTTGACCTTGTTGTCCGGCTGAGTATGTCTTAACTGAAAATCACCCGATTCCCTGAAAAAAGCTTCAACCACGATTCGCTCGGCCGGTGAGATTAATAGATTGTCGGCAAAATATTCATGTTCATATTTACCTAGGTCTCCACCGACAACTTTGAGCTGGACGCCAGGGATGGTCAGGTTATAGGTGCGTGTGTTGGAGACATTGGTGACAAAAAATCGTATGACCTCACCTTTATTGATATTCAGAGAGTAGTTTTTTTCCCCGTTCACCAGATATTCGTTTCCAAACCTCCCAAGCAGGGCAAAATTGGTGAATTCCTTATAGAAATCTGCTATCTGGCCATCCTCAATTAGAATATCGTCAATAACCAGAGGGATTTCCCGGCTCACAGGGTTCCAGTAGTGATTATCTTCAGGTGATATAAGATAATTTCCATATAAACCCATTTCCTGGCCATAATCTTCCCGGGTATGTGGGTGATACCAGAACACCCCTGCGTCTTTGAATTTCAATATATATTCAAATGACTCGCCAGGCGCTATGGGATTCTGAGTAACATCAGGTACACCGTCATAGCGGTTATCAACGCGTACTCCATGAGAGTGTATGGTTTGGTCGATATCGGTTTTATTGATGAAATTTACCCGTATCTCACTGTCCTGTTCGATCTGGAGTATTGGTCCAGGAATTGAGCGGTTATAGGCCAGCATTCTCAGGGTATGGTTGCCAACCTGTTTTTTTACATACTCTGCAGTGATGGTATAGGTATCGCCATCTTTCAGTGTCACGGTCTGAGGTGGAACAGCATCTGGCAGGCCATTAATCTCTTTTGTGAAAGCCATACCGGGCAATTGCATGTTACCCGCCATACTGTGGCCCATGGCGGCATGATCGTGGTGTTCCATCTCCATGGAATCTGTATTTTGAGGGGATGACATGTCATGGTCATGTTCATGGTTTTCCTGTCCAACTATCACACCGGGCAGGGTAATTAATATACATACTAGCAGGTTGAGTAATTTAGTCTTCATATCAGATAACAAAAGATTCCATAGATTCAGTGGCAAACATCTCTTCCGGTTGTAACTGCCGCTGGGACAGTCCCTGTTCATAATGATAGCGTAAAAATGTCGCAATGGTGTCACGGTTTTTCTCAAAGCCATAGGGCCAGAAATCCTCTCCCATGGTCCGTTTCGCCTCTTCGATCAACGAAACCACCCAGGGCAACATGACCATGGGTGAGCCGGTCAGGGAGATATTGTCATAGGTTATTTTCTGGGCCTGGGAAAAGGCCTTCAGCAATGATTGCGCCACCCAGGGATTGGCTTCATAGACGTCACGTCTGATGACGACACAATGCATAATGGGGAAGATACTGGTCTTTTTAAAATAATCCCTTTCAACTTCAGGATAATTTGGAAACAGGCGTTGTATGTTAGAGTCGTCACGGTAAAAGGACAGCGGGGCCCTGGCAGTATACAGTGCATCCAGCTCCCCGCATTCCAGCATGGTTGCCAGGGTTTTATCTTTACCAATGGGTTCAACTGTAATGTTGTCCGGCAGGTTCAACGGTATTTTTTCAGGGCGGTTGGGTTCTTCTTCACCTCCGGTCAGATAATGCACGCTATCAACGGGTACACCGTATTCATCTGACATGATTCCCCTAATCCAAACCGGTGCGGTCATCTGGTATTCGGGGCAGCCTACGCGCTTGCCGATTAAATCCTTTGGTTCTTTAATACATGAGTTTTTATTGATAAAAATGGCAGAATGTCTGAATATCCGTGACGGAAAAACCGGGATGGCAATGAAGGGACGGTTTTCACTAAACATGGTGACCGTATAAGATGACATCGACATCTCCGCGGCATCGAACTCCTGATGGCGTAACATCCTGAAGAAGGTCTCTTCTACAGACATGTCGAGAAAATTCAGATCGATACCGTCTGGGATAACTGACCCATCCTTGAGTGCATTGGTCCTGTCATAGCCCCAGCAACCCAGCGTCATTTTAAGTTTGGACATTCATTTACTCCATTTTTTACATACTTATATTTGTTTACATTAAATTGATGTAGTTCATTTTACAGTATTTAAAGCTATTAAATAAAAAAGCCAGCGAAGCAGGGCCGCAACGCTGGCTTAAACCGTTAGTTAGGCGAATTACGCTACTTTTTCAGTGTAATATCCCAATGCCTTGAATACCGGACGGTCAGACTGCGAAGTTAATACGGCAGGTTCACCTTCATTATTGGTGATGCTGTAGGGTACCCATGATGGAATGGCAGTTACATCATGGGGCTGGGTGGTAAATGTCTGGTTGTCCGGCAGGTGAAATGTGACGGATCCTTCCATGGTGACATAAATAATGTTCTCTAAGCGGTGCATGGCTTCAACAGTGGACTTACCATTGATTCGACGGATGGCAACTTCCATGGTGGGGAAGGCCGTTCCACAGTTATAGGGATTGACGTATTCCATCCTCACCCCTTCGTATTCATTACCCAGCCCCTGTTCAGCCAGGTCATCCAGATGCTGGCGGGCCTTGGAGTAAGGATAGTAAATCAGGGGGTTATCTGAGGTCGGGATCCTGTCTGGGTACATGGTGCGACGATGTATGAGACCGGGCCCAAATGTATCCGTTAAGGCATTGCATTCATGTTTAACGTCCTGGTATTCCACGTTGTCTACGTCTTTCATTTCTTCATAGAAGACACCGCCCAGCCAGTAGGCCAGCATCACATCCAGACCGTCATACCAGATCACATGGGAATCACCTTGATTATGGTGGTCATGCCAGGTCCAGTTGGGGGTCAGGATAATGTCACCCTTGTGCATAGGTAATTTATTACCTTCAACGATGGTGTAGGCACCTGACTCAGGCGCTTCCAGTACCAGCCGGAAGGCATTGGCCGAATGGCGGTGAGAAAAGGCCTGCTCCCCCGGGAGTAACATTTGAATCCCGCCCCGTAGGGAAGGCAATGCCGCACCGGGCATGAAATCTTTCAAGGCAGGATTAACAAAATTCACATTGCGACGCTCCGCCTCTTCCTGTGTTAACACATCACTGAGTTTCATCAGCCGTTTACGGGCCTCCTGGAAAGACCATGAGTAAGGTATGGCGATACTGACCGGTGATGGGGTAAAGCGAAACGCTGGATTGCTCTTGGAATATTTCGGATGGGTCGCAACAAAAAACGTTGTGAAGTTGTTTTCTAGCAGGTCTTGGATCAGGATTTCACGTTGGGTTTTAGCTTCTTCGTTCATAATATTTCACCTTCACTCTTAAGTTTATATGTATCAGACCTGGCCTTATTATTCTGATTTAATGGGATTAACCAGTGCCCCGATTCCGGTTATCTCGGCCCTGAGAACATCACCGTCCTGCAGCCATCTTTCCTTACCAAATGCAACGTGATGCGGTGTGCCGGAGGCAATGACATCACCCGGTTGCAGGGTAAGGCCGTTAGAGGCGTGGTAAACCAGGTCGTCTATACGATGCATCATACCCTCGGTGGTACCCACTTCGAGATGATCTGGATCATTATCCAGGGTCAATTTGATTTCCAGGTTGTAGGGATCAGGGATCTCATCCCGGGTTACCAGCCAGGGACCGATAGGCGCTGCATTATCCAGGTTTTTAAGGGTAAACCAGTGAAGTCTGGCACTATTGGGATCGTCCGTCAGGGAGCGACGGTCACGCCAGGTAAAGTCGTTAATGACCGTATAACCGGCAATATAATCAAAGGCATCTTCACGGGAGATATATTTGCCTCGTTTGCCAATGACAATACCCAGCTCGATCTCACTGTCATGCTTCTGGGAGGTCTTTGAATGGCAGATGGGGGCTCCGTGTGGCGTCATGGCAGTGGCAAATTTCAGGAAGAAATAGGGCTCATCTGATTGCTTACTACCGCTGGCCTGGGCGTGTGAACTGTAGTTCATGGTGACACACAGTATCTTCGCCTGGTCGCCAGCAGGGGGATGGAATGTGATCCTGTCCATATCATGGACCAGGCCATCATCTGTTCGGCCCTTTGCCTGTTCAAAGGTTTCCTTTGCCAGGGCCATGGCGGGCTCCCCACCATCCAGCAGATTGCTGACGGAACAGAACCAGTCCGGTGCCTCGGCATTGTTGATTAGTTCATAGGCCCTTGCCATATCAATGATACTGGTTCCTCCCAGATGTGCGCCAAGGGTTTGTTTTGAGTTATTGTCAGTAGTAAAGGTTAGTAATTTCAAGATAGACCTCTTATTAGTGTTATTAGTTTGATTAGACGGTTTTAAGATATTCTTCCAGGTAGGCATTCACCGCGATTGGGTTTTCCAGGCTGGCCACATGACCGGTATCCTCTACCACATGGTGGGTGGCATTCTTTATCCCCTTCTCCATAGTGTACGGGCAGTCTTTGGGTATGAATATATCGTCACTCCCGGAGAGGATCAGGGCAGGGACATCAATCGTTGCCAGGGTATGGGTGTCATCCTCCTTGATAGCCATGGCCTCAAGGGTCTTGGCATTGGCCTCGGCACTGACGGTGTAATTCATCATTTTAATCCAGTCCACTACCCAGGGTTTTTCTTCAACGGTCTTTGGTGCAACCCGTTTGGGACCAGTCAATTCGACGAAGGCCTCCAGGCCATTCTTTTCAATGTTTTCAATCTGGGCACGCCGGCGTTCCTTAATTTCGTCCGTGTCGGCTTCGGCTTTGGAACAAATCATTACCAGTCCGGACATCAGCTGGGACCCTCTGGCCCACATCCTCAAGGCGATATAACCGCCGATGGATATCCCGGCCACCACGGCCTTATCAACATTAATCTTCTCCAGAAACTCGATATATGACTGGGCAATCAGGTCCACAGTATGAGATTCAGGGTGGAAAGAGGAATTTCCATGACCGGGCATATCCGGTGCAATCACCCGGTATCCCTGGGCATGAAAATGCGTTAACTGCGGATACCAGAGGTTCTTGTTGTGTCCAAAACTGTGTAAAAACAGTAGTGTTTTTCCGCTCCCACTGTCATGGTATGAGATGGTCCTGCCATCAGAAAGTGTTATTTCAGCCAAGATCGTTCCTTAAGGTTTTTGTTGTTATAGTTTGAAAGAGAGAATACAGCAAACTGAATAGATGATTTTGGCTTTGGGCTATCTTGATGTCAACTTTTTTCCGGTAAATAGAACGTTTCCCCTCCGGAATATTCCTTGAATAAAAGCAATATCTTTAACACTTTGGATAACAGACACATTCTTGACTTGAAAATCATCTCCATATAGCCTGAGTTCAATTTCTATAATTACAATAATATTGAAGGACATCCTGATCATGAATGAGAAAGAACGCCTGATTAATGACCTTGTCATTGCCAACCGTATCCTTGCAAATGAGAATGTTGTTGATGCCTACGGGCATATCAGTATCCGTAACCCGGAGAACCCAAACACCTTCTTCCTGGCCCGGTCCCTGGCACCAGAACTGGTAACGGCGGAAGATATCGTTGAGCTGGATCTGGACGGAAATCCGGTCCATGAGGAATCGCGGCCGTTATACCTGGAACGGTTTATTCATGCAGGTATTCTAAAAGCACGCCCGGAAATACTGTCTACCGTACATGCCCATGCCGAAGATATCCTGCCCTATGGTATTGCCAATGGGACACCGTTACGTCCTGTCATTCATTCCGGTAGTTTTATCGGTGCCAATGTACCCGTGTGGGATATTGCAGATAAGTTTGGCGACACTAACCTGCTGGTTTCCAATATGGACCAGGCCGATGACCTGGCAAAGACCCTTGGGGATAATAATGTGGCCCTGATGCGCGGACATGGATTTGCCTCGGCGGCACGCTCACTGATTGAAGCGGTGAGGATGGCCGTTTATTTACCCAGGAATGCTCGGGCTTTATCTTCCGCCATTCGTCTCGGTGGAGATATCAAGTCTCTGTCCCAGGGTGAGATCGATGCCCGTAACAAGGGATACAAGCCCTATTCTCCGGAAACCTGGCGGGCATGGGAATACTGGGCCACCAAGTGTGGGTGTAATCATATGCTGGTCAAGGGCGACGACGATTCAAAATAGGATTAGAATCGATATTATTCATAATAAATTAACTTGACCGCCACACCTCAAAATTAGAGGTTTTGCTTTTAGACGAGGCCAGAGCCTTCCGAAAAGCGGAGTTTACATGTCAGTAAATGAGCATTTGAGGAAGGCGATAACGAAGTATAAAAGCAAAAGATCAATTTTGATTAATACTTACATATCCATACTGGAAGGACCCAGCTCAAACAACGGCTCCGCATTAACCACTTCCTCTGCCGCCGCCTTCACGTCCTCTGCCGGTAATCTGACCTTGTAGTCTGGATTGGTATAGGCATAGGCGATGATCCCATCCGTATTGATTATGTATACCGCAGGGATCATCAGTGCATTATGGATAGCGATGGATGAATCATCTATGTCCCGTTTTCGGCTGCGAAAATTTGCCAGGGTATTGTCAGGCATCTTGAAGGCCAGACCAAGTTTCATGGACGCCTCCAGTTTAGCATCAGACAAAATTGTGTAATCAAGGTTGGCGATACTCTCCTGGGTTTCCTGTTTCAGATTGGAGTATAAAATTTCCGGCCGATCGCCACTGAGAAACAGTACGTCAATCCCGCTTTGTTTAATTTCCGGCAGTACATTTCTGAGTTCCTGGAGATGGGCATTACAGTAGGGACACCAGCCCCCCTGAAGGTAATGAGCATGGTGGGCCTTTCCAGGTTGCCGGCCTTGAATTCATACGGCGCACCATCTACCTGGTAGACCGTGAAATCCGGGGCCGTTGCACCGGCTTGTACTGGATTGGTTTCCTCGGCACTGGGTGCGATGTTGGTCTGTGCATTTGCATTAAAGCCAATAGAAAAAATTAGAAAATGTACAGAAAGTATCCTGATGAGCATAGTTTGATTCATTATCTTCACCGTTTATTTTGTCTAAATGGAATTGACAATCATTATGGATTCCAGCCTAGCAAAATCTTTCGGTATAAGTATAGTTATTGTGCCCCCGTTATTCCAAACGGTTCAAAAAATAAGGAGAATCTGGCTATAAATATTCAATTTCACTATCTGCTGGTATACTGGCTCCACGCATAAAAAAAAAACAAGATTGATAAAGGAATGATTCAATGTCGAAATTAAAATTGAACTTTGCCTGTGGCCCATATGACCGTATGGAGGCCCTGCACTATAACCGAATCGAGGTCGAGGGAATCGACATCAATTACATGGAAATCCAGGCACCCCGGGAGATTTTTGATCGTATGGTGGGGAGTCGGGAATTTGATATGTCCGAATTATCACTATCTGAGCACGTCGTGTGGTCTTCAACAGGAAATAGTCCATTTGTTGCCCTACCGGTTTTTCCATCCAAGGCGTTTCGACATGGGTTTATTACCATTAATAAGAATTCCGGCATTAAGGAACCCAAGGACCTGGCTGGTAAACGTATAGGCGTTCCGCTGTATACCATTACCGCTGCCATCTGGATCCGGGGCGATTTGCAGAATGTCTACGGTGTTGATTTGTCCAATGTGCAATGGGTACAGGGAGCAGTAGAGAAGGCAGGAACCCATGGCAAACCACCCGCTGTTCCAGATCTCCTGCAACCGGTAGACATTGTCCAGAATACCTCGGATAAATCACTTTCAGATATGTTACGCGATGGTGAAATCGATGCCATTATCGGGTCCAGATTACCGGATTCCATTCGTACCGATCCCGATAAAGTTGGCCGGCTGTTTCCCAACTCCAGGGAGGAGGAGAAACGCTATTACAAGGAAACGGGTATACATCCCATCATGCACACGGTTGCCATCAAGCGGGAGATCTATGAAGAGAACCGCTGGATCGCCAGCAGCCTGTTCAAGGCATTCCTGGAGTCCAGAAAATGGGCCATAGACAAGATGTATTTCTCTGCAGCGCAACGGTACATGTTACCCTGGCTTTATGATGATCTCCATGAAGTGGATGAAATATTTGGTGATAAGCTCTGGGCCTATGGTGTGGAGGAAAACCGTGCAACACTTGAGGCCTTCGTGAAGTACATGAAACAGCAATATTTCATCAAGGAAGAGTTGCCGGTCGATGATCTGTTTTTACCCATACATGGACGACACGATTAATTAGTCTATCGTATTCTTTGGAATAAAAGGGGGGATGGTGGCTATTTCAACTAAGAGTTGTGTGGCAAGGCTACTGATTTTTGTATCATGTTTCGAAAACTTGTCTGAGTAGCATCAGGGTTACATGTTTTTTATCTAAATAATATCCATGGCGCAGAGTGATATTGATATTATTGCTAGGCAACCAACCATAGGTGCCGAGATTAAAGGGTTGGATTTATCAGGACCTTTATCGACTGATGAGTTCAATATTGTTTACCAGGCATTGCTGTCCTACAAGGTAATTTATTTTCGTGACCAGAATATTAATACGGATCAGCATCTTGCATTGGCTAAACAATTTGGTGAACTGGAAGTCAATCCATTTCGACCCCAGGGGGAAGGCAGACCGGCACTTCAGATCATTAAAAATGATAAGGATAAACGAGTGCTTTCAACTGATGTATGGCATGCAGATCTAACCTTCAGGGAAAAACCCACAAAATTTACCATCCTGCGTTGTCTTGAAATTCCCCCGCAGGGCGGAGACACAGTATGGGCGGACATGTGTGCGGCGTATGATGGGCTGAGTGAGTCTATGAAAAACTTCGTCTGTGGTCTTGAGGCCATACATGATTTCAAGAATTTCAGGGTCCTGTATAGAGGAACCGAAGAAAAGCGACAGGAACTCCATAAAATGGAGGACATGTTCCCCAATCCGACCCATCCCGTCATCATTACCCATCCGGAGACACAACAGCGTGTCCTGTTTGTGAATCGACAATTTACCGTACGTATCAAGGATATGAGTGATTATGAAAGTCGCAAGTTACTGGACCTGTTATACGATCAGGCCAGTGTCCCCGAATACCAATTTCGTCTTAAATGGCGTCCCGGTACGGTTGCCATATGGGACAACCGTTTGTGTCAGCACTATGCGGTCAATGATTATTATCCAAACCTGCGTCACATGGAGCGTGTTGCCATTGAAGGTGATGTAATTCCTTACTTTAATGCCGATGCAAAACCTGACCCAAAATACCCGTCAATCAGGCGCGTCCATGCAGTGGAGGGACTGCATTAGATTTACTGATATGTTGGTAATAACACTATATTATTACATGGTTAAATATCAGTTGTTTTGCTTGAATATGTTTGCAATTTAACTTGGAATTATCGTAATCTGATACAACATTGAACCAGGGAAAAGTCATGCGTTTTCTTATATATATATGTCTTGTAATGTTATTAAGTGCCTGTTCAGGTGGCGGGGGGAATAGTAATAATGGGGAGTATCCCCAGGAAAATATTTCAATCGTGATTCCCTATGGCCCAGGCGGGGGATTTGATACCACGGTTCGGGTATTCGCACCGCATTTTGCCGAAAAGCTGGGTGATGATGTCACCATTCTGCCGGAAAACATACCGGGGACCGGTGGCAGGCGCGGTACCTCATCGGTTTACAGGTCAGACCCGGATGGTTATACCATTGGCATACTCAACCTGCCCGGTCTGGTCTTGCCTTCCATTCTTGGCGAACAGGTTGATTTTCAGTTACGTGAGATGAGCTGGATTGGACGAATTGAATCACAGAATTATGTTCTGCTGGTACAGGCCGAATCAGATATCCAGTCACTGGATGATTTTATCGCCCAGGATGAATTCACCTTCGTCTCAATAGGTTACGGTACGACAGTACTTGCCGCCATTCAAATTGCTGCTGAACAGCTGGGCCTGATGAGCAAGAATCCAAAATTTCTGACAGGTTATTCAGGAACATCTGATCAACTGGTTGCCCTGGTAAGAGGGGATGGAAATGCAACTATCAGTCCGATCTCTACTGCCTACCAGTATGTCAGGTCAGGAAATCTAAGACCTATTGCCGTGACTGGAGACAACAGGAGTAATTATTTTCCCGACACACCAACGTTTGGTGAGTTGGGCTACCCGGGTTTAACGCCATTGAATGTGCAACGCTCTCTAGCCGGGCCGCCGGGCATGGATCCCGTTGCACTTGGCAAGTTGCGTGAGGCCTTTCTTCAAACCATGGAAGACCCGGAATTTCTTGAGGCAGCAACGCAGGCACAGATGGATGTAGCCCCGTTAAACGGCGATCGTGCCGCCCAGGAAATTGAAAACAATTTTCAATATTATGAAGGCTTCAGGGCAAACCTGAGCAATCCAAATCAACTGTAAATCGGTTAAAAGAATATTCTAATGTTAGAGCCGTTACTGACTGCCATTTCCTATCTATTCAGTGACGGCCTCAATTTCTTATATCTGGCGCTGGGAGTCGTGGTGGGTGTGTTGTTTGGCATCATCCCCGGCCTGGGTGGTGCCACGGCTATTGCATTACTGTTACCACTAACGTTTGGAATGTCACCAGAACAGGCTATCGTGCTTATGGGTGGGGTCATGGGGGCGGTATCAGCCGGTGGCGCGGTCACGGCCATACTCCTGAATACCCCCGGAACCGCACCCAATGCAGCCACCTGTTTTGATGGTTATCCACTCACCAAACAGGGCAAGGCAGGTCTGGCCATCGGTGCGGCGGCCTCCGCCTCGGCGATTGGTGGTATGTTTGGACTCTTTATCCTGGCAGCAGTACTTCCCGTTGCCAAGACCATTGTATTGTGGTTTGGTCCCCCTGCATTTTTTATGCTGGCCTTACTGGGGCTAACGTCATTGACGGTTTCCAGCGGCAACATGTTACGCGGCCTGATTGCCGGTTGTCTTGGGTTATTTATAGGCTTTGTTGGGTATGATGAGATCGGTGGGACTGAACGCTATACCGGTGGCGTGGATTACCTGTGGGACGGGTTGTCCATCGTCCCGGTTTTAATTGGATTATTTGCTATTGCTGAGATGTTAATGCTGTTTGTAAAAGGCGGGTCTATCTCTGAATCGGGATCACAATCAAAAATTCGCTTCAGTGATACCTTACAGGGAATAAAGGCAACCCTTAAAAACCTGAAGATTGTTGCCAGTGGTTCAGCCATTGGATCATTAATCGGGGCGGTCCCGGGTATAGGCGGCGTAGTCGCCTCATTTATGTCCTACTCATTTGCCTCACAAATAACAAAAGACAATACAAACTTTGGCAAGGGTGAAATTAAAGGTGTGATTGCACCTGAATCGGCCAATAATGCCAAAGATGGTGGAGGACTTATTCCTACCCTGGCGTTTGGTGTGCCGGGAACGGCTGAGATGGCTCTGTTTTTAGGGGTATTGATCCTGCATGGTCTGAACCCAGGCCCTATGTTATTAATAGAAAGGGAATACACTATCTTTGTGCTTATCCTTACTATGCTGGAGGCAACCATATTGAGTACCGCATTTATCTGCGTCGCCGCATACTACCTGGTACGTATTGCCTATATCGATTCAGGGATTTTAATTCCTTCTGTTATCTCAGTTTCATTAGTGGGAGCGTATGCGGTCCATAACACCATCGGTGATGTTTTTACTGCGGCATTCTTTGGCGTACTGGGATACCTGATGATCCGCTTTGATTACCCGAGGATCACATTGGTGATCGCACTGGTATTATGCAGTTTAATGGAACGTAACTATACCCAGTCCATGATTATGTTTGAGGGTGACTGGAGTGGGTTTTTCAGGGACAAGACCGCACTGGTACTGTTTTTGTTTTCTGTTGTAGCCTTATCTATACCTATGATTCAGGCATTTCGTAAAAAGAGGCAACATCCCGATGGCACAGCCGGTTAACCATAAAACTGCATTAATCGTAGCATTACTCGTCCTGGCTTTTGCTATATCGGTACTGGTAACAGCATATGATTATCGTGGCGGCAGTGGCATCTTTCCCAGGTTTATTGGCTGGATATTTATTGGCCTGACATTGATTGAATGCGTTGTACAACTGAAATCAATGAACAATTCAGGTCAGGAAAGTTTATTTTCTTTTAGTTTTGCAAGGCCTGATGAAAAAGTCATTAAAGAACTAAAAGGCATCTTATGGATAGGTGTTGTTATTGTATCCCTGTATCTGTTGGGATTTCTTGTAGGTATACCTCTTTATGTATTTGCATTCCTCAGACTGTCTGCCGGCAGGTCCTATAAACAGTCCTTACTTCTGTCTGCCGGTGCAACCGGGTTTATTTATTTACTATTTATAGAGTTATTACAGTACAGGTTGTATCAAGGCCTGATATTTAGCTGATTTTGCATATTTTTTACTTTTTTTCTAGGACTGTTTTTCCTTCCTTCTTCGTTGACGTACAGAATAAAGCAGGAGTATTCTTAATCTCAGTTAATAAGTAAAAACAGATATATCTCAGATGGTTTTTAAGCTTATAAATGATGAAACTAGATATATCTGTCAAATATGCATTCAAGGATAACAATTCAGGGGGAGGTGTCGTATGCGTTTAGACCGCGTATTTAAAACAATATTATTGAGTATTGTTACCGGTAGCTTATTTTTCTCACCAGGTCTGTTTGCTCAAGGTAGTGTGCCGGGGATCCTGGTGGACTACCCGGATCTGATTGTCCATAACGCCAAGATCATTACTGTGGATGATGAGGAATATAACAGTAACCCGGGAACCATCGCCCAGGCCATGGCAGTGCGGGATGGCAAGATCCTCAGCATTGGTAATAATGCTGATATGCTCGCCCTGAAAGGACCCGAGACCGAGATCATGGACCTCAAGGGTAAAACTGTGCTTCCAGGTTTTGTTAACAACCACCACCATCCCCAGGGATCTATGGAAGATATTGCCAGGGAAATGTTTAAACTCCCAGGAGCTCTGGTTGGATATTACATAAACCTGATTGTGGCGCCCACTCCGGATGAGACCCTGGCCAAGGTTGCCCAAGCGGTGGGCATGTTACAGGATCGAGCAGATGTAAATCCTACCGACTGGATTGGAATTGAACTCTTTCCGGACGGTGAAACCTTCCCGGATCTGGGCTCTGTTTCCTTTATGATGAGTGCACCGGCTGAGGCCGATGCCCCCATTGGTACCAATGAGCTCAGTGAGATTATCCCCCAGAACCCGGCCGTCCTCATGAGTGGTGGCGGGATCCATATCAGTGATAAAGATCCCGGTGTCTGGTATTACGTTCGTCAGAATGATAATGGGGATCCAATAGTAGAAGAGCTATTTACTTTTGAATTCTAGAGATATAAATAAAATAGACATGCACTAACTGGAAAAATATTTGCCAGGAGAAAAAAATGAATTACAAAACTATTTCTAAAGTATTAATAGTCAGTTTATTAACCTTATCGTTTAGTCAGGTATCCTTTGCTGGTCACCGAGCCCGGCTGTTAAACGAAACAGCCATTAACCACATTATGGAAGTCTGGCCCACATTACGCTCTGGCCTGGAAGCCAGTGTACCGGGTGTTGAGAATGTTGGAGAGCGTGTAGTGATGACTACCTCACCACCCTGGTCCCATTTTCAGACCGTGGCCATGGGCAGTGCTCCAACGCCATATGAGCTTGGTCAGGCATTCAAAGAACATGTAAAACGTAATCTCTGGCCACAAGGGGTTACCCAGTTTGAGACCCGCCTGGACAAGGCCGCCGAGGTCTCTGCCATGTACCTGTTATTAAGAGAAGATGGCAAGTTGCCTGTGCGTCTGGGCTGGCATTATGAGCAGCATCGCCAACCCATCCTCACCGATGCCCATGTCAGGGCCTTCTATACTGACCGGGGATATTCATGGAGCAAGATGGAAGACGGTAACCCCTGGTTATGGCTAGGAGGAGTTGGCTCTGAAGGTGACGGTGATACGGTCAATGGTGGTTGTATGAAAGGCTTTATGACCTATTCAGACCCCCGTATGGAAAATTGTCCGGACGTGGAATCGGCCACCACCAACGCGCTCCTGGTGGGCGCATTACAGTCCGGCTGGCGGTTTGTGGGTATGCACGGCATTGGGCCGGGGCAGATTGCCACTGCAGCGGAGTATGTTGAAAAGGCCATGGAGGTAAACCGTGATCTGACCCTGGAGAGGGTACGTTCCATGCGCCATACCTTTGCCCACGGGACATTACTGGGTACCGATCCACGTATGTTTGATATTGCCAAGAAGTACAACTTTACCCTGGTGGTGGACCCTCATCGTGCATTCAACGATGAACCCGGTTTTGTGGACCGTTACCTGGGCGGCGACCGTTCTATCATTGCCCCCATCAAATCTCCCCTTGATGCCGGTGTCAATGTTGCCGTGGAGTTTGGGGGCTTTGAAGGTATCCAGGCGGTAGTCACACGTAAAAACGAGCGCACTGGTGAGGTCATAGCACCTATTGAAGCCGTAGACCGCGTCGTGGCCCTAAAGCTAGTGACCATCTGGTCGGCATTTTCCATGTTCTCAGACAAGTTAACCGGGAACCTGAAGCCAGGGAAGTATGCAGACTTTATCGTCCTGGACAAAGATTACCTTTCAGGGTCTGATGAGAAAATCCATGATAATAAGGTCATCATGACATTTATTAATGGCGAGCTGGTCTGGCAGGAAGAAGGCAACCCCATTGCTGCTGCGGAATGACCTCGATTTCAGAAAGTATTTATATAAGCTGGTGGATTGCCTGAATTATTCAGGCAACCCTTTTCCCCTCACTTCCACCAGATGCTTGCAACAACCATGCTGAAGGCCATGTATGCATACCAAAACTTCATTCTAGCGAGCTTTCTGGCTTTTCTATTTTTATTTTCCTGGAATAGCCATGCTCATACCGAAGGTGCGTGGAATGATTTCATGATCGATAACAAGAATGATAATGCAGCGGTCATGCTTACGTATGTACGCAAACAGATTGCCGATATCGCCCTGGGTAGAAAACAGATGACATCATGGCCCGATCCGATCCTGATACAGTTAAGAAGAGACTTGATGATCCTGGTGGAAGAATATGAATATATGCTGAACCATCTACAGGAAGCTGACGGGATTCATATCCAGATAAAACAAACATTGCTTGATAACCCCCGGGCTGGGCGTTCCGTAGCAGCCAGCTACGCCGTTGAACTTGCCCTGGAACTGGTAGAGCATATCGCTGCACAGGAAGACCAGTATGCTTTCAAACGGGAACTAAACCAGGACGGAAAGGGTGCATATATATTTGACCTCATGGATTCCTATACTGAAAGTATATCCGTTTATAAATCACTCCAGGAACAATCCGGGGAAAATTTAAATAACCAATTTATAATTAATGCATTAAGTAACAGAACACTCTGGCAGGATATTAAGTTTCATCTTGGCAGGTTTTTTAGATGGCTTGGCATGGAGGACCTCGCGGTATCGTTCCAGACAATTGATACCTCTTCAAACATCAGCACATCAGAAGTCAGTAGTGAGTAAAATTAAAATAATTTCATAAAATTGCTAATTGCTGGCATCAATATTAGCTTCTAATTTTTTCAACATTCGTACCATAAATGCGCTAAATGAACTACTTCAGCAAGGAGTGAATTCATAATCTATATTCACAAAATAATTTGAAATAAAAATTATTTAATAAACTATTAAAAGTCCCGCCTTTTCTGAATTAGATTGATTACTTATATATATTTGGTCATGGTTTTATATTTTTCACATTTCATGAACAATTTAAATATAACTTTTTTGAATAAGTAGTAACGAATTCACCGGGATATCTCAAAAGAGATATCCTGGTTTTTTTATTCTAAAATTGATCGGATATTTATTTAGAGGAAATTAGTTACTCTCAGGCACTTCCCAGTAAAACACTTCGTGGATGAGAAAATTCCCATTATTGTTTCTCAGTACCTGCTGATAACGTGTGGGCTGCCAGTCTCCCATGGCGAACATATGTGAGACGATTTTTGTCCCAGGTTTCAGCTTTAACAGAGTGGGGCGAAGACGCATATTGACCTCTTCATTTAGAAACAGGGTGATCACCGTGGCCTTTGAAAGGTCAGTATCAAACAGGTCCTGTTCTATAAATGTTACCTGATCATTTACACCTTTATCGAGTGCATTTTGCTTTGCCTCTTTAATACGAATGGGATCCAGGTCAATGCCGGTTCCGCTGGCGCCACGTTTCGCTGCCGCAATTAGAATACGGCCGTCGCCCGTGCCCAGATCTATCACATAATCATCAGGGCCTATTTCAGCAATCTCCATCATCACATCAATCAGTTCAGGCGGTGTCTCTACGTATGGGACATCCAGCTCTACTGCATAGGTTGAATTGAGTATATTTAGAAATAATCCAACCAGGATATAAGAAAAAGAACTAATCCTGGTATTTTTTTGATTGGCTTTCATAATTCCTGCAACTATTTAACAAGTCTGTAAGGTAGTATGGATAAAAGTCATAAAAAAATAAAATTCGGACGAACATGTTCAAAATTAAAAAAACCAATTTTTATTACAAGCTATTAATCAGTCTTGTTCTTATTGTATATATATGTCAGGTAAATGCGGACGAGCATGAAACTGGTATAGATAGTGGTAATGATGAGATCGTGGCATATCCTTCCAGTTTCTTTCAACGCTATCAACCCAACACCGCACTGGATATGGTGAATGTCCTGCCGGGATTTCAGATAGATGAAGGTGAAGACAAACGTGGTTTTGGGGGTGCCACCGGGAATATTTTAATTAACGACCGCAGGCCCAGCGCCAAGCAGGATTTGATCTCCACTATTCTCAATCGTATTCCCGCCAGTAATGTGGATAGCATTGAAGTCATCCGTGGGCAGGTACGGGGGATTGATCTAGGTGGCTACGCCATTGTTGCCAATGTCAATCTAATAGAAGGCTCCGGTGCATCGGTGCAATGGAATATGTTTCTGGAAAAGAACCTGGAGCCCAAACCCTATGGTCCGGGGGGGGATATTTCACTTACCAATCAGTGGGAGGGGATTGATTATAACCTGGGTTTTGAAACCCGGCGGATCATCTTCGGAGATGTGGGTACGGATGAGTTACTTGATCCAGACAGGTCATTGACCGAACTACGTACTGATGATGTGCTGAATAAAGGCTGGGAGTTTTACCTTAACTTTAATGCGGCCACAGAAATCAATGACACCCTGCTGCAGACCAATCTTAAACTGGGTGATATCAGTACGGATGCAGACCTGGTATCCAACCGTGTGCCACAATTACCTGGTGTGCTGGCCAGGGATGAACTGTTCCTGGATGAAATCGATACCCGGCAATTTGAATTTGGGCTGGATGCTGAACGTTATCTGTCTGAACACCTGAGTGGTAAAGCCATCTTGCTGTTTACACGGCAGCGTGATGGCGAAGTTTCCACTCAAAGGACACTGGATACCCTTGGTACCCAGACAGCCATTCGAACTGCTACCAGTAGAAATGTTAGCAAGGAACTGATAGGTCGATTAGAGATGGACTGGACGGGTATCGAAAACCATACGGTCCAGGTAAATCTCGAAGGGGCATTTAATTCACTCGATGGTGAGTTGCAACAGACCGAAGATACCGGGGGAGGACTGGTAAATGTCCCTGTCCCGGGCGCCAATACCCGGGTCGAAGAGACCCGGGGTGATTTTGTCATCAAGGACAACTGGAATATTGGTCATCTTGAACTGGTCTATGGCCTGGGACTTGAGGTATCCACTATAAATCAGACGGGCGATACAGAGCTGGAACGCAGTTTTACGTTTATTAAGCCCGAGATGTTAATGACATACTCCTCCTCCCAACGGCAGCAATACCGCTTACGTGTTGCCAGGGAGGTCTCGCAATTAAATTTTGATGACTTTGTCAGTTCAACTGTGTTTGAAGATGATGACCTGGCATTGGGTAATCCCGATTTAAAACCCGAAGCAACCTGGGTGGCAAAAGTTTCTCATGAACGTCGATTTGGAGAATTTACCGTGGTGACCATCAGGGCCTTTCATGACTGGATATCAGATGTAGAAGACCTCCTGCCTCTATCTGATACCTTTGAGGCACCCGGCAACATCGGTAATGGTCGTCGCTGGGGAATGGAATTTGAAGGGACCTTCCCCCTTGACTGGGTCGCCCTTGCCGGGGCGAGGCTGGATGTTAAGGCCAGATGGCAGGATTCTAGCGTAACCGACCCTGTTACCGGTAATGCCCGGGTGCTCTCCAGCACCAGTCAGTTTGGTGTGCCCAGTGATTTTGCCTATCTGCGAAATGAAAATAAATTTGCCCTGGCCCTGGATTTTCGCCAGGACTTTGAAGTACCACGTATCGCCTGGGGATGGAATATTAAGACCCGAACCCGCCGGCCATTCTATCGGGTCAATGAGTTTGAAGCCCTGAATGAAAGTGCCGAGGTCAATACCTTTATAGAAACCACCCGGTGGTTTGGAATCAAGGTCAGGTTTGAAGTGAACCGTGTATTTGATGTTATCGATTCTCGTGACCGCACCCTCTTTACAGGTCGTCGTGACCTGTCTCCCATTGATGGGTTTATTGAACGTCGGCGGGACGGGGGCAGGGAGTTGGTGTTAAGGTTAAGTGGAACGTTTTAAATTTGTAAAAAAGTTAGAAGCATTTCAACCGTCATACCGGGCTTGACCCGGCATCCAATCGATTTAATGGGCGCCTACGGCGCACTTTTTTTATTAGATTCTGGCTTCGGCTTTGGCTCCTGCGTCGCTCTACCGCCTACATCCATGTAGGCGTTCGCCAGAATGACGCGTACATTGCTTTAATACTTTTTACTCGGATAAATACTCATTCGACCCATCAAAGATACTATTGGCCCAGTCAATCCAGTGGGTACCCGGGTCGGAGGCATAATCATTATTGTAATTGCCGGGGGCGGTAATGCCAGGTAACTCCGGGATCCAGTCGCGGCGCAGGATCTCATCCGGGCTGCCGTAGCGAGAAGCAATGGCGCGGACTTCAGGATCCCGGCTGGCCATGATCTGACCATGCTCAATGGCAGTGATCCAGTTACCGGTATCGCGCAGGCGCATCTGATAAGTGGGCATCAACACATGATTATGCATGGCATGCCCCACTGGCAGGTTATATTTTTTGCCAAACTCGAATGAGTCAGGCGAGCGTGCGGCCTTCTCCATATCAGGCTCAGGCCCATTTTTGACTTCTGCACCAAAAGACCAGTGTATAACCCCACCGGCATTACGTTCTGACAGGTTACTGCCAATCAGCATTTCTCCCGGGTGTTTGAAGTACTTGGGATTAGTTCCGGTACCGGCCTCAAACAGCCACCAGAATCCAGGGTTCTTCTGGAAGGGCCAGGTGACTTCGTTGATATTGGGATAACTCAGCCATAACCGGAAACCATCTCCGTAGAGGCCACCACCTTTAATCTTTTTCACATAACCATTTTCGAAATGTATTTCCATCCTGGGGTGGTTGGAGGCATGGCTGTTACTGGAGGCGATGATGCCATTTGCCGTTGTCACCTGTACCGTGGGCAGCCATTTGTTCTCCTGTACCGGATATTGGATAAAGGAGAAGGGCCAAATGCCTGAGGACTGTGATGGGATCATAAAGATATGGCCCTGCAGGTAGGATCCCTGGCTCCAGATACTGGCCTCTTCCGGTGTTAGCTCAAAGTAAAAGACACTGCCTTCCGGATCGGTGACTTCCACCCGGTCCGTATAGGCCATAGGCTCGATCATCTTGCCTTCTATCATACGCCATACATCAGAAGGATAGGCCGGGACCTTGCTCATAATGTCAAAGTTATTCAGGTAAGTGTAATTCCCCACCATCTTGGTGGCGTGGTGTTTCAGTGCATGCATGGCAAACGGACGTCCACCGGTGCGCCAGAAGACTTTATTGACTTCTGGATGTTCATCCAGGTACTTGACCACAGCAGCATTCACCAGCGACTGGTAATTCTTTGCCAGATTTTCAAGTCGTTCATTGGGGTATTCAAACTGAGGCCATGTGGCATCGGCAAGCTCCGGGTCTTTCTCACGGGTCCAGGCCACTGCCGCATCCCAGTTTTCAAATGCGCCCGTCGTCCTTAAATAATTTAATTCCTGTTGACCATCACCCGCCTTGAAGACATTTTTAATCTCCTGGATGGTTTCCAGGTCTTCCTTGGAAATACCCGCCAGTTCATATTCAAATATGAAACGTACTTCCACACGGCGTTCATTAAAGGCCCGGGTGACGGCCTCGGTGACCATGGGATCGGCATAATGAGGTAAAGGGATAAAAACAATATCACCGGGCTCCACTAATCCGAGAGGGGCCCGTCCACCTTTTTGCGATACGGCATACCGCGCCTGTGGCATCAGGTCTTCAATGTTATCAGGTTTCTTCAGGTACCCGGGAAATCTTGCCTCTGGGTAAGGTGTCGCAGTACCGGGTCCTATCAACCCTATTTCCTGTCGACGTTTTTCCAGATCCGCGGGGTCCCAGGGGGCATATACCAGGTTTCGCTCTGCAATGGTCATCTGCTGTTGCTCGGGTGTCAGATGATTATCCGCATACAAAGCAGAACTCACCATGCTCAGGATCGAAAAGCACATCAGAGTTGAGAAGAGTTGATTCATGAGTGACCTCCCGGCAGGTATTCGTTGCTGTTAATATTATTGGCTTTGGACCTGGGATTCAAACTTGCCGTCCCGCATCCGGTAGGTATGGGGAAAGGTATCGGCCATTTTCTGGTCGTGGGTGGCAACAATTACCGTTTTACCCTGTTCTTTTGCCAGTGATATCAGCAGGTTAGTGATGGTCTCCATATTCTTTACATCCAGGTTGCCGGTGGGTTCATCGGCGAGGATAAGATCGGGATCATTGACCAACGCCAGACACACTGCGACCCGTTGTTGTTCACCACCGCTGAGTTCCTCCGGGCGTTTATGGCCTTTTTCGCCCAATCCCACAGCATCCAGCAGTTCCTGGGCCTTCTTTAATCGTTCCTCTTTTGGAATTTCAGCCAGGACCATAGGGAGTTCCAGGTTTTCAATGGCGGTTAATGATGGCACCAGGTTAAAAAACTGAAAAATAAACCCAACTTTTTTAAGGCGGTATAACTCAGCTTCCCGTTCACTCATGCGGGTCACGTCCTGGCCATCCACCATGATCTTGCCATTAGTGGCATGGTCCATGGAACCCATAAGGTTTAGCAGGGTGGTCTTGCCACAGCCACTGGGTCCCATAATGGCAATGGCTTCCCCCCGTTTTATTTCCCAGGAGATTTCCTTCAAGGCCTGGACTTCACCCGCAGCGGTATTGTATTTTTTTACTACCTTGTTTACTTCTATCATAGTGTCTGAATCACTCATACTTGTTTCCTGTTGAATAATGTTAGTTGTCACTAAGGCCTTCACGAACGGATTTGTTAAACACCCAACGGCTGAATATGAGACCGACTATGGTGATGATGCCAAACAATAACAAACCGATATTAAAGGTCAGTTGTGATACATCAATCCGGGTGGCAAGGTATAGCAGGATGTTCTTGACTTCTCGTAATTGCCAGACCAGGTTGGTGATACCAAAACCTACTATCAATGATACGGCGATACCCAGTATCAGACCGATGTAGGAGGGTGCAAAAATGCCAGATCCAAAAAAGCGCAGCATGTGTCTTGGGGTTGCGCCTCTAATTCTCAGCAGCCCCAGGGTTCGACGGTCTTCCATATAATTGGTATAGGCAACAGACAGGATGCCGATAATGGCCAACAGCAGGCCACCAAACAAATAGATCTGGACGTTTTGCCTGGCGAGGAAGATATACATGTCACTGCCAATCTTGCTGATCTCTTCATTATAGGTACGGACATTGGAAGGTTCGATACCAATAGCGCGAATGATGTTCTGACTGACCTGGTAGGGATCACTGCCAGTTGCTATATCAATGGCAAACTGTGCACCGGAGATTAAAACATCCAGGTCGTTCAGGTTTTCCTGGTTGGGGTCTGCCACCATATAAGCATTATTGGAGAACAGGTAATTTACATAATCTACCCTGGCCGTATCAAACGATTCCCGATCAGTCACTGATACCAGTGGGCTGCCAGGCAGGTACCAGACACTACCACCGACGGTGGCATTCACCATATCGATACCATTAGTTTGCCTGCCCAGTAAGGTGGATTCACCGGGTATCTTTTTGGTGAACTCGGCCACCGCATTGGACATGATAATGTTGCCCTGAGGTAACTTCGACATCAGGTCAGAAAACTGACCCTGCTGGGCAAGGGACTCTTCAAAATAGATAGCATCCATGTAGTCGTCATTGTCGGGGACAAAGTACAGCGGCAGGCCGTTAAAGCCGTAACCGGGCATATACACACCATCGGATACCCCTTCGAACATTGTCCATTTGATGTCATTGACACCATCCACGGATTTCATGGTCTCCAGGAGTGAAGGAATTTCCTGTTGGATAGCCCTGTACTGTACGCCTATACCTCCACTTGCCAGGAGTTCATTACTGACGATATCCGATGCATTCAAAGTCAGTTGGACATCAGAGCCTACCTGTACACGGGTGCCACGTTCAATCTTGTTATCAAAGACCGCGGTCATGACGGTGGGGTACAAACCGATGGTGGTCATCATGGCGACAATGAGCAGAAAGCCGGCGACCCGTTGTGGTTTGGTGGAAATGTGTTTCAGTGTCAGATGTCTAAGTGAGCCACCAATAATTGAAACAATAACCTGTAAGATATGGTTCATGATCACTTTTCTTGATACCAGGAAAGTCACCAGTCCGTATACAAACAGCGGGAATCCCGCAAAGTCGAGTATCTGGTCAAAACTCACCAGCCATTTGGATTCGGAACCTGCGAAAAATGAGTAGCTGAAGATCCATCCCAAGATCTTGTAAGAGCCCAGTACCAGGGCAATGAACCCGGCTAATCCAAATTTGACGCCGGCCTGTTTTGTTTCTGACGATACTACTCGGCCGGATGCTTCCAGGGGGGAGATGCGCGATGCATATTTCACCAGTTTTCTACTAACGGCCAGGGCGACGATCACACCAATAATAATAAATGTCATCAGGATATAGGGTTGCTGGATAATCAATATGGTGTCCAGGGGTAACATGGCGCCCCCTTCATAAAAAAAGATTGGTAACAAGGTGCCTACCAATGCCCCTAAAATGCCACCGAGTAATGCGCCACTGCCGATAGATAATTGCAGGGCCCGGCCCATGGTCTTGCCTGATGCCCCTCTAAGGCGCATAAGCCCGAACTTACGTCGTTCATTCAGGAGTAACATCCCGGTGAGGTTGGCCATGAGGATCCAGCCTACCCAGATTAACGGCAGGGCAATCAGCAGGCTGATCAGTCCCACCTTTTGCGCAGTATCATTCATCCGTTCCAGTAATACCCTGGTGGAATTATCAATGAAGACCCTGGGGCCTATGGTAAAGGTGCGTTCATTCAGGAAATTTTCCAAGACTTCTAGATTAGCCAGTGAACCCTCAATATCCCAGCCGGAAATCTGGTTCTCATAATCGATCTCCAGTAAATGAATAATGTCTGGAAAATAATTACCAGCCTCTTCGTGCATGTCACCATCTTCATGGACAGTGACAATACCCCGGGCCAGGGCATCAAACCTCCGAATGATATTTTCATCATAAGGTATGACCAGGATGGCCCCTATCTCCGGTATCAATGACGGCGAACTGGTCTGTTCCAGAAACCAGCGGTTCAGATCTTTACGTTCTATACGTATGGTCCTTTCCAGTTCCATCTCAAAGACACTGATACTCCTGAGTTCTTCCTCAGTGTCTTCGTGTTCTTCATCTACTTCCGTACCGTAGGGATCCAGGGAGTGGTGGTTTTCAATCTTTAATTCAAAATGTTTGCGGTTTTGCAGCTCTGCATAGGCATTGCCCATTTGTGATTTGGTCCCCACCAGGGCAAACACGGCCTTGTCTGCCGAGGGACGGATATCCAGCGGCAGGGTACTGGTATCGGTGACTGTAAGCAGTGACAACCAGGGCATACGAATGGGTTGACCATCAATATAGGCCACGTCTTCACTGGTCAGCGAGTTCCTGAGAAATATCAGGTTGTTGTGTTCACTGATCCCTTCCGTTGTTCGAAGTGCCCTTGATACTTCCGGGATAGCCTGGACATCACCACTCTGGTATCCAGATATGTCCCAGGCGATACGATCCAGTTGGTCTTCTACATATTTTTTCAGGGCAAACCTTGAGGCAATATTAACCGAGGCCAGGATGGCAACAATTAAAAAGGTGACTAACGCAAATACAGCAAAAGACCGCTTCCCCAGGATCTGTGCAAGGTAAAGACTATGACCGCTCAGCTTACTTCTCCCTTTTATAATCTTTATTAGACAGGATTAACAGGATTTACAAGATTACTAAAAAATATTTTATTATTAACTACTAAATATTGCGGATTACTCGCATTTAAAAGGTTTTTATATTTTTATTCTATCTTGTAAATCCTGTTAATCCTGTCTATTTATTTTTTTACTTACCGAGATACTCGTTGGTCCCATCATTAATACTGTTGGCCCATTCAATCCAGTATTTTCCGGGATCGGCCGCATAATCATTATAGTTCCCCGGGACAGTAATACCGGGTATTTCCGGCACCCAGTCACGTCGTAACAGCTCATCGGGATTCCCATAACGTGAGGCAAGGGCCCTGACTTCGGGATCAAAATAGGTCTGCACAATACCGTGTTCAATCAGCGTGATCCAGTTACCAGTATCTCGCAGGCGGATCTGATAGGTGGGCATCAGATTATGATGGTGCATGCCATGGCCCACAGGCAGGTCATGCTCCTTGGCAAACTCAATGGATTTGGGTGACATCATGGTATTATCCGGCTCAGGGCCATTCTGTATCTCGGTCCCGAATGACCAGTGAATCACACCACCGGCATTTCGTTCAGAGAGGTTTTGCCCCGCGAGTAATTCCTGAGGGTGTTTAAAATATTTCGGGTTGGTCCCGGTGCCGGCCTCATATAACCACCAGAACCCGGGTTTCTTCTGGAACGGCCATAGCATGGTATTGATATTAGGATACTTCATGGAGACGCGCATGCCATCACCGTACAAGCCGCCGCCGACAATTTTATATATATAGCCTTCCTTGAGGTGGACTTCAATACGGGCGTGGTTGGTGGCATGGCTGTTGGTAGAGGCAACGATACCATGAGTTCGTGTCTGTTTGGGTTCAATCCAGTTATCACTGATGGCCGGGTAATTAATCCGCGAATAGGGATACCGCCCACTTGCCTGGCTGGGCAACATATATAAATGTCCCTGCTGGTAGGAACCGTCCCCCCAGCTTTGGGCCTCTTCCGGAGTAATGTCACTCCACAGCACTGTACCTTCTGGATCTGAGGCCTCGTATCGATCGGAATAGGCCAGGGGATCTATGATCTTACCCTCCAGCATTCGCCACACGTCCGCCGGGACGTTGGGAACCTGGCTCATGAGATCATAATGATTAACATAGGTGTAATTGCCGATGAATTTTTCTCCCTGGTGCTTCAGCGAGGACTTGGTGTTAGTTCGGCCGCCTGTGCGATAGAACACCTTGTCCACTTCCGGGTGCTCGTCCAGGTAGGTGATTACCGCATTGGATGCCGCTGACCAGTAGTTACGGTCCAGTTCAGCGGTTTTTTCATTCGGATATTTAAGCTCCGGCCAGGTGGCATGGTAATAGACGGGATCGGTTTTACGGACAAATTCTTTATAGACATTAAAGTCAGGGAAGGCGCAGAGGCGCTCACAAAAGGCAGAGGATTCCTGTTGCCCATCGCCCGCCTTGAACAGGGCCTTGGCATCGGCCAGTGCCTGCATATCTTCTTTTGGAATATTGACCAGGTCATTTTCAAAGATAATCCTGGCCTCCACCTTGCGGATCTCAAAGGCCTTCTGGATGGCCTGTTGAATCAGGGGATCGGAATTCCAGGGGACAACAATTAATACGATGTCACCCGGGTCAGCCAGTCCCAGCGGGGTACGTCCACCTTTTTGTGCCACGGCGGCCCTGGCCTGGGGCATCATCTCTTCAATGGTATTCGGTTTCTTCAGGTAGTCTGGAAAACGTGCACCGGGGTAGGGATTCTGAGGCCCCGGTCCGATCAATCCTGCCTCTTGGCGTAATTTGTCGATATCTGCCGGGTCCCAGGGGGCAAATACAGCATTGCGTTCAGCGGCCTTTTGCCTTAGTTCTTCCTTGCTCATTTCCTGGGCGTAACTATGACCTGATATGAGCATTAATAAAATTAGAGAATAAATAAAAAACTTACTGAAATTCATGATGCCCCCCGAATTAATAATAATAGTGAGATGCCAATCCCAGCATCTTGAAACCTTTGAATGAAAGTGTATCTCAACTCATCCTCAGGATAAAATCTCTAAGTATGGAAATAATAAGATATTGATAATGATAGTGATTTTCTTAATATGGGTAGTATTGCACTAAAACGTCTCAATTATTAGGGTAATATGGTTTTATATGAAACACCTATGGATTTTTCAATTAGATGTTATTTTTAGGTGGGACTATGAATTGAGATCTATGAAAGTAGGCATCTTAGTAGTTTGTACTTTTATTGTAATGTTTGGCGATGCCTGCTTCGCCTGGGGCGAACGTGGTCATAACATTGTGACTCGGGTTGCAGTTAGGTCGCTTGCCATGACAGAAAGTTATCACATGACATTGCCTTTTGAGAAAAAGGAATTCATGCTGGCGCATCTCTCAAATGTCCCCGATATAGTTTGGCGGGGAGACGATGTATCCCGAAGGGACAGGTTGCTTAATGGCCCTACGCATTATTTCAACCTGGACTCAGTAGTTGACCATCCAAAACAGCTAATTATATTACCATTAACGTATAGTAAATTTGCCAGCTTTGCTAAAGACAGGAACCTGAAACTGGCAACGGACGTAGGGACAGCACCATGGCGGGTTGAGCAGTTATATAAAGAAATAACTCGTGCTTTAGTTTCAGCAGGAGATTCAGAGGGTGAAGCATTTATCAATCATGTAAACCAGGCATTATTATACGCGGGTATAATGAGTCACTTTGTAGCAGACCTGGCCAATCCACACCATACTACCCAAAATCATGATGGGCATCTGTCAGGTAATGATGGGCTACATGCCTATTTTGAAACCCATGTGGTAAATGAACTGGATCTGACATTATTGGATGCAGTGTTTCAGCGAGCTAGCAAAGCTGATTACCTGGAAGACCAATTATCGATGACTTTTGCAGATTTAAAGTATGAGCAAATCAGACATGACCCATTGCAACTGATATTCGCATTGATTATTAACAGTTATCAAAATGTATCTCGATTACACGAACTTGATAATAAATATTCGTTGCTTAAGCGAAGAAACTCTCGTGACCAATCCCCAAAACGCAAACCGGCCAGGGAAGTTGTTGATGATTACCAGGAATTTGTCATAGATAGATTGGCACTGGGAGCAGCAGTATTATCAGAGTTATGGGTACTGGCCTGGCAGAAGGCTGGTGGGCCTGATTTATCCAGATACCATAGTTTTGTATACCCGGTAAGGCCAGACTTTATATATCCGGATTACCTGAACAGTAACAGTTAATAGTTTTAGCTAGCTAAAAATGTATAAATAAATACCCTGATACCTTATACTGGCACGCCTTGAGCGCCTGTAGCTCAACTGGATAGAGTATCGGGCTTCGAACCCGAGGGTTGCAGGTTCGAGTCCTGCCAGGCGCGCCATTCAAATAAAAATACCCACTGAAAGTGGGTATTTTTATTTGTACTGATGTGTATATTCAGGACGAGAATCTCAAGGTTCGACAACTTTGCAGGAGCAAAAGTTGAACGCGCGAAGCGCGGCCCCGAAGGGGCGAGCGACATGGACGTCGCGAGTAGTCCTGCCAGGCGCGCCAACTAAATAAAAAACCTACTTATAGTAGGTTTTTTATTTAGTTGATGTGTTTATTAAGGACTAGAACATCAGGTTTCTATATCATTTCCCTGATTAAAGTTCGTCCCCGGGCGGGGACCCCGGGGACATGTCCAGTATTATCTGCTGAGCATGAATTGTGAGCCGTATCAGGCGGCCTTTTCTGCTCGTGCCCATTGCTCAAGCTCGTCCGCACCACCTATATACTCACCATCAATGAAGATTTGTGGAAACGTGGTTTTGCCTGTAATGGCACGAAGGCTAAGATCTGTATAATCCTCGTTGAGCACAAGCTCCTCAAACTCAATATCCAGATCACTGAGCAATGTTTTTGCCCGAACGCAATGTGGGCAGCCCGGTCTTGACAGAATGCTCACATCCATGGGCTTTGCCATGTTTGGTGAAATATACGATAACATGGTATCCGCATCGGAGTTTTCAAAGGGATCGCCAGGCTTCTCAGGTTCGACAAATATTTTGTCTATAATTCCATCCTTGACCAGCATGGAATAACGCCATGAACGCATGCCAAATCCCAGGTCATCCTTATTGACCAGCAATCCCATGTCATTTGTAAACTCACCGGTTCCATCCGGGATAAAGCGAATGTTGTTGGCGTTCTGACTCTTCTGCCATTCGTTCATGACAAATGCATCATTGACTGAAATACAAATAATCTCATCAACCCCATGTTTCTTAAACGTACTGGCCAATTGATTATATCTTGGCACATGGGAAGATGAACATGTGGGCGTGAAAGCACCCGGTAATGAAAATACGATTACTGTTTTGTCCTCGAATAATTCCGAGCTGCTTACATCTATCCACTCATGGTTTCGGCGTGTTTTAAATATGACATCAGGAATAGCCTGACCTTGTTTTCTAGGGTTCATAATTTGTCTCCTTTAAATTAGTCTGAAGATATCTTAAAGAACGATAATTCATAAATAAAATTAATTAAAATAATTAAATCAATATAATTAAACTATCGAATGTGTCGACCATAAATTGCAGAGTAATGGTGAAAAATAGGAATAACGGCCCTGGTTGGAAAGTACTTGGCCGGAAAATTACACGCGGTATCAGTGTATATGTAATATTGTCAGAATTCTTTTTTACTAATACAACGGCTGTTTATATCAACGTTAACAAAGGAAATGTGGGTATCAAACAGGAGTTCGTTATTTTCAGAATCGGTTTTTGAATTATACACCTCTACCGTGTAGCGAATGGAGGAAGTGCCGAGATGGGACTCGGTCACCACAAAACAGAGGATATATCCAACATTAATCGGTTTGCGAAAAACCACATTGTCCAGGCTGATGGTGACAAAGCGATTGCCGGGGTAATCCAGGTTGGCCGTAATATAGGCAAATTCATCAATCCATTTGAGCAGGTATCCGCCAAACAGGGCACCCTGATCGTTCATAAATTCTGGCAGTACAAGTTTATAGTGGTTCATTTGGTTTATTAAACTATTGGCGTTCCCGCTTTAACCTTTCCAGGTAAAGCTTTTCCCAGCCTTCAACAATTCGGTAATATTCTTCAGGATTGATAAAGTGATTAATCTCAGGGTTGGTATTTAGTTTTTCAATCTTGTCTTCTAAATTAAACCAGTAACCATGTGCCCCCAGGAACACGTCTACCGGCAATGTTTTGGCAACCGCAAACGAATAGGCAAAGTCTCTGGGCATCTCAGGATAATCAGGATGTCCAACCAACGGGCTGTTCTGGTCCATACGCATGCCGCATAGCAGGACCAGATCGTATTGATGGCCATCCTCTTCTACTGTGGTGGTCCAGGTAGTGCAACCCTTGGTGTGGCCCGGGGTTAGGTGGGCCTGCAGCGCAATATCACCGAGTCTGACTACCTGCTTATCGACAATGAATTCGTCTACTTCTCCTTCATGCCATGGGTCACCTTCTCTGAAGTCTGCGACACCACCGGTTTCGATGACTTCAGCATCCGGCGCAGACGCCATGACTTTTGCCCCGGTAATTTCTCTGAGCAGGGCATGGCCACCCACATGGTCATGATGGGCATGGCTGCTGAGGATTACCTTTACATCGTTAATGCTAAATCCGAGTTTCTCAATGTTTGTCTGGATATCTGGGACGAATTCCTCATAGGTACTGTCCATGATGATATGCCCTTCATCGCTTGTGAACAGATAAGATGGATTATGTGAGGTCTTACCGATGAAATAAACATTATCTATGATATGAAATGGTTCTACGGCCTCGTGGCGGACAGGATCATCACTCCCAGGTATGGCAGGTACCTGGGCAGTCAGCATGTTTGTTGTGAAAAGTCCGCCTAATATACTCGCTATAAATATTGTTTTTATTGTGATATTTGATGAGAGCATTTTTCCTCCTGCCGGAAGTCATGGATAAAATAATTATGTTTAAGCCTAATGAGGATCCACCAACGAATCAATTATTATTGAAACGCTGGATCTGAAATATAATAAAAAATTAAATATAATTGCAGAAAATGACTAATTTAATAATATGCAGGAAGGGTGAAGGTATCAACTGAAGTTCATTATTCTGCACAAGAAATGCAGCGATTATTTGACGGGTTCAGCTCAAGACGGCGAATATCAATCTCCTCATCGCATACAATACAGTAGCCAAAGTCTTTTTCATCTATACGTTGTAATGCTGACTTTATTTTGAGTAATTGTTGTTGCCTTCGCCTTTCACTCTCCTTTGCCATTTGTTGGCCCTGCATGGCATCCATGCGTGACAATCTGCCGACCCGGGTCTGGTCCAGTTCAACCGTTTTGGTAGCATCCTTTGCGGTCTGGTCCAATGCCAGTAACTCGGATTGCATTTGCAGCAATCGTTGTTTGAATGTTTCTAATGTGTCTGAATCCATTATTATTCCAACCAGCCACTCCAGGCAATGGTAGGCGGTGATTTTTCTGTCCAGTTACCTGGATAATGAATACGTTTTGGTATCAACCTGCTCCAGATGACGGCAATGGAAAACAGGATCAATAGGCCCATCATTATTGGTGGCCAGATCACTGAAAATGGGGCATTGGCATGGAGTACGATGAGCGGGTTTGCACCGGCGGGCGGATGAACTGTCTTGGTAACCAACATGAATACAAATGCCATCACGAAGGACATCACATATACCCAGAGGAAATTTCCAAAAAGGTAAAAGCAGATAACGCCACTGGCAATGCCAATGATATGACCGCCGAAATAGGCCCTGGGCTGTGCTGCCGGCGTAATGGGGATCCCAAACAGGAAGATGGCAGAGCCCCCAAAAGAGGCCAGAAAGATAGGGGCGGAAGGGGGATCTACAAACCATAAAACGGCCCCCAGACCGATCCCTGCACCCAGGGCAGAGACTAATAATCGATATGTTTTTTTCAATATCAGGCTATAGGACTGGGAATGACTGGTATTTGAATCCATCTGCTTGCTAACAATCTGGGCTGCTATTTTCCGGCCAGCGCTTGAATGATATCTATCCAGTGGCCTAGCCCATCATAAAAGGCCTTAACGGGAAAATGTTCATTTATCCCATGGGCATTGGATGATTCAGGACCGGTGATCTTTGCACTGCTGCCAAACGTTGGAATACCTGCCCGTCTAAATACCCGGGCATCGGTATAACCCGAACTCATGGATGCGACCAATTGCATCCCCGGATAACGCTTGTGGACCGCATTAGCAATGGCATTGACAATATCATCCCTTGGTTCAGATGTTGGGCTGGAGTAATAATCACCCAGCGGGACGATATTTAAGTCAGGGTTATTAATGGCCTCTTGCAGGGTTTCCTGGATTTCCTTAACACCAGTGCCGGGAAAAATTCGGCAGTTTACGGTGACTGTCGCTGACTGTGGCAGGGCATTTTCAACCTGACCACCCCGTAACAAGGTGGCAACACAGGTGGTCCTGATGGACTGGTCATAGTCATCATTGGCAAGTATGGTCTGGATTGCCTGCTCATCTTTTGGGTTGTTAGCATAACGAACCAGGGCATCTCCAAAATCTCCACCCATTTGTTCGCCTTCTGCCCTTAACGATTCCCTGACGATGGCATTGGACATCGCCGGAAATTCAAAATTTTTGATCTTTAATATAGCGTCTGCCAGTTCGTAGATGGCATTATCCTGTCTTGGCTCTGCAGAATGACCACCTGGATTGGTGGCGGTAATTTCAAACGTGGCATAGGTCTTTTCTGCCGCCTGGAAATGATATGCCAGGGGGGCACCTGTCCCGCTCAATGAACCGCCACCGGAATCAGAATTTAATGCAAACTCAGCATCAATAAGATCACGGTATTCACTAACCAGCATATTGGTCGTGGCCTGGGTAGTCTCTTCATCACCCGAGAATACCAGGAGAAGATCCCGGTTAGGAACAAATCCCTGCAGCTTTAAACGGATAAAGGCCTGGGTCAGGTTCATGACCCCATACTTGTTATCTGAAGTCCCCCGTCCATGAAAAAATGTCTTATCCTGGTTCAGGGTAAAGGGTTCGAAGTCCCAGTCTCCTGGATCGGCATCAACCACATCCATATGCGCTAAGAACAGAATGGGTTTCTTGCCTGAGGAATTGTTCCCAGTGTATTTAACCACCATAGCGGCAGTATCATTCATAGGTAGAATATGTATATCTTCACTATTGAATCCTGCCTGGGTGAATTGCCCGGCAAGGTAGGACGCCATTTCAGGGACCTTGTTGTGGCCTGCGGCAGTGCGAAATGAAATGATATTTCGATAAATATCCAATGCCCTGGTATGGTTTATGTCTGTGGTTTGTGCAGGCAGGGAACCAGTTACGCCAAAGAAAAGTAGTAATAGGGTGAATATAGTCGTCATGAACCCTAGCAGGAAGGTTAATCTTCCAGAACGGTGTCGTCCGGGGTTTTAATAAACTGCTTGCTCAGCGGGATAAAAGACCTCATTTCACCGTCTTCGACAAAGGCGAGGACCTTGATATTCCCATCAGGTTGGTCTACCCAGTCCACAACAACTTCTACGTTGTAGTCAGCATCATTATACGTCCTGACTTCTTTACCCATAGTCTGTCCCGTGGCCAGGGTTTTTAACTCTGAATAGGTTTTTTCCCGGTATTTATCCAGCTCTTCGCTTAAGATTTCAATGGCTTCCGAATTGTCCATTTTTTCACCTGCTAGAATTATGCTTTAGACTTGTTCATATTATGAATGTATTGTCCATACCAATACAATGATAGCCTAATAAATTTACTGATATTTCTGGATTATTTTCATTTTAATACATTTTTATTCAATATGGCTTTAAATGACTGGGTATTAAATAACGAGGCAATGATCAGGTTAGGGTCATTTGCAGGGATCTTTGTCATCATGGCAGGCCTTGAAGTGATTTTGCCGCGGCGGAAGTTGTTGTTATCACGTTGGCAGCGATGGACCAATAATCTTGGTCTGGTATTTATAAATACTGCTTTCCTCAGATTAGTCTTTCCGACTGCTGCGGTGGGATTTACCTTGTTTGCATCTGAACAGCAATGGGGCTTATTAAATTTTTATTCCATACCATATAGTGTTGCCATTATTCTCTCTGTTGCCGTACTGGATATGGCAATTTATTTTCAACACGTTATGTTTCATGCCGTGCCGTTACTCTGGCGATTACACCGGGTCCATCATGCGGACCTGGACTATGATGTGACCACCGGGGCCAGGTTTCATCCCATAGAGATCTTGTTGTCGATGTTAATTAAATTTGGTGTGATTGGGATTTTAGGTCCGCCGGTGGTCGCTGTTGTCCTTTTTGAAGTGATTCTCAATGGTATGGCAATGTTTAATCATAGTAATGTTCGTCTGCCAGGCCGGTTGGACGCAGTGCTAAGGTTATTCGTGGTTACACCTGATATGCACCGGGTCCATCATTCGGTGGAAGATTTTGAAGCCAACAGTAATTTTGGTTTTAACCTGTCTTGCTGGGACAGGTTATTTGCTACGTATACGGCCCAGCCGGATGCGGGGCATGAGGGAATGACAATTGGCATCAATCATTATCGAGATCCAAAGCAGGTAGATGGGCTTTGGGGGATGTTGCTGTTGCCATTCATGGGCAAGGCCGGAGACTATTTTATCAATCGTCGCAGTTGGGGACGTAATGACCCCAAGTAACCTGTTAGAACGCTTTTTTTTTCAATTCATCCAGCAAAGCAACATAAATGCCATGACAGAACTCAACGGCATCCTCGGTATTGGCATGCCAGGAGGATGACCATTCTACCAACGTACCATTACCATCAGGTGAATCACTGAGCTGAATAACGCCGATATAATTGGCAACCTCGTCCCTGGAAACCGGTGAGGGCCCATCATCAATTGAATAGCTCAACCTGTATTCAGCCGGGTTGTATTCCACCAGGGTCTCATGAAAGGCATCATTTAGTATTCTTTTTGCTCCGATCTCAGTTCCGGATTCATCTCCGACTTTTTCTATTTTAGTGATGATTGCCTTTGAAAAAGGGAAGGCATGAAAATCGTTAAATTGTTCCCAGACGTCTGCAATTGACGCAGGTATCGTTGCAGTTTGATATGTTGATTGCACTTTATGCTCCTTGAGAGTTAATTTTCACCCCAAACCTTTCTGGCAGTGTCGACAACCAGTTCCAGCTTTGCCCATTGGTCATCCGGGGTTATTTTATTGCCATGCACTGTGCTGGAAAAACCGCACTGTGTACTCAGGCACATGTTTTCCAGTGGCATGTATTTGGCTGCTTCGTTTATTCGTTCGATTAAGTTACTTTGTGGCTCCAGATCAGGCACTTTAGACGAAACAATTCCCAATACGACAGTCTTGCTTTCTGGGACAAACCTGAGTGGGGCAAAATCACCCGAGCGCTCATCATCGTATTCCAGAAAATAGGCATCCACATTCATTTCATTAAACAGGACCTCAGCGACAGGTTCATAACCGCCCTGGGCAAACCACATACTTTGAAAATTTCCCCGACACAGGTGGACCCCTACAATCAGATCATCCGGTCTATCGTTAATAACATCATTGATGAGTGCCGCATAGGTGCGGGGCAGCTCATTTGGATCGTCGCCTCTGGCCTGGGTTGCCTGGCGCATCTTGGCATCACATAAATAGGCAAGATTGGTATCATCCAGTTGTATATAGCGGCAGCCGGCATCATACAATGCAGTAATTTCATCCCGGTAGCATTGCGCCAGATCAATAAAAAACTCATCTATATCCGGGTAGGACTCAATATCAATTGCGGCCCTGCCTCCGCGGAAATGCACCATAGTGGGGGATGGAATGGAAACCTTTGGTGTTTGCGTAACCTGTGAGTTTAAAAACTTAAAATCATCTACTTGAATCGGTTGTGAATGGCGCAGCTTGCCGGTAACACTTAATTTGGGTGGTGAAAATCCGGTTTTGCCCTTGGCATCTGAACTGGCCTCAATATCACCCGTCACAGTGACGCCATCCAGTTTTTCCAGGAAATCCAGGTGAAAGAATTCCCTGCGAAACTCCCCGTCTGTCACTACTTTCATTCCCAGTGACTCTACTTTTTTGACTTCCTGGATAATTGCCGCGTCTTCAATGGCCCTAAGTTCTTCGGCAGAAATTTCTTTGTTTAAAAAGTTTGTTCGGGCGGTAATGACTTCAACTGGGCGTAACAGGCTGCCTACCTGTTCTGCACGAAACGGTGGATTTACTTTAGACACGTTGTGGTCTCCTGATATTATATTAAAAATTGTTGTTCTGAATTTTACGTTAATTTGAATGGGGGTTTTTAATTAACTCCATGAGTTCAGGATTGTCATATGCCCGTTGAGTCAGTTTCAGGGTGGTGACGTGAAACACATCAAAAACTCGTTTGTCAGGTAAAGCAATATTATTAGAAGTTATATATGTCCGTGCGTCTGTAATGGCCTGCTCAAAGATATCCGCCAGATCACTATTTAGTGCCGCTTGATTTTGCCAATGAGTGAGATAGTTATCAATGTAAGGTCCCAGGATATCTACCTGGTCGGTTTCAAATTCAATTAAAGTCCCGCGTATGACCTGGGGAAGAATTTCCTTATACAGGGTTTTCATATGTGAATTGATGAGTTCGGCCAGGGTGGCGCCTTGGTATTGCAATTTAATTTTATGCAGGTCCATAAAATCTAATATCTTGTATGTGTCAACCTAATCACTGATGAGTGATTAAGATTATAAGCATGAAGGCAGTTTTTTTTTCACCAAGGTAGTAGAAATCAGTTTATTTGTGATCGTATTATCAGAATATATATAATTAATAATATATACTTATGCTGTAGAGTTAAACTTCATGGTGAGATTGTGAATAAATTAACTATCAACCGACCTGTTCTAATTATCTGGTTTAGCCTCTTTCTGTCGGCATGCGGTATCATCCCTGAAAATCAATCTTCTGATGAGCCAGAGATATTAACTATTTATCCCGATGGCACCATGCAATTAATGGGGAGGCCCATCCCACCAGAGGACGTGGTCATATATCCAGACGGTTATGGCGGTGAAAAAGCGGCCATTAAATCCGGACTGGAACCACTTCGCCCTCCTTTTTATCGTGATACTATAATGGTTGAACGGGTAAAAGAAGACGACACTTCAAAAAAATAGCATGAGTTTGGTTGTTTGACTTAATTTACGGTTTTTCGGCAGCTGATGTGTGTTTATTATTTTTAAGCAACACTATAAAGGCCATGGATATAACCACAATCGGCAGGTGAATGGCGGTTTTTCCCAGGGTTAGAAACAACCCAATCAGCAGTATGGACAACAAGCCCCTGTGTGTAACCGTCAAAGGTTTAAACATATGACCTTCAATCACACCTGCCAGGAATAAAAAGCCGATTAATATTCCTGATAAGTTTATCCAGTAAACTATATCCGTTATATCAAGACTTAATAATTCTGGCTGGGTTACAAAAATAAACGGGACAAAAAAACCGCTGATCCCAAGCTTCATGGATTCTATCCCGGTTTGGATGAAGTCACTTTCAGCAATGGAAGCGGCAGCGATAGAAGCAAAGCAAATAGGTGGAGTAATCATGGACAACACACCGAAATAAAGCACAAATAAATGTGCTGGTATGGTCTCGATACCGACCTGGATTAATGCCGGTGCCACCAGGCTGGCCATAAGAATATACACGGCAGTCGTCGGTAACCCCATCCCCAGCACCAGGGCGGCCAGGGCGGTCAAAAGCAGTAAAGTCATCAGATTCCCTCCCGACTGTTCAACAACCCCCATACCAAAGTTAAAGCCAAGACCGGTAATCGACAAAATTCCAATAATTAGACCAGCGACAGCGACGGCGGGGAGGATACTGATCATGCCGGATCCCGTTGTATCAATGATTGCTATCAGCCTTTTAAGATTTGGACGATCAGGTGTGAATATGGCCACGACAATGCACGCACCACTGGCAAACAAGGCAGTTTTTTGTGCCAGTTGGTTGCTTGCAAATAACAGGTATAACAACAGGGCTATAGGGAGCAGGAATGGCCAGTATTGAGAAAAAGTGGTTTTTATGGAGGGTATGTCTTTTGTTTCCAGACATTGAACCTGTTTGCCACTGGCCCTGAAGTGCACCTGCATAAACAGGGTAAAGTAAAACAAGATCCCGGGTAAAAGCGCGGCCTTAACAATCTCCTGATAAGGTACTGAAATGATGTCTGCCATAATAAAGGCGGCCGACCCCATAATGGGGGGCATTAATTGCCCACCTGTAGAGGCCACTGCCTCTATGGCACCTGCTTCTCTGGCGTTATACCCACTGCGCTTCATCAACGGGATAGTTACAATCCCGGTCGTTACGACGTTTCCGACAGCACTGCCGGAAATGGAACCGAATAATGAAGAAGCCAGGATGGAGCTTTTACCTGTGCCGCCGCGAATATTTTTCATGCTCGCGATGGCAAGGTCCAGAAACATCCTGCCACCGCCCAGGGTAAATAATGCAGCGCCGAATATGACGAAGGCCAGCACCGTGGTGGTGACCACGGCCAGTGGCGTACCCAAAAGACCACTGGGGTCCAGCACTGTGTAATTTAGTGTTTCATATAAACTGACTTCTCGTCCTTCCAGGATGCCGGGAAAGTGATTTGCCGTTACAGCATAGATAAAAAATACCATCATCAAAATAATTAACGGCCACCCTGAGGTACGACGGGTAGTCTCACCGATGATTAATACTGTCAACACAGAGACAATGATACCTGCCGTATTTTCCATGTACCCATTAGCTATCAGGTCTTCATAGTTCCAGGTGGCATAACCAAACAGGAATATCGATACAAGGGCAAAAAACAGGTCAGGGTAGCCAGGTTTGAGGTCTAACTGGCGCCGATTTTCACGCCTATGATTTATCACCAAAAAGATATCAGCGGTGACAAGCCCCATCATGACAAGTCCAATTTGTTCACGCCACACGGCCATGCCAAGGTAGCTGGTAGGGATATCAAATACAAAGGCAATCCCCAACAGGACAATTAGACTGCGTAATATCAAGGAAATGATATTAATCATGGAAATATTCGATGCCCGGGTTTCTGATGAATCAACGACTGGAAAAGTTTAATCCTCTGGACTGAAAGAACTGGGTTGCCGCTTTATGATAAGGGATAGGATTTTGAGAGAAATTCATACGCTGCTGGGTCCAGGCAGAGAAATCCTGATTTTCATTTGCCAGTGAGTCATTTTGGTCCCATAAAACGGACAGGACGTCTTCAACTATATGGTCAGGCACGTGAGAAGAGCTGACCAGGTAATAATCATAAGAGAGGAAATGACCGTCTTCAGAAATGTCGGGAATACTACCAGCCTGTTTCATTACAATACTGGAGGCATTAAAAATTTGCCTTTGCCTTTCCAGCGCAGCTTCGGAAGGGTCCATACTGATATACCGGATTCCCACTTTGGCGTTTGCCTCCAGTGCGGCCGGGATGCCGGGGGATACACATAGGGCAACGTCGGCCCGACCGTCTGCAACGGCCTGTACGGAACTAATTGGGTTGGTGACCGGGACAGTCCTGACCTCTCCACGGTCAAGATTCATGTTGGCCATTTGTGCCTCCGCCACCAGCGCACAGGATTTATGAGATGAAAAGATACCTGTTACCCGTTTACCTTTGATATCTTTAATCGATTGAATGGGAGAATCTGCGGCAACAACAACCCCGGCATAAATATCATACGCATTTGAAATTAATCTCAGGTTATCGTTAGAACGTCTAAACTGGCCTGTCCCGCGATATCCCTGGGTGGCGTCATCAGAATTGATTAACGCGAATTCTGCACGGTTATTTTGCAGCATGGGCACAATCACCTGGGCACCACCATACCCTGCGACAATGGCCTTATGCTCTGTAGTTCGGTTGATGGCGGCAGCCAGTGTGACACCAACCCGATATGCCTTGGATCCGGTAGGTAAGGTAATAATTTGTATGTTCTGAGGTTCTTGAGCAAATGCACTGAATGTCAGTGAAATTGTGAGTATCAAACTAAATACAGAAACATAATTTTTATTTTGTAGGTTCATTTTATTTTCTTAATAACCATGGCTACCCAATACCCGAGGGTAGTGTCATGCGTATTATTGTCAATTGCAACTAATTGCCCCATATAAGCCGCTGGTAATTTTGGCTGCAATATTATGTATAATCTCTAATTTATACTGAATTGGTTGTGTATGAGCAACGGCATTTAGTATGGGTATATATATAATAATGTATAAATTTACGTATTTACCCTTTGTTCACCAGAATTTAGTGGAAAAATCTTGCTATTATTTGCAAATATCTGAATTTTTAGTCTATTCTAAGTTTGTAACATGCAGTAACGATGTAATGGTGGTAAAAAAAGTATGCGCTTTTTTTGTTCCTGCCGGGTACATTCTCCAACTGCATAACGAAAAAATGTAATCTTAATAGGGGTGATTGTGTATGAGTAGCGGCGTCGTTAAATGGTTTAATAATGCCAAAGGGTTTGGGTTTATCGAGCCTCAAGATGGCGGAGATGACATCTTTGTGCATTATTCATCTATAAAAAGTGATGGATATAAAACACTCAATGAAGGTCAAAAGGTTTCATATGAAGCGGAGCAGGGTCCCAAGGGATATCATGCAACTGAGGTAATGATACAGACTGAAGAGTAAGCTTCTGATTTTTTACCAATATATGACCCCGCATGAGCGGGGTTTTTTTATCCTAGAGAAGGAATATTTATGGATATGTGGGAACAGGTACTTTTAGGTATAGGTGCATTTGTACTCGTATTTATGTTCTGGCCGGGTGCAAAGGCTGCTATGGAGAGGAGTAAGTCTGCAGAAAATCCAGATTGGAAAGGTGCCCTGGTACCGATTTTCCTGGTGGTATTATTTGTCTTACTGCTGATTATGATGGCGAAAAGTTAAGTCCTGTTATGGAATCCTACCATGGTATTTTGACCTTCTGGTTTGGGGGTGGGATAACCAGTCTGGAAGTTATGAATGAAAAATCGGCCCTTTGGTGGAAGAAAGACCCTGTGCTGGATGAAGAGATTAAGACCAGGTTTGAGCCCTGTTTGATAGCATTATCAAAAGGTGAATTGGATGCCTGGCAGACAGAACCTAAAGGTCGGCTTGCGATGATTATTCTTACAGATAAATTTTCAAGAAATATTTACCGAGATACCCCCAGG
Organism: Candidatus Eutrophobius brisbanensis; assembly: GCA_038131795.1. Classification (GTDB taxonomy): domain Bacteria; phylum Pseudomonadota; class Gammaproteobacteria; order Eutrophobiales; family Eutrophobiaceae; genus Eutrophobius; species Eutrophobius brisbanensis. The sequence goes on along the minus strand of JAYPQE010000003.1, from coordinate 1,515,700 downwards.
GCATTTGCATTTGATACCCGGGCCATAAACCTGGTACATGATGGAATAAAAAATTCAGTCGATAAAAAGTTGCGATTGATCGAACAGGTGTTTTTTAATATGCCCCTTATGCATTCAGAATCCATGGATGACCAGAAGTTATCTATCAGTCAATTTGAGAACATTGTTGAATGTGCACAAGGTGAAGAAAAAGAAAGGCTGCAGGGAAACCTTAACTATGCTGTTGCACACAGAGACATTATCCAGCGGTTTGGGCGTTATCCGCATAAAAATGAGATACTAGGCAGGGAGTCGACGCCTGAGGAGATTGAATTTTTAAAACAGCCGGGGTCGTCTTTTTGAAACAAGTGAGAGTAGTGAAGACTAAGGTGTGTGTCAGAGGCTTTCCTGATACAATTCTGCCAACCTTAATATTGACTAGTAAATTCTAATGCAAGTCGTATCTAAAAAAACAAATTACGATTTTAATAAACTGCAAAAGCGGTTACGCAGAAATGTCGGTCAGGCCATTCAGGAATTTAATATGATAGAAGAGGGTGACCGCGTTATGGTGTGCCTGTCAGGCGGAGCCGATTCCTATACCATGCTGGATGTTCTATTAAGTCTCAAACGCAGCGCGCCGGTTAATTTTGAATTAATTGCAGTAAACCTGGACCAGAAACAACCAGACTTTCCGGATCACGTACTCCCGGAATTTCTGGATGGGTTGGGAGTTCCGTACCACATTCTGGAGAAAGACACGTACAGTGTTGTTAAGCGGGTTGTCCCCGAAGATAAGACCATGTGTGGTCTATGTTCCCGGCTGAGACGAGGTATCTTATATGGCTTTGCCAAAGAACAGGGGTATACAAAGATTGCCCTTGGGCACCATCGTGACGATATTATTGAGACTCTATTTTTAAACATGTTTTATGGTGGCAAACTCAAGGCCATGCCACCCAAGTTATTAAGCGATGATGGTGACAATATTGTCATCAGGCCATTGGCTTACTGCCGTGAATCAGACATTAAGCATTATGCCGAGGCAAAAGCTTTTCCAATTATCCCCTGTAACCTGTGTGGTTCCCAGGACCATTTGCAGCGTCAGGCCATGAAACATTTATTAAATGACTGGAACACAAAGTACCCGGGTAGAATTGAAACCATATTCGCTGCCATTCAAAATGTAGTGCCATCCCATCTTGCAGACAGTTCTGCGTTTGATTTTCAGGGCCTGGGACAGACAAACGACGAATCAACCCAGGTGACACCCTGGACCTGATATTAATATCTTTGGAAAATTAATGTCTGAGTTTAATTTCGTCCAGAAACTGATTATTTATGCTGTGCCGGTATTGTTTGCAATTACCGTCCATGAGGTTGCCCATGGCTGGATCGCCAGCAAACTAGGTGACCAGACAGCGAAGATCATGGGGAGGTTGACGTTAAACCCTGTCAAGCATATCGATCCAATAGGCACCGTCGTAGTCCCTGTTATGATGTTGATCGTTTCTCCTTTTATATTAGGTTGGGCAAAGCCTGTGCCGGTGGACTGGCGAAATTTAAAGAGGCCAAAACAGGACATGGCCTGGGTTGCCATTGCAGGGCCTGGTGCTAATTTATTAATGATGATCTTCTGGGCAGTGCTGGCAAAGCTGATCATCGTATCCGGCCTGGGCAACTATCACTATTCAATACCGGTTATTACCATGGCCATGGTGGGAATAGGGATCAATATTGTCCTGATGGTATTAAACCTGATACCCATACCACCGCTTGATGGCAGCAGGGTGCTGAGCGCACTCCTGCCACCAAAGGCAGCTTATCAATATAACCGCCTTGAACCTTACGGATTAATCATAGTATTGCTGTTACTGTTTTCAGGGGTCCTGGGAAAATTTTTCTTTTCCGTAGTGGATTTTTTTAACAGTGCAGTTAAATCATTAATCCTTTAAGCTACCTGGTGCAGGTGCACGTCACGTTGTGGATAGGGGATGGATATACCTTCCTTATCAAACGTCAGTTTAACCTTTTCCGTCAGGTCCCAGTACACACCCCAGTAATCAGCAGTACTGGTCCAGGGACGAACCACGATATTCACACTGTTGTCAGCCAGTTCCCCCACCGCAATAACCGGTGCGGGATCTTTTAATATCCGTTCATCCTCATCAACCAGTCGCTGCAGAATAGCCTTCGCTGTTGGAATATCGTCGTTGTAACCGATACCAAAGACCAGATCCACGCGTCGTGTGTCCTTTGCAGAAAAATTGGTTATGGTCCCCCCGGTAATAGCAGAATTGGGAACGATGATGGCTTTGTTGTCTCCTGGCGCATACTGGTTGAGAAAATCTGTATGCCTTCGACGACACCACTGACACCGCCTGCCTCAACGAAATCACCAACCTTGAAAGGTCTCAAGGCGATAATAATAACGCCGGAGGCAAAATTAGCGAGTGATCCCTGTAACGCCAGGCCAACCGCCAGCCCGGCGGCACCCAATACCGCAACCAGTGAGGTGGTCTGAATACCCAGTTGACCCAGTGCTGCAATCACCACGAATACTACAATTAGGATATGCCCTATACTGGCTAGAAAGCTGGATAACAACGGGTCCACTCCGCGTTTTTCCATCACGGCGTTTGCAATATTCTTGATTCTTTTGGCTAACCATATTCCAAATAATAAGATTGCAAGCGCAAGACCTGCGTCTATTAAAAACTGCATTATTGAATCTGGCATTTTCCCCCCGGCATTTCTAATCTGTGCGTTATGTAATAATTTGAATAAATATGACTATCTTAAATTAATAAGAAGTAATTAGCCATTTATATGATGTTTAACTTGTTGGCCGAACCTCAACGGTCCGGGGGTGGAGGGGAGTTCCCCGGACCGTGAGATACTCGGTGGGTCTGTTACCGCATTGACCCTTTGGGATAACGGGTAGTCATTACCCGAAAGCTGTCAGCAAAATAATGAGAGTCATAATTGTTACTGTGAAAATGAGTCCGGCAGATATACCAGCGATTATGCAATTTATGATTATTATGAAAAATGATAATGGTTTATTATCAATTTTGATCTTATCTGTAACTGTGTTCATTTTAGATTTGCGTATCAAGGGTCAGCGTGATACTTACTCTGCGGTCAAAAAAAGTACCTTCCTGATCTGACTCTGTAGCGGCCGCACGGCTTTCACCATAGGAATGGATAAGTATTCGTTTACTGTCCAGACCGGATTTCAGCAGAGCAGACCTGACTGCTTGAGCCCGCTTTGTTCCAAGTTGACGGTTAAATATGGTCGTACCACGCTTGTCTGCGAAGCCTTCGATCAGGAGCTTGATTTCAGGAAATTGTTTGACGAATTCAGCAAGCTTTTGAATGCGCGGCATGGCCTCGTCATCAATGGCATCACTTTCTGTACGAAAATAGATGGCAAGTGATACGCCTTTACTCAGATCTTTTAATGAAGAACGCCTGTTTTGGACTGATACTTTCTGTAGTTCATCGCTATACTGTGTTTGCATGTTATTAACCCTGTTTTCCATTATGGTCAATTCTGTTTGCTTATCTATCAAGTTGGTGTTTAGTTGGGAGATCTCCTGGTCTTTTTTCTCATCATTTCCACCCAGCCAGGCACCACCTGCCATTCCCAGTATGGCGCCGGGCGGGCCTGCAATCAGGCCACCCAGGATTGCACCAATACCAATACCGGCCTCGGCCTTGTGTTTAAAGGGAACACCGTGGGCAGCTTGAGTATCGGCATGGGCGACAATATTAAACAGGCATAAAACTATAAATACAGATAAGATTAATTTGCTCACGGGTAATTCTCCTTGGGTTGTTAATTTCGACAGTTACAATTAAACGACACAAATAAGGAGTGACACTGGCCAGGAAAGGAATTCTAACGATGAATTCTGGCGAAATTATGGAAATTGTGGCGAATATCAATACTTGGCTATATATATTGTTATACAGTTTTTGCCATACACATAAAACATTAAAAGGTGGTTTATGAGCCGAAAAATTGCATTGATTGAAGATGAAGCAGCGATTCGAAAAAACTATGCAGATGCCTTGAGCAAGCAGGGATACCAGGTGTTGGGTCTTGAATCCAGACAGGAAGCATTACAGGCATTTCACACACACCTTCCCGATCTGGCCATTATTGATATCAGTTTGGGAGATGATGTGGAAGGTGGCTTTGACGTATGTAGGATGCTACGAAGCAAATCTAATACATTGCCAATTATCTTTCTTACCGCCAGGGATTCCGATTTCGACGTTATTTCAGGTCTGCGTCTTGGGGCTGATGATTATCTGACCAAAGATGTTTCTATTCATCAAATCCTCGCCAGGGTGGCAGCATTATTTAGAAGAATCGATGCCCTTGAAACTGAATTGGCAGAAGCAGATTTACGCAAGGTTGGTGATTTGTCTATTGATTCAACCAGTCTTACTGTTGAATGGAAGGAGCAAAAAGTCGTGTTAACCGTCACCGAGTTCTGGATTCTCAATTCACTGGTTAGAATTCCAGGCCATGTGAAAAACCGCGATCAGTTAATGCAGGACGCAAATATTTTTGTGGATGACGGTACAGTCACATCACATGTGAAAAGGTTGCGCAGAAAATTTGAATCACTGGATGAAAATTTTGATTGCATTGAAACGGTGTATGGAATGGGATATAGATGGAAAAAGTGAAAAGCTAATCATTTTAAAAATTCTTTTACTTCTCACTTTTTAACTGGTTAATAAATGTCAATAAAAGTGTCTATAAAAACAAAGCTGCTTATGCTCTCAATCGCAGTATTGAGCATACCCTATGTCGGCTATCAATACCTGCGGGAAATGGAGCAATATCTTCGTGATTCACTGGAAACATCATTAATCGATTCTGCAATTGCCGTGTCGGGTCCATTACATAACCAGGTAGAATTATTCCCTACCAGCGAACAGACAAAAAGTCCGTCTGTATTTGTCCATAAATTAACTCATCCGATTCAACTGGATGGCTACACCGACGACTGGATGTCTTATTTGAGTTGGTCAGATATTTATACAGATGAAAATGAGATGTCTGGGGATCCGTTGTCATACAAATTCATTATCAGTCGCTACCAGCAATATTATTATGCGTTATTGCAGGTAGAGGATTCACATCTGGTATACAGGGAACGTGATAACCCGGGTGCGTTTAATAACGACCATCTGATACTAAGCTTTAAAAATTATAATGATGTCCTCATGCATTATTATTTTTCCCCGGCTGATTCAGGTGAATTTACCCCATTTGAATTAATCAGGGTCACAGATGAATTTGGCGTGGAAAATAGTGAATATGTTTATAAGACCAATGTTGGAGCATACTGGCGGCAGACAGAGTCTGGTTATAACCTGGAATTTCGAATACCTGTAAATGCCATAAGAGATACACTGGGCATCACAGTTTCTGATGTTGATAATCCCATTGATCGCAAAATTACATCAATTATCGGTACAGCGGGTAAACTGACCCGGATTAATCCAGGACGAGTACTTCAATCTTCTCCGGTAATTGAAGCCATGATTGAAAATTATGCGCGTATTGAAGGCAGGAGGATCTGGGTACTGAATAATAATGGCCAGGTACTGGCTACAACCGGTAATTTAACGAAGGATTTACCAGGCCCTACTTTTAATTTGCTCTATAGTTTATTGTTGCCTCCAGTCCATCAAAGATTCAGTGATGATCTATCGGGGGCATCCCGACTACAAGGCGATGAAATCAGTACAGCATTACAGGGAATCCCCGGCAGTAGATGGCGTACTTCGCCAGATGACAGGGCAATCATTGTCTCGGCCGCCGCACCGGTCATGATAAATGATAGACCAAACGGAGTGGTCGTGGTGGAAGAGACCACCTCGCATATTCAGATTCAGCAACGGCAGGCCATGGCATCATTATTTAACAAGTCATTATTTGTTTTTATATTCGTCACCTTATTACTGCTTATCTTTGCCACCCGCTTATCTATTCGTATCAGACAACTGGAACGTGATGCTGCATCGGCAATCGATCAACATGGTCGGGTAGTCGGCAGTTTTAAAACCAGCAAGTCTACAGATGAAATCGGTGACTTATCACGAAATTATGCCGCAATGCTAGACAGATTGAAGGAGTATAACCAGTATCTAGAAAAATTGGCCGGCAGGTTGTCCCATGAATTGCGTACTCCTATGACGGTGGTGCAGTCATCATTGGACCAACTGAAGGAAACCCATGATGAACATGATAAAACAACCTATCTTGAACGAGCCCGGGAAGGGATACATAGACTGAACACCATTGTGGTTCGTTTAAGTGAGGCCACCAGACTTGAACAGGCCCTGCAAACCACCGAATTTCGCCAGGAGGAAATAGGTGATCTTGTCACGAAATGCACTGAAGGCTATAGAGTGGCATTTCCCGATGTAGAGTTTGTTCTGAATATTACAGGTCAGGTGCATTCAAAAAATATAGCGGCAGATATATTTGTGCAGATGTTGGATAAAGTAATCAAGAATGCAATAGACTTTAAATCTCCTGATTCGCCAATCCAGATTGGACTGGAAGAGAATGAAGATTTTTGGATAGTTAGTGTGGAGAATTTTGGTCAGGTATTGCCAGAATCCATGGATAGAGAACTATTTAACTCTATGATATCTTTTCGGGATAAAAAAGACGACATAGAACCACACTTGGGTCTCGGCTTGTACATTGTACGTCTTGTGGTTGAGTTTCATGGTGGTACGGTAACGGCAGAGAACCTGCCTGAGAACAACGGTGTAAAAATTACAATGGCGTTTCCTGATAACTTAGCTAACAGTTAACAACTGCTCGCCTTGCTTGTTCATTTTCCGGTCTACTTAAAATACCAGATTGTGTCAGGACAATTTGATAATTAGCTTGATCAGCCATGGGTAAATAAACACTGTTACCGTAATATGTGTCTATCCAGTCCAGATAATTTTGCAGCGTCAGTAATAATGGCCAAATATCCAGGCCTGGCTCTGTAGACAGATCAAATACACTGCGCTGGTCATATCTTTCCTGATCTATATTCCGGTAACGGCCAGATAACCTCTCCAGTCGGTATCTTGAATCCAGTCCGGCAATTATCGCTGTTGACTTCAATTTCAAGATACGAGCATCAACCTGCCATTCATCCCCATTAATTAGATAGCTTTGTACGTCATCTCCAGATCCCTGTGAGAGGACGGCAAGAAATTGCTGTGGGCCGAATTGCCAGAATTTTATGGAGGCAATCAGTGCCTCTTTGTTAAGTCTATGATAAGTATAAAAATTAACCCCAATTAAGGTGATGAGTATTGAGGTGAAAAGAAAGCCCAAGGAAATTGCACTTAGGGTGCAGCATTTGATAATTCGCTTATTGGCCAGGGCAAATAGCCCAAGTATGAAAAACAACAGGCCAAACACCCCTAGGATTATTACGGGAAAAACAAAAAAATTATCAATTTGAGGGAAATTACCAAACATAGTTGAAAAATTCACCAGAAAACGGGTTTCCCAAAGGTTTTGAATACTGTAGCATTTTTACCCCTAATATAATGAAAGCATACTGTTTTATTTCGTTTTTATAAAATGCTAGAAATGGAATTTCCAGGAATATTCTAATAAACCACCAGATTCTTTTTAAAAATGGCCATACCTGAAGAAAAACAACAATACGCTGATGTAATACGCCAGTTGATTCCGATCAATGAATTACCAGCACAAGTACAAAATGACATTATTACCAAGGCCGACTTAATCGAGCTGAAAAAGAAGGGCCAGGTATTTAATCAGGGTGACCGGGACGGCTATTCATTTTATCTAATTGATGGTGAGATCAATTTGGTTGCAAATGGTCAGGTAAGCAGTTCAATCAAGGCTGCAACAGATCGCTCAAAATATCCCATGGCCCAGTTACAACCCCGTCAATTTTCCGGAGTTGCCAATGTAAATTCTGTGGTGATGAGAATTGATCGAAATACGCTTGATAAGTTGCTGGTTGTACATCAGGGGCAAGGTGGTGCTGAAGATGAATTTGGAGATGGCCTGGGTGACGCATCATCTGTCGTAGAAGTGGATGTCATCGAAGGTGATGAAGATGAAAGTATTGACTGGATGACACGGATGTTGCAGTCAGAAATATTTGCAAGTATGCCCACCTCAAATATGCATCAGCTATTTGCACTATTAGAACCGGTTGAGTATAAAAAAGGTGACAATATTATCATCCAGGGAGAGACGGGTGAAAATTATTACATCATCCAGGAAGGTAAATGTGATGTACTGCGTCAAACCAAACCCGGTGCCAAGGAGCTTAAATTGGCTGAGTTGTCGGCCGGAGATGGGTTTGGTGAAGAGGCATTGATAACGGAAACCGTCCGTAATGCCACTATCAGAATGAAGACAGATGGTATTGTCGCCCATCTGACAAAGGAAAATTTTGTTTCTTTAATTCAAAAAACGATGTTACAGACAGTTTCTGCAAACAAGGCGGAAGAGATTGTCGAGCAGGGTGGAAAATGGCTGGATGTCAGATTCAAAAATGAATATGAAAGAAGCCATATTGAAGACGCAATTCATATTCCGCTAAACATTCTTAGAATGCAGGCAGACAAGTTGGACCCAAATATTAATTATGTATTGTATTGTGATACCGGAGGGAGAAGTTCAGCGGGTGCATTTCTGTTAACTGATCGTGGACTCAATGCTCAATACCTCGACGGAGGCCTGGTTAATCATCCTGACCTTAATCCAGAGGATGAGGTTACACAGATTCCAAAACCGCCACCTGTGGAAACTACACCAGAGACGCCCAAACCATCTGCAAAACCAGAAGTCAAAGCCCCCCCACCTCCAGCAGATGACGATGATGAGGAAATGGATCCGGAAATAAAGGCCACAGTCATTGAGGCTGAACTGACCCGGACCAATATGGAAATTGAACGCGCGAAAAAATCAGATCAGACGGTCATTCGGAATCAGGAAGCAGCTAAAAAGCTCGAGGAAGATAAGGCAAGGTTAAATGCTGAAAGGGCCAAGTTTGAAACTGAAATCCAGCAAATGCGTCAACAGGAGGAAGAGCGGCTCAAAAAACTTCAGCAGGAAGCTGAACAACGCATGCAGGCAGAAAAGAAAAAGATCGAAGATGTCTATGCCAAAAATGCAGAAGAAATGGAAAAACTTGAGCAGCTTAAGGCCGAGGCTGAGACAAAGCTGAAAGCAGAACAGGAACGCCTGGAGAAAGAAGCCGAAGAGGCAAGAAAAAATAAGCAGGATGCTGAGAAGATCCGCGCAGAAATGGAGGCGGCTAAAAAAGCCATGGAGGAGGCCACGCCAAAACAGCAACAGGCCCAGGAAGAGATGCGCAAGAAGATCGAAATAGAGGCCAGGAAGAAGATTGAAATGGAGCGCCGAAAGCTGGCTGAACAGGTTGCAAAAAATAATGAGGAAATTGAAAAGGCGCGCAGGGAAAAGGCCATTGCAGAAGCCGCGAGGGCAGCTGCCAAGCAAGAAGCAGAATTAATGATCAAGGAGATGCAGTCAAAGCAGGAGCAATCGAAGGAAGAGCAGGAGAAACAACTCAGGGAAGAGCGCTTGAAGCTTGAAGTAGAGCAGAAAAAGATCCAGGCTGCATTACAGGAAGTGCATAAGGCCAAGGCGGAAGCAGAAGCATTAAAAAGGGCGGCATTGGCAGAAGTGACTGCGCTCAAAGCCAAACAGGCGCAATCAAAGGCCGATGTGACCACCAGTGATGCGGTTAAAGAACAGATGCAATCCAAGATTAAAACCGCACAGGAAAAACTTGCCAAGGCCTCAGAAAAGGCCACAGAAGCAGAAAAAAAGCAAGAAGAAGTGGCAGTGGCACAAAAGGTCAACCAGGAAGATCTGGTCAAGAAAAAGGCCGAAGAGGAGGCATTGGCCAAACAACTTCAGGCAGATCTTGCAGACTTTAAAGAGGAGCTTGAAGAGCAGGAGCGCGAATATGCCAATTCAACCACCCAGCTGGAACATATGAAGCGTATCCGCGAACGGGCCATGGCCGCCAAGAAAGCCGCAGAAGACGCCAATAATGACCTGTTATCTGATATATCATCTCAACTTACCAACAAGGACTAACATCCGGTAAAAACCGGGTATCGCCAGTAGACCATGCATGATGATGAATACTGGATGCGTCAGGCTATCACGCACGCCAAACAGGCTGAGCAGGAAGGTGAGGTACCGGTTGGGGCATTAATTGTCATTGATAATGAACCGGTTTGTGAGGGATGGAACAAACCTATCTCACTGAGTGATCCCACAGCCCATGCCGAGATTCAGGCAATTCGATCGGCCACAAGCAAAACAGGCAACTATCGCCTGGAAAACGCCACATTATATTGTACCATGGAGCCGTGTGTGATGTGTGCCGGGGCAATCTTTCATGCCCGTATACAACGAGTCATTTTTGGTGCATATGATCCAAAGGCCGGAAGTGCAGGAAGCGTCATCGATCTTTTTTCGAATAACAGGATAAATCACCATGCAACCATCAGTGGCGGTGTTTTAGAATCGGAATGTGTAGATTTATTAAAACTGTTTTTTCAAGCGCGTCGATAAGTTATGGAATATTCAATAGATATAATTCTTACAGACCTTGCAGAAAAATTAATTGCCAGAAAGTGGAAAATTGTTGTGGCAGAGTCCTGTACAGGCGGGGGTGTTGCCAAGGCAATGACCAGTTTGCCCGGCAGTTCAAATTGGTTTGACAGGGGGTTTGTAACTTATTCCAATGAGTCGAAAATAGAAATGTTAAATGTTACAAGACAAACACTCGATGATCATGGTGCCGTCAGTATAGAAACGGCAACGGAAATGGTCGAAGGGGCCTTGCAAAACAGTCATGCTCACGTTGGCCTGGCCGTGACAGGGATTGCCGGCCCGGATGGCGGCACAGATGAAAAGCCCGTGGGGACAGTTTGTTTTGCCTGGGGTGCAAGAAATACTCCAACATTACATGCTATATCTAATTTCGATGGTGAAAGAAACGAAGTCAGAGAACAGTCGTTCCTGATGGCTATTCAGGGCTTGTCAGAACTGGTTGAAAAACTCACAAAATTGGAAAATAACTAATTCAAGTCAATAAATAGTTAAGAGTAAGGACTGTAGCATATAATTTATGACTGTTGTAAAGAGACTGTTTTATGCCATTTGGCCAGAAATGAATGTCCAGAAGCAATTAGTCTCAGTCTCAAAGCAAATAAAGATGGGTAAGGTTGTCCCAAAGGATAATCTCCATATAACCTTACTGTTTTTGGGGCAAATTAACGCGGAAATTAGTCATTCCCTGGTTGCCGGGACAAATACAATACGGGGAAAGAAATTTACACTGAATCTCACAGAATATGGCAGCTTTAAGCGATCCGGTGTCTTTTGGTTGGCACCTGATAGTTATCCGGGTGAGTTAATCAAACTTGTTAACAATCTTTCAGATCTTGCAGTTAAAAATAATATTTCTATTGATGAGCGTCCCTACCGGCCACATGTCACACTCGCGAGAAAGACCAGGTCAACCAACTCATTACCCCCGGTTACTATGCGCTGGCCAGTATCAAACTTCCACCTGGTGGAATCAAAAACCCTGCCACAAGGCGCAAACTACAAAATACTTCATACCTGGCCACTTACCTGAAGTCATTTTTATGGGATAATCACAGCTTCAGTAAACCAATAACGTGGAGATTAGATCAATGGATGAGAAAAAGAAACAGGCATTAAATATAGCCCTGGGCCAGATTGAAAAGCAGTTTGGCAAAGGGTCAATAATGCGTATGAGCGAAGACAGTATAGTTCAGGATGTCGAAGCGGTCTCAACAGGTTCATTAGGGTTGGACATTGCCCTGGGGATAGGTGGCTTTCCCCGTGGCAGGGTGGTGGAGATATATGGTCCGGAATCTTCAGGTAAGACCACCCTTGCTTTACATGCAGCCGCAGAAATTCAGAAGTCCGGTGGAACGGCGGCATTTGTTGATGCCGAACATGCCCTGGACCCCAAGTATGCTGAAAAACTGGGAGTCAAAATCGAGGATCTACTGATTTCTCAACCGGATACCGGTGAACAGGCCCTGGAAATCACCGATATGCTGGTGAGATCCGGTGCGGTTGATCTGGTGATAATCGATTCAGTGGCCGCATTGACACCCAAGGCGGAAATTGAAGGCGACATGGGGGACAGTCATATGGGCCTGCAGGCCCGGCTGATGTCTCAGGCGTTAAGAAAACTCACAGCCAATATCAAGCGTTCAAATACCCTGGTGATCTTTATCAACCAGATCCGCATGAAGATTGGTGTGATGTTTGGAAACCCTGAAACCACAACGGGTGGTAATGCCTTGAAATTTTATGCGTCAGTACGGCTGGATATTCGCCGCATAGGGGCCATTAAAAAGACAGATGAGATCATTGGCAATGAGACCCGGGTCAAGGTATTGAAGAACAAGGTGGCACCACCATTTAAGGAGGTTATATTTGACATCCTTTATGGTGAAGGGATTTCAAGAGAAAGTGAGATCATTAATCTGGGCACCCAGCATGATATTCTGGAGAAATCCGGTGCCTGGTACAGTTATAACGGTGAGCGGATTGGACAGGGTAAGGAAAATGTTAGGGTTTATTTAAAAGATAATCCTGACATTGCTGAAGAAATAGAAGCAAAAATCCGTGAAAAGGTATTATCAGAAACCACCAGGTCACCGAAGCCGGAAGAAGAGGAGACAGAAACCTGAGTGATGATACGCGGCAGGCCAGAGAAATTGTCATTGGTCTCCTTGCCCGTCGGGAACACAGTCGCAGGGAATTGAGTCGTAAGCTCAGGGCCAAAGGATATGACTCAGAGTTAGTCGAACCCTTACTTGACCAGTTAAGCCAGGAAGGCCTGCAAAGCGATGCCCGTTATGCTGATTCCTATCTTTATAGCCGCTTACAGAAAGGCTACGGGCCAGTCAGGCTAAACCAGGAATTAAAAGAACGTGGTGTCGATGATGTAACCATTGAAAACAGTCTGGAAAACCTGGAGATTGACTGGACTGAAAGGCTGACTGAAGTGAGAAAGAAAAAATTTGGTGAGACGATACCAAAGGATTATAAGGAGCAGGCGAAGGAATCCCGTTTTTTGCAATATCGCGGATTTACTTCTGAGCAGATTCGAAAACTTTATCAACGGTGAACAATGACCAGTAACGAGATCAGGAAAGCATTTCTGGATTACTTCCAGGGAAAGGGACATGAGGTTGTTCCCAGTAGTCCGCTGGTGCCCGCTAACGATCCCACCTTGTTATTTACTAATGCCGGTATGGTCCAGTTCAAGGAACTTTTTCTAGGCAAGGAAACCCGGTCATACAGCCGGGCTGCCAGTTCCCAGCGTTGTATCCGGGCCGGTGGCAAACACAATGACTTGGAAAATGTGGGTTATACGGCCAGGCACCACACTTTTTTTGAGATGCTGGGTAATTTCAGTTTTGGCGACTATTCCAAGCGGGATGCAATAGAGTTTGCCTGGGAATTCTTAACGAAGGAGTTAGGTATTCCTGAAGAGAAACTCTGGGTTACCGTTTTTGAGAACGATGACGAGGCTGCAGATATCTGGTTAAAAGATATGGGGGTTAGCAAAGACCGATTCAGTCGTTGCGGAGAATCAGAAAACTTCTGGGCCATGGGGGACACCGGGCCATGTGGGCCTTGCAGTGAGATCTTTTATGACCATGGCGAGTCCATTCCGGGCGGCCCTCCGGGAAGTCCAGATGCAGAAGGTGACCGCTACATTGAGATCTGGAACCTGGTGTTTACGCAATATGATCGTAGCAAGGATGGAACATTAACAGAGATACCTAAACCGTCAGTGGATACCGGCATGGGTCTTGAGCGGATCTCAGCGGTTATGCAGGGGGTCCATAATAATTATGACATAGATACCTTCAAACATATCATTGCTGCAATTCAATCTTTGGATGGTTTGTGCAATGTAGAAGATTTAACGTCTCAAAGGGTAATTGCAGATCACATACGATCCTGTGCGTTTTTAATTGCAGATGGTGTCGTGCCGTCGAATGAAGGCAGGGGTTATGTGCTGAGAAGGATTATCCGACGCGCAATCCGGCATGGGAATAAGCTGGGATTTAGTAAACCATTTTTCTTTAAACTGGTTACGCCACTGGCCGAAGCCATGGGGGATATGGGTATAGTGCTTGCAGACAGAAAAGAATTCGTCGAAAAAAACCTGCTACAGGAAGAAGAACGTTTTGCCGAGACTTTGGAGCTGGGTTTGAAACACCTGGAAGATTCTATTGCGTCCTTGAAAGATAATATCATCCCAGGTGAAGATATATTCAAGCTATATGATACCTATGGATTCCCCGTGGACTTGACCTCGGATATTGCCAGGGAACGTCATCTTGAAATGGATATGGCAGGATTTGAACAAGCAATGGAGGCCCAACGTGACCGGGCGCGGGCAGCCAGCAAATTTGAAATGGATATGTCTGTAGATAGTGCCGGGTTTAGTTACACCACCCAATTTACTGGTTATGGAAACCTTCAGGGAGATGTGGAAGTAGTGGCACTCATAAAGGATGGCAAACCCGTTGATAATATTGATGAAGGTGATCAGGCGGGCATTATTCTGGGTGAGACACCATTTTATGCCGAGTCCGGTGGACAGGTGGGAGATACAGGGCGGCTTCAATGTGACGATGTCAACTTCAATGTTATAAATACTCAAAAAGCGGGCAATGCCCATTTTCATCATGGAGTTTTAGCACAAGGTGCAATTAAAGTAGGGCAGAAACTCAGGGCGGTCGTCGATGCCGATCTTAGGCAGGACATTGTTCGTAATCATTCAGCCACACATTTATTACATGCTGCATTACGCCAGGTCCTGGGAATACATGTCACCCAGAAAGGATCATTGGTGGAAGCCGCGCGCTTACGGTTTGACTTCTCTCACGCCGATGCTGTTACCCATGAGGAATTGATTCAGATTGAAGATCTGGTCAATCAGAAGATACTGGAAAATACCCGTGTAACGACTGACATTATGGACCTGGACGAAGCAAAAAAATCCGGTGCCATGTCACTGTTTGGTGAGAAGTATAGTGAAACTGTGAGGGTATTAAAAATCGGTGGAGATTTTTCTGTTGAGCTCTGTGGTGGTACCCATGTTAATCACGCCGGTGATATTGGCCTGTTTAAAATTATTTCTGAAGCGGGTGTGGCTGCAGGGGTCAGGCGTATAGAGGCCCTGACAGGTAATGAGGCCATCCGGTATGTCCGGGAGAATGAAACAATCATGCATTCCCTGGCAGATTTGTTAAAGGCAGATCAGGCGAGTTTAGAGTCTAAGCTCCAACAGATATTAGATAAGGTCAAGAGTCAGGATAAGGAAATCAACCGGCTCAAGGCATCCATGGCCAGTAAGGCGGGCGGTGATCTGATATCTGAGGCGGTTGAAATTGATGGTATCAAGGTACTGGCAAAATCTCTGGACGATATCGATCAGAAATCCTTGCGTGAAACCCTGGATCAGTTAAAGAATAAGCTGGGAACCGGGGCCATAGTGCTAGCCAGTGTCAATGGTAGCAAAGTCAGTATGGTAGCCGGGGTGACGAAGGATGCCACGAATAAGATTAAGGCAGGCGATCTGGTTAATTTTGTTGCCGAGCAGGTTGGTGGCCGCGGGGGTGGTCGACCCGACATGGCACAGGCAGGAGGAAACGACCCCGCTGCATTACCCAATGCCCTCAGGGGCGTTCCAGATTGGGTAAAACAACAACTATCATGAAGGAACACTTGTGTTCCCTCTAAAATCCGTTAGAATTCGCGGCCTTTTTAGCAAAGACAGAACAAATTAATATGGCACTCATTGTCGAAAAATATGGTGGTACCTCAGTCGGATCCATCGAACGGATTCAGTCGGTGGCGGATCGTGTCCTGGAAACCTACAATGGGGGAAACCAGGTAATAGTTGTTTTGTCTGCCATGGCGGGGGAAACTGATCGCCTGATTTCACTGGCAAAGGAAATTTCTGCCAATCCGGTCCCCAGAGAAATGGATGTCTTGTTATCCACGGGTGAACAGGTCTCCATCGCATTGTTGTGCATCGCATTACAATCCAAAGGTATTGCCGCAAAATCATTTACCGGGAGTCAGATCAGTATCCACACTGATAATGCTCACAATAAGGCACGCATAGAAAAAATTGATACACAGAATATTCAGCAGGCCCTGGATAATGGACAGATTGTTGTGGTAGCCGGATTTCAGGGGATAGACAATGAAGGAAATATTACTACCCTGGGCAGGGGTGGTAGTGATACCAGCGCAGTGGCGCTGGCAGCTGCAATGAAGGCAGATGAATGCAGGATTTATACAGATGTAGATGGTGTGTACACCGCAGATCCCAGGATTGTCCCGGATGCCCGCCGTATGTCCAGGGTCAGCTATGAGGAAATGCTGGAGATGGCCAGCCTGGGTTCAAAAGTATTGCAGATACGTTCCGTTGAGTTCGCAAACAAATATAAAGTTCCCTTGAGGGTATTGTCGAGTTTCAATCCGGGCGATGGTACATTGATAACTGATGAGGATGAAGAAATGGAACAAGCATTAATATCAGGTATTGCACATAATCGAGATGAAGCAAAACTCACAATGGTAGGCGTGCCAGACAAGCCAGGTATTGCCCATAATATTCTGGGGCCTATTGCCGAAGCCAATATAGAAGTGGACATGATTGTCCAAAACGTGGGTGAAGATAGTACAACAGACTTCACGTTTACCGTACATCGAAATGACTTTGATAAGGCCATGGACATACTGGATAAACTTGCAAGGGATCTAGGTGCAAGGGCAGTCACTGGCGATAGTAAAATTGCAAAGCTTTCAATTGTTGGGGTTGGTATGCGTTCCCATGCGGGGATTGCCAGCAATATGTTCAAGGCATTGGCTGATGAAGGGATCAATATACAAATGATTTCAACCTCAGAGATTAAAGTGTCGGTTGTGGTTGATGAGAAGTATTTGGAACTGGGTGTCAGGACTTTGCATACTGCATTTGGCCTTGAGAAGGATGGCTTTGTATAAAAATAGCCCTTTGTTAGCTGATTTTGGTTATTTTTACAAGTCTGTGATTCATAAACTTGTCAGCTCGAATCAGTGTCTGAAGCTAAATAAATCACCATCTATAATATGAAATAGTTATTATAGAATTCTCATTGGGTTACAATCGGATGTATCAGGGACATAAAGGAGTTAACAGCCATGTTAATATTGACACGTAGGATAGGTGAATCATTGATGATTGGAGACAATATCAATGTCACAGTGTTGGGGATTAGAGGGAACCAGGTACGTATAGGTGTAAACGCACCTAAAGATATTGCAGTCCATCGTGAAGAAATCTACGATAAGATTCAACATGAAACACCTGATGGGCAAGGAAGCAAAACAGAAAATGATCCCGAGGAATAATTAGATCATTTGTTAATAATAGTTTGTTGAAAGGTTTGGTAATTCCAGCTGTTATTGTTTAATCATTAAATTAATCGGAGAGATGGCCGAGTGGCTGAAGGCGCTCCCCTGCTAAGGGAGTATGGGTCAAAAGCCCATCGAGGGTTCGAATCCCTCTCTCTCCGCCAGATATAAAAAAGGGGACCAACGGTCCCCTTTTTTATATCTGCTGAGTGCATAGGTTTGATGAGGGCCCTTCGGTTCGACAAATCTGCCGGGAGCAGACTTGGACGCACGCAATTGATGGTGCAATTCTAATCCGCTCTTTCCATCATGATAAATGTAATTTGTATTTCGTTTGATTGTACATATTTATTCCTTACTATCTTGTGTCGCTGTAAGCATCTTGTGCTAAAGTTTATTGAAATATTCGAGGGGGATTAATTATGAAAATTATCTTTAATATTTTCTTGCTTTTAATTTATTGCACCTTTCCATCGATATCGTCTGCACAGGATCGTTCAATTACTTCCATCCTGGGCTATCCGGATATGATTATTCATAATGCAAAAATAGTCACCATGGATGATGATTCCTTTACCTTAAACCCGGGGACTATTGTTGAGGCATTGGTCGTTAGAGGCGGAGAAATTCTTGCCCTGGGCAGTAGTGATGACATGCTTAAATTGGTCGGACCATCAACCCAGGTGATTGACCTTGCTGGGCGAACAGTCTTACCTGGTTTTATTCTAACCCATGGCCATCCCACCGACAGGATCTGGGAGGCGGGTGGTTATGCTCTGCGCCATGTGTTGCCAGAAGGAAATGAACATATGGTGGTTCGAATTCTTGAAGGCACCGCAGAACAACAAATTGCCAGTTGGGAAACTGTATTACAGGAAGCAGTAGAAGTTGCGAAACCTGGTCAGTGGATTTTATTGGGCAGTAACTGGGGGGGGAATTATGAACATATGCCCAAATTGATTGTGGATTTCTGGCGTCATATTACAGTAGAAAGGCTGGATGAATTGGCACCAAACAACCCCGTTCGTATAAAAAACAGTACGGTTGATGGGATGCTCAATACCCGGGGGATGGAGGAATCAAAACGAGTATTTCCTAATTACACTGCCAGGGGAAATCGAGGTCCAACCGGTAGAATGCTGGAACCCGATGTTATGCTGCACAACAAGGTCGATGTTAATGCCAATCTTCTTGAAGCAGAACTGGAGCTGTGGACGGCCCATGGAATAACTTCATTTGGATCAGCGCCTTATACCATTAATAACCTTGCTGCTTTAACCAAATTGGACAATGAAAACCGCATGACAGGGCGCTTTGGATGGAGTTATACGGGGCCGGACCTGCACTATCATACCATTAGACTGGTGTCTGCCTTGCTCGGCACAGGCTCAGATTATTTATGGAACATCGGTGCCCATGGTGAATTTTCCGGCGGCAGTTGTACCACATTGCCTGCATCAGAAAGGATTAAACAAATAGAGCGATGTAATCTTGAACATGGTACCCAGGGAAGAAGGGTAAAGGAAGATATTGTCCGTAGCGGCGGCAGGATTGCAGCGATGCATTCTGGTGGCGATAAGGACATTGATTACCTAATGGATATCATTGAAGAGCAAAGCGCAGCTGCTGGATTTACCCTGGATCAGATACGTGCTCTTAGACACGGATTTGATCATGCATCAGGTGCACCTCGTCCCGATCAGATGCCAAGGATCAAACGCCTGGGCATGATGATCAGCATGTTAAATACCATGTTATGGGAAAATAATCGTGGTTATGATGCATCTTACCGGGTAAAGAATTACGGTGAGGAATATGCACACTATATCGTCCCCAGAAATAGTGTAACAAAGGCCGGGATTATGAACAGCCAGGAAATCGATCGACCATTACCCCATTTTATGTTCTACAACATCTGGGTGGGTATGACACGGTACAATGAACCCTGCGGACGGTACTATGCAGAAGAAGAAGGGACAGATCTCGTCACCCAATTAAAGGCATCAACCATCTGGGGTGCATATTATTTACTAAGAGAAAATCGCATAGGATCCCTTGAACAGGGTAAGCTGGCTGATTTTATGGTGCTGGATAGAGATATTATGACAATTCCCACCGAGGACATACCTCATGTAAAGGTGCAAATGACAGTATTGGGAGGTAAAACCCTGCATCTCCTAGAGGGGCTGGGTGATGAACTTGGAATGGATCCGGTGGGACCTGCGACCTGGCCATTAAGACCACTGGAGACCCGGTTCATATTTAAAGGCCCACCGAATGTCTGTCCTGCCATCAGGCCCGATGGATTTCCAGGGCGGATTTAAGACCATGTATAGAGTGATTTTTTTGCTTTTTTGTCTGACACCCCTGCTTTTGCAACCGGCAGAAGCAGGGGACGAAGATATGCTGACGCCCTATGCAGAATTTGACCCTGAGACCGGATTTTTCCTACCGCCCGATGAATTGTCTGTAACTGACAACCCGCCAGCGAATATTACACAACTTGCTGAAAGTATTAATAAAAATACCCTGGCAGATAATTTTGAGGGAGATTCTAAAAGCACATCTGTTGGACTAATTCTTGTACTGATCTTCACATCCTTGATGATAGTGTTGGGGGGCGTTAAAATCTTTACCCGAGAGAAATAAATATATTAAAAACAAAAAGATAAAGTATTTTTGATTTAAAACCTTCCGATTAATTTCTTCTATTAATGCAGGCTTTTCTCACTCATTTCGAGTACGCATAAAAGCATCTAATACATCTTCACGCCCTGAAGTGCAATGGGACCAATTTGCTATTTATTCCGTTGTTCAAAAAAATAATAAAATCAATGTAAAACTTGTGCCGACAGAAGACCCAGGGCCTATTGATAAGGTTGTCGTTGGCAATATGTATATAGAAGGTCGCGCGGAAAGTTTATTACGTTATTTCTATAAAACTGTCGCCTCCGTTTTTATTAGGGAATCAGGGTTTTAGAAAATCTGACTGAAATATAATTATTTCAAGGGCTATTTCACTATAAATTCATCTCGTTATCCTGGTTAATGACTTATCATTAATTCCTCGTTAGTATTAGATTAAATTCACAAAGGTATTTAATCAGTGAATACTAAAATTAATCGTATTTTATGTTTCTCCATTCTTATTTTTGGTTTGTCCGGGTGCGTAATGACCGCAGATAAGAAAACCAACAATCGGCAATTCACCTTACTTGAGACGACTATTGAAGATATCCAGTCAGCATATGATGCTGGTGAATTGACAACAATTGAACTGATCGAAAGTTACCTGGACCGCATTAATGAATATGATAAAAGCGGGCCTGAGATTAATTCTATTATTACCGTTCACCCTGATGCGTTACAGATTGCTGAACAGCTGGACAGGGAACGTCAGGCTGGAAGAAGCAGGGGGCCGTTACATGGCATACCGGTACTGCTCAAGGACAATATTGACACATATGATATGCCTACCAGTAATGGATCCGCTATCCTTAAAGACATCATTCCACCCGATGATGCAACGTTGACAAGAGAACTGAGGGAAGCCGGTGCCATAATTCTAGGTAAGGCTGCAATGGGAGAGTTTGCTAGCGGCAGTTATAACACTGTAATCGGTCAGCAGGTGAATCCCTATAACTTAAAACGTGATACTGGTGGGTCCAGCAGTGGTTCGGCATCTGCAATTGCAGCAAATTTTGCTGTCCTTGCAGTCGGTACCGATACCAGTACTTCTGTCAGAGGGCCGGCGGCATTTAATGGCATTGTTGGTTTAAGGCCTACCACGGGATTAATCAGCCGTGATGGAATAGCACCGAAAGATCTGGAGTTTGATAGCGCCGGCCCTATGGCGCGGACTGTGACAGACGTGGCCTATATGCTAAGTACCATTGCTGTAGAAGATAGCGTAGACCCAATCAGTTCTGATGTGTGGTCCAAGGTAAGAAATAAATACAATGTCACTGGCGGTCATGTCGATTTCACACAATATCTGGATAAGCAGGCAATTAAGGGTAAAAGGATAGGTGTGGTCAGAACGCTGTTTGGAGGTGATCCCGAGATAGACAATATGGCTGAAGAAGCACTAGACGTCATTGAGAATCTTGGCGGTGTCCTTGTAAATGTGGAACTAAGTGAAGATTTTATTAAGCGATATCTCGGAGAAGGTAGTCGCTATATTCGCCGGACCGCAGACTATCGATTTCGTAGAGACTGGGAGTCCTATCTGGAAACATTACCAGGTGCGCCAAAAACCGTTGAAGAGTTTATTGAAATTTATGAGACCGTAGTTAATCAATCAGATCTTCCCGTTCGAGAGAGTGTTATGAGACTGCTTAGAACTTCATTGGAACATTCTACTGAAGAGGAAGCTTATCAAAACCTTGTTAAGGTTCTCTTACCTAAGGCCACAGCAGATAAACTGGAAATTTTTAACTCGAATGATCTGGATGTCCTGGTCTTCCCGTATGAAACCCGTTTTGCAAGCGTCATCAGTAACCCGGTATATTCATTGGAGGATCCCAGTTTTGTCGATTCAGATGTGCCCGTGCCTTCCACACTCGCTGGTTACAACTCGATTGGTTTTCCATGCATCGTTGTGCCTATGGGGCACGGTAGCCAGGGGTTACCAATGGCCTTGGCATTCTTCGGCAAACCCTATGATGATGGACCCATCATTGGCTATGCTTATGCCTATGAACAGGCAAGTAATAAACGTAAAGCTCCACCACTATTACCTGCTATTATTAAATGAGCAAATGATAAGGAGCTTCGACCATGTCTAGATTCCAAATGATAGGCATTGCATTTATGCCTCTTTTTTTTCTTCAAACAAATGTAATGGCACAAGATTGGGAAATCGCCAGTGAAGCTGAGCGCTGTCCATCCAAATGGGGGGCGGGAGATGAACGAGGTTCGGCCAATATGGTCACGCCGACTTCAGTCTCAATTTCCGCCATTCTTGCAAGGTCACCCTAGAATGTGCCAGGAGTAAAGACAGGGTTGTCTATGATATTTAACTCATGTAAATCCTCTTATAT
This sequence comes from Candidatus Eutrophobius brisbanensis, assembly GCA_038131795.1. GTDB lineage: Bacteria > Pseudomonadota > Gammaproteobacteria > Eutrophobiales > Eutrophobiaceae > Eutrophobius > Eutrophobius brisbanensis. The sequence goes on along the minus strand of JAYPQE010000003.1, from coordinate 1,493,143 downwards.
TATTTTCATTAATTCTAGGTAAGCTATATATGCTCCACTGTCAGTCCAATGGGGATCCTATTTGAAATAAACCTGATGTTGAGTACTTTCAGCTTTGATTACATCAAGTGGATAATTTAAACGGGTTTGCAAGACTGGACTGACGGCTTCCAGAAATAAGTCTATATTACATCTCTTTCCAAATATGATATCGTCAGGAAGAAATTGTGTGTAGACAGCATGTTTATCCGGAATCACTTGTAAGTAATAATTAATACTATTATTATCTAAATATATTTTTCGGTTTTGTATTACATTAACCTATTTGGTTAATTGGCGTTCATTTAGTAGTCTGTCTCCGGTATGTTATCTGATAACAGCATTCTCATTTCCCGCCAGAAATAGGTAATTACTTTTCCCGTTAATCAAATCAGACATGGCCCTAAATTAATGAATATTGATGAGATTTACAATATGATTGTATTTTGTTCCTGTTTGTAAAACTAATTGTAGATAAATATGCGAATAGAAAAATATATTTTCGGATTGATACTTGCTGTCTGTAGTTTTTTGCCAAATTTGGTGATTGCAGAGCAGGAAGCGCGCTCCCATCATGCTGTTGATTTTAGTCAGTTCCTGAAGGTGGCCAGCGAAATGGACAGATTATATGGTGTCATCGTCAGTGTGGATGGTGACATTTATCTGGAAGAATATTTTAATGGCAGTAACAAAAATAAACTGTTCAATATTAAATCTGCATCAAAAAGTATAATTTCTGCATTAATTGGTATCGCTGTAGAGCAAGGGTATATACAAGGCGTGAATGAGCCGATCAATAAGTATTTCGATAATATACCTGCAGATAATTTTAGCGATGAAAAAAATAATATCACGATCGCAGATCTACTCACTATGCAATCAGGGTTAAGGCCTACCAGTAATAGAAATTATGGCGCATGGGTCCTGAGTAAAGACTGGATAGAATTCGCACTTTCACAGCCCATGGAAGCCAGCCCGGGTACGGTAATGCGCTACAGTACCGCTAACACACATTTGTTATCTGCCATATTAACGAGGGCAACTGGTATAAGTACGCTGGAGTTTGCAAGGGAATACCTGGGGAAACCATTGGAGTTTAGGCTGGCGTCCTGGCCACAGGACCCGCAAGGTATTTATTTCGGTGGTAATGATATGGAAATGACGGCCAGGCAAATGTTGAAATTCGGCGAGTTATTTCTAAATGGCGGACAATTTAAAAACCAACAGATTGTAACTGTAGACTGGATAAGTCGATCATTTCAAAAGCATGCCATTTCCACGCGGGAAAGAGGCCGTTACTACGGCTATGGCTGGTGGCTTAAACAAATGGCCGGTTTTGAGACGAGTTATGCCTGGGGATATGGCGGGCAATACATCATCCTGGTACCGAAACTTGATCTGGTGATCGTAACTACATCAAGCAGCACGCCACACCAGGAGCGCCGCAGTCATAGGCGGATATTAACCGACCTGATTGAAGACCATATTATTCGAGTAGTTGCTGATATAAAAATCAACTCAGAAGTTGCCGCTAACCGATAAAAACAATCTTGCGCCATCGTGTCGCAAAATACGCATTCGACTTTGAACGGGCGTTAAATCCCGTCTGCCGGCAAAAAACGTACGGTTTCGCCATTGGTTGAAATCGAGAATATCCTGTCCTTCCAGGCGGATCTTCATATCCCAGAAACGTGTTGTCTCGATAAAGGCATTAACCTCTGTAGTTTCATTGAATACTTCCAGTTCATCCACTCTGAAGATAGGACGACTGCTGCGTTCTCTACCTTCAATTCCCCATGAGACTTTGGCGTCTTTAAAATCCTGTCTGAATTTGGCAATGATAATGAACTCCAGTTCATCTCTGAAGGGCAGGGGTTTGGGGTATCCTCGTGAGGAGGTTAAGACCCGTTTCTGGTTAGTCACGGGATCGGTAACTGATGAATCCTGCCATCTTGTTTGAATATCCAATCGACTGCTTTCAAGACCAATCCAGTCCAGTGGAAATGCGCTCTCCAGTTCCAGTCCCCAACGTCGGCCATTTCCAATATTGCCTGGCACTTCATCTTCTTCCGTGACTGGTAACAAGTCCTGAACATCAGATATCCAGTGATGAAAGGCCGTTACAGTTACCACACCAACATCTCCGAACCGTCGTTCATGACTTGCTTCACTTATCCAGGTGGTTTCGGGTCTGAGATTGGGATTACCCAGTGCCCGTTCATCATCCTCAAATACTACCGTACTGACAAAATCATTAAAGTCTAGTTGGGCGACTTCTCTAAACAGCCTTACCCGGGTCTGCGATTGTTGATTTGGTGAATAGGTGAAATTGGCCAGGGGCTTCAAGAAGAAAAAGTCTCGTTCTTCAACCGCATCCCCTGACTGCGAGATATTGGAAACTTCTCCACCCAGTCCCAGCTCCAGTTCAAATGCCCCCAGTGACCAGGTGTCCTGTACTTCAAAATCCCCACGAATTTCCTTCACCTTGGAGTTTGCTCCAGGAACTACGCGTTCAACCGGACCTGCGCCAGTATCTCGTGTCTGTGCCAGCGAGTTGTCCAGAACGTTGTAGGCAACTTCAAAGTTTGCCTGCACTGTATGGTTCTGCCACCTGACCCAATCAAACTCCAGTCTTGAGATGATCTCTGTTGTCTCGGTATCTTCATCAGCAATTTGTTGCAGGACTTCGATGTTTGAGGCATTGAAATTCAGCTCATCATTCACTCGTTCATAATCTTCATATGAAAAAAGAAAGATGGCCTTTCCCAGAAGGTCTGTCTGTAGCAGGCGTTCCGCATCCATGCCCAGTTCAAAACGGTAGAGGTTTGAATCGCCATCTATGGTTTCCCTGCTTTGGGATTCTCCCAGGAGTTGAGGGAAGATATGAGTGCTGCGATGCATATCCCGCTGTTCAAAAAATAATTCGGTATTTAGCTGGACAAAGGTTTCTCCAAACCAGGTGGATGCATTCAGGTTGCCTGATCCACTGTCCGCTTTGTTTATAAAGCTTTCAATGATAGATTCTGTCAGTGTGCCTGTTGCATCAAATTCATCATCCGTGCCGGAGTCACCGGATGAACCCGTCCTGCCGCTTATTCCTGCATTGAACTCAATATCACCCCATTTATCAGATACAGAGACACCACCTGACCAGGTCACCGGGAAAACAGAAAAGTTATATCGCATCGCTGACTCCCAGCGTGCCGCGGCTTCTGCATCCTGCAGGATGATAACATTGGCCACTACGGTAAATCCCTGAAGGTCGATATTTCTAACCTGCCCCCTGATTAATTCCACCCGTTCAACCAGGCTGGCCGGGATACGGCTGAGGATTTGAGAAGGAGGGTCCTGTTTGGCACTGGGTCGTCTGTCGTTGATGAGTACATTTCCTACTGAACCGCCAAACCCCCGTTCGGAATCTCCATCATTTAAAATAAACCCCGGGACCTGGTTGACGATCTCCAGTGCAGTACTGGGTTGGTATCGTTCAAAAAAAGACGCAGGGTAACTGACAACCTGAGCATCGCTATCATCAGGGGGGGAGACTTCGCTGGTCTGGGAAAAGACAGATACAGAATAGGCGATAAGATATATACATATAAATTTCGAATTGCGACAAATCGACTTCATGCGGGCCTGACCTCAGACAAGAAAAAAGTGGCGCAATAATACCTAATATAAGTCTTTATTGCTGACTAAATAAGTGAAAATAATATGGATTATGGACTAATATTATCTGGCCAGACCGATATAATCACCATTATCACCGCGTAATATATCGTCCTGACTTTCACTGGCGCCAATGGGACCCAGGCTAAGGGCATCTGCGCCTGTACTAAAGAGGTCATAATCGATATTTAATTTTTTAAAATTATTATCAGTTCTAGGGTTAATCAGATTTGGATTTGTTGCATTCCTGATATTCAGGTACTCATAAAAATTACCCCAGGCATCCATGGGTTGTTGAGGGTATATATCCAGTAAAGAATCGGGATAGCGATTATTCTTTCTTTCGTAGCGATCAATTTTCCGTTGCATACTTCTAATTTCATCAATGGTTTTAGTTGTACGCGCTTTGTTGACGAGATAAATGTATGCTGGTGTTGCCGTACCGATTACCAGGGCAGCCACAAGTATGGCGATGGAGAACTCGACCAGGGTAAATCCAGGTTGGTATTGGCCAGACTGTTTTATCGTCACCATTAGATTTTGTTCAGGACAAACCATGCCGTCCTGACGGTTCAGGTTTTATTATAGATTGAATATGTATTTACCCTTGCCCCGTGTTATTAGCTCCATGCCTTTTCTTTTGCAAGGTGGCCGCCGGCGATATAACCCTGGGTGGTACATCGCCCCTGACCGTGCTGACTGCAACCGCCGGCAGATTCACCGCCGCAGTACAGACCTTCAATCACTTCACCATTCATATCTACTACCTGGCATTTCATATTAATGCGAAGTCCTGCATAGGTGTCATGAATCACCGGAGTGGCCCAGGCAGCATAATAGGGTGGGGCATTAAACTTATACCGGGGATTGGGTTGCTCAAAATCAGGGTCGTAGCCAAACTCCACGATCTGGTTAAAGCGTTTTACCGTGGCAGTGAGATTGTCTTCCGGCATATCTACTTTTTGATACGGGTTTTTTTTGATCTTTCTTGCCAATTCTTCAATCGTATCAGCGCTGAAGAAATATTCAGGGTCCGTTGCCGGTGGTGATAGGTCCCATTTTTCCCTTGCAACTGCTTCTGAATCAAAGATGGCCCAGATTGGTCCAGCAGCATAATCAGGGGGAGTTGACCCTTCATTGGGTGCAATGGCGGCATCCAGCCAGTTGTCAGGTTTATATGGTCGTTTCATGGGGTTGCGCCAGTCACCCTGTTTATATCCATCAATGTCTCCATGGTGGGTGCCGTAGGGCCAGCTTGCCCCCAATTCATTGTAGAATCGCTTACCCATCTGGTTGACCAGGATCATATTTCTGAAACTCCTGACCTTAAGGCCAGTGGCTTTGACAAATGGAAACAGGATGCTGTCCGGAGTCCATTCAATATAGGTATGTTTACAGCCAATGACTGGACGTTTCCTGAAATAACCGTTTCGTTCCATGACCTGGTTTGCTGCTCCCCATATCGAAGCGCCGATTTCCATGGCGGCGATTTCACCGCTGGCATCTTGGTCCGAAAAGGGGCTGCCAGCCAGTTGATATTCTTCAGTCATCCTGGGATCAAAAATACGTCTAAAATTCAGGTTGCCCGTATGACCACCGGTCCCCACCAGGATAGATTTTTTGGCCTTCACAGTAATATGTGGCCGGTCCATATCAACATTCCCTTTTGAGTGAAAACTCTTCATGGGTGTGGATTCACCCGGGAGGTAACGTGGGGAATGATGGGCCTTGATTCCCAGAACCCGTCCTTTGTTGGGTTGTTCGCGGTAGATAACGTCCATGTGGTAATTAAGGACAAATTTTACCCCTTTATTTCTGGCACTGACTTCCAGGGCTCGATAAATGGCCGTACCCCCGCCGCCCCTTGGGCTTTCTGCACTTTGACCTTTGGTCCAGATTACATAATGTCCACGAGGTGCTGATAGTCCCACCGCATGCCCACCGGCAGTTGCCGGCGCCATATCTACAAATTCAACACCATTTTCCACCAGGTAATCGAACGTAGCTGCTGCATTGTCTGCAATAGCGCGTTGTACACCCCTGTCGTTGTAACGGTAATCGGGCATGCCATTGGTTTCCACCACCGACCAGTCAGTGAGGTCTTTGAAATAGGTGTCCGGATCGTCTTCAATCCCGTATTTCTTTTGCATGGCCGTTCCGCCACCCAGATGGATTTGACCACCATTCATCAGGCCATGACCACCAACATCATAGTTTGCATCGACCACAATGACTGAGGCCCCTGCATCCCTGGCACGATTTGCCGCAACCAGTCCAGTTGGCCCAGAGCCGATAATGACCACATCTGCTTCAAGGTCCCAATTGTCAGGGATATTGTATGATTCGGGTACCTGGCTTGATTGAGCAGATGCGGTATTGATTGCGCTACCCCCTACAACGGCTGCCGCGCCCATACCAGCACCTTTAATAAATTCTCTTCTTTTTATTGTATTTTCACTGCCTTTTTCATCTGTGCTCATTTATGGCCCCTCAATCATAATTTTGATATTCAAATGGATCGACATGATGATGCTTTGTAAGCTGAAAATGACCCATTACCGGATTAATGTCAAGATATCCGCTATCCAAAGTAAACAATATTATATTTATCATTACCTACGGTTAAAAAACGGGCGCCCGATAAAATCGGTAAACTAGCAGGTATGGTTTGATATCAGCTATTTTACTTCATATACTTGGACATTAAGTACCTGAGTAATAATATCTTTTCAGGTCATGCAGGGGGATTGAATGCGTATCTACTATTTCATACTACTATCTATATTGAGCGTGACATGCTCAGCCCAGTCGCTGGCTGAAAAATACCAGTCAGTGGTGGATCAGTATTGCGTAACTTGTCATAACGACCAGTTGAAAACCGCGGGGTTAACATTACAGGATGTGAATACCCGCGATTTAGGCGGCGGTGCTGAGAAGTGGGAGAAGGTTTTACGTAAATTAAAAGTACGATCCATGCCTCCATCAGGTATGCCCAGGCCAGATGCTGAAACCTATAATGGTTTTTCACAATTTCTGGAAAGTGGACTGGATGACTATGCCAGAGCCAATCCGCAACCGGGCCGTGCCGCAATGCGCAGGATTAACCGGACCGAGTATGCCAACGTTATTCGTGACCTGTTGGGTGTTGAGATCGAGGAAGAGTCCTTATTACCACCGGATGATATTATGTTCGGGTTTAACAATATAGGTAATGTCTTGACCTTGTCACCGGTATTGACGGAACAATATATCGCCGCGGCAAGAAAGGTCAGGCGGCAGGCCCTGGGCGATTCTAATATTCAACCTGTCTATGAAATATATACCTTAACAAATAACACACGCCAGGAAGAACGACTGGGTGAAGATCTACCTTTTGGTTCCCGTGGAGGCATTGCGGTACAACATTACTTCCCGGCCAATGGTGAATATGAAATTCAGGTACGATTACAACGTAACTCCCGGGACTATATACGTGGTCTTCAGGATTACGCGCATAAGGTAGATTTTCGTCTTGATGGCAAGCAACTAGATCTGATTAGCATAGGTGGCGAAAAGCATGGACGATCTTCCGGGATCTTTTCCACCGCATCGCAGGGTGATATTGCCCAGGAGCATTATGAACGGTCTGCAGATGATGCTTTATATGTCAGGTTTTATAGTGAAGCCGGGTATCATCAGGTTGTTGCCACGTTCCTGAAAGATAATTCCATCGCAGAAACCCCTGTCTATCCCAAGCATACCAATTACGATTTTTCACAGTACAAGGGCGGATTGCCGGGTATTCGCTCCGTATCAGTGGGCGGACCATTTAATCGAGATGGCATGGCCGAGACAATCAGCCGGGAAATGATTTATAGCTGCAAACCATCGAGTATCAACGATGTGAAATGTGCGGAATCTATTTTGAGAAAACTGGCAACCCGTGCCTTCAGGCGGCAGCCCGCGGATGGCGAGATGCAGGAATTAATGGCATTTTTTAAACGCGGCCAGTCAGAAGGTAGTTTTGATGAGGGGATCGGCCTGGCTGTTGAAAGGATACTCGCTGGACCGGAATTCCTGTTCATACTCGAGGAACAACCAGGTAGTCTGGCAGAGGGTGAAACATTCAAAATCTCTCCTAATGAACTGGTAACCAAATTAGCACTTTTTATCTGGAGCAGTTTCCCCGACGACGAATTACTGGCATTAGCCGAGTCCGGAAAAATCCAGAATTCAAAGGTGTTAAACCAGCAGGTACAACGGATGTTAAATGATCCACGTGCCGATGCACTGTTGAATAACTTTGCCCTGCAGTGGCTAAACCTCGGGCGGTTAAATGCCGTCGCGCCTGATACTGAATTATTTCCTTATTTTGATGATAATTTGCGGGCCGCATTCAAAAAGGAAACTGAGTTGTTTGTTGATTATATTATTAAGCAGGATCGACCATTGCTGGAAATGCTTGATGCGCCCTATACATTTGTCAATGAACGCCTGGCCAATTTTTATGGGATCCCGGATGTTCATGGCAGTCATTTTAGAAAGGTCTATCTGGATGATAGGGCAAGGGGTGGCCTGATGGGGCAGGGCAGCATACTCACCATTACTTCCTATGCAAACCGGACATCACCGGTGATTCGGGGTAAATGGGTGCTGGAGAACCTGCTGGGATCCCCCCCCCCACCACCGCCACCTAATGTACCCGGATTAAGAGATAAAAATGACCAGGGTAAGGTGTTGTCCATGCGCGCGCGGATGGAACAGCACCGCGCCAACCCGGTCTGTGCCAGTTGTCACAAGGTCATGGATCCCATTGGGTTTGCCCTGGAAAATTACGATGGTATCGGCAAATGGCGGACGGTTGATGCTGCATCTGATTCAGTCATTGACCCCTCAGGTGAATTGCCGGACAGTACCCCATTTTCAGGTCCTGCTGGTCTCAAAGAGGTCATTCTGGAAAAACGCAGCGAAGATTTTATATTGACCTTTGTTGAAAAGATCCTGACGTACGGGTTGGGGAGAGAGGTCAATTACCGGGATGCCGCCACGATGCGTGAGATTATGCGCAAGACCAAAAATGACAAACACAAGATTTCTTCTTTAATTACAGCAATCGTTGAAAGTACACCTTTCCAGACGAGGAGGGCCGTCAGCCATGATGATATTTAAAAAAGCTATTGATCGTAGAACATTTCTCAAAGGTACCGGTGCAAGTATTGCATTACCGTTTCTCGATGCCATGGTGCCCGCCCTGGCTGCTGCGAAAGATAAACATGACCAGGTAAACCGGTTCTCTATCATCTATACCCCTAATGGTATGAACATGTCCCAGTGGACACCTGAGGCTACGGGTAGAAATTTTGAATTAAGTCCTTCTCTTGAACCGATAGCAAAATATAAAGACAAGTTGCATGTCCTCACCGGGTTGGACAATAATGAAGGTGATGCGCTACCTGGGGAAGGTGAAACTGCACCCCATGAACGAGCAGGTGGTGTATTTTTGACCGGTGTGCATCCATTGCGTTACGGAGAGACGGGTATATCAGTTGATCAAATCGTTGCCAGGGAACTTGGACAACATACCCAGCTGGCCTCACTGGAACTGGGTTTACATTCAACAGATGTCACCGGTCACTGTGAAAAAGGTTGGAGTTGCGCCTTTATGAACACCCTGTCATGGCGTAATCCCACCACACCATTACCCATTGAATACCGTCCCCGGGCAGTATTTGAAAGGTTATTTGGTGATAATAACAGCACCGATCCCAAAGTACGGATGGCCAGGTTAGAGAAAGACAAGAGCCTTTTGGATGCGGTAACTGATGCCGCCTCAAGGATGATGAAGAAAGTAGGTCCCCAGGACCGGGTCAGGATTACAGAATACCTTGATGGAATGCGGGATGTGGAACGCAGGATCCAGATGGCTGAGCAGCAATCAGACCGTGAGATTCCAACCGTGGAACGCCCTTCAGGTGTCCCGGCAAATTTTGCCGATCACCTTAAATTAATGTTTGATTTACAGGTACTGGCGTACCAGACGGATATGACCCGTATCATTACCTTTATGATGGGGCCGGAACAGAGTAACCGCACCTACAAGGAGATTGGAATCCCTGACGTGCATCATTCCCTTTCCCATCACCAGGGTAGCCCTGAAAAACTCGGCAAGCTTAAGAAAATAGATAATTATCACATGGAGTTAATGCGATATTATCTGGACCGCCTGGCTGACACCCCGGATATGGAAGGTACATTGCTGGATAACATCATTGTCCTGTATGGCAGTGGCATTAGTGATGGCAACGACCACCTCATGCAAAACCTGCCACTGGTTGTTATCGGTGGCGGTGCAGGTCAGCTAAATGGTGGCATCCACATCAGGTACCAGGAGAAGACACCGGTTGCCAATCTGTACCTTACCCTGTTAGACAAACTGGGTGTGCACCTGGAGTCATTTGGAGACAGCACGGGTCGCCTGGATATTGAGACGGCCTAGCCTATGAACATTAAATTTTTACTGTTTTTACTCATCTCCAGCATTACATATGTGAGTATCGCCTCATCTCTTCCCCCATTGGTTGAGGCTGCAAAACAAAATGATAATGATAAGTTCACTGTGTTGCTTAAAGCCGATGGCCTGGATGTAAATACCGCCCATAATGATGGGACCACTGCGCTGCACTGGGCGGCTCACTGGGACAACCTGGAGTTGGCTAAACTGCTCGTACGACAAAAGGCCGATGTCAATATCGCCAATGACTATGGTATTACACCATTGTATCTGGCCTGTACCAATAAGAGTTCAGCAATGGTAGGGATATTATTGAAGGCAAAGGCAAACCCCAATGTTGCCCTCTGGTCTGGTGAGACCCCCTTGATGAACTGTGCGAAAAGAGGGGCAACAGATGCAGTCATCGCAATGATTAATGCCGGCGCAGATGTTAACGCAAGTGAAACAGAGAAAGGCCAGACTGTACTCATGTGGGCAGCAGCAGGGGGGCACGCCGATGTCGTCCATCAACTGTTGGACAATGGGGCTAATATAAAGGCAGTATCGAATAATGGATTCACACCATTGTTATTTGCCGCGCGATCGGGTGATGTTGAAACGGCTAAGCATCTCATAGAAGCCGGCGCCAACCCCAATGAAAGTACACCAGAGCAGGGAAACACCCTGGTGATTGCCAGTGCCAGTGGTCATGAAGCATTGTCTATATATTTACTACAACAAGGGGCCAATCCCGATTCGGGCGATGAATACGGCGTCACTGCATTGCATAACTCCATTCGTAATGGCATGTCCACTGTCAATGGCGTCCGTTACGATTCAGTGTACAGGGTAAGGCCCAAGAACATGCAGGGGTTGACTAAAAGCCTGCTTGAAGCCGGTGCCGATCCTAATGCCCAGATTCAAAAAAGCCATAGGCTAGGCCCGGACGGCAGTGCCTTTGAGATGACCTATGCCACGCCTTTAATGCTTGCCGCCCTGTCATCAGATGTTGAACTTATGAATCTGTTGGCTGAATATGAAGCGAATCCCAGTCTGGTGGCAAAGGGAGGTATTACTCCGTTAATCGCTGCAGCCCAGGCCGCCTGTACCGGGTCCTGTACCTTTCAGGGGGGCAACCAGTCAGATAGTGAGAGAAGTCGCCTAGCCCTGGAGGCAGTGAAAACAGCGGTTGAGATGGGAGTGGACGTCAATGCCAGGACCGAAAAAGGTCAAACGGCAATGCACATGGCGGCATTTATTGGTGCCGATGAAATTGTCCAGTATTTATATGATCAGGGCGCCGAGGTAAACGTATCTGATAATTATGGAGAAACCCCCTGGAGTATGGCATCCGGAATCAGCCCGGTGATCCGTTACCAGGGCCTGTACGGCAACCACGAAAGCACAGCAGCATTATTGCGTAAGCTGGGGGCAAAAGTAGTCACCCGTGACCAGATGGACGATCGTTCGCCGCCCCCTCCAGGCCAATAAACCACCCGTCCTGATTACAGTCAGTTGCTTTTTCGGATATGAGAGTAATTCTCATTCAAGCCCCCATTTCTCTGGGAAAATGCACGGAAATTTCATAAGTCACCCAGGGGTTTCAGTTAATTTTTCAGATTAAAGGCTATATACTTACTCGTGTATATATCGAATTGTTATGTCTTAAAAACCGGGGGTTTTAAATGTCCTTATCTTTCAGGATTTGTCTGATCGCTTTTTCTTTGTTGGTCAGCATGGGAGCAAGCGCTCAGCAATCATCTGCAGGTGATGAGCACCAGGCCACAGTTAATCAATTTTGTGTCGGTTGCCATAATGACGCCTTGCGCACTGCAGGGCTTTCACTACAAGGCGTGGATGCCAGTAATGTTGGTGAAGATGCAGAAATCTGGGAAAAAGTGCTACGTAAATTAAAGGCCAGGTCGATGCCGCCATCGGGGATGCCGAGGCCGGATGACTCTACCTACCAGTCTATGGCCAGTTATATTACAACCTCGCTGGATTCACTTGCCATGACAGACCCCAGGCCGGGTGGTCCAACGATACGAAGATTAAACAAGACTGAATATATCAATATCGTGCGAGATCTGTTTGCGATAGAGATTACCAATGACACGATATTACCTTCAGATGACACCATGTACGGTTTTGATAATATCGGTGAAGTATTAACACTTTCACCGTTATTGACAGAACAGTATATCTCGGCAGCCAGAAAGGTCAGGAAACTTGCCCTGGGTGAGCCTGAAATGCAGCCGGTATTTGATATCTATACAGTTTCAGGTTACCTGATGCAGGATGACCGCATGGGAGATGACATGCCGTTTGGTTCCATGGGTGGAACCTCGGTCAACCATAACTTTCCTATGGACGGGGAATATGTGGTTCAGGTCAAGTTACAACGCAATTCAAGAGAATACATACGGGGGCTAACAGAGCCTTACCAGTTTGATATTAGGCTCGATGGTGAAAGGATAAAACTGATTACGATTGGTGGGGAAACTTATGGTCGCTCAGCCGGCATCTTTTCATCAGGCTCGTCGGGTGATGTGGAACAGGAGCATTATGAGAGGACAGCGGATGATGCGCTGGAGGCACGCTTTACTTCAAAGGCAGGCACGCATAAATTGACGGTCACTGTCCTGAAAGAATCCACTATCCCGGCAGAACCTGAATACCCGCGACATACCTTATACGACTACGCACAATATAAAGGCGGGGTCCCCGCTGTGCATACCGTTGCCGTAGGCGGTCCCTATAATGCAAAAGGTATTGGACAGACCGAAAGCCGTGACAAGATTCTAATATGTAAGCCAAAAAACAATAATGATGCAGAGTGTGCAAAAGAAATTATTTCCAGCCTTGCTCACAGGGCATATCGCAGGCCGCCAACAAACCAGGAAGTGGAAGACCTGATGGGCTTTTATCACCAGGGGAAATCCACCAGTTTTGAAGAAGGGATTGGTCTTGCCATGGAACGTATGCTGGCAGGGCCTGAATTCCTGTTTGTCATTGTTGATCGTCCTGATGATGTGAAGCCAGGCGAGATATTCAGTATTTCAGACCTGGAACTCGCCAGTGAATTATCCTTTTTCCTGTGGCGGTCTTCTCCCGATGATGAGTTGTTGGCCCTGGCCGAAGCCGGAAGGTTATCAGACCGGGAAGTTCTGGAAGGACAGGTCAGGCGAATGCTGTCAGACCCCAGATCCGAAGTCATCATATCGAAGTTTGCCTCGCAATGGCTGCAGTTGGGTAATTTAAACGCAGCTGCACCTAACACGGATCTGTTCCCTTATTTCGAAGATAATCTTAGGCAGGCCTTTCAGAAAGAGACTGAACTTTTCTTCGATTATATCTTCAGGAATGATCGTTCTGTACTGGAATTGCTCAATGCCGACTATACCTTCGTGAATGAGCGACTGGCGAGACACTATGGAATACCCGGTGTTTATGGCAGCCACTTCAGAAAGGTGAACCTGCCCGACGCATCACGTGGAGGCCTGCTTGGCCAGGGCAGCATCCTGACATTGACTTCCTATCCCAACAGGACAGCCCCCACCATACGGGGGAAATGGGTACTGGAAAATATTCTTGGAGCACCACCACCGCCACCGCCGGCGAATATCCCTGCGCTCAAAGACACCAATGAACAGGGCAAGGTCCTGAATATGCGTCAGCAGATGGAACAGCACCGTGCCAACCCGGTATGTGCAAGCTGTCATAAGATCATGGACCCCCTTGGGTTTGCACTGGAAAACTATGATGCCATAGGTAAATGGCGATTAGTGGACGCTGCTTCAGATTCTGCCATCGACGCAACTGGCGCATTACCTGACGGCACGCCATTTGAAGGGATGGCTCAATTAAAGGAAGTCCTGGTAGAAAATCGTTATGAGGATTTTGTTCTGACTTCCATTGAAAAGTTGATGACCTATGCACTGGGCAGGGGAGTGGATTACCGTGACGCCCCTATTATGCGTTCCATATTGAAGCAATCTGCAAAAAATGATTACAAACTTACCTCGATGATCCTGGAGATTGTTGAGAGTACACCGTTTAAGAAGAGGAGGGCCCCCGGCCATGATGATATTTAAACGATCCATACCTCGCCGTACATTCCTTCGTGGTGCAGGCGCATGCATTGCATTGCCAGTGATGGATGCCATGTTTCCAGCACTTGCGGCTGGAAAACAGGCAGAGATACCCAGGCGTTTTTCCATTGTCTATTCTCCCAATGGAATGAACATGCAGTACTGGACGCCGGAACAGACCGGGGCAGGTTTCAAATTACCCCGGACCATGCAACCACTTGCCGCCTTTCAGGACCAGATGCTGGTGCTTGGTGGGATGAATAATAGTGAGGGGGACGCGTTACCCGGTGAAGGTGAATCAGCACCTCACGAAAGGGCCGGTGGTGTCTTCCTGACCGGGGTCCATCCATTAAGAGAAGGTCATGTTGGTACGTCTGTAGATCAGATCATTGCGCGGGAACTTGGGCAGAAAACCCAGCTGGCCTCTCTGGAACTGGGGCTACACAATACAGACGTGGTAGGGAGTTGTGAAAAAGGCTGGAGCTGCGCCTATCGTATGACACTGAGCTGGCGGTCTCCAACCACCCCATTACCCATAGAGTACCGACCACGGGCCGTGTTTGAGAGATTATTCGGGGACAATAGTAGCACTGACCCTGCAATCAGGCTTGCACGTATTCAAAAAGAGCAGAGTATCCTTGATTCGGTGACCGATGCGACCAACCGTTTAATGAAAAAGGTTGGTGTGGAGGACAAGTCCCGTCTTACTGAATATATGGAGGGTATGCGTGATGTGGAGAGGCGTATCCAGCTGGCCGAGCAACAATCCGGCAGAGAAATCCCTTCCTTTGAAAGACCTTCTGGTGTGCCATCAGAGTTTGCCGACCACCTGAAACTGATGTACGACCTGCAGGTATTGGCCTTCCAGACGGATATGACCCGAATGATTACCTTTATGACCGGTCCCGAACAGAGCAACAGAACCTATGAAGAAATCGGTATTCCCGATGTACATCATTCCCTGTCACACCACCGGAATGACCCTGTATTTCTGGAGAAGATTGCCAAGATTGATGTCTATCACACACAGTTATTCTCATACTACCTGGATAAGTTAAGGGCAACACCGGATATAGAAGGAAACCTGCTGGACAATATGATCGTTATGTACGGCAGCGCCATGAGTGATGGTAATGAGCATCTGCTGCAGAACCTGCCCATCATGCTGGTGGGTGGCGGTTCAGGCCAATTGAAAGGTAACCAGCACATCAGGTATCCGGATGAGACACCCATTTCAAATCTATACCTGACGATTATGGACAAACTGGGTGTGCAGGAAGGAAAGTTTGGTGACAGTATCGGATTGGTCAATCTGTTAAACGTATAAAAGGAATTTTGATGATGAACTGGTTATACCGATATATTTTAATTTGTATTATAACGGCGCCCGCATATGCTGTTGGCGACCATCCATTGATCGATGCAGTTAAAAGGAGAGACTCTGCAGCAGCGGGCGAATTGATTGGTCAATCTGCAGGCATCAATCAAGCAGAGGCAGATGGGACCACCGCATTACATTGGGCGGTTCATCGAAATGACATGGAGATTTCTGAAAAGTTGCTGTTTGCTGATGCTGATGTTAATGCGACAAATGATTATGGAGTAACACCTTTATATCTTGCCTGCACTAATCGTAATAATGAGTTGGCAAAAAAACTGCTTGTTGCTGGTGCCAACCCTAATGCTGCATTGTGGAGTAGTGAAACTGTATTGATGAATTGTTCCAAGACTGGGGCAACGGAGGCAGTTGCTGCACTACTTGCAAAAGGCGCTGATCCAAATGCAAAGGAAACCAAGAAGGACCAAACGGCCCTTATGTGGGCAGCGGCAGAAGGTCATGGTGAAATCAGTCAGCTGCTGGTGGAACATGGTGCAGATATCCACGCCAGATCGAGTTCCGGGTTTACGCCACTGCTGTTTGCCGCCCGTTCCGGTGATGTTGTTTCAGCCCGGGCAATCATAGATGCAGGTGCCGATCCCAATGAATCTACGCCAGAGTATGGGACTGCACTGGTTATCACCGCTGCAGGAGGTCATGAAGACCTGGGGCTATATCTGTTGAGTGTGGGAGCAGACCCGGATGCGACGGATGAAAATGGTATTTCTGCGCTGCATCATTCCATGGCGAGTGGTATGGCCGCCTTGAATGGTGTCCGTTATGACCCCGTATACAGACAAATCCCTGATAATTTACACAGGTTAGTACATGCTCTTCTTGAGGCAGGCGCTGATCCGAATATTCAGATCAAAAAAAGTAAACGCCTTGGGCCGGACGGTAGCCCTTTTGATATGGTCGGGGCAACCCCCTTTCTACTTGCATCCATTTCTGCCGATATCCAGATGATGGAAATGCTCAAATCGTATGAAGCAGATCAGAATATTGCTGCAAAGGGCGGGATTAACTCGTTAATGGCGGCAGCCCGCGCCGCATGTACCGGGGCGTGTGCCTTTAAAGGTGGCAACCAGGCCAATGATAAGGACATTCAGAAATCCTTTGAAGCCGTGAAGGCTGTTGTTGAAATAGGGATTGATATTGACGCTAAAAATGAAGAAGGCCAGACTGCTATGCATATGGCGGCATTTACCGGAAATGATATGGTGGTCAAATATCTTGCTGAGATGGGGGCTGACATCAATGTAACAGATAACTATGGGGAAACCCCCTGGAGCATGGCGTCCGGCATAAGTCCTGTGCTCAGGTATCGAGGTCTTTACGGCTATCATGAAAGTACGGCCAAACTCCTTGAACAACTTGGTGCCAATACCACCAGCCGGGATGCGATGGATTCCAATGCCCCACCGCCGCCAGGCCAGTAAAAATCCCAAAAGAATTAATTAGCCACACAGGGCACAGAGCACACAGAGAAAAGATATCAACTCTATGAACTCTGTGCCCTCTGTGGCTTTTAAACCAAGTGTTAAATATGTGGAGGAATGTAAATGAAAATGCACGATATTTTGTGTGCTGGATTTTTAATTTGTTTTTCCTTTCTGTCGTCTGGATTATCTGCCCAGACTATCCGTGTTGGTACTATCAGCCAGTCCATCAATAACTGGCCATTATGGATTGCTGAATCTAAAGGTTTCTTTGATGCTGAAGGGCTTGATGTCCAGGTCACAGTAACGGGTGAATCGGAACACCAGCTGGATATGGTGGATTCTGAGCAGCTGGAGATCTTCCATCAGGCGGCTGATCATTTTGTACGCGAGATAGAAGACGGAAAAGAATACGTTATCCTGCATACCATCACCCGCGCGGCCAATGATTTAATCGTGCGACCGAAATATGACAGTTATGAAGATCTCAGGGGGAAGACAATCGCCCTGCTACTGTTCAATTAGCTATGTTGAGAAATAAGGAACTGGAATTCGGACACCAGGCAGCAGGCCATATCGTTCGGGCCATTGAAAGAGGCGACAAATGACCTGTTGGTTGGTCCTGGTATCAAATCTTATCGCGATCTAAGAGGCAAAACTTTTGCCCTGGCAAATCTGAATGTCAGTTACTGGTTAATGTTTGATAAAGTTCTGAGAGCAAATGGGGTCAACCCAGGCGACTATCAGGTAATTGCCAATTCCGGTGGTCCGGCAATGCGCATGCAAGTCCTGCGTGAGGGTAGGGCCGACGTGACCTATATGAACCCACCCGCCAGTATTGAAGCCGAAGGCTATACCCGGCTGACCAGTCTGTCAGAACATTATCCAGAGTTTCCTGCCTCTTCCATTGCCACACGCAGGGACTGGGCTGAAGCTAATGAAGATATACTTGTGAAGTACTTAACAGCATATATCCGAGCTACGGAATGGTTGCTTGATGAGGCCAACCGGGAAGAGGCCATGGATATTGCCGTGAATATCGGAGGTGATAAAAGGGATACCCTCAATGGGGGCTATGAGGCCTTTGTAAAGCATGGCATCGTCAGGTACGGTACTCTCAGTCCGGATGGATACCGGCAAATATCTCAATTATTACTGGAAAAAGGAATAATCAAAAGGATCTCGGCCATGGATAAATATGCTGATCCAAAGTATCAGAATAAAGCGAAATAGAATATGTACTAAAAGTTGACTGCTTTGCTGTCTTGTCTGGACAATTCGGCGTGGTAATCATTCATGCCTGCCATGTTAGTATTTTCTACTAGCATATCAACTGTGATTCCCCTGGCATCAGCGCAGGGTTTACACACCAGCACCCTGGCATTGGGATGATTTAGCACGGGTTCGAATTTTTGCGATGGTCCTACCGGGATCATTTTTTCATGTGAACCTTTTACTGCCACGGTGACTGAATCATGAAATAACATAATCGTCACTGTATCACCTGCCTGCAGGGCAGTATCAGCGAAGATAAATGGTAGAGAGGCACGGGTTGGATCGGTTGGGCCCCAGGTGGTTGATATTACATAGTGCATAATATTCTCCGAAGGTAAAAATTATTGTTTGATACGATAGCCAGTCTTGAATATCCACCACACCAGTGTCAGGCATATAACAAGAAACACCATAATCATGCCCAGGCTGATGCCAACCTGGACATCTGAGATACCATAAAAGCTCCAGCGAAAACCACTAATAAGATATACCACTGGATTTAACAGGGTAATCTTTTGCCAGACAGGAGGAAGCATATCAATGGTATAAAAGCTGCCGCCCAGAAATGTCAATGGTGTGATGATCATCAATGGCACAATTTGTAGTTTTTCAAATCCGTCTGCCCAGATGCCAATGATAAATCCCAGCAGGCTGAAGGTGATGGCGGTGAGAAACAAAAAGCAAAACATCCATACCGGGTGAAGCACCTCATAATTGACAAAAAACTTTGCGGTGATAAGGATTAAAATACCCAGTATCAGGGATTTGGTTGCCGCGGCCCCCACATAACCGATTACGATTTCAATGTATGAGACCGGGGCTGAAAATAATTCGTATATGGTTCCCATAAATCGCGGCAGGTAAATTCCAAATGCAGCATTGGAAATACTTTCATTTAATATGGACAACATGATTAGTCCAGGAATGATGAAGGCACCATAACTAACCCCTTCAATCTGTCCCATACGTGAACCAATGGCCGCGCCAAATACGACAAAATATAACGATGTTGAAATTACCGGGGAGGCGATACTCTGCATCAGGGTCCGCCTGGTGCGGGATATTTCAAATTTAAATATGGCAATGATGGCGTAGATATTCATAGCTAGTTACGTACCAGGCTCACGAAGATTTCTTCCAATGAACTTTCAGTTGATTGTAAATCTTTGAAGTCGATTCCATGTTCGTTTAATTTTCTTAGCAGTATTGCAATGCCAGTATGTTCACTTTGCGAATCGAATGTATAAATCAATTCAACCCCGTCATTGGTCAGCTCAAGGTTAAATTCACTTAGTTCAGACGGCAGATCGGTTAATGCAGACTGCAGATGGAGTTTTAACTGTTTTTTTCCCAGCTTTTGCATAAGTGTATGTTTTTCATCTACCAGGATTATCTTTCCCTTGCTGATAATGCCTATGCGATCAGCCATGTCTTCGGCTTCCTCGATGTAGTGTGTGGTGAGAATGATCGTCACGCCATTTTCGCGCAGTTCCCTGACCATTTCCCACATGCCCTGGCGCAGATCCACATCCACCCCGGCGGTTGGCTCATCAAGAAAAAGTATCTTGGGCTCGTGTGACAGGGCCTTGGCGATCATGACCCGGCGCTTCATTCCGCCTGAAAGGGTCATAATTCTTGAGTTTCTTTTGTCCCATAATGACAATTGTCTGAGGATTTTTTCCACTAATTCAGGGTTTGGTGATTTCCCAAACAGACCACGAGTGAAATTGACGGATGCTAGTACAGTTTCAAACGTATCCGTGGAGAGTTCCTGCGGAACCAGGCCAATCTCACTTCGGGCCTTTCGATAGTCTGAGATAATATCGTATCCATTAGCCTGAATAGTTCCGGAAGATGGATTGATGATTCCACAAATGATATTGATTAAGGTTGTTTTTCCCGCGCCATTCGGCCCAAGTAAGGCAAAAATCTCGCCTTTAAAGATATCTAGATCGATATTTTCCAGGGCGACGAAATTATTACTGTAGGTTTTGTTGAGTTCCTTGACGGAAATTATCGGTTGCAAGATTCACCCGTATTTTGATTGGTTTATTATTTTTTTTATTTATGTATGGTTATATTGGATAATAATTAAAACAGTAATAATATTCATGGAGATTGAATATGCAGAATAATATCAAATTATTAATGGTAGTTCTTTCTGTTCTTACCTATGGCTGCGCAGGGAACACCATGGTACCGGCATATTACAAACTCGACTGGCCTGTGACACAAGAAGAATATGCAGCATCATTACCAGATGATGTGGATCCCGACTCGGGGAGTCGTCTGCCTTTCGTTAAACGCGATAAACTCCTGTCGGATGAACAACGTGAGTTTTACGATAGTCGACGGGCATCGGGCTCAACATCCCTGGGTGGAATCCGGGGACCGGGCTCGGTTAGATTACATGGTAGCCCCAGTTTAAGGGAATCCAGGGTTGATAAACGCACACAGGAACTGGTGAGGTTGGTCGTCTCACGAGAGATGAATCAGCCATTTGAGTGGACCCTGCATGAACCGGTTGCCCTCAAGAATGGCCTTGAGCCTAAGATAATTGATGTAATTAGATACCGGAAACCGCTGGATGGTGTGCCTGAGCGTGAGGCCTCTTTAATCCAGTGGGGAAGGGAATTGTTTCAAACATACAGTGTTACACCTGAAACATTTGCACGGGTATTAAAGAATGTAGGTAAACGCGATCTTATTGATCTCACTACTTACATGGGAAATTACGCTACTACTGCAATATTATTACATACTATTGACGCACATCTGCCTTACCAACGGGAGCCTTTGTTACCACTTCCATAGTTTGATTATATTAATTTATCAGGGGGAATCATAATGAATAACAAACATTACAGGATTTTAGTTTTTTTAATATCTGCAGGGCTTTATGGGTGTTCTACGGTTAAGACCTACTATGAAGATATAACGACAGACAGGCCCATAACCGAGGCCGAATTTAACGCATCACTGCCGGATGATGTCCACCCGGAATCAAGGGGGCGGCTATCCATTGTCAATCGCGCTGATCTGGATGATGATGGCAAGACACGGTATGACCGTTATATGTCACCAGATTCAACCTCACTTGCCGGTATACAGGGTCCGGGAGGCATCAGATTGCATGCCAGTACAGATAAAAGCCCATCCAAAGTGACGCCCCGGATTCGCGAACTGGTGAGACTGGCTATTTCTCGGGAGATGGATCAGGATTTTGAATGGACCATGCATGAGCCGGTGGCGCTGAAAGAAGGTCTGAGTCAGCAAACCATCGATGTCATTAAGTACAAGCGATCATTGTCGGGTGTGCCGGAGGATGAGGCAGCCGTTATTCAGATGGTTAGAGAGGTGTTCCAGGATCATGAGGTTAGCTCCGAGACCTATGCAGAACTGACTGAACATTTTGGTCGTAAAGACCTGATTCAAATCACCGAATTAATGGGTGGGGGTATGAACAGTTTTTTTCTGTTGTTTATGTTCGATGTCCATCTGCCGTACGACAGGCCATCAACTTTACAATAATTTACAGATCAGGGAAGAAAGATGAAAATTGCAATTCTGGATGATTATCTTGAGGTGGCGCTGAAGTATGCGCCATTTCAAGACCTGGGACCGGCACATCAACTCAGTGTGTTTTCTGAAGGTATTGCCGGGGACGATTTAGTTAAAACACTGCGTGGGTTTGATGTCCTCTTGGTGATGCGGGAGAGGACAGCCTTCCCGGCACAGGTCATTGAGCAATTACCTAATCTAAAATTAATCGTTACCACCGGCAGGCGCAACGATGTCATTGACATGGACGCCTGCAAATCAGCAGGCATAACCGTATGTGGTACCGATTCGCCTGGTTACGGTACTGCCGAACTGACATTCGCATTGATACTGGCAGCAGCGAAAGGTGTAATCACCGAGCATAATCATATGCGAGGCGGTGGTTGGCAGTCGGCCCTGGGGGGGAATTTGAAAGGCCGCACATTGGGTGTGATGGGCCTTGGCAGGATCGGTGGACTGGTGGCCAAGTATGCGCAGGCAATGGAGATGAATGTTATTGCCTGGAGCACGAACCTTACCAGGGAACGAACGGAGGAGTGTGGCGTTGAGTATGTTAGTAAGCAGGAACTGATGTCCCGGAGCGACTTCATGACTATCCATTTGCGGTTGTCAGACCATACCCACCACCTGGTTAAAGCTGAGGACCTCGCCATGATGAAGGAAGGCAGCTGGATCATCAATACCTCGCGGGCCCCCATTATTGACATGTCGGCATTATTAAGTGAACTGCAGACCGGCAGGATATGCGCTGCGCTGGATGTATTTGAGACAGAACCACTTGGTGAAGATGATGAACTGCGTACCTTACCTAACGTCATCCTGTCGCCACATAAGGGCTATTGCAGTGTGGATACCTTCAAAGTGTTTTATCAACAAACTTACGATAACCTGCTTGCCTGGCTGGACAACAAACCCATCAACCTGATTACCTGAAATTATTCTATATCTTGATCAGTGGTTGTGGTAATTAATCTTACCCCCCGGTCACTGGTTAGATATGACCACAACCAGTCCAAAGCCACAACTAACCGGTTACGAAATCCCACCAGCGGCACCAGGTGGATTGCCCCCCACATGCACCAGGCAATGAAACCGATGACATTCATGATTTTTAAATGGGCTACGGCCTTGCCGCGACCAATCGTTGCCATGATTCCCTTGTCTTGATAGCGAAATGGTCTGGGTTGCGTTTGATTGTTTAGTTTTTGAGTTATGACCCGTGCCACATATTGTCCCTGCTGTACGGCGGCGGGGCATAATCCCGGTACCTGCCTGCCGGTATCATCTATCACATGGGCGGTATCACCCACCACGAATACATCAGGGTGATCCGGGATAGACAGGTCCGGATTGACAATCACACGCCCTGCGTAATCAGGCTTAACGTTTAACCAGTCCGCCGCGGGTGATGCCTTGACGCCGGCGCACCAGATGATGGTGTGACAGGCAACGAATTCATCATTGATAATGACGCCGTTATTATTGCAATCGGTTACTACCTCCCCGGTAATGACTTCTACGCCCAGTTCTTCCAGGTCCTGCTGAGACCGGACTGATAATGGTTTCGGGAATGCTGGTAATATCCTTTTATCTCCCTCGATTAATATAACTCTGGCATCTGCTGTATTAATATTGCGAAATTCTTCAACCAGGGTATGCCTTGCAAGCTCTGCAATGGCACCGGCCATTTCAACCCCAGTGGGGCCGCCACCAATAAGGACGAATGTCATATATTTCTTTCGGACCTCAGGATCGATGCTAATTTCAGCCCATTCAAATGCACACAGGATTTTTTTTCTAACATGCAGAGCGTCATCTATGGATTTAATCCCCGGTGCAAACCTCGACCATTCATCATGGTTAAAGTAGGTATGGGTGGCCCCGGTCGCGATTACCAGGTAGTCATAGTGAACTGAAAAGTCTTTACAGATTACCTGTTTCTGGTGTGTATCTATATCTATCACCTCGGCAAGCTCTACGGTACAATTTTTCTGATTTTTTACGATCGTCCTGATGGGTTGGGCAATCTATGCAGGGGACAGTGCAGCGGTAGCAACCTGGTAAAGCAATGGTTGAAAGACATGATGATTATTCTTGTCAATCAGAGTGATGTCTACATTTGTTGAAGCCAGTTGTTTAGTCGCTGCCAGTCCGACAAATCCAGAGCCAATGATCACCACCCTGGATTTACGGTTTAATGGTGTGATTAATTTTGGGTCCATGGCAATGATTGAGTTCTAATTGTGCCCGTAAATATTTATAATTTTACAATTATATGAGTATTTAACCAGAAATGGTCCAGGTACAGTAGTTTGAATTTACGCGGGGGAGCATAATGAAAAAGTTTGGCAGTCCTTTTCAGTTAATACATACATTACTTATCTTTATTTTATTCGTCACACCAGTATCGGCACAGGAGAACACGTCAAGGTTACTCCTTGAAGGGGCGACCATTATAGATGGCGTATCAGACTCACCATTAAGAGGTTATTCGATCCTGATTGAAGATAACCTGATAAAGGAAATCCTGCCCCCGGGTGAATCCGCAGAAGGTAATCTGGAACGGATTGACCTGGAAGGAAAATATATTATCCCTGGCCTGATAGACTCTCACGTCCATTGGTTGGACTGGATGGGTGAGCTATATGTTAATCATGGTGTAACCTCTGTCATTGCCCTGACAAATCTTGAAAAATCCATGCGTACTGAAAGTCAAAGTTCACATGGTCTGCCAAGACTGTTTCATAGTGGCAATCGTCCACCCTTTAATGCTGATACCACGCAACGGGAGATGCGCCAGATCATAGACCAGTGGCTTGAGAACGAACCGGACATCGCCCATTTTCCCACCCACAATGAGCAGATCAGTGAGGCTTATGCCCTGGCTGCCCGCGAAGTTCAGCGGCATGGTTTTATGGTCTTTGGTCATGCTGAAAACGTCCCCAATAGCACCCGGGATGGTCACGATATTATTGAGCATATCTGGGGGTTTACCCAGGCAGTCATGCCCGATCAAGAACTCGCTGCCTTTCAGGGTGGGGAGCATCTAACCTGGGCCACATTCATGTCAGAACGCTGGGATGATATCGATAAGATCATTGAGGATGCCGTAGCGCAGGATAAGTATTTAAATCCTACCCTGGTCTACGAATGGGGCGGGATGAGTCGTGATGCCACGCAACGCGAAATAGATGACTATCTGACCCTGCGTGACCCAGATCTTGTTTATTTTCCAGATAATATTAAATTCAGTCTGTTTGCCAAGCACCGGCAAATCAAGAATTTTTCAAAACGTTACGGAAACCTGCCCATGGTAAATAAATTACCTCAAGCAGACCGGCTTGAATTTGAGAAAGGTTTTGAAAATATCAAGGAATTTATGGGCCGCTGGATGGCAGCAGGCGGTAAAGTCCAGGCCGGGACTGATGCCATTACTGCCGGTGTCCCGGGTCTGGGGCTGCACCAGGAAATGCGTATGCTGGTGGAGACAGGATTAACTCCCATGCAGGCCATCAAATCTGCTACCCGCTGGTCTGCGGAGCAACTGGAAGGCATTGACGGGAAACGGGGGGCAGCAAATGTAGGTTCTATTGAGCCAGGGAAGTTTGCCGATCTGGTGGTTTTGGACAAAAATCCCCTGGTGGATATCTATCATTCCAGATCAGTATCGAGTGTGATGAAAAATGGTGAATGGGTTGAGCTGGGTTACCATCCAGAATATTACACATTCACAAAGCCCCCACGGTCAATCGCCGGTTCCACCTTTGCCCCTGTCATCAGTTCTGTACTCCCTTCCTATGTGGTGGCGGGAGGAGAAGATCGGCGTATTGCCCTGGAGGGTAGCGGCTTTCAGATGACAACCCTGGTGAGGGTGAATGGGATCTCAGTTAAGACGGAATTTATAAGTCCAAGACGGGTAGAGTTTGACCTACCTACCGGTCTATTTGCGAAGGCGACACCGGATCCCTACCGGTCACCGGGTCCCTTTCAGGAGTTTAATATTGTGGGATTCCGGGGAATTGAAATCCATGCCTATAACCCGCCACCGGAGGGCGGTATATCCAATCCCATCAATCTGATGGTTAGACCGGATTAAGCAATTTAAAGGGATGGTCATAATTGCTTCACATTCAACATGAATTATATATAACATACTGAAATATATGTAAAAATATAAACTAGTGAGTTATAGAGAATCATTCTCATCCCGGCTAATCTTATTTAATGTATAACGGTTAATCCGCTATAATTCTAACGATTCCAATGTAATTAATACCAACCGGGGGCTTAAGGTAATGGTAAAAGGTCTTATCGCATTCTTGGGCAGCGCGCTGCTACTTATTTCAAACTCAGTCCTGGCACAACAGGATGCCGGGTTTTATCAAGATACGGTCAACCAATATTGTGTTGGTTGCCATAACGATACATTAAAGACAGCGGCATTTAGTCTACAGCAAGTTGATACCAGCAATCTGGGTGCTGATGGTGAAAGCTGGGAGAAGGTGTTACGTAAATTGCGTGCCAAGGCCATGCCGCCATCGGGCATGCCAAGACCAGATGAAGCCACCTATGAATCTTTTGTCAGCTTCCTTGAAAATGGCCTGAACCGACACGCCAGACAAAATCCTGAGCCTGGCAGGCCGTCCATGCGGCGCCTGAACAGGACAGAGTATGTCAATGCCATCCGGGATCTGTTTGCGGTAGACATCAATGGTGACACCTTATTGCCACCTGATGCCATCATGTTCAATTTTGATAACATCGGCGGTGTATTGACCCTGTCACCGTTATTGATTGAGCGCTATATTGCCGCTGCACGTAAGGTCCGTAACCAGGCCCTGGGTGATCCTGATATCACACCTGCATTTGAATATTACACATTACCCCAGGCCTTAAAGCAGGACGAGCGCATGAATGAAGACATGCCGTTTGGTTCCCGTGGAGGCATGGCAGTTCGGCATCATTTTCCCATGGATGGTGAGTATGTGATCCAGGTCAGGCTGCAGCGAAACTACCGCGACTATATTCGCGGGATGACCAACCGGCCGCACCAGCTTGATATTCGGATGAATGATGAACGCTTGAAGCTGTATACCGTAGGCGGACAGAAATTCGGTAAATCATCCCAGTTGTATTCCACCTCGGCACAGGGGGATATCAGGCAGGAGGCCTATGAACGCTATTCCGATCAGGACCTTGAAGTGCGGTTTACTGCAAAGGCCGGTGAACAGTTGATTACTGCTTCTTTCTTGCAAGATATATTTTTACCGGAAGGGCCACTAATTCCTGACCATACCATGTACGACTACACCCAGTTTAAGGGAGGGAATCCTGGTGTTCGGACCATTGCCATAGGCGGTCCCTATGAGGTTCGCGGTCCGGGGGAGACAGCGAGCAGGGAAAAAATTCTTATCTGCAGTCCGCAAAATAACCAGGACACAGATTGTGCCAGGGCCATCCTTTCGTCCCTGGCACGCAAGGCCTACCGTCGGTCACCCACCGTAAAAGAAGTTGACGTCTTGATGGGATTTTTTGACCAGGGAGTTGCCAATGGTGGATTTGAACAGGGCATCGGTGTTGCCATCGAAAGAATGCTGGCAGGACCTGAGTTTTTATTTATTACCGAAAAAGTCCCTGTGAACGTGGCTAAAGGTGAGATTTATGATTTACCCGATCTCGAATTGGCAAGCCGCCTGTCATTGTTTATCTGGAGCAGTATTCCTGATGAGGAACTCCTGGCCGCGGCCGAGTCAGGTGAGTTAAACGACCCGAAAGTTCTGGAAAAGCAGGTCAGGCGTATGCTTGATGACCCGCGCTCGATTGCCCTGGTGAAAAACTTCGCCTCCCAATGGCTGACACTTGGGAAATTGAATGTGGCTGCACCGGACATCGATATCTTCCCGTATTTTGACGATAACTTGAGAGAGGCTTTTCGTACAGAGACTGAGTTGTTTATCGACCATATCATGCGTGAAGAACGCCCGTTAATGGAAATGTTGACGGCTGACTACACCTTTCTAAATGAAAGGCTTGCGGGTCACTATGGAATCGACGGTATCTTTGGAAACCATTTTCGTAAAGTAGCATTGGATGGTGAAGGCCGTGGTGGATTACTGGGCCAGGGAAGCATCCTGACGGTGACGTCCTATGCCAACCGCACCGCACCGACTATACGCGGCAAGTGGATTCTGGAGAACATACTGGGTGTACCGCCACCGCCACCGCCAAATGATGTCCCAGGACTACAGGACAAAAACGAAGCAGGTGTGATATTGACCATGCGCGAACGTATGGAAATGCACCGCGCAAACCCAGTTTGTGCCAGTTGCCACAAGATCATGGATCCACTGGGGTTTGCCCTGGAAAACTTTGACGCCATTGGTAAATGGCGAACAGTTGATGGTGAATCAGCTGCACCTATTAATTCCACAGGCGCCCTGCCAGATGGAACAGCATTTGAAGGACCATCAGAGCTCAAACAGGTGCTCAGTGAAAAAAGGCAGTATGACTTTACCTTTACCCTGGTTGAAAAAATGCTCACCTATGCATTGGGCAGGGAAATTCGCCATACCGATGCACCTATAATCAGATCAATTATTGAGGAGACAAAGGCCGAGCAACACAGCCTGCCGTCTCTGGTTGTTGCCATTGTAAACAGTTCATCTTATCAAACGAGGAGGGTCCCGGACCGTGTTGATATTTAAGAAATCTATCCCCAGAAGGACATTTTTAAAAGGCGCGGGTGCAAGCATCGCCTTGCCGGTCCTGGATGCCATGTTTCCTGCATTGGCATCTGTCAAAGATCGGGCAGAGATACCAAGAAGGCTGTCCATTGTTTATGCACCGAATGGCATGAACATGACTAAATGGACACCCACGGAAACAGGTACGAACTATGAACTGACACCCATCATGCAGCCATTGGCGGCGTACAAGGACAGAATGACCGTCCTAAGTGGTATGGCCAATATGGAGGGCTATGCCAAACCTGGTGAAGGTGAATCGGCACCCCACGAACGTGCCGGTGCGGTATTCCTCACGGGTGTTCATCCCAAACGGGAGGGCGTGGTAGGAACGTCAATCGACCAGATTGCTGCACAGGAACTGGGTAAAAAGACCCAGCTGGCGTCACTGGAACTGGGCCTGCACAGCAGCGATGCCGTGGGTCAATGTGAGAAGGGCTGGAGCTGCGCCTTTATCAGTACCCTTTCCTGGAAGACACCCACCCAGCCACTGCCGATCGAAAACCGTCCACGTGCTGTCTTCGAGCGCCTTTTTGGCGACAGCACCAATCCTGCCATGAGACTGGAACGGATCAAGAAAGAGCAGAGCATCCTGGATTCAGTCAGTGAGGCAGCGAAAGACCTGATGAAACAGGTCAGTCCAGAAGACAAGCTGAGACTGACAGAATATATGGACGGCATGCGTGATATCGAACATCGAATCGAACTGGCCGAGCAACAGACGGGCCAGGGCCTGTCACTGGAATCACCACCGGCCGGAATCCCGGAAGATTTTGCCGAGCACCTGAAATTGATGTTTGATCTCAATGTTATGGCCTATCAAACGGACATGACCCGGGTGATTACCTTGATGACGGGACCGGAGCAGAGTAACCGCACCTATCCTGAGATTGGCGTGCCAGACGTTCACCATTCTCTGTCACACCACCAGGGCAATGAGATCAGCCTGGAGAAACTGTACAAGATTAACCTTTATCACTCAGAGTTAATGGTCCATTACCTCGATAAACTGGCCTCAACCCCTGATATCGAAGGAAACCTGCTGGATAATATGATGCTCATGTATGCATGTTCAATGAGTGATGGTAATGATCATCTGTTGCAAGACCTGCCATGTATTCTCTTTGGCGGCGGATCAGGTCAATTGAAAGGTGGTAAACATATCCGCTATACGGATGACACACCAATCAGCAATCTTTACCTGACCTTGTTAGATAAGCTCGGTCTGGAAATCGAGAACTTTGGTGACAGTACAGGCACGTTGAATGCCTTGTCCGTATCATAAACAATTACGAGAGACAGAGCAGGGAGACCTTATGAACCAGTCTTTACGAAATGCATTATCAGTATTTCTGTTTTCAGCCATTTCTACAACAGTACTTGCAGATTCCGGAATGGAATTTATCAATGCCGTTAAGAAAGGTGATTCGGAAATTATTCAGGCAATGCTGAAATCAAAGCTTGATGTCAATAGCAAGAAAGCAGATGGCACAACGGCATTACACTACGCTGTGCATCGGAATGATATCGATACGATTAAAGCACTGGTAAAGAAAGGCGCAGACCCGGATGCGGAGAACGTGTATGGTGTAACGCCTGCATCCCTGGCCTGCACCAACCGCAACAGTGAAGTGGTGAAGATTTTGCTGGATGCCGGTGCCGATGCCAATGCCGAAAAATGGTCAGGTGAAACCTTGCTTATGGATTGTGTTCGTACCGGGACCACCGATGCTGTGGCGGCGTTATTGAAAGCCGGTGCCAATCCGAATGTAGCTGAAAACAAAATGGGGCAGACACCGCTAATGTGGGCGGCTGCAGGTGGTTACGCTGAAATCACCCGGTTGTTATTGGAGCACGGTGCTGATATTTCTCCAAAAACCTTACCGTCAGAGGAACGAGTTCCCAATACCTGTCGTATATGTGAATGGAAACCCTCGCCCGGTGGATTTACTGCAATGATGTATGCTGCCCGTGCCGGTGATATTGAAACCGCAAGCTTGTTACTTGATGCCGGTGCCAATATCAATGAAGCAACAGCTGAATACGGAAACCCGCTGGTAATCGCCACTGCCAGCGGTCACGAAGATCTGGCAATTTTTCTTCTTAAGTCCGGTGCCGATCATGAATCCAAAGATGAGAATGGAGTAACGGCCCTGCATCATGCCCATCAGAACGGTCTGTCGTACATGCATGGCATTACCTATGATCCTTCCTACCGGGTTCGCCCAAGCAACCAGCCTAAATTGGTCAAGGCCCTGTTGGACGCCGGTGCCGATCCCAATGCACAGATTGAGAAGAGTTATTTAATTGGACCGGCCATTAGAAGTTCCTGTGAAAGTGTCAGTAATATGGTGGGTGCGACACCTTATTTCCTGGCCGCCGTTTCCGCTGATGCAGAATTACTACAAATGTTGAGTAAATACGAGGCAGACGCGACCATCACCACCAAAAATGGCAATACCCCATTAATGGTGGCTGCCCGGTCATCCTGTACCGGTATGAACCAGGAGGACAATACCTCCCCTGCAAAAAGGGCGCGGGCCCTGGAAGCTGTCAAGGCCATTCTGGCCCAGGGAGTTGATGTTAACGAGGTCAATGAAGATGGTGAAACTGCATTACACAAAGCCGCGTTTACCGGGACCACCAATGTTGTTCAGTATCTCGTCGATCACGGTGCCGAGGTGGATGCCAGAAATACCAATGGTGAGACTGCGTGGAGTATGTCTATGGGTATTGCCCCCTCTTTCAATAATGTGGGCGCATATGGTGTACATGAAGACACAGCCGAATTACTTGTCAAGCTAGGCGCGACAGTAATTTCCCGTGATGAAATGAACACTCCTGATGCCTATTCTAACTTTTTTGGTCGGGATATCAGCATCGATTACGGTGATGCCACCGCTCAGCCTCAATAACACGGGCCGGGAGCATGCAAACAGGACGTATCCTTTCCCTGCTATTGTTGTATATTTTTACAACGCCCGTAATTTCACAAACGGCCCTGCCGGAAGGTGAGGGCAGTGATATCGTTGATGATGTCTGTACCATGTGTCATGACCTGACAAATATCACAGACTCAAGTCGTAGTCCTGAACAATGGCGCTTTGTGGTTAACCAGATGGTCATGCAGGGTGCACCGTTACAGGACTATGAAATAGATATCGTAGTCGACTATCTTTCAAATAATTTTGGTTTGAAAAAGTAATACGGCGATCTTAAGACTATAGAACAAGAATAAAAACTTCGTCGTCATTCTGGCGAAAGTCAGAATCTAGTCAAAATAATAATACTTTAAAATAGTGGAGGAGCAGGAATGACTTTAATTCGAAGAGGCACACTTCTGGTTTTTGCAATATTAACTTTTTTTTCTCAGATCAGTTTCGCGCAGTTACAGGACTTTACGCCGGTCAATGATGCGGCCATTAATAATCCCGATCCTGCCAACTGGTTACGCTGGCGCGGAAACCATAATGCCAATGGATATAGTCCGCTGGAGCAGATCAATGCTGACAATGTTAAAAACCTGCAGTTGGCGTGGGCATGGAATCTTAATGATGGTGAAACCGAGCAGGAGCCAATCGTTTATAACGGTATCATGTTTCTTTCCCATGCTGGTGGTAAGGTCCAGGCCCTGGACGCCAGTAATGGAAATTTGATTTGGGAATACCAGCGCCGCCTGCCCAGGGGTATGAATGGTACCACCCGTGGGTTGGCCATCTACCAGGAAAAGATTTTATTCACTACAGATGATGCCTTTCTCGTTGCCCTGGATGCAAAAACAGGGGAGATGGTCTGGGAGATCCAGACCGGGGATCCAGATGATCGGGTCAATTATTCATCGCCACCCATTGTGGGCGATGGGATTATATTTGCCGGCCAGACCTGCGGTGTGGGAACATCCAAAGCCTGTGCCCTCATTGCCCATGATGCCAATACCGGTCAGGAATTATGGCGTCGTTCCTCCGTCGCTGGTCCCGATGATCCGCCAGAACACTTCAATAGCTGGGGTGGGGTACCTTATGAAGGTAGAAGGAAGGCCTCATTCTGGTTATCCGGCAGTTATGATCCGGATTTGAAACTGGTTTACTGGTCTACTGCCAGTCCCTATCCCTATCCGGGTATTCTCAAAGGCACAGGGGACGGTGATCTGCTTTACACCAACTCTGTCCTCGCACTGGAAGCAGAGACCGGAAAGATTCGGTGGTTTTACCAGATGCAGCCACGGGACAATTACGACATGGACCACCAGGACAACCCCATCCTGGCCGATGTCATGATCGGCGGCACCATGCGCAAGGTGATTTATCTTCTGGGTAAGCCCGGCATCCTCTGGGCATTTGACCGCGAGACTGGTGAACACCTGTGGAACAAGCAACTGGTGGAATACCAGAATCTATATTCCAATATTGATCCTGAGACCGGTGCAATTACACCCAATGAGGCCATTATTCCCAGGCAGGTAGGGGATGTTCACCTGGTCTGTCCCGGTATGCGAGGCGGGAAATTATTTCAGACTAACGCCTATAGTCCAAAGACCCAGGTTGTGTATAGCCCAATCTCCAGTTCCTGTTCAGAATTCAAGGTTGTCCCGTTAGAACAAAGCCGTTCCGGTCTGGATTATGGTGGTCTGCATTTCATGCAAGGCACCAATGAACAGGTGGGCAGGCTGTCGGCTATATCGGCAAATACCGGGAATCTGCTTTGGAACCTGGACCAACGGGCTGCGTTGGGATCGGTGCTGGCAACAGGCGGTAACCTGGTGTTTTACGGTGATCTGCACCGTTATTTTCGTGCCGTGGATGCCGAATCCGGAGAGGAACTCTGGGAGATTGGCCTGGGGTCTGCCATTACCGGTTATCCCATCAGTTATGAAGCCAATGGCAAGCAGTATGTGGCCGTTGCCATAGGCGGTGGTTCTGCCGGTACCCGCCACTTTGCCACCATGTATCCGGAACTGAATGTTCAGTTTGGCAGCAGTATGTTGATGGTGTTTGCGTTGCCTGAATAATGTATAGGGGACAGACTTAAGTCTGTCCCCTTATAGGTTGTTACCGTCATACTGACGAATGCCAGTATCCAGTAAACAAAAATTGCCCGAAGGGCAAACATAAAAAAATAGACAGGATTAACAAGATTGACAGGATTTTAAAAAAGAAAAATAACGTCATTCTGGCGAAAGCCAGAATCCAATAATTAATATATACGCCCTATGGGCGTTCTTTAATTAAACTGGATTCCGGATACTTGCTATGCAAATTCCGGAATGACGGCTAATAAAAATCATGGCGAACCAAAAATGTCTAATCTAACCTCACAACACTGCGAAGCCTGCCGGGTGGACGCTCCCAGATTAACCGATGACGAAATTAATGACCTTAAACCCGAAGTTCCGAGGTGGAATGTCATCGAAGTCGACGGTATTAAACGCCTGGTCCGAAAATACATCTTTAACAATTTTGTTACTGCACTGGCGTTTACCAACCAGGTGGGAGAATTGGCAGAAGCTGAAGACCATCATCCTGCAGTACTAATAGAATGGGGCAGTGTGGAAGTCTCCTGGTGGACACACAAGATAGGTGGCCTGCACCAAAATGATTTTATTATGGCAGCCAGGACAGATGCTGTTTATGAAAAAAATAGACAGGATTAACAGGATTTAAAAGGAATTACAGGATAATAAATAATTCAATATTACTCTTCGCGGGAATGACGAAGGAGAGATATTCTACCTGTCCTTATAATGCCCCGGCAGTCTGTCCATTTTGCTCAGTTGCGGAAAAAATTTCATCCACAGCCCGGTCACTATCAAGGTGGCCGCACCACCAATGACAACGGCAGGTACCAGGCCAAACCAGGCGGCGGTGACGCCGGATTCAAACTCACCTAATTCATTCGAAGCACCAATGAACACCCCATTTACTGCACTGACCCGGCCACGGATCTCATCCGGTGTTTCAAGCTGTACCAGCATATGACGGATATACACACTAACCATGTCTCCTGCACCCATAACAATCAGGGCAGCAAGTGATAATAGAAACGTTTCAGAAAGACCAAAAACAATAATCGCCACGCCAAATACAGCCACACCACCAAATAACCAGTTACCTACATTTCGAATAACGGGACTATAGGCAAGAATTGCTGCGGTGATGGCCGCACCGATGGCTGGTGCTGTACGTAATATCCCCAGCCCCTCTGGCCCGGTGTGCAGAATGTCACTGGCATATGCAGGTAATAATGCCACCGCGCCACCAAATAAAACCGCAAATAAATCCAGAGAGATTGCCCCCAGGATCATGGGACGGGATTTTACGAAACGTAAACCTTCAAATACGGTATGCCAGCTGGCCGGCTCTTTTGCGCGAATGATTTCCGGTAGTTTGACCCTGGTCATCAGGAAGACTGAACAGCAGAGCATGAATGCAACACTGGAATAGACGACATTAGGTCCCAGGATATATAACATTCCACCTGCCGCAGGTCCGGCTATTCTTGCAACATGTCCAGAAGACGAATTCAGCGCAATAGCATTTGGGAACGCTGATGCGGGAACCAGGTTTGGGGTTATGGCCTGTGAGGCAGGCTGGGAAAATGCACGGGCCGAGCCGAACAATACTAGCACCGCAAGTACCGGCCAGACGGTGGTAATACCAATAAAGGTCAATGCAAGTAATAACGCGGCACAAATGGCCTCAGTTGCATAACAAAAACCCAGTATCAATCGTCGGTTTAATCTATCGGCCACCTGTCCTGCAGGGAGAATCAAAATCACAAAAGGTAGAAACTGCGCGAGACCGATTAAACCAAGGTCCAGGGGGTCTCCGGTAATTTCATAGACCTGCCAGCCAATGGCGACACTTTGCATCTGTACCGCAAAGATCGTACAGAACTTTGCAACTACAAAATTTCTAAAATTTGGGTATTTAAATGCGCGATCAGTGCGCTCGTCAGGTCCGTTGGTCAATGGGTTGTCCTTGGGTTAACTTCATCTAATGAGCGTATTGTACATGAGTAGGTGATAAGTTAGGAGTGAGGTGTGACGAGTGAAGAGTAAGGGCTAAAATGTCGATTATGATTTTTTGGCAAGTCTCTTCTACACTTTATTCCAGTAAAAGCAAAACCCGTCACCCTGTTACTAAAACGATGGGCATGCACTTCAAATCAGGGCCCAATAAAAAATATGTGCGCCGTAGGCGCACATTAATGTACTGCTTGTGGCCTCTCCTGAGTAGAGGGTGGCCCGGTTATCTGGACAGACTAATCATCTACCATATCCAGTAGTAACTCCTGGACACTGATCATCTGTTTCATCATGTTTACCATCATATTATGGTGTTGCATCATACCGCCCATGCCACCACCCATACCGCCACCGCCGTGGTCCATGCCGCCCATGCCACCGCTCATATTACCTGAAGCCTGGCCCCGGCCATCACTATGGCAATTTGAGCATTCTCCCCTGTCTCCATGGGGAGGGGTGACAGGGGCACTGCTACCCTGACCCATACCTCCCATGCCGCCACTTGGGCCATCACCTCCCATGTTCATACCATCCATACCACCGCTACACATGTTACATCCACCCATACCACCTTCACCGTGGTCCATGCCGCCCATACCACCGCCCATACCGCCACCGCCATGGTCCATGCCACCGCCCATTCCGCCATGTCCCATTGATGCCATGGATTCCATCTGTTCCTTCATCATCTGTATATGCATACGTAACATCCTTTTACGTTCTGCAGGGTCTTTGATCTGTTGAATATGGGTTAGATGGGCATCGAGACTGGCGTGATGGGCCTCGTGTACATTTTGCTTCTGTGTCTGGGCACATGACAGGGACAAACCAATAAATGTAAGTAGAATCGAGTTTATAAGAATTTTCATAAGTCACTCCGTAAGTTCTATATTTAATTGGCTGAATTAAAGCATTTCTCAGTCTGAACCGCCATGATCTGGGACAAGGGGGACAGACATAAGTTTGCCCCCTTTTACTAAATAATCAGTTTCCGCCACGTAACAGGACGGCAGGTTTAACCTGCAATCTTTTCAATAAATATTTCGATCCCAGGCTGAGGGAAATTCCACTGACAGATACCGCAACCAGGAGGCCCACCCAGAGCAGGTCTTCTGACGGGAGTTTTAGCCGAATGTGTAATAAGGGCAGGGCAATGGCGGCACCCAGTAACACTGCAAACAGGGAAGTCACAATTGCCAGCAGGATATATTCCATGTGCAGGCTCTTCTTGATTGCCGACATGCGGGTCCCAAGAGAATATAACACCGTGGCGTCATAGATCTGTCTCGTTCGCCCGGCTGCCATGACGCTTATCAATACCAGGAGGCTGGCACTCAGACTGACGGCGGCAACCACGGTCAGGCCTGCCGTGGCCTTGCCCAGTATGTTCCGGGCGGATGCCAGCAGGGAGGCGGTGCGCACAGAAATTACATTAGGTGCAACTCTCGCAATCCTTTGCTGGGCGGCAATGGCCTCGTTATCATCCATATACGCCGCACCCACATGGCGGTTGATGAAACTGTCCAGGGCGCCATTGGACAGAATACCTTCAAACCAGAACTTGGTCTGCACACCCTTTTGACTGAAGATAGCAGCGATCTCAGCATCAAGAGTACGACCTTCTATGTCAAAGGTAATCACGTCCCCCACCTTCAGGTCCAGTTGGCCCGCCTCGCGGTCTTCCATGGCCATCTTCGGCAACCCGGTGATGTCACCTTCCCACCACGCACCGTCCACCAGGGTGACATTATCGATATTATTGGATGAATAACTCAGTTTGTATTCATCCTGGGAGGCATCCCGAAACTGTTCTTCACTTAGGTCATAACGTTCCGCAAGACCCATACCATTAACTGCTGAGATTCGTGAACGAACCAGCGGTGTGGTATCCACCCGGCGGGTACTGGACGATTCTTCTATGGCAGCGACCACCGCGTCCACCTGATCGTTGGAGGCGTCATACAGCACCAGGGCAGGGGACTCCGCAGGGATAGTTTCGTTGATGGTCCTGACCAGGGACGTGACCACCAGGGTACATGCTACCAGCAGGGTCAAAGCAGAACCCAGTGATAACAATGAAATCCTCAGCGGGGCACCGGGTCGGTGCAGGTTGGCGATGGCCAGCCTTAACACAAATTTATTGTTTACCAGCGGATATTGGTCCAGTTTCCTGGCGGTATTGCGGATAAATTTGACGACCATATCCAGTAATAACAGCAACAATCCCACCACTGAAACAAAGCCCAGGCCAAACAGGGGATCGGGAAGGGCGATAATGACAAGCAACACGATAGAAATTCCACAGGTCATAGTAGCGATTCGCCACATATAAGGTGTGCCTTTATCTGTCTCCGCGCTGCCCCGGAACAGGGTCGCCGGTTTGACAGACAGGGCGCGACCGATTGCCGGTAAGGCAAAGGTGTACGCAGTAGACAGTCCAAAGAACAGGGCAATAAGGTTAGGAATGATCAAGCTCGATACCGTCATGGCCACCGGTATCTGGGTAGCCACCACCTTTGCGCCGATTAATGACAGGCCACCACCAAGAAAAACACCAAACAGACTTGCACCTCCACTGAGTATTCCCACCTGTAACAGATAAACAATGGCCAGGCGACGATTTCGCAGCCCCAATGACCTCAAGGTAGCGATGGTTTTCAGCTTGCCCTGCAGATAGGTCTGGATACTGTTAAATACCCCCAGGCCACCGATAAACAGGGTACTAAAACCAATGATCAAAAGACCCGATGCGATCTGTCCCAGGCGCTCGGAGATCCTGCGGCTACGGTCATAGAATGTACGAACTTCCCAGATTTCATAGGGGTATTGATCATAAAACATGGCCTGCCAGGTATAGGCATTCATGTCTGTCCTGACGTGATAGTCATAATCAATTCTGCTGCCCGGCTGGATGAGTTCTGATTCCTGTAATGCAGTCTCACTCAATAATACCGGTGTGCCCCGCCAGTCAGCACTGAGATTACGGTCCGGCTGGTTAAGCACCATTGCCCGCACCTTCATCTCTAATGCACCTACATATACACTGTCACCGAGCCCGAGCTCCAACCGGTCTGCCAGGACAGGGTCTATGGCGACGCCCCAGTAGCCATCTGCAAAGGCCGTGATCTCCTGCAGGGGTTTTGCAGGATCCAGGACCAGCTCCCCATATAATGGGTACAGCTCGTCCATACTCTGCAGCTCCACTCGTAAGAAACCGGTATCGGTACCCAGCATGGTGTCCACTTCAGTGACCATGGAGACGTCACCATTCTGGTTCATCCAGTCGATTACATATTCGGGTAAGGGTTGCTTGGAATCCACTTCCACATCGCCCCCCATATAGGCACGGGTGTCGGCAAGTAGACCTATGTTAATGAGTTGATACAGACCACTGGAAGCCGATACCAGGGTTACCCCCAATACCAGGCAGGCACAGAAGATCCACAGAGACCGGCCGCTGGATTTCAGGTCCCGCCAGGCAAGGTTAATTAGAAAGGGCATGGGATTCATCCTCAATCAATTTGCCCTCATGGAGCCTGAGCACCCGCTGGCAGCGCCTGGCAATGGCCTCATCATGGGTCACTAGTACCAGAGTGGAGCTGGCATCTGCATTCAGATTAAACAGAAGTTCGATGATTTTTGCACCGGTTTTTATATCAAGGTTACCGGTAGGTTCATCGGCCAGAACCATCTTTGGTGCATGCACCAGTGCACGGGCAATGGCGACGCGTTGTTGCTCTCCACCAGACAACTGTGATGGGTAATGGTCCATGCGCTCAGCCAGACCAACTTTTTCAAGTAACTCACTGGCCCGTTGTTTTGCATTTTCCTTGCCTGCGATCTCCAGGGGTAAGGTCACATTGCCCAAAGCCGTCAGGCTGGGGACCAGGTGAAATGACTGAAAGATGATCCCCAGGTTGTCCCGGCGAACATCGGCCAGTTCATCGGAAGACAGTTCACTCAAACTGATCCCATCCAGCTTGATATCGCCCTGCTGAGGTAACTCCAGCCCTGCCAGTAATAATAATAATGTGGTCTTTCCAGAACCTGAGGGGCCAACTATGGCGACGGTCTCGCCATCACCAATAAATACCTCAACACTGTTGAGGACATTTAATGTCCCTGATTCCAGGGTGTAGGACATACCCAGGTCTTTTAATTCAATCATCTAACACCATCGATAAAGTTTTTTGATATTTTACCCGCAATTTTTACACTTTTCGTGAGATTCATGATATTTACAATATTGAACATGGACAAATTGAATCCGGTTTTGACATGATTTAATTGTATAAATAGCAAACATATCCATAAAACTAACATCAGGAGTGATTAATGGTGATATCAGGTTTAAACAGGCGTCAGTTTCTACAAGTCTCCGCAGGAAGCGCCATGTCCCTTGCAACAGCCCATAAATCTATTGCACAGCAGACCATGATGCATAGAGAAATTCCCTCCAGCGGTGAATCTATTCCGGTGATAGGCCTAGGTACCTCCGATGAGTTCGAACGAAATACTTCTGAAAATCTGGATGATCTCAAAGCGGTATTAAATATCCTGCTCGATAATGGAGCTAATATGGTGGATACCGCCCCGACCTACGGCAATTCAGAATCGGTACTCGGCAAACTTTTTTCTGAAATGAATATTCAGCAGCAACTATTCATTGCCACCAAGATCAGCTTGAGGCGTGTGTTGTTTAATACCAAACAGGCAGGTATAGATCAGATGCTAGAATCCGCCAGGGTCATGGTAAAGGCACCGCTGGATCTTATTTATGTTCATAACCTGAATGACCTTGATACCCAGTGGCAAAACCTGCAGGAATGGAAGGCGGCAGGGAAGGTGCGATACATAGGCGTTACCATATCCAGCTATCGAAATTTTGACGAAATGGAAGCATTCCTTAGAAGTGCCAGTGGTATAGACTTTATGCAGATTAACTACTCCATTTTAGAACCCCGGGCAGATGAATTACTCATCCCACTAGCCAGGGACAAGGGGGCCGCCATCGTCACCAACCGTCCCTTTGGTAATGGTGGTTATTTCAGGCGTGTGCGGGGGAAGACATTACCGGAATGGGCCAAAGATTTTGATTGCGATAGCTGGGCGCAATTTACTCTGAAATGGATTCTGGGTAATCCAGACATCACCTGCGCCATCCCCGCTACCAGTAATGCAGGACACATGCTGGACAATGCCTGGGCAGGGTATGGCAGACTCCCGGATCAGACAGAACGTCGGCATATGCTGGAATTCATGCAGTCGATTTAACAGTTTCTTGTCATTCCACGCCCCCACCGTCATTCCCGCGAAAGCGGGAAACTCATTGTAAAAATAAACTCATCATTCTGGCGAAAGCCAGAATCTAATCAATTTATCGTGCCGCAGGCACATAATTAATGGAATATGACGTAGTGAATCAATCGAATAACAATGCTAGAATTCCCCCTCTGCATTACCAGATACGCGCCCGTAGCTCAGTTGGATAGAGTACCTGGCTACGAACTAGGGGGTCGGGAGTTCGAATCTCTCCGGGCGCGCCAACCTACATGATGCCCAATCCTTAGCATGCCTAAGGCAGCCTCCAGTTCATCGAACATGCCCTGAAATCTTGCAATGGCTTTTTGCTCAATTTCATGGAGATCTGACTTTTGTCTCGGGCTTAAGGTGTGGAGTTTTTTAAGGTTATTTTCGTAATCTTTGCCTGTATACATATGTTATCCATAGGTAATGAGTCCCTAAAAATATACAGAAATTTGAATAAATTACCTGTAATTTTAAAATATACAATAATCGGAACAATGTAAATAAATTAATAATTGACATTGTACAAAACGTTAAGCAAACTTATCGCAAGCATGCACATTGTTACTAATTATAATTTAGGAGATAAGCCCATGAATAATATAGATATTTTGCCAGTACCAAATAAGGTGACGTGGACATCACCATTCCGTCAAGCAAGTAGTTGCTTGGAAGCCTATGATTTAAAAGAGCTTTTTATTAGCACATATGATTCTAATGATCCTGATTCACCTGCCCCAAGAAATCATGGTTATCAAAGGAATCCTGATGAGAAGCGGTTTCCTCAGATCGGTAGATACTACTATGACCACAAAGCCAATATTCCTCCTTTGCTAATCTCGGTTAGGCTAAAGTCTGATGCAGACATTAGCGAATTCGTAGGGTTATTTCAGGATAAGGAATACAAAGCTATTAAAAAGAAGTGGGGAGGGGCTGTAATGTCTGTTATTGATGGTCAACATAGAAGGGGAGGTTTATTGTGGGCACGTCAACACTATGATGATTTTGACCCCGTTGTGCCTATTGAGTTTTTTTTCAGACTTAACATTGAGGATGAAGCAGAAATATTTAATGTCATTAACAGCACTCAGAGAAAGCTGCCGAAAGCGTTAATTGAAGTCACGAAAGGTGATATTACTGAAACTTCTGATAAATCTCATTCTCAGAAGATTCGAGAGATAGCATTTGGCCTTGTAAGAGACAAAAATTCCGTATGGTTTGAAAGCGTAAACATGACAGGCGCCAGGAATCCTAACTATGCAGTTACCTATGAAGGTTTAAGGCGTTCTGTTTCAAATATGTTTACAAATGAGGTTCTTGAAAGGATTGAATCGTTGAGTATGAATCCGCTAGAGGATTTTGCAAAACCATTTTGGAAGTTAATCTCTGAGTTTTCTCCAGATGCATGGAACGGTAAAACAAGAATTGAAGTAGACCCGGATACCGGTGAAGAAGAGGAAGTGGAAATTAAA
This sequence comes from Candidatus Eutrophobius brisbanensis, assembly GCA_038131795.1. GTDB lineage: Bacteria > Pseudomonadota > Gammaproteobacteria > Eutrophobiales > Eutrophobiaceae > Eutrophobius > Eutrophobius brisbanensis. The sequence continues at coordinate 1,450,697 of JAYPQE010000003.1, read as the reverse complement.
TATCGCTTGAAAGAATTGGTGGGCGTTGCTTCTTTGTCAAGGTTGGGTAGGGATATTGTCACAAGCGCACTGGAGGCTCATCAAGACTATGATATTAATATCGACAAGGCTATGCATAAGAAAATGAAACCCCTTGAACTAATAGATTGGGAGAAGAGGGAAGACAATCCCTGGATGGCGTCACAGGCAGGCTTTGCGGGTCAGAAGCAATTGTATACGGCATTATACAAGCTAATCTATTCGCATATAGATCCAACAGGCCAAGAAATAGCATTAGAAGCTGCATAGGGTGCATGTCAAGTTGCCCTGTATTCAGTTAGGCTGGCAGGGCAACTATTCTGAATAATATCAGGAGAAATATTTTAAATGACAACAGAGACTGATGAATTTCTCAAAAGTATTGAGACCAGGGTTCAAACCATTCAAATAGAGTTAGGTAACGAAGCGTACTTGGAGCTCGAGTATAGTTTCCATGGAGGGGTATATTGGCTACTCTATTTTCCTGATGGTAATGGAACGCAAATAGAAAACGAAATTGCAACAGCGCTTATTGCAGCTGTAAATGGGAATAAGACCTCTCTTGCATTCGGCGAATATGAGTTATCTGAAGATGAGGTAGAAGAATTAAAAAACATGGCCGAGTGAAGTCAGTAAGCCTACTGTGTTGTCCCATTGGTTTAATGTCACCAGAGAAATATCAATTAGTTACAGAACACGTTGATGCGGATTTTTGGGACATTATCATTTAATAACTTATTATTAGTATTAGTTATTTAGGAAATTAACTATATATCTACGAACTAGGGGGTCGGAGGTTCGAATCCTTCCGGGCGCGGCAATTGCTTAGATTAATTATACGCTATGAATCTCTGTTTCTGTTCCCCAAGTCCCTCAATAGATAGCGCCACCAAATCACCAGGCTTAAGGTAGATTGGAGGATTCATTCCAAAACCAACGCCAGGGGGTGTCCCTGTTGAGATAATGTCGCCGGCTTCCAGTTTCATGAATTGGGAAATGTAATAGACCAGAAAATAGGGCTTGAAGACCATTTTGTTGGTATTACCGTTTTGCATCACCTTGTCATTGACTGACAATTTCAACTGCAGGTTTTCAATGTTATCAATTTCGTCCTGAGTAGTCAGGTAAGGTCCGACGGGACTGAAGTCCGGACAGGATTTCCCTTTTACCCATTGACCTTCTCGCTCCATCTGGAATTCTCGCTCGGAAATATCATTCATCACACAATAACCCGCGATAGAGTCTTTTGCCTCTTCTTCACTTTCCAGGTACAGACTGTCCTTGCCTATGACAATGGCCAGTTCCACTTCCCAGTCAGTCTTTACACTGTTTTTTGGAATGGTAATGTCATCATATGGGCCGGCAATGGTATTGTTCGCCTTCATAAATATGACGGGTTCTCTGGGTAGATCCATGCCGGATTCAATGGCATGGTCTGAATAGTTAAGCCCCACACAAATGATCATATTAGGTCGGGCCACGCAGGATCCCCAACGGCTGGTATCGGGCACAGTAGGTAGATTGTCACCTTCAGCATCGATAAGTTGAGAGAGCCTTTCAAGCCCGTCGTCCATGAAGAATTTCTGGTTCCAGTCTTCGAAATGTCCAGAGCAGTCCTTGCGCTCGCCATTAACAATGACGCCGGGTTTTTCTGCGCCTTTATCACCAAATCTGATTAATTTCATAGTATATTTCTTTTATATGGTTAGGTATTTAATGTAACAAATCCGCCATCCAGGGGATAGACACTTCCAGTAATAAAAGCAGCTTCGTCGCTGCATAAATATGAGATGAGCGCAGCAACTTCTTCGGGTTTGCCCATCCGTCCAATGGGTTGCGTTTTTGAAAGTTTTTCAAACATTTCTTTTTCCTGGCCAGGATAGTTATTCTTGAGGTAGCCATCAACCAATGCAGTATGTACCCGCGCTGGGGAGATGGCATTACACCGGATGTTGTCATTGATATAGTCTCTTGCAACTGAATAGGTCATGGATACCACGGCACCCTTGCTCATGGAATAGGCAAAGCGGTCAGGCAGCCCGACGGATGCTGCGATAGATGCCATGTTGATGATCACACCGCCTCCTGATTTTTTCATATAAGGAATACAGGCGTGCATGCAGTTATACATTCCTTTGACATTCACCTGATAGACTTTATCAAAATCAGTTTCCGAGGTGGTTTCAATAGTTCCAATGTGGGCTATCCCCGCATTATTGACCAATATATCGAGCCGGCCTGAATCTGAAAATATTTGCTCAATTACACTCTGTGTTTCCTGATGATTCGTGACATCAGCGGCAAGAAACCGGGACTGGTGACCGTTGTTTTTGATAATTGTTTCGGTTTCCTGTCCTTGTTCCGGCTGGACATCCAGTATGTATACCGTCGCACCTTTAGCAGCAAGGGCCTCGGCGGTAGCCTTACCTATACCACTGCCACCACCAGTGACAATTGCAATTTTATTTTCCAGTTCGCTCATGGTTCAGAATATATAATATTTATGGTGAGACTTGTATTGGTCAGGCTGATATAGTTTATATTTATTAAGCTATCAGAAATTAATTATGCCCAGAAACAGTTTTAAAATCCTCCTCTGTATTGCATTGATATTCCTACTGGGCGCTATCCTTTCTATATTTTCAGATAGATCAGGGCTCATCGGCCCAATGCTGGCGGTTTTTTTCATTTTGCTCGCACTCAGCTTTCACAGCAATAAAAAGCTAAATAATCTCGCGTTTACTATCTGGATATTTGCTGCAGTGACCACTGCCATGACCTATCCCGGGCCGTTTCAGAAAATTGGTGACTTTGAACTTAAAACGTTAATCGTCCCATTAATCCAGATTATAATGTTTGGCATGGGCTCTCAACTCAGTCTCAGTAATTTTGTTGATGTAGTGAGAATGCCAAAGGGCGTATTTGTGGGTATAGTCTGTCAGTTCAGTATCATGCCCTTATTGGGTTTCAGTATCGCCAAGGGTTTTGGTTTTCCACCTGAAATTGCAGCCGGAATAATCCTGGTGGGGGCCTCGCCCAGTGGATTGGCATCCAATGTCATGGCCTATATTGCCCGGGCCAACCTGGCGCTCTCCGTGACCTTGACTGCAGTGGCCACTTTAATGGCACCATTGATGACTCCGCTCCTCATGAAGATGCTTGCCGGTCAGTATGTACCCATTGAATTGGGTGGCATGATGATGACCATCATCAAGATTGTTATTTTACCCATCATCGCCGGATTGATATTCAATGCCCTGGTAGTCCGGTTTGACCAGAAGGGGAGAAAGGAATTGATAAACCGGATTATGTCTATGCTCTCCATGGTGGGTATTGCGGTCATCATCTCCATTATTACTGCTGCAGGAAGGGACAGCCTGTTGAGCATCGGGTTCCTGCTGATCCTTGCCTGTTTAATACATAATCTGGCTGGCTACCTCTTTGGATACTGGGGCTGCAGGTTATTGAAAATGGATGAACAGTCCTGTCGTACCATTGCCCTGGAGGTCGGACTGCAAAACGGCGGCCTGGCAAGTGGAATTGCACTGGAGATGGGTAAGGTTGCGACCGTTGGCCTGGCGTCGGCGGTATTCGGGCCCATAATGAACATCACAGGTTCCTCTCTGGCTTCCTGGTGGAGAGGAAAAGGCGTCCCAGAAAACAGGAATAGTTAAAAAGCATTATGGAATATAAAGTCAGGGCCAGAATAATAGATGAAAGGATGTCGACATTTTGTAAAGCGTTAACTGATGGCACTGTTTTAAATCAACAACCCGATGGCAGGGAAATTGTGTCATCAATGAAACGCGCCAAATTGACTGGGCCGGGCATTATTGAATGGTATGAAACCTGTTATTGCCCATCACCCCTGGAACATGAAAGGCAGACTGTATTCGATCAATATTTAACAGATCTTGAGACAGAACTTGTTGACCAGAGGGAGCACATTGAGGGTGAGTCGTTCTGGGCTTATCTTGAGCAAGTATCAGACTCTTAATTCTTTTACTCTTTCTGCAATATATTTCCTGTCTCAATGAATTCATATTTCACTTATGGGTGAACGTAAGTGATAATAAATTTTAAATCTTAACAGTGGCAGAAATGGAATATTTCTCTCCACACAATTATCAGCTTACATAGAGAAGGGGTGAGTAAATTGATTATGAAATCACGCATATTATTTTTTGTCGGAATTTTTTCCATGGTTTTATGGGGTTCAAATGTATTCGCACAGTATGAAGATGAATCCGGGACCTTGGCGGACGGGACGGCATATCGAATCACCGTGCCCGATAACTGGAATAAAGTACTGATACGGGATCTGGATTTTGTCACGAACATGATGGGGCCTAATGAGGACCGTGTCATGGGATTACTGGAGAATGGTTATGCAGTTGCCGGCACGGCACGCCATGCATTGCGCAAATGGCAGTATGACCCGGCCCATGAGATCGGTAATCTGAGGGTGGTACAAAACATGTTTGTTGAAAAGTATGGTACACCAGATAAAGTCATTCAATATGGTTGTTCAGGGGGAGGGCATGTCACCCTGGCAACGGCAGAGGACTTCTCAGATGGGATCGATGGTGCGGTTGCCCTGGCGGCCCATACGCCGGTATGGATTATGAATTCCTTTCTGGATGGCTGGTTTGTCCTTCGCAAGCTAATCAGCCCGTATTATGTAGCAGCGGGTTATGGGCCGGAAACTGATTTACATTATATTGATATGCCCAATGATGATAATAGTGCTGCAACCGGACACGGTATGGTTGGGCCCATCGTAGAGGCATGGAAAAAGGCATTCACAGCGGCCTATAACACACCAGATGGTCGTGCCCGACTTGCCCTGGCGTTTACCCTTGGTGAATGGTCACCCTGGTTGGCAGATAATACCCCTCGGCCGGCTGCTAATAATCCCGATGCAATTGCCAGGTCCATTTATGATTCGGCCATGAGGCTGGCAGGCAGCCCAGGGGGCGAGGCGAGGATAATTTTTGAAAACGCTGCACGAGGGCAGCAGCTTTCGTGGAATGATGATGTTGATTACCGAAAATTTTATGACAATGCCAATCCGGCAATGAAACGGGCTGTAGAACATTTATACAATGAGGCGAATATAGACCTGGATTCAGATTTTAATGCGATTGATAAGGAACCAAGAATTTCTGCCTCTGACTATGCACTGGAGCACTGGAACCAGCCGGGCAGGACCGCAAAAGGGCAGATTAAGATTCCTGTTATAAGATTACATATGCTGGGTGATTATCAGATCCCCTATACCCTGGTGCAGGGTTACAGTGATCTCATTACTAAAAACAATAATGATGATCTATATCGGACTGCCTATGTGGATTCCACGGGGCATTGCAACTTTTCTGCCGCAGAAAGCCTGGCGGCGGTTGAGATTGTTATTAAGAGGATTGATTCTGGTCAATGGCCAGTTACCGACCCGGACAGTTTAAATGACTTTGCCAATTCCCTGGGGACCAACTCACCAGCCCGTTTTATGCCCATCAATGATTGGCAGGTGAAGGAATATAACAGGACCTGGTCACCTGAAGAATTTGGAACAGCCCAATAAGCGAATAAATATCTGAGAACCTTCTTTTATATCTAATGGTGCCCGATGTATTTTCTGCTTCATTACGACTATATTGAGAATATAGTCGAAAAACGGGCACCCTACCGTGAGGCCCACCTGAGTTTGGTTAGTGAGTATGTGGATCGCGGAGAAATCGTCCTTGCCGGTGCCTACGCCAATCCCGTGGACGGCGCAGTACTCGCATTCAAGATGGAAAACCAGGAGAAGGTTGAGGAGTTCGTCAGCAAAGATCCCTATGTAAACAATGGTCTGGTGACAGGCTGGCAGATCAGGGAATGGACCGTCGTGGCCGGTTCGAAATTATGATTTATAGTGCAACTGGTAACACTGGGGCAACGGGTCTACAATCAGTTGAAGTGGGGGCACTGTATAACAGGCAATTAGCTAATAAATGGTGAGGTAAGAGAAGATGATACGGACAATATCACAACTAAAGATTTTCAGGACATTACTGGCAATATTAAGTATTACAGTGATTCCAAATTTTGTTTATGCACTGGATGAGGGTGAATACCCCCAGCCCAGTATTCCGACATTACCAGATCCGAAAACGGTGGAAGATATTATGCCCTTTGCTCGTAAGGCCGTTGTTAATGAAAACGCCTTCCTGGGTAATGGACTGGGCATTGCCAAACCCGGTGACAAGGTAATCCTGGCGACCATGGCGTTCGAATCCACTATGGCACCAGAGATGGATATGTATATCGAGGCCATCATCCGGGCATACGAAGAGCGCGGCGTCGAGGCCATCTTGATTCGAGATTACGAGGTAGTGGGGCTGACGAGAGAGCAGGTTGTGGAATACCAGGATGCCATAAAGGCCATCTCTGGTGCGGTGAATACCCAGGGTTGGGTTAACGGCTGCGCACCATTTTCAATGAACGACTTCCTGAAAAATACCCGGCCGGATTTGTATGACCTGTGTAACCCCGGTGATGTCCGTTCACAGTTGCCAGAGCATCTTCAGACCGTTCATGACAAGATGAAGTCCATCGATCTTTTTCAGGCCAACTCACCAACTGGCTTAATGGTTAAATACCTGAATGATTATATGGATGATAACCCGGACATCAAAGGGGTATTCTACGGTCGCGGCGGCCCCATCTGGGAAAACTTCAAGCCTAAAGAACGCTGGCTGGGATTGTTCCGATACGATAATAAACTGGAACTGATGTCATCGGCCAGGTCGTTTCCGGCTGATGTCTGGCTAATGTCGGAAGAATTGACCATGGAACCACTGGGTTCAACAGACAGGGCCAGCATCACTGACCCGGAGGGTACGGATGTGTGGTGGGACCTGACGGAAGAGCAGGCCCAGCGTTGGGTGGCTGGCGTGTATCTTCGTGGTCATCTGTTTATGTTTCCACAGGAGGCTTACGGCAGCTATGGACTGAATGTGTTGAATTACCCCGCTACTGTGCCTGAGTATATCCCGGTGAATCCTGTTGCCAGGTTGAATGGTACCCTGGCGACAACAGCGAGCCACTTCGGTTACTACAGCCGAATGGAACAGATCTGGGAGGATGGATACCTTACGGAAGTACGTGGTGATGGTATCTACAGTGATCTGGCCAGGACCTTGATGAAGATGCCGGGGATTCATGATACCTATTGGCCGCATTATGATGTCCCGGGCTATTTCTGGCATTACGAAACGGCTTTAGGGACCAATCCCAAGGCAGTGGAACCTGACCCTCGTTATGACTATATCGCCCCGGGCCGTGAACGTGACGGGGTCATGCACTGGGGATTTGGTGCCCAGGTCTGGCATGATCCGGGTACGATGAGTTCTCCACCTCCAAGTGCATATAAGTTTGAGGAGGAAAAAGATCTCTGGGCACAATACCATTCATTTCATACCCGTACCTATTTCAATACCATGAAGGTACGAATCCGCGGTACGGACAAGTGGGTGACCCTGGTAGACAGGGGACGGTCCTCATCTCTGGATAATCCCGAGGTCAGAGCGCTGGCCTCACGCTATGGTGATCCCAACGAAGTCCTGGCAACGGACTGGATCCCAAGTATCCCGGGTGTGAATGCCCCGGGGAATTACGAGACCTATGCCCAGGATCCGTACGCCTATAAGGTAAAGCAAATGGAAGAGGCCATGTCCAGCGGTGGAAATCTTTTTCATCCCGATGTACGTCCTCCGGGCGGTGAGTAAAGTAGTGAGTTGATGGAAATTTAATTAAATAAAACCGGAATCAGGTTGAAGCCAGGGAAGGCAATCATAAATCTTAACTACTAAGTCATTACCAAAATACAGTTTAATAAAGCAGTGGACTTAAAATAGGCATTCTTTGTTTATGAAATCATTGAATCGTATTTTATTTCTTATATTGTTTTCGTTGGGCTGCTCTGCAGTACAGGCACATGGTGTGACTGGTGGAGATGCGGCATTTATCCAGCAGTCTTCAGGCCTTAATATCATTCCTTTTATGTATCTTGGTGCTAAGCACATGGTAACCGGCTATGATCACCTGTTATTCCTGTTCGGCGTAATCTTCTTTCTTTACCGACTACGTGATGTTGGAATATATGTTACGTTATTTGCAATTGGACATAGTGTCACATTGCTATATGGCGTCTTGAGTAATACTTATGTCAATCCTTATATTGTAGATGCGATTATTGGTTTATCTATAGTCTATAAGGCGTTGGATAATCTTGGTGCGTATAAAAGCTGGTTTGGAGTTCAGCCTAATACAAAAGTTGCCGTGCTTGTTTTTGGTTTTTTTCATGGATTTGGTCTGGCTACCAAACTACAGGATTTTTCATTGAGTGAGGATGGTCTCGTGGCAAATATTCTGGCCTTTAATGTTGGCGTAGAACTAGGCCAGATCCTCGCGCTGACGTTTATCTTACTCGCATTAAACTACTGGAGAAAAACAACAGGATTCATTAAGCAGGCATATGCCTCTAATGTAATATTAATGGCCTTAGGCTTTTTGCTGTTTGGTTTCCAGATGTCTGGTTACGTTATAAATTAAATAAAGGTCTACTATGCCTGATATTTCTGATTTGACTGAAGAGCAACTCCCATCATCTAAAAGGTTAGTTAAAGCCACTGTCACTGCTGCCATTGCTGCCATCGCAGTATTAGTCGTTGCCGTATTACCTGCCGAGTATGGGTTGGATCCCACTGGGTTGGGTGGCGCGCTGGGACTCACCGGGCTTTCCATAGACCAGACTCAAATGGTTTTTTTTAACAGCGAAGAACCCTATAAAAGTGAGACGTTTACGCTTAGATTGTATCCGGGAAGTGGCAGTGAACTTAAGGCCGTTATGAACAGTGGGCAAATGTACATTTATAACTGGGAATCAACGGGTGAATTATATATGGACATGCATGCCGAAGAGCATGATGCAGGACCCGATGAATTTACCAGTTTCTGGGAAGAAGAAGCCATTGATTCTGCCAGCGGAAATATGATTGCAGGGTTTGCCGGAACCCATGGCTGGTACTGGGAAAACCGCACATCTCAAATCATTGAAATTACTGTTTCAGTATCCGGATACTTTGGAGAATTTTATATCCCTTAAGTGTCAGGAATAAGGGTAATAGCTTATACAGCGCCATTTATCAGGACGACCTATGTCAAATAAAGAACAAATCAAATATTACTGGGAAGACTTTACCCCCGACTGGGAATATGAATCTAAATCTAAGACGCTAACCGCAGATGAGATTACTGCATTTGCACGTGAATACGACCCCCAGCCTTACCACATCGACGAAGAAGCAGCGAAAGACACGCATTTTGGTGGATTAATTGCCAGTGGCTGGCAGACGTGTAGTATCGCCATGCGATTAATGTGTGACGGATATCTACTGGAAAGCTCGTGTATCGGATCACCGGGACTGGATGAACTTCGCTGGTATAAACCGGTACGACCCGGTGATGCCTTACGCTTACGTTCAACAGTCCTCAATCAGACCCCGTCACAGAAGGTCTCAACCCGTGGCACAGTACAATTTCGCTGGGATGTGCTCAACCAGGACGATGAGGTCGTATGCTCCATGACAGGTAGACAACATTACCAGCGCCGGAAACCAGCGGGCGGCGCAGAATAGGAAAAAAGAGAAATGGCTATTAAATCAATTGCTGTAATAGGTGGAGGTACCATGGGTAATGGTATTACCCATGTGTTTTCACTCAAAGGGTATTCCGTTTATCTAGTTGAGACAGACGAGGCGTTGGCAGAGAAAGCCCTTTTTACAATATCTGCAAACCTTGATAGACAGGTAAAGAAAGAGCTGATTTCAGAACAGGACAAAACATCTGCCCTGGCAAATATCACTACAATTATCGGTGTCAGTCACACACCTGCTACCGTGGATCTGGTAATAGAAGCCATCTATGAAAACAAGAAAGCAAAATTAGAGATTTTCAGTCAACTGAATTCCATATTGAAGGATGATTGTATTTTTGCCAGTAATACCTCGTCCCTCTCCATTACCGAACTTGCGACCAATACCCGGCCGGACAGGTTTATCGGCATGCATTTTATGAACCCGGTGCCAATGATGAAACTGGTCGAGATTATTCGCGGCTATTCCACCAGTGATGAAACCTATAACACAATTAGAGAATTGTCTGAGAAGCTGGACAAGGTCCCGGTAGAGACGTTTGATTACCCCGGGTTTGTCTCCAATAGAATATTAATACCTATGCTCAATGAGGCCATGTTTGCACTGATGGAAGGGGTTGCCTCGGCAGAAGATATCGATACTGTAATGAAGCTGGGCATGAATCATCCCATGGGACCACTGACACTGGCGGATTTTATTGGCCTGGATGTCTGCCTGGCGATTATGGAAGTGCTTTATAACGGCTATAACGATCCCAAATATCGCCCCTGTCCATTATTAAAGAAAATGGTGGCGGCAAACAAGCTGGGTAAAAAGACCGGTGAAGGTTTTTTCAAGTACGAATAAGACAGCCCGTTATCAACGAAACTAAAAAACCGGGTTTTCCCGGTAGACACCCCAGATACCCTTCAGGGATTCCACGATGTCGCCCATGGAAGCACCGGCTTTAACCAGTTTAATAGTTACCGGCATGATGTTCTCATCTTCGTTTTGTGCCACAGTCTTTAATTCTTCCAGTAACTTCTGCACCTCAGCTTCATCTCTTGATCCACGGACGTTATTCAGATTGGCAATCTGTCGTTTCTCCGTTTCAGGATCATAATCATGAATCTCAATGTCTACCTCTTCCTCTTCTTCAACATACTTATTTACCCCCAGGACAGGCCGTTCACCACTGGCCTTACGCAGAGCAAAATCATAGGCGGAATCGGCGATTTCTTTTTGAAACCAGCTTGCCTCAATGGCGGCGATGGTCCCACCCATTTCCTCTACTTTGTCCAGTATGTTGAAAATCTCTTTTTTCATTTTGTCCGTCAGTGCTTCCACATAATAGGAACCACCCAATGGATCAACCACCGAGGTGACATTGGTCTCATCAGCGATCACCTGCTGGGTTCGTAAGGCAATCTTCATTGCCTCTTCCGTGGGGATGGTAAAGGCCTCATCCATACCATTGGTGTGTAAACTCTGGGTGCCCCCCAGTATAGCACAAAGGGCCTGCAGGGCAGTCCTGACGATATTGACCTTGTATTGTGGTTTGGTCAGGGTCGCTGCGGCTGTTTGGGTGTGATAGCGCATGCGCATGGATTCAGGTTTCTTCGCTCCGAATCGTTCTTTCATGATGGTGGCATAGACACTTCGCAGGGCACGAAATTTTGCGATCTCTTCAAAAAAGTCAGCCTGGCAAACAAAGAAGAACGCGAGCCTGGGGGCAAAGTCATCAATATCCACTCCGGCCTTCAGGACCTCTTCCACGTAGGCAATGGTATTGGCCAGGGTAAAAGCGGCCTCCTGGACAGCTGTGGAACCTGCTTCAGAGATATGGTAACCGGAAATATTGATTGGGTTATAGCGTTTGGTATTCTGTGATGCATAGACAATGCAGTCCCTTACCAGGCGTACAGAAGGTTTAATGGGGAAGATCCATTCCTTCTGGGCGATATATTCCTTAAGAATATCTGTTTGAATCGTGCCGGAGACCTGGTGCAGGTCATAGCCACGCTTTTCACACAGGGCGATATACATGGCATACAGGATCCAGGCGGTGGGGTTAATGGTCATGGATGCCGATATCTTTGTGAGGTCTATACCATCATATAAGGCTTCCATGTCTGCCAGGGTATCAATGGCCACACCTTCCCGGCCCACTTCTCCGTGGCTCATTGGATGGTCGGAGTCATACCCCATCAGGGTGGGCATATCAAAGTCTGTTGATAAACCGGTCTGGCCCTGTTCAATGAGATATTTATAGCGCTTGTTGGTGTCCGTCCCGGTACCAAAGCCGGCAATCTGGCGCATGGTCCAGTTACGGCCGCGATACATGGTGGGGTAGGGTCCCCTGGCAAACGGATACTGGCCGGGGAAACCAATATTATCAACATAGTCTATCCCGTCTGTATCCAGGGGGGTATAGACCCGTTTAAGTGGAAATCCGGATGCAGAGACATATTCCGGCTTGCTCTCCGGTTGCCTCTCAATAAATGATTTGACCTCATTTTGTTCCCATTCCTGGAATTGGATTTCAAGTTGCTTCATATTAGTCTTTGCCTATTTAAATGTTGTGAGTAATGTTTCTGCGGCACTATGCGGGTCTTCCTCGCGGTTAGTGACGCGGGTTATAACTTCCTGAAATAATTCATTGCAGCGCTCTGTGAATTGTTTATATAAAATATTTTCGGTATATTTAATGATCCGGTTCCTGGCGATTGTTTCACATTTCGCCGCTATTTCCCCTGAATCGTTAAGGTACTGGTAATGTTGATTGATGGTCTTAATCAGGGTATCTACACCTTCTCCTGTATGGGCACTGCTGCCGATAACCGGGACCGGCCATTTTTTTGGCTCGGAATGTTCCAGGCCCAGCATCAACATCTGTTTCAAATCAGTAATGGTTTTATTGGCATCCGCACGATCACATTTACTCACGGTATGGATATCAGCAATCTCCAGCACCCCTGCCTTGATTGCCTGGATCTCATCACCCAGCCCCGGGGCGGAGACCACCATGGTTGTATGCGCTGCCTGGACGATATCAACTTCGTCCTGGCCCACCCCCACCGTTTCAATAAACACAACATCAAACCCCGCGGCATCCAGTACATCAACCGCATCAAGGGTGGCCCTTGCCAGCCCTCCCAGGGCACCGCGTGTGGCCATGCTACGGATAAAGATGCCAGTGTCAGCGGTAAGCTCGTTCATACGGATCCGGTCACCCAGTATGGCACCACCGGAAAACGGGCTTGATGGATCAACAGCAATGATGCCAACTTTATGGCCTTCATGCCTGAAGCCTTCCGCCAGGCTTTTCATCAATGTTGACTTGCCACTGCCCGGTACGCCAGTGACACCAATAATATGCGTCTTCCCGGAATGCTTATAGAGTTTTGCCATGGCCTCGCGGCATTCCTGGCTACCGGCTTCGGCGCGGGATATCAGGCGAGCAATACTATGGGTTTCCCCGGCCAGTATTTTCTCCACCAGTTCTATAGAAGCAATAGGCATAATAATTTTAAATGCGATAGAGACAGCAACAAATGATCAGGACTGTTAACGCTCGCCCCGTTGAGTCACTAGATCATTAACGGTTTTTACAATAGCTTCCGGCGGGGTGTCCTGCAGCATGATCTCCGCTACACCCATCTCCTTTAAGGTGACTACGTCCTCATCCGCCATGACGCCACCACCCAACAGCAGAATATCATCTGCACCGGCCTCTTTGAGGAGTTCCAGGACACGGGGAAAGATCGTCATATGTGCACCAGACAGGATACTGATACCGATCACATCCACATCCTCCTGTACGGCGGCAGTCACCACCTCTTCCGGGGTACGGTGTAGTCCGGTATAAATCACATCCATACCTGCATCGCGCAGGCATCTGGCGACAATTTTTACACCACGGTCATGGCCGTCCAGGCCAACCTTCGCGATCAGAACGCGTGTCCTTGATTGAGTTTCCGACATAGTATTTTTCCACCACTTAGAAAGGTATTAAAGAATAATGTTATGGTATTATTTTAACACTAAAATAAAAAGCCTGGTTGATTACCATGTTAATCAATTAAGCATTAAAGTGCAGAAGTTCATCAATAACATTAGGAGTAAATACCCATGAGCCATTTTCAATGGCCCCCAAAATACGATCCGGAATTCTTACCCGATGAAGATCAGGTCCACTGGTCGCCGGAGATTGAAACCATGGATCCAGGTGACCGGGAAAAAGATATCATCGTTCCAAAGCTGAAGGCGCAGCTGCAATATTGCTACAGTCAGTCCACTTTTTATAAACAACGGTTTGATGAGGCAGGATTTGATCCGGACAAATTAAATTCTGTGGCAGATTTAAAAAACGTCCCAATTCTCTACAAAGACGATCTACGAGCAGCACAAAATCAACATCCACCCTACGGTGATTATCTATGTATTGAACCCGAGTCGGTGTTTCGTATTCATGGCACCTCAGGCACCACCGGCCGGCCAACGTACTTTGGCATCAGCAGGGACGACTGGGAACGGATCGGCTACGCCCATGCACGAATAATGTGGTCGTTCGGTATCAGGCCCAGCCATAAAGTATTCATAGGTTCCTTTTTCAGTAACTACATGGGCAGTTGGGGGGCACTCATTGGTGCGGAAAGAATGCGAGCAACGGTCTTTCCATTTGGAGCCGGTGTCCCCGGGCAAACAGAGCGTTCATTTGAATGGCTTGCATCATTGAAACCTGAAATATTTTACGGTACCCCTTCTTACGCGCTTTACATGGGTGAAAAGGCCCGGGCTAGTGGCTACAACCCTGAGGAGTTTGGTTTTAAAGTTTTATTTTTTTCTGGTGAACCGGGTGCCGGTATACCGGCCACCAAAAAGAAGATCGAAGATTTGTATGGCGGCATATGCATAGACTGTGGTTCTACCAGTGAAATGTCTCCCTGGATGACAAACGCAGAGACTGCTGATCGACTGGGCATGCTGTTATGGGACGACCTGGTGTATACCGAGATTGTCCATCCTGACACTAAAGAGCCTGTCGCAGATGGTGAAGACGGGATCCTGGTATACACCCACCTGGAGCGTGACTCACAACCCATGATCCGTTTTTACGCCGGTGATATTACGCGCCGTGAGCAAAAGTCCAACCCCTGTGGCAGGACCTACGCCAGGCTACCGGATGGTCTGTTTGGCCGTGCCGATGACATGATCACCATCCGGGGTGAAAATGTTTACCTTACCGCCATTGAAGATGTACTGGTGGGTGATTCGCGATATGGCGGCGAATTTCGTGCCATAGTGGATAAGAAAGGCAGCATGGATGAATTGACCGTTCAATCAGAGATGCAGGAGACCGATGAAGATACTCAAAAACAACTGGCTGAAAAGTTGCGTGTTCGATTAGGTGTACGGGTAAACGTTGAATTATTAACGTCAGGCCAGCTGGAACGTACCGAATTCAAGGCAAAACGGCTGATTGACCGTCGAAAATAAAACAATACTGAAATAATTAGAAATCAGGGTAGTCGTCCTCGGTAGACAGACTACGGATTTTATTAATCAAGCAGCCCGGCCTTAACCAGGCCATTATAGATGCGCTCTCGTTCTGTGGATGAGACTTCCTGCAATGGTGGTCTGACCACACAGCTATCAAGCCGGTCCAGCATCACCAGCGCCTCTTTCATGCGGTTATGCATATCAAGGAAAGGATTCGCGTAAAATATCTGGCACAGCTCCCAGTGTTGATCGTTTAAGGTCTTAGCAGTTTCGACATCCCCTGTCCGGACAGCAGTAAACAGCCGGGCCTGTATATCCGCCGCCACACTGCCCATGCCAGAGATACAACCATCGGCACCGAGGGTATATGTTGCATACAGGGAGGCGGTATAAGCACTCAATACGGCAACAGGCCGCCCCGAAGAATGAATGGCCCTGAGGTTTTGTTCAAAGGCCACAATGTCCTGGCTCCATTCTTTAATGCCAACAACCTGCTCGATTTCAATGAGTTTCAACAGGACCTCTGTACTATATCCACAATCGGCTACCGGGTACTGAAATATCACCATGGGAATACCCACTTTTTCTGCCAGCGTAGCAAAATGACGATAAGCCATTTCAGGGCGATAATTGGCGCCCCAGGTAAAAAAGTTAGGTGGAAAAACCAGTATCCCATCAACCCCTTCGGATTTTGCGTTGCTGGCTAGTTCTACTGCTTCGGCTGTGCTTTCAGAGGTGACACCGGCAATCAGCTTGACCTTATCACCGACTGTTTCAGCTGCGATTGCCAATGCACGCTGCTGCTCCTGTTTGGTTAGCGATGTCACTTCTGCCGCATGGCCATTGGTGACTATGGCCTCGACACTAGGCACATTGGCAAGCCATTCCAGGTGTCGCCGGTACTGTGGCTCATCAATGGACATGTCATCCTTGAATGGCATCAGGTTTGCCGGTATTGCCCCCTTGAACATCAGTTCCCTTGTCACAACATGTCCTCCATCGTAATTTAGTTGTTAGTACAGTTGATAACCGGTCTTGTTGGTCTTGATACGGTATATCTTGTCGTAGGCAGTGATGTAGAGTGTCTTATTGTCGGCACCGCCAAAGGTGACGTTAACGGGGACTGTCGGTAAATTCACTATGCCTTTAAAATTTCCCTCGGCATTAAAGATCTGTACACCGGCATAGCTGGCAACATACAGGTTCCCTTCTGTATCGATGGCCATGCCATCTGCACCGGATGTCCTGGCCTCCCTGTTGAGTACATCACCGGTGAGTTTCAGTTCGGCAAAGGCACGGCCATTGCTAATAGTGCCGTCTTGATTGACATCATAGGCCCAGACATAGTTTTCCTTATCACTGGTGACATTCCACCAGGATTCTTTGTCATAGGTGTTGTTGATATACAGGGTCCTGCCGTCGGGGCTGAGGATGATGCCGTTAGGCATGGCAAAATCATCATAGGGCAATAGCCTGATGACCTCACCCTGAGGATTACGATAGTAAACGGTCCGCCCTGGCTGGTTTTTATTGGCACTGGGAGTGAATTGTGGATCACTAAAGTAAATTCCGCCCCTGGTATCCATGACCAGGTCATTGGGGCCATCGATATACGATTCATCGTAACTGTCGGCCAGGGTAGCAACCACTTCACCTGCTGTCGTCATTTCGATCACCCGGTGTCCAAACATGTCTGCAACGATTAGATTGCCGTTGGCTGCAGGGATGATGCCATTGGTTTGCATACCCGTGCTGATATACCGATAACTGCCGTTGGGGTCCATTTCAACTACGGCACCTCGTGATGCATCACCATTAAAAGCAGGGTCAAACCAGAGGTTTGAGAAATAGAGCTTGCCATTGTGCCAGGCCGGCCCCTCGGTAAAATTAAGGCCGGGACCTGAAACGGAACCGTCAACCACCAACTGTACTTTGGTATCTTCAGGGATGATCTCATGGTACGCGGATATAGTCCTCTCCATTGCGGCATAGTAGTCGGTCCGGGGAGGAAAGAAGACATCTAATGCATCGGTGCCATAGGTTCCAAGAAGGGCGCCATGTGTCATCTGATAAGGAAAGTTTAAAATATCACCCTCATTAACGCGTACCGTATGGGCGAGGATGTACTGATCAAGCCAGCCGCGCTGAGCGATCATTAGTTGCTGTTCTGGGTGAGTGTGGTAACCAAACTCAATATTGGGATTCATTCTTAACCAGCTCATCTGCATGCCCCGGCCATTTACAAACCTGGCGTTCGCGCCTGGCACAAGTACGGTGTACTGGAAGTCGTAAAGGTCATAGACCACACCGGAATCGACATTGGGAGGCAGGGGTAAGGCCTGAAGATCTACCTCTTCATATTGATGCCCCAGACCAGCCTGTTCAAGATAGGCACGGGGGACTGGTGCGTAAAGGAGCAGGATCTCAGCGCCTTGTGGACCTGCTGTAATATGGGATTCGTCACCATCTACCAGGTAGATAAATTCCCGCCTGGGCATACGCGCACTTACACCGTTAGGTGGCTCACGTTTCTCACCGACCATCGTCATGTATTCGCCGTTGGCCAATTCCTTAACTTGTCCTTCCATAACAAACAGAAAACGCTCCCCAATGATGGTTTCCCTGGGCATTACCGCGTTAGGTGCCATGCTGATAAAACTCAATAGGTTACCTTCACCCCAGTAGGCCTTCGCCTCAACACCGGGTGCCAGCTGGATAGGCAGAATATCCGATAGATTTGAAACCTGACCTTCACCAACATTGGTCTGAATACCTGTTCGTGGTACGTCTCGCTCGCGCATGGAGACATTTTCTGCCTCAATGATTCGTTTGTTGAGCAGCTCCCAGCCTGGTCCCATCGTGGATGATTGGCCCTGGGGCTGGATCGAGCCGCATCCATGTATCAGCATAGAGGTAACCAGTAGGGTAAATAATGATAATTTTGGTGATTGGTTTTCCATAATTCTCTCTTTATTGTTGGTTAATCTGCCTGGATATCCAGGCCCTTTGTCTCTTTAAGCATCCTGGAAAAGATGATGGTCCCGCCCGTACCAATGAAGGCCAAAGCGACTGCCATTCTGATATCATAGCCCATAGATGTTGCTATCGACAGACCAAGTAGCGGCGCTATGCCTGCGCCAATTGCCCTGCCAAGATAATACACAAAATTTAGTGCGGTAGACCTGACACGGGTGGGATACAGTTCTGATAACCACACACCCTGGACACCGAAATACCCATAACCAAGTTGCATAAAAACGAAACATAAAAATGGCAGTGATACCCAGATGGACGTTACTGTTACCGGCATCTTAAGGATGGGGCCAACAATCAGAAATAATAAATATCCAATCGTCCCTATCAGTGCAGTCAAGGTAAAGGTATTCTTTCTGCCGATGATGTCAGATAACCAGCCACTGCCTAAGTACGCAATCACAGCCAGGATACTACCAACATAGCCAAGCTGTGCCACTGTTGCAGAGGGGAGTTCATAGGCCGTTGTCCACATGGTAGGTGCAAACGTGATGATTCCATAAGCGCCATAAAAGGCAAACGTCATTAATAATGTTGTCTTTAACGTTATTCCACCTAATGCACCTTTAAAGATTTCCACAAGGGGAACCGAACTTTCCTTGTTTTCATCAAGCAACTTTTGTCGACTGGCAAGCCACAGTTTGGATTCCGGCATAAACATTCGGATAAATACTGCGAGGATTGCGACTATACCAAGATAGCGGAAGGCCCAGCGCCAGGCCTCCACACCATAATGTTCCGATGTAAAACCATATAACCAGGCAGCGATGAGGGCGCCAAATACAAACATGGATTGCAAAGCGCCATTAAACAGGCCACGACGGTTATTCTTTGCATGATAAACTTCGTTCAGGTAAGCGAAGGCTATTCCGGACTCTCCACCAATACCAATTCCGGCGATAATCCGCATTGCAAGTAATTCAGAAAAACTGGAAGCAAATCCGCTTAAAAGTGTGAAGATACTATAGGTTGCGACGGTTAGCGCAAGTCCCAGTCGCCTGCCTTTGCGGTCAGCAATTATCCCGAAGAGTATCCCACCGATTATCCCTGCAAGGTAACTGGTTGCCTGAATGACCGTAATGTTGACGACAGAGGTTTCAAAATATTCGGCCAGGGGGGCAAGAAAATAAGTAAAAATGAAAAAGTCTGCACCATCAAAAAGCGTACCAAGGAAGGCAAAGAAAACAACCAGCTTACGTTCCGTTGCAGTGTATTGTGTTTCGTTCATTATAATTTTTATGCTCTGAGTGTTATTGTTTTTAAAAACAGATTAAATAGGAAAGGGGCCCTTAAAATGTGCTTGACCCATACCATAGCTATATGAAACCGATTTTGAGTAGTATTTATTATTTTTTCAATAACTAAGAGAAATAAATATAAATTACAACTAACCAGGATCAGTGAGAATATAAAAATCTCGTAGTTAGTTTATAGGTACAGTTGGCGCAATCAGTGGTAATTAATAAACAAAAGTGAGCAGTATATTGCACATCCATTGTGAGACGGATGAATACCGATATTTTCCGCCATAATATTTTTACTCTGACAATGAATATTCTTATACTCATAAAAAAATTCCAGGTCAGTCTAACCATTCTTTGTAATATGAAACGAGAAATCTAGTTTTGATATCATCACTTGAAAGACCGGATGGTACGCGTCCATCCCTGCGTGAATTATGGGACGAATTCGGACCAACATATGCTGCCAATGGGTTTATCGGTTGGTTATTTGCCGTTACCGCGCCCGTCGCCATCATTCTCTCTGTCGGTAGCCGAGGCGGACTGTCTGAAGCAGAGATTGCTTCCTGGGTATTTGGTGTGTTCTTTGTCAATGGGCTCATTTCAATTTTCTTTTGCTGGTTCTACCGCCAGCCCCTGGTATTTTTCTGGACCATCCCCGGTACCGTACTGGTAGGTCCATCACTCACGCACCTTTCTTTTGCTGAAGTAGTAGGTGCCTTCTATCTCACGGGACTGTTAATGTTCCTGTTGAGTATTACTGGTTGGGTTAGGCGGGCAATGGCCGCAGTGCCCATGCCCATCGTCATGGGCATGGTAGCCGGTGTGTTCCTGCGGTTTGGTCTGGGTCTTGTGCGGGCATTACATGAAGACCTGATCATTGCAGGGCCCATGGTGGTGACCTGGATAGTGCTGTCTGTATTTCCGGGACTGGCACGTTATATGCCACCTTTGATCGGTGCATTGCTTATGGGTGCCGCTGTGGCCTTGTTCGGTGACCGTTTTGATGCTGCCACTTTTCAAAGCCTTGAGGTCATTCAGCCTGTATTGCAGACTCCTGACTGGTCACTGGCTGCAGCCATTGAACTGGTGGTACCACTGGCCATCACTGTACTGGTGGTACAGAATGGCCAGGGTATCGCTGTATTGCGGGCCGTGGATCATAAACCACCAGTCAATGCCATTACTGCTGCCTGCGGTATAGGCAGTCTGTTTGCCGCAGCAGTCGGTGGAGTCTCATCCTGCCTGACCGGTCCCACCAATGCCATCGTTACCAGTTCCGGCGAAAATGCGCGGCACTATACGGCTGGTGTGTTTGTTGGCGTACTCGCCCTTGTCTTTGGCCTGTTGGCACCAACCTTTACCCGTTTCTTATTGGATGCCCCCCCGGCTTTTGTTGCCACATTGGCGGGACTGGCCATGCTGAAGATCCTGCAGGCATCATTCACAACTTGCTTTGGTGGCCGGTTTACCCTGGGTGCCCTGGTTACGTTCCTTGTGACAGTGGCCGATCTGCCCATGTTAAATATTGGCGCAGCCTTCTGGGGGTTGGTGGCTGGGTTGGTAATCTCATGGTTACTGGAGCGTGGCGATTTTTCTGTCGACAGTTGATACTGAAATGAGAGGAATCTGATGGAGATATACAGAGATTATTTTCATGATTTCCATAAGGTCCGCCATATAGAAGTTATATTACGTATTTGTGTAGTTACATTTTTTATTATGTGTCTTGCCTCAACTGGATGTACTTGGCCCAAGTGTATGGATTGTCCATCACGACCGGGGGGATATGAGTCTTGTGACGCATGCATACCATCGAAATAAAAAATACAAATGAATCAAGCAATCAGGGTCAAGCTTGCAGACACTGATCTGACAATTAACACATTAAGAGGGATAAAAACACAATGAAAACGATAGTAACATTAATCTTTAGTCTTCTTTTGATGACTGTCTTGCCGGTCATGGCCCAGTCCAACAATGGTGGGTTCACACCGGTGGAAGATGAAGACCTGCGTAACCCCGACCCGGCGGACTGGCCCATGTGGCACCGGAACTATGAGGCCTGGAGTTACAGTCCACTGGACCAGATCAACCCGGACAATGTCGGTGCACTGCAGCTGGCCTGGGCCCGGGCCATGGAGGCCGGCGGCCAGGCGGCGACACCTTTAATATATGATGGCGTCATGTACCTGTCCCAACCTGGGGGTGAAGAACTCTGGGCACTGGATGCCGCCACCGGTGATGTGATCTGGGAATTCAGGCGTGAACTCCCCGAAGACTCACACTTCGTGGGCAATACCTCGCGTAACATCGCTATCTACAAGGACATGATTTATCACTCCACCGGTGATGCCCATGTCATCGCCATCAATGCCCATACCGGGGAACTGGTGTGGGACACCGAGATGCGGGATTACAAGGACGGGGCCACCAACTCCTCTGGTCCCATCGTGGTGAGAGGCATCGTGGTGGCCGGACAAAGCTGTATGCCCGCCAACCTGGCGGGGGAGAAGGCCCCGGCGGATTGCGGGATCACTGCCCTGGATGCCATCACCGGTGAGATCCTCTGGCGACGGAACGTCATCGCCAAACCGGAGGAGGCCGCTGATGAGACCTGGGACGGTGTCCCCTATGCCCAGCGCATGGCCGCCTCGGCCTGGCTGGCCGGTGGCTATGATGTAGATCAGGACCGCATCATCTGGGGCACATCGTCTTCCCGTCCCTATCCGACTATCCTGCAGGGCACCGAGGAAGGTGATCAGTTATATACCAATTCCACCCTGGCACTGGACCCGGATACGGGACAGATGGATTGGTACTTCCAGCACCACCCCAAAGATGAATTCGACCTGGATCATCCCTACGCACGTATACTTGTTGATACCGTTGTGAGCCCCGACCCGCAGCATGTAGCCTGGATCAGCCCCAGGGTCAGGCCTGGTGAACGGCGCCAGGTGATCACCGGCATCCCGGGCAAGACGGGGATCATCTGGACTCTGGACCGCAACACCGGCGAGTTCCTGTGGGCACGTCCAACCGTACAGCAGAATGTCTATCTGGATATTGATGTGGACACCGGCCGCCCCGTTGAAAACAAGGCCATACGCAACATAAGGGTAGGTGAAACCCAATTTGTTTGTCCCACTGCCAGTGGCGGTAAAAACTGGCCATCAGGTGCCTACAGCCCATTGACCAACGCCATCTACGAACCACTGGCCAATATGTGTATGAACTCAACATTAACAGCGCTACAGGATTGGGATAACCCGGTATTCAGTGGGGTAAACTACGACATGATGATCGCCCCTACCGCCAATGGCAAGGTGGGCCGCATCGAAGCGGTGTCCGTGGAAACGGGCGAGACCCTGTGGCGTTATGAACAGCGGGCCGGGCTCATGGCCCTGGTAGCGACAGGCGGAGGACTCATCTTCGTTGGTGATACCAATCGCCGCTTCAAGGCACTTAATCAACACACCGGCGAGGTGGTATGGGAGACCATCCTCAGTGGTCCTGTTACCGGTTACCCGGTGAGTTATGCAGTTGATGGAAGACAATATGTGGCCGTGGCAGTGGGTGGCGGAAACGTGATGAATACCAATCTGCTCACCCCGGAGATCAAATCCGATTCAGGCAGCAATACGATTTTCGTATTTGCATTGCCGTGATGTAGTCACATTTAAATGTATAAACTGGATATCAATAATGAAACCAATAGTAACATTAATCTTTAGTCTTCTTTTGATGACTGTCTTGCCGGTCATGGCCCAGTCCAACAATGGTGGGTTCACACCGGTGGAAGATGAAGACCTGCGTAACCCGGACCCGGCGGACTGGCCCATGTGGCACCGGAACTATGAGGCCTGGAGTTACAGTCCACTGGACCAGATCAACCCGGACAATGTCGGTGCACTGCAGCTGGCCTGGGCCCGGGCCATGGAGGCCGGCGGCCAGGCGGCGACACCTTTAATATATGATGGCGTCATGTACCTGTCCCAACCTGGGGGTGAAGAACTCTGGGCACTGGATGCCGCCACCGGTGATGTGATCTGGGAATTCAGGCGTGAACTCCCCGAAGACTCACACTTCGTGGGCAATACCTCGCGTAACATCGCTATCTACAAGGACATGATTTATCACTCCACCGGTGATGCCCATGTCATCGCCATCAATGCCCGTACCGGGGAACTGGTGTGGGACACCGAGATGCGGGATTACAAGGACGGGGCCACCAACTCCTCTGGTCCCATCGTGGTGAGAGGCATCGTGGTGGCCGGACAAAGCTGTATGCCCGCCAACCTGGCGGGGGAGAAGGCCCCGGCGGATTGCGGGATCACTGCCCTGGATGCCATCACCGGTGAGATCCTCTGGCGACGGAACGTCATCGCCAAACCGGAGGAGGCCGCTGATGAGACCTGGGACGGTGTCCCCTATGCCCAGCGCATGGCCGCCTCGGCCTGGCTGGCCGGTGGCTATGATGTAGATCAGGACCGCATCATCTGGGGCACATCGTCTTCCCGTCCCTATCCGACTATCCTGCAGGGCACCGAGGAAGGTGATCAGTTATATACCAATTCCACCCTGGCACTGGACCCGGACACGGGACAGATAGAGTGGTACTTCCAGCACCATCCCAAGGATGAATTCGATCTGGATCATCCTTTTGAACGCATTCTAGTAGATACCGTTGTAAGTCCGGATCCGGAGCATGTCCCCTGGATCAACCCCAGGGTCAGGCCCGGTGAACGGCGCCAGGTGATCACCGGCATTCCCGGCAAGACCGGCCTGGTGTGGACCCTGGATCGCAATACCGGAGAGTTCCTGTGGGCACGTCCAACCGTGCAGCAGAATGTCTATATTGGTGTCGATGTGGACACCGGCCGCCCCATTGAAAACAAGGCCATACGCAACATAAGGGTAGGTGAAACCCAGTTCGTCTGTCCAACTGTGCACGGTGGCAGGAACTGGCCATCCAGTACATATAGTCCCCTCACCAATGCCATCTATGAACCGCTCAATAATCTATGTATGAATTCAACATTGACTGCTTTGCAGGACTGGGAAAACCAAATCTTCAGCGGGGTAAATTATGAAAAGATGATCGCCCCCACCGCCAATGGCAAGGTGGGCCGCATCGAAGCGGTGTCCGTGGAAACGGGCGAGACCCTGTGGCGTTATGAACAACGGGCCGGGCTTATGTCACTGGTATCCACCGGTGGCGGGTTGATCTTTATGGGCGACATGAACCGCCGCTTCAAGGCACTTAATCAACACACCGGCGAGGTGGTGTGGGAGACCATACTCAGTGGGCCAATTACCGGCTATCCGGTGAGTTATGCTGTTGATGGAAGACAATACGTGGCTGTGGCAGTGGGAGGGAGTAATGTCATGGACACCAATGAACTTACCCCTGAGATCAAGGTAGATGCCGGTAGCAATAACCTGTTTGTATTCGCGTTACCGAGAGATGCAGGCGCAGTCACATATACACGTCCCACTACATCAACAACGGCCAACCGATCTGGCACGGGTTTCTCAACAATCACGGTCAATGCACAGACCTTTACCGGTTGGAAACTGTATAACACCGCCGATTGTGCCCGCTGTCACGGCTCCGATCAGGAAGGTGGTTCAGGACCATCATTAAAGCAGAGCCTGCAAGCCTTAAGTCAGGAACAGTTTAAATCCGTGGTACTGAATGGCCGGGTAGAAAAAGGCATGCCGGGTTTTGGCGGTGCAAAGCTAATCACCGATGGTGTTGAACATTTATATACATTCCTTAAGGGGCGTGCTGATGGTTCCATACCCGATGGCGCGATATTACAACCCAGTGGTGATCTCAGGTAAAGGACAGCAGTTAAATGGATAAAAATCACGGTAACATGCGATTAATTATCCTGCTTAAATTTATACTGGTGACGTCTATAGTTGTCGTAGGTATAGGTAATACCTATGGTGTAGATACTGATATGTCTGCTTTTTCAGCCCCATATCTAATGGTCGACCCGGAAACTGGCCAACTGATTGAAGTAGACCCATCGAAGCAGCCAGATACCACCATGGAAAATGCAGTAAGCAATCAAATAGCCACACAACAGGATCTTGAACAGGTGGAGACTCATGCACCATCATTCAGGATCTATTACCTTGCAGCTGCGCTACTAACAGGCCTGGTAATTTTTTCCCTTTGGGCAGTAAGAAAACATGGACATAACAAGACATCTGTTTAATCGTTTTGAAAAATACAATTACTCACTGATAGAAACTTAATACAGGATATTTGACTATGAAGACGACTTTTCACAAGGTATTAATTTTATTTTTTGCTATTAATTTATTTCCCGGCACAAATGCTCTGGCCCAGGTGCCGGAATGGGCAGACACAGTATTGTTTAATGGCAAAATAATTCAGGCCGACACTGAAAATCCCCTGGACAGTAATATTGCAGAGGCCGTGGCAATAAAGCGCGGAAAAATAATGGCAGTAGGCGATGAGGCATCCATCATGGCCCTGGCTCATGCCAATACCAACAGAATTGACCTGGGTGGAAAGACAGTAGTACCGGGCCTCATCGATACCCATTCTCATATCCAGGAATATGCCCTGGGGCATTTTGGACCGATCCTTGTTCCGGAGTTAAGAGAGGTCAGGGTGCAGGGAGATAACTGGGCAGAGGTCAAGGCAAATTCGCTTGAGGCGATCAAGTTAATGGTTGATCGCACGGAATCAGGAAAGTGGATCGTCATCGGATTACCCTATCGATTTGACGACCCCAATGGCAATAAGGTTACGAATACAGCAGCAATCTTTGCCCCCTGGGGAGTAATACCCGGGGTTGATGAACCGGTAGTAACAAGGACGGAGATGGACCAGGTGGCCCCGAATAATCCCATTCTGGTATCAGGTGCAGCGACGGCAATATTTAACAGTTATGCACTGAATTTAATTGAAGATTTCTACGGCCAGGCTGAACACCCACGTCTGGATATGGAAACCGGGGCCTCGGGTGTGCTCCTCGCCCGTTCAGTTAGAGGCGATATTATTACCGGCGGTGTTGATACCTTTGCCGAGATCATCCGTCGTGAGGCAGAGGAATGGGTTGGTTTCGGCATGACAACCATCTCTACTTCATTTAGTGAGATAACAACCCTGCGGGCATTCTATCAATTGGAAGAACAGGGCAAGTTACCAAACCGCATGGCCTTTTCCCACGGTTGGGCACTCACGGCCAATCCACAGGCCCCGAATTTCTACCGCTACTACGGTATACCGGACGGGTTTGGTTCGCCACGCCTGTGGACCACGGGCGTCTCCGTGATCAACCTGGATCACGTCCCACCCAATGTCGAGATGACCTTGCAGGTGGGTGATGTCAGTGACTATACAAAAAAGCAGGAGTTCAGCTGGCTGAATGATACCTCTCAGGGAAACATAACAGATGTCTTAATGACGCAATTGCGGGCCGGGCATTCCCTGAAGGGCAACCACATCGGTGGTGATTACACTATGGACAGGTATATGGATATTATTGATTCGATAGCCAAGGAACGGGGTTGGAGCCCGGAACATGTACGTAGCCTGGCGATCGGCTACGACCATAGCCGCATCTACCCACGTCCCGATCAGATCCCGAGAATGGCACAAATGAATATTCAGGCCAGTATTGGTCCCAAATATCTTGAATCCAATAGTAGCGGTGAAGGCCTGGTGGAGTTGTATGGCCGGGAAATCGTCGATGAATGGCAGGTCCCCACCCGATCACTGGTAGAAGGTGGGGTACTGACGGCATGGGAGATCGATACCCACGCCATAGCCCAACGACCGGGCAATGCCTTTTATTACATACAATTACTTGTCACACGAAACATTGATGGGGAAGTATATGGTGCGCAAAACCGGGTAGACAGGTTGACGGCGCTGTATACCGCCACCCGGTGGGCTGCCGAGTACGTTAGACGTGCCGACACCCTTGGGTCAATCGAACCCGGCAAATGGGCGGACCTGGTGGTGCTTGAGCGGGATTATCTAGAAGTTCCGGATGAAGAAATACATACAGTCAATCCAGTAATGGTTATGGTGGCCGGTGAAGTGGAATACCAGGAATGATAAATCTCGGACATGGTTTTTTATAAAGGTATTTTTATGAGATTTCTGCAACCTGTGTTACTGAAGACCTATTTTGTATTGTTTGGATTGGCTGGTGCAATGGTTTCAATACCGGCAACTGCGGAAACTATTGCCGAGACGGCACAACTGCATGCCCCTATACCAATGGGGACCACCCAGGGACTGCTACCTGGGCGCCTGATCATTCGTGGTGGCATCATGGTCACCGGTCGCGGTACACCGGGTACCGGCCGGGCCGCGCCACCGGAAGGACCGGTGGATATTGTCATAGAAGACGGCCGTATCCTGGATATCATTCCCATCGATCCTGTCTTCGAGGGCTGGGGGCTGACTGAACGTACCACGGGGGATCTGATCATCGATGCCAGGGGCAAATATGTATTACCCGGCCTGTTCGACGTACATGCACATATCCCATCCACCAGCCAGGCCGGTGATGAAGCCATCGCCTATGCCTTTAGACTCTGGTTGGGACACGGTGTTACGACGCTGCGCGATACCGGAATGGATGCTGGCGCTGATCTTTTGGTGGAACAGCGGAAGTTGAGTGAAGAACATGAGGTGGTGGCACCACGTCTCAGGCTACACAGACGCTGGCCCAATACCAGTCGTGTAGGTGACAAGGGCCACACCCCGGATGAAGCACGAAGGCTGGTACGCGAATTTCGTAATCAGGGCGCCGATGGGATCAAGGTCAGCCACGGACCCGGACACTATCCCGATGTCCTGGCCGCCATTACCGATGAGGCAGAAAGGCTGGACATGAGTGGTGTTATAGTGGATCTCAAGGTAAGTGAAACAGACGCACTGGTAGCATCCCGGGCCGGCGTGGTCAGTATCGAGCACTGATATGGTGTGCCGGACGCGGCGCTGCCGGGGACACAGTCATTTCCCCTGGATTATAACTATATCGATGAACTGCAACGGTTTCGCTATGCTGGCCACCTGTGGAAAGAAGCGGCCAACTATCCTGAGGCACTGAGCTCAGTCATAGATGAGATGATAGCCAATGGTACTGCCTGGGTACCAACGTTTTCAATTTATGAAACAAACGCTGACTACACGCGGGCCATCACCTTGCCCTGGCGACAACGCTTTGTGCATCCCATCATTTTAGATCACTGGCGACCAAGACCGGATATTCATGCGTCCTACCACAGTGAATGGACCACCGCCGATGAGATCGCCTGGAAAGAAAACTACCAACACTGGATGCATTGGCTGTATGAATTCTGGCGCCGTGGTGGCCTGGTAGGTACCGGCGGTGATTCAGGGTACCTGCAATCGCTTTACGGCTTTGGATTGATCCGGGAACTGGAACTGATGCAGCAGGCGGGGATACACCCGTTGGACGTGGTCAGGATTGCCACCACCAACTCGGCGCGCATAATA
Organism: Candidatus Eutrophobius brisbanensis; assembly: GCA_038131795.1. Taxonomy (GTDB): domain Bacteria; phylum Pseudomonadota; class Gammaproteobacteria; order Eutrophobiales; family Eutrophobiaceae; genus Eutrophobius; species Eutrophobius brisbanensis. Next base: position 1,421,706 of record JAYPQE010000003.1, on the reverse strand, counting down.
GGACTTGAGGAAGAACTATGCGGCATCCGCTTTGGTTGTGTTGCTGATCTTATTGTAGTGGATGGAAACCCCATCGAGAATTTTAAAGTCCTGTACGGCGGAGGCTTTGCCCATTACGGTACTGATCGTGAAAGTGAGGGGGGAGTTATCTGGACCATCAAGGCAGGTGAGGTATTCGATGCCCAGGCATTGTTACGCGAAGCCGAGTGGTATGTGCAAAAGGCGAATGAATCTCAGTAGAGGACTTACTCAAAATAATATGCAGGTGAATGAGCTGACTTCTACTTCCCTTTCAACTCTCAGTCGGTGTTAATATTAGACTGGATTCCAGACATTTGCTTCGCAAATTCCGGAATGACGAAATATTTATATCGTCATTTCATTTACATCTACCATCGTTCCTGCGAACAGCCTATTCCTAAATTCAAAAATTCCCGCTGAATCGCAAGGCCAGACGTATCCCACGGGTACGGTTCCTGAAATGCAATGCCTCAAGCGGACTTAATTCACGTCTGCCGGTATAGAGTGTGCGATGGCGGGTCGGCTTCAAGTTAATGATGTCTTCTGCATCAAACCTGATCTTGATCCCAAACCACCGGGTGGTTTCAACGAAGAAACTGACTGCCGCGCCTTCATGCAGTCTTGCCAACTCATTGACCTTGTATTGTATTTGCCGGCCCCGTTCTATCACACCCCAGCCCCAAGCAATCTGCTGGCCCTGAAAATCCTGGCGGAAGTCCACCTGGTAGCCATAATTATTTTGAATATCATAGAGGATAGGGCCCAGTGATAAAGCATCGATAGACAAGGGACGTTTTTCACCTGTCACCGGGTCTGTTACAGACGAACCTTGTATGCGGCCCTTGAGATCCAGCCTGGCCCCCTGCAGACCTGTCCAATCCAGGGGCAAGGTGGTTTCCAGCCTTGCGCCCCAGTGACGACCATCACCAATATTGCCCGGTGCTTCAAAACTATCGGTAATGGGTAATAGATCCAGTACATCAGAGATCCAGTAATGGAACAGCGTGAGCTTAAATACACCGATTCCACCAAATCTCTTCTCATGGCTAAGCTCCAGTTTCCAGGTAGCATCCGGTTTGATGTTTGGGTTACCCAGGGCAATATCACTGTCCAGGAATTCTGTAGCAGAGACAAAGTCCTCGAGATCCAGTTGGGCAACCTCCCTGACCATGCTGAGTCGGGACTGGTCACTATTTTCCCAGTTATAGGTCAAACTTGTCTGTGGTTTGAAAAAGAAAAAATCCCTTTTTAGTTCTGAATCACCTCTTTGAGAAATCGTAGAGGCCTCGGCCCCCAGACCGTAATCCAGTTCCAAACTTCCCAGTAACCAGGTGTCTTTAACCAAAAAGTCCCAGCGTTCCTCCCGTACCCGGGAATTGGCCCCGGGGACATCTACTTCAATGGGACCTGCACCGGTATCGTCTGTTTGTACCAGGGTGTTATCCAGCGTGTTTACTGCGCGTTCAAAATTGGCCTGTACCAGGTGGCCGTCGAGAGGTGTCCAGTCAAACTCGACCCGGGTAATAAACTCTTCCTTGTCTTTATCTCCCACCGCCAACCTGTCCAGGGTCTGCAGTCCATTAACATCAGTATTGACCTGGGCAAACGACACATCTTCCACTCCGGTGACATACAGGATTATTCCTTTTGCAGTGAGAGAGGGTAATAATGAACGTTCCATATCAAAACCCAGTTCATATACCGGGTCTTTGGCATCGTCATCAAAAAAGAAATGCCTTTGAAAATCGGAGGTCCGGTTGAAGCTATCAAGATTAGTCGTTGTTACCCGGTCTTCATAATTCAAAGTGCCATTGAGATTCATGAATGTTTCACCCAGCCAACCGGCCAGGTTTAAATTGGCAAGGACATAAAGGTTCCTGTTATACCGGTCTTCAACCCGGGTTTCCTGCAGCCGGCGGTCGCTGTCAAAAAACTTCTCATTACCGATCCGGCCAAAGGTAAATGATCTGAAATTAATCCCAGCGTTATAATCAATACCATTCCAGTTATTTGCCAATGAGATACTGGCTTCAGGCTCAAGTTTCCCGACCTTGGTAGTTTTTCTGGCTGATACTTTCCACTGAATGGTTGCGGGGGTGCCTTCTTTGAGAATGACATTTACCAGAACAGTTTGACCCCTGAGATCTATATTACGGACCTGGCTTCGAATCAACTCCAGCTTTTCCACACTATGAGCGGGGATGCGTTCAAGAATAGCAGTCAGGTTGTCTGATTTGGCACTGGGACGACGATCATCTATGAGCACGTTGCCCGATGAGCTATTGGAAAACCCGCGGGCATCGACTGTAAATTCATCATCGTTGACCTGAAAACCGGGGACTTGGTTGACCATGTCCAGCGCTGAAATTGGATTATAACGATCAAAAAACGAAGCCGGGTATGTCACAAGATCATCATTCAGATTTTCAGCTGGAACTGTCGTGCCTTCCGCTGTCGCTTGTTCCTGTGCCAAAACAGGGTTCGTAAACAGGCCGAACAGGATGATAATCAGCTGTGTAAATTGACTATTGAGATTCAACTATCTGGCCCCTTTATTTATATTCTTATTCTGGTGGTGTGTTTTGATGAAACTAAGCAATATACAGGAAACAATTCATGGTCTTAAAATATATAAATAAATTTTGCTCAATTTTAATGTTGATCATGAATATTCAGAATTATATTGCAGCCCTTACTATAAAACCTTGGATCAGGCAAAAACCCCCAAGCCAGGTGAAACAACAGATACTTATATTTGTTAGTGTTTAGACTATCGACTATAGTAAATCAGGACTGGTTACGGGGAGGATAGAAACATGGGCAGTAATAGACCGCGGGTTAATTCAGAAACACATTTACTAATCAGACACTCTTGTACCAGGTTTCAAATTACCAGTCTCGTTATCCTTTTTAGTCTTATTAGTTTACCTGTCACAAGTGTCGCACAGAACTCATTTACTGATGAAAGTGGCATACTTGATGATGGTACCCCCTACCAGCTGGTGGTCCCTGCTAACTGGAACCGTGTTCTGCTTCGTGACCTTGATGTTGCCAGTGAAGCAAACGAGTGGACAGGGATGGACAAGGAGGCACGTTACCGTTACCTGCTGAACCAGGGATATGCATTTGCAGGGACCGGCCGGCCCCGGCTCAGAAAATTTCAATACGACCCTGCACGTGAGATCGCCAATCTCAATACAACGCTGGATATCTTCGAGGCGCGATACGGTAAACCCGACCGGGTGATCGAATACGGTTGTTCAGGGGGAGGACATGTTGCTGTTGCCGTGGCAGAAGAATTCTCCGACCGTATTGATGGTTCGATTGCCCTGCACGCCCATACCCCGGTGTGGCTCATGAATACTTATCTGGATGGGTGGTTTGTGCTGAAGTCGTTGATTGCCCCTGAGCTGGCCATTACTGACGTCCCTTTAGAGACTGCACCCACAGAAAGACTGGCGGCCGCCTGGCAGCAGGCACTGGATGCGGCACAACGGACCCCAGAGGGGCGGGCGCGGATCGCCCTTGCCTTTGCTATCGGTCAGTGGCCGGCCTGGACAGGGACCCTGACACAACAACCGGACCTCGATGATGTAGAAGCACTTCAGCACAGCATGTATCACGCTGTCATACAGTATGCTAAACAACACCCCGGCGGTGCCGCCCGGTTTATGTTTGAGAGTGCGGCCTATGGTCAGCAATTGTCCTGGAATACCGGTGTGGACTACCGGGAATGGTTCGAGAACGGAAATAAATATCACAAACGTGCGGTACGACAATTGTATAAAGAGGCGGGCCTGGATCTCGATGCAGATATAAGTAAGGTCAATGCGTCACCCCGGGTCAAGGCCTCACAATACGCACTGGATTTCTGGAAGGCCCCCGGGCGCACCGTGCGGGGTGAGCCAAAGATACCGCTGCTACGGGTCCACCCGGTTGGGGACAATACTGTTCCTCCCAGCCTGACACAGGGTTATGGTGAATTAATCCGTGCCAACGACAAGGAAGACCTGTATCGCGATGTCCATATCAACCTGGCGACACACTGTGATTTCAACGATGCCGAGAGCGCCGTTATTATGGAGATCATGCTCCAACGCCTGGATACCGGCAAATGGATCAACACAGAGCCGGATGCACTAAATAAGCTTGGAGAAGCGTTGGGCGGGGGTATTAAATCTCGCTTTACATCATTTGATCCCTACAAACAGGAAAGGTACAACCGAATCTGGATGCCTGAGTAAGAACTATTTAATTGCAGGAGTCGCTTGATATAAATACAGTTTTGAATTCTATTTCTTTTCTATAATTTTATTTTTTATTCGACACACTTGCCATACGATGCCTGCCATTTGTCGTCATCAATCTTTACATCAAGCGCACGGGTATTTCTTGCTGCGGCTGTGTAAAAATTTGCAGTGACGGTCAACTCAACTATTTCCCTTGCGTTAAAAAATTGCTTGAGATTATTAAATGTTTTTTCATCGACACTATCCGGATGTGCAAGTCCGTCAGCGTAAGCAAGGATCGCTCTCTGTCGGTCAGTGTAAAGATCACTGTCCTGCCAGTTCTCCAGGGTGTTAATTTGTTCCTCAGTCAGTCCGCAGCTGAGGGCCATTCCAGTGTGAGCAAAAAATTCATAATCACCTTTTTCCAATTGCGTTGCGCGAAGAATTATTAATTCACGCTCAATCCGGGGAAGGACTGCATCTCGTCTGATTGCCCAGGCCACACTAGCAAATGCCTTGAAGATTTCAGGTGCGTTGCCAATGGTCCTGTGCATATAGCTTGGTACGCCGCCTCTAGCCTTTATATCATCAAATACAGGTTTGAGTACCGGATCTTCCGTATCCAATGGTACCAAAGGTATACGGGCTGGAGCAGGTTCCTGTGCATATCCCATCGATGTCATTGCTATCATTAGAGAAAGTAATGAAACGGCCACACATTTAGTTTTCTTCATGCTGAATTCCTTCTGAATACTTATCTTAATATTGCATTGTTATTTAGATCTTATTTTTTGAGACCAACTTTTTCTAGTAAGTCTCAACATGATATCGGCCGGAGTCTTTCATTTTATTTTTCAACTGTGACCAGTCCATGCCGTTCTGACGGCAGATGGTGGAGAATGCCTCTATTAGTCGGATATATATAAATCGTTATTAGACTCGTTTTAAATCGTAATTGGCCCGTGCGCCGGTACCATAAAGACGCAGTGCGCCCTGCTCACCAACGGCATTGGGACGCTGGAAGATCCAGTTTTGCCATGCTGTCAGGCGGCCGAAAATTTTTGTCTCCATGGTCTCCGGTCCGGCGAAGCGAAGGTTTGCCTCCATACCTGTCAGACTGTCCGGGGAATAACTGCAGCGTTCTTCCAGTAGCAGGCGCAGTTCGTCTTCCCAGTCCAGAGAGTCGATCACAAAGGTCACCAGGTGGAGTTCTTCACAGCGCCTGGCATCCAGTGCAGTGTCGATGGTCTTACGGGCTGCTTCCACACTTTCCGGTTCACCGAGAAAGCGGGTTTCAAGACGGCTAATGCCGTTTGACATGGTGTACGTACCGAAATTGGAATCGGTCAACATTATGGTGGCTGCCGGACGGTTGTCACCTTCAAGCTTATCTTCCAGCATGTAGCTGCGGTCAACTGCAAACAGTAACTCCGCTAGTACACCGACAAAGCAACTGCCCTGTTCAACAAAGGCAAACAGGGTGCGTGAAGTCAGGTCTACACGCTTGAGGGTACGCCTCCAGTACAGGGTGATTTCGCGCATCAACCAGTGGTGCTGGTTTTTGTTGACGAACTCGTCATAGACCTGGACCACTTCTGCATCACCTTCTGTCTTGAATACCAGGGTGCCGATCTCCAGTTCATTGGTTCGCATATGCAAAATGGCGTCATCCAGCTCACGGCAGATAGCCAGTGGCCAGAAATCTGTCCCCTGTGATTCCGCTTCTTCCAGGGTCAACCCGGCAGGGACACCTTCAGGTGCCTTCAAGGTAATGATGGCAACACGTAACTCGCGATTCATTTCTATAGTAATGTGGGCATACTTGACGGTATCATCACTGAACTCACGCTCCAGTTGGGTGAACTCCACACCTTTTTCATCAGCGGGACGGTCGGAGGTCTTTGCCATGTCCCTGGCCTTTTCCTGTACCGCCTCGTTAAAACGTGAGGTGGGTACAGTTTCATCCACCAGACGCCAGTCTACGGCACGCTTGCCACGCACACCTTCTTCCACGGTACAGAAGAAGTCGGCGATATCGCGGCGAACTTTACGCTTGTCTACTACCCGGGTGAGACCGCCTGTGCCGGGTAGCACCGCAAGCAGAGGTACCTCTGGCAGGGAAACTGCAGAGTTACCATCATCGGCCAACATGATGTAGTCGGTGGCCAGGGCCAGCTCGTAACCACCACCGGCAGAGACGCCTTTAATGGCACACAGGTAATGTTGCTGTGAGTTATCGCTGGCGTCTTCTATGGAGTTTCGCGTTTCGTTGGTGAACTTACAGAAATTCACCTTGTGGGCGTGAGGGGAGACACCAAGCATTTTGATATTGGCACCGGCACAGAAAATATTTTCTTTACCGGAATTCAGGATTACGGTTTTGACTTCCGGGTGTTCAAAGCGCAGGCGTTGTACGGCATCGTATAATTCAATATCCACTCCGAGATCGTAGGAGTTCATTTTTAACTCATAACCTTCCGCCAGTGTCTCTGTAGGATTCACGTCCATGGTCAGGGTGGCAACCTCACCATCAAAGGCCAGCTTCCAGTGTTTGTATTTATTTGGATTAGTTTGAAAATCGATCATGTCTTTAGTCACCTTTTAGTTGTCGTCAGGCCTCAATCGGGCGTGGATATTATTTTAGTAACCTTATAATATAATGTAATATATAACAATAATATTTTTAATTATGAAATATAATGCATTTTAAAAAGTTAAGGAATGCCCGAATCTACTGCCATAGTTGGAATACATACGAAATTAGAATAAGTATTAAAATGCAGAAATAGCCGTTACTTACGCTTAGAACAATAGATTCTAATCAGTGAGTAACGTGAGGGTTTGAAAATTATAAATCGTATAAGAGATTCATCTGCTCTTGTAATCTACAGTGGGCAATATTTAAAAATTTCCACTGAACCTCAGGGCCGCACGGACACCTCGGGTACGGTCCCGGTCAATGGTGGAATCAATGGGTGTCAGTCCACGCCTGCCAGTGTATATGGTCCGGTTACGAAGCAGATGATCATTGGTTGCGTTTTCGAGGTCCACCCTGATCTTGATTCCAAACCAACGAGTGGTTTCGATAAACGCATTTATTTCGGTCCCTTCATCAAAGACCACCAGCTCGTTTACTTTATACTGGTACTGGTTGCCGCGTTCTGAAAGCCGCCAGCCCCAGGCTATCTGCTGGGTCTGGAAGTCCTGGCGGTATTCAAGCTGGTAGGCGTAGCTGTTTTCGAGATCCACACTCATCATTCCGGTGGAGGGTATGGCGATGGACAGCACCCGCTTCTCACCGGTGACGGGATCGGTCACCGAGGAGTCCTGAATACGGGCATTAAAATTGAGCTTGGCACCGGAAAGCCCTATCCAACCTAAAGGAATAGTCCCTTCCAGCCTGGTCCCCCAGCGGCGGCCATTACCGATATTGCCCGGGGCCTCAAACGTGTCCGTAATTGGTAGCAGATCCAGTATATCGGCAATCCAGTCATGAAACAGGGTGACCTTAAAAACACCCTCACCAAATCGACTCTCATGGCTAAGCTCAAGCTTCCAGGTAGCGTCCGGTTTGATGTTGGGGTTACCCAGGGCCACATCATTATCGATAAATTCTGTCCCTGAGACAAAATCTTCAAGGTCAAGCTGTGCCACCTCCCGGAGAATACTGAGCCTGGATTGATCATTGTTTTCCCAGTTGTAGGTCAGGTTTGCCTGAGGTTTTAGAAAAAAGAAATCCCGTTCCAGCTCCGAGTCTCCTGTCTGGGTAATGGTTGACGTCTCGGCCCCCAGACCATAGTCCAGTTCAAACTTACCCAGCAACCAGGTATCCTTCACCAGCAGGTCCCAGCGTTCTTCCTTAATCTTTGAATTGGCCCCGGGCACGTCCACTTCTACAGGACCCGCCCCGGTATCATCTGTCTGGGTCAGGGAATTATCCAGGGTGTTTACCGCCCGTTCAAAATTGGCCTGGACCAGATGGCCGTCAAGTTGGGTCCAGTCAAACTCAATCCGGGTGATAAACTCTTGCTCATCTTTCTCGCCAATAGCAAGCCGGTCCAGGGTCTGTTGCCCGTTTTCATCTATATTAGTCTGGCGCGATGAAAACTCCTCCTTGCCGGTGACAAACAGGATAATTCCTTTAGCAGTCAGTGAAGGCAAGAGTGAGCGCTCCATGTCAAATCCGAGCTCGTAAAATGGTATATCCTGTGGATCTTCAAATAAAAACTTGCGCTGCACACTGGGTACCTGGATAAACCGGTCAATTTCATTTTCGTTTTTCCACTTTTGATAATCAAAGATACCGTTGAGCTGCATAAATGTATCACCCAGCCAACCGGCCAGGTTCATGTTGGCCAGGACAAAAGTGATCTTGTTGTACCTGTCTTCCACACGACGTTCTTCCAGGTCGCCGTTGCTATCAAAAAACTGTTCGTCTCCAAGCCGGCCAAAGGTAAATGTATTTGCTTTCACGCCAATGTTGTATTCGATTCCCTTCCAGTTATGTGCCAGGGAGACACTGCCTTCCGGCTCCAACGGTCCATGTTGAAAGGTCTTTCTGATGGCCGTTTTCCATTGAATGGTGGCAGGTGTGCCTTCTTTCAAGATGACGTTGACCACGGCAGACTGTCCTCGCAAATCGATATTGCGGACCTGTCCCCGTATCAACTCCAGCCGGGCCACACTGTCGGCAGGGATTCGTTCAAGGATGGCAGACAGGTTGTCCTGTTTGGCACTGGGACGGCGATCATCTATGAGGACATTCCCCGATCCATCACCAAATCCTCTGACATCCTGGGTAAATGCATTATCTTCAAATTGAAAACCCGGGACCTGCCTGACCATATCCAGGGCCGATATTGGATTAAATCGTTCAAAATATCCTACCGGGTAAGTGACCAGATCTGTGTTAGGAAATGCATCAGGATCCATCCTGGGTAAATCCGACTCGTCTCCCTGTCCCCAGGTATTATTCATTAACAATATAAGAAAAATTGCAAACGATTGTTTTAGTAAGTTCATGACTATTTATTTATCTATACAATATTTAATATTTCTATACTGGCAAATTTTTCTAATGGGACTACCTTCAGGACTACATGATAAAATTTATAGAAGCTAAATGGAGAATTATGTGAATAGTATTATGGATCAGTGTAAAACGTAATAACATCGTCGTAATTCATAGTTCTACACAAGTTATATTATATAACCGTGGACAGTCCCTGAACCCCCAACCTATTTAATATTATTATTATCTGACACTATTATTATCTGACAGTCGTGAGATTCGGCATGCCCCTGGAAGAATCAGGTTCTGTCTTTTTGTATCTGTATCAATCAAATTATATTGAATTATAAGAATGACCTGCCCCCCTAAAACGGTACCAGGTTTTAAGTTAGAAACTAGCTTAAACTGGACCACTAAGGAGGTCAAACATGCCACGCAAACACTACTCCCCTGAAGAGATCATCAAGCTCCTGCGATTGGTTGAAATTGAAGTCGATAAGGGTAAAACCACCGGCCAGGCCTGCAAGCATCTGGGCTTTACTGAATAGAGTTATTACCGCTGGCGGAAAGAGTACGGTGGTCTGCAGATTAACCAGGCAAAACGGTTGAAGGAACTGGAAAAAGAGAATGCCCGCCTGAAGAAGATGGTGGCGGATTTGTCCCTCGACAAAGACATCCTGAATGAGGCCCTCAAGGGAAACTACTAAGCCCCGAGCGGCGGCGACAATGTGTACAGCATGTCCAGCAGCAGCTTGGGGTATCGGAACGTCGGGCCTGTCGAATTATCAGGCAACCCCGTATGACCCAACGTCGTACCTGTGTCTTGCGGGAAGATGAATCAATGTTAACGCGATCCATCATTGATTTAGCAACGGAATATGGCCGTTATGGCTATCGTCGCGTGACGGCGTTGTTGAATCGTCAGGGCTGGCAGGTCAACCATAAACGGGTAGAACGGATCTGGCGCAGGGAAGGACTCAAAGTCCCGCAAAAGCAGCCGAAACGGGCGCGGTTATGGTTGAATGATGGCTCCTGCATCCGATTACGCGCTACCCATCCGAATCATGTCTGGTCCTATGACTTTGTGATGGAGCGGACACACAATGGCAAGGCCTTTCGGATGTTGACCGTCATTGATGAATATACCCATGAGTGCCTGGCGATCCGGACCCGGTGGCAGCTCAACTCAACCGATGTCCTGGATTGTCTTTATGACCTCTTCACTGAGCGTGGTGCACCTGAGCACATTCGTTCAGATAATGGTGCAGAGTTTACGGCTGTTGCGGTACGGGAGTGGTTGTCAGCGGCCAGGGTTCGGACCTTGTTTATTGAACCTGGCAGTCCCTGGGAGAATGGCTATAACGAAAGCTTCAACGGCAAATTGCGAGACGAGCTGCTGAATGGTGAGATATTTTATACCTTGAAAGAAGCGCAGATCCTGATCGAACAGTGGCGGCGTCACTACAATACAGTACTTCCACACAGTTCACTCGGATACCGATCACCGGCACCGCAGACCGTCATGACGCAGACGATATCACCAAGATTTGTCATGCCAACCCATCAAGGAGTACAGTAGTCAATTGAATACAAATCCTAACTTAAGAAGTGGTACCGTTACTGGGGGCAGGTCACATTGATTACTATTATTAATTTTATGCATACTATATATAATTAAATCTGGTAATAGTTTATCTGACGCTAAAATACGCTTAGATATAATTCTGTCAGAAAATACAGATTCCAGAACGAGCGTGAGGAACAGGTTTAATGAATGACTTAAAGCAATTTTACCAAACAATTAATGAGCGTAACCTCACGCCACTGTGGGAAGTGCTGGATGCGCTCGTTCCCCCGGAGCCCAAAACATTAATCCAGCCTGCCATCTGGCACTTTGAAGATATCAGGGACTATATCCTTGAGGCGGGTCAGTTAGTCACGGCCAAGGAAGCCGTGAGAAGGGTATTGATCCTTGAGAACCCGGCGCAACAGGGTCAATCCAGGATCACCCAGAGTATCTATGCAGGATTACAGCTGATATTGCCGGGGGAAGTGGCCCCGTCACATCGCCATTCTCAAACCGCGTTAAGACTGGTACTGGATGGGGAAGGGGCCTATACCGCAGTGGATGGGGAGCGCACCATCATGCGCCATGGTGATTTTATAATCACACCCGCCTATACCTGGCATGATCATGGTAATGAAGGGAATGAGCCCGTGATCTGGCTGGATGGTCTGGACATTCCCATGGTGCAGTTTCTTGAGGCCGGTTTTATGGAAAATGCAAAAGAAGACGTGCAGACCACTACACGTCCCGAGGGTGATGCGTTGGCAAGATACGGTTCCAATATGGCCCCTGTGGATTTTAAACAGGACCCTAATGAACCTGCCAGAATATTTGTCTACCCATTTGCAAAGACCAGAAGCACCTTGATAGCACTATCAAATACAGATCCGGATCGGCACTTTGGTTATAAGATGAGGTTTCTCAACCCAGCCACCGGGAAATCACCTATCCCCACCATTGGGTCATTCATACAATTATTGCCTGCAGGTTATGAAACGGCAGCCTATCGCGCCACAGACAGTACTGTGTTTGCCTGTCTGGAAGGCAGTGGTGTTGTGGAGATTGCCGGTGAGTCTTATGCATTCAATGAAAAGGACGTCTTTGTAATTCCGTCCTGGACGCATTACCGTTTTCAATCTACACCAGACACATTCCTGTTCAGTTTTTCCGACAGGCCGGTACAGGAATCACTTGGACTGTGGCGCGAAGATAAACAATAATAAATTAAGGAGAGATCTTAAATGGACTATATCATTGCACAACCCGATGTGAATTTTTTAAGAGTTGCCGGCCAGTCATCCTGTTTTCCGGTAAACCGGGTATTTTGTGTAGGCCGTAATTATGAAGACCATGCCCGGGAAATGGGAGGCGATGTTGAACGTGAGCCGCCGTTTTTCTTTATGAAGCCGGCCAATGCAGTTGTACCCATGGAAGATGGCAAGGCAGACGTCCCATACCCGCCCATGACCAGTGATTATCAACATGAGATTGAAATGGTGGTGGCCATTGGCAGCGTGGCCTATGAGATAGAAAAAGATAAGGCCAGAGAACATATCACCGGCTATGCCGTGGGCCTGGACATGACCCGAAGGGACCTGCAAATGCAGGCACGGAACATGGGCCGGCCCTGGGACCTTGGTAAGTCTTTCTTCATGTCTGCTCCCATAGGAGATCTGTATCTTGCCAGTGATATCGGTCATCCTGAGGATGCTGAGATCTCCGTGGAAGTAAATGGTGAAACCCGCCAATCATCCAATATCAATATGTTGATATGGTCGGTGGAGGAAACCATTGCCTATCTTTCAAAATTCGAACCCCTGTTGCCGGGTGACATTATTATGACCGGTACCCCTAAAGGCGTGAGGCCGGTGAATGTGGGTGATGTGATGGTGGGTAAGGTCGATGGCCTGGGGAGTATTACCGTGTCGGTTATAGAAAAAAATCTTAAGGACTATTTTTAATTTAAACATCATGGCCAGTCACAAAATACATGAATTGTTCCAGTCCTGGTCCAGGGACACGAACAGCCAGATCCCGTCATGGGCCTATACGGACAGGGATGTCTATACCAGGGAACTGGAGCGATTGTTTTACCAGGACCATTGGTGTTATGTAGGTCTGGAGGCAGAGGTCCCCCAGCCCGGAGACTTCAAGCGTACCGGGATTGGTGGACGGTCTGTGATCATGACCCGTTCCAGTGATAATAGTATTAGTGTGGTCGAGAATGTCTGCGCCCACCGTGGGATGAAATTTTGCCGGGAACGATCGGGGAACCGCGCAAAACTGGTCTGTCCCTACCATCAATGGAGTTATGACCTGAAGGGCAACCTGCAGGGAGTGCCATTGCGACGGGGAGTGGAGGCTCCAGATGGTACCGTGCAGGGTGGGATGCCGGAGGATTTCAAACCTGAAGACCATAACCTTAATAAATTAAAGGTGGCAGTCAGAAACGGTGTGGTCTTCGCCTCCTTTGACCAGAATGTAGAATCCTTTGAAGACTTCCTGGGCCCAAAGATACTGGCACTATTCGACCGTACCTTTGATGGACGCAAGCTGGAGATCCTGGGGTATAACCGTCAGCGTATCCCGGGTAACTGGAAGTTGATGCAGGAAAACATCAAGGACCCTTATCATCCTGGCCTCCTGCATGTGTGGTTTGTCACATTTGGCCTGTGGCGAGCAGACAATAAATCCCAACTGGTGATGGATGAGCATTTCAGGCATGCGGCCATGATTTCGGAAAAAGGCAGTGAAGGAAAGCAGTCAACAGTCACCGAGGGCGTAGGCTCCTTTCGTGAAGGGATGAAGTTAAATGATGATCGGTTCCTGGATGTGGTTGTTGAACCGTGGTGGCAGGGTCCCACGGTTGTGATGATGACATTATTCCCCAGTGTCATCATCCAGCAGCAGGTCAACTCACTGTCCACCCGGCACATTATTCCAAGATCGCCCAATTCATTTGATTTTGTCTGGACACATTTTTGCTTTGAAGATGATGAGCCGGAAATGAAGCGCAGGCGCCTGCGCCAGGCAAATCTGTTTGGCCCGGCCGGGTTTGTGTCTGCCGATGACGGTGAGGTGATTGAGTTCTCTCAGGATGGGTTCAACCAGGCACCTGAGTTTAATGCCTACGCCGGTCTTGGGGGAGAAGATCTTGGCGATACCGATCATATGGTCAGCGAGACCCTGATCCGCAGTATGTATTCCTACTGGCGTAAAGTGATGGAAGTAAACAAATGAGTAGAAGTTCTGAAACCCTCATGGAATTAATTGAATTGTATAACCGCTATATCAGTGTACTGGATTGTGAGGAATGGGACAGTTGGCCGGAATTTTTTACCGATGACTGTGTGTATAAAGTCCAGTCCAGGGAGAATTATGAGAAGGGCTTGCCGCTATCTACCTTATGGTTTGAAAGCAAGAACATGTTAAAGGACAGGATCTATGCCATCTCCCAGACCATATTTCATGATCCTTATTATCAGCGCCATATTATTTCACTGCCTCATATCATCAGCGATGAAGATGAAACTATTAATGTGGAGGTGAACTATGCCGTGTTCAGGACCAAACGGGATGAATTCAGTGAAGTATATAATGTGGGCAGATACCTGGATACTATTATCAGGACAGATGATGGTCTGAAGTTTCAATCCAAAAGTTGTATCTATGACAGTGAAATGATCCCTAACTCTTTAATCTATCCCATCTAACAATGAGTAATATTAATCTATATAATTATTTTCGCAGTTCTGCCTCCTACCGGGTCAGGATTGCACTGAACATCAAAGGCCTTGAATACAAATATATACCTGTCCATCTGACCAGAGAGGGTGGGGAGCAATTCAAGGATTCATATAAAGCCATTAATGAGTATTCCCTGGTGCCGACCTTGGAAACGGGAGATTTTAAATTACATCAGTCCCTTGCCATTATGGAATACCTGGAAGAAGTTCATCCTGAACCTTCAATTATCCCTGGAAATGCAGAACAAAAGGCCTACATCCGGGCAATCGCCATGGACATCGCCTGTGAGATACATCCGCTAAATAATCTCAGGGTATTGAAATTTATTACCGGCCAACTGGGGCTGAACGAGGATCAGAAGATCGGCTGGATCCACAACTGGATCAATCTTGGCTTTGAGGGGCTGGAGTCCATTCTTGCCGGTTCACCGTATAGAGGAAAATTCTGTTTCGGTGATTATCCCACCATGGCGGACTGTTGTTTGATCCCACAGATATTTAATGCCCGCCGTTTCAAGGTGGATTTAGATAAGTACCCGATCCTGTCGGCCATTGAAGCTGAGTCTAAGGGCCACAAGGCCTTCATAGACGCGCAACCGGAGAATCAGCCGGACTCTGAATGATCCTGTCTGTCTGATATCATGTAGGTGCTTCAAGGCAATACAGAGGTTGGTGTCAAGGATCCCTCCACCTGGTAATAATCCAAGAGCAGGAATACATAAACCATAATATTTTACCATTTACTTTTAGTGGATTTTTGGTGATAAAGGGTCTAATTGATTCATGGCCTACATCTATCTTCTAAAGTAACAGGGAAACGTTTTTAATGGATAAAAAGATAATATCGAGGCTGCTGTCATTAATTTTGATCTTATCTGCTCATGTTTTGCATGCTGACCATCCAAGTGAATTGGAAGGGGTGCATGAAGAGGTGGCCGATCAAAACCAGGTCGTCCCATACCCTGCGAGCTTTTTTAACCAGTATCAACCAAACACAGCGTTTGACATGGTCAGACAGCTACCGGGTTTTCAGCTTGATGATGGGGATGATACCCGTGGATTTGCAAACTCTGCAGGTAATATTTTATTAAATGGCAGACGGCCCAGTGTCAAACAGGATACGCCGACGGCGATCCTCAGTCGTATTTCTGCAAGCAGTGTTGAGCGTATTGAGTTAATTCGTGGACAGGTGCTGGGAATCGATATGCAGGGTCAGTCAATCATTGCCAATATCATTCTTAAACAAGATACTCCGGCTGCAGTCAGATGGAAGACTATAATCGGCAGGGTGTTCAATGCTGACTTTATCAACCGTAATGTCGATGCATCTTTGGCACATAAATGGAATGATATTGATTATATCCTGGGAATACAGCTGGACCAGCATGCACATATATGGGAAGGCACACGAAATTATTTTGCCGGTGTAGATACGCCTATAGAAAATCGTGTGGATGATACATCGCAAAGGCATTCGTTTGTCAGTGGAAATTTTAGTGCTTCATCGTGGCTAGGTGAAAACTTTGTGGAGTTTAATTCCAGGGTGAGGATAGATGACAACGATGTGCCGCTGGTTTCCATACGGGCCCCTATAGCTGATCCTGCCCCGCACAGGGAATTATTTGATGATGATTCCGTGCGTACAAATATTGAAACGGGGATGAATGTTACCCGGAGTTTTAGTCATGACCTTACCAGTAAAGGGATCTTTCTATATTCACAACTGGAAAATGATCAATATGCATCCCAGACCATCTTTGATATTGATGATGAACTGACATTATTCAGAGAATCAGACAAGGATACCCTGACCCAGGAAGGGATCCTGCGGTTTGAAACAAACTGGACAGGATTTGACCATCATTTT
This sequence comes from Candidatus Eutrophobius brisbanensis, assembly GCA_038131795.1. Classification (GTDB taxonomy): domain Bacteria; phylum Pseudomonadota; class Gammaproteobacteria; order Eutrophobiales; family Eutrophobiaceae; genus Eutrophobius; species Eutrophobius brisbanensis. The sequence goes on along the minus strand of JAYPQE010000003.1, from coordinate 1,405,265 downwards.
GTGCAGTTCAATATTGAGGGTGCATATAACAGACTCACCAGTTCATTGAGACAAACCCTGGATACCGGTCTGGGGCCGGTGAGAGAAAATGTCCCGGGTTCAAATACCAAAGTCGAAGAGTACCGCGGTGATATTTTACTTTTGGACAACTGGAGTATAGGGGCATTTGAAGTTGAATATGGCCTGGGTGCAGAAATATCTAACATCAGTCAAACGGGCGATGCCGGGCTTGAAAGGGACTTTTTCTTTTTAAAGCCACAGGCCGGTATTGTGTATACACCTCATATCAATACACAGGCGCGGCTTTCAGTGAAGCGAGAGGTCTCTCAGCTGGATTTTAATGATTTTGTCAGTGTGGTTGCCCTCCAGGATGATGACATTACATTAGGTAATCCAAACCTGAAACCGGAATCAATCTGGATAGCAGAGTTAGGTTATGAGTACCGGTTTAGTGAGGCAGGGGCCTTCAACATTGCCTTATTTCATCACTGGATTTCAGATGTAGAGGATCTGTTACCTATTACCGATACCCGCGATGCCCCGGGTAACATCGGCGATGGCAGACGCTGGGGGGTCAACATTGAAATGGCCCTGCCCATGGACTGGGTGGGATTAAGCAACTCCAGGCTGGATGTCAGGACGCGCTGGACAGACTCCAGTGTGACGGACCCGGTGACAGGAGAATCCAGAAGGCTTTCAGGTATAGGAGGGATAGGTGGGCCATTCCTGTACCGGGAAGAAGATGTGAAGTTGTCATCTGAGGTGAAGTTTAGACAGGACTTTGAAGTACAAAAAGTTGGCTGGGGATGGGACCTACGTTCCAGGACCAAACGTGTATTATTTAAAATAGATGAACTGGATACAATTAATGAAGAGTTTGATGTTGGTGCATTTATAGAAACCACCCGGTGGTTCGGAATAAAAATGAGCCTGTCGGGAAGGTTTTTATTCGATGACCGTGAGCGGATCAGGAACATCTATGAAACCCAGCGCGGCCTGTCAGCTATTGAATCGACAGAGATACATCGTCTGGGTCTGGTAGGACAGATAGACTTTACCTTAAGTGGGAATTTTTAGACGTATCATCGCTTATTCCCAACCCTCTAATCATATCTGGTACATATATAAATCAGGCTTTCGTCTTCCTGTATAGCGCCATGCTGAACAGTATAAATCCAAATACGATAAAGCTTGATGAATAGGACGTGATATTTTTAACCGGTTCCGATACCACCGGGGAGAGGAATTGTCCAAGAAACATTGCGGATGTCATGCCACCCACTGCTTCGATGCGATTACTCACATCAGATGTTGATACTATCAGTTCATTCAAGGTAGGCATTAACAGTCCCAGTGCCATGCCAGACAGGGCCAGGCCGATAAATAATATAAATAAAAATTTTGATATACCGATCAGGACCAGTCCTATCCCCATCAGTGAAAGACCTATAATACAGACGGCACCTTCATTAAAATGGTTTCTTAACCTTTTATAAGTTAACGAGGCAATAGAAGCAAACAGTGTTGTGGTCGCAACCGCCAGCCCGGCTATGGCCCCATTCAAATTAAAATCCCTGATTAAATAAAAGGGTAGTTGTGTTGGAACAATATAAAATGAGATGGACATGGTGAGGCTGATTGCATAGATGGGTGCCAGGGCCTTCCATAACTCGCCACTCATTAACAGCTTACGTGAACCGATGGATGCAGATTCAGGTACCGGTATGGACTTGTATACCAGTGGTATCAGCAAGCCGGCCAGCAGGTAGATTGAGAATGGTGCACGCCAGGAAATATCTGCAAAGAAACCCCCGAGCAGAATAAATACGATGCCCCCAGTGGTCATGAATGTGGCCTGTAATGCCAGAGTCTGGGTTCGTTCTTCGCCTTCGAAAAGATCGGCAATCAGTGTCGTCGCCATGGTCATAATGGCGGCAACAGCGACCCCAAGTATGGCCCTGCTAATTAATAGAGAGTGTAAGCTGTTTAAATACAGTCCGGCAGACCCGGCTATGGCGTATAGCGTTACGCCTATTAGCAATAGGTTCTTTTTATTTAATAAGCGAGATATTAATCCCATAAAATAGGCACTGACGACAATAGATAATGCCGGGATAGTTAGAATCAGTTTTGTAAATGCCTCTGCATTTTCAGCCTGGGCAAAATGAGCCTGAATACTGGGCAGTGCCGGTGAGATGGTCGCACCGGACATAACAGTTAATGTCGAGACCAGCCACAGTGTTAATTTTGTTGATTTATTCTTCATGTTATTTATCGCTTTAATATATAAAAAAACAACCCGCACCATATAGGGATAATATTTATGCTTATCTAATACTGACAACTCAAGGATTGAATACAGTAGGTATGTCCGGGACGGTTGCGTAACTTTGTTAGTTATTCAAGTCCAACTGAATAGCTGTATATAAAAATCAAAATTGTCTCGCTATAAAATCATCCTGTTAAAAACAGGGGCAGACTGCTGCTTTCACCACCACTAATTTTGCCGTCGAATTGTACCCTATAAACTGTAGAAAAAAGCGATCAAATTTATATATATTAATAAATTTATTATGGGATTTTACAACATGTATTTAATAAACAAATTTGCAAAAAATGTTGAGATTATATTAAACGCCTGAATTATTTTTAGGGGAATGGGACTGTCAAAGTGTCTTAACTATATACAAATAAAAAATTTATTATTTGTAAATTCGTGTGCATTTATGCCCCCATATGTATCACGATACAACTGCCCCATATAAGCAATTATATGGGGCAGTGTTCTTTTGAAGCCTTGATAAATTCGTCTGCAGAATACAAACGTACTGTTATCTGAATCGTTATTCAGCAACAATTAATCCGGACAGGGCGCTCCAGTCTTCTTCAGTTTCAATTAACTGTCTTATCTCATCCAGTGACGAAATATTTCCATTGAGTTCAATATAGTTTAATACCTCGTCCGCATTTTTATCATTGATACCGGGCAGCCTCAATAACACAGGCTTTGAGAGCGTATTAATATTTAACGGAAATTCAGTGATTGTATTGTCTGGACCAAAATGATCGGTGAGATAGTTCACAATCAAATCAAACTGCTCATCACTTACCATGCCGCCTATCATTCTCACCAGGGTGTTGTCCCAGGCCACATAGTCTTTTTGCTGGACCAGGACACGGGTCAGGTCGTGACAGGAAGCACATAAAATAGTGACATATGATTTGGCCTCTGAATCAGGGAATAAGACCTTGATATCTGCGGCGGAGTCACTGCTGTTTGATTCAGTCTGTTGTGCAAATATATTTTGTGATAACAATACAAACAGTATTGCAAAATAACATAAATATTTTTTCATTGGTTTTTGCAGGGAAGGTTTTCTATTCTGTGAACCGGTGAAAATCTTCAGAGATATTTTTTGATATTTCCTTTATGTATTCTCGCCTGGACTCTTCCTCTTCCCATCTATACGGCCCGGGCCAGTTTGCCCGGTCCCAGCCGGTATATAATTCCGTGGTATTGGGGTTGATGATCTGGTGTTCATCGTTATCAGCCAGGATGGGCTTGCCATTATCATCACGCCTTACAACTTCAGGGAAGTTTTGATAGTAAGTGGTAAAAACGGATATTCGGCACAAGTTTAAAATCATCTCGCAAATAAATTTGTTTTGAGAGGTAATTTTCTTGTCGTGGATTAACATGAGAAACTCGGTACGCTTATCAAATGAAAGGGCAACAAAACTTGTTCCATTATTGAGGCTTTTGCATTCTTCATCGAATTTTAAAAATTGGTCCACCGTGAATGAGCTTAGTTTTTTCATCACTTCCACTGTGATTCCATGGCTTTCCAGGCTGGCATAACCAGGTTTGCCGGGTATTGATGGGATGAGGATATCTCCTATGGAAGCTACCATGTCCGTGATATCCAGTGATTGCAGTATGGCCTGGCCTTTGGCACTCATGGCATAAAAGGCAATCGACCCTGTCATGAGACTGCTGGTCTTTAAGAATTTTCGTCTGCTAAAGTTCATTTTGCTTAACATGTGATTTATCTCGTTTTGTTATTAACTGAAATGCCGACTGACTATCTGTCTCCAGGCATAGGATGCAACTGCTGCTGTTGGCATAGCCCCGTACTGCTGCTGCCTGGGTGCCGCACTTGCGTCACATATGAAGAGGTTTTCAATATCATGGGATTCAAAGTATGGATTGATCACTGAATTGTCCGGGTCAGCTCCGGCACGGCACGTACCGGCACAGTGGGCCAGGCTGTTGTTGGACACATTCCTGATGGGCCTGATGTCAATATCTTCGGCCCCCATTTCGGTGAGTATATTTTTGGACAAATCTGCAATCTCATTGGCCCATTCTATAATTTCCGGGACCCGCTTCTGGTCCTGCGAGTATGTCACTTCACCGTTAGAACCCACTTCCCCAAATACGCCGGGCTTACCGATGAAGGCGTACAAGCCGCCTATTCGCTGTGCCGCATCTTCCATGAAGGTATTATGGTCGTGCCCAAATGCCGGGGCAAACCTGGACAGGGCGGCCTGGTGAGGGTAGGTGGTGGCGCCCATGGCATAATCGTGGAGTATCAGCCGGCCTTCGCCATTTTTACCCCAGTCCTTTCTGACATAGGATGCACCGGCGGAGGTGCCATCTGAACTCTTGATGGGTTCCTTCCAGATGGCGGAAATGCTTGCAGCATGAATGTCTGACTCAAAATGTTTACCGATATTGTCATTCTTCACCAGCAAAGGTGACGTCACTTTATCTTGCGGACCATAACCGGAGCGAAACATTAACATGGGTGTCCCCGTGATACCGCAGGTAGCAATAAACTTGTCACCTTTTATTTCTTCAGTGTTGCCGTTTCGATTGATCTGTACACCGGTTACCTTGGGGCGGCTGCCATTTGTATCAATAACCAGTTTATGCACTTCAGCCTCAGGGATAATCTCAACCCCGTGTTCCAGTGCCAGGTCAATATACATCTGGCTGGTGGACTTGGCGTCGTATCTACAGAAGTGGCCGCTACCGCACCTGCCACAGAACAGGCAATTCTTTCTGGCTATGGCAAAGGGGTTAATATCCAGTCCCATGGCACCGGCCGTTTCTCTGTATAATTTATTACCGCGGGTCAACACTTCATCTGGTGCCGGCTTGAGGTTCCACATGGTCCGTGTCTCATCTATTGCATCCTTAAAACCCTCAAGGGTCCAGTCCACTCCCGTGGCTTCCTGCCAGGCGAGGTAGTCGTCGGGAAAAAATACATCTTCGATGACTGCATATGTGCCCCAGTGCATGGTGCTTCCGCCGACGGCCTTGACCATGCCATAAGGCCATTGGTAACGGGAACCCATTTCAAAATTCAGGAAAGAATTATTTTGTCGACGACTGGGGTGTCCGTAGCCGGGCATATTTTTGCCTTTGCCAAAATACGGACCGGCTTCTACCATGGCCACCCTTAATGGGTTGCCATTAGCAGGGTGTTTCCCGTGCTGGGCAATTCTCGCAGCAACAATACAGCCTGCTGCACCGGCGCCGACAACAACTAGATCATAATGATTACTCATATTATTTACCTGTTAATAAGATTAGTTTGGTGACCATGTTCGATTATATTCTTTTACTTCCCAATCCTCAGGTGGCATGAATCGGGTATCTACATTGGGTGATATAGATTGAATTTTTTTGTTTAAAGCATTTGCTGTTGTGTCTGGCCAATTACCGGAATTGATCCGTTCAAGTAATACCTCAACGCCAAGCAGTGTCTCTTCAGGCAAAAAATCGCAGTGCCCCGTTGCCTTAACGTACATAGGTCTGTACAGGTGGTTGGTATTTTTTTTATCTACCAGTTTTTCGTAACCTTTTAACAGTGACACGGGTACAAGGTGATCACCCAGTATATGCATCCTCACGGTGGGCTTCTTTAAATCACCAGTGACGGTCCTGCCCGATGCAGACCAGAATTCAAGGGCGTAATCAGACACCTGAATCCGATCAGAGGCATTAACTTTCGATATATCATCTTTAAGATTTGCATTTGATCTTGAATAGAGTGCCTCAACGGCACGCTTCATGGCCGGGTTGGCATTCTCAAACAGTTTGCCGTAATCAATTCCTGTGTTGCCTGACAATTGTTGACCATAGGCCGCGTTCTCAAACATTAACCTGGCGGCCCCTCCGGGGCTGGCAGCCAGCCTCATGGCGGATTGGTAAACGGCCTCCAGCAGGCTGTCAGTATTAGTAAGATCCGGGATTGCAATACTGTCTGCCAGCCAGGGGCCCCATTGACCAATGGCAAAGGCCAGCATTAATCGTGCCCGGCCTTCGTCTGAATTATAGGCTGCCGTGATGGCATTTCGCCATGCCTGTACCAGCGGGCCCTGTATCTCGGCACCACCGGTAATCCTGTTGTGATTATTTGAAAAATCGACAATCTTGAGATCAGATATGGGGCCATATCCTGACGCTGTGTAATAGTCTCCAATTAATGCCTTCAGTACAAACCAGCCATCTAAAAATGTGTTCATTAACCACACAGGTGTGTGTGCCGCCAGGGCCACGGATCCATCTATCCTATCGGCAAAGGCCTCCGCCGCAGCGAGGGATACGTGGCCACCACCGGAGCATCCGAACTGTATGGTTTTTTCAGGTTGTTTATATTTTTCAATAAACATATCCAGGGTTAAGTTGAGGTTTTGTATCTCCCTGGCCGGGTCATACTGGTAGGTACGCATTTTATGTCTGGCGGTGCCAATAATGGCGTAGTGGTTATTCAGTAATGTGCTGTAACGCGAAGAATATATACCATTAACATTGCTGGCAAAATCCAGGTCACGTATCAGGATGCCATTCCATTCTTCCGGAATTTGCATAAGGTACAGGGTCCCGTCGGGCAGTGTGCCTTTATGTTCTTGAAAATTCACCGGGTCCAGATGGGATGATGCAGATCCCAGTGCAGCATATAAGACACAAACCAAAAACAAAGTGCCAGGTTTTCTAGCATGGATGAATAACGTATGAAGCATTACCGTGTGTCCCCCGAACATGAATTTTATATGTTATTTCTATTGAATTATTATTATTTAAACCATTTTATAGGGTTTTACCACCAATGTGTTGTCAAAATTAATTTGACAAAGACACAATTTACAACTTACATGGTATAGGATTACATACATGTAATATAAGCCAAGCGTAACAAGCTTAAGCATAACAAACCAATAAAAAACCAACGGTGGAAAGATTGTCTGATCCGGATAATGATAAATTCACGGCAGTGTTTCTTAAACACAAGTCGCAGTTAAGCCAGTTCCTGAGCAGGTATTTGCAACAACCCCAGGATCTGGAAGACGTTGTGAATGAAACCTATATTCGTGTCTACCTCTCCCAGAAAGAGGGAAAAAAACTTTCTTACCCCAAGGCATATATGTTCAAGACCGCCAGAAACCTCGCATTGAAACATCTGGACAGGAACTCTACTAAATTGGTGGATCAGCTGGTTGATACTAACGATGACCAGTTTCAGGTGGATGGCCTGATTAATGAAATCTCATCAGAAGATGAAGCAGTATCAGAACAATCGCTATTGCATTTTATTAAGGCCGTTGAAACTCTTCCCACTAAATGCAGGAAAATATTTATTCTCAGAAAGATACATGGTTATTCACATGAAGAAATCGCAACCACAATGAATATTGCGAAAAGTACTGTGGAGAACCAGTTGGCCATTGCACTGTCGAAGTGCCATCAATATTTTCATAAACATAATGTAAAGTTATATTGATGATGGAAAACATTTAGATAACTTATGAAAGATTCAGCAACAATTATCACATTTCCTCAAAAGGAAAAGATCCGGGAAGCAGCGGCACACTGGATAGTCCAGTTAGACGGTGGACCACTACCCAGGGATAAAGAGCAGGAATTTGTTAAATGGTTAAATGCCAGTAACCTGCATAAACAGGAATTTTTTAACCTATGTTATGTCTGGGGGAAGTATGACTTTTTTGCAGATCTGGCCAATGTTATAGAGCTTGAGAAGCCTGATGTTTCCAGAACATCAAATGCCAGGCCGAGTCAGCTGGCCTATGCCTTTGTAGCAGGCATCATCATCAGCCTTACCGGATTTATATTAATTAATCACTCATCCTTTCGGGGAGAAAGCACAGATGTTGATGCCACTTTAATTCAGGTGCCTGCTCAACCGACTACTGATATCGGGTTAGATGTAGCAAAGGATGATACGCAGACCCTGGAGGCAATCATTGATGAATTAAACCGGGAGCTGAAAAATAAAATTGTTATTTCTGATGAAGAGATAAAAGATTTAAGACTTAACCAGGAATTTAGTTCAGCCAACCTGCAAACATTATTTCAGCATCTGCAAAATCAATATCTAATCTCAGTATATTTTTCCAGCGATGACCGGGTCTATTTAAGTAACGAAGAACTACGCCAGTTGTAGACAGAATTTCTAAGCAATTCAAGCTGTCCTGTTTTATCCCTTCCATTGCCGACAGGTTAATATTTTTCCAACTGCCCAGGTTTCAAGTCCGCAAAGACCATTATTTAAATCACTTCGGTCAATAAATTTGATTTTCAATATTTTTACAACAAAAAAATGCAATATTTTGCATAAGTTGGAGGGAAAAATGATAATAATATTAATAACTTATAATTAATTATGTATAATCGTGAAATAGATATGCTTTATTTTAGTGGTTTTTGCACGACGTAAGGTCTTATATCTAAGTGCTTTAATGCGCGCAAATTTACCTTTTTATTAACTTTTATTTGTTTATTTATATGGGGGTTGTTTGATGAAATACTCTAATTTTTTAATTAATAACAAATTTGGGAAGCTATCGCTCTTCGCGCTCATGCTTGCCCAGGGCCTTCCGGTCCAGGCACAGGTGCTCGAAGAAGTGGTCGTGACCGCCCAGAGGCGTGAACAGTCACTGCAGGAGGTGCCCATCTCTATCGATGTCACCAGTGGTGAGGAGCTCGAGAACCAGGGTTTTCGTAACCTGGCCATGATGAGTGGTTTTGTACCGTCACTGCGTATCGATGCGGACCGTTCCGGTAACGAAGAAAACATGCAGGTACGAGGTGTCGGTACCAGCGGTACGGTACTGGCGTACGAGACGGCTGTACCCATCTTTACCGACGGCATTATCTTCGGCCGCCGTTCACAGCTGCACAGTGCCTTCTTTGATATCGAGCGTGTTGAGGTCCTGCGTGGCCCGCAGCCGGTGTTCTTTGGTCAGAACGCCACCGCCGGTGCCATCAGTATCACCACCCGCAAGGCCAACCTGGACAATGCCAATGGCTATATCCTCGGTGAGGCCGGGAATAACGGTGTGCTGACAACGGAAGCGGCCTATGGCATGCCCTTGACCGATAACTTTGCCGTACGTGTTGCAGGCAAATACGACAGGACAGAAGGTTATTCAAAAGACTTCATTACCGGTGAGAAGTTTCCTGCCGGTAGAAATATGGCAGCCCGTCTGAGCTCCATCTGGACACCGATGGAGAACCTGACCATTACCTCCCGTCTTGAAATTTCCGACGTGGAAAATGAACTCCGGGCAGAACAGGCATTTGGTGGCGGTACTTCAGGTGCGGGACTGGACCGTTTGCTTAACGAGGGGCTGGAAGCACTTACTGGGGTTGTACCTAAATACCCGTATGAACACAGGCTAGATAACATTGCCGTGAAAAAGTCAGGCGGTAATTTTATTGTCAACCCCATCAATGCTGATGAATCCTTCGGTGTGGGTCGTAGCCCGTCTGGTAATATTGTTGATTTAACGCCACTGGCAGGGCGTAACGACCTGCCGGAGGACGTGATCAGAACTGTGAACGGGGAATTCTATAATCTCGATGGCTGGAATGCCGCCACAAAGATCGAATATGTATTCAATAATGATATAGCATTGGAATCTACCACGGCTTATGTGGAAAGTAACAACGATTACATGCAGGAATTTTCTGCTGCACAGCCGTTTATGACTGCACCGTTGTCCCGGTTTGATTTTCTCAAACAGATCAGCCAGGAGTTCAGGTTGACTTCACCATCCGGTGGCCAGATCGAGTGGATGGCCGGTGTGTACGGTCAGTGGAACCACCGTGACCAGGGCGCCATGTTCATACATGCCGCTTGGGATACACGGGTATTACCCGGACCGCGGCGTACAAATGCTTACCAGGACAGCACCTGGTTGACGGCCTTCGGTACCGTGACCTTCAATTTCATGGATGACCGTGCCGCTATCGATATCGGTGCCCGTGTCTCCAATGTGAAAAATACGGCCCGGCATACGGAATGGACCGCCGAATTCATCGATGAAAATGGTTCATCGGACGTGGCTGACCTGGTTGATGGCGCAAGGATAACAGGTATAACCGCCTTTCATAAGGGTAAGAGCGTATATGATACCCTGGCCCGCGGTACCCTCATCAATACTGGTGGAATCGGTGCCGGTTGTGGCGGTGATGCGGCGGCCTACAAGGACAACTGCGACAGCAATTCCATTACCAACTTTGACCCACAGGTGGTCTTAAGATACAACGTTACCGACGATGTTTCTTTGTATGCAAAGTATGCCGAGGCCTTCAAGGCCGGTTCCTTTGATACCTCCGTGGTCTCCGTGGTTGGCCAGGCTGACTTTGCCTTCGCGCCTGAATTTGCCAAAAACTGGGAACTGGGCGCCAAGGGTACCTTCTGGGACGGCCGCATGACCTTTAACGGCACCCTGTTCTGGACGACTGTCAAGGACTTACAGAGGTCTGCCTTTGACGAAGCCGAGGGACGTTCCCGTACCACCAACCTGGGTAAACAGCGTGTGAGAGGTATCGAGTTCAACGGTGATATCCTTGCCACCGAGCGATTCCGTATCTCCTATTCCGGTGCCATTATGGACGGTGAGGTAGTCTCCTATCCAGGCGACAGGTGTACCCTGGAAGAAAGGGCGCTTAGCCCCAATTGTGTCGGTGGTTTGATCGACCGGAGTGGTGAAAAAGCCTTGTTTACCCCGGACTGGGACTTCAATGTCATGACCACCTATACCCTGCCGGTGATGGATTCCTACGAGGCTTCTCTTATCACCAATATCCAGTTTACCGATGGATATTTTGAGAGTTTTGATAAGACCTTGCAGTGGGATCAGACAGAGAACGTCAGTCTGACCCTGAACTTCGGACCCCAGGACGGCAGCTGGCAGGTCTCTGCCTATGGCAGAAACCTGGGTGAGCCCAAGCAGACCTATCATCCGGAGGCTGATTTTAACTCCAACGGTGAGTCCACCGCATTAGGGCCAACAAGCTTTATCACCTACGGTGTACAAGGCAGAGTGATGTTTGATTAAAAGTAGTTCTAGTTAGTAACAAAAAGATAACCCCGCTCAGGACGAGCGGGGTTATTTCTCTGAAGTTTAAGAATTTTTTGGGTGGGACATAGATTAATGGGCTTTTTACGATCTGCAGTATCTAAATTTCTTTCATGCACGAAGTATGCAGCTGTAATCTCAGGTTTTTTTTCATCGTTAATGTCTTTGCCCAGCAATCTGTTGAAGGTCCTTATCCCGCCCCCAGTTATCTTGCATTCGAAGAGAAATACAAATTGCCCGCAAAGTATCATACCTTTCATACCCGCACCTACTTCAATACCATGCAGGTGCGGATCCGGGGTACAGAAAAATGGGTGATGTTATTAGACAAGGGGCGCGCCACATCTTTGGACAGTCCGCAGATCAGGGCGCTGGCGTCACGCTATGGCGATCCTGACGACGTCCTGTCTACTGACTGGATCCCAAGCATACCCGGGGTCAATTCACCGGGCAATTATGAGACCTACGCACAGGACCCATATAAATATAAGACAGAATACATGGAAGGGGTGGTATCAGGAGAGTTTGAGACCTATCACCCCTATATCAGGCCACCCCAGTGACCTGATAATGAATAATTAAAGTAGTACAGGGCACAAAAATAATTTGGGAGGGGACCATGGTAAATAAGCTAATAGCGTTATTCATATCATTACAAATGTTACTGGTCTTCACCGCCCCGGTGGTGGCACAGATTGATGTTGGGTCAGATTACCCGGCCCCCAGTTATCCGAATTTTGTCGAGATCAATTCCATTGATGACATCATGCCTTTTGCCCGTGAAGCGGCCCGTAATGAAAATGCCTTCCTGGGACATGGCCTGGGGATTGCCAATGAGGGGGAGAAGATTATCCTCATTACCTCCACCCGGAATTTTGCCTACGATAAAAATCGTGACCTGTTCCTTGAGGCCATCGTCAAGGCCGTGGAAGAGAGAGGTGTTGAAGTCACCCTCTGGCACGACTACGAAATCCTCGGGGTTACCTTCGACCAGGTCATTGAGTACCGCGACTATGTGACTAGTGTCCTGGGGCCCCTCAACAGCCGCGGTTGGGACAATGGTTGTGGTCACTTCAGGGTCAATGATTTTCTGGAAACAACCCGTCCTGATTTACACGAACTTTGTAACCCGGCTGATCTAGAGGCCAATATGCCGACACACCTGGTGGATGTGCATCGCCGGCTGAGCCAGCCCGGCGGCACCAGTCAGCAAAACCCGGTCATTATTTATGTGAATAAGTACCTGGCTGAGAATCCAGATATTAAAGGTATTTTTTATGGTACCGGTGGCGCCATCTGGGAGAATATTGAGCCCAAGGAAAAATGGCTGGGCCTGTTCCGCTTTGACAACCAGTGGGAGATCATGACAGACGCACGTGAATTCCCGGCCGATGTGTGGATGTTGTCTGAAGAGATTACCATGGAACCGTTAGGCGCATCTGACAAGGCCAGCATTACCGATCCTGAAGGCACTGATGTCTGGTGGACCCTCACCGAGGACCAGGCCCAACGCTGGGAGCGGGGTGTCTATCTGCGCGGTCACCTCTTCATGTTTCCCCAGGAGGCCTACGGCGGGTATGGCCTGAATGTGTTGAACTACCCGGCCAGTGTCCCTGAATATATCCCGGCCGCCCCCATTGTGTTGTTAAACGGTACCCTGGCCGCCCATGCCAGTAGCAGTGGGTATTACTCACGCATGGTGCAGGTCTGGGAAGACGGATATCTGAAAGAGGTCCAGGGAGACGGCTACTACCCTGAACTGTTGCGCACGTTGATGAAGATGCCGGGTATCCATGACCACACCTGGCCGCATTACGACAGACCCGGTTATTTTTACCATTACGAAACTGCGCTTGGGACCAACCCCAAGGTCATCCGGCCGGACCCGAGGAATTTGGTCATCGCCCCGGAACGAGAAAGAGACGGTGTGATGCACTGGGCGTTTGGTGCACAGATCTGGCATGACGAGGGTTCTATGAAGATCCCTGCGCCGAGCCTGATTGAGTTTGAAAAGAAATACAAACTGCCTGCCAGGTATCACACCTTTCACCAGCACACATTCTTTAACACCATGCAGGTGAGAATACGTGGTACTGATAAATGGGTAGTTTTGACAGATAAAGGCCGATCTGCGGCACTGGACACACCACAGGTTCGTGCCCTGGCATCACGCTATGGCGACCCTGACCAGGTCCTGGCCCACGACTGGATCCCCGAGATCCCGGGCATTAATGCGCCGGGGAATTACGAGGCCTTTGCCCAGGACCCCTATACCCACATAGTGGAAGAAATGGAACGTATCGGCAGCGGTCAACATGATACGTATAACCCGTATTTGCCTGACAGACAGGCAACGGAATAATAGATTGTGAAAGTCTCGTGCAATATCTGATTGTACGGGACTCTTTTTAAACACATAGGTGTCTAACCACCTATGTAGAATCGAGATTTCAGAGTTAGATTTTTTTTATATTTACAAGTTTGACCATAACAATACAACTTCCAGGAGGGGTTATGCCAAAGTCACAAGTCACAAGGTATTCACTTAACAGGATCATTCATACTATTTCTTTGATTGGTTTGTTGATGTTCACTGCGCAGGTGGTGGCACAAAATGATGTGGGTACGGACTACCCCGAACCCAGTTATCCGAACTTTGTCCAAATCAATTCCATAGACGACATCATGCCCTATGCCCGCGAAGCTGCCAGCAATGAAAACTCCTTCCTGGGACATGGCCTGGGTTATGTCAACGAGGGCGAGAAAGTCATCCTCATCACGTCTACCCGGGCACATTCATTTGATGAAAACCGTGCCCTGTTTATCGAGGCCATTGTCAAGGCGATGGAAGAGCGGGGCGTTGAGGTCACCCTCTGGCACGATTACGAAATCCTGGGTGTCACCTTTGACCAGGTGATCGAATACGGAGAGTATGTAACCAGCATACAGGGGCCCATTAATAGCCGTGGATGGGACAATGGATGTACCAGTTTTACGATGAATGATTTTCTGAAGACCAGCCGTCCGGATTTATATGACCTGTGTTTTCCCCCGGACATTGAGGCCAATATGCCGGCACACCTGGTGGATGTGCACCGTAGGCTGACTCAGCCAGGCGGAACCAGCCAGCAGAACCCGGTCATTATTCATGTGAACAAATACATGGCAGAGAACCCTGATATTAAAGGTGTATTCTACGGCACCGGTGGGGCCATCTGGGAGAATATCGAACCCAAGGAAAAATGGCTGGGTCTGTTCCGGTTTGATAACCAGTGGGAGATTATGACGGATGCACGTGAATTTCCCGCCGATGTGTGGATGTTGTCTGAAGAGATCACAATGGAACCGTTGGGGGCATCAGACAAGGCCAGCATTACTGACCCAGAAGGTACAGATGTATGGTGGACCCTCACCGAGGACCAGGCACAACGCTGGGCCAGGGGTGTATACCTGCGCGGTCACCTGTTCATGTTTCCGCAGGAGGCATACGGTGGGTACGGCCTGAACGTATTGAACTATCCTGCTAACGTACCCGAATATATCCCTGCTGCACCCATTGTTGAAATGAACGGGACTTTGGCTGCCAGGGCCAGCCACAGTGGATACTATTCACGCATGGTACAGATCTGGAAAGACGGATATCTTGTGGATGTCGAGGGGGATGGGATTTATCCCGAACTGCTTCGAACCCTGATGAAGATGCCGGGGATCCATGACCATACCTGGCCGCAATACAACAAGCCCGGTTATTTCTATCATTATGAAACGGCCCTGGGGACCAACCCCAAGGTGATCAGGCCGGATATGAGAACCCTGCTGATTGCACCGGAACGTGAGCGTGATGGCATGATGCACTGGGCCTTTGGTGCACAGATCTGGCATGATGAAGGATCCATGAAGATCCCTGCACCCAGTTACCTTGAGTTTGAAAAGAAATACAAGCTGCCCGCCAGGTACCATACCTTCCATCAGCATACCTTCTTTAACACCATGCAGGTCCGTATCCGTGGCACTGAGAAGTGGATTAACCTGGTAGTTCATGGCAGACGTCCATCACTGGACAGCCCGGAGGTCCGTGCCCTGGCATCACGCTATGGTGACCCGGACCAGATCCTGGCCACAGACTGGATACCCAAGGTTCCGGGGATAAACGCCCCCGGTAATTATGAGGCCTACGCCCAGGACCCATATTCATACGAGTTTGAGGAGATGGAGCGAATCGGCACCGGACAATATGATACCTATAACCCCTATTTGCCAGAACGGGATTATTCCCAGTAATTATTTATAGATAGAAATCAGGAGGCGTTACGAATGATGACGAATGTATTCAAGGTAACTTTCGGTAATGTGTTAACGCTGATTGGGTTATTGTTCAGTACCCAGTTGACCGTTATGGCACAGGTTACCGATGCCGACTACATCCCAAAGCCCAGTTTTCCACAGATGAATGTGCCTCAAACTGTTGAAGACATCATGCCTTATGCCAGGTTGGCAGCGGTGAATGAAAGCAGCTTTCTGGGCTATGGGTTTGGCGAGGTCAAGGCAGGTGAAAAGGTCATCATCGTCACCACCTCCATTGATGAAGAAGCGGATATCTATGTGGAGGCCATCGAACGGGCCCTTGAGGAAAGGGAAGTGCAGCCCATCATCATGCATGACTATGAGATTGTTGGCGTCACCTTGCAGGAGGCAAGGGAGCTGTCAGCCAAGATGATTGAACTGGGACTGACCTCCAATAGTAGCCGCGGCTGGACGGAAGGGTGTAACTTTTTTAATCATAATAGTTATCTTAAATCAGACCATCCAGATTTGTTTGACCTGTGTAATCCGCCGGACCTGGAGTCGCTCTTGCCTGGAAAGTTATTTGATATCCATCAGAAAATGGCAACGGCGAGGAGAGCAGTTCCCACCTATATAAATAAATATATGGATGATAACCCGGACATCCGTGGTGTTTTTTATGGTAGAGGCGGCCCCATCTGGCAACAGTTCCAGCCCAATGAAAGATGGTTGGGGTTGTTTCGGTTTGACAATATGTGGACCGCATTGTCTCCCAAGAGTGAATTCCCGGCCGATGTCTGGCTGATGTCTGAAGAGCTGACCATCGAACCGGCCACCGCTACGGACAAGGTAACAGTGACCAACCCCATGGGACTGGACGCCTGGTGGGACCTGACAGAAGACCAGGCACAACGATGGGCAAGAGGTGTGTATCTTCGTGGCCATATGTTCATGTTCCCCAACGAGGCCTATGGAACCTACGGACTGAATACCACCCGTTATCCTGCCCAGGACACAGGCTGGATACCCATCAATCCCATCGTCAAGTTAAATGGGACCGTCGTCGGACATGCCAGCCATGCAGGATTTTATCCACGTGTGGAACAGGTCTGGGAAGATGGTTACTTAAAGGAAGTTCGCGGTGGTGGGATATATGGCGAATTAATGCGGGCCTTGATGGACATGCCCGGGATTGATGTGGCCAAATATCCGTTACGTGATGAACCCGGCTTCTTCTGGCATTTTGAGACCGCCCTGGGTACCAATCCAAAAGGACTGCGGCCTGATATAACCAAGCAACGTGTCTCGGCAGAACGGGAAAGAGACGGTGTTTTGCACTGGGGCCTGGGTATCGAGCATTGGCATGACCCCAATGTCCCGGAGGTTGCCGCGCAGAGTCTCCCCGAGTATGAGAGAAAAAACAAACTACCGGCAAACCATGGTTTTCACATCCATACCTATTTAAACACCATCAACCTGCGTATCAGGGGTACGGAAAAATGGATAACCGTGGTGGACAAAGGCCGTTCTACCTCGTTGGACAATCCGGAGGTGAGGGCGCTTGCCTCCCGTTACGGTGACCCCGACAGGATACTGGCGACAGAATGGATCCCCGAGTTGCCCGGTATTAATGCCCCAGGTGACTATGACGAGTTTGCAAATGATCCGTATACATACAATGCAATGGTGATGGAGAAGATTAAATCCGGGACATATGACACTTATAATCCCAGGGTACATGGCCCAAATTAACTATTACTTATATTTTAAACATCAAAAATTAAATTTTTTTTAGAGGAAAAATTGATGAAAAAGCTCTTTTCATATATGAATAAACTTTCAGCTTTGCTGGTAATACTCGGCGTATTTACGTCTGCGGTATATGCCCAATCAGGGAATTATCCTGCCCCATCACACCCTGTGATGAACGCACCTCGGTCGGTAGATGACATCATGCCCTATGCCAGGGAATTTGCTGCCAATGAGAATGGTTTCCTCGGGCATGGTTTTGGGTTTGCACAGGAAGGTGAATCCATCATCCTGGTAGCGACCTCGATTGATGAAGAGGCCGAGATGTATTTTGAGGCCATCATCCGCGCCCTTGAAGAAAGAGGTGTCAAGCCGATCTTCATGCGTGACCATGATATCGTTGGCGTGTCACTTGAAGAGGCCAGAGAACTGGCGGCATACAAGGTAAGCATCGGAATTACTACTGACAGTAGTACCGGTTGGTCTGAGGGATGTAACCATTTCAAACTCAATGATTTTCTCGAAACCACCCGTCCAGACTTATATGAATTATGTAATCCCCCAGCACTGAGTGCACAGCTACCCGATCATTTACAGGCTATCAATGCAAAATTGGCCACAGCCGGTAGAGAGGTTCCCAAATATATAAATGCATATATTGATAACAACCCGGAGATTAAGGGTGTTTTCTATGGTCGTGGTGGACCCATCTGGGAGCGGTTTGCCCCGAAAAAGGAACGTTGGTTAGGCCTGTTCCGCTTCGACAATATGTGGATAGCCATGTCACCACGTAGTGACTTCCCCGCCGATGTATGGATGATGTCTGAAGAGATATCGATGGAACCAATGGGGGCCAGTGACAAGGTTACAATTACTGACCCGGAAGGCACCGATGCCTGGTTTGACTTAACAGAAGACCAGGCCCAGCGCTGGGTTGCGGGTGTTTATTTACGCGGCCATTTATTTCTCTTCCCTCAGGAAGCCTATGGGGGTTATGGTCTTAATGTTCTGAATTATCCTTCAAATATTCCGGAATATATTCCGCCTACACCTATTGCCAGATTGAATGGAACGGTGGTTGCTCATGCCAGCCATGCAGGCTTTTTTCCTGCGATTACTCAGATCTGGGAAAATGGTTACCTGGCGGAAGTAAAAGGCGGTGGTATCTATGGCGAATTGCTTAGAACCTTGATGAAGATGCCGGGCATGAATGAGAAGACCTGGCCGGGATACGATGAACCTGGCTATTTCTGGCATTATGAGTCAGCCCTTGGTACTAATCCCAAAGGTCTGAGACCGGATATTACCAAGGGTCGTGTTGCAGCAGAGCGTGAACGTGATGGGATCATTCACTGGGCCCTGGGTGCTCAAATCTGGCATGATGAAGGCGATTTGACTATTCCTGCGCCTAGCCTGGTTAAATTTGAAGAAGAGAATAAATTGCCAGGTACCTATCACGGTTTCCACCTGCATAATTATTTCAATACGGTGAAGTTACGTATTCGCGGAACCGATCGCTGGGTCACAATCGTTGAAATGGGCAGGTCCAATTCACTCGATAATCCCCAGGTACGTGCCCTGGCTTCACGATACGGTGACCCTGATGAAGTGCTGTCAACCGCGTGGGTGCCTGAGATTCCGGGTGTTAATGCGCCGGGTAATTATGAAAGTTTTGCAGAAGACCCTTATACCTATAATAAAGGGGTCATAGAGCAGATCAAGGCAGGTGCCTATGACAAGTACAACCCTTATGTAAGACCGCCAAGTAATTAATTTAATTTTGTTTATCTGGAGATAAAAAATGATTTCAAAAATAATTAAACATATATCCAATGCGAATATTTTAAGTGTGCTGTTCGCATTAAGTGTATCTGCACCAGTTATTGGTCAACCGGCTGTTGGTGGTGACCATCCTGCACCAAGTTACCCCCCAATGACTCCTCCCACTTCAGTGGAAGATATCATGCCTTATGCCCGGGAATTTGCCGCCAATGAAAACGGTTTCCTCGGTCATGGTTTTGGCATTGCTCAAGCTGGAGAGAAAGTCATCCTCGTGACCTCGAGTATTGCCGAGGGATCAGAAATGTATCACGAGGCCATAGTCCGTGCGCTGGAAGAAAGAGGTGTAGAACCCATCTTGATGCACGACTATGAACTGGTGGGTGTGACCCTGGAAGATGCCAGGAGACTGCGTGACTTTGTAGCTAAATCTGGTGGCAAACTGGACTTCTTCAGTCTGCAGGACAGCAGCAAGGGCTGGGCAGAGGGTTGTAGTCACTTTAGATTGAATGACTTTTTAAAGGACACCCGTCCAGACCTGTTTGAATTATGTAACCCGCCGGGAGTCAGCGCAGACTTGCCCCCGGACTTGAAAGAAATTGATAACAAGATGAGGAATACTAATTTCTTCGCCAGCTCCATGATCCCGGATTATCTGAACCAATATATGGATGATAATCCTGATGTGAAGGGTGTCTTCTGGGGCCGGGGCGGTCCCATCTGGGAACCCTTCCATCCACATAAAGAACGCTGGTTGGGACTGTTTCGGTTTGACAATATGTGGACCGCCATGTCACCTCGTAGTGATTTCCCTGCCGATGTCTGGTTGTTGTCGGAAGAGTTGACCATGGAACCCATGGCGGCAACGGACAAGGTTGTCATCACCGATGCTGAAGGCACCAATGCCTGGTGGGACATGACCGAGGAACAGTCTCAGCGTTGGGTGGAAGGTGTTTACTTACGCGGCCATATCTTTATGTTTCCCCAGGAGGCCTATGGTGGCTACGGGCTTAATGCGTTGAACTATCCCGCCAATGTACCGGATTATATTCCCGTTGGCCCTATCGCCAGGTTAAATGGTACCGTGGTGGCCCATGCCAGCCACGCCGGATTTTTCCCGGCCATCGAGCAGACCTGGGAAAATGGCTACCTCAAGGAAGTTAAAGGCGGCGGCATTTATGGCGAGTTACTCAGGACTTTGATGAAGATGCCGGGTATGAATGAAAAGACCTGGCCGGGTTATCCAGAGCCGGGTTATTTCTGGCACTATGAATCCGCCCTTGGAACAAACCCCAAAGGCCTGCGCCCGGATATTACCGCCGGAGCGGTAGCCGCAGAACGTGAGCGTGATGGTGTGATTCACTGGGCACTGGGTGCACAGGTCTGGCACGATGAAGGTGATATGACCACACCGGCACCAAGCCTGTTAGCGTTTGAAAAAGAGCACAACTTGCCTGCCGTTTACCACGGTTTTCACTTACACAATTACTTCAATACCATCCAGTTCCGTATCCGTGGCACCGATAGATGGGTAACTGTCGTTGACAAGGGGCGTTCAACCTCGCTGGACAACCCTGAAGTGCGTGCCCTGGCCTCACGCTATGGTGACCCGGACAGGGTGCTGGCAACGGAATGGGTGCCAGAGATCCCCGGTATCAATGCACCGGGTAACTATGAGTCGTTTGCAGCAGATCCATGGCCATATAACAGGGATGTAATGGAGCAGGTCAAGGCCGGTACCTACAATAAGTACAATCCTGATGTAAGGTTTTCAAGTAATTAATTTCAACTTAAAAGGGTAACAAGCTGGGGAGGCGCAAGATATGAATATTAAGCAAAACAGACTAAAAGCAAGCTGTTACATTTTGATGTTTCTATCATTAAATATGATAACAACATTAGTACAGGGCCAATCTTTTGGACAGGATTCATATCCCGCCCCCAGTTACCCGAAAATGACGCCGCCGACTTCGGTGGAAGATATCATGCCCTATGCTCGGGCCTTTGCCGCCAATGAAAATGGCTTTCTCGGTCACGGATTTGGCATTCTGAATCCCGGTGAGAAGGCCATCTTTGTTACTTCGACAATTGCAGAAGGTTCTGAGTTGTATTTTGAGGCGTTGATGCGTGCTATCAGGGAAAGGGGAGTTGAACCTATCCTCATGCATGAC
The DNA here is from genome assembly GCA_038131795.1 of Candidatus Eutrophobius brisbanensis. Classification (GTDB taxonomy): domain Bacteria; phylum Pseudomonadota; class Gammaproteobacteria; order Eutrophobiales; family Eutrophobiaceae; genus Eutrophobius; species Eutrophobius brisbanensis. The sequence goes on along the minus strand of JAYPQE010000003.1, from coordinate 1,383,888 downwards.
TATGAGATAGCTGGCGTTACCCTGGAAGAAGCCAGGCGCCTGCGGGACCATATCAATCAATCTGGAGGAGCTATTGCGACTTTCAGTGTTACCGATTCTCAAAATGGCTGGGCGGAAGGGTGTAGCAAGTTCAATCTGAATGACTTTTTAAAAGACACCCGGCCAGACTTGTATCGTTTATGTAATCCGCCTGCGGCCAGTGGTGATCTTCCTCCTGATTTAAAAGTCATCAGTGATAAGTTGGCTACCATTTCCTATCCCAATCATACCATTGCAAATTTTATTAATGCCTACATAGATGAGCACCCTGACGTGAAGGGGGTATTCTGGGGTCGGGGTGGTCCTATATGGGAGGCGTTTCACCCCCATAAAGAGCGTTGGTTAGGTCTATTGCGGTTTGACAATATGTGGACCGCCATGTCGCCGCGCAGTGATTTTCCAGCCGATGTCTGGTTGATGTCGGAAGAGATGACCATGGAGCCCATCGCTGCTACAGATAAGGTGACCATAACCGATCCGGAAGGGACCGATGTCTGGTGGGACGTATCCGAGGAGCAGGCACAGCGCTGGAAGGATGGTGTATATCTGCGTGGTCATATGTTCATGTTTCCCCAGGAGGCATTTGGTAGTTATGGTCTCAATGCCCTGAACTATCCGGCTACGGTTCCTGAATATATCCCCGCCAGCCCTATTGCTAAGTTAAATGGGAAGATAGTCTCCCACGTCAGCCACGTAGGATTCTATCCTCAGATGCAGGAAATCTGGGAGGATGGCTACCTGAAGGAGGTCAAAGGTGGCGGATATTATGGTGAGTTAATCAGGACCATGATGAAGATGCCGGGTATCCATGAAAAGACCTGGCCAAATTACGATGAGCCCGGGTATTTTCACCATTTTGAATCTGCCCTGGGCACCAATCCCAAAGGCCTTAGACCGGACATTACTGCAGGGCCTATCGCCGCAGAACGTGAACGGGACGGCATTATCCATTGGGCAATGGGGTCTATCGTCTGGCATGACCCGGGTGTTCTGGCCGTACCTCCACCCAGTGGCGTGAAGTTTGAGGAAGAAAACAAACTGCCTGCCTCCCATGGTTTTCATCAACATACCTATTTCAATACCATTAATATGCGTATCCGGGGAACAGATAAATGGGTAACCGTGGTGGACAAGGGGCGGTCGACTTCTCTCGATCATCCAGAGACCCGGGCACTGGCCTCGCGTTATGGTGACCCGGACAGGGTGCTGGCCACGGAGTGGGTGCCCGAGATCCCGGGTATCAATGCACCGGGTAACTATGAAACCTACGTACAGGACCCCTGGCCGTATAACAGGGATGTCATGGAGCAGGTCAAGGCTGGTGCGTATAATAAATATAACCCAGATGTCAGGCCTCCTCGGAACTGATTGCGGTTAAGTCATAGGGGATAGGAAATGTCTAGGCCAAACAGTCATTCCTTTAACAGCAGTATGTTACACCTGTATATGGTGGTTGCGGTCTGGTGTCTGGCCTTCTCGGTCAACGGTCAGGACTATCCTGAGCCCAGCTATCCGACCATGACGCCGCCTTCCTCGGTGGAAGATATCATGCCTTATGCCAGGGCATTCGCCGCTAACAAGAACGGTTTTCTGGGTCATGGTTTTGGTATCCTTAATCCCGGTGAGACGGCCATCTTTGTTAACTCCAGTATTACCGAAGGCTCGGAGTTGTATGTTGAAGCCATCATGCAGGCCTTGAGAGAGCGTGGTGTTGAGCCTATTCTCATGCATGAATATGAAATTGCCGGTGTCACCCTGGAAGAGGCCAGGCGGCTACGGAATTTCGTCAAGGAATCCGGCGGTAGTGTTGATTTTTTTAATATCGAAGATTCCAGCAAGGGCTGGGCAGAAGGCTGTTTTCACTTTAACGTCAATGATTACTTAAAGAACAACCGGCCGGACCTGTATGAATTATGTAACCCTACCCATGATGTGGAGTATCCGCCGGAATTGGCTGAAATCCGTGGCAAATTAATGAAGGCCAATGCATTTTTTGGAACATTCATTCACGATTATCTCAATAATTACATGGATGCGCATCCTGATGTGAAGGGTGTGTTCTGGGGTATTGGCGGGCCTATCTGGGAAGGCTTTCACCCCCATAAAGAACGTTGGTTGGGATTGTTCCGGTTTGACAATATGTGGACGGCTATGTCCCCGCGCAGTAATTTCCCGGCGGATGTCTGGCTGATGTCAGAAGAATTATCCATGGAGCCCATCGCGGCTACTGATAAGGTGACAGTGACGGATCCGGAAGGTACCGATGTGTGGTGGGACGTCACCGAGGAGCAGGCCCAGCGTTGGAAAGACGGCGTGTACCTGCGCGGTCATCTGTTTATGTTTCCCCAGGAGGCCTTCGGCAGTTATGGACTCAATGCCCTGAACTATCCGGCCAGTGTCCCGGAGTATATCCCGGCCAGTCCTATTGCCCGCTTAAACGGCAAGATAGTCTCCCATACCAGTCATATTGGATTTTATCCGCGTATGGAACAGGTCTGGGACAATGGCTATCTCCAGGAGGTTAAGGGAGGCGGTATTTATGGTGAACTGATCAGGACCCTGATGAAGATGCCGGGTATGCATGAAAAGACCTGGCCGCATTATCCAGAACCAGGCTATTTCTGGCACTTCGAGTCAGCCCTTGGAACCAATCCTAAAGGCCTCAGGCCGGACATTACCACCGGGCATCTCGCCGCAGAGCGTGAACGTGACGGCGTTATCCATTGGGCAATGGGCGCTACAGTCTGGCATGATCCGGGTGAGCAGGGGACGCCTCCGCCCAGCCTGGTGAAATTTCTAGAGGAAAATAAACTACCCAATTTCCATGGTTATCATCAGCATACCTACTTCAATACCATTAATATGCGTATCCGCGGTACGGACAAATGGGTGACGGTAGTGGACAAGGGGCGGTCGTCCTCTCTGGACAGCCCTCAGGTACGTGCGTTGGCCTCACGTTATGGCGACCCGAACCAGGTACTGGCTACAGAGTGGGTCCCGGAGATACCGGGTATCAATGCACCGGGTAACTTTGAGACATACATACAGGACCCCTGGCCGCATGATAAACAGATCATGGAGCAGATTAAGGCCGGTACTTACAATAAATATAATCCGGATGTAAGACCGCCTGGAAATTAAATTAATATAACCTTTTTAACCCTATTTTTAACTAGTAAAAATTTGAGACGATTATTATGAAAATGCAAGTATCTCTTCGATTAATCAAAGTATTGGGCAGCCAGGTATTCTGGAGTTATGCCCTGGTCACATTTTTAATGGCCTGTTTATTGTCATTTGTGAATATGGCATCAAGGTATGCTTTAAAGGACTACGTGGACAGCCAGCTGGACAGGACACCATGGGATTTCACGGTCTTTAAGAGCGGTGGTTCCGAAACCCAGGACCTGGAAGTCATTGACAGCATCAGAACGGTCGATGGTGTGGAAGACGTTGAGTCCCTGGCCATATTACGGGCAAAACTGACCCCGGAAATATCAGAGATACTGGTGGATTCAGAACAACTCCAGACACCGTGGATAACGTTGGTAGCTGCCAGTGACGTCAGTCTGCTACCTCCCCAACTGCAGATGACCAATGAAGACAGGAACCGTGAGATACGGCCCATCCTGGCACTGGTGGGACCTGAAAATGCCATGGGTGAGGCCTTCCGTGCCTTGCAGGGTGCCCGTGAGTTCAGTATTGAGGTTAAAAATTCTATTGCCCAGCGCTCTGTCTTCAAGACCCCTCTGGAAGGGGTGGTAAGGTTAGACCGTGAAGAACTCTCCAGGTGGTTGATGGACCAGATGGGTGCCCCTGCCTATATACCGCCAATCGGTGCTGTATTACTCATGCCCTATGACCAGGACAGGGACGCTGAATCCTTAAAGGAATTTGACCTGCTTGCCCGTGGGATTGTACCCATGGACATGATGCAGACCCAGGAGGAAATGGAAAGCGGTATGATGCAGCACGAGCAAAAGGGTGAATATGTACCTGAAGTAATTTACCTGGCAAAACTCAACCGTGACGAATTAATTTCAGGCTGGGACGTGGATGAATCCCTGACTAACCTGGTGAATATCAGTGCAGATGTCTTAAGGTCGCTGGCTAACGTGGCCCAGGCAAATAACTCTGACGATAATAATGTAGAAGTTGTTGAGAATGAGTACATAGGCCCCAATTTCTGGTTACCGCATCTACAGGCGGGCGCGCCTCCACAGGTTAAAAATCTGTATGAAGGGGAGCTTGCTCAGCTTGACGCAGAACCTGAGTTTGTGGATGTCCACGGTCCTAATGAACCTGTAGAGCACCATGATGCCGAAATGGCCGCAGGTGCAAACGGTTACGTTGTAGACAGTACCACCAAGGTGCTTTTGCAGCAGATGCAGGAAATGGCCAAGGTGATCGGTATTGTGACTTTGCTGATTTCCATTCCGTTGTTATGGATGAGCTGGATGTTTGCTTCTAATCTGTCCGGCTTGTTGATGCTGAACGAGAGGAGGAGATTAGGTTTAATGCGGCTTCGTGGTATTCCCGGGGCACAGCTAGGAAAAACCCTGCTGGGTGCCATTTCAACCGGGGGTTTTCTGGGTGGCCTCAGTGGAATTATTTTAGGATCTGTTGCACTTCTGCTTTTCTATGAAGGCAGTAATTTCTCACTTGATATCCTGCTGCAACCGCAGCAGATAATCATGTCATTAATCTTTCTGGCCATTACGTTATTCCTGACCCTGCTGGTCAGCTCCAAGCTGGTGAAATATGCCATTACTATTTCGCCACTTGAGGCATCTGGTCGGTTTGCCAGTTCTGAAAAGACTATAACAAGTGTGAAATTTGGCTTTATACAATTTATTTGTTTAATCGCCGGTGCCGTGTTCCTGGGCAGTTGGGTATTGAATTATTCCATACTCGATACTGTTTCATCTGAACGCTTCCAGGGTGTTGCAGTGATCTTTGATTTTCTGGCGCTACCGTTATTTTTATATGGCATTGTGACATTACTGGCCTCCAGTCATGCACTGATAGATACTTTATTAAAGCCATTCCAGAAATTGATAGGCGGCAGGTTGTATCTGTTGTCTATGCGCCATATGGCTGCAAAGCCACACCGTACTGTGGCCTTTTTAATGGTGGTGGCACTTATGGCCAGTATCAGTCTATACCCGACGGTGACCAGCAAAACCTTTGAAGATAAAGCCGTCAGGGGAGCGCAGGTACAATTAGGCAGTGACTGGCACTTTACATTCAATTCCCCAGACCTGGCGCAGGCCAATGACTTACGCGGTTCTGTAAGTTCTCAGCTTGAACGATTGGGCCCTTCAATGATGGATATTGTTGATGAGGTAAAGGGGATTGATGGTATTGATAATGCAAGCTACATGGTTGAGGCCTTCCTGCCCAGTTTTTATGTGCCTGGTGCTGGTACCAGAGGGGTGCCCCTGTATCTGATTCATGATGTAGGAAATCATAATCAAACTGCCTACGCCGAAGATGAATTAGGTGTGGGTGATACCTACAGCCAGATACTCAATCGAGTCGCCTCTGGTGATGTTGCACTTTCTCCCGCTGTTGCCGATTTCTGGGAGCCTGGAGTAGGTGGGTTTATCCGCCTGGGTGTTGACGAAGACAGTAATACAGTATCTGTACCTTCTGCAGGTGTACTTGGCCATTTGCCGGGCATGCCTCCAAGGAGTGTGACCAACAGGGAGGGCTATGTACAATCCCGTGTTGATTACCTCAACTACCTGTTTGACCAGGCAGCGTATGTGGTTGCCGATACAGGTAGTTCACACCTGCAGGACCTGGAAGTCTTTATTCCCAGGACCGTACTCATGCTGAAAGTAAACAATCGCGTGCTGAACAATCCTGATGAAATGGAGAGACTGCGCACTGAATTGGCAGCAGCCTTCCCGGTTGTCCCTCTGGAAGTCCATACCTTACCGGAGGAGATTGAAAAAGTCGGTAGCGATATGTTTGTCATATTGACCATCGAGAATATGAAGATATATCTGGTGGGTGGCATTGCCCTGGCGTTGATTGCTATTTTCGCCATCGCAATGGCAAACTACATGGAAGACAAGAGAAGTCTCGCCTTGCTGAGAATTCGTGGTACATCACCGGATCAATTACGTAAGTTTATCCTGACAATGTTATTGTCCCCTGCAATCATTGCCCTGGTTATTGGCGCGATTACCGCGTTTATAGCAGGCTATGGATTGACCAACAGGGTATGGGAATTACGTGAAATCAAATCTGTAGTTCAAATGTTAAATACAAATTTTGTGCTATCAGAGCAGACTCTGGGTCTGGCCGTGTTTATTCTGGCTATCGTCACCGGTTCTGCATGGTTAATCAGTGCCTGGGTATTCAAGTCAGAAACCAGACAGGTACATCAATAAAGAATTATTTTTTAGAATTTAGATTAAAGGGTATAAAAATGGACAATGTAACTTTATTTGCAAATCAGGGTGTTGATATTAATGTCTCAAACTTGACCAAGGTATATAAAACTGCCGCTGAAGAAGTATCTGCGTTAAAAGGCGTAGATTTCAGCGTTAAGTCCGGTCAGGCTGTTGCGATTATGGGACCGAGTGGATGTGGTAAATCCACATTGATGAACCTTATCGGTGGTGTGGACAATCCTACCTCCGGGAATATTAGCGTGGGAGACCAGGAAATATCGACGACTACCGAAAGAGGGTTGGAACAATACCGGCTCTTAAAAGTGGGATTCGTGTTCCAGTTTTTTAACCTGGTACCAACCATGACCGCATTTGAAAACCTTGAATTACCCATGATGGTTGCAGGGAAAGAGGAAGCTGAGTGTCGGGAACGGGCCCATGCATTGCTGGACCTGGTGGGTCTGGCACATAAAGGTGAAAAACGGCCGGACCAGTTGAGTGGTGGTGAGCAACAGAGGGTTGGTATAGCCCTTGCGCTTGCCAATGACCCACAATTGCTGTTAGCAGACGAGCCGACGGGTAACCTGGATGAGAAAAATGCCACCAATATCACCCAGCTGTTACTGTCCCTGGCAGAGCAAAACGGTAAAACAGTGGTGATGGTCAGCCATGATCCTAAATGTATTGCGCAATTTCCAATTACCTATGCAATGCGTGATGGAAACTTCGTAGCACAGGAAAGCTAATTTATCGAAACATTAGAGATGTTAGCTGGAATACACAAGGAGGGTGTTGCATCTCGTAAACACTTGATCCTGGCAATAGCACTTTGCCTTTCGTTTTTGAAAGGCACTGATGCTCATGCTCAGGGGATCGAAAGGTTTTATAATTCAGTCAATTTGTATCCAAAATTCACGGATGTTCAGACTGATTATGACATGGCGATAGATACGCTGATTGTTGTTAACAAGCGTTTTTCCTATTTTGGATACGTAAACTTGCGTGGAGTCAGTAACTCAAACAAGTTTGATTTCAATAATTCAGAGCAAACCTTTAGATGGGCGGCCTTCAATGAATACCCTGTGGACCTGGTTTATCAGCATGTATTACGAAAGGGACCGAATAATGACAATAATCACCTGGGTTTAAGGTGGCGGGTTAGTCAAACAAGTTCACTGCAGGAGTTATTTAAGGCATTAAACTTTACCTACAGTGTGCAATTATTTCCCGCAAAGATTATGGATACTGGTAATAGAGGTGGATGGCAGATATCACACGCCTTCTCCATGAATTTTCCTTATATTAGTGACAGGTTGTACCTTGCAGGTTTTATGGATCAGAATTTTAATGAAAATATTGGCGGGACCAGACGCAATACAATTGTGACAGAGACTCAGCTTGGTTTCAGAATATTTAAACAATTTTTCGCAATTACAGAATTTCGTACAAACCAGTATCGCGTTGGTCGGGAAGGGAATATAGCCATCGGATTGGAGTGGAAGTTAAACCTGTAAGTTATTTTACGGGTCATCAGGTTGATAGGTGTTTCTCTGGGGGATTTGTGGAATTAGAACAAGAGGGATTGATTAAGATATCAGGGAAAAACATCGAGTATAGATGGATACCGAATAGTACCAGGGATGACAGACCGGTAATTGTAATGTTGCATGAAGGCCTGGGATCAGTCAGTTTATGGAAGGACTTTCCAGATAAGTTATCTGATAGTACAGGTTGCGATGTGTTTGTATACAGCAGGCCAGGGTATGGGAAGTCAGACCCGGTGGATTTACCCAGACCTATTGAATACATGCATCATGAAGGGCATACGGTATTACCTGAGATTCTGGAATTATTTGATCAGGATATTATCCTACTGGGTCATAGTGATGGTGCATCCGTATCTATTATATATGCGGGCACACATGAAAATGAGAAGTTAAAGGGCTTGATCCTGTTTGCACCTCATGTTTTTACTGAGGAGATTTGTATTAAGAGCATTCAGGATGCCCGGAAATTCTATGATGAAAACCAGAATTTCAGGGAAAAACTTGCCAGGTACCATAATAATGTTGATGTGGCCTTTAATGGCTGGTGCGACGCGTGGCTGGATCCACGCTTTTTAGACTGGAATATAGAGGAATTTATAGAGAATGTTCATGTTCCAACATTGGTTATTCAGGGGTACGATGATGAGTATGGAACCATGGAACAGGTAGAACGAATTAAAAATAAGGTTAAAGGTGATTTTAGATCAGAATTGATGGAGGACTGTAAACATTCTCCGCATCGTGATCAGGAAGTTAAGACATTACAGGCAATTAATGACTTTATTCTAAATACTTAAATTAGTTATTTTAATAGTAAATATCAAAGTAGATTATAAAATATACCTGAGGGGGAAGAATGAATACCGAAACAACTAACCAGGGCTCCAGTAAAGAAATAAATATATCCAGGATTATTGACGAGAGCCCAGTCGGTAAATATCAATACAGGGTCATCATAATATGTTTCATTGTTGCCATGATCGACGGCTTTGATACCCAGGCAGTGGCATTTGTTGCGCCGCTTTTGTCAGAAGAAATGGGCTTTGGATCTCAGGGTATCGGCAACCTGTATTCTGCCGGGCTTTTTGGGCTAATGGTAGGCGCAATCACATTCGGCAACCTGGCAGATAAAATTGGTCGACGACCGGTAACGGCCATATCCTGTCTGCTCATGGGTATCTTTTCCTTGATGGCGGCCACATCTTCATCCTTGAATGAATTATTAATTTACCGGTTCTGTACTGGTCTGGGAATCGGTGCAGCAATGCCGAATATTAACTCCTTAACGGCCGAGTATTCTCCCAAAAAGAAGCAGGCCTTTCTCATGACCCTGATGTTTGCCGGTTTCCCGTTTGGGGCAGTATTGGGCGGTATGTTAAGTGTGAAGTTAATTGCCATGTATAGTTGGCCCTCGGTATTTGTCCTTGGTGGGGTCACACCAATACTAATGGTGGTCGTAATATTCCTGTTTTTGCCTGAATCGCTCAGGTATCTTGCAGCGAAAGATAATACCGATAGTAGAATAGGAGAGACATTGAAAAAAATCGATCCTAATCATGAGAACGTGGAAGGGACGGTTTATGCTGTTGATGAACTAAAAGCCAGTCAGACCAAAAAAACACCCCTGCTGGAAATATTTCAGGATGGCCGTGCACCCGGTACCTTCGCAATCTGGCTGTTATACGGGGCTAATTTTATGATGATGTACTCCGTATTGGGTTGGTTACCAACAGTGATGCGAGATGCCGGCCTGGGACTGTCAGGCGGGATCTATACGGCTGTTTCATTTAATGCCGGCGGAATTGTTGGCGGTCTGCTTTTTGCCAGGGCGCTCGATAAACAGATTGGTTTTTGGCCTGTTAGTATTGGTTATGTCCTGGCTACAGTGAGTACCATGTTGATCGGCACCCTGGGGGGCAGTTTGTCCTGGGCGATGATGGTGATCTTTCTCAATGGTGCCACATTAATGGGCGGAGCCTTTGCACTAAATGCCATTACCGTTGCCTATTATCCTACCGTGATACGTGCCACAGGGATGGGAACCGCCCTGTCCATAGGCAGGCTGGGGGCCATATTTGGTCCAATGGCCATCGGGGCAGCCATGGCCGCAAGTCTACCGGTATTCCAGATATTCATAATGTTGGCTGTACCAGGTATCTTCTGTGCGGTAGCGATCCTCTGGTTAAATAATAAAACCAGGCAACTGAAAGCCGCTGGCCAGGTTACTTGAGTATTTGACGTGTATGAAAATCATCTTCAGACAATATCAATTTATATGAGGTTTTAAATAAATGGTTGAAAAAGTAGATAAAAATCTGGTTGTCGATGAAGAAAGTTTGCCCAGGGAGTTTAACGCTGCCACGTATTTTATTGACAGGCATATGCAAGAAGGTCGTGCAGACAAAACGTCTTTTATAGATAAGGATGGTGAACACTCATACTCAGAGCTTTATGAAAACGTCAACAAGGTCGCGAATCTTACACGGACGTTAGGTTTAAAGCAGGAAACGCGCATAGCCATGATTTTACAGGATACGTTTGATAATCCTGTTGTATTCTGGGGATGTATAAAGGCGGGTATTATCCCCGTTACATTGAATACTCTGCTAACGAAAGAACACTACCTTCAGATCCTCAATGAATGCAGGGCACGGGTATTGTTTATCAGTGAAAGTCTGTATGAAGTCATTGAGCCGGTCATAAATGAATTTCCATACCTGGAAAAAATTATCATTTCAGGTGGTGAGATTGGACAGTATGATACTTTATCCGATTTGTTGAAAGAAGAATCGAACGAATTTGAAGCTGTTAAAACATTCAGGGATGAAGTTGCATTCTGGCTTTATTCATCCGGTTCTACCGGTACACCAAAAGGTGTTATGCACAGGCACTCGTCTTTATACTGGATATCAGAGTTGTATGGTAATAATGTCCTTAATATTAACGAAGATGATGTGGTGTTTTCCGTGGCGAAACTGTTTTTTGCATACGGTCTTGGTAATGGTATGGCCTTTCCTTTGGGTGCTGGGGCATCGATAGTCCTGTATCATGATCGCGTAACACCTGATGCAGCGATTGATTATATCAGGAAGTATAACCCCAGTATTTTCTATGGAGTACCAACTCTTTATGCTGCGATGCTTGCAAAGTTAAGTGAAAATCCCATTGAAGAACAATTAAAAATGAGATTATGTGTATCTGCAGGAGAAGCCTTGCCTGAGGAAACAGGTAATCGATGGAAAAAAATATTTAATGTAGATATTTTAGATGGCGTAGGCTCTACGGAGATGCTTCATATTTACCTTAGTAACCAGCAGGGTGACATAAATTATGGCACATCCGGTAAAAATGTCCCCGGGTATGAACTAAAGCTGGTAAACGAAGAAGGGGAAGAGGTTCAGGAAAACGGAGAGATTGGCGAGCTGCTGGTTTCAGGTCCTACTGCACCTGAAGGGTATTGGAATAACAGGATAAAGACGAAAGATACTTTCAGGGGAAGATGGGCCTTTACCGGAGACAAGTATTATCGGGATGAGAAGGGTTATTACCATTATTGTGGAAGAAAAGATGAGATGTTCAAGAGTGGTGGTAACTGGGTCTCACCTTTTGAAGTAGAGGCGACATTAATTGCCCATGATAAAGTCCTCGAAGCTGCCATCGTCCCCCACGAGGATGACAGTGGTAACCTGAAGCCAAAGGCATTTGTGTTCCTGAAAGACGGCGTTGCAGGCGATGATGGACTGAAAAAAGAACTGCAGGACTTTGTAAAATCCAAAATTGAACTCTGGAAGTACCCACGCTGGATTGAGTTTGTCGATTCTCTACCCAAGACGGCCACAGGTAAAATCCAAAGATATAAGTTAAAAGAATAATAATTCGATTTATTTTTTAATTTGTATCAAATGGTTTATGTACATCAAAAAACCATAAACTGGAGCGATACTGACGCTGCCGAAATAGTTTATACTGGTAATTACCTGAATTATTCACTTGAAGCGATAGAAGGTTGGTTCAAGGATGTAATTGGATTGAACTGGTATGAACTAAATAACGATCAGAAAATGGGGACACCATTTGTTCATATCGAAATGAACATCAAATCCATGCTGACCCCGATGAACAGTCTTGAAATTTACGTATATGTGGAAAAAATGGGCAAAAGCTCTATTGCCTATAAAATAATTGGAAAGAAAGACAGGGAAATAGAGTCCTTTAATGCCTTATTGGTTTGCTGCATAATTAATCGACCAGACAATAAGGTAATAGCGATCCCTGATGACTATAGAGAGAAAATCAATAATTATATTTCCAGGTGTTAGTGTCAGAATATTGCCCTTAGGGTAAAATCGTAAAAGATGAAAATAGTTGATTATGCAGAGATTATTATTCAGAAATGCTAGTTAATACCACATTAAGAACCGATAGATATTACTGGCTCGTTATATCCATATTATTAATGTTAACTGCCTGCACGGACGTCGAAAACGAGAAAAAATTCACTGGCAGTAATTCAGCTTTACAGGAACAGGTTTCACTAAATATCTACAAGAGTCCCACCTGTGGTTGTTGTGGAAAATGGGTGGAGCACATGGAAATGAATGGATTTGCAGCCCATACCCATGACACAGAAAATCTTGCGTCAATCAAGTCCCAGTACAGTATCAGTCCCCAGTATCAATCCTGTCACACCGCCGTGTCATCCGATGGCTATGTGTTTGAAGGCCACATCCCGGCAAAATTTGTCCAACAGTTTTTAAGCGAGAAACCCGATAATGTAATTGGTCTGGCCGTTCCGGCCATGCCCGTGGGCAGCCCCGGCATGGAAATGGGTGACAAGTTTATGCCCTACCAGGTGTTACTACTCAAGGAAGATGGTACTAGTGAGATTTATGCAGAAATCAATACAGCAGAAGATCAAATATAGTATCAATAGTAAATAAGACTAGTGCGGACTCGAAACAATGTCCCGCGCGAAACCCCTAAGTTCGACAATATGCAGTCCTCCTCCCGGACGGTCTGTGCCATAGATCAGGCCTCGATCATCCACCTCGACATTGTTAATCACGCCTACCCGCCGGCAGGTGCTGGCGGGTGATTCAAATCCATACTCACCACCTTCTTCTGTTTCGGCATTGGAACAGGTGGGGATTGTATTCTCATTGGGAGCGGGAATGAAATAGGCCACCTCCTGTGGAGCAAAGGGATCGCGGATGTCCCAGACCCGAATACCGGCATTGAAGTAGGCAATGATAGCCAGTTTCCCATAATAGGGTGAGTAGAATGATTCAGTAGATGAATGTACCCCGTGCCTGCCGCCGCGTTTGCAAAAGTCACCCTCGTGTATCCGTAGTGTCGACAGGTTCCAGGGCGCAGTCTCATGAGTAATATCGACGATGAATGCCAACTGGGGTGCCGAGCGGCCTTGTACCAGCTCTTCAGGAGGAAAGTTGGATGCGCAGTTATCTGATCGTCCTGCTTCAGAGGAAACCAGTAACAGGTCGCGGTTGCGTTTTACCGGGTGTGTCTGAAAGCCGGGTGTTGGCTGGTTGAAGATGGGAAATGCAGTGTGTCCTCCCTGGTCTGGTGACATGACCATATGACCCACCATGGGGACATACATTTCTTCTTCTGTTGGTCTTTCAGGGTTGGTAAATTCTGTGAGTAGCTTTTGTCGATCAGCGATGATCACGACACCATTATGACCAGTGCCGTGGGCCATATAGACCCGGTTCTTAACAGTACCGGCAGAGATGGCGCCGTGCATCCCTTCACCACCTTCATGGTGGCCAATGAAACTGGTTGCGCCGGGTTGCTGGCCAGGCATGCCGTAGTCCCGGATATACCGTGGTCTCGCCGGGTCGCTGAGATCAAAAATGATCATGTGATTACCGCCGGTCCAACCATCATTGGGACGTCTGCCCGCGAGGTAGGCGATCCCGGTATCGCATTCCCACCAGTTCTTGTGTGTACCCGACAAACCGTCGATGATCGTAGTTAATTTCTTCGGTCTGGCAGGGTCGGTAACGTTCCAGATCTCGTGTGCCTGCCTGCCGTAGGATCGGAGCAGGTACCATTCCCCATCCACGCCGTGCGGTAGAATGGAACCGCTACAAACCTGGACCATCTGTGAGCCACCTTCACCGCGCCCACTGCCCGTGGGTATGTGCGCCAGGTACTTTGTGTCGGCGGGTTCGGTAACGTCCAGGATCGACGTGCCATTCTTTTCCATTTGCCCGGTCAGGGGGTTCAATAAAGCTTTCTGATTGTGGTGGCCAACGTAGGCTATCTGGTGACCATCCTGGTTGATGATCAATGGCTGGTAGGCTGAGCGACCCTGCAGGTCGTTATAGCCAACCTGATCCGTGTTCCAGGTTGAGGCAATATCTCTGGGGCCCGGTGGAGGCGGTTGTTCCGGCGAGGGTGTACCGCCGGTCAAGGTGATAGCAGGAATATGGGGTCCGTTTGGAGGGTGTTGTTGTGCACTCACAGGTATGATGATTGCAATGAAAATTAGACAAATGATCAGAAACTGTGCATACAAATTCATAAGTGTACCCATAGCTTTCAGTCTCGAATTTATAATTATAAAATAAAGCTTACCGACCCCAGTGAACCGAGTTCTTCGGCGTCAACCATTACTCTGCGTTCCCTGATCAAAAATGAGTTATCGATGCATACCAGCCGGTATTTATAAGATCCGACATATTCTCTCACACGTTCGTGGCGTCGGAACCGGTAGCAGACAAAGTTGGCATTGACCGTTATTTCATTTCCATTTCGATCTGATATCTGTACATTATTAATCATGCGCCGGGTGCGGGAATGGGGGAATTCTGCATGGCAACTGGGATCCATCAGGCGGATGACCCGCTGGCGGATACGTTCCCGATCATCAGCGATGGTAAACAGGGTATTATGGTGGTCTCCATCTGGTTGATCGTTAGGCGGGACGTAGTAGGTTGCATCTTCGGTCAACAGTGTTTCCCACTCCTGAAGCTTCCAGGCATCCAGCAGGGCGGCCTCGTGATACAGGAATTCCTGTACCGCTTCATAGCTTACGTTTTCTGTCTTGCCCATTGTTAAGCTTCCGTCATCAGTTCGTTCCAGCGGCGCCAGAAGGTACGCAGGTGGTGCTCATCACTGTTTAATTGGTCTTCATCGGGTTTCCCCATACCCCGTGACATTTCAGACCACCTGTCTTCGCGCCAGTTTTTAAGGCCCTGCTGGACCATCTCCAGTGCCTCAACATCATCAGGGGTGGCAAATCCACCGGGGCCATAAAATGTGAGGAAGGCATCCAGTCTCCTGGCCCGTGCATCCTGGTCTTCCTCAATTGTCCCCAGTGCCCAGGCGACGACATGCATGTTACCGGCACCGTTTGGATAAAAGGTACGAACAGTCACAGAGGACCCATCATTAATGACAAGGTTGGGAAAGATCACCAGGTTACGGTTGGTATTGGCCACCCGTTGGGCCCGTTCTGGACCGAGGCGTTCCTCCAGTTCCTGGCGTATGGCCGCCATCTGCGGTTTGGCCGCCTCACCATAGATGGGTATCCAGGCGGCCACGGGCCGGCCACGGTAATTCAGGTTGTCCGTGGTGAGATGACCGTTACCCAGGGCGATGGCCTTGCCGCTCTTGGGTAGTACCAGGCCTTCTTTGGGCATTTCAATCTTCACCCCGGAGTTCATCATATATTTCAGCCAGGTGGAATGGGTGGAGGGGAGATGATAATCATCCACGCTGTTTTCCACCATCAGCTTCCAGTTGCCGGCGATATCGTATTCCTGGGTACCGGAGATGATTTCCATATTCCCAGAGGGAGACTGGTCTACAACGAGGTCAATATATTCCTTTGCTCCTGCCAGGTAGTCTTCCAGTGAAGGGGCATCGGGGTCCAGGCACAAAAACCAGAAGTTCTTGTAGCTGTCAAAGCGGGCAGGGCTGCGAAGGCCAAGCTCATCACGGTTAAATTCACCGGAATAGGCGTCTTCGCCGGGCAGACCCACTAGTTTGCCATTCAGATCATATGCCCAGCTGTGATACACACATCGGAAGTTACGTTTATTACCGCTACGCTCAACACACACCACGGCGCCGCGGTGCCGGCAGGTATTGAAGTAGCATTTAATTTCGCCCGCCTGGTTGCGGCAGAAGATGACAGGCCGCCCGGCGACATAACGGCTCTGGAAGTCTCCGGGATTTTTTATTTCCGATGCATGGCCCACATAGATCCAGCAGCGACCGAAGATACGTTCCATTTCTTTATCATGGAGTTCTTCGGAGACATAGGCGATACGGTCCAGCAGAAAAAGATTTTTTCCCCGGTCATCGATGATATAGGATTTTTCTGCCATTCATGCACTCCATATATACGTTAAATCTGCACAGAGTCAGGTAATACTAGAGTATGTTAGTATAATTAGTCAAAGAATGATAAATCGTCATTCAAGCTGGATTATACCCTACTTGATTAGAATAATGGATTAAGAGATTTTGGTTATATTAATGGTGTTAGATGTCTGATTTAAACTTGAAGATCGCCTTCTGGGATTATGACCGTACCCGCGCCCTGATCAATGGTGAGGTGAAAGCTGAAGGTATTGAACTCGACATTGAAGTACTTCGGCCCCGTATCATGTTTCCCCGCATGCTCGATAACCAGGAGTTCGATGTATGTGAACTCTCTCTTGCCTCTTTCTCAGCTTTAAATGCACGGGGTGATTGTCCATTCATTGCTATTCCAGTGCCAGTGTCACGGTTTTTTCGCCATTCGTGTATCTATGTCCGTGCAGATGCAGGCATAGAGAAACCAGAGGACCTTAATGGCAAGCGGGTCGGAACCACACAATATGGTTCAACAGCCGCAACCTATATTAAAGGAATGTTGCAGGACGACTATGGTGTATCTGCAGCAGACATGCATTGGTATATGGGTGGTTTGACAACACCAACACAGACACCCTTGATCCCTTTAGATCTGCCGGATGCAATAAATCTGGAATATTTGCCGGAGGGTAAAACACTGGAAGGTATGCTCATGGACGATGAACTGGATGCGCTGTTTTCCATTTATCTGCCGGAAATCTTCATCCAGGGTTCAGAAAAAATTCAACGTCTTTTCCCTGTGTTTAAATCTGTTGAACAGGACTATTACAAACGTACTGGCATATTTCCCATCATGCATACCATTGTCATTAAAAAGACGCTTTATGAAGCAAACCCCTGGGTCGCTGAAAATCTCTTCAAGGCCTTCTGTGAGGCAAGAGACGTGGCTACTGCAAAATTTTATGATACCGATGCCCTGCACCTGACCTTACCTTGGTTGATCGATCATGTGGAAGAGGCATGGCGGGCGTTAGGAAAGAATTACTGGCCATACGGCCTGGCTGCCAACCGGGGGACTATTGATGCCGTTGGGCGGTATGTCTATGAGCAGGGTCTGGCCCCAAGAATTGTTACTGCAAATGAGATGTTTCTGGATTTTAATGAAGATTAACAAGCGCTTAGCGTCAGCTATTTTTCAAGCCATATTCCCATGAATATTTCGGATAATGGCATTTCATTGTATTTTAAATACTCAGGTTATCGAGGGGGACCAGCCATTGAAAACAGCACGCAGGCGTTTCCTTAAAAGCAGTGCGGCCGTGGTGGGCGGTCTGGCGGTAGGTGGTGTCAAACCGATTGTCGCACAGACACTGGAACAACAGAATAATGATTACTGGAGCCTGGGGTATGAACCCAGCACACCCACGGACGTGCGAGAGTATGGACAGCGCTCCCGGTATGTAACATCCATTCGAACCTATAAACCCAGACGGCATCGGGCCACTGATGACATATTTACACCTATCCAGGATGTGGACGGGATCATTACCCCGGCATCGCTACACTATAATGTTAATCACGGCAGTGCCATCCCGGATATCGACCCCAAAGAACACAAGCTCATGATCCATGGTATGGTGGAGCGCCCATTGATCTTTACCATGGAGGAACTAAAACGCTTTCCCTCTGTAACCCGGGTGCATTTTGTAGAGTGTGCCTACAATGCTGCACCACCTGAGAGGCGCAGTCCCGATGCCACTGTACAGCGTACCCATGGACAATGTAGTACCAGTCTCTGGACCGGTGTGCCGTTGTCATTGTTACTAAAAGAAACCGGGATAAAGGACGGTGCCAGGTGGATCCTGGGAGAGGGGGCGGAAGCCAAGCGACGCTCCAAGAGTATCCCTCTATTCAAGGCCATTGAAGATGCCATTGTGGCCTGGGGCCAGAACGGTGAACCCGTCAGGCCGGAGCAGGGTTTCCCGTTACGCCTGGTGACGCCTGGCTATGAAGGGCCTGCCAATGTGAAATGGTTACGGCGTATCAAAGTGGGTGATCAACCCTGGATGCAACATGCTGATAATCCAGGGCATACGACTTTAAGACCCGATGGCAAAGGCCGTTGGTTTGAATTTGAAATGGGCGTGAATTCTGTGATCACCTATCCATCAGGGGGTAGAACACTGGAAGCAAAAGGGTTTCACCCCATCTCAGGTTTGGCCTGGTCCGGCGGGGGAGCCATCAGCCGGGTTGAGGTCTCTACCGATGGGGGTAAAAACTGGGAAGATGCCCAGTTGCTGGAACCCATACACCGCTTTGCCCATACGCGGTTTTACTATCCCTGGAAATGGCAGGGGGGTGAGGCCATTTTGATGTCCCGTGCCACCGATGAGCGTGGTGATGTGCAACCGGCCCTGGTTGAGCTCAATCAAATCTATAGCGTGAATACCGATTACTGGCTGGCGATAAAAGACAGCCGGGGGCATTTCAATCCCATACAACCCTGGCATATCCAGGCAGACGGAGCCATAAAAAATGCCATCTGGGAAGTCTAGTTTAGTTCTTATATTTTTAATATTGGGCGCATTCAATTGTGTCCAGGCACAGGAACGTGTCTATGATCACCTGGGGAGGACACCGACACAGCAGGAGATTCAGGATTGGGACATCGCTGTGGGACCGGATGGCGACGAACTACCCGAGGGAAGTGGTAATGCCCGGGCAGGTGAGAATATTTATATGCAGCACTGTGCCGCCTGTCACGGTGCTGACCTTCATGGAGGACCCGCAGCGCCTGAACTGGTGGGTGGTCAGGAGACCATAGGTACCCTTGAACCAATGAAGTCTGTCGGCGCTTACTGGCCCTTCGCGACTACCATCTGGGATTTTATCTACCGCGCCATGCCGCCTAATAATTACAATATTTCCATAGAACCTTCCCAACGTCTCTCGCCCGACGATGTTTATTCTCTGACAGCGTTCATTTTGTATAAAAACGATATCATTCAAGAGAATGTGATAATGGACAAAAATTCTTTGCCGAAGGTAAAAATGCCTAACCGAAACGGTTTTGTCCCGGTCGATCTGGAGGACACCCTGGACTATCGGGGCAGGGGATGTCGAGCCGGAACATGTCCCTGAATCCATTATTTCACCCTATTTTAGAGTTTATAGAAGCGTCAATCTGGACTTCTTTGCCGGTATTCAGCATCATTTAATCTAGAATTAAATGAATTAATATGTGGGGAGTTGTTGTCTGGTGAAAACGAGTTTTTACTCGAGCCTTAAGGGAGAAGTCTCGAAACTGGGTGGATATCATAACGCACACCTGCACCTGGATCGTGCCTATACCCTGGACAGGGGAACACCGGCAGCCAGCAGTCGTTCACAACATTCAGATACCAGTGTTGCTACTTTGTAGTTAGCAAATGTGGTGTCCAGTAACCAATTAGTTAAGTCAGTAATTTTTTCTGTAGAACCAGTCATATATCTACATTAATTTAATTACTGTAGAAAATCTTTTTATAAATTAATCTCTGGTCCTGCAAGACACCGAATAAGAGTTTTTGAATTATTAATTAAGTTACCAGGTATAAACGGCAAATACAGCGCCTACAAACTGGCTTTTGCTGCCCCGTTGCTGCACCAGTGGGCTGTCCTTGGCATCACCAAGAAGTTGTTTATACCCAATATTCGATACAAATGACCATTTGTCGTTGAACAGATAACTGGAGGTGACGCTGACTCCAACATCTTTAAAACCTGAACCTGAATCAAAGGCGGTCAGTCCGGACTGGGTGGATTGAAAAGGGATGATGCCAAAAAATGAATCCATGTAGGTTTCATTTACCCAGGTACCTTTAATGGTTGTAATAATGGTGGTTTTCTCTGTTTTATAGAACAGAATCCGAAAATCGCCTATGATTTCAAGACCGTTGTGGCCACTGGCGACGTCTTGCCTGACCCGGATCCGGGCACGGGTTGGACCTTCCTGGTAACTTACAAACCCACCTAGTTCCACACTGGTTCCCACATTGCCAAGACCCGTTAGATCGACACTGTTGTCTTCATCACGTCCAAAATCAACTCCCAGTGAAGGACCTGCTTTTAATTTTTCACTTTTAATTAAGGAATCGCTGCCAAGAATATTCACTCTGATATGATTATTGTCTACGAAAATAAGGTCTCGGTAATGAAATGAAATCAGTGGGGCAATAGAGATATTGTAATCGTTATCACCTTCATATTTCGGTGACAGGGCAGGTCCAACACCCACTCGGATATTCGTGATACCGGGTAATAGTTCATCAGTAATGTCACTGATGGTGCCCGTGACAGATTCCAGAGTATCGTCAAATACTGCCTGCGCACTTAAATTAGAAAAAAAGACCCCCAGCGTTAAACTTAATAGAATGGATCTGAGTTTCATAAATACCCCTCGAAATAGTGAAATTTATTACTAATCTTTTGATCGATTTTAGGGTAATTCTTCTGGTGAGTAAAATGACAGATTTTTATAAATACAGGTATTAAACTGTCATAATTATATTTTGATTAAATTTTATTTTAATCAGTGACAATCGGCCTGTTTTTGCTACTTTACATGATGTGGAAATATCCATATCTGTGGACTAATAATATCCTCATATTTACTTTAAATCTTATATTGAATGAAAGTGAATCATTAGACTAACCTGCCGGCATTTATATGTAAAATTCGGTATACTGATTTACAACTCAAATTAAGAGGTAACAGGGGAGATTGGATGGAACGCCAAATACGTTTTGGGGATTTTTTACGTCAGGTTTCATTAGAACAGCAGCAGCTGAGCTACAATGCCCTTGCACCAAAGATTGAGCAGGATGAAAAGGGCAATGATCTGCCGTATGTTGCCCCTAAGCTGACACTACGGGGCATTGATGTATATCGAATTTTACAACCCTATGTCAGTGTGCGGCTTGCTGAACAAATTAAGGCTGTTGTGCCATTGGCCGTCTATCTGGTCCTGTTCCAGCTCCTAATATTAAAACAAAATGTTACCGACTCCGGGATCATCACAGGAGGGATACTGTCCGTTATTATTGGCCTGATGTTTTTTATGGAGGGGCTTAAGGTTGGATTGATGCCCTTTGGTGAAACCATAGGTACTGCATTACCTGCCAAGGCCCATTTGCCTGTGGTGATGCTGATTGCCTTTATTCTGGGTATTGGTGTGACCTTTGCCGAACCTGCCATTGGTGCATTAAAGACTGCCGGCTCCATTGTAGATGTGAATCAGGCCCCGTATTTATATGCCTTATTGAATGACTGGGCGAATGTCATGGTACTCATGGTCGGCATCGGCGTGGGGATTGCTGCGGTGCTTGGCACTGTACGTTTTCTTTACGGTTGGAGCCTCAAACCCTTTGTCTATTTGACCTTATTACCGACCATTGCATTGACCGCCTGGTTAAGTACTTCAGAAGAGTTGTCCAAAGTACTAGGGCTTGCCTGGGACTGCGGTGCGGTGACTACCGGGCCAGTGACAGTACCCCTGGTGTTATCTCTGGGGATAGGTATAGCCGCAGCGGCGGGTAAAGGTAATTCCTCATTATCAGGATTTGGCATCGTCATGCTTGCATCTCTTTTTCCCATCATTGGGGTGCAGGTACTTGCATTATATGTCTCCCAGACCATATCACCGGAACAAATCATCAGTGCGGCAAATGCATCTGCCGGTGCAGTGGATGTCCTGGCCTGGTATGAACGCACCCCGGGACTTGAAGTTATACTGGGTTTCCGTGCAATTGTGCCACTGGTAATATTTTTGATATTTGTCATGATCTTTGTACTCAGGGAGAAGATCCGGCATAAGGGTGAGATCACCTATGGGATTACCCTGTGCGTGCTGGGGATGATCATATTTAATGTCGGACTAAGTTATGGGTTGGCAAAACTCGGCGGCCAGTCAGGTGGTCTGGTGCCCGCAGCCTTTACCCAGTTATCAGAGGTGACTGGTTCCCCCTTATTTCAGTTTTCCATTGGTTTATTTGTGGCATTGATCTTTGCCTGGCTTTTGGGGTTTGGTGCCACCCTGGCGGAACCTGCATTAAATGCCCTGGGACTGACCGTGGAAAACCTTACCAATGGGGCATTTCGTAAATCATTACTCATGTATGCCGTATCGTTCGGCGTGGGTACCGGAATCGCCCTGGGTGTATTAAAGATCATCTTTGGTATTCCCATCGCCTGGTTGATTATCCCCGGCTATACCATAGCGGTATTTTTGACCTGGTTGTCTACGGAAGAATTCGTCAACATCGCCTGGGACAGCGCCGGGGTCACCACCGGGCCGGTTACCGTGCCACTGGTGCTTGCAATGGGGCTGGGGTTTGGCAATGCGGTTGGAGCAGTAGAAGGGTTTGGAATCTTATCCATGGCCTCTATTGGTCCAATCATATCGGTATTAGCAACAGGACTATGGATCCAGTGGAAAGTAAAGCAACGGCATGCCAAAGAAGATGAAGAGCTGGATCTGGAAGAAGAAGGAGTCACAACATGAGTAAGCGTGAGATTACAATACTGACCGATGTGGCATTAATCACCTGTGTCATTCAGCGAGGGGCTGCAGATGATATTATCAGGGCCGCTCAGGAAGTCGGCGCACAGGGTGCGACCGTGTATTTTGCAAAAGGCGGTGGCGTGAGAGAAAGGCTGGGTGTCCTTGGTCTTGCCATTGAAGTTGAAAAGGAGGTCATCAATATCATTGTGGCCACCAATCAGATAGATTGGATCTTCGAAAAGATGTACATCGCCGGAAAACTGGATACACCGGGTATGGGGATCATGTATGTCACCCATCTGGAAAAGGCGGCGACATACATTCCGGAAGAGATTGCCGAAAAATTGGCCAGACCTACCATTGGCCCAGCAGAGACCAACGAATAACATGGAAATATTTCCGCAAAAACTGATCACCTGCATCTTTCCCAAGGGCGTAGCCCATGATATGGCGAAAAAGCTGAAGGATGATTATGACCTGATGACTTGTGATATCAAGACTGCCAGGGGAGTGGGCAAGATCACACCTTTGGCCTATCGTGGATTAGGGGCACAATCAGAAAGGGAAATTCTCACAGTGGTTGTCCCGTCAGACACTGCCGACGAAATATTTGATTACATATACTATGAAGCAAATGTCAATCGTCCACACGGTGGTATTATGTATATTTATTCATTGACCCAGGCGACACGCTTTGAATGCCCTGAATTGCCTGAAGAGGATTAACTACTCACGTGATACTTCAGTAATTTCATTACCATCGTAATAATACGGCGGCATCTCCTTCTGAAATGCCTTGAGCAGGCAATAGGCCATGACAATCAGTACGATAAGAAATGGCAGGCCGGTGCTGATGGTGGCCGCCCTGAGCGCTGTCAGGCCACCGCCGATTAACAATATGGCCGCTACCACCCCTTCAGTCACCGCCCAGAAGATCCGTTGTCTGACAGGTGGATCCAGGTTGCCTCCGGCAGTAATAATATCAATTACCAGGGAGCCGGAATCAGATGAGGTGATAAAAAAAACAAATATCAGGATGATGCTGATAAATGAAGTGATACTGACTAACGGGAAACTGCGTAGTAATTCAAACAGGGCAGTGGCGACATTCTGATCCAATGCCACCAGTATCGTACTATCACCCCCCATAACATTATTTATCGCAGTGCCGCCAAACGTGGTCATCCAGATAAAGGTTAATACAGAAGGAACAAATAAAACCACCAGGATAAATTCACGTACCGTACGGCCCCTGGATATGCGGGCAATGAACATTCCGACAAAAGGAGACCAGGCAATCCACCATGCCCAGTAAAATACCGTCCAGTTACTGATCCAGCCTGGGTCCCGGCTATAGGTCTCCGTCCAGCTGCCCAGAGTAAGAAGGTTTTGTAAATAATGTCCGATGTTTTGGACATAACTCTTCAAAAGAAACAATGTTGGGCCCAATACGATGAGGAACATTAACAGTATCAGGGCTGCATTAAAGTTAAACCGGCTCAACTTTAAAATACCGTGATCCAGACCGGAGACCACCGAGATGGTGGCAAGTGAAGTAATGAAGACAATTAAACCTATCTGGATACCCTTGGATATCTCCACATCGAACAGGTAATTCAGTCCGGTATTAATTTGGGAGACGCCCAGTCCAAGTGAGGTCGCTACCCCAAATAAGGTCGCGACAACGGCCAGGGTATCGATGGTGTTACCCAGTCTGCCATGAATCTTGTCTCCCAGTACCGGGTAAAATGCGCTTCTGATGGTCAGTGGGAGCTTTTTATTAAAGCTGAAGTAGGCAAGCGATAAGCCAACCAGGGCATAGATAGACCAGGCATGTATGCCCCAATGCAGAAATGTCAGATCCATGGCGCGTATCGCGGCCTCAGTCGTCAGGCCTTCAACCTGAGGCGGGTTTTGAAAATGACTCAACGGTTCGGCAACACCCCAGAACATGAGACCAATCCCCATGCCTGCACAAAACAGCATAGAAAACCAGGAACGCCGGGTATAATCCGGCCTGGCATCGACACCACCTATTCTTATGTGACCAAACCGGCTCATGGCCAAGTACATACAAAATAACAGGCATAACTGTACACCCAGGATAAAAAACCAGCCAAATACCGATGAAGCGCCATTCATAAGCTGTGAAAACAGGGCCTCAGCAGTATCCAGATTAAACAGAGTGAACAGGATAAATATCGAAATGATGACAACCGATGGAAAAAATACATGGGGGTGGACATCCAATGACGATTCATTGAAATCAGTTAATTCTTCAATTTGAGTTGACACAAAATTCCTCATTTAGCAAAAAATATATATAAAACAACAGGTTGTAATTTTTTTCTATGTAGATAAAAAATTATAAATAAACATAAATTTAATAAAAGAGATAAAAACTTAGATATCAAATTGTTATTTCTTCTCCTTTCATTATTATAAAGCATTAATAAATATATTATTTTTCAGATTATCATAAATTATCAAATTATTAATATTTAGAGTTCAAATATTAAAATGTCTATATACATAAAGGGAAATCAATGTTTAAACGAAGTAAAATGAGCCAGGCCATTATAGGCGCAATTGCCGCAACCACCGTGGTATCAAATGCCCATGCCCAGATTGAAGAAATCGTGGTCACCGCGACCAAACGACCAGAATCCATGCAGGATGTTCCAATCTCAGTTTCTGCTCTAACAGAAGATGCCCTCGCGGAAGTGGGCGTAACGAATTTTACAGATTATATGTTGCAATTACCGGGAATTACTGCAGGTGGCAGTGGGCCAGGTCAAAATACCATCTATATTCGAGGCGTGGCCTCGACCACCCCCAATCTGACCACGGCAGGGGTGGCAGGCCTGGCACCTAACGTCGCCTTATATCTTGATGAACAACCCCTGGCACAACCCGGAAGAAACCTGGACGTATACGCCGCTGACCTGGCAAGGGTAGAAACCCTGTCCGGACCTCAGGGGACATTATTCGGCGCCAGTTCCCAGGCAGGGACGGTGCGTTTAATTACTAACAAGCCAGATCCCTCCGATACTTATGGTAGTGTAAAACTGGGTACGGCATTAACCAAATCGGGTGAAATGAGTAACAATGTCACCGGTATGATTAACCTGACTGCAACAGATAACATCACATTGCGCGGTGTTGTTTATGTAGAT
The DNA here is from genome assembly GCA_038131795.1 of Candidatus Eutrophobius brisbanensis. Classification (GTDB taxonomy): domain Bacteria; phylum Pseudomonadota; class Gammaproteobacteria; order Eutrophobiales; family Eutrophobiaceae; genus Eutrophobius; species Eutrophobius brisbanensis. The sequence continues at coordinate 1,357,852 of JAYPQE010000003.1, read as the reverse complement.
AACAAAGGTGGATATATTGATAACGTTCAGGGTACCCGGGATGCATCTGTCAGTGCTAGGTTCCGAGAAGCAGGTACGGTTCGATCAAACGGCGTCCCTGTTTCCACGCGTCGCGCTGGTTTTCAGAGTGCCTCTGGTGTTGCCGCTGCAGCCGCTGCTGGTGACGCCCTGGTGGGTTCCAGGATTTCAGATTTCACAGGAGTCAATTTTCTTGAGGCCAACAACTCAGGTCTGGTTGAAAAAGATTTTAATGAGACAACCTATACGGGCGGACGTCTCAGCGCGTTGTGGGATATAAATGCTGACTGGAATCTACTGGTATCACACTCTCGCCAGGACATTGATTCAGAAGGCGTCTTTTTTGCAGATCCTGATCTCGGTGATCTGCAGATTCAACGCTTTGAAGATGATAGTCTGGAAGATAAATACCACAATACCAACTGGACATTGACCGGAAATCTCGATGCAGGTCGTATGGGTGAGTTAGAAGTACTTTATACAGGTGCCTATACGGATCGTGATACGGATCAGCGGGTTGATTACACAGATTATTTATTCGTTGGCCAATATCTGCCTTATTATATTTGTGATACCACTGTTACCTATCCTGAGTACTACGGTGCACCAGCAGGGACCTGCCAGGCCCCCAATCTGTTCGTAAATAGTACAACAGATACCAAAGTACAAACGCATGAAATCAGGATTACAACAGACCCGGCCAACAGGGTGAGGGCGACCGTCGGTGGATTCTATAGTGATCTTGAACTGGTTGAGCGAAATGATTATACTTACCCAGGTTCGCTTGAAGCAGTTGTCTGGGGGACCTTCCCATTCCCTGATAATACACCTTTCCCAGGGTATTCTTCCGATCCTGGACCTTTCCCATCTGACGTTATCTTCAGAAATGATATTAAACGGACAGACGAACAGGTAGGTTTATTTGGTGAATTAACCTTTGATATTACTGATCAATTTGCACTTACTTTAGGCGCACGTTGGTATGATATCGATGTGGATTTTGAAGGTAGTGCCAATGCTGCCTTCTGTAATGGCTTTCAGCCGGATGCCGACCGGTTCGGTACAAACCTGAATGATCTCTATGATGGTGATGGAGAGTTTACATTCATAAATGATTGTACCGCGGGCGGTAATATCACCTTCAACCAGGGCCAGAGTTTTCAGGAAATTTCAGATATCCTGGAGGCAGCAGACCCATTCAGTTTTGGCAGGGGGCGATTTGTTAATGCACCAAACGCAATTAGCGATGCCGAGATCGAAGGTATCGTCAATGCACTGGATGCACCGGACAAGGCATCCGTAAATGGTGCCATTTTCAAGGCTGGTATGTCCTGGAGACCAACGAATAATCAGATGTATTATGTGACCTGGTCAGAAGGCTTCAGGCCAGGGCTTTTAAATAGACCAGGCGGTGCAGTAGGACCAAATAACTTCACCGTACCATTTGAACTGGATACCGACGATGTCACCAACATTGAACTGGGCTGGAAATCAGACTACCTGGACAACTCCCTGCGGTTTAATGGCAGCCTGTTCTATGTGGAAATCGATAAGCTGCAAACCACAATCTTTGATCCCAGCATTACTAATTTATTCTTCTCAGATAATGCCGCCAATGCAGAAATTCTGGGTGTAGAAGGTGATTTTGTCTGGATGCCATATAGCATGGAAGGCCTGACCATAACGGGCGCCTTTTCTATACTGGATTCCAAGATCACCGATGTGCTTACGCCTACTGATGATGTAAGGGAAGGAGATGAACTGGCATTTGCCCCGGATTTTCAGGGTAACCTCAGGGCTAGGTATGAATGGAACCTGAATGGTTCAAATCTCATGGCGCACATGATGCCCAGTGTCTCATTCTCGTCGGATTCCTATAGTGATATTATTACCATTAACCGGGACAAGATTGATGGATGGTTTATGGCCGGTGTTACCACGGGTGTGACCAGTGATAGTTGGGGCGTTGAAGTTTATGTAGACAACCTGACGGATAAACGGGCCGAAATTTCCCGCAATTTTGTATTTGATGTTGAGCGGGTAACCTATGTCCGTCCGAGGACTATCGGAATCAGGGCTTCTTATAATTTTTATTAAATCTTAAAAAAAATCAGGTTAATTCATATAAGCGCCCCATTGGGGCGCTTTGTGTTTATACAGGACGATGTTACAAGCTGACGAAATCGATAAAGTTCTGCATTCTATTCAATCAAAAATTGTAGCTGGTCACTACCAAGAAGCATTGGTTGACCTGGCAGAATGCGAGAAAGACATTCCAGATAATACGGAACTCCTGTACATGCAGGCAGTGTGTCAACGTTATCTTAAGAATTATGATGATGCCATCAATACGCTGGCAGTATTGAAGTCAAACGTTCCCGAACATGGCAGGGCATACCAGGAAGAAGGCCATATCTATAAATATACCGGACAACCTGACAGGGCATTACAGGCATATAGCCAGGCATGCCGGTATAACCCGGCGCTCCTTGCAAGCTGGGAAGGTCAACTGGAGATTTATTCAAATAAAGGTCTGGAAAATCATGTATCTCACATTAAAAATGAGCTGGATTATCTAAAAGGATTGCCCAGACCTCTGATAGCAGTCATGGACCTCATAGCCCAGGGGAGACTATTAAAGGCTGAAGATGTATGTCGTCAGTTTTTACAACAGGTCCCACATCATGTTGAGGCAATGCGGCTGTTGGCAGATATTGGCGTCAGGTTCGGTGTGTTGGATGATGCAGAGTTTCTGTTGCAGAGTGCCCTTGAACTGGATCCTGAAAATACCCGGGTGCGGATTGATTATATACAGGTGTTGAGAAAACGGCAGAATTTTCAGGAGGCGTTATCTCATGCAAAATATCTTCTGGATATTGAGACGGGAAATCCACAGTACAAGTCACTGTATGCGATAGTCAGTATGCAGACCGGTGACTATGATCAGGCAATTAAAGTATTTGATGAAATACTAAAAGTATTACCCAATGACCCGGTGACCCTCACCTCCAGAGGGCAGGCATTAAAGACCACTGGTGATTATGATGAGGCTGTCAGGTCTTTCCAGGCAGCAACTTCAAATTATCCACAATATGGCGAAGCCTATTATGCGCTGGCTAATCTTAAGATTTATTCATTCGAAGATAATGAAATTAAACGATTACATGAGATTGAGCAAAATTCTGAGTTACCCCATGTTGATAAAATTTACATTTGTTTTGCGCTGGGCAAGGCCTATGAGGACAGGGAAGAATTTGAAACATCATTTAAATACTATGAACGCGGTAACCAGTTAAAGAAAATTCAATGCCGGTATGATGCGATTAAAATGCATAATGATCTTGCTGCCCAACATTATATATGTACCGTCGGTCTGTTTGAAAAAAATAAGAATACTGGTTGCCAGGCCCCGGACCCTGTTTTCATAGTGGGTATGCCAAGAGCAGGTTCCACTCTCCTGGAGCAAATCATCTCTTCACATAGCCAGGTTGATGGCACCATGGAGTTACCTAATATTTTATCCCTTACCCATAGATTGCGCCGCCGCGATCCCAATACCGGCAAAGGTAATCGTTACCCGGAAATTCTGAATGAATTAAACCCGGAACAATTAAGGGAATTTGGCGAGAATTTTATTCGTGATACCCAGGTACACAGGCAGGATGCTCCCAGGTTTATTGACAAGATGCCGAATAATTTCAGGCACATCGGCCTGATCAAATTGATCCTGCCCAATGCAAAGATAATTGATGCCAGACGCAATGCCATGTCCTGCTGCTTTAGCAACTTTAAACAGTTATTTGCGGAAGGCCAGGAATTCACCTATGGCCTTGAAGAAGTGGGTCAGTATTACTCCGATTATGTAGACCTGATGGCACATTGGAACAAGGTCTTGCCGGGTTATATTCTGCGTGTAAATTACGAAGATGTGGTTGCAGATCTTGAACAGCAGGTTAAGAGAATACTGGAATTTCTCCAATTACCTTTTGAAGAGCAGTGTCTTGAGTTTCATAAGACCGAGCGGGCTGTGCGTACTCCGAGCTCTGAGCAGGTAAGACAACCTATCTATACCAGCGGTCTTGAACAATGGAAAAATTTTGAACCGTGGTTGGGACCTCTAAAAGCTGCTCTACAACCAGCCTCAAATCTATAAAATATACAATCCACAGGTTTATTATAATTTAGTCTGTCTGAATGCAGCCATTCATTCAATAATCCTGTCTCACTTTCCAGGTGTTCTTGAAATTGCTGGTAGGCAGCTTTATCGAATAAATGTGTTGATATTTCGTCTCCCATCCTGTTTTACTTTTATCCTTTATAGATGGTGAGATTTTATAATATTTAATTGAGTAATGCCTTAATGAAACAGCAAACAAGATAATTAATTAAATCTGATTAATGATATAATTGATAGTTTTAAACCATAATATAAAACCAAATAATGACTGGTACTTCTGTATGTGACGTAATTGTGATTGGTGGAGGTAATGCCGGTATGAGTGCGGCATTGACTGCCAGGGAGTGTGGTGCCAGGGTACTGGTGATCGAGGCCGCACCGGAGAATGCGCGGGGTGGTAACAGCCGGCACGTAAGAAATCTGAGATGCATGCATGATGTACCGCTGGGTGTGCTACAGGACAGTTATTCAGAATCAGAATATTGGCAAGACCTGCAACAGGTCACTGGTGGCAGGACCAACGAGCAGCTTGCCCGGTTGACTATTAGAGAATCGGAGTCCTGTTTCAGGTGGATGATGCAACAGGGAGTGCGTTTTCAACCGGCCCTGGGGGGGACCCTGCAACTCTCCCGTACTAATGCCTTTTTTCTCGGGGGCGGCAAGGCCCTGCTAAACAGTTATTACCGAAAAGCAGAGGCTATAGGGATTGAGGTAATGTATGACTCCCCAGTTACCGGGATAGATATTGAAAATGGCAAGGTCCAATCTGTAAATGTAACAGCAGGTGGCAAGACTAAAAGTATACAAACCAGAGCACTGGTAGTCGCTGCCGGGGGATTTCAGGCAAACATAGCCTGGTTACGTGAGGCCTGGGGGCCGGCCGCTGACAATTTTATCATTCGTGGCAGTCCATTTGATGATGGTAAAGTATTACGTCTGTTAATGGATGCCGGTGCCGCTATTACCGGTGATCCCGATCAATGCCATGCCATTGCCGTGGATGCTCGGGCACCGAAGTTTGATGCCGGTATTGTCAGCCGGGTGGATTGTGTTTCCCTTGGGGTTGTCGTAAACCAGGAAGCAAAACGGTTTTATGATGAAGGGGAAGACTTTTGGCCAAAACGCTATGCCATCTGGGGCAGGTTGATCGCAGCCCAGCCCGACCAGATCGCCTATGCCATAATCGATGCCAAATCATCAGGATTGTATTTGCCGCCCTTGACGCCACCGGTTACCGGTCACTCCATTGCAGAGTTGGCAGGCGCCTTATCGTTGGATGCGAGCGCACTGAAACAAACCATCAGCGTTTATAATTCTGCTGTCCAGTCAGGGGAGTTTGATCACACTGTTTTGGACAACTGTCATACCACTGGTTTAACACCCGACAAGACCCACTGGGCCAGGACTATCGATACGCCACCCTTTATGGCTTACCCATTGCGACCGGGTATTACCTTTACCTATATGGGAGTCGTAGTGAATGAACAGGCACGTATCATGTTTAATAATACTCTTTCGCCTAACATATATGCCGCCGGTGAGATCATGGCGGGCAATATTCTTGGTAAGGGGTATCTGGCTGGATTGGGCATGACCATTGGCACAACCTTTGGACGCATATCCGGCAGGGAGGCGGCAGGACATGCAGGATAAGATCTCAGAAAAAACTGAGGCCCTGATGGCAGAAGGTGAACGGGTGATGAATATCTGTAATGCCTGTCGGTATTGCGAAGGATTCTGTGCGGTGTTCCCGGCCATGGAAAGACAGCTGTCATTTGCCAGTGAAGATTTAAAATACCTGGCTAATCTCTGCCATGACTGCCGTGAGTGTTACTATGCCTGCCAGTATGCACCGCCGCATGAATTTAAGATCAATGTCCCCAAGGTACTCACCCGCATCAGGCGCCAGAGTTATGAAGACTATACCTGGCCTGCGGGGTTTGCCAGGTTTTTTACCCATCCTTTATATCTGTTATTCATCTCCATGGTAATCATTCCCATCCTGTTTATCATATTGGGCGTGCTGGAGCATGGTGTACAAGGGCTAATGCAGGTCTATACAGACGATCAGGGTTCATTTTACCAGGTGATGTCTCACACGCAGATGGTCAGTGTATTTGGAATAGTGGGAATATATGTACTGCTGGCATTTATTATTGGCTGGATAAAATTCAAACAGGATATTTGCCATGATGGTACGGCATTGTCTTCATGGCCTGACGTAAAACAGGCACTAAAAGACATCCTCACCATGAGATACCTCGGCAGCAGTGGTGATGGATGTACCTACCCCGATGGCAGGCAGTCATTGCTCAGGCGGTATTTTCACCATTTTACCTTTTATGGGTTTATGCTGTGTTTTGCTGCTACCAGCGTGGCGACGGTCTACCACTATCTGCTAAATGACCCTGCACCCTATCCCTTATTGAGTCTGCCGGTAATACTCGGTACCGTTGGTGGGCTAGGATTAATCATTGGTCCCTGCGGCCTTTTATATCTGAAGAAAATACGGGACACGAAACCGTCTGATGAAATACAGTCCAGTTCAGATACCACATTGTTATTATTATTACTGTTAATCAGCATTACCGGATTGTTATTGATGTTACTCAGGGAGACGGCCTGGATGGGGGGGCTTCTGTTAATCCATCTTGGGCTGGTAATGGGGTTATTTCTATCCATGCCCTATGGTAAATTTGTCCATGGTATTTACCGATTCGGCGCATTATTACGATTCACAAGTGAGGGGAGACTATCATGACTACAGGGAACAGGCGTACCTGTTATCCGCTATTACTAATTTTTTGTTTATTTGTGTTATCTGCCTGTAGCGGCGGCACATCCGATTCACAAACAGGTGCGGGTCCGGTGACTGTAGACCCGGTGGAGACCCCATCAGAGCCAGATGCCCAGGCAAATCAGTCAGATCGCTCCATAACTATCATGGCCCCGGCCGCACCGGGTGGTGGCTGGGACCAAACGGCGCGTACCCTGCAGGCCGTCATTCAGGAAAACAACCTGCTGGGAAATGTCCAGGTGATGAACGTGCCCGGGGCCGGCGGCACCATTGGGCTTGCGCAGATGGTCAATTCACAACAGGGTAATAACGATTATATGATGGTGAATGGCCTGATTATGATGGGGGCCATTCTTACCAATCAGTCTGCCGTTACTCTCGACCAGGTAACCCCTCTTGCCCGATTGATTGGTGAATATGAAGTCATGGTGGTCCCAGCGGATTCTCCCTACCAGACCCTGACGGAATTTATCGAAGCCTGGAAACAGGACCCGGGTGCCATGTCCATTGCCGGTGGTTCCGCCGGGGGTACAGATCATATGCTGGCCGGGTTGCTGGCCCAGGCAGTTGGTGTGGACGTTTCCTTGATCAATTATCTACCTCATTCCGGTGGCGGTGAATCCCTGGCCTCGTTACTGGGTAGCCACGTGGCGGCCGGGATCAACGGTTTTGCAGAGCTGCAATCTTTTATCGAATCAGGACGCTTGAGGGCACTGGCCCTGTCCAGTGAGGAAAGGGTTGAAGGTCTGGATATTCCGACCTTTGTTGAGCAAGGTGTCGATGTGACCCTCGCCAATTGGCGTGCCGTTGCCGCCCCACCCGGAATAAGTGACCAGCAAAAACAGGAACTGGTGGCTATCGTTGATCAAATATATAACACCCAGACTTGGAGAGACGCATTGGTGCGGAATAACTGGATTGACCTTTATATGACCGGACCTGAGTATGAAACCTTTCTGCAAAATGAAGCTGTCAGAGTGGAGGCGGTATTGCGCTCTATCGGTCTTGTACAATAAGTTATTAAACAATTGAATCGACATACACGAATAGAGCTCGGCTTTGCCGTTGCTATCATCCTGCTTGGATTGTATCTGTTAATAGGTAGTACTGATATCAATCTGGGGTCCGGTTATGACAGGATAGGCCCACGGTTTTTTCCCTATTTAATTGCCGCTGGGTTACTGATCACGGCGTTTACCATGTTTGTAGAGTCCTGGTTTAAAAGGCAGCAGGCATCCGAATTAACCATCAAATTTGTCCCGCTGATATATATCGCTGCAGCGCTTTTGCTATGTGTCATGACCCTGGAGAGACTGGGGTTTATACTTTCTGTGAGTCTGCTGTTTGTACTCATTGCCAGGGCATTTAACAGCAGGCAAACCCTTCGTGATACCGGGGTAGGCCTGATACTGGCCATCGTGGTGTATTTTATCTTCACCAGCGGTCTTGGTCTGGTACTACCTACCGGGATCTTATCAGGGATGTTGTAATGGATTCGCTGGGGCTGTTGATTGATGGTTTTGGCATTGCACTGCAATGGCAAAACCTGATGTGGGCCTTTGTAGGCGTCCTGCTTGGAACGGCAGTGGGTATCCTCCCAGGTATTGGCCCGGCCTTGACCGTCGCATTATTGCTCCCTGTTACCTATACGCTAAACCCGGTATCCGCATTTATCATGTTTGCCGGTATCTATTATGGCGGTATGTATGGTGGATCTACCACGTCCATCCTTTTAAATACCCCGGGAGAATCCGGCAGCATCATTACGGCCCTGGAGGGAAATAAAATGGCCAGGTCCGGCCGCGCTTCTGCGGCGCTGGCCACCGCCGCCATCGGCTCATTTGTGGCCGGCACATTGGGGACCCTCGCCCTGACATTTGCCGCCCCGGCCCTGGCAGATATGGCACTGGTATTTGGTCCGGCTGAATACTTTGCCCTTATCGTCCTGGGGTTTACCACTATCTCCTCAGTGCTGGGTAAAACACCCTCCCGAGGACTACTCAGCCTGTTCCTTGGTTTGGCGCTTGGGGTTGTTGGGATTGATCTGCAAACTGGCCAGGCAAGGTTTACCCTTGGGCTATTACCCTTGCTCGATGGCATTCATGTAGTCGTGGTGGCCGTTGGCCTGTTTGCTGTGAGTGAAACTCTATACCTGGCATCGCAATCGAAAGGCGCCGGCGAGATTATAAACATCAAGGGTTGGACCTGGTTGTCCCGTGAGGAGTTATCGCGGTCCTGGAAACCCTGGATCAGGGGGTCCATGCTGGGGTTCCCCATTGGCGGGCTGCCAACAGGCGGCGCCGAGATCCCCACCTTCCTGTCTTATGCGGTTGAAAAACGCCTGAGCAGGAAACCTGAAGAATTTGGTGAGGGGGCAATAGAAGGGGTGGCAGGACCGGAGGCGGCGAATAATGCCGCGGCCGCCGGTGTACTGGTGCCATTGTTGACATTGGGACTGCCCACGTCTGCCACTGCGGCCATTATGCTGGCGGCCTTTCAACAATTTAATTTACAACCGGGACCATTGATTTTCGTCAATAATCCCGAGCTGGTATGGGGCCTGATTGCCAGCCTGTATATCGGTAACACGATATTGTTGTTATTAAACCTGCCGCTGGCCCCCTTATGGGCAAGACTATTAAAGATCCCGTCACCGTTTCTTTATGGCGGCATCCTCGTGTTCGCGACATTAGGGACCTACAGCCTGAACAATTCGGTATTTGATGTAGGCCTGATGTATATGATTGGCGTACTGGGTTATTGCATGCGCCTGGTGGACGTTCCGGTGGCCCCTGCCGTGATTGGTATGATCCTGGGCCCTATGGCTGAACAGCAGTTTCGCCGCGCCCTGGCCATCTCCCAGGGTGATCCGGCCATATTTTTCTCCCGGCCCATTTCAGCAACATTACTTGGCCTGGCATTTTTGGCATTGGTTTCAGTACCGCTATATCGTTACTGGGAATCCAGAAGCAAAATGTAGTTTTTTATTCGGGTTTATTGCGGTAGCTATGCTGTGGCTAATATGACAACCGTTGTCATTCCAGCGAAGGCGGATTAAAAGGGGACAGATTTATTTTTACAGGTTAAAAATATAGCCGTCATTTTTTCTAACAATCCCGACTACACTACCCTTAACCTACGTCTTCACAAATGTTTCCGGACTCGTTCCAGTATACTTCAGACTGTAATTTGCCTGTTTCATATATTTTTTCAATTCGTTTAAGGCCCATTTCATCATATTCAATCCACGGTCCGTCTTTCTTACCCTTAACATAGTTTCCCTGAGAAATAATATTCCCGCTTTCATCCCATTCGGTCCAAAGTCCTTCAGCCTGATCATATACTATGTTGCCTTCTCTCTTTTTTTGTCCGTTTGCATGCCATTCGGTTACCAGGCGGGGAGGAATATCTTCTACTCTCATATATTGCCACCCAGAAAGTGCCATACAGTTATTTAGATGTTCACTTCGGTTGTTCTCCTGTACCGAAAGTACCCTGGTATATTCATTGTATTCATATTGTTGATACACTCTCATTTCTACACATATGGGGTAAGTCACTATCGTTTTTATCGGCAGCCTTCTGCCATTTTGCCGCCCATTTCTTAGATAATCCTGTTCACCCCAGTCTTCAATACTCAGACTCGTATCCTGTCTGTTTGCATAGGCTTGCCTTAAGTCCGGGGCATTACTCACATAGGCAACATAGTCTGGAGCTCTTATCAATTCTTTTCTGGCAAATGGACTTGCTATGCACCGGCGATAAGCAGCATCAGGATGTTGCACCCTCACGGGGAGGGGATAAAAATCATTGGCTTCTTTTTTACATTCTCCCATATCAATTGCAAGATTTTCTTTAAGCATGGAAGGGGCATATACGTTATTTACCCATTTATATTCCGGCAAACTACAGCCATAGAGAAAGGCGAATAGTAACGAAATAATAAACAATGTATTTTTTTTCATTGTTGTCTTTTGCTTTGGATGATCTAGCCAGCGTACCAACCCAGTTTATATCCCCAACGTCCCCAGCCAAACTGCCGACCCAGGCCCCAGTAAAACAGGAAGTAGGTTCCCCCTGCGAGGAGTGCCAGGCCGCTGATCATCTGGAACTTGTAGGATTTCTTCACGGCCAGGGCGCTGATCTTCTGCCCGGCCAGTTTTACCACCAATATTAATAGCAATACCATGATGGCGATCTGGCCAATGCCCTGGATCATCATGACTCCTGATCCGTATAGCGGGTTTTTGGAACTGGCGGCATAGACCAGGAAGTCCCTGAAAAGCGGGTAAGGGCGACCCACGGTAAACATGCCCACCATGGCACCCAATACGGTGGCCTTGACCGTGATCTGATTGAAGAAGTCGCGGGTGGTCTGGGAGACTCCCGTTTTTATTCCATCCAGAAATCCCATTTCCAATAGACCCCAGAAAAACATGGCGAATCCCAGCGCAGTAAAGACGGCAAAGGACTGGGCATAGCGTACCGGGACGGCATTGACATGTTGTATCCCCTCGGCACCAAGGAATCCTATGTAAAGACCATAGATACCGGTGATGAGTACAACCGGGGCAGTAAAGGCCCCGAGGATTTTCCAGATGGAGGCCCCGCCTGAGCCGGTGGAGCAGGCCATGCCTGGCATCATGGCAAAGATCACGCAATTGCATGCCGTAAAGGTAGCGGCCAGTCCGGCAATGGCAGCGAAGAGAACTCCAAAGCCACTGCCTTTTGAGTCATATTGATCTGCCAGTCCGCCCGTATCTCCAATAGTCCCACCGGCAATGATGTCTCTGCCTATACCGTCTGCGATACCCCGGTTCCAGAACCCGGCTATCAATATGGCAATGAGTATGGTGATAACGGTATACCAGATGCGCCTTTTTAGATTATAGGCCTCTTCAAAGGTCATGGAATGGTCCATGGGATTCTCCTTTTAGGGATGTTAGGGTCGATGAATTGTTACCATGCCAATAAAACCCGGTTATGGCAAGTTACAGCTGGAAGCAGGGTTGAAACTAATGTGTGTGACGAAAAAAAAGGCGGACAATGGGATTGTCCGCCTTAATCGAATTTAGATTGAATTAGTGTTTGGATTGATGCATGTGCCTGATGGTCTGCTCTGTGTGTTTGGCTGAGACTTCACCATGCCCCATCTGTGCATGTTCTACAGCCTGATTCAGGTGGCTGATGGCCTCGGTCATGTGTTTGTGGGCTTCGGCATGTTCCTGCTCCGCCATCTTGGCATGCTCCAGGCTTTCCCTGGCATGTTCCAGGGCCATGTTCGCATGTCCATCCTCACCATGGGCCTGGGCCATCCCGGCATGGACCATGGCCTCTGACATGTGACCCGCATCCTCGGCAAAAAGGGCAGGACTACTCAAAAGTAAAGATAAACATAAGCACTGCATAGCTGTTTTAATTTTCATCAATACACTCCCTAAGTATATTAAGAAATAAAAGAATTTTCGTCATTCATACCCCCAGTATATTGACGTGATGAACAATCGGTATGATTTACATCAAATGTTTTAACGTCTTTATTTTTCCGGTAAATCGGAGGGTATTATGGATTGGCTGGATTGGGCTCAGGCGAGTAATTTCATAATATTGGCCATACCCGCCCAGGCAAAAAACAGGAGGACGGCAACCAGGCTGATGATGGCTGCTGGGCCATATTTGAACTTTTCCCCTACCCATTTCCCCCTGCCATTCAGTAATAACAGACCGATGGCCAGCAGGGGGAAGAAGAACGCTCCGGTTACGGCATAAAGTTTTTGCGCCTCCTGGAAACTGGCAAACAGACCCAGCATGGGAACAAAGGCAATGATCATTAAATATCTTCTATAGATAGGTGATGTGGTATCCACCTTGAAGGTATGGTCCCGGTCTGCGATGGTTTCCGTTGGGGTGGTGGCCATCAGCCAGGTGTCCGTAAAGATATAAGGAATGGATTGCCAGACCCCCAGTAAACTGCTGAAAACAGCACCAAAGGCGCCGATCAGAAATAACCATTTGCCAGCAGGGCCCAGTTCCTGCCCCAATTGATTTGAGAGGCTAACCAGCAGGCCGGCACCACCACCTTGAATGGTCACATTACTGCCAATGATGACCATGGCCAGTCCGAACAGGGCCGTCATAATATAGCCCACTGCCAGGTCCACCTGGCAGGTAGAGAGGTCTTCACTCTTATTTCGGCCTTCTTCCCGGATCCAGTAACCATAACTCAATACAGTCACAGTCCCGCCCACACCGCCAATCAAGGCAATGGTCCACGTCAGCCCATCGCCCTGTAAATCAGGGATTACAGGAACAAAAATGCCTTTAATGACCTGTTCGGTACCCGGCCACATCAGGCCTGCCGTGACAATTACACAGACAAACATGATGGCGATACAAACATGGGTGACCTTTTCAAATAATTCGTATCCACCCTTGTAGACCAGTCCAAAGCCGATAATACTGGTGGTGATTCCAAAAAAGAGTTTGCCATCAACGGCATCTTCAAATATTGGAAACATGGCATGCAGGGTAACGCCATTGGCACTCATCATGGCGGCACCAATAAAATAGGTAAACATTAAAAGGTAAGGAAGGAATATCCAGGCGATGACCTTACCAAAATGGATGGTCAGGCCTTCCAGCAGGGTTGAGCCGGTGACCAGCTGCCAGCGGGCAATACCTTCCGTCACCACATATTTCAGAAAGGCACCTACTATCACTGCCCATAGTATTGCCGTGCCCAGAATGCTTCCTGCAAAACTCCCCGTGGCCAGGTCGCCGGCACCGACACCGGTGGCTGCGGTGAGCATGCCAGGTCCGATTACGATTAAAAATTGCCTGAGTTTTTCCATAAAAATCTAATAAATAAATAGGTGAGTAATCAAGTTGTATAACATACCAGTATTCACCCATTATTTCTCCAAATATGATGACAGTTGACTTATTTATCGATAAAAACTTTTGACTGCGACCTGATTTTTAAATGCATTTTGACCTGCAAATACATGATCCAGATCATTTATGTCGTCAGGCTTTCCTCATAGGATAAGCCAATGAATAGAGAGGTGAACAAATGAAAACGCCCATAATGGACAAGTTGCATGAAGATCACAAAAACTATGTGAAATTATTAAAACTCATGGACTCGTTACTGACAGGACTTAAACAGGGCAGTGACAAGGGTTATCGTGAACTATATCTGATCATGAATTACATGACCCGGTATCCTGATATTTTTCATCACCCGTATGAAGACATTATATTTGCAGAACTTGAAACATTAGAGGGCGTAGATATTGATGAGATTGAACGGCTGAAGGCAGAGCATAGTAAAATTTATCACGAATCCAGGGCATTACTGGATGAACTGGATGCCGTGGTCAATGGCCATATTGTTGAGAAAGAACGGATTCAGGAATTGGCACAGCAATATACTGACTCTCTTAGAGAGCATATGAACACTGAAGAAAGTAAGATATTTCCCATGATTAATGACAGGATGACCGAAGCGTCATGGGACAATATCAGTGATAGTCTGAAACATGTCAATGATCCCATCTTTGATGGTCCAACATCGGATGAATACAAATTAATATACAATCAGGTTGTAAATGAATAGTACAGAATGAATTACAGTACGTTGAAATATGCTGTATTAATGCCCAAAACCATCCCCTAAAATACGCTCTATCCTATTGAAAATAATTATAATTTCCTAATTTTTCAATTATTTAGCGGTTGAAACTCTGATCTGTTATTGTGTAGAATCAATATTTAGATGACTAAATAAAAGGTGGCAAAAGTCCACTACGAGAGGATTATTTAGTCGTTTCAAAAACGTTGTCGCGCCGGGTGTCCCGGAAAATAGCATATAAAGAAAAAATATTATGAGTAAGATTCTTAGTTTTTATAGAAAACCTGAGAAGTACCAGTATCTGTTCAATCGTGAGCAGCCATTTACAGTCTATGGCATTAATAATATAGACAAGATCCCTCAGATCCATCACCTGTCTAAAGAGCAACAATTCTCTATAAAGGTTCTAGCTAATGTTCTGCCGTTTCGGGTCAACCAGTATGTCATTGATGAATTAATCGACTGGACCAATATTCCCAATGATCCGATCTTTCAGTTGACCTTTCCACAGCCGGGAATGCTGGAAGAAAAAGACTACCAGGCAATGGCCGATCTGGTTCGGAGTAATGCGGATAAATTTCAAATACGCAAACTGGCTGGAGAAATCAGGCAACGGTTAAATCCACATCCGGGTGGCCAGCAAACCTTAAATGTACCGACGTTTAATAAGCAGCAATTGGAAGGTGTTCAGCACAAATACAGGGAGACGGTGTTGTTTTTCCCTGGCAGAGGACAGACCTGTCACAGTTATTGTACGTTTTGTTTTCGTTGGGCCCAGTTTATTGGTGATAAGGAATTAAAATTTGCCAGTAATGAGGCATCTCATCTCTATCATTACCTGAGATCACATAAAGATGTCAGTGACCTGTTGGTAACAGGTGGTGATCCCATGATTATGAAGGCCCGACATTTACGGGAATACCTTATGCCATTACTGGACAAGGAATTTGAGCACATTCAGAACATACGTATCGGTACTAAGTCCATCACCTTCTGGCCGTATCGGTATATTACCGATGAAGATGCTGATGATCTGCTGGATATATTAAGGGAGCTGGTCCAAAAGGGCAAGCATGTGGCCATCATGACCCACTTCAATCATTGGCGGGAAATGGAGACCCCCATGGCAGTTGAGGCGATTCGCCGCTTGCGTGAGACAGGCGCCACCTTGAGAAGCCAGTCACCGCTGGTAAAAAATATTAATGATGATCCCGATATCTGGGCCAAGATGTGGCGCAACCAGGTAAGAATGGGGATTATTCCTTATTATATGTTTATTGAACGGGATACCGGGGCCAAAAATTATTTTGAAGTGCCCTTGTACCGTACCTGGGAGATATACCGTGATGCCATCAAGCAGGTCTCAGGACTTTCAAGGACCGTGCGCGGACCATCCATGAGTGCCACCCCCGGAAAAGTAGAAATCCAGGGTACCACCGAGATACATGGTGAGAAGGTATTTGTCTGTCGCATGATCCAGGGGCGCAATCCGGAATGGGTACAGCGGCCGTTCTTTGCTGAATATGATGAACAGGCCACCTGGCTGGACGACCTCAAACCGGCGTTTGGCGATAAAAAGTTCTTTTTTGAGGAATAATCAGCAGGTAAGGTGAAAGGAGTGAGGGGTAAGGAGTTGCCGATTTTAAATATCACGACTCCTTACCCTTCACTGCTATCTCCTTGCTTTATTAATTAATCCACCCCGATCTCATCCGTCTTCGCCTTTTCTATATACCAGTCCCGGGCTTCCCTGAGTAATAACCCGTCATCGTAGAGGTCGTTGACCACGCCGGTAACACATGCCACATAGCGGTCCCGTGTCAGGCTCTCATTGGGTTTCAAAATTCCAGTGGACTTGCCCTCGCGGTAGCGGACATGCCATGCCTGCTGGATAGATGGCCGGGTCATGCGGTGATTACTCCCTGTCATGTCCACCAGGTATCCAAACCGATCCAGGGGTTCCAGCCAGTCGTCATTAAACCCGGCCGGTCTGGGCTGGAGCCAACCGCGGTACCATCGGGCCGGTTCATATAGGGACGGAATATACCTCTCGGGCAGGCCGTCTCCGGTAACTGTATGGCTGGGCCGGCGTTTGGATCCAGGTCCCAGACATCCCGCGCATCCACTCTTGTTTCCGGTGGTTTTTTGCCATTCAATACCCATTCCACCAGGGCCTGCTCCAGTTTGATGGCAACACCACCGATATCCACCATGTCTATTGCCAGTTCGGGATAATTAAATGCCTCTGCAGAGGCATCGGAATGGCTGGTACCCGCAATCTCGTAGGACTTCCATTGGTCACCCAGCCCCTGTTCAATGTTGATTCTTGCATTCTCCCGTTTGTAATGGAAATAGGTGGCCGGTACCCGTTCGAATAACCGGGGTACCGTGGAGGTATTGCCACCGGCATACGCGCCGTGGATGACTTCAACCACCGGCGCCATAAATTTCATCTGTTCGCCGGCGAATACCAGAAAGTCCCGGTCACTGGGGTTCAGTTTGAATGACCCCAGCTCATCTACGACTTCTGCCTCCCAGAAATAAGAGGTAGCACCTCGGCCACCGGCACTGTCATCCAGATAAAATCCGTGGAAGAGTTGATCACCGTCATGGTCCGTATTCATTCCCCGGATCAACAGGAAGCTGCGTCCCATGGCACCACCGGCCGAGTGTCCCCGGTAAAATAATTTGTCCGGGCGTTTCCCCAGTTGTTGCGAAATAAAATTTCGACTGATGACGGTGTAATCGCGGATAACACTGAGATTGTCGTTAAACCCCATTCCCAACTTGCCTGGGCCACCCAGTTCAGTGCCATCATCCAGTACCACAGTATTGGCAACTGCCATGGAGGCCTCATCGGTAATTGCGGCATCTCGTCGGGTCCAGACAACGGCAAAGCCCATATCCATGAGGGCACCGGCAGATTCGCTGGTTTCAGTGTAACGATTAAATTTTCCATCTTCCCGTGGGTGAAACCTCAGCGGTGGGAAACGGCCTGCACCATGGACCAGTACCCACATATGCCCATTCCAGTCCTGGGGATTTTGTGGGATCAATATTTCCACACTGGAAGGGGTATCCTCACTATAGTTGTAAAAACCAATACCAGGTTTAAATGGCCCCATGGTGCCCTGGGTCTGCCAGATAAAAGCATGATCGGAAAAAGTATTCTCCCTGCCTTCACCGGGAACACCGGTACCCAGCGGTGGAATGGCCAGGGTTTGTTGGGGAGCATAGCCAAAGACCGTTCCACTAATGGCGATAGTGACTTGCCGGTATGGGATTCCTTTGGCATTTTGTAGTTGTTTCTCGGCGACCACCTTGCATTCGGTTGGGCCTACCAGTCGTTGTTCCATGTCCCCCGGGGCAGGCCCCGCCATGGCCTCTGGCCAGTCGCTGACCGGGGTTTCAAACGGTGCCATGTACTGATCAAGTAGCGGGCAGCCTTGCTGGGCCAGCGCAGGGAAACAGGACATTGAAGTCAGTAAGAAAAGACAGGCAGGTAGAAATCCGGATTTAAAGCCCGGCATAGGCAATTTAAACATATTGATGTATCCCCCCGGTAAAAATCTGAGTGTCTACAAAGGTTAAAAGAAAGTCAACGGGTCAGTGTTGAAGATGATGATATATTGATTGCCATATGCATATGGTAGTCTTGTTGT
The DNA here is from genome assembly GCA_038131795.1 of Candidatus Eutrophobius brisbanensis. Lineage (GTDB taxonomy): Bacteria > Pseudomonadota > Gammaproteobacteria > Eutrophobiales > Eutrophobiaceae > Eutrophobius > Eutrophobius brisbanensis. The sequence continues at coordinate 1,339,565 of JAYPQE010000003.1, read as the reverse complement.
TATGTCTAAAGATAATAAATCTAACGCCGTACTGAAAAACATTCTCAGAAACCAGGACAGTCACTGGGTGGGTGACGGATTTCCCGTCCGTACCCTGTTTTTTTACGAAGTCCAGGGCCAGGATCTCAGCCCATTTCTATTGCTGGATTATGCCGGGCCCAGGGAATTTCCATCAACCGATAAACGCCTGGGGGTCGGTCCTCATCCCCATCGGGGGTTTGAAACTGTGACCATTGTCTATTCGGGAGAGGTGGAACACCGGGATTCCTCCGGGGCAGGGGGACAAATAGGCCCGGGTGACGTGCAATGGATGACCGCCGCTTCAGGTCTGGTACACGAAGAGTTTCATGGCAGGGCGTATGCCCAAACCGGCGGTCTGTTTGAAATGGTACAGCTATGGGTGAACCTGCCTGCAGAATACAAGATGGTCTCACCGCGCTACCAGGGAATAACCGCCAAAGACATACCTGAAGTTACACTGGACAATGGTGCAGGTAGTCTCAGGGTAATTGCCGGTAAATACCGTGACACAGAAGGACCGGCAAAATCCTACAGCCCGGTGAATGTCTTTGACCTGAAACTGAATGCGAATACACAGGTAGAGCTTGAGGTGCCGGAAGGGTTTACCCGTTTGCTGGTGGTATTACATGGGCATGTGTTGGTGAACGGTGAAGATGAGATCGATAATGCCAGGGTTGGATTATTTGAACGGCAAGGTGATCGAATTAACATTCAGGCAACAGCCAATACATCTGCATTATTGTTAACCGGTAAGCCCCTTGGCGAACCTATTGTGGGTTATGGTCCATTTGTCATGAATTCCACCCTTGAGATTCACGAGGCCATGGATGATTTCAGAAAGGGAAAGATGGGGCAACTGTCCCAGTCTGATTAAAACTTAACTTTGGGATTAATTATGAACAGAAGAAACTTTATCACTCAGTTTGGAAAGGTATCGGTTTTGGCTTCCATCAGCGGCCTGACGGCTTCTGCCGCTGCCAGTGTGCGGTCAAAGGCAGATGAGACATCAAAGGACCTATCCAGGCAGGTTAGCTCATTAAGAAAGAGAGTGGATACAATGGAGGCCAATCAAAAGAAGATTATTAAGACTGTATGCCTGGCGATGGCATGTTCAACCGGGATTGACCTGACATTGTTAATGTAGGAAGCAGTTTCATACAAGAGTCTGTAAATGCCCATTAGTAGCATCCTGTTGTCACCTAAATTTCTTACAGCGCTGATGGTTTATATTTTTTAATCACAGTGAGCTTACCGTTTCTGGTTCGTGTTCATACCCGGTTTGAAAATTCTGTATTGCAATGGAAATGGGACCATATCGCCATACCGCTAGCCCAGGCAGCTATGTTGATGGTATTTATTTTGATGGCCTACCCGGTAATCTATGGTATTGAACAGGCCCCGTCACTTTCTATCTTACTCTCGGAAGATGATCTTAGAATCAATTATTTGATAAACCTGATATTTATTGTCAGCCTTTTATTTCCATTGATCCCCATCCTGGGAAACTGGCACGAGCTGGTTCTGCCATTACAGGGTATTGCAGCGAGTATGATGATTTTCTCCTGGCTGGTTTCAGGACTAGGTGTATCCGAATATAGTTTCTGGCCCGGATGGGAGGTGGTTTTGGGTTGTCTGGCATTAGGTGTCTTTACCCATTGGCTGGGTGTACAGATATCTCAATTGATAGGCCACAAACTGGATAAGGCGTTCAATGTGATCGATTCAGGTGAACTGTTCGCACGTGGCTTAATCCTGTTATTCCAAAGTCCGGTGATTCTGATTTTCTCAACCAGCCTGGGGAGGCAATTGTCGCCTGCCTAGGTTTTATTTTTATAATTTCTCAGGGCAGCATCCACAGCGAGTCTACCCCATTTCAGTGCCACGTCTGGATCTTCATAGATTTCTTCTGGTGCAAGGTAATATGACATTTTAACGAGTGTACCTTGCTTGTTATATTCAAATGGAGGCAAGCCTTTATCTTCAAACAGATTTGATGAATTCTTGTCGGCCTTAAGATACAGGGTACCATCTGCAACCAGGGCAAACATCAAATCATCCAGGTAGATCCCGTAGCCACCAAACATCTTGCGGGACCTGATTGGACCTAACTCCGCGAATACTTCTGAAAGATAATGAGTAAATTCAGACAAGGCTATTTCAATGCTGCCCCAATCGCTTGCTGTACACCATTTTTTACATCTACATCTGGTGTGTCCGGTATTCGTCGGAAAATCACTCTATGGTTCTTGTCGATGACAAAGACATTGGGTGTACCGGGGACGTTGTAATCTTCCATGGTAGAGTCTGCATTCAAAATAAGATTAAATGTAAATCCATGTTCCTGCATATGCAATTTAGGATCTTCTGTCTCATTAATATTCATGGCATAAAATATAACGTCATGATTATTACTATGTTCAATAGCCAGTTCCTGCAAGTGTGGCATCAGGCTGGCACAATAAGGGCACCAGCTTGCCCAGTAAATCAGCACGGCTACTTTATCACTGGCGTCCTTGTGAAAATCCACTGTTTCACCATAACCATTTATTAATTGCCAGTTTGGCGCAGGATCGCCAATATCAATAGCGTGAATATTTGAGTAAAGAAAAAAATAGCAATGTAATTTTTACCAGTATTAATTTCATGAACATCATTCCAATTAATATGAATTTAAAAAATTAGCAGAAATAAGATTAAAAAACAGCCTGACATAAAATCATCACAATTCCCATTGCCAATATGTATGAGCCTTAAATCAAAACCGCCGCATTAGTCTTTTGGGCATATTTTCCATTACTCATAATCAATAAAATCAGGGTGATGTAAATCAGTATGGTTGTCAGTAGCGCATCATTAGCAGCAGTAATACCCACCAGCCAGGCAAGACAGAATGTCCCCAGTGCCTGCAGCACCATGGCCATGACTGGCATATCACTGCCATCGGCAAGCTCAACCCCTACACCTTCGACCCATTTTTTGCCGAATAAAGCAGGGCTATACCAGGCCCAACCAAGTAAAAATGACAATACAAAACTGGATATTACGGCTAACCAACTGAGACCTTCTACCAACTCAGACATGTTCTTCCCCCTTAGGTAGCTTAGTTGATGTGTAATTCGAATGTTTATTATTCGAAGTTACGTTTGCTAAAGATATCCTGGCATGTTCGCAGCCAATGGTTTTTAGCGACTACTTGATACACTACTTTTAAAGGATAAACGTAATATTTTCCAGGGGCAGGTCGCGGTCGATGAGAGTGACCTGTTTGATGGCAATCTTCCAGTCATCCTCTTCCTGATGCAGGCGATATTTACAACGGCCCGAGAGTATACGCGGGTTGGAAAGACCATATTGCAGGTACTGGTGGTCCCCCGGGCGCATCTCGGTGACCATGCTATTACATCGGACGATGACTTCGGTGGGTGTTTCCGTTTCTTCTACTTCCACATTGGAAATGAAATGAATCGTTCTTGAGGGTGGGTCCTGCGCCAGGTGTTTGTGTCTTAATTGGTATATTCGTTTTTCCCGTTGCCTGGAATCATCGTAGATGATAGATGTTTCTTCGTGTGGGTCTGTTTCTTCATCATAAGGTACCCAGTAAATACCGTCTGTGGTGAACAGGGTCAACCATTCTTCCAGCTTGTCTTCGTCTATTAATCTGGCCTCTTTGAAGAGGAATTCCTCGGCTTCATGTCGAGATAATAAGGGCAGGATACTCATGCCATTGCCTTTAACCATTTTCGATACAGACATCGTTGTGGCAACTCATCCATGTCCTCGCCGCTCCATTCATTGTCCCGTTCGGATTGTTCGCGATGAATGCCCCTGCCAAACCGTAACCAGGCCATGTGTCCGCCATTCAGGCCGGCCTGGGTCCGTGCATAGATCTCCACATCATCGGCATTGACCATACCGGATACCGGGGAGCCGGAAGAGATGGATACTTCCTGGAACAACCGGGTGCGTATGGATTCGTTGACCTCACTGGACGTGCCCAATAATTCAACTGGGAATTCATAGACAATGGTCTTGTCTACCGCTACGGGCTGGATGATACGAAGCTTAAATTCCATCAACTGAATGTTAGGAAAGATAGTGATATGCCGGCGCACAAACATCTCTTCACCATATTCATCACCATATTTATCTTTCAGTTCCTGCTGGAATTTATCAAACGTGGATTTCAGTTCAGGGGGGATGTCACCCCTGGGCCTTTCCAATATGCCGTGACCTCCGCTGAAGCCGCGTGTGCATCCTGGCCAGCCCACATTGGAATTATATTCACCAAATTCTGTCAGAGTCTTTAATGCCGAGACATGAACATATCTTGCATGCCAGCCATCCGTGGAGTTTTCCAGCTGGAATTTCCAGTTGCCCTGGTACATTGCCCGCCAGGGCTTGAGGACCTTAACGTGTCCTTCCAGTGCATGGTCAAACCAGAAATCCACATATTTTTTCAATGGTCCCATGTGAGATTCAAAACTCTCAACTTCCGGGTTGAAACTGGCAAAAATCATGCCGCGGTAATTGGTGATATGGTCGGCTGCGACCAGGCCTTTTATATCTTTGCCCCAGTCATCAGGAAAATTGTCACGGTCGGTAATATTATTGATTGTGCCGTCCCGTTTATAAGACCAGCCATGGTAGGGGCAAACGAAGAATCGTGTATTACCGCGTTCTTCCCTGCAGACGACTGTCCCCCGATGCCGGCAGGCATTTACGTTAACATAGACCTTTCCATCATCACCGCGGCTGACGATGACCGGGATACGGCCCACGGCGGAGGTGCGAAAGTCACCCGCATTGGGAATTTCACTTTCATGGGCCACGTAACACCAGCCATTTTCAAACAGCCGCTGCATCTCCAGGTTGAATATCTCAGGGTCCGTGTATATACGGGAGTGTACCTGGAAGTCATCTTCCGTTTCTGAAATGAGGACCTTTATATCCATTTGTATTGATATTATCGAGAATTTTTTTCTGGTAGATGATTTATATCATGGGTCATGCTTTTTCATACTGGTGACCATGGGCAGAAACATGTCCTCAATATCTACCTTGTTGGCGAGAAATTTCTGATCATGCAGATAGCTAACCAGGGCCTCCAGGGTAGCGCGGTTCGCCTCCAGGCCATAGGCCCAGGGGTCATCGCCGAAGACCTCGGCCATCTCGTCTATGTCGGCAAACAGCCAGGGCAGGGTGTATCGCATGGTTCCTGAAAATTTCATCTGTTCCAGGCACCAGTCTTTGGCCTGGACAAAGGCCTTGAAGACGCTCTCCGCGACCCAGGGATGAGTTTTGTGTAATTCCTCGTTGATGACCAGGGTATGCATGATGGGAAAGATACCTGTCTTTTTGAAATATGCCTTTTCTTCTTCCCGGTAGTTGGGGAACAACCGCCCAACGTCTGGAGAAGTTTTTAATGAGTCCGGTTGCCTGGCGCCAATCATGCAGTCGATTTTACCTGCAGCAAGCATGTCATTTAAGGCCTTGTCCGGGCCGATAAACTGTATATCCAGGTCGCGGTCGGGTCTAAGATCCAGCACATCCGGTTGTCTTGGTACGTTGGCACCGCCTTCGTACCAGTGGATGGTATCCAGATCCACACCGTATTCACTCTGCAGGATCCCGCGAATCCAGATGGCTGCGGTCTGACGGTATTCCGGGACACCTACTTTTTTTCCTTCCAGATCCTTGGGTGATTTAATGCCGGAATTTTTGTTGATAAAAATAAAACCATGCCTGAAGACCTTGGAGGGAAATACCGGCAGGGCAATAAAGGGGAATTCGTTTTTTGCCCTTAAGGTCAGATACATAGAGGTAGACATCTCGGCAAAATCAAAGGCATTGTGTTTGATCATCCTGGCGAAGACTTCCGGTGGTGACTGGATAGGGATGTAGGTCAAATCGACTCCCTCCGCCTGAACGATGCCGCTGCGCAAGGCCTCGGTACGGTCATAAGGACCACAACCGATACTGATTTTAAGGTTAGGCATTAAATTGGACTCCTGATCGGTATTATGAAAATGAAAATTATATTTTGAAGAATACTAAACGCGTAAATTACCTGCAACCTGGAACGTATCGTTAAAATATCATTTTAATCTGCCTATTTCAGTCAGGTATTTTCTTGCGCCAGGATGAACAGGAATACCAAAGTCATGAATCAGATCTTCGGCGTTCATGTCATTTAGATAAGGCGAGATTAACCGTAGCTCTTCAAGTCCTTCAAAGACACTACGGGCAGCAAAATAGGCAATGTCATCAGTCGTCTGGTTGTTGGCAATTAAAACGATAGGAGATTGAATGGTAATAACATCATTATTCACTCCATGATACGTCCCCGCGGGTATGATAGCCCGGGTCAGTCCCGGGTTGTTGGCAGATAATGCAGCAATTTTATCTTCAGGCAGAGTTAAAAATTTAATATCCACCGACAGGCTGAGATCAGAAAGAACTGCAAATGGGGCAGGCGAGGTCCAGAACATGGCATCCAGTCTGCCATCTTTCATTTGTACCACCGAATCTGAAAACGACAGGTTTTGTACACTGCCCATATCATCATAGGTCATGCCATATGCATCGAGTATTCGGCGGGCAATGTCTTCTGTTAACAACCCTTTGGTGCCTACATTTACACGTTTACCCGCCAGGTCTTCAATTGTATTTATCCCTGAGTTTGCCGGTGCGACGATATGGGTCTTATGTGGAAACAGAGATAACAGATACGTGATATTACTCAGTTGGGTTTTAAAGGGTGGATTGCCGGCAAGGGCATCTATGACTGAGGACGCCTGGGAGAAACCAATCTGGGCCTGACCCTGATCAATACCAATGACATTGGAGATACCACCACCGGGCAGGATACTGAAATTACCCCGTTCTGGCATTTCCCGCACCATGACCTGAGTGATCCCGACGGCCAGGGGGTACCAGGCGCCTGACTGCTCTGCGGCCATAAATTTCAGTTCAAGCTGCTGTTCAGTATTATCATTACTGCAGGCTGCCATTGACAGTAATATAAAAATTAAACTTATTTTCTTAACCATGAGATAAATATTAACCATCGATTTAAAGAGTTTAATATACAGATTATTAATAAAAAATCATTTATATTGGCTGAATAAAAATCATTAAACCATCAATAATAGTAAAAACTGATGACAATAAACCAAAAGGCCTACCTGTCATTGACACTGGGTGCACTTGCTATCTCGCTGGCACCAATATTTGTAAGATTAAGTGAACTACAGCCCAGCGCTACGGCATTTTATCGGCTTTCATTATGTGTGCCTGTGCTGTTTCTCTGGATTGCAGCGACCGGTAAAAAAAACACACTGGTAAATAAATTTAAATTTAACCGGCGTGATGTCTTATTGCTGTCATTACCTGGACTTTTTTTTGCTGGAGACATGGGTTTCTGGCATTGGTCAATTATGTATACCACGGTGGCCAATGCCACTCTGTTTGCCAATTTCGCACCCATATTTGTGACGCTAACAGCATTTTTTATTTTTCATGAGGAGTTTAGTCGATTATTTATTCTGGCACTTATTATTGCTATGGCGGGAATGATTATCCTAATGGGAACCAGCGCACAAAGTGGAGGAACATATCTGTTGGGTGACGCCCTGGGTATATTGGCCGCCATCTTCTATGCTGCCTATTTAATATCGGTTGGGAAATTAAGGGGCAATAACCCCACCATATTAATCATGTTCTGGAGTTCATTATCTGCTTCGATAGTATTATTGCCAGTCAGTTTTTTGTCCGGAGAGAGTTTGGTGGCAGATTCGATTGAAGGCTGGTTAATATTATTGGCACTTGCATGGGTTTCTCACATTGGCGGTCAGGGATTGATTGCCTATGCATTGGCGCATTTGTCAACTGCCATATCCTCTGTCAGTCTCCTGGTGCAACCGGTTGCCGCTGCGGTACTGGCATGGATATTATTTTCTGAAGCACTGTCCGCAATCCAGATTTTTGGAGGTATAACAGTATTGGCAGGGATCTTTCTTGCCAGGCGGGCATCGGCCTGAGTAATTTTTCAGTATTGTGAGTCAAAATTAACCCTGAAAATTATAAAATTGTATGTGTTAATTCAATAAATTCCGGTCTGCTGATGGCTTTTTTACATGACGGGTTATTGATAAAAATATATAATCAAATCACTCATATCGCATTCCCTGATAAAAATATGGGGGGGGAATGTTCCAGTTAAATTCGATTAAACAGCGATGGAGAATGTTTATGAGAAAACCGCGTGATTATGATGATATACCCGGAACATATGTCTTTGACTATGAGAGGTCTCATCGTGGATATCATCTCAATATGTTTGGGATGTCATTGCTCAAACCTGAAAACAGGGAGGCCTTCCTGGCTGATGAAGAAGCTTATCTCAAAAAATTTCCTATGACTGAAGAACAAAGGCAATCTGTACTAAACCGCGACTGGTTGGGAATGATTAAACTGGGCGGAAATATTTATTACACATCGAAGATCGGTGCAACACTGTGCCATTCCTTTCAATATATCGCCGGTGAAATGTGTGGCATGAGTCAGGAAGACTATGCAGATATGATGATTAACGGCGGCCGTAAACCGGAAGGTAACCGTAGTGTGTCGGGGAAATACTAATGGCTAAGATTACAGCTGGTGTTGCCACCTCCCATGTCCCGGCCATAGGCGCGGCACTGGACCTGGGCAAGTCCCAGGAACCCTACTGGAAACCCATCTTTGATGGCTACGAAGAATCCAAAAAGTGGATGGCAGAGGAAGATCCAGATGTAGTCATCCTGGTCTATAACGACCACGGAACGGCGTTTGCCCTGGATGTGGTACCTACGTTTGCACTGGGTGTGACTGACGTATACCCACCAGCTGATGAAGGTTGGGGACCCAGACCGGTACCCGACGTCCATGGTCATGTTGAATTATCCAGACACCTGGCAGAATCACTTATCTTTGATGAATTTGACCTTGCCATTATTAACGAAATGAAAGTCGATCATGGATTAACTGTGCCTCTCAGCCTGATGTGTGGTCAACCGGAAGAATGGCCGTTCAAGGTCATTCCGCTGGCAGTTAATGTCATACAATATCCGCCACCTACCGGTAATCGATGTTTTAAATTAGGCGGGTCGATCCGTAAGGCTGTAGAGAGTTTTGATGAAGAATTAAAAGTAGTCGTAATGGGTACCGGTGGCATGTCTCACCAACTGCATGGTGAGCGAGCAGGAATGATCAACAAGGAATGGGACAATCGTTTTCTGGATGATCTGAGTGGTGATGTACAACGATTGATTGACCTTGATCATGTGGAATACATGCGTGAAACAGGCGCAGAAGGTATCGAGATGGTCATGTGGTTGATCATGCGCGGGGCCCTTAACGATAATGTAAAAGAAGTCTACCGGTTCTATCATGTCCCGGGCTCAAATACCGCGATTGGGAATATCATCCTGGAGAATATTTAATAAGGGGATGTGAGGAGTGAGGTGTGAGGAGTAAGGTGACTGCAACCTGTAAATACTCCTTACCCCTAACCTCTCACTCCTAACAAACGCAAAAGATAAGGAGGCAGTAATAATGAAGATTTGTGTTGTAGGAGAGGGAGCAATATCCAATAAACACCTGGAAGGCCTGGCAAATATTGATGAGGCTGAGGTAGTCGCCCTGGTGGGTGGGGTTGAAGCCGATACCAGAGAGACCGCCGAGAAACACAAGATACCCTTCTGGACGTTGGACCTGGATGAAGGCATTAACCAGCCGGGTGTTGAGGCCGTCATTATCGGTTCTCCCACACCTATCCACGCCAAACAGGCAATACACTGCTTAAAGGCTGGTAAGCATGTGGAGGTGGAAGTCCCCATTGCCGATACTCTGGAGGATGCGAAGGCACTACAGGCCGCACAGAAAGAAACCGGACTGATTGCCATGGCTGGTCATACCCGGCGATTTAACCCATCCCATCAATGGATTCATAACAAGATAAAGGCCGGTGAACTCAAGATCCAGCAGTTATGTGTACAGACCTATTTCTTCAGGCGTAAAAATATCAATGCCCTGGGTAAACCCCGTAGCTGGACAGACCATTTATTATGGCACCATGCCGCACATACCATAGACCTGTTTCAATACCAGGCGGGTGAGCGGGCCAGCCTGGTGACCGCCCTGCAAGGACCCATGCACCCTGAACTGAATATTGCCATGGACATGAATATCGGATTGAAGGTACCTTCAGGACCAATATGTACCTTGTCACTCTCGTTTAATAATGATGGGCCATTAGGTTCCTGGTTCAGATATATCTGTGACAATGGTACTTATATTGCTGTATATGACGACCTGGTGGACGGCAAGGACAATCCTGTTGATGTCTCCAATGTTGATGTCTCCATGAATGGCTTTGAATTGCAGGATCGGGAATTTATTGCCGCCATTAAGGAGGGCCGAGAGCCTAATGCCAGCGTGGACCAGCTCATGCAGACCATGGAGATCATGCATGAAGCAGAACAGCAATTGAATGCGGCGGGATAATTAAAATGCATACGAGAAAACTGGGTGAATTTGAGGTCTCTGCCCTGGGCCTGGGATGCATGAGTATGTCCCAGAGTTATGGTGAGGCGGACCGTAGTGAATCAGAGCGCGCATTGCACCGGGCATTGGATGTGGGGTACACCATGCTGGATACGGCATCATTATATGGTTATGAACACAATGAAAAATTAATAGGCGAGACACTGAAAGATCGACGCCAAGAATATGTCCTAGCCAGCAAGTGCGGGAATTTTCGCGATCGGGAAACCGGAAAACGTACGGTCGATGGCAGGCCTGAAAAAATTCGTGAAATTTGCGAACAGAGTCTACGGAATTTACAGACTGATATTATTGACCTCTATTATCTTCACCGTCTTGATCCAAAGGTGCCAATTGAGGAAAGTACGGGTGCACTGGCAGAGCTGGTTGCAGAAGGCAAAATAAGGTCCATTGGCTTATCTGAAGTTTCATCAGAGACCATACGCAAGGCCCATGCAGTCCATCCCCTCACAGCGGTCCAGTCTGAGTATTCACTGTGGACTCGCCTGCCGGAGTTGAGGGTTCTGGCTACATGCCATGAACTTGGTATCACCTTTGTTCCATTCAGTCCACTGGGTCGCGGATTTCTAACCGGCAAACTAAAGGATATGTCAGCTGTTGGAGAAGATGATTTACGTTTAACCATGCCGCGCTTCCTGGGTGAAAATTTCGATCAAAATCTTGGATTGCTGGAAGAGTATGAAAAGATTGCTGTCGAAAATAATTGTTCTCCAGCACAACTTGCCCTGGCCTGGTTATTGTCCAAGGACGAGACAGTCATTCCTATCCCCGGGACCAAGCATGTGGAATATGTTGAGGAAAATGCAGGTGCTGGCGATATCAAGTTAAGTGCTATTGTTATTCAACGGCTTGATCAGTTGATTAATGATAATACGGTGCAAGGTGACCGTTATAACGAAACATTCATGAAAATGATGGATTCTGAAAACGACCGCGCCTCCGGCTGATCAGTTCTATAATGGCCTCTATACCTGCCCAGAACATCAAGATAATATTCATTGGTGCAATCTGTGCTGTGTTATGGGGTGGATACAACCTCGCCAGGGCTTCATTTTATTCAATCAACTGGAATGAGGCTGAAGGTACCATTGTCGATTTTGAACGTCATGTAATGACCTGTGGTAAAGGCGTGGGTGAATGTTACTCTTTGATTGTTGGATATCATGCTGGAGACAATTACTTCGTTACTGATAGCGTTAAAAAGTTCTCTCATAATCAACCACGACATTTACTGGACCAAAAAGTAGTGGTTTATTACTCGCCGGATAATAATGCTGAGGCCATTCTTGGGGGAGAATATGGGCCTTACAGATATGGCCTGATAATTTTTTTTATTGGTATAGTCGTTTTATTTCTATTCTGGATATTTCGAAAGAGACAGGCTTAAATTGTTTAAAGGGGGAGGCAGGTATTGTTAAAGGTTACCGTTTTTGGCCTGGGTGAGGCAGGGGCATTGATTGCCAGTGATCTTGCTAATGCCGGTGTTGAAGTAAGAGGGTTTGACCCGGCAGAGGTAGAGACTCCCCATGGAGTCCTACGTGTACACAATCCCCATGAGGCTGTAAATGTTGCCGATGTCGTCCTGGGCATAACCGCCTCGGCAGATGCGGTCACAGCCATTAACCAGGCGCTTGAATCCATAAACTCAATATGCCTGTATGCGGACCTCTCCACCAGTTCTGCTGGTTTGAAGAAGGAACTGGCCGGGATCGCCGCTTCAAGAAGTATGTCATTTGTGGATATTGCGCTGATGACTATCGTCCCGGGTAATGGGTTGCGAACACCGGCACTGGCGTCAGGTCCGGGCGCTGCTCAATATGTATCAATATTTTCTCCACTGGGTGTACCTGTTGAAGCCATCAGCGAAATACCTGGTGATGCAGCCACACGCAAATTATTACGTAGTGTGATGATGAAGGGTCTGGCATCGTTGGTCGTGGAGGCCATGCAGGCGGGGTATGCGGCAGGCTGTGAGAAATGGTTATGGCAAAATCTGGCAGATCAGCTAAGTGTTGCCGATGAAAAGGTCCTGTCCCGCCTGATTACCGGGACAGAAACCCATGCATTGAGACGTTTGCATGAAATGCAGGCCTCCCAGGCCTTACTGGAAGAGCTGGGGATTGATCCCGTCATGACCCGCTCGACGGTGGCGAGTCATGCACAGGTGCTGGAGAAAGGTGTGCCACCGGTGCCGGATTCCCAGGACAAGTAAGTCATAGTATGCAAACGGCAATACCTTACATGCAGATTCGGGGCGGTAGTTCCAAGGGGGTATATTTTTTAGCATCTGACTTACCGAAAGAGGAGGCATTGCGAAATAAAGTTTTGCTTGCTGTGATGGGAGGAGGGGATGCCAGGCAGATAGACGGTCTGGGAGGGGCACATCCTTTGACCAGCAAGATAGGAGTTATCAGTCCATCAACGCGTAAAGGTATTGATGTGGACTACCTGTTTGTCCAGGCAGTGGTAGGTGAAGATCGGGTGGACATCACACCCAACTGTGGAAATATCCTGGCAGGTGTCGGCGCATTCGCGATTGAGAGCGGTTTGGTTGAGGCAAGGGACGGGGAGACCAGGATTCAGGTATTTATGGTTAACAGCGGGAACCGGTGTGAACTACAGTTCGCAACACCTGGGGGGAATGTGGAATATCAGGGACAGGCGAAGATCGACGGTGTCCCGGGTACTGCATCACCCGTTATATGTAATTATATGGACCTTGCCGGTTCTGCCTGTGGATCTCTGTTACCCACTGGAAACGTAATTGATATCATCAACAGTACCGAAGTCACCTGTATTGACAATGGGATGCCAGTGGCCGTACTTCGCGCAGAGGATTTTAATCTAACTGGATATGAATCTGCTGATGAATTGAATGCCAATGAAAATCTGAAGCAAAAACTGGAGGACATCCGGCTAGAATTGGGGCCATTGATGAACCTGGGTAATGTCAAAGATAAGGTCGTTCCCAAGATGTCACTGGTAGCCAGGCCGAAAGACGGCGGTCATATCTGTACCAGGACATTTATACCACATGTCTGTCATACTGCGGTGGGTGTGCTGGGTGCGGTGTCAGTGGCCACAGTCTGTATACTGCCCGGGTCAGTAACGCAGGGAATTGCGCAGGTTCCAGAAGGCAATCCAAAAAATATCTCTGTTGAGCACCCCACTGGCGAATTTTCTGTCAAGCTCGAGATAGGCGGTACAGAACAAACCCCCGAGGTAGTGAAAGCAGGCCTATTAAGGACTGCAAGACTAATTAGCAAGGGAGAGACTTATATCCCTGCATCAATCTGGAAAGGAAATACAAAATGACAATTAAATCCTGTATGCCACCGGATCCGGATACCCGGACACCGGAATTTAAAATGCCACCAAAATCCTGTGATGCCCATTGTCACGTGTTTGGCCCGGGAGACAAGTTTCCTTATGCGCCCGAGCGATCTTATACCCCACCGGACGCCCCCCGTGAGAAACTGAAGGAACTGCATGACAAATTAGGAGTTGAACGTGTTGTGCTGGTGCAGGCAAGTTGCCATGGGGTGGACAACAGTGCCATGCTGGATGCCATCGCCAATAACAGGGAAAACTATCGAGGGGTTTGCATGGCATCGGATTCTTACTCTGACGATGAGTTTGAACGTCTGCATGAAGGTGGGGTAAGAGGTGTGCGGTTTAATTTTGTCCAGCACCTGGGCGGCACGCCGGACATTGAACAAATGAAAAAGGTCGTTGACAGGGTTAAACCGCTTGGCTGGCACCTGGTCATCCACGTGGATGCCGGGGATCTGGTGACATTTGAGGACCTGTTTGCCAGTATTGATCTGCCCAAGGTGATTGATCATATGGGACGGGTGCCGACTTCCGGTGGGATCCATCAGGAACCTTTCCAGATATTATTGCGATTTATGGAACGTGAGGATTTCTGGGTCAAGGTCTGCGGTTCTGAACGGATATCCCAGGCCGGTCCACCATTCTATGATGCCATACCGTACGCCCAGGCATTGATACGTATAGCTCCGGACCGGATACTGTGGGGCACAGACTGGCCCCATCCCAATATTAAAAAACATATGCCTAATGACGGTGACCTGGTTGACCTGGTACCGTTATTTGCCCAGGATGAAGAATTGCAGAAGAAAGTCCTGGTCGATAATCCGGCACGATTGTATGGGTTTGGCGAATGACATGTGAGGGGTGAGGAGTTAGGAGTAAGTCTAACGTTAAACCTCTGCCGTCATTCCCGCGCAGAGCCTGTCCCCGCGGATTGTAAGCGGGGACGGGAATCCAGTAAAACAAAGAGTCCACGCAGTGGACACATAAATAGATTGGATGTCGGGTCGAGCCCGGCATGACGTAAAGATAAAGAAGCGTATCCATTATTAATAAGTTTGAGGTAATTCCAATGAAAACAGTTGCAGTAAAAAATATCGAGCGGGCAGACAAGAACACCATTGAAGCATTGGGAAACCTGGGAGTGGCCACGGTGCACGAGGCCCAGGGCCGAACCGGCTTATTAAAGCCCTATATGCGGCCTATTTATCCCCATGCCAGAATCGGCGGCAGTGCGGTGACCATCCTTGCCCAGCCCGGTGATAACTGGATGGTGCATGTGGCCATTGAGCTTTGTCAGGCAGGTGACATTCTGGTGGTGGCCTGTACAACGGATAATACCGATGGGATGTTTGGAGACCTGCTGGCCACCTCTGCCATGGCCCGCGGTGTTAAAGGTCTGGTGGTCGATGCCGGGGTCAGGGACGTCGCCGACCTTGAAAAAATCGGTTTCCCTGTATGGTCAAGGGCCATTTCAGCAAAGGGTACGGTAAAAAATACCCTGGGTTGTGTGAATGTCCCGGTGATTTGTGCCGGGCAATATATCACCCCGGGTGATGTTGTGGTGGCCGATGACGATGGTGTGGTGGTTGTACCCCGTAAAGAGGCGCCGACAGTTTTAAAAAGCGCGCAGGACAGGGAAGCCAATGAAGATTCCAAGCGTAAGAAACTGGCGGACGGAATACTCGGGCTGGACATGTATAATATGCGTCCTGGTCTTGAGGAGGCAGGTCTGGTCTATCTGGACAGCCTGCAGGACCTTGAAGACTGATCATTTTGTAAATTTATAAGGAATATTATGAGTGAAGTTAAATATGCCCGATTGATGATCCTGGGATCCGGTCCAGCGGGATACACCGCAGCGGTATATTCGGCCCGTGCAAATTTAAACCCGGTATTGATTACCGGGATAGAAGTCGGCGGTCAGTTAACAACGACCACCGATGTAGACAATTGGCCTGGCGACGTAGAAGGCCTGCAGGGACCGGCATTAATGGAACGGATGAAGGCCCACGCAGAGCGGTTTAATACAGAAATAGTCCATGACCATATCAATACAGTGGATTTAAATGTTCGCCCATTCAAGCTCATCGGGGACAGTGGCCAGTACACCTGCGATGCCCTGATCATCGCGACAGGGGCCTCTGCGAAATACCTGGGGTTACCGTCCGAGCAGGATTTTATGGGTAAGGGTGTCAGTGCCTGCGCAACCTGTGATGGATTTTTCTACCGCGACCAGAAAGTTGCGGTGATTGGCGGCGGTAATACGGCGGTTGAAGAGGCCCTCTATCTTGCCAATATTGCCTCTGAGGTGACGCTTGTTCACAGGCGTGATGCGTTGCGTGCTGAGAAGATCCTGCAGGACAAACTATTTGAAAAAGAAAAGGCGGGCAAGGTTAAATTCATGTGGAACCATGTCCTCGAAGAGGTAGTAGGTGACAATTCCGGTGTTACCGGCATGAAAATAAAAAATGTAAACAATGATGAGATCACTGACATTGATCTACAGGGAGTCTTTATAGCCGTTGGCCATAAACCCAATACAGATATTTTTGCAGGTCAGCTTGATATGAAGGACGGTTATATTCAGATCCAGTCGGGGATACAGGGCAATGCAACCGCAACCAGTGTGCCGGGTGTATTCGCAGCCGGCGATGTTGCAGATCATGTCTATCGTCAGGCAGTGACCTCTGCTGGCTCCGGATGCATGGCGGCGCTGGATGCTGAAAAGTTTCTGGATGAGTAAATTCTCTCTTTATTAAACGTTGCTAGCATATTTTCACAGCCGTTATTTATTTGTGATAACCTGAGCATATGAATATGGTCAATCCGCAAAGAACACTCTTTATTATTCTGCTATTACTGCAATCGATAATTTTACAGGCACAGGAAATCGACTATCGCCGCCCTGACTTCACCATGAAAGATTTACAGGGTGTTGAGCGTTCAATATCGGAATGGGACGGTAATGCGTTACTGATAAACTTCTGGGCAACCTGGTGCATCCCCTGTAAACGTGAAATACCTATGCTCAATGAACTGGTGAGTGAATATGAGGGCAGGGATTTTAATGTATTGGGGATCGCGGTAGATACACCGGAAAACATTCAGGAATTTAAAAAGACCATTCCCCTGGAGTATGAGACCCTGGCAGATGAAGATGTCTCTCAGGATGTTGCCTTTCAATTCAGTAACAGTTTCCTGGTCTTGCCGTTTACGGTGTTCCTGGATCATCAGGGACGTATTTTCTGGATGCAGGTAGAAGAGATTCACCGCGAAGAAGTCGATTTGATATTAGACAAGATATTTAAAATCAGATCCGGTGAACTGGAGTTTGAGCAGGCCCAGGAAAAGCTGGTGGCGGAGCTGGATGCCTTGATGCATGAGAGAATGGCTGAGTAAACCTGCCTGTTTAGAAAAATAATCTATGGCCACTTTGTTGTATATTCATGGGTTTCTCAGTTCCCCCGCATCGGCCAAGGCCGTGCAGATGAAAAACTGGCTTAAGACGCATCGACCCGATATCAAGTTCAGCTGTCCATTTTTAACCCCTTACCCCCATGATACCCGGACAACCCTGGAAAATATCATAGAAAATGCACTGTCAGATTCCAATGGCATAGCTTATGTTATGGGGAGTTCTCTGGGTGGTTTCTGGGCCACCTGGCTGGTGGAAAAATATAATATCAAGGCAGTATTAATTAACCCTGCAGTGAGGCTCACCCTGTTCAACGAGGGATATATTAATGTCCCACTTAAAAATTATCATACAGATGATATCTATCAATTAACTGAATCAGATATTGATAACTTTCATCGTCTTAATATTGATAAAATTACTAGACCGGAAAATTATTTTGTCATGGTTCAGACTGGCGATGAGGTGCTTGATTATAAACTGGCCGTAGAAAAATATACCGGCAGTAAGCTGCTGATAGAGGAGGGGGGAGACCATAGTTTTATGGATTTTGAATCTAAAATTGATATAGCTATAGAATTTCTTGAATCTTGAAGTGAAATACAAAATATTGGACAGGATTTACAAGATTAACAAGATTAATTATGATTAGTCTATTGTATTGAATTTAAGTCATTTATAAATTTGTTCAAAATAGTTAAAAAAATTGTTATAAAAATCCTGTTAATCTTGTAAATCATGTCTATTATATATCTAGTTTTTCAATGGAGTAGACCATGAAAGTCGGACGTAATGATCCCTGTCCATGTGGGTCAGGAAAAAAATACAAGCAATGTTGCCTTAAGGCAAAGCAGGAAATGTCACTTCAAAGCAAGATAATCCTGGGAGTGGGGGGGATTATCCTGGTTATTTGCCTGATACTGTTGATCAGTTCTATCCGAAATTTTGAAGGTGGTCCCGTCAACAGGGTCTGGTCAGAGGAACACCAGCACTGGCACTATATGTAGACCCCGCTATTACCTGGGCCAGTATCCTAACTCTTCAATCTCATCAATAATACTTCCGATTGACCTTGGATACGGCGTTATTGCGCGTAGTTTTTCGGGGGTTGATGATGATGAATTACTGGCAGCATCCCGATCAGGATGATGTCCAAAAAACAATAAATACCTGGGTCTGCCAGAAGGTGTATATTTCACATAGCCTGAAATATCCTCATGAAAATCTTCCAGTCCATCCAGGAGAGTGAGTGCATTATCCAGGCTGCTAGCAGAGATCAACTGCAGGCTATATGACGAACGCGGTTGTTCGCGGTACCAGTTTTCTCCTTTTAAACCTCTTAATTGTTCAGGGATAGAGTCAAGTTTAAAAATATTATTGTCCGTATTTACCACGGCATTATCTGCAGGCGGGTTGAATGATGGCATCGAAGAATCAGCTACTACAACTGGTTGTGCAGATTCGAGTTCGGTTACGGGCTGTTCAACTGTGGTGGTGATGTCATCTTCAGGTGCTGTTGTATCAAGCGTTTCGGCCTCCTGAATCTCCTCAGATAGTTCCGCCACGGCAGCGTTTTCAGTCAGTGATGAGTCAGCATCTGTTTCAAGCATCGTCGTGCCCATTTCCAGTGAAGCGGATGTATCTCCTTCAATTTCCTGTCTAGTTGATGTGTCATTACTCACAACTTCTGGAATTTCATCAGTTTCAGATGGTGCATTATTTATCTCTTCTACTTCTTCAGCAGCAACTTCGTCCTGTACAGATACGGTTAATTCAACTGGTGGAGGTGCAACTGGTTGAGTCGCAGGTTGAGGAGGCGCAACAGCAGTAGATGGAATTGTTTCAATTACCTGATCAGGTGAATTTGTGAGATAAAAACCGGATACGACCGCAATTGCTATAATTGCAGCGATCGAAATCATTAACATGGAATTTGATTTTTCATTTGGTGTAATTTTGGCAAGCATCTTCTGTCGGGCAAGGATATTGACACCTTTGGGAAGGCCGGCAGATATGCTATAAATTTCTTTTATATCTTCTTCTGTAAATGGATATTCATTGATTTCACCAGATGAATCCAGACGGTTATCAATGTATTCTTTCAATTGTGTCAGTGACAAAGAGGGTAAGTGAACGTTGCTCACCAGTTGAGATGACAGTTCAATCAGGTTCCCGCTATTGAGTTTGTCAGTGATAGCTTCATTAGCAAAAAGTACAAAATGAAAACAGGTGTCCTGGTATTTCAACGCAGACAGTTCAAGTACAAACTCCAGGGTTTCAACAGGAAGTTTGTCTGCATCATCAATAATAAAAACCGGGATTTGTTCAGTCTTCGATGACAATTCCAGTAGTTTATGTAGCTGTGGTATAGACATACCTTTTTCATCGGCTTTGTCAGGGGTGATTTGCTGAATAATTTCGTAGGCAATTGTTTCTCTGTCCATATCTGAATCGCCCTGGACCAGGCATGCCTTCCAGTTTTTTTCTTTTATGGATTCCAGGTAATCGGCAAGAGATGATTTACCCGCACCTGCAATTGAACTGACAACGATTAGTTTGTCAGTTTCACTGATGAGTTTTTTATACGTTGTATCTTGTTGGTGAGTTCAGGTGTCAGGAATAATATATTGTCGTATGAATCCACAGGAAACGGATCTTTTGTCAGCTCAAAGCTTTCGAAATATTGAGCTGATTGTTTTTTCTTTTTCACGATAATTTTTCCTGACAAAATTAATGGATTTTATTTTTTATAGTTTACAGTTCGCATGGAAATTTCTCTGATAATATTATTGCAGCTGACATTGTTGCAGTTTTATCCAGCAGGATATCATTGCCTGTTAGTACTTCAATAATAATGTCAGCCAGTTCATGCACCTCCATATTTTCCGGGGTACAACTCTCAGGAATAGCCGGGTCCATGCTGCAATTGCAGGGAATGACATACCAGGTACACATTTGTCCCTGGATTGAATCATAACCTTCTTCCTGTGCCAGGTTGCACGCCAGCAAGAGGTCAGATCCCGTAGGCGCGCTCTGGCCGCTTGCTGAAAATAACAGAAAAATAATGGCAAATAAGCATATACGTCTTGTATTCATATCGTATGACATGATTCTAGACTGTTATATATTTTTCAACCCCTGTATACCATTGTACAGTTTCGGCCATTTTTCTTGGCTTCATACAGCGCAGTATCAGCATTTTTTAAGGTTTCCTCAGGTTTTTGACTTTTATTATCACGTTCGGCAGCGCCTATACTGATTGTCACGGACACGGTTTTTTTATCACGCTGTTGTTTGCGTCTGCCGCGTCTTTCCATGGCCTTTTCCTGTGATTTCGGCCTGTTTTCAATATTTCTTACTACCATTTCATAATTCTGTATAGTATTTCTGACTTCTTCAAGGAAGGGGCCCGCCTCATTAGCAGTTTTGCCGGAGAATAAAATACAAAACTCTTCTCCGCCATCGCGATAGGCTATACCACCTCCAGCCACTGCATCGAGTTTAGCTGCCACCATCTTCAATACTTCATCCCCAATATCGTGGCCATAGGTGTCATTAAAATTTTTAAAGTGATCAACGTCCATCATGGCAATGACATGCTTTCTGCCCAACGCCTTCATACGATCATTCAGGGCCCTTCTGCCTAAAAGACCAGTCAGTTCATCGCGATAGGCAAGGTTATAGGAGTTTCGTAGAGTACTGGCAATCAAGATAATGGCATTGGCAGTAATCAGTACTGTTGATATTTTTTCAATATGAAAGAAGCTGAAAATTATAAAAAAACTTATCAGCGATACAATATTTGCAGCGATGAACTCTTCATTCTTTTTACATAATTTATATAGCCCAATTGTCAGGGCAGGTATAAACAGGAGACTGGTATTTATTGATTGTATGTACTCTTTATATGGCCTGATGGCGAAGTGTTCATTTATGAGGCTGAATAATGGTTGTTGTTCAACCAGGAATAACAACAGCACAGGCAAGAGCCCTGTCGTGACCGCAGCGCCAATATTAATTGCCCCGTATTTATTGGCGAGACCTTTTTCGGGTATGGTAAAGAGTAAAACGGTCATAATAGGGGTTATGAGACAGATTGATGTGTATGCGTAAAGTGCGGTGAAATCATCCAGTGTGATTTGTAGCCTGGTACGTATCACCAGGTATATCGCCAGCAGGAATAATGTAGCGATAAAGTTTCGACTCAGGTTGAAAAAAATTGGCAAGCATAAAAGATGCCATGATCAAAAAATAAGGCAGCCAGTCAAAAAGCTGTCCATATTCATTATAAAGACTAACCATGTGCTGTCTCATAAATAAAGCCAGCAAAATAAAAATAGAAGGTAGAATTAATCTGCGAAAGGCAGGCATTTTACGTCCTAGCTATGCATTTCAATTTGATTAAAGTCACCTGCACAGGGGTGAGTTGGCTCTGGGATTGAGGTGGAATTATTTCTGATTAATAAACAGGTTTGCATCCCAGAAGTTCTGGCGGCATCAAGCTCTTCAATGACATCCGACAGAAAAAGGATATTTTCCGGCGGATAGTGTATCTGCTTTGCTATGTTTAAATAGGACTGATGGTCTCTTTTCTTACCTGAAGTAGTATCAAAATAACCGCTTAAATAGGGAGTTAAATCCCCAGCCGTAGTATGACTGAATAATAATTGTTGGGCCTTGATAGAGCCGGAGGAATAGATAAACACAGGGATACCCATTTTTTTCCATTTCTCCAGGTTACCTGGGACATCATCATAAATATGGCCCTGAAAGCCATTTGTCTGGTAACCGTCTTCCCACACCATTCCCTGCAGGGTTTTTAAAGGTGTCACTTTTTTATCTTCATTCATCCATAGCAATACTTGATCAATTGATTCTGTGATGGTCAGATCTTTGTTTACTTCATCATTAATGTCTTGCAAGACTGCTTTTACATTTTTTTCATCGCGATGGGCCTTTATATATGTCGGCAGGTGTTCTCTCGCATATGGAAAAAGCACATCATAGACGAAAGATATCGAGGTGGTCGTACCTTCAATGTCGGTCAGGATGGCCTTTATCATATTCTGATGTTAAGAAGTGACCTGTGCGAGGTAGTCATCAAAATCCGGTAACTGGCGTGCGATGTCACTACCGGTAAATTCCGCCACCCAGCCTTCATCAGTCGTAAACAGTCGAATAGCCTTAAAATCCGGGGCCTTACCCATATCAAACCAGTGGGTTGTTTTTGCAGGGACAGAAATTAAATCACCTTTTTCGCATAGTATCAGGTATACCTTGTCATCAAGATGCAAATAGAAAAGTCCGCGCCCATCAACAAAAAAACGGATTTCAAAGTCTTGATGGATGTGTTCTGCGAGAAACATATTACGAAATTCGTCCCGTTTTGGGTTGTCCGGCTTTAATGCCACTACATCCATGGATTGAAATCCGTACTTTTCATTTAGTTTATCAATAGATTCCTTGTAGGCGTTTAATACTTCTTCCTGATCGGCATTTTCCGATAAGGGTTGGTTTGCTTCCCAGTGCTCCAGCAGGACACCGGCTTCCTCCAATCTGGAAGAGATTTCAGAAAAGTCACGGTAATGTACCGGCTGTGAACTGTTATCTTCACTATAAATGCTTAATATGGTCATGGTGATCTCCGAAGAACTTTTTAAAATTTAATTTAATTCACATTGCAACAGGAATTCCAGTGCCTCGCATTGTTTTATCGCTGTTTCAATTGAGGAAGCCCAGGTATAAAATCCATGGCCCCGGATTATATAGGCATGGATGGTTTCATGCCCATGTAAAAATTCTTCTATAGCCCGGGCCATCTGATTAATATCCTGGTTATTTTCGATGATGGGAATCACCATGGTATTTTCATGTGTCTCAATGCCTTCAAATGCCTTGAGTAATTCATACCCCTCAAGACAAATAAATCTTTCTTCAGATTTTTTTGTTTGTGTTGCAGATCTGGAATGAGTATGCAGGACGGCATTAATCTCCGGTTTATTCTGGTAAATTTGCAAGTGTAGCCCGGCTTCAGCAGATGGTTTTCTTTCTCCTGAATAACGACCATCCAGGTTCATGGTTAAAATATCGTTTTCAGTCAGGAAACCTTTATGGGTTCCAGATGCCGTCATGGCCAGTTGGCTTTTTGATAGACGGGCTGAAAAATTGCCACTGGTGGCCGGGACCATATTCAGGGCATGTAATTTCTGGCCTGCAGCTATGAGCTGCGAGGTCGTGGTGTTTGAGTCATTTTTCATGTGGTACCAGTTGTCATGCGGATGGGTATATATTTTATATATAGCACGGTGATCGTGCTAGCAGTGGGTGACAGGCACAGGTCATCTCCCCGGGCCGGGGAGATGACCAATATTGGATTATACGCTGAAGCCGTGTCTGCTCAGGGGTAGTTCCCTGACCCGGATACCACTGGCGGCATAGATGGCATTACAAATTGCCGGTGCGGCAGGTGGCAGGGCGGGTTCACCCAGGCCTGTCGGCCTGGCATCGCTTTCGATAAAGTGCACGGCCACATCAGGCGCCTTGTCCATCCGGAGGATGGGATATTGATGGAAATTGGTCTCCTGTATACGGCCGTTCTCAATGGAGAGTTGCAGGCCAAGCGTGGTACTGAGGGCATCAATCACCGCCCCCTGGCACTGGTTTTCCGCTCCGCTTAAATTAATAATGGGGCCCACATCGCCGGCAACGGTAATTTTATGAATAGTCAGCTTTTTATTTTCATACACACTGATATCGGCGACTTCGGCGAAATGGCCTGCGTGACTGAAATGAAATGCCATTCCCAGCCCCCGGCCTTTCTCCATGGGTTTGCCCCAGCCGGCCTTTTCCGCAGCCAGCTTGATGACCCTGGCAGCCCTTCCGGTATTCATGGCGTCGATATTGCCTTCTTCCAGCCACCTGGGTTCACCCAGCATTTCCAGCAGGAATTCCACATGATCGCGACCGGCTTCCAGGGCCAGTTCCGAAATAAAACTCTGCACGGCAAAGGCAATTCCACATGATCGCGGTGATCGCCATGGACCAGTAGGGACTCGCAGGGGAAGCATGGTCTGCGTGACCCGGGTATTGGGAAAGAAATCCACCGGGAACTCACTGGCGCGCATATCACCACCACTCACAGGCTTTTTGTTCGGTCCCATAAAGGTGATGAAATGGTCCTGCCAGGCACTGAGTTTACCTTCCTTATCGATTGCGCCTTTCAGGGCATGAAATCCACCTACCCGGTAGAAGTCATGGGCCATGTCATCTTCCCGGGTCCATTGTAATTTTACCGGGACGCCGGCCTGGGCAGAGATGGCTGCGGCCTCGCACATGTAATCATTCATCAAGCGTCGGCCAAAGCCGCCGCCTACTCGGAGTTGATGTACTTCTACGTCTTTTCGTTCTAGACCCAGAATCTCGGCGACACTTTCAGCACCCTGTTCCGGGCGTTGAGTCGGTGACCAGATCTCGGCCTTGCCGTCATGGACCCAGGCGGTGGTATTTTGGGGCTCCAGTGGGGCATGAGAAAGAAATGGATACTCGTAGTATGCCTCATAGCTCTTCTCTGCCTCGGCAAATTTTTCATCAACATTGCCTATATCATGCAAAAGCTCACCTTGACTATTTTTTGCCGCTTCTTTTGCATTTTTCTGTGCTTCAGACCAGCTGGCATGGGTGGCATGGGTCTCATCCCAATCAACTTTAAGCTTAGTTTTTGCACTAATGGCTGCCCAGGTGGAATTGGCAATAATGGCGACCCCGGGCATTAATTCCGTGGGTTCATTATTTCCTTCTATGACAAAGGCATCTTCCACACCTGGTAATGCCTTGATCTCGTCCAGGTTGGCAGACCGGACCGAGCCGCCGGCAGCAGGACACTTGAGATAAGAGGCATAACGCATTCCAGATACAACCGCATCAACACCAAACAAGGGTTGACCGGTAACCACTTTACGGTTGTCTACACCAGTGATGCGCTTTCCCAGCAATTTATACTCTGAACGTTTCTTCAGGGGCAAGCTATCCAGATCAGGCAATGGTTCTTCAGCGGCCCTCATGGCCAGGCTTGCATATCCGGCACGGCGATTACTGGCATCATGAAAAACGCTGCTGGCTTCGGTGCGACACTCTGATGCAGGCACGCCCCATTGTTTCGCTGCAGTTGAGACCAGCATGGCACGGGCTGCGGCACCGGCCTTTCTTATCTGGTCCCATGAAGTGGTTATGGAACGTGAGCCACCGGCAGACTGACGACCATAGAGATCTTCATTGACAGGGGCCTGTTCGACGATCACATCGGCCCAGTCGGCATCCAGTTCTTCGGCGATGACCATGGGTGCAGCTGTCTTAATACCCTGACCGATTTCCGGATTTTTGGAGTACAGATAAATTTTACCGTCTGTGGCAATACGGACAAATTCATTTGCGGTAAACTGGTCTTGTGTTGCGGCATAGACTGGAGACACCGCGTCACGGATTGTATAACCCAGTACCAGACCCGTGCCTGTTATCCCGGTTAATTTAAGGAAAGTGCGTCTATCTACTACTCTTAGATCAAGAATACCTGTACTGGTATTTTCCATTTCATTAATGATGTCTTGTGCAGTTGTCTGGTTCATACACTACCTCCCGTTCCCATGGTGTTGCCGGAGATCTTTGCAGCGGCAGTTCGTATGGCGCGTCTGATGCGGATGTAGGTAGCGCAACGACAGAGATTGCCACTCATGGCCGCATCAATATCCGAATCGGTTGGATTGGTGTTTTTACTTAACAGTGCGGCAGCTGACATAATCTGACCAGCCTGGCAGTAACCACATTGGGGGACGTCATGTTCAATCCATGCCTCCTGAAGTGGATGTAATACATTTTCATCCACTGCAATGCCTTCTATTGTCGTGACTTTTTTGCCCACCGCTGAAGTGGCCGGAACAGAGCAGGATCGGACCGGGTTTCCATCCAGGTGAACGGTACAGGCCCCGCAGTATCCACCACCGCATCCGAACTTCGTTCCCACCAGACCCATATGGTCCCTGATGACCCATAACAATGGTGTATCAGGGGCAATATCCTTAATTTCGTAGTTGCGCCCGTTTACTTCTAGTTGAATATCTGGCATCTATTATTTCCTCCAGGATGACTTAATATAAGTGTTACACAAGCCAATATGGCTGACAATATTATTTACCGGTTATTGCCAGTAATGGCAGTGAGTTTTGTCCGCACCTCTTCCAGCTTTGAACGGATCAGGTCAGCATTTTCTAGTCCAATCCTGAGGAGTAATTTCTGTCCGGAGGTCAGGGCCTCCAGATCCGGCCTTGCAAACTCGTAATACACCTTGGGTTGCACCAGTTCAACGGGACCGGTGACCCTGGGTGTTTCCAGGAGCATATCAATGACTTCGATCAAGCGGTCATTAAAGTAACGGTCGGGATAACCCAACTCTTCATAGGCCTCCTGAAACAAGGGATATAAAAATATGTAAATATCAGAAAGTCTTTGTAAATCAAGGGAGTTAACCAGTTTTACTAACGATTCATAACGGGCGTAATTGGCAGGATCCATAAAGATTGCCTCGTCCTCTGACTCCACCACCAGGAATTTGCCTCCGGGGGGCTGAAAAAAATAATATTTCTGAGGAAGCAGGCGTCCTGACATGTTTTCGGCGATGACCACAAAATTACGTATGAAGGTTTTAAACAACAATAATTCAGATAGTTGCGTATCAGTAACGAGTTCCTGAAACTCCTGTTCAACTGACTCATCACTTTCATCCAGCGGTGGCAGGGGCCTGGTCTCTGCAGTTTGGTTTATCACTTCAGGGACCGGGAAACGGATCTCAGGTTCTGGTTCAGGCTCTGCTTCAACCCGGGCCACTTGACGGGGCGGTGGCGGGACCTCAAATGTGACCGGCTCAGTAACCTCCGATTCACGCATTTTAAATGTCAAAAACACCGAGACAATGACAAGGCTCACGGCCAGGCCCAAAAAGAATTTATTCATAAAACTCCTACAGGGTTATTACCTGATAGTTTAGCCGAGTTTCACAGGCTTGAATATGTTGCTGTTATTGATTGGGTGTTTCAACAGAGAGCTGTGTACCATCAAAAATCGTTACATCAGTCAGTTGGTCGAGATCAATATCGTCAAGACAGGCCACATTAAAACCAAACTCATTGGGATTGAGTCGCCTTCGGTGATGGGTATAGATACCACATTGACTGCAAAAGAAATGTTCCGCTACCCGGGTGTTCCATTGATAAGATGTCAATTTATCCTCGCCTGTGAGAATTCGGAATTGTTCCATCGGAACATAGGCCATAATGGCGTTTTTTCTTCTACACAGGGAGCAGTTACAACGGCGGAGATTTTCCAGACCGTTCTCCAGTTCAATTTCAAAGGTGATACTTTGACAATGGCAACTACCGGTTTTTATTTCCATATGGATGCGATTGTTTTAGATCTTTTATATATGCTGATTAGCAATCTTATCTATTTCCCTGAAAAAAGATAGTTGGTTTACCCCTGGATTCAATCAGGCATTTTAGTAAATACATGCAGGTGCCCATATTGCCCAGAACCATCAACAAAATAATCCATGGGGAAGACCTGAAGAAGTTCTTTTCCCGCCATACAATCCAGTAGGAAATCAAAATTAAACCTGTATAAATATCGATTAGTGAAAGAAATCCCCATGGCATATCAACCAGGTTGGGACCTTCAATGGCGAGATTACCATGATTCACTGCAAGCAATAGAAAATAACCCATCACTAGGATCCCAGACAAGACCAGCATCAGGAGTATCCGGTAGTTTATTTTATTTTCATTTTCGGATACTGTTTGAATTTTTATGGATTTGCTGAATTGCATCAGGATTTATCCGGCACGAATTTTGGTAGAGGAAAAAATTCCCTGGTGGATTTCTGGTACTCGAGGTAGGCATTGCCTTTGCTTCGAATTGCCTGCTTCTCAGTAAAAGGTATGCCGGTGATTTTTGTTATAAAAACATACATCACTAATACACCAGTCACTGTGAGCCACCAGTAAGAGGAATAAAAACCAATTAAGACATATGCAACCCAGTGTAACCATTCAAAAAAGTAATTTGGATGTCGGCTATATTTCCATAGACCTTGCTGACATACTTTTCCCTTGTTTGAAGTATTCTTCTTGTAATTTTTAAGTTGCCAGTCGCTTAGGACCTCTCCGGAAATTGCCATTATCCAGATAGTGATTCCGGCCATATCGAGTATTCCAATTTCTGCTGAAATATTTTTTGATGCTGCCCAGAATGGCAGTGCAAATAAAAGAGTCCAACTGGCCTGTAACTGGAAAAACAGGAACATGATCACCGGTGCGTTTTCACCCGCATATTCGCGAAAGTACCGGTAGCGTCCGTCTTCCACCTCGTTCATTACGCGTTTGTATAAATAGGCCCCCAGCCTGCAGCCCCATGTAACTGCAAGGACGATGATTAAGAACTGGCGAGTAGAATCCGGGGTGGTATCAAACAGGATGAGCCAGGCCCCGATTATAGGTGTCAGAAAAGACCAGGCAACATCTACTGTCCCTGCATTATGCGTTTTAAGCTGTATATACCACAGGATAGTCATGACAACTGACGACATGAGAAAGGCATATATAAGCAGTTCTATATTGTTCATACTGTTATTAATTCCTGACGATCCCTGGAGGAAAAGGTCTTTAACACGAAGAAGAGTAACGGCATTGCGATGGCCCACATACATGACAATGCAACCATCGAAACGGTCGTATTTTGAAAACTGATAACGCCTATTTTACTACCTGCGTAATAGGCCAGTGGACCACCCACAGCGGCAAATATAGAACTCATTAACAGCTTTTCTTTGAGCCAACCAAGCGAGTGGTTAAGGGTAAGGGCCAGGTTAATCCAGAGTGAAACCATCCATATAGAGGAGGGGTATCCGAGGCTGGCCATTTCAGAAAAACTGAATATCCCGGTCAGGACCATGGTTGAGTCCAGAATAAAGCCAATTGCAGCAGAAAAGATAACCATTGGCAGATCTATGTTTCTGGAATTACGGTGAATACCGAGGTGAGTATATAACCAGCACAGGCTGAATAGAGGGCCGAACCATACCAGACCCAGGGACGCGGGGTAGACTGCGATAAACCAGCCTGCCTGAAAAAGAATGAAATTTAATATTGTGTATTTCATCTATGAACCGCTGATAGTGGGCACCATGAAACCAGGGCGGCTAAGGTGTAAATGCATTGTCCCCAGGTATTTTTCCCTGAATCCTGCTTCGCAGTAACACAGGTAGTATTGCCACAGGCGAATAAAGTCCTGACTATAACCGAGAGACTGCACCTTATCCTTATTGGCCATAAAATTGTTATGCCACAGTCTTAATGTCTGGGCGTAATGCGGGCCAAAGTTATCGATGTTTTCCACCCTCAGGTCAGTATGCTTACTGATATATTTCATCATCGCTGCCAAAGAAGGTACGCAACTTCCTGGAAAGATATATTGCTGTATGAAATCAGAACGCTTGAGATAATCCTCATACCTGTGGTCGGGCATGGTAATGGCCTGGATTAGTAGTTGACCGTCCTCTTTCACCAGCGAAGCACATTTTGAGAAATATTCGCCGAGGTGATCATCACCCACTGCTTCAATCATCTCGATGGAGACCAGCTTATCGAAGTGTCCGGTCAAGTCCCGGTAATCTTTTAATAACAGGGTAATCTTGTCTTCAAGCCCCGCCGCTTGAATACGTTCCTGTGCCAGGTCATGCTGCTCTTGTGAAATCGTGGTGGTAGTGACCTTGCATCCATATGTGCCGGCTGCATGTAATGCAAAGCTGCCCCAGCCGGTTCCTATCTCAACAACATTATCATCTGGCCCAATGTTTAATTTTTTGCAAATTCGATCCAGTTTTTCTATTGAGGCCTCCTCCAGTGTTGAATGCTCATTGGGGAAAATGCCCGAGGAGTATGTCATGGTTGGATCCAGAAACAGTTTAAACATGTCATTTCCCAGGTCGTAATGGGCATGAATATTTTTCTTGCTGCCACGTCGTGTATTGTTCCTGGCCCAGTGAATGGCTGCATTAAATACATTTACGATTTTTGCAGCCCCGGTTTCAAACCCGTCCAGTAGCTGAATGTTCCGAATCATGATTCTCAATAATGCAGTCAGATCATTACATGTCCAGAGACCGTCCCGGTATGCCGCTGCAGCGCCCTTGCTCCCAGCAAAGATAATTTGTTTGTAAAAATTCATGCCCTTAATATTGATGGTAATAGATGTTTTTTCACCATGACCTGCATACCAGGTGCCCGCAGGGTCCTGGATTTCAATTAATGGGCCCTGAAGTTTAGCCAACTTCTTCTGGACAATTTTTCTGACCATGCCATCAAGTAATCCTGTCCTGATATGCGCAGATGGATAAGTTGTCGTGTTTGTTTTCATTGCTTTATCTCATTGGTTAAATATTTTGGATGTGGGAAAAAGGGTATTTTTTTAGTCCATAGCTTCAATGCCTGCCAGTAAATGGCTGACAGGACCTTCAAAGTCATAATCGGGTAAAAAATAAGGACTTTAGTGAGGTTGGTCGAATTTACAGGCAGCCGTTCAAGTTGCATTTGTGCCTTGAACATTTGTTTGTCCTGTTCGAAGTTTTCCATGCTGACCTGTAACTTTTGATCAGGGACCGACAGGTACCATTCATACTCCTGGTGCATGGACATGAAGGGTGAGACATGGAACTGTTTGGGAAACCTGAAGCGGTACCCGGCCCTGAATTTTTCTGCATTTTCACAATCCAGAACATAACAGTGTATTTCATTCCAGGGTGTATTGTGGACTTCTCCCACAATAAATTTTAATTCGTTTGTATCTTTGTCCCAGCAGTAATAGAAACTTACCGGGTTCATGCAGATACCGAAATATCGAAGATGGGTCATGAGATGTATGGGGCCTGCATGGGATTTCCCTGTGGAGTCAAAGATAAGTTTTCTGATTTCTTTATCCAGGGGGTTGGTGGGATCACCATAGTGGTCGGTCCGTTTAAACCATGCCAGTGCAGGTTTTTCAGCTGACCATAATGAAAATTTTCTGAACAGATCGGGTAACTCTTCCAGATTCAGGTACATCATGTACAGCTTGTAGTTAAATACATGCAGGCGCGGTAAAAATCGACTATGAAAAACCCGGCCCTTGTATATAGAACTATTCATTCAGTTCAGCTCCTTACCATAAGCGGAGCACACAGCCAGGGCACTTTTAATACCGTCTTCATGAAAACCATAACCCCAGTATGCACCACAGTAGGAGATTCCATCACGTCTGATGAGGTGATAGTGACTGGCCTGGGCATCGGCACGCCCCGGTTGAAAGACTGGATGATGGTACTGGATCCTCTTGATGATTTTAGCATCATCAATTCCCGAGGACTGGTTCAGAGATACACAATATGTCTTTTCGGAATCGAGTCCCTGTAACATATTCATATTATATGTGACTGTGACATGTTTGCTGTGCTTTGATGGGATCCTGTAGTTCCAGCTTGCCCAGGCATTTTTGTTTGTGGGTAATATAGAGGAATCGTGATGAAGGATAGCTTCATTATACTGGTATGGAAACATACCCAGTAGATCCTTCTCAACACTGTCCGGGTGTTCAACAAGCTGTAAGCTTTGGTCGGCGTGTGATGCCATTATCACTTCATCAAATTGCTCTGTACGCCCTTCCTCCATAACAAGTTCGATATGATCTTTTCTGCGGGCGACTCGGTTAACTTTTGCGTTTAGCCTGAGTTGGCCATTAAAGTCCTGGAGCAATTTTTTCACATAGGTATTTGAACCGCCAATTACGGTTTTCCATATCGGTCTGTTGCCTACCTGCAGCATGCAATGGTTATCCAGAAATTCAATCACAAAGCGCATGGGGTATTCCAGAAATTGCCCGGCAGGGGCAGACCAGAGTGAGGCACCAAGTGGTATCAGGTATTCATGGGTAAATTCATCACTGTAGTTATGCTGGGATACGAATTCACTGACAGTGGTTTTATCATCAAGGTTATTGTCCAGTTGCCCGGGCGCCTGATTATGAAATTTAATAATATCCCTCAGCATTCTCCAGAACCCGGGATTGATCAAGTTTCGCCGCTGGCAAAACAGCTTGTTCAGGCCTGAACCATTATATTCCAGTCCGGACTTTTCATTTATCACACTGAAACTCATGTCTGAATTTCTGCCCTTAATGTCCAGTGCATCAAACAATTTACACAGGTTCGGATAGTTTTCCTGGTTATAGACGATAAAACCGGTGTCCACATTTAGAATTTTGCCATTGTCGCTGACCTCGATAGTATTGGTGTGACCGCCTGCATAGCTGTTGGACTCAAACAGGGTAATATCATGATCATGCTGGAGCAGGTAAGCGCAGCTCAACCCGGAAATACCCGTGCCTATAATTCCTATATTCATGGCTTTTTGCCTTGCCCTTCAGCCAGGATATTGACAGGAACAGGTTTCAGATCAGACACGAAGCCAAAATATGAAAGAAATTTAAGTCCCATGTAGGTCATGTCAATTTCCCACCAGTAAAAGCCCTGGCGTGTTGCAACCGGGTAGCGATGATGATTATTATGCCATCCCTCACCCAGGGTGATCAGCGCCAGGAACAGGTTATTTTTACTGTTGTCACGGGTTTCAAAACGCCTGCTGCCATATTTATGTGCCAGGGAATTTATCGTAAAGGTGCCGTGGTATAAGCATATGGTGGATATGAAAAATCCCCAGATAAGTAACTGGGTGCCATCTGTACCTGCCAGGGGGGAGTGGCGATTTAATAATTCGCCGGCCAGGAAACAGAAATATCCAAATAATAAAAATGGCACCCAGTGAAACCGTTCTAACAAAACCAGCTCAGGGTATTTCTTGAGATCTCGAATATGTTTGTGATTGATATTGAAGTTCTCTTTTTTGAATATCCATAGCACATGACTGTTCATAAAGCCTTTATCCGGAGTATGCGGATCCTTATCGGAGTCTGATTTTAAATGGTGATAACGGTGGTGGCTGGCCCACCAAAGTGGTCCACGTTGCCCGGCAGTGCATCCGGCAACTGCCATCAGAAATTGAAATGGTCTGCTGGTACGAAAAGATTTATGTGAAAAATAGCGGTGATAAAAACCGGTAATAAAAAACATCCGCAGAAAATACATCGAAGTTGCAAATACAATTGCCGTGGTGCTGACTCCGGTAAATAAAATGCCGAAAATACCCAGATGAAATATAATGAAAATACCGAGCCTGGCGTAATCAATATTTTCCAGGTCTGCAGCTTGCAGGTGAGCATATGTTGCATCATGGTTTGAAAGCCACAACCAGAAACGCTTTAAAAAATTGTTGTCTGCAGTAATCGCAATCATTAATTTGGACCCAGTCTCATTAGATTAATGTGGGAAGTTTATAAAATCCCAGGTGAATACTGTGTGCAGCGGGTGTGAAAATTATGTGAAAGGCTGGAATATTAAGCCTGGTCGATGTTCAGGAATTGAATTGATACCCTGGTGCCAACATTTAATTTGCTGTCTATCTCAATAGGCCAGTTATATCTATCGGACAGCATTTTTACAATGGTGAGTCCCACACCATAGCCACCCCTTTGTTTTTCCCGTTCAAATGCTGTGAAGATGTTGTCGAGCTGTTTATCTGACATCCCAATACCGCTGTCTTCAATCATCAGGCCGGATTGATTGATTAAAATATTAACTTCTCCTTCATCTGTATAGGAAAAGGCATTGCGTATAATATTTCCAACCATTACCGACAGCACCTTGTCCGGTGCTTTTATATTTAATTGATGAGTTTCATTGATAGTAATTTTTAATTTTTTATTGTCCAGTAGGGACTCCGCCCTTTCTATTTCTTCCCTGACAATATCATTAATGGAAATATCTTCAGAGGAGAGCAGGTGATCAGATTCCCTTGCGAGTAACAACAGGGTCTCTATCAATTCTTCCATGTCATTGGCATTTCTCTGGATTCGCATGATTTGTTTGCGGTTCCTGTCATTGATGGCTTCATCGTTCAGTAATAACTCACAGGCCATTTTGATGACGGTGATGGGGCTGCGTAATTCATGGGATGCATCACGGGTGAAATTTCTCTCCCGCTCCAGAAACTGACCAATTCTTTCTGTCAGGCCGTTTAACGCATCGGCCAGACTGGTGACTTCACGGTTCTGGCTGAATTTGAGGTTTTGTTTGATGGTGTTGGAAAATTCTTCGCTTGCCGGATCCAGTTGTTCAACGTCCTTGGCAAGTTGAATGATGGGGGACACTGCCTGTGTGGAAAAACGGTAAGCAATCCAGCTTGAAAGATAAATGATCAATAAAATAATGGATAAGGGCAGCATGCCGAATAAAAATGCCAATCTTCCTACCTGTTCATTATCAAATTCGAGAAACAGGCGCTTATCTTCCAGACTGGTGACATATACCAGCGTGACAAGACCATTGTCCCCTTGAATCTGATGGTAGCCATTATCCAGTGTAATCATGTATTCCGGTACATGGTCCGATGGATATAAATAACCAGTCAGGTTATAGGTATTTGGCCTGTTGGTAGATGAGTCGTTCGTATATAGATTCCAGAAGTGGTTGGCTTCCTCTGTTAGTGCCCTTTCTATAAGGACATCACTCAGTACATATCTTGCTGCATAGATACTCAGCACAGCGACGATACTGATTAGCCCCGCCTGAATCAGGAAGGCCCGCCAGAGTTGCTGGTTAATCCCTGAATGTCTCATCTTGTGCTTTCACCAGCTTATAGCCGGAATTTTGTACGGTATGTAATAACCCTATATCGAATGGTTTATCGATTGCTTTCCTCAGGGTATACATGTGGCTGCGTAACGTATCGCTGTCGGGCAGAATATCGCCCCATATTTCCCGCTCTATGGCGCGCCTGCTGACCACATTGGGCGATGCCTTCATAAGAATTCTGAGGATCTGCATACCGATGGGGGTGAGTTTCAGTTGCTTGTCATTGCGAGTCACCGTCATGGTCGCGGTATCGAACTCAAGATCAGCAACCTTCAGGGTTTCAGCACTGACCAGGCCTTTTTGTCTTCTGATTAATGAGCGTATCCTGGCTGAGAGTTCCCGTATTTCAAATGGTTTTACCAGGTAATCATCGGCACCGGTATCCAGCCCGGCAATCTTGTTTTGCAACGTATCTTTGGCGGTTAATATTAATACCGGCACATCTGATTTTGCCTGGTTTCGCAAATTCTCCAGCAGACTAATCCCATCCATCCCTGGCAAATTTAAATCCAGTATGATGGCATCATAATGATTACTGACAGCCAGATGTAAACCCGTAATACCGTCCGCGGCATAATCCATTATATAACCCTCTGATTCCAGGTACTCGCATACCATATCAGCGATATCGTGATGATCTTCGACTAGCAGAAGTGAATGATTTTGATTGTCAGGCGACATTTGATTCAGTTTATACGTAAAGAGTTTATAGCTCTATTTTTATATTGCCCGCGTGAAATTGATGTGAACGATATTAATCTTATCGGGAAAGATTAGGATTTATGGCATGATGATGTTTTTTAATCATTTAGTATTTAAGACGACATGAAGATATTCTGGTTCAGACGGGATTTACGACTACAGGACAATGCCGCGCTTTTTGCTGCGTTACAGGCCGGGGAAACCTTGCCCATCTTTATCTTCGATAAGGATATTCTTGATGACCTCAAGGACAAAGAGGATAAACGAGTCAGTTTTATCCATGAGCAGGTGCAATGGTTGAAGGAGCAACTTGAGGAAATGAGTAGTACCCTGCGGGTATTTCATGGCCGTCCAGTTGATATCTTTAAATTATTAATGGAGGAATACGAGATTGATGGGGTCTATGCCGGGGCCGACTATGAACCTTATGCGATTAAACGTGACGAGGAGGTCGCTGAAAAATTATCAGAACAGGATATCAAACTTGAACTGGTGAAAGACCATGTCATCTTTGAGTATGATGAAGTCCTTAAACAGGATGGCACGCCATACATTATCTACACACCGTATATGCGGGCCTGGAAAAAACGACTCCAGGCTATGCAGGTTGAACATTACCCCAGCGAAGCCTTTACCCATCAGTTTAAAAGCCATGCCCCCGTTCCTATGCCATCCATTGAGGACATTGGTTTCCATCGTGTAGATCATGGAGTGGATGAACCTCGTCTTGAACCTGATCTATTAGCGCGATATCAAAAGGACCGGGACTACCCCCAAGTGGATGCCACCAGTCATATCGGTCCTCACTTACGGTTTGGAACCATCAGCACCCGGGCCGCAGTCAATATCGCAATGGATAGCAGTGAGATCTGGTTAAACCAGCTTATCTGGCGGGAGTTTTTTATTCAGATCCTGGCAAACTTCCCCCATACGGCCACCCGGTCGTTCCGTGAAAAGTATGACGCCATCGCCTGGCAGAATGATAAAAATGAATTTCGATTATGGTGTGAGGGCAAGACCGGGTTCCCCATGGTGGATGCCGGGATGCGCCAGCTATTGGCAACAGGTTATATGCATAACCGCGTGCGTATGGTGACGGCCAATTTCCTCACCAAATTATTACTCATAGACTGGCGTTGGGGCGAGGCCTGGTTTGCGGAAAAACTCCTGGATTATGAGATGGCCAATAATGTGGGTGGCTGGCAGTGGAGCGCGGGGTCCGGCTGTGATGCCGCGCCATACTTTCGTATCTTTAATCCCGATACCCAGATTAAAAAATTTGATCCGGAATTAGAGTATATTAAGGCCTGGATACCGGAATTCGATACCCCGGACTATCCTGAACCCATAATAGATTACCGCGAGGCGAGACAACGGGCACTGGCCGTATACAAGACAGCGTTGTCTGATTGAATGATGTTACAAACTGCACCTGATATCTTTACTTATAAAAAATACTGGGCGGACAAATTATTACCCGCGCCGATATTGCCCATGTCCCGTGAAGAGATGGATATCCTGGGTTGGGACAGTTGCGACATCATCATTGTCTGTGGTGATGCCTATGTTGATCATCCCAGTTTTGGTATGGCCCTGGTGGGTCGCCTGCTGGAATCCCAGGGATTTCGGGTAGGGATCATCGCCCAACCTGACTGGACGTCCGTGGATGCCTTTCAGGCACTGGGCAAGCCCAACCTGTTCTTTGGTGTCTCCGCGGGCAATATGGATTCCATGGTAAATCGTTATACCTCAGACCGTAAGATTCGTTCCGATGATGCCTATACACCGGATGGCCAATCAGGTAAACGCCCGGACCGGTCAGTCATCGTCTATTCTCAGCGCTGTCGCGAGGCCTGGCCCGAATCGCAGATCGTCATCGGCGGTATAGAGGCATCTTTAAGGAGGATTGCCCATTTTGATTACTGGTCAGAAAAAGTCAGACGATCAATTTTACTGGATAGTAAGGCCGACCTGCTGGTGTACGGCAATGCCGAGCGGCAGATCGTCGAGATTGCCCACCGGGTGGCCAGGGGAGAGAGGGCAAAAACCATCAATGACCTCAGGGGCACGGCCTTCAGCCTGAAAGGTATCCCCGCTGGCTGGGCCGAACTGGACTCAAGTGATATCGATGTCCCGGTCAAGGACTTCACCCATCCCGATCCCTATGCCATGACAGCGACAAAAGACAGTTGTGAAGATAAGAACAACAATCCCGAACAACCGGTGATGATCCAGTTACAACGGTTTCATAAAAAAACTGAAGCAGAAAATACTGTGGTCAGGTTGCCGGCCTATGAACAGGTACGGGACGACTCATTACTATATGCCCATGCCTCGCGGATGATGCATGCCGAGACCAACCCCGGTAATGCCCGGGCACTGGTGCAACGCCATGGTGACAGGGAGGTCTGGATCAACCCGCCGCCATTACCCTTGACCACAAAAGAAATGGACAGTGTGTATGAATTGCCCTACACCCGCAGGCCGCACCCGGCGTATGAAGGCAAAAAGATCCCGGCCTACGAGATGATCCGTTTTTCGGTGACCATACAGCGCGGCTGTTTTGGCGGTTGTTCGTTCTGTTCCATTACCGAACACGAAGGTCGGATCATCCAGAACCGCTCTGAACGGTCCATTCTCCAGGAGGTGGAGACCATTCGGGATACCGTCCCGGGGTTTACCGGTATCATCTCGGACCTGGGTGGTCCTACTGCCAACATGTACCGCATCGCCTGCAAGTCCAGAGAGATAGAGCAGATGTGCCGCAAACCCTCATGCGTCTACCCGGAGGTGTGTTCAAATCTGAATACCGATCACTCTGCATTAATCCGGCTATACCAGAAGGCCCGTTCATTGCCGGGTATTAAAAAAATCCTCATTGCATCCGGTGTGCGTTACGACCTGGCCATCAAATCACCCAAATACGTAAAGGAACTGGTGACCCATCACGTGGGCGGGTATTTGAAGATTGCCCCGGAACATACCGAAGAGGGACCATTATCCTTGATGATGAAACCGGGTATGGGGGCCTATGACCGTTTCAAGCAATTGTTTGACCAGTACTCAAAGGCCGCCGGCAAGGAGCAATACCTGATCCCGTATTTCATTGCCGCCCATCCCGGGACCACCGATGAGGACATGATGCATCTCGCCATGTGGTTAAAGAAAAATGGATTTCGTGCCGACCAGGTACAGACATTCTTGCCGTCTCCCATGGCCCTGGCCACAGCCATGTATCACAGCGGCACCAATCCATTGAGAAAGGTCAGGCGAAATGGCGATTCTATCCCGGTGGCAAAAGGTCTTAAGGTCAGGCGTCTGCACAAGGCCTTTCTCCGCTATCATGACCCGAAAAACTGGCCCATGTTAAGGGCGGCCTTGAAACGGATGGGCAGGGCCGACCTCATAGGGACTGGTAAGGATTGCCTGATTCCCGGGCGACAAGCGCGAAACGGCGCAATGGGTAAATCCAGGTTGTTCCTGACCCAGCATATCGGGTTGCCCGAGGCTGCCCTGAAAAACAGGAAAAATATTTACAGAACAAAAAATAAGACATCAAATAAAAAAAGAGTTAATAAAAAATAATTAACCAAAATACAAAATAAAAATATCAATATTAATATTTACACTTATATATATATTTCTTGACATTTAAGCCTCAAATCTTTGTAATGTGTGGTTGTTTCCTGGGGACGAGTTGGTGTTTGTTGTAATATCGCCACGAAAATCTGGGAAAAGTTCTTTAAATCAACAAGATAGGGGGCAATAATGTCACTAAATTTTCGTTCTATTAAATACCTCTTCTGGGGAACACTCTCCGTTGTGATGACCCTCGGGCCGGTTCTGGTGGCCCAGGCACAGCAACTGGAAGAGATCGTGGTCACTGCCCAGCGCCGTGAGCAGAGTCTCCAGGACGTACCCGTATCACTGCAGACCTTTACCGGTGATACCATGGCAGACAAGGGTTTCGATACCCTCAATGAATTAACCTACTATGCCCCCGGTCTGGTGGTAAAAAGTACCTCTGAAGAACAGGGTCTTATCCTGCGCGGTGCCGGTACCCAGAGTAAAAACCTCGGTATCGAGCAGGGTGTTCCCACATTTATAGATGGTATCCACATGGGTCGCGGTTCACAGGTACTGAATTCGTATATGGATCTGGAGCGCCTGGAGGTCCTGAAGGGGCCCCAGCCGGTGTTCTTTGGTCAAAATGCCGCTGCCGGTGCCTTAAACATCACCACCCGCAAGCCGGGTGAGGAATGGGAAGGATACCTAAGTGGTGAGTACGGCCGATTCGGTAAGCTCATCGTGGAAGGAGCCGCCGGCGGCCCCATTACTGACACCTTTGGTGTTCGTGTCGCTGCAAAATACTATCGCCTTGAGGGCTGGATGCGCGACTGGTGGACCGGTGACAAATTCCCCCAGCGTGAATACATGACTGGTCGTATCACCAGTGTATGGCGTCCAACGGAAAATTTTGAGGCCTCCTGGAAAGTAGAGGTCTCTCATAATGATCTTGGACCTAGGGTAGAACCATTGGTGTTTGACAAGTTTGCATTTGATGATCCTTTCCTGCTTGATGGTCTTAGCACGGCCATTACCGGTCTGCTGACTGCCAATGTGGGGCCCGTTGATCAGAAAGTGGGTGAGTTTACCCGTACCGGGCGAAGATACGGCCCGACATTCCTGAGCATAGCACGGGAAAACGAGGCACGTATCGCTGCCGGTTTACCGCCCATGACCGAGGCCTCATCCAGTGTGGCAGGTGTCATCCTGGATTTTACTCAGTGTCAAAAAGATGGTGGTCTGCAGGTGTTCGGTAGGGGTGGTATTCCACCGGTCAGACCCGAGGGGTTTGAAAGCTGTAACTTTGAAGATACCTCGGGCTCACGCCCTTGGCATGCCATCATGGACCTCACCTATACCTTTGATAACGGTATCGAGTTGACCTCCAAGACCGGTTACAGCTACCAGAAATTCTGGAATTCCCCGTATAACTCAGGTGGTGGTCCATTCCCCACCAACAACCGTATGCGCGGTGAATTCTTCAGTCAGTGGAGTGAAGAGCTCCGCGTCACATCACCTACCGGTGGCCAGATCGAATGGATGGCCGGTGTCTACTGGCAGGATAATGATCTTGCCGCCTGGTCCGATGCCTACCGCGCCAACTGGCGTAACCAGCTACGGTTTACCCGTACCGAGGACGATTCACGCTGGCTCAGTGGTTTTGTGACCCTGACCTTTAACTTCATGGAACAGTTCTCCCTGGATGTAGGTGCCCGTTATACCGACATCAAGAAGAACGGTATCGGTGTAAACCGTATCGGTGAATACTACGTGTGGGACCCTGTTAATGAAGAACCTTTCCGCCTGTCCTATGGTACCGATATTACCCAGGGTAATGCCGGCCGCCGGACTGCAGCAGAGGACCTGTTGGCTGCCAATCCCTGGTTGCTCAATGCCTCAGTGATTGGCCGTTCTCCGGTAACCAACAACGCAGCAGTGCTGCAGGCCAATACCGCGCCAGAAGGTAGGATTACCTCTACTAATACGGCGAGTATTGCAGCCAGCATTAATGATGATTCCTTCGATCCGCAGATAGTCTTGCGCTACCGGCCCAATGAAGACGTCTCTCTGTATGCCAAGTACGCTACCTCCTTCAAGTCCGGTGCGTTTGACATGGGTGTCTCTAATGTCCCACGTGCAGATGAAGATTTCGCCTTCGGTCCGGAAAACTACGAGACCTGGGAGCTGGGTGGCCGTGGTACTCTGATGGATGGTCGTCTGGCGCTTGAAGCCACTGGCTTTATGACCGACATTACCGGTGTTCAGGTATCTTTCGTCAGCCGTATCCTCGACAGGAACATTACCAGTAATATCGCCAAGGTGGACTCCAAAGGGATTGAGTTGAGTGGTCAGTTTGCTGCTACCGATAGATTGACACTCAGTGGCTATCTGTCATTACTCGATGCTACCGTGGTTGAGTTTAATGATGCCATCTGTACCGAGGACGAAGAAATCACAGGGCAGTGCCGTACTGAAGCTGATTCTATCGCCGAGGTAGGTGATGACAGCCTTGAAGGTACCATCAACCGTGACGCCTCACCGGCACGTAATGCGCCTGACTGGCAGGTGACCTTTAACAGTCGCTACGAGTTTCCAACCATCTTTGAAGGGTATGTATCCACATTAGATACCACAGTGACTGGTACGGATAACTACACCACCGACCGTTCATTTTCTGATGTCGTGGATTTTCCCTCTGCATGGGACGTGAACCTTAGCTACACCTTTGGTGATGTGGAAGGTCGTTGGTCTATCCTGTTCTTTGGGCGTAACCTGATTGGTAATACCCAGCGCTATAACCCAGAGTTGGATCTAAGAGGCGATGGCTTACTGGAATCCAGTGCCCAGACCTCGCTGTCTAACTTTGCCTCATACGGCGCAAGGATAAAGTTTAACTTCTTCTAAACCCAAATCAGTTAAGGATTCAAATCAAAGGGCATGACCTTCGGGGCATGCCCTTTTTTTACGCATGGCATTTATCTCTATTATCAGTATATCTACAATTTTTTTTTTATTGGAATACTGAATTAAAAATTACAGTACTAAATAAAAAATTCTTTGCGTAATACCTTACAACACAAATAAACAATATGAATAAATCATTTCATACTTACATATCTTGAATAAATATATTTAGAGTACTAAATAAAATTATCAATTAAATCAATTAGATACAGAAAAAAACGTTTGTGTTTAATTAGTGACATGTAGTATAAGGACATCACTAATTTTCAGTACTTAATTTTATATTTATATCTTTATCATCTATATCAGGGGAGAAATATGGCTATTCATTCTTCATTCATAAATAAAAAACCAGTTCTGGCTGGTCTTGCACTATCTCTGGCATTAGGTTCCGTGCCAAACCTCAAGGCACAGCAACTGGAAGAGATAGTTGTCACGGCTCAGCGTCGTGAACAAAGTCTCCAGGATGTCCCGGTTTCCGTTCAGGCATTCCAGGGTGCCGCCATGGAAAGGGGCGGTTTCGATACATTAAATGAGCTTACCTACTATGCCCCGGGTCTGGTGGTGAAGAGTACCTCGGAAGAACAGGGTCTAATCCTGCGTGGTGCCGGTACCCAGAGTAAGAACCTTGGGATCGAGCAGGGGGTACCTACCTTTGTGGATGGTATCCACATGGGTCGCGGTTCACAGGTGCTGAATTCCTATATGGATATTGAACGGGTTGAAGTCCTGAAGGGACCGCAGCCGGTATTCTTTGGACAAAACGCCGCTGCCGGTGCACTGACCATTACCACACGTAAACCCACCGATGAATGGCAGGGTAATATCAGTGGTGAATATGGCCGGTTTGGTAAACTTATTGTAGATGGTGCAGTTGGTGGCCCTATTACCGATACCTTTGGCATCAGGGTGGCAGCCAAGTATTACCGTCTGGATGGCTGGATGCGTGACTGGTGGACCGGTGACAAATTCCCTCAACGTGAATATATGACCGGAAGGATTACCTCCGTGTGGCGCCCAACAGAAAATTTTGAGGCCTCCTGGAAAGTGGAAGTGTCGCACAATGATCTGGGTCCTCGTGTCGAACCGGTGGTGTTTGACAAGTTTGCCTTTGATGATCCCTTTCTGCTGGACGGTCTGAGTACCGCCATCACCGGTCTGTTGACCGCTAACGTAGCCCCGGTAGATCAAAAAGTTGGTGAATTTACCCGAATCGGTCGTAAGTATGGGCCGACTTTTCTCAGCATTGCCGCTGAAAACCAGGCCCGTATCGCCGCTGGATTACCACCCATGACCGAGGCCTCTGCCAGTGAATCCGGAGTCATCCTGGATTTTACCCAGTGTCAGAAAGATGGTGGCTTGCAAGTATTTGGCCGGGGAGGCGTTCTGCCAGTACGTCCGGAAGGCTTTGAAAGTTGTAATTTTGAAGACACTTCAGGTTCCCGGCCCTGGCATGCCATTATGGATCTCACCTATACCTTTGATAACGGTATCGAGTTGACCTCCAAGACCGGTTATAGCTACCAGAAATTCTGGAACTCACCCTATAACTCTGGTGGCGGTCCATTCCCCATGAACAACCGTATGCGCGGTGAGTTCTTCAGCCAGTGGAGTGAAGAGATCCGGGTGACATCACCTACGGGTGGCCAGATCGAATGGATGGCCGGTGCCTACTGGCAGGACAACGACCTGGCTGCCTGGTCTGATGCCTACCGTGCCAACTGGCGTAACCAGATCCGTATGACCCGTACCGAAGACGATTCAACATGGTTGAGTTTCTTTGCCACCGTGACCTTCAATTTTTACGAGAAATTTTCTCTTGATGTTGGCGCCCGTTATACAGATGTCAGCAAGGAAGGCCAGGGTGTGAACCGTATCG
Organism: Candidatus Eutrophobius brisbanensis; assembly: GCA_038131795.1. Lineage (GTDB taxonomy): Bacteria > Pseudomonadota > Gammaproteobacteria > Eutrophobiales > Eutrophobiaceae > Eutrophobius > Eutrophobius brisbanensis. Next base: position 1,295,258 of record JAYPQE010000003.1, on the reverse strand, counting down.
GTGAGTGGTATGTATGGGATCCTGTGAACGAGGAACCCTTCCGCCTCTCATACGGTACGGACATCACTCAGTCGAACGCCGGCAGGCGAGGTGCGGCCGAGGCCCTGCTGGCTGCCAATCCCTGGTTGCTCAATGCATCGGTGATTGGACGCTCTCAGGTGACAAATAATCCTGATGTCCTGCTGGGTTCACGTACTGCAGAAGGAAGAATTACATCTCAGAATATTGCCAGTGTATCTAATACCATTGATGATAATTCGTTCGATCCACAGATAGTCTTACGATACAGGCCCAATGATGATGTCTCCCTGTATGCCAAGTATGCGACTTCTTTCAAGTCCGGTGCCTTTGATATGGCCGTATCTAACGTTCCGGCGTTTGATGATGATTTCATCTTTGGTCCGGAAGACTACGAAACCTGGGAACTGGGTGGCCGTGCTTCCTTGATGAATGGCCGCCTGGCATTGGAGGCCACGGGCTTCATGACGGATATCACAGGTGTACAGGTATCTTTCGTCAGCCGTGTACTGGACAGGAACATCACCCAGAACATCGCCAAACAGGATAACAAGGGGCTGGAATTCAGTGCCCAGTTTGCTGCCACTGATCGACTGACCCTCAGTGGTTACCTGTCACTGCTCGATGCAACGGTTGTGGAATTTAATGACGCTGTGTGTACTGAGGACGAAATCCTTACGGGCGCCTGCCGTGATGAGGCGGAATCCATTGCGCTGGTAGGGGACGATAGCCTGGAAGGTACCATCGACAGGAATAACACGCCTGCGAGAAACGCCCCAGACTGGCAGTTTACAGGTTCAGCAAGGTATGAGTTACCTACCATCGCTGACCGTTTTGCCTCCAGTTTCGAGACCTCGGTATACGGTACCGCCCAGTACACCACCGATAGGACATTCTCCGATATCGTGGACTTTCCTTCCTCCTGGGATGTGAGTATGTCCTATGAGATTGGTGATATCGAAAGCAACTGGAGTATCCTGTTCTACGGACGTAACCTGATTGGCAACACCCAGCGTTATAATCCGGAACTGGATCTTCGTGGTGACGGTTTACTGGAATCCAGTGCCCAGACATCGTTGTCCAACTTTGCTTCATATGGTGCAAAGATCAAGTTTAACTTTTAAATCTGTAAGTTAAGTTAAACAAAAACCTGAAAGGGTATGGCCTGTTGGTCATACCCTTTTTTCATTTCCTCATATGAGATGTCAAATGTCCCTATATTGACTCGTAATAAGCTGATTCATTACATCTGATAAAAAATAAACAGCATATCTTCAAATTCATGTATATGACAAAATAAATATAATATTGATTACATATTTTATAAATTAAAAAAAACCGCTTAAAAATTATTTATACCTGCATTTTTAACATAGATTTCAAATAAAAAATAATTAGTTAACTAACAAAAAAAACTAAATAGAATCAAATAGTTATGCAAAAAAACGTTTGTGTTTTATTGGTTGCATGTAGTATAAGAACGCCACTTTTTCAGCACATTAGTTTTTTCAAATATAAATTTCTATTTCAGAGGTTAGCTTATGACTAATTTTATTTTTTCAAAAAACTCAAAACCGGTTCTTACTGGTCTTGCACTAACGCTGGCACTGGGGTCTATGCCGAATTTACAGGCGCAACAACTTGAAGAGATTGTGGTAACGGCCCAGCGTCGTGAGCAGAGTCTTCAGGATGTGCCTGTTTCTTTACAAACCTTTACCGGTGATGACATGACCCGCCAGGGGTTTGATACATTAGAATCTCTATCAACATACGCTCCCGGTCTGGTGATAAAGGCCTGGTCAGAAGAACAGGGACTGATCCTGCGCGGTGCCGGTACGCAAAGTAAGAACCTGGGTATTGAACAAGGTGTGCCGACCTTTATTGATGGTATTCATATGGGTCGTGGTTCCCAGGTACTGAGCAGTTACCTTGATGTTCAGCGTGTTGAAGTCCTCAAAGGTCCTCAACCGGTATTCTTTGGACAGAATGCTGCTGCCGGTGCACTCAATATTGAGACCCGTAAACCGGGCAATGAATGGGAAGGCACACTTTCTGGAGATTTTGGAAGGTTCGGCAAGAAATCCGTAGAGGGCGCCTTTGGCGGACCAATCACCGATACCTTTGGTGTACGTGTCGCTGCCAAGTACTATCGGTTTGACGGTTTCTTACGTGACTACTTCACGGGGAAAAAATTTCCTGAGAGAGAATACAAGACATTCCGAATCACTACACAGTGGGCACCTACCGATAATTTTCAGGCTACATTAAAGTATGAAGTTTCCGATAATGATCTTGGCCCCCGGGCGCAACCGGTTTTACTGGAGAGCAGGGGTAACCTGGCTGAAGCCAAGTTGACCCATGGTCTAAGTTCACCGATTACGGGAATACTAAGTGCCAATGTACCACCTGTTAACCAGAAGGTAGGCGAATTTACCCGGACAGGTATTCTGTACGATACATTTCTCAACCCCCGAGTTGAATCGGACCTAAGGGAAGCTGCAGGCCTGCCTCGTTTGACAGAGGCATCCGGCAGTAACTCCGGTATCGTGATGGATATGACCCAGTGTTTTCGTGAAGGTGGGTTGCAGGTCTTCAGGGGCGGGGACGCCCTGGTAGGCGGCGGTACTGTCGTTGGCCCATCTGGCAGCGCTGGTATCCGGCCAGTCCTGGATTACTATGATAATTGCGATATGAAGGACCGTTCAGGTTCCAAGCCATGGCATTCCATCCTGGACCTGACTTATCGATTGGATAATGGTATCGAATTCACTTCCAAAACTGCATTTAGTAGTCAGGAGTTCTGGAATTCCCCTTACAACTCTGGTGGTGGTGCATTTATCACTAATGCCAGACAGCGTGGTGAATTCTTTGGTCAATGGAGTGAAGAATTCCGGGTTTCATCACCCACTGGTGGTACCATCGAGTGGATGGCAGGCCTATACTGGCAGAAAAACAATCTGGAGGCCTGGTCCGATGCCTACCGTTCAAACTCCCGTAACCCTATCCGCTCTTCCAGAACATTTGAGGATGCAAAATGGTTAAGTGGATTTGCCGCGGTGACATTTAATTTCTATGAGCAGTTTTCACTGGACGTAGGTGCCCGTTATACGGACATAAGTAAGACCGGTGGCGGTACCAACCGTATTGCAGAATGGATCGTTGAAGACTCCATCACCGGTGACTATGTGCAGTTGCCCTATGGCCTGGATGCAACAGGTAGTGGGGCACGGCAAGCGAGGGCGGCTGCCTATCTGGCAGCGAATCCCGGCCTGGTGAATCCCTCTATAGTGGGACGTACGCTGATTACCGACAAGTGCGGTACTTATCTGGCAGACAATGATCCGAACAGTTTGGGAAGTTTGGGCCTGTCTCATTGTGTTACCCATAATCTGAAAACGAGTGATGATTCTTTTGATCCACAGATCGTGCTGCGTTACCGACCGAATGATAATGTGTCTTTTTATGGTAAGTATGCCACCTCATTCAAGTCCGGTGGATACGATATGGGTGTTTCCGAGTTACCTCTACGTGAAGACGACTTCAATTATGGTCCAGAGGAATATGAGATCTTTGAAATCGGTATGCGCGGCACGTTCATGGATGGACATATGGCCGCTGAGCTGACGGCATTTGCGACGGACATAAAGGGTACCCAGGTTTCCTTTGTAGACCGTTCGGAAGGGGTTGATCGTAACGTGACCCAGAATGTTGGCGCGCAGAAATCCGATGGTATTGAGTTAAGTATAAGATATGCCGCCTCTGACAGGCTGACTCTCAGTAGTTACCTGGCATTACTTGATGGTGTCGTTCTGGATTTTACCACTTCCATCTGTACCGATGATGACCGTGTTGCCGGACGTTGTATTGCCGCTGACGGAAGTGTGGCAACCGGTAGTACACCGGGTGCCGCAGACCGTTCAGGACAGGAGGCCAGAAATGCGCCCAACTGGCAGTACACCGGTAACGTCCGTTACGAACTGCCCACCCTTCTGGCAGGATACAAGTCCAACTTCGATGTGACTGTGACCGGTACCTCTGCCTATACCACGGACCGAGATTTTTCCAATGTCTATTCCTACGACAGTGGATGGGATGTGAATCTCTCCTACGAGTTTGGTGATAATGATGACAATTGGTCACTATTATTTTATGGTAGAAACCTGATGGAGTTGAAACCGGTTTATCACCCGGAGGCAGACTTTGCCGGGGAAGGTGTGGCCGAGTCCAGTGCCCAGGTGACAACATCGAATTTCGCCACCTACGGAGCAAGGGTTAAATTTAACTTCTAATTACATACTTGTCTCTTTGAAAGAGGGCATGACTGATCAGTCATGCCCTTTTTTATTACCATAAATCAGGGCCTGGATGTTGTTTCGCCCAGGGTCTTTGGCTAATGGTTTAATCGCAGATTTTTATGGCAGTAGAATCCCACTGATGTCATGGCCGGTCCTGATAATGGCAAATGCGAATGAATGATATTTTTGAACCTCTTTAAAATTATATATTTATCAGTAAGTTAGGGCTATTTTATCTCCTTGACCAGAGATAATGCGATACCACATTATGACCTTAATTCATGCTGAAATTTGATCTATAATGATGCGTATATAATTTTCAAATTTTTCAAACGGATACCGTAAATTCATTATCGTATCTGATCAATCAGGAGAGCGGGGAAGTGTTGTCCAGAAAATATTTTAAACCCAACCACTACATAGTATGTGTCATTGCGTTGTTATGCGGTTTGCTTAGCTCGGTGGCCTGTGCCCAGCAAACATCATCTAAATACCGGGACCTGTTAAATAGAAATTGTGTCTCCTGCCATAATCAGGCATTGAAGACTGCCGGCCTCATGCTGGATACGGCAAACATACAGGATGTGAGTCAAGACCCGGCATTATGGGAAAAGGTCATTACCAAACTGTCATTGCGGGCCATGCCACCAGTGGGGATCCCGGTCAGGCCTTCTGAAGATGAATACCAGGACATGCTTGGGTATCTATATAGTGAGCTGGATAAAGCCTCCAGGGCTGATCTGAATCCCGGCAGGCCCACTGTCCATAGATTGAACCGTACAGAATATGCCAACGCCATCCGTGATCTGTTGGCTCTGGAGATTGATGGTCAGGCATTATTGCCCGCCGATAACCTGGGTGATGGGTTTGATAACATCGCAGAGATCCTTTCGGTCTCTCCATTGCTCATGGAGCGCTATATGTTTGCTGCCGGTCGGGTTGCGCGCATGGCCATTGGACCCAAATCCATGCAGCCCGCCAGTGAGCAATACACTGTCCCCAGTGAATACCGACAGAATTACCAGATGAGTGAAGACCTGCCGTTTGGTTCAAGGGGTGGAACGGCAATAAAACATTTTTTCCCCCAGGACGGTGAATACACTATCAAGGTGGAACTTGAGAGGAACATCGAGGGTTATATCCGCGGCCTGAAAAATAAACATACCATCGATGTCAGGCTGGATCATGAGCGAATTGGTACTGCCGATATCGGCGGAGAGTTTTTTGGCCGGCCGGGCCCGATCTTTACAGAAAACCAGGTGGTTCATTATTCAGGTGACCCTGACCAGGTGGGATATGAGTTTACCGCTGATGAAGAACTGGTCTACCGTTTCCCGGCAACAGCAGGGACACACCTGGTGGGCGTTACGTTTATAAACAAGAGCACCAAACCTACGGGAATCTATGAACCTCAATTGGCCCTGGCAGATATCGCATCTTATAAAGGTGGCGAGCCAGAGGTTGCCAGTATTACTATCACCGGGCCATTTGAGGCCAGGGGACCAGGGAATACCCCAAGCCGGGAGAAGATATTTGTCTGTGAACCTTCTTCCATGCGGGACGAGGCCTGTGCCCGTAACATCCTGGGACGTATCTCAAGACTGGCCTATCGCCGCCCGCTGGAACAGCATGAAATGGATGAGCTCATGGGGCTGTTCAGAAATGGTATAGAAGACGGTGACTTTGATGGTGGGATTGAGCTGGCCTTACAGAGTATTCTCGCGGGGCCTGAATTTCTGTTCAGGATCGAGCAGGAGCCTGAGGGTCTGGCAGCGGGTGAGGTCTATCCCATCAGTGACCTGGACCTTGCATCACGTTTGTCCTTTTTCCTCTGGAGCACCATACCTGATGATGAATTATTGCAGGTTGCAGAAAAAGGCCGGTTAAGAAACAGTCGCGAATTGAGGAAACAGGTGGATCGCATGTTGCAGGACCCACGGTCCTCGGCCTTTATCGATAATTTCGGCAGACAATGGTTGGCGGTGAGGAACATTGATGCCTCTGCACCTAACCAGGAAATTTTTCCCGAATTTGATGAGGAACTACGTCAGGCCTTTAAACAGGAATTGCAACTCTGGTTTACCAGTATGGTGCGAAATGACGAGAGCATCATGGAGGTCCTGACCTCTGATTATACATTTGTCAATGAACGGCTGGCCAAACACTACGGGATACCGGATATATATGGAAGCCGGTTTAGAAAGATAGACCTTGATTCCTTCGAGCAAAGAAAAGGCTTGTTGGGTAAGGGTGGCATCCTCGCCGGCACGGCATTCAATAACCGTACCTCGCCAGTGGTGAGGGGTAAATGGGTGCTTGAGACTCTGCTGAGTATGCCTCCACCGCCACCCCCGGATAGTGTTCAAGCTCAGCTTATCCTGGAAGATGATTCAGGCAAAGTGCTGACACTAAAAGAGGCCATGGAAGCCCATCGCGCTAATCCAGTATGTGCTTCCTGTCACAAGCTAATGGACCCCATCGGCTTTGCGTTGGAAAACTTTGATGCAGTTGGGTCATACCGGGCCCGCTATGAAGAAGCAGATGCCGATGTTGATTCTTCAGGTATCTTGTTTGATGGCAGTCCCTTTGAGGATACAGAAGGCTTTAAAAAGAATTTCCTGAAGCACACAGACAGGTTTGCCAATACTGTGACCCAGAAGGTCATGACCTATGCCCTGGGTAGAAGCGTTGAATATTACGACATGCCTGCGGTACGCGAAATTGCAGAAAACTTGGAAAATGATGATTACAAATGGTCTTCACTAATCTTAGGAATAATTGAAAGCACACCATTCCAAAACAGGAGGGTAAGAAAATGATGATATTTAAACGGGCGATCCCTAGACGGACATTTTTAAAGGGTGCAGGTGCAACCATTGCGCTGCCATTTCTCGATGCCATGGTGCCGGCACTGGCCGCATCCAACGTCAAGCCATCTCTCAAGGTGGGTAATGTCTACCTGACCACCGGCAGGGTGATGGATTCCTGGACGCCGAAAACAGTGGGGGAAAATTTTGAGTTGACCCCGACACTCGAACCCTTTGCTCCCTATAAGGACCAGATGCTTGTCATCAGTGGAATGGACATTAAATGTTCAGACCTGTTGCCTGGAGAGAGGGGTGGCCCGCATGCAAGGCCATGCGCAGCCTATTTAACCGGTGTCCATCCATTTGGTGACAGGGTGGGTGTCTCCATGGATCAGATTATCGCCAAACACATCGGACAAGACAGTCCATTGCTGTCCCTAGAATTAAGCCTGGATACCCCGGAATGGGTCGGTCAGGGTGGTGGAGATTACCAGCCTTACTATACCTCGACCATTAGCTGGAAGACACCAACGACGCCGTTACCCGTTGAAAACAACCCCAGAAAAGTCTTTGAAAGATTGTTTGGTGACACCGATAACATGAACCAGGAGGCCATGAAACGGCGGATCAGCAGACAGAGTAGTGTGCTGGATTCAGTCAGTGGCCGGGTGCAACGTCTCATGAAGGACGTGGGTGCCAATGACCGTTATAAGCTGGATGAATACCTGAGCGCTGTTCGGGAAGTTGAGCGCGGAATTCAGGCAGTGGAATCCAGGACGGCCTCAGGAGATAGTATGGCCCAGGTGGACATCAGTCGACCTAGCGGTATACCCACCGATGTGATGGAGCATAGTCACCTGATCTTCGATCTTATGTTCCTTGCCTACCGTTCAGACATGACCCGGGTGATCTCATTTATGTTTGGTCACGAAGGGACTAACCGAAATTACACTGAACTGGGTGCTCGTGATGGACACCATTCACTGTCACACCATAAGGGTGATCCCACCGCAATCAGTCTGTTGAAGAAGGTGGACCTCTACCAGAGCAACATGCTGGCATACTTCCTGGATAAGATGAAGAATGCCGCGGAAGCCGATGGTTCCACCATGCTGGACAACTCTGTAATAGTTGCCGGTGGCGGTTTGAGTGATGCTAACAACCACGTCCATAACAAGGTGCCGGTTGCTGTATTCGGCGGGGCGCAGGGCAAGGTCAGGGGTAACCGGCATATTGTTCATATGGATGAGCCATTATCAAATCTGCACCTGTCTGTGCTGGAAATGACCGGCGCGCCCTCTGAGGAATATTTTTCAAACGAAACGGCCGATGCAACTGGCACATTGAAAGACCTTGTCTAGCACAAGGTCTTTCGAATAATCAGTATTCTGGGAGGAAGCTTTGATATGAAGTTGTTGTGTAAGGTAAGAACAATCATCTCACTGGCACTGTGTCTTTGTGTGAGTAATATACTTGCAGATGAAATGCCTTTAATGGCTGCAGTTCAACAGGGCGATATAGGTTCTGTCCGTTCTCTGTTGCGAGGTAAGGCCGATGTGAATTCAGCACGGGCTGATGGCACAACGGCACTGGCATGGGCGGCATATAAAAGTGATGAGCAGGCAGTTGAACTGCTGTTACGTTCCGGTGCCAATCCTGATGCCGCCAATGACTACGGGGTGACCCCGTTATACCTTGCATGCCGAAATGGTGATACTGATATCGTCCGTGACCTGCTTGATGCCGGGGCTAACCCCAACATAGCCAAACAGACAGGCGAGACACCCTTGATGACCTGTACCAACACGGGTGATGCAGAGAGTGTCAAATTGCTCATAGACAAGGGCACCAATATCAATGCGGCCGAAAATCTCGAAGGCCAAACTGCATTGATGTGGGCCGCTGCTGAGAAACATCCGGCAGTAACAAAAGTCCTGGTGGAAAATGGTGCAAATGTTCACCTTAAGTCAAAAATCATACCTGAGCCAGAGCCTTATATAATAGAAATTGAACCAGGTACCAGTATCTGGGGGTCGAACTATCCGCCGACAATTCGTTTCAAAGAGGTCTCTGGTGGATTTACCGCCCTGTATTTTGCTGCCCAGCAGGGTGATGTGGAATCTGCAAAAATACTGATTGATGCGGGCGCTTATATAAATGAATCCCATCCCGAACACGGCAGTCCCCTGGTAGTCGCCATGGCCAGTGGCCGGGAAGAGATGGCCAGGTACTTGCTTGAAGCCGGTGCCGATCCCAATATCAAGGACGCCTGGGGTTTGTCTCCCTTGCATTACGCCCTGCACGAAGGATTTCTGAAGTTACAGGGTGCAAGTGAAAAGCCTACTGACAAAGTCGGCTGGGAACGACCTAACATGACAGGCATGATTAATGTATTACTGGATTATGGTGCGGATCCCAATGCCCGGGTAGAACATGCGTTTCCTTTTCAGGACTACCATTTGGTGGCAAGGCATACCCAGAATCCGGCCATGATCTCACCTGTGGGAGCGACCCCATTATTGCTGGCTGCTGTATCTGGAGATATTGATGCCATGAATATCCTCGAAGAAGTCTCTGATGTGAGTGCAACCACCAGCGGCGGAGCGACCTTGTTTATGCTGGCTACGGGTGCCGGGCCGGAGAAACGTGCCCTGCCGCCGGAATATGAAGATCGTGCCATTGAGGCGGCCAAACGGGCCATGGAGCTTGGTGGCGGCACAGTTGATGATCGGCTTACCCACTTGGCAGAAGATGGTCCGAAAAAAGGTGTTACCGATGGCCGTACCGCATTGCATTTTGCCACCTACCGCGGCTGGAAAAAAATGGTGACGTTCCTGGTGGAGCAGGGGGCGGACATCAATGCCGCCGACCGTTACGGCATGACCCCATTGATGATTGCATTGGGCGACCCTGAAGGACGCTATTATCGGCAGATTGGTGACGGGGATTATGATCATCGTTACCGGCGACCGGGCGTTACTCCAGGGACCGGTGCCAATGAAGAGATGGCGGAGTTACTGTTAAGCCTGGGGGCAGAGCCGTTTACGGGTGAGTATTTTGACGCCTCCGGCTATTAGCCACCAAATCCTATTCCTGAAAAATTTATAACCACAAAAGAGATTGGTATTGATTACATGCCAATCTCTTTTGCATTATATCGTTAACTTAAAATAAATTAGGCATCCAATTAATGAATAAAAAAACAGTATCCCTGGTACTGGGCAGCGGAGGTGCGAGAGGGCTGGCCCATATCGGCGTGATCCGTTGCCTGGTCGATCAGGGTTATGAAATCAAGTATATCGCCGGAACGTCGATTGGGGCATTAATCGGTGGGATATTTGCCGCGGGAAAACTGGATGAATATGAACACTGGGTCAGGGAACTGGACCGTACGGATGTGGTACGTTTACTGGACCTATCATTTAGTCGGGGGGCCTTGTTCAAGGGTGAAAAGATCATTGGTGTACTGAAGAAACTGGTAGGTGACCGTAATATTGAAGATCTGCCGTTGGGATTCACCGCGGTTACCACTGATCTCAACACGGAACGGTAAATCTGGTTAAACCAGGGGCCTTTATTTGATGCCATCAGGGCATCCATTGCGGTACCCATGGTATTTGAGCCGGTAAAATCTTGAAAGCGCCTTCTGGTTGATGGCGGTCTGGTCAATCCCGTCCCCATAGCACCAACCCTGAATGACAAATCTGACAATACCATTGTGGTGGACCTCAATACCCCGGCCGAAGGGCTTGAACTACAGGCAAACAAAACGGGCGAAAAAGAGGACATTCACAGTGAATACCGTAAGAAGCTGGTGCGTTTTATTGAAGATTTATTCTCCAGTGATGATGAAACCCAGGATGACGTACCGGGTTTTTATGACCTCTTGATGCGCTCCATGGATGCCATGCAAACCACCATAGCCAATTTCAGGGTTGCGGCCTATAAACCGGACGTGGTCATTCAGATCCAAAGGGATGCCTGTGATTTCTTCGAATTTTATAAGGCATCAGAACTGATTGATTTTGGTTATCAGCGAACAAAAGACTCCCTCCATAAGCTCCAGGATTAACGGGTTGTAGAAATAAATATTAATAACTGAAATCAGATAAACTTTTTTTATTAAAAAATACTAAAAACACCGTTTTTTTTTTTATAAAAAAAAGTTAGAGATGTAAGTAATATATTTAAAAATTTTATTGTTTCAGAATGTAGTCCTTCCGAGTCTTGTATCGTTATATATATTCTGAATATTAAAAATAGAAAACATTATGCAAAGCTGAAATATAAATTGAGTTATTTACTTTTTGTTCTAATATTCAATCATCCAAATTTTATAAAGGAAAAAAAATGATTCGCGATGTATTAAAATCATTAAGAAGGATAATCAGAGCAAGCGACCTGCACTCAAAATATCTGGTTAAACAGACCGGTTTGACAACGGCACAGTTATTATTGATGCAGACAGTCAGTGCCAATGATTCAACTACCATTGGTAAGATTGCTGATGAAATAAACCTGAGTCAGGCTACGGTTACCACAATACTGGATCGCCTGGAAGAACGGGGCCTGTTGGTCAGGGAGGGGTCAAAAGAAGACAAGCGTAAGGTCCATATTAAATTGACAGAACTGGGTAATGAAAAAGTTAATAACGCGCCTTTACCTCTGCAGAATAATTTTATTGAACAGTTTAAGAAACTTAATGAGTGGGAACAGAGCACCATGTTAAGTACCCTGCAGCGGATTGCCTATATGATGGATGCCGAAGATATTGAAGCCTCACCCATATTACAGTCAGGTAATATAGAAGATAATGGTCATACAGATATCGGCAGCCAGTCATCACAAATAGAGGTTGCATAGCTATCATATATTGAAAAAATACTCGTAAAATTAATCTAATATAATGGGGAAATATTGCAAAATATTTCCCCATTTTTTTATCTTCGACTCACTCTATTGAATATTTCATAACTTGTTGAATATAAATAAATATTATATTACCTGCACATAGTATTTTACTGCACAGCTTTATTATCCAATTGATAGTTGTTATCAAAACTGTATACACTTAATCGATAAATAAAATACATTACGGACAATCCTCAGGAGGGAATACATGAAAAAAGCCAGTGAATATGATCAGGAGGTCTTTGATCTCTTTAATCTGTATGTTCATGACAAGATAAATCGCCGCGAGTTTCTGGACAAGGTGGGGAAATTTGCCGTAGGCGGTCTCACGGCAACGGCAATTCTGGAAAGCCTGCAGCCCAACTATGCCGAGGCCCAGCAGACTTCCTGGCATGACACCAGGCTCACGAACAAGTATGTTGAAATCAATTCTCCAAACGGTCATGGTAAGACCCGTGGTCTGTTGTCCATGCCGGCGAACCATGATGGGAAAATACCGGCCGTCCTGGTAATCCATGAAAACCGCGGGCTGAACCCGCATATTGAGGATGTAACCCGCCGTGCTGCGCTTGAAGGTTTTCTTGCCTTTGGGCTGGATGCACTTGCTCCAATAGGCGGCTATCCTGGTAATGATGACGATGGCCGGGCAATGCAAAGCTCCATGGATGGCGATAAAATATTTGAAGACTTTGTCGCTGCGGCAGAATTCCTCCGTGACCATGACCATTCCACAGGTAAAGTCGGCGCCGTGGGATTTTGTTTTGGTGGCGGTGTCTGTAACAAGCTGGCAGCAAGGTTACCCTGGCTGGGGGCATCTGCACCGTTTTATGGCAGGCAGGTGAGTGCAGCCGATGCTGCAAAGATCAACGCACCATTACAGATCCATTATGCCGGTAATGATGAACGCATCAATGCAGGTTGGCCGGATTATGAGGCGGCATTGAAAGCAAATGGTAAGCGATATGAGATGTTCATGTATGACGGTACAAATCATGGCTTTCATAATGATTCCACACCCCGTTACAATGAGCCGGCAGCGAGACTGGCCTGGGGTAGGACAATTGAGTTTTTCAGATCAAACCTGTCGTAATCCAGCATTTTTTTAAATAAGAAAGGCCGCGGTACCGCGGCCTTTCTTATATCATCGCCTCTATATGGGCCAGGGCACTACTGCCCAGGGCGGGTAAATCATACCCCCCTTCAAGGACAGAGATAATCCGACCACCAGCAGTCTTCTCGGCAATCTGAACGACCTTTTCAGTAATCCATCTATAGTCGTCTTCTTCCAGCATCAAGCTTGCCAATGGGTCGTCCCTGTGGGCATCGAATCCGGCTGAAAACATGATTAGCTCGGGTTCAAAATCTTCCAGGGCTGGAAAAAATTTCATTTCCACCGCATTTCGAAAGGCATGACCATCTGTCCCGGCGGGTAGGGGTAAATTAATAATGTGATTTGATTCTGTTGTAGCGCCTGTATGTGGATAAAAGGGGTGTTGAAAGCTAGAGCACAACATCACAGCTGAGTTGTCCTGAAAGATGTCTTCAGTGCCATTACCATGGTGGACATCAAAATCAATGATGGCTACCCGGGACAAGCCATGGGGGCCAAGCGCATGGGCTGCACCTACGGCAATATTATTAAATATACAAAAGCCCATGGCCTGACCCCGTACCGCATGATGACCTGGTGGGCGAACACAACAAAATGCACGCTCAGATGCGGTTGCCACCACCAGGTCCACGGCATGTATCACGGCCCCAGCTGCGCGGCGTGCAGCGGTGAGGGTGTGGGGGTTCATACTGGTATCGGGGTCCAGCCTGACCATGCCTTCATCAGGGGCATTGTTGTAAACTGCGTTTACATAATCTTCAGAATGGACGCGGTATAAGTGTTCCTTGCTTACCAAAGGGGCTTCAAGGTATTTGATCCTGTCATTGATGGCAGATGCCTTTACTGCTTTTGTGATGGCATCAATCCGCAAGGGGCTCTCCGGATGTCCGTTACCCATGTCATGTAATTCGCAGTCGGGATGTGAAATAAACAGCATCATGCCTCCATGGGCAGGGATAAATGAAAATCTACCGGAATCATAATATCATCAATTTCAATGATGAATATAACAGGCCAGTTTAAGTTAATTTATGGATTCATCAGACAAGGGTATTAACTATGAAAATATCAGGTAGTTGCTTGTGTCATAAAATTACTTTTACCGTTGAAGGCCGGGTTTCAAGGTTTGCCATGTGTTACTATAGCCGGTGCCGCAAGGCCACGGGTTCCGCCCATGCATCCAATCTGTTTGTAGAAGCTAATCAGGTGGACTGGTTGACGGGAGAGGAGAACATCTGCCGTTATGAATTACCGGAAGCCGAAAGGTTCAGCCGTGCGTTTTGTGGTTCCTGTGGTTCGCCCGTTCCCTGCCTTGGCCGGGATAAATTGAGATATGTTATTCCGGCGGGGTGCCTGGATTCAGATCCGGGTATTCGACCCGATGTGAAGATTTACGTTGCCCATAAGGCCCCATGGTATCAGGACCTGGAGGCCGCTGAAGAATTTCATGGCCCACCTCAATAAATGAAATCTCCATCGTCATTGGGTCTTTATACTCTGTGCGGGCTCGTTATCGCTAATATGATTGGTGCCGGTGTATTCACTACCTCAGGATTTGCCATGGGAGACATGGCTAACCCTTATCCGGTCATTCTTGCCTGGGTGATTGGTGGGTGTCTGGCATTGTGTGGGGCATTGAGTTACGGTGCCTTGTCCAGGTTACTGCCTGAGTCCGGTAACGAATACCTGTTCTTATCACGCAGTATTCATCCCATGTTGGGGTTTGTCGCTGGCTGGATATCTTTATTGGCAGGCTTCACCGGCGCCATTGCCTATGCGGCATCAACCTTTTCCGCTTATTTATTATCAAGTGACGGTCAACATATTGAAAACCTGGTTGCCAGTGGTGTCATTATCACTGCCGCAGTCGCACATGGGTTAAGGATCCATCATGGCGTCATCCTGCAGAACCTGTCTGTCATGTTAAAGCTATTATTAATTGTAGTTTTTATCATTTATGCCATGGTAACGGCATCGGAAGATAGTTGGCAGGGTATAGAGGCAGCTAATCAAGTTGATGATATGGGGTTTTCCATATTTACCTTTGCCATGACATTGATGTGGATTTCTTTAAGTTATGCAGGTTTTAATGCGGCTATCTATATTGCCAGTGAGGCCCATGAACCACGCAGAAACGTCCCCAGGGCATTGTTTCTGGGCACCCTGCTGACCATGGTCCTCTATATTGCTTTAAATACCATTTTTGTCCTGGCACCGGCACCACATTTAATTATGTTTAAACAGGACATTGCGGCCATCGCAGCCCAGGCCATAGGTGGCGATAGTCTCTCCGGCTTTATCAGGACCATAATCTGTTTTGCCCTGTTTACCTCGGTATCATCCATGATCATGTTAGGTCCCCGGGTCTATGCAAAAATGGCAGATGATGGCTTGATGCCTGAGGTAATGAAGTTCAACGGAGATGTCCCTACTATGGCGATTTTTATTCAGGCACTGCTAGCAATATTGGTGGTCTGGGTAAGTACCTTACGGGAACTGTTGTCATACCTGGGATTTACCCTAGGTCTGAGCACGGTGATGACAGTGTTTAGCCTGTTTATAGTTGTAAGACGTCAACCTGAACACCGATCTGATTTACCTGGATACCCCTGGGCACCGGCATTATTCATACTGTTTACCCTGATATTTCCCGGCCTGGCAGCGATGAGGCAACCCTGGGAGATGGTCGCTGCGCTGGTGACCATATTGTCCGGTATGCTCGCCTACTATGCGTTTTCTGCAGGCAGGGACCCGGGTTAGGCCACATCTTCGGCCAGAAAGCCCCCCGATTGTCTTGCCCATAACTGGGCATACAGTCCCTTCCTGGCAATCAAGGTACTGTGTGTCCCTTCTTCTATAATCTTGCCTTCGTCAACAACGACCAGTCTATCCAGCGCGGCGATAGTTGAGAGCCGGTGGGCAATGGCAATCACAGTCTTGCCTTGCATAAGGGTATACAGGTTTTCCCGAATGGCGGCCTCCACTTCAGAGTCCAGTGCCGAGGTGGCCTCGTCCATAATCAGGATAGGGGCATCTTTTAGCAACACGCGGGCAATAGCAATCCGCTGACGTTGACCGCCAGATAGCTTGATTCCCCTTTCACCGACATGGGCAGCGTAGCCTTTGCGGCCATGGGAATCCGTCAGTTCAGGAATAAATTCATGTGCCCGTGCCTGTTCGGCCGCCTTTAGCATATCGGCTTCGGTTGCGCCGGGTTTACCATAGACAATATTGTCCCGGATAGAACGGTGTAATAATGAGGTGTCCTGGGTCACCATACCGATTTGCTCACGCAGGGATTCCTGTGTCACAAGGGATATATCCTGGCCGTCAATGAGGATGCGGCCATTTTCAACATCGTAGAACCGGAGTAATAAATTGACCAGAGTAGATTTGCCGGCACCGGAGCGACCCACCAGACCGACTTTTTCGCCAGCTCTGATGGTTAAATTAAAATCGTCCATCACACCGCTGCCTTTACCATAATGAAAGGTCACATGGTCAAAGTTAATTTCACCTTTTGTATTGACCAGTTTCGATGCACCCTGGATATCCTGGACCTGTTTTGGGCGTGACAGGGTATTCAGGCCGTCCTGTACCGTACCAATGTTTTCAAACAACGCGGACAGTTCCCACATCACCCATTGGGACATGCCGAACAGTCGGATGGAGGGTGCAATGGATGCGGCAATGATCCCGGTGGTTATGGCCGATGCCATCCACAAAGAAATAGATAATGCGCAAATGGAAAATACCAGGATCACATTAATAGTCCATACCGATAAAATTAACCCGGTGACCAGCCGCATTTGTTCATAAACTGTCTGTAGAAAGGCATCCATTCCCTGTTTTGCATAGTCAGATTCCCGTTGTGAGTGCGAAAACAGTTTTACTGTCATCATATTCGTATAGGTATCTACGATTCGTCCTGTCATACTTGAGCGCGCATCAGCCTGGCGGGTTGATACCCGACCCAGGCGCGGTACAAAATAACAAGAGATACAAACATAAAACGCCAACCATACTAAGAGGGGGATGGTCAGGCGAATATCGGCCTTGCCAATCATTACCACCAGCCCGCCAAAGTAAACGGTAACGTACAATAATACATCCAGTAGCTTTAACACGGCCTCTCTTACGGACAGTGAGGTTTGCATCAGCTTGGTTGCGATGCGTCCGGCAAATTCGTCCTGATAGAAAGACAGGCTTTGCCCCAGCAGGTAGCGGTGTGCCCGCCAGCGTATGCTCATGGGATAATTTCCCAGCAGTGACTGGTGAATGATCAGGGCGTGCAATGCCACGGCACTGGGCAGGAAGATCAGGATAATAATACTCCAGCGGACCAGGGTACCCTTGTGTTCGATCATGAATGTTGCAGGTTCGCTGTTATTTAACCAGTCCACCAATTGACCCAGGAAGGCAAACAGGGAGATTTCCATGATTGCTATCAGTGCCGTCAACACAGACATCAGCACGAGGTGGGGCTCAATACCACGGGTATAATGACGGCAGAAGGCATAGATGCTGCCAGGTGGTTGTTCCGGTTTGGATGGTGGGAATGGATTTACAAGATTTTCAAAGAAACGGAACATTTATTTTATATATTGTCTTAATTCAACGAGTTTTAGAGGATATAGGATTTCCAATGAATATCATACGGACAAAGAAAACTAATTAAAGGAAACCTCGATTGCCCGGTTTTTATTTCCTATACTGGGTTAATTAATTTTATCTGATTTATATGGAAAAACCTGAGTCAGTCTCTTCTGAAAAGAATGCTTGTGAGATTCAACTGGAACTAAAGGATATCTCACAATTGTTTCATTAACTTGACCCATCGCCTTTCAGAGAAAAGGATTTGGACGATGATGCCGAAGAGTTTATCGTTGCCTGGGCAAAGGAATTACCTGAAAAATCAAGTTTAAAATTGATAATACACCTTGAGGCATC
Organism: Candidatus Eutrophobius brisbanensis; assembly: GCA_038131795.1. Taxonomy (GTDB): domain Bacteria; phylum Pseudomonadota; class Gammaproteobacteria; order Eutrophobiales; family Eutrophobiaceae; genus Eutrophobius; species Eutrophobius brisbanensis. The sequence goes on along the minus strand of JAYPQE010000003.1, from coordinate 1,277,166 downwards.
TCTTCCCTCACATTTGAGTGCGTCTGCAATTCAGGAAGCGATTAGAAATTACTTTAATTACAACGTAGAAAAACTAATCTTACGAAATAAGGACCTGGTTCGCGAAGGTTTCATAAACCTGATTATTGGCCTGACATTTCTCTCAATATGCCTTATCACCGCACAATATATATTACTCCTGGGGCAGGGTACGATGCATTTAATAATACATGAAAGTCTGATTATAGGCGGGTGGGTTGCAATGTGGCGTCCCATGCAGATTTTTTTATATGACAGGTGGCCCATAAAACGAACGCAAAGATTGTATGAACGACTGGGCAAGATTGATGTTTCAATTCTGCAAAAATCAGACAGCGATCGAGCAGAGGGAAATGTTTAAAGAATTATTCTTTCGGGCGTATGCGGATTAATTTTCCATTACGGCTATCGCTCAACAGGTAGATGAAACCATCGGGCCCCTGTATCACATCGCGAATTCGGCCAAATTCAAAATTTAATAAGCGTTCTTCATGGACAATCCTGTCTCCATCAAGTTCCAGTCTGACAAGATTTCCAAATTTAAGTGAGCCGACAAATAGATTACCATGCCATTGGGAAAATGCCTCTCCTGTATAAAACATCATGCCCGAAGGGGCGATGGAGGGTACCCATTTGTAAATGGGTTGTTCCATATAACGGTCATGTGTCCCTTCACCGATCTTGGTCCCGGAACCGTAATTGACACCATAGGTAATCACCGGCCAGCCATAATTTGTTCCTGGGCGCATGATGTTGATCTCATCACCACCCTGCGGCCCATGTTCATGGGTCCAGATTTCCCGGGTATCGGGGTGCATGGCCATGCCCTGCATATTCCGGTTTCCATAGGTATATATCTCGTCCCTGGCCCCGGCCTTGTCAACAAAAGGGTTATCTTGCGGGACACTGCCATCATCATTGATCCTGATAAGTGATCCGAGATCATTGTTGAGTTGCTGGGAGGGGTGACCCCGGCCGTATGACGGGTTGCCGCCACGATCACCCAGACTGATAAATAGTGTACCGTCATCGCCAAAAACCAGTCTTGAACCGAAATGATATCCGCGGTCTTCCTTTGGCAGGGCCTTGAAAATGACTTCTACATTTTCAAGCCGGTCATTATTTAATGATCCGCGCAGGACCTCCGTACCATAGCGGCCACGTTCACGGCCTGCGTAAGACAGGTAAACCTGTCGGTTTTCTTCAAATTCCGGGTGCAAGGCAATACCCAGCAGTCCTCCCTGTCCAATTTCATGAATCTCCGGAAGACCTTGAATCTCATCGGACTGAAGCTCCCAGTTGATGACTTTTCGTAGTCTGCCGGTACGTTCCGTGATCAAAAGGTTACCGGAATCCAGAAAGACCATACCCCAGGGATGGTCAAGGTCTTCAACCACCACTTCGGCTATGAATGGTCCATTTGCAGAATGTAATTCCAGACCACCGGCCGTTGTCGAGAACAATAAAAGTAATATCAAAAGACGTACTGTTATTCCTGACAGGACATTGTGCAGGGCAGGTTTGTAATTTGGCATCGTGGCATTCCCGTTAACTGGCTGTTGAGAATGTCAGCATATCACATCAGTTTACCGGTGCCAGATCTCCGCCGATTAACATGTCGATAAAGTCCTGCCGCATGGAAGGATTGAATTTTCTATTGGTTATTACCTTCAAATGAGATTCAGGGTTAACGTCCTTGATGGAAACGCCCCATAAGGGTTCGCCGCTGAACGGTAACATGGCATAACGCACATCGCCGACCATATCAGAACGTTCAGGGTGTATACCCAACCAGTGATCTGATACCTGAGAAAACCGTTGTAAATCCTGTCGGGCCTGACTATTGGCAGGAAATGGGTTATCAGACTCAAGGTCCAGCAGGGGAAGTGTCTCTCCCGAATAGACCCTGTTTCCACCTGTCAGCCCCACCCGTATGGCATCCGTATGGATTACACCTTCAGACAAATATATGGATCTCCATAAAACTATATTACCCATGGTGGGTTTGATAATTCGCTTATCAGCAATATGGTTTCTTTGTGCTATGAGACCCGATGCAACATCATGTGCCCTTTGGGACTGCACCAGGGCAAGCATTATATACAGTACTGCTAATATCAGTCCTGTCCTTGAATACGCATTAGATTTTTGTTTAAGTCCTATCACCAGAGGGACGAGTAACACCAGGGTAAAGCTGGGGTCCACAATGGCCAGCAGGTTCCAGGCAATTTTCATATCTGACAGAGGCCACAGCAGGCTGGTCCCATAACTGGTGAGGGCATCAAGTGTACCGGCAAGGCAAATCCCCAGTAGTGCATAAGCGTAGAGTTTCTTAAACGGTTGTGTCCTGTGCAGTACCAGCCAAATCAGAACCGATACCAGTAATGCCCCAAATGGAATAAATATAATCGAGTGAGTAAAGTGGCGGTGATATTCAAAGACCAGTAGAGGGTCATTGGGGCTGCGTATCAATGCATCCAGGTCAGGCGTCATCCCGGCTATAAACCCGGTTATGGTAGCCAGGCGGAAATCAGAATGTCTTGCCCCGGCCTGGGCAGTACTGGCGCCGAGTATCCCCTGGGTCACTAAATCCATTTTTGTCTGAACTCGCTAGACAGGTGCAGGTGTTGGTTTAATTAGGAAGCGGTAAGGAATTCACGGACAGGTCAATATCCCACACAGCTGGCAGCAGGAACAGGACCACGATGGATATTAAAATGATGCCAATAACATTCAGCCAGACTCCTGCCTTGATCATCTGGTCTATCTTGATGAAACGGCTACCGAAGACGATGGCATTGGGGGGCGTGGCGACAGGCAGCATAAAGGCGAATGATGCGGCGATGGTAGTGGCTATCATCAGGCCAAATGGATGCAGGCTCATGGCTCCGGCCAGCGCAGCCATGATAGGTAGCATGATTGAGTTGGTGGCCGTATTGGACGTCAGTTCTGTTAAAAAGATTATCATGGTGGCGATGACAGGGATAATCAGGAAGATACTGGTGCCCTCCAGGATGGTCAATCGGGTGGCCATGTAATTGGTCAGACCGGTCTCGCTGAATCCCGTAGCAAGTGCAAAGCCACCACCAAATAACAATAAAATGTCCCAGGGGATCTTTACTGCGGTGTCCCAGTCCAGCAGGAACTCCCGCTTTTTAATATCAGATGGCATGATGAAGAGTAATACCGCACCACCGATAGCAATGGTGGAATCGGCTACCATGCTCAGGGCATCAATCTTGATAAATCCCCGGAGGATCCACAAGGTGGCGACACTGACGAAAATGGTCAACACCATTTTTTCTTCTTTGGACATCTTGCCGAGTAACTGAATCTCTCTGTGAATAGCTTCCTTACCGCCCGGGAGATGCTTTATTTCACTTGGGAAGATGACTTTGACCAGCCAGAACCAGGTGATAAATAACATCACCACTGCCAGGGGAAAACCCACCTTCATCCAGTCCACCAGGCTGATGGTAATCCCAAAAGTACTTTCTACAATACCAGCGAAGACGGCATTGGTGGGTGTCCCCACCAGAGTGGCTACACCACCCACTGAGGCGCTGTAGGCAATACCCAGCATTAATGCTGCAGAGAAATTAAACTGGCCCACGCTGGTATCAACTGTTAAGGAATCATCTGCCTGGACTTCCCTGATGACCTGACTGACTACCGCCATGGCAATGGTCACCATCATCATGGCCGCCGCGGTATTACTTATCCACATGGATAAAAAGCCTGTGGCTATCATAAAACCAAGGACGATGCGGTCGGGGGTAATACCAATAATGCGAATGGTTTGCAGGGCAATGCGCCTGTGCAGGTTCCATTTTTCCATTGTAACCGCAATTAAAAAACCGCCCATGTAGAGATAGATTAAATGATTGGCATAGGACAAAGTGACCTGGGTCCCCGGCATGACGCCTAACAGGGGATACAGAAATATTGGTATCAGCGATGTGGCAGGGATGGGAATCGCTTCAGTCATCCAGAACACCGCCATCAACGCGGCAACAGCCGCGACATGCTTGGCCTCCACGGGCATACCTTCCGGGGTGGGCATTAGTACCAGCACGGCAAACAAGACGATGCCGGCAATTAATCCTATATTAGCGCGGGTCATGACATAGCTTTATGTTTTAGTTACCAGTTTCAAGGATAAAACGATTACCCTGAGCATACAAGTCGTTGATCTTGTTACAAGATTAAACACATTGATATCCTTGATGATACTATATGTTGTCCATACAGGGTATTTTAATGAAAGTGATAGAACACCTTAAAAACACCGATCGTATCTTTGCTCTCGTCATCATATTCTTTTCTATGGTGATGTTCTGGTATATCGGTGGTATGGAAGAACCTTATTCACCTGGTGCCCTGTCTGCATCGACATATCCCAGGCTGGTGTTGGGATGCATCATGTTTGTTTCCTTGCTATTAATATTACGGCCTGCCAGATTACCGGCAAAGAGTGAATCAACAACCCAACGTGGGATGTTGATAATCATTTTAATGGCTGCCTATATTGCCTTGCTAGAAACCGTAGGGTTTTTCATCCTGACGCCAGTCATTTTAATCGTGATACCTCTGGTTGCCGGTTTAAGGCGTTATCGGTTAATTTTATTTAGTGTGTTTGTGGTGATGCTGGGACTTTATGGCGTCTTTGTTGAAGTCCTGAATATTCCTTTACCCCAGGGATGGTTGGGAGACTAGATCATGTGGGATAACCTGCTTTTGGGATTTTCCACCATTGCCACACTGCCGGCATTGACGGCCATTGTCTCTGGTGTGTTAATCGGTATTCTCTGTGGTGTGCTCCCGGGATTAAGTGCCTCAACGGCCGTTGCACTGATGGTGCCCTTTACGTTTGGTATGGATCCCGTGGTGTCTGTGTTGCTCCTGGTCTCTGTTTATCTGGCCGGTGAATATGGTGGGTCTATTACTGCCATTGCCATAGGGACACCGGGCACACCTCCAGCGGCGGCCACCATGCTGGATGGATATGAGTTGACCAAGCAGGGTAAACCCGGACTGGCATTGACTACCTCTGTAGTGGCTTCCAGTATCGGCGGGATGATAGGTGCCATTGTGCTGTTTGCCTTTTCCGAACCCCTGGCGAGATTGGCCCTGTCATTTGGGGCGCCGGAATATTTCTCCTTGGCTGTTTTCGGCCTGGCCATTATTGCCAGCCTGGCCAGTGATAACCTGTTAAAAGGGTTTCTCATTATGTTAATTGGTCTGTTTCTCACCACCATTGGACTGGATGGATTCACCGGTGAGGAACGATATACCTTTGGCGTCCCCAAGTTGATGGACGGTATCAGTTTCATCCCGGCATTAATTGGGCTATTTGCCATGTCTTCTGTCTTTTATGACATTGAAAAAGGGTTCAGTTCGGCCAAATCTGTGGCCCTGTCTTTTGCCATGCCAAAACTTCGCGAGCTGGCGGGACTGTGGAAGGTCTATCTGCATTCGTCTGCGCTGGGTTCTATTATCGGTGTGCTGCCGGGTGCCGGTGCGACCATCACGGCGTTCATCTGTTATAACGAAGTGAAACGGTTCTCCCGTAACAAGGACAAGTTCGGTAAGGGGTGCCTTGAAGGTGTTGCCGCACCGGAGGCAGGCAACAATGCCGTGGTAGGGGGCTCACTGGTGCCGTTATTGACATTGGGTATCCCCGGATCTGCCACCTCTGCGGTATTGATTGGGGCGCTGATGTTACACAATATTCAACCGGGCCCACTACTGTTCCAGACCAATGGTGAAATTGTTTACGGTATCTTTGCCGGCCTGTTTGTCGCCTGTATTGCCCAGTTAATCCTCGGTTTGATAGGGGTACCGTTATGGATCAAGGTTATATCCGCCCCTAAACCTCTGTTGTTATCGGTTATTGCAGTCATCTCCGTGGTGGGCTCATATGGTTATAACAACAGCATTGTGGATGTGTGGATTATGTTTGGTTTTGGACTATTGGGGTATATCCTGAAAAAACTGGATTTTCCCGCATCACCCATCATACTGGCACTGGTGCTGGGGGGCATTCTGGAGGAAAATTTTCGTCGTGCCCTGATCATTTCTGGTGGAGATTATAAAATCTTTATCACTCAGCCCATCAGCGCCTCGTTGTTGGCCATGGCAGTACTGTCATTGTTAAGTCCGGTACTGATGAACAGACTGGCCAGAAAGACTGGTTAATACAATCACAACTGGAGTATTAAGAAGGATGTCTATTCAACGTAATCAATTTGCAGAAGTCCCTGCTGAAAGTCAGATCACTGAAAGTGCAGCAACATTTATAGAATCTACTGGGTTTGAATCTATTCCCGATGAGGCAATCCTCATAGGTAAACGCTGCTTGCTGGACGGCCTTGGCTTGTATGTGGCCGGGTCTGATCATGAAACTGCAGTCATACTCGCCAAACTGGCTGCTGAACAGGGGGGAACAGAAGAAGCGGAATTACTGGGATACCCGGGTACCAGGGTGCCAGCCCCGGCGGCCGCCAGGGTCCTGGGAACAGCAGGTCATGCCCATGACTGGGATGATTCACAGGTCAGCAAAGACCCCGATCATGTCTATGGTTTGTTGACCCATCCCACCATTCCGCCTCTCACGGCCTCGCTGGTAATGTGCCAGAAACTGGGGAATATTTCCGGTAATGACTTTATGCTGGCCTTCCTCATGGGGTTTGAAGTGGAGTGCAAGATATCAGAGTGGATGTTCTCACAACATTACAAGCGAGGATTTCATTCCAGCGGCACAGTGGGGACATTTGGTGCCTACGCAGCTGCGGCAAAAATGCTGGGCCTGTCAGGAGATGAACTTCGCCACGGCATAGGCATTGCGGCAAGCCTGGCAGCGGGGATACGTTGTAATTTTGGCACCATGACCAAGCCATTACATGTGGGCAGGGCATCTGAAAATGGTGTCACCGCTGCCCTTATGGCGAGTATGGGGTATACCGCTGACAAGTCATCTCTGGATGGTCCGTGGGGCTATTTTGCAGTACAGGGAGGCGGGGTCACAGAGGCCAAGACATTAAATGAAGACTTTGGCAGTCCCTGGTCCATCATCGAGCCAGGTGTCAGTATTAAACCCTATCCCTGCGGTGTATTGACCCACCCAACCATTGATTTAATGTTGAAGCTGGTTTGTGAACATGACATTCAGCCAGATGCCATCAAACAAGTGACGATCAAGGCTGGCTCGAATATTTTAAACCCAATACGTTACCCCATTGCCCATAACCACCTGCAGGCAAAATTTTCATTACAGGCGGTATTGTCCATGATCGCCCTGAATAGAAAAGCGGGTAAGGTTGAATTTGAAGATGAGTTTGTTCAGGGGGATGCTATGCAGGCCATGCAAAAACGTATGGTCACTGAATTTGACCCTGAAATTGAAGCAATGGGCTTTGATAAAATGCGCTCTTCCATTCATATCGACCTCCAGGACGGCCATACCGTCTCAGGGGATGCAGATGAACGCTACCGGGGAGGGCCTGAAAATCCATTGACCCTGGAACAACTGCAGGACAAGGTTAGAGGTTGTTGTGAAGGAGTACTTGATTCAGGGCAGACAGAAACCTTGATTGAACAAAGCCAGAATATCCTGGAAATGAATGATGCGACACAGCTTGCAGGATTATTGCAGGGAAATGTTGCCGAAAAGCTCAAGGTCGCAAACTAATATATACTTAAGCAATCAATAAGCTTATATGAAACCCTAAAAAACTAGTCAGGAGAAAAAAATGCGGGGGAATACAACGGGTCTGTTAATGTCTATTTTGATGTTTTTCCTGGTCAGCCTGCCTGTACAGGCTGAATATCCCGAAAAACCCATTACCCTTATATGCTGGTCCAGCGCAGGTTCAGGTCATGATCTCATGGCGAGAATGATCGCCAAGATCGGAGAGGAATACCTGGGACAACCCATCGTCATCGTCAATAAAGAAGGTGGTTCAGGGAAAGTGGCCATGAGTTATGTCCTGTCCCAACGGTCTGATGGCTATACCCTCATGACCAATACCCGAAGCATGACAGAATTGTTCCCCGATCCCAACGGCAGGTTGTCCATAGATGATTTCAAATATATCAGTCGGGTGGTCAGAGACCCATTCGTGATGTTGGTGAGAGAGGACAGTCCTTATCAGACCCTGGAAGACCTGGTGACAGCTGCAAAAGCCAACGCCAACCAAATTACCATCGGCGGTTTCAGTATCAAGTCTGTGGATGAAAGCCTGGTGAAAGACTTCGAAGCTGCGGCAGGTATTCAGTTGAATTACATTCCCTATCGTGGGGGCAGTGAACCGGTGGTGGCCGTATTGGGTGGCCATATTGATGTGGCTGTGGCTAATCCAAGTGAGATGATCGCCAACTATGAGGCCGGTAAGTTAAGGGTGCTGGCCCTGGCAACAGAGGAACGGTTTTCACCGTTTGATGAGGCCCCAACCTTTACTGAAAAAGGATATAACGTTGTCACAGAGCACTGGCGCGGGGTCATGGCATCAAATCAGGTACCGGATGATGTGGTGACTAAAGTAGATGCGATGTTATCAAAGGTCGTGGAACACCCTGAGTTCAAACAGTTTATGACCAACGCCAATATGTACAATGGTTATATGTCAGGCCAGTCATTTGCTGAACTGGTAAAACAGCAGACTAACCAGTAAAAATTATCTGAAACGTAAAAAAGTAAGACGTAGAGTATATTAATTAATACTGATATAGAAAGTGGGAATATGTATGAATATTCCCACTTTTTAAAATTTAATATCCCAGTTCCTTGTCTACCACGTTCAAAAGTTTGTCACCATTGATATAACGCCTGAGGTTTTCCCTGACCACCAGCCAGCGGCGCCAGCGCCCTTGATCAGTCATGGCAGCAATATGCGGCGTGATAATTATATTGGGTAAGGTCCAAAGTTCATGATCACTGGGTAAGGGTTCAGGATCAGTGACATCCAGTCCTGCTGCGGTCAGTCTACCATCCTTAAGTGCAGCAATCAGATCATCGTTAACCGTGGTTTCTCCGCGTCCGACGCTGATGTAATATGCGCCTTTTTTTACAGTGTTAAAAAAATTGTTATTAAACATACCACGGGTATCATCAGTCAGCGGCAGGGTATTGATAACAAAATCAGCCTGTTTTGCCAGATCATAGACCTCGTCAGACAGTCCAACATATTCAACATAATCCGGTCCTTCCCGACTGGAGTTCCGCGTTGCCAGGACACGCATACCCAGGGCATGGGCCTTCTTTGCTATTGCTGTGCCAATACCACCGAGTCCGACAACCAGCATGGTCTTACCCTTGATTTCAATTATGGGTGTACCTCCCGCACGACGCAGCCAGTTTTGTTCCATCTGGGCCGAGTGCAGTTGTATCAAACCCCGGCTCATCATCATCATCATTGCGATACCATGATCGGATATGGGCGGGCCGGAAGTATGTTGTGCATTGGTGAGGACAAAGTCCTTTTTTACAGTTTCAGGCGTTATACAGTCATCCACACCATGGGCTGAATGTTGAAACCAGAGCAGGTTTTTTGCATTCAGCATATCCTCTATATGACAACGACTGATTAACACTTCCACATTATTGACGGTATCACCGTCAAGTTTATTTCCGACAGAAACAATTTCCACATCACCCGCAACCTCTCTGGCCGCATCAAGCATCAATTGCTGTTCTTCCTTATCAGGGGTGAATCTTGCGATATTGATATAGACTTTTTGCGGTTTTTTCCAACGTGACATATCTCTCATAGCAATTTCTGCTTCTTCAAGACTTAATTCCTCAATCAGGTTGGAAGTTTGCAGGTCGAGGTTTTGTGCATATGCAAGAATAGAAAAGAAACTGAAAATCAGTATTGAAATGAGTTGTGTATTTATTCTAATCATGTTGTCTTCCAGTTGCCGAGTAATGCTTCTTACTATAAGGAAAATTCACCTTGTCTCAAATAGTTTTTGATTATGACCATTAAATTTCACATTCCTTGCTAACTAAAGGAGAAATTTTGTATAAAAATCAGGGAGATCTGTGTCGACTATTACTACGGAATTGATTAGTCCAGAATAGATAGTCCCAACGCCCCTTTACAGGATGAGGAAAAAGCCATGGGTTTTAAATTAATTAATGACAAATTTAATAATACGGCAAACAAGTTTCAAATGGTTTCATGGGAACTGCTCAGGATTATGTCGGGCCTGATGATGATGGTCGGGCACGGCTATGGAAAGATGTTTGGTGAAAAGAAACAACCCTTTACGGGCGGCCTGGATTTTTTTGGATTAGACGTGGGCATAAACATGCTCTGGGTGGCAGGCTTTATTGAATTTTATGTGGCCATCCTGGTGGTGCTGGGTTTATTTACCCGTTGGGCGGCGTTGTTAACGGCAATTCTCATGGTCATGGCCTATTTGAATTCACACCTGGCCTGGTTTCCCACATTCAATGGGGGTGAACTGGCGATAGTATATTTCTGTGTATTTCTGGCAATATTCGCTTATGGACCAGGTCCGTTGAGTCTGGATGCAAAATTATTTTCCAATAAACAAGACTAACAAATACACATGATTAAAGTCCTGGTTGGTCTGTCCCTGGTTTTATTTTTTTCCCAGGTCATTGCCCAGTCCAGTCCTGGTGAGATACCGGACGTTGTCTATATTAATGGCAATATCATCACCATTGATCCCGAATATAACGTGGTTGAGGCGTTTGCAGTCAAGGACGGGAAGTTCCTGACTGTTGGTTCCAGTAGCGATATCCTGTCATCGGCCGGTCAGGGCACTACCAGAATCGATCTAAATGGTAAAACAGTATTGCCGGGCTTAATGGACAACCATAACCATCAATATCATGTTGCCCTGTTAACCATGCGTGGTATCGATCTCCTGGGTGTTAAAACCCTGGAGGAAATATTGTCCAGACTAGAACAGGCCGTGAATAATAGTGACCCCGGATCCACCATATATACCACCATGAGCTGGAGTGAGTCCGACCTCGTGGAAAAACGTGGACCGTCACTACAGGAGCTGGACCAAATTTCCCCGGTCAATCCTGTTGTCGTTTATGAGACCCGTAGTCGTTTGCATTTAAACAGCACCGCACTTCGATCTCTGGGAATTGGTCCAGATAATGAAGGGCCTCCCCGGGTAGTGGTCCACCGTGATAGTAAGGGCGAGCCAACAGGGCTTGTCACCGGACAACCTGCAGCGGTGATGATCTTTGCTGCGGGTATCGTCCCACAACCTTCGCTACAGGAGAAAAAAGAATTAATTACCCGGATGCAGCGAAGGCAAAATACCCTGGGTCTCACAGGTATCCGTGACCTGCAATTGTATCCGGACGTCATGCAGGCCTACTTTGAACTCTGGGAGGAAGGTGGGCTTACATTACGGGTTGCCATTGGTCTGGAATTGAATGCTGGCGAAGAAGACAGGATCGACACCATGTTGTCCGGGTTTGGTGATGCATGGCTGAGGTTAGATGGCGTGGCAGAATACAATCCGGGAGACTGGATGAGAGAACCGTACTCCAACAGTGATGATGGCAACATTGGCCAGCTTCGATTGCCGCCTCAAGATTTTATTGCGGCTATACGCAAGATACACTCATATGGCTGGCGGCCTGCTATTCATGTGGGAGGAGACAGGACCCTGGACCTGGTCCTGGATGCCTATGAAGCGGCTGATAATGACAGGACAATTAAGGATCGGAGATGGATAGTAGAGCATATACAGCTTGTCCATGACGATCAGATTGAAAGAATGAAAAATCTGGGCGTACTGGTTTCAGCACAGTTTCAACCCTATATGGGGGCCGCAAGGAGTCAGAGGCGTTGGGGCAGACAACGTTTTGAGAATGCCATGCGCATCAAAGATCTGCTGGACAACGAAATTGTTGTCTCCGGTGGAAGTGACTGGCCGAGCGCGCCGAACAATCCCTTTATTAACATGTATTATTATATTACCCGGGACACACTGGACCTTGGACCCGTTGGCGTAGAACAAAAGATCACTCGCCAGGATGCCATCAAGGTCATGAGCCTGAATAATGCCTATATGATGTTTAATGAAAAAATAACGGGCTCCATCGAAACAGGTAAATATGCAGATTTTGTATTGATCGATGAGGATATTCTTACAATGTCAGCATCTGATATAAAAGGAATCAGGCCTGTTGCCACCTTTATTGCAGGTAAGAGAGTTTATCAGGCAACTGGATTAGATCTGTAATATCATGTTTTACGGTAACTATATGAAAATTCTTGTTGTTTCTATTATATATTTTTATGAATCTTAAATATTTCGTATAAATAAATATGGGACGAGTACGTTCCATTGTAATTTCATTATCCAGTCTATGAATTCAATAGCTAATTACGCTAAACTTGAGATATTCCAATACTTGTAAGTAATACAGCCTGGGGGCGAAAACATGTCTAAGAAATTTACCCTGAATATTGACGGAAAGAAGCAAGTCATTGAAGCCGATCCGGATATGCCATTGTTGTATGCATTGATGAATGACCTGGGAAAGAAGGGGCCCAAATTTGGTTGCGGCCTGGCCCAGTGCGGTGCCTGCACAGTGATACAGGACGGTGTGGCAATTCGTTCATGTGTGACACCCATGTCGGCGGTCACCGGAAAGATACGTACCCTGGACAGCATTGGTAGTAAAGAAAATCCTCATCCTGTGCAAAAGGCCTTCATTGAGGAAGAAGCAGGACAATGTGAGTACTGTATTAACGGCTGGTTGATGACTGCAGTGGCGTTTCTGGAAGAAAATCCAAAACGTACGGACCAGGAAATCAGGGACCACCTGGCTGGATTACAATGCCGTTGTGGAACCCATATGGCAATTCTGAGAGCAGTCAGAAAAGCCGCTGATGAGATGGCAGGATAGGAGGGGAGAAAAAATGTTAGAAGAACTGACCCAATTAAAGATTGCAAGACGAGACCTGCTGGTAAATTCACTTAAAGGTGGGGGTGCCCTGGTACTGGGGGCCTCATTACCAATGGATGCATTAATGGCGGCAGACCATGATTTTCCACCGGCCAGGGACCTGGACCCGACAAAGCTCAGTACCTGGATCGCAGTTCATAAGGACGGCAGTGTGACCGCATACTGGGGCAAAATGGACATGGGACAGGGCGTGGATACGGCCATTGCCCAGCTTGTGGCTGAAGAACTGGACGTGGATATTGAACGGGTAAACACCTTTTTTGGTGATAGCTATATCGCCGTTGATCAGGGAGGCGCCAGTGGTAGTACGGGATGCAGTAATTCCGGAGTGGCATTAAGACAGGCCGCTGCAGAGGCCAGGATGGTCCTGGTGGAAAAAGCCGCAGACAGGCTCGGCGTGTCTGCAGATCAGTTAACTGTAAATAATGGTGTGGTATCCGCAAAAAATGACAGTTCAAAACAGGTATCTTACGGTGACCTTATCGGCAATGAATTCTCTACAGTTAAACTTGAGTGGAATGGTCGATATGGCAACAGTCTCGAGTTAGAAGGCAAGGCCAAATTAAAAGAATCCTCTGAATATAAAGTTGTCGGTACATCTGTTGGCCGAAAGGACATCGCAGGTAAGATGATCCCGGAGACGGAATTTGCCTCACACGTCCGGGTTGAGGGAATGTTACATGGCAGGATGATCAGACCCCCATCTGCGGGTGCTACCATAGCCTCAGTGGATGAAGGGTCTATTCGTCATATCCGTGGCGCGAAACTGGTCCATGAAAAAGAATTTATTGGTGTCGTGGCAGAGAATGAATGGGACGCCATTAAAGCCGCAAGGGAATTAAAGGTCAGTTGGGATGAGTCCGATTCAGGTTTTCCAACCACCTCGGAAGAATTGCACGACTATATTCGCCAGGCGGATATTGAGAAGTCCGATTATGATACCGATATCGGCGATGTGGATGCTGCAATCTCTAGCTCTGGTAATGTGGTGCAGGCGGAATATGAATGGCCTTTTCAGACCCATGCGCGCATGGGACCGGCACTGGGTGTAGCAGACATCCAGGGAGGAGAAGGGACCGTGTGGACAGATTCCCAGAAGTTCTATGACGGCGCCATCCTCGCGGCAAAATTCATGGGGGTTTATGAAAAGGACAAACCGGTACCGGTGCGGGCAATTTGGGCGCCTGGTCCGGGATCATATGGACGATCTGATTCAGGCGATGGCGTGGCCGATGCCATTATCATGTCCATGAAGACCGGCGCACCGGTGAGGGTGCAATGGATGCGTGATGAAGGCCATGCCTGGGACCCCAAGGGACCTGCATCGGTTATCACGACGCGGGGTGCCATTGATAATAATGGCAATGTTACCGCCTATGATTATCACCTGAAAGGATTTACCAGACAGGACGTCAGTTCCAGGGAAGATGGTCCTGGTGAAACCCTGGCAGGGCATTTGCTGGGTCACAACAGACCCAAGCGCTATACCATGCAGCAACCGGCCAATTCTTATGGGTTTGCCAACAAGCGTCATGGCTGGTCAACTATCACGCCATTAAGAGAAATGGCATCGCCATTGAGGACCTCACATTTCCGCGACCCTTATGGGCCGGAGGTGCATTTCGCATCTGAGTCATTCATTGATGAGCTGGCATTTGCTGCCGGGGAAGATCCGGTGGCATTTCGTATTAAATATGTTACTGACCCTCGCGATTCTGCAGTGCTTAAGGCAGCTGCCGAACTGGCGAACTGGCAACCCAGGACGGCACCGAGGAAACTGAAAGGCGCAGATGGTACCTTAATTGGAACAGGGGTGTCTTACGCTCAGCGTAATAACGCGACCAATGCTGTCATTGCAGAGATTGAGATTAACCCCCGGACCGGAAAGATTTGGGTACGCAGGTTCTTTGTCGGCTCTGACTATGGATTGATAATCAACCCGTTTACCCTGGATCGCACCATTGAAGGTAATCTGATCCAGTCTCTGAGCCGTACCCTGTATGAAGAAGTCAGGTTCGACAGAAAGACTGTCCTGGCAAGAAATTGGGTCAGTTATCCCATATTGTCCTCGCTGGATGCCCCTGAGGAAGTCAGGATTACCAAGATTAACAGGCCTGAACTGGGGCCAAAAGGTGCTGGTGAGCCGGTGATGCGTGTTGTTCCTGCCGCTATTGCCAATGCCGTATTTGATGCCACGGGTGTCAGAATCCGTAAAATTCCGCTGACACCGGAGAGGATCAAGGCTGCACTGGATATGGCCTGAGTTCAGCCGCGCAATTAAACACAGCCCCTGTGCGCCAGTGTCGGTGCCCAGGGGCTTTTTTAATTGCTTAGATACAAAACATTCTCATTTAGCCTCGTTCGTAAACTGTAAATAAACACATCATTTCGCTGACAGCACAGGGTGTTATCGGTATAATCTGGCAGCGTCTCTAGTACAGCGAATTTCAGTTAGATCATGCTTGAAAATTATCTGCCTATATTAATATTTATCTATATTACCCTGGTGATGGGAATCGGTTTTTTCATCGTAGGTAAATTACTCGGACCAAGTAATCCTGATAGTGAAAAAATGTCGCCTTATGAATGTGGGTTTGAGGCCTTTGAGGATGCCAGGATGAAATTTGATATTCGATATTACCTGGTGGCTATCCTGTTTATAATTTTCGATCTTGAAATTGCATTCTTTTTTCCATGGGCAATTGCCTTGCGTGAGATTGGCATGGCAGGTTTTTGGGCCATGATGTTATTTCTGGGGGTCTTGGTCATTGGATTTATTTATGAATGGCGAAAAGGTGCACTGGAATGGGAGTAGATGAAAAAATCCATGAAAAGGGCATTGTCACTACTACCGTTGATAATGTAGTTAACTGGGCCCGAACCGGTTCCATGTGGCCGATGACGTTTGGCCTTGCGTGCTGTGCCGTTGAAATGATGCATGCCGGTGCTTCTCGATATGATATGGACAGGTTCGGAATCGTTTTCAGGCCCAGTCCACGCCAATCCGATGTCATGATCGTTGCCGGTACCCTGGTGAACAAGATGGCGCCCGCCTTGCGTAGGGTGTATGACCAGATGCCGGACCCACGCTGGGTCATCTCCATGGGGTCATGTGCAAATGGCGGGGGGTATTACCATTATTCATATGCAGTGGTTCGCGGATGTGACAGGGTTGTACCGGTGGATATTTATGTCCCGGGATGTCCGCCTACTGCTGAAGCATTATTATTTGGAATATTACAACTCCAGAAGAAAATTAAGCGTGGAAAGACAAAGGTACTGTTGTCAAGATAAGGATGTCATTAGGATTTATGTCGGAACAAATGGAAAAATTTCATGGCCAGTTGGAAGAGTTTTTTAAAGATAGGCTCATATCGTCAAAAATTTACCGTGATCAGATTACCCTGGAAGTTGATTGTGCTGATGCCGTTAGTGTCTTAACAGATCTTAAAAATAAAACAGAATTTCAGTTTGAAGAATTAATTGATTTATGTGGAATTGATTACCTGAGTTATGGAAAGGCCGACTGGGAAACCCAGTCTACAACCAACTCCGGGTTTAGCCGTGGCGTCAGCAAAGGCGTGTATGATGATCAACTGAATAAACCTGCCCGGTTTGCGGTGGTTTACCATTTACTTTCCATTTCTCACAACCGACGAATTAGAGTGCGGGCTTATATACATACTGATCCACCCAGGATTGAGTCTGTAGTTGATATCTGGTCTTCAGCAAACTGGTTTGAACGAGAGGCCTTTGATCTGTTCGGTATCCTGTTTGAAGGGCACCCGGATTTAAGACGGATATTGACCGACTATGGGTTCATAGGTCACCCATTTCGAAAGGATTTTCCCCTGGAGGGGAATGTTGAAGTCAGATATGACCCGGACAAAAAACGCGTTGTTTATCAACCTGTGACGATTAAAAACCGTGTGCTGGTACCAAAGGTAATTCGTCATGATAGCCGTTTTGACAAAATAGAAACACCGGAAACTGAATAAAAAAATATAGCCACAGAGCGCACAGAGAACACAGAGATATTAAAATCTTTGTTAACGATGACCTTTGTTGTAAAAAATGCAATGAAAAAAGATTAAATATAGCCACACAGCACATAGAAATGATAAAAATTAAAATAATAATTCTCTGTGATCTCTGTGTCCTCTGTGGCAAATACAAATTATTAAATACTTAAAGACACACATAAGGGTAAAGATATCTCAATGAGAATTATATTTATAAATATACTCTGTGATCTCTGTGGCCATAAAATATAAATATGCCTGAAATTAAAAACATGACAATGAACTTTGGACCGCAGCATCCTGCGGCCCATGGTGTATTACGCCTGGTTCTTGAGATGGACGGTGAAAATATTGAACGGGCTGATCCTCATATTGGTTTGTTACACAGGGCAACGGAAAAACTCGCAGAGAATAAACCCTATAATCAGAGCATAGGCTACATGGACAGACTGGATTATGTGTCCATGATGTGTAATGAACATGCCTATGTCCTCGCGATTGAAAAACTGCTGGGCCTTACACCTCCCATCAGGGCGCAATACATTCGTGTTATGTACGATGAGATCACACGTATTCTTAATCACTTGTTATGGTTGGGTTGCCATGGCCTGGATGTGGGCGCCATGACCATGTTCCTGTATTGCTTCAGGGAGCGCGAAGACCTGATGGATTGTTATGAGGCCGTTTCCGGGACTCGAATGCATGCAACTTATTATCGGCCAGGCGGGGTCTATCGTGACTTGCCGGATACCATGCCGCAATACACAACCTCCCAATGGAAGAATGAAAAAGATATTGCTGAATTGAACGCCAATCGTCAGGGGTCATTACTGGATTATATTGAATCATTTACTGATCGATTTCCGGGTTGTGTTGATGAATATGAGACCCTGCTGACAGACAACCGGATCTGGAAGCAACGCACAGTAGGTATAGGTGTGGTGAGTCCTGAGCGTGCCATGCAATTAGGGTTTACCGGTGCCATGTTACGCGGCTCTGGTATCGAATGGGATCTGAGAAAAAAACAGCCATACGAAGTATATGATCAAATGGATTTTGATATTCCGGTAGGTGTAAATGGTGATTGCTATGACCGTTATCTGGTCAGAATAGAGGAAATGCGCCAGTCAAACCGGATTATTAAACAATGTGTTGACTGGCTAAGGAAAAATCCAGGTCCGGTCATGTTGGACAACCATAAGGTGTCTCCTCCAAAGCGTGAAGAGATGAAAGATGATATGGAATCTTTGATTCATCACTTCAAATTATTTACCGAAGGTTATTGTATTCCTGAAGGTGAGTGTTATGTAGGGATTGAACATCCAAAAGGCGAATTTGGTATCTACCTGGTATCAGATGGTGCAAACAAACCGTATCGATTAAAAATACGTGCACCGGGTTTTGCCCATCTGGCCTCTATGGATGAAATGGTAAAAGGCCATATGCTGGCTGATGTGGTGGCGGTGATTGGTACACAGGACATTGTATTTGGTGAAATCGACAGGTAAGGCAGTTAAAAAGTAAAAGTGGAATGACAGAAGAGACGAAACAACTATTGTCCGATCATGCACGGGAGAAGATTGATCACTGGATTAAGAAATATCCGGAAGATCAAAAGCAGTCTGCAGTGCTGGCGGCGTTGCGGGAAGTGCAGCATGAAAATCAGGGCTATTTGACTACAGAATTGATGGACGCCGTTGCAGAATATCTGGGTATGCCGAAAATTGCTGTCTATGAGGTGGCCAGCTTTTATTCAATGCTGGAAACAAAGCCAGTGGGCAGGCACAGCATTTCAGTCTGCACCAATATCTCCTGCATGCTCAGTGGATCTGACCAAATCGTTGAACATATAGAAAACAAGCTGGGGATTAAGACAGGTGAATCCACTGCTGATGGGAAATTTTTTCTCAAGCAGGAAGAAGAATGTCTGGCAGCCTGTTGTGGCGGACCGATGATGATGGTGGACCACGTCTATCATGAAAATCTGACGCCGGAAAAAATTGACGAGATTCTGGATAAGCTGGACTAAGCATGGATAAGAATATTAATCAGGTGTGTTATGCCACAGTGGGGATGCAGGATCCCTGGTCGCTGGAGAATTATCTCAAAGTGGGTGGCTATGAGGCATTGAAAAAAATAATCAATGATAAAATCACGCCTGAACAGGTTATTGAGGAAGTTAAAGAATCTGGCCTGAAAGGCAGGGGCGGTGCAGGTTTTCCTGCCGGGTTGAAATGGAGTTTTATGCCTGCAAACTATGATGGGCCAAAATATGTGGTCTGTAATTCAGACGAGAGTGAGCCCGGAACCTGTAAAGATCGCGACATTCTACGTTTTAATCCCCATGCACTGGTAGAGGGGATGACCATTGCCTGTTATGCCATGCGAACCAAAGTGGGTTATAACTATATGCGTGGTGAATTCATGGATGAACCCTGTATGCGGTTTGAAAATGCCCTTAAGGAAGCCTATGCAAATAATTTTCTGGGGCAGAATATATTGGGATCCGACATTAGTATTGACGTATATGCCACCCTGGGGGCAGGTGCGTATATCTGTGGTGAAGAGACTGCATTATTGAATTCCCTGGAAGGCAAAAAAGGCCTGCCAAGATTCAAACCACCGTTCCCGGCAAATTTTGGTTTATATGGCAAACCAACTACGATCAATAACACTGAGACCTATTCATCCGTTCCTTCCATAATACGCAACGGCGGTAAATGGTTTGCTGACCTGGGCGTACCCAATAGCGGTGGGACCAAGTGTTTTTCAGTCAGTGGCCACGTCAATAATCCTGGTAATTTTGAAGTTCCCATGGGTATGCCGTTTAAAGATTTACTGGAACTGGCTGGTGGTGTCAGGGGCGGTAGAAAATTAAAAGCGGTCATTCCAGGTGGCTCGTCTGTACCCGTTGTACCTGGCGATATTATGCTTGAGGCCAATATGGATTACGATTCCATAAAACAGACAGGGTCTGCATTGGGGTCAGGGGCCGTTGTAATTATGGATGACACCACGTGTATGGTCAGGATGTTATGTCGGATTTCGCGATTTTATTATGCGGAATCCTGTGGTCAATGTACGCCATGCCGGGAAGGCACAGGTTGGTTATACCGTATGTTATGTCGAATCCTTGATGGCAAAGGTGTACAGGAAGATATGGACAAACTGGTGGATGTGGCCAACAAGATAGAAGGGCGCACCATTTGTGCCCTGGGTGATGCGGCAGCGTGGCCGGTACAGAGTTTCATGAAACACTACCGGCACGAATTTGAATACATGATTGAAAATGGTGGCAAGAGCATCGTTGACAGTCCGGAATACAAGGCAGCGTAAACGAGTAACAAGTAAAAAATATAATGTCAGACGATACTGTAACAATTGAAGTCGATGGTAAGGAACTGAAGGCCCGTAAGGGACAGATGTTAATTGAGGTCACGGATGCCAATGATATCTACGTCCCCAGGTTCTGTTACCATGAAAAGCTGACTGTTGCCGCTAACTGCCGCATGTGCCTGGTTGAAGTTGAAAAGGCACCAAAACCCTTACCGGCCTGTGCAACACCGGTTATGGACGGTATGAAAGTCCAGACCCGATCTGAATATGCCCGTGAGGCACAAAAATCCGTAATGGAGTTTCTATTAATCAACCACCCACTGGATTGTCCCATCTGTGATCAAGGTGGGGAATGTGAACTTCAGGACCTGGCTATGGGCTATGGGTCGGATGTCTCCCGTTACCAGGAAAAGAAACGGGTAGTAAAAGATAAGAATATCGGACCGTTAGTCCAGACCGAAATGACCCGCTGTATACATTGCACCCGCTGTGTCAGATTTGGTGAGGAAATTGCCGGTCTCAGAGAACTGGGTGCTACTGGCAGGGGTGAGCATGTGGAGATTGGGACCTACATCGAAAAGAGTATGGTTTCAGAGCTGTCAGGCAACGTCATTGATGTCTGTCCGGTTGGTGCACTGACGTCTAAACCATTCCGGTTCTCTGCCCGGACCTGGGAAATGACTCAACAGTCTGGTATTGCTCCACATGATGGACTTGGCTCAAATATCCATTTTCATATCAAGCGCGATGTTGTCAAACGCGTTGTCCCCGCACAAAATGAAGCCATCAATGAGGTCTGGTTATCAGATAGGGACCGGTTCAGCTACGAAGGACTCTATAGTGAAAACCGATTGACTGCCCCGATGATTAAAGAAAATGGTGAGTGGAAAGAAACTGATTGGTCTGTTGCATTCGATACTGTCGCTGACAGTTTGAAGGATTCGGCCGGTTCAGAGCCAGGCTCCATTGGTGCGCTGATATCACCCACTGCCACAACAGAAGAGGCTTATTTGCTCCAGAGAATTATCAGGGGTTTGGGAAGTAGTAATATTGATCACCGAATTCATCAGGGAGATTTTTCTGATCAGGATAACGATCCTGCTTTTCCATCTATAGGCCTGAATGTAAGTGACCTGGAAAATCAGCAGGCTGTATTATTAATCGGCGCTAATCCCAGAAAACAACAACCCCTGTTAAACCTGAGAATACGTAAGGCTGCATTGAAAGGCGCAGCAATTTCAGTGTTGAATTCAATGGAATATGATTTTAATTATCATATTGCCAATCATCTGGTAGTGCCCCCTGATTCCATGGTTGCTGAACTGGCTTCAATACTTAAAGCAGTTGCCGATAAAAAGGGAAATAACCAGGGTCTGCCTGGTTTTGTAACCGCATCAAAGGTAACAGAATCACATCTCAGTATTGCCCAACAGTTAGTGGATGAAAATCAGACTACTGTACTGGCAGGAAATGGGTTTAGTGCCCATCCGCAATTTGCAGCCTTACGGTATCTTGCCAGTAAAATAGCAGAAATCTCCTCGTCACAGTTTGGATTCCTGGGTGAATTTGCCAATGAAGCAGGGTGTTATCTTGCCGGGGCAGTACCGCATAGACAGGTGGGCGGACAAAAATCTGAACAGATAGGTCTCAATGCCCTGAGTATGTTTGAGACACCATTAAAATCCTACATTGTCTATAACGCGGATCCCTCCCTGGATACCTGGAATGGGAGCCTGGTAATGAACGGGCTTGATCAGGCAGGGACTGTTATTGCTTTTAGTGCATTCAGGACACCATCACTGGACCAGGTTGCGACAGTGTATTTACCCATTACCGTATATGCTGAAAATGAGGGCAGCTTCATTAATGTAAATGGGACACGACAGCATTTTTCAGCCTGTGTGCCTGCTCAAGGTGAGGCCAGACCTGGCTGGAAAGTTCTCAGGGTGCTTGGGAATAATCTACAAATGGATGGGTTTGAATATCAAAGCATCGATGATGTAGCTGAAGAAATCAATGAGCTAACAAATAACGTAACCAGCACGAACATCGGTGCATACAATGACCCGGTTATAAAAAATATTTCAACTGGTGCGATAAGTCGTATCTCAGACATGAACATGAATTCAATGGATATGCTGGTCAGACACGCGGACTCCCTCCAGCAGACCCAGGATGTAGCAGATGACAAGCTTCATTTGAACCAGACAATGGCTGATAAATTGAATTTAAATAACGGCGCCAATGTCATTGTTGAACAATCTGGTGAATCTTTAGAACTGGGCTATGTCATCGATAATCGTCTGCCAGATGATACTGTTTTAATCCTGGCTGCTGGCATCAATACATCCGGGTTAGGCGCCTGGTTTGAAGAAATCACGGTTAGGAAAGCCTAAAAAGTGTTAAGCGAAATATATCAATGGATACAGGGGACGATACTTACACCTATCGTAGGTTTTATCGTCCCTGAATTTTTACAGGATGAGGCGATATTATTGCTTGGAATTCTGGTGAAGATTGTTGCCATTCTTGTACCATTACTATTGTCCGTAGCCTATATCACCTATGCAGAAAGGAAGATTATAGGTTACATACAATGCCGAATTGGCCCCAACCGAGTTGGTTTTTTTGGTTATAAATTGCTGGGATTGGGACAACCAATTGCTGATGCATTTAAACTCATATTAAAAGAAATTATCATCCCATCTGGGGCGAATAAATTTCTATTTGTTATTGCGCCGGTGTTGTCCTTTGCTCCATCAATAGCTGCCTGGGCGGTTATTCCGTTTGATGATGTGTCAGTATTGGCAGACATTAATGCCGGTTTGTTATACATACTGGCGTTGACATCGCTGGCCGTCTATGGGGTCATCATTGCCGGGTGGGCCTCTAATTCCAAGTATGCATTCCTGGGGGCGATACGCTCAGCTGCACAAATAGTCTCTTATGAAATCGCCATGGGATTCGCGCTGGTATGTGTGCTGATTGCTGCTGGCAGTTTAAACCTGGGGGACATCATTCAGGCGCAAAGCGGTAGTTTCCTGCACTGGTTCTGGATACCTTTACTCCCCATTTTTGTTGTGTATTTCATATCAGGTGTTGCAGAGACAAACCGTGCACCTTTTGATGTCGCAGAAGGTGAATCTGAGATTGTTGCAGGTTTTCATGTTGAGTACGGCGGGATGGTTTTCTCGATTTTCTTCATGGCTGAATATGCCAACATGATTATGATTTCGGTTTTAACATCGATCTTTTTCCTCGGTGGATGGTTATCACCACTACAAGGAATACCATTGTTGGGCGATATTCCAGTACTTAGTGAGCCAAATATTATCTGGTTATTACTAAAAACATCATTTTTTCTATTTTGCTTTTTATGGTTCAGGGCGACGTTTCCACGATATCGCTATGATCAGATTATGCGTTTGGGCTGGAAGGTGTTTTTACCAATAACCATCGTTTGGATTGTGATTATTTCCGTAATGGTCGTGGCAGAAATTCCACCCTGGTTTAATTAGAAGAGCGACTAGAAACGAGTATTAAGAAATGCAGAAAGTACAACAATATTTCCAAAGCCTCCTGTTATGGGAACTGGTAAAGGGGTTGCAGCTTACCGGCAAGTATTTATTCAGGCGCAAGATTACAGTCCAGTACCCGGAAGAGAAGGCACCCATGTCTCCCCGGTTTCGTGGCCTACATGCACTCAGGCGTTATCCAAATGGTGAGGAGAGGTGCATTGCCTGTAAATTATGTGAAGCTGTATGTCCTGCGGTGGCAATTACTATAGATTCAGAGCAACGGGATGATGGGACGAGAAGGACAACACGTTATGATATTGATCTAACCAAATGTATATTTTGCGGGTTTTGTGAAGAATCCTGCCCGGTGGATTCTATCGTTGAAACCCATGTATTTGAATATCATGGAGAACAGCGGGGCGACCTGTTGATGACCAAACAGAAACTTCTGGCCAATGGTGACAAGTATGAAAAAGAAATTGCTGAAGCCAGGGCAAAAGATTCACTTTACAGATAATCAAGAGTGACTAGCTATTAGCTACGGGCAACAAGAAAAAAAATGGTAACTCAATATATATTTTATATTTTTGCAGCATTGCTAATCTTTTCTGCCAGTATGGTAGTGACGGTGCGTAATCCTGTGCATGCTGCTTTGTTTTTAGTACTGGCTTTTTTCTCCAGTGCAGCGGTCTGGTTAATCCTGGAAGCAGAATTTCTTGCCATTGCCCTGATCCTGGTCTACGTAGGTGCAGTTATGGTTCTTTTTTTGTTTGTTGTGATGATGCTCGATATCAATCTTGCACCTTTGAGAGAAGGCTTTGCACGTTTTCTCCCGGTGGGAATTGTCATCGCAATATTGATGGTGGTTGCTATGGGAACAGTGTTTAACAGTGTCCATTTTAATGAAGCACAGTTGTATGTGGTGAGTCCTGCTGCAACAGATGTGGATAATGCCAGGGCTCTGGGTAAATTAATGTTTACGGAATATTTGTACCCATTCGAAATTGCAGGTGCCATATTACTGGTTGCCATTGTTGCCGCGATCAGCCTCACATTAAGAAAGGGCCGCCCCAGAAAGTCTCAGGATCCATCAGACCAGGTGAGGGTCAGACGGGAAGACAGGGTTCGGATAGTGAAAATGGATGCGGAGAAGAAAAGTGGTTAGTTTGCGTCGTTTTAAATCCAGGTTAAATCCAGGGGAAGTATCATGATTACCCTGGGACAGGTCCTCTTGCTGGCAGCCATATTATTCTGCATCAGTGTTGCTGGAATTTTCATAAATAGAAAAAATGTCATCATCCTGTTGATGTGCATTGAATTAATGTTGTTGTCTGTGAATATGAACTTCATAGCCTTCTCACATTTTTTACATGATATGGCGGGGCAGGTTTTTGTCTTCTTTATCCTCACTGTAGCTGCTGCGGAATCGGCCATCGGATTGGCAATACTTGTTGTACTGTTTAGAAACAGAAATACCATAAACGTGGAAGAACTGGGTTCGCTGAAAGGGTGATGCTTTGATGAATACTGATATGCAATCCATCTACCTTGCAATTGTCTTGTCACCCCTTTTGGGATCGTTGATTGCCGGATTATTTGGAAAGTTGATCGGGCGCAGTGGTGCTCACTGGGTGACCATTATCGGTGTGGGCATATCCAGTTTGTTGTCATTATATGCTTATAAACATTTGATGTTTGATGGTGGGGAAATTTTTAACAGCGCACTGTATACCTGGTTGACCACAGGTGGAATGCAATTTGAGATAGGTTTTATTGTGGATCAGTTGACGGTCACCATGATGGTGGTGGTGACGTTTGTATCCTGGATGATCCATATATATACCATTGGATATATGCATGATGACCCTGGTTATCAACGCTTCTTCAGCTATATCTCCCTGTTTACCTTTGCCATGCTCATGCTGGTTATGTCCAATAACTTTCTGCAATTATTCTTTGGCTGGGAAGCGGTAGGCCTGGTGTCATATCTGTTAATTGGATTCTGGTTCAAACGGGATACGGCAATCTTTGCCAACCTCAAGGCCTTTTTGGTCAACAGGGTGGGGGACTTTGGTTTTCTATTAGGGATTGCAGCGGTGCTGATGACCTTCAATACCCTGGATTACAACCAGGTATTCGCACAGGCGCCTGATTTTGCCAATGCTACAGTCAATATTATTTCTGGATCTGAATGGTCTCTCATGACTGTAATTTGTATCTGTCTTTTTATCGGGGCAATGGGTAAATCGGCACAGGTGCCATTACATGTGTGGCTGCCAGATTCAATGGAGGGCCCAACACCCATCTCGGCCCTGATCCATGCCGCAACCATGGTAACAGCGGGTATCTTTATGGTCGCGAGGATGTCACCCCTGTTTGAATTGTCAGAGACCGCGCTGACGTTTGTACTGGTGATCGGCAGTATTACTGCCTTCTTCATGGGATTGCTAGGCCTGGTTCAGAACGACATCAAGCGAGTGGTGGCCTATTCAACCTTATCACAGCTGGGATATATGACCGTGGCCCTGGGGGTATCAGCTTACTCAGCAGCGATTTTCCACCTGGTGACACATGCATTTTTCAAGGCCCTGTTATTCCTTGCTGCCGGATCGGTGATCATAGCTATGCATCATGAACAGGATATGCGCAAGATGGGTGGGTTATATCGTTATATGCCCATTACCTGGGTAACCTCTTTAGTAGGTTCATTGGCATTGATAGGTTTCCCCGGGACAGCCGGTTTCTATTCCAAGGACGCTATTATTGAGGCAGTACATCATTCTTCGTTACCCTTTTCAGATTGGGCCTATATCGCCGTTTTGTCCGGGGTGTTTATTACTGCTTTATATTCATTTCGGCTATTTTTCTTGGTTTTCCATGGCAAGAAAAGAATGGATCGGCATACCTGGGAACACCTGAAGGAATCACCTGCGGTTGTAACCGTGCCATTATCGGTATTGGCCATACCCTCTGTGATCCTGGGGGCATTTCTCATCGGCCCCATGTTATTTGGTGATTATTTTACCAGCGCCATTTATGTAACGGATCAGCATAATGTTCTTGGCATGATTGGCGAAGACTATCATGGGGTCTGGGCATTTACCTTGCATGCCTTTCAAGCTGCTCCTGTTTATCTGGCGTTATCAGGTGTATTGGTAGCCTGGTTACTGTATATCAAGTTTCCAAAAGTGCCGGAAAAGATAGCTGCACGTCTGAACTGGGTATATCAAATTCTCCTCAACAAGTATGGTTTTGATACCTTTAACCAGGCAGTCTTCGCTGGAGGTGCCCGTAAGACGGGTGGATTCCTCTGGCAACTTGGTGATGTAAAAATTATTGATGGTGTCTTAATCAATGGTACGGCCAGTGCCGTCCGCTGGTTTTCCGGCAAGATAAGAAATATTCAGACCGGGCATTTATACGATTACGCATTTACAATGATCATTGGCTTGCTGCTATTACTGGCAGTCTTCGTCCATCATATTATGGAGTGATGGTTTAAATGGAATTAAATTTACCTCTGCTTAGCTTGTTAATATGGACCCCTATACTGGGTGGGATATGGGTATTATTTGTAGGTGACCGACAGGAAGAAACAGTAAAACTTTTTTCACTAATTGTTTCAATTCTGGTGTTCATTATTTCTGTATATGCTTATTTTCAGTTTGATAACTCAACAGCACAGTTGCAATTTATTGAATTCAGGGAATGGATTCCTGTCTTTAATATAAATTACCACCTGGGTGTGGACGGGATTGCCTTTCCACTAATTTTACTGACCACCTTTACTACGGTCCTGGTAATTCTTTCGGCATGGGAAGTGATTGAAAGCAGGATTTCCCAGTTTATGGCCGCATTTTTAATGCTGGAAGGTATGATGAACGGGGTATTTGCTTCGGTAGATGCCATGCTGTTTTATTTTTTCTGGGAAGCGATGCTCATTCCCATGTTCCTGATCATTGGGATTTGGGGTGGACCCAGGCGCGTTTATGCCACCATCAAATTTTTTCTGTATACCTTCCTGGGTTCGGTTTTTATGTTGATTGCCTTGCTGTATATGTATTCACAGGCCGGTAGTTTTAATATTATGGATTTACATCAATTACCGCTTTCACTGGAAATACAGAAGCTCATTTTTATAGCATTTTTCCTGGCATTTGCCGTGAAGATTCCCATGTGGCCAGTACATACCTGGTTACCAGATGCCCACGTGGAAGCCCCCACGGCAGGTTCGGTCATATTGGCTGCCATCATGTTAAAGATGGGAGGCTATGGCTTCCTGCGTTTTAGTCTTCCCATTGCGCCAGATGCCAGTATGGTACTGGACGGTTTTATGATCGCCCTGTCATTGATTGCAGTGGTCTACATTGGTTTTGTTGCCCTGGTGCAGACGGATATGAAGAAACTGATTGCCTATTCTTCAATATCTCACATGGGCTTTGTTACCCTGGGATTTTTTGTCGGGTTTGCAATTTTTGCCAATACAGACAGCAGTGCCGGTGCCGTCATGGCCCTTGAAGGTGGCATGATGCAGATGATATCTCACGGGTTTATTTCCGGGGCATTATTTTTATGCGTAGGAGTACTTTATGACAGGGTACATAGCCGGGAGATCAGTTCCTACGGTGGCGTTGCCAATACCATGCCAAAGTTTGCTGCTTTTATGATGCTATTTGCCATGGCGAATTCTGGTTTGCCAGGCACATCGGGATTTGTAGGAGAGTTTCTGGTCATTCTGGGTAGCTATCAGGCGAACTTCTGGATTGCATTCCTTGCCGCAATGACATTAATCCTGGGGGCAGCATATACCTTATGGATGTATAAGCGCGTCATCTTTGGAGAAATTGCAAATGATGATGTTGCCGAATTGAAAGATATCAATTCCCGGGAAATGTTTTTCCTCAGTGTATTGGCCATTGTAGTCTTACTGTTCGGTGTCTGGCCCGCGCCTATTTTCGATATGATGCACCCTACGATTGAAAACCTGTTTCAACATGTATTGCAGTCCAAGACAGGATAGGAAGAGAAATGTTATCGCAAATACAATTAGTGATTCCTGAACTGGTACTTTTAATACTCGCCAGCATTGCCCTGGTGCTTGACACCTATTCAACCTCCAAAGAAAAACTTCTGACTTTTCGTTTCGTTCAAATTTCCTTGTTAACAGTAATTTGCCTGATGTTGTTTTTAACCCCTGACGTTGAAAGTCATGCGTTTAATAATCATTTTATAACCGATCCAATGAGTGTCATTCTAAAGACGGTTATCTGTATTATTTCCCTGGTCGTTTTCTTTTATTCCCATGAGTATCTTAAAGAGCATGAAAATGTTCGGGGTGAATATTTTGTGCTGGGGTTATTTGCTGTGCTTGGGATGATGATCATGTCTTCAGCCGCCAGTCTGCTGACCGTATATCTGGGACTGGAATTACTTTCACTCTCACTGTATGCGATGATTGCCATGCATAAAGAGTCATTGAGTGCATCAGAAGCTGCCATGAAGTACTTTGTCCTGGGTGCACTGGCATCCGGGTTATTATTATATGGAATCTCCATGCTCTATGGCGTCACAGGCGTACTGGATCTGCAGGGCATTTCTTCCGCAGCCGCAAATTCCAGTGTCGATTCAAATATGAATCAGATGATGGTATTTGGTCTGGTTTTTATTGTGGTCGGAATAGCATTTAAACTGGGTGCAGTCCCGTTTCATATGTGGGTACCGGATATTTATGAAGGATCACCTACCGCGGTGACACTGTTTATCAGTACCGCACCGAAGATTGCTGCATTTGCCATGACAATTCGTTTATTGTCCGATGGCCTGCAGGATTTACTAACAGACTGGCAGGGTATGTTGGTCATTCTTTCGATATTATCCATGGCTGCGGGTAACGTCATTGCCATCTCACAGACAAACATCAAGCGCATGCTGGCCTATTCAACCATCGCCCATGTTGGCTTTTTCCTGCTGGGCGTCATCAGTGGAACTGCGGGTGGCTATGCCGGTTCCATGTTTTATATCATTGTCTATGCATTGATGAGTATGGGCTCCTTTGGAATGATAATCCTGTTAGGTAAGAAGGGTTTTGAGGCTGATCAGCTTGATGATTTTAAAGGCCTGGCAAAGCGCAGTCCCTGGTATGCATTTATCATGCTCATCCTGATGTTTTCCATGGCAGGCATTCCGCCGCTAATTGGTTTCTGGGCCAAGTGGTTTGTGATTAAAGAAGTGGTCGCAATGGGCTATGTCTGGTTAGTTGCTGTGGCTGTGGTCTTTTCTGTGATAGGCGCCTTTTATTATTTACGCATTGTAAAGTTAATGTATTTCGATGAGCCGGAAAAAATGTCGGCGATCAAGGCATCTAGAGGTATCAGGTTAGTCTTGAGTATGAATGGTCTTGCGGTATTACTCCTTGGATTCATCCCGGGTGCATTGATGGCATTGTGCATCAGTGCACTTTCTTAAAAATCAATAAGTTAATAAATAATTTGCATATTTTTTGCACTTTATTGAATCCCCATAGTGTTTCATTTATAGTCTTTAAATTTAATTAAAGCTATATCTCATTTTAAATAATTCAAATGCTTAATAAGGAGAATTTCTGGTGACTGCGAAACTGGATATCACGATTAATGCCTTCAATGATGGTGATGCCATCCCCGATAAATATGCCTTTTGTATTCCTGATGAAGAAAACCATGTAAACATGGGTGAGAATAAGAGCCCGGCCATTAGCTGGTCGGGTGCACCGGAAGGGACCGCATCATATGCCATCATCTGCCATGACCCGGATGTGCCCCAGGACCTGTCACTTTTAAATACTGAAGAGAAGACTATACCTGTGGATACCCCCAGGTTCTCCCTTTATCACTGGGTGTTGGCAGACATCCCTGCATCCATTTCAAGTCTGGCGGAAGGTGCAGAGTCGGAGGGAATACAGCCAGGCGGAAAAGCCGCCGGAAAGGTGGAGCATGGGGTGCGCGGGATCAATGGTTATACCGACTTTTTTGCCAATGATGAAAATATGAAAGGAAACTATGGAGGCTATGATGGCCCCTGTCCTCCCTGGAATGATGAAAAGGTCCACCATTACCACTTTACTGTTTATGCGCTGGATATTGAAAGCCTGGGTCTGAATGAAAATTTTAAAGGTTCTGATCTTGAAGCAGCCATGGAAGGACATGTGTTGGCAAGCGGTGAAGTTATGGGTACCTATACATTAAATCCATCTCTCAGGTAGATAAATGAAAAAAGCGGTAAAGAGTACAAAAGAATATCCCACTAAAGACAGTACCGGGTTTC
The DNA here is from genome assembly GCA_038131795.1 of Candidatus Eutrophobius brisbanensis. Lineage (GTDB taxonomy): Bacteria > Pseudomonadota > Gammaproteobacteria > Eutrophobiales > Eutrophobiaceae > Eutrophobius > Eutrophobius brisbanensis. The sequence goes on along the minus strand of JAYPQE010000003.1, from coordinate 1,246,000 downwards.
TGGTTCGCTCATTGCATCAATCATTTAACCGGATGCTGGCACAGAAAATTGCCGATGAAGGCCTGACCACCGCACAGTGGTTTTTCCTCAGGGCATTGTGGGAAAAGGAAGGGATAGCACAAAGGGAACTGAGTCGCTCGGTAGGTTTAACTGAGTCAACCACCGTTGCCGCACTGAAAATCCTGGAGAAAAAAGGGCTGATTAAACGAAAACGGGATACCAGGGACACGAGACGGATTAATGTCAGCCTCACCCGTAAGGGTAGAAATGTTGAAGAGAAATTACTGGCAGACGTTATGACAATCAATCGGGTCGCACACAAGCATTATTCTGCAGCTGAAGTCAAGGCATTTCAAAGGATACTCAAAGATATGCGGGGCAAGCTTGATCGTGCATCTGATTGAATTTTAAATATATTTTGGCTGTTCTGTAAAAGTATTTAACGCTGTGATATATTCTTTCATATCGAAGTATACCCCCAGAATAATAAAAAATGCTGGATTCGGATTTTACTTTCTGAATTTAATTTCTTTTAATTTTTGTAATTTGTAAACAGGAGATTGTTATGAGTGACGTAGATAAGATAATTCCTACAGACTTACGTGGAACTATCGAATGGTTGAGGGAACAAGGCGACCTGATAGAGACGGATAAAGAAGTCAATCCAGATCTGGAAATAACCGGCCTGCAAAAGATTATGGATGGCGGCTGCCCTATGTTGTTTAACAACGTTAAGGGGAAGCCTCATGCACGGGCAGTAACAAACCTGTTTGGTGACATCAAGATCATCGAAAAGATGTTTGGTTGGGAAGATTCTGAAGACAGGGTGAAAAAAGTCAGTTATGCCCTGGATCATCCCATTCCACCTGTTGAAATCTCTCAGGATGAGGCACCCTGTCAGGAACACGTCATAACCGATGAACTGGACGTCAATAAATGGATCACGGCCATTCGTCATACTGAACTGGAATCAGAATTAACCATTGGTTCCGGTATTTCCTGCGTTATCGGTGATTACTTTGAAGGCGGGAGTCATATTGGTTACAACCGTATGAATTTCCGTTGGGGTAATGTGGGGACCTTTCAGATCTCCCCGGGTTCACATATGTGGCAGATCATGACCAAACATTACCGGGATGATGAACCTGTACCACTTACCATGTGTTTTGGTGTACCGCCTTCATGTACTTACATGGCCGGTGCAGGCTTTGATTATGTCATCCTGCCCAAGGGGTGTGATGAAGTAGGAATTGCCGGGGCCCTGCAGCGGTCGCCGGTCAGGATAGTCAAGTGCCGGACAATAGATGCCTGGGCGCTGGCGGATTGTGAATATGTCCTGGAGGGCTATCTGCATCCCCGGGACAAGCGTTATGAAACCAAGGAATCCGAGGATGCTGATATCCAGGGCCGGTTTCACTTCCACCCTGAGTGGGCAGGGTACATGGGTAAAGCCTACAAGGCGCCAACCTTTCATGTAACCGCCATTACCATGCGTAAGCCGGAATCCAAGCCAATTATCTTCCCGCTGGGCGTACATACCATGGACGATGCCAATATCGATACCTCAGTCCGTGAGTCAGCCATCTATAACCTTTGCGAACGTCTGCAGCCGGGCATTGTTCAGAATGTCCACATTCCATATAGCATGACAGACTGGGGCGGCGCGATTATCCAGGTGAAAAAGCGTAACAAGATTGAAGAGGGCTGGCAGCGTAATTTCCTGACGGCCATCCTGGCGTGTTCCCAGGGCGCAAGACTGGTCATCGCCGTCAGTGAGGATGTGGATATCTATTCCATGGATGACATTATGTGGTGTTTGACCACCCGCGTTAATCCAAGGACAGATATCCTGAACCCACATCCAGGTGGAATTGGTCAGACGTTTATGCCTTCTGAGAGAATGACCTCTGGTGGTAATGAATGGACTGCCTCCAATACCGTTTTTGAAGGTGGAATGGGGATTGACGCGACGGTCCCATATGGATATGAAAATGATTTCCATCGCCCTGTTTACCCTGTTGATAAGGTCAAGGCAGAGGACTTCTTCTCTGAAAAGGACATACAAAACGCCAAGTCTCGTATGCATGGTTGGTTATTATCACTGGCAAGGACCGGTCGATAATATAAACCGCATATCCACTTTAACTACAGTGGTGTGCCATGCTGTCTGATTGCGTTGTTATTGATTGTACCGACCAGTTAGGCTGGTTGTGTGGCCGTGTGCTGGCAGATCTTGGTGCGGATGTCATCAAGGTTGAAGCGCCAGAGACGGACCGCAACCATCCCGACTGGCGCGCCTTTAACGTCAACAAGCGCCTGTGTGTCCTTGATCTAAAATCCCCCAGTGGGGATGAAAATCTGGAACAGCTTATCGCCGGTGCGGATATTCTAGTGACCTGTTCTCAGGTCAGTGAACCCTTGTTTGACTATTCCCGTTTATCTCAAGAAAATCCCGGTTTAATCCTGGTACGTATTACCCCATTTGGAACCAGTGGTCCCAGGTCCAACTGGAAGGCATCTGATATTGAGTTAATGGCTGCAGGAGGCGCCATGTCACTTGCCGGAGAACCGGGCTCTACCCCTGTTAGAATCACGGTACCACAGTCTTATTCCTGGACCGGTGTTCAGGCTGCAGTGGGTGCATTAACCGCCCTGAATGGGCGTTCCGTGAGTAACAAGGGCCAGGAGGTAAGGGTATCGGCCCAGGCCAGCATCATTCCTGCCCTTGCATTTGCCCCAATGTATTGGGACATGCTGGGGCAGGTTCCTACCCGCGCTGGGTCATTCGCCATGGGACGGTCCGTCACCGGGGCAAAACTTCGTGCCTTCTGGCCATGCAAGGACGGTTATCTGAATTTCATAATATATGGTGGCCCCGCGGGTAAGCGTACGAATAAACAACTGGTAGACTGGATGCGAACCAGCGGTGCGGAGCTTGGGGTTCTGGCAGAGATTGACTGGGATACCTTTACCCAGGTAAAGGCAACCCAGGAAGAGATTGATGCCATGGAGGCACCGATTGCTGATTTTTTTATGACGCTGACCAAGCAGGAATTTCTGATGGAAGGGAGTCGGCGTGAAATCCTGGGTTATCCAGTCTTTAATGTTGCTGATATCAGTGAGGATCCACAATTACAGGAACGTAAATTCTGGTCTGAAAAGCAAACCGAACAGGGTGAAGCCCAGAAACATTGTGGTGTGTTTTATCTGATAAACGGTGAACGCCCGGAGATACGTTTTGATGGTACAACAGATGAAAGCCTTGATATCTTAAAGCAGATTAATGAGCGATCGGTAAAGGAAATAGCCTGCCAACATATCACATCTAACGAACAACATTTTTCTATTCCTCGCGCCCTAAATGGCGTTAAGGTGCTGGAATTCGGTGGCTACGCCGCCGGTCCTCAGATAGGCAAGATACTGGCAAACTTCGGTGCCACAGTCCTGCACGTCGAGGCACCCACCCGGCCGGACGGGTTCCGTCTTGAATATCCGCCATTTAAAGATGGTAAACCTGGATTAAACCGGGGAGGTTGTTTTGCCATATTCAACGATTCCAAGGATTCCATCACCCTGGATGTTAAAAAGCCGGGTGGTATTGACCTGGCGTTAAAACTGGCTGCATGGTCTGACATAGTTATCGAGAATATGCGGCCTGGCGTGATGTCCCGCATTGGTCTGGGATATGACACCCTGAGTAAACACAATCCGGCATTGGTGATGTTGTCTACCTGTAACATGGGACAAACCGGCCCGCGTGCCATGACACCCGGGTTTGGTTCCCAGTTATCAGCATTATCGGGATTTTGTGGGCTTACCGGGGAAAGTGATGGTCCACCCATGTTGTTATATGGCCCCTATATCGATTTTATCGCGGCAAATTTTGGTGCCTCAGCCGTGCTCGCGGCATTGGACAAGGCAAGGCAAAAAGGCGACGGGTCTCACATAGACCTTTCCCAGTATGAAACCGGCTTGCAATTTATGGCGGGGGCGCTATTTGATTATCATGTAAATGGTCATATTGCTGATCGTAATATGAATTCAGATCCGGTTGCTTGTCCCCATGGTGCCTATCCATGTTTGAATAATGAATGGGTTGCGTTTTCCTGTTGGTCTAATGAAGAATTTCAACGTCTTACAGCCATTATGAATAATGTGGATCTTTCTTCAGATGTACGTTTTGTCAGTGTTGAGAAACGGCATGAGAATGAAGCAGATCTAAATGACATCATTGCTCAATGGACTAGCAGGCAGACGGCCTTATCGGTAACTGAGCTGCTTCAAGACCATGGGATATGTGCCTATCCTGTTAATACTGTCGCTGATGTATTTACCGACCCGCAGTTGCGTGAGCTTGGGACATGGCGCTGGCGACGTCATGCAGAAATCGGTTTACTGGCCTGTAACTTTCCGCCATTTGATCTTTGTGAGACACCGGGTGACATTTATAACACTGCACCCTTGTTCGGCGAGGGGAATGATTACGTGTATCGTGAGTTGATTGGTCTCAGTGATGCAGAAATGGAAAAGTACCTGAAAGATGGTGTGATTGGCACGGGGTAGATACGCACCAGCATCATTTTTTTGTTGCAATGCTACTACCCATTTTCAATGGCTGGTTAACATTAATGCCATCGTTAAATTGTATCTTCTCTGGTTCAAACAATAGAATGACTGTTGAACCCATATTGAATCTCCCCATTTCCTGACCTTTTGCCAACTCAATTGCATTCTCATCATAAGACTGTTGGCTGAGTTCCCTGTGTGTAGCAGGGGTTATTTCTCCTGCCCAGACAGTTTCCATACTACCCACAAATATCGCCCCGACCATTACTAATGCAACCTTACCTATATCAGTATCAAATATATTGACGACACGTTCATTGATAGCAAATAGATCTTCTACATGGTCTGTAGTGGCTTGGTTAACGGAATACAGTTTGCCAGGAATATACGTCATAGTGTTTAGCGAACCGCTTAGTGGCATATGGATTCGGTGATAATCCCGGGGTGATAGATAAATGGTAATAAACTGTCCATTTTCAAAACGTTTCGCAAGGTCGTCATCACCACCCAACAGGTGGTTAACTTTATATTCCTTGCCTTTTGCCTGTATCAATACATTATTTTGAATTTCCCCAAATTGGCTGATAGCTCCATCTACGGGTGAGACGAGAATATTTTTGGCAGTGTCTACTGGTCTGGCTGAGTTTTTTAGTTCCCGGGTAAAGAAGGCATTGAAGTGAGGAAACTGTTTGACATCAGATATCTTGGCAATAGACATGTCTACCTTATATACACTTATGAAACTGTTTATTAAGAAATTTTTAAGCGGCTCCCATCGAATACGAGCAAGCTTGTACATTAAGCCGGTTAGCAAATGCTGAGGAAGTAAATGCTGAATAAATACAGAGATGGAAGTCATAACATTAGACTTATTATCATTTGGTTTATTTTCATGTTTCATTGGCATGATATCAGTTAGATTTTTTGCTGTGAATTGACTGCTGTTCCTTGAGCCGTCCGAGAAATTCAAGATCAACGTTATCTGTTCACCCGGTGTGAGTGGTCTGTATGAACCATGCAACATTAGATGTAACCCTCCAGGTTTAAATGCTATTTGTTGCCCGGCAGAAATAGATATTTCAGGTAAATGGTGCATATGTGACATGTCACCGCTCATTTCTGTCTGATGGATCTCAATACGTTCAAATTCGCTGCTTTCAACCCGGATTAATGAAATATTTTTATTGGAGTGATTATCGATGGTCAGGTAGGCGGCCTGTGTTCCTGCAGCTGGCGGTGATATGGCAATTGAAGCAGCAGAAATTTCAATGTGGCCCTCAGCAGATAATGCATGGCTGCAGAACAACAGAAGGACAAATATTAGTATTTTCACTTGTGGCTGGACAAGAATTCCCGAATTTCGGAGAACCTGGAATGTATTTCGTCTACTGAATGGGGCGCTGAAAAAATAGATACCAGCCGTGCCTGTGGGTCAAACAGAAAAATGGAACTGGTGTGGTCAACGAGATAACTGCCATCACTTTGGGGAAGTTGATATAAATAAGCGATGCCAATCTGGTCGGTCAGGGAGGTGATCTGGTCAATCGTCCCCCCCAAACCGACAAAACCGGGTTCAAAAAAGGCCAGATATTCCTTCAAACGCTCAGGGGTGTCCCTTTCAGGATCAACGGTGACAAAGATGATCTGAATATTCTCCTTATCCGTTACTTTATTATAGAACTGGTCGAGTACCGTTAAAGAGATAGGGCAGACGTCTGGACAATGGGTGTAACCAAAGAAAATTAACGACCATTTATCATGCAAATTTTCTACATTGAATGACTTACCATCCTGGTCTATGGTCATGAAGTCCTCAATCATTTTTGGATTTGGCCAGAGCATGCCATTGATTTGTGGTGGTTTGTCCGGTACCGAATAAAACCGGGACATGAACAGCCCAATCGCCGCACCAATTACTAACAGGCCGGTGAACAGTATTAAACTCTTTAATTTGCGTTTTTTTATCATATTTGAAAATTATACAATTACTCGATGACTGATATACATTATTTATAAGAGTGATTGCACGTTCTTAACAATAATGTCAAGTATAAAACTGACGAAAAATCAATAAATTTCTACATTTAGTGACTGGGAGCCTCAGTAAATATCTTGTTATACTAACGCTTCGCTGAGCTTTATATATTTTTGGGAGGGGATAAGGCGTTGAAACAAATCTTGAGTCTGGCAGTTATATTGGCTGTCTTCTGGTTGATCAATTCCGGGCATTATACGCCGTTGTTACTGGGCCTTGGCACCTTGTCAATATTACTTATACTCTATATTTCCAAACGCATGGAGCGGGTTGATGGAGAATCAGAGCCATCAATCGTAATGAGTTTTTATCTGCCTTACTACTTATTCTGGCTGTTAATCGAAATTGTGAAATCCAACATTGATGTGGTCATGCGTGTTTGGAAAGGTGAAGAAGCGATAAGCCCCACGGTATTTAAAGTCAAGGCCTCTCAAAAATCTGATGTCTGTCGCGTCCTGTATGCAAATTCCATCACCATGACGCCGGGAACAATTACATTGGATATCGATGGTGATACATTTGAAGTCCATGCCCTGAGTGAAGAAGGTAAGGCGGGGGTAATGACCGGAGAGATGGACAGGCAAGTGAGTAAACTGGAGAGATAACCGGATATGTTCACTGCGATTTCAATTATTATTCTGGTGGTAATGGTAATAGCCCTGATCAGGGCGGTGCTAGGGCCCACACTGTATGACCGTATCCTTGCCGTTAACGTGGTGGGCACCAAGACCGTTTTATTGATCTCAGTATTAAGCGTTACCGCTGGACGTGGGGACATGGTGGATATTGCGCTGGTATATGCGCTGATTAACTTTATCAGTATCATCGCAGTTTTACGTTTCTTTGAGTATAACAAGCAGCAGCAACCCGACTCGGAGGGGCAATGATGGATTTGTTCCTGAATATTCTAAGCTGGGTCTGTTTACTATCAGGTGGTTTTTTGGGGGTCACCGGTGCAGTCGGGCTGTTCAGGTTTCCGGACTTCTTTACCCGATTACATGCCGCCAGTGTGACCGATACCTTAAGCACCATCCTGATAGTCATTGGACTGATGCTGCAGGCAAATTCGTGGATGATGATTGTCAAGCTGTTACTGGTATTGTTAATCATCACCTATACCAGCCCAACATCGGCCCATTCTCTTGCAAAATCTGCTTTACACAGTGGTTTAAAACCATTTTTAAAAGATAAGGAGAACAACAATAGTTAATATCATTGACATCGTTCTCATGGGGATATTGATGGTCACCGCATTGTCCATCGTGTTTATGCGTGATTTATTCGCCATTGTCATACTGTTTGGTATTTACAGTCTGGTTTCCGCCAGTTTTTTTGTGAACCTGGACGCCGTAGATGTGGCATTGACTGAGGCGGCGGTAGGGGCCGGCATCTCAACGGTACTCATGCTGGGTACTTTGGCACTGACCACGCGGAAAGAAAAAGAATACTCATATGGCCCAACGTTACCACTAATGGTCGTTGCGGTGACCGGTGCAGCATTGATATACGCCACCCTGGACATGCCTTATTTCTCTGATCCAAGTGATCCTATCCACCAGCATGTGGCCCCAAGGTATATTCAGCAGTCCGGGGAAGAGATTGGTGTTCCCAATATTGTTACCTCAGTGCTGGCCAGCTATCGGGGCTATGATACCCTCGGAGAGGTTGTCGTTATCTTTGCTGCAGGTCTGGGTGTAATGACCTTGCTCGGTAGATTTGGGAAGCGGCCTGAAATCAAGGTCCCAAGCCCGTCTATGTCGCATCACCTTATTCTGAGGGTTATAGCAAAAGCCCTGATTCCACTTATCATACTATACGGGCTGTATATCCAGTTTCATGGTGATTATGGGCCGGGAGGTGGGTTCCAGGCGGGCGTGATATTTGCAGCAGCCATTATTCTCTATGCAATTATTTTTGGAACGGAGAAGGCACAAAAAGTCATCAGCCCCATGGTTATTCATGTGTTGATGGCAGTGGGTGTTCTGATTTATGCGGGCGTTGGAGTTTTGACCATGTTCCTGGGGGGCAATTTCCTGGGCTATAACGTGCTGGCCCATGATCCGGTACATGGACAGCATTATGGAATTCTACTTGTAGAGCTTGGTGTAGGCATCACAGTGACAGCGGTTATGCTGTCAATCTTTTTTGATTTTTCCGATCGTAAACGCATCCAGTCCATTGAAGAATAATGAATATGTTTCTTGGTTTATATAATTACTGGATTGTCATCATTCTGATGATGACAGGCTTTTATATCGTCATTGCAAAAGGGAATTTGTTAAAGAAAGTTGTTGGTCTGAATATCTTCCAGACTTCCGTGATCATCATGTATGTCAGTATGGCAAAGGTCAAAGATGGAGCTGCACCGATTTTGACCGAAGGAGTGGAGATTTTTTCCAACCCATTGCCCCATGTTTTGATGCTGACCGCCATTGTTGTTGGTGTTGCCACAACAGCCCTTGCCCTGGCATTGATAGTGAGTATCTACGAAGAATATGGCAGTGTCGAAGAAGATGAAATACATGAACAGGATGGTTCGTTTTGATCAGTAATAATCTACCCGCTTTACAGATTGTTCTGCCGTTAATCTCGGCACCACTATGTTTGATTCTATTCAGACCAAAGCTGGTGTGGTTTTTTACCATGGTAATCTGTCTTGCCACCCTGGGTATCAGTGTGGAATTACTTTCAGCAGTGGTTAATACTGGTGCTATATCCTATGAAATGGGAAACTGGGCGCCACCCTGGGGAATTGAATTACGTGTCGATGAAGTTAGTAGCTTTGTTTTATTAATCGTTTCGTTGATTGGGGCTATTGTTATTCTCTATGCCGGCAAGAGTGTAGAGCGTGAAATAGCTCCACACAAACAAACCCTGTTTTACTCTGCTTACCTGTTGTGCCTTGCCGGGTTGCTGGGCATAGTCATTACCGGTGATGCCTTTAATGTTTTTGTGTTTCTTGAGATCTCTTCTCTTTCAACCTATACCCTGGTGAGCCTGGGTAATGACAGACGTGCACTAACTGCTGCATTTCAATATTTGATTATGGGGACATTGGGTGCGACTTTTATCCTGATCGGAATAGGCTTGATGTATATGATGACGGGGACGCTGAATATTCAGGATCTGGCTGGCAGGATCCCCGACGTGTTAGACACAAGGACTATACGGGCATCAATTGCATTCCTGACAGTAGGGATTTGTCTCAAACTGGCCCTGTTTCCATTACATCTATGGCTACCAAATTCTTATGCCTATGCCCCCTCGGCGGTAAGTGCATTTCTGTCTGCAACAGCGACAAAAGTTGCGATATATGTGTTATTACGTTTTGTCTTTATTATATTTGGTGTGACATTTGCATTCGAGGTTATGCCTATGGGTACGGTGCTCATGCTTATGTCTATCCCGGCGATACTGATCGGATCAACCGTGGCCATATTTCAGCAGAATATTAAACGCCTGTTGGCCTATTCCAGTGTGGCCCAGATAGGATACATGATTTTGGGAATTAGCCTTGCGTCTGTCACCGGTATCACCTCCGGGATATTGCATCTGTTCAATCATGCCCTGATGAAAGGGGGACTGTTCCTGGCCCTTGGCGGGATTGCCTATCATATGGGGGCAGCGCGTATCGAACATTTCAAAGGACTGGGTCAGACCATGCCCTGGACCATGGCGGCTATAGTCGTCGGTGGTTTGAGTCTGATTGGTGTGCCTCTCACAGTGGGCTTCATAAGCAAATGGTATCTGGTCCTGGCTACCCTGGAACAAGGTTACTGGCCTATAGCCGTTGTTGTCCTGGTAGGGTCCTTATTGGCTGTAATCTATATGTGGAAACTGGTTGAAGCGGCCTATTTTAATAAGGTTGATGAGGGCGAGGTTGTAGTAAAGGAAGCCCCATTGCAGTTGCTAATACCAACCTGGCTATTAATCGGTGCCAGTCTCTATTTTGGTATTCATACGGAACTGACAATCGATGCTGCACAGAAAGCAGCTGAAATGCTGATGGGGGCAGGGCGATAATGGCGGAACAGGATTTGATGATGCCCATTATCATGATACTGCCACTAATCGCGGCGGCCTTGATCCGTATTATTGGTGAAAAAAATCCAAACCTGCGTGAAGCGGTTTCTATTATTACCGCAACCATTGTCTTTGGTCTGTTATTGCCACTTGCTCAAAGGGTCATGCAAGGTGAGCAACCAACTTTTCAAATTGCTGAACCATTCCCGGGTGTGCCTATTGAGCTGACACTAGAGCCACTAGGGATGTTATTTGCCTTGATTGCCGGTTTTCTATGGATAGTTACCTCAGTCTATGCCATCGGTTACATGCGTGGTCATCATGAAGAAAACCAGACCCGATTTTTTATGTTTTTTGCCATCGCCATATCCGTAACATTAGGTGTGGCATTCTCAGGTAATCTTTTTACCCTGTTTGTCTTTTACGAAGTCCTGACCCTGTCTACCTATCCACTGGTTACCCATGCGGGGACGGATGCGGCACGTCGTGCGGGCAGGGTTTACCTTGGAATATTACTGACAACATCCATTACTTTCCTGTTGTTGGCCTTGATATGGACCTGGTATCTGGCCGGTACCCTGGAATTTACCCCAGGAGGAATATTAGCCGGCACAGCGTCTTCCATGACATTAAGCGTTATTTTGTTATTGTTTTTCTTTGGTGTGGGTAAAGCGGCATTAATGCCATTCCATCGTTGGTTGCCTGCAGCCATGGTGGCACCCACCCCGGTCAGTGCCCTGTTGCATGCCGTGGCGGTGGTTAAGGCGGGGGTATTTTCATTGATCAAGATTGCCGTTTATATTTTTGGCGTCGATACCCTGATTGAATTACCCGGTCGGGAAATTCTGCTGTACGTCGTTGCCTTGTCTATATTGCTGGCATCCTTGACAGCCATGACCAAGGACAATCTCAAGGCCAGGCTGGCCTATTCAACTATCAGTCAGTTAGGCTATGTGACCCTGGGAGCAATATTGGCCACCAGCGCAGGGATCATTGGTGGTTCTATGCACATCGTCATGCATGCATTTGCCAAGATCACTCTGTTTTTTGCTGCCGGTGCTATACTTGTTGCCGCCCACAAGTCAGAAATCAGTCAACTTGATGGTCTGGGTAGAAAGATGCCTTTTACCTTTACCGCATATACCATCGGGGCCTTGAGTATTATTGGCCTGCCACCCTTTGGCGGCATGTGGAGTAAATGGTACCTGGCACTGGGGACCTTACAGGCGGGTGAATTGTTCCTGCTTGCGACACTGATGATAAGCTCATTGTTGAATATTGCTTATTTATTACCCATTCCTTTACGTGGCTTCATCAGAGAACCAGAAAATAATGAGCCGGGACTGAAAGAAGCCCCAATGAATTGTTTAATCGCCATGACGGTGACATCAATAATGTGCCTGGTACTTTTTATCTATCCCGATCCCTGGTACATGCTCGCATCCATGATAATTGAATAACGAGTGAGTTATGCAAAACGGTAATAACGAAAATATAGGTTGGGCAGATAACCCTGTTATCCGCCAGAGGATCAGGAATGTCCTGTATGCGGTCTGCGGTTTGCTGGTGGTGGCAGACTTTATCGTTCATCGTCATGTGTATATGCCACTTGAAAAAATTCCAGCGTTCTATGCGCTGTATGGATTTGCAGCACTGGTGGGTGTGGTGATACTTGCCAAGTTACTCAGAAAGGCCGTTGGTCGATCTGAAGACTATTATGAACAGCGGGGAGAGGATAATGACTAACTTGCATCCTTTCCTGCCATTTCTCATAGCCGGGATACTGGCTGTATTTACCCGTGGTTGGTTACGTTCTGCCATCATGCTGGCTGCCCCCCTGTTTGGAGGGTACCAGGTCATGCAGGCGGAGCCTGGCACCATGGTGATGTTGCAGGTGCTGGACCTGGAACTCACTGTATACCGTGTGGATGAACTCAGCCTGTTATTTGGATACCTGTTTCATCTCGGGGCATTTATTTGCATCCTGTTTGCCCTGCATCTCAAGGACACATTGCAACACGTGGCAGGACTGTTATACGCAGGCAGTGCCATAGGTGCGGTCTTTGCCGGAGACTTATTCACATTGTTCGTATTTTGGGAACTGCTGGGATTAACATCGGCCTTTCTAATCTGGGCATCCAGGGATGAGCGCTCATTCCATGCCGGTCTTAGATACTTCCTGTTCCAGGTCCTGTCAGGCGTATTATTACTGGGTGGCGCACTTTGGATATGGTGGACCACCGGGGACATTAGCTTCAATGAAATTGGTCTGGGCAGCGGTGCGTCCTGGCTGATCTTTATGGCATTTGGCATTAAGTGTGGTTTTCCGCTTTTACATAACTGGGTCACCGATGGCTACCCGGCATCTACACCCACCGGTACGGTATTTCTCTGTGCCTTTACCACCAAGGCGGCCATTTACGCGATGGCCAGAGGCTTTCCCGGTACGGAAATCCTGATCTATATCGGTGCCTTCATGGCCTGTTATCCGATTTTCTTTGCTGTGATTGAAAACGACCTGAGAAAAGTCCTTGCCTATTCCATGATTAACCAGCTTGGTTTTATGGTGGTGGGAATCGGAATAGGATCGGCATTAGCCCTCAATGGGGCAGTGGGACACGCCATCAACGATGTACTATTTAAAGGGTTGTTATTTATGTCCATGGGGGCAGTGTTATACGTTACCGGACGCTCCAAGGCATCTGACCTGGGTGGGCTGTACCGTGCTATGCCCATCACCACTACACTTTGTATTATTGGTGCCATGACTATCTCGGCATTTCCCCTGTTCAGTGCCTTTGTGAGTAAATCCATGGTGATGTCCGCATTACTGGAAGAAGGTCACTGGGGTATCTGGATGGCCATGTTGTTCGCCTCTGCAGGTGTGCTTGAACATGCCGGTATCAAGATCCCTTACTTTGCGTTCTTTGCCCATGATCAGGGAATCAAGGCCAAGGAACCACCCGTTAACATGTTGTTGGCAATGGCCATAGCTGCCGTACTCTGTGTGGCAATCGGCAGCTATCCGGCAATGCTGTATGACATTCTCCCGTATGATGCGCCATATTCTCCCTATGACATGACCCATGTCCTGACCCAGTTACAATTGCTGGCCTTTGCCATACTTGGAGTTGTGTTCCTGCACCGTAGCGGTCGATACCCGGATGAAATCCCATCTGTTAACCTGGATGCTGAATGGTTATACCGGCGGATGTTTCCAGCAATTTACCGGGGTATCAAGGTTGTCATCAGCGTACTGGGTGAGATGGGTGGTCAGGCCGTACGCTTTACCCTGGGTTTCTTCCTTGACAAGTTATCCAGACACCATGGTCCCAGCGGTATCCTGGCCAGGACCTGGCCCATTGGGAGTATGGTGCTATGGGTGATGGTATTACTGTTTCTCTATATGATTCTTTATTACGTTGAGTAATCGAGGCCGGTCTTAATCCCTGAAGTTATTGAACTGTAAAGGCAGTTGGATACTTTTTTCGCATTTCAAAAATGATATTACTTCCTGCAGATCATCGCGTTTTTTACCGGTCACCCTGACCTGGTCCCCCTGAATACTTGCCTGCACCTTGATTTTAGTGTCCTTAATAAGTTTGGTAATCTTTTTTGCCAGTTCCTTGTCTATACCTTCCTGCACGGTCACAATCATCTGTGCAACATTATTACTTTCGGTTATGTCGCCTTCCTGAAGGGAGCGAACATCAATACTTCGCTTGGCCAGTTTCGCATGTAGTATGTCTTTTATCTGGTGTACCTGGAACTCTGTGGGGGCGATGAGTTTCAGACTATTATCAGATTTCTCAATACGTGAGTCTGTGCCCTTGAAATCAAATCGATTTGAGATCTCTCTGTTGGCCTGATCAATGGCATTGGTGAGTTCGTGTTGGTCTATTTCGGATACTATATCAAAAGAAGGCATAACAAATCCTTATTTATCTTTAATAAATGGTATTTTATAAAATGACTTAATGCACATCAATTTAACATCATGGGTCTTTCGGGATATATAATGGTCACTCCATCATTATTTTCTATTTGCAGGGAAATAAGGCATCTACCGTGCATTTGTACATAACCTTTTAATCTGTCGGTACCATTCGTGCTGACTTCAAACAGGTATTCCCTGGCAATAGCTTTGCCGCTTAATATGCTTCCAGTTAATGATATTTTCGATAACGTGACGGTTTGGTCAAGCAGTTGGAGGTCGTTTTCCCGAGATTTTTGTCTGCAGATACCCATGACAAACTCCCTGAATCGCATACTTTCATACCAAAATAGTATGATCAAACCTATGAATGTCAAAATGAATAATGGATAAAACGTCATTCTCAATTGTTACTCAGGTAGGGTAAAAATTGGCGGGTATAGGATTCAGACATGGTACCAGATGCAGCCTTGATAAAATATGCAGTGATATTTTTTTGCTCAGCAAATTCAATTCCTTTTTCCGTCCCCATAACTAGCAAGGCCGTCGCAAGTGCATCGGCAACCATCGCAGAATCATCTACGACGCTAACTGATAACAGCTCATGCGGGATGGGGCGCCCTGTCCGGGGATCGATGGTATGTGAAAAGCGCTTACCATTGTGAACAATGTAGTTTCGGTAATCACCGGATGTGGCCATTGCCTGATTACTCAAGTTAACAACACGCTGAATCTCACTGCCTTCCACCATGGGTTTTTCAACACCTATACGCCAAGCTGCCTGGTTGTTCCGGACCCCCTTTGCTTTAACCTCACCGCCAATATCCACCAGAAAACCTGAAAAACCTTGCTGGTCAAGCAGGTCATATATCCTGTCCACCGCATAGCCTTTTGCAATCCCTGACAGGTCCAGGTATATCGCAGGGTGACCCTTTTTCAGGGCATAGGGTTGTTTTTTAAGGTCTATATGCTGGTAACCACTGGTTTTAAGTGCAGATTTTATAGTTAATTCCTCGGGGATGTTCGCTGTGATTTCGCCGGGGCCAAACCCCCAGAGGTTTACCAGTTTCCCTACCGTAATATCGAAGGCACCATTGGTTAAGTGGCTGATCTCCATGGCTGTGGATATTACTTCATAAAGTTCGGGTGATAAGGGCAACCAGTCCTGACTCTGTGTCTGATTAATGATTGATAATTCGGATTGGGAGAGATACGTAGACATCTTCAGGTTAATTGATTTTAACGTCGCATCAATCTCTGCCTGTAGTATCTCGATGGGTTTCTCAGGTTGCTGAGACAGGGTGATGGTGTAATTTGTCCCCATTGTCATACCCTGGATAACGACGGGCCTATCAGGTGGTGCGGCACACCCGGTAAGGAAAATTAAACAAGCAATTATGCCTGTACGCATAAGCGAGGATGGACTCCGGTTATAGTATGTATCTCAGTTTAACCAATCATGTCCAAAAGACAATTAGCTGTAAAACAGTCCGGGAACAAAAGTTCCCGGATGTGATCATGACAGATTATTAATTATCTCGTTCAGTGTATTACTGGGGCGCATGGACGCAGCGCATTTATCAGGGGCAGGCCGGTAGTAGCCATCGAGATCTACCGGGGCGCCTTGAACGCTATTTAATTCCTCTACAATCGCCAGTTCATTATCAGCTAATGCCTGGGCCACGGAGCTGAATGTATCGGCTAAGGTCTGATCTTTGTCCTGTGCTGCCAGCGCCTGGGCCCAGTACAAAGCCAGATAAAAATGGCTGCCACGGTTGTCCAGCTCATTGACCTTTCTGGAAGGAGATTTATTTTCCATGAATAACTTCCCGGTTGCCATATCCAGAGTATCGGCCAGTATTTTTGCTCTGGGATTATCATAGGCCTGGGCCAGGTGTTCCAGTGACGCTGCTATCGCCAGAAATTCACCTAGTGAATCCCAGCGTAAATGGTTTTCTTCCACAAACTGTTGAACGTGTTTTGGTGCAGAGCCGCCAGCACCGGTTTCAAACATGGCACCACCATTCATTAATGGCACGATAGACAGCATCTTTGCGCTGGTACCCAGTTCCAGTATAGGAAAAAGATCTGTCAGGTAGTCCCTGAGGACATTTCCGGTAACAGATATGGTGTCCTTACCGTCTTTCATTCGTTCCATAGAAAATCGTATCGCATCTATGGGTGACATGATTTTAATTTCCAGGCCATCCGTATCATGATCCGGCAGGTACTGGTTTACCTTCTTGATTAATTCACGGTCATGGGTCCGGTCCGGGTTTAGCCAGAAAACCGCAGGTGCCAGGGTTGCCCGGGCGCGGTTAACGGCAAGTTTAATCCAGTCCTGTATGGGCGCATCCTTGACCTGGCACATACGCCAGATATCTCCTTTAGATACATCATGTTCCAGAAGGGGCTCACCACTACCATTAATCACACGGACCTTGCCTGCTTCGGAAATTTCAAAGGTCTTGTCATGTGAACCGTATTCTTCTGCTTTTTGCGCCATCAAACCCACATTCGGTACACTGCCCATGGTCGTGGGATCGAATGCACCGTTTTTCTTACAGAAATCAATGACTTCCTGGTAAATTCCCGCATAGCAACGATCCGGAATAACGGCCTTCATATCCTGTAACTCGCCGTCTTTGTTCCACATCTTACCTGAGGAACGTATGGCCGCCGGCATGGAGGCATCAATGATCACATCGCTGGGGACATGCAAATTAGTAATGCTCTTGTCTGAATTGACCATTGCCAGATCTGGACGCTGTTGGTAACAATCCATGATATCTGCCTCGATCTCTTTACGTTTGTCTTCCGGTAGTGTCTGGATGAGGGAATAGACATCCCCGATACCATTATTGGGATTGACACCAAGCTCTTTGAAGGTATCTGAATGTTTTTCAAATACGTCCTTGTAATAGACTGAAACCACATGACCAAACAGGATGGGATCGGAGACCTTCATCATGGTGGCCTTGAGATGCAGTGAAAAGAGTATGCCCTGTTGTTTGGCATCTTCAATTTCCTTTTCAATGAAATTGTCTAGTTCTGCAGCATTGATAAAGCAGGCATCAATGACTTCACCGGCCAGTAAAGGAGATTTATCTTTCAATACTGTTATATTGCCGGCTTTATCCTCAAACTCTATTTTGAATGAATCATCTTTTTCCACAGTAACTGATTTTTCTGAATCAAAAAAATCTCCTTTATTCATATGGGCAACATGTGTTTTTGATTCACCAGACCATTCACCCATGGAGTGAGGGTTTTTCCTGGCATAATCTTTAACCGATGCCGGCGCACGACGATCAGAATTGCCTTCACGAAGTACCGGATTAACCGCGCTGCCTTTAACCTTGTCATACCTGGCCTTGATGTTCTTTTCCTTATCGTCTTTAGGATCATCGGGGTAATCAGGAAGTGCATAACCTTTGGCCTGGAGTTCCTTGATGGTCGCATTCATCTGCGGCATCGAGGCACTGATATTTGGGAGCTTGATAATGTTTGCTTCAGGGGTCTTGGCAAGTTCACCCAGTTCAGCCAGGTCGTCAGACTGGGCCTGGTCGTTTGATAAATAATCTGGGAACACAGCCAGAATTCTGCCGGCCAGAGAGATATCCCTGGTTTCAACGTTAATATCAGCAGAGTTGGTGTATGCCTTAATGATAGGCAACAGGGAATAGGTCGCCAGTGCAGGCGCTTCGTCGGTTTCAGTGTATATAATTGTTGGTGTATCAGACATTTTATTACCCGGTAATTGTCATTGATTGTATATTCGTGCAGGAATTGGCATTCCCGGAAAGGCGGCGATTATATCACTTTAATAGCCCAAAATGAGCTATATAGGGCAATTATTTCTTCATTCGCGGTAATTTCAGCGTATTAAACGAGGAAAAAATATCCGGTGATGAATGCTTTTACAGATTTGGATAAATCAAGTCGGTCAAACAGCTCGTGGATTGGCAATGATTTCTTCATACCAGGTGATATGGGCGCGAAGATTATGACCAAAGTCTGCGGCCATTAACAGGTCCCGCCAGTCGGTTTTCGCCAGGTTCAGGACCAGATCAAATTTGGAGATGTCTCCATTCGTTTGTTTTAAAACAGCGAAACGGATGCGCTCCATATCTTCTGGTGAATGGGAATTACAAAGAGGAATATTTGAACCGCATTCTGAGGTTAGTAATTGAGAAACGATATTTGAGTCATCCTCATCTGGAAAATATAGATTGACCAGTTGTCTGGTTTTATCACTCAGTCCTACCGTCATATTGTGTTTACTGTATGATTTTAAGAATCTGTTTTTAAATCTTTTTCCCAGAACATTGCCCGCCCAAATTCAGATTTTAATTCATAGTGAGTAAACCCGAATTTTTTGTATGCCGATATGGCAGTTTGATTACCGTCCAGGACTTCCAGGGTCAGTTTGCAACATTGCCGGCCAATGGCAATTGATTCAATTTTTTTCAGCAGTGTCTGACTAATACCCCTGTTTCTCTGATCATGTATCACAACAATATCGTGTATGTTGATTAATGGCTTACACTTAAAGGTTGAAAAACCCTGTAAACAGTTTGCCAGGCCAACAGGTTTAGAATCAATATAACAAAGCACACTGAAGGCCCCGGGGATCTTTGCCAGGGCCCTGAGCAGGTTGTGCCTGGCAAAGTCTGATAGTGGCTCCCCACCACCCATTGGATCTTTGGCATATTCATCCAGTAGATAGAGTATATCTCTGCCGTGCTCGGGATTATTGTAGTCAGCAACGATAATATTCATAGTAGGTCAGGTATCTTCTTCAGGGTTTATTTTTGCAAAATAATGGATGTTGTGAAATTTATCATCTTTAAAGACTTCCAGATTTAAAATTCCTTCACGGTAATATCCGCATTTTTCCAGTACCCGCATGGACCCAATATTGGCCTCAAATACCGGGGCATAGAGTTTCTTTATTTTTAAGCCTGTGAATGCATACGAGGTCATTTCAGATAATGCC
Source organism: Candidatus Eutrophobius brisbanensis (assembly GCA_038131795.1). GTDB lineage: Bacteria > Pseudomonadota > Gammaproteobacteria > Eutrophobiales > Eutrophobiaceae > Eutrophobius > Eutrophobius brisbanensis. The sequence continues at coordinate 1,226,443 of JAYPQE010000003.1, read as the reverse complement.
CAGGTTGTGTAGCCTTTGTTCCAGTATGGCTCTCCAATCCAGTAGCCAATTTCTGCCAGGTGTGAGCGCCACCCTCTGTTGGGCGTAATGCCTATACCGCCTATGATTTCATTTTCCAGTGTGATTGCAAAGTTAACCATATCATTTTGACTATGACCTTCCTTTAGCCACCAGATGGCATCCTCCTGTGTATATGGATAGGGGAAGCTATCCGTCAGATATCTCGAAACTTCCTTGTTATTGGCGAGGTTGACCAGGTTATCCAGGTCACTTTGCTGGAAAGTCCTCAGCGCCAACTTGCCGGTGTCAGCTTTTACTTTTGCGCCTGTCATGATATGCGGAATTATGGAGTTTAATAAATTCTTCCAGACTACATGATGCAATAACATTGCTGATTGTGGGAAGATGAATTTCATCAATGTCTTTGAATCTCACGTAACATTTACTCATATCCAGTTTGGTGCACGCATCGACATGGCCCTTTTGTACCAGTTGCAAATAAGTAATTGCTGTACTTTGCACTATAATCTATCAGTTTAATTTATTTTTTGTTTGGCAAATTGTATGGCTTCATCCATTAATGTCTCCCATTTGTGGGCGCTACGTGTCTGGATGGCAACCCATTCCTTAAATACCTTGCCTGCTGGTGCAAATGGTTGCCCTGCGCCTGCTTCTATTATTTCCTTCACTCGTTGTGCGGGTAGCTTAATGATTAAATCCCCGGAATGGTGATCCGCTGTGGCAAAAAATTCACCTTTATAACGAAGACAGGGGAAACCCATTAGCGTCCCTTCAGAGACATGTCTTTTTTGCAGAAAGATTCTCGCTATTCGCCAGAAGAAATCAGTCGAATTATTCATTTATTAAAGAGACCTGCATGACATATTAAAAAATAGTTATCAGTGCAGCACTTAAGCATAAATATATTATAAGTACCGTCCAGAAATAACCGGGTCTCTCAGTACGCTTGACAGTTTTTCACCGTATTCCAGCCTTGGCATGGAGTTGCCCGACGTAAACTGAGTATATAGAGTAACATGCCAGCAGGATTCCAATGATTTTGAAAATATGCATGTATAGCTTGAACTAATTTATTCTAATTCTATTCCCTCTTCCTGAAATCGGGTCATGATTCTTTGTTGGATCTGTGGGCCCAATGACTTACCCCATTCCTGGCCTGCTAGAGTGGCCTCACGGCTGATATCAGGCATGACAGACAGGGTCTTTTTGCCGAGAGCAGATTGGTAAAATACTATGAGATCAGCGAGATCTTCACTGGTCAGGTACTTATGATATATGGGGTAACTGAGTTCATTGATTATCTTTTTATTTCCTACTTCATCACTAATAACTTCATTAACTTCGTTTTCAAGAATAGTGAAAATCCTGGGATCCGCATCAGGCTGTGCCTGTCGAAAAAAATTAGTCATTTCGGCAATATAGATCCGAGTGAATATTTCGCCCAGGTCCGCTGCCCCGGTGAGCATTAGCAATTCATCGATAAGCAGTTTCTTTTCATCCGTCAAATCATCCGCATGTGTAAGTACAGGGAAAGATAAAAATATAAATATCAATAATTTGAGTAAGTTCTGCATATTTTCTCCGGGATATAATGTAATGACTATGTTTGAGTATATGCTCAACCATACCAGTAAATCAGGCTATTCACTATTGTTTAAAATCTACGGCAATAAACCCTTATCCAGGAACCTCTTCAATGCAGATATTAATATATAAAATTGCTGTTCCATCAGTCCTGGTAAAGAATGCCTGTCATGACAATTTCATCATTAATTTTGACATCAACTGAGTCGTCTAATTTCAGTTCTGGTATTTTGCCTGTAATACCAGATTCCAGTTCATACCGTCCACGGCCATCTTCAATAATAATTCTGGCGAGTTCATATAACCCTGAACTGATAATTGCAGTCTTGCCTTCCAGTCTTTTTAGCCCTCTGATTGATATTTTCAGTTGTTCAGTGCCGTCGGAGTAGACTGTACGCTCTACTTTTCCGCTGGGTCTGGAGAAAAGGCTACCGGAGGTGCCATTTAACCTGGCTTCTAATTCTGATTTTCGATTGCGTACCTTCATCATGGTCTCATTACAGCCCCTCCTTATCTTTAATTCGATAATCAGGGATTATTGTTACAAGCAGATGAGTTCAGGATGAAAGGAAAGTCAAGTGAGGGTTTACTCAAAAGAACCTGGAAAAGTGGTCTTTTTAAATTGTCCATTGTCCCATGTATACACCACATGAACGCTCCCAACCCAACGTACTAAAATTGAAGGGTACTCAGCAATGGGTTCTCCATTTGGTCCTACACTGTTTCGAGGTGAATAAGGTTCAGCGACACCACCACCGTCTAGTTCCAGGACCTGCACGTTGTTTGTGCCCGGATTCATAACCACATAACTCCAGCCTTCTCCCATGGGGGCGACATAATCTAAATCTCCATTGCCATCAAAGTCTGCTGAAAAGCAATTGGTCTCTGATAGATTACAGTGGATATTTTGAAACTTAAATAGTTTGTTTGATTGTGCGATTGATTATAGAGCTTTAATATGATTTTCATAATACACCCATTAAGAACATGCCGATTTTCTATGTATATATATCATTTCACCCGTTTAGTAACTATTTCAGAAAAAATCAGGTTTTTCATTGACATAGCAGCTATATCTGCCTATTCTTGTCAACAGCGCCGATTTGAAAATCAGCTTGCGGGCGCTTAAATAAATACCGCTAAAGAGAGTCAACCTGCTTTAGCAAATGCTGATGCGGGTTTTTTTGTATCCAGTGGTCCGTATCAGCCATGACTCTGCCCTTTAGCAACATATGAGGTATGGAGAAAAAATATGGGCAAAATAGATCCGGAAAATCATGACATCCAGACCTGTTCGGTCAGAAGTGGTCAGGTACGTACACCCGAAAATGAGAATAGTGAACCTATCTTCTTAAGTTCCAGTTTCGTTTTTAATAATGCTGCCGAGGCCGCCGCACGGTTTACAGGTGAAGAACCAGGAAACATCTATTCACGATTTACCAATCCAACTGTCAGAACGTTTGAAGAGCGCCTGGCGGCCATGGAAGGGGGAGAGCGCTGTATTGCCACCTCATCTGGAATGAGTGCCATCACGACTACGTGTATGTCATTGATGAGGTCCGGTGACCATATTGTTTCATCCAGGAGCATTTTCGGGTCCACAATAGGACTGTTCAATAATATTCTCAGTAAGTTTGGTATCACAACCACATTTGTGCCATTAACAGACTATGAGGCATGGACCAATGCCATCAAACCAGAAACAAAAATTTTGTTTCTGGAGACCCCGTCAAACCCGTTGATGGAGATAGCGGATATACGTCGGCTTGCTGACCTTGCCCATGAGAATAACTGCCTACTGGTGGTAGACAATTGTTTTTGTACCCCGGTGTTACAACTGCCATTTAAATTTGGCGCAGACATTGTTATACATTCTGCCACCAAGTACCTTGATGGACAGGGGCGTTGTATTGGCGGGGCCATTATTGGGCCTGACGAAATAATGAATGAAGAGGTTTTTGGGTTTTTACGTACCGCCGGTCCATCAATGAGTCCGTTTAATGCCTGGATATTTTTGAAAGGATTAGAGACCCTCAATATTCGCATGCAGGCCCATTGTCAAAATGCACAAGTTATTGCTGAATGGCTGGAGGAACAACAAGCTGTTTCCCGGGTTTATTTTCCAGGCCTATCCAGCCATCCGCAATATGAACTGGCGACAATGCAGCAAACCGGCCCGGGCGGCATCGTGAGTTTTGAAGTCAAGGGTGGCAAAGAAGCGGCCTGGAAGCTTATAGATGGCACGAGTGTATTTTCCCTTACCGCAAACCTGGGTGATGTAAAGAGCACCATTACCCATCCAGCCACCACTACCCATCATAAATTGACGGATGAACAGCGTTCAGAGGTGGGCATTACGTCGGGTCTGATTAGACTGTCAGTTGGCCATGAATCTACAGCTGACCTGATAAAAGACCTGGAATCCGCTATTGTCGGGATTTGACGCTGCTTTTTAGGTAAGTGACTCTGTTTAAATAACCCATTAAACTGAGCATTCCTGTTAAGCATTAAGGTATAAGTTGTGGATATTCATGAGTACCAGGCAAAAGAGCTGCTATCAGAATTTGGAGTAACCGTCCCTCAGGGAGGGTTGGCCTACAGTCCTGCCCAGGCTGTGTATCGTGCCAGGGGGATTGAGGCTGAAAATGTCCTGGTCAAGGCTCAAATTCATTCCGGTGCGCGTTCAGCGGCAGGTGGCGTCATACATTGCTCCGGGGAAGATGAAATTCGCAAGGCTGCTGATGAGCTTATGGGTAAATGCCTGGTGACCAGGCAAACGGGACCAGCCGGTCAAATCGTCCATCGATTGTATGTAGAAGAGCAGGTCGAAGCCATAAAAGAATATTATGTGGGGTTTGTGCTTGATCGTCAGTTGGAACGGGTCGTGGTCATGGCATCAGCCGATGGCGGTATGAATATAGAAGATCGCTATAAAGAAAAACCAGAATCGCTGATCCGGGCGATTATTGAACCCGCCGTGGGCATGCAGACCTTTCAGGCCCGATGGATCGCATTTAAATTAGGAATCGACAAGTCACTCTTAACCCAGATGGTGACGACCTTACTGGGATGTTACCGGGCCTTCCGAGATCTTGACGCGACCCTGGTCGAGATTAATCCCCTGGCCGTTACAGCCGATGGTCAGTTGGTGGCCCTGGATGCGAAAATGAGTTTTGATGATAATGCCTTGTTCAGGCGGGATCGCATTGCAAATCTCAGAGATGAAGCCCAGGAAGACCCATTATCACGTAAGGCAACGGAGCGTGGTTTAAATTACGTTCGGCTGGATGGCGATATTGGTTGTATGGTGAATGGTGCAGGCCTGGCCATGGCAACGCTGGATTTGATACAGGTCGCCGGTGGTAAGCCTGCGAACTTTTTGGACATTGGCGTGGGCGCCCAGCCTGATGTGGTAAACAAGGCAACCAATACCATGCTGGCAGATGACAGTGTGAAGGTCATATTGGTGAATATTTTTGCCGGAACAAACCGTTGTGATTGGATTGCCGAGGGACTGGTGGCGGCCATAAAGAAATTCAATGTTTCCATCCCTGTGATCGTCAGGCTCGCCGGGACAAACGCAAAAACCGGTAAGTCGATACTGGAAGAGAGTGGCGTGTCTGTTGTCATCGCAGAGAGTATGCGGGATGCAGCAGAGCTGGCCGTCCAGCAGGTTAAATAATCAAAGATAAATCCAAATGTCTATACTTGTTGATAAACAAAATAAAGTAATTGTCCAGGGTATGTTGGGAGAAAAAGGTACCTTCCATACCAAACGGATGATTGAGTTTGGTACGGATGTTGTGGCCGGCGTGATCCCGGAAAAAGGTGGGAGTGATTATGTGGATTTACCTATATTCGATACAGTGCGTGATGCAGTAGAGCAGACAGGAGCAGATACCAGTATTGTATTTTCTTCGTCACCGTTTGCGGGTGATAGCATGATGGAGGCTGCAGATGCTGGGATTAAATTATGTGTATGTATTACTGGCAGGATTCCACAGCAGGACATGATGCGGGTAAAACGATATATAAAGGCGTTTGATGAATCAGAGCGAATGCAATTAATTGGTCCAAGCAGCGCCGGTATCATTAGCCCCGGCAAGGGCCTGGTAGGTGTTATGCCATCTTATTTCTACAAAGAAGGGAATGTTGGAATTATTGCACGCGCCGGCACATTAGGCTTTGAGGCCGCTTACCAGTTATACAAAGCAGGCATCGGCATTTCCACCAGCGTGGGTATTGGATCCGAGACGATTACCGGGACATCATTTATTGAATTACTTGAAAAATTTAATGCTGATGATGAAACAAAGGCGATTATCATGCTGGGAGAAATCGGCGGGCTTCAGGAAGTTGAGGCTGCCAGATATTGCCGGGACAATTTGAAAAAACCCGTCATCAGCTATATCGCTGGAATTGCCGCACCCAAAGGCAAACGAATGGGGCATGCAGGCGCTATTATTACAGCTTATGGTGAAAGTGCTGCAGAGAAAATCGAAGTCCTTAAAGACTGTGGTGTGTATATAGTATCTGATCCTTCTACCTTTGCGGAGTCCATCAAACAATATTTATAAGAGGAATAATTATGAAATACATATTATTGTTATCTCTGGTTTTCCCTTTAAATATCTATTCTCATGAAACTGTGTCCCCCGCGGATTGTCCAACGCCGGGAAATACCGGAAGAATTACGTCTCAAATGGAAAATGAGATGTTTCAGGCAGAATTAATCCTGTTTGAAAAATGTATGTTTGAGTATATCCGTCAACAATAGAATTTATCTGATGTTCATCAGCAAGCAGCGCAAGTAGCATTGGACAATTGGAATGATTATTTGACCACCAGGATGCAGAATCAAAACTAAGTCAGGAACTACAATGGAAAAACCACAAGGCAAAGAGTCACTGTTCAGGTAAATTAAGGCCGGTATCGTTTTATTTCTGTTATTAATGGTCTTGATACTTGCCCTGCAAAATTCTGAAATAGTAACTCTTGAGTTTATGCTCTTGGAGTTATCTTTACCCCGGGCACTTATCTTTTTCGTTTTTTTTGCAGTTGGATTTGTCTGTGGAATTACCGTGAGTAACTGGCATACGTTAAAAAAAAACAGGCATAAGCAATCTTAAGACCTCATGAGCAGCTTTTGAGTATGGCTGAGAATCGTATTAACCCGTATAAAATTTTATGGCTGACCATTTTTTTTATTGTATTTGTATGGTCAGCGATTAACCCGCATGATTATCCCACATGGGGACTTGAGGTTGCGCCTGCTGCCATAGGATTTGTCTTACTCCTGGCAACCTATCGTCGATTTCCATTAACAACATTAGTGTACATATTGATTCTGTTTCATTGTGTCATTCTCATGGTGGGTGGGCACTATACTTATGCTGAAGTCCCACTGTTTGACACCATTCGAGATCTGGTTGGCGGTACACGAAATAACTACGATAAGCTTGGACATTTCGTGCAAGGGTTTGTCCCTGCCATGATTGCCAGAGAATTGCTTATACGATTTAATGTTGTTAATGGTCGGTTCTGGATGCAATACATTATCCTCAGCATATGTCTTGCCATTAGCGCATTTTACGAGTTGATTGAATGGGCTATTGCGATAATCAGCGAGACTGCCGCCGAATCTTTCCTCGGTACACAGGGATATGTTTGGGACACCCAGTCTGATATGGGCTGGGCACTTTTGGGTGCTATCATGGCGTTGTTACTGCTTAGCCGGGTTCATGATAGGCAGTTATCCAGGTTATAATTCACAGTATATAGAATATATATTGGTGATTTTTCTATAACCGTAGTAGTGTTGAAACTTACTAAAGCACAGAATGAATTATGCTAGAAAACGCAAAGACAATTGACCTGAATTCAAAACGAAAGGAACAGGATCTTAGAAAGACCGGGATCCATCCGAATCACTGGTATCCACTGGCTGTCTCAGGAGATGTAAAACCTGGTAAGGCCATTGGACGTACCTTCGCCGGTGAACCCATAGTCCTTGTGCGGGGAACAACCGGTGATGTTTATGCCCTGGAAGACCGCTGTGCCCACCGTCAGGTGCCATTAAGCCAGGGGGTGGTCAGTGGTGACACCATTCAATGTTGTTATCATGGCTGGGTATTTGATAGACAGGGGCAGTGTGTGAATATTCCCTATGTTGGTAAGAGCGATAATATTCCCAAGGGGGTCAGACACTATCCGTGTCGAGAAGCGTACGGCCTGATTTTTGTGTTTCCCGGTGACCCCGCTTTGGCAGAGTCTGCATTTTTTCCAGATATCAGTGCCAGTACTTCTGGTAAATACAAAACGCGTTATCTCAATCATCAGGTCAAATGTCATTATTCTTTTCTACATGAAAACCTGATGGACATGAATCATCAATTTTTACACCGGCGCATCATGTCGAAAATTAATACCGGGTTTCTGGGAGTACGTGAGGGAGATGACTGGGTGGAAGTAGATTACACATTTAGCCGGGTAGGTAAGCAGCCCCTCGGTGAAAAGGTCATGTTGGGTTTGCGCAAGGAGCCGGCAGAGCAAGGCAAAGATTTAATGACGGTCAGGACCCAGTACCCTAACCAGATTCTGAAATTCTGGACGGCCGGTAGTGAAGAACCGGCGCTTGACCTTTGGATTACTTATGTGCCCGTGGATAAAGAGCAACGTATCAACCATACCTTCGGGTTAATTAATGTGAAAAAATTCCCTGTGCCCCTGATTCTTGATGCACTCTGGCCATTTATTATCTATTTTACCAATGGCATATTTAATGAAGACCGCTGGATGGTTGAGATGGAACAAGAGGCATTCGATGAACAGGGAGCAGATTGGAACCAGGAAATCTTCCCAGTCATACTCAAGGTTAGAGACCTGTTGAGACGCAAGGGTATTCCCATCGAATACTGATTATTTCACGGAAAAATATGTAAAATCTGTGTAAATTCCCTGCCTGTTTTTATTCACCATAGGCGGTTTTAGCTAATCGGGGTAAAATCCTGAAGTTCAATACATTATACGATCTGCCCGGTGGCCATAAAACTCAAATATAAAATCTTTCTCTCTATCCTGTTGCTGCTAATGTCGGCCATGGGCAGCATGGTATTGTTACTGGAAGAAAGTTATGACCAGACCTTTTTGGCTTATGTAAATGAATATGAAAAGGAAGCCCAGGAAAACCTGATTGAAAACCTTGAAGACCTCTATCATTTAAATGGTGACTGGGGATTTATCCGTGACAACCAGGACCTGTGGACAGATGTGGTAGCTGAAAATTTTGCCCGTGCAAAACTAAAGCGTGATCGCAAATATGAAACATTACCCAGGAGTGATGTTGTTATCGATCCGCTATTGCAGGAGCAGGAAAAGAACAGGATGTCGCGACGGGAAAAACGATTTTATCGTTCAAATATTGCACTGATAGATTCCACCCGGAGTCATGTGGTAGGACAGACTGATTTTATTGTTGAGGAGACGGAGTACAAACCACTGGTTTCAGAGGAACGGGATATTATAGGGTTTCTGGTGGCACGGCCATTGGCCAGGATACTGGAGACACCGGAAATTGAATTCTCCAATTTACAAATGAGTGGCATTAAAATCACCGCTATGGTCATAGCAGTCCTGACATTAATACTCTCTGTTCCATTGTCCAGATATTTGATAGGACGAATAAGTGTCATTGCCAATGGGGCGAGAGAACTGACATCCGGCAATTATCATTTCAGGATACAGCAAAGTGCTGATGATGAGCTTGGTGAACTCACGGAAGATTTTAACCAGCTTGCCAGGAAGCTGGAAGAAAATGAAAAGGCCCGCAATCAGTGGATTGCTGATATTTCCCATGAGCTTCGTACACCGCTTGCTATATTACGCGGAGAGATTGAGGCCGTTCAGGATAAAATCAGGGAGTTAACACCCAATACCATTGATAATATCCATAGCGAGGTGGTAAATCTGGACAGGCTGGTAAAAGACCTGCATGAATTGTCCATGTCCGATATCGGTGCGTTAAGTTACAACAAGAAAAAATTGAACCTGTTCGATCAACTTCAACATTCTGTTTCCTTTTACCAGGATGCCTTTGATTTGGAAGGCATAGAGTTGAAATGTAATTTGAATTTAGCTGACCCGATATATGTCCATGGTGATCCCGATCGCTTAAGTCAGTTATTTTCGAACTTGCTTGCAAATTCATTGAGATATACCGATACACCAGGCAAGCTGGAAATCACCTTAACCCGGAAAAATGACAAGGCCACTATTGAATTTAACGATACAGCCCCGACTGTGGAAGAGCAGGACCTTGATAAATTATTTGACCGTTTATACAGGGTGGAAACTTCACGTAGCAGGGATACAGGCGGATCTGGCCTGGGGCTGGCAATCTGCCAGAATATAACGGATGCACATCAGGGTATGATAAGCGCATCACAATCAAAATTGGGCGGTATAAATATCCATATTGAATTTCCATTTGAAAAATAACATGCGATCAAAAGACAACAGAATATTAATTGTAGAAGATGAATCCAAACTGGCTTCATTGCTGAATGATTATCTGAACAGTAGTGGTTATTCAACTGAAATCATTTCCAATGGCCTGAAAGTTGTACCTGCCGTAAAAGACAATATACCGTCTATGATTCTGCTGGACATCATGCTTCCTGGTAAAGATGGGATGGAAATTTGCCGGGAGATACGAACGTTTTCTGATATTCCCATCATTATGATTACAGCCAGGGTGGAAGAAATAGACAGGCTAATGGGCTTGAATATCGGCGCAGATGATTATATCTGTAAGCCGTTCAGTCCACGAGAAGTTGTGGCCAGAGTCAAAGCAGTCTTACGTCGTGCAACAGGGGACACTATACGCCTGGAAGAACTGAAATTAGATGAATCCAAGAACCGCGCAGAGCTGAAAGGCAAGGCGCTGGACCTTACTGTGGTGGAGTTTCAGTTATTGAAGATCCTGGCATCTGACCCAGGGCGCATTTATACGCGAAATCAGTTGATCGATAGAATATATCATGACCACCGTGTGGTCAGTGACAGGACCATAGACAGCCATATTAAAAAACTCAGAAAGAAAATTACAGACGCTATACCAGAGCAGGAGTTTATCTATTCCGTATACGGTGTAGGGTATAAATATGAGACTTCTGAATAGCACTTCCTGATTTCAAAGCTTAATTGCTTAACGATGAGTAACGCAGAAAAAGAATTTTCCTCGTTTTCAGAGTTCTACCCCTTCTATCTTAATGAGCATTTGCACCCCGTCTCCAGACAGTTACATTTCATAGGGACATTGATTGTATTATTGATATTTATTACCGCCATCGCTCTACAGAAATACAGTCTGTTAATTCTCATGCCCCTGGCGGGATACGGCTTTGCCTGGACAGGCCATTTTTTCTTTGAAAAAAACCGGCCGGCAACATTTAAGCATCCTGTTTATAGCTTAATGGGTGACTTTGTCATGTTCTGGCAACTACTTACAGGTAAACTATCTATATTCAAATAAAACCAGAAAAGGATAAAAAATGCCACAGGTTAAAATAAATATTGCACAAACAGGAGATATAACATCCCAGGCTGACATACGTAATCATCAGGTAATTATTGATCGACCAGAGGCCAAAGGGGGCAGCGACAAAGGACCCATGGGCGGTGAATTATTGCTTGCCGGCCTGGGGGGCTGTTTTATGAGTAATCTATTGGCGGCCATCGGGGCCAGAGATATTGAGGCCAGTAATATTCAGATTGAAGTAGATGGCACCCTGGAAGAGGCTCCGCCACGGTTTTCTGCCGTGACTATGGTGGTAAAAGGTGAATACTCAGATATTGATGAGATGAAACGGCTTGCTGAAATGTCAGAAAAGGCCTGTATCTCTGCTAACACCCTGAAAGGCTCATTCAACATCAATATCGTTGTAAAATGAGTAAATCTGGTGTGCAAAAACGCTGTACCTGGTGTGGTGATGACCCGGTATATGTGAGTTATCACGATAAAGAGTGGGGTGTGCCTGTTCACAGCGATAGAAAGTTGTTTGAATTTCTAATTCTTGAAGGCGCCCAGGCAGGATTAAGCTGGATTACCGTACTGAAAAAGCGCGCTGCCTACCGTAAGGCATTTGATAACTTTGATTTTAATAAAGTAGCCAGATACAACAGTAAAAAGATTCAGTCGTTACTCAATAACCCTGGCATTATCCGTAATCGCCTGAAGATTCATTCTGCAGTACGAAATGCACAGGCCTTTATAGAAGTCAGAAAAGAATTTGGGACCTTTAACAAATATATCTGGGGCTTTGTCGATGGCACATCAATTCAAAACAGATACAAGAAGCTGTCAGATATTCCAGCCAAGACAGAGCTTTCCGATGCAATTTCAAAGGACCTAAAAAAACGCGGATTCAATTTTGTCGGCTCAACTATCGTGTATGCCCATATGCAGGCCACAGGCATGGTGAACGACCATGTGACCGGATGTTTCCGTTATCGTGAATTAAGACATTAATTAATAACACGATGACTTCTTTAGTAGCAATATCAAATGATGATGATGTTAAAAATTTAGCTGACTTGGCGCATACTATCTGGAATGAATATTTCCCGCCCATTATTGGTCAGGCCCAAGTGGATTATATGGTGGAAAAATTCCAGAGCGAGGCCGCGATTTCAAAACAGCTTCAGGATGAGTACGAATATTATTTCATATGCGATGGTGATAAACGAATAGGCTATACCGGGTTGGTACCGAACTCAGAAGAAGCAGCCCTGCAAATCAGCAAGTTCTACCTGCTCAAAGATGCCAGGGGTAAGGGGCATGGCAGGGAAGTCATTACTAAAATCAGGAAATTAGCCGAGTCCAGAGGGATAACTCGACTCTATCTTACGGTAAATAAATATAATTCTGCGGCAATTACGGCCTATAAAAGGCTGGGATTTACTATCAGTGGTGCTATGGTGATGGACATAGAGGGTGGGTTTAAAATGGACGACTTTGCAATGAAACTGACTATAACTTATTGAAATGTATGATGAAAAAGGTAATCACATGGTTGTTGTCAGGGGTCATAGGGGTGACCATGGTGGTGGTCATCCTGGGATTATTTACCCTGGTAGCCAGACCGGGCAGGGCCTGGCTGACCGATTACCTGGCAGATTTTTATCAGCAGGGGCCTGAATATGATGTGGTGGCAATGACAATGGAAGACGAGGCGCAACGGGCCATGGAAGAGTGGGCCACACCGATAGAAGATTTGCCTCACTGTGAATTTAAAATTACCGGGCAGGTGAAAATGAATGACGGCGCACCAATAGAAAATGCTGAAGTAAAATTTCATAATGTTGGAATGTTTAATTCAGGAGATTTTCGTTATACAGATGAAGAGGGTAAATTTACCTATTCAGAATTTGGAATAGAGATATGCGATAAGGAAAATATTTATCTCTCCATCAGTAAGAATGGGTTTGAACCTTTCTTTATTGTTGCCGAGCCAGATGATGTTATAGATGTTGCCTTATCAGCATATAGTTCATACTAAACTCCCTCCATTCACACGCCATATCTGGCAATATTATTCCGGAATTTCAGGTTTTTCCGAGGAATTTTGTAACCCCATAGCGTGATCTTGGCATGGTATAACATGCCGATATCTGATAGGATTATGCTCCATTCTATGAATGTAATATTAGCCCTGATCACCAATACCAAACGATTAATTTTGATCGCTCGGGCAAACTCCCCCCAAAAAACCTTCAACGAATTTTTTCTGCAGTTATGACGCGTTTTATATTCACAACTGGGGGCGTTGTTTCATCTTTGGGTAAAGGCATAGCGTCGTCATCCCTGGCGGCATTATTGGAAGCCCGGGGCTTGAAAGTTACCCTGCTAAAACTCGACCCCTATATTAATGTGGATCCAGGCACCATGAGTCCGTTTCAGCATGGCGAAGTCTATGTGACTGAGGACGGAACAGAGACCGATCTGGATCTGGGGCATTACGAGCGGTTTGTTCGCACCAGAATGACCCGGAAAAACAACTTCACCACTGGAAAAATCTATTCAAATGTCATCCAGAAAGAGCGCCGGGGTGATTATCTGGGCGGGACGGTACAGGTTATTCCGCATATTACCGATGAAATTAAGCTGAATATCATAGAGGGGGCAGGGGACGCAGATGTGGCCCTGGTGGAAATTGGCGGCACCGTGGGTGACATCGAATCCCAGCCGTTTCTTGAGGCAATCCGCCAGATGCGTATCGAGATGGGGCCGGAGCGGACCTTATTTATACATTTAACCCTGGTGCCATATATCAGCGCGGTAGGTGAAATCAAAACCAAACCGACCCAGCACTCAGTTAAGGAACTTCGATCCATTGGTATACAACCGGATGTTCTGATTTGTCGTATGGAGCAACCTCTCCCGGACAACGAACGTAAAAAGCTTGCGTTATTCACCAATGTCCAGGAATCGGCAATTATTTCCGCTGTGAATATAGATAATATCTACAAGGTGCCAAGAGTATTTAACGAGCAAAATCTTGACCAGATTGTAGTCGATAAACTGAACTTGGATGTAGGTAAGGCCGATCTCAGTGAATGGGATGCTGTCGTGGAATCCATGGAGCATCCACAATATGAGGTAAATATCGCCATGGTGGGTAAATACATGGACTTGACTGATTCCTACAAGTCCCTCAGTGAGGCCTTGATCCATGGTGGGATTCATAGCCGTACCCGCATTAATATTATTTACATAGATTCTGAAGAGATAGAGCGTTCAGGAACGGGGCTGCTTAGAGATATGGATGCCATTATCGTACCGGGTGGATTCGGTGAACGGGGCATTGAAGGTAAGATCCATGCCGTCCGTTATGCGAGGGAAAATCTTATTCCATACCTGGGGATTTGTCTGGGTATGCATGTGGCTGTCATTGAGCTAGCCAGAAATGTGGCTGGCCTGGACGGTGCAAACAGTACAGAATTTGATAAAGAAACACCGCACCCCGTTATCGCCCTGATTACTGAGTGGATGGATAACAGTGGTAGCGTCGAGGTCCGATCAGAAGACTCTGACATGGGTGGAACTATGCGGTTGGGGGGGCAGGAGTGTTGCCTGGTTGCAAATACCCTGGCACATTATTTATATAATAAAGAATCCATTGTGGAGAGACATCGCCACCGCTATGAGTTTAATAATAATTACCGGATTCAGCTTGAAGAGAAGGGCATAGTGATTTCCGGTGTTTCCATGGACGGTAAGCTGGTAGAAATTATTGAATTATCCAACCATCCATGGTTTGTGGCCTGTCAGTTTCATCCTGAGTTTACCTCTACACCCAGGGATGGCCACCCCCTGTTTACCGGATTTATCAAAGCGGCATTAAATTACCAGACTACCAGGACCCGGGAGCTTAAAGGTGCAGCTGTGTGATTATGACGTGGGGAACGACAAACCATTTTTTTTCATTGCCGGTCCCTGTGTCATTGAAGATGATCAGCTGGTGGTTGATACTGCCGCCAGGTTAAAGGAAATCACCGACCAACTGGCCATTCCTTTTATATTTAAATCATCTTTTGATAAAGCCAATCGCAGCTCCCAAACCAGCTACCGGGGACCAGGCTTGGAGAAGGGGCTTGCTATACTGGAAAAGGTCAAGCGACAGGTCGGTGTGCCTGTATTAACGGATGTTCATGAAGACACTCCATTAACAGAGGTGGCGGATGTAGTGGATGTATTACAGACCCCTGCATTTTTATGCCGACAAACCAATTTTATAATCAATGTGGCTTCCCAGGGCAAACCGGTCAATATTAAAAAGGGCCAGTTCCTCGCCCCCTGGGACATGATAAATGTCATTGATAAGGCGAGATCAACAGGGAATGAGCAGATCATGGTGTGCGAAAGGGGGGCGAGTTTTGGTTATAACAATCTGGTATCAGATATGCGATCGTTGCCCATATTACAGCAGATGGGTTGCCCGGTAGTCTATGATGCCACCCATTCCGTTCAATTGCCCGGTGGCCAGGGTGGTACGTCCGGCGGCCAGCGGGAATTCATTCCCACATTGGCCAGGGCGGCTGTGGGAGCAGGGATTGCGGGTTTATTTATGGAAACCCATCCCGATCCAGACACGGCCTTAAGTGATGGTCCCAATTCCTGGCCATTGTCTGAGTTGCAATCATTGTTAAAACGATTGGTAAATATTGATAATGCCGTCAAAGCGGTCTGATTTTTTAATTTAATAAGTGAAAAGGTAGTGACACGATGTCAAAAGTAAAAAATATCATTGCAAGAGAAGTTATGGACTCAAGAGGTAATCCCACAGTGGCTGCAGAAGTACTGACAGAAGCTGGATCAGTTGGCAGCGCCATGGTCCCATCAGGCGCATCAACGGGAGCACGTGAAGCATTGGAATTACGCGATAAAGATCCAAAACGCTATCTGGGTAAAGGTGTGCTGCGGGCGGTGGAAAATATCACCACACAAATTACACCTCATATCATGGGAATGGAAGTGACCGATCAGCAAGCTATAGATAATGCCATGTTGGAGCTGGATGGTACTGATAACAAAAGCAAACTGGGGGCCAATGCCATCCTTGGGGTTTCTATGGCGGCTGCCCATGCAGCGGCCGCTGACGAATCGGTGCCGTTATATCAATATCTGGGTAAAAGTGATAATTATTTAATGCCGGTTCCCATGATGAATATCATCAATGGCGGCGCCCATGCGAATAACAGTGTTGATATGCAGGAGTTCATGATTTTGCCTGTGGGGGCGTCTAGCCTTGCCGAGGCTGTTCGATATGGGGCAGAAGTGTTTCATGCATTAAAGTCAGTATTGTCGAAAAAAGGACTCAATACTGCGGTGGGTGATGAAGGTGGGTTTGCCCCCGACCTGGCATCAAATGAAGAAGCTGTTGAGGTCATACTTCAGGCCATTAGTAATGCAGGTTTCAAGGCAGGCGAGGAGATACTGTTAGGATTGGACGTGGCCAGTTCAGAGTTCTATAAAGAGGGTAAATACCAGCTTGAATCAGAGAATCTCTCGCTAAGCTCAGAAGAATTTATCGATTATTTAATGCCATGGTTTGATAAGTATCCAATTATCACCATGGAGGACGGCATGGCCGAAGATGACTGGGATGGTTGGGACAAACTGACACAAAAACTGGGAAATCAGGCACAATTGGTAGGTGATGACCTGTTTGTAACCAATACAACCATTCTCAAGGAAGGCATTGACAAAAACATTGCTAATTCCATTTTAATCAAGGTTAATCAGATCGGTACACTCACCGAAACAATCGCTGCCATTACAATGGCAAAAGAAGCGGGATATACAGCGGTAATTTCTCATCGTTCGGGAGAGACCGAAGATACCACAATAGCCGATCTGGCCGTGGCCACATCAGCCGGACAGATTAAGACCGGTTCATTGTCCCGTTCAGATCGTATAGCCAAATATAACCGCTTAATGAAGATTGAAATGGACCTGGGTGAGAAATGCTCGTATCCAGGCAGAAACGCGTTTTATAATCTAAACTAACATATGACGTTATGATAAGGATGTGACCTTACTTAGCAGATGAAATACATCAATGTAATTTTGATTGTGTTACTTGTGTTACTTCAATACCGGCTTTGGTATGTGAGTGGCAGCTTGCCTGATTTATGGACCCTGGAGGAAGTGAAGGCCGAAAAAGTCGAAGAAAATGACGAGTTGCTGGAGCGAAATATTGCGTTGACTGCTGAAGTAATTGATCTGAAAGAAGGCCTAGATGCAATCGAAGAGCGGGCAAGAAGTGAAATGGGGATGGTGCAATCAGGAGAGACTTTTTTTCAGATCGTAGACCAATCTTCAATAAATACTAATAATTAAAATTACAATCAATGAAATCCGTATACAGATGCTGGGCCATCATTCCTGCTGCTGGTATAGGCAGGCGAATTGGAAGCGAAACCCCAAAACAATATCTGCAGATTAACGGCAAGCCCATACTGCAATATTCCATTGATCTATTTTTGCAACATCATTTAATTGATGGCGTTGTTATAGTGCTGGCGGAGAACGATACGCTCTGGAAGGGGCTTCAAATCAATGAATCAAAAAACCTGATCACGACCATTGGAGGAGCGGAACGATTTCATTCTGTCTTAAATGGTTTGATCGCCCTTGAAGGGCGCCTGGATACTGATGATTGGGTGCTGGTACACGATGCCGCACGCCCATGTCTTGACATCAGTGATATTGAAAAACTCATCAACTCCACTGTCACACACCCAACAGGGGGCATCCTGGCTATGCCTGTAAGAGATACCATGAAGAGGGCAGGAGAGGATAATCTGATAATTGAGACAGTGGATCGCAATCAACTTTGGCATGCACTAACTCCTCAAATGTTCAGGTTTAAAAAGCTCCGCCAGGCAATTGAAGACGCAATTGAGAACAATATTCCAATTACGGATGAAGCTCAGGCGATTGAGCAGACAGGACAGAGACCTATACTGGTTGAAGGATCTGCCAGAAATATCAAGGTTACCCGCCCGGAAGACCTGGCCTTAGCATCTTTTTATCTATCAGAAATGGAGAGTTAATAATGAGAGTAGGTCATGGATACGATGCACATACCTTCGTTGAAGGGAAACCACTGGTACTTGGCGGGGTAACCATCCCATTTGAGAAAGGACTAAAAGCCCATTCAGATGGGGATGCTGTTATCCATTCCCTTTGCGATGCCTTGCTGGGTGCGGCAGCCATGGGTGATATTGGCACCTATTATCCAGATACTGACGAAAAGTATAAAAATATCGATAGCAGAATATTACTCAAGGATGTTATGAAGTCCATATCAGCAAAAGGCCTTAAAGTAGGGAATGCAGATATTACTATCCTGGCACAGGAGCCTAAATTATTGCCCTATGTAAAGGAAATGAGGGAAACCCTCTCAAGCGATCTGGGTATATCAATCAATGACATAAACATAAAGGCCACAACTACAGAAGGAATGGGGTTTGTTGGCAGGAAGGAAGGGATATGTGTTTATTCTAACGTTTTACTAAATAAATATGATTGACTTAAATAATTTACCTGAGGAATTAAAAGAAACTTTAGTGAGAAATTTTGGGGATAAACTGAACGAAATCCAAATACCTCCTACTGCTTTTGTGACAATGGAAGGTCAATTAATAAAAATATAGCTTAGATGAAGAAACAGTAGAAATTAGATTTCCTGTAAAAGAAACATTTCTAAATCAATTTCGTAATATGAATGGAGGAATGATTGCTTCAGCGATTGATAATACTTTCGGGCCATTGAGTATGTTAGTCGCCCCACCTAATTTTACACGATAACTTGAAGTTAAATTTAAAAAACCAATTCCAGAATCCCTTGGCTATATATATGTTCAGGCTTATGTGAATGAACGTAAAAAGAGACAAATAATATTGTCAGCAAAAGTAGTAGATGAGGATGGTTGCGTGTATGCAACTGCAAATGCAACACATTGGATCATTTCTTAAATAGTAAATTACTTATCTTTGTATTAACTTATAGTTAATGATTCTATTTCTTTTTTTAAAAAGCAATAGGATTAAAATGGTAATTTAATTTCCAATTTGAGGAGGAGAAAGCGCATCTATATTGTTAATGAGCGCTATCACACAATCTTTATCAAATGATTTATCTATCTCATTTTTGATTATCTCAATAGCTTCTTCAGTGGACAGGGACGGCCTATGATTTCTTTTTGATGTCATCGAATCAAATGCATCAGCCACAGCCGAGATTCTTGCTTCTATAGGGATTTGATTGCCTTTTAATTTATTTGGGTAACCTGTGCCATCAATCTTTTCGTGATGGTGTAAAGCAATGTTGGCGGCAAGATTTAAGACGGGGGAGTCTCCTAACTTAAGTAATTCATGCCCAAAGGTGGTGTGTTGTTTTACTATCTCAAATTCGTCATTGCTCAATTCGCCGGATTTTAACAATAGATAAGAGGGTAATTTTACTTCACCGATATCATGCAGGGGGGGCGGCAATCTCCAGGTCGTTACAGAACTTCTCTTCCATTCCTATTTCCCTGGCAATCAACATAGCTATCATGCCCATTCTTAACTGATTGTAACCTTCATGGTTGCCCTTTATATCAATTAGCTTGTTGATTATTGATAGTGCCCCTTTTTCTCGTTGATGAATTGTTTCATTCGAATTGAAGACAACCTTTTCCAGAGTTTCAGCACACTCTTTAATGATTTTTTGTTGCTTTCTCAGCGTGAGCAAATTTCGACACCTGACTTTACACTCATAATGGTCGATAGGTTTGGTTAAAAAATCCGTCGCGCCAGCTTCCAGTGCCTCGTACATTACAGATTTGTCATCAATTATTGTGAATACAATTATGGGTGCATCCATGCATTCTGGAATATTTCTGACCCTTTATGTAAATTCAACGCCATCCATTTTTGGCATTCTATAATCAACAACAATTAAGTCAGGTGGGATGTGGTATGTCGCCTCCAGCGCATCTTGAGGTATATCGAAAGCAGATACCTTAATATTGTCACCAATACTCTTGATGATATTTTCCATGATGACACGGCTGGTTAATTGGTCATCTACAACATAGACATTTTCCGTAATGGGAAAATTTTTAACATCTTTAAATAAAACTGTAGTCATATTATTTGTGTCATATCATCCATGACTTTTTAGTATTATTGTTTTGAATAATAGTAGTATATACAGAAAAAATCAGCTTTTTATCCTCGTTTTATTAAAACATAGACTGCGCCAGTACCGCCATCTGATATCGGACAGGAACAATAAGCCATTACATGAGTATTATCCTGCAACCACCCGGGGATACACTGTTTAATGACAGGCGTTGCGTGTTGTGAACCATAGCCTTTGCCATGGATTATTCGTACACAACCGGGGACATTGATTTTATTTATTTGATGAAAAAAACGCTCAAGGGCAATTTTTGCCTGATAAAGCGTATGTCCATGTAAGTCCAATTCGGCAACAACAGGAATCTGGCCCCGTTTTAACCTTTTAAATATCTTGTTTTGAATTCCATCACGTTTAAATATAAGTACATCATTGGGACCAATCTCGGAACTTCTTTCCGATAAAGAGATATCAAAATACCCATTATGATTATGCGTACGATGATTTAATGCAGGCCGGGCTTTTTTCTTTTTAGTTTGAGATAACAGGACTTTATTTTGTGATATAGGCTCGACATTTCCAACAGCTTTTCTGAAAAGCTGAATATCGTCCTTATTTATGCGCTGTTTCATATGCTACCTGGAATATTGGTCAAGGTAACAGATTAACGAAAAAAGATTAAATTTCCATAATTTAGCTGGTTAGCTTTCAGAAATAATGACTTTTTTTACATTTTTTGCCCAGGGAAGTCGTAATGTCATTAAAAATGCAAACACTAGCGCTAATATCACAGGCATGGTGATGTCAGCTTTGACTAACCATAAATAGTGGAGGATACCCAGAGCGGTGATGACATAAATTAACTTATGCAATCGTTGCCAGTATTTCCCCAGGCGGTGTACCATTTTTTTGGTTGATGTCACAGCGAGAGGGATGAGTAAAACAAATGCAGTAAATCCTACCGTGATATACGGTCTATCAATAATGTCTTCAATAATGGCATTAAAATCAAAAAATTGATCCAGTATAAAGTATGTCAGGAAATGCAAGCACGCATAGAAAAATGCAAACAATCCAAGCATCCTTCTAAATCGTGTAAAAACTATTTTACCGGTCAGGTTTCTGAGCGGGGTGATAGAAAGCGTGAATAATAAAAAATAAAGGGTCCAGTCACCGGTGTAGTGAGTAATATATTCGATCGGATTGGCTGTTAGATCATCTGTTATGCCGTTATAGATCAGTACAGCAAAAGGTATTAAAGAGACGCAGAATAAAACTGGCTTATTTAGTTTCTGCATATATTCTACGTCAGTGATATCTAAGCAGATTCATTCCTTCATACATAGAAGCAACCTGATCCCCATAGCCATTAAACATAAGGGTGTCCCGTTTTAAAAATTCTCCAATTCGGCGTTCTCTTTTTTGACTCCATCGTGGATGGTTTCGATTTGGATTTACATTTGAATAAAAACCGTATTCTTTTGGAGCGGCATCATTCCAGGCAGTCCGGGGTTGATCTTCTACGAAACTGATGTGATCTATCGATTTAATGCTTTTATAACCATATTTCCAGGGGACAACCAGACGGATAGGTGCACCACTTTGATTTAATAACTCTTCGCCATAGAGTCCAACTGCAAGAATGGTCAAAGGATGCATGGCCTCGTCGATCCTTAAACCTTCCTTGTAAGGCCAACGTAGTACCCGTGAACGTTGCCCGGGCATTTCATCCGGCCTGTATACAGTAGAAAATGCAACGTGCTTGGCATTTGCGGTTGGTTCAAAACGTTTTAAAACATCAGCTAGTGGAATGCCTACCCATGGAATAACCATAGACCAGGCCTCAACGCAGCGTAGTCTGTAAATTCTTTCTTCCAGCGGGTGCGGTTTTAGAAGGTCTTCCAGGCCAATTTCCCCTGGTTTGTTACACTCGCCATCAATCTTTACTGTCCAGGGTTTAGGGTTAAATTGACTGGAATACCTGGCTGGGTCTTCCTTTGCCATACCAAACTCATAAAAATTGTTATAGGTGGTGATATCATCAAAATCTGTCAGCTCTTCCTCCAGGGTTGAATAACGGCTTTTTTGAATATCATTTAATTTTGCTGCAGAGGTATTACCAGCAAGTATAAGTCCTGAACCGGCAATTCCGGTATTGATCGAGGTTTTTAAAAAATTTCTTCGTGATAAATAGGTTGATTTGCTGGTGATTTCTGAAGATTTTATATCAGAGGGTTTGAGTATTAACATTCTTTGATACCTTTAATTAATTACCTATAGCTAAATTCAGTTATTGATTTCACTAAGTTACATTAAATATAACTATCAGCTTAATAAAATTTTTCTAAATCCATTCCGGAATATAAAGAAGCGACCTGCTCAGCATACCCATTGAACATTAGCGTGTCCTGTTTGAAAAAATTTCCTATTCTACGTTCGCGGGACTGGCTCCATCGTGGATGTCTGACATTTGGATTAACATTGGCATAAAATCCGAATTCATCAGGCGCAAACTTGTTAAATGTATTGGGAGGCATATCCCTCACAAAATTAATATTAACAATGGACTTGATGCTTTTAAAACCATATTTCCACGGGACAACTAATCGAATGGGGGCGCCATTCTGGTTTAATAATTCTTCTCCGTACAATCCAACAGCAAAAATTGTAAGTGGATGCATGGCTTCATCAATTCTAAGACCCTCAACAAACGGGAATTCATAGGCCACCTTACCAATCCCCGGCATCACATCAGGTTGATAGGGGGCCGTAAAGGCAACAAATTTGGCATTAGAATTTGGATTAAACTTTTTAAGGATGTCTGCCAGGGGAATGCCTATCCAGGGGACAACCATGGACCAGGCTTCTACACACCTCAACCGGTAGATACGCTCCTCAAGTTGATGTGGGTTTATAATGTCCTCAAGGTTATACTCTCCGGGACGATCACATTCACCTTCTACTTTTATCTTCCAGGGTGAAGGCTTGAAGTCACCCGAATAGGCCGCCGGGTCTTCTTTGTCCAGACCAAATTCAGCAAAATTATTATAGCTGATAATAGATGAGTATTTGGTGAGTTCTTCATCTGTTGAAAAGTCCGTATTCTTTATGAAATTTTCAATTTTTTCAGCTGCCATGACATCGCCACTTTTAACCAGACTGGCATGTAAAATATAGAGAGATAATACCTTACTGCTGGTTAATGAAATGAATTTTCGACGGGAGAGGTAATCCGCTTTGGAAGTTATTTTAGATGTTTTAATATCGCTGGTTTGTTGAATAAGCATGGTTGACTCCAGTTATTTTAGATGACAGGTGTTTGCGTCAGTTCACTATTTTAGTGAGTTACGCATAATCACCAGATCCTGGCGTCCAATTCCTTTATCTACGAAATCCAGAATTTCAAAATAGTTGGACCATTTATCTATTACATAATCTTTCCGATGTTTCGTCAAACGATAATACCCATCGTCCAGGAAATGCCTGAAAAACATCCACCTGTCTCCTTTACGATCTGCAATCCCGGCTTCAGATAAAGGATCAGCCAGGGATGGGTCTGTTGTTGTTTCACCATGAACTGTCACCGCAACAATGCTATCTTTTTTAGATATTCGTTTGAGCTCTTCCAGCCACATAAACTGGGTTTGTTCAGTTAAATGTGTAAAGACTGAAATTCCGTAGATAAAGTCAAACTGGCTGTCACTATAGTGTGTAGGAGGATAAGGAGAAATTGCTTCAAATGCCATGTCAGGGAAGTTTTCCTTTAACCATTTAATTGCATCGGGGTCAATATCACATCCATGCAACCTATGGCTCGGTACCACTTCCGGGAAGTTACGTATTAATCGTCCACAACCGCATCCCCAGTCTAATATAGACTGACAATCCTCCAGCTTAATATATTTTTTTAATTGATTTAGAAGTCGACGAAAGAGCCTTTCGCCGGTAATCAGATAGATATGTCTGCTGGCTTCACCTACGCGTAGCCGCAGTGAAGCAGGGGGGACCGGCATGTGCCCGGTCTTATATTCTTTTAAATCTGCCGATGGAGAAAGTAGTGGGAATTTATCGATAAATCCTTCCCATATTTTCCACCTTGCCATTTTTAGACTAAGTAATATCTGCTGCCAATTTTTCATAAATATTCTGCAAAGTACTTGTTTTAAAATTTAATAAAAATGTTTAATAGAACCATTTGGTTTTGGAATTTAAATTGTAATTTCACGCACAAACCCTTTCAAGTAACCATCATTGATGTGCGCATTATCTTTATAAACGTCATTCTTCATTAATTCATTATGCAAAGCAGGTAAATTATAAAAAGGTACTTAAGGGATTAGATGATGTGTTAAATGATATTCTGCATTGTGTTGGACTAAAAAGAATTTTTCAAACCAGTTTGAATTGACATGCCTGGTACTGTTGTATAGATGAGTATACTCCAGGTTACCATGGTGCTCTGCCATCCCTCTATACGCCAGTAAAAAAAATAAAAAAGTCATTGTGGGGACAAGCCAATACAGTAAAATTTCTTCCCAGAAATCAAATGTAATAGCAAGGGTGATAATGGCTATATATGTAATAACCCTGAGCACATCCACGATCTTGTTATATTTATACCGCGAGAAATTTCTATTTAAAATATAAATTATTGGAAAGTAAGTAATGCCGCTGAGAAGTAAAAATGCAAATAAAATATTTTGAAGTTTTGATTTTGGATAAACATAAAAGACATTTTTGTTCCTGACCCAGTCTGGGTCACCATCAGAATTAAGTTTTTTATGATGTAGCAGGTGGTTAATTCTATATCCGCTCATAGGCATAGCTAAATACCATGCAATGAGTTCACCAATATATAAATTAAAACTTCGTGTTTTATATGCCAGGGTATGTGTGGTGTCATGCATCAGGATGGCAAGTCCATGCATCCTGGCACCAATTAATATAACAGATAATATAAAAATATAAGGGTTGAACCAGAAATATTCAGATATGAAAATGGCAAGTGCGATGAGGCCAATATCTGTTAATAGCGCAAGATTGAATTTCCATGCATGAATATCAGAGTATTTTTTTAATTTTTCTTTTGTGATTTCTTCAGGTGGGGTGACTTTGAATGTATTGACATCAATTGGAACAAATATTTTTGATAAAATCTGCATTGTAATTATTTATGGCTGAAAGAAACCCCAGGTATTCAATAAATTAATATTTTATAGTCAAATATACAATCATTCTATCAAACTTGTTTAATTGACTCATTACTTAGATTTATATTGCTTTTAATATAAACCAGATAATAATACGCATGTGAAAATTCAGTTTTTAGGCGCTGCAGAAACCGTAACTGGATCCAGGTTCTTGTTGGATACGGGCAAGCACAAAATTTTAGTTGATTGCGGACTTTTTCAGGGGCTGAAAAAATTACGGTTGAGAAACAGGGAGCCGTTTCCGATAGAGCCTTCAGCTATAGATGCAGTCATTTTGACCCACGCCCATCTGGATCGTAGTGGCTTTGTTCCAGCGCTGATTAAACAGGGGTATGCAGGAAAAATATATAGTACCCCCGCGACATTTGACCTTTGTAAGATATTATTCCCGGATTCAGGTTTTTTACAGGAAGAAGAGGCCAGTTACGCCAATCGGCATAAATTTTCTCGACATAACCCGGCTAAACCATTGTATACAGAGAAAGATGGACGAAGTGCACTGAAGCAGTTTGTCAGTATTCCTTTTAGTGAAGAATTTATGCCTGTCGAAGGTGTGAAAGTATCGTTTTGACCAAACGGGCATATTCTTGGGGCCGCATCTGTACATGTAAAACAAAAAGATTTGCGAATTACCATATCAGGTGATGTTGGTAGACCTGATGATCCTGTGATGTTGCCTCCCGCACCCCTTAACGAGACAGATTACCTGCTGATAGAGTCGACGTATGGTGACAGGAAACATGCTGATCTGTTGCCTCAGGAAGTATTAAAAGAGGAAATACATACGGCAGTTGAACGTGCTGGTACAGTTATTATCCCAGCATTTGCAGTCGGGCGCGCTCAAACTATTTTATACCTCATTTCCAGACTGCTTAAAGATAATGCTATTCCGGAATTACCTGTTTTTCTGGATAGCCCGATGGCAATTAATGCCACCGAAATGTTTTGTAAAAATCATGAACTGCATCGGCTGAGTGAAGACGAGTGCCGTGAAATATTCGATATGGTTACATTTACCCGATCGATTAGCCAGTCAAAAGAATTACAGTTGAGCAGACAACCAAAAATAATAATCAGTGCCAGTGGAATGTTGACGGAGGGTAGGGTATTACATCATCTAAAGCAATACCTGCCCAACGAAGACAATGTAATTATATTTGTGGGTTACCAGGCTGTTGGTACCAGGGGGGCAAAAATACTGGCAGGATGTGACAGCGTGAAGATTCACGGCGAATATGTCCCGGTTAAAGCCAGGCTGGTGAATATGGAGAACATCTCAGCCCATGCAGACTATGTCGAGCTGGGAGAATGGTTGTCCCATTTGCCCAGGCCACCTGAAAAAACATTCATTGTTCATGGTGAGCCTCAGGCCTAGGATGCATTCAGGGTATACTTAAAAGACAAATTTCACTGGGATATAGAAATACCATCATTAAATGATGTTTATAAATTATGATGATCTCAGTCATAAACATTAGTATGTAACTGTCATTTATTGATTCAATAAACCTGGAAACGTTGCCTTATTGACAGTGACTGGCTCGCCGTATGTGTTCCCCGGTAATGTGGATGGGGTGATCCCTGCCAAATAAGAATTTAGCCTGGAGTCTATATGCAAAACTTTCCAGTTGCTGTTTACATTCGAAGAAGACATCATCACCATGCTGAAATTGCAGGAAGTGGACTAATTCATGCAATAAAATTCCACGGTCAGATTCGTCATCAATATCAAAAGTATCAAGTATATATATTGTTTTACTATTGAAGTTATATAGACCCTTTATTTTTCCGGAATCAGGATTAACGGAAGCCGGAATTGTAATTTTCACTGCTATTTGCTGCATCCTTTCCTTTTTTACTTTATATATATATGGAATTTCATCAATTTTATAATCAAAGGAAGAATTATTATTTATCCAGTTAATCAATGATGTTATCAGCTCGCCTTCAGTTTCTGCTTTATCCAGATCTTCAGATATATTCAGATAGTCGTTAATTTGTTCATGTGTAACAGTTTTGTTTAAATAATAATCATCAGTGGTTGTTGACTCTGCTTGTGTTTTGGCTGAAAACAGGCAACTAGTAATCATTAGGAATAAAATCAGGTTGGTTACATGTTGTTCGTCAAGATAATTGAATTGAATATCTCTGTTGTTTGTATCTCCATTACGGTTGGCATAATTGATAAGTAATAAATAGGCATGGGTTTCTTCTATAGAAAACCCGTTCTTATAGGAAAGATAAATGCAGCCATTGATGACATGACCCTGAACAAAATGCTGTTCAATATCATTAATCGAGATATAGCTTTGCCTGAAATGGCATAGTAAATTAGCCAGTGTAATAAATAGATTTAAACTGTATGTGCACATTAGTATAGTTTGAAATGATCCGTTTTATGTTTTTAAAGTGCATTCCTGTCTATAAGCATAGTTGATGAATTTCCAGTCATTGCAAATACGTAAAAAATATGGATTCGTTGTCGTTATGCAACTGAAAAATACTTTGGTATGAAAGCAAATGTGGGCGCAAGTTATCGTTGCGCAACAGGACTATTTTCGGGTTTGTGTTAAGGGAGGGTGCTGAAGTGGGGCCAGGGGCAGATTATTTGATTATCAATCTCAGGTCACAATTGATGAAATGCATTCGTGAATAATTTCATCCATGGGGTTTCTTCATGGTGCCAGTCATCAGGTTTCCATGACCATTGTTTGCTCAGGAATACTCTTTCAGGGTGCGGCATCATAATAGTAAATCGGCCATCATCATTCGTGAATCCTGTGAGGCCATTTATTGAACCATTGGGATTGGCAGGGTAGGATTTTGCTACTTGTCCTAAATTATCAATATAACGCATGACTGGATTAGATTGATTAATGTCCTGCTCAGGCTTGAAGACCACCTGGCCTTCACCGTGGGCAACAACTACGGGTATTTTTGATCCGGCCATGTCTCTGGTTAAAATAGAAGGTGAATCCAGTACCTCTACCATTACCAGGCGGGCTTCAAATTGTTCGGACCGGTTTTTGAGAAAATCAGGCCAGTTGGCGGCGCCGGGCACCAGTTCCCGTAGGTGTGAAAACATCTGGCAGCCGTTACAGACACCTAGTCCAAAGGTGTCAATGCGTTCAAAAAATCCCTGAAATTCATCCCGCAGCTTTTGATTATAGAGTATGGATTTTGCCCATCCTCCTCCCGCACCCAATACATCACCATAAGAAAAACCACCACAGGCAACAATCCCTGAAAAGTCAGCAAGTGATACTTTTTCACTCAGGAGGTCGTTCATATGGACATCAATGGCATTAAAGCCAGCCCGGTCAAAGGCGGCGGCCATTTCAGTTTGCCCGTTAACACCTTGTTCCCTGAAGATGGCTATTTTAGGTTGTATGCCAGTTAAAATTGCAGGTGTACTGGCAGACATATCAAATGACACATGCACATTGAGCCCTGGATCGTCCATATTGATAACAGACTGAAATTCCTGTTCCGCACATTCCGGGTTGTCACGCAGGGTTTGCATTGACCGTGTGGTGCTGGACCAGTATTTATGTAGTGTGCTAAGTGTTGCCTGGTAAACACTCTTAAATTGATGGGATATTTTTATATCTTTATCTGAGTTCGGTCTGGCTATGTTTTGAACCAAATTAGACGGTATGCCGGCATCCTCAAAGGTTTTAATGACGCTATCTAGATTTTTATTTTCAACCTGAATAACACAGCCGGGCTCTTCTGCAAACATCAATGGTAGAAGAGAGTCGTCTTTACTTTCTATATTGATATCTATACCAGTGTGACCGGCAAATGCCATTTCACATAAGGTCACAAAGAGACCTCCATCGGCGCGGTCATGGTAGGCCAGGAGTAAGTCCATTTCATTGAGTAACTGTAGGGCCTGAAAAACACCGGTGAGCAGGGCGGGGTTGTCCAGATCGGCTGTTTCAGTCCCGAATTGATTATAGACCTGGGCGAGGCAGGAGCCTCCCAGCCGGTTTTTTTGATTGCCCAGGTCGATTAGCAGTAAACACGAGTCATCATTATTTCGGATTTGTGGTGTTAAGGATTTACGTACATCACTAACCGGTGCAAATGCCGTGATATTGACGGATAAGGGTGAGTAGACCTGGCGGGGCTCATCGTCTGTGTCCCAAACAGTATTCATTGACAGGGAATCTTTCCCTACCGGAATGCAGATTTTTAATGATCTGGCGAGTTCGGCCACGGCGTTAACGGTATCAAACAGTTTTGCATCTTCTCCTGGCTGGCCACATGCCGCCATCCAGTTGGCTGACAAGGCAATATCTTCAATGCGGGTTATGCGAGCAGCGCAAATATTGGTGATGGCCTCTGCCAGGGCAAGACGTCCTGATGCAGGGGCATTAAGAACAGCAACAGGCGTTCGTTCCCCGATAGCCATGGCTTCACCTGTGAACGCATTAAACGAACCGGCGGTCACAGCACAATCGGCAACAGGGCATTGCCATGGCCCCACCATCTGGTCCCGGACCACCAGGCCGGAAATACTCCGATCACCGATGGTAATTAAAAACCGTTTGTCGGCTACTGTAGGAAGTTTCAGTATTCTTTCTACGGCATCAGCAAAATTAATTTTATCCAGCGACAATTCTTTTTCGGCCGAATCAATGTGTTCCACTTGCCTGTGCATTTTAGGCGGCTTGCCCAGGAGTAGATCCAGGGGCATATCGATGGGCAGGTTTTGGAAGTTAGAATCTTCCAACCTTAACTGTCCGCTGTTATCCGCATCGCCTATGACCGCATAGGGGGCACGTTCTCGCTGACATAACCCATCAAATACCGCTAACGATTCAGAGTTGATGGCAAGTACATATCGCTCCTGAGATTCATTACACCAAATTTCCATGGGCGACATACCCTGATCGTCATTGGGAACTTCCCGTAACTTGAATGTGGCACCCCGTTGGCTCTCATGTACAAGTTCAGGTAAGGCATTGGATAGTCCGCCTGCACCAACGTCATGAATTGATATGATTGGATTGTTGTCCCCCATTGCCCAGCAGCGATCAATGACTTCCTGGCAACGCCTTTGTATTTCCGGGTTGTCTCGTTGGACCGAGGCAAAATCCAGTTCTGCATCACTTTCGCCGGAGCCCACAGAAGATGCCGCGCCGCCACCTAATCCAATCAGCATGGCCGGCCCACCCAGCACAATCAGTTTTGCCTTATCTGGGATGACACCTTTTTTGATGTGTTGATCGCGAATGGTGCCAAATCCGCCGGCAAGCATAATGGGTTTGTGATAACCATATATCTTTAGCGTATCCGGGTTCTGTTGTTCATAGGTCCGAAAAAAACCATTCAGGGCAGGGCGGCCGAACTCATTATTATATGAGGCGGCGCCAATGGGGCCCTCAAGCATAATATCCAGGGCGCTGGCCATCCGTTCAGGCTTGCCGAAATCAACTTCCCACGGCATGTTTTGTCCTGGTATTTTTAGATTTGACACGGTAAATCCACACATGCCTGCCTTGGGTTTGGCGCCACTTCCCGTGGCAGCTTCATCCCTGATTTCACCGCCCGACCCGGTGGCAGCACCTGGGAATGGCGATATTCCGGTGGGATGATTATGGGTCTCCACCTTCATTAAGATATTGATATTTTCTTGTGTATATTGGTACTGGCAGGTATCGGTATCCGGGAAAAAACGGTCTGCCTTGTAACCGCGCATAACAGCAGCGTTATCACTATATGCAGAGAGCACATTTCCAGGATTGGCCTCAAACGTAGATTTAATCATGCCAAATAACCGATCAGGGACGGTCTGACCGTCTAGGGTCCAATCTGCATTGAAAATTTTATGCCGGCAATGTTCAGAATTGGCCTGGGCAAACATCATGATTTCTACATCAGTGGGATTTCTATTCAGTTTGTTAAAGGCCTCGTACAGATAGTCGATCTCATCATCAGATAATGCCAGGCCCATACTCATGTTTGCGTCTATCAGGGCCTGTTTACCATTCGACATGATATCTATATTAGTCAGCGGTTTTGGTTTGCTGTTTTGAAATAATGCTTCGCACTGGCTGATCTCACTGATAACAACCTGGGTCATACGGTCATGGATTTGAGAAACGATCTCTTCAAACCCCGCTTGTGAGGTATCAGTCTGGTTATCTAATTGAAATTGCCAGAGTATCCCCCGTTCAATACGCTCTATTTTTGCCAGTCCACAATTATGTAGAATATCAGTCGCCTTACTTGACCACGGTGATATAGTCCCGGGACGGGGTATCACAATATACGACGCAGATGTAGGCGTGTTATTGAGTCCTGATATTTTCCCGTCAACGAGATTTTCAAGTATTAACGATTCATCTTTACTCAATTCTTCTGTCGCGTCCGCGAGGTAGAGGAATTGTGTAGAAATGGAATGTATAGATGGACAGACCGATTTCAGCGAAGCTAGTTTTTTATCTATCCTAAATTGTGAAAGGGCGGTTCCTCCGCAGGCAACGAGCATCACAGTGTTTCGGACCTATAGCGTGGTTTGAAAGCGACAGTTTACCGGATTTCTTCCACTTTGATCAGTATTGTCCGTGAATCTGTCTGTTTACTCTGATTGTCGGAAAGTATACCCCAGTTATTATTCCCCGAGGCAGTATTTAAGCCGCCTATTTGAATCCACTCTCCAAGTCCGCCCGATACAGTGGTTTGAGCGTTTTGTACGACAAAAGTTGGTGTTACCTGGCCCCTGACAGCGGTCTGATTTGGTGTCACCCTGTCACCATTGACCCTGGGCAGTTCGTAAAAGCCCGATGTTGCACTGATATATTCAACCGTATCCTGAACAACGACACCGTTTTGGTTAATAATGGCCTGTTGATTTTCTATGGATACCGACAAACCGGACTGGATAAATGCCGGTTGGCCATCCAGGGTTTGAACAGTATATGTGTTGCTGGAAGTGGTGGTGGTCTGATGATTATTTACACTATAGCTTATTCTGTTTCCTTCGCTGTCTGCACCGGAAATGATAGTCCTTTGGTCTCTGGCAATTCTTGATTGCCTGTTGCATATGGAGACACTACCAGAGTCTATTTGCCCACTAATGGACTGGGACTGGTCGGTCGATATGAGATCCTGCTGATTACTGACCGAGATCAACAGGCGACGTTGTCGTTGGTCTATAGAATTGAGTAATTGCTTTATTTTCGCCAGGTTGCCCGGTGTTGATTTTACAATTAACTGATTATTCATCCCTGATATTGTAGCGCCGGGCGGCATAAGTGGTTTGACCACTTCAATGATCTGTTCGGCTGTTCTATTTTTCAGAGGGATGATTTCCAGTTGCATTTGCTGCGCATGGGTGCTCGTCAACCATACCAGCAATGCAGACAATAACAATTTCCGGATCATAATAATGCGCGGCGCAAATTGGGATCACTCCTTGATTTCCCCCACATCTCATCAAATTCATGAATCAAAAATCGCGATGCCCGTTTATCATTAAAATTGACCTTGCCTTCAAAGCGTTCGGATTCTTTACGGTATATATATCCACTGGCATCTGCCACAAACAGGGATTCATTGAAGCTATCGTGCTCCTTATTTGGGACGTTTATTGTAATGTAACTACTCATGTCCATGGATAAACTCACCAACCTGTGCCCCCGTTTGACGATTTGTTCAGGTTCGAATACCAGCACCCGGACCTTTGCACGTGAAGATTTTAATATTAACTGTTTAATTGCCTCGATAAATTCAGGTGTATCATAAATCGGCGGATCCAGTCTTCGGCTGATAATATCTATGGTCTGGTTTGCCTGTGCTGCCATGGCATTGGTTGCATAGATATTTTCTTCGCTGGATGCGATTTCCACCTCGTCTTCGGTCTCGCCCAGTATGGATTTATTGAATTTATACATTTAGATTTTTGGGTGTAGTTGCATTAAATGTTGTCATTATTACATATTAAACCACTGAGGTTTGAGGACTATATCTCATTTTATAATGAGGTATCCCGGCTTCTTCAAATTCATCCCCGAATTCCACAAAGCCATGTTTATTATAAAATGATTTCGCATGTGTCTGGCCATGTAAATACAATCCTTCAATAGACTGTGATCTGGCCACCTCCATCAATGCCTTGAGAATGGCACTGCCGATACCCTGATGCCGATATTCCATGAGGACGGCCATTCTGCCAATTTTACCTTCTGGTAATAATCGCCCTGTGCCAATAGGATTACCGTCTTTATCTTCGGCCAGTACAAACCAGCACTGGCTGTCCAGGTCATCCATTTCTTCTTCCATGGGAACATGTTGTTCAATGACAAAGACTTTTTCACGAATCATCATAATACTGTCTTTATGTGTGTCCCAGCTGACTTCCTTGATGGTGAAGTTATATGTCTGCATAAGGTGTCATTGTCACAACTTAATAATAGCTGTCAAGTTTGTGACGAGTTTTGGATGGTACTTTAAAACCGGAATGTATAATTAAATTTGACGGTAATATCACTTAGCTCAGAACGGAATGAATTGTCCTTGTCTTCATCCTGCATCCTGTGGTTGAAAACAATGAGTCCCTCCTGACCGGCAGTGGGTATCCATACCAGTCGGGTGTTCAGACCCAGGACTTCAGAAACATTGTCGTGCTGGACCAGGCTGACCCAGTAAAGAGTAGGGGAAAAATTAACTTCAGTGGTCAGGCGCGTGTTGCGAGTCATAAAATTACCTCCAGACAGGTTGATATCATTCCAGTCATAAGAGGCCGATATCCTGAAATAACGGGATTGCCGCCAGACAATTTCACCATACAGATTGGTCCGGTTGCCATCAAAGAAATCACCATAGGAGACAGTGGCACTGCCTGACAGGTCCCGCTGGCTTCCCGTCGACAGGCTGGCAGATGCTTCCCCAAATGAATATGTCCCAGGCTGGACGATGACGCTTTTATTAATATCATCATATATTTCAAATGGTGAAGTAATGACTTCCTTGTTCTGCCTGTAATGAAGACTAAAGGAATCCCTGGAGTTAGTGCCAATCTCTAATAACCTACCTAACAGGATCTGAGATTGCAGGCCCCCACCTATAAACTCTGTCCGTTGAATATCTATCCCTGAAAACACTTCCTGGATAATGTCACTGTCTGGAAACCAGGTGTAACCGGCATCAGCCGTTGCCTCTTCAATGTCTGAGTTGCTGACAAAGCCCAGCGCCGGGTTGAAATTTCTCTGCACCTGTTTGTAGTGAAGCCCGCCACGAAAGCCGGAATTACTTGGCATACTGATCCCTACACCGAATGCTGCATTGTCTCCATCTAGTCCATCCGTATCTGAAATTTGATACCAGGCATCGGCTTCCAGTTCTTTGCCATCAGGCAAGCGTGTATTGAGGTATCGAAAATCAACACCGCCAAGTTTGTTGTCGATATTAGATGTGGGATCACCGGATGTGACGATCATGCCAATACTGGACTCATTGAGGACATTGGCAGAAACGCGTCCAATAAAAATATTGCTGGTATTCACATCACCGAGTCCATCCTGACGTATCCCTAATAAACCCACCGTGTATCGTCCGATTCGGCCACTGAGTTTACCGCCGGTCTGCAGATCAACTGGCCTGCCGGTGCCGCTTAGCCCTAATCTACGGGAAAAAAATGGTCTGCCGTTATTGTCACTGGAACGGGAGGTGGCCTCGTTACTAATGTCACCAATGCGGCCAAATGTGAATAGATCAGAATCATTGAGAAAGAAATCGCGCTTTTCAGGAAAAAACAGATTGAAACGGGTCAGGTTTACCTGCCGGTCATCTACTTCAGTGGCAGAAAAATCTGTATTGATAGTCAGAGATGCATTTAATGACGGCGTGACCTTGTAGAAAACGTCCAGAGATGGTTCAAAGTTCCAGTCATTATGTCCCGGATCATATGTTCGTTGACGGTTGACAGATAGGGAAGGGACCACGTCCAGTCCTACGCCCTGGTCCATCCCGGATAAACCGGTCATCTTTCCCAGGATACTCGCGTTATATCGACGGTTCCGCGACACCCAGGCGATCTCTTCACCCCGGCGACGAATTCCCCGGCCGAAATTAAATCCCCAGGTATCAATATTGGGATCAAATGAGAGTGTCTTAAAGGGGATGGCCATTTCCATTTCCCAGCCACCCTCAAAGGTTGAGGCAGCGGATTCGTATATCGCCGTCCAGGCACTCTCAAATGAACTTACACTGTCATACAGTGCTTCGTGGCGGATTCCATTGGCATTGGTCTCAAACCGGTAGGCCCCGCGTCCAGTATTGAAGGGATCAAGGATGACGACGATCCGGTCATCGCGTCCCAGGCCCGAGCCATGTCTTACTGTAGGCGCGGCAATTCGACCCGGTTCACTGTCGTACATTCTTGCAGCAACATAGATAGCATCATCATCGTACATCAAATAGACTTCAGTGGGATCTGAGGGCGGGTCCCCGTTACCAGGTCGGGTCTGATGAAAATCTGTGAGGACTTCTGCCTGCCCCCATACCGATTCATCGATTTTTCCATCGATGACAGGTATGGAGTCGACCCGGTTAATGTTGACAACCTTATTACTGTCCTCTTCAGAAGCACTTTGTGCAATGACCCATTGACTATACATAGTCAACAGAAGAATTATGGGCAGGAATTTATGAAACATCCTCAACATATCAGCCAGGTTAATTGTAAATTGCTCAAGCCTAGAGTGATCGCGGTATGTTTACAACATAAGACTATGAAAATATTGAGAATGCGCCTGAAAGAATCTATGAAACACCAGGTATTAAAGATTAAAGCACGGCTTCTTGATAATATTAATCACATGATAAATATAACATATTCCACAGATCTGGAGGCCCCCCTCCTGAATGAAGGTGAGCAGGATCTGACTGGGTTATCAGTCTATCGAGATATAGAATATATCAACTCGGTAAACTATACCGTCGATACAAATATGCTGGATATCTTCATGCCACAATCGGCCAATAACGTTCCCGTGGTCTTATACTTACACGGTGGGGCATTGAAAGGTGGCAGTAAGGTAGACGGTGAAGGTCTGGCGGCCAGACTATGCAGGAAAGGCATTGGCGTTGTCTCTTCCAACTATCGATTATCACCCGATGTTCAACATCCCGGGCATGTGCATGATGCCGCTGCGGCCTTTGCCTGGGTAAAAGCCAATATACACCAATATGGCGGTGATCCTGAAAGCGTCTATTTGTCGGGTCATTCTGCTGGCGCCTATCTTGCCGTATTACTGGGATTAGACCCCATGCATTTAACTGGCCATGGATTTGAAATTGATTCAATCAAAGGTGTTGTCCCTATTAGTCCATTTTTATATGTTGAAGAGACAGCCAGGACCAGACCCAAAGATGTCTGGGGAGAGGACCCCCACAATTGGTTAAATGCCTCGGTGACACCACATATTAAACCCGGGAAATCACCCATGTTGATGATATATGCCGATGGCGATGAAGACTGGCGGCAGGAACAGATTGAACGGTTTGTCTCTCAAATGGTGCATGCTGGAAATCATTCCATTTCATTAAAGCAGGTTTCAAACCGGGACCACTTTACCATTATCACTGCAATGAATAATCCAGATGATAAAGTCGGTGAGCTTATACATGCATTTATTTTGGAGAATCACTAGTACATGCGAATGAAAGCTAGGTTTTCAGCTTTTGAACTATCTGTCTGGCCTGTTCTTCTGCGTTGCCAGTGTAGCTGGCGGGAGATAAGGATCTTAACCTTGTTTTCTCCTGATCTGGGATTTCCAGGTTGTCAATAAAGCCTGTCAATTGCGCCTGGGTAATACGCTGGCCACGGGTGAGTTCCTTGAGTTTTTCGTAGGGTTTTTCAACGGCATATCTACGCATCACGGTTTGTATGGCCTCGGCGAGGACTTCCTGGTTCTGGTCCAGGTCCCGGGCAATGACTTCGGGATTAACGTCCAGTTTGACAATGCCTTTCAGGCAGGACTGACAGGCAATGACAATGTAGGCAATCCCTGTCCCCATGTTACGAATGGATGTGGAATCGGTGAGATCCCGTTGCCACCTGGAAATGGGTAGTTTTTCCGCCAGGTGTCCTAACAGAGCATTGGCAATCCCCAGGTTTCCTTCGGCATTTTCAAAATCTATGGGGTTGACCTTGTGCGGCATGGTGGATGATCCTACTTCACCTGCTTTGGTCTTCTGTTTGAAATAGCCAATGGAGATATATCCCCAGGTGTCACGGCAAAAATCAATGAGGACTGTATTCAACCTGGAAAGCACATGAAAATATTCCGCCATGTAGTCATGAGATTCAATCTGGGTAGTATGTGGGTTCCAGGTGAGACCCAGGGAGGTGACAAAGGATTCAGAAACGTCCATCCAGTCTACATCCGGGTAAGCGGCCAGGTGGGCATTGAAGTTACCAACTGCACCGTTAATCTTTCCAAGTATTTCACAGGCGTTAAATTGTTCCAGCTGTCTGTTCAAGCGTTGCGCAAAGACGGCTATTTCCTTGCCCAGAGTGGAAGGTGAGGCCGGTTGACCATGGGTACGGCAAAGCATGGGAAGATCTGCATGAGTTTGTGATAAACCAGCAAGTTGGGAGATGACATCTGTTAAAAGCGGACCAATAACTTTTTCCCTGGCGTCTTTTAACATCAATGCATGACACAGGTTGTTGATGTCTTCTGAAGTGCAGGCAAAGTGTAGAAATTCATTGATGGCATTGAGTTCGTCATTGCCACTGAATTTTTCCTTTAGAAAATATTCCACCGCCTTTACATCATGGTTCGTGGTGGCCTCGATTTCTTTGACCCGCCTAGCATCATCCTCTGAGAATGACTGGATAATGTCCTCAAGTAATTTGCCAGCAGATTTTGACAGGGCAGGGACTTCCGCTATGCCTTCCACTTCCGATAGCTTTTGTAACCACCTCACCTCGACGATAATCCGGTATCGAATCAGACCGTATTCACTGAAAATATCCCTGAGTGCACTGGTCTTGTCACCATAACGACCATCTATGGGTGATATTGCAGTGAGCTGACTTAATTCCATATATTATCCTGTAGTCTTTATGGGCATGGGTTGGGTTGCTGGAAGTGCAATGATTCTATTTCCTTGATCACTTCCTCGGGTAACTCAAGATCAACGCAGCTGATATTGGTTTTTAATTGGTCTGGTTTTGACGCACTGATGATGACACTGGTGACAAACGGTTTGGTCAGGATAAATGCCAGGCTCATCTGTGCTGGGTCCAGGTCATGTTTCCTGGCCAGGGCGACATATTTCTCTGTCATCTTCATGCCGATTTTATTGGTATATCGTTTATAGTCTTCATTGTCCGTCAGCCTTGCGCCTTCAGGTTTTTGGTCATTGAGATATTTGCCGGTCAGCACGCCAAATCCCAGCGGAGAGTAGGCCAGCAGTCCCACTTTTTCCCGAATAGCGATTTCCGATAGCCCTATCTCAAAGGTCCTGTTCAACAGGTTATAGGGATTTTGAATCGACACAATCCTCGACAGGGATTTTTCCCGTGACACTCGCAGGTATTCGGCAACACCCCAGGGGGTTTCGTTACTGATACCAATATGTCTGACCTTGCCGGACTTGACCACCTCATCCAGCGCCTCCAGTGCTTCTTCTATGGGGGTGCCGTCCCGTTCCGGTTTGTGGGTATAGTTCAACTGGCCAAAATAATTGGTAAAGCGTTCCGGCCAGTGGACCTGGTATAGATCAATATAATCAGTTTGCAGACGCTTCAGACTATCATCCACTGCCTGACGGATATTTTTGCTATCGAGCTTGTTGTCCTCACCCCGGATCCAGGGGCGGTTTTTTCCCGGTGGTGCAATCTTGGTGGCAATGATCAATTTGTCCCGGTCCTGCCGGTTAGCCAGCCAGGTGCCAATTATCTCTTCCGTACGCCCGTAGGTCTCCTCAACGGGAGGTATGGGATACATTTCCGCGGTATCAATAAAGTTAATACCCGATTCAACAGCCAAATCCAGCTGTGCATGGCCTTCAGCCTCGGTATTCTGGGTGCCCCAGTTCATACTGCCCAGGCAAACACTGCTGACCTCAATACCGGTATTTCCTAGTTCTCTATATTTCATGGTGTTCCCTTTTTTCGTCCGGTAACATAATAAACGAATACACAATCGATCAACAATCGCTAGCATATCAGACAAAGGTATTGGCTTGTGATACCTTAATAGTTTACAGAGAATTTACAGGTATATATGGATTCTATAACGATAATTCAGCCAGACGACTTTCATCTGCACCTAAGGGACGAAGAAGCATTAAACAGTGTGGTTCATGACAGTGCCAGGCAGTTTGCGCGAGCTATTATCATGCCTAATCTGAGACCGCCGGTGACAACGGTAGAATCAGCAATGGCATACCGCCAACGTATCCTTTCATGCCTGCCGGAGGATACAGATTTTCAACCCCTGATGACCCTGTACCTGACGGAAAAGACCCGTCCCGAGGACATAGACGACATTGCAAATTCAGACAGTGTCCATGCAGTGAAATATTACCCGGCAGGGGCCACTACCAATTCTGATTTTGGAGTAAGGGATTTGAAGAACGTCTATCCCATTATTGAGAGGATGCAGGAAGCAAACGTACCCTTGCTAATTCACGGCGAGGTCACCGATCCTGGTGTGGACCCGTTTGACCGGGAGAAAGTATTTATTGAAGAAGTCCTTACCCCGTTACTGAATCAGTTCAGTGGGCTCAAAGTCGTGCTAGAACACATTACTACCCGTGACGCCGTGGAGTTTGTGACAAGCGGACCGGCAACCCTGGCAGCCACCATTACACCACAACACTTAATCTATAACCGTGGGGCATTATTTAAAAATGGCTTACGCCCACACCATTATTGTCTGCCGGTATTGAAACGTGAAGAACATAGACAGGCCGTTGTAAATGCAGCAACCAGTGGTAATGAAAAATTCTTCCTGGGGACCGATAGTGCCCCCCATGCAAAAGACAGTAAGGAAGGTGATTGTGGTTGTGCCGGGATCTATTCGGCAGTTAATGCTCTGGAGATTTACACCCAGGTATTTGAAGACCAGGGCCGTCTCGATAAGTTGGAACAGTTTGCCAGTAGGAACGGGGCAAGGTTTTACGGTCTCCCGGTCAATACAAAACAGGTCACCCTATCAAAGCAGCCCTGGGAGGTGCCCAGGACATTACCCTTTGGTTATGATGAGGTGGTCCCACTTATGTATGGTGAAACACTGCAATGGAAACTGCAATCCCAATGAATGAACAAACACAGGCTACCAGCCCTGTGGCACAACGATTCCGAGGGTACCTGCCCGTCGTCATTGATGTGGAAACGGCAGGCTTTGAACCCAGGACCGATGCCTTGCTGGAAATCGCCGCCATTACGCTGGATGCCGATGAGAAGGGTAACTGGTCTATTCAGGAAAGCATTACCCGGCATGTTGAACCCTTTGAAGGCGCGAACCTTGACAAGGCCGCGTTAGAATTTACCGGCATCGATCCAGATCATCCATTCAGAAAGCAGATTGCAGTACCGGAGAAAAAGGCGTTAACAGATATTTTCAAGATTGTGCGAGGTAATATGAAGCAGAAGGACTGTAAACGGGCCATCCTGGTAGGTCACAATGCGGCATTTGATATTGCCTTTTTGAATGCAGCTGTGGAGCGGACGAATATTAAACGCAACCCGTTTCACCCCTTCAGTACATTCGATACGGTGTCACTGGCTGGTCTGGCATTCGGGCAAACGGTATTATCCAGGGCAGTGGAGGCCGCCGGGCTTTCCTGGGATGCCAAACAGGCACACTCTGCATTATATGATGCTGAGAAGACTGCCGAACTTTTCTGTACGGTGGTAAATCAATGGCACAACCTTCAATAACGACACTTTTATGATAGTTATTAAAAGAGGTTTATCTGATGATATTGGCTAAAAGATGGCGTGATACGTGTAAAACCCTCCTGGCATTATCTCTACTAACAGTGTTCGTCCCTGTTCACGGAGCAGAATTTGATATCCTTATAACCGACGGCCGTATTGTCGATGGTACCGGCAATCCCTGGTATTACGGTGATGTGGGGATCAAGGACGGTATCATCAAGGCCGTTGGCCAGATTGATGACCAGGATGCAGACAGGATTATAAATGCCACCGGACTGGTGGTCTCGCCGGGATTTATCGATCTGCACACCCATACTGATCTGCTGGGTGATGGTATGGCGCACAGTAAGGTAAGGCAGGGCGTGACGGTAGATATCATGGGTGAACGGGATTCAGTGGCACCCCGTGACGGCCTGGATAGCCTGGGTTTACATACCGACTGGAAGACCTTTGCAGAATACTTTGACTTGATTGAACGTCAGGGTATCTCCATGAATATTATCTCACATGTATCTGAAGGCCAGGTACGCCTGGTAGTGAAAGGCTATGATCCGGGGCCGGCATCACCAGAAGAACTGGGACAGATGAGGTCATTGGTGGACCGCTCCCTGCGTGAGGGTGCCTGGGGGATGGTGACCCGGTTTGAAAGCGGTGGGCCAGCGCACCCCGAAGAAGTTCTGGAGATGGCAAAAGTAGTGGCCGGTCACGGCAGTGTGTATTTTTCCCATATCGGCAGTGAAGGTTTCGAACAACAAAAAGAGATGGATTTTGCCCTGCG
Organism: Candidatus Eutrophobius brisbanensis; assembly: GCA_038131795.1. GTDB lineage: Bacteria > Pseudomonadota > Gammaproteobacteria > Eutrophobiales > Eutrophobiaceae > Eutrophobius > Eutrophobius brisbanensis. The sequence goes on along the minus strand of JAYPQE010000003.1, from coordinate 1,184,248 downwards.
CGTGGCAGAAGAGGCGGGGATTCCGGTGCATATTTTGCATTTAAAGATCCGCGGTCAGGACCTCTGGGACACCTTGCCGCATTACGTCGATCAGATCCAACAGGCCCGGGATGGTGGACTGGACGTTACCGCCAATCAATATCCCTATACCGCTATGAGTCATCAATGGAGTTCCAACTTTCCTCTCTGGATGCGCGAAGAGGGGCCAGACCGTTTTGCCGAGATGTTACGGGACGATTCATTGCGCCCCCGAATCAAATCGGATCCGGAATTTATTGCCTGGTCCAAGGAACACGGCTGGTGGGACGGTATTGTCATGGCCACGGCCACAGAACCTGAAATCAAGATCTATGAAGGTATGAGCCTTGCTGATATTGCCGAGACTAGAGGTGAACGGGACCCGGCTGATAGCTTTATCACCCTGATGGCCATTGCCGGCGGTAAGATTCGCGGTGTGTTTCACAATCAATCAGAAGAGAATGTACGTCTGGTGATGCGCCAACCCTGGGTGGCCATCGCCAGTGATGGGTCTGCTATGGGTATAGAGGCTACTAGTATTCGCAGTTCCGGTGTACCACATCCTCGAAATTATGGGACTAATGCCCGGGTACTGGGACGCTATGTCAGGCAGGCAAAGGTATTGACGCTGGAAGATGCCGTGCGCAAGATGACGTCCCTGCCGGCACAAATATTGGGTATGGAAGACCGTGGTCAACTCAGGGAAGGCTTTGCAGCAGACGTGGTAGTATTTAATCCGGATACCGTCATTGATACCAATACTTATGAACAGCCTAAATCTTATGCAGCCGGCGTCCATTATGTTCTTGTTAATGGTGTCCTGGTAATTGATGATGGTGACCATACCGGCGCAACACCAGGTAAAGTGCTGCGTGGTCCGGCATATCAACAAAGTAAAAAATAATTCTCACTAAATCAAATGGACTGGAAAATATTTTTAACCGTATTCGCCACAGTATTTATTGCAGAGCTGGGTGATAAGACGCAGCTCGCAACTGTGTTATTTGCCGCAGACAAGGAGGTCAGTAAATATACCGTATTTTTTGCTGCCTCAGCGGCACTGGTGGTATCTGCGGCCTTTGGTGTCCTGGTGGGGAGTTTGTTAGCGGAATATATTAATGAGAAATATCTACATTATGTTGCCGGTGCCGGATTTATACTCATTGGTGCTTATACCTTATATACCGCCTAACAACACCAAATCTGATGTCTTATCAGCATTAATAGAAAAATACGAGAGTGAAAGCATAGGCAAACCGTGCTGATTAGAGAAGCCGTCCAAACTGATGCCAAAGAGATTGAAGATATCTATCTTCAGGCCTTTGATGCATCAGAGGCGCAATTGGTTGCAAACCTGGCCATAGCACTTTTAGATGAGCAGTATCCAGTCAACACCCTGTCCCTCGTTGCGGACATAAATAATAACTTAGTGGGCCACATTGCCTTTAGCCCTGTTGTTCTGGAGGAATCCGATCTGCATTTCGGCTATATCCTCGCACCTTTAGCAGTGTCTCCAAATTTTCAGAACACCAGGGTTGGTTCATCTCTCATAAATCATGGTCTGGATTCAATTTCCCGTTCTGGTGAATTTGTGGTGTTTGTCTATGGTGATTCGCAATTTTATTCCAGGTTTGGTTTTAAAGTAGATCAAGCAAAAAACTTTATACCGCCCTGTACCCTGCAATACCCAGAGGGTTGGCAGCTTTTGAATTTAAATTCTTCAGTCATGCCACATGGTGGCAAAATACATTGTGTTGAATCCCTTAACCAACCTGAATTGTGGTAGTCATTAAGTATTCAGGGTCAGAATAAAAATTCAATAAACTGGATTCCCGCCTTGGTTTTGGCTCCTGCTTCGCTCTACCGCTTACTTCCATGTAGGCGTTCGCGGGAATGACGACGGTGGATCAAAATAATCAGGGAAAGACAACAATTCACTACAAATCGAAATGACTATTCCTGGTACATGACCGATATTCTGTTCCTAACCTTAGTAATGATTAATCACTGAAATTCAAGTTAAGATACTTTTACCAAATTTTCAGGTAATTCACCTTGGTATCTTGATAAATGAGATATCGATATAGATAGAATACTTTTAGAGGTTTTTCGATAATATCTGCTAACTTGTTAGTATCTAAGCAATGACTCTACTTTGAATTGACGAGGAATAATTGAGAATTGTTCCAACTTCATTACACTAACCATCTGGGCTCTTCTGATAAAAAAATATTAAACATGGGGGGTATATATGATGTCACGTATCTTGAAATTAATGTATTTAATGTTTCTTTTGAGCTGTTTGTCTCAGTTTGCATTGGCAATTGAAAACTACGACATTAAACAAATCGAATATATAACAGAAGATGGCTGGACAATAAGCGGTACATTAAGATTGCCCATAGGCGCAGATAAAAACAATGAATATCCAGGGCTGGTTTTGCTTCATGAAATTGAGCATGATCGAAATGATTTTGCTGATGATAATGAGACCGGTCTATCACAAAGACTACCTGGTAATAATGGTATTGCAACCTTGGTAATAGATTGGAGAGGTCGTGATAGAAGTATGGGTGACAATCAACCCATGGATCTCGAGGTTCATGAGTTTTCCACAAAAACTCAGGAAAAAATGTATCTGGATGTCATTGGGGCAATGGAATTTATGGCCAAATATGAGGGGATAGATAGTTTCAGGCTGGGTATTGTCGCCTCACAATTCAGCGCTGAGCATGCAGTAAAGGCCATGCAGGAGACAGAAATTCCTACGCGTGCATTAGTGCTCTTATCTGGAACAAACCTAAGTAAGAAATCAAAAGAATACCTCACTACGATTGATGCGCCAATTTATGTGGCCGCAAGTATTCTTGACAGGGCTGTATTTATGGATATGGCAGAGGTATATGGAAAGTCTAAAAATCAGAATAGTTATATGCTGGCTCCATGGTCAGCAGGACGTGGACATAATGTTCTTCGTCACGCTGATGATCCTATCAACCGTTTTAGTACTGATGAAAGCACCATGGATGGATTGGAAAAATGGCTGGTCAGGGAATTTAAGAACATTGGTCGAATTCGGGCAGTTTCCATGAAGACGAAAGATGGTTGGACTATCCATGGAAATTTACGGTATCCAGATGACCTGGGAAAGAATGGCGATCTTATTCCAGGCGTAGTTATGGTATCGGGTGCCCGATCGCATAGATATTCTATGTATCGATTCGAGGAAGAGATGGCACGAAGGGGGTTTGTGGTTTTGAGTATTGAGTTACGCGGACGCGGACAAAGTACAGGGGGGAAAACTATTGATACGCCAGAGATGAAAGAAATTAGAGAAAATCTTTTAGCCAGCCCATTTGAATTAGATACAATGAGCGCCATAGACTTCCTGGCCTCTCAACATGGGGTGGATCAAAACAGGATTGGTATTGTGGGTCAAGCCAGGGGAACCCGGTCGGCTTTACTGGCTGCAAGAGGTGACCCTAGAATCAAAACCATGATTTTAATTTCAGTGTATGAGCCTGAAAGCAAAATGGAACAGGCGATCTCACAAATGGATTTCCCAATTCTTCTTATTGATGGAGAAACCAACTGGGCGGCTGAAGGAACAAAGCATATTTATAAATTTGCTAAAAGAGCTCACTTGATGCTTTATCCGGGAATAGGGCATTCACACCATATATTAGAGACCAATCCGCAAATGGCAGATTATATGGGAGATTTTATGGAAAGAGAGTTATTGCAATAGAAATATCATGCAGAGAAATGGGGGTAGACCACAGGATCAATATTGTGGAATGTCGGCCTAGTGGCACATGGCCGACATTATCTATAGAGTGAATAAAAAGCTATGGTTATCTATTCTATTCTGCACGTTTTTGTTTCAGTATCACCCGTTTCCACCAGAGGATAAATCCGCTGATAAACAACAAGGTGGGGATAAAGCTGGCGGTGATCCACAGCCAGTTTGCCCATGTGCCTTCACCGTAACGGGCGAAGTGGACCCGTCGCAGAAATCGTAGCGACTCATCCAGGGGTATGAACGCCATTGAACTGTTACGTAACCGCTCGATCACCGGATAGATGTATTCAGGGAATCCAATCTGAATTGCAGACACACCCCATGCAAACATTAAAAACAATGACCAGAAGCCGATGAAGCTATGCAGTTGCCAGATGAACAACCGATTACTTTGACGCTTAATCATGAGACCCTCATGCCAGCGTTTACGTCCTTGCCACCAGATCATAAATCCCGTAATAGTCATTAATACAAACAAAACCCCACCGACACCATTAATTTTGACACCCTTATCACCTATCAGCAGATCGTCGTGAACATCTGCCAGCCATTGTATGCTCTTTATTTGCCAGGGGTGGGCGGGGCCGATGTCCTCCCCGGTGTATTGGTTAAAGTAGTGGGGGATGTATTCCCCGTCTTTTTGCAGGACAATGTAGGTGGCATCGGTGGGTTCCGAGGCCGTTGTGGTAAAGCCCAATTGATAACCTTCGTAGACTTCCGCCATCTTTTTAGTGAGGGCTTCTCCTTCCAGCGGGATGTCATCGGTAGGTACCACATACTTGGGTTCAAACCAGCCATAGAATGGCCATTTTAATAATAAGGCGCTACCACTCAGACTGATGGCAAGGACATAAAGTCCAAGGCCGATGCCCAGCCATAAATGTATCTGAAACACCAGTTTTCTCAACCAGTGAGTCTGTGGTGCCTGTATCCATTGTTGGAAGCTTATCATTAGGTGTCGTGGACTATTAATTTTAATTATCGGAATATTATGCTTTTTTTTACAATAATGTATCAATGCGATATTTGAATCTGAATATTTAAAAAATAAAGAATAAATTTTATATTAATTTCAGGAAGTTATTTGATTTGTAGACTATTGGTCCAAAAGCATTTAATGTTAAAAGATGAATCAATGGCGAAAGTTTATGCAAAATCATCGGTTATTTAGCTGGCTGTTGATCTTCGCAATGATCCTGCAGTTTTTAATTCAGCTGCAGATTCATGTCCATCATGAACACCATTCAGATCTGGTAAATAATGAGACGCACGTCATTGATTTCCATACCTTTTCGGACCAGCACGGTGCTGATGAGCATTCTGATCATCATGAAGTCCATGAACTAAAATCCACGCCAGATTTCATCCTCAAAAAAATCGAGGGAGCAGACCCCGGTTCAGTCTTGATCATTTTGTTGATTATTTTTATCGCTATGCCTCAGGTGTTGACCAGAATTCACAGGCATATACCCGGCAATCTAGTTCCACGCATTCTTCTTTACGGTCTGTCCCCACCCAAACGCGGTCCACCTTCTCCTAGTCATTAATTCATATAGTAGCGAACGTATTATAGGGCGTGTTTTGCCTGTTTACGTCGTATTCGCATAAATAAATTTGGCAATCCATGGATTGCTTGAATCTAGAGATCGTGTAATGAAAAAAATGATACGTATTCTTTCCTTATGCATGGTAATGCTTGGGGCCGGGACGATATATGCTAATGCTCAGGAAGTGATAACCCTGAACCAGGCAGTCATCAAGGTACTGGAAGATAATCCCCGGTTATTAGTAACTGACTATAAGGCACAGGCACTTGCCGCCAGGATGCGCCAGGCCCTGCAACCTCCTGCAGATCAGGTTTCACTTAGTATGGAAAATTTTGCCGGGACCGGAGATGCCCTCGCTTTTGGTGGCGTTGAAGCGACATTGAGCCTGTCGCGGACCCTGGAGATGGGTAACAAGGCAGCCAGCAGGGGCAATGTAGTTAAAAATGAAATGCTACTACTGGAAAATGACAGAGACTATGACAGGCTGAATATCCTGGCAGAAACTGCAAGTCGCTTTTTACATGTGGCGGCGGACCAGGAATATCTCCACCTCGCGGAAGAAGCGCTGGAACTGGTGAGATTAACCGAGCGGCTGGTTGAAGAGAGAATAGAGGCCGGCAGGACACCCGAGTCGGAGCGTTACAGGATTATTATTAACCTTGCCAGTGAACAACAGGAACTGAATCATAAGATTCATGATCTGGAAAGTTCACGCTTGCGCCTATCAACACTCTGGAATGAAAAAGAACCTCGATTTGAAAGAGTAGAAGCAGATATTTTTGAACTCGATGAGCTGGTGCCATTTTCCGAACTGGAGGTATTGCTGGATAGACATCCAGCCCTGGTTAGGTTTGTCCGCGAAGAATACCTGTACCAGGCGAAGATCAGACTGGCCCAAAGCAGACAGAAACCGGATATAAATCTGGACGCAGGAGTTCGCTATCTGGGAGACAGTAACGATTTTGCCTTTGTTGCCTCGGCTTCAGTGCCTCTAGGGTCTGCGTCCAGGGCAAGTCCCTATATTGATGAGGCACGGTCCCTGGCTAATATCAGCTCATTAAATCTGGCGCAAAAGAAGACGGAGTTGTATGCAATGCTGTTTGAATTGTACCAGGAACTTGAGCATTCCTATGATACCTACGAATCATTAAGTAACAGGATTATCCCCGCTGCCAGTCGTCTGTTAAGTGATTATGAATCAGGTTACCAGGCAGGCCGTTATTCACTGCTTGAGCTGGTCCAGGCACAACAGATATTACGAAATTCACGTAAACAAATAATTGATACGGCAGTCAGCATCCACGAACATAAAATTGAAATTGATCGCTTAACAGGCGCTCAACTTGGAAAATGGTGAAATTATGATACGCAATATTTTTCTCACAATATTAGTACTGGTTATAACCGCAGTTATTATTAGATGGCAGCTGCAGCATGAACATGGAACGGATGGCCACGGGCATGATGATGCAGGTGGTCATGGGCATGGCGAGGTTGAGGAAGATTATGCTCGCGGTCCACATAACGGTAGATTGCTTGAAGATGGAGAGTTTGCCCTTGAGGTGACCATCTTTGAAACGGGAGTGCCACCGGAGTTTCGAATTTTTCCATACAGTAATGGTAATGCAGTTGATCCGGCAGAAGTCGAACTCGAGATTGTATTAGGGAGAACGGGTAATGTATCTGACCAATTTACCTTTTATAAGCAAGGAGATTTTTTACGCGGGGAAGGCGTAGTGACGGAACCCCATTCCTTTAACGTGACGGTTAATGCCATCTACCAGGGGAGCCGTTATGAATGGTACTACGAGAGCTATGAAGGTCGAACCATGATTCCGGAGGACCTGGCCAGCGAAGCAGGGATCAGTACCGAAATTGCAGGACCAGCAACCATACGTGAAACCATGATACTCACGGGCAGGGTAGAGATTGATCCAAACCGGGTCTCCAGGGTCATGCCACGTTTCCCGGGTATTGTAAAAAGTATCAATGCACAAATAAATGATGTGGTATCTGCCGGAGACACCCTGCTGATAGTTGAAAGCAGTGAAAGCCTACAGGACTACCCGGTCAAGGCGCCCATTAACGGTCTGGTGACCTTGCGAAATGTCCAACCGGGAGAAGTAACGGCCAATGAACCGCTCTACACCATTGTTGACCTGTCCCAGGTATGGGTGCAACTGGATATTTTTCCCAGGGATATGGGTAAGATTAATATTGGGCAGCAAGTTTCCATACAAACCCTGGATGGTCGGTCAATACCCGGTAAAATTGAGAGATTATCACCAATGAGCAATCTCGCCAGCCAGACCATACATGCCATTATCCCAATAGACAATACAGGTCAGGTCTTCAGGCCAGGACAATTTATTACTGCTGAAGTGGATATTGCTGAACACCAGGTCCCTCTTGCCGTGAAGCGTTCAGGTGTCCAGCAATTCCGTGATTTTGATGTGGTGTACGGGAAATTCGGTGATACCTATGAGGTCCGTATGCTCGAATTTGGACTCACCAATGATGAATGGATGGAAGTGTTGGGAGGACTCGCCCCCGGGACTGAATACGTGACTGAAAACAGTTACCTGATCAAAGCCGATATTGAAAAATCAGGCGCCAGTCACGACCATTAAGGACAGCGAAAATGTTGAAAAAAATTATATCTGTATCCCTGGAATACCGGTGGTTGATGATCCTGTTCGCCATTGGTCTCGCACTGTTGGGGATATATAACTACCAGCGCCTGCCCATCGATGCTGTGCCGGATATCACCAATATCCAGGTCCAGATCAATACCGAGGCACCCGGCTATTCACCCCTGGAATCAGAGCAACGGGTTACCTTTGCTATTGAAAATGCCATGGCCAGTCTGCCATCTCTGGATTATACACGTTCTATATCCCGATATGGCCTGTCGCAGGTCACAGTGATTTTTGAGGACGGTACGGACATCTATTTTGCCAGGCAATTGGTTAATGAACGTCTGACCGAAGTCAAAAGCCAGTTACCTGCTGGTCTTGACCCTGAGATGGGCCCCATTGCCACCGGCCTTGGGGAAATCTTTATGTATACGATCAATAGCAGTGAGGGCGTTGAACATGACCCGATGTTGTTGAGAACGGTACAGGACTGGATTGTGAAGCCCCAACTGCTGCGTACCCCCGGTGTGGTGGAGGTGAATTCAATTGGTGGTTATACCAGGGAATTTCATGTCCATCCTCATCCCGACAGCTTACTGGCATATGACCTGGAGATTGATGATATTCTTTTAGCACTCGCTGAAAATAACCTCAATACTGGAGCGGGATATATTGAATATTTCGGTTCTCAATACCTGGTCCGTTCACCTGGCCAGCTTGTTGACCTTGAAGATATTCGTAGGGTTACTGTTGCGATCCGTGATGGTGTGCCGGTGCGGCTGGACGACATCGCTACGGTTGAAATAGGGACAGAACTGCGCACAGGGGCGGCGACCCAGGACGGTAGGGAAGTGGTGTTGGGAACGGTATTTATGCTGATTGGTGAAAACAGCCGTGAGGTTGCACGGGCGACAGCTGAAAATCTTGAAGAAATAAAACAATCTTTGCCGGATGGTGTTGAGCTAAATCCACTTTATGATCGCACATCACTGGTAGACAAGACCATTGCCACTGTGAAGCAGAATCTCGCAGAAGCGGCATTATTGGTGATTGTCATCTTATTATTGCTGCTGGGGAACTGGCGGGCGGCACTCATAACCGCGGCAGTGATACCTATGGCTATGTTGATGACCATTACCGGCATGGTTCAGAACCGGGTGTCTGGAAATCTCATGAGTCTGGGGGCACTGGATTTTGGATTGATCATCGATGGGGCAGTTATTATTGTGGAGAATTGTCTGCGGCGTCTGTCCCTGTATCAACGTGAGAAAAATATTATCCCGGACCTGAAGCAGAGGCTTGAAATCGTCAGGGATGCCACCCAGGAAGTGGTACGTCCGAGTTTTTTCGGGGTCATAATCATCCTCATTGTTTATATACCCATATTTTCCCTGCAAGGTATTGAAGGCAAGATGTTTCATCCCATGGCCTTCACCGTGGTAACCGCATTACTTTCTGCACTAATACTATCCATTACCGTCGTTCCGGCTGCAGTAGCGTTATTGGTAAGTGGAAAAGTCGCAGATAAAGAAAACATCTTAATGAGGGGACTGAAAAAGCTATATGAACCGGTATTAAAGTGGGCATTGGCGAATAGTGTTCCGGTTGTCGTATTTGCGATTGGCCTGGTTATAATTACAGCGATACAAACCACAAAGATGGGAGCGGAATTTTTGCCAAGTTTGGATGAAGGTGACATCGCTGTCCATGCCCTGAGGATACCGGGAACCAGTCTCAGCCAGGCAGTAGAAATGCAGGAGCAGTTGGAATCTGCCATACGTCCCATACCAGAAGTATCCAGTGTCTTTACCAAGATTGGAACGGCTGAAGTTGCCACTGATCCCATGCCCCCTAGCGTAGCCGATACATTTATTATGATGAAGCCAAGGGAGGAATGGCCAGACCCACAGCGACCCAAGGCCGATTTCATTAATGAGTTGGAGGAGATTATTACCCGCATACCTGGCAACCGCTATGAGATCATCCAACCGATTGAAATGCGTTTTAATGAATTGATCTCCGGTGTTCGGTCGGATCTTGCAGTTAAAATTTATGGGGATGACCTTGAAGTCCTGTCCGCCCTCGCGGAAGAGGTGGCAGCGTTGGTAGAAGCCGTGCCCGGGGCCGCTGATGTGGGCGTGGAACAGACTACGGGATTACCGATGTTATCAATTGAACCAAACCGTGAGCGTATGGCTTACTATGGTTTGAGTGTAGACAGGCTGCAGCGCACCCTTCGAACGGCAGTAGGGGGTGAAAAGGTAGGACAGATATTCGAAGGAGACAGGCGCTTTGATCTGGTGGTAATTCTGGATGAACCGTTACGTTCTGATATAGAAGCTATAAAGCGGCTCCCCATTTCATTTGCCAGGGATGTAGAACAGGATAAACAAATTAGTGCTATGGGAGCTGGCGTGGACGTATCCAATACTATTCCACTTAGCGAAGTGGCTGAAGTTAAGATAATTCAGGGCCCAAATCAAATCAGCAGGGAAAATGGAAAGCGTCGTATTTATGTCACGGCCAATGTCCGTGACCGTGACCTTGGCACCTTTGTCCAAGACGTGCAGGATGCGGTATCTGGCTCTGTGGAAATCCCGGCGGGATACTGGGTTGATTATGGTGGAACATTTGAGCAATTGATATCCGCTTCCAAACGATTTTCCTACATCATACCGTTGACCTTACTGGTTATTTTTATATTGCTGGTTATGGCATTTAATTCTCTGCGGGATGCCGCGTTGGTTTTTACCGGCGTACCTTTGGCACTGACAGGTGGTATCGCAATGTTGACAATCCGGGACATGCCGTTATCTATAACTGCAGCAGTGGGTTTCATTGCGTTGTCTGGAATTGCGGTATTGAACGGGGTGGTGATGCTGTCTTTTATTCGTGACCTACGTGCCCGCGGGGTCACTCTGCAGACCGCTATAATGGATGGCGCAGTTACACGTCTAAGACCTGTACTGATGACAGCCTTGACGGATATTCTTGGGTTTATTCCTATGGCCATGAATGTCGGAACCGGTGCCGAGGTGCAAAGGCCTTTGGCAACGGTTGTTATAGGTGGGTTGATATCGTCTACCCTTTTAACGCTATTCGTTTTACCTGCGTTATATAAAATAGTGCATCATGAGAAAGTGATTGAATAAAATTAACATTCAAACCACTACTGAATGACGTCTGGAATGGGAGAAGTAGGCCCCGCTTAAGGTCATAAAGAAAGATACCCCCAGGGCAATACTGACAACCTTGGAGAGTGCAGGATACTGGGAAGGAGTGATTTCTACCTTGCCTATAAATAATGAGACCAGTAACAAGACCATTGCCGTTCCCAGCATGTTACCGCTGACCCGGGCAAAGTTTAACAGTGCAGTACCGATACCATAGCGGGTCTTGTCTAAAGACGTTAAGGCTACATTGTTATTCGGTGTGGTAAAGAGGCCAAAGCCCAGTCCCTGTACCACCATGGCCATACTGATAATAAGCATGGGTGTAGAGGTATCCAGCCATTGCAGGATGGTGTATGCAAAGGTCATTATCAGGCAGCCACAAGTAGCAATGATACGCGGTTCAAATTGATCAGATAGTCTGCCGGCAATGGGTGCCACAATGGCCATTGTCAATGGTTGTAATACCATAATTTGTCCGGCTTCGGCAGGGGACATGTCACGGATAAACTGCAGGTACAGACTGAAGAGAAATATAAACGGGTAATTGCTCCAGTAGATACAGACATTGCCCATCAGTGATCGGGCAAACATCTGGTTGTTGATGATGCCCTTGAAATGGATCAGGGGAAATTCGCATTGGGTCTGTTGATAAATAAAGACCGCCATCAATGCCGCACCGATGGCCAGTAATATGGTCGCCAGCATGCCGGGAACAGATGATATTCCGATATAAAGACAGCTTGCTGAGATGGCGAAAATGATTGCGCCCAGGTAGTCCACTTTCCCGGGATGGTCATTTTTCCATTCGCCTTTAAGCTTTAGGAGTATCAGTATCAGGGAAATTGTGCCCAGTACCAGAGGGAATAAAAACACCACCCGCCAGCCAAAGTGTTCGGTAAACCAACCGCCTACGACCGGGCCGCAAGATAAACCAAAATAGAGTGTCCCCGCAGAAATACCGATGGCCGTACCGCGATTTTCAGAGGTGAAGATACTCATGATGATGGCGAGGCCAGTGGCAAAAGCAAATGCGCCGCCAAAGCCCTGTAGTAACCGGGTCAATAACAGTATTTCAATGTTAGGTGCCAGGCAGGCCATCAGGCATGACAGGCAAAATACTGTCATGCCCATAAGGAAGATCTTTTTACGCCCATAAATATCGGCTGCCCGGCCCGCGGGGATGAGGAAAATTGCATTGGCCAGCAAAAATGCAGTTGGTACCCAGCCCACCAGGATGGCATTGGCATTAAAATCCTGTGCAATGGCCGGCACCGCGATGTTCACTGCAGACATGGTGATGGAGACGCAGAATGTTGAAATACTGATACTGGCGAGCGCCAGCCAGCGGGCGACCGGGCTGTTTTCGTAATATGCCTGTGTGGCCTCAGTATTCATGTATTGTCCAGGAAATATCAAGCAGGGTGGCCATTGTAGTGTCAGCAAAGCTGGAATGACAGGCTTCACGAGGAAAGGAATGGTTAAAACACTGGTAATCGCGGTAATATCATTCGAAAATCAGTTTGGAGTTGATATGATTCATGTCATTACATTGATTTACAACCCCAATTATCCTTGATGAAAAGTTATAAGAGGAAGGAATTATGAGTACGACAAAGCAGGATTTACTGGCCAAGAAGGCCGAACTGGAAGAACGCCTGGAGAGAATTCAAAATGACATGAAGGCCGGCCTGGATGCAGATTGGGAAGAGCAGGCCACGCAACTTGAAAACCGTGATGTACTCATGGAAATCGCCCGGGTGACGGAAGAGGAATTGCAGAAAATTAAAGTGGCCTTACAGGAATCTGAATAGGTCTGTATTGTCATTAACAATCTGATGAAACCTGAGGTTTAATGTGTTACTAACAGAAAGGTTTCACATTAATTACCACACATGACAGATCCTGCACCTGTCCGGTTTAATATTCTTACCTATAATATCCATAAAGGATTTAATTTCGCTAACCGTAAATTTATCCTGCATCAGATCCGTGAGTTACTCAAGGAAACCGGTGTGGATGTGGCCATGTTGCAGGAGATATATGGTGAACATTCAGGTTGGGCCGGAAAGCTGGATGATTGGCCTGAAGTCTCTCAATATGAATATCTGGCTGACAAGGTCTGGCCACATTACGCTTATGGCAAAAATGCCATATACAATTCCGGCCATCATGGCAATGCCATCTTGAGCAAATACCCATTTGTTGAATGGGAAAATTTAAATGTGTCATTCTTCAAACGTGCCAGCAGGAGTTTATTGCACGGTGTGATCGAAATGCCGGAGACGGGGCACACCCTACATATCATTTGCCTGCATCTGGACCAGTTTAAGGTAATCCGTAATCATCAGCTAAATCGTCTTAAACAACGCATTCTTAAAGATATACCGGGTAATGCCCCCCTGATTGTTGCCGGTGATTTTAATGACTGGAGCGACCATGCCAGTCAATACCTGTTTGCAGGTGCCGGGTTGAACGAGGTCCATATGGCAACACATGGGTACCATGCAAAGACCTATCCATCCCGGTTCCCCCTGTTAGCATTAGACAGAATTTATTATCGAAATCTCAAGCTGGTAGACTGCAATACCTTAAGTCACTATCCGTGGAACAAGCTTTCAGATCATACCCCGATGACGGCAGAATTTCTGGTGGGTAGTAACTGATTCAGATTGTCATTTAAAAGTTTAATGTGAGTATATTCGCTTTACACTATAGTCAGGATGAAATATGAAACTATATGAATTTGATGTCAGTCGCTCCATGCGTGTACATTGGGCCTTACGTGAAGCTGGCGTGGAGTTTGAAAGTATCATTGTTGACTTAACAAAAGGTGAACATAAAACACCAGAATTTCTGGCCATTAATCCTTATGGAAAACTTCCCGTACTTGAGGATGATGGCAAGTTCATTACTGAATCTGCGGCAATCACAACTTATATTGCAGAAAAGTATCCTGAAAAAAAACTCATTCCTGAATCTCAGACTATTGGGCGTGCGCACTATTATCAATGGATGTGTTTCTGTATTGCTGAAATGGAACCCCACCTGTGGTCTATTCGAAAGCATATGCTGATCTACCCCAAGGCAGATAGATCACTAGATGCAATTAAATTAGCTAAGCAGGAATATATGAATGCAGTGGTTGTGATCGATAAACATCTACAGGACAGGGAATATATGATTGACAATCGCTTTACCGCTGCCGATATTATAATTTGTTATGATCTGTTCTGGGCCGCGTCATTAAAGTTATTGAAAGATTTACCAGGTCTTACGGACTATGTCGTAAGGCTACAGAAGCGTGCCGCATTTCCTGGACATCTCATAAAAAAAGGTAGCAGCAAGTTAATTTACTAGATTACGTGTTTAATATACTCATTTCTTCCTCAATCACTGTAAGGATTTTTGTTACCTTCTGAATTTTAAAAGATTTCGACTCAAATCACTGGTTTTTTCATAATATATGTCACTTAAATTATTTACCTGCTTTATCTTATTGGCGAACCTCTTCATATCGTATTCAGTTCGGGGTGATGAGCATGGCCAGCAGGTATCGTCCGGCGTCCCAGGTATTGTCACCACCACTGAAGATATTGTCAGCTACCCCAATTCATTTTTTGACCGCTACCAACCCTTAACGGCCCTGGACATGGTCAGGCAGGTGCCCGGCTTTTTACTGGAAAATAATAATGACACCAGGGGAATTGGCAGTGCATTGGGTAATCTCTTAATTAATGATCGCAGGCCCAGCGCCAAGCAGGACCAGCCAGAGGACATACTCGCCAGGATACCCGCAGAGATCGTGGAGCGGATTGAATTGATCAGGGGCCAGGTCAGGGACATCGATTTACGCGGACAAACAAATTTGATTAATGTCATTCTCAATGAAGAAGATACGGCATCAATTAAATGGGAAGCCTTTCTCAGGCGGACGTTTGGCTATGGGGGTATTTCTCCGGCAGCTAACGTCTCCGTCTCTGACAGTGCCTTTGGTTTCGATTACAACTTTGGCCTGAGCGGCAGGCAATCCCGTGTCGGCAGGGACGGCACAGAGGATATATTTGATAGTGCAGATACATTAATCGAAACCAGGTTGGTTGGACGGGACAACAGGAATACCTTTTATAAAGGTAATCTGACATTGGAGAGATGGTTTGGCGAGACCTTGTTCAGGTCCAACACCAATTTCATCACTGTAGATCACAAACATAAATCTTTTTCCCTGAGGACAGCGTTAACTCCCGCTGGTGACACACTGGAACAACGTATAAAGGAAAAGTCTGATAGACCGTTTTTTGAATCCGGTTTTGATCTTGAACGTCCTCTCGGACAGGATTTGACTGGGAAATTTATTTTTCTCTTTTATCGGAAATTTGATGACGCAGTCGAGGTCCAGCAGCTCTTTGATGAAACTGGATTGATGACCCTGAACAGAAAAACCGATACGTTTAATGTGACCACGGAAGGTGTTATGCGGACGGAGTTTGACTGGTCCGGGATAGCCGACCATGCCATACAGCTAAACATTGAAGGCGCCTATAATATATTGGATGGAAAATTTTCACAGTTGGATGACAGGGGTGACGGGCCCCTGGAGGTAGAAGTCCCTGGGGCAAACTCAAAAGTCGAAGAAGTGAGAGGGGATTTTGTCCTGCAGGACACCTGGAGTGCAGGCAACCTGGAACTGGAGTACGGTTTAGGTGCAGAGGTCTCTACCATAACCCAGACCGGTGACTTTGAAGAAAAGAGAAACTTTTTCTTTTTCAAACCTCATATTGTTACAACCTGGTCATCTGGTGAGGGGGACCAGACACGACTTAGGGTTGCGCGGGAAATTTCACAACTCGATCTATTTGATTTTATCAGTGCCACTGTACTGGAAGATGATGATCTGGCCCTGGGGAACCCGAATGTGAGCCCCTACAAGACATGGAAGGTAGAATTGGGGCATGAGAAACGCTTTGGTCGTGATAGCGTGGTGAATATCATGGCCTTCCACCACTGGATAAAAGATGTCCTGGATTTATTGCCATTGACTGATGACTTTGAAGCCCCTGGAAATATTGGTAATGGCCGTCGCTGGGGTATTGAGCTGGAGTCTACCCATGACCTTGACTGGACTGGACTGCAGGGAGCCAGATTGAAACTGGTAGGACGCTTGCAGGATTCTACTGTAGTTGATCCGGTCACCGGAAACGGGCGGGTTTTATCACATATAGGCTCAACCTTTGATCCCACCAACCTGGAACTTGAGAACACATTTGCCTACAGTATCGATTTTCGACATGACATTGCATCAGAACGGGTATCCTGGGGATGGGCATTGTCTGAGCGGGATGATGTTCAGCGTTTCAGGGTGAATGAGCTTGAAACCCTTACCGAAGGTTACCACTTGAATGCTTTTATTGAGACGACCCGTTGGTATGGTATCAAGATTACATTTTTTGCCGAGAACATATTGGATATGCCAGACACCAGGACCCGGGACAGATTTATCGGGCAGCGAGGCCTGACTCCTCTGGATACACATGAATTTCGAGACCAGACACGGGGGCCAAGGGTTTTCCTGACCTTCAGTGGTACCCTTTAATCAATGTCTGATCAATTTCTACTTTAACCAGTCACAAAGCTGGTTGATGCCATTGATGACATTGGGGCAATACATCTCCAGAAATTCTGTTTTTATTTCCTTGTTTTCCAGTTCATCATATGCCGATAATGCCCTGGCACCATCAAAATCCACATAAGCCAGTCTGAGTGTCATTTCATTTGCCGGTCGGCCGAACTCATTACCCGGCAAGGTCGCCACGCCGGTCTCTTCCATTAATTTTCTGCATAACGTTGGACTATCATGGATGCCCTTTTCTGCCAATTTCTCTTTCAACGGGCTGAAGTCTGGTAAAAAAATAAAAACCACCAGCGTGGGGGCGAGAGAGTGGCACCGAATGATTTTAATTTCGTGTAGATATGTTTACTCAGGTAACGCAGAACAGTGCGGGAAGTGCTGAGATATTTTTCAATTTCCATCCTGCCGGAAAACGCCCGGATGGAGGCATATTATATGGGGGCGCTGGTGGAGGTATAGGTTTCACTGGCGACCATGGCATCCAGTAACCAGCGAAGGTTGGCTGGAAAGGTAAATGTCCCCAGTCGCCAACCACCGGTATCACACCACTTACTCAGGCCGCTGCTGATTATTGTACCTTCCGGGCAATACCTGGCAACAGACACATGTTGTCCACGGTGATGGACCTCACCATATATCTCATCAGAGTGTAATATGATCTTATACTTTCTGGCTATCCTGGCGATCTGTTTCAATTCATCACTGGTGTAGGTATCACCCGTAGGGTTGGATGGATAATTAAGAATAACAATCCTGGAACGGCTGGAGTCTTCACTGCAAATCTTGTCCAGCTCTTCAGGCATCAGGCGCCAATCGTTCTCAGGGGTGGTTTGCACCCAGTAAATTTTGCGGCCGATGATCTGTGCCTGGGGAGCATATGAGACCCAGCTTGGTGTAGGGATCACCAGATCACCGTAATATACCAGTTGAAGGATAAACATCAGTTCCTTTGAAACTGGCCCGATCAAAACATCCTGGCGTTTACAATCTATACCCTGGCGCCGGCGATTAAAATCAGCAACGGCGTCACGTAACTCCCTGAGACCACGTACAGGCAGGTAATCTTTCTGGTAGGCATTGACCTTGAGTTCATCCACCACAGGTTGAGGGACGGGAAAGGGTGATTGTCCAAGACCCAGATTGTATATGGTATTCCCTTCATGGGCCAGTTTGGCGCTGAGTTAATTGATTGCCAGGGTGGCAGGTTGTTTAAGCCCTCGGATGTTGAGGTTGATATGCATGTCCGGGGAACGGTTGGTTCGAGATGCTATAAATTCAGTTTTATAAATTTAAATTAATATGAAAATACCGCTATATAATAAGGAAATTTAGCCCTAATATATAGAGTATGAATATAGAATCTCTCAGGCAACAACTGGAATTACTCATGCAGAATATGCTTGAGTGGTCAACCAGTCCTCAATTTTACTCGCAGGCAGGGATCATTTTACTTGCAGTCATTATTGCATTTGCAATGGACTGGGTGTTTACCCAAACCATACCTATATTAAAAAATGAGCCTGGACCTGGCCGATTGCTCGCATTACGAAAACAGATCCATAACGCTGGTGATCTTATTGTCCCCGTATTAAGTATTCTATTGTTAAGCATCTCAGAGCAAATCAGTGATTCATTTATACAGCAAAGCTGGTTAATCAAGCTGGCTGAAAGTATTGCTATTATCATTACCCTGTATTTAATCATCACCCGGTTTACCAAAAAAAAACTGGTCCGCTCCATGATCAAATGGATTGTCATCCCCATTGCCATCTTGCAGGTATTTGGCTGGCTGGATGAGGTTACGTCATTCCTGGATTCCATCTATATGCAGATCGGGAATATCAGGTTATCGCTATATGGGATCTCCAGGTTACTGGTATTCGGCGTCATCCTGTTCTGGTTAGGACGCGTTTCCAATAACATTGGTGTACAGGTGATCCGCAACCAGGAAGATCTCGAAGTCGGCACCCGTGAAGTGGTCGCAAAATTATTTCAGGTGACCCTTTACTTTATCGTCTTTATCTTGTTGTTGCAGTTGATGGGGATCAATCTCACTGCCCTGGCGGTATTTGGTGGTGCTCTGGGTGTGGGGTTGGGCTTTGGTTTACAGTCCATTGCGTCAAATTTTATATCCGGAATTATCATACTCTTGGACAGATCAATTACGGTAGGTGATTTCATTCAACTTGAAGATGGTCGCTCGGGGAAGATTCGAGCATTAAATATGCGTTCAGCCATCCTTGAGACCTATGATGGTAAAGACATCATGGTCCCCAACGAACAGTTTATCACTACCAATTTTGTCAACTGGACCCACAAAAATCAGAAGCAACGTTATCCTCTGAATTTTTCAGTTGCCTATGATACGGACCTCGACCTGTTGTTTGATGTCATGCGCAAGGTGGTGGCCAGTCATCCAAAAGTTATCAGTGGGGATGACGTACCCATAGAGGAGAGGCCAGACGCTGAAATTGTCGGTTTCGGAGATAACGGTATCGATATCCTGGTGGAATTCTGGATGGAGGGTATAGATGATGGCGAAAACCATGTGGGTGCAGATCTGCTGCATATGATCTGGAATGCCCTGAAAGAAAATAATATCCAGATCCCCTATCCACAACGTGAGGTACGTGTGCTCAACCCAGGTGACTTTTCATAACAGACATATTATTGGTGTAATAGCTCTCCTTGTTTAATACAGATTAGTATGGAATTACATAATGTAAACAATATCATTGGCTGGCGTGAATGGGTGGCCCTGCCAGAACTGGGTATTCCTGCTATTAAGGCTAAGGTTGATACCGGTGCCAGGACGTCAGCATTACATACCTTTTATATAGAAGAGCATGTGATAAATGGTCATCCATATGTGAAGTTTAATATCCATCCCGTGCAGAAAAGAACAGACATTATTGTTGAATGTGAAGCGAAGATTAAGGATAAGCGAAATGTGCGTGATTCCGGTGGACATGAAGAAGAACGTTATGTGATAGAAACAGAGGTCAGGATAGGTGATTTTCAGCAACAAGTGGAAGTCACTTTAACAAGTCGAGATGACATGAAATTCCGGATGCTGCTTGGCAGGTCTGCGCTTTCGGATCAGGGCATATGTGTCGACCCAAATCATTCTTATTTGCTGGGTGAGAGGGTAAGAAAACACGCCTTAATGTTTAAGAGGAAATAACATGAAAATTGCTGTGCTTTCCAGAAATAAAAACCTGTATTCAACCAAAAGGTTGGTTGAAGCTGCAGAAAACCGAGGACATGAAGTGCGGGTACTGGATGTATTGCATTGTTATATGAACATCACATCCAAAAATCCGGAAATCCATATTCGCGGCGAGGTCCTTGAGCAGTTTGATGCCGTTATTCCCCGAATTGGTGCTTCGGTTACGTTCTATGGAACGGCTGTACTCAGACAGTTTGAAATGATGGGGACTTATCCGTTAAATGAATCTGTTGCCATTTCCCGTTCCCGCGACAAGTTACGTGCCTCTCAACTACTTGCACGTAAAGGTATAGGACTACCCATAACCGGATTCGCAAATAAACCGGATGATATCCAGGACCTGATTAAAATGGTGGGGGGGGCGCCGCTGGTGATTAAACTCCTGTCCGGTACCCAGGGTATAGGCGTAGTACTGGCAGAGACAAGAAAGGCCGCAGAAAGTGTGATTGAAGCTTTTCTGGGGCTCAATGCCAGTGTCCTGGTCCAGGAATTTATCAAGGAAGCCGGCGGTTCAGATATCCGTTGTTTTGTGGTAGGAGAACGGGTCATTGCTGCCATGAAGCGTCAGGGACAGGAGGGTGAATTCCGCTCGAATATCCACCGGGGTGGGACCGCTGAGGTGGTTTCAATTACGGCTGAAGAAAGACGGACCGCATTAAGGGCAGCCAATACCATGGGGCTGAATGTCTGTGGTGTGGATATTCTGCGAGCAGAACGTGGCCCTGTCGTGATGGAAGTCAATTCATCACCTGGACTTCAGGGCATAGAAAAGGCTACCCAAAAAGATATAGCCGGGACCATAATTGAATTCATTGAAAAAAATGCAAAACAGGGCAAAACCCGCACCAAGGGCGGACATTAATGGTTCGCAAGGCATTTCAAATTGGCGATGGCGCTATCAAGCCGGGTGAGCGCGCGGCTGTCGAGTTCAGGGTGCCGGATCTCTATACCCATACTGGAATTACTATGCCGGTATCGGTTGTCCATGGTAAGAAACCTGGACCGGTCTTGTTTTTGTCAGCCGCTATTCATGGCGATGAAATAAATGGTGCAGAAATTATCCGCCGTATCCTGCATTCAAAAAAAATTAAATACTTGCGCGGCACACTGGTGGCCATACCGGTTGTCAATATCTATGGCTTCATAAATAAAACCCGTTACCTTCCAGACAGACGGGACCTGAATCGGTCATTTCCAGGATCAGATCAAGGGTCATTGGCATCGAGAACGGCCAATATTTTTCTCAATGAAATCGTCGCAAAATGTGATTATGGAATTGATCTTCATACTGCTGCGGTACATCGTGATAACCTGCCTCATGTCAGGGCAGTACTGGATGATCCGGAAACCGAGCGCATGGCCATGGCATTTACAGTTCCAGTGATATTGAATACCAATATAGTCCCTGGTTCATTGCGTGAATCGGCAGAGAAAATGAATATACCAATCGTGGTGTACGAAGCGGGAGAAGCTTTGCGCTTTAATGAGGTGGCAATCCGCGCAGGATTTGAGGGTGTCATATCAGTGATGCGTGAACTGGGAATGCTTAGAAAAATAGCCCGTAGAAAATCCAGGCCGGAACCGGTGGTTGCTAAATCCAGTACCTGGGTAAGGGCACCGCAAAGTGGAATGTTGAGGATGATAAAATCTCAGGGTGCAAGTGTGAGAAAAGGAGAAATCCTCGGTATAGTCTCTGACCCTTTTGGTGAAATAGAGCAGAATGTTATGGCAACTTCCGGAGGGATTATTATTGGAAGGACCAATATCCCCCTGGTGAATGAGGGTGAGGCATTATTTCATATTGCCCGTTTTGAAAGCAGGGACGATGCAGCAGGACATGTTGAAGATTTTCTAAATGAGATGGCTCCTGAATCTTCACCAGAAAACATGTCTGAACCAAACATTGTATAATAGAAATTATCTATAATTCAGGCTTGAACTAGTATAGTTTCAGGTAATCAAATCTTCCAATATGCCGTTAAAGTACATTCCATTAATAATTTTGTTGTTACAGTTTTCTTGCAGTATATATGCAGAATTGCGTGTGGATATTAAAGGTGTCAATAATGATGGGCACTTTAAGACTGGCATGATACTGGTTGCTGTGGGGACCCCGGACAGTATCAGACGAATAAGTGAGATATCACATCCGATTACCAAACAGGGCCCGGTTGTCGTAATCGGATTTGGTGACGTCGGTAATAAACTTGTGGAAATGTTACAGGCAGCAGGTGAAACTGTTTGTGTTGTTGCTAATGAGGAGGCCGATGGTGTTGACATTGTTGGCGATATCCTCGATACAGATGTATACGACCATGTCGATGTCCTGAACGCACGTGTCGTGATACTCACCTGTGAAGAAGATAATACCTCGGTACTGGCATCCACCGTACTTAGAAACTATGCCCCGGATGTACCAATGATTGGCTATACTCAATTAGAGGAGACCGTTGGCCGTTGCCAGCAGGCAGGAGTCGATTTCGCTATTTCAGTCAGTGAAGTGTTTGGACAGTTACTTGCTCATCACATCCTGGGGGATATGGTTTCACGACAATCTCATGTGAAACTGGTTAAGCTTGCGGCTGGAAACCTGGCAGGTCTTCATCTATCACAAAATACAATCCATGACATGACGGGATGTGCCATCATTGGCATTGTCAGAAACAATGCAGTTATATTGAATTTTCCTGAGTCATTCAGGATCGAGGAGACTGATGACATTTACTTTTGTGGTTTGACAGGGTCTTTCCAGGCCCTATACCAGGAGATGGAGATCACCTGAGAAATCAGAGTTTCAGGACTTTAATTAACCAATCTGATATATCCGCTATCTCCTCTGCACTGACACTATGTTGTATAGGATAGGTCAGGTATTCCGGGTGATAACCCAGGTATTCAATGGCATCAACAGCTTTCTTACCCAGCGGCTCCGGGACCACCATGTCATATGTACCATGACAGATAAGAATGGGCAGGTTCTGGTTGGCCTGATGAGGTTTGATGGTTTCAGAGGTTGCAAGATAGGTAGACAGCGCCATTAATCCTGCCAATGGTACGGCATATGTCAGGGCCACCTGGTAGGCAACTGCACCGCCCTGGGAGAAACCGGCAATGACGATGCGTTCGGATTTTATCCCACGCTCAATTTCCCGCTGAATTAGTTTAATAATCTCAGCAGATGACTTCATGATTTGATCATGATCAATATGTCTGTCCATGGTCATGTCGATAATATCGTACCAGGCAGGCATAACCATGCCGCCATTAATTGTGACAGGAATGGAGGGTGCGTGTGGAAATACAAAACGGACACCTGCCGATTCAGGTAGTCTCAGCTCCGGTACAATGGGTTCAAAATCATGGCCATCAGCCCCAAGGCCGTGTAACCAGATGACACTGGAATCAATATGATGAGATGTTTTAACTTCTACTGCGGGCAAATACTCCATTTTCAGATAAGTTCCTGATAGTTAAAGGGTTAATCAATGCTACACTTTTAAATATTATGAATGAAAGTGCACAGGATATCAGACAAAGTCCCGAGGCGGTATTTCGGACACGTGGGCTGACTAAAACCTATGAGATGGGGGACGTGAAGGTCCATGCCCTGCGTGGAATTGATTCAGAGCTCTACGCAGGTGAACTCGTTGTTTTACTCGGGGCGTCAGGCAGTGGTAAATCCACCTATATGAATATACTGGGAGGGCTGGACAGACCTACCATGGGTAATGTGTTTTATGAAGAACATGACCTTACCCATGCCACGGAATCGGAGTTGACTGAATATAGAAGAGAGCATGTGGGATTTGTATTCCAGTTTTACAATCTTATTCCCAGTTTAACGGCCCTGTAAAATGTCTCAATCGTCACAGAAATAGCCGAGAACCCACTGGACCCTAAAGATGCCCTGGCATTGGTTAATTTGACTGAACGCATGGACTATTTTGACCTGCCCCCCTAAAACGGTACCAGTTTTTAAGTTCGAATGCTGACGGTCATTGATGAATATACCCATGAGTGCCTGGCCATCAGGACGAAGCGGCAGCTTAATTCAACTGATGTGCTGGATTGTTTAAATGACCTGTTTGCTGAGCGAGGTGCGCCCGAGCATATTCGATTCTTGATTGAATGGTGGCGAAATCATTATAATCAAGTCCGGCCATACAGCTCACTAAACTACCGGTCACCGGCACCGCAGGCAGTGATGATAGAGACAAAATCACCACGACTTGTCATGCCAACACATCAAGGAGTACAGCAGTCAATTAAACCCAAATTCTAACTTTGAAAGTGGTACCGTTACTGGGGGCAGGTCACGCCTGGGAGATAGTTACCGTATTGAGACTGCATTTGTTCTATGGGAAGAAGATAATGTATTACAGGTGCCATCCAGTGCCCTGTTTCGTATTAATGGTGATTAGGCCCTGTATGCCATGGTAGAGGATATTGCTGAACTGAGGATGGTGGAGCCCGAGCAAAAGAGTGAATTGATGAACCAGATATTGTCAGGTATTAATGAAGGAGACGTGATTATTAACCACCCGGGCGATAACCTGGACGACGGGAGTCGGATCCGTTCAAGATAATACACGTTTACTAATCTCTGGTTCAGAATACCAGATATTTAGAGTAATATGTGACGAATATGAGTCTTAAACCTTTATTTGTAAAATCACATCTAAGACCTGTTATTGTATTAACAATTTTATCTGCAATTGCCGTTACTGCTTATTCTCAAAGTTATCGAAGCAGAAGTTACGGCAGGTATATTATTCCTCAACATGCACCGCCCAAAACCGAACTGGTGGTAGCCCGATGGCGTTTTGGTACAAACGGCTGGTTTGGACATCGCGGCTGGTCTCACAATTATCCTCAGTCGGACCAGAATCTGAATGAATTTATTCGCAGGACAACAGGTATCAATGTTGACGTAATGTCATACCAGATACTCGATCTCGCCAGTGATGAGATTTTTGAGTATCCGTTTGCCTATGTTTCAGAGCCTGGTGAAATGGAACTGACACTGCAGGAAGTCAGGAATATGTATGAATACATTGCCAGGGGTGGATTCATTTTGATGGATGACTTTGACGGCCCTGCACAAATCGGCAATATGAAAAACCATGTGCGCAGGGCCTTTGCAGACAGAAATTTTATTATGTTGGACACTTCACACCCCCTATTCAAGATACACTTTAATCTTGAAGATTTAAACGGTATGGCCCCCTACGTACCGGGAGGCGATATCAGTTACCACGGAATAATAAATGATGATGGCAATGTTGGAATTGCTGCTGGATTCAACAATGATCTGGCCAATTTCTGGGAGTGGTACTACCAGGGGTGGATGCCATTAAAACCTTCAACAGATGCATTTAGACTGGGGGTTAATGCGGTGGTCTATTCCATGACCCACTAGAACCGATCTTATTAGGCCATTTGGCATTATTACTAATAATGCCAGCGGTTGAAGGTGTAACTTTAGGCGTAATTTAATATAATATTCGCCTGACATATGTGTGAATTACTGACCGGATGTATACTATAATTTCCTACCCGCGTTAGATAATTGATTATTAAAAAAATTCTAATTGTGTCTGATTGGTGAAATATCAAATAATGTTCACTGGACATTGTATACATGCCGCAAGAACCAGCCCGGGAGAATCAGGTGTTAAAGATAGGATATGGACAAGCTAAAAAAATACTGACACTCATAGCATTACTACTGTTATCTGTTCAGGTAAATGCCATTATCATGGTTGTTGAAACACCTCTGGGAAATTTTCAGATTGATCTGCTTGAAGACGAAGCCCCAAAAACCGTCGAAAATTTTATTACCTATATTAATGACGGTAGTTTTGAAAATTCTTTTGTTCACCGAAGCGCTACTGGAT
The DNA here is from genome assembly GCA_038131795.1 of Candidatus Eutrophobius brisbanensis. Lineage (GTDB taxonomy): Bacteria > Pseudomonadota > Gammaproteobacteria > Eutrophobiales > Eutrophobiaceae > Eutrophobius > Eutrophobius brisbanensis. Next base: position 1,158,320 of record JAYPQE010000003.1, on the reverse strand, counting down.
TCGTCATCCAGGCAGGGTCATATACTTTAGTCGATGAGACCCTGGAAGAGATTGAAAAAAAGGACCCCGTTGAAAATGAATTTGGTCGCTCTAATATCAGGGGCACCGTTTCCATGGCCAAAGTAGGAGGTAACCCGAATAGCGCCACCAGTTCATGGTTTATTAATGTGGCAGATAATTCAGAAAATCTGGATAACCAGAATGGAGGTTTTACGGTATTTGGTGTTGTCCTCGGTGATGGTATGGCTATCGTAGATCAAATTCATGCTCTGGAGGTTTTTGATGCTTCGGAAACATCCGGTGCTGATTTTACCGAGCTGCCTTTGATTGATTACCCGGGAGTGGGGGTGATTTCCGAAGAACACCTGGTCTTCACCCAGTTAAGCCTGCCGGATGATTTAAATGAAATCACCGACCTTGCCATTACCAATACAGTCAATATCTCAGAGCCAGCCCTGAATAATTCCGTTGAGTATACCGTGACAGTTACAAATAATGGGGCGGATGATGCCAATGAAATTGAGATAACTGAAGCATTACCGGAAGGTATGGCCGTTCCTTCTGGACTGACACCATTTGCCAGTATTGGGACTTACGATGTTGATACCGGGATTTGGTCAATTGACACATTAACGACCGGTTCAAATGCCACCTTAACACTGCCGGCCATTCCTCAGCAGTTTGCCGATCCGGAATGTTTTGTTAACAGGGTAGAACTTTCTGATTTTGCAGGCCTGGATACCAATACAGAGAATAATAGTGCTATCTCTACGGTGTTTGTTGGTGGTAGTACAACCTGTTCAAATTTAAGGCTCAGTGTCAGTACCGACACGTTTTTTGAACAAGGTTGTACTACAAGTTTTCCAGATGGGTTCGATTTTTTTGTAGCGATAACCAATGATGGTCCCGACACGGCAGAAAATGTCGTGGTCACAATATCGGGAAGCCTGGATGATCAAGTTCAGGATGACATAGTTATTGATTTCGGCCAGGTACTGCCAGATGCATCTAAAAGTGTATTGAGAACCTGGACCCTGAATTGTGACAGGCCCGATCGAACCGCAACATATTCCCTCGTAACAACAAGCGATAGTAATATAGCATCTGATAGTATTCTGACTATCACAGGTGAAGATGCAGTACCTGATAACCCGCCGGAAGATGGTACAGGCAATAATCCCACCCCGACCCCTAATAATAATGGCGGGGGAGGTGGACTTTGTTTTATTGCCACGGCAGCCTATGGTTCTTATATGCATCCTCATGTGAAAGAATTAAGAGATTTTCGTGATGAGGTGTTATTGCATACAGGTATTGGAAGACGTTTTGTTGCCCTGTATTATCAATATTCTCCACCCGTTGCTGATGTGATAGCAGATAATCCAATTTTAAGAAGTCTTACACGTATTTTATTGACACCCGTAGTCTATGCCGTTGTCTATCCGCTTGCGGCAATCGCGGTTACCTTACTGGTCCTTGCGGCCCTGGTCTTTAGACACAGACAGAAAAAGTACGGTTAAGCTGTTAAAAATCTGCAAAGGCAGCATAAATCAGAACGACCAGGGTCACCAGTACCGCACCTGCCACCTTGACCAGTGGCCACGGTGTCATGTCTACCACATACTCAGTTAACTCTTCCTTTTTATTTACGGCTGGTTTAATCAGACTGAATGCCAGTAATATAGTGATCAATAGTAAAAATACCAGGCCCAGAAAATGAAATTCATGGATTGAACTGACCATATCAGTAAACGGGCTAACAAAATATCCACAACCAATAATGATGAGACCAGATATCAATGCAATCTTTGCCGCGACAGGTGGGACCTTTTTAAATAGCATGCCGCAAATAACGACAGAAAAAATAGGAATAAAATAAAGCCCATTCATTTTTTGTAGATATGCAAAGATACTTTCATGGCGCATGAGTAACGGTGCTGTAGACATGGAGAAGACAGCCAGTATCCAGCCAAAAATTTTACCGCTTTTAATCACCTGCTCATTACTGGCTTGTTTGTTAATTATTTTTTTATATAGGCCTAGACTGAAAAGCGTACAGGTACTGTTGAGTGCTGAATTGTAGCTGGACAAAATTGCACCCATCATGACCGCAGCAAAGAAACCGGCAAACCCAGCCGGCAGGACACGGTTAACCAGCATCCCATACGCCTGGTCTGCATTTTCTTTTCCCAGATCGGGGAACATGGAATACGCCACAATTCCAGGTAAAACCAGGAATAATGGGCCGAGTAATTTTAGCAGGCCAGTTGCCATGACACCTTTTTGTCCCTCGGCAAGTGATTTTGCCCCAAACGTCCTTTGAATGATCTGTTGATTGGAGGTCCAGTAGAAAAAGTGCAATAACAAAACACCGCTGAACAAGGTAGAGAAGGGAACTGAACTTTCATCGCTGCCGATTGAGTTTAACCGTTCAGGACATGTTTGGGTAAGTACATCAAGACCAGCTGACAGGCTGCCGTTACCCAGGGTAGACAGGCTAAACCAGGCAATCATAAACCCGCCTATTAATAGACCAATTCCATTAATTGTATCGGATACCGCAACTGTGCGTAAGCCGCCAAACAGTGCATATAAGGAACCAATGATCCCTACCGTCCAGACTACCAGCCAGAGCAGCGTGGCCCTTGATTCTATTCCCAGGATCTCCGGTAGATCGAGTATACCCATAAGACCGGTTGCACCCGTGTACAAAATGATGGGTAACAGTATCAGAGCATAGGCAGATAAAAATATAATATTTGTTATCACCTGGGTCTGGTGGTCGTAGCGAATCTCCAGGTATTCAGGAACAGTTGTGACACCGTATTTCAGGAACCTTGGCAGGAAAAACAATGCCATGGCAACCAGCGCAATAACGGCAATCACCTCCCAGGCCATCACAGACAAGCCATCTATATAGGCCGCCCCATTTAGTCCGACCATCTGTTCAGTAGAGAGGTTAGTTAATAATAGTGACCCTGCGATAAGTGGCCAGGACAAGGTCCGGCCAGCCAGAAAATATCCGGTGATTGAATGATGATCATCTTTACGCGTTAAGAGGATTGTAATTATTGCAACCAGCGCGGTAAAAAAAATAAAAGAAACGATTGTCATCCAGCCCCCTGTTGAATAACCTGCACTTTAATATCTTCCAGATTGTTCGTGTTTGGTATTATTATTGGGATTAATCTTACAACAATGTTTTAATCATTAACATATAGAGGTCATTATGTTCAGATATTATTGGGTTTTTGTATGTATTTTATTAACACCTGTTTTACTACACTCTGAACCGCTGGATGATGCATTGCATGTTCTGGATGAATGGTCTGGCGCATTTGCCAATGCCGATGTTGATAAAATTATAAGTCTGTATTCCCACGATGCGTTATTTTTGGGGACCGGGAGTCAGTCTGTTGTTTTAGATTCCAGTGGCATCAGGAAGTACTTTGAAAAGGCACTGTTAAATGATCGTCCCAGGACAGCAACATTAAACAGTTATTCTGAATTGGTTTTGTCTGATTCGGTAATTGTCTTTTCGGGGCTTGATACGATCACCGGTACCCGGAATGGGGAACAGACCATTTCAAATGGAAGAGTTACCATTGTAGTGGCAAAGCGGGAGGGAGAGTGGAAGATCGCCCAGTTTCATCGATCAGCCTTACCCGAGTGAATTAAATAATGTCAGATATTTCCTCTAATGAACGGATCTCAGCGGTTGGTTCATAGTCCCATGGATCAAATACCATTAGATCTGAGCGCTTTATCCAGATCGCTTTCAAACCGGCATTCAATGCCCCAATCACGTCAAATGGATTTGAGGAAATAAGCCAGGTGCTATTTATATCGGCACCGGTTTTATTGACAAAATGCTGGTAAACGGCCGGGTTGGGTTTAAATGTCGCTATATCATCCACACTGATGATGCCAGCAAAATAATCTCGAATCCCTGCGGAATTTAAAACTGTACCCACTGAATGCGGGTCTCCATTAGAGAATGCATACAACTGATGGCCTAAGTCCTGCAGGCTGGGTAATGCCTGCTTGGCATCGTCAAACGCGGGCAGGGAATTATATTTAACCAGCAGGACTTCTATCTGGGAGGTAGATAGTTTACTTCCAAGATGTTGACAGGTGTATTCCAGTGCCTGGCGGGTACATGTGGAAAAGGTGACATAATCACCCATCAGTCCTCGGCGAAAAGAATATTCCAGTTGTTTGTTGCGCCAGGTTTCTGAAAATAAGCGGGCTTTATCGCCAACCATCTCAGTTAATAAATCGACAACCCCACTGGTGTCTACGAGTGTACCGTAAACATCAAATGCCAGGGTGATATTCATTAATTTTTTTCACCATCACTTTGAGAACTGAAATTTGTAATCTTGCCTACAGAAAAGTATTGTTTTCGCGGGTTGATGATGCACGGCCGGGAGATAAATAAATTATTTGGATAAATTATATATTCACGGTCTTCGGTAATCAGGCGAATATTGAACATATTAATTTCGGCTATATATCCTTCAATATAATTATCAATATCTATAATCCTGATGTAGTTTCCACGTCTAAACGTTGGGTGCAAAAGTATAATAAAAAAAGCTGTGACATTACTGAGAATCGACCAGTTGGCAAATAAGGCAACGCCGGTAAGCGTCAATATGCCTGTTGATAATAATAACAGGTTCCTGAAGTCAAATCCCCAGATCACCAATAATACCGGTACTGTAAATAGTAACAATATACCGTTTGCATAATGGCTGGCGGTTTTCAGTAACTCATCTTTAAACTTACTGGTTTCAATGGATTCCTTGATTTTAGGTCTGGTTGATTTACTAATTATGTAAATACAGATGATTACCAGCAATGTCAGGAATACATTTATAGAATAGGTATCGTAAAAGATGACTAGGCTATCAACTATATCTTCAAAATTCACTCAAGCACCTCTACTGCAAATTACATAATTCAGTTATCAGATTATTAGGCCCTGTTAGAAAACAGGCGGCTGTAATTACGAAACAGGGTATGATATTTAATCTGCTGCAAAACAATAAAATCTTCCAGCACCACCTGTTGACCTGAAGTTCTCCAGGGAACATCCTCGTGTTGCATGGGATGAATTCCATGATGTGTTCCAGCCACTGAGGCGGTCATGATGGCCAATCATTGCACTGCCGTCCGGTCCGTCATAGGTCCAGTTATTGCAGGTCAGGTTATTGCCTGCAGATGCGGTGCCGGGGGGGAATGCACGGCCATGGGAATCTGAACCTGTTATTATGTCATGTTCATTGTTTGTACCATCGGGACGAACACGTCCATTTACCAGTTCACCTTTCTCTGTGAGTGCAGTTTCCCGGTAAATTAAATTACTGTCACGTTGAATATCACCATGTAAATCGGCAACACTGGATGCTATCTTAATACCCTCTGCGTTATACCATGGACCATTACCAATCCGATCGCGAGCATTTACTGCAGGTGTGGACTGTGTGCCATGGGTGCTGAGGTAGGCCCGCCAGGTATGGTGGCCGGCCCCTGCTGCTGAGGCAAGTGTCTGGCAAATGGCATCGGCGCCTTCCAGTCCACTCAGGTTCCCGTTTTGTGTTGTACTGGTCACGAAAAATGTCATCTCATGTGCAGGACCTGACTGTGCAACAGATAGTTGAGTAAAAAATATTAGTACCAAAGATATGAATACTGATAATTGACGTAACCTCATATTTTACCCCTTTAATTTATTTGTCAGAAATATTGTTGCGAACCATGTATAAGACAGAATTATTTTTGTGCGTATTTTACCCTTTTAGCATAATACGATATAAGACATTATCATAATGTAAAAGTCCTTAAGCCATGCTGAATATTAAACAACAACTTACCATCAATGATTCTGAACTGGAAATAACGGCGATCAGGGCACAGGGTCCCGGCGGACAGAATGTCAATAAAGTGGAGAGTGCAGTACATCTTCGGTTTGATGTATGTAATTCTTCGTTGCCAGAGAAGGTAAAGCAGCAGTTGTTGGCATATAAGGATTATCGGATCTCCAAACAGGGGGTCATTATTATCAAGGCCCAAAGATACCGACACCGGGAACAAAATATAAATGATGCAAAGAACCGTCTCAAGGAGCTGGTATTGTCAGCCACAAAAGTGACCAGAAAACGTGTCAGTACAAAACCCTCTGCTGCCTCAAGGCAGAGGCGCCTGGATGATAAATCGAAACGTGGAAAAATAAAGCGTTTAAGGAAAAAAATAAAATCAGATGAATAAACCTTATACAGAGGCCTGCGACCGGAACCGTGAACCTATTTTATCGGTTTTAAAACCCTTATTGAAAGATTTTGCATCAGTTCTGGAAGTCGGTAGTGGTACGGGGCAGCATGCAGTCTATTTTGCTGAACACCTGCCACACCTGACCTGGCATTGTTCAGATCTTGAAGAAAACCTGTCAGGTATTGACCTGTGGGTTAATGACTCTGGTTTAAAAAATCTGCCGCCGCCTGTTGAGCTGGATGTATCATCAGACAATTGGCATGCATTTTCATTCGATGCGGTGTTTTCAGCAAATGCCGTTCATATCATGAGTTGGGAGCATGTTATCAAGTTTATCTCCGGCGCAGGACGGTCTTTGAAAAAAAATGGCCTGTTAATTTTATACGGGCCGTTCAATTACCAGTGGAAATATACTAGTGAAAGCAACAGGGCATTTGATGGATGGCTGAAAAACCGTGATCCTTTAAGTGGCATTCGTGACTTTGAGGATGTGGACAGGATGGCATTTGAAGCCGGGTTAGCTTTAGAAGGGGATGTGGAGATGCCAGCTAATAACCGTATTTTATACTGGAAGAAAGTGAACAATGAAAGTGGTTGAGAATAATGTCTGCTACCGTAGTGCTGCCATCTCGGACTGTTCCCATATTGTCAGTCTCTACAGTCTGGCGTCAGACGGCGTGGCAAATTACGTCTGGTCCACTATGGCGGCGCCAGGACAAAGACTGGAAGAGGTGGGATTACGTCGCTATCAAAGGGAGGACATCGTTTACAGTTATTTGAATTGCATCATGGCTGAAGTAGACAGTCAGGTGGCAGGGATGATGTTGTCTTATCCAATGATTGTGGAGAGTGATGAAGATTATGGTGACTGTGACCCGGTATTGTTGCCCTATGCGCGACTAGAAGAGGCGAATAGTTACTATATTTCCGGTATGGCCTTATATCCCCAATATCAGGGAAAAGGTATTGGTACCCGCTTTCTTGAACTGGCCGAACAACGGGCAGTGGCGCAGGGCTATAGCAAGCTTAGTTTGATAGTGGTAGCAGAGAATACCGTTGCCCTGAATCTATATAAAGACAAAGGCTTTGTTGAGATCATGCGTGAAGCAATCGTTCCCCATCCGCTCATACATTGCCAGGGAGATGCATTGTTAATGGTAAAATCCCTGTCCGCTTCATGAGGCAGAGGGGTGCCAGCCGGCATCCGCCCAGAGGTTACCGCTCACAGCAGAGTTGGCAATCATAAAACAGATTGCTTCGGCAATTTCTTCAGGCCTGATCAACCTGCCAAGCTGGGTATATTGAAGGATATGTTTGTTGATATAGTCATCACCCATGGCCCGGACCATGGGCGTATCGGTAAATCCAGGGTGGATTACACCACAACGCACACCGTGATAAATAGCTTCCTTGGTTAGCGTAGCGGCAGCACCTTCAAGACCTGCCTTGGTACTGGCATATGAAATCTGGCCTTTGTTTCCCTGTGAAGAGACTGAACCAATAAAGATAATGGTCCCCTGAACATGTTCATCTGGGCTCCATTTTTTCAGTCCTTGCTGAGCACGACGTTCGGCATGTCTGGCCACCATTTCCATCGCCCAATAGACAGGTGCGATCAAGTTGACATCTACAACCAGCTTGAATTCATTTTCAGGATATATCTCTGCTCGGTTTGTTTCTTTATTGTATTTAACAGCCAAGGCATCCCGTGTAATCCCGGCACAGGGCACACAAATATTGACTATCTGATCTTCATCGCAAAGTGAGTCATAAACTTCTGCCCGGAAATCACCGTCTGTTGTATCCCCTGTAAAGGCAAGTGCTACTTCATTTCCCAGCTCCTGGTTAATGGTATTAGCCATATCAATTACATTCTTATTAAGATCTACCATCCCCAATTTATTGACACCCCTTTTGGCCAGTTGTTGACTGACAGCCAAACCAATTCCACTACTTGCGCCGGTGACGACAGCCACTTTACCTTTAATTTCCATTTGTTCCTTTCCTTATTGTCTATAATCTATTGAAATCCATTGTTTGCTGGTACATATTGTACAATCAAAATAGCTTACATATCGGTGTTATTTTATGCGGTTGGTAAAATTTAGCGTGTTCCTGTTTGTCAGTTTGGTACTGAGTATCTGGGTATTATCAGCCAGTGGTACGCACTGGCGAGACGCAGATCGAACCAGTGCGGGTATTGCCCCTTTGCCGGAAGAACATGAAGATGCAGTGTTGCAGGTCTATGCTGCGAGGACTTTTGGCTGGCGGGGCAACCTGGCTGTCCATACCTGGATCAGTATCAAGGAAAAGGCAGCACAAAATTACACCGTACACCATGTACTGGGATTTCGTAGCCGCCGTGGCCTACCCGTTGTCGTTTCAGATAATGATCTGCCAGATCGTTACTGGTACGGAAATGAACCGGAGATACTGGTGGACTTTCGTGGTGCTGAGGCGGAAAAACTAATCCCGGATGTGATAGCAGCTATTCAATCCTATCCCTATCCTCGAAAATACGTCATGTGGCCCGGTCCTAACAGCAATACCTTCACAGCCTTTGTGGGCAGACAGGTGCCAGAATTAAAACTTGACCTGCCTTCCACTGCCATAGGCAAAGATTATCTTGGAGATACCATCGTGGGATCAACACCCGGGGGAAGTGGCTATCAGTTGTCCCTTTTCGGGATACTTGGCATGAGTCTTGGGACAGAAGAAGGTATGGAGTTTAATATCCTGAGCTTGAATTTTGGTATAAACCCCATGAAATTTCAGATGAAATTGCCTGCCGTAGGCACACTTGGTTTGGATTAAAAACCTGAAAATATCTTATCTAAAAATACCAAGGCCCGGGTCCATTTAGGGGGAGGAGGGGACCCGGGCCATTCGTTCATTATCGGGGGGGGATAATGTCGAATTGGTAAGCCTATTTTCGTACACATCGATAAAAAGATTACACTTTTCTATGACAGCCTATGGGGAAAAATAGTTCCAGAAATTTTGAATTTTTTTCGTGAAAATAAAAATAGCCCGGACAGGAGGAGGATGGGAGGAGTCCGGGCCATCAGAGTGAGCTCAATGGGTTTGCCTTACTACTGTTTGTATTTTTGAAATAGCAACGTAGCATTGGTGCCGCCAAACCCAAAACTATTAGACATAGCAACATTAATGCCTGCATTGTCTATGCGTTCGGTAACCACTGGCATACCTTCAGCTTCGGGATCCAGGTTGGAAATGTTGGCAGAGGCACAGACAAAATCCTCTTCCATCATAAGCAATGTAAAGATTGCTTCATTGACACCTGCTGCGCCAAGACCGTGGCCTGACAGTGCCTTGGTTGAACTCACATAAGGTATTCTGGAATTTTCGAAGACACTTTTTATTGCGGCTAACTCGCCGGAATCTCCAGCAGGTGTGCTGGTGGCATGGGCATTGATGTAATCCACTTCAACATCTGAGCCTGAACGGGCAATATTCATGCAACGACCGGCACCTTCACCGGATGGCTTGACCATGTCATAACCGTCTGAGGTCGCGCCGTAGCCAATGACCTCAGCATAGATCCTGGCATTACGATTCAGGGCATGCTCAAGTTCTTCCAGTACCAGGATGCCTCCACCACCGGAGATAACGAATCCGTCGCGGTCTACATCAAAAGGTCTGGAAGCAATCTCAGGCGTTTCATTATATTTTGAGGACAGGGCGCCCATACTGTCGAACAGTAAGGTGCCGGTCCAGTGTAGTTCATCACCTCCACCGGCAAAGACAATGTCCTGTTTTTCGCATTGAATGGATTCATAGGCATTGCCAATACAATGTGCACTGGTGGCACAGGCCGAACTGATTGAGTAATTCATACCTTTAATTTTAAATGGGACGGCCAGGCAGGCGCTACAGGTGCTGGACATGACCCTTGGGACCATAGTGGGAGGAACTTTCTTTGCCCCTTTCTCACGCAATATATCAGCGCTCAGGACCATATTTTCTGTTGATGATCCGCCGCTGCCGGCGATCAAACCGGTACGCGGATTGGATACCTGTTCATCATCCAGTCCAGCATCTTCTATGGCATCCTGCATGGCCAGATAACAGTAGGCCGCTGCACCACCCATGAAGCGCCTGAGCTTTTTATTGATTAGTTCATCCAGATCCAGATCAATGGGGCCATATACATTGGTACGGTATCCAAGTTCTGCATATTCTTCTGAGAACTTGATACCGGACTTGCCTTCACGCATAGAGCTGATGACCTCTGATTTACTGGTTCCGATACTGGATTTAATCCCTAAACCGGTTATTACGACTCTTTTCAAGTTCCCCCCATTCATATTAAAAATCATCCGTTTTGGTAAATAGACCGACTCTCAAATCATCCGCTTCATATATGACGCGACCATCCACTTCCATTACACCGTCAGCGACACCCATGACCAGACTGCGTAGGATAACCCGCTTCATGGTAATTTTATAGGTAATCAGTTTGTTTTTTGGGGTGGCCTGGCCGGTAAATTTGACTTTACCTGCACCCAGGGCCCGTCCTCTACCGGGCGCCCCGGTCCATCCCAGGAAAAAACCCACTAATTGCCACATGGCATCCAGTCCCAGGCATCCCGGCATGACCGGATCACCCCTGAAGTGGCAATCGAAAAACCAGATATCCGGCGTGATATCCAACTCTGCGATTATTATGCCTTTACCAGCGTCTCCCCCGGTATCGTTAATTTCGGTAATCCTATCGAACATTAACATATTCGGTAACGGTAGTTGGGCATTTCCCGGTCCAAACAAGTCACCTTTGCCGCAGGCGAGAAGTTCTTCTTTACTATAACTGTTCTTTTTATCCATAAGGGTCTTGGGAGGCTACGTAATTTTTTCCGCGGGGAATATCATGTAAAATGATATAAACAGCTGGAACTCAATTATTTATTTTTTATTTATATACAGAATTTAAGTTTTTTCTAATGCTGAGATATTGTACCTTTACATAAAATTAATTTGCAAAAGTAGCTGAACCTAACTTCACAAAGTTGTAATTTCTCTAATATATACTGGAAATCTAATGAATGCACTAACCGGCCCACATCACAGGCATAAAACCGTAGGAGTTAAAGTCGGAGATATCTCGATAGGCGGTCATTCCCCTGTGGTTGTACAGTCTATGACCAATACGGACACGGCCGATGCCGAGGCAACCGCTAGGCAGGTCAAGGCCTTGGCAGATGCAGGCTCTGAACTGGTTAGAATTACGGTCAATACCGAAGAGGCTGCCAGCCAGGTAGCAAAGATCAGGGAGATGCTGGATGCAAAAGGATGCAATGTTCCTTTAATTGGTGACTTTCACTATAACGGCCATTTATTGTTGACCCGTTACCCCGAATGCGCAGAGGCATTGGCAAAGTACCGGATCAACCCGGGTAATGTAGGGTTTGGTAAGAAAAAAGACCTGCAGTTCAGCACCATGATTGAAAAGGCCATTGAGTATGATAAACCGGTCCGAATTGGCGTGAACTGGGGAAGTCTGGATCAGGAATTACTCACTGGGCTGATGGACGAAAACGCAGTTCATGACAACCCAAAAGATACCGATGAGGTGATGCAGGAGGCCCTGATTGTTTCCGCCCTTAGCAGCGCGGATCGCGCAGTGGAGTTGGGTCTACCCAAAGATCATATCGTCCTGTCCTGTAAAGTCAGTGGTGTACAAAAATTAATTAGTGTCTATCGTGATCTGGCCAGTCGTAGTGATTATGCATTACACCTGGGACTGACTGAGGCTGGTATGGGATCTAAAGGAATTGTGGCCTCAACTGCCGCAGTAGGTGTTCTGTTACAGGAAGGTATAGGTGATACCATCAGGATTTCATTGACGCCGGAGCCTGGTGGGGACCGTGCCCGCGAGGTAATTGTGGCTCAGGAGATCTTACAGACCATGGGTCTGCGTTCATTTACACCTCAGGTGACGGCCTGTCCCGGATGTGGCCGAACCACAAGTACGGTATTCCAGGAACTGGCAGAAAATATCCAGAGTTATGTCAGGAATCAGATGCCTGTCTGGCGGGAAAAGTATCAGGGCGTAGAAGATCTGAGCCTGGCCGTGATGGGATGTGTGGTAAATGGCCCAGGTGAAAGTAAACATTCAGATATCGGAATCAGTTTGCCGGGGACGGGAGAGGCACCGGCAGCACCGGTATTCATTGACGGCAAAAAATTCACTACCTTAAGAGGTGATAACATTGCTGGAGAGTTTCAAAAGATCGTTGATGACTATATTGAACAACGGTATGGCGCCTCATAAAGTTGCCGTATTTTTTAATGAACAAACTATAGGGAGACAGTTTGCATGTCTGAAGTAAAAACCTATCCAGTATCTAAATCCGCAATGCAACGCGCATGGGTTGTTAATGATCAATACCTTTCCATGTACCGGCAGTCCATAGATGATCCAGAAGGATTCTGGGCCGAGCAGGCTGAAAAATTCATAAGCTGGTCAAAAAAATGGGATACGGTCCAGGAATGGGATTATGACCAGGTCAGTATCAAGTGGTTTGTTAATGGCAAATTAAACGTGACATACAATTGCCTGGACAGACATCTGGAATCTCGCGGCGACCAGGTGGCTATTCTCTGGGAAGGTGATGATCCTGGTACGGATAAGAAGATTACTTATCGTGAATTGCATGAAATGGTATGTCGCCTGGCCAATGTGTTGAAGCAGCGTGGTGTAAAAAAGGGTGACCGGGTCTCTATCTATATGCCCATGGTGCCTGAGGCTGCTGTGGCCATGCTTGCCTGTGCCCGCATCGGCGCAATCCATTCTGTAGTGTTTGGTGGCTTCTCCCCAACAGCATTGAAAGATCGGATTCTAGATTCAGATTGTGAAGTGGTTATTACCGCTGATGAGGGTATTCGCGGCGCGAAAATTGTTCCATTGAAAGCGAATGTAGATGAAGCTGTTAAGGATTGTCCGGATGTCCATACTGTAATTGTCTATAAACATACCGACGCAGATATTAACTGGGTGGATGAGCGTGATGTCTGGTATCAGGATGCAGTCTCGACAGTCAGTGCCGAGTGTCCTCCAGAAGAAATGGATGCTGAAGACCCACTTTTTATTCTTTATACATCAGGCTCAACCGGTAAGCCAAAGGGTGTGTTACATACTACCGGTGGGTATATTCTCTATGCCGCCATCACCCATAAGTATGTATTTGACTATCACGATGGTGATATCTACTGGTGTACTGCCGATATAGGCTGGGTGACCGGTCATACTTACATGATTTATGGTCCCCTTTGTAATGGAGCAACCACCTTGTTATTTGAAGGCATACCCACATATCCGGATGCTGGCAGGTTCTGGCAGGTGGTGGATAAACACCAGGTGAATATTATCTATACTGCCCCGACTGCGCTCAGGGCATTAATGGGACAGGGCAATGATTATGTAACCAAGTATTCCCGTAGCAGTCTTCGCACCCTGGGGACAGTGGGTGAGCCCATTAACCCTGAGGCATGGGAGTGGTATTACCATATTGTGGGTGATGAGCATTGCCCTGTAGTAGATACCTGGTGGCAGACAGAGACTGGAGGGATATTGATCACGCCTTTACCAGGGGCCACGGCATTGAAACCGGGATCGGCCACCCGACCGTTCTTTGGTATCGAACCTGTCATTGTCAACGACCAGGGGGAGATCCTGGAGGGAGAGGCGGAAGGGTCTTTGTGTATAAACCGCTCCTGGCCGGGACAGATGCGCACGGTGTATGGCGATCATCAACGTTTTATTGATACTTATTTCAAAACCTTCCCCGGTAAGTATTTCAGTGGTGATGGCGCCAGGCGAGATGCGGATGGCTATTACTGGATTACTGGGCGTGTGGATGATGTGTTAAATGTTTCCGGCCATAGAATGGGAACGGCAGAAGTAGAGAGTGCCCTGGTATTGCATGATGCTGTTGCTGAGGCTGCAGTGGTTGGGTATCCCCATCACATTAAGGGCCAGGGGATCTATGCCTACGTGACACTCATGGCCGGGGTGGAATATGAAGACGAATTGAAAAAGGAACTGGTGCAGCATGTACGCAAAGAGATAGGGCCCATTGCCAGTCCTGACATTATCCAGTGGGCACCGGGACTGCCCAAGACACGCTCTGGCAAGATCATGCGCAGGATTTTAAGGAAAATTGCTGCCAACGAGATTGATAACCTGGGAGACACCAGTACCCTGGCCGATCCCGTAGTGGTGGATCACCTGATTGAAAACCGGGTCAATCGTTAAGCTAAAAGAACACCTGCGTCTAAATTTTTTAACCCATTGATTATATTGTATTTATAGATTCAGTCATCGTTAGTTAACATACAATTCATTGCTATTTCATTGACACTTTACCGCAGCTACATTATGTTGCATTGCAACAGAGATGAAGGTGTTTTATAGTTCGCCTCCAAAACAACATTCAGGGACAAAATGGACATGGTCCAGACCTGATATAAACCAGGAAGAATAGATGGCAACCGATAATAATTTTTTTACTGACGTAGATTGGACAAAACTGCAACAGCAATACGTGGATGCAGTTTCTTCTTTTTATTCAACGCCTACTCAAAATGCTGCGAATCCCTGGCAACAAGCAATGGAATACTGGTGGCAGTCCGTTGGCGGGCAGGTCAGTGATAAGAATAAACCGGTCTTCAATTCCGTTATGGACCAATCCAGGGTGTTTTATTCCATCGCCGAACAATTTGCCAGTATGCTGGGAGATATCAGTCAGCAATCACAGGGGCAGAATGACTGGCAGGATATAGTGGTATCTCACATGGAAAATATGAAGTCCATGTTTGATCAGTTTCAGAAAAATTCACATATGCCTTCACTGGCACCGGTAATGATGTGGTCTTCCCCCATGGAAATGTGGAACCAGGTTGTGTCATCAGCTTTACCGGGTGACTCCCTGAACAAATTACTGGATGTTCCAGGTATTGGGCTCACTGGTCACTTGCAGGAAAAGACCCAGAAAACCATTCGTCTATGGAACGACTATCAGCTTAATAACGACGAATACAATGCAGCCTTTGCTGTATTGGGTAAAGAGGCGCTGGACATGCTGGCCCGGGAAATCCAGGCAAGGGCGGACTCGGACAACAAGATTACCTCGTTGAAAGAGATTTATAATATGTGGGTTGATGCGAACGAAGAGGTATTTGCTGAGTATGCCATGACCGAGGAGTATGCAATCTTGTATGCAAACCTGGTGAACTCCCTGGCCAGGTTCAAGAAACACTACAACGAAATGATGGAGGATATGCTTGAGACTATGAACTTGCCAACCATGCAAGGTGTGGAATCCATCGCTAAACAGCAGCATGTCATTAAACAGGAATTACGTGACAATCGTCGTGACCAGGCAGAACTACAGGTTGCAATGGATAAGCTGCAGTCCGAACTCGCAGCATTGAAAAAAAGCGACGTACCGGCGCAAAAGAAAAAAAGTAGTAAGAAGAAAGCTGCAAACAAAACCTCACGGGCAAAGCCAGCGCCAAAAAAACCTTCAAAGAAGGCCGTGGCCAAAAAGCAATCTGCAAGAAAATCAAAATAACGAGGACCGGGAAAACATATGAATCCTTTTGATCTGAATCCACAATCCATTACCGAAGAAATTCTGGATTTTAATAATAAACTGGCAGCGGGTATGAGTACCTTTACTCAGATGGGTGAGTTTGATAAAGGCGCTTCTAAAAAAGATCCGGTCTACACAGAAGATAAACTGGTTCTGTATCATTATAAGCCAAGAACAGCTAAGCAAAATAAAGTACCGGTACTCATTGTTTATTCACTGGTAAACCGTCCATATATCGCAGATCTACAGGAAAATAGATCATTGATACAAGGGTTGCTGGATGCAGGTATGGATGTGTATCTGATTGACTGGGGTTTTCCTGATGATGCTGATCGCTACCTTGGTCTTGATGACTATATCAATGGTTATATTGACCATTGTGTTGATGTTATCAGGGACCGCAGCGGTCTGGATAAGATCAATCTGCTGGGGATTTGCCAGGGAGGTTCTTTCACACTGTGTTATACCAGCCTGCACCAGGAAAAAATTCAGAATCTGATTACCACAGTTACCCCGGTGGACTTTAAGACAAAAAATGACCTGTTAAGTCACCTGGCTAAACATGTGGATACCGATGCCTGTGTCGATGCGTTTGGTAACATTTCTGGTGATCTTCTCAATTGGTCATTTATGATGTTAAAACCCTTCCGTTTGATGGGGCAAAAATACATTGATCTGGTGGACATCGTGGACGATAAAACCAAGACAAAGAATTTTATGACCATGGAAAACTGGATATTTGATAGCCCCGACCAGGCAGGGGAAGCCTACCGTGAATTCATCAAGTACTTCTATCAGGAAAACAGGTTGATAAAAGGCACACTTAAGATAGGTGAGGAAACTATCGATCTTGGTAAGATTGATATCCCTGTTCTGAATATCTATGCCCGGGACGATCACCTGGTACCACCCGATTCCTCACGTGCACTTCAGGGTTGTATCTCTTCGGATGATTATACCGAAATGGAATTTCCCGGCGGACATATTGGAATTTATGTCAGTTCCAAGGCCCAAAAGACATTACCGCCGGCTATCGCCGAGTGGATAAACATGCATACCTGATCTATTAATGAAGCACCGGGTTGGTATATAACGCCACTCCGGTGCATCAAACCCTATTTTATCTATTCCCTTAAATACGTCCAGAAATACAGGATGTATTGTCAATCTGCTATAAGCCATTCCCAAGTCTATTTGTAATCTCTTTACTTGTGTACAATTAAGTGGTCTTATAATTAACATAAAGAAAGTGACTGTGATATTTTTAGTTTGTCACTACTTCAACCCAGATAACTTGATGGAGAGATAAATGAAACGATTACTGCTGTTTGTTGCATTAACGACCTTGACTGTGACTGTGTTCGCTGATCATGACAAGGTGATTGGAAAGCCAACACCTGGTATTCGTAACCTGCAGGTCGTTGAGAGTAAGGTGGCCTGTGCCGGGGCGATTACCCCGGAGACTGTACCCAGTATCAAGGAGATGGGATTTGTCTCCATCATTAACCTGCGTCGGGCAGAAGAACAGGGTGCCCGGCTGGAAGAAGAATCAGCAGCAGCCACGGCAGCCGGCTTGAATTACTTTCACATTCCATTTAACAGTAGAGATCCGGATCCTGCCGCAGTGGACAGTTTTATTGCCGCTTTGGCCGAGCCGGGCAGGGAACCTGCCTTTATACATTGCGCCGGTGGTACCCGCGCAGCAGGAATGTGGTATGCAAAACGCGTAATTCAGGACGGACTGGACAGGGACCATGCCCTGGAAGAAGCCAGGGAACTGGGCCTGGGCAGTGAATCGCTGCAATCATTTATGGACGAATATATCGATTCCAAACTGTAATAATTAAACAATAAAAAACAAAAGGCCGGGTGTAGTTGAGGTAAACAATCCGGCCTTTTTTTGTAATTTTAACAACTCGCAGAATAAGCAAAGCCACATCATACCTTTAGCTGTTGACAGATTTGTAAATATTTTTAATTGCGTGTCCTGTTATTAAAAAGAGCGAAATACAATACGGATCAACCAGAATCCATGGATAGTAACTGCCTGAGTTTGTCGAATGAGTTCTATAATACTCAGTTGCATCTAACCCAATGCCAATGAGCGAAATAGCAGAAAGTGTCAGTATTATTCATGCTCGATTTTTGCAAGCCCCAGTAATGCAACGGCAATACCACTTACCCCAATCGTAGTAGCCAATACTTCAAATCGTCCAAAAAACAATTGACCAAAAAAAAACCAGAAGCTGCAACAAAGATAATACACCCTCTGGATAGCGTTAAGATGATGTCCATGGAATATCTCTTAATTTAAGTAATTAACCAGCCAAGGTAACAGAAATAGCCGATAAGGAATAACCCTCCTTCTTTTCTATTGAGGATCAAATCACTTTTTGCAAGCGGCAGGACTAACAGGGTAAATAGCAACATCACGACAATATTCGCCAGGGTTATATTTCCAAGAGACAACGGACTGATTTCAGCACTTATTCCCAGTATACAAAAAATATTAAATATATTTTAACCGACAACATTGCCCACCGCGATATCACTCATTTTTTTCGCTGCAGCCAAGATGGAGGTGGCCATTTCAGGCAGGCTTGTGCCCACAGCCACGATGGTTAATACAATGACTGCCTCACTGACGCCCATAAGTTTTGCGATATTGATGGCCCCATCAACCAGGAATTTTCCGCCAAAACTCAGGATGACAAGCCCACCTATAATGAAAACCACATCCTTTAGTATATTGTTAGTAGATTCGTCAAAGTCAATTTCTGCAACTTCATTATTTTTAGCCTGAACCTTCCTGGCCTGTAGGACATTAAATACGGTATAGACGATTACGCCACTAATTAACAATAAGCCATCACTGCGGGAGATAACGGAATCGATTAATAAAATACACAGTAAGAGCGTAGTTCCAATCATAATCGGTATATCAATACGGATTAATTTAATATCAATGGTCACTGGGTTAATCATTGCTGTGAGACCCAGGATGAGCCCAATATTGGCAATATTTGAACCGATCACATTGGCAATGGAGATATCTGTTTGCCCCACATGGGCGGCATTCATACTGACGGCCAATTCCGATGCGCTGGTGCCAAATGCAACTATGGTCAGGCCAACAACCAATGGAGAAATACCAAAGCGAAGGCCCAGGTTAGAACTTCCCCTGACCAGTCCTTCTGCGCCAAAATATAACATCACCAGGCCAAGTAACATCAAGCTAAACGCAGTAAACATAAAAGCCCCTTAGGAAAAGAAACTTATAAAATCAGCGCACAGCTATGAATTATCAATATGCAACTGAATATCTTATTCTAACAATCTGGAAGTAATTTAATAGATAATAATGGTTTTGAACGGGGCAAATTTTCGACCTGAAAGATATTGTCCTTTTTATTTTTTTCTACCTGCCAATAATCCTGGTAGCACTATTAACGTAGCCACCAGTGTCATTCCGATTCCAATTGTCAGTAATTTTCCCATACTTGCCGTACCGGCATGAGGTGAGAAGGCGAGGTTGCCAATACTGCCCATGGTGGTAAAGGTACTGACAATAACTGCCCGGGCAGAGCTGGTGGCCAGGACGTTGTTATCTTTAGGTAAGGCGGTCCTGAATCGATGCAGGATATGTATAGCACTGTCCACACCTATACCCAATAACAGAGGCAGGGCGATGATGTTGGCAAAATTTAACGAGATATCCAGCACAACGCTGATACCGCCTGTGACGATGACGGCAAACACCAGGGCAGACATAGCCAATATGCTATCGGTCTTATTGGGAAGTAGTAATAATAAGATGATGGCAATGGCAATGACCGCATAAGTTAAGGCCTGTTTAAACGCGCTGATCACGGCGTCACCTGCCTCAATATTGATCACCGGTGGTCCGGTGAGTCTTGAATCCAGGTGGTAAAGCCCTTCAACAAAACGTCGCATTGTCGCATTCTCATTAAGGTCTTCTGCCGGGGTAATATGTAACAGGTAATTGCCGTTGGGACTTAACCATCTGGCGGTGAGTGCCGCTGGCAGGGTGTCCAGGGAAACATAATCGGCATTTAATGACGCGTTTAACATATCAAGCCGTCCTGGCAGCGATGCCAGCATGGTGGTGGAAAAATCATTCAAGTGTATTTCTTGTTGTTGAGAGGACATAGATTGCAACTGAGAAAAATACTGCTGCAAATTTGCCATAAATGTCTCCAACTCAGGGTTGTCCTGTATTAAGGGTGATTGATTATGTGTGATAATAAAATCGTTTAACACGGCCAGCTTGTTATTTGTGGTCAAGGTCTGATTGAGTTGGGTACTGCTAAATCCACCGGCCAGTAACAGGTTTATTTCATCAATGATAAATAATTTCTCATCCTGATCGGCGGGAATAAAATCTTCCAGCCAGATAACGCTGTCAACCACTGGGCTGGACTCAATCTTTTGTCGGGTATTAATGGCATCTGCACGGTTGTCTGTGACGATGACCCCATTCCAGGGGGAGTGATCACTGGATTTCAGGAGATCAATATAGGTTTGGACTGATTCATTGTCCGGATCCTGCAGATTTAAAATATTGTGATCAAATCTGATCCCCATAAAGGTGATGCTGGCTGCAATAACGGATATCAGGGCAATGGTCTTGATCTTATTGCTATGAATAATGGGTAAACGTGAAATAGAAAGAACCGGGTTATCTGTTTGCATCAATATCGAATTAGGCTGGGACGTCAGTGGGCATAGACTTAAAATCGCGGGCAGAAGGGTAAGGGTTACAAAAAGGCTAATAAACATTCCTACGCCGGAGATAAGTCCCAGTTCGGCCACGCCCTGATAATCGGTAGGTACAAAGGCAAAAAAGCCCACTGCTGTAGTGATGGTACAAATAATCAGGGATTGACCGAGATTACGGGAAGTTTCTTCAATGGCCAGGTGATTTGCATTGCCCTGATTGATGAGTTCCCGATATCGCAAGGTGTAATGGATGGCAAAATCTATTCCAAGGCCGATATATAATACTGCGAATGCTACTGAGATAAGATTCAACTCACCTATGGCAAATGTGGCGAAGGCAGCGGTTAATAACAGTCCGGTCACTAATGTGATCAGTGTATAAGATACCAGGCGCAGTGATCTGATCCCCGTGATCATTATTATGGTCACCAGACACAGGGAGAGGATGATGGCCAACTCGGTACCGCGGCTGACACTGAGCAATTCCTCCTGTGCCAGGACCTCGCTGCCCGTCAGCCTGACCTTTGCTCCTATGGAAATGACTTCATCTGATTCCACCATCTCATGGATTATATTAATTACCCGGTTGGCCGGTAACATGGCACTCGAATCCAGAACCGGCTGCAGGATGATGAAGTCCCGGTAGACAGTACTATCGGTACCGACCTCAGAATCAATAAGGTTTTGCCATGACACCCGATAAGGCGAGTCATTGAGTGCTGATAATACGCCCATATTGAGTTCGCGTAGTAATGGCACAATGTCAAAATCTTCACCATCTTCAATGGCATGTATAGCATCTGAGAGCATATTGAATAACCCGCGGATACTCATATCGTCCGTTAGCCTGGTAAGAAATGGCTGGATCTTCGCCAGGTTGTCTGAAAGCTCATACAGTTCTGCTGTGGACAGGAACAACAGGGCATCATCTCTGAATGTAGATACTGCCCGTGGATAGTAAATAGAATTAAATAATTCAGATTGTTCCAGAAATTTCTGATTTAATAGTGTAGCTGCATCGCTGGCCTGATCGGGCGTGGTAGCTTCGGTGACGACCAATATAGTGTCAAGAAATTGCGGGAAGTGTTTTTCGTAATTAAGATCCAGTTGCCGCCATGGCAATTCTGGTGACAACATCTCCCGGGTATCGGTATTCATCCCCAGGTAATTGACCGTATAAAAGCCTGCGGTAATAGAAACGACTATGAATAACATCACAATGGGGAAACGCAGGCGTTCCACCAACTTGATGTAATTAGTTAATAGCCTAAGTCCAATATGTTTAAGCAACAGGGTGTCCGATGTCTATTGAGACCTGACGATACTGTTAGACCCGAAAGACATATTCCTTATCAGGCGCACGTTCACAGTCGGGCGGGTAACTCTTTCGTTTATCATCATAATATTGTTGACGGCTGTCCCCTTCAGATAATTTATTATAGGTGACATACAATATTCGCCTGGGTTCATTTGTCAGATTAGGTTTTGAACGGTGAGGGGCATAGGAATCGAAGAACACCGCATCACCAGCTTTAGTTTCAACCGGCACATATTCAAGTTCATCCTCATTTAACGGTTTCCACATGTCACCGATGACATCGGATCGATGATGGCCACCGGCCATTTCCAGGCAGCCGTTTTCTATAGTAGTGTCATCGATACTCACCATGGCGGTGATATGGATGCTGGCATACTTGTCCCAACCCGCCTGCACATCCTGGTGGGCCTTGAAGCCATCACCGCCGGCAAGCTTGAAATTGATCTTGTCCTTGTAGAGGACCGCTTCTTCGGTAAATAGGTCACTTACAGCATTGCGTAATTTGCCCTGTTGGAAGACCTCGCTGAAGCCGTGATGGAAAGGTTCGATGTTTTCCATCCTGCATAAGATGCGTTTATCACGGGCCTGAAGGCTTTTCTCAAAGTACATCATATATTTCCCCGGGACTTCAGGGTAATTCAATACCTCATCAGTCCAGGATTTAAGCTTGGACATTTCATCGTGATTATAAAATCCCGGGACCACCAGATAGCCATTATCATTGAAAAAATTAATTTGTTCTTCTGTTAAAACGGACATTATTGATTTACCTCTTTAGTGGTAGCGAATCATACCAAAAAATTATATTTAATGAGGAGATGCAATGAGATTTTCAGGATTTTTAGCCACTATTTTAAGTGTTTCACATGCCTTGCGGTAAAATCCCTGTAATTGTATTAACTTGTTCAGTTGCCCGGGATGGGCAAGGGCGGCGAGGATCAGCCTGCTAATGGCAACCTCGCCGAATTTATCAGTCAGTGCCAGGAGGTAATCGGGAAAACTATAACTCGCAGGGTCAATAATGACGCGTATTACGGTACATGGGATATGTTGGGCATTGGCCAACGCCACGACTTCTGCTGATTCCATATCCACCGCGCAGGTATTGAACTGCTCAAATAAACGCTTTTTTTCATTTGAACCTGATACAACTGTATCTGAAGTAATAAGTCGGTAACTGACAATCTTGATATTGCCTGATTGGAATTGGTCGTGTAACTGTATAGACCAGTCTGAATGACAATGATAAAGCTGGTTAGCTTCTGTCATGACAACATCTGGTATGACGATATCACCTGGCGACAATTCAGGATCCAGTGCGCCTGCCATACCCACCACAATCAGACCGTCAACACCATATTCCAGTAGTTGTTTTGCACAGTGGCCTGCATTATCCCTGCCTTCGCCGCAAACCATGAGGCTGATGTTATCTGCAAGCCATATGGTTTTTTTACGGGTGGGTGATTTTATGAACCATTTTGCTTCGGGGATGAGGGGGGTAATGATACCAAGATGCTTCACTGTAGGGTCACTTCAGTTTATGAATGAGTGGCTTGCTGTAATAAGCAAATATTTTTTTGAGCATAATGTCATTGGTGGTGAACAGGTTAGAAAGAGTGATGACCGATCTGACATTCATCCTTGATATCTTGACTTTTTGTCCGGAGGTGAAATTACGATGTTGGTTGATATTACGTAGAGTCAGTACTGCCATACCCAGTGCCCACAGGCAGAATCGACGGATACCTTTTTCCTTTGCAGGGATTAACAAAGTATATTGCAGGGCATTGTTTAAATGTTGCTGGGCCACACCCACCAGATGCCCTACCGCTTCGTGAACCGCCGTGTTGGTTGTGCCTGGGACCAGTTCGTTCAAATTTGTACCATATTGATTAAAGACTTCATTGGGTAACCAGCACATATTGCGTTCCCGGTCGTCCCATATGTCTTTGAGGATGTTAGTCATCTGCAGCCCTTGACCAAAAGACACGCCCAGTTTCATTAGTTCGTCATGATGGTCGTTGATGGTGTCTGAATAATCACAAAATAATTCAGTAAGCATTTCACCTACCACACCGGCAACATAGTAGCAGTAAGTATCCATGTCATGCTGGGTCTCAAGACCTTTTGTGACATCAGCTTCCTGAAATTTCGACATGCCGTCGGCCATGATGCGTATACAACCGGCAAGGGCAGCCCGTTGCCTGTCATTAAAGCTATGGGTTATGCGAATGACTGCCGGAGTTTCTTCCACCAGGTGTATTTCCCGGGCGGCGGTAGATTTAGATAACAAGGGGGCAAGTTTATTTGCAAACTCAACGGGTGATTGCTGACCGGAAACCACCTGAATAAACATATCTGAAAATTCCCTTTTGCGGGTGAATTCAAGGTCCTTATCATCTTCAATGGTGTCAGCGATGCGACATAACAAATAGGCATTACCTACCACCCTCGACAAAGGATTGGGAAGTTGTGGTATGGTCAGGGCAAAGGTACGTGATACATCATCCAGGATTCTGACCTGGAATGCTTCGTCCTGTGGTGTGGGTTTGTCCGTGTTATCCAGCATGTTTCCAATTGTCTGATATCAAGAATCCAATTCTATCAGGATTAAGGGCCCGGGTCAGAGCTAACCTGTTGTTTTCTCTGCAGGTGTTTATGTTCCAGGTGATGTAGAACGATTAAACCTGTGGGGTCAAATAGTATGTCATGGATTCGAATGGCAATTGAAAGTACCAGGGCAATATCAGGTGGAATACCTAATATGCCTCCAATCAATATAAATGCCCCTTCCTGTATTCCATACCCATTGGGAATAATAAATGCGATCTCACTTAGGGTCATGGTCAGGCTTTTCAGCATGATGGCCTCCAACAGGCCAATGGGGTGGTTAAGCAGGTAGCAGGCCAGCCATAGCTCAGCAGTTTGAAATGCCAGGCTGAAAGTACGCAGCGCGATTGCACTTATGAGTTTGCTTTTGGATCGATATATCTCACGTATACGGTGGTCTATCTGTTCGGCATTAATACTGAATTCATTCCAGGTCTCACTGTCAGTAAATGTTCCCCCCAGTTTGGCCATGATACCAAAAAAGCCTTTTTTCTGAAGAAAGGCAAAACTTACCACGCATACTGTCAATACAGCGAACCCCAGAGTGGCATAAAACGCCAGTTGGGTATCCGTAGACAGAATTAATAATGTACCTACACCTACCATGCCCCATAGGGCAAGTGATAATGCCTGGGAAATCTTGTCCACCATGACTGAAGCGATGGCATCCAACCCTGAAATACCCCATTGATGCAGCAGTCTGGCCTTCACCATTTCACCACCAATGGAGGCCACCGGCAGCAGGTTATTGACAGACCGGCCTACCCAGGTAGCTATGAGGGCATCATAAAAGCGCGGAGGTGCATGGTTTCCAAACAACAGGCGCCAGCCCTCAGTGGCGGGCAACAGGCAGGGTGACCAGATCAAAGGTAAAAGTAATAATGACCACCCGGAATCAATTAACAGGGAAAAGGATTCCATAGTGCCTTTCCATAGAAACAGGGCAAGCAAGAGGACAAGGCCAACCAGGGAACCAATTCGGGTAATGATATTCATTTTGAAATAATCAAGTAGGGATTAGGCTGCCTGCATAATCTTCAGGGCGTCTTCAATAACTTCAATACCGGAATCGTCCCGGTAAACATTTTCACTCAGGTACCTGCGCCATCTTCTTGCGCCTGGTTGGCCCTGGAACAACCCCAGGATATGTTTTGCCATTTTTTGCAGGCTATCTCCTTCAGCAAGGCGAGACTGGATATAGTCCATGTATAAGCTGATTATTTCATCCCTGCTTAGGGGGATTGTTGCATCATCAAATAATTGGCGGTCTGCATCGGAGAGTAAATAGGGATTGTTACATATTGCTCGGCCAATCATGACGCCATCGACCTTATCAAGGTGAGTAACAGCTTCTTGAATGCTGTTTATCCCACCATTAATAACGATTTCAAGATTTGAAAAGTCTGTTTTGATGTTATAAACCTTATCATAGGTTAATGGCGGTATTTCTCTATTTTGTCTTGGACTTAAGCCAGTTAACCAGGCCTTACGGGCATGGATGATGAAGGTATTACAACCTGCTGATGATACTGTCTTAATGAAATGACTGAGAAATTCATAATCATCCATGTGATCTATACCTGTCCGTGTCTTTACAGTTACCGGTATGGAAACAGATTGCTGCATGGTTTGTACGCATTCTGCAACCAGGTCTGGCTGGGACATCAGGCAGGCACCAAACTGGCCGTTTTGTACCCGATCACTGGGGCAGCCCACGTTCAAGTTGATTTCATCGTAACCCATGTCTTGTGCAACCTTCGCACATTGACCCAGCTCCTGTGCATTACTCCCCCCCAATTGTATGGCTACAGGATGTTCAGCTTGGTCATATTCCAGCCGATGATATTGTTTTCCATAAATAATGGCGCCGGTGGTGATCATCTCCGTATACAGCAATACATGCTTTGAGATTAACCTGAGGAAGTAACGGAAATGCCGATCAGTATGCGTCATCATAGGGGCAACACAGAGGCGGTGGTTGAGTGATGGTGGATTCATGCAGGGAATAATACTATAAAGTGTGAGGAGAAAGGAGTGAGGGGTAAGGAGATACTATATATTACTATCCATTTAACTTATAAAGTTATCCTGCTTCAGGAACACACAGTAACTGTTCGCCGTGATCTATCAGATCTGACTCCTCACCCCTCACTCCTTTCTCCTTAATTGAAGATAGAACGCGTGAAACTTGTTCGTAAATAAAACCCTCGGGGCAGGGTGGTGCCCGGTCTACCATCTTCGGTATAACTCCTGCCCAGTGATTTTGCATTGGCCGCTTTCGGCCTGACCTGCAGGTATGTCCCAATTGATGACGATAATTTATCCAGTTCACCCAGCGACACCAGTTCCATAATCTCTTCCCAGTCATTCTTCAGTTGGAATTGCTGTTCTGGATTTGGACGCCATAGAATGGCGCTGCCAAACCGTCTCTCTTTTAGTGCAATAGCTGGATCAGACTCCACCGGTAGCCACAGTATATGGTTTAATTTTTTATACACTGTGGATTTTTCCCAGCTGATCCCTGTGGTTTCAGTAAGATTAAGCGTACAGATATAGGTGGATTCCTTGGGTATCCCGGGTCGGGTCATGGGGACAGTTTTCAGCTCCACTCCTATAAACTGAAAATCTGGTTCTGACTGGTTTTTTGCCGTGGCACCTAAACAGGTTTCTGCCAGGTTTCCCACCCATCCCTTGTGATGATTTTGATTCTCTGGAACCCTTACGCCTAACTGCTGTGCCACCTGGGCAATGGTTTTGCCAGCCAGGCGAGTTGTACGTTCCAGTAATTCATTTTCCGATGTTGGGGCAGATATGTTTAATGTTTGTCTCAATGGAGTTAAGATTAGTTGTCCAGCGCGTTAAAGATTTCATTTTTTAGTAAATTAAAATCTGCTTCATCCGTGATCATTTCATTATCTTTATTATGGATGAAGAATATATCTTCGATACGTTCACCGTAAGTGGCAATTTTGGCCCCCAGGATTCTGGTATTACTTTTTTCCAATGCTGTTCCAATAGCGGCCAGAAAACCAGGTCGATCACTGGCAATGACTTCCATAATTGTACGATGATTATCCTCATCCTGAGAAAAAATAACCCGGGTTTCAATTGGAAAGTGCTTGAGTTTCCTTGAATTAAACCGCCTGGCGGTATTGATTGGTTTATCAAATATCGTCAAATGTTTTTTTATTGTGGAGATAATCTGATCTTTCCTATCTTTACCTGAGATGGCCTCTCCATTTTCTTCAAGAACAATAAAGGTATCCAGGGTGTATCCGTTTGACGATGTTATAACCCTTGCATCAAGAATATTGAGATTTAACTGACCTAGAGATTTTACTGCTCTTGAAAAAATGTTGTCATGATCATGCATGTAGATGAAAATTTCACTGGCACCACGATCAGTCATTTCCCGAATCAGTATTAATGGTAATTTATCATCACTTATTCTGGCAGTGGATTTTGTATGCCAGGCGATTTCATCAGGTGAATGTTGTATAAAATAATCCTCACCTAACTCAGACCAAAATTGAAAGATTTCATCTGGAGACTTAAATCTGTTACCAAGCAATTTTACAGCTTCGGACTTTTGTTCTTCTATTCGTTCTTCTTTGTCGATTGGATTTTCAAGACCCCGCCGTAATGCGCGCTGGGTATTTTTATACAAATCGACCATGAGTGCTGCTTTCCAGTTATTCCAGAGTTTTGGGTTTGTTCCATTGATGTCTGCTACTGTCATCACATACAGGTAATTTAAATGCATTTCATCGCCAACAATACCCGCAAATCTATTTACTACTTCAGGATCACTGATATCTTCACGTTGTGAAGTTTTTGACATTAACAGGTGGTTTTCAACCAACCATGCAACCATGCGTGAATCAAATTCACTCAATTGATGATTACGACAGAAATAGAGTGCATCCTGCTGTCCCAGTTCGGAATGGTCTCCACCTCGGCCCTTGGCAATATCATGAAATAAACCGGCCAGGTAAAGTATTTCCTGTTTTGGAAGTTCCTGCATTATCTGGCAAGCCAGAGGGAATTTCTCCCGGTTAGTGTCCATCGTGAAATTTCTCATCTTCTGTACTACGGACAGGATATGTTCATCCACTGTATAGACATGAAACAGGTCAAACTGCATGAGGCCTTCAATGGCAGAAAACTCAGGCAGGTATGCACCCAGCACACCATAGCGGTGCATGCGTCGAAGCTCATGTCCAACACGTCGGGGTTGCCTGATTATTTCCATGAACAGGCTTTTGTTTCTGATATCATTTCTGAAATCATCATCAATCAGCTCAAGGGATTCACGTATCTTTCTGATGGTACTGGCCCGGACACCCGCAATATTCGGTTTTTGTTGTTTTATTAAAAACAGTTCCAGCAGAGCAAAGGGGTAACGTTTGAATGTATTTTCATGCGTGACTTCCAGAAAGTTGTTTCTGATCTGAAAGCGTTTATTCAGGGTCACGATTTTTTCTTTTCTATTTGCGTAGATGATTACCTCTTCAAAATGCTGTAAAAGCATTTCATTCAAACGACTTAATTCAGAAATTGTTGAATAATATCGCCGCATAAAATTTTCTATTGCAGAATTATCCTGCGATGTATATCCAAATTTTTCAGCAACCTTCCGCTGAAAATCGAATAACAACCTGTCTTCCCTGCGTCCTGTTAAATAATGCAAGGCATATCTGACCTTTGACAGAAAGTTATGGCCGGAGTTGAGTATTTCAAATTCTTCGCGGGTGAGAAATTGATGGTCTACCAGATCCTCCAGTTTATTCACATTAAAATGACGCATTGCTACCCAGTAGATCATCTGTATGTCCCGTAATCCACCAGGCCCTTCTTTAATATTAGATTCAAGGTTATGGTCTGTGTCATTAAACCGCTGATGACGTTCTATTTGTTCAGCATGTTTCGATTCAAAAAATTTTCTTGTCTTCCAGATTTTATTGGGGGCGGTCTGATTTTTCATGCTGGTATACAGATCATCACGCCCAATTAGGAGTCGAGATTCCATAATATTAGTGGCAACGGTGATATCAGACTTGGCTTCACGTATACAGTCTTTTACTGTTCTAACGCTATGGCCAACCTCCAGACCTATGTCCCAGAGAAATCGTATGAACGATTCAATTTCTGATTGAGTTTCAGTTTTTATTTTAGCTGGTTGAATAATCATGAGATCAACATCAGAACCTGGATAGAGTTCACCACGCCCATATCCACCAACAGCAACCAGAGATAATTCATCATTGGTTATATTGACATTCCAGGCCTTGAGTAAAATTTGATCAACCAGGAATGCGCGATCATATAAAAGTCGGGTGATTTCAATGCCACTCTCAAATTGCCTGTTGAGAATGGCATCACCATCTTTTAATACTTGTTTGAATATAGGGATAGCCGATGTTACAGATTTAAAGTCCTGATTAAGGACTTCAAGATTAAATTGATCGATAGAATCCATTAGTTAAACAGCTATTAAAATACTTCATCGTGACGTTTGGTCAGGACTTCTACGCCGTCATGTGTAACCAGGATGGTATGTTCCCA
The DNA here is from genome assembly GCA_038131795.1 of Candidatus Eutrophobius brisbanensis. GTDB lineage: Bacteria > Pseudomonadota > Gammaproteobacteria > Eutrophobiales > Eutrophobiaceae > Eutrophobius > Eutrophobius brisbanensis. Next base: position 1,128,197 of record JAYPQE010000003.1, on the reverse strand, counting down.
TTGGGCAGATAATGATCGGTCTCTGGTCACGACCGTCCAGTTATCAGGTAGTAATTTTACATGCCGGTTGCCGCCATTAATCATCGGTTCAATTGTAAAGGTCATCCCTTCAATCAGCTCCAATCCAGTTCCTGCCTCACCATAATGCAGGACCTGTGGGTCTTCATGAAAAACCCTGCCAATTCCATGGCCGCAATATTCCCTGACAATGCTGTAGTTGGCAGCTTCAGCATGTTTTTGTATGGCATGACCGATGTCTCCAAGATGTATTCCAGGTTTAACCATGGAAATACCCAGTTTCAGACAATCGTACGTGGTCTCCACCAGGCGTTTGGCCTTTATTGACGGGTCTCCAACAAAAAACATTTTGCTGGTATCGCCATGGAAATCATCTTTTATGACAGTGATATCGATGTTAATAATGTCACCATCTTTTAACTTTTTATCTCCCGGAATACCATGGCAAACAACATGATTGACTGAAGTACAGATGGATTTGGGAAAGCCTTTGTAGTTCAGTGGCGCGGGAATGGCATGTTGCACATTGACAATATAATCGTGGCAAATCCTGTCCAGTTCATCAGTGGTAATGCCCGGTTTTACATGATCTTCGACCATTTCCAGGACCTGGGAAGCCAGTTTTCCGGCAACCCGCATTTTTTCAATTTCTTCCAGATTTTTTATTGCAACAGCCATTTTTTATCCATTTTTATCAAGAAAGTTGTTGCCAGCGCCTGTCTATGGTATAAAGCGCCCGCTAATTAGGCAATCTTAAACAACACACGCACAGACAAATTCATATATAGGGTGCCTGGCCGGGAAACCGGCAGGGTCATTATATGAAATGTGCGGAGGCTTAACCCTGAAGGAGAATAGAAATGTCAACTGTCAGCATGCGTGAAATGCTGGAAGCGGGTGTGCATTTTGGACACCAAACACGCTTCTGGAACCCCAAAATGGGTCCTTATTTGTACGGTCAACGTAATCGTATTCACATCATCAATCTGGAAAAAACCCTACCGCTAATTAATGATGCAGTCAATTTTGCCGGTAAGACAGCATCTAAAAAGGGCAAAATACTTTTTGTTGGTACCAAACGCGCCGCCCAAAAGATTATCCAGGAAGAAGCATCGCGATGTGGAATGCCATATATCAATCGACGCTGGCTGGGTGGTTTATTAACGAATTTCAAAACGGTAAAACAATCCATTAACCGTCTTAAAGATCTGGAAGCTATGGAATCAGATGGTAGCTTTGAGAAAATCAGTAAAAAAGAAGGATTGTTACTGCAACGTGAAAAGGAAAAGTTACATAGTAACCTTGCAGGTATTAAAGATATGCCTGGTATCCCCGATGTGATGTTTGTAATTGATGTGGGATATGAAGATATCGCAGTCAGTGAAGCGGTAAAACTGGGGATCCCTGTGATTGGTATCGTCGATAGTAACAATGATCCTAAAGGGGTCGATTACATTATTCCTGGAAATGACGATGCAATCAGATCAATTCGCCTATATTGCAAGTCTATTGCTGACGCTATTCTCGAAGGTAAAGAATCAATTTCTCATCTTGGGGATTCCGGTGATGCAAATGATTTTGTTGAACTGGATGAAGAAGGTGCGCCAGTAGTCAAAGAGGACGTAAAGAAGACAAAGGCACAGGTCAAGAAAAGAGCGACCAGGAAAGTAGAAGCAGCCGCAGAAGAAGACTCCTCCGCTAAGGTTAAAGAGGTTTCTGAGGATGCAACAGAGGTACCATCAGATGATGAACAGGCTACATCCACTGATGATGGCGTTGAGGAAACTGTCCAGGCGACAGAAAGCCAGGAACAGGAACCTGCTGTAGAAGAGTCTGAAAAGAAGACAACCAAGAAAAAGGCCGCAAAAAAGAAAACTGCCAAGAAAACTACAACAAAAAAGGCAACAACTAAAAAAACGGCAGCCAAAAAAACAGCAAAAAAGAAAACCACTAAAGCAAGTGATTAATTAATCATACTTACAGGATACAAAATGGAAATAACTGCATCACTCGTTAAAGAATTGCGTGAACGTACCGGCGCAGGAATGATGGATTGTAAAAAGGCCTTGACTGAAGCCGACGGAGATATTGAGACTGCAATTGAAAATATGCGTAAATCCGGAATGGCCAAGGCTGCAAAAAAAGCAGGCAGGGTCGCTGCAGAAGGCATCATTATCGTTCGGCAGTCTGAAGATGGTAAACAGTCAGTCATATTGGAAACAAACTGTGAAACAGACTTTGTTGCCAAAGACGATAATTTTACTGCCTTTGCCAACTCTGTCGCAGACGTGATTTTAAAAGAAAATCCAGCAACGGTTGATGACCTGTTACAGCTATCTGTAGAGGGTAAGAGCGTTGAAGACCAGAGAACAGAACTGGTTGCCAAGATTGGTGAAAACATATCTATCAGGCGGTTTATGAATATTACCCATGATGGCGTTGTCGGTCATTATTTACATGGCGTGAGAATCGGTGTTGTTGTTGATTTGACCGGAGGCGATGATGAACTTGCCAAGGATATCGCCATGCATATCGCTGCCAGTAAACCGGTTTGTGTAAATGCCGAAGAAGTTCCCGAATCTATGCTGGATAACGAAAAAGCTGTTTTCAGGGCCCAGGCAGAAGAAAGCGGTAAACCCGCAGATATTATTGAAAAAATGGTGTCTGGCCGGGTTAACAAGTTTCTCAAGGAAGTGACCTTGCTGGGGCAACCATTTGTAAAAGACCCGGATACCACCGTTGAAAAATTATTAAAGTCACAGGATGCGACTGTCAATATGTTTGTACGGTATGAAGTCGGTGAGGGTGTGGAAAAGAAAGAAGACAACTTTGTAGAAGAAGTTATGGCCCAGGCCAAAGGAACTGATTAAATACTTTGACTGAAAATTCCCCAGAAATTAAGTATAAAAGAATCTTACTAAAGCTCAGCGGTGAGGCCCTCATGGGGGATGCTGAGCATGGTATTGATCCTAATGTATTGAATCGTATCGCAGGGGAAATCAAAGAGTTAAGGGCAGCAGGCGTAGAAGTTGCTATCGTCATTGGTGCCGGTAACTATTTCCGAGGTGCTGGTCTTGCGGCATCAGGCATCGACCGGGTGACTGCAGATCAAATGGGTATGATTGCAACGGTCATTAACTCCCTTGCCATGCAGGATGCCCTGGAACGGATAGATTTATATGCCAGGGTCATGTCAGCAATCAAGATCAACCAGGTCTGTGAAGACTTTATACGTAGACGGGCAATCAGGCACCTTGAAAAAGGCAGGGTAGTCATTTTTGCTGCGGGTACAGGAAACCCCTTTTTTACAACAGACTCAGCTGCCAGCCTCAGGGCCGTCGAAATCAATGCAAATCTATTAATTAAAGCGACAAAGGTTGACGGGGTATATTCAGCAGATCCAGTCAAAGACCAGTCTGCAACCCGTTATCAAACCCTTGAATATGATGAAGTCATAACAAGGAAACTCGAAGTAATGGATACCACGGCAGTTGTTCTGTGTAGGGAGAATGATATGCCACTTCGCGTATTGGACATGATGCAGCCGGGCGCATTAATGAGGGCAGCCAGGGGGCTGGACGAGGGGACGCTGGTATCTTAAGGCATCTGCCACGTATTAATGCTAAAGTAGTACCAACTTCAACCACAATAAAGCACTTTAGGGGACTGGCATGATCGACGATATTATTCATGACGCCGACTCGCGGATGAAAAAAAGTCTTGATAGTCTGAAAAACGAATTATCCAAAATTCGGTCCGGGCGGGCCCATCCAAGCTTGCTGGAGCATGTAACAGTATCTTATTACGGAAGTGATGTGCCCATTAATCAGGTGGCTTCGGTGAGTGTGCTGGATGCCAGGACATTAAACGTATCTGTATGGGACAAAGGGGCATTTGCAGACGTGGAAAAGGCCATACTCACTTCTGACCTGGGGTTGAACCCTGTCTCTACCGGTGACTCATTAAAAGTACCCTTGCCGCCATTGACTGAGGAAAGACGTAAAGAACTTATTAAAGTCGTGCGTTCAGAAGTGGAACAGGGTCGGGTTGCAGTCAGAAATGTCCGTCGGGACGCAAATAATCACCTCAAGGAACTGGTTAAAGAGAAGGAGATATCTGAGGATGACCTTCGTCGGGCGGAGGACAGGGTGCAAAAGATTACCGATAACACCATTGAAGAGATTGAGAAGCTATTAAACACCAAAGAAGAGGAATTAATGGAGATTTAAACTGAAACTAATCTTAGATAAGAGTGCCGTTTAATATATGAATTTCAGTTTTTTTAGAATATTTCCATCATGTCAGATACAAACCTTCCTAAACATATTGCGATTATTATGGATGGAAATGGTCGCTGGGCAACACAACGTGGCCTGCCTCGAAGTGCCGGACACAAAAAAGGCGTCAATGCATTAAAAGACATGGTTAAGTTCTGTGCAAAAACTGGCATAGAAGTCCTGACCGTATTTGCATTCAGCAGTGAAAACTGGAAGAGGCCCAAACAGGAAGTTGAGATATTAATGGATTTATTCCTGTCAGCATTAAAAAGTGAAGTAAATGAACTTCATGAAAATAATGTGGCCCTGAAATTTATCGGAGATCGCGATGGCTTTCCGTTAAAACTGATCGAAATGATCGACAGTACTGAATTACAAACAGAAAATAATACAGGTTTAAAATTATTTGTTGCTGCAAATTATGGTGGACGGTGGGACATTGTCCAGGCATGCAAGCAGATAGCAGAAAATGTCCACCAGGGAAAATGCACCATTGATGAAATTAATGAGTCCCAGCTATCGGCACAATTAACGCTATCTGGATGCCCAGAACCCGATCTCTTTATTCGGACAGGAGGAGAACAGCGGATCAGTAATTTCCTGTTATGGCAATGTGCCTATGCTGAATTATATTTTTGTGAATCATTGTGGCCGGATTTTGACGATGTGAATCTGCAAACAGCGCTTCAGTGGTATGCAGGGCGACAGCGGCGATTTGGGTTGACCACAGAACAAGTTGAAAAACACTAATATGCTTTGGCAAAGGGTCATTACAGCACTGGTCCTGGTACCACCAGTATTATTTGGGTTAATCTATGGCGAGACACTTTGGGTTGCAATGGTGACAGGTATTATCATTGCTGTTGGTGCTAAAGAGTGGTCAAGTCTGGCAAAATTGAACAAACCTTATCAATATCTCAGTTATATTACCTTCGTTATACTTTGTCTTTTAGGGACATACTTAATCCATGAGCAGCAACTGGCCATGTTGGTCATTTATACAGGGGCAGGTTGGTGGTTGATGGCATCTGGATTGATCATTAAAGCTGAGCAATCTGGTCATTTACCCGAAATAAATAGACCCGTTAAAATAATTGTCGGGATTTTGACCCTGGTACCATCGTGGTTGGGTCTGGTAGTGATGCATGGTGGCGCGCTAGCGGTTGATCGTTTTATGCTGATATTTTTATTTATCCTGATTTGGTCAGCCGATATATTTGGTTATTTCTGTGGAAAAAAATGGGGTAAAAATAAGATTGCACCTTTGGTCAGTCCGGGAAAAACCTGGCAGGGCGCTGCAGGCGCCATGGTAGGCTGTGCCTTGATAAGTATATGTTTTTCCATTAACAAACAATTTCAAATATCTGAAAGTATTTTATTTTTGCTAATATGCCTGGTCACAGTAATAGTATCAATTATCGGTGATTTAATGGAAAGCCTGTTAAAACGTCATGCAAATGTAAAAGACAGCGGTACGCTGCTGCCAGGACACGGCGGTGTGCTGGATCGAATTGATAGCTTTACTGCCGCAAGTCCCGTCTTTTTGGCTTTAATTGTGCTTTCAGGTGTCGGTTCATGAAAGGTATAACCATTCTAGGGGCAACCGGTAGCATAGGTCTTAGTACCCTGGATGTGCTCGCCCAACATCCCGACAAATACCAGTTAATTGCCATCACGGCCAATAGCAACGTTGCAAAACTCCACGAGCAATGCCTCACCTGGCGTCCCAGATATGCGGTAATGGCAGATGAAAAATCTGCGGATATATTGAGAGATTTACTGTCTAAAGATGATATCGATATTGAGGTGCTTGCCGGTCAGGAAGGATTGGTAGCTGTGGCCGCACTGCCGGACGTCGATTATGTGATGGCGGCCATTGTCGGTGCCGCTGGACTCTTACCAACCCTTGCCGCTGCCAGGGCTGGGAAGAGGGTATTACTGGCTAACAAGGAATCACTGGTGATGTCCGGGCAATTATTTATGGACGCGATACATGAAAATGGGGCCGAGTTATTACCTATAGACAGTGAGCATAATGCAATCTTTCAATGCATGCCTACAGATTCGGATGGCAGTTTAAATAAAATGGGAATTACCAAAATATTAATAACGGCTTCGGGTGGTCCATTCAGATGTACTCCTATTAATGAGTTGACATCTGTAACACCACAACAGGCGTGTAACCATCCAAATTGGGACATGGGAAGAAAAATCTCGGTGGATTCAGCAACCATGATGAACAAGGGGCTGGAAATTATTGAAGCATGTTGGTTGTTTAATGCACATCCAGATCAGATACAAGTGGTTATTCATCCTCAAAGTGTGATTCATTCCATGGTGGAATATGAAGATGGTTCTATACTCGCCCAGCTGGGTAATCCTGATATGCGAACACCCGTAGCACATGCCCTGGCGTGGCCGCAAAGAATTTCATCCGGCGTTAAGTCTCTGGACCTCTTTGATATTGCCAGGCTGGACTTTGAGGACGCTGATCTACAACGATTTCCCTGTTTGAAGCTGGCAGCAAATGCCATGAAAGCTGGTGGAACTTCGACAACCATCTTAAATGCCGCCAATGAAATAGCGGTGTTTGAGTTTCTCAGGGGCAGAATCCGGTTCACCGATATCGCCAGGATTGTAGAAATGACTTTGTCACATATACAACCTGTGATTGCTGAAACAATTGAGTGCGTACTCGAGGCGGACAAAACCGCCAGACGTTACTCAGAAAAAATTGCAGGTGAGTTAGTCGCATGATGGACGTCATCCAATCAATCCTGGCCTTCATCTTGGCATTGGGAATCCTGATTACCTTTCATGAATTCGGGCATTACTGGGTGGCCAGAAAATGTAACGTCAAGATACTCAGATTTTCAGTTGGTTTTGGCAAGCCCATATGGCGCTTCGATTTCAATACCCCCTGGTGGCATCTTGGATTTACCAACCCACCCTGGAAGACAGGTGGTAACACAATTTTTAAGCAACGCGAGTTTGAACCTGATGAAACAGAATTTGTGCTGGCCGGACTGCCATTGGGTGGTTATGTCAAAATGCTGGATGAGCGTGAAGGCACAGTTCAACCTGATGAACTTAGATATGCATTTAACCGTAAAACGCTAGGACAACGATTGGCGATTGTACTTGCCGGCCCGATATTTAATTTTATTTTTGCAATTTTCGCCTACTGGATGATTTATATGATCGGTGTATCAGGATTAAAACCGGTCATAGATGAAATCACTCCCCAATCTCCTGCGATGGTAGCCGGGTTTCAGACGGGTGATCAAATTGTTCAGATTGATACAACACCTGTACGAACCTGGACATCGACTATTGATTTGCTGGTTCCAGGGATTGTAGATGCAAGATCGGTCCAAATTCAGGTCATGAATTCAAATAATGCTGTTAGATACCTGGAGCTGGATTTGTCCCATATTAGTATTGATGATATGGCGTCAGGAGGGTTATTAACAAAAATTGGTATCGAACCACGGGTACCGGAGTTTCCTGCCGTTCTGGGAGAAATTATGCCCGATGGTGCTGCGGATCAGGCTGGAATGCGCCCGGGAGACAGAATTATCACCGCAGACAGTCAGCCCATATCAACCTGGGTCGAATGGGTAGAATATGTCCGTGCTGCACCTGAAAAATTGATAATTGTGGAAATTGAGCGTCAGGGGACTACCCAGGAGTTGGAGCTTACCCCACAAGCCCTGGAGCAGGAAAACGGCGAGATTATAGGTAGAATAGGCGCAGCATTTGATACCAGTTTTCGTCCAGACGGGACCTACTACGCACTGGACTCCTATTCGCCAGCCCCGGCCCTCTTAAAGGCATTTAACAGGACCATTGAAGTATCTGTGATGACCTTGCAAATATTAGGTAAAATGCTCGTTGGTGAAGCGTCTGTAAAAAATCTGAGTGGTCCAATTACCATTGCCAAGTATGCGGGAGATACCGCAGAGCTTGGAATAGTCGCATTTTTGGGTTTTCTTGCGATAGTGAGCGTAAGCCTCGGGGTATTAAATCTGCTCCCCATTCCATTGCTGGATGGCGGACATGTATTGTTTTATATCATCGAGGGAATTAAAGGCAGCCCGCCATCAGAATCCTTACAGGTTATGGGACAGCAGCTGGGTCTGGTATTATTGCTCAGCTTGATGGGGCTGGCCCTGTATAACGATATTATCCGTGTTATTGGATAATCAAGAATAAAACGTAAACAAAAAACAAAAATATACGTTAGCTCAAGTATTAATGATAAAAAATATATCTAAAATTTTCTTCCTCATACTTTTTCTGAATACGGGAAATGTATCGGCCATAGATGAATTTGTTATAGAGGATATTCGTGTTGCCGGATTGCAGCGTTTGACTCCTGGAACGATCTTTAATTATCTCCCCGTTGAGATTGGTGATGTATTTAATGACCAGACTGCCTCTGAATCGCTCAGGGAATTATTCAGGACCGGTTTCTTCGATGATGTCACCATTGAAAAAGAGGGAAATATTCTCCTTATTACAGTCGATGAACGGCCTACTATTGGCAGCCTGGAAATTGACGGGAATAAGGACATTACCACTGAAAATCTGATGGAAGGTCTGGAAGATGCAGGATTCGTTGAAGGACGTGTGTTTGACCGCTCTCAAATTGAAAAATTACAGATTGAGCTTGAACGACAATATCATGCCAATGGTAAATATGGAGTTCGCATTACTTCAGAGGTAGAAGAATTACCCAATAACCGGGTGGGTATTTCTGTGACAATATCCGAAGGTGATGCGGCAAAAATTAGAAGCATAAATATCGTTGGAAACACGGTCTATTCTGAAGATGAGTTGCTGGATGAGTTTGAACTTGGCACTGGCGGATTGATGAATATGTTAACCAAGGGAGATCGTTATTCCAGGCAGAAACTTGGTGCAGACATTGAGACACTGCAGTCTTATTACCAGGACAGGGGATATATCAATTTTGATGTGGAGTCTACCCAGGTCACCATCACTCCGGACAGAAAAGACATATATATCACCATCAACATTAATGAAGGTGAGCAGTACACGGTATCGGGTGTGAAACTTGCAGGTGAGTTTGTCATCAATGAACGTCAGTTATTTGGTCTGGTATCGGTGAATGAGGGCAGTCTGTTCTCCAGGGCGCAGATGACCACCAGTAGTGAACGTTTAACGAGTATTTTAGGTTCAGTGGGTTACGCTTTTGCCAACGTGAATGCTGTGCCAGATATTGATGAAGAAAATAAAACAGTTGAGATTACATTTTTTATTGACCCCGGTAAGCGTGTTTATGTCAGGCGGATAAATTTTATAGGTAATGTTCGTACCCGTGATGAAGTATTGCGTCGTGAAATGCGACAGCAGGAAGGTGGTTGGCTCTCTACGCCGCTGGTTGAACGCGGAAAGGTCAGATTGCAGCGGCTGGGATATTTTGGAGATGAGATCAATTCAGAAACACCTGCCGTGCCAGGATCGGCGGACCAGGTGGATGTGGACTACACGGTAGAGGAGCGGCCCTTTGGTACCTTTACGGCAGGCCTGGGATACTCTCAGCTTGATGGCCTGATCATGTCTACGAGTATTTCACAGAACAATGTATTTGGAACGGGAAACCGGGTTGCATTTGCATTTCAAAACAGCAGTTTCAGCAGGACATTCAGTCTGGGCTGGTTTAATCCATATTTTACCGATGACGGGATCAGTCGGGGGTATAACCTGAATTACTCCGAGACCAATGGTCGTGAGGCAAATCTAACGGCATTTGATAGCCGTATCATTGGCGCCAGTATGAATTTTGGCTTCCCCATATCAGAATTTAATACCATTAGTACCTCATTTGGCTATGAGAATAATAAATTGTCCGGGGATGGGTTTTTTGCCAATCAGGTGCTGGATTTTATCCAGCGAGAGGGCAATGAATTTGATATTTTAAGGGTCAGCGTCGGCTATTCCTATGATACCCGCAACAACACCATCTTCCCCAGTCGAGGTATGTTCTATACCGTGGTGGGTGAAGTAGCTGTCCCTAATCCGTTGAATTCAATAGAATTTTATAAATTATCCTATCGCGGCCAATACTTCAGACCACTGGGTGCGGGCTTCGTCTTCGCCCTAAAGGGCGATCTCGGCTACGGCAATGGGTTTTTAGGGACAGACAGGTTGCCATTCTTTGAGAACTACTATGCCGGTGGTCCCCGATCGGTACGAGGATACCAGCAAAATACCCTTGGACCACTGGATAATTTTGGCAATCCCCTGGGGGGTAATATCAAGGTTGTGACTGGCGCAGAATTGATAATTCCGATACCATTTCTGGAGCAATTTGACCAATTTCAGTTTTCTGCCTTTGTGGATGCAGGTAATGTATACTGTACCGGCTCTGGTCTGACTGATATTGAGGAAGATCAGGTAATTGGGCCTATCGGGTTGAATACCCCGCGAAATATTGTTAATAATAGCCCTTTTTGTCGGCAGGCAGACAAGTTTGACCTGGCAAACTTAAAAGGATCGGCAGGTTTAGGTGCGGTATGGATATCGCCCCTGGGCGTGATGAGTTTTAGCTTGTCTACGCCGTTTAATAATACCGTCAGGGATCGTACAGAGCAGTTTCAGTTTAACATTGGAACGAGTTTTTAGATTTTAACAATTGGAGTTTAGAACGTGAGAAGATTTAATCGTTTAGTAATTTTATCAATAATCATTGGTGTAATCAGTGCTGTCACTACAACAGTTCAGGCACAGGAGTATAAGATAGGTGTCGTCAACGCCGTGCGTATTCTTGAGCAGTCACCACAGGCACGTAAAACCACTGCCTTAATTGAAAATGAATTTTCTCCGCGAAATAAACAACTAATTGAAGAACAAAAAAATCTCCAGACCATGGAAGATCGTCTAGCTAAAGACGCAGCGGTAATGAGTGAAACTGAACGTCGTAATCTGGAGCGCGACATCATTAACAAACGCCGTGAACTGACTCGGGACCAGGATGAATTCAGGGAAGACCTGACGTTCAGACGTAATGAAGAATTAGGAAAAATTCAAACCGAAATTGTCAATGCTATACAAATTGTTGCGCGTGATAATAATTTCGACCTGGTGATGAGTGAAGGTGTCATTTTTGCCAGTGCGAAAGTCGACATGACGGATATGGTCATCAAATACCTGTCTGATCAGGCGGCTGCTGAATAAGGAGAATGCTATACGCAACTGCCTGTAATGGAATACAGTCTTGGGGAAATTGCCAGACTAATTAATGCAGAATTAATTGGTGATGCAGATTTCCTGATAAATGGCGTTGCCCCTCTCTCAAGTGCGAATAACAGTCAGATAAGTTTTTTTGTAAATACAAAATATCAGTCAGAGCTGAAAAAAACAGAAGCAGGTGCTGTCCTCCTTTCTTATGATGATGTGGATATCTGTCCAGTTCATTGTCTTATCTGTAAAGACCCATATGTTGGTTATATAAAGGTCGTAAATTTATTAAATCCCCCAGTAGATGTTAAACCAGGCATCCACCCATCTGCCGTTATCGATCAATCTGCTATTGTTGCTGAATCAGCAAGTATTGGTGCGAATACCTATATTGGGCCTGAGGTTGAAATCAAGGACAATGTCTCTATTGGTCATGGATGTGTGATCGAAGCTGGTTGTGTCATTGGTGATGGCTCCAGGTTAATGGCCAATGTAACGTTAAATCACCAGGTCAAAATTGGGAAACATGTCATATTGCATCCAGGTGTGATTATTGGTGCAGATGGTTTTGGGCTGGTCAATGATAAAGGTCGGTGGCTGAAAATCCCTCAACTGGGAGCGGTGCATATTGGAAATGATGTGGAAATAGGGGCAAATTCAGCGGTAGATCGTGGCGCCCTGGATGATACCCGGATTGAAGATGGAGTGAAAATCGATAATCTGGTACAGATTGGACATAATGTTATCATAGGAGAACATACTGCAATCGCAGGCAGTGCAGTGATTGCCGGCAGTGTAGTGATAGGAAAGCGGTGTATGATAGGTGGGGCGACGGCCATTGCAGGTCATCTCAAAATTACAGATGACGTGGTAATCACAGGGCTTTCCGGTGTTACAAATTCGATTAATAAACCGGGTAAATACTCCGGTTCAATGACAACGACTGAAAATATGACCTGGCGAAAAAATATGGTCAGGTTACGTCATCTGGATGAATTGGTAAGACGAATCAATGCATTGGAAGATAACTCAAAGACTTGAAAACAGGGATTTAATATGACTGAACTTAGTATTAATAAGATTAAAAATTATCTTCCTCATCGTTATCCCTTTTTGCTTTTAGACAGGGTGCTTGAGGTTAATCCTGGTGAATCAATTAAGGCGCTAAAAAATGTTACGGTAAATGAACCATTTTTTCATGGTCATTTTCCGGAGCAACCATTAATGCCGGGTGTGTTAATCATAGAAGCCATGGCCCAGGCAGCAGCCATTCTTGGGGTAATTTCCGGTGCGGAATCCAGAGACGATCTGGACGACATTCTGTACTACCTCGTTGGTGTCGATAATGCCCGGTTCAGGAAGACGGTCGTGCCAGGTGATCAGCTTATAATAGAAGTGAAATTTATAACCGTTAAACGTAATATCTGGAAGTTTTCTGCTACAGCCAGTGTTAATGATAAAATAGTTGCTAATACTGAATTATTAACCACTGTAGCGGAAGTAGAATCTTGATACATAATACAGCGATTATTCACCCAGATGCAGAAATAGATGACGATGTAGAAATTGGTGCGTACTCAGTAATCGGTAAAGATGTAAGGATAGGCAAGGGCACCAGTATACGATCCCACGTTGTTATAAATGGCCCAACTATCATTGGTGAAAATAATCAGCTATATCAATTTTCATCCATAGGCGATGATCCCCAGGACAAGAAATTTACCCCGGATGAAGATTCAAGCCTGATCATTGGAAACAACAATACTATACGTGAATATACCACCATTAATCGTGGCACTATGGGGGGAATCACCAGGCTTGGTGATGATAACTGGATCATGGCTTATGTCCATATTGCTCATGATTGTACAATTGGTAACCATAACGTCTTTGCAAATCACACAACCCTGGCTGGCCATGTCAATATTGGCGATAGCGTGACACTGGGTGGCTTTACCGGTATACATCAATTTTGCCGGGTTGGAGATGTCAGTTTTACGGCCATTTCTTCTGTGGTCGTCAAAGATATTCCCCCATATATTACCGTATCAGGCAATACAGCCAAACCGAGTGGACTCAATAAGGTGGGGTTGAGTCGTAGCGGTTTTGACCAGGATTCAATCGAGAGTTTACGTCGGGCGTATAAGAGAGTGTACCGGGAAGGTCTACTGTTAAAAGATGCAATAACCAGCTTGGAAAAGCTTGCGGCGGAATCTGAGCAGGTGAAAAACTTTGTGGAGTTTATTCGTACTTCAGAACGCGGAATTGCAAGATAAGTAATGTTGCGAGTAGGTATAGTCGCAGGTGAAGCATCAGGTGATTTACTGGCGGCTGATATGATTCATGCTTGTCAACAGATCATGCCTGAAATTCAGTTTGAAGGGATTGGTGGACCGCAAATGGAGGCTGCAGGTTGCACTGTCCTTTTCCCCGCTGAAAAACTTTCCGTCATGGGGCTGGTAGAGGTGGCAGGTAGATATTACGAACTGGCTTCTATCAGGAGAAGACTTATTCGTCATTATTTATCTAACCCGCCTGATATTTTTATTGGAGTTGACGCGCCCGATTTTAATTTAGCAATCGAGCAACGTCTCCACAACGCCGGCGTTAAAACTGTACATTATGTAGGTCCCACCGTCTGGGCCTGGCGGTCAGGCAGGATAAAAAAAATTAAAAACGCGGTTGATCTGATGCTGGTCCTGTTTCCATTTGAAGTTCCCATTTATGAGCATCACAATATAAACGTTATGTGTACCGGTCATCCTGCTACAGGTGAAATGCTATCCAGGAAAGATAAGCTGGTTTTCAAAGAAAAGCTTGGGCTTGATTCGCAAAAGCAGGTTATAGCATTTATGCCGGGGAGTCGAAAGGCAGAAATTGACAGACTTCTGCCAGTACAACTTCAAGTGATTGAGCGTATAAACAATGACCATCAAGCAGTTCAGTTCGTCACAAATGTCTTGAATAAAAATACATTTGACAGGGTAGAACAGAAAATCTCAGAAATGCTGGGCGAAAGACATAACATAAATATTAAAATCTTAACCGGTCGATCTAAAGAAGTTCTGACCATTGCCGATATTGGCCTGCTGACGTCCGGAACAATTACCCTGGAAGCATTAATGTGCCAATTACCAATGGTAGTTATGTATAAGATGAACTGGTTAAGTTACAGGATAATTCGATCCATGGCGAATATTCAATATGCTTCATTGCCAAACCTGTTGGCTGAAAAACAGATTGTGCCTGAATTTCTGCAGGATGAATGTAACCCTGAAAAAATAATACCGGTATTGTCAGGTTTGTTGAATGACGATACGCGTCAGTCACAATTAAATGAATTTGATGTAATTAAAAGACAGTTAAAACAGATTGATAAAAATACATTGGCAAAAGAAATACTGGACCTGGCCTCATGATGCAATATTCAACTGATGACAAACATTTAATAATTGCCGGTGTAGATGAGGTGGGCCGTGGCCCACTGGCGGGGCCCGTGGTGGCCGCTGCTGTGATACTTGATTCAACTAAGCCGGTCAATGGCCTTGCAGACTCGAAAAAGCTCAGCCCAAAAAAACGAGAGCAATTGGCCGAAGAGATTAAATTACGTGCATTATGCTGGGCAATTGGTCGCGTCAATCATGAAGAAATTGATCGTATTAACATACTTCAGGCAAGCCTGCTGGCCATGAAATTGGCCATAGAAAATTTATCAGAGATACCGGAATTAGTACTGGTTGACGGCAATAAGTGTCCGTCGGTACCACACAGGATTGATGCTATAATAGGCGGAGATAAAACGGTCCCTTCAATAAGTGCGGCATCAATATTAGCAAAGGTATATCGGGATGCGGAAATGGTAGAAATGGATGAACTTTATCCTGGATATGGGTTTGCAAAGCATAAAGGATATCCAACGAAAGACCATGTCGCTGCGCTTGAACAACTGGGAATATGTGAAATTCACCGGCGTTCTTTCTCTCCAGTTCAACGTTTATTGGAGTATTAAAATAACAGGTACTAAATGAACGAAACATTTGTACATTTACATGTCCATTCAGAATATTCCCTGGTTGATGGAATAATCCGGATTGAATCGTTTCTGGATACAGTTAGTGAAAACAAATTTCCAGCAGTAGCGATTACGGAATTTGGCAACCTGTTCTCGCTGGTCAAATTTTACCAGCAAGCTGAAAAGCGCGGTATCAAACCGATCATTGGTGCCGAAATAATACTCTATGAGGCAGACAGTAGTCTGGATTCATCGCGACTGGTTTTACTTTGTCAAAATGTATCAGGCTATCAAAACCTGACGAGAATCATCACTCGAAGTTACGTGGAAGGGCAACATCAGGGAGTGCCCCATGTGAATCGAGAATGGTTAACTGGAAACACAGAGGGGTTAATTGCCTTGTCCTGTGCCGGCCATGGCAACATCGGTCAGGCCATTCTGGCCAATAATATGGATCAGGCAAGGACACACCTGGACCAATGGATGACAATGTTTCCGGATCGTTTTTACCTGGAACTGCAGCGCACGGAACGACCGGGAGAATCAATATATATCGATGGCGCTATAAAACTCGCAGTCGAATCAAAAGTGCCCGTGGTGGCAACAAATGATGTCAGGTTTTTAGAAAAAACAGATTTTGAAACCCATGAGGCCAGATATTGTATTCAGCATGGGTATACCCTTGTGGACCCTCGTCGCCCAAGAGATTATTCCGCTGAACAATATCTTAAATCATCTTCTGAAATGCTTGAGCTATTTAGTGATATTCCGGAGGCAATTGAAAATTCATTATTGATTGCGCAGCGCTGCAATCTGGGTTTTGAGTTTGGTAATTATTATTTACCTGATTTTCCCGTCCCTGATGGACACGATCAGGATAGTTGGTTGATTTCAGAAGCAAAACAGGGTCTGAAGAGAATTGCAGATAACCTTGGCCTGGAACCAGGCAGTGAAGAGTATAAGCATTATGAGGACCGTCTTGAAACTGAAATAAATGTGATTACAAACATGGGATATTCAGGATATTTCCTGATTGTTGCTGATTTTATCTTATGGGCGAAACAGCAGGGCATTCCCGTGGGGCCGGGAAGGGGTTCAGGGGCAGGGTCATTGGTGGCCTATGCCATGAGTATCACAGAACTGGATCCGCTTGAATATGATTTGTTATTTGAACGATTTTTAAATCCGGAACGAATTTCACTTCCAGACTTTGATGTGGATTTTTGTATGGAAAGGCGAGATCAAGTAATTGAATATGTCGCCCAACGATACGGGCATGACCATGTTTCACAAATTATTACTTATGGTCGAATGGCAGCAAAGGCTGTTATACGTGATGTAGGCCGTATATACAGTCATCCCTACGGGTTTGTTGACCAGATAGCAAAACTAGTCCCATTTGATCTGAATATGACCCTGGACAGGGCATTGGATGAAGAGCCATTACTCAAAGAGCGTTATAAAAAGGAAGATGACGTTAAGGCCCTTATTGACATGGCAAAAAATCTCGAAGGACTTTCACGTAACGCGGGTAAACATGCAGGTGGTCTGGTCATCGCCCCCAAACCCTTAACCGACTACATGCCACTGTACTGTGAACAGGGGACGTCGGTTACCTCCACTCAGTTCGACATGGGAGACGTTGAAACCATTGGACTGGTTAAGTTTGACTTTCTAGGCCTTCGAACGTTAACAATCATCGACTGGGCGGTTAAAGACGTTAATAGCATTCTGTCCGATGGTAATCGTATTAATATCGCCAATATTCCACTGAATGATCCTGAAACTTACCGATTAATTCAGAGAATGGATACGACGGCCGTCTTCCAGCTTGAATCAGATGGTATGAAAAAATTAATTAAGCGTCTGAAGCCGGATAAATTTAATGATCTGGTTGCATTAGTGGCTTTATTCAGACCGGGTCCACTGCAGTCTGGCATGGTGGATGACTTTGTCGACCGTAAAAATGGGAAGGCTATGATTAAATATCCACACCCGGCACTGGAAGACATACTCAAGCCAAGCTATGGCGTCATCCTGTATCAGGAACAGGTAATGCAAATTGCCCAGGTGTTGGCCGGGTATACCCTGGGCGCGGCCGATATTCTGCGCAGGGCCATGGGTAAAAAGAAACCTGAAGAAATGGCAAAACAAAGAACGATATTTGTTGAAGGCGCAACGGGCAATGGTGTGGATGAAAAAATTGCCACATATATATTTGATTTAATGGAGAAATTTGCCGGTTACGGTTTTAATAAATCCCATTCAGCTGCGTATGCATTGTTGGCCTATCAAACGGCATGGTTGAAGACTCATTACCCATCAGCCTTCATGGCCGCCGTATTGTCATCTGATATGGATAATACGGACAAGATCGTAGCGTTAATAGAAGAGGTCAACCGTATGGGGTTGGAACTCTTGCCGCCAACAGTTAATGAAAGCGAATATAAATTTACAGTGGTCGATGATAAAACAATACGTTTTGGTCTTGGCGGTATTAAAGGTGTTGGTAAAGCTGCAATCGAAAATATCATCGAACAAAGAATTGAAAATGGGAAATTTGAAGAC
The DNA here is from genome assembly GCA_038131795.1 of Candidatus Eutrophobius brisbanensis. Taxonomy (GTDB): domain Bacteria; phylum Pseudomonadota; class Gammaproteobacteria; order Eutrophobiales; family Eutrophobiaceae; genus Eutrophobius; species Eutrophobius brisbanensis. The sequence goes on along the minus strand of JAYPQE010000003.1, from coordinate 1,110,116 downwards.
TTATTTGAATTTTGTAACCGCATAGACTCACGTAAAGCCAACAGACGCGTAATAGAAGCCCTGATTAAGTCAGGTGCGGCCGATGCACTTGGTCCGGGAAGAGGTGTTATGTTGGCTAACCTGACCAAGGCAATGCAACTGGCCGATCAATTTTCATCAAATCATTCGGCCGGGCAGGATGACCTGTTTGGGTTGGGGTTATCTGAAGACCCACAAACAGATAAAAGTAATGTTATAGAATTTGTAAATGCCAAGGAACTGGATGATTTTGAACGCTTAAAAGCAGAAAAGGAAACTCTGGGGTTTTATGTGAAAGGTCACCCCATCAGCAAGTATGAAAAAGAACTGGTTTCTATAACGACAACTTCATTGATAGATGTGAAGCCTGGCATTGTCAGAGTAGCGGGTTACATTGAAGGTATTCGTACCCGTTCAGGACAAAGAGGGAGAATGGCGGAGCTGAGGATTGATGATAAGACTGCCAGAATGGTTGTAAACCTTTATTCTGAAACCTATGAAAGATATCGCCCCATGCTCCAGAAAGATAAACTTGTGATCATCGTCGGCGAAGCGATTGAGGATGATTATTATGCTTCTGGTGTTGCTGTTAAGGCAGATATGGTAGTAGATTTAAACGAAATACGCTCATTATGTGGATGTCTATCCATCACGTTGAACAAGGAGTCCATAAAACAAACATTACCGCAAATACAGGAAATATTGAAAAATCATCTAAGTGATAAATGTCATGTTATGATTCAATATGATAATGAAACTGCCAGTGGCACGATCAGCCTTGGAAATGATTGGCTTGTGAATATTAATGATGAACTGCTCAGTGAATTGTCTGAGGTGCTTGGGAGTGATAAGGTAACAGTAATGTATAAAGACGTGCATAAACATTTTACGGCCAAGCCAAAGTTTAAATATATTAGTGGTTTAAATTAAATGAATTTTCTGGAATTTGAACAACCCATTGCGGAACTGGAAGCCAAGATAGAGGAGTTGCGATATGTAAATGATGACTCTGAGTTGAACGTGGGCGAAGAGATTTCAAGACTGCAAAAACGCAGCAATGAATTAACGGCATCTATTTTCTCCTCCCTTTCCGCGTGGCAAATATCGAAGGTGGCCCGTCATCCAAACAGGCCATATACACTGGATTACATCGAAAGGATTTTTGAAGATTTTAATGAATTACACGGTGATAGAAGTTTTGCCGATGATCCTGCGATTGTATCAGGGGTTGCGCGTCTTGATGGTGAGCCTGTCATTGTAATAGGCCAACAAAAGGGGCGAAGTACTCAGGACAGAATTTACCGTAATTATGGAATGCCAAAACCAGAAGGATATAGAAAGGCCAAACGGATCATGGAAATGGCTGAAAGATTCAAGCTTCCAATTTTTACATTTATTGATACACCTGGCGCTTACCCAGGGGTAGGCGCAGAAGAACGTGGTCAAAGTGAAGCCATTGCCATAAATTTAAGATTAATGGCAGATCTTAAAACACCTATCATTGCCACGGTTATTGGCGAAGGTGGATCGGGTGGCGCCCTCGCCATTGGTGTTGCAGATACAGTTATGATGCTGCAATACAGTACTTATTCAGTTATCTCTCCCGAAGGATGTGCGTCTATATTATGGAAAAGTGCAGATCGCGCGAAGGATGCAGCTGAAGCCATGGGAATTACTGCAGATCGATTATTAGATGTAGGGCTGATTGATAAAGTAATCGTTGAACCCCTGGGTGGTGCACATAGAAATTACGATGAAATCGCATCAACAATAAAGACGGAATTAAAAACGGAATTATCAAAATTGACATCCTTATCATCCGATGAGCTTATAAACAGGAGGATGGACAAAATTCGCTCCTATGGGGTATTTCAGGGATAAAATTAACTAATACGCCTTTCAGTTTTACGCCATGTCTTCCAATCCCAATCTGAATCAAGCTGCATTATCAGTACTTAAAGAGTTTGTGAATGCAAATGCTGTCTATGTTGGATACAGCGGAGGAATGGATTCTCATGTCCTCCTACATACAGTCAGCCAATCACGTGAGCAGATTTCAAAAGAAATATTCGCCATACATGTCAACCATGGGTTAAATGAAAAAGCTAATCAATGGGCAGAACATTGTCAAAATGTATGCGATGCAATTGATATTAAATTAATACAAATCAACCTGGATGCGACTGCACCAAAGGGAGAAAGCCAGGAAGAGTGGGCAAGAGACCTTCGGTATGAGGCAGTTGAAAATATACTTGACAAGAATGATTTGTTTCTGACGGCACACCATAAAGATGATTTAGCAGAGACTATATTGCTACAGTTATTACGAGGTGCTGGGCCTGCCGGGCTCTCTGCTATGCCAGAGAAAACGCAACTGGGTGAAGGGTGGCATGTGCGGCCATTACTTGATTTTACGCGTGAGGAGATGGCCAGCTATGCAACCGATAATAACCTGAACTGGATAGATGATGACTCTAATGATGATGTCAGGTTTGATAGAAATTATCTTCGCCAGATGGTCATGCCATCTCTTAAACAGCGATGGCCTGGCGTATTAAAGACTTTATCACGTGCCGCAGGCATACAGTCCAACGTTAATGAACTCATTGAAGACCTGGCGGCCCGGGACCTATCTTTTTGTATAAAACCAGAAAATAACACATTAAATGCACACCACCTTGGAGCATTATCCAGTGCTCGTGCGGTCAATGTCATTCGGTACTGGTTGAAGATGCATCAATATCGCTCACCAGGCGCAAAAGTGTTGGAGCAAATACTGTCTGATATCGTCAATTCTCAATCAGACACATCTCCTTGTATTCGGTGGGGAGATGTAGAAATAAGACGGTACAGGGACATGGTATTTTTAACTCGTGGATTGCCAACAGTCAGTGATGATGCAAAATTGATTAGCTGGAACATCAGCCATGAATGTGAACTGGAATTTGGGAAATTGAAGGCAGATATTATTACCGGCCAGGGGATTGCCTACAATAAAATTACCGGCAGTCGCATCAATATTCGCTATAGAACCGGACATGAGCAAATTAAATTGGGTGGGCACCACCATACATTAAAAAATGTATTTCAGGAGAAAGGCATTCCTCCATGTTTCAGGGCAATTATACCGTTAATCTATATTGATAATAGATTAGTTGAAATAACAGGTTTGTGTATTGATGAGGATTTTACTGCGGGGCCAGATGAGGAATCGCTTTTTATTTCCTGGGACAGGGCAGATGAAATTTATGCCATGCAATATTAATCAACTCGGGGCTCGGGTCTTAAGCATTGCAGTATCTTCACCTAGCTGAAAATCTTTTGGATGTTCAGTAAATCTGAGAAAAATATCACTAATTTCAATGATGTCACCTTCTGACAGAACGTGTTTATTGACTTTTTTATTGTTGACATAAACACCATTGGTCGAGCCCCGGTCGTAGATTATAAACTGACCATTTGATTCACGGTTTATCTCCGCATGTCGTCTTGAAATCGAACTATCATCCATGGTCATCTCGTTGTCCTGGCTGCGGCCAATGCGCCAGGTTGACGTAGTGACAGGGTATTCTTTTCATTTTTTCATCCTGGCTGACTAAATAGGCAAGGGGCCTGACCTCGGCATAGGTAACATTCCCCGGGTGGTCCTTTTTTTCTTTTTTATACAATATATATAAAGTAAACAAAGTAAGGATGATCATAATTAACAGGGCACCAGGTACGCCATACCATAACAGGTAATCTATATGATCCGGTTCTCGAACGGCAATGGGTGCTGCAGGTTGTGACTGTTCTATAATCGGTAGTAATAATACTGGTTGTGTCGTTATAGGCTCAACCTCAGGTTCAGGAAGTTTCACAGGGAAACTGATGGTAATCGGCTGCGTTGATGTGGAAAAGCGTAAGAATAGATCTGATTCGCCTGTAGATACGTCGGCAATCGATCCCAAGTTTATTATAAATCTGCCGCCTCTATCAGTATTAGCCAACGGACGTGACATAAATGAACCTGGTAGATTGTAATTTGTATCAGCTGCAACATATATTCCGCCGGATTCCTCACTGAGACGTCTTAAGGTTTGTAGTGAAACAGACAATCCAGTGGATCTGGCAAACCCTAATGAATTAATAATACCCCCTTGTCTTCTGGCAACATTAATTACATCACTATGAAAATATGCCTTGTCTTCGGCCTGCCCGTCAGAAAATAAAAACAATACTTTTTTGTCTGCATTGACTCTGCCCAGAACTTCTATTGCCTTGATGGTATTGCGGTAAAGTTCTATGGTAAGGCCCGATGCCTCCAGAGAAGCTGCTGCAGACACGATGGTATTGGTATTTGAACCAACAGGGCCCCGACTACCAGGTCTTTATCAAAACTTGCAAGTCCTGCAATGTGGTGTGATTGTAAAGCCTCTGTTAATTGGGCAATTTGGGAGACATTTTTCTGAATTATGTCCTGTCTACCCGGATCACTGGTATCAACTACAAATAACACTGCAGTAACGCTATCACTACCCGGATAAGTACTGTGATTACTGATTGCCTGATTCTGGCCCTCAATACGTGCCGTTATATCATTAATTTCCTGTGCTTCCAGTTGACGATACGAGCAGGCTACAATATATGAATTAGATTCTGAGCAAGTCAGATCAATTCTGTCTGTCAGGATTTCAACCGCAGTTACTGGAAGTGCCAGTAGAAATTGCAATGTGAGAATTATTAAAGAGTAGTAATGAAATCTGGTTACAATAGCCTGCGATATAACACTAACACTTTTACTGCAGTCGATAGTTTAATCAAAGATAAGGATTGGCGTTCCAATCGTAACGAACTGACGTAGTTCCAGAATTTCTTCATTTGTCAGTGCAATACAACCTTCCGTCCAGTCATGCCGTTCATGGATACTTATTTTTTCATCTGTTATTTCACCTATACCATGTAGACCTATATACCCACCTAAACGGGTATCTTGAGGTGGTAATTCATTGGTTTTGGATGCCTTGATAATTTCTTTGAATTGTTCACCATTAATTAATTCATTTTTGTATCCATACCAGGCATCAACTTGGTTTGGGTAATTTATTTGCATGAAAAAGTGAAAGCGGCTGTTCTCCCTGAATTCAAGAATTTTATATTCGCCGGTGGGCGTCTTCTTATCACCAATCTGCATTTTTGTGCCCGCACCACCTCTACCAGAAGCAATACGGTACTTTTTGATAATGGTGGCACCGTCTCTGACTATGAGCGCCTGTTCTGCTTTGTATACTTCCAGTGCTAATGTGCCTGCATAAACAGTGGGGTATGAAACAACCAGCAGGCCCATTATGAGGAGTATGGGCAATTGTCGTTGACGGGGTATGAGATATATTTGGAATCGCATGCCTGACCCTTGTTAAACCAATCAGTTGATTATAATCGATATTTCATTGCTATTAACAATATTTTTACCTGAATATATTTTGAATTTTCAGGATTAATTTCAAGAATATTAATTATTTAGGTATAATTTATCCTATAATTTGTAAAGTCTGGAGACAGCTATGGATGAGCAAACCCAAATCGAATTGGAATCAGCAGCATTTCGTAAACTGGTTGAACACTTAAGGCAGAACACGGATCTGCAAAATATTGACTTGATGAACCTGGCAGGTTTTTGCCGGAATTGCCTGGCCAAATGGTACAGGGCGGCAGCTGCAGACAAGGAAATAGAGATGGATGAGGGCACAGCAAGGGAGATCATCTACGGCATGCCATATCAGGAGTGGAAAGAAAAATATCAGAAGTAAGAGAAGAAATGGTGCCGGAAGTGGGATATGACTATTTTGTCTGGAACAAAATAGGACGCACGAAGTGCGCCCGAGGGGCTGAAACCATGGATGGTTTCAGTCAGCTCACGACCTGACCTGATAGTGAACGTGAGTTCATGTACAGGTTTGCAGGATTTGAGTAATACTCTGAAAATAAATGGAAGAATGGTGCCGGAAGTGGGATTTGAACTCACGACCTACCGCTTACAAGGCGGTTGCTCTACCACTGAGCTATTCCGGCACAAAGGCGTGAAAAATAAAATATAAATGGATTGAATACAAGCATTAATTGTAACAAATCTTAAATCAGCCTGCCGGGCATTAGATTATTCGACAGTCTGACACACTATAACAAACAGATAGATAAAAAATCATCATTTCAATGGGCAATGCCCGGGAACATGACATGGGTTTGAAGGTATTAATCATTGACGATTCTGCAGATTACAGGGCACTGTTGCGAGTCTATCTGAAGAAAGAAAATGCCGATGTCCATGTCCAGGATTACGACCCGCTGGTTCTTGGCAGACCGCCTGACAATTATGACTGGTCAAGATTTGATTTGATATTACTCGATGTAAATCTTGGTAATGGAGAAGATGGGCTTGAATGGCTGAAGACCTACCGACGCTCCCCCGATTTCCCGCCCACTATCGTATTGACCGCAGAAGGTGATGAATATATTGCAGTCAAGGCGGTAAAACTTGGGGCTGCAGAATATATAAACAAAAAGGACGTTTCTCCAAAACGATTAAAAGAATTAATTGATGATGCCATAGAGTTTGATGAGATTCAGGAGAGCCAGAACGTTGCAATCATGAATGATGCAACTCAAATTATCAAAGACATTAAAAAGGAAAAGGAAAAGGTACCCGATAAAAATTTAAGCTCGGGTTATAGGTTTGTAAGACTTATTGGTGAAGGTGGGATGTCCAAGGTTTATCTGGCTGAGAGGACAGAGGATAACCATTCCATGGTGCTGAAGATTGTGGATTTATCAACTGTTGAAGATGAAAAACTGTTACGTAGATTTATCCAGGAAGCGGAGCTTATTGCTGAGCTTGATACGCCCTTCGTCGTGAAAATATTTGAATATGTGCTGACCAATTCGTATGGATTTATTGCCATGGAATATTTTCCAAGGGGTGATTTGAAACAGCGAATGGAGCGAAAATTGACGCCTGAGATAGCATTTAATTATATGACACATGTGAGTTATGGGCTGGATGCAATTCACCAGATAGGTGTAGTACATCGAGATCTAAAGCCGGCTAATATCATGTTCAGGGGGGATGATAGTCTTGCGATTGCAGATTTTGGTATATCAAAGAAGATTCACGGAGGGGAATCGGTTACCACTGTAGGCCACATTCTTGGAACGCCTCATTATATGAGTCCTGAACAGGGAGAAGGAATACCCATTGACACTCGCCGCATTAATTTACCAGCACGTTCATGCAGATCTGCCGCAGCTACCCGATCACCTGAGTAAATATCAGGAAATCATTGAACGGACCATGGCCAAAGATCCCCGAGACAGGTATCAAACTGCTAAGGAATTAATTGCTGTCCTTGAGGTTGCTGAAAACGAATTAAGTGGCTAACCCTTATGGATGTAGTAGACAATAAGAATTTAAGCAAGCTGGATGAACAAGAGGTTCAAATACTTAAATTACTTGTCAAAGGTATGAATACCAGTGAAATTGCAAAATATCTATCTATGAGCTATCACGATACAGCAGAAATAAACCGTTCCATAAAGCAAAAGTTAAATATAACAAGTGTAAAGGAACTTAAATTTCTGAATATTTAAATGCATAATATTCCATCATCAAAAACTCAATCACACTATCTTAAGGACTATCTATCAATGAAACTGACGGTTAAATATCATGGTGAATTGGCAGAATATTTTCCAGATTCTAGCGATGAAAGAACCGTTTCAGTTAGTATCTGCCAGGAAGATTCTATTGTCAGTATTATAGAAAAATTCAATATACCATCAGAAAAAATCAACTTAATCCTGGTAAATGGGGTTAAAGTGGATGAGGCTGATTTCACAGGGCACCGGTTTATGGACGGTGATACTCTGGCAGTTTGGCCGACCACTGCAAGAGAATAATCACTCAAATGCGCAGCCTGTATCCGGAAATTGAGCCCAACCGGAAATACACCCTCGATACAAACACAATACACAAGGTCTATTTCGAAGAAAGTGGGAATCCAGCTGGCATACCTGTTTTATTTATCCACGGTGGGCCAGGTTCAGGCAGTGATGAAAATCACAGACGCTATTTTAATCCTGAGTATTTTCGCATCATAAATTTTGATCAAAGGGGGTGTAACAGGTCATCACCGGCGGGTGAAGTAAAAAACAATACCACCCAGGACCTGTTACAGGATATTGAATCAATCCGTCATACTTTGAATATCGATAAGTGGATTTTGTTTGGGGGCTCATGGGGAGCAACACTTAGTTTGTTATACGCTCAAAACTACCCGCAAGCAGTTCTGGCCATGGTCTTACGGGGCAGTTTCCTTGCCAGGCCAAGAGATATTGAGTGGTTTTTGGGTAAAGGTGCAAATCGGATTTTTCCTGATGCCTGGGAACGGTTTGAAACTTATATTCCTGAGGACGAACGCCATAACCTCATCACAGCTTATTACCAACGTTTGACCGGTAATCATTCAGGAGAGGTTGAAAAGGCTGCGCGTCACTGGGCGGACTGGACAGGCAGGGTAGTAACCTACCTGCTGGATCTGGAGGAATTTATATTACCTGATGATATGACCTCACTGATCAATGAGATACGAATTGAAACCCACTATGGGGCACATTCATACTTTATCAATCCAGATCAGATCCTGGATGACCTGGGCAATATTCCCCCAGTCCCTGTCAAAATCATTCATGGCAGGCGTGATTTAACGTGTACCTTGGATGCCTCATGGGATCTACATCAGCGCCTTGAAGATTCAGAACTGATTATTGTAGAACAGGGTGGTCATCTGGCTGGTGAGACAGTCATGATAGATGCCCTGGTAACAGCAACTGATGATCTTGCAAGGTTATTTGATTAAATATGCCTGAAAATATCCAGGGCCCTAGAATAATGGGCATTTTGAATGTCACCCCTGATAGTTTTTCAGATGGGGGGGAATTTTTACCCCTTGAAGACGCCTGCCAGCATGGCCAGTCAATGGTAGATGAGGGGGCGGATATCATCGATATTGGCGGTGAGTCTACACGGCCAGGGGCAGAGCCCGTCTCCCCCGAGCTGCAATGCCAACGTATTATTCCGGTCCTTGAAAACTTATCCTCAGTAATTTCAGGCAAAGCCGACATCAGTGTCGATACCACTTCCAGTAAAGTCGCCGAGGCCGCACTTGATTCAGGCGCATCCTTGATTAATGATGTCTCTGCCGGTCGGGATGACCCTGACATGTTTGCCCTGGCTGCAGACAGACAGGTACCCATTGTTCTTATGCATATGCTGGGTAAACCCAGGGACATGCAGGTAAACCCCCATTACCATAACGTCATTGATGACATACGCGACTTTTTACTCAGTCGTGCCGCATTAGCCCAGTCTGCAGGTATCAAACAGGAAAATATTATCCTCGACCCCGGTATCGGATTTGGGAAGTCATTTGCCCATAATATGGATATCCTCACAAACCTGGATGTGTTTACAGGTTTGGGATATCAGGTATTACTGGGGGTAAGTCGAAAGCGTTTTCTGGGAACACTATTAAATACCAGAGACAGAGCGCAACTGGCTGTGGCAACCGCAATGATCACCGCACTGGGCATTCAAGCCGGTATTAATATTTTTCGGGTCCATGATGTCAGGCAAAATCGTGTAACAGCCAATAAGGTATTCAATTCCCTGTATATTACTGAATAAACTAACTTCAAATATTCAGAAAGATTTATCCATTGACACCCTAATTTCAAAATCCTAGACTGATGTATCATTGTCCATGAGGGGGAATCATGAGTACAAAGACCACCAGTCGCAGGCGTTTTTTGAAGACCGGCGCAGCCCTTGGATTGACTGCAGGGCTTGCCCGTCCAGGCTATGGCCAGGCGCTACATCCAGATGTAATAACCGTTAATGAGACCCGTGCCAGGGGACTGCTGTCCAAATATGAAAAATCTGAACGGATAAGGTTCCGGCAAAGTAATAATCCCAATGCCACTGCATTGACCCCGTTACAGGACCTGAACGGGATCATTACCCCCTCAGAACTTCACTTTGTCGTAGACCATGAAAACGGTGTCCTGCTGGATATAAACCCGGAAGAATATCGTCTGCAGATAACTGGTATGGTGGACCGACCAATCGAATTTACTCTGGATGATTTAAAACGTATGCCATCGGTGTCAACCATTACGGCTTTAACATGTGGTTCCAATGGAAGCGATGCCTTTAGAAAAGGGGCACTAACTGTGCAACAAACCCATGGCAGGACATCCAACAGCGAATGGAGTGGCGTGTCGTTTAAGACATTGCTGCAGGAAGCAGGTGTTCACAAAGATGCTACCTGGGTCATGGCCATGGCTGCGGATCCCAGTGATCATGTGGCCAGTTTTCCAATGGAAAAAGCAATGGATGGTGTCACCATGGCAGCTTATGCACAAAACGGTGAGTCTATCAGGATAGATCAGGGCTACCCTGTTCGTGTAGTGGCACCGGGTTATACCGGCCGTTGGTTGGTGAAGTGGTTGACCCAGTTATATATCACCGATGAATCCCATTTGACACGACAGGACGGTTTAAATATGGAAGATCACATGCCCGATGGACGGGGATTTTTAATGGCCGGTGAATTAAGCCGCTATTATCGTCTGGAAACCACAGCCCGTTCAGTTATTACATTTCCGTCTGGTGGCCATAAACTACCCGGTCCCAGCTATTATGAAATCCGTGGACTGGCATGGACAGGTGGAACAGTAAAGCGGGTGGAGATTTCCACCGACGGCGGTAAATCCTGGAAAGATGCAAAGCTTCAGGATCCTGTCATTCCCTATGCCCATACGCGTTTTCGCATGGATTGGAACTGGGACGGGCAGGAATGCATGATCATGTCGCGCTGCACTGATGATAAGGGTTTTGTACAACCTACACATGCAGAGGTCCCCACCAGTTGGGGAGTGGATCCCAGCCAGGAATGTTTCAGTGTCATGGGTGAAATGTGTAATCGTGTACCCAGGGACACTGGAAATTCAGCCATCATGATCTGGAAGATTGCTTCTAATGGTGATGTAACAAACCCCATGCTGGATTTATATCCCGAAGGCAGGCCTGACCGGTTTGGGTATTATAAATCGGGTGGACATGCCTTTTTTGAGGAAGAGGATGACCATTAAACGGTTATTTCAAATGAGATTGAATGACACCATGATAAATGCCACCCATTATCTGCTGTTTCTATTTCTAATTGTTTTTGCTCAATCTGTCTTAGCGCAAACACCAGCAAATATAGGTCGATCTCTCAGTCAAGACGAGGTCGATGATTTGATGTATACCGTTGGGCCAGAAGGCAGGCAATTGCCACCAGGTCAGGGTACAGCTAGGGAAGGGGAACGTATTTATACTCAAAGCTGCATTTTTTGTCATGGACCAGAAGGGTTGAATGGCCCACAAAATACGTTAAAGGGTAGTCCGCGTTTCCCTTTTGCCACATCCATATGGGACTATATACATAGGGCCATGCCGCGCAGCGTTGCCAATGTGGGGGTTCAGGAGCGACAGCTCAGTAACGATGAGACCTACGCATTAACGGCGTATATTCTCTATATCAATGGAATTATGCAGCAGGACGAGGAATTAAATGCCAGAACGATACTGGATATTGAAATACCCATTGAAAAAGAAGAGTTCGATTAGCCCTCTTGAATACACCAGGTTGTCGAAATTTTCCGCAGCTAATATTATTCCTGCCTTCTGAAGTCTCCGGATTTGCCGCCCGACTTCTCCAGTAATCTGATATCACTGATGACCATACCACGATCCACTGCTTTACACATATCATAAACAGTCAACAGTGCAATTTGCACGGCAGTAAAGGCTTCCATTTCCACACCCGTCTGGCCAGTCGTCTCCACTCGCGCAGTACAGACCACTTTATTTTCAGCGTTGTCACAGCTGAGGTCAATTTCAACATGAGACAAGGGCAGGGGATGACATAACGGTATCAGTTCTGAGGTTTTCTTTGCCGCCATGATTCCTGCGACTCGAGCAATCCCCAACACATACCCTTTTTTGTGCTGACCTTGTTCAATCAACTCAAGGGTCCTGGCCTGCATGATAATATTTCCACCTGCAATGGCAACACGGTGTGTGGCGGGTTTATCTCCGACATCCACCATATGGGCCTCTCCCTGTTGATTGAAATGTGTGAGTTTAGTCATATTTGTCTACTGTTTCCCGGTATCATATATACTTGTAAGTTACCAATAAGTCAGTGAGTATACGATTTATGTCCATCACAGTTAAATATTTTGCACTATTACGGGAACAGGCGGGAAAAAGCCAGGAAAACATCGACTATCGCTCTGGCATGACGGTTGCTGAAGTCTGGCAGACTGTTATGAACGGAGATCTACCGCCCGATATCAAGGTGGCGGTGAATATGGAATACACCCGGGCGGATAGGGGCCTTGATGATGGCGATGAGGTGGCTTTTTTTCCTTCGGTTACAGGGGGTTAGGGATGAAAGTAGAAATAAAAGACAGTGCATTTAAACCCTACGAAGAGATTGAACATTATCAACTTTCCCTGCAAATACAGGGACGCTATGGTGCTGTGGCCACATTTGTCGGTTCCATGCGTGATTTTAATGACGATCAACAGGTTTCTGGAATGATGCTGGAACATTATCCCGGCATGACGGAAAAGCATATCGAAAAGATTTGTCAGCAAGCAATGGAGAAATGGACATTATTAGATGTACTGGTCATCCACCGGGTAGGTGAGATTAATATCGGTGATGCCATTGTAACCATTGCTGTATGGGCGGCCCATCGAGGTGATGCCATGGATGCCTGTCGGCTTATCCTGGAAGACCTGAAGTCTCAGGCACCATTCTGGAAAAAAGAACATGCAAAAGGGGGCGACCGGTGGGTCAAGAACAATACTTCCGGTTATGTGAGGAGTGAGGAGTGAGATGTTAGAAGTTAAATATACCTCCTCACCCCTCACTCCTGTCTATCTTTATCCCATCAAACCAAAGAACGGTTGTACTTCCACTGTCTCACCTGCGACTACCCCATCACTTTCCAGCGGGAGGATGATGAAGCAATTGGCGCGGGCCATAGAGCTTAGAATACCAGAGCCCTGTTCGCCGTTGTTGCTTACAACCATATCACCGCTTTGGTCACGGGACAAAATACCCCGCTGATATTCCACTCTTCCTGGACGTTTTTTTAGGTTCGAAAGACAGGTCACTTTAAAGGTGGGAGGAAAGAAATAATCAATTCCCATGGCCTTATTAAGTGCCGGCAGGACAAACTGGTAGAATGTCACCATGGCAGATACGGGGTTCCCAGGCAGTCCAAAAAACGCGGCTTTTCCAACTTTACCGAATGCCAGGGGGCGGCCAGGTTTCATCGCCACCTTCCAGAAGCTGACTTCGCCAAGTGCTTCAAGGGCATCTTTGACATAATCGGCTTCACCTACCGATACTCCGCCGGTGGTAATGACAATATCCGCTAATTGTGAGGCGTTCTCCAGCACTTCACGAGTAATCTTTTTATAATCCTGGACGATACCCAGGTCAAACAGCTCAATAGCGGGGTTATCCAACATGGCCGATAAGGTATAGCTATTACTGTCATATATCTGTCCGGGTCCAAGGACTTCACCAATTGACCGTAATTCATCTCCGGTAAGAAAGTATGCAACTTTAAGTCTTCGATAGACGCTTATAGTCCCTTTGCCCATTGATGCAATCAATCCTATATGCGCGGCAGTTAGACGTGTATTGGCCTGGATTATGGTATCGCCTTTGGAAAAATCTTCACCAACGGGTCTGACATGATCTCCCTTTACCGCCCGTGAATCTATTAGAACAATCTTATCTTTTACCTGGACATGTTCCTGCATGACTACAGTGTCCGTACCTTCGGGCAAGATCCCACCGGTCATAATCCTTACACATTCACCGGAATTGACCCTGTTTGAAAAGGGGCGCCCGGCCCATGAGGTGCTAATCAGTTTTAATTCGCGCAAATCATCTGTTGGTATATCATTTGAGCAAATGGCGTAACCGTCCATTGCCGAGTTTGCATCTGCGGGAACATTTATATCAGCAATAATATCTTCGGCCAACACTCGTTGCAGGGAGTCAGCAAGAATGATCGGTTCGGTTTCATTAACTGTTGAAATTTCTGACAGAATCTTCTTCTGTGCACTGTCAATCAGAAGAGAAGACGGATCACTGTCATCATCACAACTGGGTCCACTATAAAATGTAAATTCTGTCATAGCGCCTCACAGTTTATCTTCATATTTTATCCTGGATAGCCATCTTTTTAAGGTCTTTCTCTGAATTAATATTTATAAAATCCGCTTGTTTATCAGAATAATCACACTCAATGAATCTATGCCCATGATACCAGGAATCTACCTTGTGATGGTCAGAAGCCAAATAGTTGAAAATAGAATTCATTAGGCCGCGTTGTATTAACGCAAACAGAGGTTGGGGTCTGATGCCATCGTGGACATATGCCAGTTCAGCTTGATTATCAATCATGGAATGATACAGTCTTGCAGATAAATCATCAGGTAGATAGGGCGAATCACACGGAACGCATAAAACATATTCAGTTTCCGCCTGTGCCATGCAGGCGGCAATTCCGGCCAACGGACCGGCATGGCCTGCGATGGTGTCCTGGACTACAAGTAAACCAAATTTTTCATACTCACTGATATTATCGTTGGCACTGATTAATAAATCCGAGACCTGCGGTCTTAATCTTTGAATGACATGTGCTACCAGTGGTTTTCCATTTAACAGGGCCAGGCCTTTATTATGACCGTGCATACGACTTGATTTGCCGCCTGCGAGGACAATACCGGTTATATTATTTGTGAAAATATTTGCCATCGCGGACAACGTAACGAGCCTGTGAGACTCAGCCGCCTGTTACATTCATATGTCTGAAAATGACAGGTTTGACTTCAAGGTTAAAGTCATGCCCTTTCGGCTTAATCTCCATGGCATCGCGGATACATTGTTTGAGACTATCAATATCTCCTGGATTGGTTCGGATGATGGGTTTTAAATCAACTGAATGTTCCTGTCCCAGGCAGAGTAATAATCTTCCTTCACATGTAACTCTGACACGATTGCATTGATCACAGAAGTTATGACTATGAGGTGAGATGAAACCTACCAGTGTTTCAGTTTCAGCAATTTTAAAATATTTCGATGGGCCACCAGTATTCTCAGTGGTTGGCAACAGGGTAAAAGATGTTTCCAGATCTGCTTTTATTTCATCACTGGAATAGTATGCTTCTTTTCGATCATGTTCATCAGTCATCCCAAGAGGCATTTCCTCAATGAAGCTGATATCCATACCTCGATCACTCGCATATTTTACAAGATCACATACTTCATCATGGTTTCGATTTTTAAGTATAACAGCGTTGAGTTTGATCTTATCGAATCCAACATCCAGAGCTGTGTCAATTCCGGCCAGAACCTTTGATAGCTCTCCAACTCTAGACATTTTCCTGAATTTGTCCTGTTGCAGTGAATCCAGACTAATATTAATTCGTTTCACTCCGGCCGCTTTTAAATCCTGGGCATGTTTAACTAGCTGGGAACCATTGGTGGTTGTTACAAGTTCGTTTAAACCAGGTAACCGTCCAAGATCATAGAAAAGTTTTATCACATTATTACGGACTAGCGGTTCACCACCGGTAATCCGTATTTTAGTCACACCAAGTTCAGTAAATGCCCGGCCTATCAATGCCATTTCTTCCAGTGACAACAACTGGTTCCGCGGCAGGAAATTCATATCTTCTTCCATGCAGTAAACACACCTGAAATCGCACCTGTCGGTAACGGATAAGCGAACGTAGCTTACCGTACGGCCAAACTTGTCAACCAGTTTTGATTTATTTTGAACTGAGTCCAGCATGATTTTAATAGAGTATTTAATTGCCCTTAAATGAATCTAGTCTACGTCTGTACATTTTACACGTCAAAGTCCATATTATGTTAATGACCAGTTTTTATAGGGGTTTTTTACCAGGGAGATATTAAAATACCGGATATCATCTGAAACTTCATTACCTAGCCACGGGGGCAAATCAAATTGCTGATCACGGCTTTCGAGTTCAAGTTCGGCAATGACAAGGCCTTTATTGTCCCCTTCAAATACGTCAACTTCCCACACAAGTCCGTTTTCATTCACATAATGGCGTGTCTTTTCGATGAGAGGTTTAAAGCATAGAGAATGAAGTATCGCATTTGCCTCCCTGACAGGCAGAGGATATTCATATTCGGCCCGGGAGATATCAATGGTCATCGATTTAATATTAATATTTGCCTTATCACCAGTGACACGGATTCGAACAGAGCATTTATCTGTATTTGCCAGGTATCCCTGGACGATTTTCTCTGAGGAAGTTGTATGCTGTTTCCATGATTCATCTGCAACCAGGAATTTTCTTTCAATTTCTATGCCCATGTCTGTGATATTATCTTTCCTGACGATCTGAAACAAGAATACATGGTGTTTATGGTTCAATATCAAAAACTAATCGATGCATTAACCAACCGCCGAATGGGTATGGTGTTGGTGTTAAGTTTTGCCTCTGGTTTACCCCTGGCATTGTCGGGCAGTACATTACAGGCCTGGCTTGCTACGACGTCAGTAGATATTCAGACTGTAGCTTTTTTCTCTCTGGTAGGATTGCCATATACGTTTAAATTTATATGGGCGCCGATCATGGACAGGTTTATTCCCCCCTTTTTGGGCAGACGGCGTGGTTGGATAGTCATCACACAGGTAGTGTTGGTCTTGATTATATTACAAATGGCATTTACCAATCCAGATCAGCATATATTTTTCCTGGGCGTTCTGGCGTTGCTTCTGGCGTTTATATCGGCATCCCAGGACATCGCCATAGATGCCTACCGGGCTGATATCCTTGCCCCTAAAGAGAGGGGATTTGGTTCGGCTGTCACTACATCATCTTATCGCGTGGCCATGCTGATTTCCGGTGGTCTGGCATGGATTATTGCAGATCACATGGGCTGGCAGTTTACCTATTGTCTGATGGCCGCCTTGTTAGGGGCATGCATAGTTGCCAGTTTTTGGGGGCCAGAGCCGGCGATTAATGAAAAACCGCCGGTTGCATTGCAGGATGCCGTGATTGAACCGTTGAAGGAATTTCTGCTTAGAAAACACGGAATCTGGTTGTTGGTGTTTATTGTGATATATAAGTTTGCCGATGCCTCTGCCATCTCATTAAATTCCTTATTTTTTATCAGGGAACAGGGATTTACCCTGACTGAAACAGGTGTGCTTTATAAATGGTTAGGCATTACCGCAACTATCCTCGGGGCTTTTATCGGTGGCGGGTTTGTGGTTACGCATGGTTTGTATAAACCCTTGTTATGGTTTGGGATCCTTCAGGCGGTTACTAATCTTGGCTATATGGGGTTATCAATTCTGGGGAAATCCTATGCAGGCATGATAACCATCGTCGCGATAGATCAAATGGTAGGAGGAATGGGGACAGCTGTTTTTATGAGTTTATTGATTGCGCTATGTAATCATCGCTTTACCGCCTTTCAATTTGCATTATTATCGGCGCTATCAGCCCTGGCCAGGGTCTTTATAGGTCCACCGGCTGGTTACCTCATTGAAACAATAGGTTGGACCTGGTTTTTCTTTGCGACTTTCCTGGTGGCGTTCCCAAGTTTGATATTACTGGTCTATCTCAGGGACACAGTGGATTTCTACCATCACACTAACGGCGAAACCTGAGGTTTCTACTTCCCGCAATCAGGTCCCAGACAGGAGGTAGGGCGTCTGTCCACGTTGTGCTGTCTGTGTTGCCTGTATTGGGGTTCAACATAATATGGTTGGCTACGATACTGTTGAAAGTAGGTGAAATTATTGTTTGGTGTAACATTATATATATGGGGTGAAGCTGCTGGCCGACTATGAGGATAATGTTTTCCGCCTTGTTGATTATTATAAATCCCCTGCCTGGATTGAATTTGCAGATGTCCGCTATTACCTATGGGCGTTGCATAGTAATAGCTAACTGAGGGTTGGGGTGAAGTATAAATCCTGGAGTTTCTTGATGGCCGCCTATATCTGTTGTGCTGATTAGCAGGTCGATATCGCGGCTGATAAGACGGGTAACTGGAAAATGTTCCCCGACCATGTCTTTCAGTTTGGATCACAATGGAATTGTCTGGAAATTGATTGCTGGAATAGGGTTTTTGGTTAAGGATACCGGAGTGACCCGATCGCTCTTCATCTGAACTTGATGCGGTGGAAAACATCAGTGAAATAAATATCAGTGTGATCGCGACAGGATTGCCTGATAAATTCATATTGGGTTACCCCGCTTTTGTTTTCAGTCTGTATGTTTTTGACTGAAATATCTTTCCAGGGTTCAGATTAAATAGAGACCTAATCCATCCGCCTGACTACGCGGATTCCGATATGGTCATAGTTGGAATCCGATTTAAATTTATCGCGCTTGGCATGGCGAATTGAACTTGGCGGGCTACTGTATGAGCCTCCACGAACGACCCTGAATGAACAATCTCCACCCTCCCAGACCTCTGCCCGGTTTGGAGCGCCATCATAATTATCATGCCAGCAGTCGCGGACCCACTCTGCAACATTGCCTGCGGTATCGTGTACTCCAAAATCATTGGGGCCAAAACTACCCACTTTGGTAGGTTTTCTGGGGTCCAGTCCGGAGCCGCATCCAAAACAATGGGCACGGTTGGGTTCTTCATTATATCCCCACCAGTATGAACTGCGGGCACCGGTACCAGCGGCGTATTCCCATTGGGCCTCTGATGCCAGGTTATAATCTTCGCCAGTTTGGTCGGATAACCACCTGGCATAGTAAAAGGCATCATCCCAGCTGACGTAAATCACCGGGTGAGTCTCTTTTTCCATGTACAGGTTGTCAGGTATTGCCCGCCCGGTCGCGGTAGCAAATTTTTCATATTCGGCAAATGTAACTTCATGTTTGCTCATGGCAAATGTATCTACCCTGACACTATGTCTGGGTCTCTCCTCAGCACTGCTGGAAGCGCCAGAACTGCCCATTTCGAAATTACCCGCCGGTATAACCATCATCATCGGACCACTGGAGCCGTCACTCAGGCTGTCAGAGAATTCAGACCCGGCACTATTAGTCGCTGTTTCGGGAACGGCTGCCGGCGCAGGGGTGGTCTCTACAGGTGTCTCCACCGCGGCCACTTCTGGTTCTGGTGCGGCTACTTCGGTCTCTTGTTTAGTTACTTGAACAGATTGCGCAGTACTATCCTGTCCTGATTCAACGCTTGCCGTGGGGCGAGGGGTTGGTGTAGATGAGCCACCTCCACCAAACATAATAAAACCACCCACCGCAACACCAATTACAACCACGGCCGCTATGCCAATCATCATCCCACTGCCATCTTTCTTTGCCGGTTCTTCAACCTGGGCCTGGAACGGTTGTTGGGCCGGTTGAGGAGGGGGTGCCGGTTCAGGGACCGCTGCAGGAGCTGGCGCTGATGCTGGTTCAGCCGCAGGCTCCGGTGCCGGGGCTGCAGGTGTTTCTGTGGCTGCCTTTTCTGTGACGTCTACAACAACAATAGTAGTATTGTCCTGCTTTGGTTTTGCTTCGTCTTCTACGGCAGTGAGGAGGGCTTCGGTGCATACCTTGGGATTTTCAGACCAGTCTGAAAATTGTAAAAATTTTCCTTCGGTCAGGGTATCCATGCCATCACTGCAGATGAAAATTCTATCGCCATCTTTTAATTCTAATGGCTCTTTTGATACATCTACTTCACCTAACTCTTCACCCATGACTGCACTCATGAGCATGTTGCGAGCCAGGCCAGGTTCAGGCTCTACCGGTGTCCCGGCTGCCTCCATCCTGTCCAAAAACCCACCATAGCTGTGGTCTTCGTTAATTTTCTGTTTTTTTTTGTCTCTGATCAGGTATATATGACTGTCACCGACACTGGCCCACCAGATTTTCCCTGCCTCTAATATGGCAGCGACCATGGTACAGCCCATGCCTGCCAGGGCAGGTGTTTCTTTAACGGTCTCAGCAATTGAGTTATTGGCCTTAATGACACATTCATGGAGGATCTCATCAGGCTTGTCAGTGGGGTAATTTGCCGAGACATGTTTATTAAACGCCTGAACAGCCATATTGCTGGCGACGTTTCCGGCAGCATGTCCGCCCATACCATCGGCAATGATTATTAATGCGGCTGGCTTGCCGTCAGCATCGGTTAAGTGAGTGATCAGGAAGGCGTCTTCCTGATAGTCGCGGTCACCGTCAATCTGTGATCCGGCCAGTGTGAATTCAAGTCCCATAGTCTTTGTGGTGATCTACTTTAGTTTTATTGTTAAGTTATTGTTAGTTAGAACGTATCTTGTCCCAAGCCAGTGATGAAAAAAATGTGCTTAAATCGGTGAGGAACCAGTCGATATATCGTACCAGCCCTACAATTGAATACAAAATAAAACCTGCATGAATCTTTAAAGTTAGCTGAAATTAATGCGTTATATTGATGGATAATGTGCCAATTAGGCCTTTTTTACTGGGTTTATGCGTTAAGCGGCTGGTCTGAAACAGGCACAATTCCCCGATCCGGGACCGCATTTACCAGTCTGGAGAGGTCGTTTTGAATTTGTTTGTGATCGGTTGCCGGGTCGAAACGGTAGCGGTAATGCAGAGACAGGGCCTCCTCTAATTTCGGAAACTCTCCATTTTCATTAATACGCCTCATCCAGCGCACCAGGGTTTCACCATCGCGAGGGGCATAGCCCGCCTGTTTGAATTTATCTATTAAAGCGTAGAAAACGGAATCGACACCTTGTTTATCCCTGATTGACCTTAATTTGTGGGGGACATTCTGTCGCTTTATTTTCTGGTTAAAAAACAGGCGCCAGATGAGTATGGTAATCAGAGGTATGAGTAAATACAGTAAATTATAATTGGTTTCCTCCTGTTCAAGTTCATCCTGGGCCTGGAATAGGGCATAGCGGTAGCTCAACCATGAATAGATATCCATAAAAGGTTCGAATAACGATGCATTAGAATCTTCATAAAATGCCCAAACGGAAGGGGTTGTTTCCACCACTTGCCATTCATTATTTACATAGGCCAGGGCCCAGGAATGGGCGTCCCGGGATCGGGCAACGTGGCTATCTTCCATATCGCTGTATTCATCAACCACATAACCGACAGCATAACGTGCAGGAATGCCCAGGGTCCTCAGTAATAACACCGTAGAAGTCGCAAAATATTCACAATGCCCGGTACGGGTATTAAAAAGAAAGTTCTGGAGAAATTTACCGGGTGGATAACGGCGACGTTGGTCCAGTGTATAAGTGAAATTTTCAGTAAAGAATCGGGTGATTGCTGCTAATGACTCTTCGGGAGTTTTTGAATACAGACCCAGCTCATTCGCCAGACGATCAAAGTCGTTACGATATGGGGGCGGGACATCAAGGTCATTTTCGCCAGGAGTGCTTCCAAAGGTTTGTTTGCTAAAGTCTGCATTAAAGTTGATCCAGCCTTCACGCATTTCCATTCGCACAGCGCCATACTGGTTGGTATTGATTTCCAGAGCGGCAATGTCTTTAATTCTGTTGACACTGTGCGGGACAGGAATGACGCCAATTTCTCTTGGCATATAGCTTGTGATATTAATTGTCCCTTGCGGTTCTCCCGGGTCCAATGACCAGCTGCCATCCAGTCCCTGGTCAATAACAGAGTATATAGGGGCCTCATTATTCCAGATTCCATAGTTATAGTGATCATAACTGGCCTCTCTTAAATACAATGGTGTATTGATGCCTTGCTCAGAATTTACTCTAACCACGATGCGGTCAGATCGTTTTAACCGTCGGATAGATCCTATCGCTGTCGTTGCCCGATCAGGATCACGTAATCGCCACATGAACTGATCAAACATCCCGATAATAGATGCTTCCATGTTACTCTGGATATCACGTAGACCCTCTTGTGTGGCATAGCTGGCCATAAATGCAAGGGTCAGTAATCCGGCCCATATTGTTATATTGTATCGCCTGGGTCGGAAAAACCAGAGGACGACGGAAAGCAGCAAGAAGCTTAAAATGTAGAACCAGATGGTCCTGTTATTTCCAGCACTGGCAGAGATGATGCACACAGCGAGGTATGTGAGGGAAATATCAATCTTACTGGCCGCTTCCGGTGTAATTTTTGGATCAAGTTTTCTCAGGCTGACAAACAGTGAACTTAAGTTCACCTTACCCTGTTCACTATAGAGTTGTACCAGCAATAACAGGAAAAGAATAAATGGCATGACTGAGAGAATGACAAAGATTCCCCGGGAGCCTACTGTGGAAAAGATATATACAACAACAATAAAAAATCCAACTCCACTAAAATCCGAAATAAGATTAAATTCTTTATGATTTACCGGCCAGCGCCATTTTATCCAGTATGAAGATTCAATCAGAATAATCATGGGGATGGCAAAGATCAGAAAGCCGGTTTGCCAACCCCACAAGACCAGGCCTGCAGCGATGGTAAAGGGTGGTGCCGGCGGTAGATTGAGCAGTTTATTGTCCATTTAGTTCCGACCAGTTAATGGAATCCAGGGTATCCTGGATATTATCTGTTACCAGTGGAATCAAGCGTTCCGGATGATCACATAATGTTCCTGGATCAAGTCTGGTAGCCGTTTCTTTGACAACGAAAACAACAACTGGAATGTTAATGGAGAAAAATCGTTTAACCATTTCCTGACGTTGTTCATCCCAGTCTAATAATATGAGGATTAACACACTGAATTCGGATAAACTTTTTTCGATTAAATTTGTCAGGTTATGAAAATCAGGATCAGGGCTAGGCGTTACACACGCCAGTATTTCTAGGAGATTAGATGATTTTCCGAACCCCCTGCCAGTGGTGAAATGATGTGCTTCATTGCCGATAAACAACAGATCTAATAATGAATCCTGATCTTCTATAGACAGTGAAAAGGAAGCCGCCAGTGATACTGCTTCCTCGAATTGGTTTGATGTTTGGCCCGTAATGAAGGTATCCAGGACCAGACCATGACGGACAAAAAATTCGTCTTTATATTCTTTGACAACTGGTTCGCCTCGCTTGGCATAACTTCGCCAATGAATAGAACGCAGCGGGTCACCCGGTTGGTAGTCACGTAACGACATAAACTCCTGTGAGTCACCTACCAGGCTGGCCTGGTTTAAACCTCCCTGTTGATATTTTCGGTGCCCCATTAGATTGATATGCGGGACGCGGTAGGTTTTTGGCAGGATCAATAGCTTCTCTGGGTTTTTCTGGTTTTTTAATGATAAAAATAATCCAAACGGATCCGGGCGGGCTATCCGGCTATGGGTAAACCTCAGGTATCCACGTCGGGTGGGGATACATTCAATAGTGAATTCTTTTTCATCCTTTGCAGGGATCTCGTCCACTGCAGACCAGGATATGGATGCGCCTCTGTTTCGCTGCAGCATGGACATCAATTTTGGGTAGCCTATTTTCCTGTCAAACCAGTTCCGGTTTTTGTCTGCAGGATCGTAGGTGGATCTGAATGCTTTATAACTGGGAAATTTAGATTCAAGTATGTCGGTATATAAAAGGTCGGTATGAGGTTTGTTATCGAAGTTTTCGATGGTGACGCGATATTTTAGTGGCAAGAACACAGTGCCATATTCCGGCAAATCGCGTTTACACTTTAATCTGGCCCGAAAAAATAATGAGGACAGAAATGAGATCAGTATTAGTGAAAAAGTGATAGAGAAAATCTGGTAGGCAAGAGATGCCCGGGTATCAATTCCAAAGATACCTGCGGCAACAATACAACTTAAAATCAGTAGGCCAGTGGCCGTGAAACGATCACGTATCCAGCAACTGACGCGGTGTAGCAGGCGGAAATTATGATAAAGCAGACGCCCGGTTGCGACCATGACTTAAACCGGTACTGTGACGGCCTTGAGAATGTCGGAAATAATACCTTTAGCTGTGAGTCCTGAAAATTTAGCCGAGGAATCCAACATGAGTCTGTGGGCAATCACGGGTATAGCCAGTTCCTGAACGTGGTCCGGGGTAACAAATTCCAGTCCATCATATAAGGCCAGACCTTGGGCAGCTTTCATCAGTGCCAGTGAGGCACGGGGGCTGGCGCCGTTGAGTACCCCCTGTATGCTTCTTGTTTCACGAATTATTTCGATTATATATTGTTTAATCTCATCACTGACCCTGACCTGGGACAGTTGTTGCCGGGCTGCAATAATATCTTCACGTTTGGAAACACTTTTAATGTTGTTTATTGGGTGCGTGGTGTTTTGTTCTGTGAGGATATCAATTTCCAGGTCTTCAGTGACATAACCTAATTCAAAGCGCATGGCAAAACGGTCCATTTGTGCTTCCGGCAATGGGTAAGTGCCATGATATTCAATCGGATTTTGTGTGGCGATGACAAAAAACAAATCATCAAGGTCATATTTAACACCATCCACACTCACCTGTGATTCCCCCATTGCCTCCAGCAGCGCAGACTGGGTCCGGGGGGATGCCCGGTTGATCTCATCGGCGAGAAGAATATTGGTAAATACCGGACCTTGATGAAACCGGAAATCCTGTTGCCGCTGATGATAGATAGAGACACCCAGTATGTCCGTGGGTAGAAGATCAGGCGTAAATTGAACGCGATGATATTCTGCAGAGATTGATTTTGCCAGGGCCTTGGCGAGAGTGGTTTTTCCTGTTCCCGGGACATCTTCCAGTAATACATGACCACCACTGATAAATGCGGACAATAACAGCCTGATTGCATCTTCCTGACCTTTTATCACGGTACAGATATTGTCAGAAATTGTCTGTATGGTGTCTTTTGCTGTCATATTTACCGCATCATCCATATTATTACATTACCATTTACGGATATGTTATACAGGTATTTAGTCACAACTATTAAAAGATTTTGAAATGTATTTCTAACAGGAGACAACATGTTTGATAAAAAAGCAAGTACCCAGCTACCTATCAATCCGTATTTGGCAAAACGCTGGAGCGGCCGGGCATATGACCCGGACAAATGTATAACTCACGACGATAAAATTGTCCTGGCTGAGGCCGCCCGCTGGAGCCCATCCTGTTTCGGTGATGAACCCTGGCGTCTCATCTTTTGTGACAAATCCAGTAATGAATCTGTATGGCAAAAGGCCTTCGACTGCCTGTCTGAAGGTAATCAGGGGTGGGCCAATAATGCACCCTTATTAATTATCATTGCATCCGACACTGTCTTTGCCAGGAATCAAAAGCCTAACAGGTGGGGAAGTTATGATACGGGTGCTGCAGCCATGAGTTTAACTATCCAGGCAACTGAAATGGGCATGATGGTCCATCAAATGGGTGGTTTTAATGTCGATAAAGTCAGGGAATCCTTTACTATACCAGAACGCTTTATCCCCATGGCCATGATGACAGTGGGCTATCAGGTAGAAAAGGAAAATGTCCCGGAAGAGTTGAAAGAACGGGAACTGGCGGAGCGTGTGCGTAAACCACTGGCGGAGTGTTTCTTTGACGGGGAGTGGGGGAAGGGGATGTGAGGAGAAAAAAGTGAGGAGTGAAGAGTCAGGTGTCAGGAGTGCGTGAATAAGGGTAACAATAAAATCAACTCCCTGATACATCGACTTGTTTCTCCTCACTCCTAATTCCTAACACCTCACATGTCTTTCAATCACCCCTCACTCGTTTTTCGCGTAAACCGAATAATCTTCCTCCGCTCCCGCTTGGTCGGCCGGCCCTGACTGCGTGGCGTCAAGGCATTTTGGGCCTTTAACTCCGCCGCCATTTGCTCACGTCGTTTTATGCTTTTTGGGTCTTCCTGATACAGTAATGCCGCTTCACTCGCAGGGCGGCGATGGGTGGCCAGTCCCTGTACCGTAATCTCACAGGTATAGGGTCCCTTTCTCAATGAATAGGTATCGCCTGGTTTGACCACATGTGATGGTTTCACTTTATCGACACCTGATTTAACTTTACCTGATTTGATGGCATCACTCGCCAGTCTTCGCGTTTTATAAAAACGCGCACACCACAGCCATTTATCCAGACGCATGGTTTTCAGGTCGTTTTGCTTATCCAGTGCCATAAGGTATTTGTCGGAACAATGATTTATAATTAACTTTTCATATATGTTAACAGGAAGCAACAATGACAGAGAATGTTCAGTCAGTCGCATTAAATATAGCCATTTTGGTCGTTTCAGATACCCGGACTGAAAAGACAGATAAGTCCGGACGCCTGTTAGAAGACAAGGTCACGTCAGCAGGTCACAACCTGAGCGAAAAAAAGATTGTAGAAGATGATATTTACAAGATTCGTGCGACAGTAGCTGCCTGGATTGCCGAAGATAGTGTCGATGTAGTTATCAGCACCGGTGGAACTGGTGTGACAGGCAGGGATGGAACACCGGAGGCAGTTTCCTGTCTGCTGGAAAAAGAGATAGAAGGATTCGGTGAAATATTCAGGTCTATCTCCTATGATGAAATTGGGACTTCCAGCCTGCAGTCACGGGCATTGTCCGGGGTGGCCAATGGAACCTATGTTTTTGTTTTACCTGGTTCAGCCAACGCCTGTGCCACCGCCTGGGACAAAATAATCGCAGCCCAGCTTGATAGTCGAACAAAACCCTGTAATCTTGTTGAATTAATCCCAAGGTTAAAGGAACATTGATACCTGGATTCAAATCATGAAAAATCACAATTTTAAAATTTTAAATATTTCAGTGATCTGTTTGGTGCTTTCTTTGTGTTTGAGCACAATGGTATGGGCTGAAACCTTTGACTACCATGTAGATGATTCAGTCGTGGGCGCCACTTCCCAGACATATTCAAATTACGAACAGACCCTGCTGGATATCGCCCGCCTGCATGACCTGGGTTACCATGAAATAAAATTGGCAAACCCTGATGTCGATACCTGGTTGCCAGGTGATAATCAGCATATCGTTTTGCCAAAACATTTCGTTTTACCCGTTGCTGATCATGAAGGGATTGTTATTAATATCCCTGAAATGCGCTTATATTATTTTCCGCCATCCACGGATGAGAAAACCAGACAGGTTATAACCCATCCCATAGGTATAGGCAGAGAAGGCTGGTCCACGCCTTATATTAATACAAAAATAATACAAAAAAACCGTGACCCGCATTGGTATCCCCCGGATTCTGTGCGCGAACATTATGCCGAGGAAGGAAAGATATTACCCAAGGTGGTTAAACCTGGTCCTGAAAATCCATTAGGCCGTTTTGCCATGCGGTTGGGATTACCTTCTTATCTTATTCATGGGACGAATCGACCTTTTGGTGTGGGAATGCGGGTCAGTTCAGGTTGCATTCGCCTATACCCTGAAGATATTGAATCCTTATTCAATACCATTCCACTTGGAACCCGTGTGAATATTGTGAATCAACCTTATAAAGTGGGGGTAATCAGTAATCGAATTTACCTTGAAGCCAATCCATTTCTTGATGAAGATGCTGAATTATTTGATGGTAATTTGACCAGTGTGGTTAAAATGTTGGTAAAACTCTCGGGTGATGATGCTTATGAGATTGACTGGGACCTGGCTAAATCCGTTATAGACGAGCAATCAGGGGTGCCAATCGAAATCGGAATGTTAAAACGTTCTACAGCGATGATGTTAACTGCCAGCAGTGATACTGAAAACAGTGATGAAATGGAAATGCTAAATTCTGAATCATCGGTACTTAAATTAAAACTGGATACCGATATTTATCCTGAGTGATGGTAATGGTTTGTCTTATGTTATGATTTTGTAATTAAATGGTTTAGAAGCATTCAAACAAAAAGATCATACGAAAAAGATGTAAAAAAAACCCGTGATTAATCACGGGTTTTTTGTTCAACCTTGAAAGTTGCTTACTTCTGCATTGCTTGTTCGAATGCGCGGTCAATCTTGCTGGTGTTAGCATCACAGCATGCTTGAGCAGCATCAGCAGCATTTTGCGCACGGCGTGCAGCGTCCAGTGCCTGGTTAGCAGTTGATAATGCACTGCTTGCCTGAGAAGCAGCATTGTTAGCAGTGGACTGCGCACTGTTAGCAATTGATCGAACTTCATCAATTTGCTGTTGGGTGGCACAACCGCCAGCAACAACCAGTACCATGGCAAGAATTGCGACTTTGATTTGTGTTATTTTCATCTAAAATTCTCCTGTGACTTTGAATCTATGTTCTGGCATTCCCCAGTTTCTGTAGCGCAATAATGACTTATTTATCGGAATATATCAACGGATTTGCAAATAAAATCTGGCTGTTTATCACAAAAAAAAATTAATACTCATTGATTGTGAAACGGCATAGGCCTGCCTGAAAACTGAGTTTTCAGGAAATCCATCTGATCCATTAGAATTCTACGATTAGACAGGGCAAGAAATTCCGCCCAGTTTGGAACATACGGCACCGCCATTAGGGGCATATTGGCTATTTCAGGGGTACGGTTGCCTTTTCGGGTGTTACATTGCCGGCAAGCGGCAACCACGTTAGACCAGCGGTCTTTCCCGCCTTTTGATAGCGGTACGACATGGTCTCGTGTCAGTTCAATTTCATGGTATTCTCCGCCACAATACATGCATAGGTGGGCATCGCGCAGGAATAACTCCCTGTTTGTCAGGGGCGGGATACTGCGCTGTACATATTTGTGTCCACTGGAACGTTTTACAGCAATGATGGAATTGATATCGATGCATGAGCGTTTGCCGGAAAGCCTGGATATGCCGCCGTGAAATGAAAATTCATGGTGTCCCGCTGTCCAGGCAACCATGTCCCTGCAGTACAGGTTGACCGCATCTTGCCAGGACATCCAGTTAACCGGGATGCCTGAAATATCGAGTCGCAATATTAAAGGAGTCATTTCATAATGCCCTTAAATAGTCGGTAATCAAACTATTATGTTTGCACAATATTTTTACAAAAAATATTAAACGCTGATAGTTTTATTCTAAATACATGTAAAAATCAAGTTAATACATTATGAAATCAATTGATGAGTTAATAAAAGTTATGGAAACCTTACGTGCACCTGAGACCGGATGTCCATGGGACCGTGAACAAACCCATCACACCATACTGCCCCATACCATAGAAGAGGTTTACGAAATTGCCGAGGCTATTCAATCGGGCAATACGACCCAGTTTAGAGACGAATTGGGCGATCTGTTATTTCAGATTATTTTTTACTGCCAGATAGCCAGTGAACATAATGACTTTGAATTTAATGATGTGGTTGAGACTTTAACAGACAAGCTGACCCGTCGGCACCCGCATGTATTTGCCGATGCTAAAATCAACACTGCGAGTGATTTAAGCCGTAGTTGGGAACAAATAAAACGTGAGGAAAGGCAGGAGAAAGGTATACAGGATGATGGCTTGCTGGACAGCATCAGCTCGGCAATGCCGGCGTTAATCCATGCCAAAAAACTTCAGAAAAAGGCCGCCGTCGTCGGATTTGACTGGGATGAAACTAATCCGGTAATTGGCAAAGTGGAAGAAGAGTTGGCAGAGATAAAAACAGAAATCAGCAACAACGCTAACAGCGAGAAGGTTGCAGAGGAAGTAGGAGACTTGTTATTTGCCTGCGTAAACCTTGCCCGGCATTTGAATGTGGATGCGGAAACGGCATTGATGGCCGCCAACCGTAAGTTTAAACAACGCTTTAGTTACATAGAGACAAAACTGAAAGCGCAGGGCAGAGACCTCGAAGACGCCAGCCTGGATGAGATGGACAGGTTATGGGAGGAGAGTAAAAAAACAAGTGAGGAGTGAGGAGTGAGGAGTAAGGGGTGAGGGGTCAGGAGTGAGGTGTAAGGTATTGTGCTATCTTATTTTCGATTTGCAATGGAGTTAATTAATCCGCCGAGTAATCCAAATGCATCTTCCAAATATCCGAGTTTTTTGCTGATTATTAATTGTGTTTCAAGTTCACTCAGTGAACCACGAGCTATATTTAGATACTTTAAATATTCTTTTTTTCCACTTCTGCCTGCACCCTCAGCTATATTAGAGGAAATGCTTATAGCAGCGCGTCTGATTTGCGGAACTAGTACGAATGCTTCATCTTTCGGATAAGACTTTGTTGCGTTATATGCCTCTGAAACGAGTTCGATGGATTTTTTCCAGACATTTAATTTATGATGCATCCTTGCCATATGTTTATCCTTATATAAATTATCTAGCGTTGTTACTCCTCACCCCTCACTTGCTATGCGACAACATCGCATACGCCGAGTGATTATGGATGGACTCAAAGTTTTCTGATTCCACTGTATAAGCCGAGACCCGGTCGTCCTTGTTTAGCTCTATCGCTACATCTCGTACCATATCTTCCACAAACTTGGGATTGTCATAGGCATGTTCAGTGACATATTTTTCGTCTGGTCGTTTCAGCAGCCCATAAAGCTCACAGGACGCCACCCGTTCTACCATTTCTATTAATTCTTCTATCCAGACAAAGTCAGAGGTTTTGACTGTCAGGGTTACATGAGAGCGCTGATTATGGGCACCCCGGTCTGAAATGTCTCTGGAGCAGGGGCACAACGATGTAACCGGGATAAGGATTTTCAGTGTAAGACACGGCTCACCATTATCTATTGTACCTATAAACGACACTTCGTAGTCCATCAGGCTCTTCACTCCGGATACCGGAGCGGCCTTGTTAATGAAATACGGGAAGGACATTTCGATATAACCGGATTCGGCATCCAGCGTTTCAACCATTTCTTTTAACATGGTCTTGAAGGTTTTAATCGAGATCTCATACTCATGCTGATTCAGGATCTCTACAAACCTGGACATGTGAGTGCCTTTGAAATTATGCGGTAGGCTTACATACATATTGAAGTTTGCCACGGTATGCTGTTCGCCACCTGCGCGGTCCTTGACTACAACAGGATGACGGATGTCCTTAATACCCACCTTATCGATTGGAATTTGTCTTGCATCCTCATTGCTTTGAACGTCAGGGATGGAATTGGCGTTTAATGGTCCGGCATCATTCATTCTTAATTTTCTTCCATTTCAATAATTTCCTAGTATTTTACTAGGTTTTTATATATTTTTCCAGTTTTATGAAAAAAATATGACGGAATGTGACGGGATTAGTTTTTACGGCCGACTATATAGTCAGCAATATCATTTAATGTTTTGGTATCGCGATCCAGCTGATTAAGGGCATCTATTGCCTTTTCGTGCAGTTCTTCTGCGACCTGTTTTGCCCTGGTCAGTCCCAGGAGTTCAGGATAGGTGGGTTTGCCTCGCTCCATGTCAGACCCCTGGGGTTTGCCCAGGGTTGAGGTGTCCGATTCGATATCGAGGATGTCATCACGGACCTGGAAGGCAAGGCCAATATTCTTTGCGTAAGTGGAGACCATTTCAAACTCATCGTTACGGATATCCGGTGATGATAATGCACCAAGTTCAACACTGGAACGGATTAATGCGCCGGTCTTACGGTTATGCATATTTTCCAGTTCATCAAGACTCAGTTTCTTGCCCACGGCGGCAAGGTCAATGGCCTGGCCACCAGCCATTCCGGCCGCGCCACTATTGTTGGCGAGGTTTGTGATCATCTTTATTCTTACCTCGGGTGCAACCGTACTGTTAGTATCGGCCGCCAGAACATAGAATGACAGGGCCTGTATGGCATCACCGGCAAGGATGGCAGTGGCCTCATCAAAGGCCTTATGACAGGTCGGTTTACCCCTGCGTAGATCATCGTTATCCATAGCAGGTAGATCATCATGAATCAGTGAATAGGCGTGGATTAATTCTACTGCCGCTGCCGGTGCGTCCAGTGCGGTCAGGTTAACGCCAAATGCTTCACCGGTGGCATAGACAAGTACCGGTCTGATTCGCTTGCCACCACCCATAACTGCGTATCGCATGGCTTCATGCAGGTTTTTAGGTTCGATATCACCTGACGGCAACCAGTGATCAAGTGCTGTTTCTACCCGGGACTGGTAGCCCGATAATTTCTCTTGCAGGGACACCGTCGTTAACCCTGTTCGTTATCGGGCTCAAAATCGACCAGCTCTTCTTTTCCATCCTGGTCTTTCATCAGTATTTTAATTTTTTGTTCTGCGTCAGAGAGGGCCTGATGGCAGGCCCGGGTCAGGGCAATACCACGCTCAAAATGTTTCAGTGAATCTTCCAGGGAAAGATTACCATCTTCCATAAGCTCTACCAGTTCCTCCAGTTCACCTAAGGATTTTTCAAAATCAAATTCTTTACTCTTTCTGGGCACTGTTATTATTTCCCCGATATGCACAATTTAAATTCAGTATGAATATTACCGTAACTACGATGAAGTTGTAGAAACATTTGCATTTTTTATGTCGATATATTAATTTATGAAATAATCATTAATTAATAGTTTTTAACTATTATTCTTATTGCAACATTCAATCATCAATACATTGACTCAACCAACCGCACAGAGTAGGATTTAAACTACAAAAATAAATTTAGTTTATAAGTATTTTTACTTAAAAAGCAATTAGTTAGGAGAACATAAAATGAGCTTGAAAGGTACCAAAACCGAACAGAATCTCAAGGACGCCTTTGCCGGTGAATCGCAGGCCAACCGTCGCTATCTGTATTTTGCGCAAAAGGCAGATGTTGAAGGCTTTAACGATATTTCAACGGTCTTTCGTTCAACTGCTGAAGGTGAAACCGGTCATGCACACGGCCACCTGGAATACCTTGAAGAAGTAGGTGATCCGGCCACTGGCGAACCTATCGGTACCACAGATCTGAATCTGAAAGCAGCCATTGCTGGTGAGACACATGAATATACCGACATGTATCCCGGTATGGCCAAAACCGCCAGAGACGAAGGCTTTGACGAAATCGCTGACTGGTTTGAAACCCTGGCCAAGGCAGAGCGTTCACATGCCAACCGTTTTCAGAAAGCCCTGGATGGTCTGAACGGTTAAAAAATCAACCCCGGTTGAACTGAAGAAGCCGGGCTAGTCCCGGCTTCTTTGTATTTAAGTACCGTAAAGGAGAGAACACACATGGCAGACAATCGCGAAGGTAGTCTTGAAGCACCGACACGTCATCCAGTCAACTGGAAAGAGGCCGAGTTCTATGATGAAAAGGCCGCGCTGGATGAAATGGAGCGGGTTTTTGACATCTGTCATGGTTGCCGACGTTGTGTGAGCCTGTGTAATGCCTTTCCCACCTTGTTTGATCTGGTGGATGAGTCTGACACCATGGAAATGGATGGCGTGGATCGCAAGGACTATATCAAGGTAGTGGACCAGTGTTATCTGTGTGATCTGTGTTATCTCACCAAATGCCCTTACGTGCCACCCCATGAATGGAACGTGGATTTCCCCCATCTCATGCTGCGTGGTAAGGCCATCAAACATAAAAATGGTGAGACGACGTTTCGTGACAAGTTTCTGACCTCAACCGACACTGTGGGTAACCTGGCGGGCATCCCGGTGGTGTCCCAGGCCGTTAATGCGGTCAATAAAAACAAGACCGCGCGTAAGGCCATGGAATCGGTCTTGGGTGTTCACCATAATGCCATCGTGCCGGAGTACCACAGTAATACGTTAAGGAAACGCGAAGCGAAGCGGAGTAAACCCGACATTGCTGTCGACGCAGGCAATCTCACCAAAGGTAAGGTGGCCCTGTTTACCACCTGTTATTGTAATCGTAATGAGCCGGACATGGGTGAAGACCTCATTGCCATCCTGGAACATAACAACATCCCCGTTACCCTGGTGCACAAGGAAGTCTGTTGCGGTATGCCCAAGCTGGAACTGGGTGATCTGGACAAGGTAGAGGAGGCCATGAAGTTCAATATCCCACAACTGGTGAAGATGGCTGACGCCGGCTATGACATCATCGCCCCGGTGCCGTCTTGCGTGTTGATGTTCAAACAGGAGCTACCGCTATTATTCACAGACAATGAAGATGTAAAGAAAGTGGCCGAGGCATTTTATGATCCCTTTGAATACCTGATGCTCAGACACAAGGAAGATAAACTTAAAACTGAGTTTAAAAATAAAATTGGCAAGGTTGCCTATCATGTCCCCTGTCACCAGCGGGTCCAGAATATCGGGCTTAAGACTAAAGATATGTTAATGCTGGTACCCGATACAGAGATTGAGGTCATTGAACGTTGTTCCGGTCATGATGGTACCTATGCGGTGAAGAAGGAGTTTCATGATTTTGCAGCAAAGATCTGCCGGCCGGTGGTTACCAGGGTAAAGAATTTTGAACCAGACCACTATGTGAGCGATTGTCCTATGGCCGGTGACCAGATAGAACAGGGGTTGGGTAACGGGATGGTCGCAGAATCACCATTCAAACTATTGTGTCACGCCTACGGTCTATAAGGAGAGATGACAATGAACAAGTTAACAAGAGATGATCTCTTAAGCCTGGAAAAGTACGCCGAAGTGCGGCCGGACTTTCGTGCGCGGGTCATGGAACATAAAAAGAACCGCCGGCTGGCCATTGGGCCTAATGCAAACTTATATTTTGAAGATCGCCTGACCATTCAATACCAGATCCAGGAGATGCTCAGGATTGAAAAAATCTTTGAAGCAGAAGGAATTAACGAAGAACTTGAGGCCTATAATCCGTTAATCCCGGACGGAAAAAACTGGAAGGCCACTTTCATGCTGGAATTTGAGGATGTTGATGAAAGGCGGTTGAAACTTGCTGAACTTGTTGGGGTCGAAGCAGATGTCTGGATGCAGGTTGAAGGTTTCGAGCGGATTGTACCCATATATAACGAAGACCTGGAAAGATCGACTGACAGCAAGACCTCTTCAGTACATTTCATGCGTTTTGAACTGACAGGAGAAATGATCAATGCGTTAAAGGCAGGTGCATCATTGTCTGCCGGAATAGACAATCCAGCCTATCCCCATGTTGTAGCACCAGTGGCTGAGAATATTCGCAGTGCCCTGATTGAGGACCTGGAATACGCACATTAAGTTTTTTATCCCTCCCCCCTTTGGGATACATGGCCGGGGCGCTTCCCCCTTACCCCTATATTGCCCCGGCTATATTATTTTTTTCTACCGATAAATACATACCAGACTGGTTAATGCCAGGGGCCTGAATACAAAGAGTGCCTTCGGCGCTAAATATTTTCCGACTGGATTCCCGCTTTCGCGGGAATGACTGAGATTATAGACAATAAGTGACTAAAGGCTGTTTAGATGTAAGAGACTAAGAATGGATTACCAACTTGATATCACTTTTTTATTGCACTGTGCAATGAGATCTCCTGCCTAAATCCAGAGCAGGGCTTTTACCAGTACGATAAAGTTTCAATGAGTCATTCCCGTGAAAGTGGAATCCAGTTTAATTTATTCTGCCCGAAGGGCAGTCGTTAACATCTATTTGCAGGATTAGAGGTACTCTTCTTACTTACATATTATGACTCGTAACCGGCTTTATCTATAGTCCACAATAAATTCCATAGGCACCGCCTCACCTCCACCCGGCGCGGGAGTTGCGGCCCCCACAAGGTGGCTGCCCGGGGTACGGGTATGTTGTCGGGTCAGGATGGCCTGTATCTCCTGGTGGTTGATATACCGGGTCTGGAGTTTCTCGTCGTTAAACAGTACAACAGTCTCTGGCTGAAATTCATCACCAATAATTGTGATTGTTGCAGTAGACAGTTCTGTTGCGATGGGTGGATCTATATTTTTTATAACCGGTTGTTGATGATATTGATGCTTACTGACTGTGCCATGTTGTGGGAAGGGGTTGTCATAGTCTGCGTGAAAATTACGGTCTATGACCTTACCATTCATTATCAATGAATAAATCTTCCGGGCATTGGTAATATCAGACAGCGGGTTGGCCTCCAGGATTAATATATCGGCTACTTTCCCCGGCTCAATTGTGCCGTAGCGGTCTTCCATGCGTAATAATTCGGCGGGCCAGATGGTAGACGACTTGAGTACGTCCATTTCACTTATGCCCGCATCGACCAGTAACTGCATCTCATGGTGCAGGGAAATGCCCGATGTGCTGGCTGCAGCCGTGTCGGTACCTGAATAAATCTTACCCCCGGCAGCAATGAACTTGTCCAGGAAATCCTGGATCTTTTCATATCCCGTCTCAAGGCTTTCTTTGAGGCCCTCTGCCGGGATGAAATAGGAGTTGTTAACAAAAATCTGTTCACCACTGGGGTCTTCAACGTAGGCCTGGTCTGCCCAGTGGTACTGGTTAAGACTCACCAGTTTTTCATCCATGGGGATGTACTGCAGTTCCGGATTGGTAAAGAGTGTCAGGTCATCCTGCTCAAACTCGTCCGTCCTGTCTATGACACCTTTCCATTCATGTATGAAGGTTGGATTGAGGTAAGTGTTATTTTCAATCAGTATGTCAATTACCTCATCGTAATAACGTTCTTCCATCCACTGGTATAACAGTGGATGTTTATGGCCTTCCTCCAGTTGAATCCTGGCCACAGCAGCACGGCCTTCTTCGCTGCGAATAGTCGACAGTGCAACCCCTTCCAGGTGTTCTATACCGTTGACACCCAGTTCTGCCGAGTGAATAGCATCATAAGAGTGTGAAATAACCCCCAGACCCGCCCGGTTGGCCTCCAGGTTGATGGTCCGGTAAAGGTCATCTTCTGTATCCATACCCATTCTTAAACAATTCGCATTGTCCCTGATAATGCTTACCGCACGCCTAGCTTCACGGGGCGTACTGGCCGTGGCAAATAAGCGGCGCTGGGCAACTGCGGCATAGTTGGATTGTTCATTGCTACCGATTCGGCCGCAAAACAGGTAACGGGGGCCACGGAGTTTGCCGCTGTTGAGACCTTTCTGTAATGCCTTTTGCCAATAGATCCGGCTGCCCAGATCAACAACGGAAGTAATGCCATGATGCAGGAACAGCTCTCCCATGTACCAGTTATAGTGAACATGGGAATCCATCAGCCCCGGCATTACGTACTTACCTCTGGCATCAATAATCACCACATCATCAGGGATCGCAGGGCCACGATTACCAGTCCATACTTCGCGGATTCTGTCACCTTCTATCAGTATATTTGCGTTTCTTTGTGCCCGGTCATTTAGCATGTCCAGTAAGGTGGCATTTTCGATGAGGATGGTATCCGCCATGGAATTGATTGTGATGAATACTAGAATGAAAAATGCTGTTTGCTTTACTGACTTGAATACACTTATAAACATTGTTAACACCTGATCGTGGGATGGTTGTTATAGGATTGGGATAAACATAATTGATATACGGCGGATGTCAAAGTTATTTTTTTCTATTATGGTCTAGCATCATTCATGCTAAAATATGCCATCTGAATATGAGGTACAAAGCTTGACCACGAATTACGACGCATCGGACATTGAAGTCCTGACCGGCCTGGACCCGGTACGTAAGCGTCCCGGCATGTATACCGATACCACCCGTCCCAATCACCTGGTGCAGGAAGTGGTGGATAATAGTGTCGATGAGGCCATTGCCGGGCATGCCAAAAAGATCGAAGTCACCCTGTTTAAAGATGGCTCCATCAGTGTCAGTGATGATGGTCGCGGCATGCCGGTAGATAAACACCCCGGTGAAAAAGTTTCCGGTGTTGAAGTCATTCTTTGCCGGCTGCATTCCGGGGGCAAATTCTCAAACAAAAACTACCAGTTCTCCGGCGGCCTGCACGGTGTCGGTGTCTCGGTGGTCAATGCCCTGTCAAAAAACCTGGATGTATGGGTGAAACGCAATGGCAAAGAACACCACATGAGTTTTAAAGGTGGTGAGATCAAGACCAAACTTAAAGTGGCCGGCAGTGTTGGGCAACGCAATACCGGAACCACCATAAAATTCCTGCCCGACCCCAAATATTTCGATAGCGTCAAACTTTCTCTCACCAGGCTCAAACATATGCTGCGGGCCAAGGCCGTGTTGTGTCCGGGGCTCACAATAAAATTACAAAATGAGAGCGGCAAGGAAAAAATAGAGTGGTATTACGAAGACGGTATCAGTACCTATCTTTCTGAAACCCTGGTAGACACAGAATTATTACCCCCACAGCCCTTTATGGGCAGCCGGTCGGGTGAACATGAGGCCGTGGACTGGGCCATACACTGGTTGCCGGAAGAGGGGGAATTGATCACTGAAAGCTATGTCAACCTGGTGCCCACACCCCAGGGTGGGACCCATGTAAATGGTCTGCGCCAGGGATTACTGGAGGCCATACGAGAATTTTGTGATTCACGAGATTTACTGCCCCGTGGTGTGCGCATCACTGCAGAAGATATCTGGGAACGCTGTGCCTACCTGCTATCAGTCAAAATGGACAACCCGCAGTTTGCCGGACAGACCAAGGAGCGTCTGTCATCAAGGGAATGTACCACCTTTGTAGCCGGTGTGGTCCATGACACCTTCAGCCAGTGGCTGCACCAACACGTGGAAATGGGTGAACGTATTGCCGAGCTTGCCATCAGCAATGCCCAAAAACGCCTGAAGTCCAGTAAGAATGTGGTACGTAAAAAGGTCTCAGGGGGGCCGGCATTACCCGGTAAGCTGGCTGACTGCACTATGCAGGACTCAAACGTAGCGGAACTCTTCCTGGTGGAAGGGGATTCCGCCGGCGGATCGGCCAAACAGGCTCGTGACCGTGAGACCCAGGCCGTCATGCCGCTACGAGGCAAGATCTTGAATACCTGGGAAGTGGAATCCGGCGAGGTGTTGTCATCAAAAGAAGTCCATGACATCTCCGTGGCCCTGGGCGTGGATCCTGGATCCGACAATATTGAAAAATTACGTTATGGCAAGATCTGTATCCTGGCCGATGCCGATTCCGATGGACTACACATTGCCACCTTACTGTGTGCCCTGTTCCTTAAACATTTTCGTAAACTGGTGGAGGAGGGACACGTGTATGTGGCCATGCCGCCGTTATATCGAATCGATGTGGGCAAGGAAGTCTTTTATGCCCTGGACAATGCGGAAAAAGATGGTCGGCTTGAATACATTGCAGCAGAAAAACTCCGTGGTACCGTCAATGTGCAACGCTTCAAGGGCCTGGGGGAAATGAACCCCACCCAGCTTCGGGAAACCACCATGGCCCCGGAAACCCGTCGCCTGGTTAAACTCACATTGGACAATGGCAAAAAGGCCGATAACATCCTGGATATGTTACTGGCCAAAAAACGCGCCGCCGATCGTAAGACCTGGTTAGAATCGAAAGGGGACCTGGCTACGATAGAGGTTTAGATAGTAAGGAGTAAGGAGTGAGACACTAGCGTAAGTGCCTACGTTTTCGATAAAACACTCTTATAAATTCAGGAACGAAACTACAGACGTCATACTTGCGTATGCCAGTATCCAGTAATATTACCATTCACTAAATAAAGGAGATGCCATGGATCGGCAACCCTGTGTCTACATTCTTACCAATAAACGTAATGGCACACTGTACGTAGGTGTTATCTCTGACCTGCCAAAACGTATCTGGCAACATAAAAACAAAGTCGTTGAAGGATTCTCCAAAAAACATTGTCTGGATAAATTAGTCTGGTATGAGATCCATGGGACAATGGAGTCTGCAATTCAAAGAGAAAAAATATTAAAGAAATGGAAACGAGGCTGGAAGATAAGGTTAATCATGGAATCAAACCCTAAATGGAGAGACAAATTTGTAGATATACAATAATGGATTCCTGCCTTCGCAGGAATGACGTAGGTAGGGTTCGTCATTCCGAAATTTGCGTAGCAAATGTCCGGAATCCACTAACTATGCTAATTCTGGGTTGTATTTTTCAAAGAGGTGTACATTTTTTACACCAAATACGACTCTGCCTCTTCCGTTACGCCTTCATTGTCGTTAATAGCCACAATCAGATCTGTTAATTCCGCTTCAATAATATTGCCGGAATCTTTTTCATTCATTAGAAAATACAGATATGACATATTCATAAACCACTCAAGTTGATATTGTTCCATTTCTCTCCACCCGTTTTATCTTGAATTCTGCAGAGATTATTAAAGTGATTTATTACAAATGTGTTAAGAAGTAATTAATAATCAGGTAGTTGCACGCTAATCTTGAAATGTTTTTGTAACAAATCCTCCATTTGTTCTTTAGATTCAACGGCTTCTGTAATTTCATTGTCATTTTCAGTCATATTAAAACTCTCGTCCGTGAGGGTCAGTCGGCCATTAGGTGTGGCCAGCGTTACCAGGCGCTGTTTGGTAAACACCGAGTCAGGGGATGTCTGGTGGTAGTGACACATGATGGCAAACTCTTCCAGCCGTCGGGAATCGGTAGTAAATACAAATCTTGGTAACCAATCTGAATCCTCGGTGCGGTAAAACAGGGCGTATTCATTATCATTGTATGCATCCACCTTGTAATGGATCCCCTCTGATTGAGATACCACGTCACCGGGGATGGGCATGGGGTCTCTCACCGACTGTCCGTTTCCCACATCCACCAGGTAATCCTGATCCAGTCGTACCTTCAAGGCCATGTGGGAGTACCCGGGACTATTAATGTTACGAACGGTCATCTTTGCTGCCAGGATACTGACATCAAAACCCAGCGCGTTTAACAGGTAGGAAAAAAGGGTATTACTCTCGTAACAAAAACCACCACGTTGATTTTTTACTATCTTGTCGTAAAACTTCTGGGTGTCCAGTTCTATCTTTACCCTGGCATGTATATCCAGGTTCTCAAACGGAACGGTGAGCAGGTAGGCATGTTGCAGGGCAGTGAGGACGTCCAGGCTTGGCTCCCGGGGGCCGGTATATTCAATACGTTCCAGGATATTTTCAACATTCAAGTTGGGACGTCCTCCAGTCTCCAGTGTGCATCAGTATATCAGAAAACGTATGCTGCAATTTCGAAAATCCTGCATTTATGGTGAGAGACCAGGAAACAAAAATTCTGAATCCGATTTAATGAATCCTCGCATGGCGCGACGCTTTAATAGATTGGATGCCGGGTCAAGCCCGGCATGACGGGACAAGCATAAGCGATGAAGTTGCCGTCATTCTGGCGAAAGCCAGAATCCAATCAATTAAAGTGTATCTTTTTGAACAAATACTACACATGGCTTTGGCTCCAACTTGACTATACCAGGTAGATATTTGTAAGCGACTACGGAGATGACAGATTATGTTTCTTAAACCTCACTCCTAACCCTTCCCACAGCCCCCCCATATCTGAGAAAATAGAAACATTGAAAAAGTCGTAATCAAAAGGAACCACCAACCATGTCCCAGCAGAACCTGACACTGGATTTCGAACAGAACGAAACCCGTCCCATTCACGAGTTCACAGAGCAGGCCTACCTGGATTATTCCATGTATGTCATCCTCGACCGCTCCTTACCTCATATTGGTGACGGCCTGAAACCCGTACAACGGCGCATAATATATGCCATGTCGGAACTGGGGCTAAAGGCCGGTTCCAAGTATAAAAAATCTGCACGTACCATCGGTGATGTCATCGGTAAATTCCATCCCCACGGGGATTCGGCCTGTTATGAGGCCATGGTGCTGATGGCCCAGGAATTCTCTTACCGTTACCCATTGGTGGATGGCCAGGGTAACTGGGGGTCCATGGACGATCCCAAGTCCTTTGCCGCCATGCGCTATACAGAGGCCAAACTTCGCCCCTATGCAGATGTCTTGTTATCAGAAGTCGGGCAGGGCACCGTGGACTGGGTCCCCAATTTTGACGGTACATTGGAAGAGCCCAAACTCCTGCCAGCAAGATTGCCAAATGTTTTATTAAACGGTACCACGGGTATCGCCGTGGGCATGGCCACGGACATACCACCTCATAACTTAAATGAAGTGGCCACCGCCTGCATCCGTCTGCTGGATGAACCCCGTGCCACAGTAAAACAACTCTGTGAACATGTTAAAGGTCCGGATTTTCCGGTGGGTGCTGAGATCATCACACCTAAAAAAGAAATACTGGAGATGTACGAGACCGGTCACGGCTCCATCAAGATGCGCGCCGTGTGGGAAAAGGAAAACGGCAATATCGTGATTACCGCGTTACCGTATCAATGTTCCGGAAACCGGGTCCTGGAACAGATCGCAGCACAAATGAACGCCAAGAAACTGCCCATGGTGGAGGACCTGCGCGATGAATCCGATCATGAAAACCCCTGTAGGTTGGTGATCATTCTCCGGTCTAACCGGGTGAACATGGAAGACCTTATGTCGCACCTGTTTGCCACCACGGATCTGGAAAAGAGTTACCGCGTTAATCTCAATATGATAGGCCTTGACGGTAGACCCAGGGTCAAAAACTTACGAGATATATTAAAGGAGTGGTTGCAATACCGTACTGATACGGTCACCCGCCGCCTGCAACACCGACTCGATAAGGTCGAGTCAGAGATCCACATTCTAGAAGGACTGATGATCGCATACCTCAATATCGATGAGGTGATCCACATCATCCGCACCGAGGACGAACCCAAAAAGGTGCTCATGAAAAAATTCAAACTCACAGATACCCAGGCCGAGGCCATATTGAATTTAAGACTGCGCCGCCTTGCCAAGCTGGAAGAGATCAAAATCAAGGGTGAACTGGATGAACTAAAGAAAGAACGTAAGAGTCTGCAGCAACTGTTGGGATCAAAGACCCGGTTAAAGACCCTGATCAAAAAAGAGATAAAGGCCGATGCTGAGGCCTATGGAGATGATCGCCGTTCCAAACTGGTAGAACGAGAAGAGGCAAAGGCCATCGATGAGACCGAACTTATGCCCACCGAGCCCATTACCGTGATTATCTCGGAGAAAGGCTGGGTACGTGCCGCCAAGGGCCATGAGATCGATGCCACCGCCCTGAATTACCGTGCAGGGGACGGCTACCAGCAGGCCGCACGTGGCAGGAGCAATCAGCAGGCGGTATTTCTGGATTCTACCGGCCGAACCTATACCTTGCCTGCACATTCATTTCCATCGGCAAGAGGTAATGGTGAACCTGTCTCCAGCCGCTTGAACCCACCCGACGGCGCCAGCTTTGCCGGGGTGATGTTGGGTGATGCCGATGAGATCTATTTTCTTGCCAGTGATGCCGGTTACGGCTTCAAAGGCAAGCTGGAAGAGATATATACCAAGAACAAAAAAGGTAAGGCAACTCTCAGTGTCCCCAGGGGGGCAGGGGTACTGGCACCGGCCCTGGTCTATGATCCAGAAACAGACTTTATTGCCGCCGTCAGTAACATCGGCCGCATGCTGGTCTGTGACCTCAAGGAATTCCCACTGCTGGGCAAGGGCAAGGGCATCAAGTTCTTGCAGATCCCTCCGGCCAAGCTCAAATCCAGGGAAGAATATGTGGTGGCCGTTGCCTGTTTCAGTGAAGGTGACTCCTTATTATTAAGGACCGAGAAACAACACCTTACCCTGAAACCGGATATTATCGATAATTTCTACGGTGAACGGGGCCGCCGCGGCAATATGTTGCCCCGTAATTACCGCAAGATTCAAAGCATAAGCGTGGTGCGCGACAAGACCGAGGAAGAATAGACCTTGAGAACCAAAGGACTGGCCATATATCTAATTGTGTATGTGGGACGTGAGGTGTGACGAGTAAGGAGTAAGGAGTAAGGAGTAAGGAGTAAGGAGACTGCTTTGCCGTCATTCTGGGCTTGAGCAGGAATTCAGCAATACAAAGAGCGCCTACGGCGCACATAGTATTACTGGATGCTGGTATGCACCAGCATGACGAGGAAATAGCGAAGTATAAAAAATATGTCATACTGGCGAATGCCAGTATCTAGTGTAACAAGTCCGCGCATAGCGCGGTCATTAAAATAAACTGGATTCCGGATAACTGCTACGCAGTTTTCCTTCCTTAGGTTCGTAAACGGTGCATCCATGCACCACTCCTCGGAATGACGAAGAGT
Organism: Candidatus Eutrophobius brisbanensis; assembly: GCA_038131795.1. Classification (GTDB taxonomy): domain Bacteria; phylum Pseudomonadota; class Gammaproteobacteria; order Eutrophobiales; family Eutrophobiaceae; genus Eutrophobius; species Eutrophobius brisbanensis. The sequence continues at coordinate 1,066,099 of JAYPQE010000003.1, read as the reverse complement.
AGATACGTCATTCCGGGCTTGACCCGGAATCTAATAGATTAAACATCACCCGCAGGGTGACTTTATTAATAGGAGAGGTAAATCTAACATGATGCGAATCGGACTGTTCCTGGCCACCAACCTGGCTATCGTTGTTGTATTGGGTATCGTTATGCAGGTGTTTGGCCTGCATGGTGTGCTGGATGCCAATGGTGTAGACCTGGATCTCAATGCCTTGCTAATTATGTCTGCCGTCGTCGGCATGACCGGCTCGGTGATCTCCCTCGCTATGTCCAAGACCATGGCCGTCCGCGGCGTGGGTGCAAAAGTCATTTCCTCACCTTCCAATGAAGTAGAATCCTGGTTGGTCAATACGGTTGCACGCCAGGCAGAGGCCGCTGGAATTGGTATGCCCGACGTGGCCATCTACCAGTCCCACGATATGAATGCCTTTGCCACCGGCATGAACCGAAACAATGCATTGGTGGCCGTGAGTACAGGGCTAATGGAACAGATGAAGCGGGATGAAGTGGAGGCGGTACTGGCCCACGAGGTCTCCCACGTGGACAATGGCGATATGATTACCCTGGCGCTGATACAGGGCGTGGTCAACACCTTTGTGTTCTTCCTGTCCCGGGTCATCGGTCATATTGTGGATCGCGTGGTATTCAAGGTAGAACGCGGACACGGTCCCGCCTTCTGGATCACCGCCATTGTTGCCCAGATCATCCTCGGCATACTCGCCAGTGCCATCGTCATGTGGTTCTCCCGCTACCGTGAATTCAAGGCCGACGCCGGCGGTGGTGCCCTGGCCGGTAATCACAAGATGATCGCCGCACTGCAACGGCTCAAACGCGGTGCCGATGAACCCCACCTGCCGGACCAACTGGAGGCCTTCGGCATCTCCGGTGGTATGAAGGCTGGCATTGCCCGCCTGTTCATGAGCCATCCGCCACTGGATGAGCGTATAGCCGCATTACAAAGGGTGAGTTAATAATGCCTCGTGGTCCCCACGGCTTGTAGGCGGGGACCCAAAACATCATCGTCATTCTGGCGAAAGCCAGAATCTAATGTAAGAAGAGCCCGCTTCGCGGGTACAGTATTGATTGGATGCCGGGTCAAGCCCGGCATGACTGATGAGAGATGAGTAAAATTCGTCGTCACCACGGCTTGTAGGCGGGTACCCCCTTCCCATAGGGAAGGTACGACTGCATGGATGCAGGAGGTAGAGCAACGCCTGGAGCAGTTGCCGAGGATGGGGTCATAAATCGTGCCGAAGGCACACAGCACGTAGTGTGAAAGGGCGATGGGATATTAATCTGTAATAACTAAAACCCCGTCATTCCGGGCTTGACCCGGAATCCAGTTGAATAAGTCTGCCCGCAGGGCAGTCATATAATAGACTGGATACCCGCTTCCGCGACAATGACGGTTTCTTGACTCCTCACTCTTCACCCCTTACTCCTCACACAATGTGCATGTATGATCAGCAAATAAAAAAAACAGTATATGTCATTCGACTCGACGACAATCATCATTACCTTTGCCAGTTTCCTCGCGGCCTATGTCAATGCGGCATTCGCCACCGGTGGGTTCTTCGTCATCCTCGCCATCATCACCTGGATGTTGCCCATGACCTTGGCATTGCCATTAACACCATCTTTGATCTACACATCGCTTATCGCCAGGGTAATGTGGTTCTGGGAGCATACTAACTGGCCCATCGTCTGGACCTTTTGTGTAGGCATGGTTTTTGGTGTCATTCTAGGGGCAAATACCTTTATCCACTTATCAGAGGCCATACTGAGTCTGTGTGTTGGTATCACCATGGTCATCATTACCTGGCTGCCAAAGATAGGGTATCAACCAAAGATGAAATACCCCTACATCCCGGTGGGTGCGGTGCATGGATTTCTTACCGCCGCCATCGGCGGATCAGCCATTCTGCAAATGATCATCATGCGCACCAACCTGATGAAACGCCAGGTTACCGGCACCCTGGCATCTTGCTTCCTGGCAATGGAGACCATGCGTGTAGTGGGGTATGCCAGTGTAGGATTTAATTACATGGACCATGTCCCGGTCATTGTGCTTGCCAGCATCACCGGTATCCTGGGCACATGGGTGGGCAAACATACTGAACATTTTATTTCGGAAAAAAATTTTCGCATCGTCTTTAAATGGATGATGACATTCATTGCACTGCGCCTTATCTACAAAGGCTGGAGTATTTTGTAGTACGCAATTCACACGAAGACTGTCTTTGAAGAACAGCTACCCAAAAAAAGAAGTCTGTGCTTCGTGCAGTTTTAAATTTATTGGATGCCGGGCCAAGCCCGGCATGACATAGAATAGGGCCGTCATCACCTCACAAGACCGTCGTTCCCGCGAAAGCGGGAACCCAGTAATATAAGTCCGCACATAGTGCGGACTTTGTTTAACTGGACCCTGGCATGCGCCAGGGTGACGCTGGATTATATTTTATTTCATACGTTACACACCTTGCCTTCATTCACATACTGGAAATGGATTCCGGATATTTGCTAGGCAAATTCCGGAATGACGACGAGTAGGTTCGTCATCCCCATGGATTGTAGGCGGGGACCCATACGTAGTAACCAATTACTCAACTGTTATTAGTCTGTAAACTACTAATCCCCGTCATACCGGGCTTCACCCGGTATCCAATCTATCAAACTGTCGCGCAGCGACACCCGTAAACTCCTTACTCCTCACACCTAACCCCTCACCCAAAATGAAAATTCCATGAAACCCCTGCCCAAAAACTTGAGAAATACCTCAAACGTAGTACCTTAGTAATTTAAACACTGGGGAATAATAACAATGCAAATAAACCACCCAAACATCGAAAAAATCTGCAAAGAAGCCGATATCTACAACAGTGTCTTCGACTTCGACGGCAAACAGATCCTCGAACTGGGTTGCGGAAGCGCACCGCATGTAAGGAAGATTGCAGAGGCACATCCCAGCTGCCACATCGATGCCTGTGAAGTGGACAAGATCCAGCACGAAAAGAATTTGAACAGCGACGCACCTTCTAACCTCACCTTCAAAGAGGCCGGTGCTCAGGAAATCCCCGCAGAGGACAAAAGTTACGACATCGTCTTCATGTTCAAGTCCCTGCACCACGTGCCCATGGACCTCATGGACCAGGCACTCAAGGAAGTCAAACGCGTCCTCAAACCCGGCGGCATGGCCTATATCTCCGAGCCCATCTTCGACGGGGCCTACAACGACATCATGCGCATCTTCCACGATGAAAAAGAAGTCCGAGAACTGGCCTTCGCCGCCGTGCAACGTGCCGTTGACTCAAACCTCATGAACCTCAAAGAAGAAATCTTTTTCAAATCCGAAATGAAAAAAGAAAGCTTTCCCGCATTTAAAGAGGAAATCGAAAACCGCACCTTCGTCGAACACAAACTGGACGACGACACCTGGGCAAAGGTCCAGGAAAAGTTTGAAAAGAACATGACACCCAACGGGGCAATCTTCCAACAACCCCATCGGGTAGATTTATTGGTGAGTTAAAAGTAACTCGTAACATAATACTGGTAATTGCTTACGATGTCATTCCCGCGAAAGCGGGAATCTAGTAAAACAACCGCGCCGCAGGCGCGCGTTAATTCGACTGGATTCCGGAAAGCCCGAAGGGCTTATCCGGAATCCAGTTTAGAATAATGACCGCGCAAAGAGCGGACTAAATTTTACTGGATACTGGCTTTCGCCAGTATGACGGGTGTTACTCAGTCAGAATGAATCCGTTCCATGCGTTGGTAGACGGTCTTGTTTTTCTGTTCGGCTTTGTATAGATTTAGATTGGCCTGCATGCCAAACCAGAAGCGTGGTGTACTGCCCAGCACCCGGCTTAGTCTAATAGCAAGGTCTTCTGTAATATCACCACGTTCATTGACAACTTTGGACATGGTATTCCTGGCAACTCCGCATCGTTCGGCCAGTTCGGATACAGTCACGCCTGTCTCCGGTAATATGACTCCCCGAATTAATGCTCCTGGGTGAGATGGTTTACGCTTCATTAATGGTAATCCTCTAAATCAACATCTGTTACATCCTGGCCTTGCATGCGCCAGTATGACGCATTACATAGACAATAATGGCTGTACACCTTCCGGTAGCTGCTGATCGAAAATAGTCAGAATGCCGGCTTCTCGGGCGTGTTCGCCGATTTCTGTGGCCAGGTCCAATGCATCACGTTCGCCGAACAGGTCTACGGCCTTTACATAGGTCGCTGGTTTGACACGGTGGTCGCTCAGTAACTCGCGGCCCATCTGTATGACCATGGCCTCTCTCTCGGTGAGGCCGGTGGTGGGTTTGTTATCCCGCGCCACTTCTATTGCCGCATTGCGAAGGCCCAGTTCGCGGGCCTGTGGTTCAGTCATTGTCCACATCACCTGCTGGTTGAGTATGCGTGCGGTGACCAGACGGGCGAGGGCGCGCAGGGGTTTGCCCACCATGATGTCCAGGTACTTGCCGCCGGTCTGGGTAAGGGCAATCTGTCCCGGGCCCATGCCATAGGGCGCGAGGGTACGGTCAGGTGTCGGCGGGCGCTGGCCTTCTTTCTGGCGCAATCGGCTGCGCGATTGCGGGAAGATGTCGGGCGGTGACTCGATGATCTCAATAGGCAGCTCTGCCTGGACCTCATAACCCAGCGGCATGTGCTGGTCTACCCAGACCAGGTTCGTCTGGTTGGAGCGATACGCCAGGGTCACAGCAAGGTCAACCAGTGACACCGTGCCGAGTGCCCTGTGCGCACGGGCAAAGGTCTCTGGTGATACGCGGTGTTGCTCATTCATCTCCCGGCCCAGGGTAATGATGGCGGTTTCCTTCTCACCGATGCCCACGGGTGGCTGCTTTAGCCTGACGATGTCGATAATATGCATCTCCAGGCCCTCGTCTATTGCTGCACCCACATGTAGTGACCACTCAAAGTTCTGCTGGTTGTGGCGTGCACCCACCAGGATGGCCAGTTCAATGAGACGACGACCGGCGGGGGACTCGAAGCGAACATTGCCCGAGCTACCGTGCAGTGCGATCCATTCTATACTGCGCAAGCCTTCCACAGATCCGGTACGTTCGATGATGGCATCGTAGGTCTCTTTGTGTCGTGCATCGAGTTCATCGCGCACGGGAAGCGGCAGACGATTTCTGGAATCAGCATACACATCCGGTGGCAGGCCGGGACTGCCCTGTGCGGTGACATGGGTACAGGCAACGAGCCAGAGTGTGGATATGATCAAGGTCAGTGCGAGCAGGCGGTTTTGTTTCATCATAGCTCCGTGTTGTTCGAGTATCCTGAAATTATAAAATAAAAATGGGGGTGGAGGCATCATCAAGTATGGAGAGAATAAGAATGCCTTCGCCTGAATGACGGTTTCTACTCCGTCGTCATTCCGGGCTTGACCCGAAATCTAATCGATAAAATGTGCGCCTATGGCGCACTTTATTTCAAATGAATCGGGTTTGAATCAACTGATTCAGACCCTATCGATACAAAAGAATTGAGGTACAGCAACCAGCAAAACAACGAAGTCCGGCCACACAGCTCACTAAACTACCGGTCACCGGCACCGCAGACAGTGATGACAGAGATAAAATCACCACGACTTGTCATGCCAACACATCAAGGAGTACAGTAGTAAATTAAACCCAAATCCTAACTTTGAAAGTGGTACCGTTACTGGGGGCAGGTCAAGTCTTCCATTAATTTATCAGCTCTAGGCCAACCAATAACGTCATCTACCAACACATCAAGGAGTATAGTAGTAAATTAAAACCAAATCCTAACTTTGAAAGTGGTACCGTTACTGGGGGCAGGTCAGTTCCGGTCGCGTCAGCGATGAACGCTTGCGCAAGTTTGCGCCTTTATTTATGCAAGAGTACGACGAAAACAGCGGATAAGCCACGGTTTAATTTTGGAAAGTGTTACCTATGAACAGATTATCTCCAAAAAAATTGCTAAACAGTAAATGGACAGCGGTTATGCCGCAAAATAAGGAAAAGCATTTTATCGTCACTGATGTCGAATATGATGAAGACGGTCAGGTTTGTTTATGTGTGATTGAAGCGATATTGTCCAAACGACAGGAAAGCATCGATTGGCAAGAATTAAAGTCTGCAACTAAATGGAAACCTGGTTGGGTCTAAGGGACCAGGGGGCTATCATTGAAACGCCTGTAAAATTATTATTACAACCTCATACCTCTTTGATCGGGTTGCCAACGGCTTATATTGACATCACATTGCCCGATTCCATGTTGGCGGACCCACCTCGCTGCTGAATCAAGGCTGTGCCAGGTTTTTAATTTTCCATCCAGCGTTTCAATGGTGTTGGTCCCCCCTGGAGTAGAGACCTCCACGCGAAAGAAACTCCCTTCTCCTATGATTGCCATTTTTTTGATGGCCCCGGCCTCGATCAAGGCTTTTAATATCTTGCTATTCATTACTTTCCCCAAAAAGTGGTCGTTGTTCAGGAATGGAGATGCCTTGTTCTTTGCAATGCTTGCGGATCAGAAATTCAACGAAATTCGCAATACTGCGGTGCTCAAGTTCGGCAGCGTGCCGAACGGCCTCTTTAATCCCCGGGTTGATACGAAGATTTAATGTGGATGTTTTATTAGCAGCCATATTTTTATGTAACGTAAAACGCTATATATTGTAACGCAGTTTATGTTACATGCAAATATCAATAGTTGGGCCAAAAATAGTGGATAATCAGGGACTTTATTAAAATTGGTATAGAATGGCTATATTTCAGACATTTCTTCATGTTTTTCGTCTATGAGTATTGAGATCATCTTTATTGTCATCGGGGCGTATTTTATTTCGGCGTTCTTGAAGGGGATCTCGGGGCTGGGATTTTCCACCATTTGTCTTGGTCTGTTGGCCATGTTCCTGGAGCCGAAGCTGGCCATTCCCCTGGTATTCCTGCCGTCACTCTCCAGCAATTTCATTGTGATGCTGGAAGTAGGGCACTTTTTTGAGTCCCTCAAACGGTTCTGGGTATTAATTTTAAGTGCGTTACCAGGCCTGGTTATCGGTATCCTATTTCTCAATAACAGTGGCAGTGACGGCCCGCGATTGATCCTTGGGATCATCATGCTTATCTATAGTCTATGGGCCTTTCGGATTGAGGTGATGCACCTGTCGGAAAGAATTGAAAAAGTTCTGCTTGTCCCGGTTGGCGTGATCAGTGGTATGGTGAACGGTATCACCGGTTCGCAGATCATGCCCATCATGCCATTCCTGTTGTCATTGAAGATGGATAGAAATGTCCTGGTGCAGACCATGAATTGTGCCTTTAGCTTTAATACGTTGGTCATGATTACCGGCTTCAGTACGATTGGGCTGTTCACGCTGCCTATGATGTCGTTGTCTATTGCCGGCATACTCCCGGTGGCACTGGGGGTGTATCTTGGTGGACGGATCCGAAGGCGGGTATCCGAGGCGCTGTTCCGCAGAATGGTACTGGGGTTATTGATGTTGATGGGGACTATATTAATTGTAAGGGTATTGATTTAATGGGGTCAGCGCAGAATTTTATGAATATAATAAAGTTATATTTGAATAGGGGGAGTTTCAATGTCAGCTAAGCGTTTAAGTTTATTTCTATTAGCCATCTTTTGTATGGCAGGTCAGGTTGGATCTGTGGCCGCCCAGGGGATGCGCGGTGCGAACAGTCGGGATTCATTTCATCTTCCGGAGGCCACCATCGCCGAAATACATTCGGCCTTTCAATCTGGTGAACTCACCTGCCGGCAATTAGTCGGGTTATATTTGGACCGAATAGAGGCATACGACAAGAAAGGTCCGAATCTAAATGCTATTCAGACTCTCAATCCAAATGTGATAGAGACTGCGAATCAGATGGACGAGGCCTATCAATCATCCGGGCCCACAGGTCCTTTGCATTGTATTCCCACCCTGGTAAAGGACCAGGTAGAGACCAGCGACATACCCACTACCTATGGATCGGCGGTGTTTGACGGATTTATACCGGAACGGGACGCGACCATTGTCACCCGGCTGAAAGAGGCCGGGGCGATCATCATTGGCAAGACTACCATGGGTGAATTCGCCACCAGTTTTATGGGGTCTGCCTTTGGTGTGGTGAGAAATCCCTATGACCCCACACGCAATCCCAGTGGATCCTCGGCCGGTACCGGTGCGGGTATCGCTGCGAATTATGCCGTCCTGGGCGTTGCCGAGGATACCGGGGGTTCCATCCGCGGTCCGGCCTCTGTGGGTAGCCTGGTGGGGCTCAGACCGACCTTGCCATTGGTGAGTCGGTTCGGAATGATGCCGGCCAGACCCACCACAGACACCTTGGGGCCCATAACCCGTACGGTAAGGGACGCTGCCATTATGCTGGATGTGATTGCCGGTTATGATCCCAATGACCCCATTACCGCTTATACCATTGGCAACGTACCTGACTCTTATACAAGTTTCCTGCGTGATAATGGCTTGATTGGTGCGCGCATTGGTGTGATCCGTGAACCCATGGACAGAAATGCGGATCCGGATTCAGACGATTATAAAAAAGTCAGGGCCGTCATTGATACGGCCATCGCAGCACTTGAGGGTCTGGGTGCCGAGGTGGTGGATCCCGTGACCATTGATGATGTTCGGGCACGCGTTGGCAGGATTCATGGTGCCAATGTCTATGAGACGGAACAGGCCATGGACCGTTACCTGGGAGATCATCCCAATGCCCCGGCAAAAACGGTGCAGGACATTCTACTCACGGGGAAGGTAGTGCCCCGGCGCGCGACCCGGTTGATGGCTAATGTGGGTAAAACCATGGATGACCCGGGCTACCTGAGTATACTTAAAAACAAAGAAGAACTGAGACAACTGGTATTGAAGATAATGGCAGATCAGGACCTGGACGCCCTGGTATATGCCACATTTGATCATCCACCTTCAGTTATTGCCGATGATGTAATGACCAATCCGGAACCGGAAGGGGCCACTGCGCTGGGAAACAATCGGCGACTGAGTCCAGCGCTGGGTTTTCCGGCACTGGTAGTGCCCGCCGGGTTTACCCCTGAGGGCTTGCCCGTGGGCCTTGAGTTTCTTGGCAGGCCGTTTACGGAAGGGACACTGCTCAGGTTAGGCTATGCCTTTGAGCAGGGAACACAGCACCGCAGAGCACCGCATACCACACCGGCGCTGGCAGGAGAGCCATAGTGATCTGGGAGCAGTGTGAAAATGAGTTTTACGCTGATCCTAAATACCGCTGAACAAACCGTCTGAGGATCTCCTGGGCATAGGGTGTTTGTTTTATTCCCACTCTTGCTTTTAATGCATTAGCTTCATGGGGCCCAAAATAACCATGATGTTGGTAGGAGTCGATGCGTACTCTAAATTCATCCGCATCGGCCTCGGGATGGAACTGGGTGGCATAGACATTGTTACCCACCCTGAACAACTGTACCGGGCAGGTATCACCGCTGATCAGTAAGGTTGCACCTTCAGGAATAGTATCGACCGCCTCTTTGTGACCCAGTAGTACATCAATTTGATCAGGAAAACCTTTTAGTAATTGATCTTGTTTTCCCGCGTCAGTCAGGCTCAGTGTGACACAACCCACCGCCTCTCCATAGGTTGTGGAGATGGGGGTGCCCAGATGTTTTCCTAATAGGCCATTGCCGGAACAGGCTCCGAGAAAGGGGAAATCTTTGGCGACGACCTGCGATAACAACCAGTCGAAATCCCCCTCTATCTTCTTTTGTATGTCTGATTTTTCTCCTTCGGGTGTGCTGATGTCGAAGGGGCTGCCGCCCACTATGATGGCGGCATAATCGTTAATATTAAGATCGTTGGGGATACCATTTTTTTCGATTCATATTCTGTGAGTGTAATCGGCATTGAGTTTGCCGTATTTCAGAAAACAGCCGTACTCACTGTCAGAGGTGATATCTTCCGGGCGCAGCTGCAGGATCAATATGGGTTTGGTCTGAGGTTGATGTGGCATGATTAGTTGTTTTCAGGTTTACGGTACCAGAATGTACATAATGCCTTAAAGCGCACCGAAAAGGGAAATATGGCGATCATGAATAGATATAGATAGATGCGTAGGGGAGAATACCACTGCATCTTACGCATAGAGGTAATCACGGGTGGGTGTTTGATGATCTTGAATTTTTGCTTTTGTTTGCGCCCCAGCTTTTTTAACTTTCGTGAAAGCCATATCTCTTCACTGGCATAGACACCTTCACTGAACCCACCAATACTTTCAAACGCATCGCGTTGGCAATATATGAAACTGCCGGCGGCGTTACGGGTGATAATGGAAACCCGGTTCCAGGTGTTTAGTAATATACGCATCGAAAATCTCAAGGGAATATTGCCGGACACATAGGCGCCACCACCGATGATGCCACCACTTTCAAGATTGGCCAGGGCCTGTTGCAGTAATTCAGGTGGAATGTTTGTATCGGCATCCACAAAGATGAGGTAACGACCCTGGGCATGTTTTGCCCCGGCGTTACGCGCCCGGGAGATGTGATTAATGGGCTCGAACACCACCGTCGCCCCCTGGTTGTCTGCGATGCAGGCAGTTTTGTCGTTGGAGTTGTTGTCTACCACGATGAGTTCGCCATGCAGCCCTATTTGCAACATGGCTTCGTGTAAGGCAGTAAGCGTTTCCGTAAGGTAGTCTTCCTCGTTGTAGGCAGGTATGACGATGGAGTAGTCGATGGTCATGGTGGGGGTATTTTATATTAAAAGTGAGAAGAGAGGAGTGAGGAGTGAGGAATTAACGGGTGCGCTTCGCGCAAATCATCAGATTGGATGCCGGGTCAAGCCCGGCATGACGGCTTTACACAATTTGAGGAGGCAGGAGTGAGGTGTAAGGAGGAAAAGGGTGCGCTACGACGCACATTATTTCGATTGAACACTGAAGAACTGTTGCATGAATACAGGAATGACGACTAAGTAACTTCCGTCATACTGGCGAAAGCCAGCATCCCCTTTCCATAGGGAAGGTAGGATGGGGTCATAATAGTGCGACCAAAGGCCGAACATTAAATTGATTGGGTGCCGGGTCACGCCCGGCATAACGATAGCTATCTCCCTGTTATTCCCGCGAACATGGGAATCCAGTCCAGTTGAATAAACGCGCAAAGCGCGGTCAATATTAATTCGTGAATTACCCTACGATGTGATTAACTTGATTTCGTTATTGACCTTATCGATTTGTTCATTGAGGGTCCAGTAATCATAGAGGTAACCGATTAGGACCAGACTACCGGTCAACAGCCAGATGATGCCGGTCATCCATTTGCCCAGATAAAACCGGTGAATCCAAAAGATGCCAAGGAAGGTCAGCAGGATCAAGGTGACATTATAACTTTTTACCCCGGCACTGAATCGGTTGCTCGCATCGCGGTCCATCCCAGGGATAAGAAACAGATCTAGCAGCCAGCCTATCAATAACAAACCCAGGGTGAAAAAATAGATAGTGCGACTTATTGGGCGACCATAATAGAAGCGGTGTGCACCCATGAATCCAAATATCCAGAGGATATAGCCGACCAGTTTGCTGTGGGTGTCATGGGGTATCATAGTCGTAATATTAAATAATAGCTTATGAGTAAAAAATATACATTACGGACGTCAAGAAAAAGAAAAAATAGTGTCGCCTGCGGCTAGATTCGTTAGATTAGATTCTGGCTCCGGCCCAACAACATACCGGGGCAGGCTATGCGCCAGAATGACGAGACTTAAGTAATATAGGGACCAATTACTTATGAGCCCTTTTTGTTTCTGTATGGGCCCCCGACTACAATCTGCGAGGACGACGTGGATTGTTTTTTCGTCATTCCGAGAAGTGGTGCATGGATGCACCGTTTACGGACCTAACGATGGAAATTTGCGCAGCAAATATCCGGAATCCAAATTGAATTATTAAACGCGCAAAGCGCGTACAAATATTAATCGCTGGACTTTCTTAATTCACAAACCTGTCGGATCCGCTCTGCAGGAATCGCTAACTGATCCATAAGATATATCTTGAAAGAATCTGCAAAGGGTTGTTCTTCAACGGCCTTTTGCATACAAAACAGCCAGGCGTCTCTTTCTTCAATACTAATATCCATGTGACTGTGCGCACCGGCGATACTGATAGGCCTGAAATGTTGCTGATATATGCGTGGGCCGCCGAGCCAGCCAGACAGAAAATAGGCCAGTTTTTGTTTCGATAGCGTCAGGTCTTCGGGATATAGCATTCGTATGACCTTTGCTTCGGGCAAGGTATCTACATAGTGATAGAACATGTCCACAAGCCTGATGAGGCCATTCAGGCAGCCCGCGGCCTGGTATGAGGTGTCTTCAATGCCGTAGCCTTCAGAATTTATCTGCGTCATTAATTTTTACTCTGACCTCCGATAAATCAATCTACTCCTATCTCATCTGTCCTGGCCTTGTCTATATACCATTCCTGTGCCTCTTTGGTGAGCAGGCCGGCTCCATAGAGATCATTCACAACACCGGCTACACATTGTACGTAAGCGTCCCGTGTGAGATTTTCATACGGTTTTAATATGCCTGTCTCATATCCCTCACGGTAACGCTGGTGCCAGACCTGTTCGATGTTAGGTCTTGTCATACGATGGCCGCTGCCGGTCATGTCGATTAAATAGCCGTAGCGGTTTAACGGTTCCAGCCAGTCTTCCTGAAAACCCGGCGGCCGGGGCTGGTTGGCATTTATCTGGGGCCGAAGTTCAGTAAGGTATGGCACGAAGATGGCCGGGCTGGATCCAATGGCGGTACCGTCCGGTCGGTTCATGTAGGTGCGAAAGACACCCCTGGGGCAGGCGGTCTCGGGTAATTTGATAGAGGGGCCAACTCTCGGATCGATTTCCCAAACGTCTCTGGCCTCAACTCGTTGTCCTGGTGGTTGCTTACCGTTGATGACCCAGTCTTCCAATGCCCTGTGCAATGCAATGGCCACACCACCGATGTCTATCATCTCTGCCGCGAGTTCCGGGTATTTCTCTGCCTGGGATTGGGCATCGGAATGGCTGACATCGGCGATCTCATAGGATTTCCAGATGTCATCTATGCCTTTTTCAATATTCAGGCGGGCGTTTTCCCGTTTGTAATTGGCATAGGTAGGATAGACCCGTTCAAACAACCTGGGCACTGTGGAGGTATTACCGCCGGAGTAGGCCGCATGGATTACTTCAATTACTGGTGACATGAAGCTGCGGTGTTCCGGATCAAAACTCATTTGATCTTTGTCGCTGGGTTCAAGACGGAAGGCACCGATTTCATCTATCACTGTGGCCTCCCAGAAATAGGTAGGTGCCCCGCGACCGCCGGCACTGTCATCCAGGTAAAAACCGTCAAAGAGCTTATTGCCATCGTGATCGATATTGGCACCCTTGACCATGAGCATGGATCTACCCGTGGCTGCCCCGGCGGAATGGCCGCGAAAAAAGGTATAGTCCGGCGCCTTGCCCAGTTGGTCCGCGATGAAATTTTCGCCTATGACCGTGTAGTCACGTAATAGTGACATACTGTTGTTCAGTCCCATGGCCTGGGTGCCGGGGACACCCAGTTCCGTACCGTTGTCCAATTTAACAATATTGGACGGCTTGTCCACACTGGCCTCGTTATTTCCAGTGGCATCACGCCGGGTCCACACCACCACGGCGCCGCTATCCATTAATGCCCCGGCAGACTCAGAGGCCTCCGTATAACGATTGAATTGATTTGCCACTCTTGGAAAGAAACGTAATGAGGAAAAATGTGAGGCGCCGTGCATAAGCATCCATAGGTTGCCGTTCCAGTCACTGGTATTTTCCGGGATCAGGATCTCAATACTATTGGGGGTGTTCTCGCGGTATTGGTAATGTGCTGTGCCGGGGACATAGGGGCCGATGTTGCCCCGAGCCTGGAGAATAAAGACGTGATCAGCAAATGTATTTTCACGGCCTTCACCTTCCACACCTGTACCAATGGGCGGTAACAGGCGGGAGTTCTGTGCGGTGTAACCAAACACCGAACCACTGGTGGCCATGACCACATGACGATAGGGAACACCGTTGGCATTGGTTATTTTTTTGTCCTGAATGATGCGGCATTCCGTAGGGCCCACCAGCCGTTGTTCCACTTCACCGGGTGCCGGGCCTGCGGTGGATGTTGCCCATTCCTTGACCGGGTATTCCAATGGTGCCATATAGCGTTTGATGTACTGGCAGTTGTCCTGGGCATAGGTGGATATTGGACTGAAAATAATCAAGAAGATAGAAACTGCAAATAGACGGTACGGCATGGGTCCCCCTGGATGTTATTCGAATAAGGTAAATTATAACAGGATTAGTTCATTGATATGTATGTTGTGGAAGCAAGGCATATTTAATCCACATTAAGTAAATGCGGCATTTATATTGTTTATTGTCATTAACATATGACAATTAGTTTTTATCTATGTGCTTGATAATCTGGTAATATCCCCGCCTTCTAAAATTGAGCTGGAGTATTAATATGAAGTGGAGTAGTTCCCTACTGGTGTTTTCTCTGACGCTATTGGTCAATCAACAAAGTTTTGCGACCAATGGTTACTTTTCCCATGGCTACGGGATCAAGTCACAAGGTATGGGCGGTGTTGGCATTGCCTTACCCCAGGACTCCATCTCCGCTGCCACCAACCCGGCAGGCATGGGTTTGATAGGCGATCGTTTCGATCTAGGCTTGGTCTGGTTTAGGCCGGATCGCAATGCCACACTGGATAATACTGCGGGTGGCACCGGTGCACTGGATGGCAATTTCTCCGGTAATGGCCGCGCGAATTTCTTTATCCCGGAAGGTGGATATAACCAGGTCTTGAATCAGAATTTCACACTGGGTGTCAGTGTCTACGGTAACGGCGGTATGAACACCGATTATAAGCAACCCATTGGTTTGTTAAGCGGCGCCACCGGTAATGAAAGTGGTATTGATTACATGCAGTTGTTTGTTTCGCCAACCGTGACCTGGAAGCCTTTGATTAATCACACCCTGGGTTTATCACTTAACCTGGGTTATCAGCGATTCAAGGCAAAGGGTATAGATAACTTTGCCGCCATCTCTAACGATCCCGCCAGTGTCACCGGGGTAGGGGCGGATGACACCTTTGGAATCGGTGTAAATGTTGGCTGGATAGGCCAGTTTAATGATGTCTTTACCATGGGCCTGAACTATCAGTCGCGAAATAATTTTGGCAAATTTGATAAATACCGTGGATTGTTCGCCGATGCAGGTGTGATGGATGCCCCTGCAAATTTTGGTATAGGTATTGCTTTAAATATCGTCCCGGAGTTAACCGTGGCCCTGGATGTAAAGCGGATTCTTTTCAGTGACATTCCTGCCATAGGTAATTCTGCTGCTTTATGGAATGGTCAACCGTTTATTGACGGGGGAGCCGGAAACCTGGGGGATAGAAACGGCCCTGGGTTCGGCTGGGAAAATTCAACGGTGTTTAAATTAGGGATAAGTTACGATTACAGTCCGAATCTGACCTTGCGTGCGGGGTACAACCATAACAAACAACCTATCCCGGAAAATGAAGCCTTATTTAATATTCTTGCCCCGGGTGTGATTGAGGACCATTTAACATTAGGGTTTACCTGGACATTATCTTCAGGTGGTGAAGTCTCTGCCAGCTATACACATGCATTTAAAAATGATGTCCAGGGCACCAACGCCGTACCGCCGCAGTTTGGCGGAGGCAATGTGGGTATTGAAATGCACCAGAATATCTTTGGCATTGCCTACGGGGTTAAATTCTAAACGAGATTAACCATTAAAATTCAAGGGTATCAAAGGCGTATTAGCCTATATGGCAGCAGTTTTTTTAATCTCCTGTGCATATGCCCTTTATGTCTTTTTTGCCTATCCACCAGTGGATGAAAAGGAGACCATACTCCATGAGATCGGTGAAGGATTTGGTGAAGTGGGGTTATGGTTACTGGTGTTAATCTATACCCGTACCTTATTAAAGGTAGCATTGGGTAAGGGCAAGATTGCCCACCGTCTCTTGCCAGATTACCATCCCTCGGCAGATTTGCCGTTTGTTAATCGCTTTCTGGGAATTTTAAACCGGACACATATATATATTGGTGTTACCACCATGGCGGTCATATTAATTCATGTGGTTATGATGGGCGTGCCCATGCATATTCTGTTTTTCCCGGCGGTGATTGCTCTGGTGGTGTGGCAGGGATTGTTCGGTTTATTTCTTACCTGGCGTTATACCCCGCAGCAGATCCGGCAATTTTCCTACCTTGTCCATGCACAGTTCCTGATGGGTATTATGATCGGTATCTTTGCGTTTTTCGGACATCTATTGCTTGAAAATTAAGTAATAAAAATACTTTATAAACAATAAAAAAGCCGGATTGCTTGCTTAAAAAACAATCCGGCTGACCAGGCAATGTTATCTCTATTTTAAAGTGTAATATCACCCTGAGATTCTACCAGGCCGTTTCCCTATAAATATCTGGCTAGCGATTCAAAAGTTGTGCTTTGTATTTTTCCTTTTTGATCGGATGTTCTTAATTCCGGCATAAGAAACTGACCAAACAATAACTTTAATGGACTGATATTAATAGTTTGCGCTTCAAAGTGAGCCTTGGTATTTAACTTTAGCTGGTCAATATTATCAGTCTGGTAAATGGCGGCATTTAATACATCGATAACATGCTCAGTGCAGTTTTGATATTTATTACTATACGGATTTGAAATGGCAGAATAAGCCGGGTTATGTAATTTACTATAACTATCTGAATTTATGATTTTAAGTAATCTTTCCTGGAGGTCCTTACTGGGGATAAGCACACCTATCCTGGGTTGGTAGGCTCCCGCGAGGAAATCCAGGGGAAAATCCACCACAAGATGACTCCTGGTGGGCTTGTCTGGTAATTGATAAAGGTTGTATACCGCATAGCCCGGTACAGTCCTTCCATCTTCCGTAGTGATACTGGAATAGACGGCAAATGAGACCTGGGTGTATTCAATCGCGTCGGGTAGCTCATCGGCTGGACGACCGACCTTGGCAATGAGTAATACCCTGGCCTGATGTTCCGCCGCGTATTGTTCCAGCTTTTTTGAAAGTTTGGCAACATCTTCCAGAGGAAGGACAGGTCCACTTGCAGACTGGCTGCCGGCATTGACGTGTGAAGCTATCAGCAGTGTTAATAATGGAATGAAAATTGATATTTTGAATATAGGTTTCATTATTCAGCCTCCTTTCCTTTCATGGCGTCAGAAGGGCGAGGACCCACTGTTAACACGTCCTCGCTGATAGGAAATGGGGCATTGGATTCTTCCCACAAGGCCTCACCTATTTCACCGCTTGCCTTACCAATTTCGCCACCAATCATCAATGGTACTGCAACTGCACCTGATACGAGTTTCATGCCGGCGGCAGTTGAATGACCAACGGCCTGAGCGGAATGATCTACGGCCTGGCTGAAATGCTGCAGGCTACCGTTAGCAAATACTGCGCTCGACATGATGAGAAGAACTGAAAGAATAAATAGTCTGATATTCATGGCTTATCTCCCTTATCAAAAGATGGAGAGAATTTAGTATGAAGTATCGAATAAATAAACTTAAATTATAAATGTATCAATTAATTATCTTTAAAGTATCATATATCGATACTTTAATTGTTCCCAAAGGCATAACAAAATGGCAAAAAGAAAAGATATTGTCGATATCCTGAAAAAAAAACCTGAAGGTCCACGGGATGACCTATGCCGATGTTGCCAGGCGAATGGGGCTCAGCGAGACGGCCATAAAACGTAATTTTTCCAAACGCAATTTTACCCTGGACCGAATCGATAAAATATGTGACCTGTTTGGGCTGGATCTCACCGATCTTGTGAGACTCGCCGATGAAGACAGAAAAAAATCAGTTCTTTGACTACAGAACAGGAAAAAGAACTCCTGTCTGATCTTAAATTTCTTCTGGTTGCAATCTGCGTTCAGAATGCCTGGCAGATGGACGAAATTGTAAATTATTATGAAATTTCAAAACCGGAATGTATACGCTATTTGATACGATTAGAACAACACGGCTTGATTCATTTACTGCCAAATAATCGTATAAGACGAATATTGGCCCATGATTTCAGGTGGTTGCCACAGGGGCCAATAGAAAATTTTTTTGAATCCACAGTTCAGGATGAATTTATGGGGTCTCACTTCACCCACAGAAGAGAAAAACGGATTTACCTTATGGGTATGTTATCCAAAAATTCCCTCAATATTCTCAGGAAAAAAATGGAACTGCTGGCGAGGGAATATGCATCATTGCAACAGGACGACTTCCGGTTGCCAACAAGGTCCCGTTTCAATACTGGTTTAATGCTGGCGATACGCCCTGGGAATCATCCGTGTTTGCAAGGTTAAAGCGTATTAATCAATCAAAATAGCCGCCTTGTATTGCCTCATTCCACATTGCGATCACCGCGGGGGCAATACCATATGGGATATTGTCGTCTTTAAAATTCCAGGAATGAACCCCGGCACCAAACAGGATGGCATGGGTCCTGGGTGCAGGAACCATGGCCTCATACATTTGCTTGCCATAGTTGGTATAGCGCTCATAAGTCACCGTCTTGTCACCGATGCCGTTAATATGTAATACCGGTGGTACGGGTTTTACACCGGGGCCGGTGAGTTCACGGGTATAGCCCACATAATGTTCCACGAGAGTTTGGGTCTCTTCGTCATCCATCCCCATACGTTCTGCAGTTGCCCTGGCACCATCAGCCAGAGACGCAATAGAATTTTTATGGATAAAGTCTTCCGCCTTGAAATTGGGTTGTAACTTGGCACGGTCCCAGGCCGCAAATACCATTTCCATTTTTTGCGGCAGGCTATAGTCCTTATCGGCCCAGCCTTCATCGGCATAGCGGGCGGTGTCTCGCCAGGTCCGAAGACGCAGGTAATTAAATGGGTATTCAAATGCACTGCCGGCGGCATTGTTTATGTAACCGAACATGGCCGTGCCATAACCCACAATACCATTAAGATTATCCATGCGTTGGCTCAAATAATGCACAAATGGTCCACCGGTGGAGTGGCCGTGGGCATAGACGTTATAGGAACTGGCAGGGAAGTGCCTGGCGATGGCGGCCTTCATACCTTCTTCAAAGGCCATGGGCCAGCTTCCCATACGGTTATAAAAGGTGGTACCTTCTTTTGCTGCTAGGAAAATACTGGTGCCGTATCTTGCCGGCACGCCGGTTTTGGCATCACCTTTATCCATTACTACCTCATATTGATCCGGTCCAATGACTTCGCCCTTTAACCATTGCGGTGTACGGTGGTTGCCATCGTCGTTGAAGGTATCACGGGGCCAGTTGCGGGATGGGTCATCCAGATTCAACCTGCCGGGAAAGGTCATGCTCACCACCTTGTAGCCAAACCGTTCTGAGGCCAGGCGGGCGGCCTGGTCCAATGAACGCCAGTCACCTGTGCCGCCATGGATGAGAAAAATACCGCGCTTCTTACCATCGGGGCCAACCGGGATCCTGCTTTGATCGTCAGGTTCATAAACCCTGACACCAATGTCCCATTCCATCTCAGCCGCTTCTATGCGAAAGATGTCTTCCGTTTCCGTCACCGGGATTTTTGGCATGGACATGACTTTATTGGTGGTCTGCTGGATCGTTTCCAGCGAAACCCTGTCCGGGGGATCCCAGGCCAGCGCTGTAATGGGATTGATAATGCTTATGATGAGTAAAACTTTGAACAGGTTATTAAAAGTCATTAGCTATTCCCATGTATTCGTTAATTGTATTATAGGGGAGTAAAAAAATTTTTAAATGCGGAAAAACCGGGATTGTTGATTCTCAATAAATAGCTGATTCAAATTCGGATTTCGCCATCATGCAGTATTCTCGACCGGTTATTTAAACGGTATCTCGCCATCCGGGAACGGCGGGTTAATCTTCCACTACTTCATGCCTGACGCGGATGGCGCTTTTGATGGGCAGAATGTGCCTGCCCAGTGCTTCAAGGTGGGCCCGGGTAAATGCACTGCCGAACAGCAGGATCAGCGATGAATAGTTGACCCATAATAACAGCAGGACCACGGATCCCGCGGCACCAAAGGTGGAAGCGGTGGCCGTGTAAGCCAGGTAAAGGGCGATGAGAAAACGACCCAGGGTAAACAGCAGTGCCGTGACCACGGCCCCCAAGGTGACATCACGCCATGTTAACCTTACGTCTGGCAGGACATGGAATATGGCCGCGAACAGGACCGTGGTAATTAACAGAGACAGTACAAACTCCAGGCCACTGAAGACCAGGTTGTACCATGGCAGCCAGCCGGCAATATGTTCCAGTACTGTACGCAAGCCGACACTCAGGCTCAGTGATACCAGCATGACAAAGCCCACGGTGATGACCAGGGTCAGCGAAGTAAGCCGCTTCTGGACAAAAGACCTAATGCTATTTCGTGACGGCTTCGGCCTGACGTTCCACATGGCATTGAGTGAATTCTGCATCTGGGCGAATACAGTGGTTGCGCCAACCAGCATTGCCAGTATCCCCGCAAGGGTAGCAAAGACGCCGCCTTTATTCATTTGCGAACGGGCCACGGCGGACTGCACGGCTTCGGCCGCCTGTTGGCCGATGGTCTCCTGTAGTTGCAGGACCACCTCACCCTGGGCAGCTTCTTCACCAAAGAACAGCCCGATGATACTGACAATGACGATTACCAGTGGCGCAATGGAAAACAGGGTGAAAAATGCCAGCGACCCGGCCATGGCAAAGGCATTGTTCTCAAGCCAGATGCCAGCAGCGTTTTTCAAAACACCCAACCAGAATTTAATTTTTTCTTTGATTCTTTGCATTATCTTCAAATTTAAATGGATCGGGTTACGCTAGGCCCGCAAGCAGGACACCGATTCTACATGGAATCTCACATGCCAATCAGGACTTTTTTCGTGTAGCGGTGGGGAGGCGATGTCCTGTTACAGAAATAGTCTGTCTGTCCACATAGAATGGTTTCACTGGATGCCGTTGAAACTGCGGGTAACAGGCAGGTATGACCTGTAATGGAAATGTCGTTTAGTAAAGTTTCCGTTTTTACGTATAGTCCCGTCATGCTCATAACATGAGCGGGTGGCATAAACTGATATATCCTTGAAGCAGGTAGTACAGCTGTACCTTGAATCCTATTGATTTGCCCATATCTATACCATACCTATGAACGAATCCCTGCACATTGTATGTCCACACTGTCTGGCGGTTAACCGCATTCCCGCTGGGCGTATGGATTCAAGTCCAAAATGCGGAAAATGCCATGAGCATGTTTTTACGGGTCAACCAGTGGCAACCGATTTAACCCGTTTTGAAAAACACATATCAAAAAATGATATACCAATACTGGTGGATTTCTGGGCCGAGTGGTGTGGTCCCTGCAAGATGATGGCGCCACAATTTTCCCAGGCGGCGGCACAGTTGGAACCATACGTCAGGCTGGTCAAGGTCGATACAGAGGAAGAGCAGGTACTAGGCGCCCGGTTTGGGATCCGCAGTATCCCCACATTAATACTCTTTAAAGATGGTAAGGAGCTGGCACGCCAGTCCGGCGCCATGAGTTCGGCCGATATCGTCCGATGGTCCAAAAGTGCAATTTATAATTAAGAATAATATAGTGGAGAAATCATTCGGGGATAAAAAATGTCAAAACCAACTGCGCAAGAGTTACAAACGGCACTAGAACATGCCGCCCAATTAAGAGAGCAGGGAGAAGATATTTATTATCTAGCCAAGTCCCTGCTGAATTTAAATTACCGTATGAAGTTTTACGAAGACGTCCTGCATAAAGCAGATCTGTATCTGCATTCAGGTGAAGGGTCTGTTGAACATGCCAGCCTGGTCAGGGCAATAGAACGTGCCCGCCAGTCAGATCTTGGTTCCGGTGAAACAGAAACTGAGTTCAACTTTTAAACTTTTTAGCTATTTTACCTGAGGCAATCATTAGGCTGGATTGTAATAGAGGTGAATTCCACCTGGTCCTCATCTGAGTAAACATATCGGATGCTTATCCCTCTGTTAATAAATTCCTGATGGCGGTCCAGGGTACACACATTTTCTACAAGGTTTGGGCGCATGAATTCCACAAAGGCGTCTACATCGACACTATGGACTGAATAGTTCAGGACAGAGACATAATAGGAAAAAAGCATTTCTTCATAGTCGGTCTCCAGTAATAACATGTCCTGGTTTACCATATCCGGCAGGTTGCTATTCATGGCATTGGATGTATTTCTTGCCATGATATGTATTTCATCTAGGTCATCCTGCTGATCACAACCATGAAGTACGCCAGTCATCAAGCAAATCAGTAGTATTGCAAAATATTTATTAACCATTGAACGCATTTTGCATTTTATTTAATTCGTCGATCGTAATTGCTCTTTCCAGGCGACGCCACTCAGAAGCGTAAAGCTGTTCCTGGTCTGTGCCTTTATCAAAAAGTGGCAGGTAAGCGATGCACAGCGCAACCATTTTAGCGTCGCGTACAAGCGGCTCCAGCTTTTTTTCCAGGGCTGCATCATTATTGGCAATGGCTGTGTTGTTGGCAATAACATAAAGTAAGATTTCCTGTTTGACACTGCCGATATCGTATTCAATTTTTCCATTGGAGGGGATAAGTTTAATTTTTGATAGTGTATTGATTGGGATCCCAATTTGCTTGAGATTCTCAAGAGAATTATTCAACGTGGTCCTGATAAATGTGGTCCTTTCTTCATCCATTCTGGATCACCTGTTACTGGACCTTAAACAATATAGTTATTGCTTATTTCGGCAATATTCAGTGTGCCTGCTTGTTTCATGGTAACTTCCAGTTCACGTTTAAGAATATCCAGCACGGTCTCTACGCCTTCCTGTCCAAAACTGCCCAGGCCCCAAAGATACGGTCTGCCAATGGCCACGGCATCAGCCCCCAGTGCCAGGGCCTTGAAGATATCTGTGCCGCGTCTGAATCCGCTATCTACAATGACCGGTATGCATCCGTTAATCGCGTCTACCACTTCAGGTAATGATTCAATGGTACTGCGTCCACTGTCCTCCGCGCGACCACCGTGATTGGAGACAATGACCCCATCAATGCCGTGTTCAATGGCCAGTTTTGCATCTTCAGCGGTGACTATGCCCTTAAGGACAACCTTCATGTCAGTAATGTCCCGTATTCGATCCACATAATCCCAGTCCAGGAAAGTACGGTCTGCATACGTGGTCCTTTCCAGTCCCCGGAACATGGGTTTGGGGGGAATAACCCCGGCATTGGGTGCGTGACAACCCTGACAATTCGGATTTTCGGCGCGGCGATGACGCCTGTCCGCCTCACGGTTGCTGATGGGCAGATCCACGGTAATGGCCATCACCGGACAGCCGGCGGCCTCCACCCGTTTAACGATCCCTCGTGTGGTCTCCCATTTTTCATCCACGTATAACTGGTACCACACCGGTTTACCTCTGGCATCAATGACGTCCTCTACTGCCAGTGAGGTGACAGTGGACAGCACCATTTCAGTATTTCGGGTGCGCGCGGCCCGGGCCACAGGCATTTCCCCTTCGGCATGGAAGGCCTTTTGATGGCCACAGGGGGCAATGATGATCGGGGTGGGGTAACGTTGGCCAAACAACTCAATAGAGGTGTCCACAACCCGGCTATTGACCAGGCGGCGCGGTCGCAACTGGTACTTCTTAAAGCCTTCCCTGTTGGCGCGCAGTGTCCCACCGCTATTGGTCCCAGTGGACATGTAGGTATAGTGGCCCGGCAGATATTTCTGTTTGGCCACCTCATGAAAATCAAACACGTTAATTGCATCCTGGGCCCGGGAAATTACTCGAGGGGCGTAGGGATCTAAAATATCAATCACCGGTTGCCCGTACAGGCGGCTGGCAGTCAGTAAGACAGGGCTGGTTGCGAGGTAGCGCAGGAATGTACGTCGGTTGGTCAGATCAAAGGTTTTATTCATAATGTTGTTCCATTTATTGACAAGGATAGGCCTCCTGTAAACCCAATTGGATAATATTGGATGCGGACAGGTGTACCTGCTCTGGATTGCCAACAATATAACGGTGTACGCGATTGACCACCTGTCCAACTGTGACATCCATGGGAGGGCACCACATGGCGGAATTACGTTTAGTCAGAAATTCATCATGGGCATCTGCCACGCCCATGACATAACCCGCACAGATAGTAGCAGCATCTATTTCAGCATCTGAGGCCTCACCCTGTCTGGCCTTCACATAGGCACCACAGTCCCGGAGCAGGGCAAAGCGACTATAAAAGCTATGGACCTGGTTGGTCTGCCCCGACGAATTCTGATAGATGAACATCATCACCATTAACAAAGTAGCAGCTCGCATGTCTATCCCCCACATGGCATTTTTATGTTAATTTAACCTTTTCTATCTAAAAGTACCAATGGAGGAGTGATGACCAACCCGTTTTCCGACCAGGCAAAGTTCATGCAGGCCTGTGACCAGACCACCGGTGATTCAATTAATGAAGAACAATATACGATGTATCGTAAACTAATCGCTGAAGAAGTAGCAGAGCTTCACGAGGCCATTGAAAATGATGACCGGGTGGAACAACTGGATGCGTTAATCGATATCCTGGTGGTGACCATTGGTGCCCTGCATTCCATGGGGGCCGATGCAGAGGGGGCCTGGAAGGAAGTCCTGAGGACCAACCTGGCCAAGATCGATCCTGATACAGGCAAGGTCATTAAACGCGATGACGGCAAGGTGTTAAAACCCGAAGGTTGGACACCGCCACAACTGGCAGATTTCTTAAAGGGATATTAACAAGCCAGTAAGGAGTAAGGAGTAAGGAGTAAGGAGTGGTGAGTCATTAGAGTCGTCATTCCGGCCGAAGAGCCGGAATCCAGTGAACTGAAGTGCGCCGAAGGCGCTCATTAATTTATTGGATGCCGGCATGCGCCGGCATGACGTAATCAGGTGCTTTACCTTCTTACCCTGACTATATCTTTCAGGTCTTCTCTGACCTGATCAGCTAAACCATTCACTTCCAGTTCCTTCCATAACAGGTCTATGGTTCTGGCATCGACAAACCCCGGTTGGGCAATGCTGAGTTTCTGGTCCAGGCGGAAACGGTTCACGGCATCAATAGCCTCCTCGTCATAGGTCAGCATGGTGGGGTCTCGCATTGATACACCATCTTCCGGTCGATAGTAGCTCAGCGCGTGGAGGATGACCTTAAGTTGTAAAATATCATTGCCATTAAATTGTCTGAGTTCCCTGAATCCCAGGGTCTGGGAGATGGTATCATATACCCGTCTTAATTCAGTGACAGGTTGCGGGTGTTCGCAGACACTAATATCAACGGTCACTTGATCGGGGCGAAAGCTCATCCCCTCCCTGGGATCGGCCACCAGTACTGCGGCAGATTGTTTGGTCCCATGACGAAAGTCGCCACCGATAAGCTGCCCGGCATAGATGGCTTCTATCATACGGTCAGCCAGGTGTCGGTTTTCACCTTCGCTATTTTCAAAAGAATCAGCAACGGCATCAACAACGTCTGTGGAAAACAGAGCGTTACCCTGAACGGCATAATTTCTTCCACTTCGCATGGCCACATAGTCGCCTTTCTCTACGGCGCGGTATTGTTGTTGGCCTGTCCATTGGGCGCTACGGCCTTGCATATTTATAACACCTACCTGGCGGTGTTCACTACCATCGTCTGCTTCAACCACCCGGTCCATGGCTGTTTGCGGGTCGACACCTTGTTCTAACAAATCTAATAAATCATCACCGTATTCCAATCGGGTCCGGCCCTGGGTTGCTACCGCACCTACACCTGGACGCACCCAGGTCACGGCATTGCCCACACAGGGCACACGAGAGGTGACCACTACGCCGCTTTCACCGGTTTGTGGATCAATGGCGACAATGGAAAAGGTATTGAACTCTGGGCCGGATTGCCAGGCCAATGGTTGTTGTGCACTCAACAGCAATGAATATGATGAAATAATGGTGGAAAGAAATAACGTGATAATGTGCTTTTCCATACCTGCCTCCCGGAATTTTGTAGGATAGGGTATCAAGTTATGGACACAATGATAATAGACATTATTTCGCGGTGCCCTATATTGCAGTGTTAGTAAAGCCACAGAGGTCACAGAGTTCACAGAGAAAAGAAAAAATTACTTGGACTATTGGAAACTATATTTCCTGTAGCAGAAAATATAGTTATAAAAGTCATAAGATTAACAAGGTACACAGTGAATTTAGATCATTAATTAAACTAATATTTTCTGTGGCCAGGTTAGTAAAATTAATTCGGTACCCAGGTCCTGTTGTATTCCTTCACTTCCCAGGTATCAGGTGACATGAACCGGGTCTCGGCATCGGGTGAGATTGCTTTAACCGCTTCATTCAAGTCTCGTGGCCTGGAATCAGGCCATCTGCCGGTATCGATTCTTTCCAGCAACATCTGTACCGCTGCCAGGGTTTCTTCCGGTATGAAATCACAGTGTCCTGTGGATTCGATATACATGTCCCTGTACAGATCATTTTTACCAAGGTCATCGACTAATTTTTCATACCCTTTCAGGAGTGATACGGGCACAAGATGGTCCCCCAGTATATGCATCCTGATTGTCGGTATTTTTAAATCACCTGTTACTGTACGACCGGGCTGGGACCAGAAATCCAGGGCATAGTCAGATGCCTCAACGCGATCAGTCTTATTGATTTTAGAAATATCGTCCATTAAATCGGCATCAATGTCTGAATACAATTTCTCAATGGTGCGCATTAATGTCGGGTTGGCATTTTCAAACAGGTCACGGTAGTCAATATCATTATTCCAGGATAACTGTTGCCCATAAGCCGCATTTTCAAACATGATTCTGGCGGCACCACCCGGGCTGCCAGCCATCATCAGGGCAGAATTATAAATAGATTCGATGACCGCGTCCGGGTCACTCAAATCCGGGATTGCATTATCATTTGATAATCTTGGAAACCATTGACCTATGGCAAATGCCAGCACCAGCCGTGCGCGACCGGTTTCAGATTGATAGGCTGCATTAATGGCATTACGCCAGGCCTGTACCAGCGGTCCCGCTATCTCTGCGCCACCTGTGGTGCGTTCCATGTCATTTGAGAAATTAATTATTTGCAGATCAGATAATGGCCCGTAACCGGATTTGGTGTAATATTCACCAATTAATGAACGCAGGGCAGTCCAACCATCCAGAAAGGTATTTTGAAACCACACGGCGGTATGTGCAGCCAGGGCAACGGAGCCGTCTATCCGGTCAGAAAATTCTTCAGCTACCCCCAGGGAAACAAATCCACCACCGGAGCAACCATACTGGATTGTCTTTTCCGGTTCATTATATCTGGATATAAAAATATCCAGGACAGCATCAAGGTTTTTAATTTCCCGGACAGGGTCATATTGCCAGGTACGCATTTTATGCCTTGAAGTACCAATGACGGCGTAGTTATTCTTTAAATATAAATTATAAGGTTCAGGGTTGAAGGCTGAAAAACTGGCGAAATCCAGGTCCCGTATCACCACACCATTCCACTCTTTGGGTACCCACATCAGGTACTCTGTACCATCATCCAGCATGCCTTTAAGCTGTTCATAATTGGTTTGACTCTGTGCAAATAGCAACGGGGTATTTAGCAGACATAAAACAAGACTCAAACAGGTGACTTTTATATTTTTGAATAACATTAGACTTTGCAATACTCCAGAATGAACGAATATTTTCACGGTTAGACCCCTTGGTTATCCATATTTTTTTAATCTGTAACAATATTAATATAACCTTCAGGCTATCATTAACCACTAATAGCGCTCATATATGAATACCTTCACATTGGTTACAAGGGCAATCACCTGACGAAGAATGGGGTTCAAATTAGCTAATATAAATTGTGCAGATAAATGTACTCCCTGTGTTCAATTCTATTGATAAATTACGAATATTCAGCCGATATTCCCTTGTTGTGAATTAGCCGTGAACTCACCAGTGAATCTCGGTATTATTGACCTTAACAACGGTAAACTCAGGGGGAGTTATGTACGTATTTAAATCCATTTTAACCATTCTTATTTTCGTTTATTCAGTTGCAGTAACTTCACAGGAGGCGATGATCAATGCGCCGGCAAGGCTGGTTGAATATGCGAATACTGTGGTAGTCAATGGCAATATCGTTTCCATGGACAACCATGAGATCCTCTCATCCAATCCCGGCACCATTACCGAGGCCATGGCCATTCGCGACGGCAAGGTCTTTGCCCTGGGGAGTAATGATGAGATGCTGGCGCTGGCCGGACCCGGTACCCGGATCATGGACGTACAGGGCAAGACCGTGGTGCCTGGTTTTATTGATACCCATGTACACCCGGAAAGTACCATTGCCCGTTCTGGCGATGATGATGAACGTGCGGTCTACCAGTGGGCCCCAGGTATCCATACGGCTGTAATGCTTCAGCCCACTGCCGAAGCGACCCTGGCCGCCATCAGTGATGTGGTCACCAATACCAAACCGACAAATGGTGAATGGGTGCATATCCTTCTGGTACCTAATGAAGAAACCGATTACCCGGACATCGGGGCTCTGACCAAGGGCATTTACGATAACTTTATTACCATGGACGACTTTTCTCGGGTAATTCCAGACAATCCTGCAACACTTGGGATTGGTGCCGGTCCCAGTGCCGTGCAACAGCCGGGTGTGGCCGTGAGGGTAACTATAGACCCCGAAGGCAAGAGTCAGGTACAGGCCATTTCCATTCCAGGCAATGCCGCACGTAACACGCCTCTGGGTGAACAGCTTGCCCGTGGTGAAAATCCATTCCTGGAACTCTTCAGTGAGAATGCCCATCACGAGGCCGAGGAAGATTACCAGTTTCATCTGGCTGAAGGCTGTGCCTGGGTGGAACGCTATCCACACCACCTGCAGCATTGTAGCCACCGCATGATCCTGTTAAACAAGCTGGCCCTTGAAGCCACCCTGGATGTGTGGCCGGGTTTTATTCAGGCAGCCAATGATGTGATGTCACTGGCAGAACGTTCCGGTGAACGGGGATTTGTTGGCGGCATCTTTCAGGACTCCGGTGCCTGGGAGAAGACCGTATTTCCACCCAGGGAGCCTCGCGAACTATTTAACGGCTTAATCAAGAAGGCCATGCAGACCTATGCCATTGGTGGCACCACCATGATTGCCTCCAGTATTGAAGACGGCAGGACCTTAACGGCATTTTATGACCTGTTAAGAAAAGAAAAGCGACTGCCAGTCAGGTTTGGATACGGTTATGAAATGTTACGTAGCCCGGTGTTATATCCAACACAAAATTTATTAGTTAGAAACCTCGGTGCCCATCATGGCACACCGGAGGTAAACCCCTGGTTCTGGCCTATGGGTATTACTGATGGAGGCGCCGGTGATAACCGCGAGGTAGGGTGTTTTGGAGATGACCTGCCTGGGCCGGCACAACTAAAGTCACGTGAATTCTGCTGGGACGAGCAGGCCTATCGACTGCAGGACACTTTGATTCCGGCAGTAGAGGCCGGCTGGCGGGTATTCAGTGTGCATTCCTTTGGCAGTGATGCCTTCCGCAAACACGTAAAATGGATAGAGCAGGCCAGAGTAGCAGCACGCTTGTCCATGGACGATATCCGTGCCCTGCGCATCGGTTTTGCCCACGGCGGTTCGGTGGGTAAGGTCCCTGATGTGATGGAATTGATGGTGGACTACAACCTGTATGTACCATTAAAGCCTGAAGATATCAGGGTTTCGGTCAATCAGGTAAAGCGCTACGGTCCTGAGGGCCTGCAGTTCCTGGCCCCCACCAAGACCTTGCTGGAGGCCGGTGTGAAGGTGGTGGGTGAGGCCGACCATCCGGTGCCGACACCTTCAGATTATTTTCATGATTTTGATCTGTTCATAAATCGTAAGATTGCAACCGATGAACAACTCCCTGGTTCCGGTGGGATCGTGATGCCCGAAGAGGCTGTCAGCCGGGCCACGGCGTTGCGTCTGTTTACCAGCCGCGCCGCAGAATGGCTGTTGGCAGAATCCATTGTGGGTTCACTGGAACCTGGCAAGATGGCAGATTTCGTGGTGATGGACGAAAACTTCTTTGATGTGCCAAGAGACCGCATTGTAGATAATAAGGTCATCCTCACGGTAGTGGGCGATGAAATTATTTATCAGGATGCTGATTGGTCTCCAGTTATCAGTACACGCTAAATTTTGGTGAAAAAAAATGAACGGGGATAGTATTCAAAAACTCATGGTCATCACTGTGGCCGGGTTGTTTTGTCTCATAACGATGGTAATCCAGGCCCAGGACATACCCGAGGATTCACGCTTTGAATCGGTGATGCAGTCAGAACGTTATATCTTCAAACTGGTAAGGGTAGTGGATGGATTAAAACATCCCTGGTCAATCGCTTTCCTGCCGAATGGTGATATGTTTGTCTCGGAGCGTGCCGGGGCATTACGTATCGTGAGAAACGGCGTTTTGGATCCTGAGCCCATCGGCGGTGTCCCCCCGGTGTGGTATGTGGGCAGGGCCGGGTTTTTAGATGTGGTATTGCACCCGGATTATGAAAATAACCAGTTGGTCTATTTTACCTACACCAAGCGCAGTGAAGACGGTGAGTCAGGGACTATGGCCGCAGCGCGAGGGAGATTTACCGGACGCCGTCTGGTGGATGTTGAGGATATTTTTGTTGCCAATATCTGGAGTGAACGTTCCGGCCATTTTGGTTCCAGGATCGCCTTTGATGGTAAAGGATATGTCTATATCTCTACCGGAGACATGAGCCTGGTGAATCCTGCTGCCGTCCCCCGTGAGGAAAATCCGGCACAGGATCTCAGTAACCATGCTGGGACTATCGTACGTTTGCATGAAGATGGTCGTGTTCCGGATGATAATCCTTTTGTTAATACCCCCGGGGCCAGACCCGAAATATGGAGTTATGGTCATCGTAATGTTCAGGGGCTGACATTCAATCCTGAAAATGGTGAATTATGGGCTATTGAACACGGGCCACAGGGGGGCGATGAGGTCAATCATATTCTCCCGGGACGGAACTATGGCTGGCCGGTGATAGGTTATGGTATCAATACCGGTGGTGGAAAGATCCATGCAACGCGTATGAAAGAGGGGATGGAAGAACCGGTGGATTATTTCGCCCCCTCCATCGCCCCTTCTGGTCTGATGATCTATAACGGTGACAAGTTTCCCGCCTGGCAGGGCAGTATTTTTGTGGGTAGCCTGCGTGGTCACGAACTACACCGGTTGACACCGGGTAAGACACCGGAAGGGGTTTATGAGATTCCTGATGCGGAAGAGCCGCCCCTGTTGCAAGGATATGGTCGTATACGTGATGTTCGTCAGGGGCCGGATGGTTATATTTATGTGTTATTTGATGATCATCCAACACGAGGACGCCTGACACCTATTGTCCGACTGGAACCTGTAGAAGAAATTAATTTCAATCCACACTATCACCCCGATCTGTTTGGCCTGGAAGGCGGTGCCGACGGGCGAACAAGACTGGAATCCGGTGAAACGGATTATGAAAATGAAGGGGCGCAATAATTCTGCGAATAGTTTTAATCACCAGTCTTTTTATTCTGGGTATTAGTGCGCTTCATGCCCAGGAAAATTTAAAGACAAACGATTATCTACTCGTTGCAGACAAGGTAGAAGATAAGGTCTATTTTGTAAATACCAATACCTTAAAGGTGGATGCAGAGGTGGTAGTGGGACGTGGGCCACATGAAATAACGGTTGTCCCTGAACTCAATAAGGCCTACGTCACGAACTACGAAGGTGACCCTTCTGTCTCCATTATTGATATTGCCACCCACCAAGAAATATACCGCTCCAGCCTGAGGCGTGTGGACCGGCCCCACGGCATTATCCCCAGTCATGATGGCAAGTGGTTATACCTGACCATAGAGGCGAATCTTGCAGTGTTACAAATGGACCCGAGAAATGGCGAACCTTTGCAAACCATAGAGACAGGCCAGCGATTTACCCATATGCTGGTGGCCTCGAAAGATGGCAAACGTTTATATACTTCCAATCTTGGCAGCGGTAATGTCTCCGTTATCGATCTAAAAACGAATGGTGTGCTCAGGCATATTGCCACAGGTAATGGGACCGAAGGGATCGCCCTGACACCCGATGGCAGAGAGTTGTGGGTCACTAATAGATCAGAGGATACCGTAGCAATTATTGATACGGTCTCATTAGAAGTAATAGAGACATTTGAGGTTGCCGGTTTCCCCATACGCGTTGAGATTGCTCCCAATGGAGAGGTGGCTGTCATTAGCAGCGCAGAGGCAGCGCAGGTGTCTATTATTGACGTTAAATCCAGACGACTATTGGCCAGGGTTGATGTCGGAGAGTTCCCGGTGGGGATAGAAATAGGACCTGCTAGCCGGCGGGCATATATAGGCAATTCCAGATCAGGGAGTATTTCCGTCATTGATCTGCTTGGTTTTAAGGTAATTGATGAAGTTAAATTGGGCCGGGGGCCGGACGGTATGGCCTATTATAGTCGATAAATTAAGTGAGAAATGGTTATTTTATTAACCTGGCGATCATGACTGGATAATTGCAGCCAAAATGTACATAATTTTGCAATGCGCAGATTAATTCGATTTCAAATAATGATTGGCCTGCTGGCCTGTTTGCCAATTACAGTATGGGCGCAGCTTGATGAGCAAATAGGCAAGCTGGTCCAGACCTATTGTGTTACCTGCCATAACGAAAACCTCAAGACCGCCAATTTATTATTAGATCAGGCCATTACCTCGGACATTGCTGACAATCCGGCCAGTTGGGAAAAAGTGGTGAGGCGATTGAAGGCAAGGTCCATGCCGCCTATTGGCATGCCCAGGCCAGAAGAGGATGAATATCAGTACATAATCAGTCGCCTGGAATCAGGCCTGGATCGTTATGCAACGGCCAATCCTAACCCGGGGCGTTCTGTACCACACCGGCTTAACCGCGCCGAGTATGCCAATGCCGTCCGGGATATCCTGGACCTTGAAATCAATGTGGAAGAATTATTACCAAATGATCCGGCATCAGGCCATGGCTTCGACAATATTGCCGATGTCCTGACCCTCTCACCTTTGTTAATGGAGCGTTATATCAGTGCGGCGAAGATTATCAGTCGGCTGGCGGTGGGTGATCTGAATCAACCTGCCCAGGTAAAGACCTATTTACTGGCAGATGATCTGGATCAGGAAGAGCGGGTGAATGACAGTCTGCCATTTGCCTCACGGGGTGGGAATGCATTTGAGCATTATTTTCCAGTGGACGGTGAATATATTGTTCGTGTGCGATTAAACAGCATCCCGGTTGGGATTTATGCAGGAAAGATTGATGGCTTTGCCAAACCGCAACAACTGGAGGTCCGGTTGGACAATGCGCTGGTGGAGCGATTTAAAGTGGGGGGGGATGCCGATGATGACGTGATCCTTGAAGCCAGGGCCAGGGTCAAGGCGGGGATGCGTCACATCGGTGTCAGTTTTTTAAAAGATACCACCAAGGCAGAACTGATCAGGAAATACCGGCGCGATGGTGAATATGGGGGAGCAACGGTTGAACTGGTCGAGGTGGATGGTCCACATAATATAAGTGGTGTAGGAAATACCCCTAGCAGGCAGAAAATCTTTAGCTGCCAGTCTGAAAGGGCAAGAGAAGAGTCAGGATGCGCGAGGCAGATCATTTCTGATCTGGCTACCCTGGCTTACCGTCGCCCATTGACCGAGAGCGATGTACAACGCCTGGAAGCACTTTATGAGGCGGGCAGGGAGCAGGGTGATTTTGAATCTGCCATTAC
The DNA here is from genome assembly GCA_038131795.1 of Candidatus Eutrophobius brisbanensis. Lineage (GTDB taxonomy): Bacteria > Pseudomonadota > Gammaproteobacteria > Eutrophobiales > Eutrophobiaceae > Eutrophobius > Eutrophobius brisbanensis. Next base: position 1,032,194 of record JAYPQE010000003.1, on the reverse strand, counting down.
CCTGGCTATTCAGGGAATATTAATCAGTCCCGATTTTCTGTTCCGTGTAGAAAAGGACCCTGAAGGTGCCGAGCCGGGGATTACCTACACAATCAATGATCTTGAATTTGCCTCACGGTTGTCATTCTTTCTCTGGAGCAGTATCCCTGACAAGGAATTGATGGACATTGCCATCGATGGGCAACTGCGTGACCAGGATGTTCTCAAAGCACAAATTCAGCGTATGCTTGAAGACCCAAAATCCAAAGCGCTAACACAAAATTTTGCCTCTCAATGGTTACACGTCAGAAACCTGGATCTGCTATCGCCACCTGATCCTGCTTTTTTTCCTGACTTTAACGAGAATTTAAAAACGGCATTTAAAAAGGAAATCGAGTTATTATTTAGCCATGTGATTGAAGAGGACAGGAGCATACTGGACTTTTTGAGTTCCGATTACAGTTTTCTCAATGAACAACTCGCCAGCCATTATGGTATTGAAGGTGTTCATGGCGCCCACTTTAGAAAAGTAGACCTGCCTGATGAGACCCGTTGGGGACTGTTAGGTAAAGGGGCGGTATTAACAGTAACCTCCTATGCCACCAGGACTTCCCCCACACTGAGGGGCAAATGGGTGTTGAGTAATATCCTGGGGACACCGCCCCCGCCACCTCCGCCTGATATACCTTCATTAAAAGAAGATCCGGTTTCCATGAAGATGTCCATGCGGGAACGTATGGAGCAACACCGTACCAATCCGGTCTGTGCCAGTTGTCATTCACTGATGGATCCCCTTGGCCTGGCACTGGAAAATTTTGATGGTGTTGGTGCATTTCGCAAGGCCAATAGTGATAAATCGCCCATTGATGCCTCCGGGGTCTTGCCCAATGGCAAGGAATTTAATGGTGCGGCGGAATTACGTGAGGCCTTGTGGGAAGGTCGTGAGCAGTTTATTGGGACATTTGTCGAGCGTATGTTGACCTATGCCCTGGGCAGGGGGCTGGAATATTATGATATGCGTGCAGTCAGAAAGATTATTAGAGAATCGGCAAAACAGGATTTTCGCTTGTTATCCGTGGTTATGCAGGTTGTACAGAGTCAACCCTTTCAAATGAGGAGGTCATCGGAACATGATGATATTTAAGAAACATATCTCAAGGCGGGCGGTATTGAGAGGAATGGGGGCGTCAATGGCATTGCCCATGTTAGATGCCATGGTGCCGGCATTGGCGGAGGCCAAACCCGGAATGACACCCACACGGGTCGGTTTTGTCTATTTCCCCAATGGTGCCATCCCGAAAAAATGGAAACCGGAGACCCAGGGTAAAGATTTTGAATTGACTCAGATCCTTAAACCGCTTGCATCATTCAAAGATTCCATGACCGTCATCAGCGGACTGGACAACTGGAAGGCCAAGGGTGTAAAGGGTGAAGCCGGTGGCGAACACCCCAGGGCATCGGCAGCTTATCTCACCTGTGTTCATCCTTATGTACGAACAGCCGAAGGTCTGGAAAACCGTAAGGTCGGTGTATCGGTTGACCAGATCCTCGCGCAGTCATTTGGCAGGGAGACGCAACTCGCATCTCTGGAACTGGGACTGGAGTCCGATGCTGTTGTGGGCTCCTGTGACGGAGATAGTTGTTCTTATAACAGCACCATTAGCTGGCGGGACGAGACTACCCCTATGCCCATACAAAATCAGCCCCGTGCTGTATTTGAACGGTTATTTGGTGACAGTGACAGTACCAGCCAGGCCGATCGCCTTGCCCGTTTAAATGAACGAAAGAGTTTGCTGGATTTCGTAGGAGCGTCTGCAAACAGTATGATGAAGGAACTGGGAGCGGAGGATAGACAAAAACTGGAACAATACCTGGATGCTACCCGTGACGTAGAACGCCGTATCCAGATGGCGGAGGCACAGTCCATGCGTGATTTGCCGGATTTAGATAAACCTGCCGGTATCCCCAAACGATTTGATGATCATGCCAAGTTGATGTTTGACCTGATGGTGCTGGCCTACCAGACTGACCTGACCCGGGTTGGAACATATATGATGGGTAGGGAAATGAGTACCATGGCCTATCCTGAGATTGGCGTACCAGATCCTTATCATCCGCTTACTCATCACCAGGGCGATGAAGAAAAAATAGAAAAGGCAGGGATCATTAATGTTTACCATACCAGTCTCTTTGCCTATTTTCTGCAACGGCTGGAAGAGACCCCTGATGGCGATGGCAGCTTACTGGATCACAGCCTGCTGACCTACGGCGGTGGACTGGGAGATGCCAATATGCACGAGCCCCTGGACCTGCCCATTGTCCTGGTGAGTAAAGATAGCCGAATACCGGGCAACCGCCATATTCAATTTCCCAAAAAGACACCGCTGGCAAACCTCTATTTGCGCATGTTGGATGTATTAAATATGCCAAGTGATTCATTTGGTGATGGTACAAGTCGACTGGAGATAGTTGCTTAAGCGGCGGATATGTAATGCAATTCAGCAGGAGAACCTCATGAAACAATACCTTGCGGGTGTAATCTTATTGATGTCAGTCTCTGTAGTGCATGGAGATACACAGGATTTAATAAATGCTGTAAAACAAAGTCGTAATGAAGATATCAGTCGATTACTGGAAACCAGTATAGATATTAATTATCAATCTGCAGATGGTACGACCGCCTTACACTGGGCCATACACCGGGACAATGACCTGGTCATAGAATTGTTAATTAAAAAAGGTATCAATGTTAACCTTCAGGATGAAACGGGTGCCACGGCACTTTGGGTAGCTGTCAAAAACGGTAATACAGATAAAGTAGCACAGTTACTCGCTGCCGGTGCAGATCCAAACACCCCCATTGAAAGTGGTGAGACACCCCTCATGACGGCTGCAGATATAGGAAATTTGGACATTGTCACTGCTTTACTTGATGCCAATGCAAATGTTCATGCCAAAGAATCACAGGCAGATCAGACGGCCCTGATGTGGGCCGTTGCCGAGGGCCATAATGAAGTGGCCAGTGCATTAATAGACAAGGGTGCTAGTATCCATGACAAAACCCGCAGTGGATTTACCCCATTACACTTTGCCAGTTTAAATGGCAGCCTAGCATCTACCCAAAAATTAGTATCCATGGACGCAGAAGTTAATGCCCTCTCAAAGGATGAGATGTCTCCGTTATTGTTGGCCACGGCCGCTGGTCACGATGAGCTCACACAGTACCTGCTGGCCCAGGGTGCCAATCCCCATGAACGGGACTTCAGGGGCTATACCCCGTTGCATTACGCGGCCATTCACCGTGATATGCTGGCCTCTGTGAAGGCCTTGCTGGACCATGGCGCCGATCCCAATGCCGAGATCTTAAATGCCAAATCTGACAGTGAATTTCATCCCGTACCTGATTTACCATTTTTAAAATCGCCCACGCGCATTATTCAGACCGGCATCAGGGGCGATACGCTACCTGCCGGCGTTACGCCTGTTTATATTGCGGCACAAAACCGCAATCCAGAGACACTTCGCCTGCTGGTCAATCGTGGCGGTGATATACACCGGCCAAGCAAGGAATCAGTTTATTACCTTGGCGGTAGCGGCAGGCGGGTAAACTACATTGCCGGGACCACCCCACTCATGTCTGCGGCGGGAATAGATCGGGTAACTGATAACTGGATCTCCTTGTCCAAAGAAGAAACGGACCAGGCGCTTGAAACGGTCAAGGTCGCCCTTGAACTGGGCGCTGATATCAATGCCCTGAATGAATATGGCATGTCTGCATTACATGGCTCCTGCTTTATTAATGCCGATAATATTATTGAGTACCTGGTTAAAAACGGTGCGGATATTGAAGCCATGGACAAATTTGGCCAGACCCCTGTCAGCATCTCAAGGCATATCATCGTAGAGGGGATGGGGAGTTACTTTGATACCCGGCCACGGCGCTCCAGTCCCAGTACGTTCAAATTGTTAATGGATCTCGGTGCAACACCACTGGAAGAATCTGGCGTGGTGGCAAGGGACTACGTCTTTTAAACCTTAAGACAGTTCTTTTTTCAGAAACTCAAAACTTCTATCATAAGACAGGTCTGAGGCGGCCTTGCGTTCCGGCGGCAGGTCTGCATCCGGGGCCACCTGGGCGAAGCTGTGGCCCATCCCTTCATACCACAGGCATTCATAGTCTTTACCCATTCTATCAAGGGCGTTAGTGAAGGCATCCACTTCTTCTTTGGGAGTGGAATGGTCCTCGGTACCATAATGACACTGGAGTTTACAGTCGATGGACTCCAGTTCACGCTCGTCCGGGAACAGACTCTGGTGGTAGATAACACCGGCAGAGAATTCATCACTGCGCGCTGCTGCCAGTAAAGCCAGACCGCCACCCAGACAAAAGCCCATGATACCAATCTTGCCATTCTCACCCACCCAGGGGAGGCTACGCAGAAAGGCCGCACCACCGATAATACGGCGGGTGACGTCGTTTACATCCAGAGAATTTTTTGCTTTTAAGCGGTCGGCGCGACCCGGCGGCATTTCGGCCCCCATGATGTCCGGTGACAGGGAGACAAACCCGGCGCGGGCATAGCGTCTGGAGATCTCCCGCTGGGTCATGGTGAGTCCACCCATACCTGACAACAGGATCATCCCCGGAAGGTTTTTGCCTTCTGCTGGGCGTGCCATAAAGGCATCAGTGTAATCACCATCTGTCATGTAACCGGCATGCAGGGAGAAAATAATGTTACCGTCATGTTCTTCTTTTGTTTCTTTGTTCTCGGGCATTCTTTATTTCCTTAATAAGGCAGGATTATGGGATCAGGATAATTAAATTGACAGGATTTACAAGGTTTACCGGTTATGGAGCAACAGATTATTGCCGCAAACTAATGTTCATTCGTTTCGGATTTATAGTTTGTATTTTCCGATATTTCGGTTTGAAAAATATCAGCTGGCAGTTTAAGCGCGCTGATTAATGACATTAGAAATGCGGCCCCGAAGGGGAGACTTTGAATTCCCAGGAGGCATATCCATAAATTCATATCAGGACTGTCCATATGTGGCAATGTCGCCAGGGTAATTAATGCGATGATAAAAGTAATAAAGATTAAAAGCTCTTCCGAAGCCGATTTAATTGCAACCTTCAAAACGTGTGGTTTGACCTGTTTGGGAGTACGGTAAAAGGGTTGGCTGGAGTTGACCAGACCATACAACATGGCCTTGCCAATGGTATATGACAGGGACAGGCTGGCAATGGCGGCGCCCATGGTTTGCGTCATGGTGGCGTTCAATTTAAAACGATATAAATGCACCATTTTCACAAGATTAAATCCGAAAAATACAATTGGAAAAATTGAAAATGCGGCATGGGGAACTTCAAAAAGCCCTAGGGAATACATCATGCCCACCGACCAGCAAATGGCAAGCAGGCAAAATACCAGATTAATGCTCTGGGCAAACCAGGGCAGCCATCCGGCAATAAAATGATATCGCTGTCCTAATGTCAACTTTCCATTACCAGTGACCAGCGGTTTGAAATGCTTTTTTATTATCTGAACGGCGCCGTATGACCACCTGTAACGTTGCTTTTTATAATCTATAAAGGTGTCCGGTATCAGTCCCTGGCCATAGCTCGTCGGGGTATAGTCTGCTTTATAACCTGATTCAAAAATACGTAATCCCAACTCGGTATCTTCGGTTATACACCATTCTGCCCATCCACCCACATCGGTAATGGTAGATTTTCTCACCAAAGTCATGGTGCCATGCTGAATAATGGCATTCCTGTCGTTACGGGTTAACATGCCTATTTCGAAGAAGGCCTTATATTCTGCAAAACACATACTCTTAAAGGCATTTTCATTGCCGTCACGATAGTCCTGAGGGGCCTGTATAATGGCCGTCTCTGGATTGACAAAAGCGGGTGCCAGGCTGGATAACCAATTCTGATCAACGCTATAGTCGCTATCGATTACAGCAATAATTTCTGCATCTTCAGCGGTATGTTTGAGGGCCAGGTTCAATGCCCCCGCCTTGAACCCATCCAGCGGATTGACATGATGAAAATGAAATCGATGCCCCAGTTTTTGACAATGATTTAAAACCGGCTCCCAGACAGATTCATCATCCGTATTGTTATCAATTACAATGACCTCAAAATCCGGATACCGCAGGTTGGCCAGCGCATTGAGGGTATGGATGACCATCCCGGGTGGTTCATTATAAACAGGCAAGTGGACGGAAACTTTTGGGTAATAATGATTATTGTTATACACCTCTGGGGCAGGGCGTCTCCTGATATGTCCCCAATACGATTCTATCCATTCGTGGGTTTCACATAATATGAATATCACCATGGTTATAAAAAACAATAACAGCAGGGTGCCTGTTAGTTTGCCAGGCAAAGTCATATAGGGCGTCAAATAATCGTTTAGCAATAATGTGGTGAGTGACATCATGGAAAAAACAATCATGCTTGATACCATTTTTCCAGTACTGTTGACGGTTCGGCTGTTTGCCAGGGCTATGCCGGCCAGCAGGATGCTGCTGAAGATTGAAAGTCCGGTTAGTATCTTCCAGTTTGGTATCTTCACAATAGACTGGTCTAAGGGAAATTTTGGTTGGCGCGCCACATCAAATATTCCCCAATAGGCCCCCACTGCACCTTCTATGGATTGTTTCCAGGGTTGGTCAAAGGCCTCCATCAAAAAATAGTCATAGCCTTCTTCTTCGGCCAGTTTTAAAAATCGTCTAAGGTACGTGGCCTGATTGGCCACTGAGGCCCTGGCCTGGTTACGTGTTCTACCTTCACTGGGCCAGCCAGTTTCTGCAATCACAATACGTTTGCCCGGAAAACGGCTGGATAACTGGGCCATTCGGTCAGCGGTAAAACTGATGGCAGAGGCAACATTAATACCTTCCCAGTAGGGGAGTATGTGGACCGCAATAAAGTCTACATGTTCGGCCAGCTCTGGATATTGTATCCAGGTATGCCATGTCTCTGCAGTGCTGACAGGTTTTTCGGAAGACGTCCTTGCTATGTCCAGGTATTCAATCAGTTGGGAAATTTGGATATCATCTCTTAGTAGAGTTTCATTACCGATAATAAGCTGATTGACGTTGCTATGCTCTGACAGGGAAATTACACGCTGGAGTTCTTCAAGGTTTTGAGAATGGGATTTTGATATCCAGGCACCTGCTGTTATCTCAAGGTTATATTGCGTTGCCAATTCAGGAATTTCGTAAAACACGTTTTCCGTTGTATATATCCTGATAGCGTTTGTTTTGCCTGCAAGCAGACCAAGATCTGTCTCAATCTGTTCACGGTCTGGATAAATTCCCGTTACACCATCCTGATCATAATGATAGGGTGAAAATGCCACACCGTTGATGATGGATGGCCAGTCCGGTTCAATAATTGGACGGTTATAAATAGACCATAAGCCTGCGGTCAATAGTGTCAGAAATACGACAATCAATACCGATTGAGACAAAGGATTTTTATTCATGACCCTGAAAAGATCTGTAATAAGGTGACAGGGAATTGGTGCATGGAATTAATCGGAACATCAGCTGGTTGTAGTCCCTCCACAAACCCCTTGCCGAGTAATGCATTAATTATTCTATCGTTATCACTGATGATATGCACAGGTACGTCCCACCTCACATCCTGACCACTCACGCTGGCCGGTGGTTGATGGTCCCCAATGAGTATCCAGGTAATACTCTGATCATTCTGCGATTGAAAATAACCGGCAAGGTAGTCGAATGTGTACGCAAGGGTGTCTGCGTATGCAGGTTGTAAATTGTTCCAGTCAGGTGACGTATTCAAAGCCGGTTCCAATAATATTTCTTCAAAGGGGGTGTCACTGGTAAGCCGGGCCCAGTCCGGTTGATACGGTGGTGTGGGGCGAAACGGCATATGCGGTGTAATGGTGGTGAAAAACATAAACAGGGGTTGTCGGTTGATATTATCCAGTTCCAGTTGTGATATTTTTGCTAATGAATATTGATCAGGGATTCGCCACCAGCCGAAATCGGGGCCTTTATAGTCCAGATCCTTTTCACCATATATCCTGTCAAACCCGTAAAAACTGCCTTCAGGCCATTCGGTCTTCATGCCTGGCATCAAGGCAACCGATCGGTAACCAATAGATTTAAATCGGTCCGCCAATGTGGGGCGGTCCAGGGTCACCATCAGGTCATACGTGGATAAGTGGCGGACGTTGAGGCCGGTCATAAAGCTGGCGTGGGACAACCATGAATTTCCACCAAAGGTGGGTGGTTCTATAAATCCTGATACCACACGCTTACCGGTCGATTCGATTGCCGTGACAAATTTGTCTTTGTGTAGTTTTATCCTGTCAGCAATGAATGGGTTGTCATAGGCGGTTGCGCCATAGGATTCAATAAACTGGACAATAACATCCGAATGATTCAGTAAGGGAAGGTCAAAGCTTCCCAGTGGGTCAACGTTGGGTAGGATTTCATTGGTATCTTGCGCCAGTACAGATGAGATAAATTCCGCTTGTTCCCAATAGGTTTTGGTCAAAGGCAATGAATAATATTTTAAAGTGTGAATTGGCTGGTTTATATGTCCCATGCTGTAACCAAGAATGAGTAAGCCCATACCTATGGTTAACACAGGCCTTAACACAGGGTATTCCAACGCAGTGACAACCCTTAGCAGGGACAGTCTCAGTAGAATATACATGCCCAACAGGACAACGATACTGGCAATTAAAAACATACCGATCTGAAAAGGTGTGGCTGCTTCCAGCATCATCTCGGTCACATGGGGAATATATTGTGCGTCCCAATAGAGATTGATACGCCGGCCGAACAGGGCGGGGGCCGTGACTTCCATGTATCTCGCCAGGGTCATGAGTGTTAACAGGCCTGCGATCAAGTTAATTATTCCTGATGAGACCTTGCCGAATTTCCAGATATATATAGAAAGCAGGAAAATCAGCGCGGCGATCTCAACAGACAGATCGTGTCGGGTGGTGATCCCCAAGGTAGGCCAGACATTATGAAAGGTGAGGGCAAAGTTAAGGATGAAAAGAGCCAGCCCCACACTCATAGTGAATTTAAAAAATTTAATCAGGGATGTCGGGATTCGTTTATGCATACCAGGCATTTATGACAGTAATATCTAGCGCTATTTTATACTAAAAAGGAGAAAATGATGGTAGATACTTCTGATTGTCAGTTTTAGCGCCCCCGTCTTCTTGTGACATATAGGTAAAATTAAAGATATCCTTACCGTTCATTGTTATTTCGTTTATAGGTAACCGATAATTTGACCATTCCCCTCAGTAATTAATTCAAAAATTATAGATAATATATCCAATCTGGTTTATTCAAGTTAATGGGTATTGGGAATAATGAAGCTATAAAAAGGACATCTGAAAAAAACGTCGGTATCTGCCAGGGTTGCTGATTTAAGAATCTCTGCAATTAAAGAAATGGCAATACTAAGTGCCAGAGTTGAAGGCGCTGTTTCCCTTAGCTGGGGACTTCCTTCATTTAATACCCCCGAATATATCCGCAATGGCATAAATAAAGCCTTAAAGGAAGATGTGGATATAGGTAAATACTCATTACCTGACGGTCTAAAGGCGTTGCGTGAAGTTATAGCCCGTAAGCACTTTGAGGATACTGGGGTGAAGTTAGATCCTGATGAGAATGTCCTGGTCACAACAGGAAATATGCAGGCAATGACCACTCTGTTCCGGACGCTTGTTGATACTGATGATGAGGTCATACTCACAGATCCATGTTTTTCCTCACATATACAGCAAATAAAGTTGTCAGGTGGCAGGCCAGTTTACTGGCCACTGGACGAAGATAAAGAATGGGAACTGGATATCGGTAAATTGCCAGGGTTAATTAATGACAGGACCAGAGCAATTGTTATTGTTTCGCCTTCAAACCCGACGGGGAAAATATTTGACAGAAGAACGCTGACTAAGACTGTTGAGATTGCAAGGGATCATGGTTTGTTATTGATCATTGACGATCCCTACCATCATTTTATTCATGAGAATAAAAATAAATATTTTAACCCGGCTTCCCTGGAGAAGATGTGCGACAGCATCATCTATTGTTACAGCTTTTCCAAAGCCTATGCAATGAGTGGTTGGCGTATAGGGTATATGGTCCTGCCCGGTCAGTTAAAGTCACAGGTATTGAAAGTACACGATTCCAATGTGATTTGTGCGCCACATTAACAAGATGTGATTAGGTTAAAGAAACATCAAACCATTCTGTAAGTCTTGTGAATCCTGTCTGTTAAATAATTAAATATATATTTTGATAATTTCTGACCAAAATCCTCGATAGTTAAAGAATCTCAAAAAACGCCCTTAATCTTTTTGCGTTGATCCCCACATCGCCTTTACCTACGCGTGATACTGATCGTGCATCCACCTTGACACCGGAGCTGGTGGGGGTGAGGCGAATGACAATGTCATCTTTGAAACCAAACCAGAAACTGGATTCAGTAGCCTCGATACGACCGGCGGCCTGATTGGCGTCCACCAGGTCCCAGCCCAGTTTCTCAACGGCATTCATGGCGCGTTCAAAGGCCGTATTGGGGGAGACGTCCAGTACCACTGGTTCCAGCAGGTCCGGATAGGCCTCTTTGGTAAGTTCCACTAATAAGCGCGGATTCATATCCCGCGATACACCATATTCAACACCATTATCGGCGTCAGCCCTTAAGGGCAGTACGGCAACAAACTCAGGTGGGTTGATAGTATCTGTGGAGATGTCGTGAATGGATGGATAGGGATTGTCTTCTGGTCCCAGGTAGGTCTGTGGCACATACCAGGTCATTAGCGATATCAGTGCACCCGCTGTACCCAGCTCCACCAACCTGATCATATTATCCATTTTCCACCTGTGTGCCAGAAACCCAATGACCGCTGTTATCACTACAGCGATACCGGCGATATAGATCCATAGGGGTACCATCGTACGCAGTATGGTAAACGCAGTGCGGTAACCCCAGATATTCAGGCGGTAGCCTAATGGTGCGACAACAGTGACCAGTACGATGATAAAGCCCAGTCCGAGGGTCCCCAGGGCAACCCACAATAACCATCTTTGCTTTGGAATTTCAGATAATTTCATTTTGATTCCTCTATTGTTTATAAAGAAATAATAAGCAATTGTATATATTCTACCTGATCTTATTCATCACATCTCATTTGTGGCCTGAAGGCCTGATTTATATGCGCACCAGACCTTCCACCTGACTCAATTCCACCGCCCGGCGCATAAATGACCCCGTCTACAAAAGCGGCCCCGGTGACGCCATGAACGGGTATTTGCATGTCGGGCAGATGGGTCCAGGTCCGGGTTCGAGGGTCATAGACGTCGTGGGCGGCCAACATTTCGTCATGGTTAATACCGGCTCCTTCTCCGGCCCAAAGATGAAAACAGCCAAAGGCGAGTACCCCATTGTTGCCACTGCGTGGAGTCGGTACGGGAGGCCCCATGGACCAGATCCTTGTTTGTGGATCGTAAATGGCGTGTTTGTCTGTCAGTTCTGAGGCATGACTGGACTGTAATCTGCCTCCGAAGACATGGATTTTCCCATTTATGGCACCGATGACAAAATGGTTTGGGCCGTAAGGCAGGTCAGGCAGGGTTTCCCATTGATCTGTTGCAGGATCATAGACCGCAAAATCATGTGCCCTGGGAGGCTGTCCGCCGGCCACATAAATTTTGCCGTCAATCACGGCGCTGTTTAGTCCCCTTCGCTTGGTGGGCATGGGTGCTTTTGCTATCCATTCACCCACATCCGGATCCAGGGCCCAGACGGCATCCTGGTAACCGATTCCGCCAGGGGATGAGGAGGAACCTGTGGCCCCGCCAATTAAGTATATGGTTCCATTGACAACTTCTGCAGTTCCATGATTATTAGGTAACGGCAGGTCCGGACCCATACGCCAAGTATCCTCCTTGATATTATAAATCTGAACGACATTTCGGGTGATGCGATCTGCAGGATAGCCACCCATAAGATAGATTTCGCCGTTAACTTCAGCCACGGAAAATTCTGACTGGGGAAGTGGGGGAGGTGTGAGTTGTTCCCATTCTGCAGCTGCCAGAGTAAAGCTAGGGAGCAAAAACAGGAAATATCGAAGTTTCATCTCACATTCCTACAATTTCATATCGGTTTATTGAATTTCTGCCTCTACTATCCGTGCCGAGAGCTTACCAATTACTGATAATAATGGTGTCAGGTCAGCGGTATTATCGCCTTCAACAAACTTGATGTGTGTCGCATCGGCATGGAGTTGTCCAAAAATGGGGTCAATGGATTGCCATTGGCCATCCACCTGGCTTTCCACCCAGGTGTGGTACAGAAAGCCATCATGCAGTTCTGAATAGACGATACCGTTGACTAACCGGGTAGGTATACCGGCAGAACGCGCAAACGAGGCAAACAGAAAACTGAATCCCTGACATTCTGCCTTGCGTTGCTGCAGGACATCCAGTGCGGTGAAGACATCGGTGGCCACTGGATCGATGTGTCGTTGAATCCAGTCCATGATGGCGCTAAGTTTATCGTAATCGGATGACAGGTCTTTGGTCACCACATTCAAAATACGTGAGATGGTGGGATGACGTGTAGGGATAGCAATGCTGCTATTTAAATAGTCCCGGGCAAAATCCGTAATCTCAATGGGTGTGGTGCTGCCATTGACGCGGCAGGTAGTGGTATCACCATTGGCTGAACATTGCTGGCGCATGTCATTCGGAAAGCCCTGCATATCCCCCGTCCCCGTGAGTTCCAGTTCCAACAGGTTAGTCTGTCGAGGCAGGTCCAATGGCCTGTCAGTATTGATAAGGCTGAAATTTAACAGGGTTTCTTCCTTGTTCAGGGCCGCCAGTGTGAGATATTGCCTGGCCATGTCCTCGCTTTCCAGCCCAGCAATGAATATGCCGTTCATACTCATCTCCAATACCGGCTCCGCTGAGGTATTGATCCAGGTGGTGACGTCCTGGCCGTGCATACTGGTCTTTATCTTAAAGGCCTCACCGGCAAACAGCTCACTTGATTCATAGCCTTGTATTTCCTGGGTGAGGGAGGTCATGCGTTGTGATTCGCCGTCATAGACATCGTAGGCATAGTTTGTATTGACCTCAAGGCCCTTAAATACCGGTAAGAGGTTGATGACGCTGGTAGGGTAGATAGGCCTGGCCAGTGGAAATTGCTCAGTTGTCTGGCCGGCAGATGAATCTATGACCACAGTCAGCACATTATTTCTGACCACGCCGTATAATTTCATGCGGTTACCGTCCATATCATAGTCATAAACAAAACCATTGATAGTCAGGTCGGGATTGACCCAGTCACGGGAGAACAGTTTGACTTTCTTATCCACGGCCAGGAAACGGAAATGCATGGAGGCTTCAGAGGTAATTAAAAATGTCCCGGGCCGTTTTTCATCTTTGGCCATACGCAGGTGACTGAAACCGATTTTATTGCCATTGAATACGATTCCTGTCCAGTATTCTTCATAGGGCCAGTCATGCAGGGCAAATTTAATGATGTCTGCAGGCGGGTCAGTTTCCTTGAAATACATGCCGGCACAACCTTGTAATAGGGTGAATGCAGTGATTAAGAAAATTCTCAAAACTGGCATAGCTGCTCCGTCACGTTTGGATCTACTATACACAAGTAAAATGCGGGGTAAAAGATTAAGGATGGCTTGTTAAATAAGGGGGGTATTTCGAGATGCTTGAGAGGGTAAAAATTGGGGAACAGGTATAAAACCTGCTCCCCAATGCTTTATTATCGGATGATAAATTCTACCCGGCGGTTTTGCGCACGTCCTGCTGAGGTATCGTTTGTTGCAATGGGAGAACCTTCACCCCTGCCAACGGCAGTCAGTCGACTGCGACGAATACCATTTTCTGCCAGATAATCTACCACAGCCTGGGCACGCCGTTGCGATAACTGCATGTTATATGCATCACTGCCATTGCTGTCTGTATGTCCCTCAATGTTAACGTTAATGTTGCTTTTTTGATTTAACATTCTTACTGCTTCATCAAGCTTTGTCTGCGCGTCACTGGTAAGGTTAGCGCTGTTATTTTCAAAATTAACGCCTTCCAGGGAAAATATAATGTGGCAACCGACTTCATTAACGGCCTGTCCCCTGGGAGTGCTTGGACATTGATCAATCCTGTTCACAACACCATCGTTATCATTGTCAAGCTCACATCCTGAACTATTGACGGGGGCGCCTCTAGGCGTGCCTGGACAGCGATCGGCACCATCTGCAACGCCGTCGCGGTCAGAATCAAGTGCACAACCTGATGAATTGACCCGTGTGCCTCTTGGCGTTCCGGGGCACCATCACCATCTGAATCTGCCGGCTGGCTAGCCATCCTGGGTTCATCATCACCGCAGGCGAGATAACCTATGACGCCACCAATGACCGCTCAGGGATAAATACCTCTGGTTCATTATCAATGACCGCACCTGCACCCGCACCGGCAGCAGACATGGCGATCAGGCAAAGGACTTCACCGGTAATACCATGATTTTCAGTCCCACCTGTCGTGGCACATCCTGACAGGACCGTGATACAACAAATGAAGATGATTGTTTTAATTTTTTTTACAATTGGATTTCCTCAGATTTTAAATTTAAACGTAAAATTTTAATGATTGAGCCGCAATATTGTAATTAATATCGACAAAATTTGTGACATGAGTAAAATTATATAGTAATAAAATAGGGCAATTTAGGTCTTTTATAATTTAATTTGGATAGATTAATGAAAATAGTAATTAATACACTGATTATTTCTGTATTCATTCTTTCTGTGTTATCTGGTCAGGTATTTGCGCAGTCCTCTGTTTACCCCCATATGTCAGGAAAAACGGTACTTATTACCGGTTCAACAGATGGTCTGGGCAGGGAAGTCGCGATTCGTCTTGGTGAGCTGGGGGCCCATGTCCTCATCCATGGGAGAAATGCTGAACGTGGTGCAGAAGTGGTAGATGCGATTAATGGTGGTGCCGGCAGTGCACAGTTTTATCAGGCAGATTTTGGCGCGTTGGATAACATCAGAAGGCTGGCAGATGAGATTAAACGGGATCATCAGGAGTTACATATACTGATCAATAATGCCGGTCTGGGGTCAGGCTTCGCCGGTGGGCAGCGCCGGGTCAGCCAGGACGGTTATGAAATGGTCTTGCAGGTAAATTACCTGTCACATTATTTATTGACGGACCTGTTACTGCCACTGCTAAAAGCCAGCGCCCCATCTCGTATAATCAATGTGGCGTCCCGTGCCCAAAGCCCAGTCAATCTGGGTGATCTCATGTTGGAAAAATATTTCAGTGGCCGGGCTACCTATCACCGCAGCAAACTGGCCCAGGTACTGCATGCGTTTCATTATGCAGAACTGTTGGAAGATACCGGGGTGACGTTCAATACATTACACCCGGCATCCATGATGGATACCACCATGGTATCGCAAATGGACCGTCCGGCACGGACCACAGTGGACGAGGGCGCTGATGCGGTGATGAACCTGGCCGCTTCGCCAACCATGGAAGGCAGAACCGGGCTTTATTTTGAAGGATTACATGAAGGACGGGCTAACGATCAGGCCTATGATGAGGTTGCCCGGCACCAGCTGGATTCCATCACCAGAGAATTGGTGGGTTTGCCACCCCGCTAATCAAATAAAGTTGTGAAATGGTCTCACTAGGCTGCCTTGCTAATCTGTTTGGTGAGATTTTCCTCTTCTTTAAGTACGGCCTGTTCAAGCTGCTCGTAGCCCGAGCCAATTACAGACAGGTATTTTGCGGCCTTTATAATCATACGGTGTATCTCTAGAACGGCATTACTACAATTAATCAGGGAGACACCTTGTTCAGGTGTAATTATATGGGCACGAATGAGGGAGTCAATGTCCAGGAGCAGGTTAGCGTCCTCCGTTTCAGCCTTGCTTTGGATGCCTCCCAGCAGTGTTTTGCTGTCCTCTATAAACAGCATATCGTTCTCCTTCATAAAAAGCCGGAGCAACTCGATCACCGCGCACTTCAGCTATATATATTCATTTTCCAGTACCGGGTTATTGTCGTCCTTGTGCCTTGCCATCTCTTTTTTCAGGATTCTGACATGACTCATGACGTCAAGGGCATCGCGATGTACTTTTTTTAATCGGGTTACACGATCATTATCTTCTTTTGTGAGAGAGAATTTTTCCTGAATTTCCGATGCATAATCCAGTACTTCCGTATAAATTGGCTGGATGCGGGTTTTAATAAAGAGTTTATGTTTTATTCCCGGATGTCCATGTTGTTCAACGATTTGTCGGACAGGTATATCAGACATGATATCTTTTCGATGCACCCCCAGGCTATGGGCAATCGCTTCAATAACTGCCTCCTGATACAACCTCCTGGTCTCATCCAGTAACGCCTTGATTGCGGTTTCCGGATAATTTAAAGATTGTTTTGTTAAATATTTAGATGTACAGAATACTGGCTCTGGAACCGGTTTTTCATGAATAAAATAGATGACAATTTTAGCGATGTAGTGGATAAAACCAATCAATACCAGGGTATTGATAATATTAAACGAGCTATGAAAAATTGATAAGCCAATAGGGATGTCGGTGGAAATGGTTAAAGGCGAGGCAGACATGAATTCACTGGCAATTTTATCTGCCAGGGCCAAATAGGGTGTGAACAATATGATTATCCAAATGACACCAATGGAGTTAAATATAAAATGGGCAAGGGCAGCACGTCTGGCTTCGGTATTTGATACAAAGGCGGCAAGGTTGGCTATGATCGTGGTACCAATATTTCCCCCCAATACCATGGCAGCAGCAGCTTCAAAATTGATCACAACCTGACTGGCCGCTACCAGGGTGATGGCCATAGTGGTACTGGAAGATTGCAATACAAGTGTCAACAATGAACCAATTACAATGAATATCAAGATGACAGCACAACAAGGGCTGGGACTCACGCAATGTACTACTCCCAGGCCGGATATGTGTGCGGAGATCTATATGCCGGTGTGTGCCGTGCGTGATACCGGTATCCGCTGTGTCACCACCCCCTGTGACAGTACTGAAAGGGTAGACTACCCCAATGCCTGTAGTGCCTGTAGTGATCCGGATGTATTATCATATTCTCAAGGTGTATGTAATATTCCAGCAAGCGAGGACACTGAATAATGGACTTGAAAATGCCCGGCACAAGGAGGTTGATTTTGATCCTTGTCTTAATACTCCTCGCAGGTTGTCAGACCCCAGCACAACGGCAGTTGCAACCCTGAAGATAATAATGCCGTTAATGCCAGTAGCCCCGGAATTCTGCCAATATCAATCCCACTATCCACCAGGGTAATGGCAAGGCCCGAGAGAATGGCGGCCGCAGGGGCACAGGGGGCGGTGATCAGTGCAGGTGTCCTGCCCACTAGGGGCGCGGTAATCCCCAGTGCTGCAGCACCTATCATACCTATCAATGCCCCTTCACCGGCCAGCGCAGGGTCAATCGCGGCATATACCAGGACACCAAAGGCAATAGCTGATGGCAGGGCAACCAGCATAGAGGCCAGCCCCCCCCCAGAAATCATTAATCAGGTGATGGGGTATTTGTTCTGTTTTTGCCAAATTCGCCATGAACTAAAGTAATCCCGAATGTATAGACCAGTTATTTAGATGTTACAATTCAATGACATTGATATGACATGATAAATGTCATATTTTCTCAGGTAAGCATATAAGAATGTACATAATTATCTGTTAAATTGAGTATTATTCATCATTCATTAACATTGAGGCGTCTTGCTGGGACGATGTTAACCACAATACACTAACTATCGGGATTTTCTATGACAACCACGGCGTTTTTCTGGGGAGTGGTAAGCGCTATTTCATTGCCCATCGGGGCCTGGTTGGGGCTATGGACCCGGCCCGGCAAAAAGATAAATTCTATCTTTATGGCATTTGGTGGTGGGGCATTATTATTTGCCTTGACCATCGAATTATTTGGCCATGTCCCACACCATGTTGAAAGCCATGGTAATACCGTCATTTATGTGGTGATTTTCTCGGCCATACTCGGTGGCATAACCTTTTCCGGACTCAATGCCATATTAAATAATTACGGTGCTTTTATGCGCCGCCTATCCAGTGCACGGCACTATCTGGAGAGGGTCAAATACAAACGATCAAAGATCCTGGTGGAAAAGCTCGGGAAGATAAAAATCCTGAATCAGTTGCCGCCGGAACTGATGGCAGATCTTATTCATGAAGTGGAACTGAAGACTTATGAAGACGGTGAGGCAATATGTCGTCAGAACGAGTTAGCCGAAGAGATGTTTTTCATCCTCAATGGAGAGGTGGATATTATCCGTCATGAGAATAATGAGCATAAAAATCTGGCAACATTAGGCAAATATGATTGTTTTGGTGAGTTGGGGGTCATTCAGGAGGGACCGCGAACAGCAGATGCCATCGCCCGGGGGGATGTACAGGTCTACAGTATTTCCAGGGATGATTTTAAAACCCTCCTCAAGGAAGACAAATCTGTCAGGGACAATATCATGTCACTGGCGGCATCCAGGCTGGATGATTTGTCTGTCAGGACAGAGATGGAAGTGGATGAAGATTGGCATAAGGAGACCATGGAATCGTTGGACAAGGAACAGGTGGCAGTCACGACGGAAGAAATCAGGAGTGAAGGGGAGGCCAGGTCCCATGGTAATGCGGCGTTGGCCATCTGGTTGGGAATCTTTATCGATGCCATCCCTGAATCCCTGGTCATTGGTATGCTGGCAGTCAGTACAGGTGGGGTCAGTCTGGCATTTATCGTTGGGGTATTCCTTGCGAATATGCCGGAGGCCATGTCCAGTTCTGTGAGTATGCGCGACAATGGCCTCACTCTGGGTAAGGTCTATCTCATGTGGGGTTCAATTACCCTGACTACCGGCCTGGGGGCAGCCCTGGGCGCAGTCATATTCCCACCCAGCCCCGAAGGAGGTTTATATTATTTTATGGTAGGCATAGAGGCCCTGGCCGCAGGGGCCATGTTAACCATGATTGCGGAGACCATGTTGCCCGAGGCATATGAAATGGGTGGATCAGTTGTCGGCTTGTCCACGCTTGGTGGGTTCCTGTCCGCCTTGCTCGTGAAGATTGTTTGATATAGTTTTGATGTGAGGTAACAGTAAGATATATCAAACGTCTGTTCGTGAACTATCCATTGCATAGTTAACTTTGTTAGAATCCCATATGGCCATCCCTTCTAAAGATATAGTCAAAAATATTGCCGATCAAAAAGGTATTACTGATGTATTTCATATTCAAACCTCTATTCTGGAGCTCATAGCTCAACGCAAATCCATTTCACAAACCCTCGACCAGCTATGCCTCATGAGCGAGAGACTGGTGGGCGATTGTATGGCAGCTGTGATGGTATTTAATGAAAATAAGACCGCGCTCAGCATTCTGGCTTCCCCCAGCTTTCCTGAAGAGGTGAGGCATGATTTTAACGGTCTTAAACCAGAATATGGATACGGCTCATGTGGCAGCGCAGTAGCCACGGAGAAATCACAATTTGTCGAGGATGTGACTATTGATGGTGCCTGGGAAAAGCTACGTGATATCGCAGCGAAATATCAAATAGGTTCCTGTTGGTCTTATCCGGTCTATATAAATGGAAAAATATTTGGATCATTTTCTCTGACCAGTGGAATTAAGAGAAAACCCAATCCTTTGCATCAATACATTCTCCAATCAGCCAGTCACCTGGCAAGTTTTGCTATTGAAAGGGAAAAAGCAGATGAATTGCTGCTGCACTCCAAGGTGGCCTTTGAAAATTCAGCTGAAAGTATCCTGATTGCAGACAGCGAAGGATTGATCTTTAAAACCAATCCGGCTTTTATTAATTTAACCGGGTATGCAGAAAGCTCTATTCTTAACAAGAATTTTTATGAATTACTTATATCTGATGAAAGCTTAAAGGAAGAGATAAGCCAGATAATAGATAAAAAAAACCATTGGCGGGGCAGTGTCGATATTCGATATCAGAATGATGAGAATTGCCACCTGCTGATGAATATCAGCAGGATTACTTCCGATGATAATTTGCCAGTGCAGTATGTGATTGTGCTGTCAGATATCAGTCGTATCAAAGAGTCTGAAGACAAGCTTTCCCACCTTGCACATCACGACATACTAACTAACCTGCTAAATCGTCTGGCGTTTGAAAAGGAAGCAACCAGGAGATTAATTGAGGTTAGTGAAGATAATGCCATGGTGTTAATGTTTATTGATCTTGATGGATTTAAACAGATTAATGATAACGAAGGACACATAATAGGAGACGAATTACTAAAAGCGGTAAGCAAACGGCTGGTCAGCTGTGTCCGTGATGATGATCTCCTTGCGCGTTATGGTGGCGATGAATTCACATTGATTTTTTCCTTGCAGACAAAGGAGGATGCTTCGAACTTTGCTAACCGGATATTAAAGACATTGTCTGCCCCTTTTCGGATTCGGGACAAAAAGCATTCAATATCAGCAAGTATTGGTATTGCCATTGCCCCCAAGGACGGTACAAAGGTCAAAGATTTAGTGAGTTGTGCTGATGCGGCAATGTACAGGGCTAAGGCATTGGGGCGAAATTGTTATCAATATTATGCGGACGAGCAAAACAAAAATATTTATCGCAATTTACAGATTGAAGAAAACCTGAAAATAGCCATTGAAAATAATGAACTGGAGATTTTATATCAGCCTATTTTTGCAAAAGCTGGAAATGTTCATGGATATGAAGCATTAATACGTTGGAATTCTAATGATATAGGTGTCGTTGAGCCATTGGAATTATTGCCCATGGCTGAAAAGCTTGGATTAATAGATGAAATCGAAGAATGGGTATTGTTCACCGCCATGAATACCGCAAAATCATGGGAGGATAATGCCAATACGGGGGATAAGATCTTTATCAATGTATCCCCCGTGCAAATCAAGCCGGAACTTCTAGATATTGTCAAAAATGCCTTGTCATCCACCGGGTTTTTGCCTCAAAACCTGGTGATAGAATTGTCTGAAAATATTCTGGATGGTCATCTTCATGAAAATCGCGCCATGATGGACAGCCTGTGTGATTTAGGCGTACAGCTTGCCATTGATGATTTTGGTACAGGACATCTCTCACTGGAGCCAATCAAGTTATTTCCTATCAAGTATATTAAACTGGATAAAAGCCTTATCCAT
Source organism: Candidatus Eutrophobius brisbanensis (assembly GCA_038131795.1). GTDB lineage: Bacteria > Pseudomonadota > Gammaproteobacteria > Eutrophobiales > Eutrophobiaceae > Eutrophobius > Eutrophobius brisbanensis. The sequence continues at coordinate 1,010,949 of JAYPQE010000003.1, read as the reverse complement.
GACATCCCCCTTAAAAAAGAAAATGCAAAAGTGCTGGATGTGATCTTTGCCCTGAGTCAGGCAATGTCAATTACAACAGTAGGTGAGGGTATAGAATCACAGGATCAGCATGATTACCTGTCCAGATCTGGCTGTGATTATTTTCAGGGGTTTATGCTTTCGGCCCCCTTGTCTAAAAATGACATTTTAGGTAAAAGTTGATTCTTCCCACTGGGATACATAATCATCCCGTAATTCATAAATTAGTTTTTGCAGTTGATCCAATGCCTGTTCTGATGGGGCGATAAAATGCAGCCCGGTGCTATACAGCCGTGGAATTGTGTCTGTAAATGCGTCCCAGACCTTAATAACAGCTAATTGTATCTTATCTGATTCTGAACCTTCACTGGCACCGAACCAGACATCTAATTACTGCATTTCAGGGAAGCGTTCGGTGCTCTTCACGTTCATCCCATGAATACTGATATCTTCTATATATCCGATGATTTTGCCGCTTTTTTGTTCATAGACCTTTAGTTTTACCGAATAACGTTTTAGTTTGCGATTGTCTTTGATACCCATATTCTATTCTCTGATATATTCACTTTGAAATTGTTTGTTGATGACAAGTTTTTAAAATTGTCATCAACTTTTTAATATAATGATCCGGGGTTGCGCAATAACAACATTACAGGAATAGATAAAAGTGAAATTAAGTATCTTACAATGCATAAGATTTTATTTACGGCAATTATTCATGATGGCCTTGCTTTTCATGCCATATGGCGTAATAGCACATCAACCCGTCCTGAATGAATTCGAGTCCACTCAATCTAACCCCTATGTCATAGAAAACCCTGAAATCTCCAAGGCCATATTCTCATCATTGCGAGGATCTCCGCATTTTTATCAGATCACCAGCCCGGAGCAATTCAGGTTTTACGCCGGTATAACTTCGCCCAAGATTGATAATTGTGATTATTATCAACATTTTTCATTTTCGGTTTTTGATGAAAATATGAAACTTATCGCTGATTTCAGTGATGAGACTTATGAATGGTGGCCCTGGTATGAAGAGTACGGTAAAAAATGGTACTGGATTGGTCCAGAATTTGGCGAAAATTTTAAAAGTACCACCCGATTTGAGGCAGGGACTTACTACATCAAGGTCTATAATGAAACCCAGTCAGGGAATTATGTATTGGCAGTGGGCGATGATGAGAAGTTTACAGCCATGGTGATTCTGAAATTACTGTTCAAGTTACCCAAAATCAATAAGCGCTTTTGGGGTGAAGTGGATTGTGAGACCATAATGTCAGGCGATAATGCATATATAGGGAAGACGGCAGATGATTAAGTTAATAACCGGGTTGGTAGTATTTTTGGGTATACACTCAATCTCAATATTCGCATTGTCATTTCGCAATCAGATGGCTGGGAAAAATGAACTGCTGTGGAAAGGCATATATAGCCTGATATCCGTAATCGGTCTGCTCCTGATTATCAATGGTTATGGCGAGTATCGTTTAACTGCAAATATCATATATGTATCACCCACTGGATTAAGGCATCTCTCTGCGTTACTCCTGTTGCCATTTTTTATCTTGATGTTGGCGCCCTATTTTCCCAGTACCATTAATCATAAGATTAAGCATCCACAACTGGTGGCCGTTAAACTCTGGGCAGTGGCCCATTTGCTGGTAAATGGTTCATCTGCTGATCTAATTTTATTTGGCAGCTTTCTTGCATGGGTAGTATTTGATCGGATCTCAGTTAAAAGAAGGCCGGTTAGAGCAGTGCCTCATGTGCCAGAATCTAAAATAAATTTGATAATATGTATCGTAGGCGGGCTGATTCTGTATGTGGTTTTTGGAATTTTTCTGCATGGACCATTAATCGGCGTGAGACCATTTGGATAATTCGTTAGATCTTAATAAGTCATAAGGTCATAATTAAAAAATGAAGTGAATACAATGAATGATGAAAAAATAACAGTTAGGGTTACAGAGAGCGGTCAGACCATGGATGTGGTCGTTTTGAATAAAAAGGCCGAACGTATCCAGGTGGTAGTTGGGCAGGGGGTGCACAGTGTCAGTTGTGATCTGATTCCTACACGTACCCGGAAAGCCTATGCAGGGAACGTGATGGGCAGGGAGATTGTGTATGAATGCAGTGTCGACGATGTGCAGGCCCAACTTGACAGTGTCAATCCAGGGTTGAAGAAATCCAGACGTTTCTGACTTTTTATGGACAACTAAAATGTTTAATTTTTATAAAAATGCAGTCGATATATGTACACTGGCATTGATAGCGGCATGCGCCACAATTCCAACGGATTTTCAGGAACCGGCATTTTCAATTATGAATATTGAATTTAGAAATTCTGCTGGCTTGAGTCCCGAATTTGAAATTACGCTATGAGTGACTAATCCAAATCGTTTTCCATTGGAAATAATGGGGATGAGTTATGATATCAGTATGGAAGGTAATAAAATTGTTTCCGGAGTTGCCAATGATCTTCCAGATATCGGACCGTATGATGAAGCGGCCGTTACCGTGATTGCCCAGATTAACCTGATCGGCAGTATTAATCTGTTACGGGATTTAACACGACGCAGCAGCGATACAGTGAGTTATGATTTTAATGCCAGGATGGATCTGGGCCAGGCGTATCCCATTGTGACGATTGGTGAAACCGGAAAACTTCGTCTTTAGTCAGACACCGACCTGGATAATATTATTATTTAATCCAGGTCCAGCTTAAACAATTTAATAGCGTGCTCCCGGCCCATTTTTTGTCGTTGTTCGTCATTGATCACCTGGGTATTGTCAAACCAATCAGAGGCATCTTCCATCCTTTCAAATGGATAATCCGCACTGTAATAAATCTTATCATTATCAAACATATCCAGGGTGCATCTGAATGCGGCATCGTTGAAATTGCCACTGATTGTCAGGTGGAAATTTTCTCTAAAATAGTCACCCAATGGGCGTTTCCCGCGGTAGCCTCTGGGAGAGAAAGCCATGCGGGCATCAATTCGCCATAATCCAAAGGGGATACCTTCACCAAGATGCCCCAGGCAAATTTTCAGCTTGGGATAATCTTCGAATAACCCGGAGCCACATAGACGCAGTGCATGAATGGATGTTTCCACTGCAAAGCCCCAGGGTGAACTCATTAACCAGGGGTGATCCTGATAGGCCCGGGCCTGTGATGGAATGGTCATCCTCGGATGCAGGTAAAAGGGCACATCCAGCTCCTGGACTGTTGCCCAGAAGGGACGGTATTCGGGTTGATCGTAGTATGCCTGGTTTTCAGGTTGATCAATTTGCTGAAAGCCATTGACCAGGATGCCTTTATGCCCCAGTTCCCTGACACAACGGGTAAGTTCTTCAGCCGCTGTATCAGGGTCATGCATGGGCAGGGCAGCCATACCACCGTAACGACCGGGATATTTCTGGGCGGCCTCTGCCATGGTGTCATTGGCCTTTTTAGCTACATTCATGGCTTCATCAGCATTTAATATGGATTGCAGGCCAGGCGCATTAAGTGATAGCAAAGCAAGTTCAATACCGCTTTTATCCATGTGTTCCAGACGCTCTTCATCGAGATCCAGAATCTCGCGGGTAAAATCGTACCAGATACCACTGTCTCCGGCAAAAGGCTTTGCCTGTTCCGAGGTGTCCGGTATCGCAAAATGTTCTTCAAATGCAATTTTTCCTTTCATGCTAATCCTCAATCATCAAATTAGTTATTTATGCGCGAGTATATCCATATGAAATTTCCAGCGCAAAGCAAAAATGGGGCAAACAAAATATTCAATACTTATTTGCAATTTGTCAGTACATTAACTGGTACACGCATAATTGGTTTCTATGTCTATTGTGGTTGGGTATATGGGAAATGATTGATAGACGTCATATCTATTTATCCTGAAATATTTTAAAGTTCATAAGAGAATGAAATATTCAGTAAAATCAAGCAGGTAAAATGGAAACATGATAATGTGAAAGTTGTAATATGATTTCACTTTGATCTTAATCATACTAATTCGCAGACAATAATATAATCATTACTAATATACAGATTATTTAGGGAAGAGCAGACTGATGAATGACCCGGAAATTAATAATAGTAATCCCCAAAAAACACCGACACAAAAGAAAACCGCTACAAAAAAAACTGGCGCCAGTAAAAAATCTACAGGAAAGAAAAAGCCCGTTGCAAAAAAGAAAAAATCCACGGCAATGAAAACCAGGGTGACAAAACAAAAAGACGCTAAAAAAAGTAGGGCATAGCTGGTGAGTGCATTAAAAAAAGAACTGGATGTCACCAAGGCGGCGCTCAGGGCCGCCAGGGCGTCGGCACGGAATGAAATTGCATTATTAAAAGATCTGTTAGATGACGCCCTCAAGCGTGAGAAAGAACTGGTAAAGAACAGCGAGAAAAAGGCCAAAAAAATGCTGGTCGCCGGTGAACGCTGGGAGAAGAAACAAATGACCAAACTGAAAAAGGCAGCGGAAAAGGCCAGGTCCAGGATAAAGAAATAGACAATTAGACAGGGACATTACCCAATGGGGTTGTGGCTTAACAGATCCTCTGCCCAGTAGGATGCTGTCGAATAGACTGGGTAATTTAGTCGTGGGCGAACAGTGACAAGTTACATATGTAAAAGCAGGATGGTGGAATGATAGTGACAATCAATCCACTGGTATTTTATAGGGTGCATTGGGGGTTTCCCTGACCAGTCGTGGGACCAGATAGCCCGGTAGCTGTTCGCGCATGGTATTCATCAGACTTCTTGCACTGTCCTCTGCCACATCAAAATGGGCGGCTCCCTGTACTGGATCAAGTAGATGCAGGTAATAAGGTAGTACATAATTGGAATATAACTCTTCACTGAGCCTGATCAGTATCCGGGCATCATCATTTATACCTTTTAGCAAAACTGATTGGTTTAGTAACTGGATGCCGGTCCGATGCAGGTTTTTAAGTGCATGCACAACGTCATCACCGATTTCATTGGGATGATTGATGTGCAATATCATCGTAATTTTAAAGCGTGTATGCGTTAACATTTCAAGAAGCTGGTTGGTGATGCGGCTGGGAAGCACGGCTGGAAAACGGGTATGTATTCTGAGAATTTTCAGATGCGGTATGTCTTCAAGCAGGCCGATTAACTTTTCTAGTTTCCCATCAGAAATTGAGAGGGGATCCCCTCCACTTAAAATGATTTCAAATAAGGTGGGATCACCCTTTATGGCTGAAATGGCCTCAGACCAGTTGTTATGGCCCGCCTGGTTATCCTGGTAGGGATAGTGACGCCTGAAGCAATACCGGCAATGTATGGCACAGGAGGCCGTGGTAATTAATAAGGCCCTGCCATGGTATTTTTTTATCAGGCCCGGTATTACATGCTTATTTGCCTCATCGACAGCATCAGCCTTGAATCCTGGAAAATGACGTCCTTCATCCTGGGTGGGTAAAATCTGCAGAAGCAATGGGTCAGCGGGGTTATTTTTGTCTATTTTTGATACAAATGCCCTGGGGGCCTTTACCGCAAACCCATATGTGGGGTGTTCTGAGGCGTCAGATTGACTTGATTTCAGGTCGCAGGCATCTGCCAGGTCCTTAAAATGATCAATACTGGATTGTAATTCTGTTTGCCAACTCGAAATTCCCATGGGTTTCAAGGTATCATACGCCGCTTTATCACGCACTATGGATTAAATATTATGGCAACTTACAATACAAATGAATTCCGATCAGGTTTGAAATTAATGATCGATGGCGATCCGTGTTCAATAATTGAAAATGAATTTGTCAAACCCGGAAAAGGTCAGGCCTTTAACCGGGTGAGAATCCGAAATTTAAAGACCGGTCGAGTGCTGGAGAAAACCTATAAATCAGGTGAATCCGTGGAAGCGGCGGATGTGGTTGATCTGAACCTGCAATACCTCTACAACGACGGCGATATGTGGCATTTCATGGATCCCAAAAGCTACGAACAGTATATGGCTGACAAAAATGCAGTGTCAGAAGCTGCACAATGGATTAAAGGTGAGGAAGAGTGCGAGGTGACACTGTGGAATAATACTCCGCTTAGCGTGGCCCCCCCCAATTTTGTTATATTGAAAATTACTGAAACCGATCCTGGTGTAAGGGGTGATACGGCAACCGGGGGCACAAAACCCGCCACCCTGGAAACCGGGGCAATTATCAAAGTTCCGTTATTTGTAGAGGAAGGTGAGCTGGTCAGGGTGGATACCCGAACCGGTGAATATATGTCCAGGGCAAAAGATTAAAACCAGTTGTAAAAGCTTCAGGTACACAGTTTGACAACGGACTGGCAGCCCAGCGCTACGTTGGATATCATACGCCAACGGGCAGAGCTTTATAAAACCATACGTCGATTCATGGAGGAAAGAGACATTATGGAAGTGCAAACGCCGGTATTATCATGCTACGCAAACACTGATCCAAACCTGGAAAGTTTCAAGACATTTTATCATTCGCCATCTACTAACAGCCCTGTCAGCTATTTTCTCAATACCTCACCAGAATTTGCGATGAAACGTTTAATCGCGGCCGGGAGTGGTTCTATTTATCAAATTTGCAAGGTCTTCAGAGACCGGGAAATGGGCCCTCACCACCAACCGGAATTTACTATGCTGGAATGGTATCGTGTTGGGTTTGACCTGCATGATCTGATTGATGAGTTCGTTTTATTGCTAGCCAAACTGGGATTTATTGATGTTGAACGTAAGACCTATGCCGAGGTTTTTGAAACCTGTGCCGGACTCAATCCACATCTTGCAGATATTGAATCTTTGCAGGAAAAGGCCAGGTATTATGGCCTGGAATCTATTGTAAATGATAGGGCGAGCCTGCTGGATTTTATTTTCAGTCATACAATCACCCCCGCACTGTCAGGTGAACGGGCCTTGATACTGTATGACTTTCCAGTTTGCCAGGCAGCGTTGGCGAGAATACGTCATGATGATGTCCCTGTTGCAGAACGCTTTGAATTATTGATACATGGAGTCGAAATTGCCAATGGGTTTTATGAACTGGCTGACGTCAATGAACAGGTCTCACGGTTTAAATCAGATAATCAGTTGCGAAAAAAATCAGGTCAGCCAGAAATGCCTATTGATATGCACTTGATTAACAGCCTGGAACATGGTCTCCCTGACTGTGCAGGAGTTGCGGTAGGGTTAGACAGACTGTTTATGCAGATGCAGGAATTACCGTCTCTGGAGAGTGTTATGTCATTTCCGGCAGACAGGGCCTGACGAGTATCATAACGTGTTAACACCAGAGGACATACTGGCTGAAACAGGCCCTTTAGCAGAGTTAATCCAGAACTACCAGATTCGACCTCAGCAGCTGGAAATGGCCCAATCAATCGATGAGGCTATACAAGACCACCAGTCCATTATACTGGAGGCGGGTACCGGGACAGGCAAAACATTTGCCTACCTTATTCCGGCAATCCTGTCGGGTAAAAAAGTCATTATTTCTACCGGCACCAAACATTTACAGGATCAATTATATCAACGTGATTTAAAGACTATTCAACAGGCCACCGGTATCCCCATCCACACTTCACTTTTAAAAGGCCGCGCAAATTATCTTTGTCTGTATCGACTTGAACTAATGGAAAGGGAACAAACCGCGGAGAACCAGCGTTTTGCTACACAGCTATTCGAGGTCCGGCAATGGGCAAACCAGACGGACAGCGGTGATATGGCCGAATTGACTGTTATCGCGGAAGACGCCCAAATCAGGTATTTGGTCACTTCGACAACGGAAAATTGTCTGGGCACAGAATGTGCCTTTTATGATGATTGCCATGTTTTCAAGGCAAGAAAAAACGCCGCAGAGTCGGATTTAACAGTGGTTAACCATCATTTATTACTGGCAGATATGGCACTACGCGAAAAGGGTTATGGCGAGATCCTGCCAAATGCGGATGTGGTGATCTTCGATGAAGCCCATCAATTACCGGATTTGGCAACCCAGTTTTTTGGGCAATCCATTAGCAGCAATCAACTCTATGAGTTGGTTAGAGATACCCGTCAGGCCTATTATGCTGAGGCGGCAGACATGCAGGAGTTACTCGATAACCTCGATAGACTGGAAACAGCAACCAGACAGTTACGCCTGGCATTTAATCAATATGACAACCGTGCTGCCTGGTTTGAAGTCAAACAGGTAGAAGAGGTGGAAAGTGCCCTCACTAACCTGTTCGATCGGATAATAGCAGTGCACCAGATACTGGACGGCTTTGCAGACCGTGGTAAAGACCTGAATTTGTGTTCTAAACGATGTGATGCCTTCATTGATATGCTGAATATGTTCATTGATGATCCGTGTGCGGATTTTGTTCAATGGCTTGAAATAAGAGGCAGAGGTTTCCTTTTGCATCAGACACCATTAAATGTGTCGGATATATTTCAATTAAGGATGGCCGATTATAACTGTCTTTGTATTTATACGTCTGCCACCCTGGCTATCAAAGAGAATTTTAATCATTATATGAAACAAATGGGGTTATCTGATCTAAGGCACCATTCATGGTCAAGCCCGTTTGATTTTCAAAAACAGGCAATGTTATATCTTCCACCCGGGTTGCCTGATCCCAGGTCACAAGGGTACACAGAGCTAGTTGTGGAAGCGGCATTGCCGGTATTGGAATTGACCAGTGGGCATGCTTTTTTTCTGTTTACCAGTCACAGGGCATTAAGGATTGCAGCAGAGATAATTGGTAATAAGATTTCATATCCCGTTTTTATACAGGGAGATGCTCCCAGGACTGAATTGCTGGATGCTTTCAGGGAAACACCGCATAGTATCCTGCTAGGTACCTCCAGTTTTTGGGAGGGCGTGGATGTAAAAGGCCAGGCTCTGTCCTGTGTCATTATTGATAAGCTGCCATTTGCAACCCCCGATGATCCGGTATTGAAGGCTAGATTAAAACGCATAGAAGAGCAGGGCGGTAATGCTTTTATGGAATATCAATTGCCGGAGGCAGTCATTAGTCTTAAACAGGGTATTGGCAGGTTAATTCGCGATACCAGGGATTATGGTGTGTTAATGATCTGTGATCCAAGGTTGACAGGTAAGTCTTATGGCAAGGTATTTCTCAAGAGCATGCCTGATATGCGCATGTATAATAAAATTGAAGAGGTTGAACGCTTTTTCCAATATCATGAAGGTAAATGAATGAGTTAAGGCGGGTTGTTACCTTACCCCAAATTGTGTTTTATGGGTCTGGAAATATCCTCGATGCCGGTATTTGGAATCCTGAGTTGCCTGGGGTTATTGATGGCTGTTTAAAATGATGAATTAGTCACTGGATATCCAGTATAGTTTTTCTCCAGGGGTCAGTTCAGGTGTGATCGCTTTGCTCCAAACGTCTGTTTCATGTATGTAAAGTTCCGGAACATTAAAACGATCAAATAAAATTGAGACTATTTGCAGCCATGTATCACGGTTATTACCTGGTGGGATGGCAAGTATGAGCATCTGGTTTTCCGGCCTTATATTTAAACCATTATAAAAAATACCTTGCAATGCAATTTCAAAGGCAAACCATTTATCTATCATACCGAAAGTTTCATTACTGAATAGACCTTCAATACTGGCGGATTCATAATCAGGTTGATCAGAATCCAGGGAACCAGCATATATGGATTTTGGTGTCAGCAGGATGACAACGGGTCTGCCAGGCTCTATTTGTGCAGATGTCGAAGAGAGCAAAGTCACCCCAAACAAACAAATTAACATCAGGGTATATATTTTTATATTCATCACGCGTGTATTCAGGTATCAGAGTATATGACTTTAACTGATATATTATGTATGCTGATTGAATAATTATACATAATAAGTTGCCTTGCCCAATTGACCGAAGACGAAAAAAATAGCAGGATTCCGCAACGAGTAAAATTGCTTGTTCTGGCTGCTATGATGTTCAGTTTTACTGCATTGGGAATTTTAATAGTCTATCTTGGGCGCACAGGAGTTATAACGGTCTCAGCTGCGATTCTGATGTTGGTAGCTTTGGTGGGGATTTATTTTGGATTTGGTATTTTAATTGCAGTACATTTAATGGTTAAGAGATTGGAGTAATGGACAATAATACTGATGAAAAACGCTCAGAAGCAAGACTGCTTACCAGGTTACATAGTCGTTTAAAACTGGTCTCAACAGAGTCCACCAATAGCAACGAAGGCGATTTGATTGATTGTGTAACCCGCGATATTTCATTTGCCGGCATTTGCCTGGTCATCAGGGAGGAAATTCCACAATCTACTCGTTGCATGTTGAAAATTGAAAACCGCCATACCGGAATTGAATATAACCATATGTGTGAGTTGGCGTAGTGTCGTGAAAAAGACGATGGTTACCTGATTGGACTACATATATATGAACACCTTTGTGATATTTCAGAGTGGAAAAATATGGTGATTGGCCTTTTGTCAGTTTGAACTATCAGTAATGTATTAGTGAATGTACTGGATAACTTGCTAATTTTTCCCTGCCATTTAAGTCGTCCAGTTCAATAACAAAGGCACACCCCTTAACATCCGCCCCCAGCTTTTCCAGCAACATACAACTTGCGGCTGCCGTACCGCCTGTGGCAATCAGATCATCTACCAGTATGATCTTATCGCCTGGATTGACGGCATCTACATGGACCTCCAATGCAGCAGACCCGTATTCAAGATCATAGCTGATGGATTGGACGTCATAGGGTAATTTGCCAGGCTTACGTAATGGAATAAACCCTGTACCCAGGGCATTTGCTGCCAGAGAACCAAATATAAAACCGCGTGCCTCCATGCCCGCCACATAGCTAATATTTTCATCTCGGTAGGGCTTGATTAGCTCATCGACAGCCATATTTAATATTTTCGGGTGTTTCATCAGGGGGGTTATATCTTTGAATTGAATGCCGGGCTTGGGAAAGTCAGGGATATTGCGAATATAGTCTTTAATCTGTTCCATGAGTCAGCTTCCTTTATCTGCAATGTATGTTCATTAAACGATAAATCTGTGATAGTAATGAAGGTATGATTAATTACAAAACTATATATGAAACCGCTGTAATATTAAATCCCGACCTGGATCTGGAAAATAACCTCCCACAGGCAGATTCAAACAAATCTCTTAAATCAAAAACTGATGCTTGGTATCTGTCTACTATGTCCAGGCGTATTTTTAGAGCAGGACTGAAGCATTCTATGGTGGATAAAAAATGGCCTGATTTTGAACAGGCATTTCATGATTTTGACCTGATGCGTGTCAGTATGATGAGTGATGAAGATATGGATGCATTAATGACAAACCGTCGCCTGATCCGTCATTGGCGCAAGATACAGGCAGTTAGATTTAACGCTTCGGTTATGATGGAAATGCTGGACGAATATGGCGGCTTTGGTCAATATCTTGCGAATTGGCCGGTGCACAATACGGTCGGACTTTGGCAGGAATTAAAGAAGCACTATAAACAAATGGGTGGAAATTCTGCACCGTATTTTTTAAGAATGTCAGGAAGAGATACCTTTATTCTTACAGGCGATGTGATTCGTGCCCTAAACCGTTGGGGGGGGTACCAGGGTATTCCTTCTACAATAAAAGGCAAACGCCAGGTACAGGAGATATTTAATTCCCTGGCAGACCAAAGTGGACGTCCACTCTGCGAGTTGAGTCGTATATTAGCATTGTCTGTTAACGAATGAATCCTGTTCGTACACATGAGTGGGACCTGACTCCAAAGCAGGCAATTGATTTACAAAAATCACTTGCCAGCGATATAGTTCTGAAAGATAGATTCAAAGGCCCGGAATTTGTTGCCGGTATTGATGTGGGGTTTGAGCAAAAAGGAAAAATCGCACGGGCGGCAGTTGTGGTGCTGGAGTATGTTTCACTGGAATTAGTTGAATATGCGATAGCCAGATTACCTGTCACGTTTCCATACATACCGGGACTCCTGTCTTTCCGGGAAATCCCCGTTGCCCTCAATGCGCTGAAAAAAATCAATACTATGCCAGATGTAATATTATGCGATGGACAAGGGATCGCCCATCCGCGGCGGTTTGGAATTGCCTGTCATTTAGGACTGTTACTTGATTGCGCCTGTATCGGTGTGGGCAAGACCCGCTTACTGGGTAGCCATGACAGTGTCCCTGAAAATAAAGGGGCATATAGTCCTCTCATGCACAACAATCATCAATTAGGAGTGGTGTTGAGGACACGGCAGAACGTAAAACCATTATTTATTTCCCCGGGTCATAAAATTGGTATCGATGCCTGTATCGACATTGTAATGGGATGTGTGACCCGATACCGGCTACCTGAAACGACCCGTCAGGCACATCACCTGGCTTCTGATTGAAAGGAACCAGCGTCATGCCTACATGTCTTATCTTGAGATATTAATTAAATCAATGGAACTAGTTCAATCAAACAGACAGTTAGTTTATATTCCTAGTATGAAATTCACGAAAGTAATAGTTTTTCTGCAAATCTGGTTTGGTTGTTTATCTGCCTATGCCCAGGACGATTATCTGGAACTGCGTGAAGCCATGGTTAAGGAAATTGAAGACATGGTGATGGAAACCCGCGCCTATATAGGTAAAGACAGGTTGGATCGTAAAGTGATAGAGGCAGTCAGAACAGTACCAAGGCATGAATTTGTTCCCGAGTTATACCGATCCTATGCTTATTTAAACAGGCCTTTACCTATAGGTGAAGGACAGACCATTTCACAACCCTATATCGTCGCGTTAATGAGTGATCTTGCCCAGGTCAATTCAAACTCAAAAGTGCTGGAAGTCGGCACAGGTTCAGGTTATCAGGCCGCAATCCTGGCAGAGCTGGTTGACCATGTATATACCATAGAGATCATCGATACCCTGGCAGAGCAGGCACAGCGCGTATTATTTAACCTGGGGTATAAAAATATTACTGTACGAACCGGTGACGGCTATAACGGTTGGCAGGAGCATGCACCGTTTGATGCCATTATTGTCACAGCGGCACCGGAAGAGGTGCCCGAGCCATTAATACAGCAATTAAAACCTGGTGGTAAGTTGGTGATACCCGTTGGACCACAATCACGTACCCAGTATCTTCGGGTCCTTACCACAGATCGGGCAGGTAAAATCGATATTAAAGAAATATTGCCGGTAGGATTTGTGCCATTAACACGAGATTAGGGTAGTTACTTTTCATCTTCACAGGAAAAGTTTGAATCTGTTTCTTCCGTTGGGGGTTTCCTGACCAAATCCCCCAGCTTTTTGATCCATCCGCTACCTTCTTTTTCTTCAGCCAGTACCATTTTTGTCAGTTCTATATAATCCGTTTTCCCTGTTCCCATCACGGGCAATTCCTCAGCCAGTAGAATTTTTGCGGGAATATATATTTCACCATATTTCAGATTACGGGCCGATTCCTGTAATTTCTTTTTATTGGCTTCAAGGTAGTCTGTTACCAGGACAATTTTTTCACCCTTTCGATCATCGGGAATTGAGACAGCAGCATGATTGGATTCCGGCCAGGTTTGGGTGGCCAATTCTTCTACTGCTGTAAGGGAGACCATTTCTCCACCCAGTTTGGCAAACCGTTTGGCCCTGCCGAGAATAGAGATATAACCTTCTTCATCAATATCAGCAATATCACCGGTATCATGCCACCCTTCACCACGTTCAGTTGATGGCGGGACAATCTTGCCCTCTGAATCATGTAACAGGTAACCCATCATAATATTTGGACCTTTCACAACCAGACGGCCACCTTGATCTATCCCTTCCACGGGTTCGAGGTAGGACTCGATGGCAGGCATAGGTAACCCCACAGATCCCGACTTGGAAACAATAGGGGTGTTGACTGAAATAACCGGGCTGGTTTCCGTGACCCCATATCCTTCCAGGATACGTATACCAAACTTTTCCATGTAAAGTTGGCGGGTATCGTCGCGTAGTTTTTCTGCACCCGCCACCACGTAACGGAGGTTGTTAAAATCATAAGGATGAGCGTGTTTGGCATAGCCTTTAAAGAATGTATTGGTACCAAAGAATATGGTGGCATTTTTTTCATAAACCAACTGCGGGATGATTCGATAGTGCAGAGGTGTGGGGTAAAGATAGACCTTGCTGCCTCCCAGTAATGGCATGATGAAACCCGCATTCAAGCCAAACGAATGAAATAAGGGCAAGCAGGTGAAGACCACATCAGTGGGTTTAAAACCAACATGAACCTTGATCTGGGCAAAATTTGACAGGATATTCTCATGGGAAAGTACAACTCCTTTAGATACCCCTTCAGAACCGGACGTAAATAGTATGACCGCAGGGCTGTTAGAATCCGGCACCCCTCTTTGTTGATAATATTTCAATGGATGATGGCCTTTAATTACACCAGTTAATTTATCCATTAGCCCAATTTGTTCACGAAAGTCTTCAAGATAAACGACATTCACGTGATATTCCAGGTCAGATATTAATTCGTTGAGGTTGGCTTTATCAATAAATTGTCTGGAGGTATAGACGGTTTTGATTTTTGCAGTTTCACAGGCCTTGATAATATTTTGTGTCCCCGCAGAGAAGTTCAACATGGCCGGAATTCGGCCCAGGTATTGCAGTGCCAGGAAGACCACTGCAATTGCATTGACATTGGGGAGCATAATGCCGACATGTTCAGCCGATACCGTCTGTTTTTCTATTCTTGTTGCGAGGATGAATGCGCGGGTAAATAATTGTTTATATGTTAATTCCACATTATTGGTGTCTTCCAGGACCGTCAGGTTCATGCCATATTGATTTGCCGCCTCACACGTTGCAGTGAACAGTGTTTTGTGGAAACCGAATGTGGAAAATTGCAGATTAAACATAAGCTGCTGCAGTTTATTTGCTGCCAGCTTACGTTTGTCATGGCTTGATAGTCCTTCAGGCAATAAAATTTTTTCCGGTGGCAGTAACCTGATGCGTATCTTTGGAAATCGTTTGATATGGCCGCGGTCTTTAAGATATGAAAACGGCGACATATGGGCACCGTCTATGGCAATGGGCAGTATCATGGCATCCGCTTTTTCCGCAATCAGGGCGGGCCCTTCGTAAATCTTCATTAAGGTCCCGGTTACGGTAATCCTGCCTTCAGGAAAAATAACTGCCTTTCTGTCTTGCTTAATAAACTTAATCATGGACTTTAATGACAGGGGGCTGGTGTGGTCCATCTCAAACAGGTCAACGAACTTCAGGAAAAACTGAAAGGACCTTTTAGCGGCAATTTCTGTATTGATGGCAAATGTAGGGGTTTCTGGAAGCCAGGCATATAGCAGGATCCCATCAAGTAATGATGTGTGGTTGGCTACCATCAAGGTTCGTTTGCCCGCCTTATGGTAATTTTCCATACCCGTGACTTCAACACGGTAAAGTATTCTAAAAAGACAACGGAGCAGGAATTTTATAGCTCTGATCATGGTATGTTTGTAACTGTCAGGGCGGGTAAGTTCATTATCAGACGGTCATTAGCCTGAATGTAATTTTAGATTTAACTGATAAGCTTTATGCGCCTGCGGCCAGTGCCGGTGCATCCATCAATACCAGTTTCTGTCCGGGCTGTAGATATTTTCCGCTGGAAAGATTATTCCATTGTTGCAGTTGTGCAATGGTGACACCAAATCGTCTGGAAATTAACCATAATGAGTCACCTCTTTTTACGATATATTCTATGTGTCCTTCTGCACTACGTGTATAGGCAACTGCAGATTTTTGAGTACTGTCATCGCTTCCCGGTGATTTAATCCATAAAGACAACTTTTGACCTGGCCTGATAATGCTCCTGGTATTAATGCCGTTCCAGCCGGCGAGTTCCCCTATTGTCACCTCGTAACGCCTGCTTATTGTCCACAAGCTATCGCCACGGCGAACCGTATAGATATACTTGTTGCCAGTACCTTCTTTTTTGAGATCACCTAACCAGCGATTCTCAAGGCTGAGTGTATAAAATTTCCCAGGCTGTTTTGAGGTAGGTATGACCAGTGACTGTCCGGTTCTGATCAGGTTTCCACGCAGGTTGTTTGTTGCCCGGATGGTATCGATACTGGTTTTATAGCGATCGGCAATTCCACTCAGGGTCTCTCCCTGTTTAATCGTATGCTGGTTCCAGCCAACCCGTTCCTCCATAGGGATATCTGCAAGGCCTGATTTAAATTTTTCAGCCTTGTCCAGGGGTATGAGCAGGGAATGTGGGCCTTGTGGGTCAGTTGCCCATCTATTGAGTCCAGGGTTGAGGGTATATAACTCATCTATGCTCAGTCCGGTCAGGTTGGCAGCAGTAGACAAGTCTAATTGACCATCAATGTCTATTTTTTCAAAATATGGCTCATCAGCGATAGGCATCAGAGTAATATTGTATTTGTCTGGATTGGCAACGATTTCAGCCACGGCCAGCAGACTGGGCACATAACCCCGGGTTTCTCTGGGTAGGCGCAAAGAGAAGAAATCCGTGTCCTTTTTGGCCTGCTGATTACGTTTAATCGCCCTCTCTACATTTCTTTCGCCTGAATTATAGGCTGCCAGGGCATGCTGCCAGTCTCCATTGAACCGATCATTTAGATTCTCAAGATAATCCAGCGCAGCCCGTGTCGCTTCTGTGATATCGCGTCTACCGTCGTACCACCAGTTCTGCTTCAAGCCAAATCGTTTGCCTGTGGCCGGGATGAATTGCCATATACCTGATGCATGACTTCTGGAGTAGGCAAAGGGATGGAAGGCGCTTTCAACCACCGGGAGTAATGCCAGATCCATTGGCATATTGCGCTCTTCCAATGCCTCCAGGATATGGTAGAGATAGGGCGTCGCCCGTTGGGCCACCCGGTCAAGATAATCCTGATTACGTGCATACCAGGCAATACGTTGTTTGACGGAGGTGTTTTCAAGGTGGCGGTCCAGTACCAGGTTATTTCGGATTCTGGTCCACACATCGGCATATTCTTCTCTGGGATCTGCCTGATTTACATCGTGGGTCATTAAGCGTACGGCTGAATCCTGCTCAATCAATTCCAGCGGTTCAGGCCGTTGTGCCGGTGTGGATTTGTTAATGACCTGAGTATTATTGACACTAGTCGATGGCGTGTCGACAGGCAGACTGGCGCACGCCGATAGAACAGAGTAGATTGTTATTGTCAAAAAAGCTCTTAACCCCATCGCGCCATCGTATGCAACTGGTTGAAAAGCGTCAAGTTTTATTTGTTTTTATGAACAGTGAATCAACTGTGTGACAGGCACTAAAAATTATCTTTCCAACTTCGGATAGTGGCAAACACTTCCACCTGACCATTTAATTGCGTGCCTGCATAGCGTTCTGCTGCAGAAATTACCTCAGGGACGTGGGCCCTGAGAAATGGATTTGTCTGTTTTTCACTATTTAGAGTACCGGGAACCGTAGGTAGATTTTGCTCACGCTGTAGATTGCAATGTTTTATTTTCGACAGTATGGCCTCATTGTCTGGTTCTACAGTTATTGCAAAACGCAAATTTGCGAGAGTATATTCATGGGCACAATAAATCTCCGTGCTATCGGGAAGTGCAACAATTTTCTCCAATGAGTGATGCATTTGTTCCGCGCTACCTTCAAATAGCCGGCCACAGCCAGATAGAAATAAGGTGTCGCCTATAAACAGCTTACCGTGACCATAGTATGCTATATGACCCAGGGTATGACCTGGCACACCCAGGACATCAAATGTGGCATCCAGGTCTTTGAGTTTGACTTTATCTCCATCCTCAAGGGGGATGGTTATATCATGGATACGTTCAGAGCTAGGCCCATAGACTGGCATATTATATTTGGCAATTAATTCTTTTATACCGCCAATATGATCTCCATGGTGATGGGTAATTAAAATTGCAACAGGGTGTAGATTATTGTTTTCAAGATAGGTTATCACCGGCGCCGCATCACCGGGGTCTACAATGGCCACATTGGACGTCGAAGTATTCTGTATTAACCAGATATAATTATCATTGAATGCCGGGACAGGAATCGCTTTCATGATTTATTTGCCTATGTAGAAGAGTTTACATTTCATCATGTATCATATTCAAAATGACAGACAGTTTAAACAGTAATTCATCCATGCCTGCTATGAGAGAACGCGTGTTGGACTGGTTTTCCACTCCACTGGGCAAGTTGGTCATTAAGCAGGAGCGACACATTCTAGAGCAAGTCCTTCCAGATTTGTTTGGGTACCACTTTATGCAGATTGGCCTGGTACATGAATCCGGATTATTGGAATGTACACGTATCAACCATCATTTTATTGCCCAATTAAGTGAAGAGACGAAAGTTGTTCCCGATGCCGCTGTGCGCTGCCAGGCAGATTCATTACCCATCGCCTCAGATAGTATAGATGTGGTAGTCATGTCACATGTGCTGGAATTTTCAGAAACACCGCATAAAATCCTGCGTGAAATTGAACGGGTCCTGATAGGTGAAGGCCATTTGATTATAGTTGGATTTAATCCGTGGAGCTTGTTTGGTCTCTGGCGGTTATTACTGGCGTGGCGCGATGAACCGCCATGGTGTGGACATTTTTTCACATATAACAGAATTCGTGACTGGTTTACCCTACTGGATTTTGAGTTAATCAGCCTCAACAGGACGTTTTACCGTCCACCGTTTCAAAATCAGAAATTTATGGGTAAGCTCCAGTTCATGGAAAAGATTGGTAAATATTGCTGGAAGGCATTCGGTGGCGTATACGTTGTGGTGATAAGAAAGCAGGTAATCCCCTTAACTCCGGTGAAGGACCTCTGGTCAAAGCGCCGTAGTATGATCAAATCCAGTATCGCTGAGCCATCTACAAGGATGTAAAAATAGCTTAATGGGAGAGAAGGTCGAAATATTTACTGATGGTGCATGCAGGGGGAATCCCGGGCCGGGTGGCTGGGGGGTGATATTACGTTACCAGGGTAATGAAAAGGAGTTGAATGGCGCTGAACCTGATACAACCAATAATCGAATGGAGCTGCTTGCTGCAATCATGGCCATTGAATCATTGACCAGGCCATGTGAGGTTTCCCTGACTACCGATTCGGAATATGTAAAAAACGGTATTACCCAGTGGTTGAAGAACTGGAAACTAAAAAACTGGAAAACTGCTAATAAAAAGCCTGTAAAAAATATGGACCTTTGGCAAAGGCTGGACCAGGCCTGTAGTGGACATGATATAAGCTGGCATTGGGTAAAAGGGCATAGCGGTCATGTAGAAAATGAAAGGGCAGATGGTCTGGCAAACCAGGCTATAGACGAAATGCTGTTAAATGATATGGACTGAGACTTGCACATCTATAGGCGAGAAGGAAAATAAATAATGGTCCAGGCAAAAAATATGAGACAAATAATTTTAGATACTGAAACGACTGGTCTGGATCCGGATAAAGGGCATAGGATTATCGAAATTGGCTGTGTCGAGATTAGAAACCGCAGGCGATCAGATAAAACTTACCACCAGTATATTAATCCTCACCGGGAAATCGATGATGGCGCATTTGAGGTCCATGGACTCAGTAATGAGTTCCTGGCTGACAAGCCTGATTTTAGTGATATTGCACAAGACCTCATTAATTTTATTAAAGACAGCGAAGTCATCATACATAACGCACCGTTTGATGTTGAATTCATCAATGCTGAGTTGAAAGAGCTGGGGCGTGAATGGGGTAAGCTTGAGGATTACTGTACGATAAGAGATACGCTAGTGATGGCCAGGGAGCTGCATCCGGGGCAAAAAAACAGCCTGGATGCACTCTGCAGCCGTTATGAAATAGACAACTCGCAACGTGATTTGCACGGTGCCCTGCTGGACGCGCAGATATTACTGGATGTATATCTGGCCATGACCGGTGGCCAGACCAGCCTGTTGCTGGATGAAGAAAGGCTGGAACATGTTACAGAACAGTCCACAAATCGCCTGCAAAAGTCTAGACCGAAATTACCCCTTATTATGCCCAGTGCTGAGGAGTTGACGGCACATCAACAGCGGCTGGAAGAATTAAATGAAAAGTCCGGTGGGAAATGTGTGTGGTTGGTGAATGAGATTGAGGGGTAAGGTGATAGGAGAAAGGAGGCTGAAAAATGCTTCCCCTGACTCCAGTCACTTCAAATTGTTATGCCGTATCAATGATCTTCTGTAGTTCACCTTTCTGGTAGAGATCCAGGACGATATCGCAGCCACCAATCAATTCTCCATTGACAAAGACCTGTGGAAAGGTAGGCCAGTTGGATACCTTGGGAAGGTTGGCCCTGACATCCGGATTGGCGAGGACATCCACATAGGCAAAATTCGCCTGACATGCCTGTAGTGCCTGAGCAGTCTGCATGGAAAAACCACATTGGGGCATCTCAGGTGTGCCTTTCATAAACAGGATAATGTTGTTGTCAGCGATTTGTTGTTTAATTTCGTCTTGAATGTCCACGGTTAACCTCAATGATGTCTGAAAAATAACTAAGTAATTAAGTCGGGTATTAGTATATCTGGAATTTTTACAGCTGAAAAGTCTATATGGACAGGAAAAATGCCAAATTTTATGGATCGATATGGAACTGAGCCAGATGATGAAAGCTGTTCCGGACATCAGTATAATGACCGACATCTATCACGTTGTCTCGATTCCACTGGGGAGGTATATATATGAATCCACTTAAATCCATTCCGGGTACGATAATATTGGGGTTTATTGTTGCTGCAGTAATTGGTTTTTTGATTAATGAACCAGGAGATAAGATCTGGTCGCTGGTAGTATGGTTACATGTATTTGTAGGTATTATTTGGATAGGTCTACTATATTATTTTAATTTTGTACAAGTCCCTGCCGCTGCAACCGCGTTGGCCGATACAGAGGGACCTGGCCCAGCAGCCATCAGCCGATATGTCGCTCCACTTGCCCTGTTATGGTTCAGATGGGCGGCTCTGGTAACGTGGATTACGGGTGCGATTGCCCTCGAAGTTGCCGGATGGGGGCTTGTTAATTCATTTACCCTGGCTCAGGGGGTAGAGATTATTGGCGTGGGCGCCTGGCTGGGCAGCATCATGCTATTCAACGTATGGGCGCTAATCTGGCCAAACCAGAAAAAGATACTTGGGATAGTTAAGGCCGATGAACAGGAAATTGCACGTGCCAAAATCGTTGCATTAATGGCGTCAAGGACAAATACCGCTCTGTCCATCCCGATGCTGATGTGTATGGTGGGGCAGATGCACGGATTGCCTGTATAACCAGACCTCGTTAAAATAGTCGTCTCAAGCCCGGCATGCGTCGGGCTTATTTTTTTAGGATATAACATACTGCTATGAGTGATGCACTAATGGGAACATATAATAGATTACCAGTCGGATTCCAATCCGGCTCAGGGATCTGGCTGACGGACACCCAGGGTAACCGTTACCTGGATGCGCTGGCCGGGATAGCGGTTTGTGGGTTGGGACATTGCCATCCTGCATTAAACGAAACCCTGGCCAGGCAGGGCTCGACCCTGGTGCATACCTCTAATTTATATGAAGTCCCCCTGCAGGAAGAGCTGGCGGGTCGGTTATGTGAATTGTCAGGATTGGATAAGGTATTTTTTTCCAACTCCGGTGCGGAAGCCAATGAAGCGGCCATTAAAGTCAGTAGACGTTACGGACATCAGATGGGATACGACCTACCTGTCATTGTAGTCATGAATAACAGTTTTCATGGCAGGACTATGGCCACCATGACCGCCACCGGCAATCAAAAAATAAAAGTGGGTTTTGAACCCTTGTTAGATGGTTTTATTCATGTGCCCTTTAACGATATTTCTGCACTTGAAAAAGTCATGAATGATAATGCAAACGTTGCTGCAGTGATGTTGGAGCCTGTTTTGGGAGAAGGTGGCATAATCGTGCCCGATTCGGGATATTTAAAACAGGTCCGTGAAATTACTCGCCAGCACAAGGCCTTGATGGTACTGGACGAGATCCAGACCGGAATGTGTCGTACCGGCGAATGGTTTGCCTTCCAGCATGAACACATATTGCCTGACGTTATGACATTGGCGAAATCCCTGGCAAATGGAATGCCAATTGGTGCATGCATCGCCAATGATCTTGCTGCTGCGCCCATGACGGCAGGTAGTCATGGGTCTACCTTTGGCGGCAATCCATTAGCTGCGAGCGTTGCACTGACTGTAATTGATGTGTTGAGTCGTGAACGTCTTGCTGACAGGGCCAGGCAGGTTGGTGAGAGTATGTTGTCAGAATTTAATTCCAGATTGCAGAATATAGACGGAGTCCAGCGAATCCACGGGGCAGGTCTAATGTTTGGAATTGAGCTTGACCGCGGTTGTGCGGAAATTGTGACCATGGGTCTGGATAAAAATATTCTGGTGAATGTTACTGCTGAAAGAGTAGTGCGTCTGTTGCCGCCTCTAATTATTAATGATGAAGAAGCCGAGACCATCGTGAACATGGTGTGTGAACTGGTGCAAGACTTTTTACAGGGGAAAGGAAAATGAACACCCGGCACTTCCTGACCTTGAATGATTTGAGTCGAGAAGAATTGCGTAATGTCGTCACTCGTGCCATGGAGATGAAGAACAATCTCAAGGCGGGGAAGCCTGATGTCACCAAACCAGGTAAAACGCTGTGTATGATTTTTGAAAAGTCATCTACCAGGACGCGAGTTTCGTTTGAAACAGCCATAGTGCAGTTAGGTGGTCATGGTATTTTTCTCTCCCCGGATGATAGTCAGTTGGGCAGAGGAGAACCTCTTGAGGATACCGCCAGGGTGCTCTCAAAAATGGTGGATTGTGTCATGATCAGGACGTTTGAACATGAAAAACTGACCAAATTTGCAAGTCATTCTGATATTCCGGTTATCAATGGCTTATCTGACTCATACCACCCGTGTCAGGTGTTGGCAGATATGCAAACCTATTTTGAGCTTCACGGCGATATACAGGGTAAAACAGTTACCTGGCTGGGAGATGGTAACAATATGTGTCAATCATACATCAATGCTGCCAGGCAATTTGATTTCTTTTTAAAAATTGCATGTCCTGAATCTCATCAACCTGATGCTACTTTACTGGACAGGGCATCCAGTCACATAGAGTTAACGGAGGACCCGGACCAGGCTGTTAGGGGCGCAGATCTGGTGGTTACAGATGTTTGGGCCAGTATGGGGCAGGAAGAGGAATATGAGCAACGAGCACGGATATTTTCCACCTATCAGGTCAACGCCAGGTTGATGTCACTGGCAGCCAGGGAGGCTGTATTTATGCATTGTCTACCTGCCCACCGGGGCGATGAAGTTACTGCAGAGGTGATTGACGGTCCACAAAGTGTGGTCTGGGAAGAGGCGGGTAATCGGCTACATTCACAAAAGGCCCTGTTGGAATTCTTAATTTAAAGGACCATCGACTTACCTGATTACTATTCAATTGTAATCTTCTTACTGGTTGCCAGTTACTGCATGCAGGTATAATGAAAATTTTAATCATGACACACCGCAGGCGTGCCCTGTGTCCTGAAGGTACTGGGTTGATAAATAAAAATGCACTTCCTGTTAAGTAATGATGATGGTTATATGGCCCCTGGCCTTGATAGCCTGGCCAGGGAAATATCTCGTCTAGGAAAAGTTACTGTTGTCGCCCCTGATCGAGATAGGAGTGGCGCGAGTAATTCCTTGACGCTGGATACTCCCTTATCTGTAAAAACAGCAGCAAATGGATTCAGGTATGTGAATGGTACACCGACCGATTGTGTGCACCTGGCTATTACCGGACTCCTGGATGATGTTCCAGATATGGTGATTAGTGGGATTAATTCAGGACCAAACCTGGGCGATGACGTGCTGTATTCCGGTACAGTTGCAGCTGCTATGGAAGGCAGGTTTCTGGGGCGGCCTGCGGTGGCAGTATCGCTGGCAGGATATGATACAGATCATTTTGATGATGCAGCAAAACTGGTAGGGACGTTTATAGAAAGAATGCTGTCACAATCTCTGCCAACAGAATTATTATTAAATATTAATATACCCGATGTCTCCCGTTCGGATATAAAATGCTGGGAGACAACCCGATTAGGCAAGCGACATAAATCTGAGGCCTCTATCAGGATGTCAGATCCAAAAGGCCGGGAAGTATTCTGGATAGGGCCTGCCGGGGCTGGTAATGATGTGGGGCCTGGAACGGACTTTCACGCCATATCCAATGGTAATATATCGGTAACCCCACTACACTTCGACCTGACTCGTTATGACATTATTGATGAAGCTGCTTCATGGATTAGTCCACTTGGAATAGCATGAATATAGAACACCAGGGAATTGGCATGACATCGCAACGCTCCAGAAACCGCCTGGTGGAGCAGTTACGGTCCATGGGCATACAGTCTGAATTGATTCTTGATGCCATTAAAAATACCCCGCGACATTTATTCATTGATGAGGCATTGGCGAGCCGGGCATACGATAATACCGCACTTCCCATTGGGTTTAATCAGACAATTTCACAGCCTTATATCGTTGCACGTATGACCGAGGCCCTTATCGCTGGTGGAAAACCATTGAAAAAGGTTTTGGAAATCGGGACCGGTTGTGGTTATCAGACTGTGATCCTTGCGCGGTTTGCAGAACAGGTATTTACCATCGAGCGTATTCAAGGCCTGTTATCACGGGCAAGGGAACGTTTTTATTCATTGAAGTGCCGAAATATCAAGGCAATGAATAGTGATGGCAACCTGGGGTGGCCGGAACAGGCGCCTTTTGACGGTATCCTGGTGACAGCGGCCCCGGTTGGTGTCCCAACCCAGTTATTGGAGCAGTTGGCCATGGATGGTCGATTAGTCATCCCTGTAGGTGCGGCCGGTTCACAGAAGTTGTTGCTTTTTACCCGTACCGAAGAAGGGATTTCTGAGAAATATCTGGATGCCGTCAGTTTTGTCCCAATGCTGGGAGGGACAAATTGATACGAAACAGGGGTATGATGCGTTTTAGTCTGACATTAAGTGTCATATTTATGACTCTCATTATCTCTTCCTGTTCCCGGTCTGTGGCCCCGGTAGATACCCGCAATATAGCCGAATTATACAGGGCGGCGCCTGTCACAAATTATGATCCAGAGCCCGTTACTAAAGGCTTCCATGAAGTTGTGCAAGGAGATACCCTGTATTCCATTTCCTGGCGATACGGTCTTGATTATCGGGATGTGGCTGCATGGAACAATATATCCGGTAACTTCATAATCTATCCAGGTCAGCGGCTCAGATTGATTCCGGGGCAGTCAACATCCGCTAGGCCAGCTTCATCTTCACCTGAAAAAAATGTTAGCAGGCCTGCCACAACTTCCATCAGTCCCGCGCCCACTACAAGTCAATCACGCCCAGGAACACGCCCCGTCATTAATCAACCTGTGATTAAATGGCGCTGGCCAACAACAGGTTCATTGTTAAAATCAAATACACCGATAGCTCAGAAGGGACTGGATATAACAGGCAATGAAGGTCAGAAAATCAAGGCATCTGCAGATGGTATAGTGGTATATAGCGGGAGTGGACTTTTGGGATACGGAAAGCTTATTATCATCAAGCATAATGAAACATATTTAAGCGCATATGCCCACAACCGGGATATGTATGTTAAAGAAGGTGATAATGTGCAATCGGGACAGGATATTGCAACAATGGGAAAAACCAGCCGCGGACAATCACTACTGCATTTTGAAATTAGAAAAGACGGAAAACCAATAGACCCCCAAGAATATTTACCTCCTCAATCTTGATTAATTAGGCTGATATCATGGCTGGTAGAAAAAAATCCAAGGATTTATCTGACAATGAGCCGGATTTTAACTCAATAGATGAGTCTGACTCTGACGATTTAGATATTGACTCACCAGATTCAGAAATTGAAAATGAAAATGATGATAATTCAGAGCAAGGATCTACTGAGAACAAAACCTTTTCCATTAGCGAAGGTGATCTGGATGCAACCCGGCTGTATCTAAATGAAATCGGCTTTTCCTCACTGCTTACAGCTGATGAGGAAAAGTATTATTCAAGAAAGACATTAAAAGGGGATGAAGCCAGCCGTAAAAGAATGATAGAAGGGAATCTACGTCTGGTTGTCAAGATAGCGAGGCGTTACATGAATCGGGGCATGGCATTATTGGACCTGATAGAAGAAGGAAATCTCGGGCTAATGCGTGCGGTTGAGAAGTTTGATCCTGAAAAAGGGTTCAGGTTTTCTACCTATGCTACCTGGTGGATTAGACAGACCATCGAACGGGCTATTATGAACCAGACCCGTACCGTCAGGTTACCGATTCATGTGCTCAAAGAGATTAATGTTTATCTAAAAGCTGCAAGACAGCTCTCACAAAAGCTCAATCGGGAACCGACCCCGGAAGATGTGGCAGAATACCTTGATCGCCCAATTAATGAAGTGGAAAAAATGATTGGTTTGAATGAACGGACGAGTTCAGTAGACAGTAATAGCAACTATAATTCTGATAAAACACTGCTCGATACTATTCCCGATGAACAAAATCTGGATCCCTCATTATTGTTACAGAATGCTGATGTAAAAAGGCATATTGATAACTGGTTGGAGCAATTGACAGACAAACAGTGTGCTGTGGTTGAAAGGCGGTTTGGGTTACATGGTCGTGAGGCTTCTACTTTGGAGGAGATTGGAAACGAACTTGGTGTAACACGGGAACGTGTGAGGCAAATCCAAATAGAAGCCATACGCAGATTAAGAAATATTCTGGAGCGGGAAGGGTTTTCCCTG
Source organism: Candidatus Eutrophobius brisbanensis (assembly GCA_038131795.1). Lineage (GTDB taxonomy): Bacteria > Pseudomonadota > Gammaproteobacteria > Eutrophobiales > Eutrophobiaceae > Eutrophobius > Eutrophobius brisbanensis. The sequence continues at coordinate 984,144 of JAYPQE010000003.1, read as the reverse complement.
GAAACTCTGTTTAGTGAAAATTAGCTTATTTAGTCCAGTCCTGAAATAATGCAGCGGTGACCAGTCTGCCCTCTCCAGCGATGAAATTATAGGCCCTGCATGCGGCCCCGGTATCCATCACTTCCACACCAATATTCTGCATGAGTATGTTATTGAGAATATCTTCACTGGGGAAGACTAAATTTGTCCCGGTCCCAAACAAAATCAGCTCAGGTTTTGTTTCATAAATGGCATTTAGATGATCCAGGTCAATATTTTCAATACCATCCACTTTCCAATCTTCAATTATTAATTTTGGACTGACTATAATGTTATCCTGATATAGTGTATTTTTAATTACTATACCGTCAGATGAATAGGATTTTATAGTATTTATAGACGAATCAGGTGAGTCGAGTTCTATTTTCATGTGATAGAGTTAAAAAAATTCTAACGATATTAACAATAATCAGATAAGGATGTAAAAAAATGAAACTGATATTACTTGGTCCCCCGGGGGCGGGCAAAGGAACACAGGCAAATTTGATCAAGGAAGCTTTTTCAATACCTCAAATTTCTACTGGAGACATGTTGAGAGCGGAAGTTAAATCAGGCTCAGATAGAGGGGCAGAATTAAAGAAAATTATGGATGCTGGTGATTTAGTATCTGATGAGCTTATTCTGGACATAATCAAACAACGTATTCAGGAAGATGATTGCCAAAATGGGTATTTGTTTGATGGATTTCCGCGGACCGTTGCACAGGCGGAGGGAATGCTTGCAAACAGTATCAATGTGGATTTTGTTGTTGAACTGCAGGTTGCAGATGAGGAAATAGTCAGTCGCATGAGTGGTCGACGGGTACATCTGGATTCTGGAAGGACATATCACATCAAATTTAATCCGCCGAAAGTAGATGGCAAGGATGATGTTACAGGGGAAGCTTTAATACAACGTGATGATGATAAAGAAGAGACCGTTAAAAAACGCTTGCAGGTATATCATTCTCAAACTTCGCCTTTAATTAAATTTTACACAAATTTGCAGGAAAAACACGGGCAAAATGCACCGATATACATATCTTTTGATGGGTCAAAGGATGTGACAAGTCTAAGCAATGACATCATTTCCAGATTGAAACAATCAAATTAATAAAAAATTTTCTGTAATTAAAAATGCGAATCTGATCACATCTGTAAATAATGGCGTCAGTGATAGATCTGATTTTGAAAATAAAAACAGGTTCATTGGAGTTTCAAAAAACAATCAATTTTTGAAAAAATATTAAATATTTTGCAAAAAAAATTAGAAAATTCTAAAAACACTACTATAATAGACACCGTGTTGTATTTTTTTGTGTTGTTGTTTAGTTTTTAGGTTGTAAAAATTTAATCCAACTTTAATTAAAGGGGAGTCAACATGGCAGCAAAGAAAAAAGCTAAGAAGAAGGTAGCTAAGAAGAAGGTAGCTAAGAAGAAGGTAGCTAAGAAGAAGGTAGCTAAGAAGAAGGTAGCTAAGAAGAAGGTAGCTAAGAAGAAGGCCACCAAGAAGAAGACAGCTAAGAAGAAGACAGCTAAGAAGAAGGTAGCTAAGAAGAAGGCCACCAAGAAGAAGGCCACTAAGAAAAAAGCTACCAAGAAAAAAGCAACAAAGAAAAAAGCCAAAAAAAAATAAGGCATCGCAATTAACTCCGACCCAACTGGCTACTGAGCGTCGACGAAAAGCCAGGGCGGAGATTAAGGCGAGGAGAGAGAAACGCCAGGCATTAGCCAGGAAAATAGCTGAAAAAGCCTGATAAAAGGCACAAATAGTGACTCTCTCTTAAAATTTAAAGCCCCGTTTGTCACGGGGCTTTTTTATTGTCTAGCTATCCGGACATTAGCTATCACGTGGCAAGCAATCAAAGAAAAAAAAGGAAAGGTAAACGTACTTCAGCAAGTAAATCTGGAGTGCATAATTACACTCATCTTATTATCAAATTGTCCCTGATTATTTTTCTAATAGCAGCTACCTATATAATGTGGCTGGATTTTAGAATCTATAATGAGTTTGAAGGCAGAAGGTGGTCTGTTCCCGCAAGGGTATATAGTAGGCCTGCTGAAATCTATCAAGGGCAATTCATTTCATTGGCTGATTTAGTTAATACACTCAAGCTAAGCGGGTATAGACAAACATCTTCAATCACTGCGCCTGGGCAATATCAGGTGCTGGTGAATAATCTAATTATATATATACGTCCATTTAAGTACTGGGACGGAGAAGTAGCGGCCAAATTATATGAAATTGAGTTCCAAAATGGTGCGATTACACAGATTGTTAATAGGAATAATAGCACCAGCGTTGCCATATTAAGGGTCGATCCTGTACTGATTGGAAAAGTTTACCCTGATCATAACGAAGACAGGGTCCTGATAAACTTGAATGAGGTGCCCGAGTTCTTAATTCAGGCCCTGATTAGCATTGAAGACAGGGATTTTTTTGATCATCACGGCATTGATTTTAAAGGTATTTTAAGAGCGGCCTGGATTAACTTACGGCGTGGTGAATTTGCTCAAGGTGGAAGTACTATCACCCAGCAATTAATTAAAAACTATTTTCTTACTCGGGAAAGGACATTCTCGAGAAAAATAAATGAAGTCATAATGGCCCTACTTCTGGAGAGGAGGTATACCAAGGAAGATATCCTGTCGGGTTATCTCAATGAAGTCTATCTGGGACAGGACGGGACACGTGCCATACATGGATTTGGAACTGCAGCGGAATTTTATTTTAATAAACCCCTAGCTGAACTGGAGCCAGACCAGATGGCACTACTTGCTGCTATGGTTCGCGGTGCATCATTTTATAACCCAAGACGTTCGTCTGAGCGTGCGCTCGGCAGAAGAAACGTGGTATTAGATGCTATGGTAAAAGAGGGGTATATCGACGAGCAAAGCAGTAAAATCTATAAGGGAAAGTTATTAGGCGTCACAAGTGAACCAGTCAGACCAGGTAGCCAATATGCGGCTTTTCTTGATCTCGCCAGGCAGCAACTGCTGACACAATACGATCTCAACGCTTTAAAAAATGATGGCTTAATTATCTATACCACGTTACGACCAGAGCTACAGGTCAATATGGATGATGTGGTGAAAAAGCGTCTTGGTCAGTTGGAAAATAGTAAAAATATGCCTCAAAACACATTAGAAGCGGCAGTGACAGTGGTCAATCCTGTCAATGGTGATGTGTTGGGGTTATATGGTGGAACAAATTACCTTTATTCAAGGTTTAACAGGGCCCTTGAGGCCCGCCGTCCTATTGGGTCATTGATTAAGCCTTTTGTGTATCTTGCAGCTCTTTCCAGGCCTGAACAATATGGATTGCTCTCTGTCCTGGCAGATGAGGCGGTGAGTATAGCGCAGGACAATGGTGAACAATGGCAACCACAAAATTATGACAGGCTGGAGCATGGTCAGGTCAGCCTCATTGAGGCACTGGCAAATTCATATAATTTGGCCACCGTTAACCTGGGGATGCAAATAGGCGTTAACAGCATCGTATCCACCCTTGAGCAATCCAGTATTTTCTCAGATATAGACCCGTATCCTTCATTGTTATTAGGGGCTTTGGAATTGACCCCCATACAAGTGACCCAGTTATATCAAATTTTGGCGAATGGTGGATATTATGTGCCTCTTAATGCCATACAGGAGGTACTGGATCAACATGGTAGGCCACTGCAGCGCCAACAATTGAATGTAGAACAGGTATGGGATGAAAAATCTGTGTTTTTAATAAACTTTCTTTTGGCCCAGGTAACCCGTTCGGGGACTGCCAGACAGTTGGCCAGCTATCTGGATAAGGCCTTACATCTGGCAGGCAAAACCGGGACATCAGATGGTGCAAGGGACAGCTGGTTTGCAGGATATGGAGATGATTTCCTGTCGATCACCTGGGTTGGAAGGGACGATAACTCAACGACCTCGCTGACGGGGGCCTCAGGTGCAATGCCTTTATGGGCAGATATTGCAAATCAGGTGGATTTTAATGATTTGACACTCCTGGAGCCAACAGGAATTAACTGGAAAGAAAATGTCTATATGCAGTATAAAGGTGAGTGCATACAAATGGGGAATATACCATATATTGGCCAGGACCAGGCCAATCCCCAGATCCTTTGTCGTGCAGCACAGGAAGGTGGAACATTGTTAGATAGTATAAAGAGATGATTTCAATAATGAGATTAAATATCAGAACTAATATAGTTTTAATGAATTTAATTGCCCTGCATGGTTGTGCAGGCCTGATCAGTCAGCCTGTAGATAATGTCCCGGTGGAAGAGCCTGGTAAGGCAGAAATAGTATCGGTAGATAAGTCTGTTGAGCCGGGGGAGCGAATCAGTGATGCAGAATTTATCGGTCTCGATACCATGGAGGCCGAATTGCCTAAAGAAGCACAACCTGCAACTCAACAGTCGCCCGTAATCGTTGCCTTACTGGATGATGCCCTGCAACAACAGCAGCAGGGGCGATTGCCCATGGCAGCAGCTACCATAGAGAGGGCAATACGCCTGGAACCAAACAATCCATTCTTGTGGACGCGTCTGGCCCAGGTCCGGTTGGCAGAAAAAAACTGGCAACAGGCCTATGTATTGGCAAATAAATCAATATCATTGGCCCGTTCTAACAGGGATTTACAGCAACTGAACTGGTCGATTATAGAACAGGCCAAATATGGTCAGGGCGACCAGGCAGCTGCCGAGCACGCCAGACAACAGATTATCCTGTTGCAAAGCGAGTAATTAATTTTTTAGATTATTAATTGAAAAACTTGTGGATTGATACTTCCATGCCTGATCAGGAGTGTGTGTTAAATCAATTCCTGCTTTGCGTTTAAGTTGGGCAAGAAAATCAATTGGGGTGGATATTTTTTCCCATACTGATGGCAGGAATGTTGCTGAGCGCGCATTCTTGCTTATTATCAATCCGTCTGTGCCTGGGGTTAAATGTGCAAGTAAGGATGCATCATCCGTAAATTTAATTTCTTGCCTTGGGGTCAATACTGAGATGCTGATGTCACACATTGCAAATTCTTCTGTTGTCAAACTCTGGAACCTGGGGTCGTTAAATGCCGCATTAAACGCATTCATAGCAACCCCCGTCGCCAGGGGGTATGCCGGCTCAAGGTTACCGATGCAGCCACGCAATTGGCCATTTATTTCAAGTGTTACGAAGACCCCCCGGTTAGCTGAAAGCACTCCAGGATATTTAGACATATCGGGTTTTAATGGCGTGCCGTTTTGCAGACCAGACTCTATGCTTTTTTTTGCAATTTCCAACAGCAGTTTTTTCTCATCTTCGCTGAGGCCATTGTTTTCATAGAGCAGAAACGAGCCATAGCCCACAACTCGGTCATGACTTCCAGCAGTGTCTCCTGAATTTCTAACGTCCACCACTGAAATTTTATGACCGTTGTCCCTGGCGACTTTTAATAGACCGTTAACCGGATGACAACCACAGGCCTGTTTCGGCCCTACGTTTTCATATTATAATTGTTTGATGTGTTCGACAGTACTGGTATCAATCTGATTTGCTGTCTGGTATTCATGAAAATGACTCAAATCAGTGCTGATGACTATCAAGGTGTTTTCATCTCCCCAAATGGTCTCGATTAGCGTTGATACCATGTCAGGGTTGGCATCCCCTACGACTACCGGGAGCAAGGTAAAATTTGTCAGTACTGTCTGTAAAAATGGTAGATGGACCTCGAGGCTATGTTCTTGAGCAAACGCTTCATCAAAAACTTCAACACCTGATAAGTTTAATACCTGTTGAGTTAATTTTTTATCGATTTCTATTTCACCCAACGGGGTGGCGAAATGGCTTGAACTGGATAAAGCCATGCCCTTTACATAGACGCGGTGCGCGGGGCCTAACAGTACAACATGGTTAATCTTTTCACGTACCGGATATAAAGCTGCATAGGCGTTTGCCGCAACCGGCCCTGAATAGATGTAGCCTGCATGGGGAGCAAGGATGACCTTTGGGGGTGGGCTGTCATGTTTTGCCTCCGCCAGCATATGTTGAAGCATTTGAGATAACTCGTTTCGGTCAGAAGGGTAAAACGAACCAGCCACAGCTGCCGGCTTAATCCTTTTTGAAACTTCCGTTAACCCAATATTTGAATTTATTGACATGGATCTACTTAAGTTTTTACATGATTTGCTAGTATTATAGTAAGTAACTGGAGAAAATAGATGCCCAATCCAAATATTGTAGAGTCTCACTGGCCAACACATCATTGGCATTTACTGGATGATGGACGTGTCCAATGTGATATCTGTCCCAGGGCATGCAAACTGCATAACGGTCAGCGTGGCTTATGTTTTGTTCGTGCCTGTGAAGATAACAAAATTGTGCTAACAACCTATGGGCGCTCCAGTGGTTTTTGTATTGACCCCATAGAAAAAAAACCTTTGAACCATTTTTTACCTGGCACCCCGGTACTGTCATTTGGGACGGCTGGCTGTAACCTCGCATGTAAGTTTTGTCAAAACTGGGACATCAGCAAGTCCCGGTAAGTAGATACACTGGCTGATTCAGCTTCACCCGACGTGCTGGCAAAGGCTGCAGTCAGTATGGGGTGCAGGTCAATCGCCTTCACTTATAATGATCCCGTTATCTTTCATGAGTACGCCATTGATGTCGCCCAGGCCTGTCATGCCTACGGCATTAATACGGTGGCGGTTTCAGCTGGCTATGTCTGTGATGCCCCCAGACAAGAATTTTATAAACACATGGATGCTGCCAATATAGATTTAAAGGCATTTACTCAGCGGTTTTATAACTATCTCACTGGGGCCAACCTGGAACCGGTGTTGGACACCCTGAAATATCTCAAGCATGAAACTGACGTGTGGTTTGAGATCACGACCTTATTAATACCTGGGGGAAATGATAGTTCTCAGGAGATTGAATCCATGACTGACTGTATCATGGAAAACCTGGGTTCGGACGTACCCTTGCATTTCTCAGCTTTCCATCCTGACTGGAAAATGCGGGATAAGCCTAACACACCGCCATCAACCCTGACGCATGCAAGGCAAATTGCCATACAAAATGGCTTGAAATATGTTTATACAGGCAATGTCCATAATAAAGAAGGTGATACCACCTTTTGTGCCGGTTGTAATGCACCGGTAATTGAACGTGATTGGTACGTATTAAAGGGCTGGGCCCTGGAAGGAAAGGGGAAGTGTCAGCACTGCGGGACGGTATGTCCAGGGGTATTTGAGGACAAACCCGGCAACTGGGGAGCAAAACGTATGCCGGTGAGGCTATCATAACGTATTGAAATATATATCATATATATGTCCCCAGCACCTTGATATTCATTGACTTTCACTGTAACATGCGCCCCCTTGTTGCGGGGTGGAGCAGTCTGGCAGCTCGTCGGGCTCATAACCCGAAGGTCGCAGGTTCAAATCCTGCCCCCGCTACCAGAATTATATATGTAACCTGATGTGATTTTATCTGGAAAATTCTTCGGGTTATGAGCCCGGGCACTGCGTGCCGGACGGGCTCAGGGTAGCAAATAAAGGGCGAAGGTCGCAGGTTCATTGCCTGCCCCCGCTACCAGATTTTTGCATTACTCTTAAGTATTAAGAATGGCCCCGTTATGGGGTTTTTTTATAGGTTTTTTTAGCATTTGAAGGAATATCTGTTTGGCAGGAACGGAATTAACTGGCTATACTTTGCAGGAGTTATACGTAGAGTTACTGAAAAGTGGGCCCATGGCCCACTTTTTGTTTTAGGCGTATGTATAAACAGAACAAAAATTTATTGGATTTAATTACGCCGGTTGTATCAGCCATGGGCTATGAATTGCTTGGGATAGAACATCTCAAGCAGGGTAAATATTCGCTGGTGAGGTTATACATTGATAAACAGGATGGAATAAACCTGTCTGATTGTGAATTGGTGAGTCAACAGGTAACCGGGGTGTTGGATGTGGAAGATCCAATACAGGGGACGTATAACCTCGAGGTCTCGTCCCCGGGGCTGGACCGTCCGATATTTACGCTGGAGCAGTTTCACCGGCATATAGGTGAAAATGTAAGAATAACTTTGAATATTAAGCAGGATGGAAGGCGCAAATATTCAGGACGAATAAAAGATACGGGTGATTCATGTGTCGTCATTGAATCAGACCAAGGAGAAGTGACCCTGGCAGAAGATAATATTGAGGCTGCGAGGATACTTCCGGACATATAAATATAAACATTTTTGTATTTTTGAAGAGAGTGTATAAATGAACAAAGAAATCCTGATGGTTGTGGATGTGGTTTCCAACGAAAAAGGTGTTGGCAAAGAAATTATTTTTGAAGCGATTGAAGCAGCATTGGCCAGCGCAACTAAAAAGCGACATCGAGAAGATATCGAGGTCAGGGTTGCCATTGACAGGGAAACCGGTGACTACGATACATTTCGTCAGTGGGAAGTAGTTGAAGATGACATAGAAACCCTGGAATTCCCTCCCCACCAAATTCGTCTTGCCGATGCCAGGGAGCAAAACCCGGATTTAAATATAGGTGATTTTGTGGAAGAACCCATGGAATCTGTGGAATTTGGTCGTATTGCCGCCCAGACAGCCAAACAGGTCATTGTCCAGAAGGTCAGGGAGGCAGAACGCAACCAGGTGGTCGATGCCTATAAGGACCGTGTAGGAGAAATGGTCGGTGGTATTGTCAAACGCGTGGAGCGAAGTGGTGTCATCGTTGATCTTGGAAATAATGCTGAAGCGCTGATTACACGTGATGAAATGATCTCCCGTGAAGCCGTCAGGCCGGGTGATCGCCTCAGGGCATATTTAAAAGATGTACGCCTGGAACCCAGGGGACCACAGTTGTTCCTGAGCAGGACAGCCCCCGAATTATTGATTGAATTGTTCAATATCGAGGTCCCTGAAATTAACGAGGGCATGATTGAGATCATTAGCGGTGCTCGTGATCCCGGTTCCCGGGCAAAAATTGCGGTCAAGGCCAACGATAACCGGATAGATCCCATAGGCGCCTGTGTCGGTATGCGCGGCTCCAGGGTGCAGGCGGTGTCAAACGAACTTGGTGGTGAAAGGGTCGACATTATTATGTGGGATGAAAATCCTGCTCAATTTGTCATCAATGCCATGGCGCCTGCAGAGGTTGCATCCATCCTGGTGGATGAAGATTCCAATAGCATGGAAGTGGCTGTGGATGAAGAAAACCTCTCACAGGCCATCGGTAGAGGTGGTCAAAATGTCAGGCTGGCCAGTGAATTAACGGGTTGGACACTGAATGTCATGTCTGTAGAGCAGGCAGACGAGAAAAGTGAACAGGAATCCCAGGAATTATCAAAAATGTTTATGGAGCACCTGGGAGTAGATGAAGAGGTGGCAAATATCCTGGTCCAGGAAGGTTTTTCCAGCATTGAAGAAGTTGCCTATGTCCCAGAAAATGAAATGCTGGATATTGAAGAATTTGATGAATCACTGGTCAAGGAGATTCGAGACCGTGCCCGTGATGTCATCTTGACCCGTGCAATTGTAAATGAAGAAAAACTAGTGGATAACCAACCGGCTGAAGACCTGTTGACTATGGAAGGGATGAACGAAGCCCTTGCTTATGAGCTTGCAGGTAAAGGTATCGTGACGCAAGAGGACCTGGCCGACCAGGCGGTAGATGATTTAATGGAAATAGAAGGAATGGATGAGGAAACGGCTGGAAAGTTAATCATGACAGCACGTATTCCCTGGTTTGAGTCTGAAGAAGAAAACGCTGGGAGAGCATCTGATGCCTGATGTAACCGTAAGCCAATATGCCGAAGTGATCGGAATTCCCGTCGAACGTTTAATCGAACAATTAAACGAGGCCGGAATATCTGAAAAGTCACCAGAAGATGTCATTTCTGATGTGGAAAAATCCGAACTACTTGGGTTTCTGCGGAGCAAACATGGTAAGGATTCATCATCTGAACCGAGAAAAATTACGCTAAAGAGAAAATCTGTCGGGGAAATTAAAGTACCCGTGTCCACGCCAGGAAGCCGGTTGAAACAAAGGGCTAAAACCGTCAGCGTGGAATATAGAAAGAAGCGTACCTATGCAAAACGCGGCGTGCTTGAAGAAGAAGAGGCAAAACAAAAGGCATTGCTTGAACAGCAAAAATTAGAAGAAGAGAAGTTACGTCAGGAAGAAGCGGAAAAATTGGCCGCGCAAGCAGCTGAAGCAGAAGCGAAAAAAGCAGCAGAAGAAATCTCAGCACAGGAACAGGAAGCGCCAGCAGCGGTCGAGCCAGCTGAAATGTTCTCAGAATCAGAGGCAGCTGAAGCCACGGTTGATGAAGCAGTAAAAGAGGAAGTACAGACTTCCACTGATGAGCAAAAGTCTGAAAGCGGGTCTGAATTGTCCCAGGCGGCCAGGGAAAAATTACTTGAAACTACACGTAAGGCAGAGGCCCCGGCAGAAAAAAATATTTATCGAAAAGAGTTGCATGTTGCTACTGATAAATCCGGTCGCCGTAAGAAAAAGCCTTCGCGTCCACCTTCTGTGGTTAAACGACGCTCAGAGCATGCCTTTGAAATGCCCACCGCACCCATTATTCGCGATGTCGAGATACCTGAAAGTATAACCGTTGCTGATCTGGCTCAGAAAATGTCGGTCAAGGGTACAGAAGTGGTTAAAGTGATGATGAATCTTGGCAGCATGGTGACTATAAACCAGACTATTGATCAGGACACCGCTGCTGTTGTTGTGGAAGAAATGGGGCATAAGCCAAAATTACTCAAGGAAAATGCCCTAGAAGAAGAAATTACCCAGGCAGCAGTTGAGGAAGGTGACAAAGTTACCCGGGCACCGGTAGTTACGGTGATGGGGCATGTTGACCATGGCAAAACGTCTCTATTGGATTATATCCGTCGGACCAAGGTTGCCGCTGGTGAGTCAGGCGGCATCACCCAACACATTGGTGCTTACCGTGTATCAACCGATTTAGGTGAGATCACATTCCTAGACACACCGGGCCATGAAGCATTTACAGCCATGCGTGCCAGAGGGGCCAAGGTCACTGATATTGTTGTGGTCGTTGTTGCCGCCGATGATGGCGTTATGCCTCAAACCGAGGAAGCGGTCAGGCATGCAAAAGCGGGTGATGTCCCCATTATTGTAGCGGTAAATAAAATAGATAAGGCAGATGCTGATCCAGAGCGAGTTAAGCAGGAACTGTCCAAGCTCGAGGTTATACCTGAAAGCTGGGGGGGGGACACTATATTCGTAAATGTTTCCGCAGTAACCGGTGAGGGTGTAGATGATTTACTGGAAAATATCTCCCTGCAGGCTGAGATATTGGAATTAAAGGCTGTTGATAAAGGTCCAGCCTCCGGTGCCGTTATTGAATCAAGACTGGATAAAGGCAGGGGACCTGTCGCCAGTGTGCTGGTGCAAAATGGTGAATTACATAAAGGTGATGTGGTATTAAGTGGTCATGAATTTGGCAAAGTACGGGCCATTTATGATGAAAATGCTCATGAATTGACCCAGGCAGGTCCATCTACCCCTGTCGAAATCCTGGGATTATCAGGCACACCCAATGCGGGGGATGAATTAATTGTGGTGCCCGATGAGAAGAAGGCAAGGGAGATTGCGTTATTCAGACAAGGTAAGTACCGCGAGGTGAAGCTCGCCAAGCAACAGGCAAGCAAACTGGAAAATGTCCTGTCCCAAATGGGTGAAGCTGATAGTGCTACGTTGAATATCCTGGTCAAGGCAGATGTTCAGGGGTCCGCTGAAGCGATCGTGGAATCCTTAACTAAACTTTCAACAGATGAAATTAAAGTTAATATCATAAGCAGTGCGGTGGGTGGAATCACTGAATCTGATGTCAATCTTGCACTGGCATCATCTGGTATTGTCATCGGCTTTAATGTGCGGGCAGATGGATCTGCGAGGAAACTGGCATCTGAAGAAGGGGTGGATATCAGATATTACAGTATCATTTACGATGTGATAGATGATGTGAAACTTGCTATTAGCGGCTTGTTGGAACCGGAAGTGCGGGAGGAAATTATAGGCATTGCTGAGGTAAAAGAAGTATTCCGTTCGCAAAAACTGGGGGATATTGCAGGCTGTATCGTTACCACTGGAGTAGTACGTAAAAGTAACCCTATACGTGTATTGCGTGACAATGTGGTGATCTACGAAGGTGAGCTGGAGTCGTTAAGGCGTTTTAAAGATGATGTTAGCGAGGTCAAGTCAGGAACAGAATGTGGCATAGGCGTTAAGAACTACGACGGTGTGAAAGTTGGAGACCAGATTGAAGTCTTTGAAAGGATATCGGTTGCCCGTACCGTCTAGCAGACGTCGACCTGTATTCTTGAACTGACATTAGAGGTAAAGCCATGCCCAGAGAATTTGGCCGTAATAAACGGGTTGCAGACCTGGTTCAGCGTGAACTGGCTGGAATTATTCAACATGAACAGACCGATACCGGTATTGATCTTGTAACGATCTCTTATGTAGATATCAGTCCTGATCTGAAAAATGCAAAAATTTATTTTACCAGTTTAGATGCGAGCAATACGCGCGACGATATTACTGGCAGGCTAAACTCATTCGCTGGACACTTCAGACACCTTCTGGCCCAAAATTTAACAATGAAAATCGTCCCTAAATTAAAATTCATTTACGATGAATCTATTGAACGTGGAACCCACCTGAATGCTCTGCTTGATTCACTTGTTAAGCCAGGTGATAAATAAAATATTTGTTATTTTGCTTTTATCGAGCGTATAGAAAAGACAGTCATGAAAAAAAATAACCGCTCAAAAAGAGATGTAAATGGGGTCTTGTTGTTCAATAAACCTCAAGGCATCACATCCAATGATGTTTTACAAAAAATAAAACGGATTTTTAATGCGAGAAAAGCCGGTCACACTGGCAGTCTGGATAAACCCGCAACTGGAATGTTGCCTTTGTGTTTTGGGGAGGCAACCAAATTTACAACCTATTTATTGAATGCGGACAAGCATTACATAGCTAGGTGTAAATTGGGCGTAACGACAACAACCGGAGACCAGGCAGGTGAGATTCTATCTGAGTCTGTCGTGCCGAAATTAACCAGTCGAAGACTTGAGGCAGTGTTAGAGAAGTTTAAAGGGGAAATCCAACAGATTCCCCCCATGTATTCAGCCATAAAGCAAAATGGACAACGTTTATATGAGCTTGCATATCAGGGAAAAGAGGTTGAGCGTGCTCCCAGGAGTATAACAATTTATGATATTGAGCTAATTGCGTTTGATGATGATGAGTTTGAGATCAGGGTCCATTGTTCCAAGGGGACATATATCAGGACACTGGTTGAAGATATTGGCAATGACATTGGCTGCGGGGCACATATCACACGGTTAATACGAAATGGGGTCAGTAATTTTACCGGTGACCAGATGGTCTCCTTGGAAACCATACTGGAGTGTGCAGAACAGGGAAATGAGGCACTTGATAACCTGTTATTGCCGGTGGATAGTATTATTGAGGATATGCCTGAAGTGACCTTAAATGGGGCAATAACGCGTTATATTGAAAATGGACAGGCAGTGATGGTGCCACAGGCCCCTACTGAAGGATTATTACGAATTTACAATGAAAATCATGATTTTATCGGGATTGGTGAGGTTTTAGATGATGGACGAGTGGCCCCAAAAAGGTTGATAAACCTTCAGTCAGCATAATAATGAGATCAAAACTTGTCCCGAACAGGTCACATGGGTAAAATACGCGCCTTTCAGAAGGCGTAGGAACCAGGAGAAGGAATAATATGGCATTAAGTCAGCAACAAAAGGCTGAAGTAATAAATGAATATCAATTGACACCGGGTGATACAGGTTCACCAGAGGTGCAGGTTGCATTATTGACGGCAAATATTACGGATTTATCTGAACATTTCAAAACTCACAAAAAAGATAATCATTCTCGTCAAGGGTTGTTGAGAATGGTCAATCACAGAAGAAAATTACTGGATTATCTCAAGAATAAAGATATTGCTCGTTACCGGGAACTGATTTCCAGACTCGGTCTCAGAAAGTAATCAGTGCTACTTTCTAAAATGCTAATATCACAAAGAAGCATCTGTATGTTTCTCGTACCTTTCTATACTGATCGATAAAAACAAAGCTTAATCAGATAAATATTGGGGATATAACATGAACCACGTCATAAAAGAATTTCAATACGGCGACAATACAGTCGTACTGGAGACAGGTAAGATTGCACGTCAGGCAACGGGTGCGGTCATTGTCAGTATGGGGGATACCGTTGTAATGGTGACCTGCGTGGCCAGTAAGGATGGTGATGACTCCAGGGATTTCTTTCCTTTGACTGTGGACTACCAGGAAAAGACCTATGCAGCAGGTAAAATACCCGGTGGATTTTTTAAGCGTGAAGGCAGACCGTCTGAAAAGGAAACGCTCACATGCAGATTGATCGATCGTCCAATTCGGCCTTTATTTCCTAAAGAATTTAAAAACGAGGTACAAATAGTTGCCAATGTTATTTCATTGGACCCTGAAATCGACCCGGATATTGTCGCTATGATAGGCACGTCGGCAGCGATTGCCATAGCGGGTGTGCCGTTTAACGGACCTATTGGGGCTGCTCGTGTTGGATATAAAGACGGTGGTTATCTGTTGAACCCCAGTTTGAGCGGTCTGGAAGGTTCCGAACTGGATCTTGTGGTTGCTGGTACAGAAAGTTCTGTCTTGATGGTGGAATCAGAGGCCCAACAGTTATCAGAAGAAGTCATGCTGGGTGCTGTAATGTTTGGTCACGAGCAAATGCAAACGGTTATCCAGAATATCAATACTTTTGCCGAAGAGGCCGGTACCAAGGCCTGGGATTGGCAGGCACCTGAGAAAGATACTGCACTAATTGAACTGGTTGAGACTAAATGCGGTGATTTAGTGCGTGAGGCATATTCAATCACAGATAAATTAAGTCGCAAAGAACGCCTGGACGAAATCAAATCAGAAGTCGTTGATTCCATCCTTCAGGAAAATGAAGATAAATGGACAGATAAGCAAATTGGTGAAGTGATTAAGCACCTGGAGAGCACAACTGTACGTGGTGGAATTATAGCCGGTGAACCCAGGATCGATGGTCGCAGCCCTGATGCCATCAGGCCCATCAAGGCAGAGGTGGATATCCTGCCTCGTACTCATGGTTCCGCATTATTTACCCGTGGTGAAACACAGGCATTGGTCATTACCACATTAGGGACAGACCGCGATGCTCAGATCATCGATGCCATTGAGGGTGAATATAAAGATAAATTTATGTTCCATTACAATTTCCCACCATTTTGTGTCGGTGAAGTCGGTCGAATGATGGGGCCAAAACGTCGGGAAATCGGGCATGGAAGACTTGCCAAACGAGGCATTATGGCAGTGATGCCTGATATGGAAAATTATCCCTATTCCATACGGGTTGTTTCAGAAATTACAGAATCCAATGGCTCCAGTTCCATGGCCTCAGTATGCGGTAGCAGTCTGTCATTAATGCAGGCCGGTGTGCCCATTTCTGCCCCGGTGGCCGGTATCGCCATGGGGCTAATCAAGGAGTCTGAAAAATTTGTAGTGCTGTCAGATATTATGGGAGATGAAGACCACCTTGGTGACATGGATTTCAAGGTAGCTGGGACTAACGATGGTATCACGGCATTGCAGATGGATATCAAGATTGATGGGATAACCCGTGAAATCATGGAAGTGGCACTGGGGCAGGCAAAGCACGGCAGATTACATATCCTGGAAAAGATGGCTGAGGCCATTACTGAACCCAGCGATGAAATGTCAGAATTTGCACCAAGAATTACACTGTTAAAGATACATCCTGACAAGATCCGTGATGTGATTGGTAAAGGTGGTGCCGTTATCAGGGCATTAACCGAAGAAACCGGTACCAGCATTGATATTGATGATGATGGTAATGTGAAGATCTATTCCAATGATAAGATCGCCTCCGATCTGGCACGTTCCAGAATTGAATCGCTTACTGAAGAGATTGAAGTGGGTAAAATTTATGAGGGTAAGGTTGCCAAAATTATGGACTTTGGTGCATTCGTTAATGTATTACCCGGAAAAGACGGTCTGGTTCACATTTCCCAGATCTCCGATGAGCGGGTAGAAAATGTGACGGACAAACTCGCTGAAGGCGATGTGGTCAAGGTAAAAGTCCTGGAAATCGATAGACAGGGCAGGGTACGCTTGAGTATGAAGGCCGTTGCAGAGGACGAAGCCTCCGCCTAAGCCTAGGGGAAACCCAAAATATACAAAAGGGGCTTTATGGCCCCTTTTTTTATGAGTTGAAAGTTAGGAGTGAGGAGTTAGGAGTGAGGGGTATAATCGATTTAAATATATATAAGGGAGAGTGAGATGGAATATATATCTTTGGTAGTAATCATTGCATTGATCGAATACCTTTATTTTCAGGGGATGGTGGGTAAGGCCAGGGGAGAATATCAAATCAAGGCACCGGCTATAACGGGAGATCAAAATTTTGAACGTATATTCCGGGTGCAGCAAAATACCCTGGAACAACTAATTGTATTTATACCTGCAATCTATATCGCTGGTATTTATACCCATGCGTTAACTGCTGCGGGCATTGGTAGTTTATTTATCATAGGCAGGCCTATCTACTTCAAGTCATATATTCAGGACCCATCAACCAGGGAAATGGGTATGCTAATCGGGTATGTCCCAACAGTCATTTTGGTTTTAATGGCCCTGGTGGGGAGTTTTATGGAAATTATTTCCTGATTATTATTACGATTTAAGTTTCAAAAATATATAATAAAAACATGTTGTTATAAGGTTTATTTCATTTTACTTATATATTTAATCATATATTTAAGTTAGCATACGCGATTTTTCAGCAGACATAGAGTTATGAAGCTTTCAGGTAAACAATTTATAGACTGGGACAAAAAGGCAATTACCCTGCTTGGCATGTCTGGCGTGGGGAAGACCCGGCTCGCCTGTCTGTTGCGTAAACGTAACTGGTTCCACTATTCCTGTGATTACCGGATTGGTACACGCTATATGGATGAGGTCATCCTCGACAATATTAAGTCATCGGCCATGCAGATCCCCATCCTCAGGGAATTATTACTTTCCGATTCCATCCATATCGTCAATAACATTACTGTGGACAACTTGAAGCCCTTGTCGACCTACCTGGGTAAACTGGGTAATCCGGAACTGGGTGGGATTGGACTTAGGGAATTCAAGGAACATCAGCATGAGCATCGTGATGCTGAGATTGCGGCAATGAAAGATGTTCCCAGGTTTATAAAAAAGGCCCATGAGGTCTACGGTTATAAGCATTTCATTAATGATGCCAGTGGTAGTCTGTGTGAACTTGATGATAAGGATGTATTGGAAAACCTGGCTAAACATTCGTTAATTGTTTACATACAGGCCAGTAGTGAGGATGAGAAGGCATTAATACAACGGGCTGAGGCTGATCCCAAGCCATTGTATTACAGGGAAGAATTCCTGGATGCCAATCTGGGAGAATACTTACAGCAACATTCTCTGGAATATGCCGCCCAGATAATTCCCGATGAATTTGTGCGTTGGGTATTTCCCAGATTATTTTATGAACGAATTCCTCGATATGAAGCCATAGCCAATCAATACGGATACACAGTATCAACCCGGGAAATCGAAACTGTACAAACAGAAGAAGATTTTCTGGAGGTTATTTCTGCTGCACTGGATAAAGAACATTAAAGAGATATTTGTTATGCCATTGGTTGCCGATACAAATTTACCCAGTTTTCGTCGATTGAGAGATACCGGTGAAACCGTCATTTCCCGGGACCATGCCCTGCATCAGGACATCCGGGAATTACACATTGGTTTATTGAATATGATGCCTGACAAGGCCCTGGAAGCGACTGAACGCCAGTTTTTACGACTGGTGGGTGAAAGTAATCAGATTGCCCAGTTTTATGTGCATCCATTTACCCTAAAAGAGATAACAAGAGGGGTTGAAGGCAGCAAACATATTGCCGACTACTACCAGGATATAAGTGAAATTAAAGAACAGGGGCTTGATGCCTTGATCATTACCGGTGCTAATGTAGTGGGCCCGGAACTATCCAATCAAACATTCTGGAAGCCATTACGGGACATTACCGAATGGGCATATGACAACGTGACTTCAACCTTGTGTTCTTGTCTGGCCACCCATGCCTTACTTGAATTTAGATACGGTATAAAACGTAAACCTTTACAGAAAAAACGTTGGGGGGTTTATTCCCATCGGGTCGTGGAGAAAAATCATCCTCTGGTATCCGGTGTGAACACCCGTTTTGATGTGCCGCATTCACGTTTTAATCAGGTGGACCTGGAGCAATTTGAATCAGCTGGCCTGAAAGTGCTAGCAAACAGTGATGAAGCCGGTGTGCATCTGGCCGTCAGTGACGATGGGTTCAGAATGATATTTTTTCAGGGACACCCGGAATACGATGCTATCAGTCTGATGAAAGAATATAAACGTGAGGTAGGACGATATATATTTGAAGGTGAACAGGATTATCCGCCTGTGCCCGAAAATTATTTTGGACAACTTAATAATGCCATCCTGGAAGAATATCGAGACAGGGTAGAGACAGCAATTAAAACCGGGTCATCTTTTCCTGAGTTTCCGGAGCATATTCTACTACCCAGATTGGATAATACCTGGCATGACAGTGCAGAGGCAGTCATTAATAACTGGATTGGCAAGGTCTATCAACTGACCCATCTGGATCGTCGTATAGCCTTTGCCGAGGGGATAAATCCCGATGACCCATTGAACCTCAGGTCATGATGCACATTGGAGGCGTACCGTGGCTTCAATAGGGTTTGTTAGCCTGGGGTGTCCCAAGGCCCTGGTTGATTCTGAGAGAATACTGACACGCCTGCGGCAGGAAGGGTATCAAATTTCATCCGACTATGATGGTGCTGATGCTGTCATCGTCAATACCTGCGGGTTTATAGACAGTGCACGTGAGGAATCACTGGCCGCCATTGGTGAGGCAATTCATGAAAATGGTCGGGTGATTGTGACTGGCTGTTTAGGGGTGGAAGCAGAAAAGATTAAACAGACCCATCCTCGGGTTTTAAGTATTACCGGGCCACAACAATATGAACAAGTCATCGATACGGTGCTCAAACACGTCCCGAATAAGGTTGAATATAACCCATTCACTGATTTGTTGCCGCCGCAGGGGATCAAGCTTACCCCGGAACACTATGCCTATTTAAAGATTTCAGAGGGTTGTAATCATAAATGTAGTTTCTGCATCATTCCCGATATGCGCGGTCGGCTTGTAAGCAGGACCCTGGATGATATTTTAGATGAGGCGCAAAGACTGAAATATGCCGGGGTCAAAGAACTGCTTGTGATTTCCCAGGACACCAGCGCCTATGGGGTGGATATTAAATATCAACCAGTAGATTGGAATGGGACGACAATAAATAGCGATCTTCAGACGCTATGTGAAAAACTGGGTGAACTGGGGATCTGGGTGCGCCTGCACTATGTCTACCCTTATCCTCATGTAGATAGTTTAATCCCACTGATGGCCAGTGGGGCCATACTCCCTTATCTCGATGTGCCATTACAACATGGAAGTAGAAAGATTTTAAAAGCGATGAGACGCCCGGCCGCAACAGAAGATACGTTAAGGCGCATAAACAGCTGGCGGCAAATCTGCCCGGAGCTGACTATTCGCTCAACTTTTATTGTGGGATTTCCGGGGGAAACTGACCGGGACTTTAACGAGTTGCTGGAGTTTTTAGAACAGGCACAACTGGACAGAGTGGGGTGTTTTCAATATTCCCCGGTGGACGGTGCCAGGGCAAACGCGTTATCCGATCCTGTTGAGCCGGACATCGCCGAAGAAAGGTGGCATACTTTTATGCAAGTCCAGGCACATATTAGTAGAGCAAAACTAAAAAATAAGATTAATACTGAATTAGATGTGATTATAGATAATATTGAAGATGGCGAAATGACGGGTCGTAGTCAGGGGGATGCGCCTGAAATTGATGGAAAGGTATTGATGCCGAGTAAGGGTGGCATTGAAATTGGTGAAATAGTCAGGGTGTATATAAATAATGCCGATGATTATGACCTGTGGGGCTCAGTAATCGATACTCGCCGAGGGGAGCAGTAATGTCAGCAACATTTCTATTTCCGGTAGGGGCGGCATTGATTACCGTTTTGTCGTATTTCTATCCGTCAATTTTAGCGCCCCATGCAAACTTAATCGTCCCATTGCTTGGTCTGATCATGTTAGGAATGGGCATGACACTACGGTTTGAGAATTTTATTGAAATATTAAAACGGCCCAAGGTCGTTAGCATAGGAGTCATTTTACAATTCCTGTTCATGCCCATGTTTGCCTATCTGGTGAGTTTTGTTATGGGACTGGAAGAATCTCTGTTGATTGGGATGGTCCTGGTAGGGGCCTGCCCAGGGGGAACAGCGTCAAATGTTGTCTGTTATCTCTCCAGGGGGGACGTGGCCTTATCGATTATATTAACCTCGACCTCTACTGTCCTTGCAGTCATATTTACGCCTTTACTTGCCTGGTTATATATTGGTCAACGCGTTCCCGTCCCGGTATTGGATATGATGTTCAATATCTTCAAGATTATTCTCATACCTGTTGCCACAGGCGTAATGATTAATCATTACCTGGGAGACAAAATCCATGTAATTAAAAGAATATTCCCATTTATTTCTGTGCTGGCAATTATCATCGCCATCGGAATTATCATGGCCCTGACTCAGCCTCAGTTACGACTGCTTGCACTACCAATACTGGCAGCAGTTGTCTGGCATAACCTGACCGGGCTGGCAGCAGGCTACTACATTACCAAATGGCTGGGATATGATGACAGGACCGCAAGGACCATCGCAATCGAAGTGGGTATGCAAAATTCAGGTCTGGGTGTGGCTCTGGCGAAAGAATATTTTACCATCGTGTCGGCCCTGCCGGGTGCGATATTCAGTGTCTGGCATAATATCAGTGGTTCAATATTTGCAGGTTACTGGACGCGAAAACTGGAAGACGCTAAACCCTGATAATACGCTCTTCCGTGACGATGATATCAATGCCAACATCATGGGCTTCCACAGGCAGGTCAGTGACAATTTGTATTTCATAAGCAGTTGCAACCCTTAATGTACCAGGGTGCTGACTGAACCACTTATCATAATAGCCCAACCCCATACCTAATCTTCCACCGTCAACAGAAAAGCCGATTCCAGGGGCGATGCAAACATTGATATCGGCATCAATCGTATTCCATTCAACGGGTTCTAATATCCCATACTGATTGGCCTGCATCATTGACCAGTCGGTAAACTGTATGGCAGCCATACCTTCTTCACTGATTTTGGGGACAGATACCTGTTTTTGTTCTTGAATTAACCAGTTAATCACCGCTTGGGTATCAATTTCATCGCCGGTTGAGACAAAGCAGAACACATGCCTGGCCGATTGCAGGTCCGAAATCTCTTGCAGGTGTTTCAGGATTTCTATATCCATGGCGGTCTTTTTGGCCGGTTCAATGGCCTTTAACCTGGCGGTTAACTCGGTCCTCAGTGCCTTTTTTGCAGCTAACTTTCCGGTATTTATCATGATATGGGCCAGGAAAATATATAAATTACTTTTAATTTAGTCATTAACTTGTTGATTTTAAAATATAATTATATTTTTTATATTGTCCAGATTTCGTCTGTTGGTCGGTCAGGGAAATGCACACTAAGCTATTGTTTACCCTTTATTTTTATCCTATATCCCGTACAATACCGCCTCTTTCAGTATCCCGTATATCATATTTAATAATTAGAGGAATAACACTCAAATGGTAACAATTCGTCTGGCAAGGGGCGGCTCAAAAAAGCGGCCGTTTTATCACATCGTGGTGACTGACTCGCGAAACCGCCGGGATGGACGCTATATTGAGCGGGTAGGCTTGTTCAATCCCATTGCCACGGGAAATGAATCACCGCTTAGAATCGATCTTGAACGCATAGAATACTGGCTTGATCAGGGCGCAAAGGCATCAGACCGCGTCAGTGACCTGGTCAAAGAGTACAGGAAAAACCAACCGGAAAATCAGGCCACCGAAGCTGCCTGATCCCCTGAGATGGAAACGCCTGCACAAAGCAAGGCAGCCTCTAATCACAGGGTAATTATTGGCAAGATATGCGGTATCTATGGTGTCGCAGGTTGGTTAAAAGTAATTTCTTATACCCGCCCCAGGGAAAATATTTTCAACTATCATAAATTGATGGTTGGGCAGCAGGGAAACTGGATAGAGGTCACTTTGCAGGAAGGCAGGCAACAGGGCAAAGGACTGATAGTGAAATTTGAACACCTGTCGGACAGGGACATTGCCAGACAGTATATGGATAAGGATATCGCGGTGAATCGGGATGAATTGCCCGAATTACCTAAAGGTGAGTATTACTGGTTTGATCTGGTAGGACTTACGGTGATGAATCTTGAGGGCCAGGAGCTTGGAAAGGTAAGCGAGATTCAGGAAACAGGTGCCAATGATGTCCTCGTGGTTGAGGGAACGCAGCGTCAATTGATACCACTGGTATTTGATATCTATATTAAAAAAGTGGATCTGGGCAATTCGAGCATCATAGTGGACTGGAATGGTGAGTACCAGTGATATTAAACATTACCGTAGTCACACTGTTTCCGGAAATGATTGATGCAGTAACTGAATATGGCGTCACTGGACGTGCGGTAAATAATGGTCTGCTGAATGTCTCTGCCGTAAATCCGCGGGAGTTTGTGGATGGGCCGCACAAGAGTGTGGATGATCGCCCTTATGGGGGCGGGCCAGGCATGGTGATGATGGTTGAGCCTTTGCAAAAGGCAATACATCATGCCAGGAAAAAATTACCGAATGCCCGGGTGGTATATTTATCTCCCCAGGGTAAAAAGCTGGACCAGACGGCAGTGAAACAATTGGCTGGAAAAGCTGATTTGATCCTGGTTTCAGGCCGGTATGAAGGTGTTGATCAGCGCTTGATTGACCAAGAGATAGATGAAGAATGGTCAATTGGTGATTATGTGGTCAGCGGCGGTGAACTGCCGGCGATGGTATTGATAGATGCCATGGCCAGGATGATCCCGGGGGTGTTGGGTGATCCTGCCTCCGCTGAGGAAGATTCGTTTGAGGATGGATTACTGGATTGTCCACATTACACACGGCCGGAAACAATAGCCGGACTATCGGTCCCCGAGGTACTATTAAGCGGCGACCATGAGGCAATACGTAAATGGCGGGTCAAACAGGCAGTGGGCCGGACCTGGCAACAACGACCTGACTTGATTGAAGACATTGAGTTGTCTGAGGAGCAAGCGAGGTTATTAGCAGAATTTAAGCAGGAAACAACATCTGAATAGCATTAGTGGAGTGTATGCAAATGGCAAACATAATAGAACAACTTGAAGCCGAACAACTAAACCAGGACATCCCTGATTTTAATCCTGGTGATACCGTGGTTGTCCAGGTCAAGGTAAAAGAAGGACAACGCGAACGATTACAGGCCTTTGAGGGTGTGGTTATTGCCAGGAAAAACAGGGGGCTAAACTCCTCGTTTACGGTCAGGAAGATCTCCTACGGCGAAGGCGTGGAGCGTGTATTCCAGACCCACAGCCCCAGTATCGCCAGTATCAAGGTAAAACGCCGTGGTGATGTGCGCCAGGCCAAACTCTATTACATGCGTGGCCTGAGTGGTAAAGCGGCCAGGATCAAGGAAAAGATCGCCCCTTCCCAGTCTGCTGCTTCCAGTAACGATAAAACCTCATAATCGTAGGCACCTGGCCGGGATAAATCGATATAATAATGGTCCAGTGATATCAACTGGACCATTTATATGCACGAAAAACCGTTCTCTATCATTTTTGATACCCCAGTAGACACACTGGGTATCCGGCTTGACAATGAACTGGTTGAATCAGTGGCCTGGCTGCCGGGCGAATCAGAATTCCAAACTTCGCGTAATCGCCTGGCTAACCGCCTGAAATCTGACATACTATTTTTTCTCGAGAAAGGCACACCGCTGCCTAAAACACCCATGCATCTTCATGGTAGTCCATTTCAATTGAAGGTATGGCAGGCCCTGCAAAAGATAAAAATGGGAAAGGTATTGTCCTATGGTCAATTGGCGCAAAAATTAAATATGGGCAGCCGTGCCATAGGTCAGGCATGTCGCACTAATCCCGTGGTTTTATTTATACCCTGTCACCGGGTAGTCTCAGCATCTGGAATTGGTGGTTACATGGGGAACAAAAAGCGCATCAATATTAAACATTGGTTACTGGAACATGAGAGAGAGAATGCCAGCTGACAATCAGAAAATGGCGCAACAAATAACGGATATAGAGCGATTTCTGGACGCGCTGTGGATGGAACGGGGCTTGAGTCAAAATACCCTGTCAGCCTATCGAAATGACCTGATAACGTTTGCAAAATGGTTACTTAAGGGTAAATCCACTCTGGCAAATGCATCCTCAGCTCATATTCACGGCTACCTGGTCGATCAAGGAGGCAGGTCAGCACGTTCTACCGCCAGAAGACTGTCAACATTACGGCGGTTTTACCAATACAGGGTCAGGGAAGGGCATCTTAAAACAGACCCTACTCTCAATATTGATTCTCCCAGGATAGGCAGGCCATTACCAAAATCCCTGACTGAGAACGAAGTGGAAGATCTCCTGAATGCGCCTGATGTGAATAGTGCCACCGGTTTTCGTGATCGCACCATGCTGGAAGTACTGTATGCCACCGGGCTTCGGGTATCTGAGTTGGTGGGACTGAATCTGGATCAGGTCAACCTTAGACAAGGGGTCGTTCGGGTGGTTGGTAAAGGTAACAAGGAAAGACTGGTACCCTTGGGTGAAGAGGCCATAGACTGGATAACTAGATATCTACGCGAAGTCCGTCCGGACTTTTTCAAGACCAGAGCAGGTGCCAGTCTGTTTCCCTCCAACCGAGGCACGGCAATGACCCGTCAGACCTTCTGGTACGCCATTAAACGTTATGCCATTCAGGCAGGGATCAGCAAGGATCTTTCACCGCATATATTACGCCATGCATTTGCTACCCATTTATTGAACCACGGTGCTGATCTTAGAGTAGTACAGATGCTGCTGGGACATAGTGATATCTCAACAACTCAAATCTATACACACATCGCAAAGGAACGATTAAAAGACCTCCATTCAAAGCATCATCCCAGAGGGTGAGAAATAAGGGAAATGGCAGAAATCGACCCTTAAGAGACATTAGAAAATTAAGGTTATTTAAAGAAAAACAGCCCCTGATGTAAACATCAGGGGTTTTTTTGTTTAGCAGCTAGCTGACCGGCCAGCGGCTATACTGATCAGGCACCCGTAATGTAAGGAAACATTGATGGACCCGGCACGGATCGCTGCGGGGACCGGACACGCCGTCTACCAGCGCTACCGGCCCGAAGATACACTGCTCTACCAGTTGGTAGAGCGGTATTACCCCGAGTTAGAACGGCTGTTAGCAGCCCAGGGCACGCCCCTGCCGGGGTACGTCACCCGGGAGTTCGAGGACTACTTGAGGTGCGGTCGCCTTGAGCACGGTTTCTTAAGGGTGCGCTGTGCGGCCTGTCACCATGAGAAGCTGGTCGCCTTCAGCTGCAAGCGTCGGGGCTTCTGCCCCAGCTGCGGTGCAAGACGGATGGTGGACAGCGCCGCCCTGCTGGTGGATGAAGTCCTGCCCCGGGTGCCGCTGCGGCAATGGGTGCTGAGTTTTCTCCTTCCCCTGCGCTTCCTGTTCGCCGGCTATCCTGATGTAATGACCAGGGCCTTAGGCGTCGTATACCGGTGTATAGCCACGGACATCATCCACCGGGCCGGGTTTACCCACGCCGACGCTCGCACCGGCGCGGTGACCTTCATCCAGCGCTTCGGCTCGGCGCTGAACCTGAACATTCACTTCCACATCCTGTTCCTGGACGGGATCTACCTCACCCATGGCGACGGGACATGTCAGGTTTTCCACCCTATCAAGGCGCCCTGCAAGTCAGAACTTCAAATGCTTTTACACACTATCAGCACCCGCTTGGGATGGTATCTGGTGAAAGAGGGGGTGCTGGAGCAGGACATCGAGAACAGTTACCTGAATCTGGACGGACTGGAGGCAGATCCACTGCGCCAGGTCCACGGGCATAGTATCACCTACCGCATCGCCGTCGGCCCGCAACAGGGGAGGAAGGTGTTCACCCTGCAGACCGCCCCGCCCCGGGAAGACGATGACCGCTTTCGACAAGTGGTCAAAGCCGTTCGGTTCTCTCTGCATGCCGGAGTAGCCACGCAGGCCCATCAGCGTAGCAAGCTCGAACGGATCTGTCGTTACGTGGCCCGGCCCGCCGTATACGAGAAGCGCTTAGCGCTTAATGCGAGTACCCAGACCCATATCATATATCAGGTCCATGGCTCCGTGTTCAAGGACACCTGCACGAATTCTTTTTTCTACGTAGTCACGGCTTTTATTTTCTATAACGACCGAACTGATACGACGAAGATGAAACAGGTGAGACAACATTAGTCCTGCCGGTCCTGCGCCAATTATGCCCACCTGCGTTTTCATATGTTTATTTAATTATAATGCCTTATTATCTTATAAATATTTTAACATTAGTGTATCAGTTTTCCCTGTTAATTATTTTATTAAGATCATCATGACTGTGGCATAAGGTAATTGATTGCCAGAAGTTTGTATTCAATCCAGAAATCAGCTCCAGGCAAATTATATTCCGCAGATTAGATTCGCGTGTGATTCGAAGGGCGGGTGACAGGTTCGTCGCGGCCGCCTTAATACATGAAGGATTCTCTTATGCGCAGTTTAAATAATATCATGTTAATATCGACCGTGATGGATTACAATTTTGCGTGTGCATGCATCAGTGATTGCGAGAAAACCACAGTATGAATGAAAGAAAAAAACTTTCCCTCATAATCAATTATACCGGGATAATGTTCATTCTGGCCCTGGGATTTTTTTTATACCAGTTTGTAAATACCAATTATGATCGTTTTGGGATACATTTTCGCTTTTTAACGTTCTGGGCACTTACCGGTGCACTGGTGATATCAGGTTTACTGCTTATTAAGAGAGTTAGAGGCACCCTGGAAAATTATCATGCTTTGTCTTCTACAGTAGCGGTCTTAAATGCTGTGGTTGTATTTCTTTACTGGAAAATGTTCTTTATTGATCCGTCACTGGTAAACATCGAACCATTGCCATGGTACCAGGAATATTATTTACATATTGTTGGCCCATCGTTGATTATTATTGATGCGTTAATTATTAATAAGAGTTTTACCCGGCATAAACAGGCGTTATCCGGTATCGTCTTGATCTGTGTAATTTATATTTTATGGATTGAATATGTGGTGAGTCCGCTTAATCTATCGCCGGTTGGAGAAATCACCCGGGGATTACCATATCCCTTCTTAAATAATTTATCATCTATGCAGAGATCCATGTTTTATGGATCGACAATACTGACGGCAATCAGTTTTTATATGGTGGGTTGGTTTATTGCCTTTATTTATAACAGGATTCAGAAACGAAAACTGGTAGCGTATTAATAACAATCCATACGCTACGCAAATTTATGATATCAAGCCAACTGCTTAGCCTGGTATATCTCTGGCTTAAAAATCTTTTCTTAACGTGATACCAAACGTTCTCGGTTCTCTCGGGTAGGCGGTGAGTTTGCCGTCCTGTAGAGGTGTATCAAACACTGTACCAAACCAGCTCTCGTCAGTGAGGTTCCTGGCCCAGAGCATGGCCTTGATGTCATAAGGCGTATTTAAAACTGCTCTCATGTTCAAAATTCCAACACCATCCTGTAGTGAGAAAGGATCGTTGTTATTGTGCATGAACTGGTTAGAGTAATAGACATATTCAGCGCCGATAGTTAGATCATAGTCTGAACTCAGCTGGAAGGCTTTTTCAGCATTCACAGACAGGAAATGTTTGGAGACATTGGAAACCCGATCATCATTGCGGTCGCAGTAACCCACGCTGTTCAATTGTGATGCCTCTGACGCATTTCCGGTATGAAAAATGTTGGATATTTGACAATTACCGCGGACAAAATCCTTGAATTTGGCCGACGTATAGGCGTAGGCGATGGACAACCCGATTGTCTCTTCAGGGTAAAAGAACATCTCCGCCTCTAAACCCTGTACTTTAACTTTACCGGCATTCTGGAGGTTAAAAGCAGTGCCTGTGAAGGTATTGGTCTGCAGGTCTTCAACATCCATATCATAAAGGGACGCATTAAACCTCAGACCCTGTTCAGGTAAATCCTTCTTGACGCCAAGCTCCAGGGTAGTGGTATCTTCTGCCCCAAAAATGACGTCAAAAGCGGCATCAATCCTGTCCGTATTGGTTCCCCCAGATTTATAGCCGATACCATAATTAATGTAGACTAGACTGGTATCATCCGGGTGAACTGACAGCCCGATATCGCCTGTCAAACGATCGTCATTAAGTTCCTCATCAATATTATCTCTTGGGCAGAATCTTGCTGAAATGGAACAGTTAGCCCAGCCATCGACATAAAGTACATTTAATGCCGGTAAGAATGGGGTAGGGTCCAATGCTGCCAGGGCGGCATTGAATGTTCCGCCTGTCCCGTCACCGGGAGGTGCGCCCAGAAATGCCAATGCCTGTGCACCGGTAATACCAAGCGCCGCGCTAATCGCATCGACGTTTAGATCGGTCGCCCCGGGTGTTGTTACCGATTCATTGAATGTACTAATCAGGTCTTTACTTTCATCTGTATAGCGGATGCCAGCATTTATTGTCAGCCAGTCATTAATGTCAAAATCAAATCTTCCGAACAATGCAATGGATTTGTGCGTCTGGTCGCTGACGTCCTGCATTGTGTTGCCGGCAGCAATTGGACTTCCTATAGTGCTGCCAAAGCTTGTCAGGTATGCAGCATTGATAAACCCGATCAGTTGAGGAGACATGGCATTTATCAGTGGTTGCAGGACATCGGGGGAGGCGGCGGTCACATAGTTTGAAAGTAGACTTTCCAATGTAAGATTGTCATCAGCCTTGAGGTCCTGTTTAAAAGCATAAATACCTGCAATATAACGAAGTCGGTTTTCAGCACTACTGGACAGCCTGATTTCCTGTGACAATGCGGATTGTTCGGCGCTGGTAATACGGCTGGCTAATTGGACATCAGTAAAGTCAGCGTCGTATGCATCGGAAATATCGAAATCACGATAAGAGGTAATAGAAGTTAACGTATGATTATTGATGTCCCAGTTAATTTCTGCTGAAAAACCAAAATCAGAATTTGATGAATCCGGTACCTGGTTTAATGCAAGCTCATAGTCCTCGAAGCTTCCCGTCCTGTATACGCTACCGCCGAGTTGTTGAATAATGGCATCGGTTCCTGGAATCGGATTGCCATTGTCCGTTCTATCAGAGGCGATCAGACTGTCCTTAACGACAAGGACTCCACAACATGCTTCGTTCATTTCCGAATAATCCAGTATGGCCCTGACTGAGAGAGTATCCGTTGGGGTGAATAAAAATTGCTGTCTAAAACCTTTCCGGTCCCTGTCATTCAGGTCTTCCCCTGATGTAATATCATTTACAAAACCGTCCCTGCTGCTGAGGAATAAGGTCGTTCTGGATGCCAGATTTTCACTCAGACTTAAATTGAAGGCCCCACTCAGATTGATTAAAGAATGATTCCCAAAGCTTGCCTCAATAAAGCCATCTGTTTCATGAGAAGGTTGAACCGTTCTGATTAATACCGCACCAGAGGCTGAGTTCTTTCCAAACAAGGTACCTTGAGGGCCCCGGAGAACTTCGATGGCCTCTACATCAATAAGTTGGTTAATCATTGAGCTTTGCCTGGCCCGATAGATACCATCTATATACAGGCCAACTGAGGATTCCAGTCCAAAATTTTGTGCACCTGTGCCGACACCTCTAATGGCAAAATTACCCGTACTGGAACTCTGATTGGCGCCTACGATCAAACCGGGCACACTGGTCATTAATTCAATGACATCCTTGATTGAATTATCCGAAAGAAACTCTTCACCATATGCGGAGATGGATATCGGTACATCCTGGATATTTTCCTGCCGTTTCTGGGCGGTGACGATAATTTCTTCGAGAACTTGGGCCGGTAGTTTGGCGGGGCCTAAAGCTATTCCAAGAAGTATTAGAATGAGTAATTTGTTCATAATATTTGGATCTCTTTCGTTGAGTGTGGTGATGGCCACAGAATAGAAGTTACCTGTCAGTTGCGTTACCTGATTTATGTTTATTATTTGTTCTCCATAGATTATAAATAATTACGCATAAATGGTATAGCTATAATTTTACTCCTGTATTTTTCAGTAAATTACAGCAGAGTCACTTTGGTTTCACTTGTCAATCGAAGCAGGTAAGGAAGCAAAAAGGTAATGGTGCAACAAGCACAAAAAATAACAAGGTGCTTTTACGAAAATAGAGCTAAAACTGTCTTCATAACTGCGGTCTTCGATTACATTATTGGCTTCGAGGAATTCTGTGAGTGTTGGGGAAAAGAATAAGACTTTAAGTGGATGATGGCGTAAAAAATTTCCAGTAACCTGGAGTATTTTATAATCATGTCATTGGATAACGGCCTGACTTTTGAGACGCAGCATATTCTTGGGGGTAGGGTGAAAATATTATAAGAATAGATTTTCTCCTTCGCGGAAATGATGATTGTTGATTATGTTATTCAAGTTGAGAATTCGATAGCTAAAATTGATTTTAATGACAGTTCCTGGCACTTGGTTGACCTTAGTAAATAGAATCAGGATATGTCTTATGAAATCTGATTAACTTAATAAGTCGCTCGTCCCCCTGAAATGTCATAACAAAAACCGGTGGAAAAACTGAGTTTTTCCGAAGCGAGGAAGGTAACCAGCTCGGCGACTTCTTCAGGCTGTCCTACCCGTCCCATGGGGATTTTGGAGATCATGTAGGCCTTCACTTCATCACTTACACCTTTGAGGATTTCAGTTTCTACTACGGCAGGAGCAACACTGTTGACCAGGATCCCCAGGTCGGCCACTTCTTTGGCGAAGGCCTTGGTAAAACCGATCACTGCTGCCTTGGTGGTAGAGTAGGGGACCAGTCCGGGGTTACCTTCCTTGCCTGCGATAGAAGCGATATTCACAATGCGTCCATAGCCTGCCTGTTTCATATGCTCAAGGCTGGCCTGGCAGGTAAAGTAGGTCCCAAGGACATTGACCTTCAAAATCCTATCCAGTGCCTCGGGGCTGTGATTTTGCATCGGCCCCTGGTCTCCGACGATCCCGGCGCTGTTAACGAGTACATCCAAATCTCCAAAACGCTCCAGTGTCTGCTGGACCAGGGTTTGGCATTCCTCAAGATTACTGACATCGGTTTTGCAAAACATGGCAGATTTATTATCCAGTTCCTGTAAACAGGACTGCCCCCGTTCTTCATCAATATCCGCAATGGCTATACCCCTGGCCCCTGCATCCAGCATACGCGTGACACAGGCCAACCCAATGCCTTTTACCCCACCGGTGACAATGGCAACCCGGTCTTTAAGTTCCTTCATAACTAATTCCTTTTTCTGTTGTTAGATAAGCGTGTAAAATAATACTCTCAGTCTCGGCATAGGCACGGTTAATTAATTCTAGCTGCTATATTGTTTAAATAATTCTTCACCTGTGAGCTTATTGGTCGCTTCAGAGAATGAATAATAATCAGGTTTTTCCTCAATAAATACCTCTGTATTGAAGGTGACATCCGTTACCGGATTAAACAGGCCAACGGGAATAAAATACTGATTTTGTTGTTTCAGGCGATAGAACAGATGACTGCCACATTGTCTGCAAAATGCCCGTTCTCCCCAATCTGAAGATGAATATGTCGCAACAGATTCAAGACCATCTATGGATACGTCTTCGCCACATTCCACTACCAATAATGGTCCACCTCCCCAGTTACGGCACATGCTGCAGTGGCAGGCACTGATATCATGGCTCATGGAGTTTGAGGTAATGGAGACTGCCTTACATAGACATTGTCCCTTTGCATTTATGTTTTTTTTCATAATATGTTCCGTAATGGGTGAGTGAGTTAATTATTTTCGAAACATTTCCAGGTTTAATGACGATGAATCTCCCAGCCAGGCGGCATGATCAGTATGATCAGCCAGGTCGTCCCCCGTAACGCCATGCACCAGGATGTTTAATCCTTTGCGGCGTTCCTTAAGATGATGAATAACCTTATCAAACTGAGTTGCATTGAAGCTTAGTTGACAACTCCAGTGAGGATGTGGGCCGACATTGCGAGTATGGATCCTCCCGACCGGTATGGACAGGGCATCGCCAGCCTCTGTGCACAACCTTGTGGCCTGTTCAAGGGTGTTTTTATCGAAATACACATGAGCATGGTATGCCGGATAGAGATTGACAGGTTCCTTAGGCATTTAGAGCTTTGTTAATTAATTGTCTTTTCTCGGTGGGACGGTGGCGTAGATCTCTTCCAGGGTTGTGAGACCTTCCGCAACCTTCTGTGCACCGCTAATTCGTAGTGGGGGCATCCCCTGGCGTTCTGCGGCGTCATAATATAAATTAAGGTCATTGCTGGTATTGATTAGTTTGCGGATTGTCTTATCAACTATAAGGGTCTCGTAGATCCCCGTCCGTCCCATATACCCGGTATGGCGGCACTCATCACAACCTTGTGGGCCATATATTACATCTGGAACAGGTAAACCCTCAGGTTCAGTGATCTTTTTCCAGGCAACGGGATCAACCCTGATTTCAACCTTACAATGCGGACATAAAGTCCTGACCAGTCTTTGTGCCAGTACGCCCAGTAAAGTAGCACCCACCAGGAAAGGTTGGGCACCAATATCCAGCAACCGGGTGATAGTGGAAGGGGCATCATTGGTATGTAGGCTGGACAGCACCAGATGACCGGTTAATGCTGCCTGTATGGCAATCTCTGCTGTTTCGTGGTCGCGGATCTCGCCTACCATGATAATATCAGGATCCTGTCTCAGTAATGTTCTAACACCATTTGCAAATGTCACATCGATATTGTTTTGTACCTGCATCTGGTTAAAAAGTGGATCCACTAATTCTATGGGGTCCTCTATGGTGCAAATGTTTAATTCAGGGCGAGCGACGTGTTTCAGAGTTGAATACAGGGTAGTAGTTTTCCCCGAACCGGTAGGTCCTGTGACCAGGATGATGCCATGGGGCTGTTCAAGCATGGTATTCCAGTGCTGCATGTCATAATCAGAAAAACCGAGGTCTACATAGTCTTTCATCAACATATCTGGATCAAAGATCCTGAGTACCAGTTTTTCACCAAAGGCCGTGGGCATGGTAGAGAGTCGCATCTCCACTTCATTACCATTAGGGGTCTTGGTCTTAATTCTGCCATCCTGAGGCCTTCGCTTATCGGTGACATCCATTCGTCCCAGAGATTTAAGTCTGCTGGTAATGGCCCCCATGAGAATTATGGGAAACTCATGGACGATATGTAGTACACCATCAATTCGGAACCTGACCTGTCCTTTTTCTCTACGTGGTTCCAGGTGTATATCACTGGCACGTTGTTCAAAGGCAAACTGTAATACCCAGTCCACCAGGCTTACAATATGCCTGTCATTGGAATCCGGTTCACCGGATTTGCCGACTTCTATAAGCTGCTCAAAATTTTGTAAATTACTTAAGGTCTTGTTTTTAGAGTCGGATACCGCCCCCCGTAATGATCGACTAACACCATAAAACTCCTTTAGATAGCGTTCAAGATCATTGGGGTTAATTAAAATCCGTTTTATTTTTCGTTTGGTAATACGCTCCAGTTCATTTTCCCATGAGGAGATATAGGGTTCGCAGGTGGCAATAGATAGATCGGTATCATTGACAAAAACAGGAAGTATCTTGATTTTATTTGCATAGGCCTGGGAAACGACTCCAGTAACCCTGGCTACATCAATCTTTAGTGGATCAACTCGTAAATATTCCTGTCTGGATTTTTTTGCCAGCCAGCGGGTGAGTTGTTCCAGAGTAAGTGGGTAGCTGGGTTTTGTGTTACTTTGCAATCCAAGATCAGCGATGATTGATAGTGGGTGGCCACTATTATCATTATAATCTTTTATGGCCTTGACCTGGGAGGCCTGTTGCGGACTGATAACGCCATCCTTTTCTAGTTCTTGCAAAACGTAGTCGAGTGACAACTTTGTGTCGGTAGTATTTTTTACCGGATTAGCCATAATTTTATATACAGTTCCAGGTGGTTAGTATGGAACGTTTATCCTGTGTTAAAGTCTGATAAGATAGCCTATTACAACACGGGATTATATCCGTATCTCATTGAGGCAATATTAATGACAAAACACATCTGTCTGAAATTATTAATTATTTTAACGGCTGTCTGGGTATCTGTAAATTCTGTTGCAGATGAAGTTGAAATGGAAAATGTCAGGAATTCTATACAATCAGTATTACCTGATATGGAAATAGATCTCATAGAGGAGTCTGCAATTTCTGGAATGTATGCAGTATTGATCGGTGCTGAAGTATTTTATATTTCTGCAGATGGACAATACCTGTTGCGGGGAGATCTAATTGATATTCCTAATAAATTGAATGTCAGTGAAGAGAAGCGCACAGTGGCCAGAAGACGAATGCTGCAACAGGTACCTGAACAGGATCTAATAAATTTCAGTCCTGATAATCCTGATTATACTGTTTATGTCTTTACTGATGTCACCTGCCCATATTGTCAGCGACTGCAAGGCGATATTAAAGAGATAAATGATAATGGAATAGCTGTGAAGTATCTGGCATTCCCCAGGCAAGGTGTAGGCACACCTGCGTCTGAAATGATGGAAAAAATCTGGTGTTCAACAAACCGACAAGAAGCATTTCTGGATATGATGATTGGGCTTGATGTTGAGGAAACCACTTGTCAAAATCCAGTAACTGAACACTTTAGCCTTGGACAGGCCATGGGAGTAAGGGGGACACCTGCAATTTTTACTGACTCAGGTCGTTATTTGCCTGGATATTTACCGCCGGACAAGTTACTTGAAGAAGTAAGCAAAGAATAGTTTAAATTTCAAGATCGTTTAAGGAATTGATTACGACTCTGGTCGTCTCACCGTCATCTGTAATTTCTATTTTAACCGGAAGGTAATGGATGTCTGGCGCACTCCAGAATATAGATTGGCGGTCACTGTCTTCACGTTTACGTTGTAACTTTATGGTATTCATTTTGCCCAGCGGTGTATCGACGATCTCCTCTCCAACCGTTTCGAAAATATAAATTTTTTCTTTACCGCCATCAGCGATCTGATAGGTGAGGACAGATTTGCCCTGTTTTAAATCCATCATTATGGACAGTTGGTATAATAATTTGTCCAGCATGCCGTCTGCAGCAGACATTTTCCAGGAGTCACCATTGATGGAATTGGTAATTTGATTTTTAGTCCAGTCAAATTCAACTGTAACGTTACGTTCCCTTTTCTTACTGCCTGAGCGTATGTATTCATAGAAGTTTGGAATCAATTTACCATTTGCAGATTTCCAGGTACTTTTTTCAACGATTTTGTCCTTACGAAACATGGAGACAATACCAGTGGTTCTGGTTTCAGAATAAAGAGTATTTTCTGTGCCATTGATGGTTAATATTCGCTTCATTTTGGCTATTTTCAAGCCACCACGGTATACATCATATTCGGCGTTAAAATCCTTAATTCCTTCTAACTCACTAGCAGTCACGGTAGCTGATAGGAGCAAGGATATAATAAACGTTAATATGTAATATATTTTCATATTAAAAACTATGACAGTTTCTCTATGTTAAGATTCAATCTAAGTATTATATTACAGAAAAAAAACAAGTTAATAGAAATTCAGGTTTTAGAATATGCATATAATTCAATTATTTATGTAGATGTCTAATGATGCAGGATTAAAATTTAATCAACGGTACAAATAAGGACTACATGTATTATCTTTATGTCGCTATTATAAGCCTGTTAATGCCTGTTGAATTTGGCCGGTTAAAATTTAAATCATTTGTTGAGCCAGGCATACGTCCGCGTTTGAAAGGGACATTTAATACATCATCCGACAAACTATTTGTGAAGCCAGTTATCTGGATCCATGCCGTATCTGTTGGCGAGGTACAGGCCTGCAAAAAGTTGATTGCACAATTAAATAAACGCCACCCTCAGTACCAGATAGTTGTAACCACTGTGACGACTACCGGTGCTCAATCGGTGGGGCAATCTTTGGCCCCGGATGTTTTTCATCAATACCTGCCATATGACCATCCATATTTTGTAAATCGTTTTCTAGATGCCATCAATCCAGCAATACTCGTTGTGGCTGAAACTGAAATCTGGCCGGTTCTATATTATCAATGCAGAAAACGTGATGTACCTGTCATTATCATTAACGCAAGGATGACCAATAAATCATTTCAGCGTTATCGGTTGCTTAGGAGATTGAGCAGACAAACCCTTGGGCATGTCAATGCAATCGTCGCCCAAAGCCAGACGAATGCAGACAGATTCAAAGAATTAGTTACTGATAATAATAAAGTCTCTGTGAATAAAAATCTTAAGTTTGATCTAACTGGCCCTGATTCTAATGTGGTGGATTTGGATGACATGAAATCTTTTATCAGAGGTCGTCAGGTAATTATCGCAGCAAGTACACATCCTGGCGAAGAGCTTGTGCTGACAAAGGTATTTAAAGAGGTTGAGCAAACCATTGCAGATTGTTTTTTTATGATGGTCCCGCGCCATCCTGAAAGGGCAAAAGACATCGGTAGAATTGCGGGTGATGTGGGATTCAATCCAGTATATTCTTCGGACAAGCCAGCCGGTTATATAGATTGCAATCTATTTATAGTCGATGAAATAGGACTTTTACCCAAATTATTTCGGTATGCAGACCTGGTAATTATGGGAGGAAGTTTTGTGCCTATTGGCGGCCATAACATGCTGGAACCGGCAATGGATGCAAAAGCCATTATCACAGGTCCCTTTGTTGATAATTTTCATGAGATTTATGAATTACTGCATCAGGCAGATGGAATATTAAAAGTGAAAAATGATGCTGATCTCCTGAAGAAAATTCATGAACTATTGAATGACGAGCATAGACGCGGTGCAATGGGGAGGCGGGCCAGAGACGTGGTCCTTCAAAACCAGGGTGGGACAGAAAATGCTATAAAGCTTATTGAAGGTTTTTTATTTGCCAGGCCCCAGAAATAACAGCTATTTAATAACGTCCAGCATCTCCTGGACATAGGTATATTTTTCCCGTGGCTTGCCTTTGGGATCTCCCCGGGCAATCTCATTGGCATCAATCTTTTTCCAGTCAGTAAAACTGACGTATTGAATGTCTTTGCCCTCTAATAGCTGAATCACGGCATCATCACCGGGCTTTTCTAAGGGGGCCATTGCGTCAGATTCGATGTCATCCGTTAATGCCTTGACTGTGGCAACGCTATCAGCACGATTCGTACCAATGATCCCTGATGGTCCACGCTTTATCCAGCCGGCCGTATACAGACCCGGTTCAATCGTCCCGTTGAGATCAGTTACCCTGCCGTCCGAATTGGGGATAATGCCCTTTTTGTCGTCAAATGGGACACCATCGATAGGGACCCCTTTATAACCGATACTACGAAATACCAGGCCAGTTTTGAGTTCTGAAAACTCCCCTGTACCTCTGGCGCCCTGGCTGAAAGCATCACCAGAGAGGGCATTTTTTTCCAATTTAACGGCTTCAACATGTCCATCACCCAATATCTCCACAGGACTTTTCAAAAAGGTAAAATAAACCCTTCTGTTTTTATCACCGGCTGGTGAGTCTTCGGAGAAACCTTTAAACAGTTCGAAGACCTTGCGGTTACCGGCATTGGATTTTTCTTCCAGTTCGGCCACACTTTCTGAATTTAATTCCAGTTCATCCGCCGCAATGACTGGGTCACAATCTGCGAGTTCACCAAATTCCTTGAGCTCTTTTGATGTGAATTTTGCCTGTGCGGGGCCTCGTCTGCCAATGACATAGATGTGTTTGATATTA
Organism: Candidatus Eutrophobius brisbanensis; assembly: GCA_038131795.1. Classification (GTDB taxonomy): domain Bacteria; phylum Pseudomonadota; class Gammaproteobacteria; order Eutrophobiales; family Eutrophobiaceae; genus Eutrophobius; species Eutrophobius brisbanensis. The sequence continues at coordinate 945,934 of JAYPQE010000003.1, read as the reverse complement.
CTTTTACCCAGTGCATCAAGGGCATGTTCGGCAATATCAGTGTGTTGTAGCTCATCACGCGTCTTGGCGAGAATTCGACTGACATCCGCAGCAACATTGCCTTGCCCAAATATCACCGCCGTGTCACCAGAAAGATCAAACTCCCTGTCCCGGTAATCCGGGTGGCCGTTATACCAGCCGACAAATTCAGTGGCCGTATGGCTGCCTTTGAGATCCTCACCGGGTATGCCTAAACGGCGGTCTGATTCTGCACCGCAGGTCAGGATAACGGCGTGATATAACTCCCTTAATTCAGAAATTTGAATATCGCTTCCAATTGACACATTTCCAAAAAAGCGGAATTCGGGTGATTCAGCAATCTTTGCATAGACCTGCATGGCCTGTTTGAGTTTTGGATGGTCTGGGGCGACGCCACTTCTGACTAATCCGTAAGGCACAGGTAGCCTTTCAAACAGGTCTACCCGTGTATGAAGTTCGGATTTAAGCAATGCTTCAGTGGCATAAAATCCACTGGGACCGCTACCAACAATGGCAACACGCAACGGGTTTTCTTCAGTTCCAGGACGACTCATTCACTAACCTGAGGTAGGAGGTAATAAATATTTATCTTTAGCTTTTAATATTATTAGAAGCCAAGCTCTGCCTTACGTTCTTCAGCGCCAGGAAGGGGATCCATAGGTTCAGAGCAGGATGGTAAGTTGGGTGCACGTTCGGCATTGATTTCAATCCACTTGCGCTGGTCTTCTGCCAGGTCGTCTTCTTCGAAGATTGCCTGAACAGGACATTCAGGGATACATGCACTGCAGTCAATACAGACATCGGGATCGATATATAACATTTCATCATCGTAGTGAAAGCATTCAACCGGGCAGACTGCTACGCAATCTGTAAAACGACATTTTTGACAGTTTTCAGTTACCACAGTGGTCATATTGTTCTCCTTGGTACACCACTACAATGATGTTGTAGTTGTTAATGACAATAGAATTCATGTAATTAATTGATAGACCGCGATCTTAAATATTTTCTGAATGCAGCTCTAATTATTTTGCAAAGTATTATATGTCAGTCGGGTATTCGTTGCCAGATTCGTAGAGGTTAAATATTAATTATTATCGGTACAATTTTGGGTAATGGCGTGCATGACATCATCATTAATTTTCATTGCGTCTACTACAATCAGGTGGTCAAAATATTTAAAATACATGAAGTCATTGAGCCATGATGTTTTGTTGCATTAACGCAACGATATCGTAGTATTTAACCCTGAAATTTCAATCAATATTAGAATAATTATTCTATAAATATCAATAGGTTAAATTAATTGTGGATTGGGCTTGGACAACGGGCAGAATTTCACGTACATTTCAAACACGAGGTTGAGATACCTAGGACGGTTACGGTAAATCCTCAGCTTATTGCTGCATCGCAAAATACAACTAATAAATTATCAGTGCTGCGATACGGCGTTATTAATCTGTAGCTAAAACCTTTAATTAAATCAGGAAGTAATACAGATGATGGGTCTTGTGGTTTAACCACAAGGCTATTCATACCAGGATTATTATTATAACGACAACCCTGGATTCTGGTTGGATGTCATAACAACAGCCGACCAAACAACAACACATACCCCAGCAATGCTGGGGTTTTTTTTGAGATGATTTGAGACCGTGCAATTGCACGGTCTCATGGAATAAGAAGGCCTGGTATCTGGAAGAGGCTGGAGATACCAGGCAATAGCCAAGATCCATCTCGGCTCACCGCTTTTAGGCGGTCACGGTAAATCGTCGGGTGTTACCAGCTCAGAGATCCCCCGGTCTGGTATTCAGTTACCCGTGTTTCAAAAAAGTTCTTTTCCTTTTTCAGGTCCATGATTTCACTCATCCAGGGAAATGGATTGCTGGCACCTGAATATTGTTCAGCAAGACCTATCTGGGCACAGCGCCTGTTGGCGATATATTGCAAATATTCTTCAAACATATTGGCATTCAGACCCAGCACACCACGAGGCATGGTGTCATGAGCATAGCGTGTTTCCAGTTCAACGGCCTTGCGGATAATGTCGGTAATCTCCTTTCTGAAATCAGCTGTCCATAAATGCTGGTTTTCAATCTTGATCTGATTGATGACATCGATACCAAAGTTCATATGCATGGATTCATCACGGAGAATATATTGAAACTGTTCTGCGCAACCGGTCATCTTGTTGCGTCTGCCCATGGACAGTACCTGCACAAAGCCCACATAGAAAAAGATGCCTTCAAAAATAATGTAAAAGGCAATCAGATCCCGTAATAGTCGTTGGTCATCTTCCGGCGTGCCGGTACTGAAAGTGGGATCACCAAGGCTTTGGGTAAATTTCATTGCCCAGGACGCCTTGTCATGAATAGCCGGGACTTCCCGATACATGTTAAAGACTTCTGCTTCATCCAGCCCAAGGGATTCGACACAGTATTGATAGGCATGGGTATGCAACGCCTCTTCAAATGCCTGGCGCAGGAGGTATTGTCTGCATTCTGGATTGGTAATGTGACGATATACGGCCAACACCAGGTTGTTTGCCACCAGTGAATCTGCTGAGGCAAAAAATCCCAGGTTGCGCTTAATGACGAGTCGTTCATCTTCAGTTAACCCCTCCGGGTTTTTCCATAATGAAACGTCCGCGGTCATATTGATTTCCTGGGGCATCCAGTGATTAGCACAGGCGTCCAGGTATTTTTGCCAGGCCCATTTATATTTGAACGGTACCAGCTGGTTCAGGTCCGCCCGGCAGTTAATCATCTGCTTGTCATCAACACTGATACGATCAGCACCAAATTCTACTTCCTCCAGCCCGGTGGCGCCCTGTAGTTCAGGGTCATCCTGGGCAGGAGACTGTGTATTGGCTCTGGCGGGTGAGGGAGAGGGGGTGTTATCAATGGAATAACTGTCCGCTGGCATTTCAGATTCAAACGCCATATCTTCCGCAGGTGCAGACGTCGGTGTCTTTGACTTTTGACGGATACTCTCCAATGGGTCGTTCCAGTTTCCTAACATTTTATTTACTCCTCACTCAATTCTTATCACATGTGACTTATTACTGTTTTTACTGGCATGCTTCGCAATCGGGGTCATCAATGGCGCATGCCTTGGGTGCCTGGTTCTCATCGACATAGTCCCTGTCAACAGCGGCCAGTTTATTTTCGCGTCCCCCTGACAAGGTGCTCTTTTCAACATGGGTGGCACCGATACTGCGCAGGTAATAGGTGGTCTTCAGACCACGTACCCAGGCCAGTTTGTACAGGTTGTCCATCTTCTTGCCATCCGGTGCTGACATATACAGGTTCAGGGACTGGGCCTGATCGATCCATTTTTGCCGTCTTGCACCGGCCTCCACTAACCAACGTGGGTCGACTTCAAATGCTGATGCATACAGGTCTTTCAGATCATCAGGAATTCTGTCTATGGGTTGGACACTGCCGTCGTAATATTTGAGGTCATTAACCATGACTTCATCCCAGATACCCTGGTCTTTAAGATCGCGAACCAGGTAGGGGTTGACGATAGTGAATTCGCCGGACAGATTGGATTTTACAAACAGGTTCTGATAAGTGGGTTCAATTGATTGGCTGACACCACAGATGTTTGAGATGGTGGCCGTTGGAGCGATGGCCATACAATTGGAGTTTCGAATGCCTATGGATTTCAGGCGTTTTCTCAGTTTGTCCCATTCAAGGGTCTGGTCTGTATTAGTATCCAGAAAACCATCACGGTGTTCTTCCAGTATGCCCAGAGAATCAATGGGTAAAATCCCCTGACTCCACAATGAGCCTTCATAGCTGGAGTAGGGGCCACGTTCTTCCGCCAGGTTTACTGATGCCGAGATGGCATAGTAGCTGATGGCTTCCATACTGGTATCGGCAAACTGTACAGCTGCTTCCGAGCCGTAAGGCAGGCGCAATTTATACAAGGCGTCCTGAAATCCCATGATACCCATCCCCACCGGGCGGTGTCTGAGATTGGAACGGCGAGCCTGGGGAACGCTGTAGTAGTTGTAATCAATGACGTTATCCAGCATGCGCATGGCGGTATTGATGGTCTTTTCCAACTTCTTCATATTCAGGCCATTGTCATCCACATGTTGAACCAGATTTACAGACCCCAGGTTACAGACTGCAATCTCATCATCTGATGTATTAAGTGTAATTTCGGTACACAGGTTTGATGAGTGCACCACGCCATAATGCTGTTGCGGTGAACGCAGATTGCAGGGGTCCTTAAAGGTAAACCATGGGTGCCCGGTTTCATACAGCATGGTGAGCATCTTGCGCCACAGGTCCACTGCCTTCATGGTTTTATGGTTCTTAATCTTGCCTGCAGCGGCCATGGCTTCGTATTCTTCATAACGTGCTTCGAACGCCTTGCCGGAAAGCTCATGCAGATCAGGAACATCATTCGGGGAGAACAGGGTCCAGTCACTTTCTTCACAAACACGCTTCATAAACAGATCAGGAATCCAGTTAGCGGTATTCATATCGTGGGTACGACGCCGGTCGTCCCCGGTGTTTTTCCGCAATTCAAGAAATTCCTCGATGTCCAGATGCCAGGTCTCCAGGTAGGCACACATGGCCCCCTTACGTTTGCCGCCCTGATTGACAGCTACGGCCGTATCATTGGCAACCTTGAGAAACGGTACAACGCCCTGCGATTTGCCATTGGTCCCTTTAATATGTGAACCCATGGCCCTGACCCGGGTCCAGTCATTGCCCAGTCCGCCTGCATATTTAGAGAGCAGGGCATCGTCCTTGATAGCACTGAAAATGCCATCAAGGTCATCGGGCACTGTGCTTAAGTAACAGCTGGAAAGCTGGGGACGACAGGTACCTGAATTAAACAGCGTTGGCGTTGAACTCATGAAATCAAATGAGGACAACAGCTCATAAAATTCTATGGCGCGGGTTTCACGGTCAAGTTCATTAATGGCCAGGCCCATGGCCACGCGCATAAAGAATGCCTGAGGTAATTCAAAGCGGATGTCCTGATCGGTGTGGATAAAATACCGATCATACAAGGTTTGCAGGCCAAGGTAGGTAAACTGTTGATCTCTTTCAGGTTTTAATGCTTTTCCAAGCTTTTTCAGGTCATACTTTACCAGTTCATGATCCAGCAACCCCAATTCTGCGCCGCGGTTAATATACTTACCAAAATAGGAACCGTATTTATCAGACATTTCAGACTGTGTGGCCCGGGTATGGGTATCTTCAATATAACTCAAGGCCTCCTGTCTTAACTGGTCAAGCAGGATACGGGCAGCAACATAGGTGTAATTGGGTTCCTTTTCGATTAATGTTCTGGCACTCATCACCAGGGCATGGTTAACGTCCTGCTCTTTCACCCCTTCAAACAGGTTACGATACGCATCATCTATGATGAGATGCCCCTCAACATATTCCAGATCTGAGCAGGCCTCATTGATAATCTCAATCAGGCGATTCATGTCCAGTGGGACTACTGTGCCATCTTCCCGTGTGACATTAATGGGTTCTTTATCTTTGGTGATAGCCTCTTGATTTATATTGCTTTTTTCCGCTCTCTCCCGGGCCCTGTCCTCGCGGTAAATAACATAAGCATGGGCAACCTTTTGTTGCCCGGCACGCATGAGGGCCAGTTCAACATAATCCTGGATATCTTCAATATGGACTGTCCCACCGGCGCTCATGTTTCGAGTGACGCCATGTATCACCTGATTGGTTAAGTCATCGACGATATCGTGTATGCGGTTAGAGGCAGCCGCTGTGCCACCTTCAACGCTCAAAAATGCCTTGGTCAAGGCCACAGCCACTTTGCTTGGATCAAACGCTGTGACCTTGCCATTGCGGCGGATGACTTTATATCCACCCGGCTGATAGGCATTAAATTCCGATTGTGTTGTATCGTTGGTTATTGCATCTGCAATGTGAGCAACATTAGTTTTTTCTTTATCAGTTACCGTTTCTGTGACCACTACCTTCTTTGCCTCCATCAAAAAACATTCCCCCAATGACAATAAACTGCTTGACAAATTGGTCGTTGTATAAAGTTAGAAATAAGTTGAAGTTTTATTTGTAAGGTGAATTTATAGCACCCCTACAAAATGTGGTCAAGTGCCAATTAAACCACAAGATGATGTGTAATTTGCTGTTATTTAAATCTTATTAACCTGTGGATAAAATCCTGTATATCATGGAAATATTGACTGCAAAATGATTAATTTCAGGGACTTATGGAGGGGGCAGTTCACAGGATGAGAGGCTGTCAAACTTTATGAACAAGGGAAGATTGGCGCTGCCCATAAATAAATTATTTTTTCTCAGCAAATTTTCGGGTCCGAGAGGTGAAATTTTTTTCCCGATCCAACTCAGCGTCCATTTGTGTAATATGACGGCTGGGATATCCAGGAATTATTAAAGAAAAGAAGGACGCGAAACATGCCAATTGAAGTAAAAGTACCCAATATAGGTGATTTCAGTGGCGTTGAGATCATCGAAATTCCCGTTAAGCCCGGTGATAGCATTGAAGCTGAAGATCCGGTGATCGTGCTTGAGAGTGACAAGGCCACCATGGAGGTGCCGTCAGATAGCGCTGGGGTAATCCAATCTATACAGATTAAGGTCGGTGACAAGGTCTCAGAAGGCGATCTAATATTAACGTTGGAAGGCGAACAAACAGCCACCACGCCGGCAGAGAAAAAAACGCCTAAACAAAAAACTGAAACCACCCCCAATAGTAATATAAAAGAGTCTGATGATGGCGCGGTAGATGTCGTCGTCCTGGGTTCCGGACCAGGTGGTTACACTGCTGCCTTTCATGCAGCTGATCTTGGTTTAAAGACCGTCCTGGTTGAACGCTATCCTTCCATAGGTGGAGTCTGTTTGAATGTTGGCTGTATTCCTTCCAAGGCCTTATTACATGCCGCCAAGGTGATAGCCGAAACCAGTGAGGCAAGTGAATTCGGCATCGATTTCGGTGAACCCAAAATTGATATCGAAAAATTAGGTGGCTGGAAAGACAAGGTAGTAGGGCAGTTGACAGGTGGCCTAAAAGGGTTGGCCAAACAGCGTAAGGTAGAGATTATCCACGGTGTGGGGCGATTCGTTAACGCCAATGAGCTGGAAGTGGAATCTGACAATGGCAAACAGAGCGTGCGCTTTAAGAATGCCATTATCGCCGCCGGTTCCGAACCTGTTAAATTACCCTTTCTTCCTGAAGACCCCAGGGTGATCAATTCCACCGGGGCATTAAAGCTGGAACGCATACCTGAACGCATGCTGGTGCTGGGCGGTGGTATTATCGGTCTGGAAATGGCTACGGTTTATCATGAGTTGGGTTCGAAGATTACTGTGGTCGAGATGCTGGACCGACTTATACCCGGTGCTGATCCGGATATCGTCAAGCCTTTGCAAAAACGTATCACTTCACAATACGAAAACATTTATTTAAGTACCAAAGTCACTGCAGTCAAGGCCGACAAGAAGGGGATGGTTGTAGCCTTCGAAGGTGATAAGGCACCCAAAGAAGATACCTTTGATTGTGTCCTGGTGGCCGTTGGCCGGACGCCCAATGGCAAAAAGATCGGTGCAGAGAATGCCGGTGTCAATGTGGATGAACGTGGATTTATCAATGTTGACGAACAACAGCGTACCAATGTACAGAATATCTTCGCCATCGGCGACATAACTGGTCAACCTATGCTGGCGCACAAGGCTACCCATGAAGGCAAGGTTGCAGCAGCTGTTTGTGCAGGTGAAAAAAGTGCATTTGTTGCCAGGGTCATCCCGTCAGTTGCCTATACTGATCCAGAAGTAGCCTGGGTGGGATTGACGGAAACTGAGGCAAAGGAAAAAGGACTGGATTATGGCAAAGGGGTATTCCCCTGGGCTGCCAGTGGCCGTTCTTTGAGTCTGGGTCGCAGTGAAGGCGTCACCAAGTTACTCTTTGACAATAAGAGTCAACAGGTTATAGGTGCCGGTATCGTTGGACCCAATGCTGGTGATCTGATTGCTGAGGCGGCGTTGGCCATTGAAATGAACTGTGAAGCCGAAGACATCAGTCTGACAATTCATCCTCACCCCACACTATCTGAGACAGTCGCATTTGCATCAGAAGTATTTGATGGCACGATTACGGATTTATACGTTCCGAAAAAGAAAAAATAATATTTGTGAATTTGAATTGATGCGGTTCACAATTCAGGAGACGCAATTGGCCATATTTGCGAGGGTGGTTTTAAAACCGCTGGTGTAAGGCTATAAGGGAGTCGCGACTTAAGAAAAGGGAGATTCAGGTCAGATTTGAAAGTCGCCTGTCGGATTGTTATCTCGCTATCGTTCGGCAGCTAATCGCCTTAGATACATGCAACAATGACATGGATGGTGATACGGGTGAAAATGAGCAGAATAAAGCCGAAACAGCAGAGGAAATCAGTATTCTTCATGAACCTGTTGAGCACACACGACAAGAATGCAGGCAGGCGCTCCTGGTTCTCGATAAAAACATCAATAGTATGCTGGATAATATAGATCCAGATAATGTTGTGAACCCCCTGCAACCAGAGATTATTTACAATGCCTTTTGGGATTCGTGTGATGATTTACGATGCGGGGCAGAGGTCCGCCTGATTATGCTACAAATGTTTCAACGACAGGTGGCAATGGACCTGGTCAATATATATGGCGATATTAATGCGTTGCTGGATTTTTGTTTGCAGGAAAACAGTTATACGCAGGTAGTTAATAATGACTCCAGGGACAGTACAGATATAAATGCACAACCTCCAGATAAAACAGAACACTATGATCCACAGTTGGTGAAACTGTAGGTACAAAATCAGATAAAACAGAAGATTGCTGAACAGGAACTGCCGGAGATGATTGAATCATTTTTATTTGATCATTGGAGTGAATTACTCGCCGGTATCTTTTGTCAATACAGCATGGATAGTCTGGAGTGGGAACGGGCCATTCAGGTGGTGGACGACCTCGCTGAATGTGCCACTTTACGGGATGACAAACAATCGCGATTACAACAAGTCTGGCAATTTCCTGGCCTGGTTTACCGTCTCAAGGCGGGCATGAAAGTCATTGCCTTACCATTGAGTATTCAGGCCAGGTTCATGAGTGATTTAAAAGTGTTTCATTCCCAGCTTGTAGATCAAAATCAAAATATTAAAGATAATTAACGGCATTTTATTCGACTAATATTTTTGTTTGCTTTTCATTCTTGTTATCAAGTAATGTTGTGTTTCAGCAGATAATCTAGAGGATGGATCAACTCAATGCCGGTGTTGTTGTTATTTTTAGCAGTATTATTCTGGTCCGGTCATAACGTTGTTGCCAAAGGTATCATCCCTTATGTCCCACCTCTGAGTTTTACGTTTGTACGCTGGTTAGTTGCATCATTCATTATTTTACCTTTTGCCTGGCCTTATTTGAAAAAAGACTGGAAGCTTATTCGTCAATGGTGGAAACGATTATTATTGATATCGGCAACAGGTATCAGCGCATTTAACTCCCTGCTTTATATAGCCTTGCAGACAACGTCTGCAGTAAATGTTGGGCTGATATCAAGTATACTTCCAGTAACAATTGTGTTGTTTTCTCACCTGTTATTAAACGTTTCTCTTAGCCGGCCTCAAATCATTGGAATGGTCATCAGCTTCCTGGGGGTGATGATTGTCATTTTCAGAGGTAATCCTGCCAGTATTACTACACTGGAATTTGTCAAAGGTGATTTGTGGATGTTACTGAGTGTGTTTTGCGGGGCACTTTACCCTGTATTACTCCATAAAAAACCGGCAATACACCCACTGAGTCTGCTCACATCCTTAATCATACTTGGTGCGCTGGTCTCGTTTCCCTTGTTTTTATTTGAATATGTTCAGGGGGAATTTATTCAGTTTAATCACCGGGTGATTACAGGTCTGATTGTGATTGGAATATTTCCATCTGTTCTGTCCTATATGTGCTGGAACAGGGGCATTGAACTGGTGGGTGCAAATCGTGCCGGATTATTTATAAACCTGGTGCCTATCCTCACTGCTGTTTTGGCATATATCTTCATCGATGAAGTCATCAGCTGGTACCATTTTGCAGGCCTGGCCATAATTATCACCGGAATCTGGCTCTTTAACCTGAGACAAACTCCCGGTTAAACTGCATATTCCAGGAATATTGTCAGGGAAATACAGTTAAATGACTTGGCTTTTTGTGCCCAGGCGGGCAGAATTTGATATTGGGGCATATATCAATATAACAACAAAAATATTGGGATTGTGTTGTGTCATTGAAGGTGAAGGGGAAAATCATCGCGTGTCACGAATGTGACCAGTTATGCCACTATGAGCCTATCGCTGTCTCAGGTAAGGCCAGTTGTACGCAGTGTGGTGCAGAGCTCTATCGACATGTAAAAAACAGTCTTGATCGAGGCATCGCCCTGTACCTGACTGCATTAATGTTATTCGTCCTTGCCAATATATATCCTTTTTTATCACTGGAACTGGGTGGTCGAGTGGAAGATAATATTTTGCTATCGGGTGGGCTTGCCATGTACCAGATGGGGATGCCTGACCTGGGTGTCCTGATCTTTTTTACCAGTATCGGTTTTCCATTTATTAACATTATCGGCATGCTTTATTTACTGATACCGCTACGGCTGGGGATGGTGCCACCTGCCATGGGTCTGGTTTACCGAATGATTGAAGCAATCAATCCCTGGAGCCTTATCAGTGTCTTTATGCTGGGTGTCCTGATTGCCATCGTGAAATTACAAGATTTGGCCAATGTCATCACTGGCCCTTCATTATATGCCCTGGTCGGCCTGTTAGTTGCGTTTGCCGCAGCCCGCGCAAATTTTGACCCGGAAGCCATTTGGGAACATCTGGATTACAGTCCACCAGACCTGTCCGATCCCAAACAACTGATGAATTGTCATACCTGTGGATTATTGACCAGTGCCAGGCCGGGATTGGAAGAATGTCCCCGTTGTGAGGCCTCTATTCATCACCGTAAGGTCGACAGTATTACTCGCACCTGGGCACTGGTGATGACGGCAACGATACTGATTATTCCTGCAAATGTTTATCCGGTGATGACTGTCATTCGTTTTGGCCAGGGGGAACCTAGCACAATTATGAGCGGAGTATTGCATCTTATAGAGGGGGGTATGTGGGGATTGGCCATGATTGTTTTTGTAGCCAGTATCGTTATTCCCGTAATGAAACTGATGATCCTTGCATTTTTATTAATCTCGGTACAAAACGGCTCAAAGTGGCGTCCCAGGGACAGGGCAGTACTTTACCGTATTACGGAAACTGTGGGTGCATGGTCCATGGTGGATATTTTCCTGGTGGGAATTTTATCTGCATTGGTGAGTCTGGATGTTCTGTCCACAATACGACCGGGTATTGGCGCTTCTTTTTTTGCAGGGGTGGTTGTGGTGACCATGTTTGCTGCACATAGTTTTGACCCCCGCCTTATCTGGGACAGTGCGAATCAACAGGATGAAAAGACGGTGATGGAATAATGGAAGTCGCTTCTCCAAAAATTGAACACCGCTCAGGCATTTCCATGGTCTGGATCATCCCCATTATCACAGCATTAGTAGGGGGATGGTTGATTGTTAAGACCCTGTCTGAACAAGGCCCGGTTGCAACGGTCAGTTTTTTGACTGCTGATGGAATCGAAGTCGGGACCACAAGAATAAAATATAAGAACGTTAATATTGGCGTGATTGAAGGGATGGAATTCAGCGAAGATTTTTCCCATGTGATTTTGAGTGCACGATTTAACCAGGGAATGGATTCATTTCTCAGACGCAATACTCAGTTCTGGGTCGTCAGGCCACAATTGAGCCTCAGTGGTGTATCAGGGCTGGAAACCATTATTTCAGGTGCCTATATCTCTGTTGAACCGGGACAGGGTGCACCACAGTTTCATTTTGTTGGATTGGAAAATCCACCAGTCGTATTGTCTGAGACGATTGGTCAGCAGGTTGTATTAATGGCAGATAAACTCGGTTCAATCGACATTGGTTCTCCCGTTTATTATAAAGGGATACAGGCGGGTGAGGTGCTGGGATATGAACTGGCAAATGACAGGGAGAGCGTCTATATCCACATTTTTGTAAATGATCCCTTTGACCAGCTGGTACAGGGCAATACCCGTTTCTGGAACGTCAGCGGTATGGAGGTAGATGTATCTGCCAACGGCGTTAATGTCCGTACTGAATCGGTTAAAAGTTTAATTTTCGGTGGAATTGCCTTCGATACCCCGGAAACATTGGAGCAAACGACAACGGACATACAGGGGCTGGTCTATACTTTACACAACAGCTACGGTGACATGGATGAAAATGCCTATACTCGAAAGATCAATTATGTTGCTTACTTTAATAGTTCGGTACGTGGATTAAGCCCGGGGGCTCCTGTGGAATTTCGAGGCATACAGGTGGGTTCAGTACTGGATTTCAGGCTGGAATATGACAGTCAGGATGAAAGTTTTCTTATCCCGGTGTTATTTGAAATTGAACCGGAAAGAATTGCTTTCAGGGATGAAACGGGCTTGTCAGATTCTGAAGATACGATTACCAACCTCATTAATAACGGTTTAAAGGCCCGGTTGCAATCGGGCAGTCTGATTACAGGCCAACTCTATGTCGAACTGGTTATGAATCCGGATGATCCAATGGATCTGGTCGCTGCCAATGATACAGTGCCCGAGATGCCTACCGTATCTTCTGCGAGTATTGAATCCATTACCAACTCACTGGAGGCATTTGTCTCCCGGCTGGATACCATTAACCTGGAAGACATCGGCAGGGAGTTACTTGGGACACTGGAAGGGACCAATTCGCTGTTTAATTCACCTGCCATCCAGGCATCATTGGTTAACCTGGAAGCGTCCATGGAATCGTTTAAAAATATTTTGCAGTCAGTTGATGAAGCAAACCTGGATGAGACCATTACTGCCGGGCGTGACGTATTACAAAACCTACGCACCACACTGGATTTAACCAACAACATACTCGAACCCAATTCACCCATGCAATATAACGTCATCCAATTAACCAGTGAACTGGAAGAAACAGCCCGATCTATCAGGGCATTGGTTGAGATATTAGAACGAAACCCCCAGTCACTGTTGTTCGGCAGGGATGGAGACGGAGAATAGTTATGGAAAGAACCTTTATTTGTCAGAAAAAAATCCTGGTGGCTTTCATCGTACTCATGTTAACGGGATGTGCTGGCGGTAGCGCAACAATACGCTATTTTATGATTGACCCTATGGATTTTGCGACTGCTAACCGGAAAGAGACCGACCTGGTAGTTGAAATAATGGACCTTAATATTCCACAGTATATGGAAAGGTTCAATATCGTCAGTAGAGGCAATTCAAATCAACTGTATTTTTCTGAAGATAACCAGTGGGGCGATAATTTCAGAAAAAACCTGTTAAGGACCATGGCACAAAATCTTTCAGATTTGTTGGGGACCAATGATGTGGGGACGCCAATCAATCGCACACTGTCCAAAGCCGATTATCGTCTGCAGATCCACATTGAGCAGTTTGAGCGAAATTACGACGGCTATGTGACATTGAGTGCCAGGTGGCAGGTACTCGATAATCAAAATCAGGGGCAAGTCAGCACCCATAATGCAACATTGTCCAGTAACCAGACATATGCAATGGATGATTATGAAAATACTGTCTTTGCCATGAAGGAACTTTATGGCCAGTTAAGCCAATTGATCGCAGACAGTATAACTGGTGAGTAAAGAAGGTATGCCAATATCTAAATGGTCATTGATAGTCCTCAGCCTGCTGACGGTCTTATCTGTTACGGCACAGGAAGAAATGGATTTGACTGCGGCAGATATAATGAGTGTAGTGAAAAATAACCAGAGACTTGAACGCCACGTCTATGAAGAAATTTCTGCCATTTTAACTGATCAAGCAGGCCGTCGAGATACCAGGCAATTAAGAAAATATACCCGGATTACAGATAATAATGCCATTAAATTTTTACTGGTTTTTGATAAGCCAGAAGAATATGAGGGGGTGGCCATCCTGGTCGAACAGGTCATGGAGACAGAACCGGATGTCTTTCTATACCTGCCGGCAAGTGGTGAGTTATTAAAACACCTGAGTTTGTGGAATGATAATGAAGGACTGTTTGGAATGGATTTCAGCCTCAGTCAAATCAGTAATATCTTTAATGATGAATATCAATATAAGCGGCAAGCTGACAGGAAAATAGGCGATGTTAATTACTATGTAATAGATGTTTATGGTAATTCGGAGGATGCGAATAACTCCAGGCGAATTATGACCCATCAAATTCGCCAGGATGATATGTTTGTTACGCGGACAAATTTTTACGATCAAAATGACATAGTCTTTAAGCAATTATCCATGCATAATTTAAATAAAAATTCTGCAGACGTGCTTAGTGCTTCCATGCTCTATATGACTGACAGAAATAAACTTCATAGCACCTTGATAAAGGTAAAAAAACGTGTCATTTCAGATAGTCTCGTATCCAATGACGTCTTTACAGCAAACTGGATGCTGGAAAATAAACCGCCTTTGGACTTAAGTCCTACAGAAGAAGAACAGCTTGAATCTGAACTGATTGATGCCGGTGTCAATGACTTTGATAATTCCATCGCCACCGTGCCACAAAGCCGAGGGTACCAGTAATGCTGCAGGGCATATATTTATTCGGAATCCGTAATCGTCAACTTGTCTGGTTGAGCCTGATTGCGTTGACCTTTTTAATGGCCTTAGGCATCCCTAAACTGACAATTGATACGGGGTTGGACAGTCTAATTGCATCCAGCGATCCTGATAGGTTGGCTTACCAACGGGTACTGGAAGAATTTGGGACCGATGACAATGTGTATATTTTTATCGAAGATGAAGATATCTGGTCACTGGATAAATTACAGGTAATCAATGGGTTGCATGGGGCCCTGGAGCAGGTAGAGGGTGTGAGGTCAGTGTCCAGCCTGTTTACGTTGAGAACCTTGCAACGAGTTGATAGTGAGTTAGAGTCCGGCCTGGTTATAAATCGGGATATGAACAGTGAGCTGGACATTGCATCACTGCGTAATTTGCTACTACAAAATCAGCTTTTTATCGATACTTTCTTTGCAGACCATGGACGGGTATCTGTAATGGTGGTCTCTCTTGAAGATGAATTTGCAACGCAAAATATCCAGGAGCAAATATACCTGGATATTGAGGCTGAACTCGATAATGTGAGAGGGGGGGTGCAAGACCTCATTCAAATCGGTACCCCCAGGCTAAATTACGAGCTTAAAACACAGCTTGCTGAAGACTTCATATCATTAGGTCCTTTGTCGGCCCTGGTGGTACTGATAATAATACTTATCTTTGTGAGAAGCGTCCTTGCGGCAGCGATCCCACTGATTACCTCAGCCATCGCCATCGTCTGGACATTTGGATTGCAGGGCTGGTTCGGGATTCCAATCAATATATTAAGCACAATTTTACCCCTGTTGATAATTATTATTTCCGCATTTACCACAATGCATCTTGTGATTGCCTATTTAAAACGATTGAAAAAATATTCAGATTTGCCGCACGAAGAGCTGATAAAAAAATTATCCAGAAAATCCGGACTGTCATTTCTGCTAGCGATTTCCATTATCGCCATCGCTTTTGCCAGTAATTTGTTCAATGAAATAGGCATCATTCGTGATTTTGCAATTGCATCCACGTTTGCCATATTAGTCCACGGTGTCATATCCATTTTATTAATACCCAACCTATTAAGGTTCTATCAGCACACCTTCCGTAATTTTATTACCAAAAACGAAGATGTGAGCTATCCGGGCAAGTTCATCCTGACGTACAGTCATTCTCACGGAAAGTTTGCCGGAGCCGTATTATTAATAACTTTAATTGCCAGCGCTTATTTCTTTTATCATGCCTCAACATTTTATGTGACTAATGATCCGCTGTTGTATTTTTCAGATAACCAGACCCTGATGCAGGATCATGAACGCTTACATGAAGAACTGTCCGGTGCGCATGCATTTTTTATTACCCTTGAGTCCAATTCGGAAAAAGCATTTTTAGAGCCAAGAAATATAGAAAAGTTATCGCTGATTCAGGATTTTGTTCGTGAGCAACAAGTGTTTGACAGTAGCCGGTCACTGGCAGATTTATTGAAATATGTTAACAAAGAAATTCAAGGTGAACAACCAGGCCTGCCTCTGCCTCGTTCCCGACAACTGGTGGCCCAGTATCTGGTGTTGTTTCATAGAACTGAATTAGAGAGTTATGTTAGTCAGGACTTCAGCCGTGCCAATATCATTGTCAGACACCACATTAATGATTCCAGACTGCTGAACAATTATATTAGCGAACTTGAAGGTGTGGTCAGTCAGTTTGCCGGTGCTGAACTGGTATCGAATGTCGTCGGAAAAAACCTTATGGTTCATCAGGCTGCAGAAAGTCTTAAATACGCCCAGGTCAGTAGTTTTGCAATATTGATATGCCTGATATTTGTTATTGTTTCTATCTTATTTACATCCTATAAGGGTGGCATTATTGCCTTAATCCCCGCAGTCGTTCCGGTGGTGATTATGTTTGGGGTAATGGGGTTATTAAATATACCACTGAATCCCGGGACGGCCATGGTGGGTGTGATTGCAGTGGCGCTGGCAGTGGATGGCACAATATATCTGTTAACACGTTATATTGATCGCTGCCGGAAGTCTTCTGATTTTATAGGTGCGGTGAATGCAGCAGTCAATGAAGTGGCACCATCTATGATCATATCTACCATTGCATTGTCTGTGGGCTTTAGTATTTTGACGCTGTCGGAATTTACTGTTGTTGCCCAGTTTGGCGCGCTGATCACGGCCACTGTGCTATTGTCTATTCTGACTAATTTGTTAATTACGCCCATTTTAATGTCCAAGATCCGATTGGTCGGACTTTACCAGATACTGGCGATGTCACTGGATGAAGACTCACTGGAAAATTGTACTCTATTTCATAATATGACTGACTATCAACGCCGTAAGGCCATATTGATATCAGAGTTGCATGAATTTAAGGCCGGAGAACTGTTGATTGAACAGGACACCACAGGGCGTAGTATGTTTTTAATACTCACCGGTGAGGCAGACGTAATTCGCCGTGACGACGGTCAGGAGACCGTCCTGGCCACCATGGGGTGTGGTCAGATTTTTGGTGAAATAGGGTACATCCGCGAGACCCAGCGAACCGCAGATATTCGTGCCAGCTCTGATTTAACCGCATTGAAATTTGATTACGAAAGATTACAAAAAGATCTGAAATACTTTCCCAACATTGTCGCCAAATTGAATTTCAATATCAGCTATATTCTCGGTAAACGTCTGGCCGACATGGTAGAACAATCCAAGTAATTAATTATTCTGAAACCTCTCAATGAAATGTCCTAAGTGCAGCCAGGAAATGGAACAGGTCCACAGCATTTATGCTGACGTGGACCGATGCATAGGATGCAAGGGCCTATGGCTGGACATGCTGGAATATAAGGATATTAAAAGCATCGCCAATGATATTGATACAGGCGATCCCGATGTTGGCAGGTAATATGATGCCAGGGACGATATATTCTGTCCGGTCTGTGCTAATAGTAAGATGATTAAGATGTCAGATCCCAGGCAACCCCATATCCATTTTGAAAGCTGCCCAACCTGTTATGGTAGATTTTATGATGCAGGTGAAATTACAGATCTGGCAGAGGAAACCCTAATGGATTTTTTCAGGGATATTTTTACCCACGAACGTAAATAACAGACAAAAAAATGGGCAGATAATCTGAATTATCTGCCCGTGATGTTTATTGTAACAATGAAATGGGTCAGGAAGTGCGCTTCAGGTCCAGCTCTCCTGTAGAAGTCCCTTCCAGGTTACCAAATGTCTCTGTCTCGATTCCCAGCATGTTCATCATAGCGACATGCAGGTTGGCGAGTGGTGTACCATCTTCGTAGGCAATATGGCGTCCAGTCTTCAGTTTGCCACTACCACCACCTAATATTGCGATAGGCACGTTCCATTGGCTATGGATATCACCATCACCCAGGCCGGCACCATATACCAACATGGAATTATCCAGTAGTGTTGAACCGTCAATGTCCTTGGTGTTCCTCATCTTTGCCAGGAACTTGGCAAACAGACTGGCCTGGTAGACATTGATATCGCCAGCACGCTTGATTTTGCCCTTGTTGCCGCGGTGATGGGTTGTGGGGTGGTATGGATCACTGTGTCCAAGGTTGGTAAAGACCAGTTCACTGAACTCGCGGGCTATCATAAAGGTGAATACCCTGGTCATATCTGTTTGAAACGCAATTAATGCCAGGTCAAACATCAGATCCACGTGTTCGCCATATTCAGGTACACCTATCGGGCGCTGAATTTCTGGCATATCGTCGAAGTTGCTCGAGGCCGATTTTTGAATACGGAGTTCTACATCACGCAGGGTCTCGGTAAATTCATCCAGCTTTGAGAGATCACTGCCTCCCAGTTTTTTCTTGGTGCGGGCAAAGTCCTCTCTGACAAAGTCAAGGATACTTTTTTGTTCCTGGATGCGCTCCTGACGTGCCTGCACGGTTGCACCGGCGCCGCCAAATAACCGCTCAAATATGTCCCTTGGTCTGTGGACCATGGGCAATGGTGAAGTGGGGCTTGCCCAGGTAATGGTATTGGTATAGGCAGAACTGTAGGCACCTTCAGACTGTCCGGCCATTTCAGCTGCATTTTCAATACACATCTCTAATGAGCCAAGTGGTGTCTCCTGTCCAAACTTTTTGGCAATAATCTGATCGACAGAGGTACCGGCTTCCACATCACTCAGAGTCTTTTTCGCAATACAGCTCGTTAAAAATGCCGAGGCGCCTCCTGCATGGCCATTGATCCTTTCAACTTCAGCGTTGTCCAGGTTACTGAGGACCAGGAGTTGATTACGATACGGTTCCCATTGCTTGAGCATGTCTGACAGCTCGAAATCAGTACCTGTGGTTTTGGGACGGAAACGATCCCGGATGATGCCGTTTGGCGTGTAAACATAGCCAACCCTGACAGGCATTTTTGTCAGAGCTTGCCTGGGATTGGCCAGGGCCGGGACCATGGCATCCAGCATTGGCAGGGCCACCGAGGCACCAAGACCACGAAGAAACGTACGTCTAGGAATGTGTTTTTTGAATATTATCATCAACCTTGTCCCCCAGTAGAAGTTAGTTGCGATTTACGAATAGGGTAATTATGGTTAAATCCTTGTGGATTTTCCAGGTATTTCGGTTTGAGCCCAAAGTATCGGGTTTTCCAGGGGCTTAGTATTGTTTTAAAAAGCCCAGTAATTCCTCATTAAATACCTCAGGTTTCTCCCATACCAGTACATGTCCTGCCTCAGGAATGACTATAAATTCCTTTGAGGCAGTGATGTGACGGCCCCAGAGTCTCATGGCCCCGGAAGGGGTGACCAGATCAATGCCACCGGCCATTAACAGTGTCGGGGCCTGAATATCTGCAAGTTTATCAGGGGTATTGGGTCTTAATAACGGGGCACGCGCCACGCCCTGTTGCTGTCCATGTTCATGGATCACCAACCATTCTTCCAGGCCTTGTGGGTTGCTGGCCCGGTAGTCGGGACTGACCTCTCGGATGTGCGCCGGTTGGCTTGCCATCCCTGGGATCTCAGCCGCTTTCCTGTATTCATCGTATTCAGTGTCACCTTGTAGCCCCAGGCCGCTGGCTGCAATGGTCAGGGTCTTAAGCCGTTCTGGTTTATAAGTAGCATAGTCCAGGGCGATATAGCCTCCCATTGCGGTACCCACCAGGTGTATTGAATTAAAACGCAGTCTATCGAACAGATTATCCAGGGTAATGGCCACCGGGGTCGTATTTGCAGGATCGTCCACCATGCTCCTGCCCCAACCAGGAAAGTCAATGGCTATGGCCCGATAGCCGGCCTTTGCCAATACCGGTAAGGAAGCCTGAAAGAAATCAGCATTACCAGTCCGTGGATGCAGCAAGATGACCGGTTCACCGCTACCGCCCGTATCAACCACCCAGAGTTTCACGCCAGGTAAGTCAATGTGCTGGCCGGCATATTCCTGGGATTGAACAGTCCATGACAACAGAAAAAATACAGCTATGTAGTATACTGATTGATATCGTTTCATTTGCTCCCCCTCACCAATCACTCAGGTCAACCGGACTTTTTCTCGATAATAATCTTTTTCCATTCCGCCGGTCCGCTGTTATGTATGGAATTACCGTTTGAATCTACGGCTACAGTCACAGGCATATCTTTTACTTCAAATTCATAGATGGCTTCCATACCAAGGTCATCAAATGCCACCGTACGCTGAGCGGTAATGGCTTTGGATATAAGGTAAGCCGCGCCGCCCACGGCAATGAGGTACACGGCCTTGTGTTTTTTGATGGTCTCCACCGCCGCCGGGCCCCGTTCTGCCTTACCTACCATTCCGATTAAGCCGGTTTGTGTTAACATCATATCGGTAAACTTGTCCATGCGGGTGGCAGTGGTCGGGCCGGCCGGTCCTACCACTTCATTACGGACTGGCTCCACAGGGCCCACGTAATAGATAAACCGGTTGGTAAAATCCACGCCATCCGGCAGTCCTTCACCACTTTCCAGCAGGCCCTGTATACGTTTATGGGCGGCGTCCCGTCCGGTGAGGATCTTACCGGACAATAATATGGTGTCTCCGGCCTTCCAGGTTTCTACGTCACTGCGGGTGACATCATCCAGATTAATCGCTTTGGTATTTTCACCGGCCTCCCAGCTGATGTCCGGCCAATCATCCAAATCAGGCGGGGTCTGGGATACAGGGCCAGTGCCATCCAGGGTAAAGTGGGCATGCCGTGTGGCGGCACAGTTGGGGATCATAGCAACGGGTAATGATGCCGCGTGGGTAGGGTAGTCCAGGATCTTCACATCCAGAACGGTGGTCAGACCACCCAGACCCTGGGCACCGATCCCCAGGTCATTGACCTTGTCGTAGATCTCCAGCCTGAGCTCCTCGATTCGATTACTGGGACCGCGCTCAATCAGGTCCTGAATATCGATGGGCTCCATCAGAGAGTGCTTGGCCATTAACAAAGCCTTTTCTGCGGTACCGCCCACCCCGATCCCCAAAATACCGGGAGGACACCAGCCGGCACCTAATGTAGGTACAGTTTGGGTAATCCAGTCCACAATGCTGTCACTGGGATTGAGCATGGTGAATTTGGATTTATTTTCCGAACCACCACCCTTGGCGGCAACATTTACATGGACCTTGTCGCCCGGGACTATATTAATATGCGTTACTGCGGGGGTGTTATCACGGGTATTCTTCCGTGCACCGGCGGGGTCTGCTACGATTGATGCCCTCAGGAGATTGTCCGGGTGGGTATAGGCACGGCGTACGCCTTCATTCACCATGTCATAAATGCCCATATCAGAATCCCATTGAACGTCCATACCGATATCCAGGAAGACTGTCACGATACCCGTGTCCTGGCATATGGGGCGTTTCCCTTCGGCACACATACGTGAATTTACCAGGATCTGTGCCAGTGCATCCCGGGCCGGCTTGGATTCCTCTTTTTCGTATGCCTTGTTTACCGCCTGGATAAAATCCACCGGGTGATAATAAGAGATGTACTGTAACGCATCGGCAATGCTGTCGATAAAGTCCTGTTTTTTGATTATTGACATGATAATTTTCCGTTAATGTCTAATGGAGTGATTAAATTTTTATTTCCAGTAGCGATATTAAATCGACAACTGTGGTCTGTTCAGACAGACTGAGAATATAACTGATTAGGCGTTGTTGTTCATCCTTGTTAATGCCTGCATGGCTGAGTAACAGACCCGCTTTATCCTGCATCTCATAGTCATCCAGGGGGAATTCGGGATCACCCTTGCAGTGTTTTCTGATGGTTGAGAATCCCTCGCCTCTCTCTGTGGTCATCATCACTTCGCAGCCCCAGTTGTGAGGGTAGGCCGTTTCACAGTCAGCTGATACTTCAAGCGTTACCTTGTTTCTTATTTCTCGAATACGTTTCCTGGCCGGGCCATCAAACGAATCAAACCCTATCTTTCCGTCCATCAGTGCCATGGCTACACAATGTTGCAGAGAAAATTTCGCCTCATATTCATTTTCGGGTGTGACCCGGTCGCAGACGTCCAGTGCGGCCTGGTAGGTCCGTACATTTATTTCTGCAGGTGCATCAACCAGGGAATATAATTCCAATGCGGCATCAATGGCTGGGTGGGTATGGCGGCAGGATGGCCAGGGTTTTATGGATGTCCTGGTCAATTGCCATGGACTGTTGGGTTCGGCAATCACCTCATGGGGACTGGCATCCGGACAGGCAGCGGCAAACAGTCCTTGTGGACCTTCCAGGATCTGAGTCGGGCCGGTGAAACCTTGTTTAGCAAGTTGTGCAGCTAATATCCCTGATTCTGCAGCCCGGCCGGCGTGCAGATGTTTGCTCATGCCACCGGAATTCATAAATTCCCACAGGCCGGATGATTGTGTCCCTGCGTTACCCAGGCTCCACACCAGCTGTTCTGGATTTAATCCGAGTAGATGCCCTGCCGCCAGGGCAGAACCAAACGGACCGCAGGTGGCGGTACTGTGCCAATGTTTGTAATGGGCCCTGCCTGTGGCGTTACCCACCCGGCACATGGCCTCGTAGCCGATAAGTATAGCGTCTAGCAAATCCTTGCCACTTCGGCCTTCATTGGCTGCCATTGCAATGGCAGCAGGAATCACCACGCACCCCGGATGAGTTACTGATTGCTTGTGCAGGTCGTCCATTTCCAGGGTATGGACCAATGCCCCCACCACGAATGCCTGCTTACCCGGGTCAATCAGTTGTTGTGTCTTGCTCCACTGTAGCAATATTTTGCCCATAGTGGTTTGAGTACCGGCGATGGCGTTGGCAATGGCATCGAGCAGGAAAAATGTGCAGGTACGACGGTCCTCGTTTATAATTTTCTTTTCCTGAATCAGCTTGACCAGTTGTTCAGTCAAACTGTCTGTCTGTGAGTTGCTGTTTTCTAATTCCATCAGTGTATTGTACGGGCATGCCATGAATAATTTTATGGGTAAAAAAGTCTACATTAAATAGGGACAAATTGTGAGGTGTAAATGAAGATCCTGGTGCCGGTAAAACGTACCATAGATGCAAACGTTCATGTCAGAATCAGGCAGGATGGCACTGGTGTGGAACAAAATAATGTCAAAATGGGTATCAACCCGTTTTGTGAAATTGCCATTGAAGCCGCCATGCAGATGAAAGATGCCGGGAAAGCAGAGGAAGTGATTGTTGTCACTATTGGCCAAAAGGCCAGTGAAGATATCCTGCGCCATGGTCTGGCCATGGGGGCAGACCGGGGCATACTCATAGAGACAGACCAATCGTTACAACCATTGGCGATCGCAAGGCTATTGCAATATGTGGTTAATCAGGAATCGCCTCAGCTGGTGATTGCCGGCAAACAATCCATTGATGCTGATAATAATCAAACCGGACAAATGCTGGCCGCCTTGCTGGGTTGGCCCCAGGGGACCTTTGCCTCAAACATAGAACTGGCAGGTGAAAAGGTAAAGGTCACACGTGAAGTGGATATGGGATTACAAACCCTGGCTTTGTCCTTGCCGGCAGTGGTCACAACGGATCTCAGGTTAAATGAGCCCCGTTACCTTAGTCTGCCGAATATCATGAAGGCAAGGAAGAAACCCATCGATAACATCAATGTGAGTGAACTGGAAATTGACATTGCCTCACAGGTCAAAACCTTGAAGGAAGAGGAACCTCCAAAACGCAGTGGGGGAGTCAGGCTGGAATCTGTGACCGAGCTGGTGAATAAACTACGCAATGAGGCAAGGGTGATATAAGTGAGTATATTAATTATTGCAGAACATGATAATCACAACCTGTCTCCGGCAGTGTTGCCTGTCGTTACCGCGGCAACGCAAGTCGGTGATGATGTGACAGTACTGGTGGCAGGACAGGGTTGTTACAATGTTGCTAAACAGGCGAGTGACATTAATGGGGTCACCCGAGTGTGGTTGGCCGAGGCAGAACATTATCAACATCAACTTGCAGAAGAACTGGTACCATTGATTAAAAACCAGGTTGCAGATACCACTCACTACATACTGGCTCCGTCTTCAACCTTTGGTAAAAATGTTATGCCCAGGTTGGCTGCTTTGCTGAATGTCTCACAGTTATCGGATATTACCGGCATTGTATCTGCAGACACCTTTGTCAGGCCAACCTATGCCGGTAATGTAGTGGCCACAGTACAAAGCCAGGAACCCATCAAAGTTATAACCGTACGCACTACCGCATTCGACTCAGCCGAGGTAGGTAACAGTTCAGCAGAAATCATCGCTATTACACCATCTCCAAAGGCCGGTATCTCGGAGTTTGTTGAGGAGATTGTAACCGAGTCGGACAGACCGGACCTGACCACTGCCCGCGTCGTGATTTCCGGTGGGCGTGGCCTGGGTGATGCAGAAAACTTTAAATTGCTGGAAACAGTTGCTGATAAACTGGGCGCAGCCATTGGTGCATCCCGTGCTGCTGTTGATGCTGGCTACATATCCAATGATCACCAGGTAGGCCAGACCGGCAGGGTAGTGGCACCTGAACTCTATATCGCTGTGGGTATATCAGGGGCCATTCAACACCTGGCAGGAATGAAAGACAGTAAGGTCATTGTTGCCATCAATAAAGACCCCGAGGCCCCCATCTTTGAGATTGCAGATTATGGCCTGGTGGCAGATCTGTTCCAGGCGTTACCCCAATTGTCCGAGGCCCTGGGAGGGTAAATATTCTATTGCAGGTAGGCCCTGGCCTCGGCAAGGATCTCAAACCCTGTATCGGCGTCTTTTAGCAGCTCCGCCAGTTTTCTGTATTGTTGATTTGCCAATGCCCCATTTCCTGCCAGGTCTGCAGACCTTGCTAAACCGAGTATTGAATGCAGGCGGTTTGGGGTACGCTTCAAGGCCAGTTGAAATTGCTCTATGGCCTCATCATAACTGCCAAGTTCCAGTAAAATTTCACCGAAGACTTCATGGGCGGGCAGGCCGGTGCCCGAATCCGGTGGTGCGCGGTTGACACCGGGGGCATCTTCGATGGCAGTGGCCTCTTGCATGGCGGTAATGGCCTTCTCATGTTGTTCATTGGCCATGGCGATGGCGGCCTCTACCTCTTTGGCCATTATCCTGATCAATTCGGTCCGCACCGAGATGCCGGAATCGTTAAGTTCAGTCATTTCTGTTAACAAATCATTTAACGAGGCCAGGGTCTTAATGGCCTCATGAGGATTGCCGGTGCGCGCCAGCCCCATGCCACGGACATAAAGTGTCTCAGCGGCTTCCAGTCCTACATCGTAGTGCATGGGGGCAGAGGCAGCGGCCTCCCAGTCACGGGTTTCCAGTAACAACCAGGTATTGACCGAGTGCAGGCCGCGTCTTTCCGACCGCCCACCCTGGTCTGAATAGGTGCGGTCAGTCAGTTCTTCCGTCAATTGCCTGGCCATCGACCATTGACCCATCTGTAAATGTCCGTAGACCAGGTACATCAGCGAATGGTAGTAGTTGGGATCGGCCTCAAGTGCCCCGGCATTGGATGCATTACTTTCATTCCACATGCCGATGCCGGCAAAGATATGCGCCGGCATATGCTGGGCATGGGTCATCAACGGAGCGATACCTGCATAGCGTTTCGCGGCATCGATACCCAGTTCGCGGTTGCCGGAATCATCATAGGCATGGATCAGATAATGGGCGATTCCCGGATGATCCGGCAGGCGCTGGAATATGGGTTCGAGGATCTCTGCGGCCTGCATTAACAATACATCGTCTTCACCACGACGGGCCAGTGCCAGCATGGACAGGGCATGAAAGATGGCCGCTTCATCATCATTAGGGTAGGTCTTTGTTATGTTTGCCATGGCCTGGTTGTAGTTGCGGTCACGGACCACTCTTTCTACATCGGGATAGCCTTTGTATATTTCACCTATGGCATTGATATATGCCTGTTCCCTTATATCTTTATGGTTTGCAGCCTGGGCACGTTGCAGTGCCTGTCTGGCAAGTTTTACTTCTTCTGCACTGGGGTGTTCATGCAGGCCATCATAATAACTCATAGCCACTCCCCAGTACGCCATCGCACATTCATTATCCAGTTCTGCTGCCTCTTTAAAGCTCTGCCGTGCCGTCTCCCACGCAAAAGAATGCAGTTGTAATAACCCGCGGGTAAATGCAGACCGGGCACTGATATCACAACTGATCTCCATGTCGGCATGACCATAGCGGGCACGGTAATCGTCCTGGGCAAGGGCAGGAAAAGAGAGAATCAGAAACAGGACAAAAGCACCAGGAATGTTAAAAGGGATGCGTTGCATAGTTTCTCCGGATAAGAATTTCAAACATAATAGGCCAATTTTAAGTCAAATCTAACCGGATGTTAATTGTATATGCTGTTTCCCATTGATTGGTTGACGCTGAATGGGGAGTGCATAATCACCTCCATTCAGTAGATTATCATAACTATTTGCAGGTATTGATATATGAGTAATGGTATTCATTTGATGGCAGTAAACCATCTTCAACTTTAAACATCTGTTTTCCAAGGTAAACATATCATCGCTGGGCATCGTCCCAGGTGATGGGTATGGTATAGGCTTCAGTTATCAAACCATCTTCATTAAACTCACAGTAAAGGGAAGAAATATCATCAGGCCGGAATATCTTTCTTGCTTTTGGCGAGACGCCTGCCTGGTGTTCAGCGGTAGAGCTAGGCCTGTTTTGAAGGTAATCCAGCCAATGCGCTTCATCTTCAAGAGAATCAGAATCGCTTTGTATGGAAATTATCCGTACTTCGCAGTTTCGAGTTATTTCATATTCCGATTGTGTTTCCCAACAGTCAGCAGAGGCCAAATTGAGAAAGAAGATGCTAATCAAACTAAAGAAAGTGCTAATTTTAACTTTATACATGACAACTTCCTAAAGATGTCTCATTGTTAACATCATCATTCAATGTAGGATTCACAACATAAATATAGTGTATAAAATAAGTAAATTTAGAGTTATATAAGTAACCATGATATATACTCAAGTATTAATCGGATTAGGAGGTAAGCACAATATCTCTTGGGGAAGGTTATTATAAAGAACTGAAATTACGAAGGTATACTGACTTATGAATATTATGATACCAGGGTTTAAACTGTTAACAATCCTAGTATGTATCCTTTTGTCTGTATCTAACAAAGTGCAGGCACAGGACGACCTGGCCAATGTGGTCATTCTGGCCACGGGAGGTACTATTGCCGGTTCAGGTAAGTCCAGTACCTCAAGTGCCAGTTATGAGCCGGCCACTGTGGGTGTGGATGCTCTGATTGAGGCTGTACCGGAACTGGTGGAACTGGCGAATATCCGTGGCGAACAGGTCTTCCAGATACCATCACAGGACTATACCAATGAGAGGTTGATGCAACTGGGCCGGCGGGTGTCTGAACTGGTCAAGTCTGATGAAGTGGATGGTATCGTGGTGACCCATGGCACCGATACTATGGAAGAGACCGGTTACTTTCTCAACCTCGTGATCAATACCGACAAACCCATTGTCATGGTGGGGGCCATGCGACCGGGGACGGCCATCTCTGCCGATGGTGCATTGAACCTCTTTAATGGTGTCGCCCTGGCAGCCAGTGAATCAAGTCGCGGCAAAGGTGTATTGATTACATTAAACGACGAAATTCATACCGCGCGCGATGCCTCAAAGAGTATCAATATCCGCACCAATGCCTTTGTCAGCCCCTGGGGGGCGCTGGGAATGGTAGTGGAACGTAAGGCCTACTGGTTTCGCGCCCCGGTTAAGCGTCACAGTAGCGGTTCAGAATTTAATATCGATTCCATTGATGAGCTGGCCAATGTGCAGGTGGTCTATGCCCACGGCAATATGGATGACAGTGTCTACCGCGAACACCAGCAAAACGGTGCCGTTGCCATTGTTCATGCCGGTACTGGAAATGGGTCGGTCACCTCCCATATCAAGCCCACGGTGATAGATATCAGTAAAAGTGGAATTCATATCATTCGATCTTCACGGGTGATGCAAGGTGGTTTTGTCATTCGTAATGCATCAGAGAAAGACGATGAAAACCGCTGGGTGGTATCTCATGATCTTAATCCCCAGAAGGCGAGGATATTGGCCGCGGTGGCATTGACGCAGCCACGTGGTGTTGAGGAGTTACAGAGAATATTCTGGGAATATTGATTAGGTCAGGATATGAATCCCGCCGCCCGGCCGCGGGCGAGGACCAGTTCCATGGCATGCACGACAGGTTTTTCC
This sequence comes from Candidatus Eutrophobius brisbanensis, assembly GCA_038131795.1. Lineage (GTDB taxonomy): Bacteria > Pseudomonadota > Gammaproteobacteria > Eutrophobiales > Eutrophobiaceae > Eutrophobius > Eutrophobius brisbanensis. The sequence goes on along the minus strand of JAYPQE010000003.1, from coordinate 917,507 downwards.
ACCAGTCTGCCATCCACCACGGCCACACCGGTTGTACTGTTTTCATAGGCCTCAACAAAACGCCTTGCCAGTTCCAGTTCTGCTTTACTCGGTGTAAAGCTATTGTTTACTGTTTTTATATTTGCTGGGTGGATGACTGCCTTACCTGTAAAACCCATTCGTTTTGCTTGAGATGTTTCATCTTTGACCTGATATTCATCCTTGAAATTCAAACAGGGCATGTCCAGTACGTCCACATGGGCATGTTTTGCCGCATAGATTAATCTTGCACGTCCATAGGCCAGGGGTTCAGGTGCAACTGCTGTACCCAGTTGGGCCGCCAGGTCTGCGCCGCCGAACATGACAAAATCCAGATTCGGATTTTTGTTGAGTATCCCAAAACAGTTTTCCACCCCCAGGATTGTTTCAATCATAATGGCCAGTTTAAGATCTGATTTTTTCTCAGTGATTTGCTTTTGCAGGTCTATAATTTCCTCTGCCGATTCAATCTTGGGCACAAGGATTGTCCCGGCAATATGCTTTTTATCTATGGCTGCACTGAAATCATCTTTGCCTGTTGGTGTGTTCGGGTGATTAATCCTGACAATGCGTTCAGGACCGCTATCACTGTTCTGTAATAAAAAACTCAGGGCATCTGTCCGTGCTTCTTCCTTTTGATCATCAGCGACGGCATCTTCAAGGTCTATGCAGATCATGTCTGCGCCGGATGTCACTGCCTTGGCAAACAAGGCAGGACGGTTCGCCGGGGTAAATATCAGGCTGCGTCTGGGGCTGTTGTGTTTAGTCATCCTCAAAGCATAAAGAAACGGATTGGGGGTTGTAAAGGAGAAAGTGATGCGGGAGGATTAACACAAAAGCAGATGGTAGAATTGACAGATGTCTATCGAACGGGAAGTAATGGAATACGATGTACTCATCGTGGGTGGTGGGCCTGCAGGGTTGTCTGCGGCATGCCGGTTGAAACAACTAGCGAATGAATCTGGTGGTGATATTAGTGTCTGCCTGATAGAGAAGGGGGCCGAGATAGGCGCGCATATCATTTCCGGCGCCATACTGGAGACCAGGGCACTGAATGAATTATTTCCTGATTGGCAGGCCATGGGTGCGCCTGTTAATGTGAAAGTCACGGCTGATGAGTTTTACCTGTTTCGAGATGACACCTCGGCAATCAAATGGCCCCACTGGTTATTGCCGGAATCATTGAATAATGCTGGTAACTATATTGTCTCCCTGGGCAACCTGTGTCGATGGTTGGCAGAGCAGGCGGAATCACTTGGGGTAGAGATCTATCCGGGATTTGCTGCCCAGGACGTAATCATTGAACAGGGGATAGTGCAAGGCGTGATTACCGGTGATCAGGGACGTGATCGTAATGGCGATGAAAAGCCGGGCCTGTTTATGCCTGGTATGGAACTTCGGGCAAAACAGACACTGTTCGCAGAGGGCAGTCGGGGGCACCTGGGTAAACAACTTATCGCGCAGTATGAACTGGATGCAAAGTCCGAGCCGCAACATTTTGCAATTGGCCTCAAGGAACTCTGGGAAATCAATCTAGATCAGCACAAGCCGGGTTACGTGATTCACGGTGCCGGTTGGCCGTTAGGTGATAGAAGTGCCGGAGGGTCGTTTCTTTACCACTTCGAAAACAACCTGGTATCTCTGGGTTTGATTGTTGACCTGAATTATCGCAATCCTTACCTGTCACCCTTTGAAGAATTCCAGCGCTTCAAGGCGCACCCCCTTGTTAAGAGTGTACTGGATGGTGGTAAACGAGTGGGCTATGGTGCCCGCGCCATTACCAAGGGGGGCTATTATTCCCTGCCCAATCTGGTATTCCCGGGGGGTGCTTTGATAGGTTGTGATGCCGGCACATTGAACTTTGCCAAAATCAAGGGTGTTCATACGGCAATGAAATCCGGGATGCTCGCCGCTGAATCGGTATATGAACAGATGAATGCCTCCAACTCTCATACCGAAATCTTGAACACCTACCCGGAAAAACTGAAATCAAGCTGGTTACATGATGAATTATATAAAAGCCGAAACTTCGGTGCCGCTATCCATCGGTTTGGAACAGTGATTGGCGGGGCATATAACTTTATTGATCAGAATCTGTTTGCCGGTAAGTTACCTGTGACAATAGGCGATACACAAGCAGATTTTGAAAATCTGCAAACAGCAGATAATTTTCAACCGCTGCAATATACAAAGGCAGATAGCATCCTGTCGTTTGATCGGACATCATCGGTGTATCTTACAAATACCTTGCATGAGGAAGACCAGCCTGTACACCTTAAGCTCACTGACGAGGAAATACATTTAACGGAAAATCTCCCGAAGTATGATGAGCCGGCTCAACGCTATTGCCCGGCGGCCGTCTATGAAATTGTAGAAGACGCTAATGGCAAGCGGTTTCAGATCAATGCGCAAAATTGTATTCATTGCAAGGTTTGTGATATCAAGGACCCGGCGCAGAATATTACCTGGACGCCGCCAGAGGGAGGTTCGGGGCCAAATTATTCCAATATGTAGGCTGTTATGTAATATTTCACTCGGCACTTGATATAACTTCTATCTCATATCAGATAAAATGGAGTCTTAAAAAAAGAAGACAAAGTATGGAACACGATGAAATTATTCAACAGGTACGCGATACCGTCGCGAAGATCTGTTCGGACTTCTCAGGTCAATACTGGCGTGAGAAAGACAGGGAGCAACAATATCCCGCAGAGTTTGTTCAGGCACTGACGGATGCCGGCCTGCTGGCTTGTCTGATCCCCGAGGAATATGGCGGCAGCGGCCTGCCATTGAGTGTGGCTGCCGAAATTGTCATGTCCATCCATGAAGCAGGGGCCAATGCCGCGGCCTGTCACGCGCAGATGTATACCATGGGGACTATCCTGCGTCACGGCAGTGATGAACAGAAACAACAGTTTTTACCCGCTATTGCCAGTGGTGACATGCGCCTGCAGGCCTTCGGCGTTACCGAACCCACTGCCGGCACCGATACCACCAATATCAGCACCACTGCTGTCCTGGATGGTAGTCGGTATATCATTAATGGCCAGAAGGTCTGGATCTCCCGCGCTGAACACTCAGATTTGATGTTACTCCTGGCCAGGACCACGCCCCGCGACCAGGTTGAGAAACGCACCCATGGCCTGTCGGTATTTATTGTTGATATCAATGAGGCAAAACAGAATGGCATGGAGATCCGTCCAATTCGCACCATGCTTAACCATGCCACTACAGAGATCTTTTTTGACAATGTCCCTGTGCCTGCAGAAAACCGTATCGGTGAAGAGGGTAAGGGTTTTTCATACATCCTGTCTGGTATGAACGCAGAGCGAATACTGATTGCCTCTGAATGTATAGGTGATGCCAGGTGGTTTATTGAGACAGCGAAAAACTATGCGGGTGAACGCAAGGTGTTCGGCAGACCCATCGGCCAGAACCAGGGGATACAGTTTCCCATTGCAAGGTCATATGCCCAGACCCAGGCGGCACAGCTGATGGTGGAAAAGGCCATCAGGCTATTTGATGATGGACAGGATTGCGGTGCTGAGGCCAATATGGCCAAGCTGCTGGCATCAGAGGCATCCTGGGCGGCAGCAGACATGTGTATGCAATCCCATGGCGGATTTGGCCTGGCAGAGGAATACGATATTGAACGAAAATTCCGTGAGACGCGTCTGTACCAGATCGCCCCCATCTCCACCAACCTCATCCTTGCCTACCTGGGCGAACATGTCCTGGGTCTGCCACGGTCGTATTAACAGATGAGTGATCTTGACGGTATCCTGGTGGTCACCCTGGAGCAGGCGGTGGCGGCACCCTATGCCAGTAACCTGCTTGCCGAGGCCGGGGCCAGGGTGATTAAGATAGAACGGGCAGAAGGCGACTTTGCGCGAAATTATGATCATGTAGTGAATGGCGAGAGTGCCTATTTTGTCTGGCTCAATCGCGGCAAGGAGTCGGTGTGTCTGGATGTGAAAGACAATGCGGACCGGAAGGTATTATTTAATATTTTGCAACAGGCCGATGTGTTTATCCAGAATTTACGGGCCGGGGCCGTTGCTTCCCTGGGACTGGACTATGAAAGCCTGAAAGAGATCAATCCTCAACTGATCATGTGCAGTATCTCAGGTTATGGCGAGGAAGGGCCCTTTGCAAAGATAAAGGCCTATGACCTTCTGGTGCAGGCAGAGTCCGGCCTGTCATCGGTGACAGGGACTGCAGAAGGCCCTGCACGGGTAGGTATATCATTATGTGATATCAGTACCGGGATGACGGCTTACGGTGCCATCCTCAGGGCATTGATCAAGCGTAGCAAGACCAACAGCGGCACGTATATTAAAGTCTCATTATTCAGTGTCATTACTGACTGGATGAACGTGCCACTGTTACATAAGGCCTATGGTGGCATAGACACTCCACGGGCGGGCATGAACCATGCCACTATAGCCCCATATGGCATGTATCCTGCTGGTGATGGCAAGGGCGTCGTGTTTTCCATACAGAATGAACGAGAGTGGAAGGTGTTTTGTGAAGGTGTGCTAGGGAATGAATCACTGGCGGAAGATGAGCGATTTGTAACAGTATCGAAGCGGGTGGAAAATCGCGCCGCGCTGGATGAAATCATCATAGGTGTGTTTTCAAACTATGATCAACAGGGCCTGATGGAATTGTTATTGAACAATAACATCGCCTGTGGCCGTCTGAACTTGCCAGGAGATGTCCTGGAACACCCACAACGCAGAACGGTTACCGTAGATTCTCCCCATGGTCCTGTTGAACTCACTGCCAGTGGCGCAGTAATGGACAATGCCCCTCCCACCAGTCTATCGGTGCCTGCCCTGGGAGAACATACCGAGCGTGTTAAGGCAGAGTTTACGGACAGTTAGTAGGGGCAGGAATGGTAGACAATCGGGATTGGCGTGAATATATCGGCAGGGTGCACGAAGAGACGATGCGAATTTCATCCGATCGTATCCAGGGCCTGGCCGCATTAATGGATTATGACGAACCACCCTGGCCGGACAACCGGGTGCCTCCCACTGGCCACTGGTTGGCCATGTTTCCCTATACCCGGCAATCGGAACTGGGACATGATGGCCATGAAAAACTGGGGGATTTTATCCCTGACACCGGCCATCCCAGGCGTATGTGGGTGGGCGGCAGGATTCAGTATCTCAAACCCCTGTATGTGGACCAGCCTGTATTACATCGTACCACTATTACTAACATCGAAGATAAGACGGGCAAAACGGGTCCTATGACCTTCGTTACCTTGAACCATGAATACCTGGCAGGTTCAGACCTTCTGCTCAGGGAGGAACAGAAGATAGTCTACCGGGAGGCATCCACAGAACCGACACAAAGGCCGACCATAAAACCGGCATCAAAACCAGAATCGGAGTACGACTGGTCCCGGCAATTCATGCCTGACAGCGCGGTGTTATTTCGTTACTCCGCCGTGACCTTCAATACCCACAAGATTCATTTTGACCATGAATATGTTAAAGAAGAAGGCTACCCTGGGTTGCTGGTTCACGCCCCCCTGACTGCCACATTGCTGATACAACTTTATTCAAGTGCCAATCCGGACTTCAAGATTAACTGTTTTGATTATTCTGCCAGGAGCCCTATGTACGATGGCGATCCAATAATGTTATATGGAAAAAATGCGGGTGACGGTAAGGTGTTGCTGTGGGCGGAAGACTGTGCCGGTAATCTGGCTGTTTCAGCAACACTGGAAGTTGAAAATTAAAATAGTTTTATAGCTGTAATTCAGGTCTGTTTGCTAAGCAATAGGGTATTTGCTAATCTCATCTGCCATGCATCCAGGGGGGATTCATACCAGGATTCCTGTGGCCAAACACGGAGAAAATAATGAAAGTTCGTTTTAAATTACTAGGGATAATCGTTTTATCATTATTCTTGTCAGCCTGTTCTGAACAACCCATTACCATCAAGTTCAGTCATGTCACTGCTGACAGTACGCCCAAGGGGCAGGGGGCATTGAAATTCAAGGAACTGGCTGAACAGAAACTGCCGGGGAGGGTGGAGATCCAGGTCTTCCCAAATTCGCAGTTGTTTGATGATGACCAAGGGATGGATGCACTGCAACTGGGGGACGTGCATTTTCTCGCGCCATCCTTGTCCAAGTTTGACCGTTACACAAAAAAACTTCAGGTATTTGACCTGCCGTTTTTATTTGATGACATTGACGCCGTACAACGGTTTCAAAACAGTACTACCGGTGTGGAACTGTTAGATGCCATGCGCGACAAGGGATTTCAGGGCCTAGCCTACTGGTTGAATGGCATGAAAGAGTTGTCCACCAACCGTGAGCAATTGCAACGTCCTGTAGATGTTGAAGGACTGAAGTTCCGGATCCAGGAATCTGATGTCCTGCAGGCCCAGTTTAGGGCACTGGATGCCAATCCGCAGAAGATGGCATTCAGTGAAGTCTATCAGGCCCTGCAAACGGGGGTGGTGGATGGTCAGGAGAACACTTGGTCAAACATCTATACTCAAAAATATCACGAAGTCCAGGACGTCATAGCAGAGACCAATCACGGTATTATCCTGTATATGGTCATCACCAATGCCAGCTGGTGGGACGGACTGCCTGAAGATATTCGTACCGGCCTGGCCGAAGCCATGACTGAGGCCACAGCCTATGCCAATAGGCTATCCAACGAAATCAATCTACAACATCGCGCCGAGATTGAGTCCGCCGGTAAGGCCAGGATCCAGACACTCACACCTGAAGATATTGCCCAGTGGCGCTCCGCCATGGCCCCTGTCTGGAAGGAGTATGAGTCCGAGATAGGTAAAGACATTATTGATGCCGCGTTAAACGCAAATAACTGACAGGACCCTGGTAAACGTCATGTGGGGCAGGCTGGAAAAACTGGAAGAGGGTCTGGTGGCCTTTTTACTTGCAGCCATGACAGTTGTGACCTTTGCTCAGGTCATTGCCCGCTATGTCTTCAACTACAGTTTTGTATGGGCCCTTGAACTGGTGTCGTTCCTGTTTGCCTGGATGATATTTATCGGTATGTCATACGGGGTGCGTGAAGGTTCGCATATAGGTATGGATGCAGTAGTGAAGTTGATGGGGGAGAAGATCGGCAGATACGTCACTATTCTGGCAACCCTTTTATGTATTACCTATTCCGTCATCATTTTCATTGGCAGTTGGAATTATATTACCATGGTGTATGGACTGGGAAATTATGCTCAGGACCTGCCCATCCCGGTGTGGATCCCCAGGCTGGCATTACCAGTGGGGTTTGCCTTACTCACTATTCGTTTCTGCCAGGTTTTGTATCGCACAATCAAAGGCGAGAGCACCCACCTGGTGGCGGATGAGGCCGAAGATGCCCTCAGGCACCATGTCAATGCATCGGCCGAAGAGAAACAGGACTGATAATGACCACGATCGCCCTGTTCATTATGTTATTTATCTTTATGCTCACCGGCATGCCCATCGCCGTTGCACTGGGACTATCTTCTGTATTGACCATTATGTTCTTCGGTCAGACCTCTCTGGCGTCCATGTCTTTAAAGCTATTGAATACCTCGGAACACTACACGTTGCTGGCAATCCCGTTCTTTATCCTCTCCGGAGCATTTATGACTACAGGCGGCGTGGCCCGACGCATGGTGGCATTCGCCAACGCCTGTATCGGGCATATGCGCGGTGGCCTGGGGATGGCGTCGGTACTGGCCTGTATGTTGTTTGCCGCCGTATCAGGATCATCGCCGGCAACGGTCGTTGCGGTGGGGTCCATTGTTATTGCCGGTATGGTGCGATCAGGTTACACAAAAGAGTTTGCCGCCGGGGTGATCTGTAATGCCGGTACCCTGGGAATTTTAATACCACCCTCCATTGTGATTGTTGTCTATGCCGCCGCCACAGAGAGTTCCGTCGGCAGATTGTTTATGGCCGGTGTCATCCCCGGAATATTATTGAGCCTGATGTTGATGATTGCCATTTATGTCAGGGCAATAAAACTGGATCTACCCCTGCAGCCGAAGGCCACATTAAAAGATATCCTCGTAGCAGGTAGAAATTCCCTGTGGGGCCTGTTGCTGCTTGCCATCATCCTGGGGGGAATATACGGTGGTGTTTTTACACCCACCGAGGCCGCCGCCGTTGCGGCAATGTATGCATTTTTTATTGCCGTGTTTGTCTACCGTGATGTGAAGTTTTACCAGGTACCTTCGGTGTTACTGGATGCGGCCAAGGTCACGGTGATGTTGATGTTCCTCATTGCCAATGCCCTGTTATTTGCCCATGTCCTCACTACCGAACGTATTCCCCAGGAGATCGCCGAACAGATCATCTCCATGGGTATGGAGCCGTGGCAGTTTCTGCTGGTGGTCAATATCCTGCTGTTAATCGCCGGAAACTTTATGGAACCCACGGGAATTATCCTCATCCTGGCACCCATATTACTCCCCATTGCTACTGAACTGGGTATCGATCCCATTCACCTGGGGATCATTATGGTGGTAAACCTGGAGATCGGCATGGTTACGCCCCCGGTGGGCCTGAACCTGTTTGTGACCGCCGGGATCACCAATATGTCCATTATGCAGGTGGTGAGGGCGGCATTGCCCTGGTTGATGGTATTACTGGTATTTTTGGGACTGGTGACCTATATACCATCCCTGTCCCTGTGGTTACCGTCAGTGTTGTTCTGATTAGTTAGATACTGTGTCTGCTACCTTGTACTATGTCCACGATCCTATGTGTAGCTGGTGTTATGCCTTCACTAATTCTTACCAGCATGTTAAGGGTAATTTACCAGACGGTATAATTCTTAAACGACTTCTCGGTGGTCTTGCCAGGGACACCCATGAAGCAATGCCCGACGCCATGCGTGAACATATCCAGTCTAACTGGCAAAAGATTGAACAGACTGTGCCAGGAGTGAAGTTTAACTATGAATTCTGGGCAAAATGCCAACCCCGGCGTGCCACCTATCTATCATGCCGGGCGGTTATCGCCGCCAGGCAACAGGGTGAGGAATATGATGAGATTATGACCCGGACTATTCAGCAGGGTTATTACCAGGATGCCAGGAATCCCTCTGAACTTGATACCCTGGTGGAGTTTGCAGGTGAGATCGGGCTAGACACAAAACGCTTTGCTAAAGACATCCAGTCAGATGAAATCAATGAACTTCTCAAACAGGAGATCCACCTGTCCCGGCAAATGGGAATGACCAGCTTTCCCAGCCTGATGTTGGAGACAAAAGGAAATCTATTTTTAATACCATATGACTATAATGTCCCGGAATCTATCATTGAACATATATCAAGATTTAATGTATATCAGAAATATGATTAAAAGGACCTGGTTAAATGAAAAATTCCACGCCTGATTACGAAATAAAAATCCTGAATGTTGAGTCTTGCTCATACAGTTTTTTAGTCTTGTTAGTGTCCATTTGCATAATGATAAACCCCATCAAGGTAAATTAAAATTCCAATTTTAATTTATCCCGGTTGATAGCAATAAAAATTCAATCTGGACTCGGATCTCAATTCAAATCAGTAAATGTTATAATGCGAGCATATAATAGTACGTATGAGTATATTGGCTATGAAGAAAAAACAGGAAAATAATAAGACCATTGTCGCCGCATTTTACCAGTTTGTTGCATTGGATGATTATGTTGACTTGCGTCCTGCATTACTTGAATTATGTGAGGGGCAAAACATAAAAGGCACTGTCTTGCTGGCTGCAGAGGGCATTAATGCCACGGTATCCGGTAGTCGAGAGGCAATTGATCGGCTTCAAGCCTTTTTAGAAGCTGATGGAAGGTTTAATAACCTTGAATATAAGGAATCAATTTTTAATCAAGATCCTTTTTACAGGATGAAGGTTAAATTGAAAAAAGAAATCGTCACCCTTGGCGTCCCCGGTACTGATCCAAATAACAAGACTGGAAAATATGTTTCTTCGCATGAGTGGAACCAGCTTATTTCTGACCCGGACGTGATACTCATAGATGTCAGAAACGATTATGAGAGTGAGATAGGCAGCTTTAAAAACGCAACATTTCCAAATACAAAAAATTTTCGAGATTTTCCTGAGTATGTAAAAAACAATCTGGAAACAGTAAAACATAAAAAAATCGCCATGTTTTGTACTGGCGGTATCCGCTGCGAAAAGGCAAGTTCTTTCATGCTGGATGCAGGTTTTGAGGATGTTTATCAGCTGCATGGCGGAATATTACGATACCTGGAAGATATTCCTGGGGAGGACAGCCTGTGGGAGGGGGAATGTTTTGTCTTTGATGGAAGGGTTGCTGTCAATCATGCCCTTGAAAAAGGTGAATATGAGGCATGTTTTTCCTGTCGACATCCGGTGTCAATAGAAGAACAAAAGTCTGAATATTATCTGGAGGGTGTTTCATGTCCCAAATGTTTTCATACTCTATCACCCGAACGGCGTAAAAATTTACAGGAACGTCAACGACAGGTGCGTTTGGCTGAGGAAAGAAACCAGCAGCATATCGGTGCAAGATATCAAAACTGACATTCGACTGTCGAATAGTGTGTTATGAATCTACCCGTTTTGTATTCGTTCCGCCGTTGTCCGTATGCCATACGTGGACGTATGGCACTTGCAAAAGCTGGGATTCAATGGGAACACCGAGAAGTCAGTCTGAAGAATAAACCACCCGAAATGCTGGCCCTGTCTGCCAAGGGTACCGTCCCCGTGCTGGTATTGCCGGATGGAACTGTTATAGACGAAAGTCTGGATGTCATGTTGTGGGCACTGGATAGCAATGATCCAGACGACTGGTTACAGGGAGATACACAGACAACATTACAGTTAATCTATCAGAATGATTTTGAATTCAAACCCAAACTGGATAAATACAAATACCATGTACGTCATCCAGAATTTTCACAGCAGGAATATCGACAACAGGCGGATCCATTCCTGTCACTATTAAATTCACAATTGAATAATAATGACGGTGGGGGGCTGGTGATAGACACTCCAACACTGGCCGATGTGGCAATCTTTCCGTTTGTTAGGCAATTTGCAGGCGTAGACCGTAAATGGTTTGATAGCTCCGAATTCGGTCGGCTGGCAAAATGGTTAGCTGAGTGGGAGAAGAATGTGAATTTTCTCGATGTGATGCAGAAATATGATGTCTGGCACAAGCCAGAAATCTGAAAGTATTAATCATTATCGCGTTTAACAGAGATAGTCGGAAATTCCCCGATTAAAACTGAAATTAGAATCGGTCTGCAGCATACGGAGCAATCTTCGATATAGTCCTGTTGTTCAATACTGCAATCTATTACCAGTTCAACGGGCTCGCCACAATATGGGCACTCTACACTGGAAGTTTGAATAGTCTCCATGATGATGGGTCTGGTTATCTGTAATTGGGTTTAATTGCACGAATGATCATGCGGTCTGTCTGACCTTTGATGGTGGGATCAAAAACATGAAGGGCGTGATCATCTTCTGGGTTATATAGAATATTTGAACGACCGGTGACAACAAATCCCGCCCGGAACAGTAATTCATCAATGATTACCGGGTCTATCCGGTGCAGATACGTATTATCCTGTTCCGGGGATCCAACATGATCTACAATTCCCAGGATACCGCCAGGCTTTAGTGCGGTCAGTACATTATTCAAAACTGTTAAAGCTTTTTCTTCTCCTCCGTAAATATACAGATCATGGAGGTTGAGGATTAACGTTGCCGCGTCTGCAACACCTTGCAATTTTAAGTTGTCCAGTTTTTCTATCCATAACTCGACATTGGCCAGGCGGTCATCAGCCAACCTGGTTTTAAATGCCTTTTCGTATGCTCCATAACGCATACGCATGGCCATTAATTCATTATGGGCGTACACCTTGCCAGTTGTACCTACAGCTGCAGAGAGGAGCTCTGTGTAATATCCTCTTCCCGCCATGAGTTCCAGGACTGTCATGCCCTCACCGATCCCCAGGAAATCCATGACCTCAATGGGACGTCTGTCAAAGTCACGTTCCCAGTCAGTTGGAGGACGATCTGGTGCATTCAGGGCATAATATACCCGGGTCTGTAAATTTTCGTCGGCAAGGGAATACTGGGGTAAACCGCTCAGGGCAACTAATAAAAACAATAGTTGTTTAAATATTATTTTTCTATGCATGGAATAAATTACTGGTTACTCAGGCAGCAAAATAGTTTTTCATCCTGAAACATCCTGTTTAATGCAGTGCTCAACGTCGAGTTTACAATATTAACATTTTCCTTATCAGAGGGGAGCTTAATGTAGTCCTGGCTATCCGTTATTGTGTATTCATTTTCCATAGAGTATTGCTGATTACGACATTCAACTTTAACAACGGCGCGTACAGTTATGGAATTTACAGCGGTTTTCTTCTGATTGTTATATGACAGTTCTAAAATTGACACGTTCAATCCTGTGGGCGTTAAATTATTTGATACTGAAAAACCAATAGATTCAAATGCACCCACCAGAGCAGCGCGAATCTCAGTAGTCATGTCCTGATTGGTCGTAAGTAATGCAGTGTCACTGTATACACCGTCTCGGGAGCCAAGTTGATTGCTTGGTCTGGAATCATTCACAACAACAGTAATCGGATTGATTTTGTTCTGGGCAGCTGACATCTCAACCTGCAAAGTAGGTGACACGTCAATTACCTGAGGACTGAGTGCACAGGCAGAGATAAACAGGTATACATAGAATACAGACGCAGTATTTTTATTCACGTAATAGTCCTCTAAAACATTACGTGTATTATACGTTTAATTTAAAGAGTATTCAGGATTTCCATCCATATGGAAATCCTGAATACAAGAATGCAAAACTGTCTTATTTATGAAGTACAAACCTTGAGACGGAAACTTATTTGAACGCTATGGTTTAACAAAAATCATGGTAAACCGGTCGCTGTCCCTGTTGACATGAGGGTGTGTTGTATCATGTACAAGCTTATCTGCCGGGCGGTAATGCAGATCTGAATAATCCTTGAATTGAAATCCAATATCCTGCAGTTGTTTGATGATTCCAACGGGGTCCATTCTGCGCCACCTGGCCTCATCATAAGGTTCCATGTGGCGACGGGTATGTCCGATCACTCCAAATATGCCGCCGGATTTCAGTGTTTTAAAAATTTCTTTATATAACCTGTCATTATCGTCTTTATCAAAATTATGGGTATTTCTAAAGGTCAGTACCATGTCCAGGTCTCTAACATCGAATGAGAAGTCACCGCTGATAGCGTAATTTCTCCGGCCATCCAGACGTGCAAAGTCAAAGTTATCATCCAGGATCTCCACATTATCAAATCCCCACTTGGGTAATTCCGGAGCAACCCGTGCACCAAGAGCACCGAGGTATAATTTACCCTCCGTTAGTACCTGACCAAGAATCTTTGTGTAATAGCCGCCACCGGGTAGTATTTCCATAACCCGCATATCACTCTCTAATCCAAAAAATGCCAGGGTCTCAGCAGGCAGACGATAAGTGTCTGCTTGACGGTCATTGTCTGTTCTGAAAGGCGCGTTTAATGCTGCTCTGACCTGTGATTCAATATCAGATTGTTGTGCCTGGCTTGAGAATGTCAGTGAGAACAATGACATTGAAATGGACAGCAAAATTAACTTCTTTAACATGACGTCTCCTAATTATGAATAAATTGTATTAATTACAGGTGGTAGACATAGGCGGAATAATGATCGAGCAGTCGTCGGGACGACGTAGGACTTTGCCCAGACGGACAACATAATGGATGTTCCTGGTATTAATAATGTTTTCTGTGGGATCGGCCCCAAGAATGAGGATGTCGGCATTCTTTCCTTCTTCAATAGTACCGATGATGTCATCCTTGTATGACATCTCGGCCGGCCATCGGGTAGCACCCAGTAAAACCTTGTAGGGATCGACTCCGGCGTCGGCTATCATTTTCATTTCCCGGTGCAGGCTTACCCCCACCAGCTTATCATCCCCGGCATCGGTTGCTGCCAGAATTCGGCCACCGGCATCACTGAACATTTTCAGGAATTCACCCACCCTGGCGAGACTTTTTTTCGTAGTCTCAAGTGTCTCGGCTTCCATATTTCCTGCCCTGGCCCACCACCTGCGCACACCTTCTTTATAGCGTTCCGGCATGTCACCATACAGTTCACCGGGTTGCATGGCCCGTTCATCTTCCTGCGCGCCGCTGGCCATACTATCTGCGAATGCTGCCCAGCCGCCGTATAAGGTAGGGTTGAGATACACCGTGTTGTCTACCATGGCCTGGATCACTGTCGGTGCTTTCTCAAGGTCAATAAGATAGTCACAGCGCCTTGAACTTAATGGCTCAGGACATTCGCTCAGCAGGGCAGATGAGGTAATGGGCCACATGTGTTCAATAAATTTCATACCGGCATTGATGGTTTCCATGGCATCAGTTGAGTGGCCCACCACGGGAAGTCCCCTGGCGTTGGCTTCTTCCATAACCAGGGCCCGCATGTCTCCCGGGACACTGGATTCCACCTTGATACCGTCGACACCCAGTTCAACCAGGCTATCCATATAGTTGGCAATCTCTTCCCTGGATTCCAGTCTTTCCCCAACAGGGTGTTTGCCGCCCTTGTCCTGGATGCGCCGGCCGGTTATATAGAGTGAAGGGCCATCGGGGTTGTCCGGATTGGAATTCATAAAGTCCTTGTAGGCCTTGATCCACTCGTTGGGTTCCTGTCCGGTTTCATCACAGATCTCACCGCAAGGGCCGGTATCAAACAGGGTAGTGATACCATATTGTATGCTGGCCCGTTTCCAGATGGGGGCACCGGGGAGCCAGACCCGAAAATGGACATGTCCATCAATCAAACCGGGTAATATAAATTTATCTCCGGCATCAATGGTATTGTTTGCTTCCGGCAGGGAATCTGGTGAATTTGCACGGATGATCTTGTCTATTTTTTTATTACGGACAACCAGGCCCTTTAAGGGGGTTGGATTGGGTTCATCACTGGTCATATCCAGGAGTATGCCACCACGTATGACCAGGTCAGCGGGTTCCGGTGCTGGTGGGGGTGGAGGTGCCGAAGCAACAGTTGGTTGTGGCTGAACCTGAGGTGCCTGGACCTGCGATTGATCCTCAGATGAGCAGCCGGTCATAATTACCGCCAGCAAGAATGAATACGTGATTGCTGAAATTCGTTTGTTAAGATTCATTTGTTCCCCCTCCAAAATAATGGCCTGAATCAGTTTCAGTAGGTCACAAGTACCCGAAAAATGAAGTTATCATTGCCCAGATCGGGCGTCAAGTCAGGTCCGAAATAAGTTAAAACATGTATTTATACATCATTATTCCGTTAGAATTAGCGTAGTCAATTATGCTATGTCCTGGTTTTATCTGCCTGTATTAACACGACATCACCTTTGACATTAATATATAATGTCACCCTTTTTTAACAAACGAAATAAATTGTCATGACAAATTATAAAATTGCGATATTACCTGGAGACGGTATCGGCCCGGAAATCATGCGTGAGGCCATCAAGGTCCTGAAACTGGTGGAAGAACGTAATGATGTTACATTCGAATTAAATGAGGCACCGTTTGGTGCCAGTGCCTATTTTGAACATGGGCATCCCTTTCCAGAATCCACCAAGAAAATATGTGCGGAGGCCGATGCAACCTTAAAAGGTCCGGTAGGATTAAATTATGAAGAAACTGAGAAGATTCCAGTTGATTTGCGGCCAGAGAGGGGTGCCATATTGCCCCTCAGGAAATGGTTGAACACCTACGCAAATTTCAGACCGGTATCCTTACCTAAAGGTCTGGCCCATTTCTCGCCATTAAAACCGGAAATTATTGGCGATGGCATCGATATTGTCATGATACGTGAACTGGTGGGCGGACTGTATTTCGGCGGAAAGGAAGTCGGTGTCAACGATAAGGGTCTGAGATACGTCAAAGAATCTCTGGATTACGACGAAGAACAAATAGAAAGAATCATTCGTGTTGCCTTCAAACAATGCATGACCCGTAAAAAAGTCCTGCACAATATACATAAGAATAATGTTCTCAAGTCCAGTGTCCTCTGGAATGAGATTGTTGAAGAAGTAGCGAAAGACTTTCCCGAAGTAAAAGTCATTCACATCCTGGTGGATGCTGCCGCCACCTATCTTTGCCTGAACCCCGGTCAGTTTGATGTGATGGTTATGGAAAATATGTTTGGGGATATCCTCAGTGATCAGGGTGGAGGCATACTGGGATCGTTAGGGCTCATGCCATCTGCCTGCATTGGTGATGACAGTGCCTATTACGAACCGTCCCATGGTTCTGCGCCGGATATAGGAGGTAAGAACATCGCCAACCCTTACTCCATGATTGGGTCGGTTGCTATGATGCTGGAGCTGAGCTTCAACATGCTCGATGAGTCCAGGAATATCTGGAAGGCCATGCAGAGTGTCTTTATCCAGGGCTATTCCACCCCCGACCTGTCAAAGCAGGGTAGTGGTGTAAACATGATTGCCACAGATGAATTTGGCGACCGGGTGGTCGATGAGTTAAAGAAACTGGGCTGAATACTAATAGACTGAATTGTTTGACTTGCGGGGATTAAATTAATGTCCCCGTTTCACGTTCCTGCAATTGCAAGTTCACCAATCTTAATGCCGCCAGGATAGCGGCAAAGACCTGGTTGGCATGGACGCCACGGGTTTTCAGGTTTTTACCATTTCCCTGCCAGGTGATGATACATTCCGTTAATGCATTGGTCTCTCCACCTTTGGGTATGCGTACTTCATAATCTTCCAGTTTAGGGATCTGATAATCGTATTTTTCCAGGACTTTGTTAATGGCATTGATAAAAGCATCAAAGCCGCCGTTCCCAGTGCCAGAGGATTTGTGCTGTTTATTACCTATAACAACCTGGATACTGACGGTGGATTCCAGATCCAGGCCACTGGTGATAGAACAATTGACCAGCTTTACATGGTTATAGTCTTTGCTTTCCAGCACGTCGGCAATGATAAATGGAATATCATCCGAGGTGATGGTGTGTTTGGAATCCCCCAGCTCAACAATACGTTTGAGTACCTTTTTCAGATTTTCATCGCTCAGGCTGATGTCCAGCTCTTCCAGATTTTTTATTAACGATGCCTTGCCACTCATCTTGCCCAGGGCATAGGTTCTTTTTCTGTCAAATCGTTCTGGAGTTAGAGGACTTTCATATAGGCCACCTTTGTGATCGCCGTCTGCATGAATACCTGCAGTTTGCGTGAATACATCTGAGCCAACAATAGGCATATTTGCTGCAACCCATTTGCCGGAAAAATTTTCCACCATTTTACTGAGGTCAAAGATATGTTCTTCGTTGATAGAAAGCTCCATTCCCATTTTGTCCTTAAGGGCCATGGCGACTTCAGCCAATGAGGCATTGCCAGCACGTTCACCCAGACAGTTTACGGTACAATGTACCGCATTGACGCCCGCCTTAACGGCTGCCATAACATTTGCTGTTCCCAGGCCGTAATCATTGTGAGGGTGAAAGTCAAATTTTAGATCCGGGTAACGCTTGACCATCTGACTGATATAATCCATAACTTCGTCAGGGGACATGACGCCCAGGGTATCGGGCAGAAGAAAACGTGAGACCCCCGATTCCTGCATGGCATCCATCAGGCCAAAGACATAGTCAGGACTGTCTTTTATCCCGTTGGACCAGTCTTCAAGATACATATTGACCTTGAGTCCCTGGTCCTGCGCATAGCTTACAGTCTGCTTAATATCTATGACATGTTCATCCAGGCTTTTTTTAAGCTGAGTACTGCAATGTTTTTCACTGCCTTTTGTTAACAGGTTGATTACTTTTCCGCTAGCCTCGACAATCCAGTCGACACTGCGGTTGTTGTCAACAAATCCAAGGACTTCGATCCTCTCCACCAGGTCATGGTCCCCAGCCCAGGCATTAATTGTGGCTACTGCGGCCTTTTCACCTTCTGAGACATTTGCAGAGGCAACCTCAATTCGGTCTACGTTCAGCTTGCCTAGCAGGGCCTTGGCGATATTGACCTTTTCGTCTGGCGAGAAAGAGACACCTTGGGTCTGTTCACCATCACGTAATGTGGTATCCAGAAGTTCGATATGGCTTGGAGAGGGGGTAGTCATTAACTATATAACCAATGAAGCTGTTGCTTCTGTTTTTCCTCAAAGGCATCGATTTTGCCCACGTGCTGAAGGGTCAGGGCGATATCATCCAGACCTCTCAACAAGGCATCTTTACGGAATGCATCAATTTCAAAGTTAATTTTGGTCCCGGCCGGTGTTGTCACGCTCTGTGCTTCCAGATCAACGGTAAACTTAACCCCAGGGTTATCTGAAATCTCTTTCATTAGGTCTGCCAGCTGCTGTTTACTGACTATGATGGGCAGGATGCCATTCTTAAAGCAGTTGTTAAAAAAGATATCGGCATAGCTGGTGGAGATGATGGTATTGATCCCATAATCCTCTATGGCCCAGGGGGCATGTTCGCGTGATGATCCACAGCCGAAATTATCACCGGTGACCAGGATCCTGGCCCCTTTAAACGCCGGGTTGTTCAGTTCAAAATCAGGATTGTCGCTGCCATCCGCCAGATAGCGCCAATCAAAAAACAGGTCTTTACCAAACCCGGTGCGACGTACCTCTTTGAGAAATTGCTTGGGAATGATCTGATCAGTATCGACATTATTGCGATCTAACAGTGCAGCGGTACTTTCATGTTTTACGTATGGTTCCATAATCTTAGTCTCTCGTTAATCTTTCAGTTTTCTGATGTCGACAAATTTGCCGGCAGAGGCGGCGGCAGCGGCCATGGTGGGGGAGACCAGGTGAGTCCTGCCACCTTTACCCTGGCGGCCTTCGAAGTTTCGGTTGGAGGTGGAAGCGCAGCGTTGACCTTCCTCCAATTTATCGTCATTCATGGCCAGGCACATAGAGCAACCGGGGTCACGCCATTCCCAACCGGCATTCAGGAAGATCTTGTCCAGGCCTTCCTGTTCAGCCTGTTGCTTGACCAGGTATGAACCTGGGACAACCAATGCTGTTACGCCAGCTGCAACTTTTTTACCTTCGGCAATCTTTGCTGCGGCACGGATATCTTCAATACGGCCATTGGTGCATGAGCCAATAAAGACAAAATCGATGGGTATATCAGTAATTGCTGTGCCAGGCTTCAATCCCATGTAGGTCAAGGCACTTTCACAGGCCTTACGTTTGCCTTCGTCGTCGAAATCATCCGGTGAGGGTACCGCATTATTAACGCCAATGACCTGTTCTGGTGACGTCCCCCAGGTGACCTGAGGGGCAATATCATCCGCGCTGATGGTGATCTCTTTATCAAATTTTGCGCCTTCATCACTGCGAAGACTCATCCAGTATTCTACTGCCTTGTCCCAATCCTCACCTTTGGGTACATACTCACGACCTTCCAGAAAATCCAGGGTCTTCTGGTCCGGTGCCACCAGTCCTGCACGGGCACCACTTTCAATAGCGAGGTTACACAAGGTCATGCGTCCTTCCATGCTGAGGTCTTCAATGGCAGATCCTGCATATTCAATGACATAGCCCGTGCCGCCAGCAGTTCCAATATGCCCAATGATAGAAAGTGCGATATCTTTGGCGGTGCAGTAGGGTGAGAGGCTGCCTTCAATGGTGACGCGCATGGATTTGGATTTTTTCTGTCTTAGCGTCTGTGTAGCCAGCACATGTTCAACTTCTGATGTGCCAATACCGAATGCCAGTGCACCAAAGGCACCATGTGTTGCAGTATGGCTGTCACCACAGACTACGGTCATACCAGGGTGAACAAAACCATGCTCGGGGACCACGATATGAATAATGCCATTATTCGGACTTTGCATATCATATAATGTCAGGTCGTTAATACGGCAATTTTCCATCATGACTTCCACCTGTTTTCTGGCAACCGGATCTTTAATGGGTTGGTCTCGGTCCTTGGTCGGGACGCAATGATCCAGGGTGGCCAGTACAGAATCTGTCCGTCTGACCGGTCGTGAGGCCAGTTTCAGACCTTCAAAGGCCTGTGGGCTGGTAACCTCATGGATGAGGTGTCTGTCTATATATAAGATGGGCGCCTCTCCCTCTTCATCGTGGACCAGATGGGCATCCCATATTTTTTCGTACATGGTTTTTTTCATCGACATATTCCTGTTGTTATTCAACTCGTGTCGGATTACCTAGTTTCCATTTATCCGACAGTAGCAGTATTTTAGGGATATACTGAAATAACACAATAAGCAGGGCTAGAAAGTTAGCTTTTTAAAGAGTAATAGTCCCCTGTGTTGAGGATAGTTTCGTCAACCTGATATTAATTGACTGTCAACTAATGGTACTTATTGACTATCATTGGTGCCTGACTGCCCGGCCTGTTTATTGTTTCGCAGGATGACAAGACCCGAAACCAGTAGGATGGGGTAATAGATAATCAGACTGATAAAGTAAACATAAAACAATGCTGCTGCCAGCATGTTGCCGTTTTGCCAGATAGAACCTGCCCATATCCAGCACAATAGCATGGTAACAGCAGGGATGATGACTAAAGAAATCCAGCGCAGCTTGCCCTCGAATATGCTCGCCAGAACAATCGTTAATCCGCTTCCAGCAATGGGTAGGAAAGTGCCAAGTATGATTAGTATTTGATCTACAGTGTTCATCGTTTAGTTAATTTCCTGCAATATTATTTTGGATAATGATTTACTCAGCACTACCTGTGGATTAAGGTGCCAGTTTAAAATAATCTTCAAGTTGTAATAGTAATATATGGAGAACAGCAAATCGAATGGATGAGCAATCAACAGGCAATACTGTGAATCTCGACCCGCCAAAAACCCACGTTCATGCCGTAGCCAGATGGATGATGTATCCCCTGGTGGGTAGCCGGGTGACACCTAACCATATAACAACGGTACGTATGCTAACAGGTCTGTTGGCCGCCTGGTGTTTTTCCAGGCCGGAATCAAGCTGGCATGTGTGGGGTGGTCTCATTTTTATATTTTCCCTGCTAATGGACAGGGCAGACGGAGAATTGGCCAGGATGACAGGACAGTCGTCACGTTGGGGACACTGGTATGACCTGATATGTGACATGCTGGTCAACATGGTGTTGTTCATTGGTATAGGTTATGGATTGAGTGGTATGACTTGGTTAGGTGAGTGGAGCACCCTGGTAGGTGCGGTGGCAGGTATTTCCATTGGCGCTATTTTTATTATTGTCTTTCAATTTCATATGAGCGGTACGCATCCCGGTATTGTATTTAACTATCCGGATGGATTTGATCTGGATGATAGTATGTTTGTAATTCCCCTGTTTGCATGGTTTGATGGTATTTTATATCTGTTGTTGATTGCCGGAATTGTCTCCCCGGCATTTTTAATATTTTCTATCTGGCAGGCGATTAAAATTAATGCTGCGGAGAAGAGATCTAATTTGAAGTCATAATTTTTTCATGAAATGCAAAAAAAAACATGGACAGGATAGAAAAATAAAAAAATTTTCATAAATCTTTATCTCTGTCAGCTCTGTGGCTAAAAATATAATGTGTGATATGGCCACGGAGGACACAGAGATCATAGAGTACATGGAAATAAAGATTTAATGTTTTATTTTCATCCTGTAAGTCCTGTCTAATCTTTTCAACGTCAGTCGTAATATATCTGTGCTCTATGTGGCCAGATTATATGCTTTTATAAATTTCAGAATGTGTAGAGCTTATTATTTTAAGTTAGCCAACCCTGCTTGCGGTACCAGTTGACAGCATCGTGTGCTGATTCTTTGACCGGGCGAGGTGACAGGTTGAGCGAATTTAGACTGGGGGTGGGGTCAAAGTGCATACTGCGCCTGGTTAATCGAACGCCCGTGAGTGTCGCCATGGGCATACGACCAGTTACGTAAGTAGCCCAATGTTCACTGAACCAGGCCGCTGTCAATGCCAGGGAATATGGGACATTGAATTTTGGGACAATCTGCGCGCAGTTTTCTCCAAGTAATCCCAACCACTCGGACAACATCATATTATCATTCCCCAACAGGTACCGGATACCGGGTTTGCCTGTGGCCATGGCCGCAATCATGCCAGTTGCAACATCTCTTACATCTATCAGGTTGATCCGGCAATCCAGAATGGTCGGTAACTCACCCCGGCAAAATGCCACGTTCATTCGTGTAGGGGGTGTCAATAATCGGTCTCCCGGCCCAACTGGCAGGGTGGGGCTTGCAACGATGACCGCCTGACTCTGTTTTGCAAATTCAAATGCAGCTTTTTCAGCACGGTATTTACTCAGGCAATAGGGGCCCATCATGTCCGCTTCATTGAGTACCAGGTCTTCAACTGCCCCACCATTAAATGATTCTGAGGTTAGTATGCTCTCTGTACTGCAATGTAAGATACGTTGCACACCATTGTTCAGTGCAGATTCAATCACATTAACTGTGCCAATGTGGTTGATGGCATCAAAATCACCAGGATCCTTGCGCCATAGGTTGGGATCTGCGGCAAGATGATAGACCTGTGTGCAATTTTGTGTGGTCTTTTGAATACCAGGCGCATCCCGCAGATCGGTGAAAACTATTTCAACCTTATCCTGTGGCAGATGATCAACGCGAGCTCCGGGTCTTTCCATCACCCTGACAGATTCTCCCTTTTGCAGCAGCATAGAAACCAGGTGACTGCCAATAAAACCGCCCCCACCGGTGACTAATATCATGACAATACACCTTCCGGGAGGCTATCCAGCATGGAATGTAAATGTTCCATATCAGGTGAAAGTTGATTGCTGATTACATTATTGATCATGTCGATTGCGGCGCGGTTTAGGGGGCAGGGGAAGTTACCTGCCAGTGTAACCAGGTGGCCGTTATAGGCATCAATTTCAGTATTGTTTGTATGGATGTCCGGTGCCATAGAACAGTAGGTCCCTTTCAGGGAAGGTTTGAAAAATAACGCGAATAGATTGACCACCAGTGGGTGGCTTAAAATTTTATTCACCAGATCAGGATGAATCGGCCCCACTTTTTCAAGGTTGATCCCGGCATGATTCAAGATGGCATAATTTTCTCTTAACAGTGCGATAAACAGTTTTTTTGCGACAGGATTATTTAACAGTTCACTGTTATCGATGCCGGCTGCAGAGGCCAGAGGAGAGATGGCAGCGTTATACATCAGCTTGGCATATTTATATGGTGTAATATTATCCACTACTTTAAGTGAGAAAAGATCAAACTCTTTTAAATTATTTTCCAATGATAAAAGTAAGGCCGAGTTGTTGTTTGCATTTGCCGAGCGTCTGCCAATATGAAATTCACCCTTGCGGGTTATGCGGGTAACAGTGTTGTCTGGGTTGCATTCAGAAACAAATGAGACAATGCCGGCACAATCGTGGGGGTAGGTTTCAAGTAATTTATCAAACCCATTTTGTACGGGGAATAAGGTGGTCGATTCCGGAAGTTTGTTAAGGACTTCTGCATTGGTATAGGTTTTGGTGCATAGCAGGACCAATGCATCTGGTTCAGGTTCCCAATGTTCAAATGGAACTAATGTCGCAGTAACTGCTCCATGACCTGAAATTTCGATACCATGTTGATTGCCGTATTTGATTTTATTAATGTTCGTTTCAATAACGGTGACAGCCACACCTGACTTTATCAGGCACCAAGCCATCACAACACCTATGCCCCCAGCGCCGACAACGTATATGGGTTGGTTAATCAGTCCATTGCTGTTCATCTGATTTTTTTGTCCGCCAGCGATACTAAAATATGAATTAAAAATAAACTTAGGGTACGATAATCAAAAATACTATGCGGAATCCTAAATGAATATACAATCATTGTTGGATGCGATTGAGCGCGCCGGAAACCGGTTGCCAAATCCCACTGTATTATTTGTTGTTCTTTGTCTTGTCATCCTGTTCGTTTCCTGGATTTCATCGTTGTTTTCTGTGCAGGCCCTGCACCCGATTAACGGTACCACAATTATCGCTATTAATCTTATCAGCGTGAGCGGTCTGCATCGTATTCTGTCTGAGTCAGTGACAAATTTTACCACCTTTGCTCCGGTGGGCACGGTGCTGATGGCGATCATGGGTATTGGTGTGGCAGAGCATTCCGGTTTACTGGGGGTATTACTTCGCGTCACAATATTAAAAACCCCCAGGCAGTTGATCACTTTTATGATGGTTTTTCTCGCGGTGATGTCCAGCCTGGCTGCTGATACCGGTTACGTTGTACTCATTACACTTGCGGCACTGGTGTTTGCCAGTGTGGGGAGAAACCCCATTGCAGGTATTGCTGCTGCGTTTGTCGGAGTTTCCGGTGGCTTCAGTGCTAATCTGCTTATCGGCCCAGTGGACGCATTGCTTGCCGGTATTTCAACGGAAGCGGCGGCATTAGTTCAGCCCGGTTATGAAGTAAATGCAGCGGGTAATTATTATTTCATTATGGTCTCAGCCTTACTGATCTCCCTGGTGGGAACCTGGGTTACCGAGAAGATCATTTCTCCCAGACTACCTGACGCCATAGCATCAGAAGTGGAGCTGGAGCAGGTCACGGCCAATGAGATACGAGGCATAAAGATGGTAGGGTTGTTTACAATCGTCTTTATTTGCTTACTGTTGGCGGGGTTGGTGCCGGCAGATGGTGTGCTGCGTGATCAGGACACCGGTAGTGTCTTAAGGTCACCGTTTATTTCCGGAATTGTCACCATTATCGCCTTTTATGCTGCACTGGCGGGTATGATATTCGGTAAGGTAAGCGGCGCTTACAGAAAACTATCAGAATTTGTAGACGGCATGGAGCAGCATATGCAGACCATGGCCGGCTACCTGGTACTGATGTTTTTTGCAGCCCAGTTTGTCAGTTATTTCAGTTGGAGTAATCTGGGGAGTATTGTTGCCATTCGCGGTGCTGAGGTCCTGTAGTCACTGGATATGAATTCTGCTGTATTATTAATGGCCTTTATTGTCTTGTCAGCTATTATCAATCTGTTTATAGGTAGTGCCAGTGCCAAATGGGCCCTAATTGCACCCATTTTTGTCCCTATGTTTTTACTTTCAGGGATATCTCCCGAGGCCACGCAGGTAGCCTATCGCATTGGAGACAGTACCACCAACATTGTAACACCCCTCATGCCATATTTTGGGGTGGTGGTGGCGTTTGCATAGAAATATGAACGGGGAATCGGTATTGGTACTATTATTTCACTCATGCTGCCATATTCTGTCGCATTTCTGATTTGCTAGTCTTTATTACTTTTTATCTGGAGTTTGCTTGGTTTACCACTGGGACCGGGTGCAACAATATCATTAACCTGAAATCTCTATATCAGTATGATTCTGGATCGTAGCCAAGGGAGGGGGAGAGTAATCTTTCGACCTTGTGAAATTCCAGTCCCTTGCGTCTTGCATAGTCATGAACCTGGTCCTGATTGATCTTTCCAACCCCGAAATAGCGGGCATGAGGGTGTGAAAAATACCAGCCACTGACAGCAGCCGTGGGAACCATGGCCCAGGAATCAGTCAGGGTAATCCCTGTATTTTCTGATACATTGAGCAACTTCCACAGGGTCTCTTTTTCACTATGTTCTGGGCAGGCAGGATAGCCGGGTGCAGGTCGTATGCCTTTGTATTTTTCTGCTATCAAGGCCTCATTGTCCAGGGTTTCATCATTTGCATAGCCCCAGAATTCCTGCCTGACTCGTTGGTGTAGTCGTTCTGCAAATGCCTCGGCGAGACGATCCGCGATGGCCTTTAACAGGATGGTATTATAATCATCGTGCTGAGTTGCGAATTCCTTCAATTTTGTCTCCATACCGAACCCACAGGCGACAGCGAATCCGCCCAGATAGTCCTTTACGCCTGAATCTTCAGGTGCGACAAAATCTGCCAGACAATGGTTTGGAACACCCGGGGGAGTGCGGGTTTGTTGCCTGAGAAAATGCAGGGTGCAAAGCAGACCTTTACGTTCTTCATTGGTATAAATTTCAATATCATCCGCAATGGTATTGGCAGGGAATATGCCAAATACGCCATTGGCACTAAACCAGTTTTCACTAATGATTTTGTCCAGCATCTGCAAAGCGTCATCATGCAGGCGGGTAGCTTCCTTGCCGATTATTTTATCATCAAGAATGCGGGGATATTTGCCTGCCAGTTCCCAGGCCATAAAGAACGGTGTCCAGTCTATGTAATTTACCAGTTCGGCAACAGGGTAATCTTTTAATGTATTTATGCCCATGAAGGAGGGGGCAGGTGGTGTATAGCCTTGCCAGTCAGTCTGGAAAAAATTATTTCGGGCCTCCTCTATAGTCAGCCAGCTGATTTTTTTCTGTCGCCCCTTGTGCTGATCGCGAACAGAATCATATTCAGTTTTGATTTCATTTAAATAATTCGATCTTAAATCTGCACTAATGAGTTTTTGTGCTACCCCTACGGCACGGGATGCATCTTTAACATGTATTACCGGCTGGTCATACTCAATATCAATTTTAACGGCAGTATGTGCACGCGATGTTGTAGCACCGCCAATTAACAGGGGCGTATTAAACCCCTGGCGTTGCATTTCCTTTGCCACATGTACCATTTCATCCAATGAAGGTGTTATCAACCCACTAAGACCGATTATGTCTGCCTGTTCCTGTTTGGCAGTTTGCAGGATCTTTTCTGCCGAGACCATGACGCCAAGGTCTACAATCTCAAAGTTATTGCATTGCAGTACAACACCAACAATATTTTTGCCAATATCATGAACATCACCTTTTACAGTTGCCATGATGATCTTGCCATTACTGCTTGGGGTATTGGATTTTTTGTTGGCAGCTTCAATAAAAGGGATCAGGTAGGCAACGGCCTTTTTCATCACGCGCGCACTTTTTACGACCTGGGGCAAGAACATCTTGCCGGAGCCAAATAAATCCCCAACGACATTCATACCGTCCATTAATGGCCCTTCTATAACTTGAAGCGGAGTCGGGTATTTTTCCATTGCTTCTTTGGTGTCATCAATTACATAATCATCTATGCCTTTGACCAGGGCATGCGAGAGTCTTTCTTCAACAGTAGTATTGATACGCCAGGCCTGTTCATTGACTTGAGTTTGTGTCTCAGTGGCTTTAACTGTATCGGCAAAGCTGACCAGACGGTCAGTGGCATCCTCCCGGCGGTTTAACAACACGTCTTCTACATGTTCCAGCAGGTCTTTAGAGATTTCGTCATATATCCCCAACTGTCCTGCGTTGACGATGGCCATGTCCAGTCCTGCCTGTATGGCATGATATAAAAATGCCGCATGCATGGCCTCTCGCACAGGGTTGTTACCCCTGAATGAAAACGAAATATTACTCAAACCTCCACTGACCAGGGCATAGGGCAGGTGTTGTTTAATCAGGCGGGTTGCTTCAAAAAATGAGACGGCATAGTCATTGTGTTCAGACATGCCTGTGGCCACGGTCAGGACATTGGGGTCGAATATGATGTCTTCAGGTGGGAAGTTAACGTGATTGACCAGCAGGTCATAAGACCGTTTTGCTACCTCAAAGCGTCTTTGCGTGCTATCTGCCTGGCCATGTTCATCAAACCCCATGACCACGACGGCCGCGCCATAATGTCTAATCTGCGTTGCCCGTTGTAGAAATTCTTCCTCACCTTCTTTCAGGCTAATGGAATTCACAATCCCTTTGCCCTGTATACAGCGTAATCCTGCTTCAATTACTGACCACCGGGACGAATCGATCATGATTGGCACCCGGGAGATATCAGGTTCGCCAGCCACCAGGCACAGGAATTCATGCATCAGCTGTTCAGATTCCAGCATGCCTTCATCCATACAAATATCGATAATCTGGGCGCCGTTTTCCACCTGCTGACGGGCGATTTCCAGGGCTTCATCCAGTTTATTTTCTTTGATTAATTTCAGAAACCTGGGGGAGCCTGCTACATTGGTGCGTTCTCCAACATTAATGAAGTTACTCTCGGCGGTCACATGCAACGGTTCTAAACCGCTGAGTTTCAGTTCACGAGGAAACTCGGGTAGTTGCCTTGGGGCCAGTCCGTTGACCGCGTCGGCAATGGCCTGGATATGCTGGGGTGTAGTGCCACAGCAGCCTCCAACAATATTGAGCAAACCCGCCTGGGCCCATTCCTGTATCTCGTCGGCCATATTTTTGGCGTCCAGGTCATATTCGCCAAATTCGTTGGGCAGCCCGGCATTAGGATGGGCACTAACATGGGCATCACTTATCCTCGCCAGGTCTTCAACATATTGGCGCAATTCATACGGGCCCAGTGCGCAGTTCAAGCCTATACTTAATGGTTGGGCATGACGCAATGAATACCAGAAGGCCTCGGTGGTCTGGCCGGTGAGTGTACGTCCGGAGGCATCGGTGATTGTGCCGGAGATCATCAACGGCAGGCGAATAGCATTGTCTTCAAAATACGACTCGATGGCATAAATGGCCGCCTTGGCATTCAAGGTGTCAAAGATGGTTTCCAGCATAATAATATCCACATCACCCTGAACCAGACCGTCCAGTGCAGTGGTATAGGTCTCCACCAGGGCAGCAAAATCCACATTACGATACCCCGGGTTATTGACATCGGGTGAGATGGATGCGGTGCGATTAGTCGGCCCCAGGACACCTGCAACAAACCGTGGATTATCTGGTGTCTTTAATGAATATTCATCTGCCTTTTGTTTTGCGAGTTTGGCGCCGGTGTGGTTAATCTCAAACGCCAGGTCTTCCATCTTATAATCAGCGAGGGCAATAGAGTTAGCATTAAAGGTATTGGTTTCAATGATATCGGCGCCGGATTGCAGGTAGGCATCGTGGATGGCCAGAACGATGTCAGGACGGGTGATATTTAACAGGTCGTTATTACCTTTCAAATCTACCGGGTGTTTTATAAAGCGATCACCACGAAAATCATTTTCCTCCAGTGAATAACTTTGTACCATGGTACCGGTTGCACCATCCAGTACGAGAATCCGCTCTTTAAGGGCTTCAAGTAAAGTTTTATGATTAATAGCTGACACCATTCAATGCTTCTCTATATTGTTTTAACCTGGAGGTATACGGTTTTAAGGTGAGATGCGCCGCCTTTTAAACCTTTCTCAGGTGTTTAAAGCGAGCGCCGTTGGAAAACCGGACATGTCTGAGCCTGGTGGAAAACTCCATCGCAACGCTCCTCAGACAAGATAGGAGGGAAATTATAATCACCATTGGTTCGACTTGCCAGTCATAGTGGTGATTGTGGCTGTGATTCGCAAATATTCAGGCTATAGAATATAATTTATCCCAGGTAGTGGTTCTTTGAATGCGATCACGCATGAAAAGTTAAACTGGAAGCAGGTTAGGTTGAAGATAACGAGTCCTGCGCTGCCCCCGCAACGGTATGTGGAATAATTCAGGTGTTACCACTGTGTGACGACATGGGAAGGTAAGCTGAGTGTTGAATCTACGAGCCCGGAGACAGGCCTTTACCTGAACACGATCGTATCGCGGTGGGCGATGGATTAATATTCAGTGCCCCTGTCTATTGCCATATCCTGTCGAATACGTCTCTTGATGAATAATTTTTACAGGAGCGTTAGACATGAAAATTTGTAAGTATATGAGGCCTGTATTATTAGGCTTCATTACGGGTATCTCCTCCATTTCTGCGTGGTCCATTGAAACCATTGTGGTAACGGATTCACGGTTTGAGTCATCCATCTATGACACTGCCGCAGCTATTTCAGTCATTACCGAAGAAGATATCCGTAACAGTGGCGTAGATCATCTTGTTGATGCCATACGCAATGGTGGTGGTATTCAGGTCTCAGATTTATTTGGTGATGGTACCGACGCCAATATTGGCCTGAGGGGGTTTTCAACCAGTGCCGGACAAAACACCCTGATCATGATAGATGGCAGACGGTTAAATAATACCGACAATGGACTGCCAGATTTAAATTCATTGTCGATTAACGACATTGAACGGGTTGAGTTGGTAAAGAGTAGTATGAGCACCCTCTATGGTGACAAGGCTGTTGGCGGGATAATCAATGTTATTACCAAAAAGCCTGACGAACTCCGTCTTCAGGCGGATATCAGGTATGGTAGTTATAACAATCGACTGCTTTATGTCGCTATAGAAAACCAACACGACAATGGCGTTAATTACCGCGCCAGTGTGCAGCGTCAGCTATCGGACAATTACCGCGATAATAATGAACTGGAAATGACTACGATCAATGCCAGGGCAGGATACCAATATCATCAGGGCGAGGTTTTTCTGGAATTTCAGGGGGGCAGGGAAGAGGTTGAACTACCCGGTGCCCTGTTTAATGACTTGCTTGTAACTGACCGTCGACAGGCTTTAAACCCTGAAGATATCATTTCTACGGACACGACCGCCGGCAGAGTGGGGCTGAGACATCTGTTCAATGAGAACATGGAGTTTCGATTTGAATATACAAACCGGTTTAATGATATCGCCGGGACCATCAGTTCAGCTGGCAACCCGGATCAGTTTACCTCCAAGCGCCACCACACAGAGCTGACTCCCAGGCTTAATATAACATTTGACCTCTTGGGATATGGATCAGAGCTGTATACCGGTGTGGACTGGTTTGAGACGGATTATCAGATCCTGTCCCGGTTTGGACTGACGGACAATACCCAGACACAGTACGGGTATTATGGTCGCCTGATCACATCTATAACAGACCGTCTAAAAATCATTGGTGGATATCGTCATGGAGGGGTGAAAAACCATATCCTAGTGGATACCCTGTCTTTCGGGCGTTCCTTGCCAGAAGGCACCGAACTGAATGATACCGCCAATGCATTTGAAGCCGGGGTCAGTTATCATTTCAGTGGGTCGTGGCGGTTATTTGCAAAAGCTGAAAAAAATTACCGGTTTGTCACGGCAGATGAATATTCAGCCATAGCGGATAACAATTTCTTTTCCCAGTTATTTGCATTCGGAACGCCTGTACCATTACCCGAGACCCAACGTGGAAATTCTCTGGAGGCCGGGATTGAATGGCAACATGAGAATACCAGTCATCTTTTATTACAGGTGTACCGGTTAGACATTAATGATGAAATCGTCTTTGATCCGGTCCTGTTTCTCAATACAAATCTGGGGAATTCCAGGCGTAATGGTCTAATATTGGAAGGTCGCTATGGGATTGGTGATCAAATTGTCCTTTCAGGCAGTTACAGTTACCTGGATGGAAAATTTACGTCCGGCCAGTTTATGGGCAAAACACTGACATTTTTACCTGAACATTCGGCACGTGCCGCAATAACATATAAGATAAATGATATAACAGGGATGTTTGTAGAATGGTTAGGCCAGGGAAGACGGCGGTTTGATGGTGATTATATTAATGAATTTGGACGCCTGCCCGGTTATGGCATGGTGAATATGAATGCCTGGCGCCGGATTGGAAAACTGCAGATATCGCTTAAGATCAATAATCTTCTGAATAAACTTTATAGTGATTCCGGGACGGTCGGCTTTGATTTTCGACAGGCCTTTCCTTCACCATTAGCTGAAACATATTATCCGGCACCAGGACGGAATTTAATGCTGACTTTGAGTTACAGCAATTGACCAGGTTGAAACAATGACGACTAAAAACTTTAAAATATATACCCGCGGAGGTGATAACGGGACCACGTCCTTATTTGGCGGCCAGCGTACCGAAAAATCATCTAAACGGATCCGGGCCATAGGCGATATAGATGAATTAAACAGCATTATTGGTATCGTCATGTCTCACTCTCAGGAGGAAGACATCAGGCAGATCTTATTGGATATTCAGCATGGGTTGTTCAATATTGGCAGTTACCTCGCGACTGTTGGCGAAAATGCCATGGCCTTGCCCGATGTAGTGTTCGTTGAATCTGCAATCGATGAGTTGGATGCAAAACTCCCACCATTGACACAGTTTATTTTACCGGGAGGTGAACAGTCCGCTGCACTGTGTCACCTGGCGAGGGCCGTGTGCCGTCGGGCAGAACGTCACATGGTGGAATTACAAACCGAGGATTTTGGTATTGATCCAATTATGATCTTCATAAATCGTTTATCGGATCTGTTATTTGTTATTGCCAGGAGCCTGAACCACCGCCACCTGGTCAGCGAGCAGGTATGGGACAAAAGTCGTTGGGAGCCATAAAATATCGCCAGGACACAAGAAATTATATATATAATTAACTTTATAAATATGCTATAAATATATGTATTATAAACTAATAAATATGTATTAATTTACACTTTAATATTCATGGCCTGGGCTGGTATCGCACTGCGTTATCAATGCTGTGGTGGAGACAGGATGAGTCATAGCAACGCCCGCATGGGAATTGGAATGGTTTTCAAGAAATTAGCAATTATTCTTAACTTATTGCTAAAATACCCGGGCATAACAATACTTTAATATTCAACTATTTAATCAAACAGCAGGTGAAGAAAGACAATGTCCAGTGATGGTGGCGTCCAGGCGGATGCAGTAAATTCAAAATCAGGGGGCGGTGATGGTTTTACAGAAGTAGATAACGTCATCATACGATTCGCAGGTGATTCCGGTGATGGTATGCAGGTGACCGGTGCAATGTTCAGTGATAACTCTGCATTTGTCGGGCACGATATCAGTACCTTGCCAGATTTTCCTGCAGAGATACGTGCGCCGGCAGGAACCCTTCCCGGCGTCAGTAGTTTCCAGTTAAATTTTTCATCGTTCGATATACATACACCGGGTGACCAACCGGATGTCCTGGTGGCATTAAATCCGGCGGCGTTAAAGGTGAATCTGAAAGATCTTAAGCCTGGTGGTGTATTGATACTCAACCAAGATGCCTTCAAGGACATGGACATGAAGAAGGCAGGTTACACTGAAGATCCCAGAGAAGATGGCAGCTTATGTGGCTATCAGGTCTTTGATCTACCCATCACATCTGTTTGTCTGGCGGCAGTAGAAAATACAGATCTGACCAAAAAACAGGCAATGCTCACCAAGAATATGTTTACCCTTGGAATGGTTTGCTGGTTGTTTGACCGTCCGCTTGATCTCATTGAAAAACGTATAGAGAAGGTATTCAGTGGCAGGAAGGCCGCACTTGCAGAACCCAATAAACTGGCATTGAATGCAGGTTTTAATTTCGCAGACACCATAGAAGCGTTTGCCTCCAGATATACCGTGGGTAAGGTAGATCTTCCTGCTGGTGAATATAGAAGAATCACCGGTAATGAAGCCACTGCACTGGGGTTTGTCGCCGCATCCATTGCCATTGGCAGGCCGTTGTTTTATGCGTCTTATCCCATTACTCCTGCCAGTGATATCCTTCATGAACTCTCAAAACTCCGGCATTTTGGAGTCAAGACCGCACAGGCAGAAGATGAAATTGCTGCAGCGGGTATGGCCATCGGTGCCGCTTATGGTGGGGCACTGGGTCTCACCGGTACCAGCGGTCCGGGTGTGGCACTAAAATCTGAGGCCATAGGTCTGGCTGTGGTAGCTGAATTGCCCATGGTGATTGCCAACGTTCAGCGTGGCGGTCCTTCTACCGGTTTGCCCACCAAGACCGAACAGGCAGATCTGTTACAGGCCATCACAGGGCGAAATGGCGAATGTCCAGCCATTGTGGTCGCGCCGGCAACACCAGGTGATTGTTTTACAATGGCCATTGAGGCATTTCGACTCGCAGTCACCT
Source organism: Candidatus Eutrophobius brisbanensis (assembly GCA_038131795.1). Classification (GTDB taxonomy): domain Bacteria; phylum Pseudomonadota; class Gammaproteobacteria; order Eutrophobiales; family Eutrophobiaceae; genus Eutrophobius; species Eutrophobius brisbanensis. Next base: position 883,749 of record JAYPQE010000003.1, on the reverse strand, counting down.
ACATGACACCGGTCTTCTTTCTCTCTGATGGTTACCTGGCAAATGGTTCTGAACCCTGGCTGATTCCGGACATTAACAAGATTGAAAAGACTGAGGTGCCAACACCCAGCGGCGAAAACGGATTCATTCAACCCTATTCAAGAGACCCACAAACCCAGGCGCGCCCCTGGATAGTACCGGGAACGGCCGGGCTGGAGCATCAAATTGGTGGACTGGAAAAGGAAAATATTACCGGTAAAGTAAGTTATGATGCAGAGAACCATGAACTGATGACCAAATTAAGAGTCGGCAAGGTAGACGGTGCAGTTCAATCTATCCCGGACCTTGAAATTCATGGCGATGAGGAAGGTGATCTGTTGGTATTGGGATGGGGTGGCACCCTGGGTGCTATCAGGCATGCAGTTGATAATGCCCGTGCTAAAGGCTACTCGGTATCCTGTACCCATATGCGTTATTTAAACCCGTTTCCGGGAAACACAGCAGAAGTCCTGGGCAGATTTAAACAGGTCCTGGTCCCTGAACTCAATTTAGGACAATTACGTATGCTGCTCAGGGCAAAATATCTGGTCGATATTGAAGGTCTGAACAAGGTCCAGGGGCAACCCTTTAAGACCATAGAAGTTGAAACCAAGATTTATGAAATGCTGGAACAAACTGTAAGAAAAGTAGCTAGATAAGTTAAGTAATCATTAAACTGGAGTTGATATGAGCGAAGTAGCTGAATACACACGTAAAGATTTTGCGGCCGATCAGGAAGTCAGGTGGTGTCCTGGTTGCGGTGATTATTCCATACTTGCCCAGGTCCAACGGGTGATGCCGGAGATCTGTGCTGAGACCAATCAGAGCAAAGAAAATATAGTATTTATTTCAGGGATAGGATGTTCCAGCCGGTTTCCCTATTATATGAATACCTTTGGATTCCACACCATTCATGGCAGGGCACCCACTATTGCCTCAGGTCTAAAGCTCTCCAGACCGGAATTACAGGTATGGGTTGTAACCGGTGACGGTGACGCCCTGAGTATTGGTGGAAACCATTTAATTCATGCCTTAAGGCGTAATGTTGACCTTAAGATCCTGTTATTCAACAATCGTATCTACGGACTGACCAAGGGACAGTATTCTCCCACATCCGAGGTGGGTAAAAAGACAAAATCCAGCCCACTTGGGACATTAGAGCGACCACTGAACCCATTACATGTGGCAATCGCCTCTGAAGCGACATTTATTGCCAGGGCCATAGCCACAGAAGGGACCCAGATGCGTGATGTACTGTTGCAGGCCGCTCAACACAAGGGCTCTGCCATTATAGAGATCTTTCAGAACTGTAATGTGTTCAATGACGGTGCTTTTGAAAGCTTTGCGGCAAAGAAAAACCAGACAGAAAATACAGTATTTTTGAAACATGGCGAACAGGTCCGGTTTGGGAAAGATAATGAGAAGGGGATCTGTATCCGCTCAGACCATGGTGCATTGGAACCCTATGTCGTCAACGTGGCTGATGTAGATGAGTCCTCAATCCTGGTGCATGATGAGCAGTCACCAAATTCCGCATTGGCCTATCTCCTCGCACAGATGGATATGCCAGAATTTCCTGTTCCGCTGGGCGTGTTCAGGAATATTAATCGTCCATCTTATGACCAGTTACTGGATGAACAGGTGGCCACGGCTATAAAGGACCGTGGAGCAGGGGACTTGAATAAGCATATGCGGTCAGCGGAGACCTGGACCGTTACATAAGTGAGAAGTTAGGTGTTAGGATTTGAGGCACCTTGACTCATTGCCTTTATCTGTCAATGAGTTGCATCAACTGTCCATCCCGCTGGATTGATACCTTGTTTAAAAAACTGTTACCCAGCAGGATGACATCGGGGAAATCGCTGTCGTGGACGGCAGCGGTGACATTTCTTAATTCAATATCACCCACTTTAACTGTATCAAGTTCAACTATATAAACCGTTTCCTTACCTGAGGCGGTCATTGTCATGGCCTGTTGCCCAGTGAGTTTAAAATCGATTCCAAAACGTCTGGCCTCGTTTTTGTTCATTGAGATTAAGGTCGCCCCTGTATCAACGACAAAATGGGCATGATGTCTGTTTATTGAACCGTTCACAAAATACATGCCTCGGCTATCAGGGGCTATGGTGACTACTTGATTGGGTTGTGAATCGCGATATGAACTGCGAATATGCCCACCCAGAGTGTAGTGTCGTTGCTGTCCATTAATTTCAAATAATGCACCATCACTGTTAGCAGATATAAGCTGAAGTCCCTGTGCATTTGAGTTACCGGGGACCATGGAATATTGTTTGCCACTAAAAGTGAATATCACACGGTTTTTAAATAAGCCAAGAATAGTGATGTCTTCTTCCGCCTGGATAGGCCAGGGCAATAGAATGGATAAAAATAATATTATGCTCAATCGATACATACTATTATCTTAGTATAAATATCTGGCAAGGATAACCGTTATGGAACCAGTATTGATAATCAGGCATGTTGAGCATGAAGGCCCTGGCTATTTAAGGGAGATTTTAAACAGAGAAAATATACCCATTCGCATGATTAAAATTGATAAAGGAGAACATCTGCCTGATAGTGTCAATGACATTAGTGGCCTGGTATTAATGGGAGGGCCCATGAGTGTTAATGACTCTCTGGGTTGGATTGATGATGAAATTCACCTGATCCAATTGGCCCAGGAAAATCGCAAGCCGGTACTGGGACATTGTCTGGGAGGGACAGATTATTGCCAGGGCGATGGGCGCAGAAGTAAAAGCAAACCCGGTCAGTGAAATTGGCTGGCATATCACTCGTACACTGTCTGCGGCGGATTCCATGCCATGGCTTGATGGTTTGAATAGGGAAAGTTTGCTGTTTCACTGGCATGCTGAGACATTTGAATTACCACCAGGGGGGATACCCATCCTCACGAGTCGATATTGTAAAAATCAGGGGTTTGTATATGGCAAAACCCTGGCACTGCAATGTCATATTGAAATGACTGCGGACATGGTTTCCACCTGGTGCGATCTAAACGAGGGATCACTCAAGGTGTCCGATAGTGTCCAGTCAACTAAGGACAAGCAATATGGTCTGACTGATAAAATTATTAACTTGAACCAGGTAGCAGAAATACTGTATTCGGCCTGGATAAAAGGCCTGGAATAATTCCAGGCTGGAACTTGAATAGATAAGGACAAAAAATGATTGTTATCCTGAAAACAGACGTAAATAAGAAAGCCCCGGAATATCTGAAATTGATGGAATATCTCAATGGCTTGTATCGGATCGAGGCACGCATACATGAGGTCGTTGGCGAGCAGCAGACTCTGATAGAGATATACCTGGTGGGAAACACAGCAGAGCTTGATTCTGCAGAGGTTGAAAGCTTTGAAGTGGTAGAACGGGTTATCAGGGTCTCCAGGGAATACCGGATACTGGGCAGGCACAGAGACGATAATCGCCCCAGCGGATTCACTTATAACGGAATTAGCTTTTCACAGGATAATTTGAATATCTTTGCAGGGCTATGTGCGGTTGATATTCCCAATCATGTTGAACAAATGATGTCTGCGTTAAATCACCTGGGTCTGAAGTGTACCCGTATGGGGGCTTATAAACCCCGTACCAATCCCTATTCATTTCAGGGGCATGGTAAAAATTGTCTGCCCTATGTATTCGAACTGGCAGGGAAATATGGCATACAGGTCATTGCCATGGAGGTGACTCATGAGGCCCATTTACAGGAAATCAACGAGTCCCTGGAACAGTCAGGAAACTGTACAGGGGTGATATTACAGATCGGTACGCGCAATACCCAGAATTTTGAGTTATTGAAAAGCGTCGGCAGGCAAAAGACATTTCCAGTATTACTAAAACGTGGGTTTGGTATTACCCTGGAAGAGTCGCTAAATGCGGCTGAATATCTGGCAAGTGAAGGTAATCAGAATGTGATTTTTTGTTTGCGCGGAATGAAAACAAATTATGGTGATCCACACAGGAACCTGGTGGACTTTGCCCATGTGCCGGTGGTGAAAAGATTGACCAGGATGCCGGTTTGTATTGATCCTTCACATTCTGTGGGTAGCCGTGAAAAATCACCGGAGGGTGTAATGGATGTGATGCACGCAACGGCCCAGGGTGTGATTGCCGGCGCCAATATGGTGCTGGTGGATTTTCACCCCGATCCCTCCAGTGCATTGGTGGATGGTCCTCAAGCCCTGGAAATGGGCGAATTAGAATGGTTTGTCGAAGATGTCGGGATTGCCCATGAGGCATATTTGCGACGCTGTGAGTGGGTGAAAAATAAGATGTGAACCGTAGGGGAACTATAAAAAGACTTTAGATTTTTATAGATTTAACCCTGGGTATGGAGTCCAGTGACCAGTTTTCCAAAGCCCATTGCATAATGGTTGCTGGATTTGCCTGTGACAATGCGCTTTCTGTCGATTGACCGAGGAAATCAAGGGCCTTTACCAATGCCTGGGATGGGGTGTATACATTAAGAACATCGATTGCGCCGTGTTGTTTACTGAGTTTTTTGCCATCAGCATTAACGGCAACCGGTATATGTCCATAGACGGGGGAGGATAGCCCGAGTAATTTTTGTAGATAAATTTGCTTTGGAGTGGTGTCCAGCAGGTCAGCACCTCTTATGACATGGGTGATACCCTGTGCATCATCTATGGCTGCGACCAGGTTATAGGAAAATACCTGGTCAGATCTAACTACAATAAAATCACCGGATTCTATGTTTATATTCTGTAGGATTTCACCTTGAATCAGGTCTTCAAATGCAATAGCGTTATTGTTGATCAGGACCCTTAATGAATACCTGTTTTGTGCAGGTTGTGAATGGTTACGACATGTCCCCGGATAGGGTTTCCCTTTGACAAGTTTTCTTGGGCAATAACACTTATATAGTATATTTGAATTGTCCAGGATATTAATAACATCCTGGTAATCCTGCAGGTGTTGGGACTGGTAAATTGGATGGTCATCCCATTCCATTCCCATTACTTCAAGGGTGGAACATATCCTGTCGAACGAATCCTGAACGTTGCGGGGGGTATCAATATCATCAAATCGTAGCAGCCATTTACCCTTGTTAAATCGCGTTTCCAGGTAACTGGCCAGCGCCGCTATGACAGAACCAAAATGCAGCGGGCCACTGGGAGTTGGCGCAAAGCGTCCGACGTATATTTGTTTGCTGCCCTTTCCTTGTGACGTGTAAGTTATAACCTGTGACGGCCTCTAACCGAGTTGTTTTTCCTTGATTTCATCAAGTGTTTTGCAATCAATACACAGCGTTGCAGTGGGCCGTGCTTCCAGTCGTTGGATTCCTATATCCACTCCGCATATTTCACAATATCCGTAGTCGCCGGTTTCAAGGCGTAGCATTGCCTCATCAATTTTTCGAATTAATTTACGTTCGCGATCACGGGTCCTGAGTTCCAGGGCAAATTCTTCTTCCTGAGTAGCACGATCATTGGGATCAGGAAAGTTTGCAGCTTCGTCCTGCATATGGTGTACCGTCCGGTCCACTTCTTCCATCAGCAGTTTCTTCCAATCCAGCAAAATCTGTCGAAAATGCTCGGATTGATCTGCATTCATGAATTCCTCACCTTGTGAAGGCCGGTAAGGTTTAAAGGTCTGTGGATCAGGCTCGGACCGTCTGAAAGATTTACTCTTCAGCGACAGGAGGTTTTCCTTACCTTTTGAGGTAACAACAGGCTTGTTTTCCTGGGGTTTAACCTTGGGAGGTCTGCCGGGACGACCGGGTTTGCGTTTGGCTACTTCAGGTGTGGCCTGTTTGCGAACAGCGGTTTTTTTCTTCGCGACTTTTTTCCTGGCAGGCTTCTTTTTCGCTACCTTCTTTTTCACCACCTTCTTTTTAGTGGCCTTTTTCCCGGCAGGCTTCTTTTTTGCGACTTTTTTCTTGGCTGTTTTCTTTTTCGCTACCTTCTTTTTAGTAGCCTTCTTTTTTGCCTTTTTCCCGGCAGGCTTCTTTTTCGCAACTTTTTTCTTGGCTGTTTTCTTTCGGGTAGTCTTTTTAGCTGTTTTTTTCTTAGTCGGCTTCTTTTTTGCTACCTTTTTCTTGGCAGTTTTCTTTTTAGTGACTTTCTTTTTTGCAACTTTCTTTTTGGCCTTTTTCTTGGCTGCCATTACTTTTCTCCATAACCAACCTGAATAATCAAGCATATATACCAAGAAGAGAAAGCTATGGCAATCTTGACTTCTCTAATTTTTTGTCGCTACTTTTCCAGGTATATTTTTGTTGCACTGGTAATGGCAACGGGCATTGCCAGAAAGTTGACAATCGGGATGGCTGTGAACATGGATACCCCGAGGCCAAACCCCAGTGAAAAGTTTCTATTTTCGCTAACCCATTGTCTGACATCATGAAATTCCATTTCATGGTTTCCAAGTGGGTATTCCATATACTCGATTGCCATTATCCAGGCGGCAAATATAACCCAGATTGCCGGTGCTGCAAGCTGAATAATTGGGATGATAAATAGCAATAACAGGGGGATTGCACGGCAAACAATATAGAGTAATTTACGACATTCATTAATTAATGCAGCCAATATCAGGCCTAAAGTGATTTTTGAAGTTTCCTCCTGATATTTACCATCTGAATTTTTTGATTTCAGGTAAATTTCTGTCGCTTCAGATAGTAAACCATTGAAGGGTGATGCGATCAGGTTTGCGATAATAGAAAAACAGAAAAAAACCACTATTAAATTGATTATGATAAAAACTGGCCATAATAACCAGCCAATCCAGGATAACCACTGCCATTGCGACTCAATCCAGCTGACAAGTTCACTGAATTTACCCGATCCAAAATAAATTATTGCGGTAAACAGTAAGCTATTGATTATTAATGGGCCAAGAATAAATATCCGTATACCTTTCTTGCCAATTAACTTGAAACCGGAAAATGCAGAGAAAAAGCCACTTAGAAAATTTCTCATGAGTGATATCTTTTTCAGGGGAGATTTACGGGGTCAGGCGCCACCCATCCGTCCTGTCTATGCTCTACCACCACCGTAGTGTAGATACCACCTCGGACATTGAACCTGGCGGTCAACCTCATAAATCGAGGTTTACTGGCATCTACCAGATCATTTAATATACGGTTTGTCACTGCTTCATGAAACGCACCTTCGTTTCGGTAGGACCAGACGTACAGTTTCAGGGATTTCAGCTCTATACATTCCTGACCCGGGACATATTCAATGTTCAAAGTAGCGAAGTCTGGTTGGCCGGTTTTAGGGCAAAGACAGGTAAATTCCGGTATTTCTATATTAATTGTATAGTCGGAATCCGGGTTGGGGTTTTCGAAGGTTTCGAGATTGAAATTTGGATTTGTAGCCATTTTTATCCTGTTGTTAATAAATTTACCAGAAGATAATACATAAATGTTTAATACATTTTACCGGCTATATGTGTCAGGACAAATAATTATTATTGATTAAATTCGTGCGGGCAGATTATATGTCTTGTGATTATAATTCATGCTTGTACCAACCATAACTAATAGGTATTGTTAATTTCATGCGCTTACGCAAAATCAAGTTGTCAGGTTTTAAATCTTTTGTTGATCCCACCACGCTCGCTGTCCCTGGAAACCTAGTAGGTATTGTCGGCCCTAATGGGTGCGGCAAATCTAATATTATTGATGCTGTTACGTGGGTCATGGGGGAAAGCTCAGCGAAGCACCTACGTGGTGAATCATTGACGGACGTCATCTTTAATGGTTCCAATGCAAGGCAACCTGTCAGTCAGGCCGTGGTGGAATTAATCTTTGATAATTCAGAGGGCAAGGCCGGTGGCCAGTATGCTTCCTACAATGAAATATCTATAAAGCGTCAAATGAATCGTGAAGGTATCTCCGTCTATTATCTTAATGGAACTCGATGCAGGCGAAAGGACATTCATGGCATATTCCTGGGTACAGGATTGGGGCCGCGCGGTTATTCCATCATTGAACAGGGCATGATTTCCAGATTGATAGAGGCAAAACCGGAAGAACTCAGGGTCTACGTAGAGGAAGCGGCTGGAATATCCAAATACCGGGAAAAACGGAGAGAAACAGAAAACCGAATGATGCACACTCGGGAAAACCTAAACAGATTAAATGATATTCGTGAGGAGCTAACTAAACAGTTAAATCACCTGCAAAGACAGGCGAAGGCCGCTGAGCGATTCCAGGTCCTGAAAAAAGAAGAAAGAAAGTTAAAGAATGAATTGCTGGCCATTAATTACCGGAATTTGAACACGGAAGTAAGTAAACGCCAGGATAAGGTCAGAGAACAGGAAACGCTGGTTGAACAGCATATGGCCGCAGTGCGGAAAGTTGAAAGTGAAATCGAATCATATCGAAGTGAACTGTCAGCTGCTAATGAAGGGTTTAATAAAGTTCAATCTGACTATTATCAGGTTGGAGGAGATATCTCGCAGCTTGAACAAAAACTGGAATATTCAAATGAAAAAATCCAGTCATTAAGCGAGGATATTAAAAATGTTGAGGAAACCATTCAAGAAACAAAAGAACAGTTAAAAATCGATGAAGAAAAACATGCCGAGTTAATAACCAGGATTGCTTCTTTGAAACCTCAATTGGATGGTTCAAGAACTGAAAGCACCCGGGCATACGACTCCTTAAACCAGGCTGAAAAATCAATGCAAACCTGGCAGGAAGAGTGGGACGCTTTTAAAGAAGAGGACGCTGACCTTAAGCAAAAAATAGAAGTCTGTAACGCAAGAATTAATCATGTAAAAGATGGGCTGGAAGAAATAGATATCAGAAAACGCAGCCTGGGGGAAGAAATGGGGGAAGCTCGCCAGCATCATGAAAGCGGTGAACTGAGCAAATTAAATGCAGCAATGAACAATAAACAGGAGGAGCTGGAACAGGCCAGGCAGGCACTTGGAAGTGCAGCCCAAAATGTTCGTTCTTGCCAGAATAAAGTCAATGTATTGAAAGAAAAAATTTCTGATTCCCGGACTTCACAGCAAAAAATTGAAGGGACTCTTGCGACCCTGGTAGCATTGCAAAAAGGGGAAGAAGATTCGGGGCAGGATAATATTGATGCCTGGCTTGCCAATGTGGGCATTACCAATCCCCAAAGGTTGTACGAAGAACTCGAGGTTGAACCAGAATGGATGCATGCATTGGAAACGGTGCTTGGTCAGACATTACAGTCTGTGATCGTAAAAGACCTGGGGCAGGCCATTCAGGAACTGGAATCAATCACCAATAGCCAGGTCAATCTTATTGCAGAACGTGATCATGCGGCAACAGAGGACGCCCGGGACAATCAGCGTTTAATTGATAAGGTCAAATATAAAGGTTCATCTATTGATCCCGTCCTTGAAAACGTCCTGATAGCGGATGACGTCTCACAGGCGTTATCATTGTATACCACACTGGGTGCGGGAGAGTCAGTCATTACCCGAACGGGAGTATGGTTGGGAAATGGTTGGGTCAGGGTGAATCGTCGAAATGAGGAAGACAGTATTCTCAGTAGAGAGCAGAAAATTCAGAATCTGAAATCTGAGAATGAATCTTTATTAAAACAAATCCAACAATTGCAGGATGAGTTGAAATCTGCAGTTGAGACTATGAATAACGCTGAAACGGAGCAGTCCGCAGCTGAAGTAAAAACTGCATCAAGACAGGAAGAATTTAACCAGCTGCATTCTCAACACGCTGAATTGAGGGGTAAAAGTCAGACTGTGGAGACAAGGTTGGAACAGATAGAAGATGACCTGGCCATGTTGATTCAACGAGAGGAAAACAGTCATAAAGATATTGAGAATTATCAATCTATGCTGGAGGAAGCAACAAGGCGATTAACTGAACTGGAAACTAAAAAAGAAACGCTTTCTGGCCAGAAACAAAAACATCAGGGGTTGTTGGACAATGCTCGAAACAGTTGGCAGTCAATGCATGAGCAGAGCCATGAAATAGCCCTGCAGCTGGAATCATTGAGTTCGCAAAAGGCCTCTCTGGAGCAGTCGGCAAAAAGGACGTCCGTACAAATTGAAAATTATGTAAAACACCTTGAGTTATTAAATCAAAATATACAGACCACGCGAGAACCCATAGCCGGTCTGAAAAAAGAACTGGATGAAAAACTGGCCCTGAGGTTGGGGACAGAAAAACGCATGGCCATATCCCGGGAGAAGGTGCAGGATATAGAATCGAAGATAAGAGAAGCTGAACAATCACGTGTTCAGGCTGAACAGGAAGTTGAAAAACACAGAGAGGGACTTCAAAAACTGAAGCTTGAGTCGCAGGAAATTAAGGTACGCCTGCAGACTGTTATAGAGCAGTTGCAGGAAACTAATGAAGACGCTGAAAAAATTCTAGCGGAACTTGATGAAAATGCAAATAAACAGGAATGGCAGGACAACCTCAGTAAAACAGAACAGAAAATTCAACGCCTGGGTCCGATAAACCTTGCAGCAATCGATGAATACAATCAGTTGAGTGAGCGTAAGGAATATCTGGATAAACAAAATGATGACTTAACGGCGGCATTGACGACCCTGGAAAATGCAATACGTAAGATAGACAAGGAAACCAGGACGAGATTTAAAGAAACCTTTGATAGATTAAACTCCAACTTAAAGGATATGTTCCCTATATTATTTGGTGGCGGGCATGCCTTTCTTGAAATGACTGGAAATGATCTGCTTGATACAGGAATAGGTATTTTTGCCAGGCCGCCTGGCAAAAAGAACAGCAGTATTCATCTGTTGTCAGGTGGCGAGAAGGCACTGACAGCAGTAGCACTGGTGTTTGCCATATTTAAATTAAACCCTGCGCCATTTTGTATACTGGACGAGGTTGATGCGCCACTGGATGACACCAATGCTGGTAGATTCAGCGAATTGGTTTCACAAATGTCAACAGATGTACAGTTTATGGTCATTACCCATAACAAGATAACCATGGAAATCGCCCAGCAATTGCTGGGTGTAACCATGCATGAACCAGGTGTATCCAGACTGGTCAGCGTGGATATCGATGAAGCCATAGAGATGGCAGCATCTGCCTGATACCATCCTGGTAATGGCAGCATCAATTTTTAAATTTAAAACCAGTCAATTCAAATTACTTTTAATAGTAAATGGGTTCATATGGACACCTTACGTATTATTCTCATAATTCTTGGTATCGTTGTCATTGTCGGTATTTATTTGTGGGACAAGTCCCATAAGAACGACCTGCCAGGTAGAGTTCCACATCAAGACCCTGAAATGGATTCCGATGAGGAAGATGCCCCCAGCCTGGTCATCACAACCGAAACAAAATATAACGAGGAAGACCTCGCATCTGAGCTTGCTGACTTGAATTTCTTTATGGGTAACCGGACGGCAGAGAATACACAGGATGATGAGCTATTTAATGAAATCAGGATCCCGGCCAATACAGATGAAATGGACGATATTGATGAGGGGAGACTTAAGGAAACTGACCGTAAACTATTTGAAGAAGTAGAAGAGCAGGATGGAATTGAAGGACATGAAAATATAGCGCATCAAGACGTCAGGCAAGAGAATACCTCAGAGGCTTCAGAGCATATTATTGTATTGCATGTGCTGGTAGACGAAGATAAAAAAATTAATGGGGACGACCTGCAGAAGGTGACTGCAAGTTCAGGATTTGAATTTGGCGAAATGAATATATTTCACTACCGGAATGTTGGTTTGTCAGGGGAAGCCCAGACCATCTTCAGTCTAGTTAACATGTTCGAACCCGGAAATTTTGAGCCGGAAAAAATGGATACATTTACCACTCAAGGGGTCTCTTTATTTGCAATGTTAAAAAATGATGGCTCAGACCTGAATGCCTTTGACACTATGCTGGTAATAACACGGCAAATTGCCAAACAACTTGGTGGTGAGATACTGGGGCCGGATAAAACGCCTCTTTCAGATGATGCAGTAGAAGAAATAATTCAAAAGCTAAAAGAAGCAGCGTAAGCCAATGAAAAAGACTGAGACCGGGTCCAGGATTGATAAGCTTAGACAGGACATTAATCATCATAATTACCAGTACCATGTTCTGGATAATCCGGAAATTCCAGATTCGGCCTATGACCGGATGTACCAGGAACTTGTCTCATTAGAAGAACAATTTCCAGAATTAATCACGGATGATTCACCTACCCAGCGTGTAGGCGCAAAACCCCTAAAACAATTTGATGAAGTGCATCACAGGATGCCCATGTTATCTTTGGGTAATGCATTCAATGAAGCGGAGATGAGAGCATTTTATCAGAGAATTCTTGACCGTATTAACGCGACTGAAATTGAATTTGCAGCAGAAACCAAGCTGGACGGTCTTGCCATTAGCCTGTCATATGAAAATGGCAAGCTGATCCGGGCAGCCACCCGGGGGGACGGGCAACGGGGTGAAGATGTCACCTTAAACGCGAGAACCATTAAAAGTGTTCCTCTAAGGTTGACTGGAAGTGGATTGCCGGCCTGGCTGGAAGTCAGGGGGGAAGTCATTATGTTTAAAAAGGATTTTGACGCATTTAACGCGCAACAAAGACTTGATGATAACAAGGTATTTGCTAATCCAAGAAATGCTGCAGCAGGCAGTTTAAGACAGTTAGACCCGGCGGTGACGGCCAGACGGCCGTTGTCTTTTATCGCTTATGGCATTGGCCATTACAGCGATGATATTGAGTTTACTTCCCACAGTGAAATCCTTGAACAAATACAAACATGGGGCATGCCCGTATCACATGAGCGCAAGGTAGTGAAAGGTCTGGATGCATGTTTTGTCTTTTACAATGAAATATTAAAGCAAAGGCCGGATTTGAAATACGAAATCGACGGCGTCGTATATAAAGTTAACTCACTGCCATTACAGCAACAACTTGGATTTGTTTCCCGGGCGCCGCGTTGGGCCATTGCCTATAAATTCCCACCCGAGGAAGAGATAACAAAGGTACTGGATATAGAAATACAGGTGGGCAGGACCGGTGCGTTGACCCCAGTAGCAAGACTGGAGCCGGTATTTGTTGGTGGCGTGACAGTGACTAATGCCACGTTGCATAACCTGGATGAGATTCAGCGTAAGGATGTCCGTGTGGGAGACACAGTATATGTGCGTAGAGCGGGTGATGTGATCCCTGAAGTGGTGAGTGTTATCAAGAATAAACGGAGACATGACGCCAGAGAGTTTAAAATGCCGCACGCCTGTCCGGAGTGTGGATCAGCGGTGCATAAATCAGAAGATGAGGCCGTGTACAGGTGTACAGGTGGTCTGTTTTGTCCTGCACAGTCTATTCAATCCATTATCCATTTTGCCTCACGTCGTGCCATGGATATTGAAGGCCTGGGTGACAAACTGGTAGAGCAACTTTATCGTGAAGGATTGGTGAAGAATGTTGCCGACTTGTATGAATTGACCAAAGATCAGGTGGCGGGTCTGGAGAGAATGGGGGAGAAGTCTGCGCAGAATTTAATCGATGCCCTGGAGCAAAGTAAAGAAACGCGGTTAGACAGGTTTATTTATGGGTTGGGAATTCGTGAAGTGGGTGAGGCCACTGCAAGGGCATTGGCACAATACTTTGGTACATTGGATAGAATCATGAATGCCGGAATAGAGAACTTGCTGGAGGTGTCCGACGTAGGGCCCGTGGTGGCGGAGAATATTTCAGCGTTTTTCCGGGAACTACATAACCAGGAAATCATCAGGGCGTTAAGGGATACCCATCATTTTAGCTGGCCTGAAAATGAAACGACTGAAAAATCGTCATTGTCAGCCAAAACCTTTGTCATTACCGGGACATTGTCTGGCATGACCCGTGACGAGGCCAGAGATCGACTTATTGATCTGGGAGCAAAAGTGACCAATAGCGTATCTAAAAAGACAGATTATGTCGTAGTCGGTGAATCGCCTGGGTCAAAGGCAGATAAGGCCGAGAAGCTGGGCGTAACGATTCTTGATGAAAAGGCTTTTGAAAAAATTTTATCCAGTACTTGAATATATAACCAAACGAATCAATCTAGAACCGAGGTTAAGACTATAACTATATATAAATCCAATTTGTTAGTTTAGTAGTGGATCAATACGGAGCTTGTTCTACATGAAGAAAAAGATATGTATTTTGCCCCATGTATTATTGTTTATGGGAATTTGGTTTAGTGCAGTATATGTCTCTGGACAATCATTACCAAATCCACAGAGGTTCGAAGGTGCAATTTTACAATTTGAAGCACAGGATAAAATTAATCCGCCTGCAGAAGGGGGTATTGTATTAACGGGTAGTTCCAGTATTGCTCGATGGAATGATCAAGCGCAAGATGTATTATCACCATTGACCGTTATCTCCAGAGGATTTGGCGGCAGTGTCATGAATGATGTGCTCCACTATCTTGAACGTGTCGCCCTTGTTTATAAACCGCGAGCCATACTTATTTATGAAGGTGACAATGATGTCTGGCTGGACAATCCAGTAATTCCCAATACGGTTATCGTCGATCAGCTAAAATCAATGATAGAAAAGATTCATAATGAACTGCCTGGCGCCAGAGTGTATGTGTTGTCCGTTAAGCCGAGTATTTCCAGATGGCGAGTCTGGCCAGCAGCGCAGGCATTAAGTCAGGAATTTAAATTAATCGCCGAAAAAAATCCCCTGGTTCATTATATTGATGTGGCAACACCTCTACTTGATGACAATGGGGTGGTAATGAAAGATATTTTTGTAGAAGACAATTTGCATCTGAACAATAAGGGGTATGAGATCTGGGGACGGACAATAAAAGAAGCCCTCATGCACTATGAAGCAGAATTTGAATAATTATAATGTACTATACAGGTTATCTATATGAATTTTGAGGCCGCATTCCCTGTTTGCGGAATGACTTTTTGCAGTACTGTGTCCTGGCCTGACTCCGTTACAGGTTGTACCGGATAATCCAGTGAAAAATGCAGCCCCCGGCTTTCTTTACGACACAAAGCGCTATCGATAATCAATGCGGCAACCACGGCAATATTACGTAACTCAATCAGATCATTAGTGACCTTGAAGTGACTATAGTATTCATTGATTTCTGTCTGCAACAGTCGTATACGATTTTGTGCACGTTTTAAGCGTTTCGTTGACCTTACAATACCCACGTAGTCCCACATGAACCTACGAATTTCATCCCAATTATGGGACACCACCACTTCTTCATCTGAATCGATGACCTGGGTTTCATCCCATTCTTTTAATTTTGCCGGGGCAGGGGTTGAGCGTATGGTGGTCGTGATATCCTGGAAAGCCGAATGTGCAAACACCACACATTCCAGCAGGGAATTGCTGGCCATGCGATTTGCACCATGCAAACCTGAGCAAGAGACTTCACCAATGGCATATAACCCCGGCAAGTCGGTCCTACCATGTTGGTCGATCACGACCCCGCCACAGGTGTAATGCGCTGCGGGTACCACCGGTATGGGTTGTTTGGTGATATCAAATCCAAACTGCAGACATTTGGCATATATGGTGGGAAAGTGTTCGATAATGAATTCGCTTTCACGGTGACTGATATCAAGATATACACACTCACTTCCCAGGCGTTTCATTTCATGGTCTATGGCACGGGCGACGATATCGCGAGGCGCCAGTTCTTCCCGTTCATCATAACGTCGCAGGAACGAGGTCCCATCCGGTCGTAATAATTTTGCACCTTCACCCCGAAGTGCCTCAGAAATAAGGAACGACTTGGCATCGGGATGATAAAGACAGGTGGGATGAAATTGAATAAATTCCATATTGGCCACTTTACATCCCGCACGCCAGGCCATGGCGATACCGTCCCCGGTGCAGATGTCTGGATTACTGGTATATAGATAGACCTTGCCGGCCCCCCCGGTGGCCAGTACCACAGTTTTAGCCCTGAAGACCTTTACCTGGCCTGATTTTTGGTCCAGGACATACGCCCCCAGACATCGATTCTCCCTCACACCTGATTTATGTTGTGTAATCAGGTCAATGGCAGAGTGATTCTCAAACAGGTCGATATTAGTATGTTCTTTGACCTGATTTTCTAGGGTGCTCTCTATGGCCTTACCCGTTGAATCAGCGGAATGCAGTATTCGTCTGTGACTATGGCCACCTTCCTGGTGCAAATGATATACATTGCCATCCGGTTCTGATGAGCGGGTAAAATTGACGCCGATGTCTATCAGCCAATCGATGCTCTTGCCTGCATTTTTTACAACAAATTCTACTATATCCGGGGAACATAGGCCGCTGCCGGCATTTAAGGTATCTTGAACATGTGATTCAATGCTGTCCTGATTGTCTAATACCGCTGAAATGCCACCCTGGGCATAAAATGTGGCTCCCTCATTGATGGCGGCCTTGGAAATGACCGCAATTCTGTAATCCGAATGTTGAGCAAGCTGCAGGGACAGGCTGAGTCCTGAAGCGCCGCTGCCAATTATCAAAATATCATGTAAGTGTTGGTTACTCATGTGATCTAATATAATATACTCAAATTACAATCTAAGCTCTTGAAATAAAAGGTAATGAATTAATATTTCAGGGAATTTCCTGGCTATTTTACCGTCAATATTGATATCAAGGAATTATATTCCCAAAGTACGTTAATAATATCGAAGCAAGACCTACAATGAATTTGTCCCAATTATACAAATTAATACACTACTGGCCGGGTTACTCTCGTGGGAAACCTTGAAGCCGATCAGGAACTGGTAAACAGGGTAAAAAAGGGGGACAAGGCAGCATTTGATTTACTCGTTATCAAGTATCAATCCAGAATTATGAACCTGGTTATGCGTTTCGTGCGGAACCAGGCTGATGCTATGGATGTCACACAGGAAGCCTTTATAAAGGCATACCGTGCCATACCGAATTTCCGGGGAGACAGCGCGTTTTATACCTGGATGTACCGGATAGCGGTCAATACAGCAAAGAACTTTCTGGCGGTTCAGGCCAATAAACGCTTGCCGGAAGTGGATCAGGATCCATCTGAAATGGAACAAATTGACGAAGGCACTGCTCTAAAGGAACTGGAGAATCCTGAAAATTTGCTGTTGACCAGCGAAATTAAGGATACCGTCATCAAGGCGATCGAAAATTTACCCGATGACTTGAGGGTGGCGATCACACTTCGTGAGTTAGAGGGGCTAAGTTATGAGGATATTGCCGTAGCGATGGATTGCCCCATTGGTACGGTAAGGTCCAGAATATTCAGGGCCAGGGAGGCGATTGATAAACTGTTACAACCATTAATTAATGATTGAGATTTAAGTATGACAGAACAAACTAGAGAACAAATATCCGCCATAATGGATGGTGAAATGGATTCAAAATCATGTGGTACTTCTATAAAAAGTGCAGAATTCAAGCAGACATGGTTTAGATATCACCTGATATCAGACTGTATGCATGACAGGATTGCCTCACATGTTGACTTAAACCTGACCCAAAGAATTTCTGAATCCATCCAAGCTGAACCCACTATCCTTGCACCCACTCCAAACTCAACATCTAAATATATAAAGCCCCTGGCTGGAATGGCCGTTGCCGCATCTGTGGCAGCCATGGCGGTTATTGGATTTCAGCAACTACAGACGCCCCAACAAAATACCTCTCAACAATCTCTCCCTATCGCCCAGGTACAAACCCCTCCACCGCAGCTTGAATATAACGTCCCCGTGGTTTTACCTGATGCAGGCACAGTCAGGCCGGTGCAGGTGCAGATGCAATCGGATATGCGTATCAACCGCTACCTGTTAAACCATAATGAATACAGGACCACCATGGGGGTAGGCGGCGTTTCGCCTCACGTTCGTTTAATTGGCACAGGGTCTGTTGAGTAAAATGCTTCTGAATCGATTATTCCTCGTAGTTTTTTTTCAGGGCATTGTCCTTAACGCACTTGCCCAGTCCAGTGATGAGCTGGTTGACAGGATGGTTAATGCAACAAAAAATCTGGATTATGAGGGGACATTTGTTTACATACGTGGAAATAATATGGACGTGATGCAGATACTGCATAAAAAGGACGACAGTGGTGAACGGGAAAAACTTTTAACCCTCACGGGACATGCCAGGGAGATTATCCGCAACAACGATACTGTTACTTGCATCTTCCCGGATAAACAAGAAGTCATGGTGGAGCGTACTCGAACCCAGGGATTCACCAGCAGAATACCTGAGG
Source organism: Candidatus Eutrophobius brisbanensis (assembly GCA_038131795.1). Lineage (GTDB taxonomy): Bacteria > Pseudomonadota > Gammaproteobacteria > Eutrophobiales > Eutrophobiaceae > Eutrophobius > Eutrophobius brisbanensis. The sequence continues at coordinate 865,533 of JAYPQE010000003.1, read as the reverse complement.
CAATAGATTTAATTGCGGCATATTATGAATTCTCAACGGTAGGTGAAGAACGTATCGCGGGTAGAGATAGCTGGGTTGTGAAAATTATTCCGAAAGATGAATTTCGTTATGGTTACCAGTTATGGATTGATAAAGAAAATGACCTCTTGCTTAAATCTGAGATGCAGGACGACCAGGGCATGTCGCTGGAAACGGTGATGTTTACTGAATTGCGAGTGCTTGAGTCAATAGATGATGAAAGATTCAAACCTTCCATTGCGGGTAATGAGTTTACCTGGCATCAGTTTAACCAACGTGAATCGCTGGATGAAGAAAATCAGGATATGAATAATCTCTGGCAAGTGACCTGGATGCCAGATGGATTCAGGCAAAATAGCCCAGGTGAAAGAATATCTTCCAATACAGACTCCTCCATGGACCATATGATATTTTCTGATGGTATTTCCACTGTTTCTATTTTTATTGAAAGGCTTAATAGTGTGAATCCCATAAAAAATGGTGCATTAAACATGGGGGGAGTAAATGTTTATTCAACAATCGCTGGCAATTATCAGATAACCGCCATTGGTGAAGTCCCTCAACCAACCGTAATCAGGATGGCAGATTCAGTCATTAGTAATCGTTAATAAAAATGCAGTTTTAAGGAATAATCATGTCTCGAATAGTCAATATACAATCAGTTTGTCTTATAGGTATCTTATTATTTTTCTCGCACTCTATTTTTGCCCAGCTGTTACCTGATTTTACTAACTTGATAGAAAATAATTCCCCCGGTGTGGTGAATATTAGTACTACTTTAAAACAGGAAAATAATGTTCAACGCCGGTTTAATGCACCGGACCTACCTGAAAACAGTCCGTTCTATGATTTCTTTGAGAAATTTTTTAATCAAAACCCCGATGAAGTGCCACCATTTAGTGAACGTTCATCTTTGGGATCTGGCTTCATAATTTCAGAAGATGGTTACATTATTACCAATAACCATGTGGTCTCAGATGCAGATGAAATTATCGTCAGGTTAAATGACAGGCGTGAATTCATAGCGGAAATTATCGGCACAGACCCTCGTAGCGATATCGCAGTAATTAAAATCGATGGCGAAGATTTCCCCGTTTTAAAAATTGGTGATTCTAATAAAATGAAGGTTGGAGAATGGGTGCTGGCAATAGGGTCGCCATTCGGATTTGATTATTCTGTTACTCAGGGGATTGTCAGCGCAATGGGACGCAGTTTACCAAATGACAGTTATGTACCATTTATTCAGACTGACGTAGCAATCAACCCGGGTAATTCCGGTGGTCCTCTGTTTAATCTCGATGGTGAAGTGATTGGCGTGAATTCACAGATTTATAGCCGAAACGGTGGTTACATGGGGCTGTCTTTTGCAGTGCCGATTAATGTTGTTAACAACGTTTATAACCAGATCCTTGATACAGGCTCAGTATCCAGGGGTTGGTTGGGTGTCATAATTCAGGATGTAACCCGTGAACTTGCAGAATCATTTGGAATGGATGTTCCCCGGGGTGCATTGGTGGCAAGGGTACTACCAGACACCCCCGCAGCAAAATCCGATCTTGAGGTGGGAGATGTGATTGTAAAGTTCAATAATGTGGAGATAAATAAATCAACCGCACTGCCCCCGGTGGTGGGTAGTACAAAATCCGGTTCCACTGTTCCAGTTGAAGTTATTCGTTCAGGAAAGACACATAAACTTAGGGTCACCATTGACGAATTGCCAAAAAATTTATCTGCCGGTAATGCAACACCAGAACCAATTGAGGAAAAACAGGCGGCAAATGCCTTGAATGTCGTTGTTACGGAACCCACTGCAGAACAACGTGAGCAGCTTGGATTGGATGAGTACGGTATTTTGGTTGAGTCAGTGTCTGAAGGTCCAGCAGGCAATGCTGGTATTAGAAGTGGTGATATCATTTTGATGTTGAATAATGAAAGGATTACGGATCTAAACGCATTTAATAATATCGTATCATCATTGCCTAAATATCGTTCTATACCCATTTTAATACAACGCCAGGGCAACCCCACGTTTCTGGCATTAAAAGTGGATGATGAATGATCGGGGATCTGTTTTTATATAGTAAAACTAATTGCACTTTATGTGATGAATTCAAATCCGAGCTGGACAAGATGAATATTACATATCATGTCATTATGATAGACGACGACCCCGAGTTGGTTCATCGTTATGGTGTCCGTGTCCCTGTGCTGGAAGCCGGGACGACATTAATTTGTGAAGGCCGTTGCAATACAGAAAGTCTTTCAAATTATTTAAATTCAAAATAAGACTGTGACGGGGCGTTGGCTTAAGCTGATATATCATGCTGAAATGTCAGCTAAATTAATTTATTTGTTGAGACCTGGTATTAAAAATTAGTATAAATTCCCATTACTATCTACTAGAATTCGCCCTCACTTATCAGATCTGATATGTAACCGGTAACACTGCGGTTGATTATCATCAAATTATTTGGAATAACATGGAGTTAATCAGAAATTTTTCAATCATAGCCCATATTGACCACGGCAAGTCTACCCTGGCCGACAGGTTGATACAGTATTGTGGTGGTTTAACCGACCGTGAAATGCTTGAACAGGTACTCGATTCTATGGATATCGAGAGGGAGCGGGGTATTACGATTAAAGCACAAAGTGTCTCACTTAATTATCAGGCCAGCGATGGTATGATTTACCGGCTAAATTTTATTGATACCCCGGGACATGTAGATTTCAGTTATGAAGTGTCCCGTTCATTAAGCGCATGTGAAGGAGCATTGCTCGTTGTTGATGCAGCACAAGGTGTTGAAGCCCAAAGTGTCGCTAATTGTTTTACTGCGCTGGAAAATGACCTGGAAATATTACCGGTCATAAATAAAATAGATTTGCCCTCTGCTGAACCGGAACGCGTCAAAACAGAAATTGAAGAAATTATCGGCCTGGATACTAAAAATGCATTGCTGGTCAGTGCCAAGACCGGAGATGGTATAGAAGAGCTGCTAGAGGCTATTGTTAAATTTGTGCCGCCACCCAGGGGAAAGTCTGATGGAGAAGTGAGGGCACTCATTATAGATTCCTGGTTTGATAACTACCTGGGAGTCGTATCACTTGTCAGAGTCATTGATGGCGAGCTTAACGTTGGGGACAAGATTAAAATTATGTCTACTGGCCAGAGTTACCAGTTAGATGAATTAGGTGTTTTTACACCTAAGCGGACACCGAAAAAAACATTGGAAGCTGGTGATGTCGGTTATCTTGTTGCCGGGATAAAGGATATTCACGGTGCACCAGTAGGTGATACCGTCACTACATTTAAAAATTCTTCAACAGAACAATTACCCGGTTTTCGTAAAGTCAAACCCAGGGTATTTGCAGGTCTTTTTCCAGTAGATTCTAATGATTATGAAGAATTACGTGATGCCCTGGACAAATTAAGCCTGAATGATGCGGCGTTGCATTTTGAGCCTGAAACTTCACAGGCATTGGGTTTTGGTTTTCGATGTGGATTTTTAGGTATGCTACATATGGAAATTATCCAGGAAAGACTGGAGAGGGAATATGATCTGGACCTGATTACAACTGCGCCCACTGTAATTTATGAGGTTCAACTTACTTCCGATGAAATTATCTATGTGGATAATCCATCCAAACTGCCACCCATTGATAAAATAAGTGAGATAAGAGAACCTATGATTGATGCAGATATTCTTGTGCCACAGGAGTATCTGGGGAATGTCATCACTCTGTGTATTGAGAAACGAGGTGTGCAAAAGAAATTACATTATGTTGGTAACCAGATCGCTTTAACCTATGCGTTGCCGATGAGTGAAGTCGTACTGGATTTTTTTGACCGATTGAAATCAGTTAGCAGGGGATATGCTTCTTTTGACTACCATTTTACAAATTATAAAGTCTCATCACTAGTGAAACTCGATATACTGATTAATGGTGAGCGTGTAGATGCTTTATCGTTAATTGTGCATAAAGAGCATGCAGAAAGAAAAGGAAGAGAACTGGCCAGTAAAATGAAAGAATTTATTCCCCGTCAGATGTATGAAGTTGCAATACAAGCTGCGATTGGAGCAAAAATAATTGCTCGCACAAATGTCAAAGCAATGCGTAAAAATGTTACTGCAAAATGCTATGGTGGTGATATCACCAGAAAACGTAAATTGCTGGAAAAGCAAAAGGAAGGTAAAAAGAGAATGAAACAGTTTGGGTCTGTGGAAATCCCGCAAAATGCATTTATGGCAATACTACATGTAGGCAAAGATTAATGAATTATGACTTTTCATTCTGGCTAGTTCTTTTTACATTTGTCAGTGGCATAATTTGGCTAATAGACAGTTTAATGTTTAAAGCCAAGAGGTTGCAAAACCATAGTGGGGAGGGAGAGCCAAAAGAGCCTTTCCTGGTGGAATACGCCCGATCATTTTTTCCAGTATTTTTTATTGTTTTAATATTGCGGTCTTTTCTCGTAGAACCTTTCAGGATCCCTTCGGCGTCTATGATGCCCACGTTATTAATTGGGGATTTTATCCTGGTCAATAAATATGATTACGGTATCCGTCTGCCCGTACTGAATTCCAAAATTATTAAAAATAATGTCCCAGAAAGGGGCGATATTGTGGTATTCAGGTATCCGGAAGATCCCAGTATTCCGTTCATAAAGCGCGTTGTGGGCACCCCCGGCGATCATGTGGAATATATCAATAAAGTCATATATATCAATGGGGTAGAGCAAGAGCAGACGGTCAACGGTGCTTATGAAGCAGTGGGCTCAGGGATGATGGCTGATGGAGATTGGTGGATCACCGAATTACTGGATGCCCAATCCCATGATATTCTTATAGCTAAGAATAGCAGGGGGGCATTTAACTTTGAAACAGATGTCCCGGAAGGAATGTATTTTGTGCTAGGTGATAACCGCGATAATAGCAGGGATTCCAGGTACTGGGGGTTTGTGCCCGATGAAAACCTGGTCGGCAGGGCTTTTTTTATCTGGATGAACTGGGATAGTAAAAATGGTGGCATCAGCTGGAGCCGAATTGGTACTATACTAAAATGATATTTAAACAAAGGGGATGTTGAAAATGAATCAACCTTTAAAAAAACAATCTGGATTAACCTTTATTGGATTGGTTTTTGTTTTAGGAATGTTAGCAATGGTTGTATTGTTCGTATTGCGTTTGTTCCCACTTTACAATGAGAAATTTCAGATTGAAGCAGCAATGCAATCTGTTATTTCTCAGCCGGACGCATCATCTATGAGCATCGCTGATTTAAGGCGGAATTTTTTGCGGGCAATATCTGTAAGTAATATTACACGCTTTAATGACGCAAATATCAAAGATCATCTGGACCTGGTTAAGGCAACTCGTGGGCAGCCTGCCATGTTGCATATACAGTACCAGTCTACCAATAAATTATTTGCCGATATTCAATTGTTAATTGATTACAATAAGCAATTGCCGTTAGATGGGTCGGCTGCTGCCAATTAATCCCAGGATGTGTTGTGCCGTTAAAAAATCTAGATTATAAATTTAAAAATTTAGAATTACTGGAAACGGCACTAACACATCGAAGTGTTGGTAAAAATAACTACGAACGCCTGGAGTTTCTTGGTGATTCAGTGCTTGGTCTGGTTATAACAGACGCACTATTCAACCAATATCCTGATGAGGCAGAAGGTGTACTAACACGTCTGCGTTCATATCTAGTGAAAAAAGAAACACTCTCTAAACTGGCCAGGGTGATGAATCTTGGTGACAGTATAAAACTCGGCGCTGGTGAATTGAAAAGTGGCGGTTGGCGTAGAGACTCAATTCTGGCAAATACACTGGAAGCCATTATCGGTGCCGTGTATCTGGATTCAGATTTTATAACCTCTCAAAAAGTAGTGCTAAACATTTATGATGCTGAACTGAAATCTCTTGATGTTAATAAAGTAGGTAAAGATCCAAAGACTGTTCTGCAAGAAATCTTGCAGGCCAGAAAGATGCCCTTGCCAATATATACTGTTGTCAATGAGTATGGGGAGGCGCATAAAAAAACATTTGTAGTTACTTGCCAGGTCCAAGTTATGGGAAAACTTATAGAAGCTAATGGAAAAAGTAAGCGTAGAGCTGAACAGGCAGCGGCAAGTAAAATATTGGCATTACTTGAACAAGAAGCATAATAATGGCAGGTAATGTAACGCAGTTATCCGAGTTTAAATGCGGATATGTAACGATCCTGGGAAGACCTAATGTAGGTAAATCTACGCTACTAAACCAATTACTTGATCAAAAGTTAAGTATTATATCCAGAAAACCACAAACAACCCGTGCGCACTTATTGGGGATTAAAAACCAGCCTGGCTGCCAGGCAATATATATAGATACTCCCGGTATTCAAAGTGAATTTGATTCTCCATTACATCGCCATATGAATGCCGAGGCTAAAAATAGCCTTGAAGGTGTCGATATCATCTTGGTTGTAATAGAAGCATTAAAATGGAGCGATGCGGATGAAGTGATCGTTAATATGACATCAGATTATGCACAAAAAAAAATTCTAGTAATTAATAAAATAGATAAATGTAAAAACAAGACTGATCTTTTGCCATTCATACAGCAAATATCAACTGCGACAGGTGATTTTGAAATAATTCCAGTATCAGCAAAAACAGGGAAAAATATATCTACTCTAGAGAAACGGGTGGCAGAAACCTTACCGATAGGACCTGCGCTTTACTCTGAAGATCATATAACCAACAGAAATAAAAAATTTTTTGCTGCCGAGTATTTGCGGGAAAAATTGATAAATCGCCTGGGTGATGAGATTCCTTACCGTCTTGCTGTCACCATTGATGAATTTGAAGAAGATAATGATATCGTAAAGGTCAAGGCCACTATCTGGGTCGAAGGTGAAAGCAAAAAAAACATCGTAGTTGGTAAGAATGGAATAAATCTGAAGCAGGCGGGTGAGGCAGCTCGCAAAGATATGGAAAAGATGTTTGATAAAAAGGTGTATTTAAATTCATGGGTGAAGGTTAAAAAGAATTGGACACAATTTGATAGCTCATTAGAGTTGTTCGGTCTGATAGATAATGAATTTTAGCTGACATGAAGGCCGAATTGCATCATTGTTACGTTCTTCATTCCAGACCTTATCGGGAAACCAGTCTATTATTAGATGTGCTTTCTTCACAATATGGTTGTTTACGTCTCGTTGCTAAAGGTGTAAAGCGGCCCAAAAAAAACAAATCCAGTTTGCTTCAGCCGGGTATCAGGTTATTAATGTCCTGGAGCAGGCGTAGCACAATGGGGACACTGCTCGATGTGGAAGATACAGGCTTGCGTTTTAATCTACATGGCAGCCATATAATTTCCTGCTTTTATATGAATGAGTTGTTAATCAGGTTGCTTCATTCAGATGAGCCGCATGAAGAAATTTATCTTATTTATCAGCAGGCCCTTGCAGATCTGGCGCACGGTACTGATGAACAGAAGATACTCAGGGTTTTTGAAAAAAAATTATTACAGGAATTAGGCTATGGTTTGGCATTGGAATATGAGGCCAACACTGGAGACCCTGTCAGCCCTGAGAAAAGCTATTATTACGTCACTGACAGGGGTGTGTGTCAGGAAAACGCGCAAGCCAATGAATGTGTAAGAATTTCAGGTAAGTCACTGATGGCATTACATCTGGAAGATGATTGGAATGCTGAGATTGCGACGGAAACCAAGAAGTTATTGCGAATGGTCTTGAAAATGCATGTTGGAGACAAGCCATTAGGGAGCAGGGAACTTTATCGAGCCTATTTACAGAATGTAAAAGGCATTTAATATTAATAACTATATTACCAGGGTATATGTAAATGGATACAATTTTACTGGGTGTGAATATTGATCATGTTGCGACTATCAGACAAGCCAGGGGGACAGCGTACCCGGATTTAATATTAGCTGCCAAAAGTGCGATAGCGGGTGGTGCTGACTCTATTACAGTCCATTTACGGGAAGACCGCCGTCATATACAGGATCAGGATGTGTATGAGCTTAAGCAGACAATTAATGTCCCTCTTAATCTTGAAATGGCCATGACGGACGAGATGTTGGCCATAGCCAGGGATGTTAAACCGGCATTTTGTTGTATCGTCCCTGAAAAACGACAGGAACTCACAACAGAGGGAGGCCTGAATGTTACCGGTAATATTGACCGGGTAAGGCTGTTCTGTAATGAACTGGGGAATGCGGGGATTCGTGTATCATTATTTATCGACCCGGAAAAGGAGCAGATAAAAGCTGCTCACCAGTGTGGGGCAAACGTTATCGAAATTCATACGGGACGGTATGCTGAGGCCATTGATAACCATAATGTCCAGAATGAATTATCAGCAATCCTTGAATCAGTAGAGGTGGCTGCAAGCCATGGTATTCAAGTCAATGCGGGTCATGGCCTGAATTATGATAATGTTGTGTCTGTAGCAAAAATAACTCAAATTGTAGAGTTAAATATCGGCCACTCAATTGTGGCACGGTCTATATATGACGGAATACAAAAAGCCGTTAAAGATTTAAAAACAATCATGCTATCGGCAAGAAAATAATCTAATTACTATTTCCAGGAAGATAAAGTGAGCACCAAGGAAGCGTTCAAGAAAAGAAGAACATTTGCAATTATTTCCCATCCTGATGCGGGTAAAACCACAGTCACTGAACAGTTGTTATTAAATGGCGGTGCCATTCAAATGGCAGGTACTGTCAAATCACGTAAAGCCAGTAGACATGCCACGTCTGACTGGATGGAAATGGAAAAGCAACGCGGCATCTCTATCACAAGTTCGGTAATGCAGTTTAATTACGGTGACTGTATTGTCAATTTATTGGATACCCCCGGCCATGCTGATTTCTCTGAAGATACTTATCGGACACTCACAGCCGTGGATTCTGCACTCATGGTCATCGATGTTTCAAAAGGGGTGGAAGAACGTACCATTAAGTTGATGGAAGTATGTCGTTTACGGGACACGCCTATAATTACTTTTATTAATAAACTGGACAGGGAAGGTAAGGCGCCTATTGATTTACTGGATGAAATCGAACAGGAACTGGGGATCAGTTGTGCACCCATTACCTGGCCTATGGGGATGGGTAGCGGACTACGTGGTATATATCATCTTTATGATGATTACTTCAGGCTCTATTCAAAAAAAGATACCTCATTACATTTAACCCGGGTAGGTGGAATGGAGCACCCGGAGTTGTTTGAAAGTGATCAGGCACAGCAATTATTTCTGGATGAAGTAGAGTTGGTAAAGGGCGTATGCCCTGAATTTGATCTGCAAGCCTATCTCAAGGGGAAACAATCCCCGGTATTTTTTGGCAGTGCCTTGAATAATTTTGGCACTGAAGAATTTCTTCAATATCTTGCAAGATATTCACCTGCACCACTATCCAGATCCACAGTTGAGCGCGAGGTCAATCCTGACGAGAAGGCATTTTCAGGGTTTGTCTTTAAAATACAGGCTAACATGGATCCCGCGCATCGAGACAGGATTGCATTTGTCAGAATTTGTTCAGGAGAGTTTAATGAAGGGATGAAACTTCATCATGTACGTATCAATAGAGATATTTCCGTATCAAAAGCATTAACTTTCATGGCTGGAGACAGGGGGCATGCGTCATCTGCGGTGGCGGGGGATATCATTGGCCTGCATAATCACGGCACAATACAGGTTGGAGATTCATTCACCCAGGGTGAGAATATGAACTTCACAGGTATCCCTTATTTTGCACCAGAGTTGTTCCGCAGAGTCAGACTGAAAGATCCACTTAAATCCAAGGCATTGCTCAAAGGTTTGCTGGAGCTTGGCGAAGAAGGTGCCACTCAGGTATTTCGGCCATTAGATTCGAATGAACTTATCGTTGGTGCAATAGGGGTATTGCAATTCGATGTGGTTGCCTGGCGATTAAAAGAAGAATATGGAGTAGACTGCATTTATGAAAATATCAGGACTGTCACTGCAAGATGGATAAAGTGTAATGATGAAACCTTGCTCAAGGAATTCAGAAAGAAGGCATCAGAAAACCTGGCTGAAGACGGCGCAGGCCTGCTAACCTATCTTGCGCCTTCCATGGTCAATTTGAATTTAACGATGGAACGCTGGCCAGACATTACCTTTTTAAATACCCGTGAACACTAAGCAGTTGGTTTCTCTTGTGATGCAGATGTTTGATTAGAAGAAATCTCCTGTTTATCACTCTGTCTCTCAGCTTGCTGGTTTTGAGCAGGACCGCTTGAATTCGAAATGTTCCCTTTGTTTATTTCCTGCTTTCGATCTTCAATTACAGGTGTTGGCGCACTGACGGATTGAGTAACCTGATCTACAGATGCAGTTTTATTTTCATTGACATTGGTATTTCCGACAGGGGGCTGAGTTTGTTTGTCTGGCGCATTATCAGCTATCTGGCCGTTATCACTTTCATTCGATGGATTTGCAGGTTGTGCCTGGACACGACTTTGCTTGTCTGCCTGATGCGTGGATGAGTCTTGTTGTTCATTTTCGGGACGATTGCCACTGCCGCTGTTATGTTTATCTTGGGGCCTGTTTTCATTTTCATTGCCAGAAGGCTGAGAAGCAGTTTGATTGCTATTTTCCTTGATGTCATTTTTACTATCTTGTTTCTGAGGGCGATCATCGCGTCTGTTATCAGATGATCTGGGCTCCTGACTTTGATTGTTGGCAGGCTTATTATCGGATTTGTTATTGTTCTGTGATTGTCTGCGCCGAGAACGGTTGTCTTGATCTTTAGACTGTTTTCTAGGCTTGTTGATATTACTTCTTTGTTGGTCTTGTTGGCGATTTTTTTGTCCGCCACCTTGTTTGCGAGAGCCACGCCTGGATCGGTTTGCGCCACCTTCATTTTTCTGGCTACGATCATTTTTTCCAGATGTACGCTTACGTTGATTGGAACTGGATTTAGACGGTCTGTTTTGCTGCTTATTACGTTGCTCAGAGCTATCTTTAGATTCTTGTTCTGAGCTGGAAAAAATACCCGCAAAAAAGTTACCAATGGCCTTGAAAAATCCTGTATTAGCTTGTGAAGGGGCAGGTGGTTGATGAGGAACGTATTTGACAGCCGGTTCGTCGCGTTTAGGCGATCTGCCGGTAATAGTTTCTGTTGTCTCATCTTCACTGTCTTCTTCCTTGAGTAGATAGCTGGCCTTTTTATTCACATTGTATTCAGCATCAGATAGCCTTATGCGCTGGACCTGGTAGTGAGGTGTCTCCATGTCCGGATTGGGCACGATAACAACCTGCACATCAACTCTTTCCTCAATTTCTGCAATCACCTGGCGCTTTTCATTCAACAGAAAAGTAGCGGTTTCAATGGGTAATTTAGCGATGACTTTCCCGGTCATATCTTTAATTGCTTCTTCCTCAATAATTCTAAGGACTGAAAGCGCTATGGATTCCACACTTCTTATCGTTCCCTGACCGCTACATCGCGGACAGGGTAAATGGCTTGACTCGCCTAAAGAGGGGCGTAAACGTTGTCTGGACATTTCCAGTAGCCCGAAACGTGAAATTCGTCCCACCTGTACTCTGGCCCGGTCTATTTTAAGGGCTTCTTTTAGTCGGCTTTCCACGTCGCGTTGATGTTTATTGTTCATCATGTCGATGAAATCAATCACAATCAAACCGCCCAGGTCTCTAAGGCGAAGTTGCCTGGCGACTTCGTCTGCAGCTTCCAGATTTGTATTGAACGCTGTCTCTTCTATGTCTTCTCCTGATGTGGCTCTGGCAGAATTAATATCAATTGAGATTAGTGCTTCGGTATGATCAATGCTTAAAGAGCCTCCAGAAGGCATTTTTACTTCACGTGAAAATGCGCTTTCGATTTGCCCCTCTATCTGATAGCGGTTGAATAGTGGGTCTACTTCTTTATACAGCTTCAGTTTGTTAATGTTTTGAGGCATGACCTGCTGCATAAAGGCCTCAGCACGTTTATAAACTTCCGGATCATCAATCCATATTTCTGAGATATCTTTACGCAGATAGTCACGAATGGCCCTGATAACGACATCACTTTCCTGATAAATTAAAAACGGTGCTTTACGTTCATCTGCAGATTTTGAGATTGCACTCCAAAGGCTTAGTAAATAATCCAGGTCCCACTGCAGTTCTTCAGAACTCTTACCGACGCCCGCAGTGCGCAGGATAAACCCCATTCCCTGAGGGACTTCCAGTGAACTCATCGCCTCCCTGGCTTCGGCCCTGTCGCTGCCTTCAATTTGCCTCGAGACACCACCAGCCCTTGGATTATTTGGCATTAATACCAGGTATCGGCCCGCCAAGCTGACAAAGGTAGTTAGTGCTGCACCTTTATTGCCACGTTCCTCTTTTTCTACCTGAATGATTAATTCCTGACCAACATCAAGTTCATCTTTAATATTGATCCTGCCCTTATTCGGAGCAGCATCGAGCAGGGCGTGGCAAATTTCTTTAAATGGCAGGAAACCGTGACGGTCAGCACCATAGTCAACGAACGCGGCCTCTAGGCTTTGTTCTATCCTGACTACTTTGCACTTATAAATATTGGATTTTTTTTGTTCCCGGCTGGTAGATTCAATGTCCAGGTCGTATAAACGTTGTCCATCGACCAGGGCTACTCGCAACTCTTCGGGCTGAGTTGCGTTGATTAACATTCTTTTCATTATTCATATCCTTATTGCGCGTTAACACAGTCTCCGGGATATAACGATCTGCCGGAGACATGGCATTGTTGGCCATACTCTTGGTTACGCATAAAAATTCGGTAATTAGGGTTATTAGTAACATTACACTCTAAGTACTTGTTTATATTTAAATTAACAATCACGAAATAATTATGTACTTCGTGAATCTAAATCTTTCGATTTTGTAGTGTGTATTTAAGGCCAGGACATTATCCTGTCACTTAATAATGGCAATTTAATTGTTCAGATAGAATTGCCTGTTACACACCTCATTGAATTAAAACAGCTTTAATTCATGGAGTGTTAATATAGCAAGCTTAATTACTACCAGCAACGGGATTGATTGTTGTGGATGCAGGAAAGCAAAAATCAGTTAAATATGTCGAAATAAATGCCGACCATGAAGGTAGGCGAGTGGATAACTATCTGTTCAGCATTTTTAAAAATATACCCAAAACCAGGGTCTATCAGATGCTTAGAAGGGGGGAAGTCAGGGTGGATGGACGCCGGGTCAAGCAAAATTACCGTTTACAGGAAGGTGAAACTGTACGATTGCCGCCGGTGTTTGAGCAAGCATCCAGGGACAAAGCCGTTCCAGGCAATCGAGCAGTAGAACTAATTAAACAGAATATTATATACAAGGACAGTAATGTCATTATCTTAAATAAACCTTCAGGCATGGTCGTCCATGGTGGGACAGGACAGGACTTTGGCGTGATAGAAGCCGTCAGAAAACTATTTGTAGATGCGGAAAATTCTATTCAGCTGGTACATAGGTTGGATAAAGAAACGTCAGGGGTATTGATGTTGGCCAGGAACATGCAATATTTGAAATTTCTTCATGAACAATTCAAGGCAAAAAAAGTATTGAAAATATATAAGGCCTTGCTGTGTGGGCTCATATCAGAAAATGAGATAAAAATCGATCTACCACTGAGTAGAAATAAAATAAGCTCAGGTGAAAGAATGGTGGCCGTTGATGAACAGGGTAAACATGCCGAGACGATTTTCAAGCTGGAAAAATATGTTGGCAATATGTCGTTAGTTGACGTGGTCTTGACCACCGGCCGGACCCATCAAATCAGGGTCCATAGCAGTGAGCTTGGGCATTCAGTTGCTGGCGATAGTAAATATGGTAGTAAAATAGATAATAAAATCCTCAGGAAATACGGTTTAAAAAGGCTATTTTTACATGCATATAGAATTAATGTTCCTGGCAATGATAAGTATCGTCCTGTTGAAGCAGTAGCGCCATTACCAGACGATTTAGCTGTGGTTTTGCAATCTTTGCAGACTGGGGCAAAATGATCTTAATTATTAAGACTCTTTTAAATATCGTCCGGGGTATTAACTAACGGAGGTAGTATGGCAGAACCAAATTCACAACAAGATCAGGAATCATCCGAAGTGTTTGGCCAACAACTGGCCAACCAGGTGGCCAATGAGTTTCTGAAGGAACAGAAACGCAACAGGCGATGGGGGATCTTCTTTAAATTTCTCTTTGCAATATACCTGCTGGGGTTTCTTGGAATATATCTGGGTGAATCAATGGATATGCGCGGTGGTGGACTGGCAGGAGATAAACATACCGCCCTGATTGAAGTGGAAGGTGCAATCGGTGCAGGTGAGCGAGCCAGCGCAGACAATATTGTCTCCGGTCTACGCGCTGCCTATGAAAACAAAAAAACTGCTGGAATCATCTTAAGGATTAATAGTCCAGGTGGCAGCCCTGTTCAGTCCGGATATATCAATGATGAAATATTCCGTTTAAAGGAAAAACACCCAGATATCCCGATATATGCCGTCATAAGCGATATTTGTGCCTCAGGTGGCTATTATATCGCCAGTGCTGCCGATGAAATCTATGCTGACAAAGCCAGCCTGGTGGGGTCCATCGGGGTCATTATGGCCGGTTTTGGATTTGTGGATGCCATTGATAAGCTTGGGGTGGAACGCAGGGTACTGCATGCCGGTGAAAATAAGGCATTTATGGACCCATTTGCACCACTGAAAGAGGATGAAGTAGCTCACGTGGATGCCATGCTCGATGAGATATATGAGCAATTTAAGGCGGTGGTGAAAAAAGGTCGGGAAGGCAAATTAATGGCAGATGATGAAACCGTCTTCAGCGGCTTATTATGGACTGGTGAGAGGGCCGTGGACATCGGCCTGGTGGATAAGCTTGGCAGTTCCAGTTATGTGGCCCGGGAGGTCATTGGCGCTGAGGATATAATCAATTTCAGCTATAAACCTAACTACCTGGACCGGTTTGCAGAACGTTTAGGCAGCAGTGTGGGTAATAGTTTGTTATCTATTTTAAAAATATATATAAATTAGTTATTTACACTAATTAATTAATGTAAAATCAAGGTATTTGCAGGCCAAATTTCCGTAAGATTTTGGAGAGTTCGATTAATGGCAGGCCAATCAGCGCCGTTGGATCGGGCCCGGTCATATCATTAACGAGGGAAATTCCAAGCTTTTCAGATTTAAAGCTCCCGGCGCATTGATAGGGTTTTTCTACGCGTAAATACCGCTCTATCTCCTCATCATTGTAGTCTCTAAAGGTCACAGGGTAGACGACCCGCCGGGATTCTGTCTTTTGGGTTCGGGTATCCATGACATACAGACTGGTCACAAACCGGACGGTATTTCCACGCATTTTATCCAGCTGGGCAATGGCCCGTTCATGGGTGTGGGGTTTGCCTAATATCTCCTCATCCAGACAGGCGGCCTGATCTGAGGCAATGATGATTGCGTTATCGTTGTTTTCAGCTATTTTTTCGGCTTTTTGCTGTGCCAGACGGGTAACCATGGCCTCGGGTTGTTCATTATCCTGTGGAGATTCATCAATCTCGGGCGAAACAGATGAGAATTCCAGTCCCAGACGGGCAAGAAGCTCCCTGCGAAATGGCGAAGAAGAGGCGAGTATTACTTTTTTGTGATTATTCATGGTGGGTCATAATGGCAGTCTGTAACTTACTGTCAAGTCAGGGATTTAAGCATTTTCAGCCTTTGACAGTCATGCCATGACTAGCTAAACTTCCCCGCCTGATGTCATCGGACCTATCTATCTGTATTGACCCGGAAAAATTAGCAGGTTCCGGAGAACGACTGTCAGGTTTGGTCAAACAGGCAGACCTCGGCAGGTTGGTAGACTTTATTAGTCAAAATAATGGGGAGGTCCGTTACGATCTGGCCTTTGCCAGGAATGCAAAGGGCGTTATTACCATCACCGGTGAGATTGAGACTGAACTGACCCTGATATGTCAGCGGTGTCTGGGTGAAATGAAAATTCCAATACACAGTCATGTGAATATCGGAATTATTGAAGATGAAAATGAATTAGATGTGCTGGACGAGGACCTGGATCCTTTTCAGACCGAAGAAGGAAAAATATCAGTATTAAAAATTATTGAAGATGAATTATTGCTGGGCCTGCCGATGTCACCTCTACATGACAAAGCAAATTGCCCGGCAGCAGAATCTTTGCAGGAGTACCAGACAGTAAAGCAAAATCCATTTGCGGTACTGGAAACTCTAAAACGAGGAAAAACTTAAACCGGGAGTCCTAAACAATGGCAGTACAACAAAATAAAAAATCCGTTTCCAGGCGTGGAATGCGTCGTTCACATGATAGCTTGACTACGTCAGCCTTATCAATCGAGCCAACCACAGGAGAGTTGCACCGTCGTCATCACATGAGTCCCGATGGTTACTACCGCGGCAGAAAAGTGATTGAGACCCAGGAAGAAGACACCGAAGAATAGTTTTCTTCACAATCCGGATTTCCCCGGACGTTTCCCCTCATAGCTAATAAACTAAACGGATTCCAGTGACTGATCGAATTTCGATTGATGCAATGGGCGGTGATTTTGGACCTTCTAAAATTGTTCCAGCCACATCAAGTATCATAAGAAAATATTCAGACCTGACTATCACTCTGGTTGGTCGTGAAGACGAACTTGTCAGGGAATTGAATAAAGCGGGATTAAGTGGACATCCCAGAATCAATACCTTGTTCACAGACGAGGTAGTGGAAATGGATGAATTACCGTCATTAGCATTAAGAAATAAAAAACGTTCTTCTATGCGTCTGGCAATAGAACTGGTCAGGGACAACGAGGTGGATGCCTGTGTCAGTGCAGGTAATACGGGTGCATTGATGGCTATCTCTCGCTATATCTTGAAAATGTTACCTGGTATTGACCGGCCGGCCATTTGCTCAGCAATGCCCTGTCCCCAAGGTCAAACCCACTTTCTGGATCTCGGCGCCAACATTAATTCCAGTTCAGAACAACTATTCCAATTTGCCTTAATGGGGTCGGAACTGACCAGCGCACTGGATAATATAGAACGGCCTACAGTTGGACTGCTGAATGTAGGGTCAGAAGAAATTAAGGGCGATGACAGGATTAAACAGGCCGCATTGTTATTATCTAACAGTTATTTAAATTACATTGGATTTGTTGAGGGTACAGACATCTACACTGGAAATGTTGATGTGATTGTGTCTGATGGTTTCAGTGGTAATATCGCCCTGAAAGCCAGTGAAGGGGTGGCAGAGTTGGTGAATTATCATGTCAAAAATGAGTTCACCCGTCACTGGTATGGCAAACTGGCTGCTATAGTGGCCATGCCAATACTTAACCAGATTCGAAATAAAATTGACCCAAGACGGTATAATGGAGCCAGCTTGCTTGGGTTGAGGGGCATTGTCGTTAAAAGCCATGGAAGCGCGGACAGTGTGTCATTTAAGTCTGCTATAGAAGTGGCAAGGATAGAAGTGACTAAAAATATACCAGAAAGAATCATTGCCCGGTTGGAAGAAATCACAAACGGCAATATGAATTAAAAAGTCGCAATTGATATGTTGGCCCAGGTATTTGCTGTAATTAAAAGTCATTAAGAGTAAATAAACAGGTTATAAAAAAATATGGTTTATGCGGGTATAGCAGGGACAGGGTCTTATTTGCCTGAAAGGGTAATGCCTAATACTGAATTGGAGAAAATGGTCGATACCTCCGATGAATGGATTCAATCCCGTACAGGCATAAAACAACGCCATATTGCGCGTGATGATGAATCAACATGTGATATGGGGTTGCAGGCCGCGTTAAATGCCATTGCTTCATCAGGGGTAGAACCAAACGATATTGATTTGATTATTTTTGCAACTACTACTCCGGACCAGACATTTCCCAGCACAGCATGCCTTTTGCAGCACAAACTTGGCATAGACAACAATTGTATGGCATTCGATGTTCAAGCCGTTTGTGCCGGTTTTGTCTATGCAACCAGCATAGCAAATAATTTTATACAAACCGGAATGGCCAAATGCGTTCTGGTGGTGGGAGCTGAATGTTTGTCAAAAATTGTTGATTGGACAGACCGCTCAACCTGTATTTTATTTGGGGATGGAGCAGGTGCAGTCGTGATCACTGCACAGGACCAACCTGGTATATATAATTCTGTTTTGCATGCCAATGGGCAATATTCCAGTTTACTTGAAGTTCCCTCCGGCATATCCAGACAAGGTGACTACCCCTATATCAGAATGATCGGAAGTGAAGTCTTCAAGTTTGCAGTGACATCCATGGAAGCGGTGGTGGATGAAGTTTTAAGTGGTACAGAATTGACCCAGTCAGATATTGATTGGCTGGTTCCACACCAGGCAAATAAACGCATTATTACTGCTACAGCAAAAAAATTATCTTTACCGTTGGAAAAAGTTGTCATGACTGTTCAGAACCATGGCAATACCTCAGCAGCATCCATCCCACTGGCATTAGATACCGCCGTCAGGGATGGACGGATCCAGCGAGGTCAGATTTTGATGTTCGAGGCCATTGGTGGCGGGTTTGCGTGGGGCGCAGTAATATTACGTTTCTAATCTTTATTCGGAACTTTATAAAGGACTATAGCTATGTCGATAGCATTTGTATTTCCAGGACAGGGGTCACAAAGTATAGGGATGCTTGCTGATATTGCAGCACAGGAACCCCTGGTATCAGAAACGTTTGCACAGGCTTCTGAGGTTCTGGGCTATAACTTATGGGATGTGGTACAAACTGGACCTGAGGCTGAGTTAAACCAGACTGAGATTACTCAACCTGCGTTACTGGTTTCAGGTGTTGCAATGTGGCGTGTATGGCGTTTTCATGAATGTGAGCTCCCATCTGTAATGGCCGGTCATAGCCTGGGGGAATACACTGCACTGGTCTGTGCTGGGGCGATGGAATTTACTGATGCAGTCACATTAGTAAGGGACCGCGGTAAATATATGCAGGAAGCTGTCCCTGCAGGTCAAGGAGCGATGGCCGCAATTCTAGGCCTGGATGGCAAGTCTGTCTCAGATTTATGCCAAAACATACCAGGTACTGTATCAGCTGCAAATTTTAATTCCATAGAACAAACAGTGATTGCCGGAGAGACTGATGCTGTTAATCAGGCAATGGAACAGGCTAAACAAAACGGGGCAAAACGAGTAGTGTTACTGCCGGTCAGCGTGCCTTCACATTGCGCATTAATGCAGCCTGCCGCGGATAAACTCAAAGACAGGTTAATGGCGCTTGAAATTAATAATGCCGAAATACCGGTCATTCAAAATGTCGATGCTATGGTGCATACAAACGCAGAAGAAATTACAGATTTGCTGATCAAGCAATTACATCAACCGGTGTTATGGGTGGACACCATAAACCGGATAACTGAACTGGGATGTCAGCGTATAATTGAAAGTGGGCCGGGTAAGGTCCTTACCGGCCTGATTAAAAGGATTAACCGGGAAATGGATACCGCGGCTTTGCATTCCTATGGCGCATTGGAATCTGAATTACAACAGGTAAAACCATGAATATAGATCTTGACGGAAAGATTGCATTAGTAACCGGAGCCAGTCGAGGGATAGGCAAGGCAATAGCAAATGAATTGGGAAAACTAGGGGCGATAGTCGTTGGCACAGCCACATCCCAGAACGGTGCCGATAGCATCGCTCAGGAATTTGAATCACAAGGCATAAAAGGCGTCAGCAAGGTCCTGAATATTGCAGATAGTGATTCTATAGACTCCCTGTTTAAGGACCTGGCAGAATCGGACCTGATGCCTTTGATCCTGGTAAATAATGCAGGAATTACGCGGGACAACCTGATGATGAGAATGAAAGATTCTGAGTGGGATGAGGTAATCAATACCAATCTTAATTCAGTCTATAGAGTGACCAGGTACTGTCTCAGGGGAATGATGAAGGCCAGGACCGGTAGAATCATAAATATTACCTCTGTGGTGGCCTTGTCCGGTAACCCGGGACAGGTCAACTATTCAGCAGCCAAGGCAGGAATGATAGGGTTTACCAAATCCCTTGCACGTGAAATCGGAAGTCGAGGGATTACTGTAAATGCCGTTGCTCCCGGTTTCATCATTACTGATATGACCGATCAACTGACCGATGAACAAAAAACTGAAATGCAAAAGCAGGTAGCACTTGGCAGGCTAGGTGAGGTCAATGAAGTGGCAAGTGCCGTTTCATTTCTTGCTTCAGATGGTGCAGGATACATTACAGGAGAGACAATAAATGTAAATGGGGGGCTTTACATGGCGTAATTTTGACTTCTAATAATTCTAGAAATGCAAGTTAACTTACTGTTTACAAAATAATTTTAAATAATATGTGTTATCAAACTTGCAAGTTATATTCAAATCACTAAACTTAGACGCGCACTTCGGTGCCATTTCCGAATTAGGGAGGAAGCAATCATTATGAGCAGTGTAGAAGAACGAGTAAAAAAAATTGTCGTTGAA
This sequence comes from Candidatus Eutrophobius brisbanensis, assembly GCA_038131795.1. Classification (GTDB taxonomy): domain Bacteria; phylum Pseudomonadota; class Gammaproteobacteria; order Eutrophobiales; family Eutrophobiaceae; genus Eutrophobius; species Eutrophobius brisbanensis. The sequence continues at coordinate 844,992 of JAYPQE010000003.1, read as the reverse complement.
CAATTAGGCGTGAAAGAGGAGGAGGTTACGGCCGAGGCATCCTTTGTTGATGATCTGGGCGCTGACTCGCTTGATACCGTGGAGTTGGTCATGGCACTCGAAGAAGAATTTAAAACGGAAATTCCCGATGAGGAGGCTGAAAAAATCACAACAGTTCAGCAAGCCGTGGACTATGTCAACGCAAATCTGGACTAATAATAATAACTAAATGCATTAGAAAGGCCGCACCATGCGGCCTTTTTTTTATATAATATTCTTTTCACCAAATAGGAGTCATCAGTGGGCAAACGTCGTATCGTTGTAACCGGGTTGGGTTTGGTTACCCCGCTCGGAAATTCTGTCAAGGACACCTGGGACAATATTCTCAATGGTAAGAGCGGTATTGCGCCATTAACACATTTTGATACGACTGACTTTCCCGTAAAATTTGGGGGGTCAATAAGAAATTTTGATCCACAGGACTATATTCCAAAGAAGGACATCAAAAAGATGGACCCGTTTATTCATTATGGAATCGCAGCGGGGGTACAGGCGTTTAGCGATTCGGGAATAATCATTACTGAAGAAAATGCCGGTCGAGTAGGAATTGCCATTGGTTCCGGAATTGGCGGCCTGCCTGGGATAGAAAAGGGGACGCATACCATTCTTGAAGGTGGACCCAGGCGGGTATCACCGTTTTATGTCCCCAGTAATATTATCAACATGATCTCTGGAAACCTGTCTATCATTCTTGGTGCCAGGGGGCCAAATTTTGCAATTGTTACCGCCTGTACCACGGGTACCCATAATATTGGTGATGCTGCCAGGCTCATTGCCTATGGTGATGCGGACGTCATGATAGCGGGGGGCGCTGAAATGGCCACATCCCCTACCGGACTGGCGGGGTTTGCCAACGCCAAGGCATTGTCTTCACGAAATGATGCTCCTGAACACGCCAGCCGTCCCTGGGATCGTGATCGTGATGGATTTGTATTAAGTGACGGTGCCGGTGTGGTGGTCCTGGAAGAATTGGAGCACGCAAAACGGCGTGGAGCCTCGATCTATGGTGAAATTATTGGTTACGGCATGAGCGGTGATGCCTATCATATGACTGCACCCTCTGCGGACGGCCTGGGGGCTGCTTCCAGTATGCAAAATGCCATCCGCGATGCTGGTGTTAATCCAGATAAGATTGATTATATTAATGCCCATGGGACATCCACGCCCGCCGGTGATCTGGTGGAAAGCAATGCTATCAAAAAAGTATTTGGCGATGATGCAAAAAACACCCCGGTCAGTTCAACCAAGTCCATGGTGGGGCACATGCTGGGCGCGGCGGGTGGTGTGGAAGCAGTATTCTGTCTATTGGCAATACGTGATCAGGTGGCGCCACCTACTATTAATCTGGATAACCAGGACCCTGAATGTGATCTGGATTTTATCCCACATACCAGTAGAGATATGCAGATAAACACAACCCTTTCTAACTCTTTTGGTTTCGGTGGCACCAACGGTACATTAATTATTTCCCGTTATCAGTGATGTGGTCTTTCTATCATCCTGTCCATTCATTATCTGCTAGAATGGATACAGTTTATCATGCGAGATAATTGACATCTCGGTGCCTGACATCCTGCAGGCGTGAAGAAACTTTTACTCCGATATTTACCATGACGATTTTGCCACTGAAAAAAATGTTGAGTAAAAATATAATAGCTTTTGTAACGACATTTATTCTTTCTGTTTCATTGTCCATGTTCTGGTTGTATCAGGATATGCAGCAGGAAATAAATTCACCCATTGATATCACCTCAACCCAGACATTGAACGTGGTATCCGGCATGAGCCTTTCCAGTATAGCCCGAGAACTGGTCACACAGGGTTGGATCAAGCATCCTTATTATTTGATTCTGGAAGCAAAGTGGCGGGATAAGGCTCACCTGATCAAGGCGGGAGAATATGCGCTGGAACCCGGGATCAGTCAGCTTGCTTTACTGGACAAGATAGTCTCAGGCAAGGTCATTCAGTATTCTCTCACCATTCCTGAAGGTCTCAGGTTTACAGAGATTCTTAAAATTATAAGGAGTAGTGATGACCTGATTCATACCCTGGAGGATTATTCGCAAGCGACAGTATTGGCACAGTTGCCTTATTTGCAAGGACCACCTGAAGGGATGTTTTATCCGGATACCTACCATTTTCCACGGGGCACAACTGATTTAGACTTTTTGCAACGTGCCTACAATCTCATGCAGGTCGTCCTGGAAGAGGAATGGAATTCACGCGCATTTGGGTTGCCGTATGATAATAAATATCAGGCATTAATCATGGCCTCAATCATTGAAAAGGAAACGGCTGTTGGCAGTGAACGGGACCAGATTGCCGGTGTATTTGTCAGACGCTTGCAAAAAGGTATGAAACTGCAGACCGATCCAACAGTGATCTATGCCATGGGCGAAGAGTATGATGGCAATATACGGCGTCGGGATCTATATAACGACAACCCATATAATACGTATGTCTATAGTGGATTGCCCCCGACTCCCATCGCCGCCCCGGGCAGGGCATCTATCAATGCCGCACTACAGCCGGCCGATGGTGACACCTTATATTTTGTGTCCAGGGGGGACGGGACCCATCAGTTCTCCAGTACACTGGAAGAACATAATCGTGCAGTAAATATATATCAAAGGAATCGCCGTTAATATGCATGACAGGGACAAGCCGGGATTTATTACCCTTGAGGGCAGCGAGGGCGTGGGGAAATCCACCCACATAACATTAATTGCTACGTATTTAGAAGAAAAGGGATATACAGTCTGTGTAACCAGAGAACCGGGAGGGACCCGCCTGGGAGAGGTGGTTAGAGAGATCCTGTTACATGGAAATGATCTTAATATCGCTGCAAAGACAGAATTATTACTAATGTTTGCTGCTAGATACCAACACATAGAAGAGGTAATACAGCCTGCTTTGAACCGAGGAGAAATCGTTATTTGTGACAGGTTTACCGATGCCAGTTATGCCTATCAGGGAGGCGGACGCGGAATCGCTTCCAGTGAAATCGAAACCCTTGAGACATGGGTGCAAAATGGTCTGCAACCTGACCTGACCCTGCTATTTGATGCCGCCGTAGAGACAGGATTTGAACGCATTGCCAATCGGGGGGGAAAGGACCGTATCGAACAGGAAGACAGGGTGTTTTTTGAAACTATACGGCATGCCTATCTTAATAGGGCCAAAGAACATTCACACCGAATCAAAGTAATCGATGCGGAACAAACAATACCCGATGTTCAATCGCAGCTAATAAAAGTGTTGGAGTCAGTCTATTGAATTTAATTACTTTCCCATGGCAAAGCGACCAGTGGCAATATCTCCTTGCCGCGGTTAAAAATAATCGTTTGCCCCATGGGATCTTATTGAGCGGACCATATGGTACCGGTATGGAGGAATTTGCTGACGCATTTGCTGCATGGTTGTTGTGTGAGCAGCAGGGTGAATTTAAGGCATGTGGTGAATGTCAGCCATGTAAACAGGTCTTGTCAGGGAATCATCCTGATCTGTTCATGGTCGAGCCAGAAGAGCCGGGCAAGCAGATCAAGGTTGATCTGGTTCGTTCGTTAATAGAATTCACCCAGTTTAAGAGTCAAAAACAGGGAAATAAAGTCGCCATAATTCGGCCCGCCCATGATATGAACCGCAATGCTGCCAATGCCTTGTTAAAGACATTGGAAGAACCAGCAAACGACGTGGTCCTGTTGCTGGTAAGTGATAGCCCATCAAAACTGCCTGTGACGATTCGTAGCCGCTGCCAGCGAATTCAGTTTTCCAATGTAAGCAGAGAGGCAGGTGTAAATTGGTTGGTTAAAAATACACAATTGGACCAAAATCACGTCGAATCACTGTGGGAGTTGGCCCAGGGTAAACCGCTATATGCCCTGGATATGGCCAATAACGACCTGGCTGCACAGCAATCACAGGTACTGGCCGATCTTCGCGGCTTATTGGAACAACGTTCCGATTTTATGCAAATAACTCAAAAATGGTCAGAATACGGTGCATCAGAGTTATTTAACTGGCTGGTCTACATTATGGTGGCGCTGACCCGGGCAAAATTGATCGCAGCAACAGAAAACGGAAATTCCCGGAATAACAGGGATTTGCAAGAGATCGTAAATCAATTAAACTTACAGCAGCTGATCAATAGCTATGATCTGGCAAGGCGCCATTATCAGTCGATCAGCGGCCTGTATAATCTTAACCAGACAGGTTTAATCGAGGACTTTTTGCTGTTCTGGCAGGGACAGACAGCATCGGGAGGATAATCAGTGGCAGCAGCAGGTGGTCGTGATCCAAGACAGGGAATTTTATCTCTGACAATCAGGGACAAAAGTGCCTTATACGCATCCTATATGCCGTTTATCAAAAATGGTGGGCTATTTATACCCACGGCCAAGGACTATAAGCTGGGAGATGAAGTCTTCATGTTATTGACCTTGATGGATAGTAAGGAAAAGCTTCCCATAGCAGGACGTGTAGTCTGGATTACCCCCAAGGGTGCCCAGAGCAATAAAACCGCCGGTATCGGCGTTCAGTTCAGCGAACTGGATAAGGGCGCCACCAAACACAAGATTGAAAATCAGCTGGCCGAGGCGTTGTCGTCTGACAGGCCTACTCAGACTATCTAACAGAACAATGGTGTACCCGTATCCGTGTGATAAGCGCGGAAAATATATTCTCTGCACTCCTAACACCTCACGCCTCACTGACTTCATATGCAATTAATAGACTCCCACTGCCATCTACCCATGATCGAAGCCGAAGGTGGGGTAGATGAAATCCTGGAAAATGCCCGTAAAAATGCCGTAAGTGAAATGCTTTGTGTGAGTATTGATATGGAAAGCTTTCCGGATGTGTTAAAGCTCGCCAGGGGATATGACAATGTAAACGCCTCAGTAGGGATACATCCAAATACTGAAACCACTGGGGATATCGACATTGATGAGATGGTTCAATGGGGACGGGATCAGGATGTCATTGCCATTGGTGAAACTGGTCTGGATTATTTTCGCAGCCAGGGCGACCTCACCTGGCAACGTAAACGGTTTCGCGACCATATACAGGTAGCAAAGACGGTCAACAAACCCCTAATAGTCCACAGCCGGGATGCTAAACAGGATGTTATTCAGCTATTAAGAGAGGAGGGGGCCGACCAGGTGGGAGGAGTCATGCACTGTTTTGTCGATGATTATGATACCGCTATGGCAGCCATAGAATTAAATTTTTATATCTCCTTCTCCGGGATTGTTACCTTTAAGAGTGCCACTGAACTCAAAGAGGTGGCAAAACAGGTGCCTGAGGACAGGTTCCTGGTGGAGACAGACTCACCTTATCTGGCGCCGGTACCTTACCGGGGAAAGCAGAATCAGCCTGCCTTCGTGCGACATGTGGCCGAATACATGGCAGAACTGAGGGGGGTATCACTGGAGCGGATTGCCGACGTCAGTACACGTAATTATATAGATTTATTTTTCAATTAAATTAGATAGTTAAGTATAAAATATCAAGTGTTTTATCAATATCTATGCGACGGGTATAGAAGTGAGGCGAGAAGCGAATACCACCACCTCGATGGGCACAGATAACCTGTTTAGTCAGCAATTGACGATGTAATGCCCCATGGTCCTGGCCTTTTACCTGAAAGGTCACTATCCCGGCATATTCCCCTTCATGCACAGGGCTGATGACCTTTATCTGACTGTTTTCACTCAAGCGGTGAATAATATACTGGCTATTCTCCAGGACATGTTGCTGAACGTTGTTCATTCCAACCTCTTCAAACAGCGATAAACTCGCAGACAAGGCATGTATACCCATCAGGTTGTTGCTGCCACATTCAAATTTTCTGGATGATCTTGCCGGTGACCATTCCCGAGTATCGTAATCCCCAAAATTTTCCACCATATGCCAGCCAAACTGGTTTAGTGTGAGGTGTTGCCGGGCTGATTCTGTGGCATAAAAAAGTGCAATCCCTTCCGGGCCCAACATCCATTTATGGCCGTCTGCCATCATAAAGTCCGCATGAATGGCCTGGGCATCCATGGTGAATGCCCCCAAACTCTGAATGGCATCCACGCAAAACAGGATCTGGTTTGCATGACAGAACTGACCGAGACGCATAAGATCCATTCGCCGACCACTGGCATATTGCACTGAACTGATAGCCATTAGTCGGGTACGGTTATCACAGGCATCCATTAAAGCCTGCTCCGGATCAGCAACCTGTAGGGCCACCTCCCTGAATTCCACTCCCCTGTCCTGTTGCGCCTCCCAGGGAATACGGTTTGAGGGAAACTCTTCATTGGAGCTGACAATATTTTCTCCCCTCTGCCAGTCAATGCCACAAGCCACCATGGAGATGCCTTCTGAGGTATTTTTAAGTAAGGCGATATCATTGACCGAAGGGGCATTTATCAGTGACTGTAGTTGCCGTCTAAGTTGTTTTTCCTTTGCCAACCAGTTGGCATAGTCTTTTGCTCCCTGGCGCACATTTTCTTCGGCAAACTGTTTGACTGCCTGGGCGGTCCTGGCAGGCCAGGGGGCAACTGCGGCATGGTTAAGATAATATAGCCCCTCGTCTTGAGGAAACTCTCGTTCTATCAGCTTAAGGTCAATCATCACTTATTTGGGGTATTGTGTCTGTTCATGATACCTCATATGCTTCACAATTACGGCGCCAGGACGTCTATAGAAAATAATATGTATCAGGCAATAAAACATCCTACCCACCATGATATCGAAATCCGAGGTTTAACTTACCGGGTCAACACCTGGGGAGATGAGTCCTGTGAGCCTGTTTACCTGCTACATGGCTGGGCAGATGTGGGCATGGCCTTTCAGTTTATCGTTGATAACATGAAAGACGACTGGTACCTGATAGCACCAGACTGGCGTGGTTTTGGTGATACTCAGTGGAATCCTGGTGGTTACTGGTTCCCGGATTACCTGGCAGATCTTGAGGCCATCATTGCGCATTTTACCCCGGATACAAGCATTCGGTTGGCAGGTCACAGCATGGGTGGGAATGTGGCCTGGTTATATGCCGGTGTACGCCCGGATCGCGTTAGCCATGCAGTCAGTCTGGATGCCATCGGATTATCTGATAGTGACCCTGGGCAGGCACCACACCATTATTCCAAGTGGCTTGATCAGATTGGATCTGATATTTCCTTTGTCACTTATCCCAACCGCGAAAAAGTGGTCCAACAAATTAAACAACTGGCGCCCCGTATTGATATAGACAGGGCAGAGTTCCTCTCAGACTATTGGACCGCAAAAACGAATGAGGGTAATTATCCCATTAAGCATGATCCGGCCCATAAACGGGTCAATCCCATCTTGTACCGCCGCGCTGAAGTTTTGAGTTGTTGGCAACAGATACAGGCAGATGTGTTACTCCTGCTTGGAAGACAGTCATGGGTCTATGGCAGCTATACCAGTTATCGACATAAAGATGAGATTCATCACGCAATTAAACGATTTATGGAAATCCTTATAGAAGATACAGGTCATATGATACATCTGGAGCAACCGGAACAGGTTGGGGTGATACTGGATGCCTTTTTAAGAAGGTAAATGTGACCGCAAAGCGTCATATCCTGGACAGATTCCCGTATAATCAATCGCCTATCTGAATTGTCAGGAGATTTGCTGTGCCCAATGAGATAGAAAATATCACTGAATTTCTGTTTGAAATAGATAAACTCAAGGGTGTTACCCGACGTACCTATATCAAAGGCGGAAAGCGGCTGGAAAATTCCGCTGAACACTCCTGGCATCTGGCCATGGCCTGTTGGCTAATCGCAGAGCAATTACCGCATGAATATGATGTTTTAAAGTTAATAAAACTCGCACTTATCCATGACCTGGGTGAGATTGATGCCGGTGATACCTTCATATATAGTGAAAATAGGGATGTTGCACATAATGCAGAGCGTCAATGTGTAAAACGAATTGCTGCTCATCCGGGAAATTCAGTGGCAGAATTACCTGATCTTTGGGAAGAGCAGGAAACCGGTCGCTCTAAAGAGGCAGGACTGGTCAAGATAATTGATCGGCTGTTACCGTTTATGTTGAATATCAGGAGTGAAGGCAGATCATGGAAAGAACATGGTATACATAAGGACCAGGTTTTAAGTGTGCATCAATTTATAGAGAAAGAGAGTCCAGAGATATATAATTGGATTGTCAATAAAGTTGATTATGCCGTAGGACAGGGATGGCTCAAGGCCTGAACACCGCAGACGATGTATACTAACCACAATTTATGATTTTCAGGTCTAGACAATAATGACAAACCAGATGTTCAACCAGCTCTTTGAGTTTGAGACCGGCCGCGAAGGATTTTTTGGTGAATTCGGTGGGGCCTATATCCCCGAAATCCTCCACGAGACCATTGCCGAATTGTGTGATGCATTTGAGATGGTATGCAAGGATCCAGGGTTCTGGGAGGAATATCTCCAATTAATGTCGTCATACTCCTGTCGGCCTACACCCATAACCTTCTGTGAAAACCTTACCAAATACTGCGGAGGGGCTAACATCTACTTAAAACGGGAAGACCTCAACCATACCGGTGCCCATAAGGCCAATAACGTCATGGGGCAGGGCCTTCTGGTAAAGCGCATGGGCAAGAAACGGATCATTGCCGAGACTGGTGCAGGACAGCACGGTGTGGCCACTGCAACCATGGCGGCCAGGCTGGGACTGGACTGTACCATTTATATGGGTGCGGAAGATGTGGCCAGACAGCGTCCCAATGTGTTCTGGATGGAACAGCTCGGTTCCAAAGTGATCGCAGTGGAAGATGGTACGGCAACGCTCAAGGACGCCATCAATGCCGCCATGCGCGACTGGGCGGACTCCATGGCTGATACCCATTATGCATTGGGGACGGTCTGTGGTCCTCATCCGTTTCCATTAATGGTTACCTGGTTTCAGTCCATTATCGGCACCGAGGCGCGGCAACAAATGCAGGACAGGATCGGCAAGCTGCCGGACCAGGTCATTGCCTGTGTGGGCGGTGGTTCCAATGCCAGTGGAATATTCTCAGGATTTCTTGACGATAAGAATGTGGAACTCATTGGCGTCGAGGCCGGCGGTGAAGGTGCTGAAAGTGGACAACATGCCGCCCGCATCGCCAGCGGCCAGGGCCATATCGGAGTGGCCCAGGGTTACAAGACCTATTTCCTGCAGGACACAGAAGGCCAGATGAAGGATACACATTCCGTTTCCGCCGGTCTGGATTACATAGGCGTGGGGCCCATACTGGCATATCTGCATACTGAGGGCAGGGTTCGTTTTGAATCGGCTACAGATAAAGAAGTTATTGAGGCATTTAAACTGACAGTAAAGAATGAAGGTGTGATACCGGCATTGGAAAGTACCCATGCCATCGTCCATGCGTTAAAGGAAGCTAAACAAATGGGCAAGGACAGAAATATCCTGGTGAACCTTTCTGGTCGAGGCGATAAAGACATTTTTACAATTGCCGATGCCCTGAAAGATGAAAAGTGGAATGAATTTTTGAAAAGTAAAGTAAAAAAATAACCGTCATTCCCGCGAACGCCTGTATGGATGTAGGTGGTAGAGCGAAGCAGGAGCAAAGCCGAGGCCATAATCAAATTAATTGAAGTGTCAGTGAAACAGACGCATTATTTAAAATATAAAACATGACCAAAGAACCAAAAAATAAATCTCTGGAACCCTACATCCGCTCCAGGCTGAAGGAAAAAGAAATTCTCCTCATGACCCACGCCGTCGTCGGTTATCCATCACTGGAGGACAACTGGGCCATGCTGGAATGCATGGCCGAGGCCAATGTTGACCTCGTGGAACTTCAACTGCCATTCAGCGAACCCATCGCAGATGGCCCAGCCTTCATCAAGGCCAATCAGGGTGCCCTGGAACATAACATCCACTGGGACGACTATTTCAATTTTTTCCAGAAGGCATCGGATGCCTTCGACTTCCCCTTGCTGTTTATGGGCTACTACAACAGTGTGTTTACCATGGGTGAGGTGGCATTTTGCAAAAGACTTAAAACTGCTGGCGGCAGCGGATATATCATCGCCGATCTGCCCATGGAGTCAGGTGTAGAGCTGGACAAGGCAGGAAAACAACACGATCTGGACCACATTCAAATCATGACCCCGGTGAATTCAGATGATAGGATGCAACAGATCGCAGATCACGCCTCAGGCTTTCTCTATTGTGTCGCCAGGAAAGGCGTTACAGGAAAAGCTACCAGTTTTGACGATTCTATCTCTGAATACATTCAACGTTGCCGCAAGGCCACAGACCTGCCATTGGCCATGGGGTTTGGGATCAAGACCACAGAACAAGTCAACGCATTAAAGGGCAAGGCAGATATTGCCATTATTGGCACGGCCTGCCTGGAGGTGTGGGAACAGCAAGGAAAAGAAAAATATAAGGAATTTCTAAAAAGCTTAGCGGCCTAGCCAAATAAATTGATGGTTTTTTAATCCAGATTACTATTGCTTATCTTTCCTTTATTTCTCACCCACGCTGCAAAACCACCAAGAATTATTGCGCCTGCCACAAGATACATCCACATGGGTGACTGGTTTGTTTCTTCAGCTGTCGATGTCTGAGATGTCATGGACTGGCTGCTTGCAGCAGTTGATGTATTGGGCGTGGTGGAATCAGCTGTTGTAACTGGTGTGTGCTCCTGAGGTGGCAGCTGGTCTGCCGGGATCATGTAGCCGGTGACCGGATCGAAGACCTGGTAGGCAGTGGGATTCATGTCTTCATCCCCGGCAAATGCCGGGGAATGAAGCATGAAAATTAATATAATTATATAGTAACGCATACTTATTACTGCATGGTGGCTCGCATGTAATCCGGTATGGGTGGTGGGCCCTTGAAGATCAATCGGTTTTCAAGAGGCTGGCTGGGCCAGGTAGAAAGACCAACCGGATCGGTATTTAACTCGTCTGCAAGACCATTGCTGATAAATACGGTTTTACCGCCAATGACGGTCATCAGGGTTTTGATGTTAGGAATATCATCCGTAGGGATATTAAGCAGGTCTCTGTCCAGTACCACGAAATCCGCCAGTTTGCCCGCAGAGAGGGAGCCCAGCTTATGTTCCTTGTAAATGTAATAAGCACCCCACATGGTCAGCGCTTTAAGCTGGGTAACGAGGTCTGTGCCCTGTTCCGGCGCCAGGGTACGGTCGATACCGGAATTGTAGCGGGTCATGCCTACCCAGGTGTTGTACCACAGGTAATGGGGCAAGGCCCTGTCGATTTCCTGTGTGTTCATAATACCTGCATCGGTTACGCTTTTCCTGGGCACTGCATAGTGCAAGTATTCTTCACCATAGTTTCGTAGTCGATATGAGGTATTGTAACCGGTACGGTTTTCCCAGATCACCGTATTGATCATACTCACCATCATGCCAAGACGTTTGATGCGCGGGATCTGATCAGGCCTGGGTGCACCGGAGGCATGGTCAAAGGCATGGCGCTTGGAACGGATCTGCTCCAGGGTAAAACCGGCATTACGGCTTTGTTCTTCGATGACATCCAACAGGTGGTCGATGTCCAGGTCACCACCCGAGTGCATGGCGCCCACACGGCCGCCACTGCGGACGATATCTTCTTTTACCCTTCTGCCGTCATCACCGGGTTCCAGGGTGCAGTTTTCCTGGGCCTTGACCCGTTCTGATGCGGGCAGGGTGGTACAGGAACCACCTGATCGCTCACCGTGGGCACCGATGTTCCAGAGATAATCGGTGCCGTTGCCCAGTAATGCCGAGACCAGGCGCAAGGTATGGTAATGCAGATCCGGTCCCGTATAACTCCAAGCAAATCGGCCGGGCATACGGCCCTGTTCATCCAGCATACGCAGGGCTTGCAGATTACCGATGGTATAAGGTGAAGACCCGTATACGGTGATACCATGGGCGGCCCACATCTCCATCACAGCGCGTAATAGTTCTGCGTTTAAATGCACCTTGTTGTGCAGGATAACGTCCGGCTCCAACTGGCGACCTGTGGGACCTCGGTTGCCGCGGCCTTCCACACGTTGTTCAGGAAATACCCGCTTGGCTTCATTTAATGCAGCCGTATTAACTAGGCCGTCCACCCAGGCATTTTTTACTCTCACCGGGTTATTAGGGGCAATAGCATCCATTCGTTCTGTGGTAATGGCCGGGAGAAAGGTAGGAAACAGTTCTGGCATGTATTCAAAGTTAGCACCCCAGTCTGAACTCAACAGGATCCACTGCCCGGGATCAGCCTCTCTGACTGCCTCGGCAAGGACATCGTCCCAGGTGTCCAGTTGGGTCTGAGCGTCACCCTCGAGGAACTTGATGACCATGTGATCATTACCTTCCGGAAAGACGTGGTTTAACGCCAGAGGTTCGACCCAGGCCCAGTCTGTTGGGTGTTCATGGGTGAGGATCATGCCGGGTAGTACAGCACGGCCATTAAGATCAATCTGTTCGGTATCGGGCCCTGCCAGACGACGAATTTCCTGGTTACTGCCAACGGCCAGAATGGTGTCGTCACGGACTGCCATGGCCTCTGCAATGGTGCCGGTCTGGTTGTTGAATCCTTCATCATCCATGGTGATGAGCTTGCCGTTGTAGATAATCATGTCGGGGTAACCCAATATGGCCGCAATATCATCCTGTGCATGAATAATGGCAGGTAAGGTCAATAGTACCCCCATCACCACTGTTGATAATTTTTGAAAATTCATTCTGTCCCTCCCGAGAATCTTTGTTATATGTTTAAACTGTTAATTTTATACAGATTTATTTCAAAATACTGGAATTTTATTTTGTAAACAGTTTAATCACTATGCGCGCAGGTGAAAACCATTTTATATCAATATTATCAAGGAGTTGCTGCATCAATAATCTCTGTCTCAAGTTTTGGTGAAGCGGTGTAGAGTACTGCGAGGGCACTTAAAATCGCCAGTGTAGACAGGTAAATAGCCCGATTGACATTAATCAGGTTAGAAGTTTGCTCATCATCTATACGGTTTTCACCGGAATCCGTATAGATTTTTTGCAAATTCTTTTCATATTGTGTCCTCAAAGCCTGTATCAGGTTGTCCCGTTTTTCTATAAACAGTTCACGATGACGGTTTGCCAGTAGATCTAACAATTGTTTGTTTATTGATCCAAACCAGTCGGAGAAGTGATGATGCTGTTGGATAATATATTCTGATTCACTGTGCCTGAACTCTGCCAGATTGTGACGAACATCTTTAATAAATTTTGCTGCATAACCGACATTTCTTACTGCATGGTTGATCTGGGTGAGTTCCCTGATATCTGTTTCGTCCCTGGTTTGACTTTGTGCACTGTAGGTATAGCCAAGAAATTCGCCGCCAGTACGTTTGATCACTGCATAGTCATCTTCGTAGCGGTTATGGCCAGTGAGCATATTGGTAAGGTCCTTAGGAAAAATTTTCTCTGCATTGAGTTTAAAGCAGCGTAGGTTCAAGCGAACAGCATGAATAATTAAATTAAACAATTCCTTTTTCATGGCGGCAATTGCGGCATCGCTGACTGCAGTGGGCACCTGTTCGATATGCACACCCAGTTCAGCCCTGTCATGCTGGTCAGGTAATATAATTTGCAGAAATATAAGAAACTGCTTTATAAATGGCAAAATGAGTGTGATACCTATCACGTTAAAGGTTGAATGAAAGGCAACGAGTGAATACAGGGGATCTGAAATATTGTAGATATGTAAAATTATGTAGAGTAATAACGGTGTAATAATCAATGCCAGTACGGCAGTAATTATATTAAACACCAGATGTGATAGTGCAACACGGCGTTTTTCAATCGACCCTTTTAATGCGCCAAGCAATATGGTGCTGGTGGTGCCAAGGTCAGCACCGATAACTAGGGGGGCTGCCTCATGCAGATTAATGATGCCAGCGTTAATTGCCGAAAGGATAATCATCATACTGGCCGAACTGGACAGAATTACGGCGGTAAACAGGACGCCGCTGATAAAATACATCAGCGTGTTATGACCCTGAAAGATGGTGATGTCAAAATTTTCAGCCAATGTGGCAAAGCCACCTGTCATTTCCCCCAGTCCCATAAGTAACAGACCGAAACCGAGAACCATGTTACTGGTATAGTAAATTCGACTGTCCTGTTTTAGAAACACCGTCCCCATGGCACCAATGGCCAGTAGGGGATTTGCGATGGTCGTTAGATTCAGTTTGAAGCCGATGAGGGTCACTATCCAGCCGGTAAAAGTGGTGCCAAGGTTACTGCCAATAATGACGCCCAGCGCATTTCTGAGTTCCAGTATGCCGGCACCGACAAAGGCCAGCATAATCAGGCCTACCAGGGAGCTGCTTTGCAGAAATGCAGTTGCTACGGTCCCGGTAAATACACCTCTAAAAGGGGTGCTCGTTTGTTTCAGAAGAAACCTTTTCATGACCCTGGAACCCATGCCTCTCAGGCCTTGTTCCAGCATGTACATACCCAGTAAAAACAGGCCCAGTCCGGCAACAAATGCCCAGATGTCTACATCATCTAACATGTTTTTCTCTCTTTGAGAAAGACCAGGAGATTATTCGCGGCTTTGATAGACTCCAAAATGTACGAAGGGCGCAGTTGCCTTCTGTCCGGGCGTGACGTTAGCCGGTACCTTATGATTCATAGGAGGGAGGCTGCGAAGATAGGCCACCATGCCATTGATAGTCACTGGATTCGATCACAGTCTTACCGGTTCTGGCCACTTCCCTGATGGTAAATCCTTTCGGGACCCGCATACGTGTAGATGGATCATTAATTACGCTGATTTCCTCCAGTGATCTGCCCAGGTTTGGCAGGTTGCTGGTTCGACGTGGTCCTGCAGATTGCGAAAACACGGGAGAGTTCAACAGACCTTGACCGGCGAAAAACTACCCCTGAGGTCAAAAGGCCCTTTTGTAGAAAACGGCATCTATTAATGATTTTCATCGTTGTCATTTAAAACCATAGATATGACCACAATATGACTGTGATATTGTGTTATGTCTATCACAGAATATATCAATTTTCTGTAAGATTCTTTACATATTCAGGCAGCAAGACTACCCTTTAAGGCTGTGCCAGGAGGTCAAGAATATGAATAAATTGAAATTTGCTTTAATTGGTATTTGTCTGGGTTTAATGTTTTCAATCACTGTCAGTGCCCAACAGGCAGATTTCCCGAAACGCTGGTTGACGACCGCAGAAGTGGTCCAGCAGTACGGTGAACCCATCAGCAAAAGTAATCCGGTGGGTGTGCCCGTGATCACGTTCTGGGAATATACAAATTTCGTGGTGTTCTTTGAAGGCGACAGGGTGTTGCACAGTATACGCAAGTAAGCATAAAGAATTTATACCTATCGCGAGTAGATTTTGTCCTGCCAGCTATTGGCATTATGCCGTAGTTGATTTTCTTCAATCGTTGTCAGCCTACGCTGTTCTAGTACCTGCTTGCCGGCAATCCACACATCGGTTACCTGGCTGCGATCGCAGGCATAGACCAATTGTGATACCGGGTTATGCACCGGCATGCTTTCGATTGTATCCATATTTATCGCTACAACATCTGCTGATTTGCCGGTTGTTAAAGTCCCAACACGGTCAGCCATATCCAATGCCCTGGCGGCATTTATCGTTGCCATTTTTAATACCTCCATAGCGGGTAGGGCAGTGGGGTCCTGTTCCAGACCTTTGCTCATGAAACTGGCGGTCCGCATTTCACCTAACATATCCAGATCATTATTACTGGCGGACCCGTCCGTACCCAGGGCAACATTGATATCATTTTTTAACAAGGCATTAACCGGGCAAAATCCTGCGGCCAGTTTCAGGTTGGATTCAGGACAATGTAAGACATTGACGTTATACTTGTGAATTAATTCGATATCCGTGTCATCAAGCTGCGTCATGTGTACCGCAAGCAGGCGTTGGCTTAGCAGTCCAAGTTTTTCTAACCGCTGTAATGGTGATACCCCATGTTCTTCCCGGCTTTGCTGGACTTCAAATGCGGTTTCATGGACATGCATATGCACCGGGATGTCCAGTTCCTCCGCCAGCACAACAATTTTCTCCAGCGGTTGATCAGATACCGTATAGGGAGCATGGGGTGCAAAGGCAGTATCGATGAGGGGGTGATGACGAAACTGATCATGCACCTCTTGCCCTTTGTCAAAATATTCCTGGATATCATTGGCCCATGCGGTGGGGAAATCAATAACGATCAGACCAACGCATAACCGCATACCTGCAGAAGCGGCAATTTCAGCAGTGACATCAGGGAAAAAATACATATCATTAAAGCAGGTGATACCACCCCTGATCATCTCTGCCACAGCAAGCCGGGTACCGTCTGCCACAAACTGCTGGTTTACGAATTTTGATTCGGCCGGCCAGATATGGTTATTTAGCCAATCCATGAGGGGCAAATCGTCTGCCAGACCTTTAAATAAAGACATGGCAGCGTGGGTATGGGTATTAATTAATCCGGGGATTAGGCAGTGGCTATTCAGGATATGGTGGTTAGCCGGCGTATATTTCTGAAGGGCATCATGGGTGGGCAGGATATCCAGGATTTTATCTTCCTGAATAACGATAGAATGGTTTTCCAGTACCTGGTTGTCAGGTTCAACAGGTATCAGCCAACGGCTGGATATAATTTGATCTACATTCATTCCATTACTTTAAAATTCAATGTTTGTCACACGATGCGATAGCGTACAGAATACCCGGGTCCCAATATAAACCAAATTAAGAATTATGAATAATAGCGATATGCGTGATTCCATCCGGGCGGTGATGTGGCAAGATAACAGCCTGGTATTACTCGATCAACGGCAATTACCGCAAAAGGAAAGCTACATTACACTTACCCGTTGCGATGATGTTGCCCAGGCAATTTCTGATATGGTGGTGCGTGGCGCCCCTGCCATTGGTATTGCTGCCGCATACGGCTATGTTTTGGCATTGCAGGAAAATTATTCAGCACAACCCAGGGACTGGCAAGGGGCAATGCAGCCTGCAATATTAAAATTATTGGACTCCAGACCCACTGCGGTTAACCTGAAATGGGCCGTGAATCGAATGCAGAACAGGCTGGAAGGACTTGCAGAAGACCCCTGTCCCGTTGCCCTGGAAGAGGCCAATGCAATCGCCAGGGAAGATTTTGAGTCCAATATTACCATGGGGCAATATGGTGCTGACTATATTGGACATTCCAGAGGGGTCCTGACCCATTGTAATACCGGTTCATTGGCCACAGGTGGTTTTGGTACCGCCCTGGGTGTGATTCGCACACTGGCTGGTCGTGGTGCCCTGGAGTCTGTTTATGCTGCGGAGACCCGCCCGTGGTTGCAGGGCAGTCGGTTAACAGCCTGGGAACTGCAAAAGGACAATATACCCTGCACGTTAATCACAGACAGTGCCGCTGCCGCACTGATGCAAGCTGGTCAGGTCGACTGGGTGATCATTGGCGCGGACCGGGTGGCGGCTAATGGTGATGTGGCAAATAAAATCGGCAGTTATAGCCATGCGGTCAATGCCCGTTTTCATGATATTAAATTTATGGTGGTAGCCCCGCTCTCGACCATAGACCTTACGACCCCAACCGGAAATAACATTGAAATTGAGGACCGTGATAGCAGCGAACTAACATCTATTTTCGGGGTATCTATCACCCCAGATTCAATAAATACCTACAATCCGGTATTCGATATTACTCCCGCTGAATTGGTCACTGCACTGGTCACTGAACAGGGTATCATCGAGGCCCCGAATGCAGCCAGAATCAGGGCATTTTTGGGGCCTGACTAATCCTCAAAAGTCAACACTTTTTTTTCATTTTTTCAGTATTTTATAGCCATTTTCAGGTGTCGTTGTCGGCCTTGTTATGGTATGATTTTGGCTGTTTTTTTATGGGTGTTTTTTAAAGCTTAACTAGGTCAAAAATTTTCCCCAACGTGCATGTCAGAAACTGAATTTTCCGAGTCAATAAACCCAATTAATATCGAAGACGAGATGCGTAGGTCCTACATGGACTACGCCATGAGCGTCATCGTCGGTCGCGCACTTCCAGACGTGCGTGACGGTCTCAAACCCGTCCATCGCAGGGTGTTGTATGCCATGCATGAGATGGGCAATGATTATAATAAACCGTACAAAAAATCTGCCAGGGTGGTCGGTGATGTCATCGGTAAATATCATCCTCATGGCGATTCTGCGGTTTATGACACTATGGTCAGGATGGCACAGCCGTTCTCACTTCGATATGTGCTGGTAGATGGTCAGGGAAATTTCGGTTCGGTGGATGGAGATTCACCTGCGGCCATGCGTTATACAGAAGTACGGATGTCGCGTATCGCTCATGAACTGCTCCAGGATATCGATAAGAATACTGTCCCTTATGCAGAAAACTATGATGGCTCTGAAACTGAACCCACGGTTTTACCAACTCGGTTACCAAATTTATTGATCAATGGTTCCAGCGGTATTGCCGTTGGCATGGCAACCAATATTCCGCCGCATAATCTTACCGAGGTCATCGGTGCGACAATTGCCCTGATTGACAATCCAGAGTTAAACATTGGCCAGTTGATGCAATTTATTCCGGGGCCGGACTTCCCAACGGCAGCCATTATCAATGGTTCACAGGGTATCTACGAGGCCTATACAACTGGTCGGGGCCGAATCTACATGAGGGCCAGGAGCCACATAGAGACAAATGAAAATTCAGGTGGTAATACCATCATTGTCACTGAATTACCCTATCAGGTTAACAAGGCCAGGTTACTGGAGAAGATTGCGGAGCTGGTCAAGGACAAGAAGCTGACGGGTATTCGTGAATTACGTGATGAGTCCGACAAGGACGGCATGCGTATGGTCATAGAATTACGCAAAAATGAAGTCCCCGAGGTGGTTTTGAACAACCTCTATCAACAAACCCAGATGCAGAATGTCTTTGGTATTAACCTGGTGGCATTGGATGACGGTCAACCAAAATTAATGAATCTCAAGGAGATCATTAATGCCTTTATCGTACATCGCCGCGAAATTGTTACCGCCAGGACACTTTTCGACCTGGGCAAGGCCAGGGCCAGGGCTCATATCCTGGAAGGTCTTGCTATTGCCCTTGCCAATATCGACACCATTATCAGTTTAATTAAACAGTCCCAGACCCCCGCTGAAGCAAAACAGGGATTAATGCAGCCGTTATGGCAGCCGGGACTGGTCACTGAGATGCTCAGTCGCGCCGGTGCAGATGTGTCCCGACCCGATGGTCTGGCAGATGAATATGGTTTGACAAAGGGTGGTTATCGATTATCAGAGACCCAGGCCCAGGCCATCCTGGATCTGAGGTTGCAGAAACTCACCGGTCTGGAACAGGACAAGATCATCAAGGAATATGAAGAATTATTGAGTCAGATCCTGGATTTGTTGGATATTCTTTCCAATCCAGACAGGTTGATGAATGAAATCAGGAAAGAACTTGAAGAGCTCAAAGAGGCTTACGGCGATGAGAGACGGACTGAAATAATCGAGGACCATCAGAACCTGAGCATGGAAGACCTGATCACGGAGGAAGATGTGGTGGTTACGCTGTCTCATGCCGGTTATGCAAAATCGCAGCAACTGGATACCTACCGGTCACAACGCCGTGGTGGTAAAGGTAAATCGGCAACCGATATCAAGGAAGAGGATTTCATTGAGAAACTTTTTATTGCCAGTACTCACGATACCTTACTGTGCTTCTCAAGTCGCGGCAGACTATACTGGATGAAAGTGTATGAATTGCCACAGGCAGGACGCGGCGCGCGAGGCAAACCGATTGTGAATTTATTACCTTTGGTAGAAGGTGAACGGATCAATGCCGTATTGCCTATACGAGAATATTCGGAAGATAAATTTGTTTTTATGGCAACAGCAGATGGGACCGTCAAGAAAACCGCACTGCAAGAATTTTCCCGTCAACGTCAGAGCGGCATTATTGCAATCAACCTGGCAGAAGGAAATCACCTGGTGGACGTAAAATTAACAGATGGTAACCAGGATGTGATGTTGTTCAGCGATGCCGGTAAGGTCGTCAGGTATCAGGAATCAAATGTCAGGGTGATGGGCAGGACAGCCAAGGGTGTTAGAGGTATCAGGTTGCTGGATGACCAGAAATTAATATCATTAATTATTGTTGAACCTGATACGACAGTTTTGACGGCGACAGAGCACGGATTTGGTAAACGCACCAGGATTGAAGATTATCCTGTTACCCAGGCCAGGGGAGGCAAAGGTGTGATTTCCATCCAGACCAATGACAGAAATGGTCGTGTCGTCGGAGCAGTCCTCGTCAATGAGGAAGATGAGATTATGTTGATCAGTGACCAGGGGACATTAATTCGCACTCCAGTCAACCAGGTTTCTGTTACTGGCAGAAATACCAAAGGTGTCAGACTGGTCAATCTTGCCGAAGATGAAAGACTAGCAAGCATTGAGCGTATTGTTGAAGAAAATCAAATTGAAGCATTGGAACCAGAACAGGAAGAGACTAAGGAATGACAAGTAAGACTGTATACAATTTTGGCGCTGGCCCGGCAATGCTGCCGCAGGAAGTCATGCAGCAGGTCAAAGATGAACTGCTGGACTGGAACGGTACAGGTATTTCTGTGATTGAAATGAGTCACCGAAGTAAAGAATTTATTTCCATCACTGAAGAGGCCGAAGCCAATCTCAGGGAAATTCTGGCAGTCCCGGATAATTATAAAATTCTCTATGTGCCCGGTGGCGCAACCATGATGATGAGTGCCGTTCCCCTGAATCTACTTGCCAATGGGGAGACAGCGGATTACCTGGTGACAGGAAGTTGGTCTAAGAAGGCCTGTAAAGAGGCCACGCGCCTTGGAAAGATTCATGTGGCCGCTGATTCTGCTGCTGACAATTATTACACTATACCCGAGCGTGATAATTGGGACCTGATCCGTGATGCGGCATATTTATATTACACAGATAACGAGACCATCACCGGTGTTGAATTTGCCGATATACCAGATGCGGGAGATGTGCCTCTGGTATGTGATATGACATCCAATTTTCTATCTCGTCCATTTGACGTCAGTCGCTATGGAATTGTATTTGCCAGTGCGCAGAAAAACTTTGGTCCCGCCGGTATTGCTTGTGTCATTATTCGGGAGGACTTGATTGGCAAAGCAGGAGACAAGATTCCATTTTTACTGGATTTCAAGATCTATGCCGATAATGATTCCATGTTCAATACACCACCCAGCTTCAGCTGGTACATGGCAGGGCTAATTTACAAGTGGATCAAACGCCAGGGTGGAGTTGATGCAATGGATACACTTGCCAAACAGCGGTCTGGTAAATTATATGACTTTGTTGATGCCAGCGATTTTTACTCTAATCCCATTCCAACACAATTCCGCTCAAGAATGAATGTGCCATTTATACTTGGCGATGATGAATTAAATGGAACTTTCCTCAGTGAAGCCAAACAAAATGGCCTCGTGGAGCTCAAAGGTCACCGTAGCGTCGGTGGTATGCGAGCAAGTATATATAATGGCATGCCCATGGCGGGTGTAGATGCATTGATTTCTTTTATGCAGGATTTCGAACAACAACATGGATAACAATGGTATCTGAAAAAAAACTCAGTGAGGTTAGAAAACGGATAGATGAAGTTGATAAAAAGCTAATCCGTTTAATCAGTGAAAGGGCTAAACTGGCCACTGATATTGCAGATATCAAAAATTCAGGTAAAGGACCGGTTAAATATTACCGTCCGGAACGCGAAGCACAGATACTAAGGCAGGTAATTAAATCCAATACCGGGCCTATGTCTGATAAAACCATGGCCGGCCTGTTTCGTGAACTCATCTCAGCCTGCCTGGCGTTGGAAAAACAGTTGCAGGTGGCTTATTTAGGGCCGGAAGGTACATTTACCCATTCAGCGGCCATGAAACACTTTGGACATGCTGTTGAGTGTGTTCCCCTGCAATCAATTGATCAGGTCTTTCATAACGTGCAATCTGGTAATTGTGACTATGGGGTAGTGCCTGTGGAGAATTCCATTGAGGGTGTGGTGAATCATACCCTGGACATGCTGATGGATTCAGATCTCAAGATTAATGGCGAAGTGGAGACCAGAATTAATCAATTTTTGATGAGTCGAACCAAGGTAAAGAAAAATATTGAAAGAATTTATTCTCATCAACAGTCTTTTGCCCAATGTAGAAAATGGCTGGAGTCAAATATGCCGGGTGTAGAACAAATACCCGTTAACAGTAATGCAGAAGCAGCGCGACTTGCAAGTAAAAATAATAAATCAGCGGCCATTGCCGGCAAGACCAATGCGGTCATCTATAAATTGAAAATCATTGCTCAAAATATTGAAGATGAAGCGGACAATTCCACCCGTTTTCTGATTATATCTCCTAATGAAGTGCCAAAATCAGGTGACGATAAAACATCGTTACTATTTTCCATGCCAAGTAAACCCGGAGCATTATTGAACATGCTCAAATGTTTTGCGGACAATAAAGTTAATATGACCAAAATTGAATCAAGACCTTCAAGAAAAGGCCTGTGGGAATATATCTTTTTTGTGGATGTAGATGGACATATTGAAAATGCAAAGGTATCCAGGTCCATAATGCAGCTGCAGGCAGAAGCGTCTATGGTCAAGGTGCTGGGATCTTATCCCCGTGCCATCCTATAATTTCACCTTTGCCGCTTAGTTCATTGCAGCCAGGTATTATATAACAAATGCTATTCAATAAAATTGCAATCATTGGAGTAGGGCTTATTGGTGGATCACTGGCGCGTGCCCTGAGGAGCAATGCACAATGTCAGACCATTTCAGGTTTTGGCAGAAATAAAGACAACCTGAAGAAAGCTGTCGAGCTGGGGGTCATCGATGAGTACTCTGACAAGATAGAAGATGTAGTTGAAGGTGCTGATGTTATTCTTATTGCCACCCCCCTTGCGACATTCAAACCAATATTAGAGCAATTAAAAGACTGTATTGGGAAAGAGGTATTGATTACTGATGCTGGTAGTGAGAAGGGCAGTGTGGTTGGCGCTGCCAGGGAGGTCCTTGAAGACGGCGTTAACCAGTTTGTTCCCGGCCATCCCATTGCAGGTACTGAAAAAAGCGGAGTGGAGGCGTCATTTAAAGAACTTTATGAAGACCACCTGGTCATTTTGACACCGCTGCCGGAAAATACTGCTGAAGATGTGAGTCGCATTTCCTGTATGTGGGAAGCGTGTGGCGCCAATGTTGTGACCATGGATATAGACCACCACGATAAAGTGTTGGCAGCCACCAGTCATCTACCCCATGTCCTGGCATACGCACTGGTTGATTGTCTAGCTGACATGGAAGAGGAAGGCGATGTGTTCAAGTTTTCCGCCGGTGGGTTCAGGGATTTTACACGTATCGCTGCCAGTAACCCGGAGATGTGGGCGGATATATGTCTGGCAAATAAAGATCAACTATTACAGCTCATGGGACAGTATTCTCTGTATCTGAAAAAGATAGAGAAATTAATCATGGAAGATGACAGTGCTGGTTTAAAGACATTATTTTCCAGGGTTAAACATACTCGTGAAAAGCTGAATTAGTATGAGTGCTGGTTCAAGAATTAATTATATCGCTACACCTGTTGACCGGTTGGCTGGAGAGTTGTGTATTCCGGGCGATAAGTCCATTTCTCACCGCGCCATTATATTCGCCTCACTGGCAGATGGTGTCTCAAAAATTGCAGGGTTGTTGAACAGTGAAGATGCAAAGGCAACATTAGGTGTGTTTGCAGATATGGGGGTGAAAATTGAACATGAAAATGAGGTGGTGATTATTCATGGCGTTGGCCTGGACGGCCTGCAAGCCAGTAAGGAGGCGTTGTATTTTGGTAATTCTGGCACCTCAGTGAGATTGTTGTCTGGCATATTGGCAGCACAAAAATTTGATTCCACCCTGACAGGTGATGAATCGCTCTCAAGACGTCCCATGAGACGAATCATCGCCCCCTTGAAACAAATGGGTGCAGAGATTACCTGCAGTGATGATGGAACTTTACCCATGTTTATTAAAGGCGGTAAGACACTCACCGCAATAGATTATAAAATGCCCGTGGCCAGTGCCCAGTTAAAGTCCTGTTTATTGCTAGCCGGGTTGTACGCAGATAGTGAGACACGGATTACAGAACCTGAGGTCACTCGCGATCATACTGAACGAATGCTGACCCAGTTTGGGGGGCGCATTAAACGACATGGAATGACTTTAAGTATCTGTTCGGGGCGATTACAGGCCAGGGACCTGACGGTGCCGGGTGATATCTCATCTGCCGCATTCTTTATTGTGGCAGGCTCAATTTGTCCTGGAGCTGATGTCATATTAACCAATGTGGGGATAAACCCTACCCGGGCTGCAGTGATCGATATCATCCGGATGATGGGAGGTGACATTGAAATTGTTCGGGCAAATGATACATCGACTGAACCGGTGGCGGATATCAGAGTTCGTCACAGTCCACTGAAGGGTATTGCTATTCCTGAGCATCTGGTCCCTATAGCTATTGATGAATTTCCCATTATTATGATCGCCGCGGCGAATGCCGTGGGTGAAACCACTTTATCCGGGGCCGAAGAATTAAGGGTGAAAGAAAGCGATCGTATTGCGGCTATTGCTGCGGGATTGGAAAACCTGGGTATTGGAGTTACCACACGACCAGATGGTATGACGGTTCAGGGAGGCGTCATAAAAGGTGGTGAAATAGACAGTTATGGCGATCATCGAATCGCCATGGCATTTTCCATTGCGGCAATTAATGCCACTGCACCCATCACAATCCACGATTGCATCAATGTTAATACCTCTTACCCCGGATTCGTTGAATCTGCCAATGCATTAGGTTGTAATATCACGATACAATCCGACCATGTCTGATGCCCCGGTCATTGCTATAGATGGTCCCAGTGGCGTGGGTAAGGGGACCGTCTGCCTGCACCTGGCAAATAAAACCGGGTGGCACCTGCTGGATAGCGGTGCTATATACCGTGTTTTGGCATTCGCGGCCATCACAGCCAATATCCCTCTGGATGATGAAGATAAGCTCTCTACGCTGGCGAGGGACCTGAATGTGTCATTTCAAAACGCCATGGGCACAGACAAAATGGAGATATTTCTGGATAATCAGGAAATATCCAGCCAAATCCGTACAGAAGAATGCGGCAACGCAGCATCTCAGGTGGCCAGATTTTCGCCCGTAAGAGAGGCATTATTGACTCGCCAGCGTGATTTTTGTCGCCATCCCGGGTTGATTGCCGATGGTCGGGATATGGGGACCGTCGTTTTTCCTGGAGCCAGAGTGAAAATATTTCTCACTGCCAGCCCAGAAGAAAGGCTAAACAGACGCTATAAACAGTTGAAAGAACAAGGGTTTAGTGTTAACCTTGCCCGCCTTTCGGCAGAGATTGCCGAACGGGACGACCGTGATTGGCTACGTGAGGAATCACCATTGAAGCCGGCCACGGATGCAGTTGTCATTGATACGACAACGATGAGGATTGAACAGGTTATTAATAAGATTTGGGAGATTGTGGTTGAAAACTTTCCCGAATTAGACGCAAACTAATGCGTGAATTACACTGTTTACAAATTAATTTAACAGTATTTAGGATAACAATTTTTCCATGAGTGAAAGTTTCGCAGAGTTATTTGAACAAAGCCAGATAGATGCCAGGATGAAACCAGGCAGTATCATCAATGGTACGGTAGTGGATATGAGCGGCGATAGTGTAGTCGTGAACGCAGGGTTAAAATCAGAAGCGTTTATCCCTATTGACCAGTTTTATGATGAAAATGGGGAACTGGAAGTCAGTGTAGGTGACAGTGTTGATGTCGCCCTTGATGCTGTTGAAGATGGATTTGGTGAAACCCGCCTTTCCAGAGAAAAGGCCAAGCGTCAATTGGCCTGGGAATTTCTTGAAAAGGCGCATAATGATGGCGAAACGGTCACCGGCGTGATTACCGAACGGGTAAAAGGTGGTTTCACAGTTGATATTGATAAAGTCAGGGCATTTTTGCCTGGCTCCCTGGTAGATACCCGCCCGGTTCGCGATACCTCTTACCTTGAGGGTAAACCCCTGGAATTCAAGGTCATTAAGATTGATCAGAAACGCAATAACGTTGTGGTCTCACGACGGGCAGTCGTTGAAAGTGAAAGTTCTGCTGAACGAGATGCATTACTGGAGAAGATTTCAGAAGGCGCTGTTATAAAAGGGGTGGTCAAAAATCTCACAGATTATGGTGCGTTTCTGGACCTCGGTGGTATTGACGGATTGTTACACATCACTGATATGGCATGGAAACGGGTCAAAGACCCTGCCGAGATAGTCAATATCGGTGAAGAGATTGATGTGAAGGTATTGAAGTTTGACCGAGAAAGAAACCGTGTTTCGCTTGGTCTTAAACAAATGGGAGAAGATCCATGGAGTGATCTGACCAGACGTTTTCCAGAAAATTCGCGGCTGCATGGAAAAATTACCAATATTGCAGATTATGGTTGTTTTGTAGAGCTGGAAGAAGGTGTTGAAGGTCTGGTACACGTCTCTGAAATGGATTGGACGAATAAAAATGTACACCCATCAAAGATTGTCCATATCGGTGATGAAGTCGATGTGATTATTCTGGATATTGATCAGGAAAGAAGACGAATTTCCCTGGGCATGAAGCAATGCCAGCCAAATCCCTGGGAAGAGTTTGCTGCCTTACATAACAAGGGTGATAAAGTCGTTGGGGTGATCAAATCGATTACCGATTTTGGAATATTTATTGGTCTGGATGGCGGTATTGACGGATTAGTACACTTGTCAGATGTTTCCTGGTCTGAAGACAGCGAAGAACTCGTACGTAAATTCCAGAAAGGCGATGAGATTGAAACCACAGTACTGGCTGTGGATGCCGAACGGGAAAGAATTTCCCTCGGGATCAAACAGCTTGAAAAAGATCCTTTTTCCAGTTTCGTTGCTGAAAACCCCAAAGGTAGTATTGTTAATGCCAAGGTTTTCAGTGTAGAACAGAAACATGTTGTCGTATTACTTGCTGAGGGAGTAGAGGGACAGTTAAAGGCTTCTGAGTTATCAATAGATAAACAGGTTGATGATGCCAGAATGTTCACCAAGGAAGGTGAAGAATTGGAAGTTAAAATTACTGCCGTCGACAGAAAAAAACGCGTTATTGCAGTATCTGTCAGGGCAAAAGAAACAGATGAAGAAATTGCGGCCGTCAGAGAATATTCTCCTGAATCATCTGGTGGGACAAAATTGGGTGACTTGTTAAAGGAACATCTGGATAATAATTAGGAATTCACCTGATTTTAGTTCATACTTAAAATTCAATAATACTGAAAACCAAAAAATGACAAAATCAGAACTTATTGAATCTTTAGCCAAACGACAATATCAGTTGGCATATAAAGATGTAGAGTTGGCGGTTAAGACGATTCTTGAGCATATGGCCAATGCGTTGTCCAATGGTGAGCGGATAGAAATTCGAGGCTTCGGCAGTTTTTCCCTGCATTATCGTCCGCCCAGGGTCGGTAGAAATCCCAAGTCAGGTGACCCAGTGTCATTACCGGCAAAATATGTCCCACACTTTAAGCCGGGGAAACAGCTTCGAGACCGAATTGATCAAACAAAAGATGTGCCGATTAATCAAGACCCTGAAGAATACAAGCCTCTTTAACGAAATCCCGTCGCAGTCCGCAGTAATACTCTCAAAATACTGAGATAGATGTAGAATCGTCTATATCAAGCTAGAATTATATATCTTAGACCGTTGCCAGGAGGTTCTATGCTACGTTTTATAAAAATACTATTATTTATAATTATTGTCTTATTTGCGTTGGCTGTTCACCTTAGAAATGATCAACTGGTCACTTTTAATTATTACCTGGGAACAATTGATTTGCCTTTTTCACTGTTTATTGTGATCGCAATATGTATTGGTGCAGTACTTGGTATGACGACAGTGATTCCAAATTTAATTAAACTGGAAAGAGATAAGTCAAAATTAACATCAAAACTTCGCTTAACAGAGCAGGAACTGGAAACTTTAAGGATTATTCCTGTAAAAGAATAAATTTATAAAAATGAATCAGACCTGGTACATGGTGTTATTTCTTCTCATTCCTGTTGCATTTGTAGCAGGCTGGTGCGCGTCCAGAAAAAAATATATTTCAACTTATATCAAATCACGTCGTAATTTTTATCCTGATTACTTTAGAGGCTTAAATTATGTATTAAATGAACAGCCTGACAAAGCGATTGAAATATTTGTAAAAATGATAGAGGTGGATTGTGAAACCATAGAAACATATCTGGCATTGGGGAATTTATTTAGAAGAAGAGGAGAGGTGGACAGGGCTATACGAATTCATCAAAATCTTATTGCAAGACCAACATTAAATACTGAATATCGTGCGCAGGCTTATCTGGAGCTGGGTAAAGATTATTTAAAATTGGGGATTTTAGACAGGGCGGAAAAATTATTATTTGATCTTATTGATATGGAGATGATGACCACGGATGCCTATGAACATCTTCTGGATATTTATCAACAACAAAGAGACTGGGAAAAAGCAATTAACATAGCAAGAAGGTTGGAAACCGCAAGCTCTGAGGACTATGGTAAAACTATTGCACTTTATTATTGTGAAATGGCCAGTGAAGATTTATTACTTGGCGATGATAAAAAAGCGAAAGACCTTATTAAACGTGCTTTGAGGTTAGATCCTAACTGTATTAGGGCAAGCATAATGGAAGGAGAACTGTTGTATGCCAGGCAAAAATATAAAGCTGCTATTAATGCTTACAAGAAGGTTGAAAAACAGGATCCACAATTTATGGGTGAAGTATTACCTCAACTGGAAAAATGCTATAAAACACTAAATAAGGAAGTCGAATTTAAAAAATATCTTCAGGAATTAATAGAACAAAACCCCTATTACAGTTTACTTAAATATATGGCCACGATCATCGCGAAAGATGAGGGATATGATGCAGCTATAAGTTTTTTTGAACGACATCTGGCTTCTATGAAGAGTATGGATGGTATAAACCAGTTGCTTGAGTATGTAATAGCTACTGATGGCATAGATCCACCCAGACTAAACTCAATAAAGAATTTAATGAATAGTGTGATTGATAGCAAACCTGAATATCAATGCAATGTTTGTGGTTTTGAGGCCAAAAAACTCCATTGGTATTGTCCAGGGTGTAAAAATTGGGGATCCATTGTCCCACTGACGGGTGAGTATGAGCGAATCTAAAATAATAGTTGCACTTGATTATTCTGCAAAATCACAGGCAATGGAGTTTGTGGATAAGGTGGAACCAGATCTCTGCAAGCTGAAGGTGGGAAAACAATTATTTACCGCACATGGTCCGGATATTGTTGAAACGCTTGTAAGTAAAGGGTTTGATGTATTTTTAGACCTGAAATTTCATGATATACCCAATACGGTACATCAGGCATGCAAGGCAGCAGTCAATATGGGTGTTTGGATGCTTAATGTACACGCTATAGGTGGCAAAGACATGCTTTGTGCTGCCAGGGACGCTGTTCAAATTGGACCATCCAGGCCATATTTAATTGCTGTTACTGTATTAACCAGTACATCTAACGAGGACCTTGTAAACCTTGGGATTTCTTATTCTACAGATGAAATGGTTTTGAAACTGGCAAAACTAACTGCAGATTCAGGTCTTGATGGGGTTGTTTGTTCCGCGCATGAGACAGAAAAATTGAGGCAGACATTCGGGCCTGATTTTTGCCTGGTAACGCCGGGGATAAGACCAGCTGACGCGAGTACGGACGACCAGAAACGAATAAAAACGCCTAAAGATGCAGTTATCTCAGGTAGTGATTACCTTGTTATAGGTAGACCTGTAACTCAAGCAAGGGATCCTGTTGCAATGTTAATGTCAATTAGGAAAGAAATTGAATCAATAGACATTTGATTCTTTTAGTATGAGAGTACATTGGGTCATGTTGTTGTGCCACTCTAATGACCTGGATTCGCAAAACTAATCAGACCGTATTTGAATAAAAAGTATATGACTTTCAATCATAGCCCGTTCACGCCACAGCTACCAGATGCCGACAACAGGATTTTATGCTGGGAGAAACTGTATGGTTCTGCTAAAGGGCTGGCCATTGTCAATGCAGTTAAACAAAGCGAATTTCCAATACTGATAATAGCATCTGATATTAAGGCCATGGAGAATCTTGCAGAGGAGATTCGATTTTTTACAAATGAAGATGCTGAAATTCCAATCTACACGTTCCCGGATTGGGAGGTGCTGCCATATGATATATTTTCACCTTATCAGGATATAACGTCAGAACGGATTCAAACCCTGTCAAATATTATTACCTTAAATAAAGGTCTGGTAATAACCACAATTTCGACGGCGATGAGCAAACTTATGCCGGTATCATATCTGGCAGCAAGATCCATGAGTTTTAATAAAGGAGATATGATAGATCTCGATGAATTTAAAACGGGTTTAATTAACTTTGGATACAAATCAGTATCACAAGTTGTTGAGCATGGAGAATTTGCTGTCAGGGGAGCAATTATCGATTTATATCCTATGGGCAGCCACGTCCCGCTCAGAATTGATTTGTTTGATGATACGATTGATAGCGTAAGGAAGTTCGACCCTGAGACACAAAAATCTATTGAAAATGTTGATGAGATAGCAATATTACCTGCAAATGAACTGGATTTTTCAGAGTCTGGAATAAAACGTTTCAGGCATAATTGGCGTGAATATTTTGCCAGCAGCCCGCTAAATTCAGAAATATATACTGATGTCAGTAATCAGCTTGTCCCGCAAGGCATAGAGTTTTATTTGCCCTTTTTTTTTGAATCTACAAATACCTTGTTTGATTATTTTAATCATACGCCAATAGTCATAGTAGATGCAGATATGAAACACACTGTTTCTGAACAATGGGAAAATATTTCCAGGAGATACAGAGTCGTAACAGACGATTTAGCAAGAACAGTGTTAAAGCCAGAAGATATTTACCTGACGCCGGATGAAATAGATGAAAAACTTGAAGAATGTTTGAGGATACAGATAAGCCCATTTATTTCAGAAGATAAAAAAGGGGTGGTTACATATGCTTCCCGTCTACCTATGCAGCTATCTGTAGATGCAAGATTACCTGAACCTATGGGTGTATTTAAAAACATGCTGTCTGAGTTTCAGGGGAAGGTTTTGATTGTGACTGAATCTCTTGGCAGGCGCGAAACTGTCCTGGAATTATTAAGGGCAAATGATTTGTCGCCGAAACTGGTTGATACATGGAATGATTTTGAAGTAGGCAGTGAGGAGTTTTGTCTAACCGTATCGCCATTGGAAAATGGCATGATAGTAGAAAAACCTCATGTTGCAATTGTAAGTGAAAGTCAGTTCTTTGGTGAACGCGTTTATCAGCGAAGACTGAGGAAACGTAAGCAAACTAATTCTGATGCAATGATAAAAAACCTTGCGGAATTATCATTGGGCGCACCGGTAGTTCATGAGGAAAATGGTGTCGGAAGGTACAAAGGTCTGGTCCAATTAACAATTGACGGAATAACCAATGAGTTTATACACATTGACTATGCGGATAATGACAAGCTATATGTGCCTGTATCGTCACTCAACTTGGTGAATCGATATATTGGTGCAGATCCGGATCATGCGCCATTACATCGGTTAGGAAGTGGGCAATGGCAAAAAATCAAATCCAGGGCAGAGAAAAAAGTGGTGGATGTCGCTGCGGAGTTGCTGGATTTACATGCAAGGCGTGCCGCCAGATCGGGGACAGCATTTCATCTGAATCAGGATGAATATTCCACATTTGTTCAAAGTTTTCCATTTGAAGAAACCCCTGACCAGGAAGATGCCATTCATGCTGTATTGAACGACATGGTGTCTTCAAAGTCTATGGACCGACTGATTTGTGGTGATGCAGGTTTTGGCAAGACTGAGGTGGCAATGCGTGCGGCTTTTATTTGTGTCACCAATAATAAGCAGGTTGCATTACTAGTACCCACTACATTACTTGCCCAACAACATTATCAGAATTTTAAAGACAGATTTGCGGATTGTCCGGTTAAAATTGAAATGTTGTCGAGATTTGTAAGTAAAAATAAGCAGGAAAAAATACTAGAAGAGCTAAAAGTCGGCAAAGTGGATATCCTCATCGGTACTCATCGGTTATTGCAAAGTGATCTGAAATACAAAAATCTGGGGTTACTAGTTATAGATGAAGAGCATCGTTTTGGGGTAAGGCAAAAGGAAAAGATAAAGTCTTTTCGCTCAGAGGTGGATATATTAACTTTAACTGCAACACCGATTCCTAGAACATTGAATATGGCCATATCTGAATTGCGCGACCTGTCAATAATTGCAACACCACCGTCAAGAAGGCATGCCATTAAGACGTTTATATGTGAATGGCGGACAGACCTTATGGTTGAAGCAATGCAAAGGGAATTAAAACGTGGAGGGCAGGTGTATTTTCTGCATAACGAGGTGGAGACCATTGAGAAAATGGCAGAGAAAATTCAGGGTTATCTGCCAGGTGCACGGGTCAAATATGCACATGGACAAATGCCCGAAAAACAGCTGGAATTAATCATGCAGGACTTTTATCACAGACGATTCAATATATTGGTCTGTACTACTATTATCGAATCCGGCATAGATATCCCAACAGCCAATACCATAATCATTAATCGTGCGGATAAACTGGGGCTTGCGCAATTATACCAGTTAAGAGGGCGGGTCGGCCGATCACATCACCATGCATTTGCTTATTTACTTGTGCCGTCAATAAAGGAAATAACAAAAGATGCAATGAAGCGTCTGCAGGCAGTTGAGTCTATGGAAGAACTGGGTGTTGGTTTTACTCTCGCCATACATGATCTTGAAATCAGGGGGGCTGGTGAAATACTGGGTGACGAACAGAGTGGGCAAATACATGAAATAGGTTATACCTTGTATATTGAATTACTTGAGCGCGCTATAACGGCATTAAAGTCTGGTAAACAGCTCGATTTAGATAGAACATATGAGCATGGGGTGGAAATAGATATACATGCGCCTGCCCTGATCCCATCTGATTACCTGCCTGATGTGCATGCCCGACTAATGATGTATAAGAAACTGGCTGCGGCTGAAACAGACGCAGAGCTGGAGCTTGTTAGAGAAGAAATGATTGACAGATTCGGCGATTTGCCCGGCCCCAGCAGGACATTATTCGACCTTGCAAGATTGAAGCTGAAAATAAAGATATTGGGTATTTCTAAAATAGATATCGGTGAAAAAGGTGGCCGTGTTATTTTTGCTGAGCAGACAAATTTTGACACTTCTATGATTATTAGTCTCATCACTGAATATCCAGATATATATAAGTTGGACGGCAGTAAAAAATTGAGGATAATAAAAACCTTTAATAATACACACTCAAAA
This sequence comes from Candidatus Eutrophobius brisbanensis, assembly GCA_038131795.1. Lineage (GTDB taxonomy): Bacteria > Pseudomonadota > Gammaproteobacteria > Eutrophobiales > Eutrophobiaceae > Eutrophobius > Eutrophobius brisbanensis. Next base: position 811,403 of record JAYPQE010000003.1, on the reverse strand, counting down.
TTGGAGTTCCTGGCAGATCTATTAGGTGTATTGTCAGTTAAAGAAGCCGCATGAAAAATATATTAACAATAATTATTGCATGTATTTTTATTAGCTGGTCTATTGGCGCCCATGCTGTCTGGTACCAGGTTGAGCTCATTGTCTTTGAGAATCTTTATCCACAATCAGATGGTGAAGTATGGCATAAGACACCAGATCTAATCGAACTGGATGATACTGTCATATTAAAATCCATTCGCAATGCCATCTCTGGAGTATCTGAGGAAAACAACACAAGTGACGAAGATATACAACTTCTTCCATATACTATTTTGCCAGACGAAAATTACAGAATGAATGGTATTTACCGGGTTTTAAGGCTCTCCAGAGAATATAGACCTCTGTATCATGTTTCATGGCAACAACCAGGACTAGACGGCAACCAGGCAAAATCAGTGCATTTACAGACTAATGATGTTGCCAACCTGTATGAATTAACCATGCCAGCAACACTGGTAACTGATCCTATGCCCGTAAATTTTTATGAGCCAGTAAATCTGAGTCTGGATGGAACCTTGAGAATTAGAAGTAATCTGTATTTATATCTTGATCTGGATATGGTTTTATTCAGGCAGCCACCGCTACAAGAGTCTGATTACATTGAGGAAATAAGTGTACCTGAGTTGCCGTCACTGCAGGTGCCTGAAATAGAACCGGTAGAATATGTAAGGTTATTTGAAACCAGGCGCATCAAGTTGAATGAATTACATTATTTTGATCATCCAATGTTTGGTGTGATCGTGCAGGTAAGCCGTTACGGGACTGAATAGACAGTTAAATAATTTTGACTGTATGTTTGATTAAGCCGAGTATTTTATTCATGCCGGAATCAATATGACTGCGAATTGATTCCATGGTAATTAATTCCTCAGATTTGCCGGCTGCCCAATTGACCACCAGGCAAATCGACACATAGTCGATATCAAGCTCACGTGCCAGGGAAGCCTCCGGCATACCGGTCATACCAACTATATCACAGCCATCCTTTTCCAGCCGTGATATTTCTGCCGCTGTTTCCAGCCTGGGGCCCTGGGTTGCAGCATATGTGCCGCTCGTCACTATATTTGTTTGAGTTTTATCTGCAGCGATAATTAGTTTGTTACGGATTTTCTCACTGTACGGATGGGTAAAGTCAATATGAGTGACAGATTCAAGATCTTCATCAAAAAATGTATGCTTTCTCGAATAGGTATAATCGATAATCTGGTCTGGTAAAATGATAGAACCAGGTTTTGTATTTACAGTAATGCCGCCTACCGCATTAATACTAAAAATAGTATTTACCCCATTATTTTTTAGTGCGTAAATATTTGCCCTATAATTAACCTTATGAGGTGGGATCCTGTGAGGTCTACCATGCCTCGATAAGAATATGGCATTAACACCTTCTAATGAAATAGAAAGGAGAGGGGCACTTGGTTCGCCATATATATTATCGCCAGTGACTTTTGCCAGAGTTTCAGATCCAGCCAACGAATCCAGCCCGGTACCGCCTATTATGCCAATGTCACTGTTCATATTGCTGCCAGTTTTGATTTGCCAGCCCAGTCTCTAGCAAAGAGCATGGCGCATCGGCCACTTCTGGAACTATGTTCCAGGGCCCATTGTAGGGCAGATTGGCGCTGATCGTTGGTTAATGAATTATCAATATCTACATACTTCCCCAACCAGTAATGAACAAGAGATAAATATTGATTCTGATTGAAAGGATGAAAAGCAATCCATAGGCCAAAACGCTCGGATAACGAAAGCTTTTCCTCTACTGTATCGCCATAATGTAGTTCACCATCAACAAATCCAGATTCGAGATTTTCCTGCATCTTTTCTGGTATCAGGTGCCTTCGATTTGATGTGGCGTAGATTAATACATTATCTGGTGTTTGCTTTATGGAACCATCCAGCATAACTTTTATTGTTTTATATCCCTCGTCATGTTCTTCAAAGGAAAGATCATCACAAAACAGCAGGTATTTGTCCGGCTGATCATAAATAAGGTCACAGATTTCAGGTAATTTCTTCATGTCATCACGCTGAATTTCTATCAGCCTTAAACCGTCATCCTGGTATTGATTCAGCAGGGCCTTTATCAGTGATGACTTTCCCGTCCCCCTGGGGCCCCACAATAGGGCATTATTGGCCGTTAGACCGTTGATGAATTGTCGGGTATTTTCCACAAGTTGCCGTTTTTGTTTGTCGATACATAATAAATCATCCAGTGTTATTTCTGTTTGCCTGGAAATTGCCTCAAGTTGATTATTTGTTTCGTTATAACTCCAGCAAGTTGCTGATTTTGTGTTAAAATCCAGCCTATTATTGCCAGGTAAATATCCTTCAAGCCTGTCAAGTATTGCGTTTGCACGAAGAAAGAATTTTTCCGATTCAGACATTACTGCTCCTTATTATTTTTATAAGGTAATTATATGCTGCCTCAGGGGGGAGACAAAATATGTCTGATAAGAAATTTGAGATAATTGCCTGGAGAAATGCCAATTTTTAGCCAGCAAAAGGTGAATCTGGTAGTCTACCGTTACCGATCCCATGCCACTATGGACTTAATTGAGGAGAGATGATGTTTAGCAAGGATATGAAAATTCAAGGGTTTGATGATGAGGTTTGGAATGCGATGCAAGGTGAAATGCGTCGCCAGGAAGAGCATATTGAACTGATTGCATCAGAAAATAACGTCAGTCCACGTGTGCTTCAGGCACAAGGCTCAGTTTTAACCAATAAATATGCAGAAGGTTACCCAGGTAAACGTTATTACGGCGGCTGTGAACATGTTGATATTATTGAACAATTGGCCATAGACAGGGCAAAATCATTATTTGGAGCAGATTTTGCCAACGTTCAGCCCCATTCTGGTTCACAGGCAAATGGTGCGGTCTATCTTGCATTGTGTGAGCCCGGGGATACCGTGATGGGAATGAGTCTTGCAGATGGCGGGCATCTTACCCATGGCTCATCTGTCAATGTCTCGGGTCGGGTATATCATGCTGTTCAATATGGCCTGGATCCTGAGACTGGCGAAATAGACTACGATCAGGCAGAAAAAATTGCACTGGAACACAAACCTAAACTCATAATGACCGGTTTTTCCGCTTATTCCAGGGTCGTTGACTGGCAAAGATTCCGTGAAATAGCAGATAAAGTTAATGCTTATCTGGTAGCCGACATTGCCCATGTTGCAGGATTGGTGGCCACAGGCCTTTATCCCAGTCCGGTCGGTATTGCTGATATTACCACCACCACAACCCATAAAACGCTGAGGGGACCCAGGTCAGGTTTAATTCTGGGAAAGAAGAATGAAGAGCTTGAGAAAAAGATCAATTTTAGCGTTTTTCCAGGGTATCAAGGTGGCCCAATGATGCACGTTATTGCAGCAAAAGCGGTGGCCTTTAAAGAGGCCATGGATCCGGGCTTTAAGGATTATCAACAACAGGTAAAAAATAATGCCTGTGCCATGGCTGAAGAGTTTATTGCGCGAGGTGTTGATATAGTCTCGGGCGGTACTGATAACCATTTATTCCTGGTTGATTTACGTAACAAGGGTATTACCGGGAAAGCGCTCGATGCACAATTAAATTCTGTGCATATTACGGTCAATAAAAATGCAGTCCCAAATGATCCAGAATCTCCATTTGTGACATCGGGAATAAGGATAGGTACACCCTCAATTACAACCCGGGGATTTAAGGAAGAGGAATCAAGACAGGTTGCTGGAATGATCTGTGAATTGATAGAGGATATTGAAAATATTGAAGTAATGGAAGCAATAAAGACCAGGGTTGGTGGATTGTGTAATCAGTTTCCGATGTATGAGTATTAAGTTGGTTATTTACTTATGTATTGTCCATTTTGTTCAGCAGAAGACACCAAGGTAATAGATTCCCGTCTTGTTGGTGAAGGCGATAAGATTCGCAGGCGCCGTGAGTGCCTGGATTGCCAGGAACGATTTACTACCTATGAAGCAGCCGAGTTAAATTATCCACGGATTATAAAATCTGATGGAAGAAGGCAGAAATTTATAGAAGATAAATTACGTTCCAGCTTTTTGCGTGCGCTTGAAAAACGTCCTGTCCCCATGGAAATGGTGGAAATAGCCATAACCCATGTATCCCATAAGCTCAGAGCACTGGGAGCAAGAGAGGTTAAATCCAGAAAAGTGGGTGAATGGGCAATGGAAGAACTGCGGAAGATAGACCAGGTAGCCTATGTCAGGTTTGCCTCAGTATACCGTAGCTTCGAGGATGTGCGGGCCTTTTTAGAAGAGATTCAAAAGCTGGAGAATGATTTGCCTCCTGAGATCAGGGAAAACCAGTTGAATCTACTTAGTAATGACAGTGACGAAAATTGAACTGGACAGTAGATGATTATAAATTCATGGCCAGGGCCATGGAGCTAGCCAGGCAGGGATTGTATACCAGTCATCCTAACCCTCGTGTGGGCTGTGTCCTGGTCAGAGACAATGTTATTCTTGGTGAAGGAAGTCATATACAGACTGGCAAAGAGCATGCCGAAATAAACGCCATTAAGCAGGCAGGTGATAAGGCAAAAGGCGCAACGTGTTATGTAACCCTCGAGCCCTGTGTCCATACAGGTAAAACACCCCCATGTACTACCGGGCTTCTGTCTGCAGGTATCAAGAGTGTCATCGCATCCATGGTAGACCCCAACCCCCTGGTGAATGGAAAAGGCCTGGAATGTTTGGCAAAAAATGGGATCAAGACATATACCGGCTTACTGGATAAGCAGGCAGAGGCAATTAATATTGGCTACATCAAGCGACAAAAATACGGTGTTCCTCATATTCGTTGCAAGATGGCAGTCAGTGCTGATGGGAAAACTGCACTTAAGACCGGCGAAAGCAAATGGATCACAGGCCCTGAGGCAAGGGCAGATGTACAGTATTTGAGGGCGGAATCAGGTGCCATTATGTCTGGAATTGGTACAGTTATAGCGGATGATCCCAGGCTCACTGTCAGGGACTTGGACTTGCAGGGCAGGTTGCCATTCAGGGTTATCATTGATGAGACACTTTCTATACCTCTTGGTGCAGAATTATTCAAACAACCGGGCAAGATTATAATCTACACCACAGCTAAGAACGATGAGAAGATCAATATGCTCAAAGAAATGGAAGTTGATGTGGTTGTTATAGAAAATAATAATAAATATTTATTGTCGTCTATGCAGTCTCTGGCAAGAGATTATCAGGTGAATAGTGTCTTAATCGAGTCTGGCGCAAAACTTGCTGGTGCCATGCTTGATGAAAATCTTATAGATGAATTTATTATCTATCAGGCCCCGGTATTCTTTGGCAGTAATGCAATGCCAATGGTGCAAATAAAAGATGTTATGGAGATGGGAAATAAAATTTCTCTGGTTTTGAAAGATTCAAGACAGATTGGGCAGGATTTGCGTCTCCAGTATCAGGTGGAAAAGAAAGTGGAAGGTATATAAGAAATGTTTACAGGTATTGTTCAAACTATAGGTCGGATCAGTTCAATTGAAAATACAGGCGAGGACATGCGTATTGCCATTGATCTGCAGGGGTTTGATGTTTCTGATGTTGTAATGGGTGACAGTGTTTGTATTAACGGCGTTTGTGTGACAGTGATTGAAATGTCTGGCCAAATACTCAGTTTTGATATATCAAAAGAAACATTGTCCTGCACCACTTTTACTGACCTGAAAATTAATTCGGGTGTGAATATAGAATTGGCCATGCAAGTGTCAGACAGGTTGGATGGGCATATCGTCTCAGGCCACATAGACGTTGTCGCAAGCTTGCTTTCCTTTAAAGAAGAAGGGCGATCCGTTTGCTACGAATTTGAAATGCCAGAAAGTTATAGCAAATTTATTTGCCCAAAAGGTTCAGTTTGTATTGATGGTGTCAGCCTTACAGTCAATTCGGTTAATGACAATATTTTCAGTGTCAATATCATTCCGCATACCCTGCAAAACACTATATTTTCAGAATACACGGCGGGTCGTCTTGTCAATATCGAGGTCGATATAATATCCCGATACCTTGAGCGTCTGCTGCAATACCGACAGTAGATACATTCAGATATCACGCATATAATGCCGTGATTTATTATCAACCAGTTGATCTATATGGAACTAAATACAACAGAAGAATTAATTGAAGAGATTAAAAATGGCCGTATGGTCATTCTAATGGATGATGAAGACAGGGAGAACGAAGGTGATTTTGTCCTTGCTGCAGACTGTGTGCGTGCCGAAGATATCAATTTTATGGCAACCTATGGCAGAGGGTTGATTTGCCTGCCATTGAGTCGTGACCATTGTCGTCGCCTTAACCTGCCACTAATGGCAAGGAACACTCAATCTGACATAGTCACTAACTTCACAGTTTCTATAGAGGCTGCAGAAGGTGTTACAACGGGTATTTCCGCAGCCGATCGTGCCCATACTATTAAAACGGCCGTAAATAATAACGCAAGGCCATCAGATCTTGTTCAGCCTGGACATGTGTTTCCATTAATGGCCCATTCCGGAGGTGTATTGTCTCGTGCAGGACATACCGAAGCAGGTTGTGATCTGGCGAGGCTGGCAGGTTTCAGCTCCAGTGCAGTTATAGTTGAGATACTGAATGATGACGGTACCATGGCCAGACGTCCTGATCTGGAAAAACTGGCAGTTAAATATGGCATTAAAATTGGTACGATTGCTGACCTTATTCGTTATCGTACTGAACATGAGCGGACAATAGAACGATTAACAGAAGCAGATTTTAATACGGAGTTTGGGACATTCAGATTATTTACATATAAAGATCAGCTAAAGAAAGATTTACATTATGCACTGTTAAAGGGAGATATTGATGCAGATGCACCAATTCCAGTTAGAGTGCATATTACCAATCCCATATTTGATTTAACCGGGAGCCCAAACCATAGTAGCTGGCCTATCAGAAACGTGCTAAAAAAAATTTCAAATGAAAAATGCGGTATTGTAGTCATTCTATCTAATCAATTAGAACCCGATGCAATTCTGGATCAGCTTGCAAATATCACGAGCTCAGATGAATTAAAAACCAAAAGAAAAAATAATGAAAAAGACTTCAGGACTATTGGCCTAGGTTCTCAAATACTATCGGATATGGGGGTACAGAAAATGATAGTGATGAGTTCGCCCAAACGGTATCATGCAATATCAGGTTTTGGCCTGGAAATTGTTGACTATATGACTGATTAATCGTGTTATTGAAATATGACCACTAATAATTTAAATATTGCTATTGTTTCCAGCCAGTACAATCAAAGCATAGTCAACAGACTCAAGACTGGATGTTTGGACGTCCTTATTAATGAAGGCATAAATAAGGATAATATTCTCTGGTTTGATGTGCCAGGTGCATTTGAAATACCAGTGATGGTTAAGAAAATATTAGTGGATAAAAAACCTAATGCTGTCATCACACTAGGTGCAGTTATCAGAGGAGAAACGCCACATTTTGATGTGATAGTGAACAGTTGTAGTGCAGAAATCGCACGTTTGGGTACAGAACACGTAACACCTGTCATATTTGGTGTTTTAACAGTGGATACTATAGAGCAGGCCATGGATCGATCCGGTGATGAAGAAAGTAATAAAGGAGCAGAAGCAGCATCGACGGCCCTGCAAATGGTCGAGGTTCTGAAATCTGTATAAACAGAACACTATGACAGGCCTGAATTATTCTAAAAAAGCACGAATAAAATCTCGAAGGAATATTGTTCAGGCGTATTATCAATGGTTACTGAATAAACAACCGGCTGCTGAATTAATAGAAGAATTCAAAAAAGACAGGACTGAATTAAAAAAGGCAGATCTGGTTTATTTCGAAACAGTCCTTACTGGCATGATAAATGAGTCTGATAAGATTAATGATATCCTAAGGCCGGTCATATCACGATCTGAAGCAGAACTGGATCCCGTTGAAAGTGCAGTCCTGCACTTAGGGGCATATGAAATGATTTTCTTACCTGATATACCCAGTAATGTCATTATTAACGAATCAGTCGAACTGGCCAAGTTGTTTGGTGCGGAAGATTCGTATAAATTTGTTAATGGGGTAATGGATAAAATATGTAAAAATAACAGGGTTGAAAAGAAAGTAGAAAACTGATTATGTCATTATCAGAATTCGATATAATCAAACGGTATTTCACCAAACCGCATCATAAGAATCCCTCGGTCATAACTGGTATTGGTGATGATGCTGCCATCCTGAAAGTCCCAGATGGTTTTCAGCTTGTAATATCTGCAGACACACTGGTGTCTGGTACGCATTTTACTGAGTCTGCAGATCCTTACGATATAGGCTATAAAGCACTGGCAGTGAATATAAGCGATATGGCAGCAATGGGTGCCAGACCATTATATGTCACAATGTCTATTACCCTTGAAAAAAATGATGCAGATTGGCTGGATGCCCTGTCCAGTGGATTTTTTTGTATGGCAGAAAAATATTCACTCGATTTGATTGGTGGAGATGTGACCAGGGGGCCGGTTTCAATTTGTGTACAAATTATGGGACTTGTACCTGATGGACAGGCGTTAATGCGATCTGGAGCAAAGGCAGGTGACGATATATATGTAACTGGAACCTTGGGTATGTCTGCATTTGCTCTGTATGCCAAAAATCAGGGATATGACGTAATTGATGAAGCATGTCTGAATAGACTAAATAGACCTGAACCAAGATTAGATATTGGCTTGGCGTTGAGGAATTTTTCGACGGCATGTATCGATATTTCTGATGGTTTACAAGCTGATCTTTCTCATATCTTATCGGCCAGTAAAGTAGGGGCAATAATTGATATATTTAAGATACCTATGTACGAGGAACTTAGTGAAATGACAACTGAACAGGCTATAAATCTGGCGATTAATGTTGGTGATGATTATGAATTGTGCTTCACCTCCCCGGAATGTCATAAAGATGACTTAAGGCTTATGGCAGAAAATACTCCAGTTAAACTAACTAAAATCGGTAAGGTTATAAGTAATCAAGACCTGATATGGCAGGATAAAGATGGCGAGTTCATCGAAATAGCACGAAATGGTTATAAGCATTTTTGAGAATTATGCAGATAATAGGTTTACAGTACATTTCTTAACTACTACCATGCATATATAAAATGTATCAGGAGTGATTATGAAAACAGTATTATTGACAGATGATAATGAAGATATAATCGAACTGGTAGAGTTAATCTTATCAAAATTCGGTTGTAAACTGGATAAGGCTGATAATTGACAAGCAACCGTTACCTACTGTCAACAAACACCTCCCGACCTTGTCATTATGGATCTCAATATGCCAGATATGGATGGTTTTTCAGCTATTGAGGCTATCCGGCAAAATGGATATAAAAATCACATAGTCGTGCTGACAGCCTCAGATTCAGAAACAGATAGAGAAAGGGCAATGGGACTGGGCATAGATGCATATATTATAAAAACCATGGAAATGAGTGATTTGGAATCAAAAGTGTACCAATTATTAAATTTTTCAGAGTAATACAACTGAAAATAATTCAACGTTCAAACTAATAGTTCTATTTACTCATGTCAGATCAGTTACATCAACTGAATGTAAATTATATACCCGTTGAGGATCGGTTAATGCTCAGAATGAGCACCAAGGCAGGTGATGAATACAGGGTATGGTTAACACGTCGTTTTAGCGGATTATTGCTAGAATTATTGAATAAAGAAATAGATAAGCATGGGGGAGTACAGACACTGGCTTCAACATCGGAAACAAAAAAAATGTTTAAACAAGGAGCAATGGAGAAACCCTATGAAGCTGAAAAGACCACTGCTTATCCACTAGGAGAGTCTGGTTTTCTGGCTGCAAAAATTAATTGTAAGACATCAGAAGAGGGTGTTTTGATGCTGGAAATACTACCGGAAAATGGTAAAGGCATTAATCTCAATCTTAACAAAACTCTGCTGTTTATGTTCTATAACCTGGTAATGCAAGGTTGCAGTCAATCCGGATGGAATCTGAATAATGATGCCACCATCGGTCAGAATTTACATTGATATTATTCGGATTTTAATCAGCTGAGTTGACGTAATACGTAATGTAAAATCCCACCATTATTGTAGTATTCCCATTCCTTTGGTGTATCGACTCTGACGATCACATCAAATTTTATTTCACTGCCATTACTTTTCACTGCTCTGATAGTAGTTTGCTTATCGCCAGGAGTAATATTATTTATCGTAATAACTTCAGAGCCGTCAATTCCAAAATTTTCAGCACTTTTACCAGGCATGAATGTCAGTGGAAGTACGCCCATGCCGACCAGGTTTGAGCGATGAATACGCTCAAAACTCTCTGCAATTACGGCCCTTATGCCAAGCAGGTTTGTGCCTTTAGCAGCCCAGTCTCGAGATGAACCAGTACCGTATTCTTTACCCGCGATGACAACCAGTGGGATGGAGTTACTCTGGTACTTCATGGAAGCATCATAAATAGTCATTAATTCGTTATCAGGCTGATATTTTGTCCAACCGCCTTCTTTGCCATCAGCCATAATATTTTTTAACCTGATGTTGGCAAATGTGCCCCTCATCATGATCTCATGATTTCCACGTCTGGAACCATAAGAATTGAAATCTACAGGTTCCACGCCATTCTCAATCAAATATTTACCTGCTGGACTATCAGCTTTAATGGAACCGGCAGGTGATATGTGGTCAGTAGTTATACTGTCACCAAGTAGTGCCAATACTCTTGCATTTTCCACTGGTTTCGGAGGTTCTGCCTGTTTAGACATGCCTTCAAAATAGGGAGGGTTTTGTATATATGTGGAATTAGAGTTCCAGATATAAAGATTTGAGTCTGGAACAGTGATACCAGACCAGCGTGCGTCACCCGTAAACACATTTTCATAACTGCTTTGAAACATGTTTGAATCAATAGAGTTGGCAATAATATCTGCAATCTCCTGCTGGGATGGCCAAATCTCCTTGAGATAAACATCATTGCCATCGTTGTCTGAACCAATCGGGTCTGTTGTCAGGTCAATATTCATTGTACCTGCGATTGCATACGCTACAACCAGCGGAGGTGACGCTAGAAAATTCATTTTAACATCTGCGTGAACTCGGCCCTCAAAATTTCTGTTACCTGAGAGTACGGAGCAGGCAACCAGGTTAGAGTCTTTTATGGCCTGGCTAATGGGGTCTTTAAGTGGCCCTGAATTTCCTATGCAGGTGGTACAACCATATCCCACTATATTAAAACCTAGTGAATTCAGATCATCAATGAGCCCGGCTTTTTCCAGATAATTTTTTACCACGAGTGAACCAGGTCCCAGACTGGTTTTAACCCAGGGTTTTGCTTTTAAGCCTTTAGCAACTGCATTTCTGGCAACCAGGCCTGCGCCCAACATGACGGCGGGATTGGAAGTGTTTGTGCAAGAGGTAATTGCAGCAATGACGATGTCACCATCTGATAAATCAAATTCTATATTATTATCCAGTTTTACATGTGCAGATGTCGCTGAGCTTGTATCTTTCATGTCCTGCAAATGTTTATGAACAGTCTGTTTTGCAACAGGTAATTCTATCCTGTCTTGTGGTCGTTTAGGGCCGGATATACTCGGGACTACCGTAGACATGTCTAATTCAATTACATCAGTATATCTTGTGTTGTCAGTTTTGTCCTCCAGCCACATGCCTTGTGCACGGGCATAAGCCTCAACAACCTGTAACTGGTCTTCGTCGCGACCTGTCAGCCTGAGATAATTTATGGTTTCAGAATCTATAGGAAAGATACCGCAGGTGGCACCATATTCAGGTGCCATGTTGGCGATTGTTGCGCGGTCAGCAAGGGGTAGCTGAGATAGGCCTTCGCCAAAAAATTCAACAAATTTTCCAACAACACCTTTTTGCCTTAGCATTTCTACCACAGTTAATACCAGATCAGTTGCAGTAACACCTTCATTGATGGTTCCCGTCAGTTTAAATCCAACAACCTGTGGGATGAGCATGGTAATTGGTTGCCCGAGCATTGCAGCTTCAGCCTCAATGCCTCCCACACCCCAGCCCAGTACTCCCAGGCCGTTTATCATCGTGGTATGAGAGTCGGTGCCTACCAGTGTGTCCGGGTATGCAATCACTTCCCCATTTAATTCCCGTGTGAATACTGTCCGTGCCAGGTATTCGAGGTTTACCTGATGGACGATGCCGGTTTCCGGTGGGACGACTTTGAAGTTTGAAAAAGCAGTTTGTCCCCAACGTAGGAACTCGTATCTTTCCTCGTTACGTTCGTATTCCTTCGTGGCATTCTTTTCCAGGGCATCTTCACTGCCATATACGTCGACCTGTACAGAGTGGTCTATCACCAGTTCGGCAGGTGATAGTGGATTAATTTTGTTGGGATCGCCGCCGAGATTTTTCATGGCATCACGCATGGCGGCCAGATCTACAATTGCTGGAACTCCGGTAAAATCCTGCATAAGTACGCGTGCTGGAGTAAAAGCAATTTCGGTATCAGGGGTTGCTGAAGGGTCCCAGTTGGCCATGGCCTGAATATCTTCATTCGTAATATTCTCACCATCCTCATGTCGGAGCAGATTCTCAAGCAGTATTTTCAGGGAGAAGGGAAGCCCTGAAACATCACCAATATTGCTCAGTTTAGCGATAGAATAATATTGATATTCTTTGCCGTTAACTTCCAGTGTTGTTTTAGAATCAAAACTATTGCTCATTGAAATCACTCCAACATGTTTGGTCTATAAAACCGCGTATTATGCTTTATTTAGCCAAAATAAGACAGATTAAAATTTAAATTTTTGATGAATTACTGATCTGTAGCGGTAGCTATTACTCCACTCCCCAGGCATCTATCATCATCGTAAAATACAACATATTGCCCCGGTGTAATAGCCTTCTGCGGCATATCAAAACTAACGTTAATTTTATCATCATCAATCCTTGTCACCACGCAAGCCTGATCGGGCTGCCGGTACCGGGTCTTTGCATGGCAATGCAATGGATATTCAACAGGCTGAGACGTGACCCAATGAAGATTGCTAGCATGGAGTCCACGACTATATAGTTGCCGGTTATCTTCTCCCTGCGCAACGATAAGTGTATTTGAATTTAAATCTTTATTGACAACATACCAGGGCATATTCAATGCTCCCTTGATACCGCCAATTCCAAGCCCCTGTCGCTGACCAATAGTGTAGAAATACACGCCATCATGTTCTCCCACAACCTCATCATTTATGGTCTTGATAAGGCCTGGATTTGAAGGAAGGTATTGTGAAAGGAATTCTTTAAAAGGGCGCTCTCCAATAAAGCAAATACCCGTACTGTCTTTTTTGTCATGTATCGAAAAATTTAACATTCTGGCGACCCCTCTCACATGCTCTTTTTTCATGTCTCCGATAGGGAAAATCGAACGTGACAATTGTATTTGGTTTAATCTGCACAGAAAATAAGATTGATCTTTGTTTTCATCAATTCCTTTTTTTAATTCATTGCCAAAAGTATCTGCATCTATTCTTGCATAGTGGCCTGTTGCAATTTTATCTGCGCCCAGTTCCAGAGCATGCCCCATAAATATTTTAAACTTTATTTCCTGGTTACAGAGCACGTCAGGATTTGGCGTCAGTCCTGCTTTAAAGTCATTTAACATTAACTGGAATACTTTATCCCAGTAATCTTCAGTTAAATCTATAGTATTGATTGGGATATCAAGATCCTCACATACATTTAATGCATCTTCAACATCTTCTTCCCATGAGCAGTTTTTATCATTTTTTCCATCGTCCCAGTTTTTCATGAAAAGGGCTTCGATATCATAGCCTTGTTGCTTTAATAAATAAGCAGATATGGATGAGTCAACGCCACCAGACATGCCAACGATTACTTTCATAATTTATCTGAGTATATTGAGATCAGTCGTTATGCCGGATTCAAAATCATCAATACAATGTTTAACCATCTGAGATCGTAGCATTGATGATCTGGAATCTATTTCATGTTTTGAAAGCCATAATGCCCTGATGATTGGGCTGTCCAGTTGAGGATTATCCATGAACGAATGGCAAACGCCATGAAAACAGAACCTGATATATGTTCTATCTTCAGATTGGCTTGTGTAATGGTATACGCCTACGAGTCCGACTGGCGAAAATACGCCGCCAGTCTCTTCCATTACCTCTCGTTTCACGGCATCAATCAGATTTTCGTTCTCTTCCAGGTGGCCGGCAGGCTGGTTATACACTATCTTGTCGTTAATCTTTTCTTCAACGATAAGATATTTATCATCTCTTTTTACAACGGCAGCGACCGTGATATGCGGCATCCATTCCATTTTATGTCAGGAGTCTTTATCGTTACCTTCACGTTCAATGACCGGGTCATCCCAACTGCCTTTGATTGAGTATTCGACTTTCATGATTTGATTAATACTGTCCTGCAGGGGCTCAAACATATTACCTGCCAGGTAAAGAACGGTACCTAAACCTATGCCAACAGGGCCCAGGAAACCACTTGCCACTGCCAGACTATCTGAGATCTGAGGTGTAACAGTAGCAACCTGGTCATAGTCCTGTGTAGCCAATCCTGCCCGACCATTAATATCTATCTTCACTGCAGGTCCTCGCATAGTAAGGTTGTCAGTATAGGCATTACCTTCATTAACATTAAATTTACCTGTGATACTATCAAACGCCATGCCTTCGCCGAATAAATCGCTAAAATCCAGCACCATTCGTCTTGGTAATGTCTGTAAGCTCAGTAATCCGAAAAGTCTGCCGGCAGCAGGCTGAATATCAAGTAAATGGCCTTTGTCGATATCTAATTCAATCATACCATTAAGTTTATCGAGTGAAAATTCTGATGGAGAACCCGGCCAGTTTGCGTCAATCGTTATAATTGTCTCAGCTTTAGACATGAATTGGTTTTGAAATTTGAATGTATCTAATATTTCGTTAAATTCGTCACTGTGTACATTGATAAAAAAATTGGATGTGCTGCCTGTATATCTATTTTTATTCCATTTGCCTCTTGCCTGAATTTGTAACCCCGGTTTTTTGAATGATATATCTTCTATTTGCAATCCTGCATCAGTTGGAATGGCAGTAAGAGATAAATTACCTAATGACATTTCGTTATAATTAAAATTATCTATGTTTGCAAAAATGGTAGGTAACGTTGAAGGATCTACACGGCCATTTTTGCCAGATTTATCACTGGTAATATATAGATGTTTAAGATTAGCGATAATATGTTTTTCATCGTTAGGCAGCCTGGCAATTTTAATTTGTCCCTTAACTTCATCAGAATCTATCAAATACTCCCAATCATTTTTGTTATTACCACCTGACAGGAGAGTATTATTAAATGATTTCCCCAGATATGAGATTTTATTTGCCTGGATATCAATATTAACCGGAAGCTTTTGCCTGTCCTGTAGCACATTAGATGGTTGTTCCAATAAAGAGAAAATACCTCCAACATCTATATTGCCGTATGAACCTGAAATATAAATACCCGGTTCATCAGGTTGTGGCTTAAAACTTTCATTGCTGGTCATTTGAATATGAGACAGCAAACTATTGTCACCATTAAATATGAACCTGGACTTCAGGTCGCCTATTCCCAGGGTTACGTCTTTATTCGCGTGGGGGCCTAAAAATCTAGATATATATAGTGGCATGGACTCATAGTCTTTTTTAGCCAGAGGAGAGGGCAGGCTAATATCAAGGCCAATCAAGTCTGTATTAAGATTTATTTGTCTCTGGAGTGCAGAGCCTTCTGATGTATTGGAATAAACAATTGATGCATTCCAGTTAGTATTGCCTGTTATGCGACTGGATATATTGTTGATGGTTGAATTTGCATGAGGAATAAATTTAGATAATTGCTGTGTAATAAAATGCTTGTCTGCATTGCCAGAGATAGTGATTACAGGAGGATTTTTTTCGAAATATTTTGAGCCCTGGATGCTTAGCTTAACGGGAGTAGCGTCATATATGGCATTCAGCGCATCTGCATGTAAGCTTGATTCAGTGAATTCCAGATTTCCACCAATCTCGGACAGCGACAAGTTGACTTCGTTTGACTGTATGGCGGCATTTGTCAATGCCATGGCTCCGTTTAGGGTTAGAGTCTGAGTTGGCATACGTATGGGTACATTCATATCTAATTCGAGCTGAAGTTCACCAACGGGCAAAAGGGTATTATTGACGTTAGAGAGCATTGTATTTCTGTTTAGTGGGCTACCATCGATAAAACTGATTAAGTCCTGGGTGCTGCCATTTATATTGCCTGAGATGGTTAAAAGCTTTTCTCTCAGATATAAGTTTGGAATGTGGGCAGTTGCGTGGTTAATGTCTGCATTAATTATTTTTCCAGAATCAATCTTCATTAACATTTCATGTCCGCTGAATTGTATATTAGAGTTTATGTCAGCTATGAATGGGTAATTATCTGAGAAATTTAAATTCATGTTGCTGACTATAGCGTGGGCATTAAACTCTCCATCACCGTCATCAAAAGGAAAGTTTTTCGGATTGCCTTTTAATGATAGCTGGAATTTATCAAGCTGACCGTTATTTATAGAGCGTTTTAACCAGTCTCTTGCCCTGAATGAATTACTATAAGGCATGTAGTTAATGGCATTGACAAGTTTGCTGTCGGATACAAGGGCATTAATTTCCATAAACAAGTCACTTTGCAGGGACACACTCCAGTCAATTAACGCATTAAGGCTGTCGTTTGAAAATCTAAGACCATCTGAAGTAATAACATAATGGCTATCTACTTTTTGCCACTGAATGTCGCCATCAAGAGATACAGCTTCTTCATCTTCTATATGTATTATCCTTGCTGCGCTATTGCTAAAACTGAGTAGACCATTATCAATGCTGCCTGCGATAGTTGCGGAAATATCAGTTATCGTTGGCTCAATATTAGTTAGACCGGGTGATAAATTCTGTATTTTACTATTAATTGAAAATCTGTTGTTTGCCGGCGCGGCAGCATCATAAATGATTGAGCCTTCAGTCAGTTCTCCTGAAATATTTTTAAAGTGTTCATTTGATGTTGAGACGACAGTGCTTATAATTGTCGAGAAATCCTGGATCTTTAGATAGTCATAATTCACCTGTATTTTTTGCGCATTAGGATCATGTATTTCATTCGCCATGATGGTAACTGTCGATGATGGCCAGGTACCATAATCAGTTTCCAGTTTATTCAGGGTGACTTCAAAGGACCATGCGTTGAATTTTTCGGACACACCTGAAAAGTCAGTATCAAATTGATGAATTTCAGCTATCTGATTATTGTTCGAATAAAGGACGAAATTTTCTGCAACAAGATTGCCCTGAATGGATTTAATTTTGGCATCATCAAACGTACTGGTTATGGATACAGATACATTACCATCTGTTAACGAGATAAAATCAGGCCAGAATTCCTTGTACCAGTTTTCCGGCTTTATCTCACTGGCAGTTATAATTACATTAGCTGACCAGTCTGATGAAAGAAGATCACCTGTAGATTCAATGGTGAACTGCATATTATTGCCATAATCAGATGGTAGGTCAGTATTTCCTCTTACACTAATATTTTCACCATCTGTGCCTAGTTGTAAATTCACGTTTGTTAGGGTCAGGGGAGGCTGATTATGGAAGATATCTTGCCATTCTATATTCGCATCTTCGATACGAATTGAATTTTGGTTTAGCAGCCAGTTATCCAGTTCATTATTATTTTCAGGAATATCTAGATCTCCTTCTGTATCAAGGCCCTGAATATTTATAGAACCATCTGCCAGTCTGGAAATCGTCATACTCAGACCGGAAATAATCAGTTCTTCAGGTACGATCTGACGATTGATAAAAGATGAGGGAATATCAATACTGATATTGGCTTTTTTTATTAGTAAAATCGGGACAGTACCTGTGCTGTCCATTAAATCAATTTGCTCCAACCGTAAGTGTGGGGTCCATCCTTCCCATTCAGCGGATACAGAATGGATCGCTACAGGCAAATCCATGAAATTACTGACCCAGGCTTCGACTTCACTACGGTACATGCCGAAGTCTGGCAGAAAGACCCTTATCAGTGTTGCAAACAAGGCAGATGTTAATACCAGAAAGCCTATTAGGTATATCGAAAAATTATATATTTTTTTTAAGACGTGGGTAGACACAATGATGGCCCTGCTCACAAGGGAACAATATCGTATTGTTCCTGGGTGTAGTACGGTTCCACCTGAAAGATGATTGGTTTACCCAAATTTTCTTCCAATTCTGCGAGGTTTATCGATTCATCATCCATTAACATATCAACGACTTGTTGGGAGGCAACTACCAGCAACTTTTCAGCTTCAAATTGCCTCGATTCCCTGATGATTTCACGAAATATTTCATAACATACTGTCTCAGTGGTCTTGAGTTTTCCGCGTCCGTCACAGGTAGGGCAGGTCTCACAAAGAACATGCTCCAGGCTTTCACGGGTGCGCTTTCTGGTTAACTGGACTAATCCTAATGATGTCAATTCACTCATAATGTATTTGGACGTATCTCTTTCTAAATGCTTTTCCAGGGAACGTAATACCTGTCTTTGATGCTCAGGCGAAGCCATATCAATAAAATCTATTATGATTATTCCCCCCAGATTTCTTAGTCTCAGTTGACGGCAAATTGCCTGGGATGCTTCCAGATTTGTTTTGTATATGGTTTCTTCATGGGTGTTATGGCCAACAAAAGTGCCTGTATTAACATCAATGGTCGTCATGGCTTCAGTCTGGTCGATTACGAGATGACCTCCAGACTTTAGCTGGATTTTCCGGTTTAATGATTTTTCAATTTCATCTTCTACAGAATATAACTCCAGTAATGGCCTGTTGCCCGTATAATATTCAATTCTTGAAACGAATTCCGGTAAAAATTTTTCTGAAAATACAACAGCATTATCAAAGCTTTGTTTTGAATCAATTCGAACTTTTTCCACACCCTGATGGACATAATCCCTCATCGTACGTAGTTCCAATGATAAATCTTCATACAATAACTCTGGTGTTCTGGCTTTTTTGCCAGCATTATTGGTTTCATCCCAAAGTTTATATAGGTATTCAATATCTTTGTGCAGGTCCTTATCACTGGCTCCCTCTGCAGCGGTACGGATAATAAATCCGCCTCTTGTTAATATTCCATTAAAATCGATGGTTTCGAAGTTCTCAGGTGATTGTGTGTCAGAATTGACGGCATGTTTTTTCGCTTTGCTATGGTATTCCAGAATAATCTGTTGCAGTCTGTTCCGCTCTACATCATCTTCAATTCGTTGTGAGACGGATAGCATTGGGTGTTCTGGTAGATATACCAGGTATCGCGATGGGATGGAGATTCGGGTTGTTAATCGTGCACCTTTGGTACCAATAGGATCTTTAATAACCTGTACCATGATGTCCTGTCCTTCCTGCAAGACGGCCCTGATAGAGGTATGTTCAAGATTAGTAACAACTTTATTTGTATCCAGATGGTTGTCCTGATCAATAATATCTGAGATGTGAAGAAATCCGGTGCGTTCCAGTCCAATATCAATAAATGCTGACTGCATGCCAGGCAGTACCCTTGAAACTTTGGCCTTTATGATGTTTCCAACAAGTCCGCGTTTATTTAATCGCTCAATTAAGACTTCCTGAAGAATCCCATTTTCGACTATGGCGACTCTTGTCTCCTGGGGACTGATATTGACTAGAATTTCTTCGCTCATGAATATATTCTTAAAAAATAAGATGAGTAAATTGTCATAAGTATAGCATTTTTATGGAAAAATAGACCAAAATAGAGCCAGATTGCATGCCCTTAAATGCATGACTGCCAACTATTTGATACACCGTCTAGTTGGACTAAATATACTACATGAAAATTCAATTTTAAGAGCAGATTGTGGTCTTTATTGTGCAGTCTCATCGACTGCAGTACATAGTCGAAAGGATGGATAAATTGTATATATTACAGTTAGTTAGAGAGAGTTACAGAAGGTTGGAATGACTAATCTTCAAATTCCAGATCATCAAATAAATCATCAAAGTCATCAGAGGGCGGATTACCATCATATATTTTGTCCTTGCGAGCCTGCAGATAGGCCTCTCGGGTAAATGAATATGGGTCGATGGCGGCGTTATCCACTAATTTGCTTGCATCCAATAAATTTGCCCGGCTATTGACAATTTTCAGGACCTTAACTGGGGCTGCGACAGTAAATGAAAGCCAGTAGGTGAAGGGGTCCAAAAAGTAAGTTGATACATAGTCAGGCAGGTTTCGTACCGTGTTAGGACCCAGTGCCGGAATATTAACGTAAGGCCCCTGAGGACTGCCCCATACCGCCAGGGTTTGTCCTACATCCTCATCATGGGTTTCAAGACCCATGGGGGTTGCAACATCAAATAGCCCGCCAATCCCCAGTGTTGAATTAAAGACAAACCGGAAAATATCGGATGTACTCTGCTCAATTTTCCCCTGTAACGTATTATTGAGAATGACATTTAAATAACGGAGATTATCGAAGAAGTTTGTTACGCCTATTCTGAAGGGGTTGGGCGTGATATTGACATAGCCCGTAGAGACGGGTTTAAGAATATTTCTATCTAACGCATCATTAAAATCATAGACAGATCGATTCATGGACTCCCATGGATCACTGGTATCAATGATACGGTTCTCATCAATATGCTGCATTGATGTACATGCGATAAGGAATTGATAAATCAGAATAACCAGTAAGGTTTTTAATAATTTTTGTACAACTGGCGCCATGTGGGGTCCTTATAATTATTGTAGTTTATTATCGCTTAAAGCTTATGAAAAATGAAGTTCAAGCTTATTTTTCAGCTTCATCTATCTTTTTTTGAATTTCCATAAGCAGTGCTGCATATCCATTGTTCTTGATGACATCAGAGTACTCACCGCGTTTAATCGAAATATCATTTGCGCCATTGGCAATCACGCTGATAATACGCCACTTGTTATCCGTCTTAGACATCAGGTAATCGAGGTTAATGATTTCATTATTAGATTTGCGAAATTCTGTTTTTACTAATACACGGCCTCGATTAAGTTCTTCGGTTGTTCTGGTATTGAACGCTTCATTATTAAATCTATCAAATCTATCTGCATATGTGGCGGTAACGAGCTTTTCATATAAGGTTATGAATTCTGATTTTTGAATTTCAGTAAGGTCTTTCCAGTAGCGGCCCAGTATTACCTGTGAAATGATTGGGGTATTAAATACATCTGGAATTATTGGACTTAATTCTTCAAATCTGCCCTGATAACCCAGATTGGCAGATTCTTTCATTATATCAAGGAGTCGGGCATGAAAAATCTCTACTGTTGATTCGGGTGCCGTATCTTCTGCAAAACTGATTACAGTAGCAGACAGGAGTAGAGTGGCTAAAATCTGCTTTTTGATTATATTTATCACTTTATTATCTGTTGTAAATTCTATCCTTCCAGATAGCACTTTTACCATTCCAGTGTTGAATCGCTGAATGCCATGTCATTAATAAATACATAATGCCTGCAAAAGGTAAGCCCAGGATCCATATAGTATTTAAAGAATAATACCTGATAATTGGTAAATAAGTTCCCCAAATAATGAGGAAAGTTACACAACTGAGAATAAATGCGATTGGTGAACTGTTCAATATGGTAACAAAAGGCATGATGAAAGCTATAATCATAAAACCGGAACAAAGGGAAAGTAGTAGTATAGAATAATATAATTGCGTATAGGCAGTCCGGGTCACCATATTCCATATCATGGCCAAATTTATGTATTCTCTGTGACTAATGGCTGAATGTGTCAGGCCAATCCAAATTTTACCTTGATGGTGTTTAATGATTTTGGCGAGTGAGCAATCATCTATTAATTCATGCTTTAATGCCTTAAAACCTCCTATTTCTCTTAATTTTGAAGTTTTGACAAGAATGCAGCCTCCAGCAGCTGCCGCAATGATTTTATTGTCAGAATTTGAAATCGAAAATGGATAAAGCAATTTAAAAAAATAAATAAAAGACGGCATTAACAGTTTTTCCCAAAACGTATGCATTCTTAAACTGGACATCAAGGACACCAAATCACGACTCTCGCTTTGTGCCTTGTATAGTAAGGAGTTTAATGTTCCAGGAAGTAATTCAATATCGGCATCCAGTAGTAATACATATTCAGTTCCACATTGGGCAAATCCCTGTTCAAGGGCCCATAGTTTGCCACTCCAGGTTTCAGGTAATGGTTTGCCATTTAAAATGACCAGATTTTCAATACCCCCTTCTAATGCAACTATAGAGGTCCCATCATCTGATTCATCGTCGATCAGGACAATCTTATGAATATTACCCTGTGTAGAAATTGATTTTAATGTTCTGGTTATTGTGCCGGCTTCATTGCGCGCGGGTACCAGAGCAGTCACATTTGACAGGTCAATTTGAATGCTGTCCTGGGCATCAAGTGTTTCGCGAGTGCTCCAGGGTCTCCAGGGTAATAATAATATACTAAGCCAGAATACCAGGCCGGGTAGGGCGAACCAGTAATCTTGCATCAGGCGACTTGTTTATTTTGGTCTTTCTGGCTTTCTTTGTTTACGCTGATTATTTTTAATTCCGGATCGGCAGGGTCAGCATATTGAATTGGTAATTCAGGTGCCATGGGGCCTGATGTCTTTGGGCCTTGCATAGAGATTTTGAGTGCTTTGAGCGGATGGGCAAAGGCATCATCTACTGCAGTGGCTTCATAACCACTGTGTACCATGCAGTTAGCACATTTTGGATTTTTCCCAGTACCGTAATTTTCCCAGTCAGTTGCCTCCATTAACTCTTTGAATGTATTTGCGTAGCCTTCGCCCACAAGTAAATAACAGGGTTTCTGCCAACCGAAGACATTACGGGTAGGGTTGCCCCAGGGCATGCATTCATAGGTTTGATTGCCGGCCAGAAAATCCAGATACAGAGATGACTGGTTGAATCGCCATTTTTTACCTTTACCCAGTGTGAAGATATCTCTGAAAAGTTGTTTGCTTTCCTTACGTTTTAAAAATACATCCTGTCTGGGAGCGCGTTCATAACTGTAACCCGGTGATATAGTTACACCTTCAACACCTAGTTGCATTGCAGTATCCATAAACTCAGCAATTTCTTCTGCGCCTTCGCCCTGAAACAGGGTGCAGTTAATGGTAACCCTGAAACCTCGACCGATGGCTTTTTTGATCACCTCCACACATTTTTCATACACACCTTCTCGGCATACAGATGCATCATGCCTGTCTTGATTGCCATCAAGGTGTATAGAGAATGTAAGGTAATGTGATGGTGAATAATCATCCATCCGCCTGTCCAGTAAAAGTGCGTTTGTGCAGAGGTAAACATATTTCTTTTTAGCTATGAAGCCTTTGACAATATCAGGCATTTCTTTGTGGATTAATGGTTCTCCACCAGCGATGGATACAACAGGGGCCCCGCATTCATCAATTGCATTCATGCAATCTTGTACGCTCAGGCGCTTGTCCAGAATTTCTTCCGGGTAATCTATTTTGCCACACCCAGCGCAGGCCAGATTGCATCTAAACAATGGCTCCAGCATGAGTACAAGAGGATAACGTTTAACGCCTTTTAGCTTGTTTCCTATGAGATATTTGGCAATACTGTATTGCTGTTTTAATGGCACACCCATTAAATATTCTCCGAAAATTATCAGACAAGACCGGAAATAGTGAATTTGTATACAAAATTCAGGAAATTCACAAGATACAACATGATATAATAAATGTACAGAATTGATAAATAAATAAGATTTCACCAAACTCTATGTTAATTTATTGCAACTGCATTTACGGATAATAAGAATATAACTAAATGACAGACTCCATTTTTACTCCCATTTTGGACAGCATTAAATTCCCCGATGATTTGAGACGGCTGGATGAGTCAGATCTTGAACCCTTGGCCAAGGAATGTAGGGACTTCCTGTTACATTGGGCAAGTAACAACAGTGGCCATTTTGCAGCCAGTCTTGGCGCTGTGGAATTAACGATAGCTTTGCACTACATATTTAATACACCATACGATAGATTGGTGTGGGATGTAGGTCATCAGGCGTATGTTCATAAGGTTCTTACCGGCAGGAAAGATCAATTGAATACCATTCGTAAAAAAGGTGGTTTGGCACCATTTCCGAAAAGAGAAGAAAGTGAATATGACACTTTTGGTGTAGGTCATTCCAGCACTTCAATCAGTGCCGCCCTGGGAATGGCGATAGCAAATGAGAAGAACGGTGAAAACCGTAAAGTTGTAGCTGTTATTGGTGATGGCGGCATGACGGCTGGCATGGCCTTTGAAGCTTTAAATCATGCAGGTGATCTAGGGACAAACTTGCTAGTGATTTTGAATGATAACAATATGTCCATCTCACCTAATGTCGGTGCACTTTCCAACAGAGTTGCACAAATTCTGTCCGGGAAGCTTTACACCTATGTCAGAGAAAAAGGCAAAAAAGTACTATCTAACATGCCTCCGGTCTGGGAGATTGCCAGACGTGCAGAGGAACATATAAAAGGCCTGGTTGTGCCGGGGACTTTGTTTGAGGAATTTGGTTTTAATTATATTGGCCCCATAGACGGACACCATATGCCCACATTAATTGAAACCATACGAAACATACATGAGTTGGATGGGCCTCAGTTTTTACATGTCATTACCAGGAAAGGTAAAGGTTATGCGCCAGCAGAAGCAGATCCCGTAAAGTATCATGCTGTATCAAAACCTTTCGACCCTAAACAGGGAATGTTACCGTCCAAGCAAAAAGCAAAACTAACTTACAGTAATATCTTTGGTGAGTGGATTTGTGATATGGCAAGACTGGACCCACGATTAGTGGCCATTACTCCTGCTATGCGTGAAGGCTCAGATTTAATTCGCTTCGAGAAGGAATTTCCAGAAAGGTATTTTGATGTGGCCATTGCTGAACAGCATAGTGTCACCCTGGCTGCAGGGATGGCATGTGAAGGATTGAAGCCAGTTGTCGCAATTTATTCCACCTTTTTGCAAAGAGGATACGACCAATTGGTGAATGATGTTATCAATCAGAAATTACCAGTCTTATTTGCAATTGATAGAGCAGGGCTGGTAGGTGCAGATGGGCCGACACATAATGGCAGTTATGATCTTACAATTTTAAGATGTCTTCCCGACATGGTCATAATGGCGCCTTCTGATGAAAATGAATGTCGGCAAATGCTTTATACAGGTTTTACACTTGACCAACCGGCAGCCGTCAGGTATCCACGAGGTGGCGGATCTGGGGTTAAAGTTATCAAACAAATGGAAGCCTTGCCTGTTGGTAAAGCTGAAATTAAACGTAATGGGCAAAGGGTGGCCATAATGGCATTCGGCTCAGTGGTTTACACATGCCAGGAAGTTGGAGAAATTATTGATGCTACTGTCGTGAATATGAGATTTGTTAAGCCACTTGATGGTGAGATGATAGAACAAATATGTCTAAATCATGATTATATTATCACTGTAGAAGAAAACGTCATTCAGGGTGGTGCTGGCAGCGCAATAAATGAATTTATTGCTGAGAATGATATGGATGTGAAAGTCTATAATTGTGGCCTGCCGGACAAGTTGATACCCCATGGTTCACAGGATGATATGTTAATTGAAGCAGGTTTGACAAAAGATGGAATATTGGGCTTCATTGAGTCACACATCACATTGACTGTCATTGAAAACGCCGCTAAAACAGCCTGAATATATCAATTAACTTCTAAAAACGTTTTAATATATTCAAGTAGACGATCTATATCTGACTCCCTCACCGTACCCATAAACGATAATCTGAAAATCTGTTTTGCCAGTTCACCCTGGCCGGAATATATGACGAATCCATTTGCCTTTAGGTAGTCATGGAATGCCTGGTAGCTTATGTTTTCTGGTAAGCAATAGGACACTAGCACACAAGACGAATCGTTGAGGTCGATTAATGGTTTGAATTCAAGAGATGCAAGTCCATTGTGAAGACGTTCCATTTTTCTTCGATAATCATTCCGACGAGACTGCCAGCCACCTGACTCCTTGTGTTCACTAAGGGCTTCATCAAGGGCATAAAGAACTTGTATTGATTGTGTGAAAGGAGTGCCATTTGCATCCTGTTGGGTCATATAAGTCTCAAGATCGAGATAAAGTGTGTTCTTGATATTGGTTTGCTTAATTACATTACGATTGAGGATTGAAAAACTAATGCCAGGGATACCGTGTAGACATTTATTAGCTGTTGCAGCACATGCCGATATATTCCAATCTTCAAACCGAATCTCTTCGGCCCCGAAACTGCTGACAGCATCAAGTAGTAATGAGATATTATACTTTTTAGCCAGATCGCCTATGGCAGCCATCTGATTTAATCTTCCGGTTGTCGTTTCGTGGTGAACCAGGGCAATATAAGTAAAGTCTTGCTGCAAGGCGTCTTCAAGTTTATTCAAATCTATTCCCTGATCCCAGCCATGATGCAGGATTGAATGTGATATCCCATGAATATTACAAATCCGTGTCATACGTTCACCGTAGACACCATTTTCAAGAATTAATATGCGATCATCATTAGTTACCAGGCTAGTCAGCATAGCTTCAACTGCAGCTGTACCAGACCCTGTTAACAATACAGATGCCCAATTAAAGTCCAGCGCATATATATCAAGCAATTTATTTCGAACAGAATTTTGTAGATCAATAAATTCAGGTTCGCGATGACAGATGTCTGGTCTTAACAGGGCATTTCGCACTCTATCGCTTACATTGACTGGGCCGGGATTTAATAAAATATCCATAGGTTATAGTGATGTCCCTAAATAATTCATGAGTCGTCTGGCAACCTGATATGGTAACTCGTTGGGTCTGGGCAGGTTATTCATTGTGCCTGGCTTTATTTTCAGGTGAAGCATTCTGGGTCCCATGGTCTGTTCATCGTTAATCAGGTTTTTCATTAATTTTGGATCTGTGCCTATATGGGATGCTGCATAACCACAAGCATTTGCAATTTGTGCAAAGTTTACTCCGGCACTGACGGTTGCCTGTCCTCCTGTGGAATCATGCATTTCATTGTCGAGAATGATATGTAGGAAGTTTTTTTCTGCATATTGTCCAATCGTGGCAATATTCCCCATTCTCATTAGTGCGGCTCCATCACCTTCTATAACGATTATGGTTTTATCAGGTAATGCCATTGACAGCCCCAGGCCTAAAGAGCTGGCACAACCCATTGAACCTACCATATATAGTTGATTGCACCTGTCATTCAGTGCATACAGTTCTCTGCCTGTATATCCGGTGCTGGCCAATAATATCGCATTATCTACGTCAACGTCTTCTTGTAGGGTACGCAATACTTCATGCCTCGTCTGCATGCATGCTGGCGAAAGATCATGCGCTTGATAAATAGAATTTTCGGGTATGTGATTGACGCAAGCCGCTTTATATAGTGGTTCAGATTTAACGCTACCTTTTTTCATAATCAAGGCATAGGATCTGTGAGTAGACAATATGTGTTTATGGGCGGTATCCAAAGATGACCTGATTTTGTCAGTTGTATCAGGAAAGTATTCCCAGTTAATGCCCATCAGTTCTAGCATTTGTTTAGTTATTTGGCCCATCATTTCATGCTGAGGTTCATCGGTAAAATCTGGATCGCCACGCAGAGTAATAATAAATAAAACAGGGAGTTTAAATGTGTGAAGTAAAGAGGTGATAGGGTTTACGGCATTCCCAAGTCCAGAGTTTTGCAGCATTACAATCGTTTTATTTCCACCAAGAGTCATGCCAGCTGCTGTTGCCACAGCATCACCTTCATTTGCCGCACCAATATAAGTCAAATTATCACTATTTAGTACATGATTAATAAAAGGCGTTAAAAATGAGCAGGGGACACCGGAATACGTATTAAAGCCCAGTGAACGGGCCTCATTGATAAAATCTTCAGCTTGAATCATCAGCGAGTCCAGATAGTCAAGGCTGAACGGAAGAGTTTATGAAATTACCAGCGCGCTCAATGTCCATCAGATCGTTTACGTCCAGCCAGTGCCCATTTATATAATGTACCTTGATTTCATGTCCTTTGTTTAAAATATAATTGAGTAAATCAGGTACCGTCATGTCTTTGAAACTACTGTGTGTAGTTAATTCTTTTAACGCATCATATATAATGGTTTTACCTTTACTATTGACCTTTAACATGCCTATCCATCTACCGGATGGTGGACGTTCAGGTTTTTCCTGTGATTCCGATATGCCAACAAGATTGATGTCCTGCTTGAATAATGATCGGTCATCTTCTTTATCGCAGTATGCATAGTCAGGCATGCCCGATACTTTTGAATCGATCCTGGCGGAATCTACAACGATGGTGATATCTCCACCGGTCTCCAGAAAGTCTCTAAGAATATAATTTCTAAATAACAAATCCCCGTAAATTACTATCATATTTTCTGTAAAAGATTCAATTGCACAATATAAAGATGCTAGTTCATTGGTGGATTCGTGGTCCGGGTTATTAATGATTGTTACATTTTCAATATTTATAGACTCAGCTTTATAGCCAGCTACCACATGAATATCTTTAACAGCATTTTCCTTGAGCTCAGTGGCCAATCTTTGCAGTAATGGAATACCATTTATATTCAGCATTGCCTTTGGTTTGCCAGCCGTTAATTCGTTAAATTTACTGCCGCGACTGGCAGCAAGTATGACTGCAGTAAATTCAGATGGTGAAGACAGGTATTTTTTGTTGGCCTGATCCAGCTCGTCCACACCCTGTAATGAAAATATTCTATTTATATTTGCAATTTTATCTTCAATGTCTACAACAGATTTATCCTGATATATTTTTTGACTAATTGACTCCATGGCGTG
The DNA here is from genome assembly GCA_038131795.1 of Candidatus Eutrophobius brisbanensis. GTDB lineage: Bacteria > Pseudomonadota > Gammaproteobacteria > Eutrophobiales > Eutrophobiaceae > Eutrophobius > Eutrophobius brisbanensis. The sequence goes on along the minus strand of JAYPQE010000003.1, from coordinate 782,409 downwards.
TATTGATGCCCTTATCATATGATTAGCCCAAATAATCAAACTGATATTAGCAGCATCAAAAACGTCCGTAGGTGTGCTGTAGTACTTTGTCGGCACAATAACCAGGGGGCATCGGTTTTCCCAGTGTTGGGCAAATTCAAGGACCTCACCTGGATCAGACTTTTTACTATGAATGAGTATTGCATCGGCGCCAGCCTGAAAATAGGCATCAGCTCTGGATAGGGCTTCTTGCATTCCCAAGCCTGCAATAAGTGCCTCAACTCTTGCCACAATACAAAAATCATCTATTTGCTGGCTATCTTTGCCTGCCTTAATTTTGCCGCAAAATTCATCAATATCTGCCAATGCCTGACGATCACCATCCAGAAAACTATTGGTTTTGGGAAACTGTTTATCTTCTATGCAAACACCTGCAATGTTGCGTTGTTCAAGTTTTTTTACCAATCTTCTCATATTATTAAAATTACCATAACCGGTATCACCATCCAGCAATATAGGAATATTGGTTACATCTGACATAAATTCGAGCATGTCTACGATCTGGGTCCAACTGGCTTCATTGCTGTCACGTACTCCGAACTGGGCAGACAGCGCCAGTCCGCTGGCCCAGATCCCTTTAAACCCAGCCTGTTGCACCAATCTGGCTGAAATGCCATTGTGTGCTTCCAGGATGAATTCCAGATTATTGGAATTAATTAATTCTTTAAGTTGTAATTGTCTGGATTTGTTTTCATTCATTGCTATATTTGCTTATGAGATTGAATACTGTTTCTGCTTTTTCGATGTCCTCTGGAAAATCTATTTCAATCCAGGGGATATCAGTAATATCTTCGTAACTAAATGAATCCGGATATTTTAACAGAACATCCCTGATAACTTCTTCATAAGGTTTATCCAAATCGGATGTGTTGCGATACTCTAGTGCGCGCTCATGAAGCGCGTATAAAATATTTTCTGAAAAACGAAAAAAGCCTACCGACTCTCCGATTACGTCGTATGTTGTGTCTGCCGCTAATTTTTTTCTGAATTCTATTATTGTATCCCGGTTAACACAAAGTTTTACTGGTTCATCACCTGATTCAAAATTCCTATCCAGTAAAAAAACATTTTTATATGAAGAAGTTAATAATCTATTGGTGATTTCTGGATGATAAAGTACATCTGCATCCATCAAGACAATTGGCGAATCAAATTTCAAGTAATTACTAGCCGCAAGAAAACTAAGCACACTGCCTTTTTCAAATTGTTTGTTAAAAATTAATTTGATATTTAACTCAGTGGAAATTTTATCAATTTCATTTTTTATCATTTCTTGTTTGTAACCAGTCACTATGACTAACTCAGATAGGTTATATTTTTCAAGGATTGAAATATGCCTCGATAAGAGGGTTTCACCATTGATTTTCAACAGGCATTTGGGAAGATTATGGGTAGTTCTTAGCCGGTTTCCAATGCCGGCTGCGAGCATCACAGCTTTCATAAATACGGACTTTTAAAATGAAAATATATTATAAACCGGGTTAAATATTTGATGTTATTATGATTCAGGTCTCAGAAATAGAAAGATAATACATTATAATCCGTACTTTATAAGAAAATTCTAAGTTTAAAACTTAATAATAGGTAAAAATTACCAATGGGTAACTCAATCCCTCAAAAATTAGGCAAATATGAAATACAGAAGCAAATTGGACGCGGAAGTATGGGAACGTATACCAGGGTTATGACCCATTTGCAGATGCCCTGGTGGCCGTAAAAGTAGCCATATCAGATTCACTTAAAGATTCAGATTCAGGCCAACGTTACCGTAAAATGTTTTTTAATGAAGCACATACAGCAGGCATGCTCAAACACCCTAATATTATAGGGATTTTAGATGCGGGCGTTGATCAGGACGAGTGTTATATCGTCATGGAACTGGTAGAAGGTGGTAATACCCTTAAGACACATTGCAAACCTGAAAATCTTCTGCCAGTAGAGCAGGTAGTTGAGATTATTTTTAAATGTGCAAAAGCACTGGATTATGCCCATCGTCAGGGTGTCATTCACCGGGATATTAAACCGACGAATATCCTGCTCACCAGAGACTTCGACATAAAAATTGGCGATTTTAGTATCGCCCATATCATTGGATCTGATACTACACATACCATGCCTATGGGATTCGTCGGCTCCCCCAGGTACATGTCACCAGAACAGGTGCAGGAAGATGCCATATCTAACCAGACAGATTTATTTTCATTAGGTATTGTGCAGTAGCAGGATCAGCGCCTGCCGCAATTGCACCATCAAATACTTGCTGGAATACCTGTCCAAAGATCAAGTTACGGACTGCACCACAAAAATCCGGCCCCAGATCGAATTGTTGATCGATATTGTAGCTCTCATCATAAACGTAAAAGTCCAGCACGTAATCTAAATAATTACCGATTGTTGATAATATTTGAAATTCATGGGATAGGGTCTCAGCATTATAGGCTGTGACACGGTTCAAGAGATCTGCCGGCAATCTAAGTGCCGATTCGAATGTATCAATTTTCCAATCATGGTAACTGGTAATACTCCTGAGGACATGGTCACCGGCGTCCCAGGTAATATCGATGACCCCGCCGAACTGTCTATCATCTGCGTTATCGGCATTGTCCTGGTTTAACGCATAGTCAAATGTATTGGTGGTTTCCGGGGTTGGCCAGCCAGGTGTAAGACCCAATGGATTCAATACTGCAGACAGTGTCCCTTGATAATCTGGCGATATAACTGAGTTAGATAATACTTCGATGATGGAGCCATGATTTTTAACTTCAGAATAATCGACTCCTATGTTCACCTCAAGTGTATCTGTGGGGGTGAAATTGAATTTTCCACGTATGCCAAAATCTTCCCAGCCACCTATATCACCACCGTTTCCAGTGTCAGCAAAGGTATTGTTGCCGTAGCCATCTCTGCTAGTGTAGTGAAAGGATAGGCGACCTGATGCTTCCGGGGAAATACTGTTACTGACATTGCCTGACAGGCGAAGCGCATCAAAATTACCAAAACTACCACGTATTTCGCCTTCGATTTCCTCACTGGGACGCCGGGTTTTGATATTTAACGCCCCCATGGATGCATTACGTCCAAATAGGAAGCCTTGCGGACCTCGCAATATTTCAATTGTTTCAATATCAGATAAGGTACCCACATCAGATAAGGTACCCACGACTGAAGAGGGACGTGGATAATAAACCCCATCTATAAATACAGCGACACTGGGTTCAATAGCGTTATTACCCACTGAGCCTACACCGCGCATAATTATACGTTGATTGGCGACCTGACTTGACTGACTCAGGGTGAGGTTGGGAGTATAGGCACCCAGGTCCTGCAGGGTATCTATCCCAGACTCATCCAGAAAATCACCGGAAATGCTGAAATGGAGATGGGTACATCCTGTATATTTTCAGGTCGTTTTTGTGCAGTGACTATGATTTCCTCTATTACAATTCCCTGGTCTTCCTGGGCACCTGCCATTCCTGCTATTAATACCAAACCAACTGTCATTATCGTGGTTATTCGATTCACATGGGTTTCCTCCACATTTCGGGATATTGTTACGCGTTTGTAATATGTAATAATTCAGAAAATTACACTAATTTACTGGAATATTAGTAAATAAACATAAATTTTTTCATGAAAGTGGTAGCAAAGTTCTCGGAATAATCTGTTACCTATGTGCCCGGTATGGACCCCATAAAAATGGTGCCCTGGGTAGGAGTTGAACCTACGACCCCCCGCTTAGGAGGCGGGTGCTCTATCCACTGAGCTACCAGGGCTTTCAAACATTATACAAAATCCACCAAGATAAAGTCCTGCCCAATTAAGACTTATTAATAATTTTATATATATCTGGTTTATATTTTTGTATTTCCATTAAAGATAATCCATCAAGTTCATGAGGGAATATCAACCACTGATTCGTTTTATGTAGATAAAAATCTGGAATAATAATTGTTTGGTTATTCTCAGGTTTATACCACGGGGATGCAATTTTTAATTGGATTTCGGGTGTTATAGCCTTAATTAATTTGATTATTGTGTTAAAGCTATTTCCAGTATCAAATACATCATCCACCAGCAATACTGTATTTATTTTATTTCGGTTATTTTTTAGGTATTCAAGCCCTTCAATTGTGACTTCATTATAACGCTGATTTATTCCTGAATAAGAAATTGCCCGAATAGGAATATGATCTATATGATGCCCCAGGTAAGAGAAATATTCATGGACTGCTATGGCTATTGGGCATCCACCTCGCCATATGCCAATTAACAGATCAGGTAAAAATCCAGATTGATAGATCATGGATCCCAGTTCAAATGAGTCTTTTAATAATTCTTCGGCAGATATATATTTTTTATTCATTACTACACACAGTGAATGCCGCGTGCTCCAACTTGATACTTTATGTGTTACCAGGCCACATTATTATATTTTTTAAAGCAGAAAATAAAGTAAAATGACGTAACCACATGGCCGGGGCATGCGAATCAGAAGTTTTACAAACGCAAATACAATTACATTATGCACGATACATTACCCTTATTAACGCCAACAAAATTTCCTCGAATTCGCAAAAAACGTCTTGAAATTCTGCAGATTAATATAGGACTTAAATGCAACCTCGCATGTCTTCATTGTCACGTCAATTCAAATCCTTATCGTAAAGAAAAAATGTCTCCTGAAGTAATTGGAATGGTGCTTGAATGTTTACAAAACACGCAATTTCATACCCTGGATATCACAGGTGGGGCCCCGGAGATGCATCCACAATTTAGGTATCTTGTGGAATCAGCAAGAGATTTAGGTGCGCATGTAATTGACAGGTGCAACCTGACTATTCTCGTACTGGAAGACTATTTGTATCTTGCAGATTTTCTTGCAACAAATAATGTTGAAATAATTGCATCATTACCTTGTTATACAGAAGAAAATGTTGATAGACAACGTGGTAACGGTGTCTTTGAAGACAGTATAAAGGGGCTGCTTAAACTCAATCAAGTTGGATATGGATCAGGTGATCCTGATCTGCAATTAAATCTGGTATACAACCCACTGGGCGCATTTTTGCCGCCGGCCCAACACGAATTAGAATGTGCATATAAAGCTAAATTGAAGGGCGATTATGGTGTGGTGTTTGATAATTTGTACACCATTTGCAATATGCCCATTAATCGCTTTGGCAGCACGCTTGTGAGTAATAATCAATTTAATGACTATCTTAAATTATTGAGAGAGTCTCATGATGATGCCAACCTGGAAAATGTAATGTGCAGAAACATGGTGAGTGTAGATTGGCAGGGGTATCTATACGATTGTGATTTTAATCAGATGTTGGGGATGAATATTAAAAAGGGCCGGAAAAATTGGCACCTTTCAGACCTGATTACCTCATGCCTGGAAACAGAATCCATAGCCGTTGCCGACCATTGTTTTGGTTGTACTGCAGGGCAGGGCAGTAGTTGTGGTGGGGCTCTGAGTTAGTGATTTAGTATTGCCATGAAGCTGTCCATCATCATTCCAACATTAAATGAGGCGGAAACCATTCGCCAATCACTATTATCGTTGCAATATTTGAGAAAATTGGGTCATGAAATAATTCTGGTAGATGGAGGCAGTCAAGATGCCACATGCTTTATTGCACATCCATTGGTTGATCATATTCTAATAAGTGAACCCGGCAGGGGCAGGCAGATGAATCTCGGTGCAAAAATAGCAACAGGCAAAATCTTAATATTTTTGCACGCGGATACCCTGTTACCTCAAGATGCAGAAATGGAGCTATCAAGATTGTCAGGGCAACAGTTCTGGGGGAGGTTTGATATAAAGTTATCTGGCACAAAGAAAATATATCGACTCATTGAGAAGATGATAAATATACGATCAAGAATTTCAGGTATAGCGACGGGTGATCAGGCTATTTTTATGACGCGTGAATTATTTGAAAAGGTGAACGGTTTTCCGGATATACCACTTATGGAAGATGTTGCTGTTAGTAAAAAATTAAAAAAAAATGCACCGCCTGTTTGCCTGGATGCAAATGTAGTTACATCCAGCAGAAGATGGGAATCGCGAGGTGTAATAAATACTGTGCTGTTGATGTGGATATTGCGCATGCAATATGCGATGGGCGTAACTCCTGAAAAGCTTGCCAATCGTTATGAGTGAGCAACGAAATGCAGTATTAATTTTTAGTAAAAACCCTGTTGAAGGGGATGTAAAAACACGCCTGATTCCGGACTGGGGCACGGAAGGGGCTATGAAGATCTACAAGGATGTACTAAAGAAAACGATTGAAACTGTAAAGCTATCTGATGAGGTGGATGTCTATATATATTGCACGCCAGACTTAGATGACCCTTTTATTCAATTTTGCGCGAATCAATATGAATTAAAACCATCATTGCAGCGGGGGAGAGACCTGGGTGAAAGAATGGCTAATGCAATTGCAGATTTAATGGGTGTTTATACTAATGTCATTATTGTTGGTAGTGATTGTCCTGAGCTAAATATTAAAGATATTAATTTAACAATTGAAAAATTAAATTCGGGGCATGATTTGGTTATAGGGCCATCAGAGGATGGCGGGTATTACCTGATTGCTATGAATAAAAATTTGCCCGTGGTATTTGAAAATATTGATTGGGGGTCTGAAGAAGTCTTATCTAAAACACGTAAGCATATAGTTAATCATAAAATATCAGCATATGAACTGGAAATAAAATGGGATCTGGACCGTCCTGAAGATGTACATCGTTATTTTCGTTCTCGCGGCTTAAATTAGAGCTTTTAACAGTTTTTTAAATTGAATAGACGCTGCCGCATAACCGACATTCGTGCTGTCTATAAAATGAAAGTGGTTGCCTGCGCGATTGTTGATAAGACAGGTTATATATGCTGAATCTGAAACATGTATTCCATAGGCACATAATATACTTTACGGTGCCGAGGCTAAAGCTGCCAGTGATGATCTGCAGTAATCAATGACCAATAGCGAATCAAAAATAGCTATTGATTTGTATGGAGAATTAAAGGGGATTATAGAAAAAAAACCTCCTGACGAATCAGGAGGTTAATATTCATCACAGCTTATTCAGAGACAGTTACTTTTGTCGCCTGTAAACCTTTAGGGCCGTCTTGTGATTCATAATCCACACTTTGCCCTTCCTTCAATGTGCGAAAACCATCACCTTGAATCACTGAATAGTGTACAAATACGTCCGGGCTTCCATCATTAGGTGTAATAAAACCATAGCCCTTTGACTCGTTAAACCATTTAACTGTTCCGTTACTCATATGTAATTAACCTCTTTTGAAAAATAATTATGTTGCGTACTTCATGAAGGTTAATTACAGAAAGTGAATAGAATCTACTGTACTGATAACTGACCTTTATAACGCTATACCAGTATAACTGAGTAAAATTAAGAATTCATTAAATTAACAATATGGCTATATAACATTAAATAATTCAGGATTACTGGTATCTTATGCTAATGATTTTATGCGAGATTTTTGCATTTTTCACAGAATATTCAATGACATCATCAACCCGTTTGTTTAGTAGAGCGCAGGCAAGCGGGGAATCTAAACTGATATAATCTTTATGGTCATCCAACTCATCAAAGCCAACTATTCGCTTGGAAACTATCTCGCCAGACCTGCCTTTTAGTGTCACCCATGCGCCAAAATAGACATGTTCTTCATCCGCAACTTCTTTAACTATGCGCAAATCATCAAGCCTTTTTAGTAAATACCGGATCCTTGAGTCCAGGTGTCGTAACTCTTTTTTACGATAGATATATTCTGCGTTTTCAGAACGATCACCTTCTGCAGCTGCATCGGATAGTGCACAAACAACTTCACTGCGACGTTTCCATATTTTGTCGTATTCAGACTTTAAATTCTGAAACCCTTCAGGTGTTATATATGGCGCAGACATGACGGTAAAATAAATTACAATTCAGCTGAATAAAATTGAAAGAGGTTTCAGGATTTTCTTTTTCTCTTTTTTGCTTTTGGTTTTTTCGGCGGCAGACTAAACCAGAATTCTTTTTTAATTTCATGTGCATAATCTGCCTCTTCCAACAGGACCTGGGCCATGGTTCGGGGTATAGATGCAATCTCAACCCGAACACCTTCGCCTTTAAGATGGCGAACCAGCTCCACATAATCAGAATCGCCTGACATGATGATGGTATCAACCTTGCTAGCCAGTTGAGATGCTGTAATGGTCAAGGGTATATCTGCACTTTTATGGCAAGGTCTAACGGAACCGTGATAATTTTGATGCAGTCTTTCTGTTAATTTAGATGAGATATTTGCACCTTCACGAAAGTAGATTAATCTATTTAAACCACGATTACCCAGCAGAGATGGAATCAGCGTGTCAAAATTCAGCATCGTGTTTGGATCATTTGTTTCATCATGTATGCTTCGTTCAATATTATTGCCATCAACCAGGATGGCAACAGATTGAATAATGGTAACTTCATCTGGTTTGTTCATTGTCATAAATTATTTCTTTTAATGGAGAAGCAGTTTTAATGTTATGAGTGCAATAATACCGGCACCGCTGAATCAATTTCCACTCCTGCTGTTGATAACTTGCACGAATATGCCAGGATTTCCACGCCTGACTCACATGCCTGTTTTAAAATATCTGTATATTCTGGATGAATCCAACTGGCGGGGGCGAATCCTGCCACATCATTTCGCTGTATACAGAAAAAAATTACGCTTCTGTTGCCTTTCTTTATATTGTCTATTAATTCCCGAAGATGTTTGACGCCGCGTTCACTGACGGCATCTGGGAAATAAGCAGTGTCTTCCCTGGCAAGCGTAACATTTTTTACTTCAACATAGCAGTCAGGTAATTTCTCTGACATTAATAGTAAATCTATTCTACTGTTCTCATTACCGTACCGTACTTCTGTATCGATGGTCTCATAACCCTGAAGTTCCTGAATTTTGCGATTGCTTATTGCTTCATATACAAGCTTGTTGGGCAACATTGTATTAATTCCAACCAATACCTGTTTGTCAGTTTCAACCAATTCCCAGCTATATGGATACTTCCTGTTTGTGTTTCTGGTATTTTGCACCCATACCTTAAAGCCTGGTTGGCTGCATCCAAGCATTGCGCCTGTATTGGCCGTGTGGGCGGTTATTATTTCTCCTGTTGTAAGCTTGATATCTGCTAAAAAGCGTTTGTAACGCTTAATCAGCACGCCTTCGGCCAATGGGTAGATATACTTCATAAAAAAGAATCAACCTAGTAGTCTGGAATGAATGACGATTTCATTTTGCAATGTTTTATGAACTGGGCATTTGTCAGCAATTTCAAGTAATTTCATGCGTTCCTGTTCAGTTAAATTGCCTGTTAACTTTATTAGTTTGTCTATCACATCAACTGTTCCTTCTTGTTGCTCACAGTCTTGACAATCCTATGCATGAATTCGTTTGTGGGATATTTGCACCTCAATATCATCCAGGGCAATATTTTTTCTTTTAGCGTACATGCGTATGGTCATTGACGTGCAACTCCCCAGCGCGGTCAGTAAATATTCGTAAGGATCTGCTCCAAGATTATCACCTCCTGCTTCAGCTGGCTCATCTGCCAGGAATTGATGATCATCTGTAAATACATTTCTGGTAAACCGTTGATTTTGTTCTTTAACCAGGACAGTGCCATGGGCTAACGTGTCTTTAGTTTGTTCTGTTGTCTGTTTGATTTCTGCACCAAGATAGCGGCTTACACAACACGCTATTACGTCAGCCACATAGACTGCGTCCTGTTTTTTTGTCAATAGATGGTCTGCATTTTCCAGGGAGATAAAACTTTTAGGGTGTTTTGCTGCCTGATATATTTTTGCTGCTTCAGCGATATCTACAATAGTATCAATAGGGGAGTGAAATATAAGTAAGGCTTTGTTCAGTTCAGCCAGATGGCTAGTGGTATTATATTTAGAAAGGTCGTCTAATAGTTGTTTCTTTATTACAAATTTTCTCCCCCCAACATCGGCCATTACTTCAGAATCTGTATTCAGATCTGGGGCAATATCTGAAAATAAATGCTGTACGTGCTGGGCAGTAGCAGGCGCTCCTATTGTCACTACTGCCTTTGCTGTTTTAACGTGTTGTGCCGCAGCAAGGACTGCGGCCCCACCCAGGCTGTGCCCAATTAACAAATCAGGAGGCTTGTAATTTGCCTGTAGAAATTCAGCTGCAGCAAATAAATCATCCAGATTAGAAGGAAAATTTGTTTCAGAAAAATCGCCCTCACTATTTCCCAGTCCAGTAAAATCAAACCTCAATACACCAACATTATTATCAACCAACCTTTTGCTGATTTGTTTTGTGGCGAATGTATTTTTACTGCAGGTAAAACAATGCACAAATATTGCAAAATAATTGATTGTAGTTGATGGCAACTCCAGTGTTGCTGACAGAGTAACGCCATTAACATTACTGAAGGTAACTTGCTCAATTGGCATGATTAAAACTGAGAATTAAGAACTCAAACATTAAGTTTGATTAGGTATGACTGCAAATACTTAGGATTATATATTTGTTGTTATGCATTGGCCTGAACGATTTGTTCAGTTTCATAGCGTCTATGCTCTACGATTTTCATGAATTCATGAGCTACCCGTGGAGCATATTCAAAATAATGCGTCAGGTCAGAGTAGTTTGCCTGTAATAATTGGACATTATCCACAGCTTTAACGGATGCATTTCTTATCCCGCCTTGAAAATAGCCCATTTCTCCTATGGGTTCAGGGGGTTCTACATATGCAATGTGTATGTGTTCTTCATCCAGAGTTGTACGATAAACCTCAACCTGGCCGCTGGCCAGTATATAGAGTGTGGGATCAGGTTCGTCCTGAAAAATAAACTGTTTGCCTGGTTCAATGGAGACTTCTTTAAAACGGTTACTTATAGCGGCGAGTTCGGCATTAGTAAGAGTGCCAAATACCGGGCTTAATTTTAACCTGTCTACACGTTGTTTACGTACGGCCACATCCAGTTCATCACGGGATATGTTTCCTGCCTCCAGTAATAATTCACCCAGCTTCCCAGGTTTTGTGCCGGCCTTAATTGCCTGTCCCTGGCGTTTGACTGCATTTTGCATCACTGCTTGAGAGCAGACCAGATAATCTCCAATTTTCTTAGATTTAGTATTCAAGTTTATTAATCTCTAAACAGTATTTAGACAATTTCGAATGATTCGATATTTGTCATATCATCCAGTTGTGTCACAGGCTCTCCTATAAATTCACCCATTGCATATTCAGTACCAATACTGATGGCATCAGTCAGGGTGGTAGCATCGCTGATATCATCTGCAATAAAACGAATATGGTTTGATTTTAGCAAATCAAGCCGGGATTGGGTTGCGTTTTTATCATTTTCTGCAACCTTATATCCCGCCACAGAAATACCCTGTAACTCTATGATAATATTTGAATTGCACCTGATAAAATCAAATTGAAACTGATTGGAGAAGGTAATGATGTCCTCAGCATTAGCTACATTACCCATTACAAATGAGAAATCATGGGTCTTACGGAAATAAGATATTAATGCACTGGCCTGTTTTCCTAATGTCTCCAGATGTTCTTTATTAATTTCCAGCATGATGAATTTGCCAAGATTTTTTGAGTCCAATCCGGTCAGCAATTTTCTGAACCAGTTAAAAAAACTGGCATCCGCCAGGGAAGCATCACTTATATCGATTATAAAAGAATCTGTAATCCTTTCTCTGGTGGATAATGATCCAATGATTTCACGTAATATCCAGCGGTCAATATACATCTTAAATTCTTTAGAGGTGACTTTAGAACGCAAATCTTCATCGTTTCCATCAGTTATTTTATCTGCCTGCAGTAGGCCTACCATGTGAATTTCATCATCTGATTCAACTTCTTCATTCAGTAATAAAATAACCGGCTGGTAAGACAGAATAATTCTTTTTTCCTCAAATGAGTTGTATAGCCCTTTGTTTTCATCGTCCAGGGCATCGATATCAAGGTTTATCTCTTGGGCTGCACTGGAAAAAGTTGTGCTTTCTGGAGGTTCATGTGGTGTGGGTTCTATTTGCTGTTCGGGTGCATTTTTTGCTTTCTAAAGTTCTGTTTTAAGCTCCTCGATCGACTTCTTGGGTCTTGAAGGTGAGGCCGGCGGTGGCGTTTTTGCAGGGGCATGGGATACTTTTGGGATCACTTTTTCAGTCTGTGTGCTCGCTTTAGGAGACTGCTGTTGAATGACAGGTTCGGTTTTATTAGTGGCCGGCTTTACAGCTTCTGATTTTAGATTGGGTTTTACGGTTTTTTTTGTCGGCAGCTACAGGGGTAGATAGCTTATTAGGTGAGGCTGGCTGGTAGCTTGATTTACAGGTCTTGTTTCAGGTTTAATCTCAGTTTTCGCAGGTTTTTCAATTGCTGGCCTTGCCGGTTGTGTGTCTTTTGCCTCAGGTATTGCAGCTTCAGTTTCAGGTTCATATATCCTGTATGAAACCCCAGGTAGTTGTTCGGCCTGTTTTGATAGTTTTCGGGCACGTTCAAGAATGGTTTCTTTTGCTTCGCCATCTCCATGTAATTCGACAACACCAATATTTACTGCGTATTCAATCTTTCTCTCATCAAATTTATAGGGGCGTTTTTTTAAATGGTTTATCAGCCCATTTAAATTGGACTCCAGCGTTTTTCTGGAATCTGGCATGTCAATCAATAGAGCGATGGCCGTATCCCCAAGCCGGGTAATACTTGGGTTGCATTCACCAAGATTAAATATCTCAAAGCTTTGTTTGGCGATGTGCCTGACTATATTGTCCCTGAGGATGACGCCTTCCCGTTCAATGATGGATTGATTGTCATTCAGATCTATATAAAGTAATACGCGGTCTCTGTATCCGGGTATGTCTTTATGAAATTCCAGTTGCTGGTAGAAGAGGGACTTATTAAAGGCATTCCCCTGCTGGGTGGTCTCTTTTTTGCGTTCTTTTTTCTGATGATGTGAAGAATAGGCATTCAGGATTGCCGATTTTAACTCTTCTTTGTCCAATGACTGTTTTTTCAGATAGTCAGAAACACCAGACTTTAGTGCTCGTACCGCAACTTCTTCGTTTCCTGCGCCTGTCAGCATAATGGTGGCTGGAAAATCAGGATTTTTTCTATTTGCGTGTAATATGTCCAGCCCCGTGACACCGTGGAGACAAAGAAAATAGTCAAGTATCAAGACGTCATAGCGTGACCAGTCGAAGGATTCATCCGGTGCCCCCAGGGCCAGGGGATCATATTCTTCCAGGTCGACACCCTCAAACATCTTGCCAAGGTAGACCAGAAGCAGTTTTCTTAGATCGGCATCATCATCGAATATGAGTATACGATTCAATTTTGTTTCATTGTCCATTTCTTCTAATTTGATAAATACCTGAATATTTAACTGGCTATTTTATCTTAATCACTGAAAAAATGTGATTATCCATTCATATTTATTGCAAAATTTAGCCCTGTATTTGTATGAGCCAATAATGCTAAGATTTATGCATGAATAGGGGGGATGTATCACGTTTACAGACTCATAGTGGTATTGAACGAGTATTCTAAGGGAAGTATAACAAACTGATTTAGATAGTGATTTGCACTTATTTGAGAGATTGTTTAATCTTCGCGCCTTACCCTGGAGAGATGGCCGAGTGGTTTAAGGCGCACGCCTGGAAAGTGTGTATACGTGAATAACGTATCGAGGGTTCGAATCCCTCTCTCTCCGCCAGTTTTAACCAGACTACCCTGAAGTGATTTGTATAGTGGGGTCATAAATATAATGCAACAGTAAAACCGGAGATACGTTCATGTCAGTTGATATCAATTCTTCATCACTGGAAGATGTCCACAAAATAATGTCATCGCTTGAGGCAGAGGTGCGAAAGCGAATTGTTGGCATGGACGATGAAATGAAATATACACTGATCTGCTTGTTTGCCGGTGGACATGTATTGCTTGAAGGTGTGCCAGGGCTTGCAAAGACCTTGTTTTATAAAACCCTTGCAGACGCTGCTCAGGTGCAATTTCGACGCATTTCATTTGCAGCAGATTTGTTGCCTAAGGACGTAATTGGTATTGAGCACTTTGATCCGGTCAGCAAAAAAGTCGAACTGGTGGTCAAAGGCCCATTGCATACAAATTTCCTGTTAACGGATGAATTAAACAGGGCAAGAACAAGTTCCAAGGGAACGGTGTTGGAACCCATGGAAGAAGGGCAGGTGACGACTGAATTGGGTGGAACATATAAACTTGAAAAGTTATTTATGGTCATTGCCACCCAAAACCCGGTTGAGTCTGAAGGAACGTATGGACTGGGTCGTGCTGAAGTTGACCGTTTTATGATGAAAATTCTTCTGGAGTATCCTAAACCTAATGAGGAAGAAGAAGTCATTCAACGCTACGGCATTGTAGGCGGCATGCCTGACGTGGACACGGTTATTAATGCTGAAGGGATACTTAATGCCAGAGAGATTATTAAAAATAAAGTGCATGTAGAGGAATCTATTGTCTCTAAAATTCAGCAGATATTGAATGAAACACGTCCGGAAAGAACGACAACAGACGAAGTGACCAAGCTCATAGAACGGGCAGGGGGCGCATCACCTCGTGCGGGCATTAGTATCGTCCATGCTGCCCGGGTTCATGCCGTCTTGCAAGGCAATGATTTTGTCACGCCCAATGACGTTGTGGGCGTGATCAACCCTATCCTCAGACATCGACTGGTATTCAAGCCTGGTGAAATTGAAGAAGGCGAAGAAGAAATCTATCTTAAAGAAATCATCGACACCATTTTGAAAAAAGTTTTATAAGAAACCAGGCGCTCCTGTATGGACAGTAGAGACTTACTTCACGGCATTCGTAGTCGACCTGTCAGTTTTGTTCCGGGGAAGAAAGTTGTTAGTACCGCCCCAGGCGAATGGACCAGCCCATTTGAAGGCAAGGGGTATGAACCGCTTGGATATCGTGACTTTGAAATTGGCGATGACCCAAGGCGAATAAATATACCTGCAACTGCACGTAGAGGTGAATTAACTATTGTAGAGCGTGTAGCATTGCGTGATTTTAAAATCATGGTCATTATTGATAATTCCCCTTCCATGATGGTGCGTGAAAAGTTAGATATTCAAATCGGTGTTGCAGCATCGTTGTTATATTCCGCCTGGAAATCAGAAACAACATTTGGTCTCGGTATTAACACAGAGCAGGGTATACGCACCCTAGGTATGGGCATAGGCTCCAGGCATTTTTATCATTTATATCACAAGCTCTGGGACACGTTCGATCCAGATAAAAATAGTTTAAAGGGAACACGCAAACTTCATTTGAGTCGATGTCTGCCGCCAAATGCTATGATGATTTATTGTTCTGACTTTATGCGTGGCGACGGCAGTTTAGTGGATCTTCTTGCGTTAAAACGCTCAATACAACGTTATGATTTCATCCCTATTATTATTCAGGATGAATTTGAATCATCATTCCCCGTTCTTGAGCACGGGACATTCATTTCATTTTCAAATCCAGAAACTGGCGACAGGGAAGATGTGTGGATGTCTAAAGCTGAAGCAAAAAAAATTAAAGAAGTTCATGAGGCCAGGTTTAATGAGCTAACAGATGCCCTTGGGGCGCCAGGCGCAAACTCTATCCATTTAACTTCCCCGGATATAAAACTATCCATCAAGAAAATTGATAATTTTTTCAGGCGCCGTTCCGGTCGGTCTGGATAAGATCATAATCCCTAATTTTCAAAAATTATTGCCTGCAGTTTGTCCAGCGAAAGGTTTATATAATCGCCGCTTATTTTTTGTTTAACAGCATTTAACAGTTGCGCTGAAAAAATTGTTTGTAAAGCGACATGGACATTATCAGGCGCAATAACTATGAGTTCATCAAATGCATTTTCCTTAACCTTATCATTGAGGAAGCTAGCGATGGAGTTTAAAACATACTCTGGGGACTCAAGGTTGTCTGAGTCACTATTGTTTTGTTTATAGCGGGTTATAAGGTTGTAGGTAATATCACTGCTGTTATCAAAGTCAGCTTCACGGTACGTTTTGATGGTGTGGCCGTCTTCAGCTACATATAATAACTTTATGTAATAACTGTCCGTTATTAATATCCATGTTCTATTTGACATAATTCACTCTAACAAAAAGCGTTAAATTTTTTTTATTTGCTTGAACAACATTGCAAGAGAAACCATTAACAAAAAACACCCCAGGCTCAGATAGAAACCATTGATCTCTGAACGCATCAGAGAACGGATGACGCTAGCGCCTCCCAGAAAAAAAATGACCGCTATTAATTTGCCGGATTGAGGTTTCATGTTATTAAAAATAAAGCTGAGATTAACTCCAACGATTATGCATCCAGATCCATTGTCCTGAATCTTCTTTTATCCAGATTTCCAGCATCTGATTAATCTTTTGCATCAAGGAGATAATATCATTATCTCTGTTAATTGTATCTGCTATTTCCAGCTGAGGGTACACAGTCACTTTAAAATGAAATTTATTGTGCCTGCTTACACGCACAGGTATTACGGGGTATTTATATTTCAGCGCCAATCTTGCGATTGCTGGTGCTGTCATAGCCTTTTTGCCAAAGAAATTTGTCTCAACCCCATCATTCATTTTCTGGTCCACCAGCATTCCAATACTATGCCCATTTTTTAATTGTGTGAGGATGCGGCGCGCACCCTCAGGTCCTTTTGCCAACGTTTGAACCGTATATCTTGACCTGGCATTCTGAATCATCTTTTCAATTCCGGGATTGTTTGCCCTTCGATATACAATACTGACGGGATGGCCCACAGCATGAAATATACGTGGTGCTATTTCCCAGTTACCCAGGTGAGCCGTAAAATACAGCGCACCATGGCCGCATTTTTGTTCGTCATGTATATTTTCTATTCCAGTAATACTGGCGTACTTCATTAATTTTTTATCGTGCATAGTACTGACATGAGGTAATTCGGCAAAATTTCTACCCAAGTTTCCCCACATGTCCCGTACGATTTCATCGGTTTCAGTTTCAGTCTTGTCTGGCATTGCAAGATGAATATTTATTTTCGCAATGGTTGTGCGATTTGTATGGAGAAATATTAGTTTTGCGATTGCCGCCCCGAGATTGGAGGCGAGCCGGAATGTCAGTATGCGGAATAAAAAAAATAAAAAACGGGCAGCGATATATTCAAAAATATATCTTATGCGTTTTGCAAACGTCAGGCTGGGTTTATTTTGCGTCATTTAGTTAGATATATATTTTTTAACTCAATGCAGCATTAAGTTAAAACACTTGGTAGAATACATGAAGTTAATTTGATCGTACAAGGGATTGTGGTCTCATACACATTCGTTTGTCTGTTCAAACTATTTATATGCTATCCAGGAAATGATCCGTGTCATCAGATAATTTAATATCTTCGAGTGAACTTAGAAAGGCGCTAGGGACTTTTGCCACGGGGGTGACAGTTGTTACCACTGAAGCAGAAAATGGAGAGCCGGCAGGTTTGACGGTAAACAGTTTTACCTCAGTCTCCCTGTCGCCTCCGTTAATCCTCTGGTGTCTTGCCTCCGGCTCTGAAAATTTGCCAATATTTCAGGCAACCGATTACTTTGCAATTAATATACTGGCCTCAGACCAACGCCATCTTTCTAATCATTTTGCTAGACGGCAATACAATAAATTTAACGGCATCGCATATCACAAAGGCCTGGGAAATTCTCCATTACTGGATGGTTGTGTCACATGGATACAGTGTAAAACAACAAAACTATATGAGGCAGGCGATCATTGGATAATTATTGGTGAGATCGTGGACTTAAATACAACGATGAAAGAAGGTCTGATATTCAATCAAAGCCATTATGGAGTGTCATTACCTCTACCGGCAGAGGGAAAAGGGAATGATATTCCCGATGAGTTAATTTATTCAGATTCAAACAGCTATTTTTCATTATTATTTCAGGCTATACACAGTTACCAGGAGAATTTCGAGAAAAATCAACACGAAATTATTGAATCAGATTACGAAGCAAGGATGCTTGTGGTGTTAAACCATTTTCAGTCTGCAACTATTGATGAGTTGTGTAAGGTGATTCAAATCCCCAATAATGAGATTCAGGCACTACTACAGGAGTTGGTAGCCAGGGGGCTGATTGAGATCAATGCAAGCTCTTCAAGTACGACATTTAAATTGACGCAAACCGGGAACGACAAATCAATTGAATTACTCACTCTTTTGCAGCAGCATGATGAAAATATAGATCAATTACTGGGTAATGAGATGTGTCAGCAGTTCAAGGTTAATTTACATAAGATTATTGACTGGGACTATTAGCCGCCAAACTGTTATTTATCTCATGTATCCAGTGTCTCTGGGGCAAATAGCACCTCAGGAGAATAGGGCGCATCAATCATCGCCTGATCATGAGAATATTGTATAAATCGTTCGATATTTCTGAAATTGCATTTGAAACCATTTTCCCAGGGGTCTTGGCTAAAAAATGCGCGTTCCTGCTCAAAATAGTGTCTACCCCAGGCCATACAGGACCAGTTTGGATCTTCATAATAACTGGCAGTAATTTTTCTGGCATCATCAAACATCTTCAAAATGGCCTTAGCCAGCCAGGGTTCCTGGTCCAATAAGACCTGCCTGATTGCGATGATATGCATAATCGGGAAATCACCATGCTTCTCATAGTATTTTTTTTCTTCAATTTGGCAATCTTTAAAGAGACGCCTAGCAGCAGTTTCACCGCGCATGACAGAAACAGGAGGATGGGGCAGAAAAAAGGCATCAATTTCGCCTTTTTCGAGCATCACACCAAGATTTTGCCGATTCCCAATAAAATCAACCTTAACACCGGGTTTTACGGAAAAATTGACCTTTTCCTTGGTGGTCAATATCCAGTGGATATCTTCCCATGGGACATCGTAATGAAATTTAAGGTCCCCCTTGGCCAATAAGGATAAGGTGGTCTGAAAAGAGCTTAGAGCCACCTTTTTTCCTATCAAGTCCCTGGGATGCCATAGATCTGATGCCGGGTGTACCCACATTTGACTCTGACTGAACAGACGCCTAGGAAATACGGGAATCCCCGCAATGGGCATACCCCGAGCTTTGGCCATCAGAAAACTGGACATGGAAAATTCACAAATATCATAGGCCTCGCTATGTAACATACGGCCATGTCGGTCAGATCCATCCTTTAATTGAACACTTTGGCCCACTTGTTTAACGTCCATTACCATGTTGTCTGGTACCGGTACCGTGCCATCAAAAAATGGAAAGTGGCGGTCATATCTATCCAGGGCAATGGTAAGCTTTAATTTATTTGCCATTTCATATCGGTTCCGTATTTAATGATTAAAAAATAAAAAGTTACCTGAATAATCTCATATTAATTAAACAAATAATAATGAGATTTGAATAACATCATCCGGATAAAATCCATGCTAATATATTGATTATAATTATCTAGGTTCGCATAATGTATATTATGTTAAATTATTAATAGGGCGATATATGGAGAGTAAAGAATTTCTCGTCAGGGAGTTATAATTAAAAATATTATTAAAATTATAGGGTTATTGGTATTTATTACAGTAATAGGTTTAGTTATATTCCTGGTAACATTAGACGTTAACCAGTATAAACCCGCTATCATTGCTAAGGTCAGTGAGCAAACTGGCAGAGAGTTTAATATTGAAGGTGATCTGGAGGTGGTCCCGTCACTGTCCCCTGCCATAGCGGTATTGGGTATTACCCTGGGTAATGCCCCGTGGGGTGATTCCGATTCAATGGTTGAAATTGGCAGGATCGAGGCCAGGGTATCCATTATTCCCCTGTTAAGTGGCGAAATTAAGATTAACGACTTTATACTCCATGACACCCGTATTGCACTTGAAAAAGAAGCCGAGCGAGGTGGAAACTGGGTATTGACCGCAAACGAGACGGATACAAATACAACATCTACACCAGACCAGGGTTCAGCGTTACCACCGATTAGCGTTGAAAATATAGAGATCAGGGATGTTTTACTGAGTTACAGGGATCATGAAACAGATTCCGTGATTGAGTTCAGATTGGATGAATTTACTACCGCAATAACAGACAGGGAGACGCCGGTCAGTTTTACCCTGAGGGCCGATTACAACAATAATGATATGGCCCTGTCAGGCCAGGTTGGAAGCATTGATGGGTTGCTGTCAGGTGATGAGTTTCCACTGGATATATCAGGTAATTTAGGTGAACTGGTGCTGGGTTTGAATGGTAATCTAACAGATCTCACTGGCAGCCCTTCCGGTTCAATCGCCCTGACCTTTGAAATTGACACCTTATCCGACTTAAATACCTTCACTGGCGGAGAATTGCCAGACCTGGGTCCATTGACATTCAGCGGCATACTTAACTTTGCTGATACAGATACGCTTAATCTGGATAACATCAGTTTACAACTGGCTGAGATTGGCATCACCGGTAATCTCATTACCAACATGGCAGGCGATGTCTCTTCAATTACCGCCAGATTACAGTCTGATGTTCTTGATTTGTCCCCGTTTATGCCAGAAGAAACTGACGAAGAAGTTGAATTTCTGTTCCCCAGGGATGCCCTGCCCCTGGCATCGCTGGCAAGTGTAAATGCAGACTTTCTTTACAATGTGAAAATGATCGTTACTCCCTCTATAGAGCTGGCCAACAATGAACTTACAATTAGTCTGACTAATGGAAACATTAGGGTGTCAAATGGGGCCTCGATCGCTGGCGGAATGCTCTCTGTTTCGCTCTCATTGGACAGTGTGAATGAAAATCAGGCCAGACTGTCAGCAGATATAAATGGTGATGGCATTATGCTTGAAATGCTACCCCATGAAGAAGACCGTTGGTTTACTGGCGGCGCCACAACTATTGCCATAAACGGTACTGGCAGCGGTGGTTCAATCGCTGAGATTATGGGTGCATACAGCGGCAATATTCTGATCAAGGTGGGAGAAGCACAGATGCCAAATTCAGGTATAGATATGTTTGGCGCTGATATTATTCTATCCACGTTTAATAAATTAAATCCTTTGTCATCACAGGAAGACTACAGTTTGCTTGAATGTGCCGTTATAAACCTTCCCGTTGATGATGGACTGATAACGCTCGATCGCCAGATCGCTGTACAGACCAGCAAGATGTACATGGTGGGCAGTGGCGAAATTAACCTTAAAGATGAAACATTAAATCTCGGGGTCAGACCTTATGCAAAAGAAGGTGTGGGATTGAATTTAAGCAGTGTTGCCGGCGCCGCAAAAATTGGTGGCACGCTGGCCAATCCTACACCCGTTATAGATGCGGAAAATGCGATCAGGACAGGCCTGTCTGCCGGCGCGGCCGTGGCAACAGGGGGACTTTCATTATTGGCCCAGGGTTTGTTTAGTGAATCAGGGGCCGATCCTGAGCCATGTAATACAGCTTTGGGCATTGTTTCCCAGACTTCGACTGAAACCAGCACAACTCAAGAATCAGCAGAAACATCAGATGATGGCAATGTGGTTGATGATGTGAAAAACACCCTTAAGGGGTTATTTGGCAGGTGAGTTTGCCGGTCAGGGATTAAGGTCCTGTTCTAATTGTTGCCGTTGTTGTTCAACCGCATCGAGGATTTGCTGTTCTACCTGTTCAGCCTTCTCTATGGATTCTACCTGAGCTTCAAATACGTTGCTGGATTCAGTGCTGGAGTCACTGCAGGCAAATACAAATGGCATCAGGCAAAATAACAGTATTCGTATTTTCATATTTTTTTCCTTTGATTATTTTCAGTGGGTCATTGAATAAATAATATAGTTTATTCCCACCCTGTATGCCAAAGCCGTCATGGGCTCAGGATAAAAGGCATCATCGGCGTGTTCCCATGCATCCCCCATGTCCATGTTAAAGTTGATTGCCATCATAACCCTGCCATCATCGTCGTATACAGCTCGCCAATGTTCAGGAATACCCAAAGGATGCTCCCAGGTCACGCCATTGTAAACAGAATTTCTGCCGGGTATTTGTTGTCTATCATCCAGGCCATATAACACATGGAATATTTCATGGTCATCAGGAATATCGATGATAGCTCTTTCAGGAAATACCTTGCGAACCGATGCAATAAATTGCGCCCATTCACTGGGGCCATGGAAGTCATCTACAATCAATAGTCCGCCTTTTAGTAAATATTCCCTTAAACGTAAGGCCTCCTTAGTGCTTAGATACCAGTACCCTACTTTAACCGCGTAGATAACCGGATAATCAAAGATAGCATCGTTAAGTAAACTTACCTGACGGTACTCCCCCGCATCAATACGGGTCAGACGTCTGACGCCTTGCAGGAAATGATATTCAGCATCGGGCCAGTCTCTTAGCCAGGGTTCCCCAGGATAGCTTGAAAATGGTCTGCCATTGACCCCAAAAGCAAGACGGGTGAAATGTAATTCTGAACTTAAAGATTTATCGTCAGGATTAATGCCCTGTGCCTGTGAAGCAAACGGGCTATAGATAACAGCATAGATTATTAATAACGAAATAGATTGAAAAAATCTTGCTGTCATTCCAGGGTCTCTCTCATGAGATGATTGACTGAAAAATATGGTACAGCGTTTTAAACCATATTAAAAATTTCCGCTTAAAGTAATCGCTAACCTGGCACCACGGGTCTGGTCCCTTAGTTCTCTTGTGGCAAGAGGTGACAGCCCTCTTTCACCGACAAATTTTCTGCGCTGACGTATATCTGCAAAATTAAGAATATTTTCGCCCTGAATACGCATTTTTATTCCCCACCAGCGGGTTGTTTCAATGAATGCTCTAAATTCGGCACCCTCATTATAGATCTCAAGCTCATTTACCTTATAACGTAATTGTTTTCCTCGTTCCCAGAGCTCCCATCCCCAGGCCCATTGCTGGTGACGGATATCCTGTCTAAATTCCAGGGTGAAGGCATATTTATTTTCTATATCAAAGGTGACCGGCCCGCCGGAAATACTTGGTATCGAGAGTGATCGATTATCCCCTGTGACAGGATCTACTACCGTGGAATCCTGAACTCTCAGCTTGAAATCGAGTTTTGCATTGGCCAGCCCAATCCAATCAAGCGGCAACGTGCCTTCACCAATTGCCCCCCATCGTCTTCCATTGCCTATGTTGCCAGGGGCTTCAAAATCTGGCGTAAGTGGCAACAGATCCAATACGTCCGATATCCAGTCATAAAACAAAGTCAATTTGACTACCCCTGCTCTGCCAAAACGTTTTTCGTGGCTGAGTTCCAGTTTCCAGGTAGCATCCGGCTTTATATTCGGATTTCCTAGTGCCACGTCATTATCAAGAAATTCTGTGGCACTGACGAAGTCCTCGAGATTCAACTGGGCAATTTCACGGGCAAACCGCAGTCGAGTTTGATCACGCTCCAGTGAAGAGTAATTCAGAATCATCTGTGGTTTGAGAAAAAAGAAATCCCTAACCAGTTCGGCGTCACCTGTTTGACTAATAGTCGAGGCCTCTGCTCCCAGGCCATATTCAAATTCAATTCTTCCAAGATCCCAGTTGTCCTTGATTAAAAAATCCCAACGGGTCTCTTGAACCCGGGAATTTGCACCAGGCACATCTACTGGTAACGGGCCGGCACCCCTGTCATCGGTCTGGACAAGATTGCTGTCCAGGACATTGTGCGCCCGCTCAGCGTTGGCCTGAATAAGATGATTATCAAATCCCAACCAATCAAATTCCACTCGTCCAATTAATTCTGATGAATCAATTTCTCCATTAGCAATCCTGAATAATGACTGACTACCAATGCCATCTACATCTATTTGTATATCCTGAAAATCTTCCTTGTTACTGTTAAAAAGAAATATACCTTTGCCCTGTAATACATTAGTAAAATTTCTTTCCATGTCCAAACTTAATTCAATGGTGTCTGCAACCTCATCATGTTCAAAGCGGAGGAATTCGCGCGAATTGTTAACAAGGTCTGTTCTATCTGAATCTGTATCTGACAGCCGATCTGTATAGGTGTAGTTAGAATTTATATGGACCAGCGTTTCCCCCCACCAAAAAGCTGCGTTGAGATTGGGGGTAATAAAAAAATTACGATTAACACGATCATTTAAACGGCTTTCAATTAAATCTCCGTTACTGTCATAACTATCTTCCGTTCCTTCTCTGCCGACACCATTGACCCTGGAATTAATCCCCAGATTTATGTCTACGCCTTCCCATGTATCTGAATAAGACATTGTCAAAGCAGGTGTGATTGGCCCATGACCAAAGGTCTGACGTATAGTCGATTCCCATTGAATAGAGGCAGGTATGCCCTCGCGCAGTACAAGGTTAACTACAACAGATTGACCTCGCATATCAATGTTGCGGACCTGGCTGCGTATCAATTCAATCTTCTCTACTGATGAAGCAGGGATGCGAGACAAAATATTATCAAGAGAGTCAGATTTGGTGCTCGGCCGTCGGTCATCAATCAACACATTGCCTGCCGATTCACTGAATCCGCGTACCTCAATAAAATTATTATTACTGCTGTCCAACTGGAACCCCGGGACTTGATTTACCATGTCCAAAGCTGTGATAGGTTGATATCTGTCAAAAAAGCCTGAGGGATATGTCACCAGATCGCGCTGTATAATTTCCGTATAAAGCTCTTCTGCCACTTGTTCGGCAGGTTGTTGCGAATGTACGTTACTGCTGCTGACCAATATACAAACGAAAATGCAGCACTTAATTAGTTTATGAGGCCTGTTAGGATTTTCCCTGTTGTTTTTCATGAATATTCCATATTGATTTAAATCGCGTACTTTATAGTAATAGATCAGTGGCTTTGTGAAAACTATTTGAAACTACTGAATAATCGAGGTTTTATGCAATGAGACATAACCTGGGTCTACAACACTATTTTTAAAAACTGCCGCTTACTGTTAAAAATAACTGTGCTCCTCTGGTCCTGCGCCTGCGTTCAATAGTGTTTAAAGTAGTAATTTCACGTTCACCGACATATACGCTACGGTCACGTTGCTCCTGAAAATTAAGAATATTTTCCGCCGTTATTCGAATTTTTGAGCCAAACCATCGAGTGGTCTCGATAAATAAATTAATATCCATTCCTTCATTAAAAACTTCCAGCTCATTAACCTTGAATAAATATCTCTCCCCACGTTCAATGGCATTCCACCCCCACGACACCTGTGATCGTTGGAAGTCCTGTCGGTACTCCACGAACCAGGCATAATCATTTTCATCCAGAAATTTTATTCCACCACCAGAACCACCTTGTAATGAGAGTTTTCTTTTATCGCCTGTTACAGGATCAATAACACTTGAATCCTGTAAAGAAATCTAAAGTTTAGTTTTGCATTAATCAGTTTCAAATAATCCAGTGGAATAGTTGAATCAAAAATGATGCCCCAACGACGACCGTCACCTATATTGCCAGGGGCTTCAAAATCAGAATTGATTGGCAGTAAATCAAGCACATCCGTAATCCAGTGGTGAAATCCAGTGATTTTTATTACTCCAATATTGCCCAAGCGCTTTTCCTGCACCAGCTCGAGTTTCCAGCTACGATCGGGCCGGATTTCCGGGTTGCCAAGCGCCAGGTCATTCTCATCAAAGACAGTGGCACTGACAAATCCATTTAAGTCCAATTGGGCAACTTCCCTGATAAAACTGAGTCTTGAAAGATATCCATTATCATTGGAATAAGTCATATTGAATTGTGGTTTTAAAAATAGGAAATCCCTTTTCGCAGTGACGTCGCCAGTCTGTGAAATAGTCGAAACCTCAATCCCCAAACCGTAGTCCAGCTCAATTTGGCCTTGATTCCATGTATCTTTGAGTTCAAAGTCCCAGCGATCTTCTTTCACCCTGGAATTCGCACCGGGCACATCAATTATGACCGCCCCGGACCCAGTATCATCAGTTTGCAGTAACTGACTGTCCAGCGTGTTAACTGCCCTCTCCATGTTAAGTTGTACCAGATGGTTTACTAGTACTTGCCAGTCAAATTCAAGCCGGGTTATGGTTTCAGAGGCATTAATGGTGCTGTCTGCAATTCTTTCCAGGGTTAGAAGGCTTAGGCTATTATTGATCTGCTGAACGGATTTTAGATCTGCATTGGAATGACTATAAAGCAGGATAAATTTGCCTGTTATTTGATCAGGCAGTTTTCGTTCAACATCAAGCCCTGCTTCTATGGTCAAGACATCTTCATCGTCTCTAACGAAATCATTTCTTAATGCGATTGTTGAGCCAGCGGGGACACGTCTGGAATCCAACGTGACATAGTCAAAGTCGTATTGAAGACTGGAATTTAACTGTATAAGCGTATCGCTAAAGTCTGTTGCAGTATTAAAATTTCCTTTAAGGTAATGGTTTCTAATTTCCCGACGATCAAAACGGTTTTCTATAATAGAGCCATTATTATTGAAAATTCTGTCAATCCCCGTTCTGCCGGCAGGTTCATGTCTTCCTTCGATTCCAATGTTAAATGCAATTTCGCGCCAGTTATCAGAAAGCGATAACAGGCCGGATGGTGCAACATTCCCATAGTTAAATCGCCTTTCCAGTTCAGCCTCCCATTGTACAATTGCAGGATTATTGTCTTTCAGGATAATATTGACCACGAGCGGTTCACCGCGCATATCAATGGATCGCACCTGTGAACGAATTAACTCTACCTGCGCCACTGATTCGGCAGAAATTCTACTTAATATGGATGATAGAGAGTCCTGTTTGGCACTTGGGCGACGATCGTTTATTAATACATTTCCAGCCGTCTCACTGAATCCCCTGATATCTTCATTGTCTTCTTCCAGTTGAAATCCAGGTACTTCTTTGACCATATCCAGGGCAGTTACTGGATGAAATCGAGCAAAAAACTCTGCAGGGTAACTGACTGTTTCTTGTTTGGCGGACATTTGCTCCTGGCCTTGATTGTTATTTTCTTGTGCAGCAACAATCAGCTGGGTACTGGACAGGAACAAGTAAAGGAATACCTGTAGACAATGTCTAAAATCTAATTTGCACATCACGCAGATAGTCTTAAATAGTGGTGTGCCGTTAATATTACCCATTAATGTCAAGCACAGGTGAATTGTTTTTATTTGCGTGAATAAGAACATCATGATATATCTATAAATAACATTAACTATTATTTATAAATATATGATTTTAATGGTGCCCGGAGCCGGAATCGAACCGGCACGGTATCGCTACCGAGGGATTTTAAGTCCCTTGTGTCTACCAATTCCACCACCCGGGCGATGATGATTAATATTAATACTAAATAATGGAGGCTGGGGTCGGAATCGAACCGGCGTCCACGGCTTTGCAGGCCGCTGCATAACCACTCTGCCACCCAGCCTAATCTGTAACACGTTATAAGTTATACGTCACAAGATCAATTTTTAGACAAAATACGTATTCTGATTTTGAATAATAAAAACCCCGGTAATTGCCGGGGTTTAATGTCTGGAGCGGGAAACGAGACTCGAACTCGCGACCCCAACCTTGGCAAGGTTGTGCTCTACCAACTGAGCTATTCCCGCAAATTATGACAACTTGCTACACGCCTGTTGTCAGTTGCATCCTTTTAGCACGCACATTGTATCCATGCATGGATAACTGTCAATAACTTGATTTTGTAAGCTACTGTTTTGCCTTTGTTTCTATAAGCCTTGGCCATGCGCTGGTAATATACTGATACATCGATAATAAGGTCAGGATTGTAGCAATATACAAGCAAACAAGCCCGATCTGATAGATAGGCAGCCCAAATAAATCCTGTTTGAATATCAGTAAGATTAACGCCACCATTTGTGCGATAGTTTTGATCTTACCATAGACAGAAACGGCAACCTTGCTCCTGGCCCCTAATTCTGCCATCCATTCCCGTAAGGCGGAGACAGTGATTTCACGACCAATGATGACCGCAGCAGGTATGACCATTAATAAACCAGGATCTTTTGCTACCAGTAATACCAAAACCACAGCAACCATGAGTTTATCTGCAACCGGGTCGAGAAATTCCCCTAATTTTGATATTTGCCCAAGACGTCGTGCCAGATAACCATCTAGCAGGTCTGTTATGGCCGCGAGACTGAAGATAATACAAGCAACAATATTTGCCCAGGACACCGGCAAATAAAACCCTATGACAAAAACCGGGATCAGGAGAATACGAAAAAAGGTCAATGTATTAGGTATATTCATGTATTAATGGAGTTTGGTATAAATCTTTTTCGCCAGATCTTTACTTATTCCTGGAACTTTAACAATATCGGCTACGCTTGCTGACTTAATGCCTTGAATTCCCCCGAAATAAACAATTAGACGCTGTTTGCGTTTATTACCTATACCACTTATGTCATCTAATGGGGATTTTGTTAATTCACGAATAGATTTAGTTCTATGCCCAGAGATGGCAAATCGGTGCGCTTCGTCTCTAATCTCCTGCAGCAAGAGTAATACTGAAGGTTTTTTTTCTACATCTATTGGTGATTTACTGCCAGGGGTATAGAGTTTTTCCAATCCCGGCTTACGCCCTGGGCCCTTTGCAATTCCAAGTAAATTTATATTTTCAGCAAGTTGCAGTTCTGACATTAAACCAGATATTTTTGATAATTGCCCTTTTCCACCGTCTATTAATATCAGATCGGGCAATGGCCTGTCCTGTTTTTGCATATTTAGAAAATGCCTTCTTAACATTTGCTCCATGGCTTGATAATCATCTCCCGGCGTCACTGACTTGATATTATATTTTCTATATTCAGACTTTAGTGGACCAGAAGCGTTAAATGCCACACAGGAACCTATGGTGTTTTTGCCAGCATGGTGGCTGATATCAAAACATTCAATTCGCCCTATTGTTTCTTCGCACCTTAGAATAGTTGTCAATATTTCAAACTGCGTTTCGTATTTAATATTTTTTGCTAATTTTTGCATTAATGTTAATGATACATTGTGTTTAGCCAGATCCAGGATTTTTGCGCGTTCACCTTTTGGCATCGAGCTGAATTGCACCTTGATATTGTTCTGGCCGGATTGGGACTTGAAGATACTTTTTATTGTCTCAACATCATCAGGTACGTGACTGGTATATATATGGCCAGGGATGTCTGAAAAGTTGCTGTTCCCAAGATAATATTGTTTGATAAAAGCGGACATGACTTCTTCAGGTGGTTGTTGAAGTTTTAAGCTGGGGAAAAATATTTTATTTCCCAGGTTTCTCCCGCCTCTTACGAAGAATATCTGTATGCATGCCTGACCAGACTGAATATCACAAGCAATGTAATCGGCCTCGCCTTTATCTGAAATAATATGCTGTGATTCATGAAATGTCCTTAACATTGAGATCCGGTCTCTGATTTTAGCCGCCTTTTCGTATTCCAGATCTGCTGATGCAGTTGACATTTGTTCTGTCAGGTTATCCATGACAGTATCGTTCTTGCCTTTCATAAATAATTCTGCAAGACGAATATTTTGCGCGTAATTCTCTTTACTGACCAGGCCGACGCATGGAGCGCTGCAACGGTCTATCTGATATTGCAAGCAGGGTCTATTACGGTTCTTGAAAAATGTATCGTCACATTGCCTGAGCTTAAAAAGCTTTTGCACAATATTCAGTGTTTTTCTTGATGCACCAGCATTTGGATATGGACCAAAATACCTCCCCGGCGCCTTACGATTGCCACGATAAAAACTTAATCTTGGATAAATGCTTTTAGAGGTGAGGTATAAATATGGATAGCTCTTATCATCCCGGAATGTAATATTATATCTGGGCCTGTATTCCTTGATTAAATTACTTTCCAGCAACAAGGCTTCAGCTTCAGAATGTGTGACCACATACTCTATATTTGATATTTTTCCTATCATGGCCAGTGTTTTGGCTGAAGCCTGCTTGGCTGAAAAATAGCTCATGACGCGATTTTTAAGATTAGATGCTTTCCCCACGTAGATAATTTTTCCAGATGAATTTTTCATCTGATATATGCCGGGCTTGCCTGGCAAAGAGCCTGCAAATTCTTTTAGCTTTGATTTATCCATCTATTAGTTTTTTTGCATGCTTGATGACATCTTTAAACATTGCTTCTGTCAATCGCCTGGTTTGTGTGTTGTAACGGCTGCAATGATATGAATCAAGTAAAATAATATTGTCGCCGAGATGATGTTCGGCATTATGGGCAAATTTAAATTGGTTTAATTTTAGTGACATTGCTCTCAAAACAGAATCATGTGCAATTTTACCCAGTGCCAATATCACACCAGGTCTGGTACTTGATTTTAATTCTTCCGCAAGATATCTATTGCAGGTAATTATCTCCTCGGTGGTTGGTTTATTGCCGGGTGGAAGACATTTAACAGCATTGGTGATGCGGCAGTTGTGAAGCGTCAAACCATCCTCTGTGGAAATTGATTCTGGTTTGCTACTAAAAGCAAATTCATGCAAAGTTTTATATAAGAGAATTCCTGCATAATCACCAGTAAACGGCCGTCCAGTGGCATTTGCACCATGTTTACCGGGGCCTAATCCTACAATTAATAATGATGCAGCATCACTGCCGAATGGTGGTACGGGTAGACAATAATAATCTGGATGCGCTTGTTTAATCGCAATAAGATTTTTTGCTATTCTCGGACAATCACGGCATGCAATGTTAAATGAATTTACAGTTTTGGAAGTCATAACCTTATGAAAATTATGAATAATTATTCATTTGCATTTGAAATCAAGCTTGACTTGTTAAAGTGATTGATAGATAAATGAAGTTATATAAAAAATAACCAGGATATATTTTAATTAACCTGGAGAAATCACGGTATAAATATGGATGATATCAAGACAGCTACCCACTACGAAAGTACGATTCATACTATCACGAGTAAACCTGAGGTTATAGGTAAATATGAAATTATAGATGAAGTGGGTAAAGGTAGTATGGGAACGGTCTACCAGGCCCACGACCCCTTTTCCAATCGTCACGTGGCAATAAAAGTCGCACACCCGCAGTTTATAAATGAAAATGAAGATGGAAGACGATTTAGAAAGTTATTCTTTAACGAAGCCCACGCCGCTGGTGTCCTGTCACACCCCAGTATTCTCAGCCTTTTTGATGCGGGCGTGGATGGGGATATTTGTTACCTCGTTATGGAGTTTGTCCCCGGGGCACGTACCCTGGATTTATTTTGCAAACCCAATACCCTGATGTCGGTAAGAGAAGTCGTCGGCATAATTTATAAATGCGCCAAAGCATTGGACTATGCACATAGACAAGGCATTATCCATAGGGATATAAAGCCGAGCAACATGCTCTTCACTGAAGATCGAGATATCAAAGTATCTGATTTCAGCATTGCCAGAATCAACCGGGCCGATCAGACCTCAACACAATTTGATGGTTTCCTGGGTTCCCCTCTATATATGTCTCCTGAGCAAATCAATGAATGGGACATCTCAACAAATACAGACATATTTTCGCTAGGAACAGTAATGTATGAATTATTGACTGGCAATCATCCATTTAAGGCAGAAACCCTTGCGGCAATTGCAAATAAGATTACCAATGAAAATACACCTCCCCTTGCGGAATATCGCACAGATATCCCTGAAGGTCTGGAATATATTCTGACGAGAATGATGAAAAAGAAAAGTTCCAAGCGATATTCTTCAGGGTTAGACCTGGCAGCAGATCTGGCGTTGATATTTGATGATCTTGAGAAAATAGAAACCCAGGATGATTTAAAAGAAAAATTTGAATCTTTACAGGGCCTGGGGTTTTTCAAAGGGTTTAATGATGCTGAAATCTGGAGCCTTGTCAGGGCCAGCAACTGGGACAGCTATCCTCCTGGCAAGACAATTATACATGAAGGTGAAAGTGATAATTCGTTCTACATCATCCTTGCAGGTCAGGTTACTATTGAAAAAAATGGACAATCCCTTGATACATTAAAAGAAGGCGACTGTTTTGGTGAAATGGGATTTCTGTCCAGCACAGAACGCACGGCAACCGTCACTGCAAAGACGGATGTGTCACTAATCAGAGTTAATAAATCAACATTGGATCGTGCGGACGAAACCACGCAATTGAGGTTTCTAAAGGTGTTTGTTGACACAGTCATTGAAAGACTAAAACAGACGACATCTATACTAACAAATCTCAAACAAATTTAGCCGGGACAAATACAACCAATATAAAACTGCTGTTCTTTAAAGTAAGGAGGGGGAATTATGAATAAAATTTGCTCTTATCGGGGGTCGGTATTGTTTTTCTCGTTGTTCATTGTTTTGTCACTTACATCTCAAGCTGTCATTTCAGCACCCTCCCCCTATGCAGACACAGTCATTATTAACGGCGAAGTCATTACCGCTGACAATGATAAACCTGAACAGGTAACTATTGCTGAAGCAATTGCAATCAGGGACTCAAGGATAATTGATGTGGGGTCAAATGATGAAATTCAGGAACGAATTGCAAACTGGACAGAAATTATTGATGCGAAAGGAAACACGGTTATTCCCGGGTTGATTGATACGCACAACCACATATTTGAAACTGCACTTGGATTTGATTGGGTAGTGACACGTATCCCAGAGATGCTTGAGATCTCAATTCGTGCTGATTCCGTAGATGAATTAACGCGGAATATGGAGCGTGCTGTGGCAGCGAGAGCCGGCCAAATTCCTGAAGGACGGTGGATTATGGTAGACATACGCCCACCTGCTGTTGCAGTTGAAACACTAGGTAAGACCATAACGCGAGCAACTCTGGATGCGGTCGCACCCAATCATCCTGTCTTTGTAAGTACCCGCGGCGGTTCTGTGCTTAATACGCTGGCAATTGAAAGTGTCGAAGGTTTTTATGGAAACCAACTGGCACATGCCTACTGGAAGGTTGATAGAAACCTGGGGTGGTCAGGTGACTATACGGACTTTGGCCGGTGTATCAAAATCGATATTATTAATAACAACTTCAAAACACTTGATAAATATATCCAGGGGTATTTTGAAGTAATGCAGGCCAACGCCCAGATTGGTGTAACAACTCATAAAAGTCACATTCAATGCGAAATGGGTTTTAGCGCATCCAATCATCTGGATCGTAATGATATGATGCCGATCCGTATGGCCTATGGTCATCGTTGGATGCAGCCGTTTAATCCCAGGATTAAAGAAACCTATCGGCGAATTGGTGATTGGACTGGCCATGGTTCTGAATTTCTCTGGAGCATAGGCAGCAGTACTGGAGGGCAGGATGCAGGGGGAGTTGCCTGGTGCACCAGCATGCCTTCCAGTGATGACGTAAAACAACGTGAACTTTGTCCGCCCCCACCTGACAGTGTAGATATACCCACTATCAATGATATAAATACGTCAAAAATAAAAGTCAGGCGGGTGGAACATTTCACTACCCTGGCAGATCTTGCCGCTGAAGGCAGGATTACCGGTATCCCTGGATGGCACACAGCCGGTGATAACGCCCTGGAGATGCAGTTTCAGTACTTTCGAGATGTCATGTCAGATGAAAGGTTGAAAAACTTGCGCATTGCCAGCGATCACTGCCACCTGGTCAGGCCTGAGCAGATTGCAATGGCTGCGCGATTGGGGCATACCTTCTCATGCGATATTACATCTACGCCAACAAATGTTATCAAGAATGATTATGGCGAGGAATATCTCGCATGGACCACCCCCCTTGCCAGTATGTTAAAAGCGGGAGTAAATACGGTCATCAGTGAATTTGGCAGTCAACGAGAAGTCAGATCCTCCCCCTTTGAGGACGGTGTAGTGTGGTTGACTGGTTATACGCCTGATGGTGAGCCCTGGGGAGTGCCTGAAGAAGTTGTTCCTGACAGGATGACATTGTTACTAATGATGACCCGTTATGGGGCCTACCCTATCTGGAAAGAAAATGATTTGGGTTCAATCGAAACAGGCAAACTGGCCGACATTGTCATTCTAAATGGAGATTACATGGAAGGCCCCAAGGAAGAGCTTGACAGGTTAACATCAATCATGACGATGATTTCAGGAGAAGTTGTCTATGAACAGCCTGAGCTTCGCGGTAATACACTGCGCTTTAATACCGAATCTGCTCAATGGGAGATTGACAAGAGTACCCCGACCGATATCTGGCGCTGGGATAATGAACCAATGATTCCGCCATTTCTAAATGGTGCTGGGGGCTAAATTCCACAAATGATTTATGAGTGGCATCAAACCATTAAACGAAAAGGCCTCACAAGGAGGCCTTTTTTAATTTGGCGGAGGGAGAGAGATTCGAACTCTCGAACGGGTTGCCCCGTTGCTGGTTTTCAAGACCAGTGCATTCAACCGCTCTGCCATCCCTCCGGTATTCATGAACACCATAAAATCGAACGCGAAATTATAAATTAATTTCAGACGTTTCTGTAATACTGTTGCAAAAAAAATCATTTGCCGGCGCGCAAACTGAAAAATTCGCTGAACTTTATCTATATTGCATTACTCAAAATGATTATGGTAATTTGTACAACTGTTTGAAATATATATATTTATAGCGTAATTGCAAGAACGGCACAGGTATTTAGCAACGTGACTTGATATTACAAATTAAAAACACCACTATACTACTTAATTAAAACCATATTTTGGAGGATGGCTAAATAATGAATCAACAGACTAATGTGTTAACAAGTCGTACTGAATCAACTCTTGCTACAAACAAGCTGATTCGTAACACCTATATGTTACTGTCGTTAACACTGATCTTCAGTGCAATAACGGCGGGCATCTCCATTATGTTCAATTTCCCTTATATGGGGCCCCTACTTACCCTGGGGGGATACTTTGGCCTTTTATTTGTTACCACAAAGTTAAGAAACAGCGCCTGGGGACTGGTATCTATTTTTGCCCTCACTGGCTTTATGGGTCTGACTCTTGGCCCCTTAATCAATGCCTATATGCAGGCGTTTTCCAATGGCGGTCAATTGGTTATGTTGGCAATGGGTGGAACCGGGACCATATTTCTAGGACTATCAGGTTATGCCCTCACAACCCGTAAAGATTTCAGTTTCATGGGCGGGTTTATCATGGTAGGCGTACTGGTGGCATTTCTGGCTGGCATTGGCGCTCTGATATTCAGTATACCGGCCCTGTCCCTGGCAGTATCAGCCATGTTTATACTGTTAATGTCAGGATTTATCCTCTACCAAACCAGTGATATGGTCCATGGTTATGAAACAAATTACATCATGGCAACCATTTCTCTGTATATTTCCATCTATAATTTATTTACCAGCCTGCTTCACCTGCTTGGTGCATTCGCGGGCGAAAATTAATCTCTGCCATGTTAAGGATAAAGCCCCGGTTATAACCGGGGCTTTTTTTTTTGCGCAAAATAACTTGGCGGGCAAATAAAAGCCGTGATAACCCCATGATAACTTTGAATTTATAAGGCGTTTTATGGTAGGATTCCTGTGCTTTTTGCCCTCCAGCTAAAGCGGTCTTGAGTATAAATATCCTTAAATTTCTACTAAAGGGGAAAAAATAATGCGTATTGGTGTGCCCAAAGAATTATATTCGGGCGAGAAACGTGTAGCGACAACGCCTGAAGTCGCAGAACAATTACAAAAGCTTGGTTTTAGCGTGGCAATTGAAGCCGGTGCGGGTCAATTGGCAAACTTTTCAGATGATGCCTATCGAGAAGCAGGCGTGGAAATCATCGAAGACAGAAAAAAATTATGGGCAGATTCAGATATTATTTTAAAAGTCAGGGCGCCCGCCCAATATTCGGACCAGAGTATAGATGAATTGTCATTTTTGGAAGACAAACACACCTTAATTAGCTTTATCTGGCCCGCACAAAATAAAGAATTAATGAATAAGCTGTCGACAATTGGCTGTTCCGTACTTGCGGTAGACAGTATCCCTCGAATTTCCCGTGCTCAAAAGATGGATGGCTTGAGTTCCATGGCAAATATCGCCGGGTACAGGGCCGTTGTTGAAGCCGCGCAACATTTTGGACGTTTTTTTACTGGTCAGATAACAGCTGCGGGTAAAGTTTCACCTGCAAAGGTTATGGTCATTGGCGCCGGTGTTGCCGGTCTGGCAGCTATAGGTGCTGCCAAGAGCATGGGCGCTATAGTACGTGCCTTTGATACTCGCCCGGAAGTAAAGGAACAGGTGGAAAGTATGGATGCCGAATTCCTTATGCTTGATTTTGAAGAAGACGGTACTGGTGAAGGTGGGTACGCCAAGGTCATGAGTGATGAATTTATCAAGGCCGAAATGGAATTATTTGCCCGCCAGGCCATGGAAGTCGACATCATCATTACCACTGCGTTGATTCCTGGAAAACCTGCGCCGGAGTTAATCACAGAAGGCATGATTGAAAGCATGAAAGATGGTAGCGTGCTAGTGGATCTTGCTGCAGAACAAGGTGGTAACTGCAAGCTTACTGAAAAAGACAAGGTGGTAGTAAAGCACGGTGTCACAATTATCGGCTATACCGATCTCCCCAGCCGTCTGGCAGCACAATCAAGTCAGCTATACGGGACTAATTTAAGACACCTTTTAAACGATATGACCCCCGAGAAAGATGGCAATATCACCATCGACATGGAAGATGAGGCAATACGTGGTGCCACTATCATTCATAAAGGTGAAATCACCTGGCCACCACCGGCGCCAAAATTATCTGCTGCCCCCAAGCCCGCACCCAAAGCGGAACCTGAACAAGTACAAGTCGCAGAAGATGAAAAGTCCGGCGCATTCGGTTTGCTGGCCACCTTTACTATAGGAGGTCTTTGTTTATTAGGCCTGGGGGCCGTCGCACCACCGGAATTCATGTCGCACTTTACAGTATTTGTGCTGGCCTGTTTTGTTGGTTACATGGTGATCTGGAACGTCTCTCCTTCCCTGCATACACCATTAATGAGTGTCACAAATGCAATCAGTAGCATCATCATAATTGGAGCGTTGATTCAGATTTCCACATCCAGCACAACCATTATGTTTACAGCAGGTTTCGCAATATTAATCACCAGTATCAACATCGTGGGCGGCTTTGCTGTCACCCAACGTATGTTGCAGATGTTTAGAAAATAGGAGGCATTAAAATGACACAAGGTATTGTTACTGTTTCCTATATAGGCGCTTCTGTTCTTTTCATACTGGCACTCGGTGGATTGAGTCACCAGGAGACCGCTCGCAGAGGTAATCTTTATGGCATGGTGGGCATGACAATTGCGCTATTAGCTGCCATATTTGGTGTGGTTACTGCAAATTACGCTATATTACTTGGCGGCATGATTGTCGGAGGCCTGATCGGGCTGATATTGGCACGTAAGGTTGAAATGACCCAAATGCCAGAACTGGTTGCCATATTACATAGCTTGGTCGGTCTTGCTGCTGTTTTGGTTGGATATGCCAATTTTCTTGAGCATGACACTTCAATTACAGGAATCGACAAAACTATTCATGATGTTGAAACCTATCTCGGGATTTTGATCGGTGCGGTTACATTTTCAGGCTCCATCATCGCCTTTGGAAAACTCAGTGGCAAAATTGGCGGCAAACCCATGCTATTACCAGCAAGACATTGGTTAAACCTCATTTTGCTAATAGCTTCAGTCTGGCTATGCATTGATTTTGTAGAGCAATCAGCCGCAGGCAGTGGCATCTCTCCCCTGGTTTATATGACTATTATTGCATTACTGTTTGGCATTCATATGGTCATGGCCATTGGGGGTGCAGATATGCCGGTTGTGGTCTCTATGTTAAATAGCTACTCAGGCTGGGCTGCAGCGGCCACAGGATTTATGTTAAGTAATGATTTACTGATCGTCGTTGGCGCACTGGTGGGCAGTAGTGGCGCTATTCTCAGTTATATCATGTGCCGGGCCATGAACCGTAAATTCCTGTCTGTGATAGCCGGTGGATTTGGCACCAGTGAAGGCAGCCCTTCCGCTGGCAGTGGCGAGCAAACAGGCGACGTTACCTCAATAGATGCTGAGGAAACTGCCGCACTTTTGCTGGATTCAAAGGAAATCATGATTATTCCGGGATATGGTATGGCAGTCGCCCAGGCCCAACATACCGTTAATGAAATAACCAAGGCCCTCAGGGATAAAAAAATCAATGTCCGCTTTGGTATCCATCCAGTCGCTGGCCGTATGCCAGGTCATATGAATGTGCTACTGGCTGAGGCCAAGGTACCCTATGACATCGTGTACGAAATGGATGAGATAAATGATGACTTCCCTGATATTGATGTTTCTATCGTTATCGGCGCAAATGACATTGTGAATCCATCTGCTCAGGAGGAGCCTAATAGTCCTATTGCCGGTATGCCAGTACTTGAAGTATGGAAAGGTAAGACCACAATTGTACTTAAACGTAGTATGGCATCAGGTTACGCTGGCGTTGATAATCCACTTTTCTATAAAGAAAATACAAGGATGCTATTTGGCGACGCCAAGCAAAGTCTGGATGCAGTGTTAAAAGCGGTCACATCATGATTATTCAGCCAGTGAACACGTGTCACTAGCCGAAACTATCATAATTGTCTCCTGATATAGCTATTGCTGTTGCCTATGGCTTTGTGGTGGGCTCCTCTCTGGGGCTCACTGGAGGCGGTGGCTCAATATTCGCTATTCCATTATTAGTGTATGGATTGGGAATGAATATGATGCAGGCGGTACCAGTCTCATTAATTACGGTATCCCTGACCGCAGCTGTAGGAGGTTACTTTTCCTGGCGAGCCGGGTTGTTACTATGGCAACCTATCGTAATGTTTGCATCAGGCGGTGTAATTGGTGCACCCATTGGGCTTTATTTTTCAATTTCTTTCTCCCAGACTTCATTACTCACAGGGTTTGCATTGCTTGCAGTCATAGTTGGGGCTGTAATGTGGCGAAAGAGCATTAAACGGCCAGCAGAATCAAGTGTAATTAGAGCACTTCCAAGTAGTGACAACAAAGAGCCAATTTGCAAACTGTCTGGCGATGGAAAATTAAGCTTTACCACACCATGTGCCTTAGTCCTCATGTTATCTGGTTTGTTAACAGGTATACTTTCTGGCTTATTTGGCGTTGGTGGTGGATTTCTGATAGTGCCAGCACTTATGTTAGTGATCGATATGGGTATACATAGGGCCGTTGGTGCTTCACTAATGATAATCACGCTTATTGGCATTTCAGGCGCGTTAAGTTCAATATTTAAAATGGACTTTAACTTTTCAATTATAATGCCATTTATTATCGGCAGTTTTATGGGGATGTTATTTGGCAGAACAATTGCTGATAAGATTGCCGGCCCAGTTTTACAACAACTCTTTGCCAGTGCTATTTTAATTACTGGCGTAACAATGATGGTAATAACGATTTAGGACTGAATAATATGTTAACGACAGAAATGCTTATTTCAGGCCTTACAGGCGGTGTCCTGATAGGTTTGTCATCTGTTATTCTGCTGGTTGGGAATGGCCGAATTGCTGGTATATCGGGTATTTTTGGCGGGATTTATCGCAAATGGAATGATGTTGAGCGTTACTGGCGGTTAATATTTATTCTCGGACTGATGATTGGCGCTGGCATTATTGCAGTTTTTCAAAATGGATTAGTGATAAACCAGCAGGCCAGTG
Source organism: Candidatus Eutrophobius brisbanensis (assembly GCA_038131795.1). Lineage (GTDB taxonomy): Bacteria > Pseudomonadota > Gammaproteobacteria > Eutrophobiales > Eutrophobiaceae > Eutrophobius > Eutrophobius brisbanensis. Next base: position 742,674 of record JAYPQE010000003.1, on the reverse strand, counting down.
GCCCCTATCTCCTGGCTGCCGGTTTACTGGTAGGGTTCGGTACCCGCTTAGGGGGGGGATGTACATCAGGACATGGCGTTTGTGGATTGGCCAGGCGTTCCAAACGTTCATTCGCGGCAACATTAATTTTTATATCTGTAGCAATAATCGTTGTGTATATCATTAGGCATGTAATGGAATGAAATATTATATAAACATTCTTTTATCAGGCATTTTATTTGGAATGGGGCTTGCTGTTTCCGGCATGATTAATCCTCAGAAAGTGTCTGACTTTCTGGATGTTGCAGGTGCCTGGGACCCTACATTATTACTGGTTATGGGGGGTGCCCTGTGCGTGAGTTTTCCTGGATTTTATTTGGTTCAAAAAAGATTATCACCAGTATTTTCCAGCAAGTTTTATTTGCCAACAAAAAAGGATTTGGACCCAGCATTAATTATTGGCGCGATTTTATTTGGTATAGGCTGGGGAGTGGCCGGATACTGCCCAGGTCCTGCCATAGCATCATTGGTCAGTATGACTGCTGAGCCATTTATGTTTGTAATTGCTATGGTAATTGGACAATTTTTAGCCATTCCATTTGAAAATAATCCAGAATCTTAATGCTGGATTATTTAAATTTACCACCGGAATTTATAACCTGGGCCTTAATTTTTTCCTTGCTGATGTTTTTTGGAACGTTAATAGCAGTGCCCTACCTGATCTCAATCATTCCAGAAGATTATTTCCTGCATGACAAACGCGATACTTCATTGTTTGCAGCTCAGCATCCTGTCCTCAAAATAATATTCTTTCTACTAAAAAATATTTTAGGCGCAGCGTTAATTACACTGGGGATAGTGTTGCTGATGCTGCCTGGCCAGGGGGTATTGACCATAATAACAGGGATAATCCTTATGGATTTCCCGAATAAATATCAACTTGAATGCAGGATGGCTGGGCGCCCCAGTATATTAAAAACCATGAACTGGTTTAGAAAACGTTTTAACAAGCCGCCGCTAAAGGTCAAACAATAACCGCACATCAACCAATCTCAGTTATGCCTCCCATATATGACTGCAGTGCCGTCGGAATCTGTATCTTGCCATCGCTGGTCTGATAATTTTCCATAATTGCAATTAATGTTCTGCCAACAGCAAGTCCCGATCCATTCAAGGTATGCAAGAGTTCCGGTTTATTAGTTTGTGGGTTTCGCCATCTTGCCAGCATGCGTCGCGCCTGAAAATCTTCACAGTTACTACAGGAAGAAATCTCACGGTAGCGTGACTGACCAGGTAACCAGACTTCCAGGTCATACGTTTTTGCGGCAGAAAAACCCATATCACCAGCACAAAGTGTGACCACGCGGTATGGCAGTTCAAGCTTTTGCAAAATAGTCTCAGCATGTCCCCTGAGTTCTTCCAGTGCCTCATATGAATGTTCCGGATGAACCATATGTACAAGTTCAACTTTTTCGAATTGATGCTGCCTTATCATTCCGCGGGTATCTTTGCCATAGGATCCTGCTTCACTGCGAAAACAAGGAGTATGGCAGACGTATTTTAACGGTAATTCATCCGCAGCAAATATCTCTCCTCTAGCGAGGTTGGTAACAGGTACTTCTGCTGTAGGGAGCAAATAAAAATTTTCCTCATGACTTTCGTCTATAGAAATACTGCCATTATTATCTGATTCCAATGGAATCTCATATATATCGGCCTTTTGTCTTGGCACTTTGTACAAATCTTCTTCAAATTTTGGCAATTGACCTGTACCAAACAGTGAGCTGGAATTTATGATATAGGGGACATTTACTTCCGTATAACCATGGTCGTTAACATGCGTATTTAACATGAACTGAATCAAGGCTCTGTGCAATTGTGCAAGCTGGGCCTTAATTACAACGAACCTGGAGCCTGCAATTTTTGATGCTGCCTCAAAATTCAACAAACCGTTTTTATCTCCAAGTGCCGCATGGTCTTTGGGGGCAAAAGCGAATTCCTTCACTTTGCCCCATGATGAAACCTCAACATTGTCATCTTCACTTAACCCTTCCGGCACGGAATCATGAGGCAAATTAGGAATACCGTGGAGCAACTCATTTAGTTTGTCCTGTATGTGAGCCAGTTCCTGCTCACTTTGTTTTAATACATCACCAATTTGGGAAACCTCTTTCATTATTGATTCTGCATCTCCACCCTGTTTTTTAATCAGGCCAATATCTTTTGAGAGTTTATTGCGACTGCTCTGAAGCTCCTGTGTCTTTACCTGTATAACCTTGCGCTCAGCTTCCAGTTTCTCAAATGTTTGAGCATCAAACTTCACGCCCCTTTTACTCAGGGCATTTTCTACGGCCGTAATATCTTTTCTTAGGATTTGTATGTCTAGCATGATGTTTAGTTTATCTAATTTATCTTTTGAAGATGGTTAATTATGTCAGATGCCGCCCTATTATTAATCCAGCCCAGCAGCCCCCTATGCATAAAATAATACTCAGCATAATATTTAAACCTGCCTTGATAGGTTGCCCAGATTCAAGCAATGTCATTGTTTCAAGAGAAAAGGTTGAAAATGTAGTAAAAGCCCCTAAAATTCCAATCATAATACCAGCTTTCATCTCCAGACTTAGTTGAATTTTAGTCTGTGTTAATACGTATATAAATCCTATTAATATTGAACCAAGCACATTCACACTTATCGTGCCATAGGGAAAACCATGCCCCAGGGTTTTATGCATTCCAGTGGAGATAAAATAGCGCAGTAAGGCGCCCACTGCCCCACCGCTGGCTATATATAAAATATTCGTCATATTTAAGGACTCCAATGAATCATTATTTCTGTGCCTTATCAAGCTGTCTTAACCGGGCTAATTTTTCAGCTATTGACTGTTCAAGGCCCCGATCAACAGGTCGGTAGTATTGCCGCTCTGGCATATTATCAGGAAAATAATTTTCCCCTGCTGCATATCCATCCGGTTCATCATGGGCATAACGATATTTTTCCCCATGGCCAATATCTTTCATTAAATTTGTAGGTGCATTACGTAAATGTACAGGTACATCATATGAACCGTGACGTTTGACGTCTTCCATGGCCTCATTAAATGCAATGTATACAGCGTTACTTTTGGGTGCGCAAGCAAGGTAAATAATTGCCTGGGCCAGAGCCAGTTCACCTTCCGGACTACCCAGTCTTTCTTGTGTGTCCCAGGCATCCAGTGCAATCTGTAATGCCCTGGGATCAGCATTACCTATATCTTCCGATGCCATCCGGACCACACGCCTGACAATATAAAGCGGGTCACATCCAGAATCTATCATTCTTGCAAACCAGTATAATGCTGCATCCGGCGATGACCCTCTTACTGATTTATGTAATGCGGATATCTGGTCGTAAAAATAATCTCCCTTCTTATCGTAGCGCCTGGCTTCATTGCCTGAAAATATCTCAGCAATGTCCTGTTTATTTATTTGCCCCTGTTGTTTGACTTCAGAGATAATTTCCAGCAAATTAAGTGCCCTTCGGGCATCACCATCGGACATATCCCCAAGAACATCCAACGCATCATTGCTGATAGACAGTCCAGCATTAATAACACCACGCTCAGGATCAGATAATGCCTGATGAATAATGGACTTAATACTATCTGGTTCAAGTGGTTTTAATATATATATCCGTACCCTTGAAAGTAATGCATTATTTAATTCAAATGAAGGATTTTCAGTGGTTGCGCCAATGAAATAAATCGTGCCATTTTCTATATGTGGTAAAAAAGCATCTTGCTGGGCCTTGTTAAACCGATGAACTTCGTCAACAAACAATACTGTATCCTGTTTAAACTCTTGTTTATTTCTGGCAGCCTGTTCAATCGCCAGTCGTATATCCTTTACACCACTTAAAACAGCTGACAATTTGATCAAATTAGCATTGGAATTTCTTGTGATAATTTGTGCCAGGGTGGTTTTGCCTGTTCCTGGAGGCCCCCATAACACCATGGAATGAAGCATGCCATTTGTAATGGCTTGTTTGAATTTCTTCTCACCACCAAGCAGATGGATCTGACCATAAAAATTATCCAGTGTTTCCGGACGCATCCTGTCTGCAAGCGGCCGATAATTCTGCTGGTCGTGCATAATACTCAATAGCTTATTGTAACCTTGAGTCTATTACATCGATATTTTCCGGCACCTGAAAATGGAATAGCTGAGGGGGAATCTCTTTATTTGTGGATATATCTTCAAACTGGATAACAGTGGTTTGACCCAAATTATCAAATAACACCATGCCAGATAGTTGAATCTCTTTAAATCCCAGTCTAACCGCACTGAATTCCTGTTCTGATTCCAGTGGTTCTAATTCTATCCAGCGATAACCATCAAATTCCCCAAGATCACTGACAGAATAATGGGAGCTTAAATCCACATTGCCAGAAAGTATCGCTGCCGGTGAATTGTTATGGGTCAGATCCATATCATTAATTGTTACCTGTTCCAGGTCAACGTCATAAACCCATAAATTATTCCCGTCACTGATCAATTCCTGGCTATATGGCTCCTGGTAGGCCCAGTAGAATTTTCCTGGTTTTTGCAGAGACACTGTTCCAGAAGCCATGTCTACCTGCTGACCATTTTGCCCAAATATAGTCTGGCTAAATACTGCCTGGTATGTATCAAGGGATTGTATATAGTCGTTCAACAGGTCTAAAGCGTTATCACTTTCCGCTGACAATGACTGCTGGACCATAAGTATCAGGCTAATTATGAGTAATAATTTATTTTTAAATATATTCTTCACGTATGGTTAACCGATTTTGGTTATCTATCACTCGCGGATTACTTATTTATGTCTTAGTCTTTTGGTGGAGGTCCTGCCAGGACTTCACGGCTTCCATTTGATTCCAATGGCCCCACCAGACCACTGTTTTCCATTTCTTCCACCATTCTTGCTGCCCGGTTATAACCAATTTTCAAACGCCGTTGTATATAGGATATTGAAGCCTTTCGTGTTTCTGTAACTATTTTTACCGCCTCATCATACAATGGATCTGCATCTTCGCTGGGTTTTTCCAACCCCGGTATTGCCTCAGCACCGCCTTCATCTGGACCTCTAACTATTTCTTCCATGTAATTTGGTTCACCGCGTGATTTAATATTTTCTACAACATTATGGACCTCATGGTCATCAACAAACGCACCATGAACCCTGATAGGCAGACTGGTACCCGGTGAAAGAAATAGCATATCACCATGTCCCAGGAGGTTCTCTGCCCCCATTTGGTCGAGAATAGTCCTTGAATCTACTTTTGAGGAAACCTGGAAAGCAATTCGACAGGGTATATTTGCCTTGATTAAACCTGTAATCACATCGACAGAGGGCCTTTGTGTGGCGACGATCAAGTGGATGCCTGATGCCCTGGCTTTTTGTGCCAATCTTGCAATTAACTCTTCTACTTTCTTGCCCACGGTCATCATCATATCTGCCAACTCATCAATTATGACTACGATATATGGTGCAGTTTCTAGATCGGGTGCCTCATCCTCTTCACTGACAGGAGTATAAAAAGGATCTTTTATCGGTTTCTTTTTAGCGATCGCGTCTTTTATTTTTTTATTGTAACCACTGATATTTCTCACACCTAAGGCAGCCATTAATTTATATCGCCGTTCCATTTCTGCAACGCACCAACGTAAAGCATTAGCAGCTTCCTTCATGTCAGTAACAACAGGGGTTAATAAATGCGGTATTCCTTGATAAACTGATAACTCAAGCATTTTGGGGTCAATCATGATCAGCCGAACATCACTTGCTGTTGCCTTGTAAAGCAGACTGAGGATCATGGCATTTAATGCCACAGATTTTCCCGATCCCGTGGTTCCCGCAACAAGTAGATGAGGCATCTTATTGAGTTCCGTAACTATGGGTTGTCCACTGATATCCTTACCCAGGGTTAATGTTAATGGTGATTCAATTCGCTCATATTCACGCGAATTTAATATTTCCCCAAGAGTCACCAATTCACGGTATTCATTTGGTATTTCAAGCCCGATCACAGACTTGCCTGGTATCACATCAACAACTCTGACGCTGACTACAGACAATGATCTGGCAAGGTCCTTGGATAGATTACTGATTTGACTGACCTTTACACCAGGAGCAGGTTCAAGTTCAAACCGGGTAACGACAGGACCTGGATTGACGGCAACCACTTCAACCGTGACTCCAAAATCCTTCAACTTTAACTCTACCTGCCTTGATATGGCTTCCAGGGCTTCTCTGGATAACCTGCCCTTTGCCGGTTGTGGGCCATCCAGTAAGTTCAGCGGAGGCAGAAAAGAGTCAGCCGGGGTCATAAACAGGTGTTCCTGTCTTTCCTTATCTGCCCTCTCACCTTTAGGAAATTCCGAAATAATAGGTTCGATCTTTGGCGGAGGACGTTTCTCTACCTTTTCAATCTCTTCCTTAATTAGCGTTTCTCTCTCTTTTTTTAATTTTTTCCCTGCAGTTTTTTCCCTGAATTCATACCATAGGTTCATCAGGCGCTCTGTTAAATTGAGTACATGTTTACCAGTGGTATCCATTAGCCATAACCACGAAAGGTTTGAATAAAGTGTCAGACCTATAAGAAAAAAACCTAATAACACCAGGGTGCTGCCAACAGAACCAAACGTGGTAAGAAATATTGCGCTGACTCCATCGCCAAATATTCCACCCGCCCCCGGAATTTGCTCAGGTAAGCTATCAGATGTAAGAAAATGGACCCGCAACAGACCACAGCCACCGATAAAAAACATAATAAAACCGGATATACGTGCACTGATCCGGTAATAATTAATAGGTTCCTTCCGTTGTCTAGACTGGAATATCCGCCAACTGCCAAAAACACATAAAAATGGAAACAGGTATCCCAGGTAACCGAATACATAAAGTAAAAAGTCTGCTATCCACGCCCCAACCACGCCACCACTATTTTGAATTGAATCTGTGCTGACCGCCTGTGACCAGCCGGAATCACCCTGATGAAAGGTATAAAGCGCTATGGTCAGATAAATGGCCACAACAGACAGCAGAATAAAGCTGATTTCCTTCAGGTGCTTGATCATAAAACCTGGCGCTGGTGAAGCCGACGATTTCTTTTTATAAGCCTGGGCCATAGTTAATCTTATTTCATTAATTTACCTTATATCATATTGTAATATATGGAAGTATTATATCAATAATTAATCATTATTCCTGGGCAGAATATCCTGGTTTGTAGTGTTAGACGTATTCAGGGTAATAAATTCCGCCTTATCTCCATATATGAGTGCCAGTAACGGTTTCGCATCATTTTAGCCCCAATCTGCAACCTAATTACCCCATAGTATATGTTAGAATTCTCAAAAATAATGAACGGACTGTGACATGTCAAAAGAGACCCTGTATAAAATTATATTCTACAATCAGGCAAAGGTTTACGAAGTCTATGCTAAAAATGTTCAACAAGGTGCCATGTTCAGCTTTATTGAAGTGGAAAAGCTGGTATTTGGAGAGACAAGCACCGTTGTGGTTGACCCGGTTGAGGAAAACTTAAAGTCAGAATTTGAAAATGTAAAAAGAACCTACATCCCCCTCCACTCAATCATCCGGATTGATGAGGTCAATAAGCGGGGAACCTCCAAGGTAACAGAAGTTTCAGACAAAGAGAGTAATGTTATGAACTTCCCAGTATATCCCCAGGGAAAAATCGAGGAACCAAAATAATCAGCAATATAGACCCTATGGTTATTAATGTATCAACATATACTGGCATCAAGGCATTAAGATATTACGTGACCGTATATTGCCTGGCGTTATTCTTGGTCATTATGCCAGACGAAACATTTGCACAATGGGCAACTGCCACTTCACCTGAAACCGGTACCACACCTGGCAATATTATTGCATTCTCTGAAAATTCAGATGGTTACAGGCTGGAGATATATAAAGACATTAGTGACTCTATCAAAAGTCGTTTTATCCTGAAAAAAGGACTCATAGCTCTAAGCGAAAATATTTGCCCGACATTTCAAGTCGACAACGGCATCGCCAGAAATTATTCCATTGATAACACTGAATGTTTATCTAATGAAAACTGGTCTGAATACATTATTGGAAAAATTGCCAACAATCAGATTAATTCATCAGTTCTGATCGCTTTTATGGATGGGATCACGCTGACATTTAGATTTAGACTGCAAAATGGTGACTATCGCGAGACACATTTTTCTCTCGCGGGATCAAAACGGTCCTTAACTGAGGTTCTGGGTATTCAGGTTGTCGTTAACGAGGCTTGAAGTAGTCGTGCAAATATAATTTGAGACGCATATTTGTCAAATGAATACACAATAAAACAGTTATCTTGCATCTCAGATATCGCCGCAAAGGACTGGAACGCTCTTGCCGGTGTGTCAAACCCCTTTATCCGACATGAATACCTTTCGGGGCTTGAACTCCATGACTGCCTTGACAACCATGGCTGGATACCGAATCACCTGGTTGTATTTTCAGGCAACATATTAGTTGGCGCCCTGCCCTTGTATATTCGTAATAATTCATACGGCGAATTTGTATTTGACTGGGCATGGGCAGACGCTTATGAGCGCGCTGGTGGAAAATATTACCCAAAACTGGTATCCGCTATTCCATTTGCACCCGTCACTGGCCCTAGAATACTGACCATACCTGATCATCAACAACGAATAGCAATAAGCCGAATTTTAATTCAGCATGTGTTGCAAATAGTCAAAGTAAATAATCTTTCATCTTTTCATTGTTTATTCAGCAAGGATCAGGAGGATTTATATCTGGAAAATAATTTACTGCAAAGACACACTATGCAATATCTCTGGCGCAATAAAGGTTATCGAGACTTCAAAGATTTTCTTGACTTGTTCACATCAAAAAAAAGGAAACAAATTAAACGAGAAAGAAATAAAATCGCATCTAGTAATTTAAAGATTGAAATATATCATGGAAATGAGCTCAACGATGTTTTATGGAATGTTTTTTATGATTTCTATTGTTCTACATTTTATAAGCGTTGGGGTAATCCAAGACTAACAAAGAACTTTTTTAAATCTCTTAGCGCCTCCCTGTCGGAACAAACATTGGTGATATTGGCAAAATCCGGCAGTGAATATGTGGCAGGTTCGTTTCTCATGGATGACAAGCATACATTATACGGCAGGCACTGGGGGTGTTCAGAGCATCACCCCTATTTGCATTTTGAATTATGCTACTATCAACCCATAGAATATTGCATACAAAAAAGTATTTGCAGCCTTGATGCCGGAGTGCAAGGAGAGCATAAACTGGCACGCGGCTTCGAACCTGTCATTGCAAATTCATTTCACTGGATAGAAAATAAGCATTTCAGAACGGCAATTAGCGAATATTTAATACATGAAAAAGAAGAAATGGATAATTATATACAGGCATTAAAGGCACATTTGCCATACAAATCCATTGCAGATTAAGAAATCCAATGACTCACCTTACTAAAAACCAGACCAGCCAAAACAAGTTATATTGGGTCGCTGACAATATCATAGCCGACACGTTTCCGGATGTTTCATCTGCTTTAACCGATCCGGATGGACTGCTTGCAATTGGCGGTGACCTGACTCCAGAACGCCTGATTACTGCTTATAAAACAGGCATTTTCCCCTGGTATAGTAAAGGCCAGCCAGTCCTGTGGTGGTCACCAGATCCACGGTGTATATTAATACCAGATGAAATACATGTATCTAAGAGCCTGAAAAAAACCATCAAATCCAGCCGTTTTCAGGTGATGTTCAATCAAGACTTTAAAACCGTAATCCATAATTGCGCATCTCCGAGAAAAGGTAACCCTGACACATGGATCACAGATGAAATTATTGATGCTTATGCACAACTTGATCAAATGGGATATATTTTATCTGTAGAAACCTGGCAGGAAGATAAGATTGTTGGAGGACTATACGGGGTACTTATTGGCGATGTCTTCTTTGGTGAATCAATGTTCAGTCATATGCGCGACGCCTCTAAAATAGCTTTAGTGGCAGCCGCTCAACGCCTAAAACATAACGGATGCAAATTAATCGATTGTCAAATACACTCCAAACATCTTCAAAGTCTTGGGGCAAGGCTTATACAAAGAAAACTATTTACAGATATGCTAAAAGTTTATTGCAAAAAAAATAGCAGTACATCTAATGACTTCTGACCAAAAATTAGGGTTTTACGCAACGCCGCCGCATCAATGCAGCTACCTGCCTGAGCGCGAAGCTATCACCTTATTCGCGGATCCTAACTTCCCTAAAAATATGCGCCTATATTCAGCATTAATGAATTATGGGTTTAGAAGAAGTGGTGCGCATTTATATATTCCAAAGTGTGAGAATTGCTCTGCCTGCATTTCCGTGAGAATCCCTGTAAATGATTTCACCCCTACTAGAAGTCAAAAGCGAATTCTTAAAAAAAATAATGACCTCCATGTTGCAGAGAAGCCCGCAGAGTTTAACGATAATTATTTTAGTCTGTATAAAAAGTACCTTAGCACAAAGCATCCAGGTGGCGGCATGGACAATCCCACACCTGACTCATTTATGGATTTTTTAACTGCCAATTGGAGTGATACTGTATTTTATGAATTCACATTAAATGGACAGATTAAAGCTGTTGCAGTAACAGACATGCTGGATGATTCAATATCGGCCGTATATACATTTTACGATCCTGAAATGACTGACCGTAGCCTCGGAAAATTTGCAATCCTGTTCCAGATAATTCAAGCACAAATTCTAGGCAAAAGATGGCTTTACCTCGGATACTGGATTAAAAATTGTAAGAAAATGGAATACAAATCAGATTTTAAACCTCAGGAATTATTTTATGATAACGCATGGCATTTACGCTTGTAACCGTGATTTACCGTGATTTACCGTGCTTTATTTTTTTTCTAGGTTATAATCGACCGTTTTATTTACGAATAGTGGCGAAATAAGCTGCTATTAGTAATTTTTTTATACTACTCAAGGATATACATGGCTAAAGAAGACCAAATTGAAATGGAGGGAACAATAGTTGAAACCCTGCCAAACACAATGTTCAGAGTCGAGCTGGATAATGGACATGTCATTACCGCACATATTTCAGGCAAAATGAGAAAAAATTATATTCGTATTCTGACTGGTGACAGGGTAACAATTGAAATGACTCCGTATGATTTGACAAAGGGACGGATAATTTATCGGGAGAGATAACGGTTCATTTCATCAATTGGGCTGCATATTCTCTGGCTTTGCAAAAATCTTCTTCTGTATTGACTTCAATTCTACCGCTTCCGGTCACCTTCTGTACGTAAATTTCATACCCATGGTACATTGCCCTTAATTGCTCAAGGGCTTCTTTGCGTTCTATTTCTGGCACCTCTAGACTAACGTATGTGCCAAGGAAATCGTAACTATAGGCATATATACCAATATGTTTATTGCCAATCGGCTTATCCATATCAGGCTCTCCATTGAATGTCTGTGTGCATGGTATTGGAGAACGGCTAAAATAAAGGGCGTAGCCTGCAATATTCATAACAACTTTCACTACATGTTCGTTAATCATTTCTTCAGGATTAACCACTTCCTGACATAATGTTGCAATGCTGGCAGATGCATTCTTTACTAAAGCTTCTGCCACCTGATTAATATCATCAGGATTAAAATTATATTCATCCCCCTGGAGATTAACGATAATTTGTTCAGGGGGAAGGTTTAACTGTGATGCAGCAGCATGTAGTCTATCTGTACCAGAAGCCAGTTCATTGTCAGTAAGAATTGTCTGGCCATTAAACCGCTTGGCATCATCTGCGATTTTTTCACTATCAGTCGCAATATAAACGGCCCTGGCATCACTCCGGACTGCAGTGTTATAAACATTCTCCAGTAGCGTTTCATTACCAATGCGTAATAATGGTTTACCAGGCAACCGGGTAGATGCAAATCTTGCGGGGATGATAACAATAAAATCAGTTGACACTATTTGCTCTTATATTTTTCATATTCGGGTAAACTGAGTTCTCTTGCCTCTGATTCCAGCATGACCGGTATGTCATCTTTTATAGGGTAAGCAAGCTTTGCAGCCACTGAAATCAGCTCCTGTGCATTTTTATCATATATCAACGAAGACTTGGTCACAGGGCACACAAGTATTTCAAGTAATTTTTTGTCCATATATTTTTTCTCTAGCCAGGGCGTCTATAGTATGAATAAACACATCATTAAATACTGCCTGTATGGGCAGATACCACATATTCGGATTTGCAAATTTTATACATTTTACTGCATCTTTTTCTGTCATAACTATAGGCAGGTTATCAGCAAAATTTAAATCATGTGAGCTAAAATCAAAATGATCAGGGAATATATGACATTCAAACCTTATCCCCATATTTTTTAAATATTCATGTAATCTGCCAGGGTTTGCAATACCAGATACCACATGTATTTGCCTGTCCTTTAACGATTCAATTTGCATGGTATTCTTATCATCAAGCAAAGAAACCGGATCACCATATTCATAATTCATCTGCCAGGCATTGTCTAGGGCTGTACCTTTTGAAATAATTATATCTACAGATGACATCCTGCTTAATGGTTCTCGTAATGGCCCTGCTGGTAGCAGGTATTTATTGCCGAATTTACGATCCCCATCAATTATTGCAATTTCCAGATCACGACCAAGTGACAAATGTTGCAAACCATCATCACATATCAGCACATCACATTGTTCATTTTCAATTAGCAGCATTGCGCCCTGATATTTATCAGCTGACACTGCCACGGGGACTCCAGTACGTCTGGCAATTAAAACAGGTTCATCACCAACACTACCTGGTTCGCTGTCTGCGCACACTTGCTGAACTTTTGAACGAGAATTAACACCATATCCCCTGCTAATTACGCCTGGATTTAGGCCTTTTGTCTTCAGGAACTCGACTAACCAGATGACGAATGGTGTTTTACCGGTACCACCTGTTGTGAAGTTGCCAACAACAATGACAGGAACAGATGCCACTTTGGTTTTAAAAATCCCTGATGAATAGAGTAATTTACGGATAGATAGAACAACACCGAAAATCAAGCTAAGGGGTAATAACAGGATATAGGCAGGATGGTTTTTGTACCAGATCCGATCGAGTAGATTATTAAGCACCATGTTTAGCACAAAATATAAACCTACTCCTCTTCGGTGATCAAGGTCGCAAACGTGACTCTTGATAATGAAAGTTGCCTTGCGGCATCAAGAATTCTCACTATGGTTTGATGGGTGGTTTGCTCATCAGCATTGATTACTATGGCGGGTTCGTTAATCCCTTCCACCTTCCTTCCAAGCGCATCTTTTATAGTCATCAATTGGGAGTTAACCAGAGGAATATCATCAATATAGATAATACCTTTGTTATCGATAGAAATAGAAACAATGTCTGTATTAACTTCTTTCATTGCCTCAGATGACCTTGGAAGCGAAATATTTATTTCCGATTTTCTGTCAAAAGTAGTTGATACCATAAAAAATATCAGCAATAAAAATACCACGTCCACCAATGGCGTGATATTTAATTCTAGATCTTCTTTGCGGTCAGGCCTGAAATTCATGATTTACTCACTGGACGTTTCTTTTTCACGTTGCCCATGCATGACTTCAACCATTTTTAATGCTTCCTGTTCCATGGTAATAACCAATTCATCAATCTTTCCATGAAAATAACGGTAAAACATTAATGATGGTATTGCCACAGTCAGCCCTGTTGCAGTTGTAATCAATGCAACAGAAATGCCTTCCGCCAGCACAGCGGGGTCACCCAGCCCCATGGTAGTAATGACTGTAAAGACCTTTATCATTCCAATAACAGTGCCTAATAGCCCCAGTAAAGGTGAAATTGAGGCGATTGTGCCCAAGGTATTTAGAAATCTGCCTAATTCATGTACGACATGCCTGCCAACTTCTTCAACACTTTCTTTCATGATGTGGCGTTCATGATGCCTGTTGACAAGCCCGGCAGCTAAAATCCTGCCCAGTTGTGAGTCTCGCTTTAGCTTCTGAATTTGTTCCAGGTTCAGCTGTCCGTTTTTGTTCATATCCCATACTTTGGAAACAAGATTTCTTGGGCATATTTTATTCGTCCTCAATGACCAGAATCTTTCCGCAATAATTGCCAGAGAAATAATCGAACATAATAAAATAGGCCACATTAAGAACCCACCGGCCTTTATTAATTCAAGCACTAAATCCTCCAATGATATTCATGATATGTTTACGGTTTGATTAATCATTCCAGAATTTTGCCCGATTTTGCCGTTGTGATGAAATAGTAAATTTATCATCCTGGAAATTTATATGGATTGCGCCATCTGTAGCCGTATTCCATATTCTGGAACCATTTCTCATATAGCGCATTATTATATCCTGATTTGGTAGATTGTAGCGATTTAGATATCCTGTAGAAAATATCACATGTTCTGGAGATACAGCCCGGATAAACCTTTATTTTGACGAAGTTACACTACCATGATGGGGCGCGAGGAGAATACTGGAATTTAGTTCCGGGGATAATAATTCGATTATGGCGTCTTCAGCTTCATATTCGATATCTCCAGTGATCAAAACAGAATGCCTTCGATTACCTATCTTGAGCACACACGACGCATTATTACCATTAAATTGATTATTTTGGAGAGGATGCAGAATGTCAAAGTTAACTCCGTCCCAGGACCAATCTGTATCAATATGACAAATACTGGCGGGGATAACATCAAAAAAATAAAGCTCATCCCCGAGTATTTCAACAATATTTATATCCTGAATTAAGTCAGTGACTCCCCCTATGTGGTCAATGTCATCATGACTTATAACAAGTTTATCCAGTTTGCTGATACCTTTGGAATGCAGATAGGGGATGACTACAAACCTTGCTGCACTGCCGCCGGAACCATAACCGGGACCTGCATCATATAGCATGATATGATTTTTAGTTTCTATCATGACAGCCAGCCCCTGCCCCACATCTAATACAGTGGCATTAAAGCTCCCTTCATCAGGCTTATTAGACTGAAAAAAAACAAAGGTAGAAATAGACATAAGGCTAAACACTTATTGATTTTCTTACTGGATGGAACAAATATAATCACACCCAAACCAGCCAGAATAACTGCCTGAATATCAGGGCCAGGTAAATGCATGAAACTACCTGGTATGTCTGCATGCAACTCAAGGCAAGCCCATAAAAGATCAAGTAACACCATGCCCAACTCAAATACTTGCCCTGACCAATGTATGTTAATGGAAAAAAAATATTAAGGCTAAAAACAAGACAGGCAATACAATACTGCCCAACATCGGTATGGCAACACTATTTGCGATAAATGATACAAATGATGATTGATTAAAAATATATATGGATACAGGTAATAGACCTGCAAACATAAATATCTGAATTCTTGCAAATTGCATGCTGCCATTATGCAAGAGTATATTTGAACTCAAGGCTAACAATATCATTACCATAGCAATATATGACATCCAAAATCCGGCAGATAAAGTTACCAGTGGATTGAACATAAGAACTACCATTAGAGAATAGGCCAGCAGACTTGTTCTATTAACCCTTCTATTACAATTGATAAAGATCGCAGCAAGCAAAACCATTAATAATGCCCTTTGGGTGGGTAGCGAGAAACCGGATAATGCCGCATACCAGCTTGCGCACAACATGGATAGTATGGATGCCACTACTCTACTGGGGCAAAAATTCATCCCAATGATGGTTAGTGACCATGCGAATTTTGAAATCAAATAACCAAAGGCTGCAATTAAGCCGATATGCAATCCGGATATTGCGATTAAATGTGCTGTACCTGTTTCATAGAGGAGTTGCGTATGACGTTCCAATAACCCACTACGATCACCAATCAGCAATGCACTCACAAGCCTGCTGGAATTTGGGTAACTATACTGATATTAGTTAAGTTTGTTTCTTATTGACTGTCTATATTCATCAAATGATGATATTACCTCTTTCGATTTATCTAATTGGGTTAAAGCAACGACATATCCGGTCGCGCCAATATTCTCCCTGAACAACCAGGATTCATAATCAAATACTCCCGGATTAAAATATCCATGGGGTTGTTTCAGACGAACAATCAGCTGCAAAGAGTCCCCTGAATTAATTACCAACTTAGGCAAATACCAGCTTAATCTGATTTTTTCTGAGATGGGCACGGCATTTCCTGCTGTATCCTGAGAAGATTTAACTTTAAAATTGAAACGTGTAATATTGTGGGTGTAATCCGGTAATGAAATAACTTTCCCGGTGAGTTTAATTTCTGCTGACTCTAATTCGGGCAAAAGACGCTGTTCAAGAACATTGTTAGAATAATATATCGTCCAGATACATCCGCCTAAAAACCATAATGCCAACCTGGCAATCACCAGGTTACGAAATAGTATGAGAATACAGATAGTAAGGATAAAATAATGCAGTTCCGGCAGTCTAGTAAACTGCAAGATATAACAAATACCTGCCAGAAAAAAACGCTTCCAATGCGCATATTTGAAATCCATTTCTATAACATGCAATTAAATATAAATTTTAAACTAATTCAACCCAGATGAAATTAAAAAAATTCTTTCGCCGAATCATGCCTGCTCATGATTCGATGAAATCCCTGCACAATATTGCTATTTTCAAAAAAATTTTACAGGATCCGGATATATTCCATCTGACCAGGCGATCAGCATCCGGTGGTATTGCAACTGGTTTATTTATCGCATTCCTGCCCGTACCGGGACATTCAGTGCTTGCAGTCATTGCTGCAGTTATATTTCGAGTCAATCTGCCATTGACACTATTATTGGCATGGACAACGAATCCAATTACGGTTGCTCCTGTATATTATCTGGCCTACCATACTGGCGCATTTCTACTTGGGGAATCAGTACAGCCTGTTGATATTGATATTGAAAAATCGTGGTTTAGTAGTGTACTGGCTGATATATGGTTGCCATCATTAACAGGGTGTTTATTATTTTCTATAGTATCGGCAATTTTAAGTTATGTTCTGGTCAGGATAGCCTGGCGATATTCGGTAATAAGCAAATGGAAAAGTAGAAAAATTCAATCCAATAGATAACCTTCTACTATTCGCTTAATACTCCATTTTTCAGGGTTAATATTCGGTCAAATTTTTCTGCCAGACCAGTATTGTGAGTCACCATCAACATGCTCATATTGAATGCTTTATTGAGTTCTCTAAGTACATTAAATACCTGATAAGCTGTCTTTTCATCCAGATTCCCCGTAGGTTCATCTGCAAGTATACATTCTGGTTTTGTTACTATGGCTCTGGCTATAGCAGCACGCTGCCTCTCACCTCCAGACATTTCCCCGGGTTTATGCTGGATTCTATGGTCCAGGCCAACATTAGCAAGTATCTCTCTGGCCTGTTGTTCTGCTTGATTTGCATTAATGTTACGGATCAATAATGGCATAGCAACATTTTCAAGGGCAGTAAATTCTGCCAATAGATGATGAAACTGGTAGACGAACCCCAGCGTCCTATTTCTCAGGCGCCCTCGTTCAGCTTCACCTAATTGCGACAAATTTTGTCCACAAATCAGAAGCTCTCCGGAATCGGGTCTTTCCAAGCCGCCCAACAGGTGTAATAGAGTGCTTTTTCCTGAACCCGATGATCCTACAATAGCGACTGTCTCAGATTTGTCTAACGTCAGATCAATCCCCCTAAGTACAGTTACGTCCAGTTCTCCCTGAACGAATGATTTCTTTAATCCCCGGCAAAAAATGATTGGTTCATTCATGCCGCAAAGCCTCAGCCGGTTGAATATTAGCTGCGCGCCACGCAGGAAAGATCGTTGCGGTAACACTGAAGAAAAATGAGACTAGCGAAATAACCAGGACATCGACCCAATGCAATTCAGAAGGCAGGTCACTTATGTAATAAACATCTGGTGAAAGAAATTTAAATCCAAGTACATTTTCAATAGCGGGAACAAGAGTCTCAACATTTAATGCCAACCAAACACCCGAGACGACACCCAGTAATATTCCAGCAATTCCAATGATCGTCCCCTGTATCATAAATATTGACATGATACTCAGGGGGCTTGAACCTATAGTCCTTAATACTGCTATGTCTGCCTGCTTATCTGTCACCATCATGACCAGGGTTGAAATGATATTAAATGCAGCAACTGCGACAATTAAGGTCAGAATCACAAACATAACAGTTTTTTCTGTTTTTAATGCACGAAAGAAGTTCGCATGTTGCTGAGTCCAGTCAATAACCCCATACGTTCCTGGAATTTGTTGCATGACTTCTCTACTGATTAGCGGTGCCCTGATCAGGTCCTGGGTTTTAATTCTTAATGCATCAGGCCCATTCTTCCTGAACAAACGCCCTGCATCATCCATATGCATTAACACCATAGCGCTATCGTATTCATGCATGCCTATTTCAAAAATACCTTTAACCTCAAACTGTTTCAATCTCGGCAAAATGCCAGCGGGTGTTGCATTGGCATTGGGCGCTACAACAGTTACCTTGTCACCGACAACTACCCCCAGTATTCTTGCTAACTCCGAACCAATAACTACTGAAAATGTGCCGGACTCCAGGTCATTATAGTTACCGGCAATCATCTTATCAGATACAACGGAGACTTCATTTTCCATTTTTGGCAAAACTCCCTGTATGGCTGTCCCTTTTACTTTTTTATTAAACACCAACATACCTTCCGCTTCTATGTAAGGAGCGACACCGGTAATTTCAGGGTGTTGTTTAATTTCCTGGCGGGCCTGCTCCCAATCAGATAAATTATTATTATAATCAATGACTATAGCGTGAGAGACCATGCCCAATATTCGACTGGTGAGTTCCTTTTCAAACCCATTCATCACAGACAAAACGGTTATCAAGGCCATCACCCCCAGACCTATGCCCAGAGTAGATATGAGAGATATAAACGATATAAAGTGATTGAGGCGTTTTGATCTTACGTATCTTAAGCCGATAAATATTTCAAAAGGGTTGTACATTGTGTAATTATAAGCCAGTCAGATCTGACCATAAACAACTAGTTGTGATTAAAGCAAATATTTTTAACCTATCAGAATATCAAAAAATGACATCAAGACATGAAATTACTTGCCATTGATACCGCAACCGAGGCCTGTTCAGCTGCTTTGCTAATTGATTCAGACATTACCCAGAAGTTTGAAGTAGCACCCAGGAAACATGCTGAATTGATATTAACCATGATAGACCAGCTATTGATTGATGCCGGCATCAAACTTGAACAACTAGACGGCATTGCTTTTGGATGCGGCCCGGGAGCATTTACCGGCATAAGAATTGCCGCGGGTATAGCACAAGGCCTCGCATTTGCGACCGGGTTACCTGTTGTTCCTGTCTCAAACCTTGCAGCGCTTGCACAATCGTTAAACATCAAAGAAGAGTATATTTTTAGTGCCATAGATGCACGCATGCAGGAAATATACTGGTGCATTTTCTCCTGTGATCTCGATGGGAAGATTACCCCCGTCACAGACGAAGTTGTGTCACTCCCATCATCGGTAATTATTCCAAAAATTGAACTCAGTACTATGGCAGCTGTGGGAACCGGCTGGAAAACATATGGAAGTATACTTACGGAAGTTATTGGCGTCCCCATCTCTTTTATTGATACGGAAGCTTTACCTGAGGCAAAACATATACTGCAACTTGCCAGACTCGATTTTGAGTCAGGAAATTATATTGATAGCGAAAGTATAAAGCCGGTCTATTTAAGAAATAACGTTACAGGATAATCATTCATATTCTTCGAGAGGAATACAACTACAAAATAGATTTTTGTCGCCATATAAATTGTCAATCCTTGCAACCGGCGGCCAATATTTATCATTTTTTTCAATTTTCAATGGATAATATGCATCCTTTTTGGAGTAAGCATATCCCCATTCATCTGCCAATAAGGGGTTATGCGTATGAGGTGCATTTTTTAATACATTATTATCTCGATCAATTTCGCCGGATTCAATGGCAGCAATTTCACTCCTGATTTTTATCATAGCATCACAAAATCGATCCAGTTCCCGCTTATTTTCACTTTCAGTGGGTTCAATCATTAATGTATCGGCAACGGGAAATGAAACCGTAGGTGCATGAAAACCATAGTCAATAAGACGCTTGGCGATATCATCCACGGTGATTCCTGTCGCGGCCTTTATCGCACGTAAATCAATTATACATTCGTGAGCTACCATATTATTTTTTCCGGTATACAAGACAGGAAAATAGGCCGCCAATCGTTTGGCAATATAATTTGCATTTAAAATCGCAACCAGGGTGGCCTTACGCAATCCGACTGCTCCCATCATGGCAATATAAGCCCATGAAATGGTCAAAATGCTGGCTGATCCCCAGGGTGCAGCCGACACAGGTCCCATAGTTCCATCTGCTCCTGCGAGGGGATTTACCCCGCCCACTACAGGGTGATCTGGCAGGTACGGTGCCAGGTGTGACTTTACACCTATAGGGCCCATACCAGGACCTCCTCCGCCGTGAGGGATGCTAAATGTTTTATGCAGATTAATATGCATAACATCAGCACCTAATTCAGCCGGTTTACAAATACCCACCAGTGCATTCATATTTGCCCCATCCAGATATACCTGTCCGCCATGTTCATGGATTATTGAGCAAATATCCTTGATCTTATCTTCGAATACGCCATGGGTAGATGGGTAGGTAATCATCAATACTGAAATATTTTCGGAATTCTTTTCTGCTTTTTGCCGTAAGTCATCGACATCGACATTTCCATCACTATCACATTTAACCACTACAACTTTCAGCCCCGCCATAGATGCACTGGCCGGGTTGGTGCCATGTGCTGATGCTGGAATCAGACAGATGTCACGATCAGCCTGGCCAAGGACTTCCTGATATTTACGTATCACCAGAAGCCCCGCATATTCCCCCTGCGATCCTGCATTGGGTTGCATGGAAAAGGCATTAAAACCACTTAAGTCACAAAGCATATCTTCAAGCTCATCAATTAACTGATGATATCCCTGGGCCTGATCAGCAGGTACAAACGGATGTATGGCGTTAAATTCGCGATATGATAAGGCCTGTAATTCTGTGGAGGCGTTTAATTTCATTGTACAAGAGCCCAGCGGAATCATGGATCGGTCCAGGGCGATGTCCCGCCTGGCCAGCCCCCGCATATATCGCATCATTTCAGTCTCGCACTGATAGTTATGAAAGACTTCATGGGTTAAATACTCAGACTGCCTAACAAGTCCTTCGGGTATATTTTCCTGTAAGTTTTTATTGATGGTCTCAATATTAAGCTCATCGGCCTGTTTGGGTGAAAATACCCTCCACAATGCCTGTATCTCATCACGAGTGACTGTTTCATCAAATGCAATTCCGAGATGATCATCATCTATGATACGCAGATTAATTCTGGATTCCCTGGCCATGGCCGCCAGACGGGCTGCTCTATTGGGTGTCTTCACTGTAATCGTATCAAAATAACTTTCATACAATAGTTCATACCCCAGGTCTTTGAGGCCTTGTGCAAAAATTTGAATAAATCGATGGACCCTGCCGGCAATGAGTTTCAGTGACCTGGGACCATGGTAGATTGCATAAAAACTGGCGATGACAGCAAGAAGCACCTGTGATGTACAGATATTGCTAGTGGCTTTTTCCCTGCGTATATGCTGCTCACGGGTCTGCAAAACCATTCTCAAGGCATGATTGCCTTCCCTGTCTTTGGAGACCCCTATTATTCTACCAGGTACCTGCCTGATATATTCCTCACGGGTAGCAAAGAACGCTGCATGTGGCCCACCGTATCCCATGGGCACACCGAATCGTTGGGAATTACCAAAGACCACATCAGCGCCCATCTCACCAGGGGATTTTAATAATAATAAACTCAATAAATCAGCAGCGACACTAACCAGTATATTTTCTTCATGAAGATTTGAAATAATGGGCTCGATATTTTTAATATTCCCCAGTGTCCCTGGATATTGAAACACGGCCCCAAACAAATCCTCACAATTCATATCTTGTGCGACTTTGCCAACTTTTAATGTAATTCCAAAATATTTTGCCCTGGTTTGAACCACGGCAATTGTTTGCGGATGGCACTCTTCATCCATAAAAAATGTATTGTTTTTTGTTTTACTCAGTCGTTTACACATGGCCATGGCCTCTGCTGCGGCCGTGGCTTCATCCAGTAAAGATGCATTGGCCAGGGTCATGCCTGTCAGATCTGTGACCATTTGCTGAAAATTTAGCAAGGCTTCCAGCCTGCCCTGGCTGATTTCCGCCTGGTAAGGCGTGTAGGCGGTATACCAGGCCGGGTTTTCCAGTATATTACGTTTGATAACCGAGGGCATAATCGTGCCGTAATACCCCATGCCGATCATGGATCTGAATACTTGATTACGTTCTCGAATTTTACGAAGGTTGGTGATAACTGCGCGCTCACTGATTGTCTCAGTCAACGACAGTGGATTTTTTGAAAGAATAGATTCGGGAATTGCCTTATCAACAATATCTTCTATTGAATTAAGACCCAGTAACTTGCATATCAGGTCCAGTTGATCGTCATTTGATCCTATGTGTCTGCGGATAAAGTCCCCTTTTAGCTCAAATTGTTCCAGTGACACATTTTCTGCTGTCATACCTGAGAGTTCCTGTTTTGGGCGGTTTAAAAAAATAAAAGAATGAGAGGTTATAAATTGCCAATAAATTCCTGATACTCAGCCTCGTCCATTAAGCCATCTAAATCATCTATATTGTTGGCTGAAATTTTAATGAACCAGCCCTCTCCCATGGGATCACTATTGACTAACTCCGGCTCATCTACCAGGCGACCATTTACTTCCTGCACCTCCCCTGCAAGGGGTATTTTTACGTCACCAGCGGCCTTGACGGACTCAACAACCGCCATTTCACTATCGGCATCAAAATTTGTGCCCGGTTCTGGCAGCTCAATGAAAACGATATCACCCAGTTGCTCCTGTGCATAATCAGTTATCCCTACTGTAAGTGATCCATCATCTTCCAGCCTTAACCATTCGTGGTCATCCGTATATTTTTCATTGCTCATGATAATTTCCAATACTTAAATTATTTGTAATATTGATGTTTGACAAAGGGCAGAGAGACTTTGTTAAGCGATATTTTTTTATTACGTATTACAACGTGAAAATCATCACTTTCGTCATATTTTACATCAAGATACCCCATGCATACAGGCTTACCAACCGATTGACCATAGCCTCCGCTGGTTATTATACCGACTTTTTCATGGCTCGAATTGAAAATTGTGGCCCCCTCCCTCACCGGCATTTTGCTTTCTGGTATAAATCCCCGTCTTATTCTGCCAGCACCATTTTTGAGCTGAGAAAGTATTGTCACAGCCCCTGGAAAATTTGCCTGTTGGGCTGATGCAGACCGGTATTTTTTTGCAATAATCCAGTTAAGATCGGCCTCAATCGGGGTGGTTGATATATCCAAATCATGTCCATACAGACAAAGGCCTGCCTCAAGGCGAAGAGAATCACGTGCGCCCAGGCCTGCCGGCATTAATCGATCATCGGTCAATAAGATTCGCGCCAGTTGCTCTGCTTGACCAGAAGTTACAGAAATTTCATAGCCATCTTCGCCGGTATAACCGCATCGATGCACCAGGCAATCTATCCCCTCAATGGAGCTATATCGGGCAGTCATAAAAGACATTTCAGCTAATTTATTATCAAATTTAGCCATAATGACCTGTGATTTGGGGCCCTGAACGGCAAGTAAGGCCGCATCCATCCACTTTATACTTAATGTGTCCTGCAATTTATCACTTAAATACCGGTAATCCTGTTGTTTACATGCGGCATTGACTACCAGGAGAAAACTGTCTGTTAATCTAGTAATCATTAAATCATCCAGAATACCCCCATTATCATTCGTCAATACCGAGTAGCGTTGATGAAATTCCTCCAGACCTTGAATCTCTCCTGGGACGAGATTTTCCAGTAACGATGCAACATTTTTTCCTGTTATGTTAATTTGCCCCATATGTGAAATATCAAACAAACTTGCGCTGGTGCGGGTATGGTCGTGCTCTTTTCTGATCCCTGTTGGATACTGAACTGGCATGTCATACCCGGCAAAGGGGACCATACGAGCATTTAAATCTGTATGCAGTAAATTCAGTGGGGTTTTGAGTAATTCCTCA
This sequence comes from Candidatus Eutrophobius brisbanensis, assembly GCA_038131795.1. GTDB lineage: Bacteria > Pseudomonadota > Gammaproteobacteria > Eutrophobiales > Eutrophobiaceae > Eutrophobius > Eutrophobius brisbanensis. The sequence goes on along the minus strand of JAYPQE010000003.1, from coordinate 718,367 downwards.
GATTTGTTGTTTTTCATCGCGTTATAGCCATTTATAATTCATGTATATATCCTAATAAAAATCTAACACCGGGTTAGCCTCAATGAATGAAAATTTACGGATCCATGCTCTCTTGAATGCCCATGAGCCATTTAAAGACATTACAATTAACGGTTGGGTCCGCACACGGCGGGACTCAAAAGAATTTTCATTTATAGAAATGAATGATGGTTCCTGCCTGTCGAATATTCAGATTATCGCAGACAAGAACACCAGTGGCTATGACAACATTGATTTATTTTCGACAGGCAGTGCGATCACTGTTAATGGTGATCTGACAGAGTCACCAGGGAAAGGCCAAAAGTGGGAGGTCATAGCAAAATCAATTGCAGTATTAGGGAATGCGCCAGAAGAATATCCCCTGCAAAAAAAACGTCATTCAGATGAATATCTGAGATCAATTGCCCATTTAAGGCCACGCACAAACAAGTATGGCGCAATATTTCGAATCCGCTCAAAACTCTCGCAGGCAATCCATCAATTTTTTAATGAACGTGGCTTTTACTGGGTCCATACTCCCATCATCACCGGTTCGGACTGTGAAGGTGCCGGTGAAATGTTTTGCGTCACCAACCTTGATATAAATCAAGTCCCAAAACTGGATGACAAGGTGAATTATAGCGAAGATTTTTTTGGCAAACAGGCGCACTTGACAGTATCCGGCCAATTGCCGCTGGAGTCATACTGCCTGAGCCTGGGTAAGGTCTATTCTTTTGGGCCTACCTTTCGCTCTGAAAATTCCAATACCAGCCGGCATATTGCGGAATTCTGGATGGTGGAACCAGAAGTGGCTTTTGCCGACCTTAAAGCAAATATGGACCTGGGAGAAGAACTTATAAAATATCTAACTCGGTTTACCCTGGAACAATGCAGTGAAGACCTTGATATATTTTTCAGATTTGTAGACAAAGATTTGCCTCTGCGACTGAATAATATAGTCGACAATAATTTTTCCCGGATAAGCTATACGGAGGCTATTGGAATTTTGCAATCATCAAATAAAAAATTTGAGTACGTCCCTGAATGGGGGAAAGACCTGCAGTCAGAACATGAACGTTTTCTGACTGAAGAGTATTTCAAACAACCCGTTATTGTCAGCAATTATCCCGAATCTATAAAAGCATTTTATATGCGCATTAACGATGATAATGAAACTGTGGCCGCCATGGATATCCTGGTACCCAAAATTGGTGAAATAATAGGCGGCAGTCAACGAGAAGAACGATATGATAAATTATTAGCCAGATTGCAAGCCAATCAATTAATTACAGAAGATTACTGGTGGTATCTGGAAACACGTAAATTTGGTTCGGCACCGCATTCAGGTTTTGGTCTTGGCCTGGAAAGATTTTTAATGCTGGTAACAGGAACAAATAATATTCGTGATGTCATCCCCTTCCCTAGAACACCTAAACATCTGGAATTTTAATGTTATGAAACCACATCATTACCTGAAAAGACCGGAAAAAATAAAATTTCAATTTGACCCTCAATCAAGTAAAGACAAGGTTGAATTGCTTAATATATTAAAAAAAAAAGCAATTCAATAATTCCGCCCATATAAAACAGTACAATGAAGTCCTGAATTTCCTCTTCGCCTTTCCTGATAACAAACAAATATTTTCGCTAGCATCAACTTTACTCGCTAGATTCCACAAACGACATAACTTGCAGGAATTGCCGGAACAGATATCGAATTCCAATTTTTTTGGCCAATGGCCAGATGGCTCACTGAAACTTATCCGTCATCCATATCAATACTCTGGGAGGAACTTGAAACACCAGAAAAGTTCATGTTGTTTTTGCCATTACTGCTGTCCAGAGCAGAGTCGGGTGCGCTGGATGAATTACACCACTTCTCTCCTAGCGAATGTATATCATTTTTAAAGCATAAAAATGAAACTGATGCGGCATTTGTTATTCATTGCCTTCTAAACACCTTTAGCAATGACCATGAGCGTGAAGCTATACACGATGACATTAATCTCTCATATAGACTAACAGCAAGCATTAAAACGCCAAATATAAGCAATACTCGCATTGCCATTAAAGATGCTGCATATCAGGCCCAGCCATTTGACAGAAAAAGGCCAGACTTATCCTCTGCAATTAAGCAAATAAAATTTACTTCAGAAAGTGTCAGCCGTACGAATGGTGCCAAATATATTGAATTAGCCCGTAAAACCATGTTGACTCATGAAAGAGATTATATTCATTTTCCTGCGGAAACTCAGCAGATGTCAGATCTATAAGCTTTGCAGATGGACACCAGCTTATTGCCAACAGCATGACTCCACAGAGGCGTTACCTACTACATTCAACCTATGGATTTCTAAATCTCAGGAATGGTATGCCCATTGGTTACTTTCAAATAATAAATCTTTTAAATTCCGCCGAAATAGCATGTAACCTCTTTTCTTCATGTCGAGGCAGCGAAAATTTTTGCGCGCAACCTGGCAGTTGCTCATCAGGCTTTTGAAGTTGATACCTTTATCCTGGATCCTTATCAACTCGGACATGGAAATGATGAAGGGTTACTGTCCGGTGTATGGTGGTTTTACTACAAGCTTGGATTTCGGCCAATTAAACGGGAATTAATTAGACTGGCCAAATCAGAATTAAAAAAAATCAAAACTAAACCGGGCTACAGGACCAGCCTGGCCACACTCAATGAACTGGCCTCTGAGAACATGTATTTCAATATTAACGGCGATTTGACAGACTGCACAATGAACAACTATATGGATTATGTCCCGCTGGGTATTAGCAGATATTTATCCAGAGGACCCAGCTCCAGAAAAACAGACAGACTGGCTGCCTGTGTAGAATCTGCGAAACAACTTGTTGGCACCAGGGGATCAGATAAGCTTACAGCACAACAAAGATACAATTGGGAATCCTGGTCACCTCTAATCCTGAATATAAACGGCATCAAAAAATGGCCCCTGGCAGACAGAAAAAAATAGCAGAAATTATTAATGCAGGTGGTGCTCCTGATGAACAAAGGTACGTAAACTTATTGAACAGGCACACACGGTTGAGAAAAGGTATTATTAACCTTGCTTACAAGCTTTCAAATGGAGTCTAAATCCGTGCTGTTTCGGGTTTGTATTTAAGGCCAAAATTTATAATTTTTTGCAACAATTGCTCATAATTACACCCGCTCAATTCTGCCGCAGTTGACAGTTCTTCGCCATAAGCTATATCAGGGTTGGCATTGGCTTCCAGGACATATATTGAATTATCCTCGGTGAGTCTTACATCTATTCGGGCATAACCACTCAATCCAAGTACTTTAAAAATGCGTTTGCCTATGGAATAAAGCCTGTTTGTAACCTTTGAATCAAGATTTTCAGCAGAAATAATATCGATCTTGTGTTGTTTCTGATATCGCCAGTCCCATTTCACCTTTGATGTAGCAATTTTATGAGAAACATCTGGCATATCACCGAATTCCAGTTCTAATAATGGCAGGGTTTGCAGGCGGGCATTACCAATTATTGAAATATACAGCTCTCTACCATCGATATATTCCTCAGCCAGTGCATGGGTATTTAATTTATTATGCAGATAATCTATACGCTCAATTAATTTTTCTCTGGTGTTTACTACCGATGCCTGGGATAAACCATAAGACCCTTCTTCCACCAGGGATTTCACAATGAGTGGGTATCGTAGTTTTTTAGGTATTTTCACCTTGATGCCCTGCGGAAATGCCATGAATTTTGGTGTATTTATCCTGTGGAATGTAAATAATTTTTTACTGAGTGCTTTGTCATGCGCGAGCATTAACCCTCGTGGATTACAGCCTGTATAGGGTAATTTCAACAACTCAAGATAACTTGCGACATGATAATCATAGAGCGAATTACCATGAAATTCTTCGAGGATATTAAAAGCTATATCTGGCTTGAAATCATTGATAGCCCGTCGTATGACGCCAAGATCGTCAAATACACCCACGGGCAGAACTTCATGCCCCATTTCCCGTAGTGTTGTTACCACATCATATTCTGTTTTCCATTCTACAATTTCCTTATCCGAGTACCCCTTCATTGAATCTGGCGGCACCAGATCTTCATGCATCAATACGAGAATTTTTAGCCTGTTCATATCGCTATTCTGTGACTAATTCTTTGTCTGTAATTTAAACTTTGCAATACGACAAAGATTGCCACATCCGTTTTTAGATCATCATCACTCCTGGATATTTTTAATTTCATTTCTCTGCACCTGACAATCATATCCTGCAAAATTTGTGCAATATCATAGGGATACATTCCTGACCCCCTGGCACATATTTCACATAGCTCACCCTGATATGCCCGCAGAAACGCAGCGGCAGATCGTTCTCGTTTACCGGAACCATTATCTCTTCTAAAGAGCCTGATTAACTCACTGTCATAAACCTGAGGCACGTTTACGCTGTAATGACTTCTTTTCTGCTCGTAATGTTCCCTCAACGTCTTTTTCAGGCGGGATACCGGATCGACCAATTTTCGCCTGGAATTGAGCGGTTTCTTGCCGATTAACGTTGCCATTAACTCATCCATATATTCCAGTTTTTTTAGGACCGGCCAGTCTTTATAGTCCTTACGCCAACGAGAACGTGGTTTTAACCAGACAGCAAACGTTTCCGCAAAATCTTCCGCTGGATGACTTTGCGCATACCACCAGTCCAGATGCATTACATAGTTTTTACTCCTGGGGTTTGGGCGGTAATAATCAGGATAGGGTTTATTGAATTTCCCAAAAATTCGTTTTAATTTCTTACGTCTGCCGAGTTGAAATGCAGTACAAATTGCATGTCCTGCCTCATGTCTTAATAACCGCATACAACTGCGTTCCGTACCGCCTTCCACTTCATACACCTGTCTGGCTTCTAATTTCGTCAATTTTGGATGGGCAAGATAAAAAGGGATGGATATTCCGGGAATAGAATCTGGTGAAAACCACTCATCCGACAACCAGCAATGAGGTTTGAAACTGATCCCCCTGTATTCCAACTCATCATATAACTGCTGTACTTGAAGCGTCAGAGACGTGTCTTGCAACTTTAACTGGAGATCGACAAACCTCAAATCCAGTAATTCTTCATAGTCATACCCCGTCCAATAGGGTTTTCTTCTTCTCGCCGGCATATGTAAAGTTTAAAATGACCTGAAATTAATTACCAGTTTACCTGCCTGCTTTTATATAATGCTCTGATATGGATATTAGTGTCATTATTCCGACATATAACAGAAAGCAATCGCTTAACAAAGCGATTGAATCAGTTATCCAACAATCTCACCTGGCAAATGAAATTATTGTTATAGACGATGGTTCATCGGATGATTCAAAATCTTATATATCAGCAAAATATCCTCAAATTAAATACATATACCAATCAAACCAGGGTGTCAGCGCGGCCAGGAACAGGGGGATTGAAATAGCGAGAAATCCCTGGCTGGCCTTTCTCGATAGTGATGACTGGTGGCATAAAAACAAATTAAAGTCTCAGGCAAGCGTTATAAAACAACATCCAGAGTATAAAGTATGCCATACCAATGAAACATGGATTAGAAATGGCAGCCATATCAACCAAAAGAAAATACATAAAAAACGCGGTGGTTATATATTTAAATACTGTTTGCCATTGTGTGTCATATCACCATCTTCAATTTTATTACATAGGGATATATTGGATGACATCGGCATGTTTGATGAAACGCTTCCCGCCTGTGAGGATTATGAATTATGGTTAAGGTTGAGTGCGAGCTATCCTTTGGCTTATGTCACTCAGCAACTTGTAAATAAGAATGGTGGACATGCAGACCAGCTATCGAAAAAATACTGGGGCATGGACAAGTTCAGGATCAGGGCAATGGAAAAGTTACTGATTAATACTCAACTAACCAAAGAACAAACAGGCCAGGTCAGAGAGGCTTTGAGATATAAACTCAATATTTTTCTAAACGGTGCAAAAAAACATAAAAATTCGACTGATGAAAAAGAATTTAAATCGATATTGAGCTTAATCACATAAGGTTTATGCATGATAAATATCGTTACCGCATATCATACAGAAGCCGTGCCTATAATCGACTATTTTCGGCTAAAGAAACAGTCCATGCATACGGTTTTTGATACATTTGTGAATGACACTGAATCAATCAGATTAACTATTTGCGGCCTCGGAAAATTAAATGCTTCTGCTGCTGTAATATATGCCGCAAACACCCCCCCCTTTTCTGACAGTTATTGTTGGTTAAATATCGGAATCGCTGGCCATCACTCCATGCATACGGGCACCATAACCATTGCAAATAAAATCATAGACTACGGTAATGGACAGACCTGGTATCCACAGATTATTTTTAAATCAGAGTTAACACAAACCCCATTAATGACAATAGATGTGCCCAGCGAAGACTATTCACCAGACTTTGCAGTAGACATGGAAGCTTCAGGCTATTACTCATCAGCAATAAAGATTAGCACCTGTGAAATGATCCATTGCCTCAAAGTCATATCAGACAATAAACACAACAGCTTTAAATCGCTCAACAAACAGAAAATCATTTCGCTCATACAAACCAACATCCCAGAGATAGAAAAAATATTACATAATCTTACCAAATTAGCTGACGAGATTACTTCTGCCCATTATGACAAAGACACCTATCAAACTCTGATAGAATCAATTCGCTTTACACATTCAGAACAACAACTATTGAAGAAAGCGCTTGTCAAATGGCATGCATTTATGCCAGAAACACCTCTCGACATAAGTTATTGCCTCAAATTTAAAAGTGCAAAACAGGTTCTTCAACATCTTGCTGAAAAAAATGATCAGCAACCGGTTATTTTCAAGAAATAAGAGTTTTACTCTATGTTTAACCGATTATATATAGAAAAGACCATTCTGGGAGAGCCCTTGGTTAAACGAATACGTGAAAGGTTTCCCAAAGCTAATATTATTGAGTGCGATCATTATTCTGAAATCTTTAATAAAAAGGCACAAAATTTTCGGATACAGAAGTTATCATCGGGGCTGATACTTGCAAAGAAATACAATCGCTATATAAATCCTGCACCACCAGAATATGGTATAGGTGGGGATATAAATTTCTATTTTTCGCACATGCTTAACTGTATCTATGACTGTAGATATTGTTTTCTACAGGGCATGTACAGATCAGCTAACTATGTTTTATTTATCAATTACGAAGATTTTCTGAATGAGATAAAGGCAGTTTGCAACGAACATTCAAATAAATCATGCCATATATTTTCAGGATATGACTGTGACAGCCTTGCCATGGAGCCCGTCACGGGGTTTATGCAATATTTATTACCGCGCATATCTAATTTGAAAAATATATTGCTTGAACTCAGAACAAAAAGTACACAAATACGACCTTTACTGAACATGCACCCACAGAAGAATTGTGTTATCGCCTTTAGCCTGCTCCCAGATCAAATTGCAAAAGCACTGGATCACAAAGCACCTGATATTGACCGAAGGATATCTGCAATAAAAAAACTGCAGGCCGTTGGATGGCAGGTAGGCTTGAGATTTGACCCCCTTATTTTTGATTCAGACATGGAGAATATCTATAAAACATTCTTCTCTGAACTGGCATCTCAAATAGACACAACCAAAGTCCATTCGGTCACATATGGTAGTTTCAGGTTACCAAGCGTTTTCTTTAATACCCTTGCAGGTCACTACCCCACAGAAAAATTAATTTTATCGCCTTTAAAAAAAGTCAATAAAACGGTAAGTTACGATAAAAACATAAAGCAAAGCCTGCTGAAATTTTGTGACGAACAGATACGTTTATATTTTGATGAGGATATCATTTACCCCTGTGAAGCGATGCCGGAATAACTCCATCCGTGTCACCATACATGCTAGAATTACTATTACTTCAAACATATTAACCCAGCAATAAATGCACTATATATGTCTGTAAGTTATTCTGATTTCAAAAAACATCAGGTTAATATCCTGATTGGTTAGGCTACCACTGCTATCACAATGGGCGCCATAGCGGCCTGCCTGTTTTTTATTCTTTATTACAATACCCCAGCCAGACAAGTCATTACATACTGGCTCGCAATCTACGCACTATTATTTTCAATCCGGTATAGCGTTATTCATAAATTTAATAAAACTATTGCTGAGAAAAAGAACCATGTGTAGATATTGCGCTTTTACAATCTGACAACTGCCCTAGCAGGATTACTATGGTCTGCTGCTGGCATTTATATGCTCGATGCATTTGGTTTTTCTGAAAATATGTTTTTTATATTACTCCTGGGAGGACTGGTGGCTGGCGCAGTTGCCACCAATATCATATTACTGTCGGTCTACTTTTCTTTTATCATTCCTGCCACCTTATCAATAATCGGCTATCTGGCTGTGCATCCATTAACGCAATACCAGGCCGCTGGATTAATTCTCTTAACATTTATATCTTTCATATCGGTTATTGCAAAAAGGCTACACAAAATATTTACCGAATCCCTGTCCTACCAGTTTGATAATCTGCAATTACTGGAGGACCTGGAAAAAGAAAAAAACAGGGTGACTCAACTATACAGCAGTCTGGAATTTAACCTGGCACAACGAAAGAAGGCTGAAGAGCAGCTTAAAAACGAAAAAGAACGTGCAGAAGAACTGGCAAACACCTTAATGGCCATCTCCAATCTTGATGGCCTGACAGGGATCCCTAATAGAAGAAATTTTGATTCTACACTTGCCAGCGAATGGAACAGGGCCGGCAGATCGGGCATACCCATTTCACTAATCATGTGTGATATTGATTATTTCAGATCATATAATGACCATTATGGTCATCAAAAGGGCGATAATTGCTTAATTCAAATTGCAACTACCTTGCAAAATCATGCGCGTCGTGACAATGATCTGGCAGCCAGATACGGCGGTGAATAATTTGCAATCATTTTACTGACCACAAGTCTTGAAAACGCACGAGAACTGGCTGAGCAGATGCTCTCAGCTATCAGAGAATTAAATATTACCCATCATTTTTCGAATGCAGATAACATTGTAACTGCCAGTTTTGGTGTAGCAACACTAATACCGAAAAAAGAGCAACAATCTAAGGCATTAGTTTCTTATGCTGACAGGGCTTTGTATAAGGCAAAGCAACTTGGTCGAAACCAGGTGCACGCATCACAAATTGAGCTTCTTGAAGGAAATGCCGATATTGGTAACAAGACAGCTTGAATCTCAGGCTTCGCTGCCGACCAATTCACAAAACTGGTTTCTAATATTAGTCGTAATCTGCAGGTAATCATTCAAAAAAGCTGCTGCATCTTCACCATAGCCCATTGCCCTGGATAATGGTAGATTTTCCTGCTCTGACATTGGGAAAGAATCAGCAGATTTCAAATCAAACAATCGCAAGGTTGTTTCGACTTTTTTCAGAAAATTATAACCGTCTAGTAATATCGCTTCCTGATCACTGTTTATACGTCCGGATGTTTTTAGTAGCTTCAATGCTTGACGAGTACTATTTGTTTGAAGTGCCTGGTTTTCATTTCCATGACGCAATTGAAAATAATGCGTAATAAAATCAATATCCATTAAGCCGCCTGCGCCCCGTTTTATTTCGTATTTACTCTTTACCTTACCCAGAATACTTTCCACCTTATGCCTCATTGATACAATATTGGCTCTCAAATCCGCATCATCATAAGTTATATAAATTTGCTTTCGCAGTTCATCCATAACTGAATCAACACGATTACCACTGGATATTACCGGCCGGCAGCGTGTCATCATTTGTTTCTCCCATACCTCCCTGCCCGCCGAATGAAATTCCAAAAAGGTATTGTATGTCGTGACTAAAGGACCTGAACTGCCATGAGGCCTTAGTCTCATATCCACATCATACAATTGCCCATAGGCTGATGGCTGTGCTACTAATCTCAACAACAATCGAATGGTGGAATTAATGTTTGAATTGGCTTTCTGCTCAGCCTCGTCATATAAAAATATCAAATCCAGATCTGAGCCGAATGTCATTTCATAACCAGCCATTCTACCCATTCCCAAAACAGTAATCCGCACATCATCATTGCCAAATTTTCTTGCAACAATCTGAATCAATGTCTGTAATATTTTTTCAGACAATATTGTCAAATTTGATTCGATTTCCTCAAGGCTATAGCTACCCATTATGTAACAAACCAGTATTCTGAACATGAAAGCATTTTTCAATAGTCTTAATTCATTGACTGCATCTTCCAGCTCTTCAAACTCCATAAACTTGTCAAATGATAATGCTTTTATTTCTTTTGCAATACCAGCGTTATCCACCAGTTCGAGCAATGTATTAATATTATTGCCATATATAAATATAAACCGGGTAAAGTACCAGCTTGAACCGAATACCTGCACAAGGGCCTCCATTGAAAAACTGGAGACTGCCCATTTTTCCTTGTTACATACATCGATAAAACGATCAAGACTATTTCGTGCGGTATCTGGATACCATGTATTATCAATATATTTATAATAGTCTTGTGCTTTCATGGTGAATAGATCAATCCGGAAGTATTCGGTCGAAGTAATTCTTCGCAATAGTCTGGTTTGCAAACAATTCAGATTCGAATATATCAATTACTTCATTATCTGAATCACCCCTAATCCCCATGGATCTGGCAATCACAAGCCGCTTTGGATATTCATCCGGCAACTCATGCGTTTGATGTTCTTCAATCATTTGCAGCCTGTTTTCCAGTTTTCTGAGAAATAAATAACTATGCAATAATTCTGCCGCTTCATTTTCAGAGATTAATTCATTTTTTTTCAATCCATTCAACACCTTTATAGTCGCAGGTTGTTGAAGCTCAGGGTGTTTATAGGCATTAACCATTTGTAACATTTGAATGAAAAATTCAATATCCCGGATACCACCTTCACCCACTTTAACATCCCAATAACCTTTTTTACGTCTGGCAGCACACATTTCTGTTTTAATTTCTACGAATCTCTGTAAGTCATCCTCACCTAATGACCGTCTGTATACGAAAGATTTCAACCGGTTCTTCAAATCATCTGCTAACTGTTGTGTCCCCATAATCTGCCTGGCCCTTAGCCATGCAAATCGTTCCCAGACTTCTGAACTTGCCTCATAATAATTTTCAGTTTCATTAATTGTCATCACCAGTGGACCGCTACGCCCCCATGGACGCAGCTTCAAATCAACACGGTAAAAGAAACCCTCCGATGTCTTTTTTTCAAGTTGGCTGGACATGAGACGTATACTGTCCTGAAGAACTTTTTGATAATGATAAATTTCAATATCCACATCTGCTGTATTTGAACAGACAAAAATCAAATCGATATCAGAACTGAAATTTAACTCTGATGCACCCAGTTTACCCATGCCAAATGCGGCCAGATGCTGATTTACAATTTGCATATGCGTTTCGGGCAGAGTCAGTACAACCACCTGATTGAATATGAAATCTGCAAGTCTTGAGATAGAGTTTAAAATTTTTTCATATTCACATTTACCCAAAAAATCCTGCCAGGTGATATTCAGTAATTGCTGGTATTTATAGATTTTCAATTCATCAAGATTGGCAAATTCTGTATTGAAGTCAAAACCAGTTTCAAGCCCTGCTATCGAATCTGGATGCCGGCAAATATACCTGTAAAACAGACCGGAATGGCTAATAAGGTTGATTAAGGCAGCTAACTTGTCCTTGTCCAAATCAGCTGTTAAACGGGGAAAGTCAGGGATTTTTGTTAAATTTTCAATTCGATTTGCAGCAGCGGCAGGGTCTGCTGCAAATTTAATATATTCATCGAAATCCTGCATCTTGATGAGCGTAGACTGATGACCAAACCTATTTAAATACTCAAATGATTATTGTTTTGAATAGATCTCATTGCCCTGCTGATTAAATTGAGCAGATTTTTCCTCCATCCCCTGGGACAAGGCCTCATTCAAGTCATTAATACCATGGTTAGCCGCATATTCACGCACGTCCTGAGTAATCTTCATGGAACAGAAACTGGGACCACACATTGAACAGAAATGGGCCACTTTATGTGCCTGTTTTGGTAAAGTCTGATCATGAAATTCCCTGGCCCGATCCGGATCCAGGCCGAGGTTAAACTGGTCTTCCCAGCGAAATTCAAATCGGGCCTTTGACAAGGCATTATCGCGGATCTGAGCTGCCGGATGGCCTTTGGCGAGATCGGCTGCGTGTGCAGCAATTTTATAGGTAATAATCCCTTCTTTTACATCATCCTTGTCAGGTAAACCGAGATGCTCTTTCGGGGTGACATAACATAGCATGGCAGTCCCATACCAACCTATCATGGCAGCACCTATAGCAGATGTAATGTGGTCATAGCCAGGGGCAATATCTGTCGTTAATGGGCCTAAGGTATAAAATGGGGCTTCAGAACAATCCTTTAACTCCTTTTCCATATTTTCCTTTATTAGCTGCATGGGGACATGTCCAGGACCTTCTATCATGACCTGGACATCATGTTCCCAGGCAATGTTGGTTAATTCTCCAAGGGTTTCCAATTCAGCAAACTGGGCTTCATCATTTGCATCAGCTATGGAACCCGGACGCAGGCCATCACCCAGGGAGAAGGTAACATCATATGCCTTCATAATCTCGCAGATTTCCTGAAAATGGGTATACAGAAAATTTTCCTGGTGATGAGCCAGACACCATTTTGCCAGGATTGAACCACCCCTGGAAACAATACCTGTCATACGCCTGGCAGTCAGGGGAATATATGGCAATCTAACCCCTGCATGTATTGTAAAGTAGTCCACGCCCTGCTCTGCCTGCTCGATTAAGGTATCTTTAAAAATCTCCCACGTTAGTTCTTCGGCCTTGCCATCGACTTTTTCCAGGGCCTGGTAAATGGGGACAGTACCAATGGGGACAGGGGAATTACGTATAATCCACTCTCTGGTTTCATGGATGTGTTTACCCGTTGACAGGTCCATCACTGTATCTGCCCCCCAGCGAATAGCCCAGGTCATCTTTTCCACCTCTTCTGCGATTGAAGAAGATAATGCTGAATTACCAATATTGGCATTTATTTTTACCAGAAAGTTTCTGCCGATGATCATGGGTTCTATTTCAGGATGATTGATATTTGCAGGTATGATTGCGCGGCCTGCAGCCACTTCATCTCTCACAAATTCCGGGGTAATATAGTCTGGCAACGTCGTTCCCCATCCCATCCCTTTGTGGCGGCTGGTGTATAACTCATTTTTGTAGGTATCCAGACGCTGATTTTCACGAATGGCTATAAATTCCATCTCCGGTGTGACTATTCCCTGCCTGGCATAATATAATTGGGTCACATTATTAGAATTCTGTGCTTTCCTTGGCTTATTTTGTGAAGGGAAAGTCATATTTTTCAATTCGTTATCCGAATTTCTTTGCTTTGCATATAAAGAGCTGTGTATGTCCAGCTCAATGCTATCCCCCCGTTGTTCTATCCAGGCAGATCGAAGCCCAGGCAGGCCCTTTCTTATATCTATACTGACATTTGGATCAGTATACGGCCCTGAGGTATCATACACTGTCACAGCGGGATTAGATTCAGCGTCCTGATTTAAAGGAGTATCTGTGCAGGAAATTTCCCTCATTGGCACCTGAATATCAGCTCGACTGCCCTCAATATAGATTTTTCTTGAATTTGGAAAGGGCTTCAGGGCCTCATCATCAACTTTGGCATTTTTCCCGAAAAATTCTGGTCTAGCACTCATAGCATTCTCCTCAAATTTGAAACGAGCGCCGTCCAGAACAGCGAGGTGCTTACCTTCCCTACGCCGGAATTATCCGGATCAGGTTCATAGGGTCATCTCAGCCATAAAAAAGGCGCCCCTAGATGCACTCGTTTATATATAATATCAGGATTAACTCATTATTATTAGTGGAAAATACAGGGTGAAAATGATGGACTTTGAGCAAGCTAGAATGAACATGATTGAGCAACAAATCAGGACCTGGGAAGTTCTGGATCAACAGGTACTGGACACCCTGTGTCAGATTAAACGTGAAGACTTTATCCCTGAAGAATATCGAAAACTTGCATTATCTGACATAAATATTCCTCTGGCCCATGATCAGGTCACCATGCAACCCAAAGTGGAAGCCAGAATAGTTCAATCTTTAAAAATCAAGGAATCCGACAACATACTTGAAATTGGAACTGGCTGCGGATACCTGACAGCCGTACTTGCCTCCTTTGGTAAAACAGTCACCAGCCTTGATATCTTCCCTGACTTCACGCAATCAGCCAAAAAATTACTTAATCAAAATAATATTCATAACGTGGAGCTTATTACTGCGGATGGCATACATGGCTGGAAACCCAATTCACCTTATGATGTCATTGTACTGACTGGTTCCTCTCCAATGTTAAACAGTGAATTTCAACAGCAATTAAAAATAGGCGGCAGGATGTTTGCGATAACAGGAGAGACTCCAGTCATGAATGCCAGCGTTATCACTCGCATTGACGATAACCAATTCACTAATGAAGTTATTTTTGAAACTGATATACCCGCATTAATTGGCACTGAAAAAATCAGCAAGTTTCTTTTCTGATAAACATGAATAATATTGATATTCATACACTAAAAGAATGGCTGAAAAAAGAACAGTTATTTTTACTGGATGTGAGAGAACAATGGGAATTTGATAATTGCAATATAAAGGGAAGTATAAATATTCCGTTGCACGCCTTGCAAAGCAATATTGATGCCATATCCAAAAACAACAAAATTGTGCTTATATGTCACCACGGAGCAAGAAGCTTTACTGCAGGACTCATGCTGCAACAAACTGGGATTGACTCTGAATTATATAACCTTGAAGGTGGCATTGATGCTTGGGCTGAACACATAGACAATACTATTCCAAGGTATTAATTCAAACACATTAATGCAGCAATCATATTCAACTGAGCAAACACTTGAACATCACCGGGAAAGGCTTTTTCATAATGCAACAAATACATCTTAATTTTATATTACTTTGGTCAATCATTATCTGTTCAATTGCCCCCCATCACTTAGCAATGTCTGCAGACCTGATTGAAGTCTATCAACAGGCTATGATTAACGATCCTGCATTCAGACAGGTTGCCGCATACAAACGTGCCGTATTGGAAGATCGACCCCAGGCAATGGCAACATATCTGCCTTCTGTGGGTCTCTCAGCCGATATAGCTGGCACCAGTACAACACGTTCCGGCACAAGCAGATTTGTCTTCGGAAACGAGGGACTTGATGTATCTGACCGCACCAATTCTGATTCCCGTGGTTATTCTCTCAACTTGACACAACCAATTTTAAGAGCCGATCGTTTTTTCAGGATCAAACAAGCGGATAAAACCATAAAACAGGCAGACTCTGAACTTGCCTCCGCTGAACTTGATTTGGCAATACGCGTATCGACCGCCTATTTCAACGTGTTATCAGCTATTGATAATTTAAACTTTGCTGAGGCGGAGTTGAGATCACTTAGCAGACAACTGGAACAGGCAAAACAGCGTTTTGAAGTGGGTCTGACAGCTGTGACTGATGTACAGGAGGCCCAGGCCGGTTATGACCGTGCCGTTGCTGAAAAAATTCGGGCAGAAAATGAAATTGATAATGCAGGTGAGGCATTACGGGAAATTACGGGAAATTATATATATGACCTGGATGGGTTAACTGACTCAATGCCGCTGGTCTCTCCTGAACCCAATGATATTGATGCCTGGTCAGATATGGCCCTCTCTGAAAATCTTGATGTCATTACGGCGATTCATGCCGTCGATATTGCACGCGACGAAATCAAGATACAGCGCTCGGGACACTACCCAACAGTCGATTTTAATGCGAGACGCACGTACAGTGAAAATGATACCAGTGGAGACAGTGAAACAACTAACAACCAGATTTCACTTCAATTAAATGTACCTATCTACTCAGGCGGTGCAGTTTCATCACGTGTACGTGAATCACAGGAAAGATTGAATCAGCAATTGGAACGTTTGGAACAGGCCAGAAGACTCGCACACAGACAAACCCGGCAATCATACCTTGGCGTTATGTCCGGCATCAGCCAGATAAAGGCCCTGGAACAGGCCGTAATCTCAAGTGAAGTTGCACTGCAGGCAACACAGGCAGGATTTGAAGTGGGCACCAGAACCGCAGTTGATGTGGTACAAGCCGAACGGGCCACATTTCAGGCCAGACGCGACCTCGCAAGGGCCAGATACGATTACATAGTCAACACGCTAATCCTCAAGCAAGCCGCAGGGATTTTAACTGTTGATGATATAGATAAGGTTAATGCCTGGCTGGAATAAACCGTCGCACAGTATTTAAGCTGTCATTGATTGAATTGTAGAGATGAGGGTCGATTTTTTAACTGGTTTACTTAAATGACTATCACATCCTGCTTTCAGGCACAATTCCACTTCTTCTTTTATTGCATGTGCGGTTAAGGCAATAATAGGCGTATGTTTTAGTTTATCTTGCACTTCGTATTCACGGATTTTTCTGGTTTCGACCCTGCCATCCATGACCGGCATTTGAACATCCATCAGCACAACATCAAATTGAGGAGTTTTGTATTTATTTAATGCTTATTCCCCATTCTCAGCTTCTTAAAGATCGTAAGGCAATTTTTTCAAATAGGCTTTCACCAATAAACGGTTATCGGGGTTATCATCTACTAATAATATTTTCAGCGGTTTGATTTCTGCATTGTCAATATGAAAACTATTCCACTGTGGCATTTGTTCGGTGTAGTGACGCGTTTTTTGCCTGCGGATGTAGTATTCAAATTCGCACTCACCTGTCGTTCCCCTGCCCTCACCGGAAATTACTACTCAGACTATCAATTGTTCCTTTATCAAACCATCTCTGAGCATCGAGAGAAAGGCATGACCTTTGATGGCATCGCTGAGTTGTTGAACAAGGAAGGATGCCTGACCGTGCGCGGCAGGACGTTCAAAGGTGCTCACGTCCATTCAATTCTGAAAAAGAGATTAGCAAAGGAAGAGTTGCTAAACCGAGAGTATCCGCCGGTGTGGTCAGACTTCAGTATGGAAGTAGTAGATAAGACTATCTTGATGAGTGAATATGCATTTCTAAATAAAGGAAAGTTACGATAAGCATCCCATTCAACGTGCAAACCATTGAATTAAAGTATAAAAATTTGAACCAAAATTCTGATTTATTTTTTGTTGTTTATGATCCAAAATTATCCGAGTGATGTGACCGATTATTACAAAAGGAGGATACAATGTCGAAAATTTTAAAGTGCTGCTTGTTCGCGTTTGGATTAGTTATTTTTAGTGTAGGCAGCGCTCATGCTGCAAAGGTAGAGTGCTCCTTTCTTTCTGAAACTACCATCAACACCTCAGGAGAGTGGATGGCAACCGAAATGGATATCATGAAACTCATGGACATTTTTGGTGACGGATTAACGCTTCCTTTGGAAAATTCTTTGCTTGGTAACCTCGATACAGGTGCAGTTTTTCTTGCTGGAGAAGTTGAACGTGGGAAGGTCTTTCTTAGGGGAGGCGACTTGGGTGTTGAAGGAAAGTTAATCGGGGTCGATGGTGATGTAATTACGATTTATGACGGAATGTGCAACATAGGTTTCGGATAATAGTCGCGTAACTCGAACTAACCAAAAAAGTTTAGGGTACGTTAGTTACCCTAAACTTTTTTAAATTAAATCAATATTTTATTCTACTGTGACTGATTTCGCCAGATTTCGAGGCTGGTCAACATCCGCCCCTTTTAATACTGCAACATGATATGCCAGTAATTGCATTGGCACTGCATAATATATAGGCGCCAGCATATTATTTTCAATTTCCATATGTAACTTGTGTGCATTATCAAACCGTCCAAGGTCCACTCCGGTATCCGCAAAGACATACAATTCCCCTCCCCTGGCATGCACCTCCTGTAGATTCGAAATGAGTTTTGTCAATAATGTATTGTTAGGGGCAACTGCGATAACCGGCATATTGCTGTCCACCAGGGCGAGTGGACCGTGTTTAAGTTCACCTGCTGGATAGGCTTCAGCATGAATATAAGAGATTTCCTTTAATTTTAATGCCCCTTCCATTGCAATTGGCAACATAACCCCCCTGCCCAAATAAAGTGCATGCTCTTTGCTGGCAAAGCGTTCCGCCATTACCTTGATGTGTTCATCCAGGCCTAATATTTCATCCATCTGCTGAGGAATCTTTTTTAAATGGTGAATCCATTCATTTATCTCAATCTGGTCATTATTTCTTACTTTTGCAATGGCCAAAGTTAAGATCAATAAATTGAGCAACTGTGTCGTAAAAGCCTTGGTCGATGCAACTCCAATTTCTATGCCTGCCATTGTCATCATTTGCAATTCGGTTTCCCTGGTAATAGAACTGTCAGGGACATTACAAATACTTAATGTTGACAGGTAATTTTCACCTTTTGCTTTTTGCAATGCCGATAAGGTATCGGCAGTTTCACCAGATTGAGATATCACAATAAACAAGGTCTCTGGATCTGCATAGAAATCAAAATTACGGTATTCACTGGCGATGTCCACTGCACAAGGGATGCCTGCTATATTCTCCAGCCAGTAGCGCCCCACCATACCGGCATGATAACTCGTGCCACAGGCTACGATATGAACTGCCCGTATTTTATTAAAAATACCTCTGTTATCTAAATCTAGTATTTTAATATGTTCATCACTAATATTTCGTGCAAGAGTGTTTTCAATGGCTTGAGGCTGCTGAAATATTTCCTTTTGCATATAATGTCTAAAGCCAGATTTCTCACCCTCTTCAAGAGAAGAATCAGTCCACTGAATTTCCCTATCGACAATATTATTATCAATATCAGTAATTTTAATTCCTGTGGAAAGGCTGATTTCCGCGATATCACCATCTTCCATTACCAAATATTTATCTGTATAGGGCAACAAGGCAAAGATGTCTGATGCAATATAATATTCGGCCTCACCGACCCCGATTATTAATGGGCTGCCATGTCGCGCTGCAAATATTCGATCAGGGTAATCCTTAAAGATAAAACCTATGGCATATGCACCTTGCAGATCGTTTACAGTGGCTCTGATAGACGATATTAAATCTGATGCCTCGGTTAAATTGAGATGTGTCTGATGGGCAATAACCTCCGTGTCCGTCTCGGATTGAAAATCATAACCATTGGTAATTAAATTTTCCCGAAGCGGCATATGATTTTCAATTATGCCGTTATGGACAATTGCGATTAGATCTTTGCTTACATGTGGATGCGCATTTATTGTGCTTGGAGCGCCATGCGTTGCCCACCGCGTATGTGCAATACCGACACTTCCTGAGACGGGCTGGTTTTCAATTAAAGCCTTCAGGTCATTGACCTTACCAATACATTTTCTAACACAAATATTTTCTTGCCCATCAATCACCGCAATCCCTGCAGAATCATACCCGCGGTATTCCAGACGTCTTAACCCAGTCGTTAATTTATCAACTACATTACTATGGCTTACTACGCCAATAATCCCACACATATAAATGCCCTTTAATCTTCAGACGATTTCGCAAGGAGTAATCATTATATCGGATCCAGGATTGGTCGGGGCGAGAGGATTTGAACCTCCGACCACCTGCACCCCATGCAGGTGCGCTACCAGGCTGCGCTACGCCCCGAAACAGTAGTTACAAGCAACAAATTACTGGAAGAAAGTTGATTTTGCCAACGGTATCTAAGAGTAATATACAGGGTGTTTTAATGTTGTTATGAAATACGTATGACTTGTAACTGATGACTTGGGATTGGCTGAAACTATCGTTTCAGTAAATCCAGGACTTCTTCCAGCTCACTCCTGAGCTGCTTAATAATCTGCTGGCTTTGATTTGAATCATCTTTGGCTTCTGCGCCAGATAATTTCAGCCGCGCACCACCGATGGTAAACCCGTGCTCGTATAACAAACTACGTATCTGACGGATAATAATGACATCATGACGCTGATAATAGCGTCTGTTTCCACGTCGCTTAAGTGGCTTTAATTGAGGAAATTCCTGCTCCCAATAACGTAATACGTGGGGTTTTACTGCACAAAGATCACTTACTTCACCTATGGTGAAATACCGCTTTCCTGGAATTGCAGGCAATTCAGTGTTATTGGACGCTTCCAACATATGATTCTACTCTCAATTTTAGCTTTTGACCGGGTCTGAATGTAACCACACGACGGGCACTAATAGGAATTTCCTCTCCCGTTTTTGGGTTTCTACCTGGTCTTTGGTTTTTGTCTCGTAAATCAAAATTACCAAATCCCGACAATTTCACCTGATTTCCACTCTCAAGTGATGCCCGGATCTCTTCAAAAAACATCTCTACCAGTTCTTTTGCCTCGCGTTTATTCAAACCAAGTTCCTGGTATAACATTTCCGCCATATCTGCTTTGGTCAATGCCCCCATGATCTATTCTCTCAAAATAGCTCCAAATTGATTATTTAACAAACGAATGACATTGCCGATAACAATGTCCGCCTCCTCATCCGTTAGAGTGCTGGAAGATCCACGAAAGGTCAAGCCCAATGCAAGACTTTTTTTCCCTAGATCAATACCTTCCCCCTGATATACGTCAAACAACTCTAGGTTATCCAGTAACTCCGAATCGGTATTTTTAATGGCATTTATCACCTCAATAGCAGGTAATTTTTCATCTACCAGTACCGATATATCTCGCCTAATTGACGGAAATTTACTGATTTTCACGTATTTTGCCGGTGATTTTTCAGGAATTATTGAGATATCAATCTCAAACACCTGAATGGGCCCAGGTAGGTCCAGTGCGCTCTGAATTCGTGGATTTAATGTGCCGATAAATCCAATATTCTGATTATTATAGAAAATTTCAGCATTTTGATTAGGATGTAAGGCACTATTTTCGGTTCTCTGATAGCGTATTTCTTCTGTTTGAATGAATTGTTTCAATACTGCCTCTAAATCCGATTTGATACTATAGTAATCACTTGAAATTTCACTCATACCCCATTGTTTTTTATATACATTTCCATAATTAATACCGGACAGTCGATCAGATTCTTCAAGTTGCTCTCCAGTGATTTTAAAACATCGACCAAATTCAAAAAGTTTCAGCCGGTTTTGCTGCCGCTTGATATTGAATTGTAACGCGGCGAGTAATCCAGGCAAAAGTGATTGGCGCATTGCCGACATATCCGTGGAGATGGGATTTAAAAGCATCAATGTACCATCGTCATAGCCAAGTAATGTTTGCACGTCCGCGTCAACGAAACTATAAGTGATAGCCTCGGTATAGCCCATGGCAACAAGGCGATTGACTAACAGGGCCCGCTGTTGTGTCCGTTGATGACGTTTTGCCAAATTGATACTGACAGTTGGTAATGTCTCAGGGATATGCTGATATCCATAAATTCGCGCAATTTCTTCAATGAGGTCTACTTCTTGTTCAATATCAAAACGATAAGAAGGCACTGTCACCTTCCAGCCATCTTCATGGGCTTCAAGAGTAAATCCCAGATTGACCAGAATATCAGCTGTTTTATCAGTATCGATATTACTCCCCAGGAGTTGGTTTAATTTGGCATAACGGAGTAAAACCGGTTTTGAATGTGGGAGATTTTCATTGGACTGAGCATGGACTACAGGACCAGGCTCACCTCCACAATACTCAAGCAATAATGCTGTTAGTCTGGATAATGCCTTTTCTGCCAATTCCGGGTCTACGCCGCGCTCGAATCGATGTGATGCATCGGTATGAAATCCATATTGCCTGGCTCGTCCCATAATGGCCGTCGGGGTAAAAAATGCAGACTCAAGAAAGACATCCAAAGTATCCAAGGTAACAGCGCTTGATTCACCGCCCATAACTCCAGCCATGGCAATTGCACCTGAGTTATCACAAATCACCAGAGTATTATCCTGAAGTGTATATTCCTCTCCATCAAGCAGCCTGATTTTTTCCTCCTCTTCTGCCATACGTATCACGATATTGCCATCAAGCTTTTGTAGGTCAAATGCATGCATAGGCTGCCCCATCTCCAGCATCACATAATTAGTCAAATCGACAATAATGTTAATTGCCCGGATACCCGACTTTCGCAAACGTTCTTTTATCCAGACTGGTGTGATTGCGCTAGCACTAACACCTTTAACAATCCTGCCGCAATATCTTGGACATGCTTCAGGGTTTAGCAGAGCAATACTCAATTTATCATTAATTGTTGCGGGGATTTCCTGTAGCACTGGTTGTCTATAGTTTGCACCTGAAAGAACACTCAGTTCCCTTGCCAACCCTAATGCACTTAGACAATCACCACGGTTAGGTGTTAATGATATATCGAATGTATTATCATCAAGTAAAAGTAAACTGCGCAACTCAATGCCGGGGGTTGCATCCACATCAATCTCATAGAGACCGGTGGATGAATCTGCCAAACCGAGCTCGAAGGCTGAACACAACATTCCTGCAGACAGCACCCCATGAATTTCACGTGCTTCTATCGTCAGACCTTTGCGCAATACCGCCCCTGGCTTTGCATATGGATACAATTTTCCTGACGACACATTATCAGCACCACACACCACTTGCTTTGTTACATCACTACCATCGTCCACTTTGCATACAGATAATTTTTCAGTTCCGGGAATTTTTTCGCAATCGATTACTTTCCCCACCACAACGCCGGAAATTTCGATGGCGCAGCTTTCCACTGCATCAACCTCCAGTCCTGCCATGGTAAACAGCTCTGACTTTTCATTTGTTGACACATTTTTTCCAACAAACTCATTCAACCATTTTTCGCTGATTTTCATATTTACCCTTCCAGAACAATCAACAATGCCATCATTAAAACTGATTTAGAAAACGTATATCGTTCTCAAAAAATAATCTGATGTCATCAACCCCTGATTTCAACATAGCCATTCGCTCAACTCCAAGCCCAAAAGCAAACCCTGAATACTCTTCACTGTCTATCCCTACGTTGTTTAATACATTTGGATGTACCATCCCGCATCCGAGTATCTCCATCCAACCATTCTCCCCCATTATATCTACTTCTGCCGACGGCTCTGTGAATGGAAAATAAGAGGGTCTAAACCTGACCTTTAATTCACGTTCAAAAAAACGCATCAAAAATGAATTCAGCACCCCTTTTAGATGGGAAAAGGTAATATTTTTATCGATCAATACCCCCTCAATTTGATGAAACATGGGTGTATGGGTCATATCTGAATCACAACGAAACACGCGCCCGGGAGCTATGATTGCAATAGGAGGGCGATTTGCCTTCATGTATCTTATTTGTACATTTGAAGTATGCGTGCGCAACAACCTGTCAGCATCAAAATAAAATGTATCATGCATCGCCCTCGCAGGGTGATGTTCAGGAATATTTAATGCTTCAAAATTATGATAGTTATCTTCTATCTCAGGTCCATCCGCAATCTCAAATCCATTTGAAATAAATATTTCCTGAATTTCAAACAGTGTTTGAGTAATGGGATGAAGATTACCGGGCTGTTGCCCCTTTCCGGGCAATGATATGTCAATATATTCTGCTTCCAGTTTTTCCGCGTACAGTTCGGATGCCAGTGCAGTTTTTTTATTACTAATAGCGTCTTGTAATGAAATCTTGGCCCTGTTTATTTGCTGACCTGCCTCGGGTCTTTCCTTCTGGGGTAAGCTGCCAAGTTGTTTGAGTTTTTCCGTTAGCAGACCTTTTTTGCCCAGATAATGGACGCGCAGTTGCTCGACTGCTTCCACATTAGATGCATTGCTGACTTCATCCAATGCGTTTTTGAGTATGTGCTCTAAATTACCCATTGTTTAGTATCGACAGGGCAGATCATGTATTACTGCCCTAAAAAGATATATTTTTGACTGGCAATACTGCAAAATAAAATTAACCGTGTAATTCAAAAACAGAAATTACAACAGAGTTAATATTTTAATTGCTCAGTACCGTCCTTGCTTCATCAACCAGGCTGGCAAAAGTTGGTTGATCATGGACAGCCAGATCGGCAAGCATTTTTCTATCAATATCAATCTGGGCCTTATTCAGTCCATTTATCATCTGACTATAAGTCATCCCATATAGTCGGGCTGCTGCGTTTATCCTTGCGATCCACAGTGCACGAAATTGACGTTTGCGTTGACGCCTATCTCTGTACGCATACTGACCTGCTTTGGTAACTGCCTGAGTTGCAGCACGGTAAACATTTTTTCGTCTGCCCTGATATCCCTTGGCCTGGGACAGGACTTTTTTATGTCTTGCATGGGCTATGACACCCCTTTTAACTCTCGCCATTACTTAATTCTCCAAAATCTACATGTAGGGGATCATACGTGCGACCGCCTTCTGATCTCTGTCATGCACTTCACTCATGGGCCGCAGGTGTCTCTTTCGCTTAGTACTTTTCTTGGTCAGAATATGACTGCGAAAAGACTGTTTATGTTTTATTTTTCCAGATGCTGATTTGGTGAATCGTTTTGCAGCACCTCTATTTGTTTTAATCTTTGGCATTAAATATTAACTCCATCTACTTTCTATTTTTTTGACGCAATGACCATAACCATTTGTCGACCTTCAAGTTTAGGGGCTTGTTCAACCACCCCATACTCCAGAAGGTCTTCCTCTATTCGTTCCAGCATTTTCATTCCCAAATCCTGGTGGGCCATCTCACGCCCTCGAAATCGTAATGTCACTTTAACTTTGTCACCGTGGCTTAAAAACCGGGTGATGTTTCTTAATTTGACCTGATAATCGCCTTCTTCTGTTCCAGGTCTGAATTTGACTTCCTTGATTTGTATCTGCTTCTGTTTTTTTTTGGCAGCATTTTTCTTTTTATTCTGCTCAAACAGAAACTTACCAAAATCCATAATCCTGCATACGGGTGGCTCAGAATTCGGCACAATTTCAACCAAATCCAGGTTTGCCTCGTCTGCCAGTCCTAATGCCTCTTTGGTAGTTACGATACCTATCTGTTCTCCATCCTCTCCTATTAACCGGACATTGTCTGCAATGATTTCCTCATTCAAACGGTTCTGTTTTTCAACTACGATATGTTTTTCCTCCCTCCTAAAGATTACGACCGCGGCACGCGATTTCATCATTCAGGCGATTGATAAACCCTTCAAGCTCCATGGAACCCAGGTCTTTGCCCTCTCGCGTACGCACGGCCACAGAATTTGTTTCCACTTCTTTTGCCCCGATAATTAATTGATACGGGACACGTTGCATTGCGTGCTCGCGGATTTTAAGGCCGATCGTTTCATTTCTCAAGTCTGATTCGACTCTGAACCCTTGTTTTTTCAGGGTTTCTTCAATTTTTCTCACATATTCGGCCTGATGATCGGTAATTGACACAATTACCGCCTGTAATGGCGATAGCCATAAAGGGAAAGCACCCTCATAATGTTCGATAAGAATACCAATAAAACGCTCTAAAGACCCCAGAATTGCCCTGTGGAGCATTACCGGGACCTGTTTTTGGCTATTTTCATCCACATAGGCCGCGCCAAGCCGTCCTGGCATGGAAAAATCTGCCTGAATGGTACCGCACTGCCAGACCCTATCGATGCAGTCACGCAGTGAAAAATCTATTTTGGGGCCATAAAATGCCCCTTCACCCGGTTGAATTGACCACTCCAGGCCACTGGCATCCAGGGCATGTTCTAACGCCTGTTCGGCATTATCCCAAATTTCATCGCTACCGACACGGTTTTCAGGACGGGTAGACAGGCGAACAATGACATCGTCAAATCCAAAGTCTGCATATACAGAATAGAGTAATTTGATAAATGCCAGTACCTCCTCTTGAATTTGGTCTTCCCGGCAAAATATATGGGCATCATCCTGGGTAAACCCCCTGACCCGCATCAGGCCATGTAATGCACCGGATTGTTCATTGCGATGGCAACAACCAAATTCAGATAACCGTATGGGTAATTCACGATAACTTTTTAATCCCTGATTAAAGACCTGGATATGGGCCGGACAATTCATGGGTTTAATTGCATATTCTCTATTTTCTGAACTGGTCATAAACATATCATCACTGAATTTTGCAATATGGCCTGATTTTTCCCATAACACCCGGTCTATGACCTGAGGGGTTCGAATCTCTTTATAATCGGATTCCAGAAGCCTGTGCCGTATATAATTTTCTACTATGCGGTATAGTGTCCAGCCTTTGTCATGCCAGAACACCATGCCAGGTGCCTCTTCCTGAAAATGCAGCAACCCCTGTTTTCTGGCGAGTTTTCGATGATCTCGCTTTTCGGCTTCTTCCAGCCGGTTTAAATATTGGCGCAATAACTTTTTACTGGGCCAGGCTGTACCATAGATACGCTGCAACATTTCATTATTGGAATCCCCACGCCAATATGCCCCGGCGAGTTTAGTTAATTTAAATGCCTTTATACTGCCAGTCCTGGGGATATGAGGGCCACGACATAAATCGATGAAGTTACCCTGTTCATACAGGGACAACTGTTCATTTTCAGGGATAGAAGCGATTATTTCGGCCTTGTAAGCCTCATTCATGCCTTTAAAAAATGTGACCGCATCGTCTCTTGCCATTAATTTTCGATGGACCTGGATGTCTTCCTGGGTGATTCGTTCCATTTCTGCTTCAATATTTTCCAGATCTTCAGGTGTAAATGCCCTGTCATACGCAAAATCATAATAAAAGCCATCATCAATCACAGGTCCGATAGTAACCTGGGCATCAGGAAACAGTCGTTTCACGGCCTGCGCCATTAAATGTGCACAGGAATGACGAATAATCTCCAAACCTTCAGGATCTTTATCAGTAATGATCCTGAGCACTGCATCGCTTTTTATGACAAAAGAGGTGTCTACAAGTTTTGAATCCACCTCGCCGGCCAACGCGGCCTTGGCCAGTCCAGGGCCAATAGCCGAGGCAACATCATAGACTGAAACTGGGTGATCGTAGTCGTGATGACTACCGTCAGGTAACGTAATTTGAGGCATGCTAAACCCTTCTGTGTCAGTGGTGGCCCCCACAATAGGCCACTTGGTAATCGTGGTAAATCAAAGGTGAAACGCGATGATACATTCCGCCTGCTAGAAATTGGTAGGCGCGATTGGATTCGAACCAACGACCCCCACCATGTCAAGGTGATGCTCTAACCAGCTGAGCTACGCGCCTGTGCTGCCAAGTATAAATTGAAAAACAAAAAGTTTAAAGAGGATATTAGTATATGAACGTCTTTTGATTATCTACTTTAATTATCTCAACTAATCAAATCCATCTGGTCTAACTGATCCTGAGATTCTACGACTGACAGTGCGGTCATATTGATAATGCCCCGAACTGTTGCTGAACTGGTTAGTATATGGGCAGGTTTGGAATTGCCTACCAGGATCGGTCCAACTGTCCCCCCCGTACCGACCATCTTTAACATGCTGTAAGTAATATGGGCAGCATCAATGTTAGGCATTATAAACAGATTCGCTTTGCCTTTCAGACGGGAACTTGATAACGCATTGTTACGAATTTCATCTGAAATGGCCGCATCGGCATGCATCTCCCCCTCAACCACAAAGTTGTTTTCCATATTTCTGAGAATTTTTGCTGCTTTTCGCATTTTTCTGGCCGATGTATTATTTCTGGACCCGAAATTGGAATGTGACAGCAAGGCAATTCGGGGTTTAATTCCAAAGCGCTGTACTGTTTTGGCTGCCAGCAAGGTTTTTTCCACAATTTCATCTGCAGTTGGATTTTGCGTGACGTGTGTATCAGCAAGGAAGAATAGCCCCCGTGGAGAAACAACTGCCGTGACTGCGGCAAGTGCGGTCACGTCCTCTTCTTTTTCAATGATTTGCCGTATGAATCTTAAATGACTAATGAATGGACCTTCTGCCCCGCATAACATGGCATCCGCTTCATTGCGCCTTACCATTAAGGCCGCAATAACTGTGTTTTTGGTCCTGACTGTATTTTTTGCTTCAGCCGGAGACACGCCGCTTCGCCCCATGATTTCATGATACATTTTCCAGTATTGATTAAACCGCTTGTCGTAGAGTGGGCTGACAATTTCGAAGTCTTTATCTGCCTGAATTCTCAAACCCAGTTCATTTATCCGCTTGCTAATTACATTGGGGCGACCGATGAGAATAGGAATGGCAATTCCCTCATCCACAACCTGTTGCACGGCTTGCAATACTTTGCGTTCTTCTCCTTCTGCATAAACAACCTTTTTCGGGTCTTGCTTGGCCTGATCGAAAACAGGGTTCATCAATGTGCCCGTCTGAAAGATAAATTGTAATAGCTTTTGCCTATAAACCTTCATGTCTGAAATTTGCCTGGTAGCGACACCACTCTCCATAGCTGCTTTGGCAACTGCTGGCGCAATTCGAACAATTAATCTGGGGTCAAACGGTTTCGGAATAAGGTATTCCGGACCAAATCTTAAATTACTGCCACCATAGGCCCTGGATACAATATCTGAGGGTTCAACTGTTGCGAGATCTGCTATGGCATGGACACACGCTACTTTCATAGGATCATTGATAGTAGTCGCACCTACATCCAATGCACCGCGGAAAATATAAGGAAAACATAGAACATTATTTACCTGGTTCGGATAATCAGAACGCCCCGTGGCCATAATTGCATCAGGTCTTACTGCAAGTGCATCTTCAGGTAATATTTCCGGATCGGGATTGGCCAATGCGAGGATAATTGGTTTGTCCGCCATTTTTTTGACCATGTCAGGGGTCAATACGCCTGGACCTGACAGCCCCAGGAAGATATCGGCATCGGCAATGACATCATCCAATACCCTGGCATCCGTTTTTTGTACATATCTGGCTTTGGATGGGTCTAACTTCTCGTCCCTGCCTTCATAGATTATTCCTTTTGAATCACAAATATAAATATTTTCGCGTTTCATCCCCAGATTGACAAGCAAGTCCAGACAGGCAATAGCCGATGCCCCTGCACCTGACCCGGCCAGCTTTACTTCACTGATATCTTTTTTAACAATGCGCAGCCCATTTAACACCGCGGCTCCAACAATGATTGCAGTACCATGCTGATCATCATGAAAAACGGGGATATTCAATCGCTCTTTTAACTTCTTCTCTACCTCAAAACACTCAGGTGCCTTTATATCCTCCAGATTTATCCCACCAAATGTGGGCTCAAGACTGGCTATAATATCCACCAGTTTATCCGGGTCGCGCTCATTAATTTCTATATCAAATACATCTATCCCTGAAAATTTCTTGAATAAAACTGCCTTTCCTTCCATGACCGGTTTTGCAGCCAGCGGTCCTATGGCACCAAGCCCTAATACAGCGGTACCATTCGTCACAACTGCAACCAGATTGCCTCGGCTCGTCATATAGGCGGCCTGTTCTTCAGATTTTTCTATTTCCTCACATGCAGCGGCCACTCCCGGTGAATACGCCAGAGCAAGGTCATGTTGATTTGCAAGTGGCTTGGTTGCGTGAATTCCCAGCTTGCCGTATGGTTCATTGGTATGATATTCCAGTGCAGCGGCCCTGAGTTTGTCTTTTTTCCTCTCGTTGGTCATATTGTCTTCCAAATTAATTAATTATTTCCAGTTCTGCATCCTGTATTTTCCGGATCTCATCCCTGTATTTTGCTGCCAGTTCAAATTCCAGATTTTTTGCACTTTCATACATCAGCTTTTCAAGGTCTTTCACTTTCTTATCTAATGTCTCGGGCTCCATACCAAAATATTGATTTTTAGCCTCTTTGATCTTATGTGCTGATGCCCCTTTTAGGCCTGTTGCCCCCTCCAGAATATCTGTCACCGCCTTTTTAATGCCTATTGGAGTGATATTATGCTGTTTATTATACTCCAATTGTTTATTTCTTCTTCTATCGGTTTCATCTATCGCCCGCTGAATAGAACCAGTAATATTATCGGCATACAGTATTGCTTTACCATTAATATTCCTCGCAGCACGTCCTATGGTCTGGATCAGGGTTGTTTCCGATCTTAAAAAGCCTTCTTTATCTGCATCAAGTATGGCAACCAACGATACTTCAGGCATATCCAGCCCCTCACGCAACAAATTTATACCGACTAAAACATCAAATGTCCCCAGTCGTAAGTCACGTATGATCTCAACTCGTTCAACAGTATCGATATCTGAATGCAGATATCTTGCCTTTATATTATGGTCCAGAAGATATTCAGTCAGGTCTTCAGCCATTCTCTTTGTCAACGTGGTTACCAATATTCTTTCATTAATCGCAATCCTGGCGTTTATTTCAGAAACGAGGTCATCCACCTGGGAATTAACCGGTCGAATATCAACCTCAGGGTCCACCAATCCGGTGGGTCTGACCACTTGATCCACTATTTCACTGGAGTGATCTTTTTCATATGCCCCAGGAGTTGCTGAGACAAATATTGTTTGTGGCGCAAGCCTTTCAAATTCTTCAAACCGTAATGGCCGGTTATCCAATGCGCTGGGCAACCTGAAACCATAATTAACCAGATTTTCTTTTCGGGAACGATCTCCCTTATACATTGCCCCTAATTGCGGGATCGTTACATGACTTTCATCGACAAATAGCAGCGCATCATCAGGCAGGTAATCAAATAAGGTGGGAGGCGGCTCGCCCGGATTTCTACCAGACAAATAACGAGAATAATTCTCAATGCCTGTGCAATATCCGATTTCCATTATCATCTCCAGATCAAAACGTGTGCGTTGTTCCAATCGTTGTGCTTCCACCAGTTTATTTTGCTGTCTCAATTCATCCAGTCTTGCAACCAACTCGATTTTGATTAAATCAATAGCATCCAGTAATGTTTTTCTGTCAGTCACATAATGCGTCTTTGGAAAAACCGTAATCCGAGGCACCTCTTTAGTCACCTCTCCCGTCAAAGGGTCAAACAAGGCAATACTTTCAACCTGATCATCGAATAGATCCAGGCGTATCGCATGCTTGTCTGATTCTGCCGGATAAATATCTAATATATCGCCTCTTACCCTGTATGTGGCCCTATGTAGCTCAATTTCATTTCTTGTATATTGCAACTCAGCCAATCTGCGTAAAATTTGCCGTTGATCTACGATATCCCCCCTGTCCAGATGCAGGACCATCTTCAGATAGGACTGAGGATCACCTAAA
The DNA here is from genome assembly GCA_038131795.1 of Candidatus Eutrophobius brisbanensis. Classification (GTDB taxonomy): domain Bacteria; phylum Pseudomonadota; class Gammaproteobacteria; order Eutrophobiales; family Eutrophobiaceae; genus Eutrophobius; species Eutrophobius brisbanensis. Next base: position 687,116 of record JAYPQE010000003.1, on the reverse strand, counting down.
CCATAAATCGCAGACACTGTTGCAATAATTATTGTATCGGACCTCTCCATTAGTGCCTTGGTGGCAGATAACCGCATTTGCTCAATATGCTCATTGATAGAAGCATCTTTTTCAATATATGTATCAGTTGATGGTACGTATGCTTCCGGCTGGTAATAATCGTAATAAGAGACAAAATACTCAACTGCATTTTCAGGAAAAAAATCCCGCATCTCACCATATAACTGTGCTGCAAGGGTTTTATTAGGGGCCAGTATTAAGGTTGGGCGTTGGACGGCTTGAATAATGTTCGCAGCGGTAAATGTCTTCCCTGATCCAGTAACTCCAAGTAGCGTTTGATGGAGCAATCCATCATTTATACCGTTTAACAGCCTGTTAATTGCATCAGGTTGATCGCCGGAAGGCTTAAAACCGGCATTTAGCTTGAACTCACGTGTCATATGCAGATAAAAGAAAGTATTTATCGGCACGGGGAAAAGCTACCAATCCAGGCAGATAATCAAAATTTTTTAGATATTGATAGTTGACCAAAATATGCTGCATCAGTACCATACGTGTCCGTATTGTTCCTCGGTAGCTCAGTCGGTAGAGCGGGTGACTGTTAATCACTAGGTCGGCGGTTCGAGCCCGTCCCGAGGAGCCATTTTCTAATAATTAGTAATCGGTATTTAAATTAATCGGCCCAATTTAAACCGGCTATCCCTCACTCTCTCTGGACTGAAGATGCTCCAGCAATCCATCTTTAACCTCTGGATGCTTTAGAGCATAATTCAGCTTTGCCATGATATATCCCAGCTTTGAACCGCAATCATACCGTCTTCCATGAAATTGATAGGTATATACTGATTGAATATTCAATAATTTTTTTATTCCATCAGTTAACTGTATCTCCCCACCGGCTCCTTTTCCAAGGTTTTGCAATAAATCAAAAATCTCTGGTGTTAATATATATCTACCGACCACTGCAAGTGTTGATGGAGCTGACTCGGGATCAGGTTTCTCGATAATATCTACCATGCTGGATACATTTGCAGTCACAGCTTCCGCACTCACAATTCCATATTTGTCTGTTTCAGATGGATTGACATTCTCCACTGCAATAATACTGGATCCATAATCATCAAAAATTTTTACCATTTGAGTCAGGCATCCATGCTCATCATCATCAATCATGTCATCCGGCAAAATGACAGCAAAAGGTTCTTCCCCCACCAGTTCACGCGCACAAAGTACTGCATGCCCAAGACCCAATGCTTTATGCTGTTCAACATAATTTAGCTTAATGTCTTCCGGAATAATATCAGATACAATTTCCAGTAAATCGTGTTTTTGTTTCTCAAGCAATTCCTGATTCAAAACTTCTGCATCACCATAATGATGCAAGATGCTTTTTTTGGTTTCAGAAATAACAAAAATCAATTCTTTTATGCCCGCGTTAATGGCCTCCTCAGTTGCGTATTGAATTATAGGCTTATCAACTACAGGCAGCATTTCTTTGGGTATAACCTTGGTAGCTGGCAGGAATCGAGCGCCTAAACCTGCAACCGGGAAAACTGCTCTTTTAATACTCATTTACTTCACCTTTGGTGGTTTTATTACATTATTTATATTCATATTGCCAGTCATATACTTCTTTAACAGTGTATATAATTCTGCATGATCACATGCATCACAGGCCGTCTGAAGTTTTCTCAAGGTAGTGTTTAACTCATGAACATTGATTTCACCATATCTGGCCAGTTCAATTTTATTGTGTGCTGTTTTTTCAACATCCTCGTTGTTATAAAACAATTCTTCATTAATCTTTTCACCAGGCCTAAGGCCGGTAATGTCTATTTTTACTTCACCTGTTTTTCCGGAAAAATGAACCATTTGTTCTGCAAGATATAGAATTTTAACTGGGGCCCCCATATCCAATACATAAATTTCGCCACCATTACCCATGCTGGCGGCCTGAAGAATCAACTGAGACGATTCCTGAATAGTCATGAAATACCGTGAAATATCGGGATGTGTGACTGTAACCGGCCCACCTCGGCTGATTTGATCTTGAAATACTGGAATTACACTCCCACCAGATCCCAGAACATTTCCAAACCTGACAACACTAACGCTGAGGCCCTGTAAATTTTTTGACAGCGTATAGAGCTCTCCAATCCTTTTAGTAGCACCTAGAACATTTACAGGATTTACTGCTTTATCAGTTGAAATAAACACAAACCTTTCAAGGTTATATTTTTCAGCCACATCAATCAGGTTTACTGTACCTAGTACATTATTTATTACCGCCTCTCGAACTGCTGTTTCCAGGATAGGTACATGTTTATAAGCTGCAGCGTGGAATACCACCTGTGGTTCTAGTTCTTCAAATGTGTCTTCTAATTTTATTGCATCGCATATATCTCCTAGAACACCTTCTATGGAGTTTTGCATATTATATTCTGACAGTTCATTCAGAATTCTATAGAGATTAAACTCATTTCTCTCAAAAACTATAAGTTTTTCAGGATTCAGCTTCACTATTTGCCGACACAACTCGGCGCCAATAGAACCCCCACCCCCTGTCACAAGTACTCTTTTATTGACTATTCCCTTTTGAATTAATGACCAATCCAGCTCAATTTTTTCCCTGCCCAGCAAATCTTCAATCGATACTTTTCTCAACTCCCGAACCGACGGTTTGTGGGTAACCATCTCATTTAGTTTGGGCAATGTTCTGACAGGCAGGTTAGTCTTCTCAGCTAATTGAACGAGTTTTTGCATCTGTTCATCTGTTGCAGAAGGTATGGCGATCACAATAATTTCTGGTCTATACCTGTCAATATATTTGTTGAGATGCTGTGTTGTTCCTAAGACCCTGATTCCATGTATCTCGGATCTGGACAAGGCTGGGTTATCGTCTATAAAACCAACTGGCAAAAACCGTTCATCCCTGAGCATATCCCTGGCAAGCATTTCTCCGGCCCTGCCCGCCCCAATGATAATCAGACGCTTTGCACTACTGTTATGATGTAAATTTAAAGTGCGATCTTTTAGGTATCTATAACCAAGTCTGGGCCCACCTAAAAACAACATTAATAATGTGGGGTATAGCACCATCAATGACCTGGGCACACCTTCAAGCCTGATGAACAGAAATAGTGCCAACATAATTAACATGCCGCCCAGTAATGACGCCCTCAATATATTCCATAAATCAGGCAAACTCGCAAAACGCCATATTCCACGATAAAGATTGAATCGCCAATAGACAAAGGTCTGCACAATTATGATTAACGGAATTGACGACAGGCATATCGACAGATCTGGAAATGGGAACTCCAGGTTATACCTTATCCACCATGACATAAACCAGGCCAGGACAGCCATGCATATATCGTGAAATATAATTAAGTAACGTCTTGATATAGACAACATGTAGTGCCTTACCCTATTTCAGTCCTGTTTTTGTATTGATATTGTATTATTGCCCACAATGTAATGATTAGCATATAGCAAAGCACCACAATATATACTGCGTATTTTTCAAACCTCAATACTGATAGTGCCATAGGCAATAAAAGTACAATAAATAACAATATAAAATGGATTAATACCCATCTATGACTGTGCCCAGCGAGAATTAATTTTTGATATGCATGCTGCCTATGTGCCTGGTACCATTTTTCCCCAGACACGATTCTCATCATTAAAGTGAGTGCAGAATCACATATAAAAACTGAAAATAGTACCAGCCAAAACGCTAGCGGCAATAGCCCCATCCTGGTTGAGTAATATCCAGTCATTCCGAAAATAAAGCCAAGAAAACAACTGCCGGAATCTCCCATAAACAGTTTTGCCGGAGGAAAATTATAGATTAGAAATCCACATGAAGAAGCAGTAATAACCAGCGAAAGATAAAGGATAAGATCCAGATTTAATACATACGCTACACAAATCATTACCAAACCAGCAAGAACAGCCTGCATTCCTGCAAGCCCGTCACTGCCATCCATAAAATTATACAAGTTAATAGCCCAGGTTATAACCACGCTCCAGATTACAATTGAAATATATTCATCTAAGATATTACCGAGCTGTATAGACTCTATGATCCCAACCCCACAAAGGGCCGCCATTAAATATCCCATCCCCTTAATCTTAACAGAGACTGTCCTGACATCATCTAATAGGCCAATGATAAAGGTCATGACGCCTCCTAGGAAAAATGCCCAAAATTCAAGCGCACTTATCACCCCTGTAAACTGCATCACTAATAAACAAGATAAGACCAGTATTGCTACTGTCACCCCTCCTCCACGAGGCAATGGATTTTCATGCAAACTTCTTGAGCCTGGATGGTCTAGAATTTTATTTCTCTTTACTACCTTAAGGATCACGCCTGTTACAAGATATGAGAGCACCATTAACAATATAAAACCTGCCAGAATTGTCGCTATTGCCATAGTCAACTTAATCCCTTATTAGTACGCATATACCAATCTATAGTATTTTCCAGGGCCGTATCTAAATCCATGGAAGTCGTCCAGCCAAGGTCATTTTGCAATTTTGAATTATCAATTAACAAACTATTGTAAAGGCTATTAAATTGACTGTTTTTCTTTAATACCCTGGCAATAATTTTAATTACATTTGTGGGGGCCATGAAAATTCGAGGTTTCCTCCCCAGGGCTAAAGATAATTTTACCGCCAGGTCTTTTGTACTAATATCAACGTCTTTCACAAGATACACCTGGTTCCAGCAGTTTTTCCGGCAAAACAATCCCTCAATTATGTGACATAAATTTTCAACATATATATAGCTTCGACAATTATTAAAACCTGCCAGTGGCAATGGGACATTGCTGTCAATAATGGACATGAATTTTAGAAAATTAGCCTTTACGCCAGGACCGTAGACCAATGGTGGGCGAAGGATCACAAACTTCATATCGCCTTCATTGCAAACAGTAATCAAAGACTGTTCTCCATATAACTTACTCAGTGCATAAGGATCTTCTGCCGCCTCTGGTGATTTTTCAGATAAACATCCTCCTCCAGAATGTTTACCATGTACTTTGACAGTACTCATAAAAATGAACAACTTCACACCTGACTCATTCGCAATACGGGCAATACGCTCAGTACCATGACAGTTCACATGAAAGATATTATTGTTATTAGCTGAATTATTATGGGCCTGACCGGCAAGATGCACCACTACATCAGGTTTATCTTCGAAGAGTGCCAAAATGGATTCAGTATCCGTCAGATCAAATTGACGAAAAATATGTTTACCTGAAAACTCCGAAATGGGCTGATTCTTTCTTTGTCCTAATGTTAAATTGTAATCCTTCCCCTGCAACTTCTGCACCAGGCCCTGACCAATAAACCCATCTGAACCAGTAATTAATATGGATTTCATTTCGCAGGATCATCAGGCCTTGCTATGTCGCCCAAAGTCATCTTCAAACCTGACGATATCATCTTCCCCGAGATATTTCCCAGACTGAACTTCAATGACTTCCAAGTCTACAGCCTGTTTATTTTCCAACCTGTGTTTTTCTCCCAGGGGTATATACGTTGATTCATTTTCATTTAGCTCGAACACCTTGTCCCCAAGGGTGACAGTCGCAATACCGTTGACCACGACCCAATGCTCGGCACGCTTATGATGCAATTGCAGTGAAAGTTTTTTTTCAGGTTTAACAATCAGTCTTTTAACCTGATAATTTTCTTTCAGTTCCAGGGTTTCATAACTTCCCCATGGACGGTGTACGAGTTGATGCAAACTGGCTTCTTGTTTTTCAAGCTGAATTAGCTTATCAACAATATGTTTTACAGACTGACTGTTATTTATATCACCAACAAGCACAGCATCCGGCGTTTCAACGACCAACACATCATCACAATGAAATGTGGCCACTAATCTTCCATGAGACTGAATCACAGAATTGCGGGTCTCATGACATACGACATTGCCACTGACCACATTATCATCATCGTCTTTTGCGCCAATATCAAAGATTGCCTCCCAGCTGCCAAGATCCGTCCATCCCGGGTTTGTTTTTACTACTACCAGTTCTTCACTATTAGAATTGCTACACAATTTTTCCATGACGGCATAATCAATCGAATCTGCAGGACAATCTTTAAAGGAATCATGCAGCAGGTAAAACCCGTCTATCTCTTTACTGCTTGACATTACCGCTTCACAGGCTGAATAAATATCCGGACGATAAAGTTTTATGGCATCCAGCCACCTCGACGCCTTCATCATAAATATACCGCTATTCCACAAATAATTACCATCATTGACATATTGTATCGCCATGGCTTCATCTGGTTTCTCAACAAAATTAACCACCGGCGTAACATCGTCATCGTTGCGATTAACTTCTAGATATCCATACCCAGTGTCAGGCCTGGTTGGGCGAATACCGAAAGTTACAAATTTATTCTGGAGGGCCTGTTCCATACCTGCCGCAACTGCATTTTTAAACTCTGAGGTATTTGCAATAAGGTGATCTGCGGGCGCCACCAGCATCATAGGATCAGATTCAAGGAGCTTTAATGCAACAATTGTCAATGCAGGTGCAGTATTTCTGCCCAGGGGCTCAAGTATAATATCTGATAGTTCTGCAACAACTTGCTCAGCATGATCATTAACAAGGAAGCGATGATCATGGTTGCAAACCAGGACCGGGGCCATATGTTCATCCTCTTTAGAGACATCATGCATTCGCACTATCGTTTTTTGCAATAATGACAGTTCATCACCAAACGTGAGAAATTGTTTCGGATACTGCCCCCTTGATAGCGGCCAAAGTCTGGTGCCGCCACCACCTGCCAGGATAACAGGACAAAGTGGTGTTTTCTGCAGATGCATATTGATATTTCTCCTTACAAAATTACTGGTCATTCACGAGATCATTATACAGGCTAAGTGTTCGATGATTAATTGTACTAACATCATATCTGTTTCTGATGTTATCATGCCCGGCCTTGCCCATTTTCCTTCTGGTCTCATCTGCCCCAATTAATTGTTTAATTGCAAGGGCCAGACTGACAGGGTCTCTTGGTGGTACTGTAAATCCATTTACTCCATTTTGAACACAGTCCCGGCACCCGGGAACATCTGTCGCCACAATTGCTCGACCAATGGAAGCGGCTTCCAGTAATACTTTAGGCAGGCCTTCTCGATAAGATGGTAGGCAGATGATATTTGATTGACATATGACTTCATACATATCCGACCTGCACCCCCACCATTCAACCAGATAATCTTCAACCCATGATTCGACTTCAGACTCATTGATACTACTTGGATTTTGAAGGTCAACAGACCCCACCAGAATAAATTTTGATGAAACATTGTCCTTCTTTATTAATTTACATGCCTCGATAAAATCATAAATCCCCTTGTCCACCAACAACCTTGAGGCAAACATGACAATTGGCATATTCGTATCCTGCTCCGGTGTATACTTAAATTCTTCAATATCCACCCCCGAACCTGGGATAAGTGTATATCTATCGTAATGTATTAGCCCCCTGTCCTTGAGAAGTATTGCATCATCATTATTCTGGACTATGGAATAATACTTATTACTTCTAGTAAGCAGTGAAAGCATTGGAAAAAAAAAGAGCCTAAAAAGCTTCGAGAACCATGTTGTAGAAATAAATATATAACCCAGTCCTGTATATGCATTGATTATTTTCGGGGACCGTGCAAACAGCGAAGCGATGGAACCAAGAAAAATTGATTTTAATGATACATGGTGCAACAAATCGGGCGAGACTTTCCTGTAGATACCAATCAGGATATAAATGGTTTTTAATTCTCTCAATGGAGAGGAGATTGACCTGGCAATATCAACTGGAAATACATTTATCCCCATGGCTGAAATTTTTTCACTATATGCCCCGGGTTTCGTAACAAGCGATACTTTATACCCAGCCTTAATAGCTTGTTCTGCCAAGTGCCTTCTATGAGACCAGAAATACCAGTCTTCTGTCACCAGATACAGTATTTTTTTCATATCTCTCTGACTTTTTTGGTCCCAAACAAGTCCTGATAATTCTCCAGGGTCGTTTCAGAACTAAACTTTTCCATGACTCTGGACCTGGCATTCTTGCCATACTGATCCCTTAAAACTTTATTATTAGCCAATTTTAAAATGGCAGAAGCGATCTCATTGGGAGCACATGGTTTAACGACCAGACCACACTGCCCATGAATAATTGCCTCTTTATTCCCTCCAACATCAGTAACTACCATTGGAACTCCGGCAGCCATTCCTTCAATGACAGCATTTGAAAAACTTTCCTGATGAGACACCAGGAGTCCAATATCGGTTTGCAAATATATTTGTTCAATATCGCTCCTTTGTCCAAGGCAAACCACATTCCCGGCAAGATTATTAATTTCTATTTGTTGTATTATATCAGGTCGTCTTTCCAGCCCATTCCCAACCATAAGCAACAACCAGGGATCAGGCAGTTTTTCTTTGATTTGCGATAATGCGAGAATTAGATCTACATGCCCCTTATAAGGTATAAGGTTGGCGACTATTGTCATAACCAATGTAGCATCATCTATGCCTAATTCTTGCCGTATAAGTGGCACATCATGGACTGTGGCGTTATTTTGCGGGTACTTAATTCCATTATAAATAAGCCTGAGTTTATCAGGCGATGCATCTTCAGTGGCAAGGAGTTGACTAATCACAGCCTGACTATTCCCCACTATCATATCGACTCGTTTATGCAACCATTTTTCAAATAGTTTTATAAAGAAACGATCTCTTTGATAATCATTTAGACTGCGGCGAAACATGATGGTCCTGCTTTTATCTACTGTTAACATATGCGCCAACATTCCCAAATAATATGAAGTTGGCAAATAAAAACAACTAATGTCGGCCGAATAACGTTTAAATACAAATGACAAATATAACAATGTACCAAGGGGGGCTGTCAGCCTGCTGATCAATGGAAATCTTTGAAGTACACGAATTATCATCGGCGGGCTGAAAACGCTTATATTTAGCTTTTCCAACTCCACAGCTAGAAAGCCTTTATGGGTAAGTGTAATAATTACTGGTTCAATCCCACTAACCACCAACTCCGGCAGCAATCGAACCAAATGCGTTTCTGTGCCACCCACATCAAGGCTGCCAATTAATATACGTATTTTTACAGATTTATTGTTGCTGCCCATACTTAATCAATCACTCACGGTCAGCGGTGTTTTTAAACAGAAATTCAGAATTCGCTTCACCTGTGGCTATTTTTTCCAATTTAAATCCGAGTTTCTCACAAAAGCTGATGACGTCATCATCATAAACAAATTCCATAGGCCACCCACCCAACCAGTCCCTGATGTCTGTCATGAAATTCATACCTCGTTCTTTTTTGTACTCACGCGCCCTTTTCAGAACTTTGATAATTTTTGCAGGTTGGCTTTCCATCATAAAACGCCAGATGTACCAGAGTTCCATCCTCCGTCTCACCCATATTCCTGAAGACAAATATTTTTTCTTCACCTCAAGCCAGAATTCAGGCCCAGGATTAATTTGCACATCTGCAGAATACAGGGCCAGATAAAGTATCCCACCAGGCTTCGCACGACTTGCAGCATTTTTAATCGCATGCCAAACATCTCCGGTGTGATGTAAAACACCCCATGAATAAACAATATCAAACTCAGGAAGATCATTTATATATACATCATCCAGGACTGATCCCTGTTCAATCGTCCAATCATTTATACGATTCCTTATTTCTTTCAAATAACGCGTTGCTCTAACAGAATTTACATCATAATCAAAACTATAAACTTCAGATGCACACGCATCGATAGCTGAGAGCGAATGCAAACCACTCCCACAACCAATGTCCAGGAATGTTTTATCTTTCAAGTTCTCCGACCCCAAAAATTCCATCAAATGCTTTTTAGACTGTTCAAGCACCTCATTACTAAAATTAGACTTGATATACTTTTCCCAATTTTTGCCAAACTCGAATCTTGCAATCAGATCATGCTTGTCAGGTAGAAAATCTGATTGACTGTAGATTTTTCTAATATTACCCAGCATTTTCTCTACGCTAAATTTATTAGAAGCATATTTCCTGCCATGGTTACCTGCAATTTCCAGGCTTGCTTTATCATGGATTAACTCACAAACCTTGCGGGCTATTTCCTCGACGGTTTCATTTTCTAATATCCAACCAGTTTGATTATTCAGTAACGTCTCAGCAGCACCACCTGCATCGCTTGTTACAACAGGCACACCCAATATCTGTGATTCGATTAAAACGTTAGGCAAGCCTTCCACTCTGGAGGTCAGCAGGAACAAGTCCATTGTTAATATATGGGCATATACATCTGCAACATTTTCACAAAAATGGATATTACCTCGCAAACCGTTGTCAATTGTTTTATTTTTAGCTTGCTGCAGTAAGGGGCCATCTCCAATTATTAAAAAGTGGATACTGGGATCCAGTCGATAAACTGCGGCGGCGATCTCAATCCAGAAAAAAGGCCTTTTCTCTTCCGAAAAACGAATGACGGTACCGAGCACCGGCCTGTCCTCTGGAATATTGAATTTACGCCTTATAACCACACTGGTTTCATTCTTTTTATCAATAACCTCATCTGCATCGATATTAAATCCGTTATGAACTACTTTTATTGTATCAAGCGGGACATCAAGCCATTGTGCATACGCCCTTGCACCTGCATAACTATTATTAACCAAAGTAACTCCCGGTTGATTCGCCAACCAACGGTATGCCTGCTGCATATAAGGTCTGTGAAATGCAAAATGGTAAGGAGGAAGACTCCTCAAACCAAGGACAATACGAGGAACGCCGGTAATGACTGCCGCTATTCCGCCTTTTATACAGACACTGTCTAGCCAAAAATGGGCGATTTCAGGGGTATTGTTATGCAATAGCCCTATATACTCTGCAACGCCCTCTCTAAGAGACAGTGGCAGACAGTCAATAATGGAAGCGTAGTAATCTGCTTGTTCCCGGTCATTAATTATCACCTGTTCAGATACAGTTGTAACGTTTACCTTTAGATTTTCAAGCTGTGATAAATAAAATCGTGCAGAGTCTGAAGACAAGTCTTCACAAGCCACATTCACATGCCAATCTGCCTCATTTACCAAGGATGAAACAGTCATGACCAATTGCCGTTCAGACCCGCCAGGGCCAAGACTGCCTATCACATGCAAAATTCCAGAATGTTGAATTGGCATTGAAGATTGGCTTATTTTTTTAGTCAAACCTTCAAACCAATGACAATAATGTAGCTCTGCTATGTAAAAAAGTAATTTAAACCCAGTTTTTGCGCCGATTATTTTAATGTCACTCACCGCATTTGTGTCAACCAGCAGGAATCTATATTTTAATATGACTGCCCATAAAACAAGGTACATTTTTCTCATCGTCAAATAGATGAGAAAATATATAGCGTAAAGAAAAAAGCAAATCTTCAAATAACAATATTTAAGATATTTATTATTTAATATTCGCTGTGCAATTGAACCCGAGCCGGTTTCTTTCGTATAGACCCGGCGTTGAATCAAATACTTTTTTTGGGCCTCAGATAATGCTCTCGACACCAGGTTGACGGGATGATAATAGTATGGATACAAGATATTCCTGATGCTTAATGGAACGACTTTCCTTATATATGCCCTTAAACTACCCATATATAAATTATCTACTGATGAAACGCCGGCATGCAGTCAAGTCTTGCCAAATTAATCATTTGTTTTTTTACCTAGAAAGATCAAATTTTGCTCACTGCCTGCAGTCACCGATATATTACTTTTGATGTCTGATAGAAATGATGGTCGCTCACCCTGTATTTTCTGACCCCACATGTTATCTCCAGGTAAAAATATATGGTCGTTCAATTCAACTTTGTGGGTGGCAAGCTCCTCGACACCATATTTAGCCAGCAAATCTTTAAGGGACCCCGCAGTAAAAGATCTGACATGTTGCCATCGATGAAAGATCTTATTACTTATCGGGCAATATGCCATATTCAGTTCAAGGTCTTCATCGTTTGGGGTCGTTATAACCAGAACACCGCCAGGAACAAGCATATTTACTACCCTTACTAAAGTCTTATCAATCTCTTCATCCAGCAAATGCTCTATAACTTCTGCCATAATAATCACATCAAATTTTAGATCGGATGCGGCATCTACTATCCCTGTAAATTTTTCATAATCACTTAACATTTGAATTAACTTATGCTGTCGTTCACCTGAGTTTTCATAAGCTGAAGTCGCAAATCCACGCTCACACAGTAATTTGATTAAATCACCGTCACCTGCTCCAAAATCCAATATGACGCCTTTCTTAGGCAAGAGATGCTCTATCATAACAATTAGACTTTTACCCACCTGTCTTGAAAACCCCAATTCCAGTAATCTGGTATGTGTCAGGCCATCCCAGAATCGTTTGACCAACTCTGGTGTCCACTCTAACTTTTCAGGTGCTGTGTTCTCCTGCTTTAAATTCGGTTGAATTATATTTTTATTTGTCATTGCTTCATTACCAATGCCTGCCCCGTGGGTAAAGAAATTATTGGTTCTGGTTTGTTTGCAAAAAATTCATCGGCTGCCAGCTTTGCCCCAGGACAAGATTTAAAACCATAGTCATCCATTAATATTATTCCTCGGGATTGAAGACAGCTATAAAAATGCTTCAGTGACTCCAGGGTCGGTTCAAATAAGTCCACGTCCAAATGTAAAAAGCTGATTTTGTTAACCTGACACTGCATGAATACAGTTGGTATCCAACCTTTGTATACCTGGTAATTTTGATAACCATGTAGATTGTCTCTTAATTTGTTCTCACTAGACTGCAAGGCGCCTTCAACCCAGTAATCACCATCTTTTTCACCTGGTGTTGAAAGTCCTTCAAATGAATCAAACAAGTGGACCGTTCGCTCTGAATGATTGACCATTTTGCACATCAACCAGGCACTGGCACCCTGATAACTTCCACATTCAACTATGTCGCCATCCAGGCTGGACACCAGTTTCAACAGTTCTCTCAAAACGTATTTCCTGTCTAATGAATGCCAATTTTGAGGGTCCATGAACTTTTCATAATATTCCAGAAATTCCTGGTCCTCGAGAAACAGTCTGCCATATTCGCTGAATTTATATTTAGGATATACCGCCATCGTCAATACTTCAGCAATTTGATAGCGTAGATTTTCATCGCGTGAATTGTCTTTAGCACGTATTAGCAAAGATAGTAAATTGTCAATTTGTTCCGCAGATAAATATTCATCAAAGAGTTTCTCCAGTGTCAAAGTCGGTTTGGTTTCACCCTGAATATAAAATAATATTTTATCAATTAATTTTAACAACATTTCTTCAGCCGGATTTGTCTATATTAAAATCTGTTTGCAAATTAACAATTGATGTTGTGAAGATTGCGTCTGTGCCGGTGACATTGAATCTGATTGCATCTTCTATAAAATCAATTTTCTCGCCATTTCCGTCATGCGCAATACCCAACGTGACAAAATATTCACCTGCGGCTAACCAAAGCTGTCCTGTCACAGAAACTTCAATGCATTCGCCATCATGGATTGAGATGGCCTTTCCAAAGCTGGAAATATTGGTCATGCCCCAAATAACTGTACCCCGCTTATCTTTTATGGCAAAACCACATGAGACATCTTCTATTGTCTGTAACGCAACTACCTGCATAACTAATTTAAATGAAGCGCCCGAGCTAATACTTTGAATAGTATTTCCGTTTCCATCAATTAAAGACCAGGATTCCACTCTGGCCTTTTCATTTCCATACCTCACGAGGTTATTCCTGTTGAAGGCGGATCCGATTTGCGTTTCATTCAAAGTATTGATTTCTGGATGACTTCGCTGTTGCTCAATCTGGCTGTCAGATAATCGTTCGGAATTTTTGATATTTCCAAACAGAAGGTTTTGATAATCTTCTGTTATTTTTTTGGGTTCTCCATATGAATACACCCTCCCCTTCTCAATTATGATAGCGCTATCACAAAGTGAAGTAATGGTATTGGTATCATGGGTCACTAACAGGATCGTTGCATCTTTATCTCTCAAGCCTTTCATCCAAGTGGCACATTTTTTCTGGAAATTTGCATCGCCAACTGACAAGGCCTCATCAACTATTAACACATCCGGTTCGACACTAATGGCGGTGCTGAATGTTAACCTGGCCTGCATACCAGTCGAGTAAGTTTTAAACGGCATATCAATTACATCTTTGAGCTCACTGAAATCAACAATCTGATCCAGTCGTGTATTGATTTGTGAACGGGACATGCCCATACAAAATCCGCCCATATAAATATTTTCCCTTCCTGTGTATTCAGGATGGAATCCGGTGCCTAGCTCTAATATCGCACTGATCCGACCATTGACTTCGATTTCGCCTGTGTAATTTCTCAATGTCCCTGCGATCAATTTTAACAACGTACTCTTTCCAGCACCGTTCCTCCCGAGGATGCCAACTATCTCTCCACGTTTAACAGTCAAATTAATATTATCAAGAGCTGATTTTTTTATATGACGTGACTTTCCTAGTATTAACTCCAATATCGAATCTACAGGGTGAAAATATATTCTGTATTCCTTGCTTAAGTTCGCAACGACAATTGCATTCACTGAGTTCATCTAAAGATTGTCTCCGAGACTATTTCTTGTTTTTTCAAAGACAAACAAACCGAAACAAAACAGCAATACACTCCCCAGTGGAAATATCAGCCATGCCATTGGATGCATAACAGCACCGTAATACAACAGGTCCTGCCAGCACCAGACGGCGTAGCTAAAAGGGTTAAACATAAAGATCCACTGCAGCACCTCTGGTGTTGCATATGGATTGAACAGGATCGGCTGGGCAAATAAATTAATGGAGTTAAACACTACAATTATATCCCGCGTGTCCTTCAGAAACATACCTACAACACAAAGTAAGTACGCAATCCCGCTCATTGCCAGCAACTGGATGAATAGCAATACAGGTAGAAAGATCACAATGGCAGATAAATGCCCATTTATGCCACTGTAGCCAATGGCAAATAACACTCCTCCCATAAATGGCAATATACAAGCAATGGCAGTTTTCAAGGGCAGCACTTCTACAGGAAAGACGATCTGTTTCACAAGGCTGGCATGATTTAATAAAATTTGAGGCGCCCGGGTGAGAATATCCTGAAACATCAACCAACAAACTATTCCAGCAAGAATATTCGCTGAAAATTCCACCTCTGCATCTAAAGCAAACCTCGCAGGAAAAACGTAGGCGAACAAGACAGTATATAAGCACATCAATAAAACCGGGTGGCCAAAGGACCACATTACCCCGACCACCTGTCCCGCATGACGGTCTTTCAATTCCCTACGCACTAACTCTATCACTAACTCTCGGCGAGACCAGACTAAGCCTGAAATATTTGTAATCATATTCAAAAGCTCACTTCATTATTATCCAGCCAGGCCTGCAACATTAATACATTCCACAGCGGATAACCCCAGTTTTCACCATCGAGATGTCGTTGCCATTTTTTCATAACCCGTGAAGAAACTAACAACCCTTGATTATCGAGACGTTTTTTATTGAGCAGCCCCTCTGCCCAGTCTCTTAATGGTCCTCTCATCCATTTATCAAATGGGACACCAAAGCCCTTTTTCGGTCGTTCTATAAGTTCTTTCGGTAAGCGTTTATACAGTAATTGTCTCAAGGCCCATTTACCCTGACCATCTCTTAGCTTCATATTCAACGGCATGGACCATGCAAACTCAACCAATCTGTGGTCCAACAGTGGCACTCTGGCTTCCAGGGAAACACTCATACTGGCCCTGTCCACTTTTGTTAAGATATCGTCAGGCAGGTAAGTTAATGTGTCCAGCAACTGCATTCGATCAAGAAAGTCTGGAAATCTTGATTTGATAGTGGGATCCCAAAGAATGCCTTTGTATTCATTAGAGCCAATTACAACTTCGTCCGGCGGGTCCCAGTGACTTATCATTCTCATATACATAACATCTGGATCGCTGGTCAAAATGGCATTAGCAAATTTATGCACCTTTAAACCCATATGTGGCTTGCGTAATCGCGTGGGCAATAATTGCGCCAGCGTGTCCCACATGTGTACAGATCCACTTAACAGCACTTTAGCCAGTTGTCGGCGGACAAAAAATGGGGCTACCATTGCCTGATTCCACATAGTTAGCCCATCTGTATACCTGTTATACCCTGCAAACAATTCGTCCCCACCATCTCCAGAGAGTACAACCGTTACGTACTTGCGCGTTAACTCAGATAGTAACAATGTTGGAAGTTGTGATGAATCCGCAAATGGTTCATCGTAGTAATAAGGAACCTTTGTTATCAGGTCAATTGCCTGTTCCGGCCTTGCATAAAGTTCCGTATGCCGGGTATTCAAATGCTTGGCAATGGCTTTGGCATATTCTGCTTCATTATAAACTTTATCATCAAACCCGATTGTGAAGGTGTGCACCTGTTGTTCACACTGTTCTGCCAGCAAGGCTGTGACTAATGTGGAATCAATACCTCCTGATAATAATGCGCCAAGCGGAACATCGGACACCATGCGTTTTTTTACAGCATCAGAGAGCAGCTCTTCCAACTTCAGCAAGGTCGATGTTTCATCATATTGATTTCTGGTTTGGATATTATTTGCAGCAATATCCACAAGGTCCCAGTAACGGGTAATGGATACAACCCCTGTTGTATCGACTTTCAGAAAGGTGCCAGGCTCAAGCTTATATACATCCTGGTATATGGAGATTGGTGATGGAATATAGTTGTGCCGCATAAAACTGGAAACCGCCGCCCTGTTTATCGCTGGCTGCCAACCTGGAAGCTGCCGGATTGCTTTCAGCTCGGAACCAAAAATCAGTTTGTTATCTATTTCACCCCAGAACAGTGGCTTTATCCCCAAACGGTCTCTTACCAGATAAAGTTCATTTTCTTCCCGGTCAAACAAGGCAAAGGCAAACATCCCAATTAATTTATTTATGGCCTTATTAACACCCCACTTTGCACACGCCTCGAGTATCACCTCAGTATCTGAATGTCCCCTTAATGTAATTCCAGCCTCAACAAGTTCTTTTGTAATTTCAGTTTGTGAGTAAATTTCACCGTTATAGGCTATTACATAGCGTTCGCAGGATGAAATCATTGGCTGGGCGCCTGATGGAGAGAGGTCCCTGATAGCCAATCGACAATGCCCCAGGCCAACCCCTTTAGATTCATCAAACCAGATATTATTTGAATCAGGGCCTCGATGTTGAATCACCTGATTCATTTTAGTCAACGTGGATATGAAATCTTCTTTATTCCACTTTGGTTCATAAAGGAGCATTCCAGAAAAGCCGCACATTATTATCAATACACTCTAGTGCTATCTGGCAGAATAATTGGTATCAAGCCAATTCATATAAGAACCATCTTTTATTGCAGCCACCCATTCCCCATTCGCCAGGTACCATTCAATTGTTTTTCTAATACCCGTCTGAAAGGATTCTTTAGGTTGCCAACCCAGGACTTTTTTTAGTTTGTCTGTATTAATTGCATAACGTTTGTCATGACCCGGCCTATCAGTCACAAAGGTAATTAATTCATGATAGTGACCTTTTGCAGAGGGCGCGACTTCATCCAAAATAGAACAGATGATTTTCACCAATTCCAGATTGGTAATTTCATTATTGCCACCAATATTAAAAGTTTCACCTATCTCCCCCGATTTCAGAACAAGTTCGATTGCATCGTAATGGTCAGTCACATACAACCAGTCTCTAACATTCATTCCATCACCATAAATTGGCAACGGCTTCCAGTCCATGCAATTGGCAATGACCAGTGGGATCAATTTTTCTGGATACTGATATGGCCCATAGTTATTTGAGCAATTTGTCGTTATTACCGGCAACCCATAGGTATGGTGGTATGCTCTGACGAAATGATCAGATGCAGCCTTTGATGCCGAATAAGGGCTATTGGGCTCGTATTGCTTACATTCTGTAAACGCGGGATCATCTTCTTCTAACGAACCGTATACTTCATCAGTAGACACATGTAAAAATCGAAACGACTGTCTGTTATCATCAGTCATCTGTTTCCAATACTGAAAACATTCATCTAACAAACGAAAAGTCCCCACCACATTAGTTTCAACAAAGGCCTCGGGACCAACAATCGACCTGTCCACATGACTTTCCGCTGCAAAATTAACCACGGCCTGGGGCTGATATTTCACCAACAATTCCTTAATCACTGCCCTGTCACCAATATCACCTTTTATAAATATATGATTTTGATTGCCTTCAAGAATGGACAGGTTCATTAAATTTCCTGAATACGTCAGTAAATCCAGGTTTATGATGCTGCCTGAATTCTTCGACAGCCAATTAATAACGAAATTAGAACCGATAAAGCCTGCCCCACCAGTGACTAATATATGCGGACCATTACTCTGTTCAGTCTTCAACGTTCTGTTCTCCTGGTAGATTAATATCTAGTATTTCCGGTATTAGTATTTTGGGTGCTTGGGTGGATGTTAATAATGAATCCAGCTCCACATGCGGCGCATTTAACGCTGTAAGTACACAAACATCAAATTTGGGTATATCACCAATGCGATTCCATACCTGCAGTCCCAGATAAGTCGCTTTACAATAACTATGGTCATGAAAACCGACAATATTCAAATTAAATTCCCTGGACCGTAGAAGTGCTATCTCTGCCAACTCCGATACACCACATATGAGGATATCCTGGTAATTATCAATTTCGCACTGCCGGTAGATATCCATGCACGAAGAACTTGCATGCCGATAAAAATCAAAAGAAATGGTGAGATAATTCGCTGTAAGCCTGCCCTTTTCCGCAAATCCCTTTGGTGTGAGATAATAGAGATAACGATTAGCAGGTGCCTGTTCTATTTTTACCAGGCCTTTTTTAACACAGCGCTTGAGATAGGAATTGGCCAGGCCCAGTGCCACCCCCAGACGTTCTGCCAGATGTCTCTGGGTTACGTTATTTTGTTTATCTATTGTCTGTAGGATCCCCAGGGTCAGGGCATCCTTTTCATTCTCAGTGTTCATATTTTGAAC
This sequence comes from Candidatus Eutrophobius brisbanensis, assembly GCA_038131795.1. GTDB lineage: Bacteria > Pseudomonadota > Gammaproteobacteria > Eutrophobiales > Eutrophobiaceae > Eutrophobius > Eutrophobius brisbanensis. The sequence continues at coordinate 667,968 of JAYPQE010000003.1, read as the reverse complement.
AAGATACTATATATTGTTCATATTTTGAACAATGATAATAAATTTTAAAAAAAAATGAATTTTAATTTTTTATTTCAGTAACTTAGATGACTATCTAGTTAATTTCCTGCTCGAATATTTTATGTGACTTCAAATATTCGATTACCTGATGAGCACATTCTTCAATGGTATTTTCCCCTGTTTGCAAGGTAATCTCAGGTTGTTCAGGTTCTTCATATGGCGAACTGATACCGGTAAATTCAGGTATTTCCCCCGACCTCGCCTTTTTGTACAGCCCTTTGGGGTCCCGTTCTTCGCAAATATCCAGGGGTGTCTGACAATACACTTCTATGAAGTCACCTTCTTCCACCAGGTCACGGACTATTTGTCTGTCTTTAATAAAGGGTGAAATGAACGCAGTTATCGTAATTACACCCGCTTGCATAAGCAGGTTGCTGACTTCACCGATCCTACGGATATTTTCAGTCCTGTCATCGTCGGAAAAGCCAAGATCTTTACATAGCCCTTTTCTGACATTATCTCCATCCAGCACAAATGTACGAATATTTTGTCTGTGTAAGGTATCTTCCACTGCATGGGCCAGGGTGGATTTTCCCGATCCAGAAAGACCGGTGAACCACAAAATGCAGCTTTTATGACCATTCATTCTTTCCCTGTCTTTACGGTAAATTGTTGGTTCATGCCAAACGGTATTTTCATTGGTAATTTTATTATTCATTTGAAATGTTTTCCTATTTTGCTGTTGGTCGACCGATACAATGATATTGGAACCCCATTTTCTTCATAGTATCTGGCTCATAAATATTTCTAAGGTCAATAAATATATCATCATTCATTGACTCTTTAATCTTGTTTAGGTCAAGACCTCTGTATTCATTCCATTCAGTCAGCACCAAAACGCCATCAGTCCCAGAAAAAATATCATACATATGGTCATAATATTTTACAGAGTCAGGCAGCATATTTTTTGCCTCGTCCATTCCATGCGGGTCATGGGCCCTAACCTTTGCACCCATTTCAATTAATTTAGGAATGATTGATAGTGATGGCGCATCGCGCATATCATCCGTTTCCGGCTTGAATGTAAGGCCCAGTACAGCAATGGTCTTTCCTGAGATATCACCTGAAAACGCATTGCTTATCTTTTTTACCATCCTTGCCTTTTGCGCCTCATTCACTTCCACTACTGACTCAACTATCCTGCTGGTCACACCTGACTCCTGGGCAATTCTAACAAGGGCCTTGGTATCTTTGGGGAAACACGAACCACCATAACCGGGACTGACATGCAGAAATTTTTTACCAATCCGACCATCCAGCCCCATCCCTTTTGATACAGCATGAACATCTGCACCAACCGCTTCACATAACATGGACATTTCATTAATAAAACTAATCTTGGTGGCAAGAAAAGCATTACTTGCATATTTGATTAATTCAGCACTTTCCAGATCAGTCGATACGATCGGCGTCTCAATTAGGTTTAACGGTCTGTATAATTCTCTTAAGACGTCAATTGCCCGCTCAGATTCAGTGCCGATGACAACTCGATCCGGACGCATAAAGTCAGAGATGGCCGCGCCTTCGCGGAGAAACTCAGGATTGGAGGCCACATCAAATTCCGCATCAGGATTTTCAGTTGCTATTATCCGTTTTACATTTCTGGCTGTCCCCACAGGGACGGTGGATTTATCAACAATTACCGTGTAACCAGACAGATGCGTTGCTATATCTTTTGCCGCCTGATATACATAGGATAAATCCGCATGGCCATCACCATGGCGAGATGGCGTCCCCACAGCAATAAATACCAGGTCACTCTCGCTAACCACATCACCATATTTACTAGTAAAACTTAACCTGCCCTTCTCTATATTCGAACTAACCAGATCATCCAGTCCTGGCTCATAAATCGGTATCTGCCCGGCATTTAATTGATTAATTTTTTCTTCATTAATATCTATACAGGTTACTTCGGCCCCAAACTCCGCAAAGCAGGCGCCTGACACCAGCCCCACGTAACCGCTTCCAATCATCACAACTTTCATATTAACCCCTGCTACTTAACAGTTATATCCTTAACAAATTAATATCTTGCGGAACAGAATCCTTATCCAGGATACGTTGGATATCGACTATCACACCCTTATTTTCTTTTAACAATGGTTCAATCCCCACCCATCCACCTTCCACAAACTCACGATGGGCAACCGCAAGCACAACGGCATCTGCCGGCAATAATGCATCCTTATCCAGTAAATTAATCCCATTATTTTTATAAAATCTTTCTTTATCGGCCATGGGGTCATAAACCTGAACCTGAATGCCATCTTGCTGCAATAGTTTCACAATTTCTGTTGATTTTGAATTACGAATATCCGGAATATTTTCCTTAAACGTAATACCCAGGACCGTCACTATACATTCACTGATATCCATATCATTAAGACTGTTTGTGACCAGTTCACAAACATACTCCCCCATCCTGTCATTTATCTTTCTACCAGCCAATATCACTTCAGGTGAATAACCGATACTCTCAGATTTATGGGTCAAATAATAAGGATCGACGCCTATACAATGCCCACCTACCAGGCCCGGTTTAAAAGGTAAAAAATTCCATTTTGTGCCGGCTGCATCCAGTACATCTCCGGTATCTATATCCATTTTCCTGAAGATGACGGATAACTCATTCATCAGGGCAATATTCAAATCTCTTTGAGTATTCTCAATTACTTTTGCCGCTTCAGCGACTTTAATAGAAGCCGCCTTGAATACCCCAGCTGTGACCACAGCTGAATAGACTTCCGCTATCACCTCAATTGTGTTCACATCCTGGGCAGAGACCACTTTTTTAATGCTTGAAAAATCATGCTCCCGGTCTCCTGGGTTAATACGTTCTGGCGAGTAACCAACAAAGAAGTCCTGACCTGCCATAAGCCCTGACTGTGCCTCTAGCACGGGAATACATTCTTCTTCAGTCGCCCCGGGATAAACGGTTGACTCATAGACTATGATGTCCCCCTGTCCTATCACGCCAGACAATATCTGAGTGGCATTTATTAACAGGGAGAGGTCCGGGCGTTTATCTGCGTCTATAGGAGTGGGAACAGCGACTATGTAAAAATCGGCCTGCTTAAGTGATTCAACAGAACTGGTAAACTCAATGGATTTAGAACGTAATACTTCACTTGCCACCTCAAGTGTTTCATCCACACCATTTTTTAAACTGGCAATCCTGTCATCATTAATATCAAAACCAATGACCTTGCCTAACCTGGAAAATGCCATAGCAACCGGCAACCCCACGTACCCCAAACCAATGACGGCGATTTTTCTATCAAATGGGATCACTTATAGTATTCCTGGTACCATTGAATAAAATTCTTCACTCCTTCCTCCACCGAGGTGCACGGTGAGAAATTCACATCTTTAATCAAGTCATCTACATCTGCATAAGTTGCTGGCACATCACCCGCCTGCATAGGCAGAAAATTTTTCTTTGCTTTTTTTCCCAGGCAATTCTCAATTATCCGGATAAAATCAAGTAGCTCAACAGGTTGATTATTTCCTATATTATATAGCCTGTATGGTGCCAAACTGCTACCAGGGTCAGGTGCATTGCCGTCCCATTTTTCATTTGCATTTGCAACCTTATCCAGAACACTCACAACGCCATTTACGATGTCATCAATGTACGTGAAGTCGCGACTATGATTGCCATTATTAAATACATCTATGGGCTCATCATTTAATATTTTCTTTGTAAATAAAAATAATGACATGTCTGGCCTGCCCCAGGGCCCATACACAGTAAAGAATCTCAGTCCAGTGGTGGGCATACCATATAAGTGACTATAGGCATGGGCCATTAATTCATTAGATTTTTTAGTGGCCCCATACAGGGAGTATGGGTGATCAACATTGTGATGAATCGAAAATGGCATCTGTGTGTTTCCACCATATACTGAACTAGAAGAAGCATAGACAAGATGTTCCACAGCGTGATGACGGCACCCTTCCAGGATATTCAAAAACCCCTGGATGTTTGAGTCGATATAAGCATGCGGATTTACAAGAGAATAACGAACACCTGCCTGGGCTGCCAGGTGCACTACCCTTTGCGGATGGTTTTTCTCAAATATTTCCGAAATCTGATCTTTATCAGAAATATCAGCTTTTATAAATTTGAAATTTTTGTCAGGCGTTAATAGCGATAACCTGTCCTGCTTTAACTTAATATCATAATACTCATTAAGGTTATCAATTCCAATGACTGAGTCACCACGGTTTAGCAAGGCGCTAGACACACCTGCGCCGATAAATCCTGCTGCACCCGTTACTATTATTTTCATGATTTTATAATAATTAAAAATACTTAATTACATGTGGCTTCATTATACCGTTGGATGCGCTAAAAAATATGTGAAAATTAAATTTACCAAAAAGAGATGCACTAAAGATTAACCAGCAATGGACCAGGCAAACAGTCAGAAGAGAAAAAATAAGCCAATAGTCAGCAACTATTGGCTTATGTTCATAATGGCGTCCCCAAGGGGATTCGAACCCCTGTTGCCGCCGTGAAAGGGCAGTGTCCTAGGCCTCTAGACGATGGGGACTATAAATAGTCACAAATAATTAATGACAAGTTGAGAGTTATGCCTACTTTCGTCTCTATGACTTCTAACTTAACACTCATGTCAAAATTTGGTGGAGCCAGGCGGGATCGAACCGCCGACCTCTTGCATGCCATGCAAGCGCTCTCCCAGCTGAGCTATGGCCCCACATATAGTTAAAAATGATAAGTTATTAGGTGAATATGGATAAAAAAAACAGCAAAATACCCTTGTTACCTGTAACTTATGACTTCTAACTGCTGTCAAGGTGGGGGAATTTACGTGACACCTTCACTGGTGTCAAGCTGGCTTCGATTTCTTATAAAATCGAGGGCCTTTTTCAGACGGGCTAAAACCCTGTCTTTGCCAATTAATTCAAGCGTTACATCTATCGATGGCGAAATACCGGTTCCTGTGGCAGCCACTCGTAAGGGTTGTGCAATCTTACCCATCTTCACATCAAATTTATCGCAATAATCCATAATGGCCTGATGAATGGATTGACTGTCCCAGGAATTCAGTTCCGAAAACAATTTTAAAATACCCTCTAATGATTCATGGACAACCGGTCTTAAATGTTTTTTGGCTGCACTCGGCTCAAAATCATCAAAGTCCTCAAAAAAATACCTGCTTTGCATGGCCATTTCCCTGACTGTTTTCACCCTTTCCTTTTGTATGCTGCATAGCTTTTCAAGTTCCGGTCCGTGACTATAATCTATAGACAGCAGCTCTAACTGATCTTTTAGTAACGCAACCAGAGACCCATTATCATAGTCTTTAAGATATTGCTGATTTAACCATATTAGTTTATCCGGATTAATGGCTGCAGCAGATTTATTAATGTCAAACAGTTCAAAAAGTGCAATCATTTCTTCTCGACTAAAGACCTCCTGATCACCATGAGACCATCCCAGGCGGACCAGATAGTTTAATAAAGCATCAGCCAGAATACCCTCTTCCTTATACCGCAACACACTTGCGGCGCCATGACGTTTTGATAATTTTTTTCCATTCTCATCTAGTATAAGCGGGATATGGGCATATTCAGGGACTGGCATTTCCAGGGCCTTAAAGATATTCACCTGCCTGGGTGTATTATTTAAGTGATCATCACCACGAATAACATGGGTGATAGCCATATCTGCATCATCCACTACGACTGATAAATTATATGTTGGTGTCCCATCAGAACGGACTATCACCAGATCATCCAGTTCTGAGTTTTTAAACCTGACTTCGCCCTGAATCAAATCATTGATAATCGTTTCACCATCAACCGGTGATTTAAATCTGACGACCCTGCTGTCATAGGTGCCTGGAGGATTTTCTCTGTTGCGGCATCTACCATCATATTTCGGTTTTTCACCCTTTGCCATTGCCGCTTCTCGCATTGCATCCAGTTGTTTTTTGCTGCAATAGCAATAATAGGCATGATTTGATTCCATTAGTGCATCAATGACTTTCTGATAATGATCATCCCGCTGAGACTGATAATAAGGACCTTCATCTGCATCAAGCCCAAGCCAGTCCATACCATCAAGAATAAGCTGAATGGCCTCGTCCGTGGAGCGTTCACGGTCGGTATCTTCAATCCTCATGATAAATTTACCGCAACAATGCCTGGCATATAGCCATGAAAACAGGGCCGTCCTAACACCCCCTATATGCAAATCCCCCGTTGGGCTTGGGGCAAATCGTGTTCGTACCATTTTTTAATAAAAACCTCTTAGTTGAAAGATAGGAGTTTACAGATTAAAGTTTTAGCTTAAAAGTCGAAAGTCTACGCTTTGCACTTTCCACTTTCTTCTAATTAATTAATCATGGGCGATTAGCTCAGTGGGAGAGCGCTGCCTTCACACGGCAGAGGTCGCTGGTTCAATCCCAGCATCGCCCACCAAACAATACAGATTATACGAAATGTCATTCTGGGAATTTTCGATAAAAATTTATCAACCTGAGTCCGTTCGCAAGGCATGTTTAACCTTACAAAACTCTCACGGTCTGGATGTGAATATGGTGCTATTCTGCTTCTGGTATGGCATTACCCATGGTGAAATCAACCACGACCTGTTTATCAAATGTCACGACTTTTCCAGGGTGTGGTCTGAAAATGCAGTCAAACCCCTGCGCCATGCCAGGACATGGTTAAAACAATCTGGTTGCTCACATTCACATATACAGGAATCTTCCTGCATGGAATATCGGGAAAAGGTAAAGCATATAGAGCTGGAAGCTGAAAAACTGCAGCAACTGTCCCTGGAGGCATTATGCCCGGCTAATTCCACGACTTCACAAAACGATGACATAACCAAAGCCATAGCAATTAACTTAAAGTATTACCTGGACGCCGAAAACGTAACTATGGCAGATACTGTCATTACTGTGCTGGAAACACTGGCGTCACATTCACCTGTAAACATTGATTGCCCTTTATTCAGGCAATCCCTGGCCAATCTCTAAATCTGGTCGGCACTACCCATTAAATCATGTAGTTTTTGTTCCACTGCATTTCTGGCCTGGGTGTGTCTGGCCAACAACTTATAAAATAGCGGCACAATAAACAGTGTGAAGATTGTGGCAAATATGATCCCTGAAAATATCACTATCCCCAGGACAGTACGGCTTTCTGCCCCTGCACCGCTGGACATAATCAAAGGTAACGCACCAATAGAGGTGGATATTGTTGTCATCACCACTGGTCTGAAACGCGTTCTTGTTCCCGCAATAATAGCTTCATTAAAAGGCAAGCCCTTGTCTCGTAACTGATTGATAAATTCAACAATTAATATGCCATTCTTTGCTGCAATTCCTACCAGCATCACCATGCCGATTTGGCTGTATATATTCATGGTACTTTCGGTCAGATACAGACCGATTAATCCGCCAAACACCGCCATAGGTACTGTAATCATAATCACCATGGGATGTATGAAACTTTCGAACTGGGCCGCCAGCACCAGGTAAACTACTAACAATGCAATCCCGAAGGTAAATAACAAACTACCCGAAGACTCTTTAAACTCCAGTGATTCACCCTTGTAATCAATATGTGCTTCCTGAGGCAGTTCCTCTCGAACGATATTTTCCAGGAAAGTCAGCGCATCCGCCAGTGAATAGCCTGGAGCAAGGCTGCCACTGATGGTCATGGCTCGATAGCGGTTATAATGGTTTAGCACACCCGGTCCAGCCGTATTATCAATAACTGTAAGGTTTGTCAGAGGTATCAGTTTTCCGGTACGGTCTGATCTGACAAATATATTTGCCATATCTTCTGGTGTTGCCCGTTGATCATCTTTGGCGCGCAACACCACATCATATTCTTCCCCATCTACACTATAAGTCGTCACCTGTTGTTCGGTCATCATAGTGGACAGTGTTCTTCCTATTGTCCGAATAGATATACCCAATTCTGCCGCACGGTCTTTGTTTATTCTAACTAGAACCTGTGGTTGAGTTTCTTTTAGATCAGAATCAACCTGTATCAGGCCTGGGTTCTCTGCAACTCTTGCGAGAATGATATCCCGCCACCTGGCAAGCTCTTCATAGTTTGGGCCGCCGAGGACAAACTGCACCGGTTGCCCACCTCCACGACGTGACAACCCGGAACGTTTGGCGACAAAAACGCGCACACCGGGAATTTTTCGCCATTCCGAGGAGATTGCCTGCATGATCTCATCTGTAGTCGCAGTCCTTTCAGACCAGGGACTTAATGCCATCATGGCGATCCCCGTATTGGTATTACCGCTAAAACCTGGAAACCTGAAGATACCTCTTTGCAGTTCACCGGATTCGAGAAATGGCACAATGGGGGCTTCCAGTTGAGGCAAAATTTCATCATGTATCCTTGCAAAACTGGTGCCCTCTGAGGCACTGATACCTGCCCGAAATATTCCCTGATCTTCCTGAGGAGCATACTCCTGAGGGATCCTTCCTAGCAATTCATAGGCAAACAAGGCAATACACACCATAAATATCACACTGAGCCATGAATAATTTAACAACACTCTGATACTAGCCTGGTAAGCATCGGCTATTTGGTTAAATACTCCCGATACTATTTTTTCGCCTTTCCCCTCAGTAATAACAGGCCGTAAGAACTTTGAACACAACATGGGCACAAGTGACAATGCCAAAACACTGGAAAAGGCGACTGCAGCTGCAACGGTCACCGCAAGTTCAGAAAATATCCTGCCGACGTTATCAGTTAAAAATATTATCGGCACAAATACTGCCACCAGGACTATCGTAGTTGCGATCACGGCAAATGACACCTGTCTTACACCCTGAAACGCAGCAAGCAAGGGCTTCTCCCCCTCTTCAATGCGTCTATGAATATTTTCTAGCACAACGATGGAGTCATCCACAACTAATCCAATTGATAACACCAGGGCAAGCAAGGTTATCAGGTTTACGGAATAGCCAAAAATCGCCAGTGCAATAAATGCCGCCACCAGACAGATAGGAATGGTGATTAAGGGAATAAACATGGTTCTTAGACTGCCCAGGAACAATAAAATTACAATACCAACAAAAACAGTGGCCAATCCTATTGTTTGATATACATTATTTATTGCTTCCCTAATAAACAGGGAATCATCAGATGAATAGAACAATGACATGCCATCAGGTAATTCCTCGTTTATTTTCTCAACTTCTGCTTTAACTGCTTCAAGAACTTCAAGGGTATTTGCAGTGGATTGCTTTACAATCCCTATCCCTACCATGTCTTCGCCATTTGTACGAAATGCAACCCTGGGGTCACGTGCTGCAATATCCACCTCAGCCACTTCTCCCAATCGTATCAAATGGCCATCATCACCACGCCGGATGACCAGCGATCTGAAGTCTTCAACGGTGGCGTAATTTTTCGCTATCCGGGCAATAAATTCTTTATCACGAGATTCCAGCCTGCCTGCAGGCAGCTCTATATTTTCTCTTAACAATGCATTTTGGACATCTATTACCGTAAGGTTTCTTGCTGCCAATGCCATCCTGTCTAACCAGATACGCATAGAAGGCCTGGCAGCCTGAAAGTAATTGACCTGAGAGACCCCGGAAATGACAGAAAATCTATCAATGATGTAGCGCTCAATAAAATCTGTGGCCTCCATCATGGACATGTTCCCGCTGGTGGCCAGGTTCATCCACAATATGGGTTGAGCATCTGCATCCCGTTTTGAGATTCTGGGTAGTTCTACATCATCAGGTAGCCTCCTACGAACCGAGGAAACACGGTCTCGTAAATCATTCGTTGCATTATCAATATCACGATCAAGGTTAAACTCAACGGTAATACTTGAACGCCCATCACGACTACTGGAAGAAATATTATTGATACCCGCAATTCCACTAATCTCCCCTTCCAGTACCTGGGTAATACGCGACTCGATTATGTCTGCCGATGCGCCAGGATACTCGGTAAAGATCGAGACCACAGGTGGGCTGATATTTGGGTACTCACGGATTGATAACTGCATGAAGGCCAGCGTTCCCAATACCAGCAACAGAAGGCTGAGAACGGTAGCAAACACCGGCCTCTTGACGGAGGTGTCAGATAACCACATAGCTACCCCATAAAATAGGGCAAGTTTCTGGTGAGATGACTCATGTCCATTTTTTCAATCTCGTTGATTCTATAGGGCGATTTATCCTGGAGCTTAAAGCCTCCCTCAGTGATAATCTTATCACCCTCCTGCAATCCATCTACGACCTCAACAAAACCGAATTTTCTTGAACCAATTTTTATGACCCTACGGTGGGCCTGGCCATCTTCTCCAGCAATAAATACATAACTTTCATTCCCTGTCTGAATAAATGCAGACTCCGGTATGACCAGGGCCATGCGATCATTGGTAATAATCTGCACCGTCATTAACATGCCCGGTCTTAACATCTCATTTTCATTTGTAATAGATGCACGAACCATTACGGCCCTGGTTTCAGGGTCAATCCGGCTACCGATTGAATCAATCTCCCCATTAAACTTGGTATCTTTCCAGACATCACTATGGGCAATGATCCTAAAGCCGGGTTTAATCACCCCCAGGAATAATTCGGGGATAGAAAAATCCAATTTAATGACGGAGATATCATCCAGGGTGGTGACAACTGTATTCGAGGTCAATAAGGTGCCGGGACTGATTTCCCTGAAACCCAAAACACCACTAAAAGGGGCACGAATTAACCGGTCATCCATTCTTGCAGTTATGGCATTGAACCTGGCTTTGGCTGCCTCTTCCCTGGCCACAGCCTCGTCCATGGCGGACTTTGCTGCCAGGCCTTTTTCACCTAATTCCATCTGCCGTCTTAATTGACGTCTGGCCTCATCCAGATTGGCCTGCGCCTCGGCCAGCAAAGCAGATTCTTCATTATTTGTCATTTCAACCAGTATTTGTCCCGCCTGGACATGATCACCATCATCAAAATGTACCTGGTTTACAGTGTCTGTCACCTTGGAGATGATTGACACTGACTCATTTGCCATGGCGGTGCCAATGGATTCTATGGCGTCATTGATCTCTTGTAACTTAACTTCATCGACGGTAACGATATTGGGAGGACGTTGACGGGATCGTGAGGCATTTCCAGCCCCTTCCGGGTCTGTGCCTTGCATGACTTGACTATAATAGATGCCACCGGCTGCAACTAGAATAACTACAATGCCGGTTATGCTTGAAAATTTCATGTATGTAACACCGATAGGCGAAAAAGTCTGACGAAGTTTACGTTATTTATTGTGAAAATACTGTGTAGAAGTTACGAGGTGAGTAAATTTATTGATTCAATTTACCATAAAAGATTAGCTAATTATAATAGATATTTTATTCTTATATTCAAATAGTTATAAACTTTTTCTAATATAAAATAGAGATTATTTCGTCTGTGGATTTTCTTTTTTGTGCCGGTATTTGACCGGGATATCCATACCAGAATAATCCCACCACCCTGGCTTTACTTTTATTCAGACCCAATAAGTTATAAAAACGTTTATCCCGGGTCACATCACCCGTTGTCCACTTCACCCCAATACCTTCATGCCATAGATACAACATGAGGTTCTGGGCTGCACAACAAGTTGCTGCATAATTTTCACGCCGCATCACTTTGTCAGCAGATTTTTCAGCCGTTAATACAAACCAACCTGGAATTCCATCCAGGCGTTTACGTGTGGATGCCCTGAAACCATCACTTTTTCCATTTGATTTTAAATCTGTAATTAGCTGTTTAACCTGCTCCCTTTTTTCTGTCCCCAATAGATAAAAATGCCATGGCTCAGTTAACCTGTGATTGGGTGCCCATCTGGCATGTTCAATGGCCTTAATGATCATTGATTCAGGCACTGATTTATCCTGAAACGAATTAATTGTGCGCCTTGACACGATAATATCGCTGATTGTTGTCTGGTTTGTCATCGTCATGCCACCGTCTATTTCACTATTGTTTAACTAAATTAACTTATGTATCAACAAGATATGATATACATTATTAACGTATCATGAAAACTGCCTGAAGTTATCTGAATTAATGGATAATTTCTGTAATTTCAGGTCGAATACACAAATAAATCATGTTGAGTTAAGGATTAAACCTATCTCATCATTCGTTGTTTAATATAACTATTGATTGATATTCAATATTAAAAATATATGGACAAAGAAATCATTGTAACTCGAAATTTGCAGCGTATTTATTACATGGGTGGAGAAACCATTCATGCCCTGAAAGATTTTAATATTTCAATTAATCAGAATGAATATATTGCCATTATGGGCACATCCGGATCAGGCAAATCTACATTGATGAATCTGATAGGCTGCCTGGACTCTCCAACCAGTGGAAATTACTGGCTAAACGGAAAACTGGTATCTGAATTATCAAATCGTCAGCTTACGAAAATTCGAAATCAGGAAATTGGTTTTATTTTTCAAACTTTCAACCTTCTGCCCAGAATGGATGCATTGCACAATGTTGAACTACCCTTGTTATACAGCGGTATTCGGCGTAAACGACGTCTTGAGAAAGCGACAGAAGCGCTACATCAGGTAGGACTGGCGGATCGGATAAAACACCGCCCCAATGAAATGTCAGGTGGTCAGCGTCAGCGGGTTGCCATTGCCCGCGCCCTGGTGACCCGGCCCAGCATCATCCTGGCTGATGAACCAACGGGGAATCTGGATTCCAGGACGGGTGACGAAATCATGAAGCTAATGGATAATTTAAACAAGGAAGGACATACCATCATTCTAGTGACTCATGAGGCAGATATCGCCGCGCATGCACACCGTACTATTCAGCTGGTTGATGGGAATATATTACAGGACACATTAAATTGAAGGTCGCCAATATGCGCAAATATTCATCATTAAGATTTGTACTAATTATTGCCGTGGTGTTTACCCTATCCTGCCAAAGAGAACAGGAAGTTCAAGAAGAAGATATTTTTGAAGTAGCTTCGATTAGCCGACACGATATTAAAATTACTGTGGAAGCTGCCGGTGTAATTGAACCTGAGACGACGGTTGAGGTTAAATCCAAGGCCTCTGGCGAAATATTAGTACTCAATGCCGAAACCGGTGACAAAATTGATGAGGGCACTCTATTAGTACAAATTGACAAACGCACTCCTAAAAACAGTGTAGACCAGGCCAAGGCGGATCTGGAAGCTGCTATTGCCCGCCGCCAGATTGCTCTTACCCAATTAGACAGAACAAAGAACCTGCTGGACAGAGGTGTTATTACAGATACTGAATTTGAGACCGCGCAACTTGAAGTAGCCAATGCTGAAGCTGCAGTGATCAGTCAACAGGTAGGATTGGAAAATTCACGTATTGCCCTTGAAGATACTGATGTCAGGGCCCCCATATCAGGCACGATTATCGAAAAAAATGTAGAACGTGGTCAGGTAATCTCTTCCCCTACCCGGGACGTTGGTGGAGGTACTATTCTATTGAAAATGGCAGATCTGAGTACGGTTATGGTCAGAACCCTGGTGGATGAAACTGATATCGGCAAGATTTTGCCTGCCATGGCTGTCAATGTAAAAGTCGCTGCCTTCCCAAATCAACCTTTCAACGGTGAGGTATTGAAAATCGAACCACAGGCCATAACTGATCAGAATGTCACTATGTTTCCGGTCATCATCAGACTACAGAACCAGGGTGGATTATTACTTCCAGGAATGAATGCCGAAGTAAATATTAATATTGCCTCGGCCGAAAATGTCCTGGCAGCTCCCACTATTGCATTACGCACAGATGAAGATATCCCAGCTGCGGCAGTGATGCTCGGCTTTTCAGAACAACAGCTGGATAATTTGATTAATCAAAGCCAACTTTCCCTAAAAAACAATCAGGCAACTGGGTTTGATAGATTATCAGTAAACGTTGTAGACAACCACGTCTCAGGAAGCAATAAGAGAGAAACCAGTCAGTACAAATATGGAGGAAATTATTGGGTCACGGTGGTCAAAAATGACAACTACATTCCACGTGCAGTAAGGACAGGCATCACAGATTTTGGTCACACTGAAATCATAATGGGTCTGGAAGAAAATGAACAAGTCATATTGATGCCGAGCACTGGGTCGTTTGAACGCCAAGAACGTATACAGAACCGAATAAGACAACGTATGAGTATGCCTGGCATGGGTAGATAGACTGCGGACAACATCCCGCCATAAAACATTACAATCTCAAAATGTATTTAATTGAAATCATCAGGGTCGCCTTTCAATCAATTCTGGCCAATCTTTTTCGTGCGACCTTGACCATGCTTGGCATTATCATTGGTGTGGCTGCAGTGATAACCATGGTGGCCATTGGTACGGGAGCACAAAAAGCAGTCAATGAACGGATCCAGGCACTGGGTGCAAATATACTGAATGTGGAATCTGAACGAAGGCGTAGGGGCGGCGTTTCCAGAGTTCAATCCACTATGACTGTTGAAGATGCTGAGATGTTGCTAAGGGATTCTGAATATATCCTTGCAGTGGTGCCGGAAATTTCAGGACGTGAACAAATCAAGTTTGGGAATAAAAATCAGAACTCGGCCGTTATCGGCACCACACCAAACTTTGCTGAAGTAAGAGATTTTGAGATAGATATAGGCCGGATGTTTACCCAGGCTGACAATCATGCAAAACGCCGAGTAGTCGTCCTGGGCAGTAGTCTTCCGGAGGAACTTGAAGTTGAAGCCGAGCAGTTACTAGGCAGCGTAATCTCAATTAGAAATCTCCCCTTTGAGGTGATAGGAATTCTCAAGGAAAAAGGCAGAATGGGTTATAACAACCCGGATGATGATGTATGGATCCCACTGCAAACGGCACAATACCGGGTTTTTGGCAGAGATTCTCTTGAAGAAATGAATATCCAGGTGCAAGACGGCGTTTCCATTGAAAAGGCCATGGTGGAAATCGAGCGTATCCTCAGACGCGAACACCGGATCCCACCAGGCTATGAAAATGATTTTGAAATCACTGATAGCAGAATATTTTTAAATACAGCACAGGAAACAACTCAAATATTCACCTATTTACTGGCCAGTATCGCCAGTATCAGCCTTATAGTGGGTGGTATAGGTATTATGAATATTATGCTGGTGTCTGTGAGTGAAAGAACAAAGGAGATCGGGATTCGAATTGCACTCGGTGCAACTCGAATAAATATCATGCTGCATTTCCTGGTGGAATCCATCACCCTGTGTATACTGGGGGGGATTTTGGGTATATGCGCCGGATTTGGGGCATCACATATCCTCAGTGAGCTGGCAGGATGGCAAACCCTGGTATCCCCCGCCTCTGTGGTTATCGCATTTATATTCAGTGCAACTGTCGGCCTGATATTCGGAATATGGCCAGCCAGAAGAGCCGCACTATTAGACCCAATAGACGCACTGCGTTACGAATAATTCTATCTTTTAATCAATAAGTTATATAACTTTCCTTATAAATAATTTACTATTTGATGTGAATAATAATCAGACTACATACTAATGCGTGGCTCAAGACGCTATTCCCCAAATACCTGGTCAGGTGATTGGGAGGTATTAACAAGCCTGCTGCCTTACTTCATGGACTTTCGACTGCGAATTGCCATAGCCATGTCATGTCTGGTGTTATCTAAGCTGGCAAATATTTCTATCCCTTTTGTTATGAAATATATTGTGGATACGCTGGACTCTGTCCAGAATCAGGTATTAATTTTGCCACTGTCACTCCTTATCTTTTATGGAGTTTTAAGATTCAGCTCCATCATCCTGGGTGAAATCCGCGATACCGTATTTGGTCGGGTCACAGAGCATGCCATGCGGCAAATAGGTTTAAAGGTATTCAAACACCTCCATGCATTAGACATTGGGTTCCATTTGTCACGTAAGACGGGTGGATTATCCCGCGATATAGAAAGGGGGACTGCTGGGATCAGTTTTCTCATGCGATTTCTTTTATTTAATATTGTCCCTACCTTGCTGGAAATATTGCTGGTCACATTGATCCTGTTTGTTAACTATGGCTGGCAATTTGCCATGGTAATATTCCTGTCCGTTATCAGCTATATTGTCTTTTCCATCATCGTGACTGATTGGCGAACAGACTTCGTTAAAAAAATGAATGAGGCAGACAATAAGACCAATACATTTGCCCTGGACAGCCTACTTAATTTTGAAACAGTAAAATTTTTCTCCAACGAGGCATATGAAGCGACCGAATACGATAAAAACCTCGCACAACTGGAAAAGGCCAGGATGCAAAATCGACTTTCACTGGTGGCGCTGAACTCGGGGCAGGCATTAATTATCTCTATATCTATAACCATGATTATGATACTAGCCTCGCAACGAGTTGTAGCCACAACCATGACCCTCGGAGACCTGGTACTGGTGAATGCCTATATGCTGCAATTGTTTTTACCCTTGAATTTTCTTGGTTTTGTATATCGTGAAATCAAGCGCGCTCTGGCAGATGTAGAACACATGTTTTCGTTGTTGAAAACAACCCCCAAAATAAAAAATAAATCAGAACATACAATAAGCGAATTTACTGACGGAGAAATTGAATTTAAAAATATCTGTTTTTCCTATTCAGAAGATCGGGAGATCCTGAAAGACATTTCGTTCGACCTCCCAAAAGGAAAAAAATATGCCATTGTAGGTCCTAGTGGTTCAGGCAAATCCACGGTAGCAAGATTGATATTCAGATTATACGATGTAAGTTCAGGTGAAATATTAATCAATGGTACAGACATACGTAATTTAGCTGTTGAGAATCTAAGACGGTTAATAGGCATAGTACCGCAGGATACAGTTTTGTTTAATCAGTCTATCTATTACAACATAGCCTATGGAAAACCTGGCGCCTCACGTGACGAAGTAATAAATGCGTCCCATATGGCGCATCTTGAAGAGTTTATATCATCACTTCCAGATGGAATTGATACCCTGGTTGGTGAACGTGGCCTTAAAGTATCAGGAGGTGAAAAACAACGCATAGCTATAGCTCGAATGCTGCTGATGAACCCTGAAATCATGGTTTTTGATGAAGCAACATCGTCCCTGGACACCTCTTCTGAAAAAGCTATTGTCTCAGCTATAAAAGAAATTTCAGAAAACAGGACATCCATAGTAATTGCCCACCGATTATCAACAATAACAGATGCAGACTTAATTCTTGTATTAAGACATGGCAGGATTATTGAACAGGGGAACCACTCTCAATTACTTGCGCAGGAGGGAACATACTCAAAACTATGGGAATTACAGCAGCAGTCATCCCTGACTGCAACTGTATCAGAATTAGAAACGCGGGATGCTTAAGCCAGTTTCTGGATTAATGTATTTACGTTATTAAGTGATAATAAATGTGCAAAAATCAGTTCCCTCTGATCTGATTTTAATAAACCGGCTATTTTATCCTCCGGTAATGCCTTAAGCTTTGCCCTGTTAACACACAGAAATCCACCAATGGCATATTTATTACCAGAATTATGCTCCATATTGGCCTGCATGGGCTCGAGGATTTCCAGTGATTTCAGGTTATTACAGAATGCTGTGGTAATAGCGACATTCTTCTGATAATCCTCAATAAAATCTAAAGCTTGTTTTAATATTGCAGACTGTTCTCCCTTCTTGTCAAATAAAGCCTGCCCCTCTTTTGCTGTATTAAATCCACTGAAACCTTCATCAATACATACGGTGAAATTTCTGTCATCGGATTCCGGTGATCCCAGTATAAAAGGATATCGACGGGCATACGCTGGCACATAACCTGCTTTCCATGCATCTTTCTCATCCACATATAGATTTTCATTGGCCTTGAGACCCAGTAGTACTACTGGATAAATTTTCTCATTTTTTGTCCTGACCAAATACAATCCCATATTCTGAGACATATTTAATTAACTCAATTGCTGCAATATACAATGGGGCATGTATAATTTAGTTGCTAACGTACAGGAATGAGTGCAGGAAGACGGTTCCACTAGGGTGCGGGGCGGCGCATTTTCTGATGCCATTAACAACTTCGATATCAGCACCGTCAGACCTCATGATGGGAATGCCGATGAACAGACCGGATTTAGAGTAATTCTTGAAGAACTAGGATAACCAAACTCAATGACACAGCTATCACCTATACGCACACTGGCCAGGGCATACTCTGACGGTAAAATAGACAAGGATAAGTACCGTTCAGACCGGACGACTTTTTTTGAAGTATTGATTGCCGGTAATGTTACATTGCAAGTGGAAGATGAAATTGCGAAACGCATCGCAGATGGTGGTACATTTTCTGACATAACATTGCAAAAAATAGCCGAATCCAGTGAGGCGCCTGCTCCTTCTAAAAGGCAGAAACCTAAAGGCTTTTTAGATAATAAATCCATATTGTTTGGTGATGTTGGGGCAATGGTAAATGAAATATCGAAAAAATTACTTGAAGAAAAGGATCTCGCTGCTATTGGTAATCCAGAAACCTCGTATGAAAAGCAACGTCAGTTAGTTGAGTTTGCCAATAGTATTGCAATAAGAGATCAAAGAATTACTATGCCGGATGCACCATAAAAGTAAGCGGAATATCATCCACCATTATCTATAGGCATTTCCTTTCAATTTGTAATGATTCACCATTTCACTGATGAACAGCCCTTTTCCAGGCTAGCCGATAATTGGTGGGACACGGATGGTGAACTCAAAACCCTTCATATTATTAATCCTGTCAGATTAAACTATGCTGATAATGCCTGCCAACTGACAAATAAACATGTACTGGACATTGGTTGTGGCGGTGGAATTTTCAGTGAAGCCATGGCCATGCAAAATGCCCGGGTTACTGCAATCGATGTCAGTAAAGCAGTCATAAATGCCGCACAAGAGCATGCCGCCATAAATAATTTAGATATTGAATATATCACGATAACTGCCGAAGAATTCGCACTACAATCCAGCAAAAAATTTGATGTCATTACCTGTCTTGAATTGCTTGAACACGTCCCTGATCCTGAATCAGTCATCCAGGCAATTGCCAAAATGCTACAACCAGGTGGAGATATTATTCTGTCGACTATTAATCGGGGGATGAGTGCATATATAAAATCTATCCTGATCGCAGAACATTTAACCGGATTGATACCTAAAGACACCCACAGCTATTCCCACTATATCAAACCATCGGAACTGGCAAGTTTATTACGAAAAAATGGTTTCAAGGTTATAGACATTACAGGATTGAAATATATTCCATTTTTAAATTCCGTTTCACTGACAAGCGATCTTTCTGTTAATTATTTAATGCACGCAAAATTCCAAGGATAATATTATATGGATTCCATATCGACAGTATTGTTTGACCTGGATGGCACCCTGATAGACACAGCTCCTGACTTTGCCTACGCATTGAATGAGACCCGGTCAAATCATGGTTTACCACCGATTGAATTTAGCGAAGTTCGACAGGCCGTTTCTCTCGGGGGAGCAGCGATGATTAAACTTGCATTCGATATTGAAAAATCCGCTCCAGAATTTCCTGCGATTCGTGATGAATTTTTATCCATTTACAGCGATAACATTCATGTTCATTCAAAACTATTTGATGGTATGGAAACTGTTCTCAATACACTTGAGGATGAAGGCTACAGCTGGGGAATTGTGACCAATAAACCTGAATGGCTTACCAACCCATTGTTGGAATCCATGACACTGGATAAACGGGTAAAGTGCGTTGTAAGCGGTGATACTTTACCCTTTATGAAACCCAGACCTGAACCTTTATTATATGCCTGTAAGCAGCTGAATTCTCCAACTAATCTCTGTGTATATGTAGGTGATGCACAACGGGACATTGAAGCAGGTTTTGCCGCAGGCATGCAAACAATCATTGCAACCTACGGCTATATTGAAAATTCCGCATCTCTGCATACTTGGGGAGCAAATAGTATGATTGATTGCCCTGAGGAATTACTGGACTGGCTCAATTCCAGGTAGATATGGATTCAAATTCCAATTATTGCTCGGACAAAGCTACCCCTTGTGGATCCAATTTTTACTACTCCATACTATTTGAAAATGATGAGGCTAAAGCCACACTCATACCATTATTTGCTCTACATAATGAGTTTATCGACTGTCTAACTGCATCACCTGACCCTGGCGTCATTAGATTAAAATTCAACTGGTGGCACGAAGAACTCAGTCGTCTAAGTGACCATGTCCCCAGACATCCGGTCACGCAATCTATCCTACAACTATCACATACTAATTCAGATCTGATCCCCATGTTGCATGAACACCTGGTAACCATTGAATCAATCATAGCAGCCAACCATCAAGACTGGATAGGACATAATTTCAATCACCTGGGTAATTTTTGGACGGCATTAAATATATTTGAGGAAACAGGAGTTAGTGAAGTAATTACTCAAAATGGCAGCTTTGTTTTTGGTTTGGATTTGATCAGTCTATATCCACTCTTTGCCAATAATGCCCCAGGATTTATATCCAATGATTTACTCTCAAACCATAAAACTTCAGAGAATAAAATCCTGTATCCTGAGGTATTTAATGAATTGGTTAGCAATTGTCAGACAAATTTGAGTCAGTTATACCAGAAGATGAAGCAGACCAACCAAGATATCGCCTGGTTTAACCTGATCCTGAATAGACTGTCCGTCGCAACTTGTGAAGAGATCTTGCATGATGGGAACAGGGTCATGGAACATCGTATCCATTTAACACCTATCAGAAAATTTTGGATAAGCTGTAAAACCCGACTGGGTATTTAAC
Organism: Candidatus Eutrophobius brisbanensis; assembly: GCA_038131795.1. Taxonomy (GTDB): domain Bacteria; phylum Pseudomonadota; class Gammaproteobacteria; order Eutrophobiales; family Eutrophobiaceae; genus Eutrophobius; species Eutrophobius brisbanensis. The sequence continues at coordinate 647,083 of JAYPQE010000003.1, read as the reverse complement.
AGCTCACGGCCTACTTCATAGGGTTCAAAATCCTCACCCTTATCCATCTTAATATGTCACTATTGGTATTTTCTAACGTTAGGATTAACATATATTTTTTTCAAGTCCGTACTTTTAAACCTGAGAACCAGTAGAAAGGGTGAATAAAACCCAACATCAACCAATTTCATATTAATACTACCCCCCTCCTCCTTAACCAGTTGCCAATGGTCAGTTGCATCCAGTCTGATTGTCTGTATGGTCGAATTTTTACGGATTTTGCAACTTTCTTTAAATGCCACACAAAGCCAATAACTTATGGTTGAGATTAAAATGAGTTTCAGACTTAATGGTATTGCGGCAATTGCAACGCAGTACATCGCCAACAGATGAACAAGCAGATTAAGGGTATCCAGCCACCACGGAGGCCGATATTTTATAATGAGGGGTTGAGTGAACTTGGATCCTGGTTCCTCCATGTCACTATATAATTGATGACTTCCTGTCATTTTTTTCAATAATTTTATGGCTTGTGAATATCACATTATCTAAATTATTGATAAGATAGCAGTTTTAAAATAATACCGGTCACCCCATGCAAGCCAAACAAAAAAAATCACAGGAAAAATCCAAGAAAAATGTTTATAATCAGAAAGATAGTAACAAGCCTGCCCCAAGGGAAATTGGCGGTCCAAAAGGACTGGAACCAACCCGATATGGGGATTGGGAACGTAAAGGCCGCTGTATCGATTTTTAACCATTCCTGAACAACTAAGGAGTAATACAAAATGGCATCTGTAAGAGGCCCATTGTCACCTCATTTGACAGTTTATAAATGGCAAATCACGATGGTGTTGTCTATTTTACACCGTGCCACCGGTATATTTTTAAGTATAGGATTATTATTATTAAGTTACTGGCTGCTATCTGTTGCATCCGGCTCTGAATCCTTTGACACGATCTCCAACCATCTCAATACCTGGTACGGAAAAGTTGTCCTCATTGCATTTACTTTTTCCATCTATTTGCATCTATGTAATGGCATCCGACACCTGTTCTGGGACGTCGGCCTGGGGTTTGAAATAAAGACATCAAATGTCACAGGATATATCACTGCCATTACATCCATTTTGCTGACTGTACTTAGCTGGGTGATTGGAGGTGGGTTATGAATTTACGCACACCTTTAGCAAATGCACGTGGACTGGGTTCTGCAAAACAGGGAACTGAACATTTCTGGCATCAACGTATAACAGCTGTTGTCTTGGTCCCATTAACACTCTGGTTTACCATCAACCTGTTTCTGTTAAGTGCAATGGAATACAGTATGGCCGTTACATGGTTAAGTTCGCCAATTAATTCTGTCCTGTTACTGGTATTTATTATCTCCGCCTACTATCACGCCATGTTGGGCGTGAGGGTCGTTATTGAAGATTATATCCATTCTGAATGGCAAAAGGTGGCCTGCCTTATTCTGGTCAATATACTTGTATTACTGGCGGGACTGGTTGCCATTTTATCTGTATTGAAAATATTTCTGGGGTTATAAGATGTCTTATAAAATTATTGATCATAAGTATGACGTAGTTGTTGTGGGTGCAGGTGGTGCCGGTCTCAGGGCAACATTTGGCATGGCGGAAAAAAATCTGAAAACCGCCTGCATCACCAAGGTATTTCCAACACGAAGTCATACGGTAGCAGCCCAGGGGGGGATCAGTGCTGCGCTGGGTAATATGGGGCCTGATGACTGGCGCTGGCATATGTATGACACGGTAAAGGGATCAGACTGGTTAGGAGACCAGGATGCAATTGAATATATGTGCCGTGAGGCAATTCCTGCCATCGTTGAACTGGAACACTACGGTGTCCCCTTCTCCCGTACAGAAGAAGGCAACATCTATCAACGTCCATTTGGCGGCATGACCACCAATTTTGGCGAAGGTACCGCCCAACGTACCTGTGCTGCGGCGGATCGTACCGGCCATGCAATACTCCATACCCTCTACCAACAATCATTAAAACACCAGGCCGAGTTTTATATAGAATACCTGGCAGTTGACCTTATCATGGATGACGATGGTGTCTGCCGTGGCATACTGGCCTGGAACCTGGAAGATGGCACCTTGCATCGCTTTTCTGCCCACATGGTGGTATTGGCAACAGGCGGATACGGTCGAACTTATTTCTCCTGCACCTCAGCTCATACCTGTACCGGTGATGGCAATGCCATGGTCCTGAGGGCCGGACTGCCCTTACAGGACATGGAGTTTGTGCAGTTCCATCCCACAGGGATATACGGTGCCGGCTGCCTCATTACCGAGGGGGTACGCGGTGAAGGTGGCTATGTCACAAATAAGGATGGAGAACGCTTTATGGAGCGTTATGCACCCTCTGCGAAAGATCTGGCATCCCGGGATGTGGTCAGCCGGTCTATGACCATCGAAATACGTGAAGGTAGGGGTGTAGGATCACAAAATGATCATATTTTCCTGCACCTGGAACACCTTGGACCAGAAGTGATCAATGAACGTCTACCTGGCATTGCCGAATCTGCGAGAATTTTTGCTGGCGTTGATGTGACCAAGGAACCCATCCCGGTTATTCCAACTGTTCATTACAACATGGGGGGGATTCCCACAAACTTTTACGGCGAAGTGGTCACCATGAAAGATGGAAAAGCTGAAACTGTAGTGCCTGGGTTAATGGCCATTGGTGAAGCGGCCTGTGTTTCAGTCCACGGAGCCAATCGACTGGGATCAAACAGTTTACTGGATTTGATTGTATTTGGACGTGCTGCTGCCATTCGCGCAGCCGAGCTCATCAAACCTGATAGTAAACTCAAACCCTTACCAGATGATGCCGGCCAGGAAGCCATTGATAAACTGGACCGACTAAGACACGCCAAGGGCAGCCTGAAGACCTCAGAGATACGTATGAATATGCAAAAAACAATGCAAAACGATGCGGCTGTCTTCAGGACCGGCGATGTACTCAAAGAAGGTATGGCAAAACTGGATGATATCTATAAATCATTTGAAGATGTCAACGTCTCAGATCAGTCCATGATCTGGAATACCGACCTGGCAGAAACACTGGAATTGGAAAATCTCCTGCAAAATGCACTGGTCACAATCAACTCCGCGGAAAATAGAAAAGAAAGCCGCGGTGCCCATGCCAGAGAAGATTACCCTGACCGAGATGATGAAAACTGGATGAAACACACCTACAGCTGGCTTGATACACACACCGGTAAGGTTTCATTTGATTATCGACCTGTACATGAACACACATTGACAGACGAAGTTGATTATATACCACCCAAAAAGCGGGTTTATTAAAGATATCAAGTCAAACGATATAGTTACAAGGATAAAAGAGAGATCAAAGATGGCTGAGTTCACATTACCAAAGAATTCCAAGATCAAGAAAGGCAAACGTTTTTCTGCTGCAGACGGGGCTAAAAACAAAAAGACCTTTAATATTTACCGGTGGGAACCGGATAGTGGTGAGAACCCAAGATTAGACAGTTACGAGATTAACCTGGACAACTGCGGTCCCATGGTTCTGGATGCGCTGATCTATATTAAAAATGATATTGATCCTACTCTGACATTCAGACGTTCTTGTCGAGAAGGAATTTGCGGATCATGTGCCATGAATATTAATGGCACAAATACACTGGCCTGCACAAAATATATATCAGAATGCAAAGGTGATGTCCCTATTTACCCTCTCCCGCATATGGAAGTTAAAAAAGATCTGGTCCCCAACATGACGCATTTTTATGCCCAATATGCATCTATCAAACCCTGGATTCAGACCCAGACACCGCCACCTCCAGACAAAGAACGACTTCAGTCCAAAGAAGACAGGGAAAAACTGGATGGTCTGTACGAATGCATTCTTTGCGCATGTTGTTCAACTTCGTGTCCCAGTTACTGGTGGAACAGTGACCGCTACCTTGGGCCGGCCATCTTATTACAGGCCTATCGATGGATTGCAGACAGTCGTGATGAATATACCGGCGAACGTCTTGATGATCTTGAAGACCCCTTCAGGTTATACCGTTGCCATACCATAATGAATTGTACAAATACCTGTCCAAAGGGTTTGAACCCTGCTAAATCCATTGCGGAAATTAAAAAGCTGCTTGTTAATCGCACCCTTTAATTATTTTTGCAATTATTTCGCGGCAGGCATCTTCCTGCCTTGGTGAAGTTTATCTTATGAACCAGAACTCCAGACTACTGTGGCGATGTAGACGGGGAATGCGGGAAATGGATGTTCTATTTGGCAAATTCGTGGAAGACCATTACAACGCCCTTTCTGAACATGACAAAGCCCTGTTTGATCAATTTCTCAATGAACCTGATGTTGATATTTACGCCTGGGTTATGGACAGGGCTATGCCCGAAAACTCAGGCTACCTACCCTTTGTCAACAAGTTGAAAAAATGTCTGTAAAAATTCCAGATAATTATTTCGTTAAACTGAATGATTTTGGACTGCTTGAAGTAACAGGCGATGATGCAGGTTCGTTTCTGCAATCACAATTGACTAGTGACGTGTCTATACTTGCACCAGGTGACACCCAATTTAGCAGCTGGTGCAATCCACAGGGTAGAATCATTACAACATTGATGATACATGCCGCAAATCATGGTTATTTATTATTATTGCCAGTCAATTTAATCGATGAGTTCAAGCGCAAGATCAGTATGTATATATTACGCTCCCGGGTGAGTATTTCATCGTGGAATGAATCTGAAAAACTTATAGGTACATACGGGAGAGATTTAGTCCCAAATCTCAAAAATACAATCAGTCAAAATGAATTAACAAAAGACTCTCCCATTATTACAATTCCAGACACCCCTGAAGTTCGTTGTGTATTCACAGCCACAGCTGACTTTGAACAAACTATTTTTACTCAATTAGATAATGTTCCAACATACTCAATAAATACCTATTGGCAGTATCAGGACATTGACACGGGTATAGTCTGGGTCACCGATCAGACCACCGGAAAATTATTACCGCAAGATATAAATCTTGAAAAACTTGATGCATTAAGTTTCAAAAAAGGGTGTTTTCCGGGACAGGAAATCATCGCACGCCTTCATTATCGTGGAAAAGAAAAATATGGGCTCTACAAAGGTATTATCATGGACGACAACATATCATTACAGCCTGGGGATAAACTCTATTTAGATAGAGAAACGAATAACATCGGCATCATTACCTCTGCAGTTATGTTTGATGATGGAAAATCATATTGCCTTGCTTCACTGAACCATATTCATTCCCAACAATCTTCATTTAATATTGAAAACAAACATAATGTGAGCATCAGGTTTTCTGAACCTTAACCTCACTTATATCAATTTTCTCAAATATGATCGTTGAAAGTAGCTTCAAGAACGCATGGTGGTTACCAGGTGCGCATTTACAGACTTTATATCCATACCTGTTCAGACAAAGACCCAATATCCAACTACAGTCACAACGTCTGAAATTGACAGACGGTGATTTTGTTGATTTGTGCTGGAATAACATTTCTACAGGCCCTATTGTGATTATATTTCATGGCCTGGAAGGAAGTATCCATTCGCCATATGCAGCCGGCCTAATGTCCAGACTTGAAGCATCCGGGTTCAGATGCGTATTAATGCATTTTCGTGGATGTAGTGGGGAAGCAAACCGCCTGGACAGAAGTTATCATTCTGGTGATACCGGCGACATAAAATTTGTTATTGATTATTTATCTCAAAACTACCCTGATACAGAAATCTTTACCGTTGGTTTCTCACTAGGGGGAAATGCCTTGTTGAAATATTTAGGTGAAAATAAAAACGCCACGCCTGTCAGTGCCGCAATAGCCATTTCAGTACCCTATTCGCTATATGATTGTGCGTTGAAGCTATCGTCGGGTTTTTCAAGGGTTTATCAATGGTGGTTAATACGATCTCTGAAACAAAAATTACGACAGAAATATTCACACAAACCCTCACCTGTCAATCTAGCTACACTTAATGATCTGAACACTTTCTATACTTTTGACGACCAGATTACCGCCCCCTTGAATAATTTTAAAAATGCGGATGATTATTATGCTAAATCAAGCAGTAAACACTATCTTGCAGATATTTCAGTCCCCACCCTTCTAATTCATGCATTGAACGATCCTTTTATGACGCCCAATGTCATACCTTATGAAAATGAACTTTCACCCAGTATACAACTGGAATTGGCAGATAAGGGTGGACATGTTGGGTTTATTAGCGGTAAGGTTCCATGGCAGGCAGAATACTGGCTGGAAAATCGTATAATTGAATTTATAACTTCTCAAATACCATGAATATATCTAGACTTTATTATCTTAGTATTTTTATTATTTGCGTATCATTGCTAGGGTTTGGTTATTACCTTCAGTTCGTTGATGGTCTGGAACCCTGTCCGTTATGTATCTTTCAGAGGGTTGCATACATTTCTGTTGCGATATTTGCGCTGGCAGGCCTGGTCCATGGCCCTATGGGCAAATGGCGTTTCCTCTATTCCGGACTTATATTAGTCGCTGCAATCACGGGGGGTGTTATTGCAGGTCGTCAGGTGTGGCTACAGCATCTCCCCCCTGAAGCAGTACCTGCATGTGGCCCTGGACTGGATTTCATGCTGGAAGTCTTTCCTTTAACAGAAACACTACGCATGGTCTTCACAGGTTCCGGTGAATGTGCGGAAGTTGACTGGACCTTCCTCAGCTTCAGTATCGCCGAATGGAGCCTGCTATGGTTTGTTTTGTTTTCCATCAGCAGCTTACTTCATATATTCAACAAATTGCAGAAATTGAACAAGATATTATAAGCCACAGAGGACACAGAGATCACAGAGAAAAGAAAAATTAATTTTGACTAGGTTAGATAAGAAAATACTTGAATTAGAAGTAAAATTTAATATATTTTCATAAATCTTAATTTCAAGATAAATTTTAGAAAAAAAATTTTATTCATTCTTCTTTTCTCTGTGATCTCTATGTCCTCTGTGGCAGCATTTCTTTTAATGAAATCCCGGCGGTAACTTTCCACCCATACCTCGCATTAAATTGGCCATGCCGCCTTTTTTACTCATCTTCTTCATCATTTTCTGCATCATCTTATGTTGTTTAAGCAGACGGTTTACATCCTGGATCTGGTTTCCTGATCCCGATGCGATGCGCTTTTTTCTTGAGCCGTTAATCACTGCTGGAAATCTGCGTTCTTTGGGCGTCATGGAATTGATAATGGCTTCCATACGATCAATCTGTTTATCATCAAACTGACTGGCAGCACCTGTCGGCATATTACCCATACCGGGTAGCTTATCCATCAACCCCGACAAACCACCCATATTTTTCATTTGCAACAATTGCTCTTTCAGGTCCTCCATATCGAAGCCCTTGCCTTTCTTAATCTTCTTTTCCAGTTTTCGGGATTTTTCTATGTCAGTCTTTTTCTGGACTTCCTCTATTAGACTTAACATATCACCCATCCCCAGAATCCTGGAGGCAACCCGGTCCGGGTAAAATTCACTCAAATCTGAAATCTTTTCACCCGTTCCCATGAATATTATAGGCTTGCCCGTCACCTGCCGGACTGACAATGCGGCACCACCCCGGGCATCACCATCGGTTTTAGTCAGGATGACCCCGGTCAATGCAAGGGCCTGATTAAACGATGTGGCTGCATTCACGGCATCCTGCCCCATCATGCTATCTATGACAAAGAGTGTATTGGCGGGATCCACTGTTTGATGAATCCTGGATATCTCCTGCATCATTTCATCATCTACGTGTAGACGACCGGCACTGTCTATTAATAATATGTCCATGAACCGCTTGCGTGCCTCACTTACTGCGTCTTGTGCAATCTGTACAGGATCCTGATTAGACTCACTTGGAAAAAACGTCAACTCATTCTCATTAGACAGGACTTCTAGTTGCCTGATAGCTGCCGGTCTATATACGTCACAACTAACCGTCATAATGTTTTTTTTACCCTGTCCCTTCAGCCAGGCACCTAATTTTGCAACGGTTGTTGTCTTACCCGCACCCTGTAAACCTGCCACCAGTATAATCACTGGCGGTTGTTGGTTAATATTTAATGTGGCTTTGCCATCCCCCATCAAGCTAATTAGTTCTTCATGGACTATTTTTATAATGGCCTGACCCGGCGTCAGGCTGCCCTGAACATCCTGACCAAGGGCCCGTTCACGGACGTGTTGTATGAAGTCTTTGACGACGGGAAGGGCCACATCTGCTTCCAGTAATGCCATTCTCACTTCCCTGAGCGTAATTGAGAGGTTTTCCTCTGTTATTCTCGCCTGCCCCTTCAGTTGCTTGACGACTTCGGAGAGTCTTCCTGTTAAATTTTCAAACATGTATAGATTCCAATGGTTTATCTGAATTGAAAATACTTATTTAAACTCAATTGGTTATAATAATTAATTAAACTTGCTTATATTATTAAAACCCATCAAGATATAACATAACACTGCTGAGTGATATTATTTCAAATCTTATGAGTTTAATCATTATTGCTTCCCTGGCGATCGCCATGTACCTCATAGCGTCCGTTTGGCTCGGTTATCGTTTAATTAAAGTTGACGACTCAGCCCCCAGGGTAGAAACAAAACTACTCCTTTTGTGTATACCCGCGTTGCTATTACACGCCTATATATTATACCAATTAATATTGATAGAGCTTGGTATGGATATGGGATTTTACAATGCCCTATCACTGGTTAGCTGGGTCATTACTTTCATTGTCATCATCACCACCTTCCTGAAACCCACTATCAACCTGGCCATGATTATATTACCCATTTCATCGATTACCCTGATATTGACATTAATCATGCCCAGCCAAAGGATCGTTTCAGAAACGGGTAATCTTGGGCTTGATATACACATTATCTTTTCTATTGCGGCCTACAGTTTACTGTCAATTGCCTCTTTACAGGCAATTATATTCGCCATACAGGACCATTTTCTAAAAATTAAGCATCCTGTCACCACTATGCGTATATTCCCACCCATGCAAATCATGGAAGACTTGCTGGTTCAACTGTTATGGATAGGTTTTTTCCTGTTAAGCCTGGCCCTGGTGACCGGCTTAATGTTTGTACATGACGTCTTTGCTCAACATCTTTCTCACAAGACTTTACTGACCATCCTGGCCTGGTTTTTTTATGGCATAGTGCTTTTTGGTCGCTGGTCCCGGGGGTGGCGTGGAAAAATACTCGTAAGGTGGACACTGGTAGGTTTTGCGCTCCTTGCACTTGGGTATTTTGGCTCGAAGTTGGTGTATGAATTAATACTGCAACGCGGTTAACATTTTTTAAAGAATACTTTCACCGGAGTTTAACATTGGAAAATATTTCACTGGAAATACTTGTCCTTACGTTATTCGCGTTATTCATCCTGTCTGCATTTTTCTCCAGTTCAGAAACCAGTATGATGGCGTTAAACCGTTATCGACTAAAGCATTTGGCAAAGCAAGGCCATCGCGGCGCAAAACTTGCTGAAAATTTACTGGAAAAACCAGATCGGTTACTGGGATTAATATTACTCGGCAATAATCTAGTCAATATTTTTGCCGCTTCTATTACTACCGTTATTGGATTAAGACTTTATGGTGATTTGGGTTTTGCAATTGCACCGATTGTCCTGACAGTGCTGGTATTGATTTTTGCAGAAGTTGCACCAAAGACCATTGCCGCACTATATCCTGAGGCGATTGCCTTTCCTGCGGCGTATATCCTGACCGTCCTGGGTAAAATACTTTATCCTTTTGTCTGGCTCATCAACCTTCTAGCCAATACTTTATTATCTGTTTTCAGAATAAACCCGGATAATACCGACATCGCGCCTCTATCCAGAGATGAACTAAGAACAGTGGTACAGGAAGCGGGCCACATGATTCCCAGTCGTCACAAAAAAATGTTAATCAGCATATTGGATCTTGAAAACAGCATTGTCGACGATATTATGATACCCAGAAGTGAAATTGAAGGTATAGACTTAAATGATAGTCCTGACGATATTATTGAGCAGATCACCAATTGCCAACATACCCGACTGCTGGTGTATGAAGACAATATTGATAATATAAAAGGTATTCTTCATGCCCGTAAATTTCCACGAATTTTATCTGCAGATGACCAGTTAACCTCTAATGATATTGTTTCCTTACTGGATGAACCTTATTTTGTGCCACTGGGCACACCATTACATGTACAACTTCGTTTCTTCCAAAAACAAAAAATACGTCTTGGTCTGGTCGTAGACGAGTATGGCGATATCCAGGGCATAGTCACAATGGAAGATATCCTGGAGGAAATTGTCGGTGAATTCACGACGGATATCCAAACATATAGTCAGGACATCAATTTTCAGGATGACGGTTCAATCTTAATTGACGGTACAGCAATGTTAAGGGACATAAATAGACAATTGCAATGGAACCTTCCTCTGGACGGCCCCAAAACCTTAAATGGTCTTATCCTGGAAAATCTTCAACATATCCCGGAATCAGGAACCAGTCTGAAAGTCGGAGACTACATGCTGGAAATCCTGCAATCCGGTGAAAACGCAGTCAGGAAAGTAAAAGTAGAGCAGCTTGAACCTCAAATTAACGAATCAGAAGAATAAGCCAATCTAGCAACACCCTGCAGTATCGTTGTTAGAGGTAATGTCTCCTGCTGGAGAACAATCAAATGGTCCATAATGAGTGGAAAAATCACCGGCTATCTTAAAATGGGCTTTATACCGCGATGCAGAAAGCATATTTGCGGTATTTCCACATACCGGCACCGGCATACCGGTTTTAAATTCATGATGATCATCCAGAATAAATCGATGTGGTTCCTCTGGGATTGTGCCAATGTAATAAGCAACATGTCCGAAATCCTCACAAATATCCTCCAGCTCGACTTTAAATGCCCTGACGGTCATAGAATAAAAATCAATCATACCGGCTTTTTTGAATAATTCCGGATCCTCTAACTCCAATAATCGTGTTTCCAGTATCCTCACATCAGGTATACCCAACTTCGTCATTAAGCGACGAAAGTCTTCCTTATACATTGCCCCACCCAGGCATTCACCATACAGTGTTTTGTCCTGTTTTAATCGCTCTGGTATACGCCTTCCGGAAAACACATCGGAAAAAAATAATTCGCCCCCAGGTTTAAGGACCCTTATTATTTCTGAGAAAACAGCTTCCTTGTCTGGCGATAAATTGATGACACAGTTGGAAACCACCAGATCAATACTATCGTCTTCTATGCCGGCCTGTTGTAAATCTTCTATATAACCATGAATAAATTCTACATTGGGCTTTTTATAACCAAATTTATCCATATGCCAACCCACATATTGTTTGGCGACTGATAATTGTTCATTGGTCATATCTACACCAATCACACTGCCGTTTTCCCCTACCAGCTGACTCAAGAGATAGGCATCTCTACCTGATCCACAACCAAGATCCAGAACACGACATCCCTCCAGTGCAGTTGGTATAGGTGACCCACAACCGTAAAATTTAGATTGTATGCATTCGTGTATATTTTGAAGAAGATGTCTGATGTGCTCAGGTGGCGCACTGGCGGGACAGCACGCACTGGTTTTCAAGTCTTCATTGGACTTCAGTACCTTGCCATAATACTCCTGAACTTCCTGTAATGTTTCCTGACTCATACAACTACTCCCAAGTTAAAACAAATTGATAAATAAATATACGCTAATTGCAAATAGTCCAGCAACCGGAACAGTTACCATCTAGGCAAATAGCATGGACATGACTGTCTGAATATTTAACCCTTCCTGATTTACCAGTCCAACACCCATAATTGACGATGATGAAACATGCGTTGTTGATACCGGCATGCCAAATCGACTGGCGCCAATAACCAGAAAGGCAGATACAAGGTTGGCTGCGAAACCTTGTTCATGATTGAGTTTGGTCACCTGAAAACCCAGCAGCTCGGTTATCTTTTTACCCCCATACCAACTTCCCAGCCCCATTGCCAGACCACCCCATATAAATAACCATACAGGGACCGAATCATACATAAACAGAAATGGTAAAACGATTGCCATCAGTTTAGGTGAATGTTCAACCCTCTCGAAAAGGACAGTAATCCTGACGTTAACCAATGTAAGTTATCCATAGAAAGATTGACGCCATGTGTCAAACCTGCTTCAGTACTTTCACAATCACAAATTACACAGTCTTCCAATGGCATCACGGTACGATTTTGTGCTTCTAGCATGGCAAATCGAGGAACCGGGGTAATGCAAATCCTGATTCTGTTTGCCACCCTGGCAAACTTTTCTAATCCAGGTGTCAGCAACCATGCCAGAAAAATGGCTATGAATGGAATGATCAGCAAGGGCAAAGCAATTTTTGTGAAGATCGTTGGCCAGTTTATCCCACTGGCACCATAGCCGATCAGACCGGTACCCACCAGTCCTCCGATCACGAAATGGGTAGTAGAGACAGGCCACTTACGCCAGGTAGCAAGCGATACCCATAAAATTGGCGCGATGGCAGTGGCCATAGCAGCAGCAAAGATAAAACCATAATCATCCATGTAGATGCTTTCGCTGATATTTTTCAGGATAGCGGTCCCCCATAGGATGCCAAAGAGCGCACCAATTACCGTCCATGCCGTCCCCCAGGCGATGGCCCATTTTACCGATGTGACCCCTGATCCTGCCAGGGTTGCAATGGCCTTGGAGACATCGTTTGCGCCATTGGCATATGACAAACCAAACAGTAATGTACAGGCGATAAAAATGTAAATGAATTCCATATATACCAAAGCAATCGTATGTATATGGACTATTTCGCCCAGCTGTTACAAACCGTTACATCAGGTTAACTAATAAGGCTCTACCAACGCAGGGTTTTCTTTCCAGCATACATACTGAGCAGACATAGCACCAGTATAGGGATGGCATGCCAGACGATTAAATGGGCGGGATTATCATTATTTTCCACCAACCTCATAAACAGATAGGCAAATGCGGTAACAGACAATGCAGACATGATACCTGCCCAGTAAACCCTGATGACCGCCCCCATACGTACCAGAATAAAGATAACAACGGCTGGAATGGCGCTAAATCCTATAATATGAATGGGGCAATGAACCTGCACCAAGGCTACAGAATCAATCAAGTTTGTTAATTGCAGATTGTCACCTGCGCTAATAAAGGCAAATATTGCCCAGATTGCAAGAATCCCTAGCGGCATGTATTTGGCCCAGGCTATCTGAAAATCATCAGGGCGGGTCAAACAGAAAGTTGCAAAGGTCGCTGCCATACCGACCGCAAATAACAGACCTAATTCAAATAGAAATTCTGATGACCCTAATTTTTCTGATAAATCGGGCCTGAACCCGTCAAACAGTAAAAAAACAAACAAATATGTGATAATCGCCATCACCCAGAACATGGACTGTTGTAATGGATGCATTAATGGCCTGCTGGCACCTTCGTCAGAAATTTGCTGGATTAAATCATTCGTTTCCATCAGTTAAGTGATCCTTTTGTTTTATCTGTTTTGCCAGTTTCTTATATACCCTGTGGGCAGCAACTTTCACCGCTGTTTCAGTCATTTTGACCTTTTCGGCAGTTTCTTTGGCGGTATAGCCCTCAACTTTCATCATGGTAATAATTATCCGTTGCTTTTCCGGTAATGCCGCGATTAATTCATTAATAGATTCGTCCATTTCCATATCAGGAGTTACATCAGTATTACCTGTGAAATGTTCATGTTCATCCTGTATTTTCTCTTTCAATGCGGCATTTTTATAGTAAGAACGCAGATGGTCATTTAATCTATATCTTGCAATGGTATATATCCATACCTCAAACGGCCTGTTAGCATCGTAGGTATGCCCTGCTTTATGCAGTGAAATTAATATCTCCTGGACAATATCTTCCATATCATTAGGATTGTTAATTTTTTGCGAGATAAATGACCTTAACATAGGGGTAACTTTAAGAAATAACCTTGAATAGGCCTGTTTATCACCCTGTTGTGCCTGATGCATCAGAGAAGAAAGACTGGCATCATTTTGTGATTGTTCTTGCATGTTCAAGTTAAAATAGTAACTTTGAAAATTAATTTACGAATATGCTTCAAAGTTTTTTACCCGGACAGTTGAATTTTGATTAATAAAGACACAATAAAACAATTAGCCCCCATCTCAATTATTATATTCCTGGTTATATTGGCCTGGGTATTTGGCATAGATGAAATAATCAATTTAGATGCAATCAAATCCCAACGTTCTGAGTTACTTGATTTGGCACATAACAGGCCGGTCATGACAGCCGCTGCATTTATTGGCATCTATATTATATCAGTTGCGCTATCTCTTCCAATCTCGACTGTCCTCACCTTGCTAGGTGGATTTTTATTTGGACGTTGGCTAGGCACACTGTTAATTGTATTTTCGGCGACTATAGGGGCAACTATTTTATTTATAGCTGCAAAAAGTGCGATGGGTTCTACCTTAAGAAACAGGGCCGGTCCTTTGTTTAAAAAAATAGAGCCAAATATGAACCGTAATGCTGTTGGTTATCTGTTATTTATGCGGCTGGTACCTGTATTCCCGTTTTTCCTGGTAAATATTGTCCCGGCATTATTTAATATTCGTTTAGTTACTTTTATCTCTACAACGTTTATTGGCATAATGCCCGGCACTTTCGTCTATGCAAATGTTGGCAGGAAGTTAGGAACAATTATTGCCTTGTCAGATCTTGTTTCAATTGAAATGTTACTGGCATTTACATTGCTTGGAGTATTTGCCCTGCTCCCGACTATTCTAAAAAAAACCAGATTGATATCACTTAATCAAAATAATGAATCCATCAATTAATACTCAGGTATGTGTGATCGGTGCCGGCTCAGGCGGTCTTTCTGTCGCAGCCGGCACCGCTCAGTTGGGCCTAAGCACGGTGTTGATAGAAAAAGCGAAAATGGGTGGTGACTGCCTGAACACAGGTTGTGTACCATCCAAGGCACTATTGGCCGCCAGCAAACATGCCCAAATAATGCGTTCTGGGCGATTTTCTGGTATATCACCTGTAGATCCAGACATTGATTATCTGGCTGTCAAGGACCACGTAAAAACTGTAATCCAGTCAATAGAACCTAATGATTCTCAGGAACGATTTGAAGGTCTGGGGGTTAAGATATTACGCGATCATGCGCGATTTATTACACCGGATTTAATCCAGTCAGGCACGGAAATAATTAAGGCAAAACATATAGTCATTGCAACAGGTTCCAGGCCTGTCATACCTACAATACAGGGGATTGAAACAGTTAACGTATTGACCAATGAATCCATTTTTTCTTTAACTGAGAAACCTGAACATTTATTAATTATTGGAGCCGGCCCCATTGGCATTGAAATGGCGCAGGCACATAGGCGGCTGGGGTCCAAAGTGAGCATATTCGACATGGCCTCGCTACTGCCTCGTGATGACACAAAAAATGTAGGCATATTAAAAAGCCAACTTGAATCGGAACACATCAATATATATGAAGATATATCAATAGATAAAATCAAAAATAACAATGACCAGGTTACAATTATTCTGGTAAAAGAAGGTAAGAAATTTGAAGTCTCCGGTTCCCATCTCCTGGTGGCGGCTGGACGGGTCCCTGTCACAGACTCACTGGACCTGGACAAGGCTGGAATCCACTACACTAAAAAAGGGATAAGTGTAGATAAACGTTTGCGTACAAGTAGAAGACGGATTTTTGCCATTGGAGATGTCGCCGGTGGCCCACAGTTTACGCATATTGCCGGATATCACGCAGGGATTGTGATAAAAAATATCTGTTTTAAAATCCCGGCTAAAGTGGACTACCGTGCCCTGACGTGGGTCACCTATACCGATCCTGAACTTGCCCAGGTAGGACTCACCGAAAGTGAAGCAAGGGTGCAATTCGGGAATAATATAAAGGTAGTTGAGTGGTCATTAAAAGAAAATGACCGGGCCATTGCTGAGGCAAACTGTGAAGGGAATATACGAGTCGTCACTACTGGCAGTGGCCATATACTGGGCGCCTCCATTGTGGGCCCACATGCCGGCGAACTCATTCAGGTATGGGGCCTGGCTATTTCATCAAAGCTTAAGATCAGTGCCATCGCCGGGATGATAGCCCCTTACCCTACCCTTGCTGAAATCAATAAGCGTGTTGCCGGCGCCTGGTTCACACCAAAATTATTCAGCGACCGAACCAGGAAACTGGTTGCTTTATTGCAAAAGCTGCCCGTTTAAAAATACGAATACCATTTGGTTAGAATGTAAATTTCTTATCGTGATCACGCAGCAAAAATAATGCCACGCAGGCCGCCAGCATGGGCCAGGCAGCAAAAAACAATAGACTGATATCAATGGTATATTGTTTCCAGGCAGAGAAAGTTGAGACCGCATGGGCCAGCATCACAAATCCGTAAGTATATTTTTTCCACAAGCCCAGCATGAACGCCAGGACAATCAGGATTTCTACGGCACCTATCACCATCATGATAGTCGTACTCATTCCTCCTAGAAAGTAGAACCGTTCGAAAACGCGTACTCCATGTTCCGGGTCAAGAAATTTATCTAACGTCCATGCCATCATTACTATAAACACTCCTAGGCGAAGTAAAAATAATGATAATTCCAATTTTCCCTTGTCGATGGATAAAGATTGTTCATTCATTTATGTAACTCCCGTCATATATTGAATTAATTATAGCTCATAGATATGCCAATCTGATTGAAACGCCATAGTTATAGGTGAAGTTGGTATCGGGCAATTATGTATTCTTTTACCAATTGCCCAAGACACAGACCTGAAATCAGCATCAGGGCCGAAATTTCTACTAGTTTATAACTCACATGCTCTTTATTCGATGTGAGATTAAAGAGGTTACAAAGGAATTGATTACTTCTGTTTTAACACCATGGGAATGATTTCATGTAGTCTGGTAACAGCATTGACATCCATATCCGATAATGTTTTTTTGGGGCGATTTGCAGTTGGAATAATGGCCCTGGAAAATCCATGCTTCATCGCCTCACCCAAACGTTCCTGACCTCCTTGTACCGGTCTGACTTCCCCTCCCAGACCAATTTCACCAAATGCAATAAGTTTTTCTGGCAGCGGTATATTTTTCATACTGGAAAGTATAGAAAGAACAATAGGTAAATCTGCAGAAGTATCGCCGATACGGACACCGCCTACCACATTGACAAATATGTCCTGGTCATAGGTTGTCACTCCCAAATAACGCTCCATCACTGCAAGTAACATGGCCAGTCGATTATTTTCCAGCCCAACTGTCACCCGGCGTGGCTGTTGTCCATGAGCCGAGTTCACTAGTGATTGGACTTCTACTAAAAGTGGTCTACTCCCCTCTCGGGTGGCCATGATGATACAGCCTGGCGTATTGTCCTGATAACTGGAAACAAAAATGGCGGAAGGATTTGTGACTTCTTTCAATCCCAAATCAGTCATGGCAAATATCCCCAGCTCATTCACCGCGCCAAAACGGTTTTTAACTGAACGTATTATACGATAGCGTTCCGTATTATCACCTTCAAAGTAAAGCACCGTATCTACCATATGTTCAAGAACACGTGGGCCGGCCAGTGTGCCTTCTTTTGTCACATGCCCAACTAATATCACAGCCGTATTGGTTTGTTTTGCATATCTCACCAACTGGGCTGCACATTCTCTTATCTGTGATACGGAACCAGGGGCTGACGTTAGCTGTTCTGTAAAAACAGTCTGTATCGAATCAATCACCAGCACCTGTGGTTGTTCTTCTAAAGCAGCGGTAAATATTTGCTCAATCTGGTTTTCACTCATGGATTTCAAACATGAAAGGTCAAGCTCCAGCCTTACACCTCTGAGTCCCAACTGTTGCAGTGATTCTTCACCGGAAATATATAAGGTGCTGATATTATGTTGATTGCTCAAATTGGCTACCATTTGCAGGAGTATGGTTGATTTTCCAATCCCGGGATCTCCGCCAATTAAAATTACAGATCCGCCAACTATACCTCCACCCAGGACTCTATCCAGCTCTTTAATACCCGTGCTCGTTCTGGGCTGATCCGATATTTCGATATCGTTTAACGTACGAACAACCGTGGCAGTTACGGGTATGTTTGCTTGTCCAAAATTACCCGTTTTTTTATTAACCACAGTTTCTTCCAATGAATTCCAGCTATTGCAGTCTGGACATTGCCCAACCCATTTAGGCGAAGTTGCACCACATTCATTACAGATATAATGTGTCTTAACTCTGGTCATGGATAATAACATTTAACCTTTTTTGAATACCGGACACCAATTCATAAGCAATTGTTCCGGCATGTTCAGCAACCTCTTCTACAGCAACCATCTCTCCCCATAATTCAACAGGGTCGCCTACCTTAACATCTGTCACCTGGCGCAGATCTACTGTAATCATGTCCATAGATGGATTACCAATAACCTGCGCACATTGTCTGTTTATCATCACGGGTGTCCCGGATTTTGCATGTCGTGGATACCCATCCCCATATCCAATAGCCACAATGCCCACTTTCATATCTTCAGGGCATTGCCAGTTAGCACCATAGCCAACTGTTTCACCCTGTTTTACATCTTTAAGCGCGATAATATTAGATTGCAAACTCATCACGGGCTGTAAATTTAGATCAGTAGATTTTTTATCATTTAGTGGAGAAATACCATATAACATCAGACCAGGACGGACATAATCAAAATGACAATCCGGATGATTCAATATTCCAGCTGAATTTGCCATTGACCGCCTGCCTGCTAATCCAAGCGTGACGTCCTGAAATAAGCTGGACTGTTGTTCTGTAATACTGGAGGTTGAATTACCTGCGTCTGCATAATGTGACATAAGGGTAATCTCATCTTTCACCTGAGGTAATGACATCAACTTGTCATATATTGATTTCACTGATTCGGGAGTAAACCCCAGTCTATGCATGCCAGTGTCAATTTTTAACCAGACTGGCAGCAGATAATCCCCCTGGTATTGCTCTATCATGGATATTTGTTCAATAGTATGGACTACAATATCGAGTTTAAGTGCGGCTACCAGCGTGAGTTCTTTCTGCGAAAATGGTCCTTCAAGTAACAGAATGGATGAGGTAATGCCTGCTTCCCTTAACTCCATGGCTTCTTCAATGCAGGCCACACCAAATGCATCCGACTGAGACAGTGCTTTGGCAACGGTTATCAAACCATGACCATAGGCATCTGCTTTTATAACAGAGAGAATCTTACTGTCAGGAGCAAGTTTTCTGACCTGGGAGAAGTTATGACGAAGGGCGTTTAAATTTATCAGGACCTTGGCCGGCCGGCTCATTCAGGCGCCCCGGTCATGAATGATTGTTCTTCTACATAGTTTTCAAACCGGGTATAACGCCCCAGAAATGACAGTTTTACAGTACCAATTGGTCCGTTACGCTGTTTACCTATAATAATTTCAGCTATACCCTTGTTTGGCGTTTCTTCATCGTACACTTCATCGCGATAGATGAATACGATAACGTCTGCATCCTGCTCTATAGCACCGGATTCTCGCAGGTCGGACATTACAGGCCGTTTATTGGGACGTTGCTCCAGACTTCTATTGAGCTGTGACAGGGCAATCACCGGGATGTTTAATTCTTTTGCCATGGCTTTTAGCGAACGTGATATTTCAGAAATTTCAGTCGCCCGGTTTTCTTTAGTACCAGGCACCTGCATTAACTGCAGATAATCTATGAGCACCATATCCAGACCATGTTCTCTTGATAACCGTCGGCATCTGGCACGCAATTCTGCTGGTGTTAACGCCGGGGTATCATCGATAAATAATTTTGAATCTTTTAATATTTCGACAGCCGAGGTTAATCTTGGCCAATCTTCATCATCGAGTTTACCCGTTCTGACCTTATGTTGGTCTATCCTCCCCAGTGAAGACATCATACGCATGGAAAGCTGTTCACCTGACATTTCCATACTGAATACTGCAACGGATAATTTATCCTTAATAATGGCGTGTTCTGCCAGATTAATTGCAAAGGCTGTTTTACCCATTGATGGTCTGCCAGCAACAATGATCAGATCGGAATTCTGCAGACCCGCAGTTTGCCTGTCGAAATCAGTATAGCCGGTTGCGATGCCTGTGATGTGTGATTTTTTATGATAAAGCTCGTCAATCCTGTCCAGTGTAGAAACCAGTAAATCTTTAATGGCGTTGTAATTTTTTCGCCCCCGGGATTCCTGTTCAGCAATTTGAAAAATGCTGGATTCTGCCAAATCCAATATTTCATTACTGGATCTGCCCATTGGATTATAGACGGATTCACTTATTTCATTGGTGGCCTTGATGAGTTGCCTCAGGATTGATCGTTTCCTGACGATGTCAGCATAGGCAACTATATTGCTGGCACCGGGAGTATTATCAGCCAGGGCTGACAAATATCCCAACCCCCCTGCATCATCAAGTTTTTGGTTGTTCTCCAACCACTCGGCCACTGTCACCAGGTCGAATGGCTGCCCTTCACTGTCAAGCCTGGAGATGGCATTGAAAACTAACTGGTGGTCGCGCCGATAAAAATCATCGTCACGTAATCTTTCCGAGACTTTGGCCCAGGCATCCGGATCTAAAAACAAACCACCAAGTACTGCCTGTTCGGCTTCAATGGAATGAGGTGGTATTTTCAGGCTGGATGTTTCTATATCCTGATTTTGTTGAGCAATTTCTACCATTACACCTCTTCAGAAATAAATCCTACCATTGAAAATCCGGGGACAAACAACTATTCAATTACGATAAATCGCTTTATCTACATAACAAATAGAGTCCGGCCATTGGCCGATTAAATAATACTACCTACTCTTCTTCTGCAACAATACTAATCTTAATTGCAGTGGACACATCGGCATGAAGTGTAAGTTCAACATCAAACTCTCCGGTTTGTCTGAATGGCCCATCCGGTAATACAACTTCATTCTTTTCAAGCTCCTGACCAGCAGCAACAACTGCTTCTGCAATATCACTGGTACTCACTGAACCATATAATTTACCTTCTGTTCCTGCCTTACGAGCTATTGTCACATTCAGTCCGTTTAATTGCTCTGCTCGACTGGTTGCCCGTTGTAAAACATCAGCCTGGGCCTTTTCAAGCTCCGCCCTTTGCTGTTCAAATTTTACAATATTATCTTTTGTTGCGGGGACGGCCTTACCCTTGGGGATAAGAAAATTACGTCCATATCCTGGCTTAATGCGGACTGTCTCACCCAGGCCACCAAGATTCCGTATTTTTTCAAGTAATATAACTTCCATTAAACACCTCCAGATGAATTATCATAGCACACCCACTAGGTCTCAGCAGGTGGAGTTTTATTACCGTTTTTCAGTATATCTGCAATACCGAGAAACGCGACAAACAACGCCATTTGTGGCATAAAAATTAAGAAACTGTACATAATTATCAACCATGATCGTGATAGTTTTCGTCTTTCAATGGTCCGGTGGACTGTCACCACCCCCTGAACAACATGTGGCACAATCAACACAATCAGGATATTTTGTGCCAACCAGGATATCCCCTCATAGCCGGAGATACTGAGCACCATTGCCAGTAATGTTAGATAGGTCACCCAACGCGGCAAATACAAACGAAAAAATTCCTGCCAGAAACCACCAGGATTAAATAAAGCTGACTGCCATGCCCTGGCCATCAGGACACTGATAATCAAGCTAATGACAACACCGGCGGCCATAATCCCACTAATCAATGGTAAAATAGTATCCAGAACTACCTGAATCTGTGTCAATTCAGTCGCTGAAAGGCTTTTTTCGAATAGCGCATATATAGAAGACTGCCACCATTCACTCAGCTCCTGATTAAAGGGGGATAATACCAACACGAACAGTATGCCTATTCCACCTGCAATCATGACAGACCATGCCTGGGATTCAGATAATCGCAATACCATGCTGGATAACCATACTGGTAGCCATATGCTGGTTGTCAGTGTTGCCCCCAATCCCAGGCCAATACGGCTGAAATAACCAAATATAGAAATTAACAACAGCGTATAAATCATCACCTCTAAACTGTATTTACCACCTTTTCTTAAGGTAATTAAGGAATAAGGAATTGCGCTGATAATATAGGTTAATGGCGGAATCAATAAAGACATGACAGTGATAAGACTGAGCATGGCTACAGACTTATATTTCTCTGCCAGTAAATATTGACCAAGTAATTTCATTGATTAACAGTGAGGTAATAATTCAGACACTTATGTACGATAGAAATATAATCATTTCTATTCCTGACAGTGCCTTTGGCTTCAGACAATCATAATGCACAAAGCCAAAAGATTATTTTAAGCAGTTTTTAGTGCGAATCTGAATACGGCAATAACGCTAAATACCGGGCCCGTTTAATCGCTATAGACAACTGCCTTTGATATCTGGCATTGGTCCCTGATACCCTGCTTGGGATAATTTTACCCGTTTCAGTAATGTACGCTTTCAATGTATTCAGGTCTTTGTAATCAATTTCCTCAAATCCCTCTGCAGTAAATTTACAAAAACGTTTTTTTCTAAAATATCTGGCCATTTTATTTCTCGTAATTAGTTAGTCTCAGGTTTGTCTGATTGATCTTCTTCTGAAACAGCAGGACTTTCGGTCTGTTCTTCTTCAGATTCAGGCTGATCCGCTGATGCTTCGGGCTCATCGGCAACTTCACTCTCTTCTGTGTCCGATGTGTCATCCTGTGCTACGGGTTCTGACTCCCTCATCGCAGATAATTTTTCCTGCTCTTCAGCCTCTTCCTTGCTCTTGGCCAGGAATGACGGCTCTGTCTCTGCATGATCTTTCTTGATCACCATATCCCTGATAACAGCATCATTAAACCTGAAAGCACTGTTTATCTGGCCAAGTGTTTCCTGACTACATTCAACATTCATCAACACGTAATGTGCCTTATGGACCTTATTGATAGGATATGCCAGGAGACGCCGCCCCCAATCTTCCAGTCTGTGGACTTTGCCTTCACCTGTCTCAATCATGGAACGATAACGTTCAATCATGGCAGGCACCTGTTCACTCTGATCCGGATGGACCAGAAATACAATTTCATAGTGTCTCATTGTGATCCTCATGAGTTATAGCCCCCTGTTAATACAGTGGAGCAAGGATTTAAAGAGCGGGAATTCTAGGTCAATGATTCAAATAATGCAAATTTTTAGCTGAAAACCCCCTGATTATTACAATGCACCATCAGGCGTTCTAAATGCCTCATTTTAAGAAAGACAGAAGATCAATGCCGGCTATGGTATGAGCAATAATTCTTGTTAATTCCGGGAATAATTTACCGAATTTTTAATGGTTTGCTGTTATTATTGCAGGACTTCACCCAATATCAATCCGTCGCAATATACTGGAGGAAAAGCGATGAAAGGCCGTACTTTTCTCTTTTCAATTCTCACTTTTTTGAGTCAAATTCATGGTAGTTACGCAGATATCGTCTCTGCTGATAATGCCAGAGCTGCTGGGGATTACCCTTCTGCGTTCTCGCCGCCAGAATTTTCCTCTTTATACCGCTGGATTCTTCTTTGAATATCTGACATCAGGCCATCCATACCTTCATTCTTAACAATTGCAGCAAACGTACTGCGGTAGTTTGCAACCAGACTTACCCCCTCTATAACAACATCATAGGCATACCAGCTGTTCTCATTTTGCCGCAGTTTATAATTAACAGGAATTTCAGTATTCCCGGCAATAATGATCGTTTCCACTACACCTAAATTCCCTTTAATTACCTCATCATTATGGATAATCCTCTGATTGGTATAGGCTTCGATCTTTGAGCGGCATGTTGCTTCAATATATTGAGAAAAAAATTCGGTGAATTTTTTCCGCTCTTCTTCAGTTGCCCGACGCCATTGTGTGGCCAGCATACTTTGCGACATGCTTCTAAAATCAAAACCTTCGTAGATCAAGGCTGCAATTTTTTCCCAACGTGCTTCACGGTCCAATGAATCGTCTTTTAATATGGAAATTACTCTATCAGTGGTGTCTTTTACCCTGCCCATGGGGGTGGAATAATCCACAGCACTGGCATTGAAAGAGAATATAATCAGAAAAGTAATTACGAATGAACGAAACATGATGTCTGTCCCCGAGTTCAATTTAAATGATAATGGTTTACGATCTTACCCTGTGCGTCAGAAAAACAAAGTAGTTTGGCCGATTAACGCAAAATTCCAGTATTTCGAGTAATTTTAATAGAATTTTTAGGTGGTTATAGCCAGTATATAGACAGGTGAATATGAATATATATAGTCCGGGAGCAGTACATTCTCCGAATTTTACATTATTCGATGACTTAGCTCCTGAGACAATGATCACAGCACGTGCTGATAAAAATGAACACAAATAACCTCAAAATAATAATTGTGTACCTATTGATAAGCGTTATAGGGATTTTTTTTATATTTGGATTTAATGATTTTTTTAGTATTGATAGCGTTAAAAAAACCAAATTTGTTATATCTGACTTTAAAAGCTCCTACCCATTACTAACTGCAACAATATTTTTCCTCATATATGTAACGGGGACCAGTTTGTCATTACCTGTTGCAGGGATCCTGAGTATAACTGGAGGGGCATTATTCGGATTAGCATGGGGAACCATTATTGTAACAACTGCAGGTGTTACTGGAGCAACCATTGCATTTCTTCTGTCCAGATATTTGTTAAGAGAATATATTCAAAACCGTTTTGGCAACAGACTTATGACTATCAACAAAGGCATTGAAGAGAATGGTAATGTATATTTGTTAACCATGAGATTGATACCTGTTATCCCCTATTTTGTCATTAACACACTCATGGGTTTAACTCCCATGTCTGTTTATAGATTTAGCCTGGTCTCGTTATTTGGCATGGTCCCGGTAACAATGATTTTAGTTAATGGAGGCGTTCAAGTTGCCAGTATTAATTCGATTGGCGGCATATTGTCTTTCAAGGTCATCTCTGCCTTTACACTTATTGGCCTGATCCCCATCCTTTCTCAGATAGCATCCAGATATTTAAATATGAAATAATCTGGATTTAATAAAGGTTATCTGGATCCTGATGAATGATAATATCAGAATTTGGAAATTCTGCTTTAATTGAATCTTCTACCTCCACGGCCACATCGTGTGCTGACTTAAGTGGCACTTCTGCATTCATTACAATATGCAATTGGATAATAGTATCCTGGCCAGATTTTCTGGTGCGCAAGTCATGTGCCTGAATGACCTGAGAATGATTCTGTGCCAATTCATAGATTCTGTTTCTTTGTTTTTCCGGCAATTCGCTGTCCATCAACTGACTCAATGATTGCCTGCCTATCTGCCATACTGAATACATGATTAAAACAACAATAATCAATGCAATAATCGGATCAGCATATTTCCATTCAAACCAGACAGACATTATAAGTGCTAATATCACGCCCAGGTTAATACCTATATCATTGAGATAATGGATTGCATCTGCTTTTATCGCAAGTGAATCTGTCCGGCTAATAACATATCGTTGATACATTATTAATCCAATTGAAAGCCCAAGCGAGATCAACATTACAATAATCGCAAGGCCGCCTTTTTCAATAATTTGAGGGTTTATTAATCGATGTATAGCTTCTACACTCAGAAACACAGATGAACCCGTAATGAAAGCCGCTTGCCCTAATCCTGCTAACGGCTCTATTTTTCCATGACCAAATCGATGTATCTCATCTGCAGGAGTGAGGGCGTGCCTGACTGCCAGCATATTCAATACAGATGCCATAAGATCCAATGCTGAATCAATCAGACTGGATAATAGGGATACGGAACCTGTCAAAAACCAAGCGGCAAGCTTAATAATAACGAGAATAGATGCAACCAGAACAGAAGCATAAGTTGCCCTACGCATCAATTCAGGATTTGAATCCATACCATGTGTATGATGTGAATGATGTGAATGATTATGCATTTTATAATTAAAAGGCAATACCGCTTAAATCGTCAATTATGCATTCTATCATTTTGATTATAATGTGACCTGCATCAAAACGGAAAAAATAAATTTCAAAGGAATAAAAGATGGCCAATAATAATTATGACTTTTTCATTATTGGGGCAGGCTCTGGCGGTGTCAGGGCTGGCAGGGTTGCTGCGTCACTGGGTGCAAAGGTCGCTATAGCAGAAGAAAAATATCTGGGTGGAACTTGTGTCAATGTTGGCTGTGTACCCAAAAAATTATTTGTCTATGCATCATCATTCATGGAAGAGTTTCATGCATCAGAAAATTATGGTTGGGACAACAATTCTCCGACATTTCACTGGAACAGACTCATTGAGAACAAAAACAGGGAAATTGAACGCTTGAATGCCATATACGGTCGTCTACTATCAGACTCCGGTGTGACATTATTCAATGGTAGAGCAACTATTATTGATGCCAATACCATTCAAATAGATAACGAAATTATCACTACAAACAACATTCTGATTGCAACGGGTGCCTGGCCCGCAATACCAGAGGTTCACGGCAGTGAAAATGTCATTACTTCCAATGAGGCCTTTTACCTCGAGTCACTCCCCGAAAAAATCGTTGTCGTAGGGGGTGGGTATATTGCCGTTGAATTTGCCGGCATATTTAATGGATTGGGCGTAGAAACGTCCCTGCTCTACCGCGGCCCATTAATACTAAGGGGTTTTGACAAAGATATGCGACACTTTTTAACTGCAGAAATGCAAAAAAAAGGAATTAATTTAATCACGAACAACACCATAGAATCCATAGACAATAAAGGTGATCACTTGTGTTTAACACTTGCAGATGAATCTCAAATGAATACCAACACGGTTTTGTGTGCAACCGGACGTAAACCTAATACAAAAGAATTGGGACTTGAGAATACCGGTATTGAGTTAGATGATAATGGCGCAATAAAAATAAATGAACAATATCAGACCAGTATTCCATCCATTTATGCCATTGGTGATGTTACTGATCGTTATGCGTTAACACCAGTTGCGATTGCCGAGGGTATGGCACTGGCAAATCATCTCTTTGGCAAAAATGATTATAAGGTGGATTACTCAAATATACCCACCTGCATATTCAGTCAGCCTAACTTTGCCACGGTTGGATATTCAGAAGATGATGCTAAAAATAGATTCAACGAGGTCCAGGTATATAAATCTGAATTCACCCACTTAAAACATTCCCTATCAGGCATTAATGAAAAAACCTTAATGAAACTGATCGTTGATAAACAGTCAGACAAGGTCATTGGCGCCCATATGATTGGACATGATGCTGGCGAAATAATACAGGGTATGGCTATAGCCATTAAGGCCGGGGTAACAAAATCACAGATGGACGCTACCATAGGAATACATCCAACGGCGGCTGAGGAATTTGTTACAATGCGAAACCCTGCTTAATTTTTTACTTTTTATGCTCAAGCGTTATTCTGTACTTCTTGTAACCATACACCTTGTATTTACATCTTTGGAGATACATGCAGAACCACCTATTGTTGCCGTCGCATCTAATTTAACTGCACCCCTGACTGAAATAAGTGAAATTTTTCAGGTAGAAACAGGAGAACCCATTCGATTCTCTTTTGGATCATCGGGAAACCTGTCCAGACAAATCGTTCAGGGCGCCCCTTATGATATTTTTATTTCGGCAAGTGAAACATATATTAATTTTTTGAAGTCACAAGATGTCGAGATAAATCAACAAATTAAATATATGAACGGGGAAATTGGTTTTTATTTGCCCCCCGACTCGATATATAAAAACCTGGAATCTGATGTTCAAATTATCAGCGCATTAAAATTCGGAAACCAGGGTAGACTGGCTATTGCCAATCCGGAACATGCTCCCTATGGAATCGCCGCAATTGAAGCATTACAAAATGGTGGAGTTTGGGCCTTAAGTACCGGCAATCTGATCTTGTCTGAGAGTGTGGCCCAAATTGTGCCTTATATTCATACCGGGAACATAGATCTGGCCATTATTCCAAAATCGTTTGTCTTGCAAAACGCGTTTTATGATTCAGGAACGTACATTTCCATCAATCCTTCCTGGTATCAACCCTTAACACAATATGTTGTAATACTAAATGACAGTAATCCGGTTGCACTGAATTTTATGGCCTTTCTGACAAGCAAAAC
Source organism: Candidatus Eutrophobius brisbanensis (assembly GCA_038131795.1). Classification (GTDB taxonomy): domain Bacteria; phylum Pseudomonadota; class Gammaproteobacteria; order Eutrophobiales; family Eutrophobiaceae; genus Eutrophobius; species Eutrophobius brisbanensis. Next base: position 618,797 of record JAYPQE010000003.1, on the reverse strand, counting down.
TGCACTTACTATCTTAGCAAAATACGGTTATCAACCTGCAGGTAATCAATAATTGGACTGGCAGGCCCTTGAACTCTCCCTCTCGCTAGGCTTGTATACCTGCCTTTTGCTGATTCCTGTTGGTATTTTGGTCGCAAGGTTAATTGCATGGCATCAATTTCCGGGACGAAATATATTACAGGCGCTACTGGCCCTGCCACTCATACTACCACCCACCGTACTTGGGTTTTACTTATTATCCGCCATGGGAAATCGGACCATAATAGGAGAATGGTATGAGTCAGTATTTGGCACGTCCCTGGTCTTTTCATTCCAGGGGATACTGATTGCATCCATTATCTTTAATATCCCCTTTGCCATACAACCCATGCAACGAGCCTTTGAGTCCATACCACAATCCATCCGGGAGGCAGCATGGAGTTGCGGCCTGACCAGGCTCACTACCTTTTACAGAATAGAATTGCCGCTTGCCTGGCCGGGCATCTTAACTTCCATAATACTAACCTTTGCCCATACGCTTGGTGAATTCGGTGTTGTACTAATGGTAGGTGGAAATATCCAGGGAGAAACCAGGACGATTGCAATATCCATATATGACAGGGTGCAGGCATTTGATAATGAAAATGCGGCCATCATGTCGGCAACCTTACTTGGCATATCCTTTATCGCAATAGCAATTATTTATATCTTCTATGACAAGCTGGGACGTTACCATGGATCAAGGTAATACCCATATTCAACTCAAAGCCAAAACACCCATCCCCCTGGATGTAGAATTCAGTTGCAAAAATGGTGAAATCTTTGTCATCGTCGGGCCGTCTGGGAGCGGTAAGACTACCATCTTGAGATCTATTGCCGGTCTGTATACAGCGAATGAGGGTAAAATAATCTGTCGAGGCAGGACCTGGTTCGATTCTGACAATAATGTTCACATCTCGGTACAGGATCGTGCTGCAGGCTTTGTTTACCAGGATTACGCCCTGTTTCCACACCTGACTGTCCGTGAAAACATTTCACTACCAATAAAGATAAAGAACAAGCAAGACCGGACTCAAAAAGCCAATGAATATATACAACTGGTCCATCTCAATGGCCTGGAAGATCGGCTGCCCCACCAATTGTCCGGCGGCCAACAGCAGCGGGTAGCTGTCGCCCGTGCCCTGGCCAGGGCCCCGGACATCCTGTTACTGGATGAGCCCTTCTCATCCGTAGATCAGCAGACCAGGCGTTTTCTGGTACGCGAACTTATCCAGCTAAAACATAAATTGAACATTCCAATCATCCATGTGACACATGATTTAAACGAAGCCAGACGGATAGCCGATCAATTATGCATCCTGCAGGATGGTACAGGCCTGCAGATAGATAGACCCGAGAATGTAATGTCAACACCGGTATCATCGAAGGTTGCCCATCTCACCGGTCACGACAATATCTTTCGCGGCACCATCCTGGACCACAATACTGATTCTTTTACCACAACGATCCAATGGCATGACAGGGTCATATCAGCAAAGTACAGCCCGGACTTCAGTGTTAATGAAGAAATAGACTGGGTCATCCCCTCTTACAAGGTACTGGCCAATTTAAAAACGGACAATGACAATACCGGTATAAACGAGATGACCGGCAAGATAACTGAGCTGATTCAACTCGGTGAAGGGACGATCATTACAATAACATTTGATGGTCTGGATGATTGCCTGCAAATGAACTATTCAACCCATCATGTTCATGAGCTAAAACTGACTACCGGGGACGAAATAACAGTGTTGCTGGTACCGGATGGGATACACATTATGGCGCGCAGCTAATAATCTCTACAGTGGCATCATTTACTATAAAGAGATTCAATTAAATCCTGGTAGGTTTCCTGGATCTTGTTCCTTTTCATCTTTAACGTAGATGTTAGTAAATCATTCTCCACCGTCCAGGCCTCCTCAATGATCCCCAACTGATAGATTTGTGCATAACCTGGAAATTCATGTAAACAATTGGAAATACGTTCGAGAATGGCCTGTTCAACTTTTTCACCCTGTTTTTCTGCATCCTGAAAATTATTTTCTGCAGCAAATTTCTCCCACCCATTCTGGTTTAATACCGCCAGTGCTGCCAGATGAGGCCTGGCCTCCCCAACCACCAATACCTGCTCTATAAGGGGGTCTTCAAGTATTGCATGCTCCATATCAACCGGGGCAACCTTCTCTCCATTGGCCATGACGATGATGTCTTTTAAACGCCCGGTAATGAATATAAAACCATCTTCAATTTTGGCTTTATCTCCTGTATGCAACCAACCATCTTCATCAATTACCCGCCTGGTTGCCTCCTCATCCTGCCAATATCCCATCATGACACTGTCACCCTTCACCAGTAATTCATCGCTTGTGCCAATTTTCACTTCAACACCGTGTAAGGGACGACCGATACTGGATGGAATATTATGGTTTACGGTATTAACACTGACTACCGGGCTGGTTTCCGTTAATCCATACCCCTGGTATAGAGGCACCCCTAATCCGATAAATACTCGGGAAATATCTGGAGACAGGGCTGCACCACCGCTGATGGTTACCTTAAGATTACCCCCTAACCTGGCAAGGACTTTATCTGCTACCAAACGCTTTAAAACAGGCCAAATCAGGAATGCTGGCGACCAACTCCGCCTCTTATGCGAATATTCAAACCGGGCCCAGCCTACATTCACCGCCAGTTTAAATAGCAAACGGGCAATTCCAGGCCCACTAGCAAGGTTTTCCTTAATCCTGGCATAAACGCGCTCAAAAATTCGTGGGACAGAGATCAGCCCTTCAGGCCTCACCATCATTAAGTCTTCAGGCAAATCCTGAATACTTCGGGTATGGGCAACCACCGCCCCCAGCATAATTGGCAAGTAATACCCAACGGTGCGCTCAAAGGTATGCGATAGAGGCAAGAATGATAGATAACTCTTCTTGTTATCTGCCAGACCGGATTGTGAACAGCTATACACATTGCTTAATATATTTCTATGACTGAGCATGACACCTTTAGGTCGACCAGTCGTCCCCGATGTATACACAATGGATGCCAGGTCATCTTGCGACAATATAGGATGTTTATGGAGGTCTGTTCCTGCTTCCAGCCAGGGCTCAAGGTGGCGTAATTTCTTATTATCACATTCAGGGCACTCTGCAATACTGACTATGCGTTTCAAAGTGCGTACATTCTTCAACTTGCCGGTTAATCGTTCCCATTGCAAAGGACCGCCTATGACCAGGAGTTTAGCACCGGAATGTTCCAGGATATAAACCACGTTATCGCCGCGATCCTCTGTGTAGATTGGAACGACCACCAGGCCTAAAGCCATCGAGGCCTGATCAAACATGACCCAGAAACGCGAATTTCTTGCCATGATGGCAACCCGGTCTCCGGGACGTAAAGCTTCTGTGTGTAATGCCCGCTCCCAGCGTAGTACCTGGGTAGCCATTTCCTGCCAGGTGTTATCGGTCCAGATACCATTTAAGGCATCAAAAGAACGATATGCTGGTTCGTTGGCTGAACGCTGTACCCTTTTTTGAAACAGACCGGGAAGTGTCCCGGCTTCCTGTGGTGTGATAATATCCTGGACCATAGACTTAAGATCCTCCAGACAATTTCTCCCAATGGGGATCCGGGGTAAATCGCTGACCAAATTTGTCCTTAAGCTCATTCATACGATCGATAATTACATCGACCCCCCTGTCCCTGGCATAATGTATCGGTCCACCCAGGAAAGGTGGAAAGCCTGTGCCAAACACCATTCCCGCATCCAGCAAATCGGCATCCTGTACCAGTTCTTCACGTAAACAGGCCGCGCATTCATTTAAAATTCTAAGCACCAACCTGTCTTCTATTTCCCGAGAGTTCATGGTTGAAGTTTGAACAGTCTGTTTTTGCGGTTTACCATTTTTATACAGATAAAATCCTGAACCACTTTTCTTGCCGAACATTCCCTTTGCCACCATATCTTCCAGGCGCTGGGGTATGGTCATGTCTAATTTTTCCGAAAGATTTTTTGCCACCGATAGACAAATGTCCAGGCCAACGGTATCAGCCAGTTCAACCGGCCCCATGGGTAGACCGAAATTGACCGCTACTTTGTCTATGCTCTCAGCTGGAATACCCTCTTCATGGAGTTGCATCGCCTCCATCAGGTAAGGTGTGAGAATGCGGTTCACCAAAAAACCGGGAGAACTTTTGACCGGCAATGGCAAACGACCTATCTGACAACAAAAGGACTGGGCCTTTTCAACCCATTCCATTGCAGTATGGTCTGAATAGATGACCTCAACCAGTTGCATACGAGATACCGGGTTGAAAAAATGGATCCCAACTAACCTTGAGGGATCTTTGAGACCTTCGGTCAATAACTCCAATGATATGCTGGAGGTATTGGTTGCCAGAATGGCATCATCTTTGATTTTAGTTTCAAGGTCCTGAAACAGGCCTTTTTTGATCTCCAGATTTTCGACAATGGCCTCAATGATAATATCGGCCTTTGAGATATTGTAACCATTGATATCGGGCAGTAGACGATCCATCACATTGGTAACAAGTCGTGGTCGTTTTAACTTACGTTTATATAACGTTGCTGCCCTTTTAATAGCCGGTGCAATAAACTTTGCATCTCGATCCTGTGAGCCCACCTGCATTCCCTGTAATGCACACCAGGCGGCAATATCTCCGCCCATGGTGCCTGCACCAATGACATGAACATTATCAGGGTTAAATCCGTCTATATTTTTATTCTCTTTCAGACGCTCCTGTAATAAAAAGATTCTCACCAGGTTTCGTGATGATTTATTACTGGCGAGTTTTGCTACAGACAGGGCCTCGGCCTTGAGCATGGCCTTTTCGTTATCTCCGTACTGCTCCCAGATATCCACCAGTTTATACGGCGCAGGATAATGGGTTTGTTTGACCTTTTTAGCCAGTTGCGATCGTAAGTATTTGGCCATTAACTGCCTGAATGGCGTATTATTCAGCAACGCAAGATGCCGTGGCGCCCGCCTTGGCAATGGTCTTCTAGGTATCAGATCCGGCCCTGATTTATGGAATTGCCGTTCTGGAACCACGTAATCAACCATACCGGCTTGTTTTGCCCGCCTGGCATCCAGGGTCCTGCCCCGCAACATCAATTGCATTGCCTTTACCGGCCCAATCAGGCGAATCAACCTCACCGAACCACCAAACCCCGGATGGATCCCCAGTAAGACCTCAGGTAGACCTATGCGGGTCTTCTCATTCTCCAGGGCAATCCGGTAATCACAGGCCAGGGAAAGTTCAAGCCCCCCCCCCAGGCAAAACCCATTAATTAATGCAAGGGTGGGAAACGGTAGTGCTTCGAGTTTATTAAAGACATCGTGGCCGCGGTTCAACATTAACAGGGCATCTTTTTCATCCTCAATTGTCGTAAACTCTCTAACATCTGCCCCGGCAATAAAGCCATTGTCCTTGGCGGACAAGATAATTAAACCTACCGGTGCTTGCTCGGCCACTGTGTCCAGGACATAATTGAATTCGTCCAGTACTGCAGATGAAAGCACATTGGTTGAACTGTCTTTAACGTCTATATAACACCATGTGATGCCATCATCATCCGTCTCAATTCGCCAATGTTTATATTTTTTGTTATCCATTTTTAATCTGGTAGTTACTGGCCATCACCTTATCGCTTAATTAATACTGCACCACCCTGCCCACCACCAATACAGAGTGAAGCCATCCCGATATTGGCTTTATTCTGTTCAAGGACATGACACAGATGTAAAACAATCCTGGCACCACTGGTTCCCACCGGATGGCCTAATGCCACAGCACCACCATCCACATTGAGGTTTTCCATGGGAATTTCGCCAAACGCAGTTCTTAAGTGTAATTCACTGCGGCAATACGACGAATCCTGCCATGCTGCCACACAGGAGAGCACCTGTGCGGCAAAGGCCTCATTTATTTCCCAATACTCAATATCCTCAATCTTTTTCTTCTGTCTTTTCATTATGGGTGTCATGGCATGGACCGGACCTAGCCCCATTTGTTGTGGAAGTAACCCTGCCCAATGGGTATCCACAATCCTGCCGATTACAGGCAATTGATATTTTTTCACGGCCTTGTCACTGGCAAGGATGACCCAGGCGGCACCATCGGTGATCTGTGAACTATTTGCTGCCGTGACCAAGCCAAAATCACGATCAAATGCGGGCCGTAACTTTGCGAGTTTTTCCACCGCACTGTCTCTCCTGACGCCATTATCATGGTCATAAAAATTACCATGGGCGTCATAAAGGACTTCAATCTCCTTCATACGCCCTTCATCATGGGCCGTTGCAAGTCGGTGGTGACTGTTAACCGCATATTCATCCATTTGTTCCCGGTCTACACCAAAGCGATGGGCCAGGACCTCCGCCGTTTGCCCCATATTTAACCCCACCACCGGGTCGGTGAGCCCCCTGAGTAAGGCAATAATGGGACTCAACATGGCCGGTCGAAATTTTACGAGTTGTTTTAGTTTTTCCTGTGGTGTGCGCGAGTAGGAAAACTTACCCAACCAGGTGGCAAAGGCCTGGTTAAACATCAATGGGGCATGAGACATGGCCTCCGTACCACCGGCCAGCACCAGGTCGGATCGGCCATTCAAGATATGTTGTACCCCGCAATCAATGGACTGCATTCCGGAACCACAGTTACGTTGTACCGACCACCCGGGGACCTTTTCACCACAGCCCAGACGTAATGCGGCAATACGGCCTATATTGGCCTCGTCCTGTGAGGGCATAACACAGCCAAGAATGACTTCATCCAGTTCTGCGGGGTCAAAAGGTTGGCGGGCCAACAAGGGTCGGCCGGCATTGACGGCCAGATCGGCGGCGGCAAACGGGCCGGGCACACCGGTTGCCTTTAAAAAAGGGGTCCGGCTGCCGTCTACGATGTAGACGTTTTTAACTGCTGCAGTTTTTCTTGTTCTTTCAGCCATGTCTTATCTCTATCAGACAGTACACTTTTTAAACTAAAAAGTTAATTGATAAAGTCGTACATTAAATGACAGGACACTAACCAGTTTGGATTGTCTTTAACAGCTTTTAGTTCAGGTCTATCAATTCTGCATTTTTGTTGGGCATAAGGGCAACGGGCATGGAAATGACAGCCTGCAGGTGGGTTGATTGGAGATGGGACTTCACCGGTTAAAACATCATGTTCCTTCTTCTTTTGTGGGTCTGGTACCGGGATGGATGATAACAGGGCCCGGGTATAGGGATGCACGGGATGACTGTAAAGCTTCTCCGCATCATTCATTTCCACTATCTTACCCAGGTACATCACCGCTATCCTGTCTGAGACATGTTTTACCACAGCCAGGTCATGGGCAATAAAAAGTAAGGTCAGATCCAGTTCCCTTTGCAGGTCTACTAACAGGTTTAATATTTGTGACTGAATGGAGACATCCAGTGCCGATACAGGTTCATCACAAATTAGCAGTTTCGGATTCAGGGCGATGGCTCGGGCGATGCCAATCCTTTGTCGTTGTCCACCTGAGAACTCATGGGGGAACCGGTTAACCGCATCTGATTGCAGTCCTACCTTGTTCAACAGGTCCGCGACCCATTTTCGCCGCTCGGTACGAGTACCGATGCCATGGATCACATAAGGTTCTTCAAGGATAGTGCCGACGGTATGCCGGGAATTCAAGGATTCCATGGGGTCCTGAAAGATGATCTGCATGTCCTGGCGGGTTTTCCTGAGGTCACCTTTGGACATGCTCCTGATGTCCTTGCCATCGAACTCAACTTCCCCCGAGGTGGGTTCATATAATCGTAATATGGCCTTGGCCACCGTACTCTTTCCACAACCGGACTCACCTACTATCCCCAGAGTTTCCCCTTTATTAATCTCAAAAGAGACCTTATCCACGGCAAAATTCGTGGCCACCTGGCGAAATAATACCCCACCCCGTATGGGATAGTGCATCTTAAGGTCTTTCACCTTTAACAGGACGTCCTTGCTCACGAATTTAACTCCCGCCAACGGATACAGGCCACTGTGCGAGTGGTATCGTCATTCACCTTTTCTTCAGGTGGATCAGTCTTACCACATTCCTCTTTTTCAAAATCACATCGTGAATGAAACCGGCAGCCTTCCGGGATATTTTTTAGATTGGGCACCAGGCCTTCTATTATCTCCAGTTTTGACTTGGGAGGTGTCTCCAATCTGGGAATGGATTCCAGTAAACCTTTGGTATAAGGGTGATAAGGACTGGCAAAGAGCCCCCTCACCGGGGACTGCTCCACAATCCTGCCGGCATACATGACTATGACCCGGTCACACATCTCTGCAATCACCCCCAGATCATGGGTGATAAAGATGATAGACATATTGATCTCCCGCTGCAGGTCACGCATGAGATTGAGAATCTGGTTCTGCGTGGTCACATCCAGGGCCGTGGTGGGTTCATCGGCGATCAAGATATCCGGTTTACATGCCAGGGCCATGGCGATCATCACCCGCTGACGCATCCCTCCGGACAACTGATGAGGGTATTCCCTGAGGCGTTTCTCCGGCGCAGGGATACCCACTTTTTTCAGGATATCTATCTGTGCGGTACGGACCTCGTCTTCAGCCATGTCCGGGAAGTGGATTTGATAGATTTCGCCCAGTTGCTTGCCGATTCTATGTACCGGGTTCAGGGCCGTCATGGGTTCCTGAAAGATCATGGCAATCTTTTTACCACGGACGGTATGCATCTGCTCGGTTGTGAGTGAAAGCAGGTCCTCTTCTTTATAAGTGATGGTACCTTTTTCCACCTTGCCGGCAGGCCTTGGCAGCAGGCGCATTATGGATAGCGCAGTTACACTCTTACCACAGCCGGATTCACCGACGATCCCCAGGGTCTCCCCCTTGAGGAGATCAAAAGAAACATCATCCAGGACGGTGACACTATCTTCGTCAGTCTGAAAGGTGGTAGTGAGGTTTTCTACCTTTAGGAGTACATCTTCTGAGGCCATGGTTATTGTATTCTGTAGGTCTCATCGATAATGGTGACAGGTTCAAAGGTTCTACCCGATTTCATAGCCTCAAGCGTTTCTTGCTTTACGTCTTGATCAATCCAGAAAAGACCAAGATCGCTAACTGGTGGAAACAAATATTTACCAAAACGGGTCCCATGGTGAGCTGGTAATTTAATCCATCGCCAGTAACTATCGCGAGTCCAGGGTACTTTAAAAAAAGGGACATAAATGCCAAGATCAAGTATTTTCTGCTGTATTTCTCTTGATAATTGCTTACGTTGTTCCTCTTCGGTTCCAAAACGATATTCATCAATCAACCTGTCCAATTCTGGATCATCAATATTCGAAAAATTGTTAGTATTGGCTTTATGGGCATTATCTGAATGGAACAGACTCCAATATTCTGGCCGGAAATCTGATGTTAATGACAAGTAAGCAACCTGGTGTTTCTTCTCCAGCAGGTTTTTAAAAAATGCAGAGTTGTCGACGAGTTGAAGGTTAATTTCTACTCCTGCCTTTTTGGCCTCTTCCCTCAACAATACCAGGCGTTCTGTTAAATTTGACTGCCCATATGGGAGATTAATCGAAAGTTTTTGCCCGTTCTTAATCCTGATACCATCAGGCCCCCGTTGCGACCATCCCGCGTTATTAAAAAATTTATCTGCCTTCACCAGATCAAATTCTCTTGCAACTATATTTTCATTCGTATAACCGGGATAGCCACTAAAAGCTGTATTTTCCCGCGCGTAATCACCGCGTAATAACGTATCTATTACTTTCTGTATATTGAGTGAATGGGCCAATCCATATCTGACATTGACATCTTTGAAGAGGTCGACGTCGACATTCAATAATAATCCTGCAATAGATTGTGGAGCTTCATTGTAAAACTGGATTTTGTGAATATAACCTGAGTCATATTGTTCACCACGCGCTTTATCATGCCAGTAATCCGGCCAAACCATCCAGAATGTATCCAACTCACCTTTCAAAAAGTGATTAAATGAAGTTTGAATCTCTCTAATTATTGAGACCCTTATCTTATCTACGTTATACCTGTTTTTAAAATATCTGTAATCCTTTGCCCACCAGTCTTCATTTCGAGATAATTCTATATACTTGCCCTTCTCGACAGTTGTCATTGTGTACGCACCAGTATTGGGTTCGATTAACCAGTTATAATCTGTAACCCAATTTTCATCCAGTTTATGAAAATGCCTGGCCACAGGTATTACATTTGTATAATAAAGCAAGTCATTTTCTGGGCGTGGTGTTACATACTTCACACTGATAATATCTTCCCCATGCTTTTGCACATCTGTAATCTCATTGGTAAACCAGTTATTGGCAAAAGGGTCTATGATATATTCTGATCTCATAAAATCGCGGGTAAAAATAAAATCATTTGCTGTAACCGGCATTCCATCAGACCAGGTGGCATTGGGGTCCAACTTGTAAAATACTGTCACACCATCATCAGCAAATGCCCAGTGAGTAGCAAGTTCAGGCATGGGATTATTTGTATTTGGGTGGATATTTGTAAGCCCCATCTGGTAGGAACGAATATAGTTTGCAAATATACCGTTTGCATCAGGGCCTGCAGATCGAATGGTTAATGGAAACCCCTGTAGGGAATCCCTGTAAACGCCCCCTTTCTTTGCATGAGGAGAAGAAAATACCGGATCTTCATTATTAGTTTCCCATATCAAGCCGTCTGGTAATGGTGATACCGGGTATTCTGGCAAGTCCAAGACAATGTTTGTATCTGCACTGGTATCCTGGGAACTGGAATTATTATTCTCAGATGAACAGGCCGATAAAACTGACAAAAATATAAAAATAATTAAGAACTTTAGTTGCATCTTAGAACGTCACCTTGTATTTATCATCGACAATTGTGACAGGCTCAAAGCGCTCATTATTTTTCATGGCATCAAGCGTGCGGCGTTTCTCTTCTTCGTCAATCCAGAACAGGCTTAAATACATCGGATCCAACAGGGTATCCGACAGCCTGGTGCCATATGATTCAGGTAGTTTTACCCAGCGCCAATAACCATGTCTGACATACGGCACATAGTATGATGGTATATATACGCCTGACTCATGAATCTTCATATCCAGTGTTCTTGCCAGTTCTGCGCGCATATTTACATCATCAGAGTTATCATATTGTTCCATCAATGCATCCATAGCTGGATCATCCATATTCGTAATATTATTTGTTTGTGGTTTATGTGCATTATCTGAATGAAAATGCTGCCAGAATGAGGGCCTTAAGCTTATTGACCAGGACATCCACGCAGCCTGATGTTTCTTTTCGATCACATTCTTATAGTAGGTAGCACTATCAAGCAGGTTAAGCTGCAAATCCACACCGGCTTTTTTTGCCTCTTCCCGCAGAACCACAAGCCGGTCTGTATGTAACTGGGTTGAATACGCCAGGACGACAACCAACCGCATACCGTCTTTAACCCTGATGCCATCCGGCCCACGCTCCCCCCAGCCTGCTGCAGTGAAATATTCATCTGCTTTTGCCAGGTCAAATTCCCTGGCACGGATTGCTGTATTTGTATATTCACCATATCCGGTATGCATGGCGTGAAGCCTTTCATAATCGCCGCGAAGTACCGTATCTATCATCGTTTGTATGTTGATGGAATGTGCCAGCCCGTATCGTACATTTATATCCTTGAAGAGCTCATTATCCAGGTTCAGGTAAATACCTGCTGCTGGTTGTGGCAAATCGTTATAAAACCAGATCTTATGTATATACCCGTTCTGGTATGTCTTATCATTAGTTTTGTCGTGCCAGTAGTTTGGAAATGTTAATATTGATGTATCGAGTTCACCTCTCAGGAAATGCCTGTATGCCGTTTCCGGATCGCGAATGACACTTATCCTGACCTTATCTACGTTAAACCTGTTTTGATAATACTTGAGATTATTTCCCCACCAGTTTCTGTCACGTGTAAATTCGACATATTTACCTTTTTCAACAGAAGTTATCTGATAAGGCCCGGTATTTGGAGATACAAGCCAGTTATAATCCATCACCCAGTTATCATCGAGCTTATGAAAATGTCTTGGGGTTGGTGAAATACTGTAATATAGCAACAAATCTTCTTTTGGTTTGGCGGTACCACCTGTAACACTTATTGTGAAGTCATCATATTTTTTAACATCAACGATCTCTGAGTTGTAATAATTATTGTAGTAAGGTGCAACGATGTATTCAGAGCGCATAAAATCCAGTGTATACATGAAGTCATCAGCTGTTACCTGCTTCCCATCTGACCATTTCGCATCCTGGTTTAATTTAAAATAAACCGTTTTATTGTCATCACCGTATGCCCAATGTGTCGCTAGTGATGGTATGAATTTACGGGTATTTGGATGGATATCTGTAAGTGATAATTGATTGGATAAAATATAACCCCTGATCCCTGAATTGGAATCCGGTCCAACAGTCCTGAGTGTCAGTGGAAAACTGGGCATGTATTCATTGAACGTGCCGCCTGGCTTGGCGTTAGGGTCCGCAAACACGGGATCTTCATCATTGGTCAGCCAGACCAGGCCTTCCGGCAGATCACTCGCTGGATATTCAGGTAAATTTTCAACTATGGGCGTACTTTGCTGTTCTGTATCTTCAACAGTAACCGCCCCATCGCTACCGTCCTGACCGGAACAGCCATAAATCAACATCAGAATGAGTGAGATAAGAATCGTTCTATTCATAGATTGTATGTTTCTTGGGATCATAAGCCTCTCTTATTGCCTCGCCGATAAATGTCACCATAGTTAATACTAATACCATAGACGTCACTATAGAGGAAACTATCCACGGAGACTGTAAATTGTCTATCCCCTGCCTGAGCAGCTCTCCCCAGCTGGGGGTGGGTGGTGGCAGACCAAAACCCAGAAAATCTAGTGAAGTCAGGGCGGTAATACCCCCGGCAACGGAAAATGGAATGAATGTGATAATGATGGAGACGGTATTGGGAATGATGTGGTGAAAGATAATTCGGGTAGTGCCTGCCCCCAGTGCCCGGGAGGCCATGACATATTCGCGCTCTTTTTCTTTATAAGTAGCAGTGCGCATATACCAGGTCATGCCCATCCAGCTGAACATCAGCATCACCATCACCAATGACCAAAAGTTGGGTACGATGATGGAGGCAATGATCATGATCACATACAGGAAGGGGATGTTGGACCAGATCTCAATCAAGCGCTGGAACAACAGATCAAATGCCCCGCCCCAGTAGCCCATGAGACAACCGATGGCCGTCCCCACCACATAATTACAAATCAATAAAAACAATGAAAAGAAAATAGCGATCCGAAAGCCATACACTAGCCTGGCAACGATGTCCCGCCCCACGGTATCGGTACCCAGGTAATGTTGAGTTTCAAAGGATGGTGCGTTGGGTGGATAATTCCCAATTTCAAGGTCTGTCTCAAAGGCATTGTAGGGAACAGGAGGAAGCAAGACCCAGTTATCACTGCCCTTTTCATCAAATTTCTGTTTCAGATCACGGTAATTGGTTTCATATTGATAATCCAGGCCAAATTGATCACCCGGGATAATGGCACCATAGGTTGGAAAAAACCATTCCCCCTCATAACTCACCATCAGGGCGCGGTTGCTGACAAAGACCTCGGCCACCAGAGAAAGCAAAATCAGGCTGATGATAATGATCGCCGACCAGTAACCCCGCTTGATGGAACGAAAGCGCTTAAAGGTTTTGATGGTAAGCGGACTGAACTGGATCAATGCCATGTTCTATGCACCAAACCTGACCCGGGGGTCCACCAGGGCTACGCAGATATCTGACAATATATTACCAATAAGTGAAAGCAAGGATCCGATCACTAAAATTCCCATGACCACCGGGTAGTCCCGTTCCACCAGGGACTCATAACCCAACAGACCAAAGCCATCGATGTTAAATATCTTTTCAATCAGGAAAGACCCTGCCAGAAAAAGGGTGATATTTTCACCAAAGTTAGTGGCAATGGGAATGATACTGTTACGGAAGGCATGTTTAACCACAGCCGTCTTGAATTCAAGACCCTTGGCCATGGCCGTTCGCACATAGTCTGCAGCCAGGTTATCCATCAGGGAGTTCTTCATTAGAAAGGTCATCACCGCAAACGCCCCAGACATGTAGGCGATTAACGGTAATACCGAATGCCAGAGAATGTCTTTGACTTTGCCAAATAAAGACAGCTCATCAAAGTTATTACTGGTAAAGCCACTGAGCGGGAACCACTCCAGGTAAAAGGCAAAAATAGTAATGACGATAATACCCACCACATAACCGGGTATAGCATAACCAATGAATACCAGTATGGATGAGATATTATCGATGTGGGTCTTATGTTTAATGGCCTTCAATATTCCAAGCGGTATACAGACCATATACGTGAGCAACATGGTCATGACACCATAGTAAATAGAAATGGGTAACCTTTGCTTGATACTTTCCCACACGGGCTCTCCATACCGAGTGGAATAACCAAGGTCCAGGAGCAGTATGTTCTTTAACCATATCCCATAGCTCTCCAGTATGGGTTTATCGAAACCATAATATTCCTTGAGCTGGTTTAACTGTGATTCAGATAGCGTGGACCCGGCTATGCCCTGGTTATTGCTCTGGAAACTCACCTGGTCACCCGATGCCAGCTGGGCCTCGGTGAGCATACGTTCGATAGGACCACCTGGTACCATCCGCGTGACCGTGAACACCAGGATGGTAATCCCCAGGAAGGTAGGGATGATCAGCAGGAAACGCCGGATAAAATATGCGGTCATAATGATTTGTGATCCTTAAATTTCATGCGTAATATTATACAAAATCATTGATTTTAAAAGTAAATATCGGAAATTCTACCATTAAAATGCAAATAAATTCTAAATCTCACCGAAGCTATATTTATTTCATCATTCTCCCGGTTTTAATCCTTGCCGGCTGTACATCAGAACAACCTTCGAATGTTGAATCAGGAACACTGAATCAGATTCTACATATAGGTAATGGAACTGAACCACAAGGTCTTGATCCGCATTTTGTCACGGGGGTATCTGAACACAATATTATTACTTCCTTAATCGAAGGGTTAGTAAGTAAGCATCCTGAAAATTTAACACCTGAACCAGGAATGGCTGAATCCTGGCAGATCAGCGATGATGGTAAATCATACACATTTTATATTCGCGATGATGCAGAATGGTCAAATGGTGAACCTGTTACAGCAGATGATTTTGTGTACAGCTGGAGAAGAGCACTCACACCCTCATTGGGTAATCAATATTCCTATATGTTATATCCAGTTAAAAATGCTGAGAATTTCAACAATGGGACCCTGACTGATTTCAACCAGGTAGGAATTCAGGCTGTTAATTCTAAAACACTTAAAGTTACCTTAAACCAGTCAACACCATACTTTTTGGGAATCTTGGACCATTACAGCACTTTCCCGGTCCATCAAAACACCATTGAAAAGCATGGCGAAATAGATACGAGAGGGAGTGAATGGACTCGTGCAGGAAATTTTGTAGGAAATGGACCTTTTGTATTAAAAGAATGGGTACAAAATAAGATCATTATCGTAGAGAAAAATCCAAATTACTGGGATGCCGATACTGTAAAGCTGGATGAGATACATTTCCATCCAGTCGACCAGCCAAATACAGAAGAGCGACTATTTCGAACAGGCCAATTACATATTACGTATAGTACACCGCCTGAGAAGATACAGACATACCTGAATGAAAATCCTGATTTAATAAAGACACACCCATATCTTGGAACATATTTTTACAGGATAAACACTACGGTACCGCATCTCGAAGAAAACAGAGTAAGGCAAGCTCTCGCGATGACGATTGACCGATCTGCGATTGTTGAGAAAATAACTAAGGGTGGACAAATACCTGCTTATACTTTAACTCCCCCTGATACCTTGGGATACACTTCCGAATCGTCCATCACATACGACCCAGAAAAAGCAAGAATGCTGCTATCCGAAGCTGGTTTTCCTAACGGAGAAAACTTTCCTGAGACGCAGATACTATTTAATACACTTGACACTCACAGGCTAATTGCTGAAGCAATACAACAGATGTGGAAAAAGGAATTAAATATAAATATTACATTGTATAACCAGGAATGGAAGGTCTACCTTGATACAGAAAGTTCTATGAACTACCAAATCAGCCGTGCAGCCTGGATAGGTGACTATGTAGATCCGAACACTTTTCTGGAAATGTTTGTATCATATAGTGGAATTAATAGAACAGGCTGGTCAAACCCAGATTATGATCGACTTATTGAAATGGCAGCTCAAGAACCTAACCAAGACGCACGCTATGAATATTTTCAACAAGCTGAACAAATTCTTAATCAGGAAGTCCCAATAATCCCAATATATACATACAGCAAAGTCTTTCTTATTTCACCGTCTGTAAAAGGATGGCATCCTAACATACTTGATCATCATCCATATAAATACGTTTATTTACAACAACTCAATCCAGAAGGATAGTTTGTATGTTCGGGTTTTGCCTTGTCAGGTTATTACAGACAATTCCGGTTTTATTTTTAGTCATCTGTATTACTTTTATTATGATACGGACCGCACCAGGCGGCCCTTTCGACAGTGAAAAGAATACTACTCCTGAAATTATTCAAAAACTCAATGAACGTTACCACCTGGATGAACCAATACTCATACAACTCGCGGATTACCTGAATAATATTCTAAGGGGTGATTTTGGCCCATCATTTCGTTACCCCGGACGCAGTGTAAATGAAATTATATATGATGGCCTGCCAGTAACCCTGGAATTGGGTTTTTACGCAATAATGTTTGCACTTATTATTGGAATTACTGTAGGTTTAGTATCTGCAAACAAACCCAATTCCTGGCAGGATTATATTCCGATGTCATTTGCTATGATTGGCATCTGTCTACCTTCATTTGTTCTTGGACCTTTATTAGTATTGGTATTTTCTATTTGGCTGGAATGGTTACCTGTGTCTGGATGGAACCAGTTCAGTGGCGATAAAATTTTGCCATCTATTACCCTGGGTTTTGCCTACGCCGCGTATATCTCCCGCCTGACACGTGGCGGGATGCTTGAGATCCTGTCTCAGGACTTTATCCGTACTGCCAGGGCCAAAGGCCTATCCGAATCCAGAGTAATACTTATACACGGCCTGAAAGGTGGATTGTTACCTGTAGTGACCTTTCTTGGCCCGGCGTTTGCCGGTTTGTTGTCAGGATCATTCATAATCGAAACTATTTTTCAGATTCCTGGTATTGGTCGACTTTACGTGCAAGCAGCATTCAACCGTGATTACACCATGATTATGGGTACCACTATCTTCTTTGCCACGCTAATTGTTGTCTTTAACCTCATATCGGACATCGTTGCGGCCATGCTAAATCCCCGCATTAGCTACCAGGGGAAGAAATGACTACAGCAACTACACTGGATATCTATCAACAAGGCCGCTCTCTCTGGCAGGATGCATTTTCACGATTGCTGCAAAATCATCTGGCTGTATTTGGACTATGTGTTGTCATTTTCTTTATATTGATTGCCATCTTTGCCGATTTGATTGCCCCTTACTCCTACGAGGAGCAAAATCTGGCGCTGGGGGCATCACCACCTTCCAGCAAACACTGGCTGGGTACAGATACCCTGGGCAGGGACCTTTTTACCCGCATACTTTATGGCAGCCGTATTTCACTCATGGTGGGCATCCTTGCCACCACCGTGGCTCTCACTATCGGTGTCACCTGGGGGACTATTTCCGGATACCTGGGTGGCCGGGTGGACATGGTCATGATGCGTATCGTCGATATCCTCTATGCCCTGCCCTTTACCATATTTATTATTCTGTTGATGGTGGTGTTTGGCAGGAATATCTATCTATTGTTTTTTGCCATTGGCGCAGTTGAATGGCTGACCATGGCCCGGATCGTACGCAGCCAGATCATGAGCATCCGTAACCAGGAATATATCGATGCCGTCATCAGTATGGGCCTGCCCAGATGGCGGATCATCACCCGGCATATGCTGCCGAATATACTCGGTCCCGTTATCGTCTATACCACCCTGACCATTCCTGGTGTGATCCTGCTGGAATCCTTCCTCAGTTTCCTGGGCCTTGGAATTCAGCCACCCATGAGTTCCTGGGGATCATTAATCTCAAACGGTGTTGAGACCATGGAAGAATATCCCTGGTTGTTGATTTTCCCTGCACTGACCTTATCAGTGACACTGTTTTCACTGAACTTCCTGGGTGATGGCCTGCGCGATGCCATCGATCCGAGGGCGGCAAAGGACTGAACATGGCATTGTTAAAGGTAGAAGATCTCAGTATCAGCTTTAACACCCGGGAAGGCCGGATTGAAGCTGTTAAAAATGCTAGCTTTTCATTAGACCATGGTAAGACACTGGGCATTGTTGGGGAATCAGGCTCGGGGAAATCTGTCTTATGCTATAGCCTCATTGGACTATTGCCCATACCCCCGGCCAGTATTGACCGTGGCAAGGTAATCTTTGATGAGAAAGACCTGTTGCAAGCCAGTAAATCATCGTTAAGACAGATACGTGGCAACCGCATCTCCATGATCTTCCAGGATCCCATGACGTCGCTTAATCCTTACCTCACCATCGAGACTCAACTGACTGAATCTCTGACCTTGCATAAGGACATGAGCAAAAGGTCTGCAAGAATGAAGGCCATCGAATCATTGGAAGAAGTGGGAATTGCAAATCCGGATAAACGTATAAAGGGCTACCCGCATGAACTCTCAGGAGGAATGCGCCAACGGGTCATGATTGCCATGGCATTATTAACAGAACCCGAGATCCTCATTGCTGATGAACCTACCACGGCATTGGATGTGACCATACAGGCTCAGATCTTAAGACTGATCAAGCGGCTGCAAAATGACCACAATATTGGACTGATATTTATCAGCCATGATCTGGGGGTCATTGCCGGGATCGCGGATGATGTCCTGGTTATGGAAAAGGGGGATATCGTAGAATCCGGTCCTGTTGAGGATATCTTTTATCAAACCCACCACCCCTATACGAAAAAGCTGCTGGCCTCTATACCGTGCACAGCAAAACCTGAAAGGTTTCAATATGACAAAGGTATTGACTCTCCCCCCTTGCTGGAACTTCAGGAGATAAGAACCTATTTTCATGGTACTCGCAGCATCCTGCAATCCACGTCAGATATCATTAAAGCGGTTGATGATGTGACCCTGGATATATATCCAGGCGAAACAATGGGTCTGGTTGGTGAGTCCGGCAGTGGAAAATCGACCATAGGCAGGTCAATTATTAAGCATGTAGACATCAATGCAGGCAAAATAACATTCAATGGAGAGAATCTAATATCCAGGTCAAATTCTAATATTGAACAAGCACGCCGACAAATCCAGATGGTATTCCAGGACCCTTATTCATCACTTAATCCACGCATGACAGTTTTTGATACCCTCGCAGAGGCAATCAACCTTCGAGTGACTGGGAATAAAGATAAAATAATCTCTGAAGTCATTAAACTCATGCAGGATGTGGGACTGGATGCCAATCAGATCCGTAAATACCCCCATGAATTCTCTGGGGGACAAAGGCAACGAATTGCCATCGCCCGGGCCCTGGCATTACGGCCCAAATTAATTATTGCCGATGAACCGGTATCGGCACTGGATGTCACCATCCAGGCCCAGATCCTGGACCTGTTATTAAACCTGATAAAACAATACCAATTAACCATGATATTTATATCCCATGACCTCTCAGTAGTACGATATATCTGCGATCGGGTCGCTGTGATGCAAAGTGGCAAGATAATTGAATCAGGTGACACAGAATCTATTTTTTCTAATCCAAAGCATGAATATACCCGTTCCCTACTTGGTGCCATCCCCATACCTGATCCGAAAAAAGAACGTCTTAGACAGTCTACTGCAGCAATTAGCCGATAATTAGAAGTTTCATATCTCTGGCTGATTTATTGCCCTTGAATCCATATAATGGGGTTAAATAATCAACATGGAGATTCAAAGATGAGCATGCTGGAAGGTAAACGTGCACTAATCACTGGGGTTGCAAGTAATCGTTCTATTGCCTATGGGATTGCCCAGGCCATGCACCGCGAGGGGGCAGAACTGGCATTCACCTATCAAAACGACAAATTGAAAGGCCGGGTTGAAGGCTTTGCAGAAGAGTTGGATTCCAGTATCACCCTGCCCTGTGAGCTCACAGATGATTCCCAGATTGAAAATGTCTTCTCAGAACTATCAAAAACATGGGATGGCCTGGATATCCTTGTCCATTCTGCGGCCTTTGCCCCGCGAGAGATGTTAGAGGGCAGCTACCTGGAGAACCTCAATCGGGACGGCTTTCTCATGGCCCATGATATCAGTTCCTACAGTTTTTCCGCTCTCGCCAAAGCAGCGAAACCCATGATGGAAGGCAGAAATAGTGCTTTGTTGACCTTGTCATATATTGGAGCAGTAATCGCCATGCCCAATTACAACGTCATGGGGGTGGCAAAGGCCAGCCTGGAGGCTAATGTTCGGTACATGGCCGCCAGCCTCGGGCCAGAAAATATCCGTGTTAATGCTATCTCTGCCGGTCCCATTCGCACCCTGGCGGCATCAGGCATTAAGGGCCTGAAAGGCTTTTTAAACCATGTGGAAGAGCATTCTCCTTTACGACGTAATGTTACCATCGAAGAAGTAGGTAATGTCGCCGCTTTTCTGTGTTCTGATATGGCCTCCGCCGTAACAGGTGAAATTACCTATGTAGACTGTGGGTATAACATTGCAGGAAGCTCATAATGAGTGAAATGTGAAACGTAAAACGTGGAATGATTTTGGCATGACGCTAAACGTTTTACATATAACGTATTACATTTCACTTCTAATATTGGAGGAATCTTGAAAGACAATAAACTACTCCTTTGGATTCTGATCGGCGCTATTGGCGGTATCTTCTGCGGCTGGTTCTTTGGCACCACCATGATGTCCATTGCCTGGGTCGGTACATTTTTTCTCGATGCACTGAAGATGTTAATCGTACCGCTCATCATCGCGGCGGTCATTACCAGTATCACTGCCATAGGCGATGTCAGACACCTGGGTAAACTCGGTGGTTTTACTGTACTTTACTATCTCAGCACCACCGCCATTGCCGTCTTCATCGGCCTGGTGGCAGTAAATATCATTCAACCCGGTGTCGGCACAGAGCAGCTCAGCCAGGACATTCCCGATGCTATTGTGGGTAAGGAAGCAACTGGTATTGGCGATATCATCCTGACACTGATTTCACCAAGCCTGGTGGATTCTGCCGCCAGACTGGAGCTGTTACCCATAATCGTTTTTTGTATTGTTTTTGGAATCGCCCTGACAACTATAGGTGATCGCGGCACAACCATTTCAAACTTTTTTGAAGGCCTTAACGACGTCATGATGAAACTGGTGATCTGGTTAATGTACCTCGCACCGGTTGGGATATTTGCCCTGATCGCATCGAAACTGGGTGAATCCGGCGGTGGTGAGGCCGTCTGGATTGAGATACAAAAAGTCGGCTGGTACATGTTTACGGTTATTTTTGCACTGGTGCTGCATTTCATTTTTCTGTTCGGTGTATTGAAGTTCCTGGGTGGGCGGGGAATTGATTATCTGCTATCCATGCTCAGGGCACTGGTCACGGCGTTTGGTACTGCCAGCTCCAGCGCGACGTTACCCTTGACCATGGAATGCGCTATTGAAGCCGGCGTCAAGAAACGGGCTGCAAAGTTTATCCTGCCCCTGGGGGCAACAGTAAATATGGATGGAACAGCCCTGTATGAGGCCGTGGCTGTGATGTTTATTGCCCAGGCCTACGGCTATGATATGGGTTTTGCACAGCAGTCGATTATTTTTATTACGGCAACATTGGCGGCAATTGGCGCCGCTGCCATACCTCAGGCAGGACTGGTTACCATGGCTATAGTATTAACAGCAGTAAACCTGCCCCTGGAGGGCGTGGGACTGATCCTGGCTGTTGACTGGTTCCTGGATCGTATTCGAACAACGGTTAATGTCTGGGGAGACAGTGTGGGTACAGCAGTGATTCAGCACTATACCCTGGAAGACGATATAGACTAGTTGAGGTTATCTTCAAAAATCTCAATATCAGCATCCGCCCGAAGGTCAGTCAGGATATTTGACCAGGTACGTGAGGCGTTGTTTTGCATGACCCGATTAAAGATCTCGGCGATATCTTCGTCTGCGAGTGATTCCGGATCGATATCATTTACGTCCGTCACTACGACAATGCCATAATCACCGGATATTAAAGGTGCACCTATGACAGATACCTCTCCATCCGCTGGTTTATCCGCTGTAAACGCAGCTTGAAGAAGCTGGCCATTAAGGGCCAAATCGGTTCGCCCTACATCATTCTTATTGGTCCAGATAATCGAGTATTCTTCCGCTATCACATCTGAATCAGCGCCCTGGCGTATTTTCCCGATGATTTCATCGCCTCTATCAGCAGTTAAACCGGATACCTTATCAAACAGGATCTTTGCCCTGATGGAATCTTCAACCTCAGATAAGGTCATTGTTCTTTGTGGCTGATGTTCTGTCACCCGGATGACGACTATCTGATCGGCATCGATTTCAATCAGTTCACTATTATTCCCTTCATTGAGAACATCATCACTGAAGGCGGCAGATAATACTTTCTGATTATTCAGGAGGATATTGCTACCACCGTTTCGTGATAAATAATCACTTTCCTGTATGTCCAAATCCAGTGTCTCTGATGCAATAGCCAATGTATCTGGATTCTCATAGGTCAGGACCGCCAGTTCATCATATAACTCGAAAAAACGTCTCTCAGCCTGACTACGGCGATAATCTGTTTCGACTTCACCACGGACTTCTGACAAGTCTGGTCGGTCACCACCGGTCACTTCATCAACAACAACAATTTGAAAACCGTAATCTGTCTGAATGGGTTCACTCAAAACCCCCACCTCTGTATTAAACACCACTTCATCAACTTCCGGGTCCAGGACACCCTGGTTTAGAAAACCAAAATCACTCACTTCAACCGTAATGTCTTCATTGTCGTATTGAGTTCGTGCGTCCTCAAAACTCAAGCCAGAATTGGCCACCTGGTCATAGATCTGGTTTGCTATAGTTTCTGCTGACTCCCTGTCTTCTTCGCCCTCTGAATACACCAGGATTTGCCTGACCTTTCTACGCTCAGTAATGCTGTAATTGTCCCTGAAGCTATCAAAATAGGTTTCCAGTTCACCTTCACCAACTGTGACCTCCTGGGCCACATCATCTATAGACAGGTGTATGTAGGCGAGTTTGACCTGCTCAGGGCTGATGTAGCTGGACGCATTTTCATCATAATCAGCCTGGATCTCTACCTGCGTCACTTCAACACCCTCTTTAAAATCATCATACTCGATGGTGGCATAACGGATATTTCGCGTTTCCCTTTCTATCGCTCCAATCAGTCGCAATTCATGGGGGGTAACGATGGTGGTTTGTAATAAACCTGTCTGTAGCTGTTCAAGGCTGAGATCATCTCTCATCTCTGCTTCGAACATGGGTGCAGTCATTCCTGATCTGAGCAGGAAACTGTTATAGGCAACGGTATCAAAGCCCTCTGGATTCCTGAAATTAGGGATCTCCAGTATGGCCTGTCTGATCTGGTCATTACTAACCCTTAATCCCAGGTTCTGTTTAATATCCAGCAATAATATCCTATCGATTAATTTATCCAGCGTTTGTTGTTTAATAAACTCATTTTCTTGCGCCAACTGGGGACTGATGTTCTGGAATTGCCGGCGAATATTTTGATATGAGGATTGATATTCTGCCAATGAAATACTTTCGCCATTCACAGTGGCAGCATCAATGTTCGCCGCACTACCAAAATAGGAAGTAATCCCCCAGAAAGCAAATGGGATGATCAGTAAGGCGATAAATAATACGGCCACCCAGCCGGTAAATAAATTTCTAATAATCTGTAACATAGTATGTCATTGTAACCTAAAACCAACGAAAAAAGGCGTACCTTAAACCAGGTACGCCCATCTTTCAATCTGGCGGAGTGGACGGGACTCGAACCCGCGACCCCCGGCGTGACAGGCCGGTATTCTAACCAACTGAACTACCACTCCCTAATCTGGTGGGTGCTGAGAGGCTCGAACTCCCGACATTCGCCTTGTAAGGGCGACGCTCTCCCAACTGAGCTAAGCACCCGAAAGTGCTCGCTAGTTTATGGCATCCTTAAGCGCTTTTCCAGGTTTGAATCCAGGGACCTTGGAAGCCTTAATTTTAATAGCTTCGCCTGTCCTTGGATTTCTACCAGTCCGCGCATTACGTTTTCTGACGGTAAAAGTGCCAAAACCGACTAGCGTAACACTGTCGCCTTTCTTCAGCGCCTTGGTTATTGCCTCAAGCGCACCATCCAATGCCCTGCCCGCAGCAGCTTTGGAGATATCGGCAGAATCAGCAACAGCATCAATCAAATCTGATTTATTCATAATATTCAAACCCCTTGGTTCTTCCCCAGGAAGACAATCTTTTTGGTGAAGTGAAAAATTCTAGAGATGAAACTCAGTCGAACTTTATATCAAGCACTTAATATAACGTCAAGCAGGGGCATGAATTATTTAAGGTTTTTTTTAACAATAAAACTAAATAATAACTTGACTAGTGAGGCCGGATAATATCATCCTCATTTTCATCAGAGGTATTATCATTTTTATTAATCATCTCATCCGGATTTTTTCCCGGTTGCGGCATATGTTGTAACGCGACTTCAAACACTTCATCAATCCATCGTACGGGTCTTATCTCCAGATTCTGTTTGATGTTTTTTGGAATTTCAACCAGTTCACGTTCGTTCTCATATGGAATGAGAACGGTTTTGATTCCACCTCTTAGTGCTGCTAATAATTTTTCCTTCAATCCACCAATGGGTAATACTTCACCTCGCAGTGTAATCTCACCGGTCATGGCAACACTGGATTTAACCGGTATACCCGTTAATGCGGAAACCAATGAAGTACACATTGCCACACCGGCGCTTGGGCCGTCCTTGGGTGTAGCCCCTTCCGGGACATGGATATGAAAATCATTTTCCCTGTAAAATTTAGGATTTATACCGAGTACTTCGCTGCGACTGCGGACCACGGTCATGGCGGCTTCAATGGATTCCTGCATCACTTCGCCCAACTTACCCGTACGGGTCGCCTTGCCTTTACCCGGGACAATTGCTGCCTCAATAGTCAACAAATCACCACCGACTTCTGTCCATGCCAATCCAGTTACCTGGCCAACGCGATCTTCCTGTTCAGCCTGACCAAACCGGAAGCGTTTAACACCCAATAACTTTTCCAACTGCTTCGGTGTAATTGACCGTTGCTTGCCTTCTGGTTGTTTGATGAGTTGCTTTACAACCTTACGACATATATTGGCGATTTCCCTTTCCAGATTTCTGACACCGGCTTCTCGGGTGTAATGACGAATGATGTCTCTGATTGTAGATTCACTAATAGTGATCTCGTCATCTTTAAGGCCATTTGCCTTAATCTGTTTAGGAATTAAATATTTTTTCGCAATATTTACTTTTTCATGTTCCGTGTAACCAGACAGACGAATAACTTCCATCCTGTCCAATAAGGCCGGTGGTATATTCAGACTGTTTGCTGTCATCACAAACATGACCTCTGAAAGGTCATAATCGACTTCAAGATAATGGTCATTAAATGTGTTGTTTTGTTCAGGGTCCAAAACCTCCAGCAATGCAGAGGCAGGATCACCTCTAAAATCCATGGCCATCTTATCGACTTCATCCAACAAGATAAGCGGATTCTTGGTTCCGGCCTTGGAAATACTCTGGATTATTTTTCCAGGCATTGAACCGATATAGGTTCGTCTATGGCCACGTATTTCAGCCTCGTCCCGTACCCCACCTAGTGACATACGGATAAATTTTCGGTTGGTTGCCCGGGCAATGGATTTGCCCAAGGACGTCTTACCCACCCCGGGCGGTCCTACCAGACATAAAATAGGCCCTTTAAGCTTTCTTACCCGTTGCTGGACAGCAAGATACTCCAGGATCCGGTCTTTAACCTTCTCCAGTCCATAATGGTCCTCATCCAGGACCAGTTCGGCCTTCTTAATGTCCCTGAATATTTTGCTTTTTTTCTTCCAGGGGACATTCACCAGCCAGTCTATGTAGTTTCTTACAACGGTTGCCTCAGCAGACATGGGAGACATCATTTTTAATTTATTCAATTCCGATGTGGCCTTGGAAAGTGTGTCTTTAGGCATTCCGGACGTTTCTATCTTCTCGGTGAGTTCTTCTATCTCATTAGGTATCTCTTCCATATCACCAAGCTCTTTCTGGATGGCCTTCATCTGCTCGTTTAGATAGTATTCACGCTGGCTCTTTTCCATTTGAGATTTAACACGTCCACGTATACGTTTTTCGACCTGCAACATGTCGATTTCGGCTTCCATTAACTGAATAATGTGTTCCAGGCGTTCTGAAACATCAAACAGTTCAAGAATATTTTGTTTTTCTTCGATACGAATTGCCATATGCGCTGCAATGGTATCGGCCAGTCGACTGGGCTCATCAATCCCTGATACAGAAGACAGAATTTCGGGGGGGACTTTTTTATTTAATTTTATATATTGTTCAAATTGATGCATGGTAGAGCGACTTAAGATATCCAGCTCTTTTTCATCTGCCTCTGGTTCATCCACCATATCAATAGACGCGGAAAACATATCATCAATTTGAGTAAATTCAGTTATCCTGGCACGTTTAACACCTTCCACCAGGACTTTTATGGTGCCATCCGGCAGTTTTAGCATCTGCAAGATATTGGATAAGGTCCCAATTTTGTAAATTTCATCAATTTTAGGATCATCTTCGCCAGCAGATTTTTGGGCAATTAATAGTATTTGTTTATTACCTTCCATTGCCTGGTCCAGGGCCTTGATGGATTTTCCTCTGCCTACA
Source organism: Candidatus Eutrophobius brisbanensis (assembly GCA_038131795.1). GTDB lineage: Bacteria > Pseudomonadota > Gammaproteobacteria > Eutrophobiales > Eutrophobiaceae > Eutrophobius > Eutrophobius brisbanensis. The sequence goes on along the minus strand of JAYPQE010000003.1, from coordinate 591,689 downwards.
AATAAGGGAATCACCATATGTGGATACACCACCACATCTCTCAAGGGCAAAACGGGATATATATTAGGGGAGGTATCTGATTCCATATTTAATTGCCTTAATTTTGTAGGATAGACCTTATATAGGGTTTAAAAACCTGATTTCAAGGTTTTAGGACCACCTTGGTATTTTTTGATGTGTTCAGTCTGATGCTGCCTTCGATATTTCTGAAGTCTCGTAAATCATCAAAGGCTTGGATTCGCCAAGTATCACACCTTCATCCACCACAACCTTGGCCAGCCCCTCCATGGAAGGCAGATCATACATGGTATCAAGTAATACATTTTCCAAAATTGAACGTAGACCACGGGCACCCGTTTTACGCTCCATGGAACGGCGGGAAATCATTCTTAGAGCATCTTCTCTAAACTCGATTTCTACACCTTCCATCTCAAACAGCCTTGAATACTGTTTGGTAATGGCATTTTTTGGCTCAACCAGTATTTCTATCAACTGGTCTTCATCGAGTTCATCCAGAGTAGCCGTCACTGGCATACGGCCTACGAATTCGGGAATCAATCCATATTTGATTAAATCTTCAGGCTCAACGGTACGGATGATTTCGCTCATGCTGGCCTTATCATCCTTACTTTTCACCTCAGCAGAGAAACCAATCCCCCCTTTTTCGGACCGCTCCCGGATAATCTTGTCCAGACCGGCAAATGCTCCACCGCATATAAAGAGGATATTGGCGGTATTCACCTGCAAAAATTCCTGTTGTGGATGCTTACGCCCACCTTGTGGAGGCACTGAGGCAATGGTTCCTTCAATTAACTTTAACAGGGCCTGTTGAACACCTTCTCCAGACACATCCCGTGTTATTGATGGATTGTCAGATTTGCGCGAAATTTTATCTATTTCATCGATGTACACAATTCCCGTTTGGGCCTTGTCCACGTCGTAATCGCATTTTTGCAGCAGTTTCTGAATAATGTTTTCAACATCCTCACCAACGTACCCGGCCTCAGTTAATGTAGTAGCATCCGCTATTGTAAAAGGGACGTTTAACAATCTAGCCAGCGTTTCAGCGAGCAAGGTTTTACCACTGCCGGTGGGACCGATTAGCAAGACGTTACTCTTGGTCAGTTCAACGTCAGATTTTTTAATCCCCTGATCTAACCGTTTGTAATGATTATAGACGGCAACTGACAGTATCTTTTTTGCCATTTCCTGACCAATAACATATTCATCGAGGATGGACTTGATCTCATGAGGCGTAGGAAGATTGCTACCGATTCCCGTACTGGACTTTTCCTGAATTTCTTCACGAATGATGTCATTACAAAGTTCGACGCATTCATCACAGATAAATACAGACGGACCGGCGATCAACTTGCGGACTTCATGCTGACTCTTTCCACAAAAAGAACAGTACAGCAGTCTGTCGCTTTCTGAGTTTTTGCCGTTTTTATTGTCGCTCATTCGTCTTCTCTAGTATAAATTGAATCATCAATTAGAGGATTAAGATTGTACCTCATCACCCTCACTATTATCTTTACCAACCATTTCCGGCAAGGACTTTCGAGTTTCGATTACCTGATCGATTAAACCATAGTCTTTTGCCTCATTGGCATTCATAAATCGATCACGCTCGGTGTCCTGTTGAATGATATCAATAGGCTTTCCGGTATGAAAAGCCATAATTTTGTTGAGCGATTCCCTGGTTTTGAGGATTTCCCTGGCATGAATATCAATATCACTGGCCTGCCCCTGAAATCCACCTAATGGCTGATGTATCATCACCCTCGAATGTGGCAGGCAAAATCGCTTGTTTTCTGTACCACCGCACAATAATAGTGCACCCATACTGGCCGCCTGCCCTACACACATAGTGCTGACATCAGGCTTAATAAACTGCATGGTGTCATAGATGGCCAGTCCCGCTGATACCGATCCCCCCGGGGAATTAATATACAAATGGATATCCTTATCGGGGTTTTCTGACTCAAGAAACAACAACTGAGCGACAATGAGGTTAGCCACATTGTCCTCCACCGGTCCAACCAGAAACACCACCCGCTCCTTCAGTAGCCTGGAGTAAATATCGTAGGACCGCTCGCCTCTGGAGGTTTGCTCCACCACCATTGGGATTAGATTAAGCGCTTTAACTTCCCCATTTTTCATAGTGTTACCAACATTTATTCATGTAAATAGTAATTTAGGCAGTCTGCCCGTTATTCATCAAATCGTCAAATTTTACGTCAACTTGATTAATTTTTGCATTATCACAGACCCAGTCTATGACCTGATCTTCCAAAACCACGGCTTCGATCTCGGCCAAGCGCTGTTTTTCCTGGTAATACCAGTTTTTCACGACTTCTGGGTCTTCATAATTTGCCGCATTTTTTTCTATAATCTCTCTCACTTTTCCAGGATCGGCTTTAAAGCCTTGATTTTTAATGATTTCCATAACAAGCAACTGTAACGCCACGCGTTTTTTTGCCTGGTCCCTGAACATATCATGATTCGGTGCAGCATCTTTCTGGGTAGCCGGATCGATACCATAGGAACGCAAACGCTCCAGGTACTGATGTTCCAACCGGTGAATCTCATCATGGACAAGGGCCTCTGGCAGGTCAACAGGATTGGCTTCATAAAGCTTATTCATCACCGAATCACGTAATTTATTGCGCTGTGCTGATTCAGCCTCTTTTTTCATATGATTTAACACTTCTTTTTTAAAAGCCTCTTCGCCGCCCTCTTTTACGCCAAATAACTCAAAAAATTCATCATTTAATTCTGGTAACACGGGTTCTAAAATCTTATGAATCGTTACCTCAAACCTGACCGGTTTACCGGCAACACTTTCCTGGTGATATTCTTCAGGAAATTTCAGTTCAAGGCTAACATGATTACCTGCCTTTTTGCCTATTAATCCGTCTTCAAACCCTTCTATAAACCTATTCTGCCCTAATTCAAGCTTAAATTCCTTGGCACTACCACCTTCAAACGGCTCATCGTCAATATAACCATCAAAATCTATTTCTACTGTATCGCCGGACCTGGATTCCCTATTAGCTTCCTCAAGATTAGTACGTTGTTTCCGCAATGTCTCAACCATTGTTTCATAATCATCATCTGAAATATCCCACTTTGTCTTATCAATCTCCAAATCTTCTAAATTACCTACAGATACTTTAGGCATGACCTCAAATACAGCGGTATAAATCAGACCGTCACCTTCATTGTCTACGGGATTGATTTGAGGTGAACCTGCCGGTGTTAATTTCTCCTGCTGCAGTGCTTCGTAGTAACTGTTCTGCACCACCTCTCCAAGGACTTCCTGTCTGACCTGTTGCCCATAACGCTTCTCCAGCACCTTCATAGGTACTTTACCTTTACGAAAGCCATCAATTTTTGTCGTTTTCGACATGGACACCAGACGATTATTGACCTCGCCAGCTATTTTTTCTTCTGGAATGGTAACTTTCATTTCCCGTTTCAGGGCGCCTGTAGATTCTACTGATACCTGCATTGTCATTTCTCGCAATTTATCTTTAATTTCAGTTAGTTATAGTTATTTGGTGCGAAAGGAGAGACTCGAACTCTCACGGGTTACCCCGCTGGCACCTAAAGCCAGTGCGTCTACCAATTCCGCCACTTTCGCATTATTAATATTAAAACACCCGGCATTTTACAAAGGTGGGGAATATCCGTAAAACGAATTATGAGAAAAAAACTATCTACCTGGACGTGATGCCACCGATGACCACAAATCTCAGTATTAGAAGCACTCTTCCGTAAATTGCTGGCAGGTACGCCTGCAACTTCTTGTCATTCCACCGGCGCCACGGTTGATGTATGTACACTCTTCACCCCATCTCGCACACACCGTCATACATTTCTTTTCTTCATCAGGCTTATTTACGAGTGAATCAGGCAAAATAATGGTTCCGGAAGGAGGTGGGGGTATATTAGATTGAGAACTACTATTTTGGACCAGGTTAAAAGCTTCCTCCGCCTGATCACCGGGGTTCTCTATCTGCATGGTATTCTGAGCATTCACAACAGCTAAAAACAGCCATGTACACAGCCAAACGGTCAGTCTCAATAAGTTAACGTTGAATGCCTTGTTCATCACAATTAATTATGACCTGTTAGTTACACACAAGTTTCATACCAGAAATGCTATTACAATACGATATAAAATCAAGCCGGTTATTGATGATTGTGATTAGATAGTCGGTGAAACTTATGTGATAACCGGTATATGAGCACCGGGCTATCCAGACTTTTCAGGTTAATTAATTTGGGTTCTGAAAATTCAAAATCAGGGTTAGATTTATCAAAATTCATTACATCTTCAGAGATATTCACTTCCAGTTAGCTGGCATGTCCACATAGTCTGGCAGCCAGGTTATAACGGTCTCACCTATTGCAGAATAGCCCAGGTGCTCTGCTGATCCTATATTGCCAAGCATAACATCTCCGTAATGAATGCCAATCCCCACAGGTAGATTATATTTGCCTGCTATTTTTGTAAATCCGGTTGGTATAGTTACGGATTTTTTCTAATTCACGAAAATGGTCCACTTTGCGCAGATGGGATTTTAACCTTGCAGACACGACAATTCTTTCAGTTTATTTAACATACCCTGTTCTTCAATTTGTGCTTCGGACAGTATCACCCTGTGCCATTCCATTTATGATCTCCTGCTACATCTAATACTCATAATCATCAATTTCAGTATATTTCTAAAATCAATAGTGAAAGATATATACCTGGTTGTAAATTAGATTTTTGTAAATTTCTTATAAGTACCGTTAAAAATCAGTATTCATAAGACCAAGAATAATAGAAACCTGTATAAAATTCAGGGGAATTTAGGTGCAAACAGGCAACGATTAAAAGCTGTATCTTAGTATTAATGAGAACCCGTTTCGATTCCAACGCCGGTCATAGATCGTACAAATTGATCGCTAAATGCCTTTCTTTCCTCTTCTGCCCGTTGACTCTTGTCCAGGACGGAAAATACATAGACAAAAATCATACCAGCACTCATTGAGAACACCGCTGGATAGACATATGGAAAGATGGGTTCAGCATTGCCAAGGATATCCACCCAGACTATGGGACCAAGAATCACCAGAGTGACAGCCGAAATGAGGCCTATCCAACCACCTATCATCGCCCCCCTGGTTGTCGTCTTTTCCCAGAACATGCTGTAAAACAGGACGGGAAAATTAGCGCTGGCAGCAATGGCAAATGCCAATCCCACCATAAATGCTATATTTTGCTGTTCAAACAATATTCCCAGTAATATAGCCGCTACCCCAAGGCCTATGGTTGCCATCCTGGATACCATCACCTCCTGTTCTTCATTCGCATGGCCATTTTTCATGCAATTAGCATATAAATCATGGGAGACTGCTGCGGCACCTGCCAGGGTCAATCCGGATACCACCGCCAGGATGGTAGCAAAGGCAACGGCAGATATAAATCCAAGCAGAATATCCCCTCCCATGGCCTTTGACAGATGGACGGCAGACATATTATTACCCCCTAGCAACGCCCCTGCCTCATCCATAAATTCCGGGTTGGTGGAAATAAAGACAATGGCTCCAAAGCCAATCACAAAGGTCAAAATGTAAAAATATCCAATAAAGCCGGTGGCAAAAAACACCGACCGCCTTGCCTGCTTGGCATCGGGTACAGTAAAGAAGCGCATTAATATGTGCGGCAGTCCCGCCGTGCCAAACATCAAAGCCAGCCCTAGCGAAATTGCAGATACAGGATCTGACACCAATGTCCCTGGTGACATGATAGCAATGCCTTTTTCATGGATGTTGACAGCTTGAGTGAACATATTGTTTACAGAGAAATCAAGATTTTTCAGTACGAGAAAAGCCATAACTGTCGCGCCAAATAATAACAGGCACGCCTTGATGATTTGTACCCAGGTAGTTGCCAACATGCCACCGACACTGACATAAATCACCATCAGTATTCCTACCAATACCACAGCAACCTCGTATGGCAGACCAAACAACACCTGTATCAATTTTCCTGCACCAACCATTTGTGCGATCAGATACAACAAAATAACCGCCAAAGAACCACAAGCTGACAGCAATCGAATGGGCTTTTGCTGTAACCTATAAGACGCGACGTCAGCAAAGGTATACTTACCAAGGTTACGTAATCTTTCAGCAATTAAAAATAATATGATGGGCCACCCTACAAGAAAGCCAATGGAATAGATCAGCCCATCGAATCCGGAGGCAAAAACGAGTGCTGATATTCCGAGAAAGGAAGCGGCCGACATGTAATCCCCGGCAATGGCAAGTCCATTTTGAAAACCGGTTATACCTCCACCTGCAGCATAATAATCACTTGCTGACTTTGTTCGCTTTGCAGCCCAATAGGTAATCCCCAGTGTTGCAGATATGAATATCAGAAACATAGTGATTGCAGTCACATTGATATCACCCATAACTACTCTCCCTTTTCACTATCTTCTGGATTTTGTGAATTAACATAATCATAGGATGCATCGACGACATCCTGTAGGATTTGATCAAAATTGGTATTGGCCTTGTGCACATACACACCGGTAATCACAAAGGTAAATAGAATGACTGATATGCCAATAATGATCCCCCAGGTAATCGTGGAACCATCGCTTATAGGCACACCAAATAAATCAGGAGAGAATGCTATGACTAATATAAAGCTGTAATAAACAATTAATATTAATGCTGCCAGTGTCCAGCTCAGTTTAGAACGCCTGGCGACCAGGTCCTGAAATTTCTCATTATTTCGGATATGGTCGTAATGCTGTTTGCTCATAATCCCCCCCGTACTGCTTTTTAATATTTTTATAATTCAAAGGGGATTATAAAGAATAATCTTTAGGATTACAGATAAAAAATGGTGGGCCGTATAGGGGTCGAACCTATGACCTTGGGATTAAGAGTCCCCTGCTCTACCAACTGAGCTAACGGCCCTATTTTAATTAAAGTAAAAAGTGAAAATTAATTTCCTTTTCACTTTGATCTTAAAAATGGGGTGAGTGATGGGGCTTGAACCCACGACCTCCGGAGCCACAATCCAGCGCTCTACCAACTGAGCTACACCCACCATTAAAAATTGTCATAAGTTACTAAGTGACATGTAATTTTTGTTTTGGCGCGCCCGGCAGGATTCGAACCTGCTACCCTCGGCTTAGAAGGCCGATGCTCTATCCAGATGAGCTACGGGCGCTATTCAAAGCCTTTCACTACAATTCTTATCCGTGTATTTGGATAATATATTGGTCGGGGCAGAGAGATTCGAACTCCCGACCCTCTGCTCCCAAAGCAGATGCGCTACCAGACTGCGCTATGCCCCGACAAATTGCGCTACCAACTTCTTATCAATCGTCCCATTGTTATGGGGAATGCGATAATACTCGTGCAGGCTCGCAGCGTCAATTTCATGGTTATTTTTAACCTATTTTCGAGATGTTTCAATCAGGAACGGCGCCAGACTGTCCCTGAGGGCATGTCTTCAATGACTATGCCCTGCCCGCTCAGCTGATCGCGGATATCATCTGCCCTGGCATAGTCCTTGTTTTGTTTTGCCGTAGCACGTTCTTCAATCAATTTATTGATTACTTCTGTACTCAAATCATCATTGGAGTCAGTCGCTGTTAAAAACGACTCGGGGCTTTCCTGGAGCAGTCCCAAAATACCACCCAGATACCTGATCGTTGCCGCCAGTTTTCTGGAATGGTCACCAGCCTTATCATCCACTTTATTTAGTTCATGGGCAATTTCATGCAACAGGGTAATGGCTTCTCGGGTATTAAAGTCATCGTCCATAACATCGGTAAATCGCTGGACATAGTTATCCAGATAATCCATACCTTCAGTACTGACATTACGCAGCGATGTATATAATCTGGTTAATGCAGACTTAGCCTCATTCAAGTTCGCATCAGAATAATTCAGGGGACTACGGTAATGACTGGATAAAATAAAGAACCGTATGACCTCCGGCGGGTATTGCTTCAGGATTTCCCTGACTGTGAAAAAATTCCCCAATGACTTTGACATTTTTTCATCATCAACCCTGACAAAACCATTATGCATCCAAAATTTAACAAATGGTTTGCCAGTTGCCCCACATGACTGGGCAATTTCATTTTCATGATGAGGAAACTGCAGGTCCTGTCCACCACCATGAATATCAAAAGTCTCTCCCAGAGTATTTACTGACATGGCGGAACATTCTATATGCCAGCCTGGTCTGCCTTTGCCCCATGGCGACTCCCAACTGGGTTCTTCAGGCTTGGCATTTTTCCACAATGCAAAATCTAATGGGTCATCTTTGGCTTCCTGAATATTGACCCGTTCTCCCGCCCGCAGGTCTTCTATATGCTTACCGGATAATTTGCCATAATTTTCATACTGACTGACATCATAAAATACATCGCCATTCTCTGCCGCATATCCATATCCATTTTTTTCCAGGGCCTGGATCATTTTAATAATCTGGTCCATATATTCCGTTGCCCTGGGCTCTATGTCGGGCCGAATGATTCCCAATGCCTGTTCATCCTCAATCATTGCATCAATGAATCTTGAGGTTAATGACTGAATGGATTCTCCATTCTCATTTGCCCTGGCGATAATTTTGTCATCTATATCCGTGATATTTCTAACATAAGTGACATCATATCCTCTTGATCGTAAATAGCGGGTGACCATATCAAAGACCAGTAACATACGGGCATGTCCCAGATGGCAGTAATCATATACAGTAATTCCGCAGACATAGATTTTCACTTTGCCAGATTCAATGGGCGCGAAGTGCTGTTTTGACCTGGTCAAGGTATTGTATATTTTCAAACTCACATTATTTTCCAATAAAGCAAAGCGCGAATGTTAGCAAAAGAAACACTATCAGGAAAAAATTGTTATCATTATATCTTAAGTAAATTCACGGAGAAGTAAGATGAAAATACAAATTCTGACCACAATGGGCAACATTCAATTGGAACTGGACAGGGAAAAAGCGTCAAAAACAGTTGAAAATTTTAAAGCCTATATTGAATCCGGTCACTATGAAGGGACGATATTTCACCGCGTGATTGAAGATTTTATGATCCAGGGTGGAGGCCTTGATGCAGAAATGAATACCAGGTCCACAATGGACCCCATAGAAAATGAAGCTGATAATGGTCTTAGTAACCTTGAAGGTACCATAGCCATGGCAAGAACTGTGGAACCGCATTCAGCATCTTCCCAGTTTTTCATCAATACGACTGATAATGCATTTCTGGATCATCGTGGAAAGGTGGAAGATGGCTGGGGATATTGTGTATTCGGTAAAGTGATTGACGGAATGGATATCGTTAAAAAAATAGAAGAATCACCAACAACAAATCGTTCTGGTTATCAGGACGTTCCGAATGACGTGATTATGATTGAAAAAATTGAAATTATCAGTGAATAATACAGACTACATTATTCAATACTGTCTCCAGCTGTAAATGATGGCTAACTGGTATTTATCAGGTTGACTATGTCGGCCTTGTTTATATCCGATCTGCACCTCAGCACAGCACGTCCTGAACATCTAAAGGCGTTTAATAGACTCTTGACCCTCATCGTTGGTCAGTATGACTCCATTTATATTCTGGGCGATCTGTTTGAGGAGTTCTGGGTTGGGAACGATGACATTACTCCCCCTAACCCTGACATATTATTGAAATTAAGAAGCTGTATTGAAAGTGGTATTCAAGTCTACTTCATAAGGGGCAACCGTGAACTACTACTGCAATCCGACTTTGAAAATATTTCCGGGGTAACCGTCCTGCCAGATATATCAGAAGTAATGATTGCGGGTCAAAGTGCCCTGATCATGCATGGTGATTTACTTTGCACCCTGGACTGGAAATATCAACTCTTTCGCAACGTCATGACCAACAGCCTTGTGCAGTTTCTAATTAAACTGTTGCCTTACTCCATCAGGACCAGACTTGCCCACGGAATAAGACCTAGCATGAGCCGCCATAAAAAGACAAAAAAAGATACCATTATGGATGTCCAGCCAGAAACGGTATTGGACAAGATGCGTAAACATAAGACCACATTACTCGTACACGGTCATACCCACAAACCTGGTATTAATAATCTGATTATTGATAACAAACCAGGACAAAGAATTGTGCTGGGTGACTGGTATAGAAAAGGTGAAATACTGGTTGAAAAGGGTAATGAGATTGAATTAATAAGTATTGAAAATTTCTTGCAAAAACACAGTCAAGATTAAAGTCATCAGGACAGGATCCCGCCCAGCGTCATCAACCCCAAAATTGTCAACCAGACAATCAAACTTCTATTGATCAGGGCCTGGGTTTCTTTAATGCACTGTATATAATTTGATTTGGCCTCATCTGAATCTGCAACCTCATTCTCTTCATATTGCAGGGCCCCCAGTCCACTTTCTGAAATAATCTGCTGACTGACTTCACGCGTATCGCCTTCAACTTTTCGCCAACGCTCCAAGGTATCCACCAGACTGCCACTGATGGCAAAACCTACAGCTAACAACCTGGATGAAGGCCAGATTAGAATTTTAAATAGTTCTCCAGTTGCAGTTGCGAATCCACCGTGTACACCCTCGTAGCGGTTTCTCACTAACAGTGACAGGCTAAATAGCAAGGCACCGGACATGCCCAGGATAATAAACCAGAACAATACCCCGAATATGTGTTCATGAGACTTAATTAGAATTGCGGAGATGGTATGTGTTTCATCATATTGGTTTTCTCCGGAATTTAAATTCAAGCTGGATTCGATGACGGCAATATCTTCTTCTATATTACCTTCCAGGGCCTGGGTATAATTAGACAATAAGATATTCAGGTCTGGTCCCAGGCAATATACAAACACCAATATAGATAAAATAAATGACAGACCAATAAAAAGCTCTCCCAGTAACAGATCGACTAACAACAGGCCGGTTATTGGTAGCCCGATTGTGATTAACACACCCAGATTACCATCCCAGAATGAATATGATTGGCATTTTAATTCCAGCCAATTCAGATAATTTTCAAACCATTGAAAATTCCGAAATCGATCCATAGGCCCAAGAAAATATTCCAATGCCAATGCGAGCAATATACTAATAAGGTTCATGTAGTCATCCTGTATCTGGAAGCTTGAATTATACCGCTAATCCAGACATTTATAAAAATAATCCCAGTTAAAATGAGGTCCTGGGTCAGTTTTTCTTCCCGGTGATATATCGCTGTGCCCCGTTATTCTACTCCTGGTAATACCAGGCCAATGTTTCATAATTACCCTTGCAGCCTGTGATAAACGAGAATACTGGATTGGCTCATACGGTGCATCGTCTACACCTTCCAATTCAATACCAATTGAAAAGTCATTACAATTTGGACAATTATCAAATACTGATTCACCCGCATGCCAGGCACGTTTATCAAATGGGACAAATTGAATCATATCGCCTTTTCTATCTATCAATAAATGTGCTGACACACGCAAATGTTGAATTTGCTCAAAATACTCATGGTCATCTACATTCAGGCAGTTCGTAAATAATTGTTCAATATACCGGCCACCATACCGTCCTGGTGGCAGGCTGATCCCGTGAACAACAAGAAGCGACACCTGTGTGTTGTCCGGTCGCTGGTCACAGTTTGGTGAGGTTACTCGTCGAATATTCTTCAACCACTGTTTTTTACTGTCCAGTTCTATTTGTCATCTCCTGATATATTGACCACAATACATTTAAAGATAGTATGAAAGCATTTGAGTATAATTTTAAGCTATAAATGCTGTAATTGCCCTGGTTATAAACTTATGTGGAATGAAAAACAATCTGGCAACAATTTTAATAAAAAAATTGGCACAAGGATGACAATATTCGCCTGGATTATTGTTCTGGGGATGCTGACATTTATCTTTAGTAACTATCTGCAACGTCAATCAAACCCAAATCAATCTATCCAAAGCCTGCAGTATCAGGAAAAAACTGAAATCAAGCTTAAGCAAAACCGTTCGGGACATTATGTCGCCACGGCATTTATTAATCAGTTCCCTGTTGACATTATTGTTGATACGGGCGCAACCGATGTCAGTATACCGGGTAACATAGCGGAGCAACTTGGATTAGTCAGGGGCGCGAATATCAATGCCACCACTGCCAATGGCACTATCACCGTATACTCAACTCGGGTAGATTCGATAAAACTAGGCGATATTATTTTACATGATGTCCGTGCTAGTATTAATCCATATATGGACGAGAACGTTATCCTGTTAGGGATGAGCTTTCTCGATAAACTAACATTTTCACATGCAAATGGTGAACTTGTGCTTACACAGCAAAAATAACTGGGCCTGGTAACTATGGATCTAATTAACAACCTAATCGATTTAATTAATGGTATTTTGTGGGGTGACAGACTGGGCTTCCCATTGCTTATCCCGCTGCTAGGCCTGGTGGGCATATATCTGACTATCGGTCTGTATTTTCTTCCCTGGCGTAAACTGCTTTATGCCACTGGACTATTGTGGAAAGGCCGCAAGGCAGATGCAGATGAATCAGGTGACATCTCCCCTTTCCAGGCCTTGATGACAGCATTATCCGCAACCATAGGCACCGGTAATATTGCAGGGGTTGCTACAGCAATCTATTTCGGTGGTCCTGGGGCCATCTTCTGGATGTGGGTTATCGCCCTGTTTGGCATGGCCACCAAGTATGCCGAAGCGGTACTCGCAGTGAAATACAGGGAAGTGGATGAAATTGGAAACTATGTCGGCGGCCCAATGTACTACATAAAAAATGGCCTGAAAAAACAATGGCACTGGTTAGGCGGTGCTTTTGCTTTTTTTGGAATGATTGCCGGATTCGGTTTAGGAAATATGGTCCAATCCAACAGTGTCGCAGACGAAATCCACAATACGTTTAATATCACTCCATGGATCAGTGGATTGGTTATGGCAATTCTTGTTGCCAGCGTTATTCTGGGAGGGATCAAACGAATTGCTGAAGTTGCGGGCAAAATAGTCCCCATTATGGCTATTGCATATTTTGCGGGCGCATTGGTCATCATTTTAATCAATATCAGCGGTATACCTGATGCAATTGTCCTGATAGTCCAGAGCGCATTTAATGGGACGGCTGCCAGTGGCGGCTTTGCCGGAGCCACAATAATGATGGCCATCAGATGGGGGGTGGCCAGGGGAATATTCTCAAACGAATCAGGTCTGGGAAGTGCCCCCATAGCCCACGCTGCCGCCAGGACCAGAGACCCGGTGAGACAGGGACTGATTGCCATGTTAGGAACATTCATCGATACCATTATCGTTTGCACCATGACGGCACTGGTCATCATTCTAACCGGTGTTTGGGACAGTGGTGTGACTGGTGCACCCTTATCCTCTCTCGCATTTGAGACCGGAATGCCCGGGTTCGGCCAATACATTGTATCTTTCGGCATCCTGGTCTTTGCATTCACTACGATGCTGGGCTGGAGTTATTATGGCGAACGCTGTGGAGAATATCTGTTCGGTATCAAAATTATAAAACCATTTAGAATTGCATGGGTCAGCGCAGTGTTTATTGGATCCACGTTTGAACTGGAATTTGTATGGCTACTGGCGGATGCCTTAAATGGTTTAATGGCGATTCCAAATCTAATTGCCCTGTTACTTCTTAGCCCGGTAATATTTCAGGTGACCCGTGATTATTTTGCAAAATCATCTGACTAATCTAGATATTACTTAATGATAATGAACCACATGACAATCCCTGAAGATATATCAAAGACTGTTAAAGCAGCCCTGGAAGAAGATATTGGCAAAGGGGATCTCACCTCACAACTATTGCCTGAAGATTCACATTCATCGGCCCTGGTCACCTGCCGTGAAAATGCCATAATGTGTGGTATACCCTGGTTTAATGAAGTCTACCGGCAATTAGACCTGAAATTTAATATTACCTGGAATGTTTCAGATGGTGATTTGCTCAAAAAAAATACAACCATATGCACCCTGGAGGGTAACACCAGGGTCCTGGTAACAGGAGAACGTACTGCATTAAACTTTATCCAGCTGCTATCTGGAACAGCAACGGTTGCGCATGAATACTTACAATTAATAGATGGCACCAAAACCCAATTACTGGACACACGCAAAACCATACCCGGATTACGAACCGCCCAGAAATATGCCGTTGTCTGCGGGGGCGGAAAAAATCACCGCATGGGCTTATTTGATGCCATACTCATTAAGGAAAACCATATCGAAGCTGCTGGAAGCATCGCAAATGCATATAAAAACGCCATTGAAATTCACGATAATGTAGAGATAGAGGTTGAATCTATTGATGAACTACACCAGGCATTAGATGCTGGTGCAAACCAGGTCCTGCTTGATAACTTTAGTCTGGAAATGATGTCACAGGCCGTCTCCATTTGTGCCGGAAGGGCCACACTGGAAGTATCAGGAGGCGTTACCCACGATACCATTAGATCATTTGCAGAAACCGGCGTTAATTTTATATCAGTGGGCGCGCTGACAAAAAATGTCAGGGCAATAGATTTTTCAATGCGAATAGAAAAATAGTCTGTGCCTTAAATCCAGACTACCCTTCTACTTTTTGTTTTACCAGTGTATAAACCTCTTCAGTCAACGGTCCACTGGCAGTGAGAATACCTTCCAGCCGCTTTCTTCTATCTGTGGCAAATTCTTTATCTTTGATATTTGCGATATTGATATAAACATTTAATGCAGCACTGCCCAATGCCGCTTCCGCGGCCAATACTGCGACTCCTGCATCACTGATTACATTCTTATTGCCTTTTTCTGCTACCTGCCTTGATAGTTCAATGACATCCAGACACAACATGGCACATTGCAAGGGCACATCCGTTGCCTTCTTTAACGCCGCCTGAATGGCATCGGAACGTTTACTTTTTTCTTCATCTGTTTCACGGGGCATCCCATACGCAGCCATTACGCCATTAAACACATCGACATCTGCCTGTATCATTCCAACAAACTCATCGCGATATTTTTCTGATCGTGACAATACCGAAACCATTTCATCATTCACATCCTCATATCCTTTTTTCCCGGCAGTAAAATTCGCCACCATACTCACCAGGGCAGCGCCCATTGCCCCTATCACAGCTGCTGCACTTCCGCCGCCTGGGGTAGATGATTTACCAGCCAGATCTTCTAGAAACTGCTCAATACTGCTATCTTTTATCATTTAATCTTCCTGTTTATCACTCTTGAGTGATGTTAATTAATCAAAATTGTTTCTTTCAAATACAAACTGCAATCTCGGTATAATAAAAAAAATAACACCAGTTTGACCAGTGCTGAATGAATTACCGTATAATGGCCTAAAAAAATACCTGATATGTTATGAAAAAACTTCTATACCAACTTGACACAGACTCTCAACCGTCAGTATTTGATAATGTTGTTGCATACGATGGCGGTGCAGATCATGTTACAGCATACGCCAACTGTCATGCGGATATGATCACCCCCCTGGTGGAAGGGGCAATATTTACCCGCTCAGGATCCAACAAAAAAAATACCGCGCTGTTTGTAGGTGGCAGCGATATCACATCTGGCGATTCCCTGTATGAAGCTATACGTAAAAACTTCTTTGACAGTTTTAGGGTATCTATCATGCTGGATAGTAATGGTTGTAATACCACTGCGGCAGCTGCAGTTGCCAGTATATTAAAATCTGGCGATATCTCAGGAAAAATCGCCGTTATACTTGCAGGTACTGGGCCTGTAGGAGGAAGGGCCGCTGTAATCATGTCAAAATTAGGGGCCAATGTGATTATCTCATCAAGAGGAATGGAACGTTCCCAGCAGGCTTGCGACTACCTGAAAAGACGTTTTTCTGTCGATATTCAGCCTCAAGAGGCCAAAACCAATGAAAACAGGGCAAAATTGATAGAAAATGCACAAATTGTCCTTGCAACAGGTGCCGCCGGTGTTAGTTTACTGGATGAAAACGACTGGAAAGATAATCCAAATATTGAAGTCCTGGTTGACGCCAACGCTGTCCCACCCGCAGGGATAAAAGGTATAAAAATGACTGATAAGGCTGAATCGCGTCATGGTAAAACCACCTGGGGATCAATTGGCTTCGGTCCCTTAAAGCTTGCATTACAACGCAAATGTATTGGAAGATTATTTGAACAAAATGATCTGGAACTGGATGTGGATGAAATATTTAGAATGGCCAGAGAAATGGTATAGAATCCTAAATTGAGAGTCGCGAATGTCGAGCTATTAAACAAATCATTAATACAATTTTTCTTATTATATGCTGGCAGTTATTAGCTTAGGGCTCGGTGTACGCTCAAACCCATGATTAAGTTCGCGCAGCCTACATCAGCGGGAATTACAGCACTGCATTAGACATTCTCCCCCCCTTTTCCATTGCCTTTTGTCCCTGGTGGAAAACCACATTAACATAAACTGGAATTTCCAACTCACCTAATTGAGATTTAGTTAAAGGATAAACCTGATTCCAGTCCAGACCACCCACTCCGGTTGCTAATTTCGGCAATGCCACTGATTCAAATTTTTCTTTTATAAGAATCTTTTTGAGTGCACGCAGTGCATGATTTACGTTTCCTCGGTTGCCTTTCCAGGGTTTTTATTGGCACCATAGCCACCTTCCTGGGTCAATAAATTGATGATCTTTATCCCATCAGCCCCACCCCATAACTATGCCTCGCCATGTTTTGGATGGGCAGTATGGCACCAATGATGAAAATCTTTATGCATTGCGAGATAGCGCTCATTTAATGACATGGGCCAATCCCTGGTTCATGGGATCATTAGGCGCAATTCCATGTACAATAACCTGAGCATCAGTTAATAATATGTCTCCTTCTACTTCAATTAACATTAAAATACCCCTTATTAAACAAGTTTGTGGATTATAATAACTTTATACATACCTGGAAACATTGAGCTAAATCAAAGTAAAATCGAATGACCATACCTGCAATCATTACCTTAATATCAATTGTGCTAGTTTTTAGCGCGCTTATCCATTGGAATCGATCTCCGGATATCATTTTATGGTCAGGTGTAATTCTGTTATTGGTCGTTCCCTACCATTTCCATGATGCATGGCAGATTGGCATCCTGGAAACGACCCATATCCTGGATAATTTTGCCAATGAAGGTGTCATTACCATTGCTGCTTTCTTCATTATCGCCTCTGGCCTGAGGGAAACCGGACTGTTGCAAATAATTTCACAGAATATTCTTGGTGTCACCAAATCTGTCCAAAATGCACAAAATCGTATTATTTGGTCTAGTGCTGTCATGAGTGCATTCATGAACAATACCCCTCTGGTTGCCATAATGTTATCGGCAGTTGATGACTGGTCACGAAGAAATAATATTTCATTATCCAAGTTGTTAATTCCACTTTCATATGCCTCTATCCTGGGTGGGGCATGTACCTTAATTGGGACAAGTTCAAACCTGATAGTCAACGGCTGGATAATCAGCGAGTTAAATCATGAAGGGTTGAGTATTTTTGAACTCAGCAAAGTGGGGGTCCCCATTGCTATATTTGGGTCCCTTTTTATTCTATTCTTCAGTCGGTGGTTGTTGATTGACCGAACGCCAGTCTTGGATCAAGCAGATGATTCACGTCAATACACAGTTGAAATGTTAGTGGAAGATGGCGGAGTACTTGTAGGCAAATCCATTGAACAAGCCGGCTTGCGTGGTTTAAATGGTTTATATCTGATTGAAATAGACCGTGATGGAGAAATCCTGGCTGCCGTCTCATCAGAAATCATATTACATGGCAATGACAGGCTTATCTTTGCCGGCATTATCGATTCGGTTGTTGATTTGCAAAATTTTCGTGGTTTAATACCCGCTACTAACCAGATATTTAAATTAACTGAACCTCGTCGTAGAAGGCATTTAGTAGAGGCCGTCGTCAGTAACAAGTGCCCCCTCATTGGCAAAACCATCCGCGAAGGTAAATTCAGAACCAATTATAATGCCGCCATTATTGCCGTTGCCAGAAGTGGAGAAAAAATTAATAAAAAAATTGGTGATATTATATTACAGGCAGGTGATGTACTTTTGCTTGAAGCTCGGTCTAACTTTCTTGAACAACAAAAAAACAGACCCGACTTTTACCTTGTCAGCAAGGCATCTGATTCACCCTATGTAGAACATAAACAGGTGTATGTAGCCATCGCCCTAATAGCAATGATGATAATACTTATTACTAGTGGGATTACATCGATAATGACGGGTGCGATGATTACAGCTATCCTGATGATATTGACCGGATGTTGCTCTGCAAATAATGCCAGGCGATCGATTGATCTTGAAACAATTCTCGTTATCGTTGCCGCTTTATGTTTGGGGAAAGCCATTGAAGTCAGCGGTCTCGCATCCAACCTGTCAGATTGGTTATTACTGCTGTTTGGCCATCACCCCTTACTTATGCTATCGACTATATTCGCCATAACTATGATTTTGGGAAATATAATTACGGCAAAGGCATCTGCGGTGTTAATGCTGCCAATTATCTCTGCCATATCCGAATCAATGGGGGTATCAATTATGCCTTATATCATTGCGGTAATGATTGCTTCTGCAACGTCCTTGGCAACCCCTATTGGCTACCCTACCAACCTCATGATATACGGTGTTGGTGGCTATAAGTTTACTGATTACCTGCTAATAGGTGTCCCATTATCAATAGGCATATGGGGTATCGCTACAGTATTGATCCCCATCTTCTGGCCATTTTAAAAAGCGAATACATTCACCGCTACCTGGTGATGTTGATTTACAGGCATTTCGTCGAGATCCAGCGTCCATTTGATTTATACAAAAAAGTGTTATCAATGTTCTCGGAATAATCTGTTACCCATGTGCCCGGTATGGACCCTCGTTAAAATGGTGCCGGAAAGAGGATTCTATAAGTAACCGTATCTATCTGTTATTATTAAGTTTATTAAAGATATAATGCGCAATATGCCCCCATCGGCAATTCTCACTATGTATATTTATTGCAAATTTATATCCAGTCTTCAAGCGATTCACCTAATAGATTAAACCTTCGTGCCATCCTGACAAGGGAGATATTCACAAACGCATCATGCTGTGCGGTCAACCGCTCGAAGGTGTTCCAGTGCATCCCCTTGGGCTTTAAGCCATTACCATTCAGGATGCCCGGCTCCCATCCCAGCTTGTCTCTGATGCGATCCGCCTTCCGTGCAGCCCGATCATCCCAGGTTTCCCGCTGGCTGGTATAGGCTAACTGGTAGCAGTGACGGCAAGCGAAGATGCCGCCCCCGTAGAGGATCGCCACGCGCCGCCCGCAACCATGGACAGGACAAAGAAACCAGGGCCGTTGCCCGCCAAGATTACAGGCAGTCCAATCGAGATAGACGGGATAACTTTCTTCCTTTCAATCCTCTCCGCCGCTTCGGTGGCGGTAGGTGAGGATCACCCGTCCTGGTTCAGTATGCACGCGGACGGTTTCACCGATTAGTGATTTTTATCAACAACCCCTAGAATCCACCCTTCTTCATCTTCAATTATTTTTCTTTCATCAAAAGTCAGATTCATAGGACCTGCAAACAATTCTCCGAGTTTATTATCTTTATCTAACTTTGCAAAATGGCTGGCAAGCTCCCTAACCTGAGCTTTATCCTTCGCCTCATTATTGTCAGCATTAATATCTATAATCGAAGGATAAATTTCAGCATGAACAATTAATTTATTTTTAAGTTTATCTTGATTTATATGATGAAGGCCTGTTTCGAAAGGCCAAACTATTGAATATTTAAATAATTCTTTATCTTTATATAGGTTCCAAAGCTTTGGAATACCAGTTAAAACTTGGCCGCCAACACTACCCGAATAGAATAGTTTCCAAACCGATTGCGCTCGCTGTATTTTTTTTTCAGTTATTCTGAAATCATCGATTTCAAAATGCAAAGGTTTTTCTGCTTTTGTTGAGGTAAGGTTTTCACGTGTTTCACTACTTGGACAGCCCCAAAAGGGGTAATTTGCCCCGCTTAATAGATCATTGATTTTATTAGCGACCTCGAACCTATTATTTTCGTTATCTATATTATCTACTATAAGAGAATCAATATGTCTCCATATAGATAACCATTTATTTTCTTGTTCTAACCCTAGATATTTTGAGAAACCTGATGGATAACCATAAGAAAAATCGAACCCAACTAATGTTCTATGATTTTTATCTTTAGATTGGATTAATATTTCGCGTATTTCATTAAAAGCTTGATGCCTTGTCGATGGATTCTTAAGATTTTTTATAGCTATTTCACCATCTTTCCAAATAATTTGGCAATACCATATACTATCTTTACCCGTATTAGGTTTATTTGAAGAACTCCAATCAACAATTACATATGAATCAAAAATATTCAACTAAGTGATCCTTTGTGATACTAGATAACTTGTGACCTACTCCCAGTAACGGTACCATTTTCAAAGTTAGGATTTGGGTTCAAGTGATTATTGTATTCCTTATGTTGCTGGAAATGAAAATGGGCGGAAAGAGGATTCTATAAGCAACCGTATCTATCTGTTTTCAATATAATTGATGCATCATGCTCCAGAAATGTGCCCCCATATATGCCCCCAAGTACCGAAGTCATACCCTGTATTATTGGTTTAAAGATTATGTTTTTTTACCAATTTTCTGAGTAATTTTATTTCTTCCGATTCATCACCTTCTTCGGCACCCAGGGATCGGATGATTTCAGATTGGCGCTGGTTCGATACCTCACCATAGCTATTAAAAGTGGTTAGAACTTCCTCATGTCCCAGATTTTGACTCCATGCCTTGAAGTCTTCGGGAGTATTGCAAATTTTCTCACCCAACCCAACCAGGGTATTCCGGAATGTATGGGGATTAAAATAGTCTAATCCAGCCTGTGTAAACGCATCCTTAAAAATGGACCTTATTGGACTGGCGTTACTCCAATGGCTCTTTTTCAGCCCATTAGCTTCAAATTGCCTGGACTCCCCTACCCTGACCGCTGTAGCAGGAAATAAGGGGTCCTCATTGCCCCATAACAATCCTTCTCTAAGGTATTGTATCCATTGTTCAACAATTTCCCGTATATCCTCACCTACCGGGAAAAAATAAGTTGTGAAGGATTTACTGAATTTCGTCCTGACTTCTCGGGCATCCTGGTAAACACTTCTTCCAATCAAATCTATGTGTTTCAATTTCAATGAGGCAATGGCGTTGTCCCTGGCACCCGTCAGGATCGTAAAAGCGATAATCGCCCGATTGCGCGAGGAAATATCCGAATCTACCGGCATACAACCAAGGACATGCCGTATCTGGTCAAGTGTCGGTACCTGTCTAGGGTGGACGGCCTTGGCTACACGGGTATCTTTCTCGGAAAGGTTGAAATAATCAGCATCGGAGTAGCTAATCCGGGATTTATATCCAGGTTTATCGGACAACCATTGAAATAACCGTTTTAAGTGACCCAACGTGGAATTTATCGTTGCCTTACTTAAATTCCTGCCTGTCTGTATATTCCTCTGGTTAGCTAAATGCTTCTTAAAAGCAACCGCCTGGTTGAAATTGAATTTCTTGAAACTACGCTGACTACAGTAATCTTCAAACCGCCGTATGGCCTTGGCAACCGCATCAATAGTTGATTCGTCTTGACGCTTTGCCTCTTTCAAAAAAGTAAAATACTGGCGCTTGATACGTTCATTTTCAGCATTGTATTTTGACATTATTTTACCTCACTATTGGAAGTCACTGTTTACGGAGAGTGATTATGTCTCTACTAAGTGTTCCAAACCTTTCGGCATCATTATCGATAGTTCACCTCGAATACACTGCAATTTAGCCATACTTGCTCTTCGATAGATAGCTATCTCACAACAGGGGCATATACCAACTAAATCCCCCAGTTTTTCGGTAATCGGGCGGTAACAAACTTCCAAATTTAATGGTGACCGAGGTTCACGACACTTCACACAGTAAATCTCACCAGGCTTACATGATTTCTTATTTTTGGTGCGACACTCCTTGATAAAACCTAATAACTCCTCGCCATGTATTAGTTTTGGTCTTTTGTTATCCATAACAGGCAAACCACGCTTAATCCATTGGTGAACTGTGTTCTTATGAATGCCGAACAGGATAGCTATTTCCTCAACCGTATAATTTCTGTGAATCTTTACAAGCCGAGGATTATGCTTTCGCATCAATGTGGTCCGGGCGGCTTATTTTGATCCTGTCATCCAGCCATTGCTGAATATCGAATTCGAGCCATCCTACAGCCCTCATACCAAGAGATATAGGAGCCGGAAATTTACCTTCTTTAATCCATAAATAAATAGTTGAACGAGATAACCCCGTGCGTGATTTGACTTCGGGCAGTCTAATGAGTCGAATTTCTGCGGCATGCTCCATATCATTGTCCTCCTTTGGACATATTAAGATTCAAGGGGATTTAAGCAGATGCCGCTAGGATATTTTTTTTAAGAGGTATTTTTTCAAATATGTTATTGATTTTATTTATCTTTTAGAGTTTTCCTGAAATCCTTCCAGTACTTATCAATGGTGCTTATCTTTAAGCAAAAGTGTTTAGATGCTTGTTTCAGCACCTCCTGTCTTGGAGGTCTTGGATTCTTTAATTGTTGATACCTTGGGATGGACGGTTTCTGCTGGAGATAGATTTCTTCAGATAACTGCCCCGCTACAAGCTTATTAAGTAGTGCTACTGATTTCTTAAACTTCTTTTTGTCTTTCAATAATGCTTCTTGAATATTTTCATGATGGTCTTCTTGTTCGTCGGTCTTTGGATTCACATAAGCTCGGACGCCTTTAGATTTGGCTTTATAGACGGCTTCGTCATAAGCTGACAGGCTTGCCGCGACCCTCGAGCGTTTAATCTCATTCAAAAGTTGATGATTAAGATTCTCACAGAATCCACCAACCTCAAGAAATCTATAAGGTTTAGATTTCCTGCCAGAGCCTTTTCTTGAACCACCTTTACCCAATTTTGAACTTATCCAAGGAGATCATCAGAACTACTCGACAAGCTTTAAGTGAGGGCGGTTTTGCGAGAGTTCGAGAGCTTGTTGACGCTGGAGTTCTTCCTGCGCCGTTCCCATTTATTTTATAGACCACTTAAATCCTAAAGCCTCAAGTCGATTGATTTTCTCAGAGGTTAACTTATTTTTTTTATAATTTCGTCGGTTTGTGTTGCACCAAGTACCTAATTGATATTTAGTATTTGTTATATAACTTTGTGGCGGATTAGCATGACCATGTGTATCTTTGTATGCAGATAGCTCCTTGAATCCTTCCTCCCATTGCTGAGCTAGAGGGTCCCAGATAAATCCTAAAGCCTCAAGTCGATTGATTTTCTCAGAGGTTAACTTATTTTTTTTATAATTTTGTCGGTTTGTGTTGCACCAAGCACCTAATTGATAATCAGTATCTGTTTTATGATTGGTTGCTGGGTTAGCATGACCATGTGCATCTTTGTATGCAGATAGCTCCTTGAATCCTTCCTCCCATTGCTGAGCTAGAAGGTCCCAGATAAATCCTAAAGCCTCAAGTCGATTGATTTTCTCAGAGGTTAACTTATTTTTTTTATAATTTTGTCGGTTTGTGTCGCACCAAGCACCTAATTGATATTTAGTATTTGTTATATAACTTTTTGACGGATTAGCATGACCATGTGCATCTTTGTATGCAGATAGCTCCTTGAATCCTTCCTCCCATTGCTGAGCTAGAGGGTCCCAGATAAATCCCAAAGCCTCAAGTCGATTGATTTTCTCAGAGGTTAACTTATTTTTTTTATAATTTGTTCGGTTTGTGTCGCACCAAGTACCTAATTGATATTTAGTATTTGTTATATAACTTTGTGGCGGATTAGCATGACCATGTGCATCTTTGTATGCAGATAGCTCCTTGAATCCTTCCTCCCATTGCTGAGCTAGAGGGTCCCAGATAAATCCTAAAGCCTCAAGTCGATTGATTTTCTCAGAGGTTAACTTATTTTTTTTATAATTTTGTCGGTTTGCGTCGCACCAAGCACCTAATTGATATTTAGTATTTGTTATATAACTTTTTGACGGATTAGCATGACCATGTGCATCTTTGTATGCAGATAGCTCCTTGAATCCTTGCTCCCATTGCTGAGCTTGAGGGTTCCAGATAAATCCTAAAGCCTCAAGTCGATTGATTTTCTCAGAGGTTAACTTATTTTTTTTATAATTTGTTCGGTTTTTGTCGCACCAAGTACCTAATTGATATTTAGTATTTGTTATATATCTGCTTGACGGATTAGCATGACCATGTGCATCTTTGTATGCAGATAGCTCCTTGAATCCTTCCTCCCATTGCTGAGCTAGAGGGTCCCAGATAAATCCCAAAGCCTCAAGTCGATTGATTTTCTCAGAGGTTAACTTATTTTTTTTATAATTTGTTCGGTTTGTGTTGCACCAAGTACCTAATTGATAATCAGTATCTGTTTTATGATTGGTTGCTGGGTTAGCATGACCATGTGCATCTTTGTATGCAGATAGCTCCTTGAATCCTTCCTCCCATTGCTGAGCTAGAAGGTCCCAGATAAATCCTAAAGCCTCAAGTCGATTGATTTTCTCAGAGGTTAACTTATTTTTTTTATAATTTTGTCGGTTTTTGTCGCACCAAGTACCTAATTGATATTTAGTATTTGTTATATAACTTTGTGACGGATTAGCATGACCATGTGCATCTTTGTATTCTTCTAATAATCCAAACCAAAACTCCCAAGATGCAGTAGTAGTCTCAAGTAGTTTAATACTAAAACATTCTGCAAACTCTGCATCAATAGTTACAGGCAAATCAAAATGAATCTTTTCAGAGCGACCTACGCTGCCTCTTTTGCCCATCATTTTTCTTAAATTATCAAGCTCGATACCAAGATTTTCATCATGTGCCCGTAGCGCGTTGATAACCGCCCAAATCTTCTTATATGACGAGTCATTTAATACTTCTTCAGGGTCATCAAAATCAGAAATAAAAATGGGAATAACAATTGTGCCTTTGTCTTTTCCTTTAGCTAGCCTAATCGCGCGACCTACTGCTTGAACGATATCGATCTCAGAGTTTCTTGGGTCTATGAAAGCAATCCCATCTAAAGTTGGGACATCTACACCTTCAGATAAGCATCTGGCATTTGAAAGGATTCCTCTTTTGCCTTCAGCAATCTCTCCCAGTTCTCCTAGTCTGGTATTCCTTGTAGCTGTTGTCATTGCTCCTGAAACGAAGTTAGTAATGAACTTTCCATCAGGTTTATGCTCATTAGGCATCCAATCTAAAACTTTTTTGAAGTCCCCTTGGAACTCATCAGCTGATTTAACTTTAGAGTGAAACGTGATTATTCGTTTAAGGTCATAGGTTTTTATGGCTTTCGCCAACCCTATATGAGCCGCAATAGTCTGTGCATCTGTTTCAATACCAGTATCGGTCTTAACAAGTTCTCTTTTACTTATCATTTCCGCTAATATTGGCTCATCAATACCTACGATAGATACTTGATAATCCGTAAGTAGTTTTTGCTCTATAGCTTCTCCAAAGGAAAGCTTATGAAATACCTTGCCAAATAAAGCCTCATCATCCATTGAATAGACTTCAACACCTCTATCTTCTGCTTCTTTCTTAACAAAGGTCTGGAATATCTTTGGAGTAGCAGTCATAAATAGACGTTTCTTAGCCGGTATAGCTTTGTTATCTAATACGGTTGTGTAATCTGCTCCAGCTTTACCTGCACAACGATGAGCTTCATCAGCAATGACTAACTCAAAGGGCTTAATTTTCTTCTTTTCAAAAGCATCAGCTATTTGCTGAGATGACTGATATGTTGAAAAAATTACCTTTCTGCCAGATTTATCAAGAAATTTAGCGATTTCTGCTGCATCAGTAGTCGAAGGAAAGCCAAGTTCTGTTGTGGAATAGTTTATTGAATCATCGGATTTAGAGACAGAGTCATCAGAGCAGACTGGTAAAAAAGAAAATGGTTCTGAAGACTGTGTCACCCATTCCGATAGTGTCTTTGATAGAAGCAATAATGATGGTAATAATACAAGGGTTGTCTCACTCTTTAGCTTTTCCGCTATCCATAGCGCTGTAAGAGTCTTTCCAGTTCCGCAAGCCATGATGAGTTGGCCTCGGGATTGATCTTTAAAGTTAGTAACAACATCTTCAATAGCTCTCTCTTGATCTGGGCGCGGGTTATTTTTAGCTTTTAAGCCTCCGGTAGAGAGCTTATCAAGTGACTCAGGCCACTCTATTTGTTTAGCTAACAGCTCAGAGCGCAATAATTGATTTACTGGAATAAGCTCAGCACATCGCTTCATCGCACCTATTCCGCCACGAGAGACATTGTCAGTGGTGCCAATCAATAATCG
Organism: Candidatus Eutrophobius brisbanensis; assembly: GCA_038131795.1. Taxonomy (GTDB): domain Bacteria; phylum Pseudomonadota; class Gammaproteobacteria; order Eutrophobiales; family Eutrophobiaceae; genus Eutrophobius; species Eutrophobius brisbanensis. The sequence goes on along the minus strand of JAYPQE010000003.1, from coordinate 565,187 downwards.
TTGATGAATATATTTGTTGCTTGATTCGGTAAGGAATGTGTCTATATCTTTTCTATTAATACTATTTTCAGGACGATAAAGCTTGGCCTGTATTCCCCAAATTTTTCCGTCTTCATCCTCAGCGATAAGGTCAATTCCTCTATCTATATCCCAACGCCCTGGCCAGTCATCCCATAGCCAAACTTTTTTAAGATTACTATAGGTAGGGTCGTTCTCCAGTAGCCATTTACAGGCTCTTTCAAACATCTTCCCTCTAGCAGTTTCATGACCTTCAAAGGTGGAGATGAGTTGTTCTAAGGTTGCCATTTCAATATTTTGCTAGTTTTTTTTATTTTGGATAAACACAAGTTTATTTCATCACCCTGGTGAGACTCCCATTGCCAAAGAAGCGAGATTGTCAAAACTACTCGACAAGCTTTAAGTGAGGGCGGTTTTGCGAAGGTTCGAGAGCTTGTTGACGCTGGACTGTTACCTTCACTAGTTCTCGGTCTTGTAGGGGCTGGGCTGCTCTCGACTCAGCAACAATCTGGGCAACCTCCCTCCTGAATCGCCTAATTTTAGCAGCGTATAGTTCAGGATGGTCAGTTTTATTAAAGTCTATGTACATTGATGTGTCTCCCTTTAGCGTTATGCAGCAAGTAGGTTATAAATCGCAGTGCTTATTGTATAATAAAAAATGAAATTACAAAATAGTGCTCTCACATATTTATATAAAAATTTGAATAGTGGGTTTATAGGTTCATTTAAAAACTAATATCCTTTACAGTAAATTTTACTACTTTTTGAGCTGTTTTTTTTGACTCAAAATCTGGTGTCATTACTGGGGGCAGGCTTGCTGCGACCCTCGAGCGTTTAATCTCATTCAAAAGTTGATGATTAAGATTCTCACAGAATCCACCAATCTCAAGAAATCTATAAGGTTTAGATTTCCTGCCAGAGCCTTTTCTTGAACCGCCTTTACCCAATTTTGACCTTATCCAAGGAGACCATCATGACTACTCGACAAGCTTTAAGTGAGGGCGGTTTTGCGAAGGTTCGAGAGCTTGTTGACGCTGGACTGTTACCTTAACTAGTTCTCGGTCTTGTAGGTGCCGGGCTGCTCTCGACTCAGCAACAATCTGGTCAACCCTCCTCTTTTTCTTTTTTTCATAAAATTACACAAGCTCGATACGAACGCCCGTATTCAGTTGATTAAGACGCTCCTGAAGTAGACTGAGGGAAATGTCATCGTTGGCATGTAATGCTATGTGGTTGGTGCCTGGTGCACCTGTCCCTGTACTAATACCGCCAACAGCATCAGGACTGGTAAAATCAGGACCAAGATCAAGGCTTTTTAAATACTTATATGCTTTTGCCCATGGGCTATCAACTAACCCCCAGACATCTAATACCTCCCAGAAATCAACCTCGGCATCCAGGTCATATCCTTCGCATCCATCAAGGTCCGATAATTCTTCAAAATAGGTTTCAAGTCCACCATATACATACTTTTCAATATACTCTCTGCGTATCATTTGCGGGGGTCGAGTCCTAGGGTCACCCAGGTTAAGCTCAAGTTCCATTTCCTGGTAGGCATATAGTATGGTTTTAGCATCAGGCGCCGGGCGAAGTAGTATCTCGCCATGGTTTTCCCATAAGGTGAGGGCTTCGTCATAGAAAGATGGAAGGATAAAACCGATACCTGAACCACAAGTGGTTAACAGGAACTGCCGACGTGTAAAAGACATAATATTTCTCCTCTTTAGTACTTTAGGCACGATGCCTCGGTGTACAAGCTGGTTAACAAATACCGAATCGAATAAGGATCGATCAGCCACAAAAAAACCCGCTCAGCATATGCTAAAGCAGGTTGCCCTCTCTTTAGCTGTATTTATAAAACGCCCGCAAGCTGAAATCAAATCGGCGTTAGTCATGTATTATAGTATGTATTTCAAAAATAATCTATTCAGTGTCAGATTTGTAGCTAGTCTATGCTTTCTACCTGTTCTCTCATATTTTTTTAATCATATTTTCCAATTTTGATTTGGCAAGTAATTATGATTATTCATCAAATCTCCAATACTTTAGTAAAGTCTCATTATTCAGAGCAGCTACATCCTCTTCACATGTCACAAAACCAGCTTCAGTCAATGCTACATAAAATTGCTTAACAGAAAGGTAAGCACCAAACCAATTAATACTTAGTGAATGCCCTACTAAATATATTAAAGCACAACAATACAAAGATTTTTCAGGTGAGAGAGGAATTTCTTCCCAATGTGCGGAACATGTATCTTCAGTGGGCTCATCTATGGCAAGAGTGAGCACCTCTCTCATATAATCACATCTAAGTTCGTCAGAGATTTTTTCTGACTCAGTGTCCCACCAATCGATTAGCTCACTATCACAAAACCGCCAATCTTCCCTTTCAATTAAAACTGCAAAACGCTCGAACTCCTCTGGCGGCTCATCACCTTCTAATTTTCTGCAAAGATTTCTAAAATTTTCAGATGAATGGTCACCCTTTTCTAATGCGCTTTCTAATGCGCTAGCTATGTTTGCAGCCAGAATTTTTACGTCATCGCTCATCATAATTACCAATTGGCTAAAACTAGTTTAATGGAAGTAAATGTTGCTACATTATACATAGTCTTTAAAATTACGAAAAAAATCATGCAAATCATCTTCAATTCCAAGATATGTTTATTGGATTCTAAAAGCACATCTATTTGCAAACTCCAGAGCAAGAGTGCCCCGGCCGACCTCGATTTCAACTAAGGGAAAATGGTCAGTTATGGGAAAAAGAAACTTATGTTGACGGCAAAGCAAATGGTCCTTTTGAGTATTATTATGAGAATGGTCAGTTAAGACGCAAAGGTACTATTGTTAACGGTCAGATGCACTAATGTTAATTGAACTCTTTAAGAAGTGAAGAAGGAGATATACGCCATAATTATATCATTTAATTTTTAAGAATTTCTTTTGATAGAAATAACCTCTGCGCCCGCTTTTAGTGTGTCGAGATAATCTGCCCACTTCTGCATCATTATTGTCCGTTCTTTTAGATGTGATGTTCTGTTATATGCCCGACCATTCGGATCGCGTACAGCATGAGCCAACTGATGTTCTATAAAATCAGGACGAAATCCTAACACCTCATCAAGAATTGTTCTGGCCATCGCACGAAAGCCATGAACACTCATTTCTTCCTTGTCATATCCCATGCGCCTAAATGCAGCTAGGATTGCATTATCACTCATTGGCCGCTTTGCAGACCTTGCACTTGGAAACACATATTGGCCCTTGCCCGTGAGAGGTTGAATTTCTTCGAGTATTTTAAGTGCCTGATTTGAGAGAGGTACAATATGGGGGGTATTGGTCTTTGAAATGGTGTAGCGCCATTCTGCCTTATCAAGGTCAATATCCTTCCATTCTGCCTGCCGGAGTTCCCCTGGCCGTACAAATACTAACGGAGCGAGTTTCATCGCGTTCTTTACAATCATCGTTCCATCATATCCGTCAATTGCACGTAGCAACTCCCCTACTTTGACAGGCTCAGTGATTGCTGCTCTATGGTTAACCCTGGTCGGGGGTAAGAACCCTCTGAGATCACGGCAAGGGTCGGTCATAACCCTTCCGGTCGCCACGCCATAACGGAAAACCTGACCACAAGACCAATATACTCGGTGAGCTGTTTCCAGGGCACCACGATCCTCGATTCGGCATATTACCGACAAAATCTCTTTCGGGTTTATGTCTGCTATCGGTCTGTCTCCTAGCCAGGGAAACACATTCAATTCCAGTCTGCGTTTTACGCTCAGTGAATGTTGTTCGGTCCAGTCTTTAGATTGTTTCTGATGCCACTCATCCGCAACGGATTGGAAGGTGTTATTGAGGTTTTCTTTTTTCGAGTCCAGCAAGGATTTTTTATGTTCTCCAGGGTCTATACCATCTGCCAGTAACCGTCTGGCCTCCTCACGACGATCCCTGGCCATTTTCAGGGTGACATCAGGATAAACTCCCAGTGCCAAACGTTTCTCTTTACCAAGGAACCGGTATTTCAAACGCCAGTACTTACCACCCTGAGGCGTAGCTTCAAGATATAAACCTCCACCATCAAACAGGCGGGTGGTTTTTGAGAGCTTTTTCAGGTTGCTGATTGCGGTGTTAGTCAGCTTCATTGGGGGCACATCCTCGGACTTTAATTGAAATGTGCCCCCAAATATGCCCCCATGTGCCCCCAGATGTCAATATACACTTCTGGACGTCTCTGGAAGAAAAAATGATTATTTAAGCATATTTTAAAACTATTTTAGACTGCTCTGGACGTTACGGGAAGTGAAAGTGGTGCCGGAAAGAGGATTCGAACCTCCGACCTACGCATTACGAATGCGCCGCTCTACCAACTGAGCTATTCCGGCAATATTATATATATCAGATAGTTACATCATATATTGTCACGCACGATTCCCCTTATATAACCAGGAAATCCAAAGGTTATTAAAACACCCCTGCTAAAAACGCGTGTATTAAACCATAAAGTAGCTCAATAAGGGAGTCTGTTTATTCTCAAAAACCCAATGGTAATCTTCATTTATATGCAATAGTGGGGAGCGGGTAAGCATTTTAGGATCACTCAATTAGAGGGGCCCTCCTCTACAATCTGTCTATCCAGGTTACTTAACATGTTTTCCAGTTGTCTACTGGCTATTTCCATATTCACGCGGGGTGATGGCGACTAGATATAATTCAAATTACCATCTTCATCTACTCATTTGTACATCCGGACCCAGATCTCACTCAGCACGCCCAGCAATATCAACAGAACCGAATATATCAGTTTTATACAGGAACTTTCTGCCGCGCTAATTATATCTAAATCTTTAATTATTATTTAATTACAGATTAAAAAGCACTGAAATTACGTCTCGTATATGCCTGATTGATAGAATAATTTGAGGTTCCATTTCAATCATTCTATTATTAATCATCAAAGGCACATACATTCATGTGGATAAACGATTCTGAGGTGAAATAAATGCAGATAAAACAATATTTAATCTTGTTTACCTTTTTACTTGTTATCAATCCCGCCTTCGCAATTAATATTTTTGAATGCGAAGACGCGAATGGCAACATTACATTTCAAGATCGCTGTCCACCGGGCACAACCCCTGTAAATCAAAGAACATATGCGACTGATGCAACTGATGCAACTGAAAGCGACCCTGTCTCGCCCTTAATGCTCTATGCAGTACCTGATTGTGATACCTGCGATCAGTTGAAAGAATTTTTACAGGTTAGAAATCTGGGGTATACGGAAATAGACGTATCTAGTGATATCGAACTTCAAACTGAATTAAAGGAAATCGCTGGAGAACTTCAGGTACCTACTCTAATAATAGGAGACAAGGTTCTAACAGGCTACAATAGGACTCAATTACGACAAACCCTGACAGAATCGGGCCACATATCAGATTAATTACCTGAAACCTGTTATTAATTCAGGCTAGATTCTTTCGCAAGTTCTCGTGGAAGAGAAAAAACCACCTGTTCTTTTATTCCTGGTGCATCAACAACATTGGCATCAGTGTGCCTTTGTATTTTATCAATGACTTCTTCTACCAGGATCTCCGGGGCCGAAGCGCCAGCGGTCACCCCGATATTGGATTTACCATCCAGCCATTCCTGTTGAATTTCCGAGGCGTTATCAATCAGATAAGCTGGCACACCCTTCTTCTGTGATATTTCCATTAACCTGGTTGAATTTGAACTATTTTGTGAACCCACAACCAGGATCAAATCACAATCTTTAGAAAGTTTTTTAACGGCATCCTGACGATTCTGTGTTGCGTAACAGATGTCCTCTTTCTTGGGACCATGAATACTGGGAAAGCGTTCTGTTAAGGCATTGATCACTTCTGCCGTATCATCCATGGAAAGTGTCGTTTGCGTAACAAAGGCAAGAAAGTCGGGATTATGTACCTCCATTTTCCAGACATCTTCCACTGATTCCACCAGGTACATTCCGCCCTTGCCATTCTTTTTGCGGTACTGCCCCAGTGTCCCTTCCACTTCAGGATGGCCGGCATGTCCAATTAAAATACATTCCCTGCCTTCCTGCTGGTAACGGCTAACCTCCATATGGACCTTGGTCACAAGGGGGCAAATGGCATCAAACACACGCAGCTTTCTTCGGGTCGCTTCTTCTCTCACGGCGATTGATACGCCATGCGCACTGAAGATCACAGTGGAATTGTCAGGAACCTCATCAAGCTCTTCGACAAATACCGCCCCCATCTTTCTCAGGGTTTCCACGACATATTTGTTATGCACAACTTCATGTCGAACATACACAGGCGCACCAAATATTTCCAGTGCCCGCTCTACTATTTCAATTGCCCGATCTACACCGGCACAAAATCCCCTGGGGTTGGCAAGGGTTATCTGCATGGTTTACTCCTTTGAATTCCAGATGTTCATGATACACGGTCGTTATTTAACTTCACAGTATCCATGAAATACTATTTTTTGATCTCACCGGAATGGGTTGAGACTTTTGCATGGTCAAACCAGAATGAATCAATAATCATCATGACCACACCGACACTAATGGCAGAATCGGCTACGTTAAAGGCAGGCCAATACCAGCGCTGATAATAAAAAACTATAAAATCAATAACATAGCCAAACATCACCCTGTCTATTAGATTACCTATTGCGCCACCGAGGATCAGTGCCAGGGCAATGGCCATCCAGATATCCGCGGCAGGGTGTCTTTTCATCCAGACGATGAGTATGACACTGATGATTGAACTTAGTGAGATAAATAACCAGCATTGCCAACCACCGGCGTCACTTAAGAAACTGAATGCTGCCCCCGTGTTATGAACATAGGTGAGATTCAGACCTGGAAATACCGAAAGCATTTCATATAATGAAAACTGGTGACTAATATAATATTTTGTTATTTGATCAAGGATGATGACAACAATCGACAACCAGATCCATTTTATCGCACTGGATTTCATGGATTATTGATATCTCCAAACTTTATAATGTCCAAAATACGGACATTTTTAATTTAACTGGATTCCCGCCTCTGCCTACAATCCACAGGGGCAAGCTCTGCGCGGGAATGACGGTGAACGGATTAACCGGAATGACGTACATGGTAAAATTTTCCTCAGGCAAACTTCCTGGTTTCACCACTACCGTCAACATTCTCTATACAACGCCCACATAATTCAGGGTGTATATCGTTCTTTCCAACCTCCTCGCGGTGGTGCCAGCAACGTACACATTTGTCTTTCCTGGAAGGTATAGCCTTGATCCAGAGTCCCGACATTTCAGACTCAACTGCATCCTCGGGTCTTTCGTGTTCTGACTTTACATTAGCAGCGGAGGTAATCAACACAAAACGTATTTCATCATCAAGTGAGGCCAGATGTTCCAGCATTTGTCCGCCACAGAATAATGTCACTTCTGCATCCAGTCCCGCGCCGATTAAATCATCTTTACGCAATTTCTCCAGGACACGACTGACTTCATCTCGCACCTGGATGATAGTGTTCCATTTTGAATCCTCAACATTCTCTAATAAAGGGATACCCTGATACCATTCATCCAGGAAAACAGATTCGGTAGACTCGTCCGGCAAATACTGCCAGATCTCATCTGCGGTAAAACTTAGAATAGGCGCAATCCAACGAACAAAGGCATGTACAATATGATACAGCACAGTTTGTGATGAACGTCTTGCTATACTATTGGTTTGCGTTGTATAAATTCTGTCTTTAATAATGTCTAGATAAAAATTCCCCATCACCACTACACAAAAGTGATGAAGCTTCTGGTAGATGTGATGAAACTGAAAGGTTTCGTAGGCTTCAATTACTTCTTCCTGAAGTTCACGTGTTTTAAACAGTACCCAGGCATCCAGCTCGAGCAATTCATCTGCCGACACCAGGTGTTGGTTTGGGTCAAACCCGTCCAGGTTTGCAAGCAAATACCGGGAGGTATTTCGGATACGGCGGTAGGCATCGGCCGTGCGTTTCATAATCTCATCCGAGACACTCATTTCGCCACGATAATCTGTTGCGGCCACCCAGAGCCGAAGAATATCTGCCCCCAGAGTATTCATAACCTTTTGTGGTGCAACCACGTTGCCTTTTGACTTGGACATTTTCTTGCCCTGGGCATCCACGGTAAATCCATGTGTTAATACATTCTTATACGATGCAACACCGTTCATCCCAACAGAAGTCAAAAGTGAAGATTGAAACCATCCTCTATGTTGATCTGATCCCTCTAGATAGAGATCGGCGGGGAATTGTAGCCTCTCGTCTGCTTCCAGCACTGTGGCATGCGTGACCCCTGAATCAAACCAGACATCCAGGATATCTTCAACCTTTTCATATTGACTGGCATCGTCACCGAGTAATGCCTCCATATCCAGTTCATGCCAGGCATCAATACCTTCATTTTCGATCAGTTTTGCCGCCTGCTCCATGAGTAGTTCAGTATCTGGGTGCAGCTCTCCGGTTTCACAATGGATAAAGACTGCTATAGGGACACCCCAGGTACGTTGCCGTGAGATACACCAGTCTGTACGATCGGCCACCATCTTTTCAATCCGCTGCTGGCCCCAATCCGGGGTCCATGCGACTTTTTTAATCTGATCCAGTGCCTTAGCGCGCAGGCCCTTATCATCCATACTGAAAAACCACTGTGGGGTCGCGCGAAAGATAATAGGCGTTTTATGGCGCCAGCAATGGGGATAACTGTGATCTATGGTCTTATGCGCCAGCAGTTTATTATTATTGGTTAACACTTCTATTACATGGTCATTGGCCTTAAAGACATATTCACCCGCGAAATATTCTGTACCTTCTACAAAACAACCATTGGCCGCGACAGGATTTTCAACTTTCAGTCCGTAATGTACGCCCACCACATAGTCGTCCATTCCGTGACCGGGTGCTGTGTGCACGGCACCGGTACCGGATTCCGTGGTCACATGATCACCCAGGACCACAGGGACTTCACGGTCATAAAATGGATGTGAAAGTATCAGCCCCTCAAGATCCTGACCTTTAATCGTCTTAATACTTTCAAAATTATCGATCTGATAGCGGGCCATGGCCGAATCAATTAAATCAGTTGCCAGTAAAATAAATTTCACACCTGTATCTAATTCAATTTTTAGCAGTTGGTATTCAAGTGCGGGATTTAGTGCCACTGCCTGGTTTGCCGGTAATGTCCAGGGCGTTGTCGTCCAGATCACCAGTGAGATGTCACCTTCTTTTAATATCTCACTCTCTATCCCAGATTTTGTTGCAAAATCATCCAGGTCCACTACGGAAAATCTTACATCCACCGAAGGGGATTGTTTGTCCTGATATTCAACTTCTGCTTCAGCCAGCGCCGAACCACAGTCAGTACACCAATAAACCGGTTTGTACCCTTTAATCAGGTGCCCTGCCTGGATCATCTTACCCAGGGCTCGGACGATATTGGCCTCGGTCTCAAACGCCATGGTGGTATACGGCTTGTCCCAGTCACCCAGCACACCTAAACGAATAAAGTCTTCCCGTTGACTGTCTATTTGTTTAGCAGCGTATTTTCGGCAATGGTCTCGAAAGGTATGGGTATCGACCTTATGGCCGGCTTTACCGATCTTTTTTTCCACCTGTAATTCAATAGGCAGTCCATGGCAATCCCAACCAGGGACATAGGGGGCATCATACCCACTCAATCCCTTTGCCTTGATGATGATGTCTTTTAATATTTTGTTTACTGCGTGACCAATGTGGATCTCCCCATTGGCATAAGGAGGTCCATCATGAAGGATATAAGCAGGCTTCCCGGATTTGGCCTCGCGGATCTTTTCATAGAGTTTTGTCACCTTCCATCGTTGTAAGGTCTCAGGTTCCCGGCGGGAAAGATTACCTTTCATGGGGAAGTCCGTTTTTGGAAGGTTTAATGAATCTTTATAATTTGACATTAGTTAATAATTAAATTGTTATTGATTAGTTTGATTGAAGTACGCTTTTGACTTTTTTACATCGGCGGTTATTTGCTCACACAATGCTTCCACTGAATGGAACTGCTGTTCATCCCGCAGTTTTTTACAGAACTCCACACTGATACGCTTTCCATAAATTTCCTGTTGAAAATCAAAAATATTCACTTCCAGTAGCATTTTTACACCGTTAAATACAGGCCGGGTACCGATACTCGCGACACCATCGTAGATTGTATCATTCAGACCATGGATCCTGACGACAAATACACCGGATAACGGGTAGTTTACCCTTCTACAGGCAATATTTGCGGTGGGATATCCCAGTTCTCTACCTAGCTTATCACCATGAATCACCGTGCCATCAATTGTATAAGGTCGGCCAAGCAATTCACTGACGAGGTTAAAATCTCCCAGGGCCAAATGGCCTCTCACCAGGCTGCTACTGACTCGCATGCCATTATAATGAAATGTCTCAACGGGGATAAGTTCAAATTTATACTTCTCTGACATTTCTCTCAGCAGGTCTATATCCCCTTCTCGCTTGTTACCAAATCTGAAATCGTCTCCCACAATCAAGCCCTGAACATTTAATTTCTCCACCAGAATATCTTCAACAAAAGACCTGGCCGTCACAGATGCCAATGCATCATTAAACCTAAGACAAATCACATTACTGATATTCATCTTTGCTAAAAGCTCAAGCTTTTGCCTGAAATCTGTCAATCGCACCGGTGCTGTTTGCGGAGAAAAATACTCCATAGGGTATGGTTCAAACGTCATCATCACAGGTGTCACATTATGCTGACTGGCATAATCTGTTAACTGCCTGATGATTGATTGATGTCCCCTGTGCAGGCCATCAAAATTGCCTACACTCAACACACAGGGCGCATGCTTTCTTATAGCTGAGATTCCTCGGATTACTTTCATATTATTACTTTGGTGAGGTCAGGTCCCGCAAACGAACTCCCTGGATAAAAATGCCAGCAGTATAGGTGACAATACCAGCAACAATCCAGAGGACCAATTGCATTACACGTTGATATACGTCCCATTGAAACCATATATCCTGTTCTGGCGTCAGTACCAATAAAAATACTGACATTAGAATTACGGCAATAAAGGCAATGCGTAGCATTTTGATCTCTGGTTTCAGCGACACAAATATCCCGGACTGTCTTAATTTCATATATAACAGTCCTGAATTCAGGTAAGCCGATAAGGATGATGCCAATGCCAGGCCAGCATGCTGAAAATATCCTACCAACAGGAGATTAAGCACAATATTCGCGACCATAGCTATGGCCGCGATCTTCACCGGGGTACTGGTATCCTGCCGGGAAAAGAACGCCGAGGAAAATACCTTGATCAGGATGAAACCCGGCAAACCGATTGCATAGGCCATCAGGCTCTTACTGGACATGATCACATCATGGGTGGTGAATTCGGCATACTGGAACAACGTCGTCAATATGGGTACTGATAACAAGGCAAGGCCTGCTGCAGCGGGTATGGCTATCATAAAGACCAGACCCAGGGCCCAGGAAACGATACCACTGAAGGTAGCATTGTTCCCCCTGGCATGTTCGGTGGAGAGGTTCGGCAGGATCACTGTTGCCAGGGCCACACCAAATACACCCAATGGTAATTCAACCATACGGTCAGAGTAGTACAGCCAGGAGATACTGCCAGTCTGTAAAAACGATGCTATCAACGTATCAATTAATAAATTTATCTGGGTAATAGACACGGCAAACAAGGTGGGCAACATCAACTTCATTATTTTGTTTACCCCTTCCCTGTCACGGTTGAAACGAGGAATGGGTAACAATTTGATCTTCAGTAAAAATGGCACCTGGAAACTTAACTGTATAACGCCGGCGATCAACACCCCCCAAGCCAGAGCGACTACCTGTTGCCCTTCCGGAAATGTGGGGGCCAACCAGATGGCACAACCAATAAGTGACAGGTTGAGTAAAACAGGAGTAAATGCCGGGACGCCAAAGTTATGATAGGTATTGAGAATGGCGCCGGCAAAGGCCGTCAGGGAGATAAACAGGATATAAGGAAATGTCACCTGCAACATCTTTGAGGCCAGCTCGAACTTCTCAGTCTCACCTATAAACCCAGGGGCAAATATGCCAATCAGTAGCGGTGCCAAAATGACACCGAGGGCACTAATAATTAATAGAATCAGTCCCAGTGTGGCCCCGGTCTGATCGATTAACGCACGCACCTCTTCCTTATCACGTTTTTCACGATATTCAGACAGGACCGGGACAAAGGCCTGGGAAAAGCCGCCTTCAGCAAATAACCGGCGTAGAAAATTGGGTATCCTAAACGCCACGATAAAGACATCAAAGCCCAGCCCGGCCCCGAACAGGCGGGCCAGGATGATGTCGCGGATCATGCCAAATACCCGAGAAATTATCGTCATACCACCCACCAGACGGGTAGATTTGAGCATACTGGCCATTTATCGCTTTACCTGTATTTCCAGCATCACATTATAAAAAATGCTTATCTGGTTGTTTATATAAGAAATATTCACCTTTGGGAGGATATCATAATCCGACGCAAGGATTGACAAATTGCTGCTAAATCAGCATAGTGCGCGCCTTTCATTCATTAATTAATTCAGGAGTTTGCATTGGCCAACATTCAATCAGCCAAGAAAAGGGCCCGCCAGGCAATTGTCCGCCGTGGACGTAATGCCAGCCAGCGGTCTTTTTTACGTAGTCAGATCAAACACGTTATTTTAGCCATACAAAAAGGCGACAAATCAGCCGCACAATCCGCCTATCAGGAAGCCGTTCCTGTCATTGACCAGATGGCAAACAAGGGTCTAATCCATCGTAACAAGGCTGCCCGTCATAAGAGCCGGTTAAACAAACAAATTCTTGCTTTGGCTTAAAAACCACTAGCTTCTGGTCATTATCTTAATCGCTGAGGCTAAAGTTCGCTCATAATGAGCGCCCTTGGCGCACTTTAATCTATTAGATTCTGGCTTTCGCCAGAATGACGAGTAATCACTTTCTAATAGGAAGGCTCATTCCACGCCCGGCTCAACTCTGTGCCGGTATTGGCTTTTTGCGAGAATGACGAATTACCGCAGTTACTAAATTACCACCATGTTATCTCGGTGAATGAGTTCCTCCTCGTCCACGTAACCCAGTATTGATTCAATCTTGTTACTGGGTTGCCCCATTATCTTCCGGATTTCATCATTATTATAATTAGTCAAACCTCGCGCGACTTCATTACCCTGGGCATCCAGACAACGGACAATCTCTCCCCGGCGAAAAATACCCTTAACCTCGACCACGCCCACGGCCAGCAGGCTACGCCCCCCCTCTTTCAACACCTTCACTGCGCCCGCATCCAGGACGAGTTCTCCAGACAATCTGGAATGCCCGGCTAACCATTGTTTGCGGGCAGTGACATGACCAAGTTTTGTGGCTAATAATGTGCCAAGATCCTCACCGGATTTAAGACGTGTCAGAATTTTCTCTTCAGTTCCACTGGCGATGATGGTTGCAGTACCGGATTTTGCGGCAATTTCAGCGGCACGTAATTTTGTCAGCATGCCGCCTCGTCCTAGCTTTCCAACTGCACCGGCATGTGTTTCCAGAAATTTGTCGCCTGCATCGGCATAGCTGATTAACCTGGCATCTTTATGTTTCCGAGGATCTTTATCATAAAGTCCATGTTGATCAGTGAGGATCACCAGGAGATCGGCTTCCACCAGATTACAAACCAAGCCGGCAAGGGTATCGTTATCACCAAACTGTATCTCATCAGTGGCCACCGTATCATTCTCATTTACGATAGGCACCACATTCATGGCTAATAATGTCTTTAATGTAGACCTGGCATTTAAATAACGACTTCTATTGGCGATTTCATCGTGGGTTACCAGCACCTGCGCTGTGTGGGCACCAAATTTCTGAAAACAGGATTCATAGGCCTGAATCAAACCCATTTGCCCCACCGCCGCCACGGCCTGCAGCTCATGCAAGCTGTGTGGCCGACTACCAAGTTTGAGTCGGTTAATTCCCTCTGCCACCGCTCCCGATGACACCAGGACAACCTCTATTCCTTCATTTCGTAGCGCCATGACCTGAGCAACCCAGTTATCCAGGGTCTCAGTCTTTAATCCCAGACCATTATTGGTCAACAGAGAGCTGCCAAGCTTGACCACCCATCGTTTGGTATTGTTAAGACTTTCTCTATTCATCACTCACTACACTTGAAGGAACAGGATTTAAATTAATCCATTGCATAATTTCATTCACAAGCTCACGACAGCCTTTACCTGAAATGGCAGAGATACAATAACAGGGCATATGTGTTTTTTGCTTCATTATACCTGTTTTCAGCTCTTCAACGTCTGATTCATCCAGGCAATCCGTCTTATTTAATACCAGCCAACGGGGCAGCCTGACCAGCCTGTCTTCAAACTGTGTTAGTTCTTTTTCAATGACTTCTATTTGTTCCAGTATCTGCTCTACCTTTGGATAGGTTGCGATATCAATGATATGTAATAACAAACGGGTCCTGGAGAGGTGTCTGAGAAATTGTATCCCAAGCCCGGCACCTGTCGATGCACCCTCTATTAATCCGGGGATGTCTGCGATAACAAAACTGCTCTCAGAATCTATCCGCGCAACTCCCAGATGAGGGTACAAGGTGGTAAATGGATACTCAGCTACCTTGGATTTGGCTTCGGTTACCTGACGAATAAATGTGGATTTGCCGGCATTAGGCAGTCCTAATAATCCCACATCTGCCAATAGTTGCATTTCCAGGCGTAATTCACGCTCCTCGCCCGGTTCCCCTTTGGTAAATCTACGCGGTGCCCGGTTGGTACTGCTCTTGAATCTGACATTACCGACGCCATGTACTCCACCTTTGGCCACCAGTAGCTCTTGATCCTCCTTGACCAGGTCTCCGATGAGATCGCTTGTATCGGCCTCATAGACCAGGGTCCCTAACGGAACCCGTATATACAAGTCCTCACCTGCCTTGCCATAGCGTTCCTTACCCATGCCATTTTGCCCCCTGCCCGCACGGAATATTCTGGCATGACGAAAATCAACCAGGGTATTTAAGCCTTTGTCCACCACCAGGTAGACACTGCCACCATCACCGCCATCACCACCGTCCGGCCCCCCTTTGGGCACAAATTTCTCCCGACGAAAGCTGGCACAGCCGTCTCCGCCGTTACCGGCCACGACTTTGATCACCACTTCATCGACAAATTTCATAATAATTTTTAATAATTTATTGAACAGGATTTACAGGGTTTACAAGATAAAAAAAATATCTTTGGATAAACCTCTAATCCTGTAAATTTTGTTAATCCTGTCTATTATATTTTAATTAACTGTTCCTGATATGAATCTGCAAATAAAAAACCCCGCTCAGTGGCGGGGTTTTAGACATTAGATATTATCTTACTACTCAGCCTGCCACCACGCTGACAAATGTCCTGTTCTTTGGACCCTTCTTTTCAAATTTAACCTGGCCGTCTGCTGTGGCAAACAAGGTATAGTCTTTGCCACAACCCACATTGGTCCCGGGATGCATCTTGGTGCCACGCTGTCTGACGATAATGTTTCCCGCTTTAACTACTTCACCGCCAAATTTTTTCACGCCCAGACGTTTTGATTCTGAATCGCGACCGTTTCGAGTACTACCACCTGCTTTTTTATGTGCCATTTTGCTAGTTCTCCACTGGTTACGCGTTGATACCGGTTATCGCCAACTCGGTATAGCCCTGACGGTGTCCCATTTGACGACGGT
This sequence comes from Candidatus Eutrophobius brisbanensis, assembly GCA_038131795.1. Lineage (GTDB taxonomy): Bacteria > Pseudomonadota > Gammaproteobacteria > Eutrophobiales > Eutrophobiaceae > Eutrophobius > Eutrophobius brisbanensis. The sequence goes on along the minus strand of JAYPQE010000003.1, from coordinate 549,376 downwards.
AGTGCTTACGGCGTTTCATTTTAATGATATTGACTTTCGGCCCGCGGCCATGAGATTTGACCGTTGCCGATACAGATGCACCCTCCAAAGTCGGCTTACCGACCTTGATATTGTCTCCATCCGCTACCAGTATGACATCCTCAAGTTTTATGTCTGAACCTTCATCTGCGGTCAACTTTTCCACCTTGATGGTATCACCCTGCTTTACCCGGTATTGTTTGCCACCGCTTTTAATGACTGCGTACATCTTTGGTCTCCAAAATCTACTGACGACTAATTAGAAAGGTTGCAGATTCTAAGGAAATGTAGCCCGAGATACAAGTCAAAATTCATGTTTTTTAAGGTATTTTTTACAATTTCAGGAAATTTCTGTGAACTCCTTCATTTCATTCAATTCACTGTTTCTCGATGAAAAATCAGTAACAATTCGTCCACTAAATTGGCAAAATACGCGGTATTCCCTAGAGATGTCACATGAATACACTAAAAACCCAGGAAAATAAGACAAAAGAACCACAACAAACACCCGCGGATATCGAGTCTGTGCGGCAGCTAATCGCCAACGATATGGAAATGGTGAATCGACTCATAGAAAAACGCCTGTATTCGGAGGTGGAGTTAATCAATCAGCTGAGCAGTTATATCGTCAATAGTGGCGGTAAACGGCTACGGCCCGCCCTGGTGCTGCTCAGTGCGGGCTTATTTAGCTATCGAGGCAACCTGCATATTGAAATGGCCACCATTGTGGAATTTATCCATACCGCGACATTGCTCCACGATGATGTCGTGGATGCTTCGCTACTAAGACGGGGGCAAAAGACTGCCAATCAACGCTGGGGAAATCAAGCCAGTGTCCTGGTGGGCGATTTTCTCTATTCCAGGGCCTTTCAGATGATGGTGGAAGTCAATTCCATGCGAATAATGGAGATCATGTCTGAGACCACTAACGTCATTGCCGAGGGTGAAGTCCAGCAGCTCATTAATTGCCATGACCCGGACACTACAGAAGAGCGATATATGAAGGTCATCCAGAACAAGACCGCCAAGTTATTTGAGGCCGCAGCCCAATCCGGGGCCATCATTTGCCACCGCCCCCTGGAAGATGAACATGCCATCGCCTCTTATGGCCGCCACCTGGGCACGGCGTATCAGCTAATCGATGACGTGCTGGATTACAGTAGCTCGGCTGAGACCCTGGGTAAAAATATCGGGGATGACCTGTCTGAGGGTAAACCCACATTGCCACTCATTTATGCCATGGAACACAGTGACCAATCTACTTCCATAGTTATACGAAATGCCATCGAACATGGCGGCATCGATAAAATTGATCAGGTACTTGAGGCAATTGAACAGACCGGCGCAATCTCGTACACTGCCGAACGCGCAAACGATGAAGCGGAAAAGGCCATTGATGCCATTGCCAGATTGCCTGATTCAAATTACAAGCAGGCATTAATAACCCTGGCAAAGTTTGCGGTAGAACGTACGCATTAAGATTCGTAGATAGCCGTCATTCCCGCGCAGGCGGGAATCCAGTAATAAAAATACCGCCCACAGGGCGGATACTTTATGAATTTGTTTTTGTCGGGGTGTAGCTCAGCCTGGTAGAGCACCACGTTCGGGACGTGGGGGTCGTAGGTTCAAATCCTGTCACCCCGACCAATTTTTAGAAGATATACAGGGCACATAGATAACACCTTATGAGAAAATTGGAAGTCGACCAATAAATCCTCCCTGATCATGCCTGATCCTATATCCAGGTCATTCCTTTACCTTATATATAATCTTCTTTAAACTGCGATCATTCAAATATATAAAAGGCCTATCCAATGAGATATTTCTACTTAATTCTACTAATCTTTTCTGTTTCTTCTTCCTTAATTGCCCAGGAAAACCTGCAATCTGAAACCCAACGTTTCAGCTACGCTTTGGGAGTCCAACTTGGCCAACAAATCGGACAAAACATCAGTACGCAATCTGTTGATATAGACACAGATGCATTGCTTTTGGGGCTTTCTGATATTATCAGACAATCTGGTTTGAAATTGACTGTTCAGGAAATGCAGGCAGCAGTCGACAGTGTTCAGGAAGGTGAACAAAAACGTCAACAGGCTGCTGGAATCAGAAACAAGCTTGAAGGCGAAAATTTTCTAGCCGAAAATAAAAAAAGCAGTGACGTAATAGAGTTACAAAGTGGCTTACAGTATAAGGTCATCATTAATGGCGATGGAGAAAAACCAGCAGTAAGTGATACTGTTGTTGTGCACTATCGCGGGACTTTAATAGATGGGACAGAGTTTGATAGCTCCTATACACGCGGGCAACCTGTCACCTTACAGGTCAATGGCGTGATTCCTGGCTGGCAGGAAGCCTTGCCGCTCATGAGTGTGGGTTCAAAATGGCAGATTTTTGTTCCCTCAAACCTGGCTTATGGTGAACAACAAGCTGGCCCCAACATTGGACCGAATTCAACATTGATATTTGACATTGAATTACTATCTATCAATAACTAATTAATCCTGAAACTCAAGAAAGCATTATTTGTCTATATATTTGGATTATAAAATCTCTGAATATTATAGGCAGCGTCCTTTAAACGAATGGTATTACAGTCAATATCAAATATTTCCCATTATAAACTATGTTTATGCAGCATATTATTATGCTGTATCTCAAATTCATTATTTGCACAGAACGATAAGAACATCTCGCTCGACCATGGCATCAAGTTTTATGAGGCAGAAAAATTCCAACAGGCAAGAGAAGTCTTTGAATACCTTGTTAATGAAGATTCAGAGAATTCAACTTATTATCACTGGCTGGGCAAAAGCTATGGGCGAATTGCTGAAAACGCTGCCTGGCTAACAGCAATGTCAATGGCAAAAAAAACTCGGAAGGCCTTTGAAAAAGCCGTTGAACTAGATGAGACAAACCTTGATGCCCTGAAGGACTTAAAACAATATTATCTTGATGCACCAGGATTCCTGGGTGGCAGTAAAAAGAAGGCCAATGATTTGCAGATTATGATTGATTCTTTATCCAAGTGAACGGATCTTGCTCTTCTCCGTAGTATTCCTGACTAAGTAAAAAGCCATTTTTTATATATAAAACAATAAGATAGTTATTTATTATCTTGTACTTTCTGGCTTTTCCGAATATTTTCTGCGATACTCCAAATCCATAAAACTCAATAAATAACAATAAGTTATATTATTGAAAATAATTAACTATTTAAAAATATAACTAAAAACGGTAAGAATTACTGTGGAGTATATCCAGCCTAAATTATCTGATGCCTTACGCACCATCTGCCGGGTAAATTTTGCTCTAATATTAAGAGAAACCAAAACACGTTATGGACGTTTACAAATTGGGTATCTTTGGGCATTTTTAGAGCCCATACTTGTAATCACTGTATTAAGTCTTGTCTTTAAATATATCCGCATGAGGGATATTCCGGGCATGCCCCTGTCCCAATTTTTAATTAGTGGATTTATTCCTTTTATGCTATTTCGCGATATTGTCACACAACTAATGACAGGCGTGCGTCGAAACTTACAATTATTATATTTCCCCCAAGTTCAAATAATGGATTTCTTTACTGCCAGGACTCTATTAGAATTTTCTACAACATTAATTGTATTCCCTTCACTCGTTCTACTCATCTTCTATACTGGTTATGAAAATGTTGTAGTGCAAAGTCCTCTAGCAATATTTGTGGGGCTCCTTATGATAAGTATTTATGCCTTTGGAATCGGAGTTGGGCTCGGCGCACTTATCCCTTTATTTCCATCTCTTCAAATATTAGTTCAAACAGTATACCTTAGGCCTCTTTTCTTTTTATCTGGTGTATTTTTTACCGTAGATATGATCCCTGAAGAAGCAAGACCATATGCGACTCTCAATCCCCTGCTACAAATCATAGAATTTATACGAAGTTCATACTTTGTTTCTTATGACACTATTTATGTTGATTATAAGTATTTATTTTTTACTATTATCGGAACATTACTTACAGGTCTGCTACTACAAAGGGCATTAAGAAAATACGCGTACAGAATATGATTGAGCTCAGAAATATAACGAAATCCTATACGGTACAACATGGTCGTAATATTGTACTGGATGATGTATCGGTATGTTTTCCCAGTGACCGGAATGTGGGTATCCTTGGATTAAATGGCGCTGGAAAATCTACCTTGCTTAGAATCATTGGCAATGTAGAACCGCCAGACAGTGGTGAAATATACAAAGATGTTGTAGTTTCCTGGCCTATAGGGTTTACTGGCGGGATCCAGCCAGAGATGACCGGTAGAGAAGGGACACGATTTATTGCCCGAATTTATGGTGCCGATATCTATGAGACAGAAAATTTCGTTGAAGAATTCTCTGAGCTCGGCCGCTATTTTGATATGGAAGTGAAAACCTACTCATCCGGTATGCGCTCCAGGTTAGGCTTTGCAATCAGCATGGCACTAGATTTTGAATGTTACCTGGTTGATGAGGCGACATCGGTTGGTGACCGGCGATTCAGAGAAAAATATCGAAAAGCCTTTATGGACAGGAAAGAACACTCCAGTTTACTCATGGTATCTCACCAGGCATCGACTATAATGGACTTTTGCGACATGGCAGCCGTATTGAAAGATGGAAAGTTGACATTATATGATTCAGTTGAAGAAGGCATGGAAGTGTATGGCGAAAATATCACAGCTGAGATAAGGCAATGATAATAAGTTATGAATAATATTACTAACATTTCCCGATATCCCATGCCGGCAAAATTATTTGTTTCTCTAGTACTAATTCCGACAATGATAGTGACACTTTATTATTTGTTAATTGCTTCAGATATATATATTTCAGAAGCAAAATATTCACTGAGAGTTAGTTCAGAATCTCCATCACTAGGATTAGTTGACTCATTTATGATGGGTAGCTCTGGAATTCAATTTTCAGGGGATGACGCAAATATTGTTATGGAATATATCCAATCAAGAGATATTATTTCCGAGCTAAATAATAGAATAAATATTTTAGATCATTATTCATCTAATAATATAGATTTCATCTCAAGATTTAATCCTGATGATTCATTAGAAGAATTCCATGATTACTTCAATACAATGATTGAAGCATCTACAGACAGCTCTTCACATGTCAGCATATTAAAAGTAAGGGCATTTACACCAGACTTTGCGAAGTTAATTGCAGAGAACATAATTAGCCTGAGTGAAGATCTTGTAAATAATATGTCTAACCGAATCATTGAGGACTCGTTACAATTTGCCAGAAGTGAAGTAGAAATTGCTGAGTCCAGGGTTCGTGAAGCGAGCGAAGCGCTTACCCAATTCAGAAATGAAACAAAATCAATTAACCCAGATCAGGAAACAACGGCTGTACTTAATATTATTACCCGCCTTGAAGCCCTGCTTGCTGAATCCAGGGCAGAACTTGTTGAAGCCCAAAACTATATGCAAAGTGACAGCATCCAGGTTAAAGTTTTAAAGGGTAAGGTCATGGCGCTGCAACAACAGGTTGAAGAAGAAAGAAAACGCCTCAACAACAACCAGGAAGACAACTCTGATTTCACCCACCTTATAGACAATTACCAGCCACTTGTTCTGGAACAGGAACTTGCTACCAAACAATATGCATCTACATTGACATCATTAGAACTTGCACGAATTGATGCCCAGAAAAAACAAAGATACCTGATCCCCTTTGTGCCGCCTCAATTACCAGATGATTCTGTTGAACCAGAGAGATTTCTATCAATCATCACCTGGTTTATATCATTATGTATTATGTACGCAATTGGCGGGCTGGTATGGGCAGCGATTAAAGACCATATGAGATTATAAAAAGATGTTTGCATAAACATTTAAAACGTTAAAGATAAACGATAACAATGCACAATATAAATAAAATAAATATTATTTCTTTAATTCTTCTTCTGTTAATCGCTCACTGTGGCTATGCCCAGCAAATAGTCCCACCTGAACCAATTGATGATACTGTTGATAATAGTCTACTTCCCCAACAAATTTCCAGTCAGCCAATCAAGCCATTTGGTGCCAATTTATTTCAGGGCAGTTTTTTTGTGGCTGAGCGTGAAGATGGAATCAATCCTCAATACATCATCCAACCCGGAGACCGGATTGCATTACAAATTTGGGGGGCAGTTAATATTAATGAAATCGTTGTGGTAGACACCCAGGGAAACATCTTTATTCCTGAAGTTGGCCCTATACAAGTCGCAGACACTCCTAATGCACAACTTAATATTCGTATACGCAATGCTGTCGAGCAAGTATTTACCCAGAATGTCAATGTATATACCAATTTACAGGGAACGACACCCGTCATCGTCTTTGTTACCGGTTTTGTCAACCGTCCTGGCAGTTATGCCGGCACTGCATCTGATTCTGTTCTATATTTCCTTGAGCGTGCTGGCGGAATTGACTTGCAGAGAGGTAGCTATAGGGAAATACGAATTTTGCGAGATAATGAAATTATAGAAACTATTGACCTTTACGATTTTCTTCTAAATGGCCTATTGCCCAAACCTCAATTGACCGATGGAGATACTATCGTTGTGGGTCGTAGAGGCGCAAGTGTTATCGCTGAAGGTGCAATCCGAAATAGTTTTAGTTTCGAAATTCCTGCGGGGGGAATAAAAGGTACAGAGCTTATTCAATATACCCGACCACTGGCTAATGCCACCTATGCTACCCTGCTTGGCACTCGCGAGAATCAACCGGTTTCATATTATTTACCCATTAGTGAATTGGAGAGTATGACCATTTCAGATGGCGATCAGGTGATTTTTGAAATCGATCAGACACATGACACAATTTTGGTCAACATTGAAGGTGCACATAACGGCCAATCTCGATTTGCCGTACCCAGAAACTCGCATTTACTCGATGTATTAAATCGTATTCAGGTTGACCCAAACTTAGGTGATATTAACTCCGTCTCAATGCGACGTGAAAGTATCCGAATTAGACAAAAACAGGCCATCCAGGACAGTTTAAATCGACTTGAAACGGCAATATTAGGCCGAACCTCTGTAACCCAGGAAGGCGCACAGATCCAGCTGGCAGAAGCGCAATTAATATCTGATTTTGTCGATAGAGCGCGTGATGTTGAACCCCGGGGAATCCTTGTAGTCGCAAAAAACGGCAACATATCAAACCCATTATTACAGCCCGATGATGTCATTTTTGTCCCACAACGTACCAATGTTATCCAGGTAAGTGGCGAAGTCATGGTTCCCCAGGCCATAGTTTATGAGCCAGGTTCAACCTTAAAAGACTATATTGAGCGAGTTGGTGGATATACAACGCATGCTGATGATGATAAACATATGGTGTTACGAAGAAATGGCGAAGTAATACCAGTGTATGGACGTACTGCCAGGAATTTTACGATTCAACCCGGGGATGAAATCATATCGCTTCCTGCAGTGCCTAGCATGAGTGTGGATATTATCAGGATGGTTACAGATACTATGTTCAAAATTGCATCATCAGCTGCAATATTTATTAGGCTATAGCGATTTGTTATCTTTAAGATGGGTACACTTCATTGCAGTAAATAGGCAAGCTATAAAGCTGTTAGAAAATTCTGATCTTTTCGATTCAGAATGGTATTGCCAACAATATCCCGATGTTCCTCATTCCAGATCTTCAGCTGCCAGAGATTATTTATATAGTGGGGCAATCGGCGGTAGAAACCCTTCACCTGATTTTGATTCTGTTCTCTACATGCAGGAAAACCCGGATGTTGCAAAAGCAGAAATAAATCCACTCGTACACTATATTAAATGGGGCCAAAAAGAGGGACGTTGTGGTCCTGGAAACAAAAAACTTTATCAGGAAAATATTGAACTGATTTTGAATTCCGAGTTGTTTGACGCAGACTGGTATAACAAAGCATATCCGGATGTCGCGGAATCTGATATGGATGCAGCAGACCACTTCCTCCGGTATGGCGGCCATGAAAAACTCAATCCCGGTCCTGATTTCGACATGCGATTCTATACAAATGAGTATCCCGATGTGCAAAAATCACTCATACACCCTTTCTTACACTATCTTCGATTCGGCATTCATGAAGGTCGTGACATAAAAGGTAGTGTAATTGCAAGTAAACTTGAACTGGATTTGTGGGGCGGTTTTTCAAATTATGCCATCCCAGAACTTGAAAACCTAAAATTAGACGCGTGTAAGTCGAGTCTGGAACGAGAACGTGCTGCATGGTATCTCATGCGCTGGTACGGTTTTCATGGGGAACACACTAGGGCATATAAAAATGCACAAATCAGTATGAAAGCACGGCCATCACAGCGAAAACACTTTGTCGCTATTGCTATGTGCCTGGTCAAACTCGGGCGCCATCATGAGGCTAGCCATTACATTACCAAAGGGATTGAAAGGTTTGGTTTGCACCGTGATTTTTATATTCTAAATTCTACCATAATGTCACGGTTGAATGATAACGGTGACGACGTAAAACTTTCATGGTTAAACTGTTATCTTGAAGCAGAATCCATGTCACCCATTACACTCAAGGATCCATCACAACCGATATCTTTCACCAATATCACCTCTATCTCAAAACCGGAAACCAGCCTCCAGAAAGAAAAGGTCAGTATAATCATCCCTGCTTACAATGCTTCTGAAATGATTCAAACAGTACTGGAAAGCCTTATAAATCAGACCTGGAAAAATATAGAAATTATTGTCGTCGATGATTGCAGCACGGATACTACCTGTGACGTTGTAACAGAATTTATCTGCTCTGATGATCGAATCAAGCTAGTGAGAAAAGACAATAATCAAGGTGCATACATGGCAAGAAACACCGGGTTAAAACATGCCAATGGTGATCTTATCATGGTCCATGACAGTGATGACTGGTCACACCCACAGAAAATTGAAGTACAAATAAATGAACTTTTAAAAAGCAAAAAATATGTCGCCGTCATGTCTCACTGGATTCGATTTAACTTTAATCTTGATGTAGTTGGCCCCTGGATTGAAAGAGGAGACCTCTCTGACGTCAACTTTTCCTCATTAATGATTCGCCGTGAAGTATTTAATGCCATTGGTGAATGGCCTCACGTCAGGGTTTCCGGGGATGCGGAATTTCGGCACCGTATTCTACGCTACTATGGCAATAATTCTATTGGCAGGGTCAATAACAAGAAGACTCTCTCTTTTTCACTTACCCGGCCTGACTCCCTGACACGTACCAGATCCACACACGTGAAAACGCTCTATTATGGATTACGCTGGCAATACCTTGACGCCTACACATACTGGCATAACCGGGAAATTTTCAAGGAATCCCCCCTGGGGGAAATAACAAAAACTCCTATACCTGTTGGAATGTCTCCTAGACAAACTGAAATAAATACATTTGATTTGGTCATCTATTCAGACTACAGTACCAAGGGTTGCGAAATGTTGGGTAATATGTCACTTCTCCAGCAACTCGCTACAGAATATCCAAATTTAGCGATCTTCCACTGGCCCCTATATGAATCCGGGTCAGTTCAAAAGCCTGTATCAGGTGTAATTTATGATTTTTGTGTCTCAGATGGGACCAGAATCATTACCCCGACATTTATAGGGAATACCAAATATGTCATTCTCACCAGTCCAAAACTACTTGACTTCGTGCCAGACGATATTCCTGATATACAATCAGAAAGAACCTTTGTAATCTGCAAAGATAATACCATAACAACTGACTATAGAAATCGCCAACCAGTAAACTGTACTACAAGCACATATGAATACATAACTCAATCTAAATTTTTAAACATAATTAAAATAAAGCATGAAAAATAACGCTGAAAAACCAAATTCTGTCAATGACTACTGGACCAGGCGTAAAAATCTGATTTATTACCGCTATGTAGAGATGATCGTCAGGGGTGTCGCTAATCAAGCCGGAAGTATTATAGACATAGGTTCCAGTAATACTTCCTGTGTTGAGTGGTTTGACTGGATACCGATCAAGCATGCCCTGGATAAACGCACACCATATTCTTCAAATTATGTTACCGGAATAAAAGAAGACTTTTTAAACTTTGAACCTCAGCAAAAATACGATCTTGCTATATGCCTTCAGGTTCTAGAACATGTGCCTAAAGCCGGCGCATTTGCCCGTAAGTTGTTTAATATTGCAGATAGTGTTTTGATATCAGTGCCCTATAAGTGGCCGGAAGGCGACTGCAAATACCATATCCATGATCCGGTTGATGAGGAAAAACTTGAAAAATGGACAGACCGCAGCCCGGATTACTCAGTAGTAGTACAAGAACCTCTGATTGTATCGCCAAAAGGAGAGCGATTAATAGCTTATTATAATAATCCTGTTAAGAAATTTGCGCTCAAGGAAGCACGGCGTCATATTTCTATGTAACTGAAATATAATAAACTATAACTGTCAGCTATTCACCAGAAATTATTTCTTCTAGTAAGTCAAAAAATCCGGAGGATACCTTATCATACTTGGCCTCCTTGTTAATATTATCCAATATAGACCTTTTATAATTTTGATCAATGGCTGCCAGCATGCATTCCTTAAGGGGCTTTTTATAATCATAAAGTAATGACGGATCTTTTGAAAACATCTCGGCAACCGCCCCCGTATTCGGGGCAATAATCGGGACGCCAAATCCGGTTGCCAGTAGAGCTATACCAGAATTCAGAAGGTGTTCGTAGGGTGCCACTAGTACGTCAGCCGCCTTGAAATAATACTGTAGCAAGCTATCTGATACAGCCGTTGGATATATTTCAATCGCCGGATTTCCCTGTGCAAGTTCATATAATTCGTTTAAATATTCCTTATCAACAGGCTTACCAACGATTAGTAATTTTGTCTTATTGCTCGTAAATTCGTCAGTCATTTCCTTATATGTTTGTATTAGTCCACTGACTCCTTTGTAACGCTGAATTGAACCAAAGAAAAGATATACGGTTTCACCCGGTAATATACCCAGCTCTGCACGTGCGTTACTTGCAGACACAAGGTCAGGATACCAGTTTTGATAGGATGGATGAGGCAGGTACCTGAGCTTATGTTCTGGTAATTCATAATGAACCGAGGCTGCACTCGAAGATCCGCGGGCCAGTATATGAATAAAATCTGCTAGTCTGCAGACTATTTTCCTCAACCTTATCTCTGCCTCCTCGTTCTGAATATCATGTGGTAGTACATTATGCATGGTCCAAACAAGCCTGTGCCCCTTCTCACAACAACCTTCCAGTTTTTTTTCAAAATTTTCTATACGAGATTCAAGTTCAAAATCATTCTTTGCGCCCCGCAATATACCTGCCAGCCAATGGATATGCAGTACACTCTCCCCCCCCCAGGAAAACCGGGAAACTTCATCAAAGCTATTTACCGGAATGGTGGCGAAATTATATTCAGAGGCCTGTGAATATAATAACTGTTGAAATGGATTAAACTTGGCATCTGGGTAGTACATCAATAACTTGGGTAATCCTATCTCCGTTGCCCCAGATAGAACAGCGTCAGCCATTAATTCAAACCAGCTACTCAATCCTGTATTAAGATCTGATACACGCATATCACGGTCTTCCCCTATTTGTCTGGTAAAATGCAGGGTAATTTCTGTTCATCTAACCAATGATAAAGCTCATTATATATAGACTTATCCTGAATAGCCCTTCTCGCCAATGAGATTAATTTGTGAGGATTCGAGGTATAGTGAAGAGGAAAGCCTGTCATTCGAATAAATCCTTTTACCTTATGGGTATTGCCAGGATACGCCACAAAAGGGATTCTTGCCTTATAAGCTGCAAATATGCCATGAAACCGACTAGTGATTAGACATTCAAACTGTGCCACCCTGTTCAGTATTTCATACCAACTCATAGTACGCATTTCCAGAAACGGCAAACTGTAGAGTCTTCCGCCCATGGGTCGAGTAAAACAATCAAACTCCCTGGAATAGAAATCAGTCATGATAATTCCATCACCTTGGCCGATAACCTCAGGTTTTGCTGGATGCCAGACAGTAAGATCAGGACAGAGTTCGGGGGTTATCCCATGTTTTTTCTGTAATTCCTCATAACTGTCCATATCTCTAACAATAAATTTATCCAGTCGTGCAAGTATCTCATCATAATCATTACCCATTTCCTGCCAAGAACTATTACACAACACAGTATATTTACCCAGTTGCTGTGCCGCTGCAAGAATGTCCAGTAAATGGGAAGCCCTTTATGCCTGTATAAAAAGCGAATATAATTTTGAAGTTAAAAAGCCTATCCGGGGGCACACCTATCAGGATGAAATCCATCAAAGTCATACTCTGGAAATCTCTCGAAAGATGGTTTATTCCACTTGTAGACCAGTTCAATTAATTCATCGGTATAGTAGTCTCGATAAGTTTTATCCTCCGGAATCGCATTAGTAATATTTACCAACCCTGCTTCAACCCGAGGTTCTATTTTTAGTTTTTGACAAAGACACGCCAAGTCATCATTTATTGATTCCTGGTGTATAAAAAAATCAATTTCCGTGTGCATTTCTTCCTGCACAGACTTGGGCAACTTGTATTTTGCAAACATATCACGCAAGTATTGTTCAAAAGACATGTTGGCCTGCTTACGGATGGTATTCACATAGCGCAGCTTGTCCTTTTCCGGTAGTTTATTTATCCATGAATTTTTATTATCAATTTGCTTTAGCCTGCGTGTCCTATTACGCAAATATTTTGCAAGATGAAAAGAAAAAGGATTTCTAATACCAACTATCTTGTAATAGGCCTTAATAATATCATCCAGCAAGCCGCCTTTTTCCATTTGCCTGGGGGTACTATGCTTTCTCGGCACCAGCCTGATTCCATCTTTAACAATATCCTCCATGGGATAATATTCACCAATCTCCCTATCCTGAAAGGCAGTGATAATGGCAGTACTACCTGTAGCAGGCGCTGAATAGAAAAGAAATCTGTATTCGTGTGATATATATGCCATTGTAAAATTACACCTTAAATTCCATCTGAATCGAATGCCTTATAACATCATAACCACGCCTGGCATTATCCCGGAGCATATTCCTGACCTGGCTATGGATCCTGACAGGCTCATATGCAAGTTTTTTATGTAGATATTTATCCTTGAAGGATGATACGAGATCGGGCCTTTCAAGAAGCCTTGAAAAATTAAGATTCTTATCAGTTGCTGAAAGTATTATTGATGGTATGCCATACATTGATGCAACTACTGTCCCATGAAATTTCATACTGACGAAAGCTGAACATTGCCCGATTGCCATACACATCTCATCCAAGGATTCTGAATACAAAATTTCTTCATCATTGGCGGCAAATTTTTTTATCACGTTATAATCTTTTTTGCCAGTACTTTGATTGGCGAGAACAATATGCTTTATGGTATAACCCATTTTTTTTGCAGAATCACATAATCGGCGAACTTCAGTAAAATCATCTTCCCCGCCTCGCCGACTTCGAAGTGATACGCCGAGGATTTTTTCACCACTCTGGGGTGGTTCAGGCAAATCAAGCGCACAAATAAGATCAGCAAAATTCTTGCACAATATACTGGGTTTCACATGTTTATTAATCCAGTCTGCACTTTCCTTGTCTCTACCAATAAATGTTTTTATTGAGTCTGACTGAAAAAATTTTCGATATTTCTCGACGGCATTCTTATTATACCCACCCCATTTAGGAACACCTATACCTGTAACAAATACTGGTTTTTCCAAATATTCTATTTTCCAGTATAATTCTGAAACTGTCCATGGTGTGATGAGATCACCTCCACCTATGATGAAGGCATCAAAATTCTCAACTACCTCATTAACCGCCTTCGTAAAATACGGTTTTTTTATCAAATTATTTATAGGTTCCAGTGTTGCAATATCCCCAAGGTATTGCCGATGTGCCTTGATAAATAATTCATCGCCAAAATTGCCCCAACCGAAAAATCCAACCAGTCCAATCTTCATATATTACTCGTAAAAATCATCAGCATTTACAGTATCCTTTCTCCATATGTCCAGAACCTCTCACCACCTGGGAACCCTTCACGAGGTGATATCATACCTGTTAATACGCGACTATAGTATTTGGAGAAAATCAGCGGGACATTAATACCAGGATAGGTAATTGCATCACCTACTCCTACGGGCTTGTTGGGATTGCCTCCCCTTGCTATATTGCCCCTTCTGCATCGTTCATCAGGATCATGAATATCTCTATACGGTCTCAAGTTATCACCGCAAATTACAAATAATTTAGGGGCGAGCGAGGCAGCGTGGGCAATAAAGTCCTCTTTTATATCATCGGGAAAGCCAGAACAAATTAACCCTGTATTCCAGATATAATCATAAGTATTGTCATGCTCAAGAAAGTTTCCAACAAAAAAATTGCCCTTTAAATTTTCCTGAGAAAAAGCCTTTTTAGCCTGTTGTATTGGCTCGGATCGCACATCAATCAGACTTATATCATCGTATCCTCTTCTTGCCATTTCCATGGAAAAATGACCGGTTGAACTGCCTGCCTCCAGAAGGCTTCCTTCATCAGGCAGAAAATAAAAAAGGTAATCCATGTAAACACTACTTACTTTTGAGTACTTATCTGTTTTTTCTGTGAAAGGATTATTAGGAACACTAGTCATTTCCGGCAGAACAGTTAGTGGCATTGCATATTCAACATTATCTTCAGTAGTAACGGATATTTGATATTTTCCTTTATTTCTCAGGGAAAAGCCGATTTCATACAAAGTACTTGTTGCGTCTTCAACCCTGTTAATTTCACATTTTACGGGGGGTATATCAGCTTTTTGTGATGTTATGGTCGCATGAGAGCCTGGTTTTACGGGAATCACACCAGTGAAAAATATATAGGCCTGTTTATTTTCGAAGCAAGCCTGTGCGTAAGGAATCTCTCCTCCATTGAAAGTATAAAATCTTATCATTGCAATTAAACCTAATTAAATGCCCACTCTTGATTACATTGCTATGATGGAAAGCTTCTTACTTCAAGGCTCGTTCTATTGATGTCCTTAAGTGTCGTAAATGTCATGGGTTCAAAGTAATCCCTAACAATGGACATCAGTATCTTGAATTTTTTGAGTTTATTTTCTGCCACACCAGAAAATTTTTTACCTACTCCTGAATATTTCAGCAATGACCATGAATGCATAAGCATTACTATAACCGTATTAGGATTTTGATTTGTTGATAATTTTTCCAGAATTTTTCTTAATGCAGATTCATCGGTCACATTCCTGACAGGAAAGGTAAATGGCCTCCACTTTTCACCATCATATAACTGTGTTACTGGTATCTCCATAATATCGTTATCCCATTTAAATATTCCTGCATTCGGTTCTGCTAGTGGTTCTCTTCCCTGATTAAGAAAACTTGCATAATTATGATTGGATGACAGGGGAATGCCAAGCCGCTTCTGCGATTTTAACCAATTCATACTGGTTTGAAATGCACCAGCCCGGAAACATTCTGGCATATTCCCTTTAATAACTTTCATTCTATGGCCAAAGTCTTCCAATAAAATATGTGTTAATTCCTCACTATAATCCCATCGCCTTAGATTAGGTCTTTCCATCCCTAGCTTGTGCCAATATCCCTCCCGTAACAAATTTGGATGCAAGTGCAATTGCAAATCATGTCCCCTTTGATGGATCAATTCTGCGACCTTGTTAATGATATCTCCATGAACTTCCACTTCTACCATATCGAGAAACATACTTAGCTTGATACCTGCATTATCAGCTAGGTCCATCATTTCGATAATACCCTGCCTTCCATTAGCATCAAAATCACCAAAGATTAGTTTTTTAACATGATCAGAATCTGCTCTTGAAGTTACAGCTTCGACATCAATAGAAACAATAAAACCAGGTTTTGATAGCATAACAGGATGATAATGAATAAATTAAATATACTGTCTTTTTAGAAGAGATTCAGCCGCGTGCGCATATACATCCTTATATATGTGAATAATTGATTCCCATGAACTATTTTTTTCAACCCAGTTTCGACCATTTTCAGCTAGCCTGGCTGCCACATCTGTATTATCCATCAAATACGCTATTTTCGTTGCAAGGTCATCAACGTCATTAGTTTTAAATACCAAACCAGTCTCACCGTCATGAATGATTTCCTGTAATACCGGCCTGTCGCTTACAAGTACCGGTTTTTTCATAGCTAGAGCTTCATAAGGTTTCATGGGCGTTACAAAATCACTGGCAAAATCTTCTATTCTAGGCACAACAAAAATGTCAATGGCATTATAATAATCGATAATTTCATCATGGGGAACAGTACCAGTAAATATCACATTATCCCCAAGACCCAACATCTTACTTTGTTTTTGCAGACTGACATTTGTCGGACCGTCTCCTACAATCAACCCGGCAACATCCAGACCTTTTTGATTGACAAGCACGTTTAATGCCTGCAGCAGCACGGAGTGTCCTTCGCGCTTAGACAGGTTAGATATATAACCTATGACAGTCTTACTACCGATCGCGTATTTTTCTTTTATATCAACCGTTGATAGTTCCGGAGAAAATTTTTCAGAATTAACACCATTGGGTATAACAAAAATTTTATCGCCATTAATGCCTCTATCGATCAACTTCTGCTTCATTGTATCACAAATAGTCACAACTGTATCAGCCATTTGCATACAGCGGTTTTCTTTACGGATACGTAGTTGTGTCATTTCCGCCTCCAGAACATCAGCTGTATGACTACGCCATGTATGTTCATGAAAGGAACGTACTTCATAAACAAAGGGAACTCCCAAAGCCCTGGCCAAAACAATCCCCCTTTGCGCGAGTTCATACCCCCTGAAACCTGAACTGGCCTGAATTAAATCGACAGGCAGCTTTTTCAAAAGCTGATAATCCAGCAACACATCGAATGTTTCTCGTTTACAAACAGGAATTTTTTTTGCATCATCCAGTGAAACAAAATTCTTGAAATAATAATCTATACCGTTGATTACTTCCTTACGTGACCTAATGCTACCCGTGGCTTCACCTGGATAACCAAGTGGCGTCACAACTACGGGGCATAATCCAATATATTTTTGGTAGTCAACAATATTTCTGCAACGGATAGCACCACCAGAGTTTTCGTAAGGTAGTACAGTCTTAAATAAATGGATAATATTTGCTGGCTGTCGGTTAAGAATTCGTTTAGGATAGTATGTATCCGGTAATTCCGGCAACCAATCTTCATCCACTTCTTGCAGCGTGCTTATTACAAACTTTGCTCTAGATTTAATACGTGTAGCTATACCCCTTGCAGTGAACAGGTAGTTTGCTATCTCCTGTGCCTTTCCTACCAACCCTATTTGCATACACCTAGATAGCGAATTTGATAAAAAACTGGTCAGGATAGTACGATCTTTGACAAGGATATAATGTAACAACGGATTAACTCCCTTACGACTTTCATCAGAGAATTGTTGCCTGTAATCAGAGGTGGAGAACCAGGGTGTTGGATCCCGGTTTTCCATTGCACCATGTTTAAGGTAGTGTTGTACAGGATCTATACCGCTTTTTGCCACATCAGAATTAACAGATAGATACCACTCATGGTCAAATAAACCTGACTCTTCAATCAACGTCATTGGATCTGAGCTATACAACCTGTACAACATACTGTCATGAATTTTTTCAATAAATTTAATAGCCGTATCATTTTTAGCTACACTATATACTGATATTTTATCCAGAATCCTAAAAATAAACTGATTCTCAATATCCTTTTCTTTAATACTCTGCCAGTATGCTAATTTTAACAAATCCAAATCATCAGATATGTAAAGGTACGCCATAATCAGATATTTTTTGCGTTTTAGCCAAACCCAATTTTCGATTTGGTTTGCTAGGCGTGTTGCAACAAGTATCCTGAGATAATGTGTAAAACTCACTGCTCCTTCAAAGGAAAGTGCTTTACCATAATATGGTGTTTTCTTAATCTGCTCCAGAAACAATCCGTCTCTTACATTATCTTTACTATCGAAGTAGGTATTGAAATCATCAACAACTTTTCTAATTAACCCCACATCCCCAACCCTGTTGGCACTCCAGAATGCAAGTTTGTAAATACGCCTATCGGGGCACCGCCTTACCATGAGATGAATTAAACAAAGGTTCAAATAGTTATAGCGATTTCGATAGGCAAACTTTTGGATTTTATTGACAAGCGACATAACCATTTTCATAAATCCTTATCGAACCCAGATAGCGTAACCAATTATAAATATTACAGACTCATCTAAGAGAAAGGGATAATTTGATGAGTTCATGCATCTGCTAGAATTATTGATTTTCGAAAAGACTCTGTATACAGGTGTATTCGATTGAATATCCTACACCACCTCGTTAATGAAAAGAATAAATAGTATTGCACTTACTGCCTAATTCCCTAAGTAATATTAGCCTAAAATATCATCGATTCCGAAAATCAAAAAAATGAAACAGCATTCTATTCAGAATTATTATTTTTATAACAAAATTTTATAATTAAACATCTGAATAAGATTCTTTAAATTTGCGACCAGATTCCACGTGTATCAACAATTATTCCAGTGTCCGGTTTCCCTTGCCTGAAGCTGTTATGGTCAACCAACAGAACATGAATATCAGCATCTGAGACCTGCTCAATTGGAACCATCTGTAGTCGATCACGATATACACGATCAAGTTCAGAAACACAGGGATCGGTAATATACACATTCCCAGGATACTTATCCGATAGTTCCAGAGCAATTCTCAGGGCGGGACTTTCTCTAATATCGTCTATATCAGCTTTGAAACTAATTCCATAGCACGCTAGTTTGAATGAGGTATGATGTTTATCAGTAGATTTCAATTTCTGGACTGCTTGATCAACCTTGTTTATTACCCATGAAGGCTTACCATCATTTACATTTCGCGCCATTTCTACCAGTTTTGCCTTTCCATTCGACTGACTTACAATAAACCATGGGTCTACAGCAATACAATGTCCACCTACTCCAGGGCCCGGTTTCAGTATTTCAACTCGTGGGTGCCTGTTTGCCAATTCTATTAGTTCCCATACGTTTATCCCAAGATCATCACATATAATTGACAACTCATTTGCATAGGCAATATTTATATCACGAAAAGCATTTTCTACAAGCTTACACATTTCTGCAGTCCTTATATCTGTCAATGTGCACACACCGGAGATAAATGTTTTGTATAATTCAGCCGCACTAATTGCACAAGCCTCAGATATACCGCCAATTACGCGATCATTTTCCACCAATTCTCTAATTATATATCCTGGCAGCACTCTTTCAGGACAATGGGCAATCCGGATCTCTGCTTTATTTCCATGAGACTGTGGAAAGGTTAGGTCTGGTCTTTCTCCCGCAAGCCAATCTGCCATTTTTTCGCTTGTTCCTACTGGGGATGTTGATTCAAGTATCACAAGGTTTCCGGGTTCCAGAAATGGAGCTATAGATTTACTGGCAGATTCTATATAACTCAGGTTGGGGGAACTATTTTCACCAAATGGTGTTGGTACTGCTATGATATATGCATCTGCCTGTTTTGGTGTTGTATAAGCGCGAAGAAAACCCTGGTTTACAGTTGATTGCACAAGAATATCAAGATCGGGCTCAATAATATGAATTTTACCCGAATTAATTGTGCTGACGACTTTCGGATCGACATCCACCCCAATTATTTGGAGTTTTCTGGAAGCTAGAATGGCTGCAGTTGGCAAGCCTATGTAACCCAACCCTATTACACATATTTTACTGAAAACCATGATGCTAGAGAGTATTATTTTTATTGTTAGATCTTAATGAATCAAGAATTATATCCACGATCCTCTCACAGGCATGTCCATCTCCATAAGGATTGTGTGACCTGCTCATTGTATCATACACAGATTCGTCAATTATTAATTCAGTAATGTAATTACAAATTTTATCTGGATCTGTCCCCACCAGTCTGACTGTACCCGCATTAACAGCTTCCGGTCTCTCAGTCGTATCACGCATAACTAGTACTGGTTTACCCAAAGATGGCGCTTCTTCCTGAATTCCACCGGAATCGGTTAAGACGATATAAGCTCTTTTCATTAGATAAACAAAGGATATATAGTCAAGTGGCTCCAGAAGGAATATATTACTAATTTGCGAAAGGTTTTTTGTCACTGGAGTAGTAACGTTCGGATTCAGATGCACAGGGTAGACAATGTCTAATTCAGGATGTTTTAAAGCAATATTTTTCAGAGCCAGACATATACGTTCGAAACCCGCGCCAAAACTCTCCCTCCGGTGTCCCGTTACCAGAATCAGCTTTCTCTCATCTTTTAGAAATTTAAAAATCCTTTCTACGTTACTGCGGGCATGATAGTTTTTCTCTAATTTTTTGACAATGTAAAATAGTGCATCGATTACTGTATTGCCTGTCACATAAATTTTACTATTCTCTACGCCTTCTGCCAACAGGTTGTCCATAGCTGTATGAGTAGGAGCAAAATAATAGGTGGTAATTGCATCTGTCAATTTTCTGTTAGCTTCTTCCGGCCAAGGCGCATGCAAATTTCTGGTTCTAAGCCCGGCCTCCACATGGGCCACAGGTATTTTTTGATAAAATGCAGCTAGTGATGCAGCCAATGTCGTCGTCGTATCTCCATGCACTAATACTAAATCAGGTTTACAATCCACTAGTACGTCCCTGATAGATAGTAATAATTTTGAAGTCAACTCAGTAAGGTCCTGGTTGACTTTCATAACCTTAAGGTTATATTCCGGTTTAATTTCAAAAAGCCTCAGTACCTGTAACAACATCTCTTCATGCTGACCAGTTATACAGGTTTTAATTTGGATCTCTCGCTGTTCAGCTAAATTTGTCACAAGCGGGGCCATTTTAATTGCTTCCGGACGAGTCCCAAATATAGTGAGTATCTTTTGTGCCATGCTTTTTGATTCTATTATCAAGAAGGAATATCTTGAGTTCCCTATTATAATGATGATTATAATTAGCAAATTTTAAATATATATAATTCTAAAAAAATAGGTTTGATTATAAAACAATAGTAAATAAAAGCTATTATTTAAAATAAAACATATGAATAGTTATGGTGTTGCGTGGATGATTATAAAAGCAAACTGATAAATATTTTCAACTCAGACTGGTATCTTAAAAGATATCCTGACGTTGCCCAAGGCAACATTAATCCATTTGACCATTTTGATAAATATGGACGATTTGAAAATCGGCAGCCTTTTCATTCAATGGCGCTTGAACTTGAGGCTGAATTATTAGATTCAGACACTGAAACATATTTTAAACATCTTGCTGACCTCTCAGTTTCACCAGATATTCAATATTTTGAATCTATTTATGCCTTATGGATAGTTGCCAGATGGCACAGTATGCATGGAAATTGGCAAGCAGTATTGAAATATATTAATGAATTTAAAAATATCCAGTTCAGTTCTGAACTAATACCGCATCTTGGCCCAGTCCTACTCGAATTTTCTGCATTACTTGAGCTACAAATGAGCTCACGCGCAGAAGTTATAATTGATAATGAAATAGAGAATCGTGGTGCATTACCTGACTTATTACTAGCAAAAGTTAACATGGCAGGCACCTCTGAAGCGATATCAATACTTCATAAACTTTATTCGAATCATGGATTAATCCCTCTACAAAAAAAAAATCTAAATATAGATGCCAATATTGACAACATCACTTCTGTTGACACTAATGGAAATATGACTATCGATATTTTCAAAAACCTTGTATCGCCATGTATATCAATTATTATTCCTGCTTGCAATTCCGAAAGGACAATTGGCACAGCGATTGAATCGATACAACAACAGACCTGGAAAAATCTAGACATTATCGTAGTCGATGATGCTTCGACAGATAATACTATTAACATTATCAAAGCGTTTATGGCGAATGATAAAAGAATACGATTGATATGTAATGATTTTAACCAGGGCGCTTATACCTGCAGAAATAAGGGACTGCAAATTTCCAAGGGTAAGTTTATTACAGTTCATGATAGTGATGACTGGTCACACCCGGAAAAAATAGAAAGGCAGGTAATCCCCTTGATAAAAAATAGCAAGTTGACCGCTAGTGTTTCTCACTGGGTCAGATGTGAACCAAATTTGACTTTCTTTCACTGGCGAATAGAAACAGGATGGATTTACCGGAACATTTCATCATTAATGTTTAAACGGAGTGTTTTTAAAAAGCTGGGATACTGGGACCGTGTCAGGGTTGGTGCGGACACTGAATATTACTACCGCATTCGAAAACAATTTGGAGATAATTCAATATTAGAAGTTTTACCAGGAATTCCTCTTTCCTTTGGAAGACACTCCCGTGACTCTCTAAGCCAACACCATAACACTCATCTACTCACAACGATAAAAGGCGTCAGGCGGGACTACCAAGATGCGGCCCATGCATGGCACTTAAGTTCAGGAAATTTATATTTATCATTCTCTCCTAAATCAAGGCCATTTTTTGTTCCTACGAAATTACTGGTTCCGCCAAATGAAGAAATTGTTAATAAACATTACAAGTTAATGCTTCGGTCGACGATATTTGACCGTAATTGGTATCTCCAAAACTATCCCGACTTGGCATTATCGGGTGATGATCCAGTCATGCATTACCTCCTTCATGGCGGTTATGAAGGCAGAGACCCCGGGCCGAACTTCAGTAGCAGTGGTTATACATATCAATACCTCAAAGATTATCCCGAGATCATTAATCCATTGGCCCAATATTTAATCAAAGGCCAACAAGAAGGGAATCAAGCCTTGCCAGAAATACCTGGCAATATTGATATAGCCAAAAATAAAAAAACTGTTCTAATCTGTGCCCATTCTTCTGGGACCCAGATATTCGGTGCAGAGCGAAGCTTACTTGATATCCTCGATGGTATAAATGCAATAGGTCTTAATGCGGTTGTCTCTGTTCCGCAAATATCAAATGAAGCATATATTGATGAAATTCAAGCGAGGTATGCTTATCTCAAAGTACTCCCCTATCCCTGGTGGCAATTTGGCAGGACGCCTTGCTCTGAGACTCTAAATCATTTTGAAGAATTGCTCGATCGTTTCAATATTGATGCAGTCTATTCCAACACATTGATGCTATGGGAACCTTTGCTGGCTGCAAGAAGTATGAACATCCCAAATTTTGTACATATAAGAGAGCTGCCTGAACAAGACCCTGACTTATGTAATGTCTTAAATGCCAGTCCAGACCAGATCAAAGACCATGTGCTTGAAAATGCCGATAACCTCATCGCTAACTCACAAATGGTTAGTCAGTATTTTGCTGCGCCTGACAAGACCCATGTTGTTCATAACCTTGTTAATGTAGAGAAATTTGATATGCCAAACAGTGTTCAAGAGGGTGTGACAACTGTCGCCATGATCAGCAGTAATATTCCAAAAAAAGGTATCGAAGATTTCTTCCTTATGGCTGAGAAGCTGGATGAAATTGATTCAAATATAAAATGTCTATTAATTGGCCCAGCAAATGAACATGTCCAGAATCTCATACAAAATGGAATGCCGGACAACCTGGAAATAAAAGGATATTTACCTTCTCCACAGGAGGCATTGTCTGAGGCTAATATTGTTATCAATCTCTCACATTTTCAGGAATCCTTTGGCAGGACCATTTTAGAGGCAATGGCTGCCAGTAGATGCGTTATAGGTTATAATTGGGGTGCATTATCTGAATTAATCAGAGACGGTAAAAATGGCTACCTTGTGCCCTATCGTGATATTGATAGCCTGATTAATAAGATTCGCTATTTACATAATAATCCAGATTTAATAATAAAAATGGGTATTACAGGTCGTGAAATTGCTGAAAGTGACTATGGCTTCAATCACTTTTCATCGCAACTTAAAGAAGCTTTAACGGCTGTTTTAAAAGGCTAGTCACCAAATGTCTAATAGAAAAGGAATCATACTGGCAGGTGGTCGAGGATCGCGTCTTTTCCCTATAACACATGCCGTCAGTAAACAACTCCTGCCTGTCTATGACAAGCCCATGATTTACTACCCCCTCTCGACACTTATGATAGGCGATATCAGGGAGTTTCTAATCATCACCACACCTGAAGATCAGGCTGCATTTCAGAAGGTACTGGGATCAGGTGAGAAATGGGGCTTGTCATTTTCCTTTGAGACACAAAGTGAACCAAGGGGACTGGCAGATGCATTTATCGTGGGTGAGAAATTTATCAAGGACAATAATAGTGTACTCATCCTGGGGGACAATATCTTCTATAGTGATGTCCTGGAAGGCTCCTTGCTCAGGACTAACGAGCAGTCTACGGGTGCAACCATATTTGGGTATGAAGTCTCTGATCCTGAACGCTATGGCGTCGTTGAATTCGACAATAACGGGAATGCCATTGCGATAGAAGAAAAGCCGAAAATACCAAAATCCAATTATGCTGTAACCGGTTTGTACTACTATGACTCAGACGTTGTAGAAATTGCTAAGTCAATAAAACCCTCTCCCAGAGGTGAATTGGAAATCACGGATGTAAACAGACATTATCTTGATAATAAAAATTTAAAGGTTGAATTATTGCATAGGGGCACCGCCTGGCTGGATACAGGCACCCATGACAGTATGGTAGATGCCACTGAATTTGTCCGTGTCATAGAAAAACGCCAGGGCGTTAAAATTTGCTGTCCGGAAGAAATCGCCTGGCAGAAAAATTATATAGATGATGATCAACTATTAAAATTAGCGTATGACTTAAATTCTTCTGAATATGGGGAATACCTGAGGAAGCTGGTTGAGAGATAAAATAACGTACCCCATCCTAAAGACTTTTTAATATTACTGGATTCCCGCCTGCGCGGGAATGACGATTTGGAATGAAATTTATTCAAACACCTTTGCCTGATGTTGTTATCGTTGAACCTGATGTATTCAAGGATGACCGTGGTTTCTTTCTTGAGACCTGGCACCTGCAGAAATTCACTGATGGTGGGATTCCACATACTTTTGTACAGGACAACTTAAGTCGTTCCTCAAAATACGCCCTTAGAGGTCTGCATTACCAGATACAACAGCAACAGGGGAAATTAGTCAGGGTAGTGAGTGGCTCCATATTTGATGTGGTTGTAGATTTACGCAAGGGTTCTAACACATTTGGTAAATGGTATGGACATCACCTCAATTCTGAAGAATTAAATGCCTTATGGTGCCCACCCGGTTTCGCACATGGTTTTCTGGTCACCAGCGATACCGCAGATGTTTATTATAAATGTACAGATTTTTATGCGCCGGAGCACGAAAGGACCTTAATGTGGGACGACTCAATTTTGGGGATTGAATGGCCTCTAGAACCGGGTATTGAGCCAATTGTTTCTGAAAAAGACAGAAACGGGATGTCTCTACAGGAGGCGGAGGTTTTTTAATATATAAACTCCATTCTAAAGCCAAAAATATAATTCTCATGCGCGACGGGAATGATGATGAGGTAGGTTTTGAAAGTCTTAATTACTGGAAAAAAAGGGCAACTGGGTAAAGACCTGGTGAAATCAGCCCCAAAAGGGATTGAATTATTTCCGTTTGGGCGTGATGAATTAGATATTACCTCTGAAACTGCAATCTCTGAACAGCTTAATGAAATCCAGCCGGAATATATAATAAATACTGCTGCATTTACCGCGGTAGACAAGGCAGAAAAAGAGTCTGAACAGGCCATAGCTGTAAATTCAACAGGCGCAGGTAATCTCGCCCTTGCCGCCAGGGAACACTCTGCAAAATTTCTACAGGTGTCCACGGATTTTGTCTTTGAAGGTAACCAGACCACGCCTTATCTGCCAGATGCTCCCATTAATCCCTTATCAATCTATGGGAAGACCAAGGCCAATGGTGAAATCCTGGTCCGTAAGCATTTTGCAGCAGGGTCAATTATCCTCAGGACCTCCTGGGTCTATTCCACCACGGGGCGAAATTTTGTCAAAACCATGTTGAATTTCATGAGAGAAAGACAGGAAATCAAGGTAGTCATTGACCAGGTTGGTTCGCCCACCTGGTCTAAAAACCTGGCCCTGACCATCTGGGCAATGGTCACCAATAATGTCCATGCAGGTATTTATCACTGGTCTGACGCAGGCGTTGCCAGTTGGTATGATTTTGCCGTCGCCATCTATGAAGAAGCCACTACCTTGGGCTTATTAAGCAATCCAGTTAAAATCTGCCCAATACCGACTGCACAGTTTCCAACCCCCGCAAAACGTCCTGCTTACAGTGTCCTGGACTCCAGCCAGACCAATAAAATTTGGGGAGTACAGCAGGAACATTGGCGCACAGCCCTGAGAAAAATGTTAATCGAACAAAAAAAACTGATCCAACTTTCTGATGAATTCATAAGGACCTGACAAATTTACTTGCCTATGTTATCTCAACAGGAAATTGATGAATTCCAACACAATGGCTATTTAATCGTCGATACGCAAATTTCAATACGCATAATCAATAATGTTATTAATGAAATGCAGCAAATCTACAACGGAGTGCATGCCCCTGCCCCAAGCCTCGGCTCCCGATTTCCCGATCTCTGGCGGGATTCTATTAATGCAAAACATATTGCCCTGTCACCAAAAATTATTTCCATATTAACCCAGCTCTATAACAGGAAGCCCCTGCCCTTTCAGACCCTGAATTTCCGTACCGGCACCCAACAGGCCATGCATTCGGATACTATCCATTTTAATTCTATTCCTAATAATTTTATGTGCGGCGTTTGGGTGGCACTGGAAGATATCACGTCAGACAATGGGCCTATTTGTTATTCACCGGGCAGCCATCACCTACCGGAATTTACTATGCAGGATGTGGGCAAGGGAATATCACATGATAACTATCAACATTACGAAGAGTTTATTAAGAACTATATAACAGAAAACGATTTAAAGACTGAATTGGGAATCATCAAGAAGGGGCAGGCCATCATCTGGCACGGCAATCTTTTACATGGTGGCTTTAAACACAAAGACCGGGCAATGACCCGATTTAGCCAGGTGACACACTATTATTTCAAGGACTGCCGTTATTTCACACCATTATTAAGCACGCCTGATAAGATCCATTACCGGGAGCCTGAATGGATCGAATATGTGTATATAGATTCCCTGCTTTCCAGATTAACGTGTTAATTCCTGGTTTGATTCATCAATACGGATTTCTATTTTGGCATCGCCAGGATTAATGCCGTCGATATGCAAATCAAAACCAACATTTGGATGATTTATCAGATTAAGGTCATCAAGGAAATTGATTGATTGATTTGCAATCGTGTTTCCCCTGACCACACCGTCTACCAGTAAATTCAGATTCACACCAAGAGATGATTCAGGATTTACGGCCCAGCCTGAAATTTTATTATCTTCCATAGTTTCAATCTTGCCATAAATAAATCCGTGTCCAGACTCCAGCATGGCTTGCCTGTTGTTGAAAAGCTGCAAGGCCTTGTCATACAGTTCACAGTCTGCCTTATTGGTTTGCGAGACCAGTTCGACAATCTCTTCAGGCGGTGAATATTGATCGTCTTTTTTCTTTTTATTGGTATTGTATTTTGTCACTGGAATTTCAATATTAAATACCTTGTTAATAACATCGATACTTTCATCATATTTTTCGCAAATACCTATAAAGCCTACGGCTTCCACAGGGACGCCTCTGAAAAATCGTGACTGGGTATTTTGAAACCGCCGTTGCTTTATAAATGTTTCCAGCGATTCTGCATATCCATGCCGGCGTTGTAAGTCATGGAAATGAGATATGACCCGCTGCACAGGGTCGCGCACAAAACTGATCACCCGGTGTATAGGATAATATGGAAGATATTTCGTTATTGGAAAGTGGCCAGCAAGTAATGTTTTAGGACCATTTATCTCTGAAATTTTGCTAAAATCATCGTCCTCATAGAACTTTCTGATTTTACGGGACGTGGTGGGGTTGTCCACATCATAATCTGCATAGACTTTCCAGCCTTTGACGTGGCGTTGTACGGCAAGTCTCAGGCTTGTCCCCGCGGTTTTAGGAATATGGGCAAATAGCAAACCCTTTTCGTTTAATTGCATAGCTATTACAACAAGATATAAATAAAATAACAGTTAGTTGTGCATTATACGTTAGTTGGATGTAAAAATTGTAATGAAATTTATTTATGGACATTAAATATCTAAAGCTCAGACTGAACACATTCAGGAGAGAGTATTTTGATATTTCCAGCAACTGGTTTAATCAACGGGTTTCCTGGTTATGGCAGTTTACTATTGACAATTTCAAATTTTTATACCGTGGTGAAATCCATCAGATCAAGTATTTGACGGCCCAGGTTAATCAACAAAAATTCTATATAGAAGATTTAGAGTCAGGCAAAGATTCCACTGAGTGTGTCCATACAGGTAATCTGTATGATACAAAGATTGACAGATACATTTTACTGCTATTAAAAATCGTACTTATCCCTGTCAGTTTTATCATTTACTGGATTAGGCGCATTATCAGGATCATCAAACGCGAATCATTTATAATTCACCCAAGTGCAATTCTCCCCACAGAAGATTACCCACTATACGAAGATTACTCAGGTGATTGTGGCTCACTCTTTCTATTAACCATGGGGGAAACCGGATACCCGAGAGGGTTGGTGATATTAAGATTTACTGCCGCCATTAAGAAAGGCATCCCGCAACCTGTACTGTATATTGATCCGGGCACTGGTTTTTCAGAAAATTTCACTATCCCGCTGCCTTTCAACGAAAAAGATCAGATGCAGGAACTCTTATTGGAGTTTCCACCCCACTGTAAAAACCTAAAATTAAAACTGTCAGATCTGCCAATTGAATATGAAATTCAGGATTTTTCAATTACTGAAACCAGTTTTTTCCTGGCTGCGTCGTACCTTCATAAACGATATCAGTTTGGTGTAAATGAGATACTACACGCCTTATTCATAAGGAAAATGCCCGGTGTGCGGCGTCCCCAGAGCTATAAGTCTTCCTACGCAGAATGGCATAATTGTTACGGCAAATTAAGTAAAGACGATAAGAGTGCAATCAGCAACCATATCAAAGCAATGGATACACAACCGAAGCTATCCATCATCACAAGGGTCGATACATCTTCATCGTTATTACTAAGGTCTTCGTTGAACTCGATATCCAAACAAATCTATAAAAACTGGGAATTATTAATCCTTTGTGATAATCCACCTGATGCCCATATCACTGCCGTTATTAATGAGTTTGACCGCAATTTTAGCAATGTCGATATTGTTATAGATAAAAACCTTGGCAAGATTTCCGGGGACATTAATCATGCCATTCCACTTATTAATGGCAATTTCGTTGTTCTGCTTGAACCAACGGACATATTGACAGAGCATGCCCTGTACCTTATTGCCAATACCATACTGACCAGACCTGATACAAAGCTCATCTATTCTGACTTTGATCTCATCGATCAGTATGGTCAACTTTCATGCCCCACGTTTAAAACCGAATGGAATTACGACCTTTTTCTGAGCAAAAATTATATTCAGTACCTGACTTGTTACGAATGTGATGTATTCAAAAAGTCTCTTGCATCTTCAAAGACGGATATTGTTACTAATTCAAGTGAACTTAATATTTTATGTATTGAAGAGTTAAACCCTGAGGATATTACGCATATCCCATATGTATTATTGCACCACAGGCAATTTGACAACCAAAGTGATATCACCAGATTACCGGTTAATTATCATTGTGAGACTGCTCTTAATAATCACCTGGCAAAAACAGAAGGAAATACTACAACTACCAAAACTGAATATGGCCATAGGGTAATACGTCAGTTACCTAAAAATACACCTCTTGTTTCATTGATCATATTGACCCGGGACAGGGTTGCCCTACTGTCAAATTGTGTGGATGGTATTCTCAGTAATACAGATTATAAAAACCTTGAGATCATCATTGTTGACAATGGCAGCCAGGACAAATCGACACTAGACTATCTTGAGTCGCTAAAGGAACGAGATAATATAACTATATTAAGAGAAGATCATGAATTTAACTTTTCCGAGTTGAATAACATCGCTGTGAAACATTCACAAGGTGACTATATTGGTCTCATTAACAATGATATATCTATTATCAGGCCAGACTGGCTGGATGAGATGATGTCACATATTTGCCGAGAGGATGTCGGTGCAGTGGGAGCAAAATTACTCTACGAAGATGGAACTGTGCAACATGCAGGGGTCACCATTGGTCTGGGGGGTGTGGCTGGTCACAGCCTGAGATTTTCACCTGGGAATTACCGTGGATATGACGACCGCCTGGTCCTCACTCACGAAGTGTCATGTGTAACCGCCGCCTGTTTACTGACAAAACGAGCACTTTATGATGAAGTCGATGGTCTAAATGAAATTAACTTAAAAGTGGCATTTAATGATGTGGATTATTCATTAAAGGTTAGAGAAAAAGGATATAAAGTTATTTTAACACCGTTCGCTAAATTGTATCACCTCGAGTCCGCTTCACGTGGGTCTGATTTATCC
Source organism: Candidatus Eutrophobius brisbanensis (assembly GCA_038131795.1). GTDB lineage: Bacteria > Pseudomonadota > Gammaproteobacteria > Eutrophobiales > Eutrophobiaceae > Eutrophobius > Eutrophobius brisbanensis. Next base: position 518,710 of record JAYPQE010000003.1, on the reverse strand, counting down.
AGAGAAAATATCCACAGGTGGAATGCTGAATATACCTATATGCGGGACAACTGGGCTAATGTTCTGGATAAAGACCCGTTTTACAACCCCAATCTGACAATCGTTGATGAAGACTTTTCTCTGGCCATCCCCCCACGCTTAATCCATCCCTGGTCCAAACACGCATATCAAGGTAAGTAATTTTACCTGAAAAGGTTATAATACCAGCTAACATTACAACGGAAGTTTGAATAAGAAGTATGGGAACCATCTATATTTATGATTTCACCTGTTTAATTTACCAACAGGTCTCTGAAACGCCTTCCGGCACTGTGCGCGTGGATTTACGCTATGCACACTATTTATTGACCCTACACAGGGACTCCACCATCTTTGTTAAGCAACAGGGCAATAATCTGTTAATTATCAGCCACGAGGAAGCTGAGGCCTTGATCTTCCACCTGTTAGAAAACTGGGAGCTTGGTATTAGCAACGCATTAACAGAAAAGTCTAATTCTGAGTCTAATCTTGAATTTCGGATGAAATACCATGGCATGTGGGACCCTGATCTTGATACCTTTTTTTCAATGCCATTCAGTGATCGGTTTCATTTTCTGTTAAACCAGGAACTCACTGAAATATTCGGCGTGGAATTTAGCTGGGTCAGGAAACTCCCACACGTATTGAAGATATGGTATGCCCTGGTGGCCAGTCTCTCTAAATACCCGGCAACCTTCCTGTTAAGAATAGGACAGTTTGTAGGTGTACTGTTAAAAACCCGAAATATTTTTCAGGCTTATAGATTTATTTCAACCAGGCGCAAGACCAATGATTTTCTGACAGACCATATTAAAAGGAACCCTAATCAGAAATATTTATATATTTATACTGCCTACAACAGGGGCTTTCCCTTTCAGGCCCTGGAGGATATCAAGGCAATCGCACCACTTGAATACTGTGTTTTCATGCATGACTTGATCATTATTTACTATTCTGAATACTTCCTCCCGGTAAACAGAGATGCACAAATAAAGTGGATGAAACATTTACTCACACTTAAACCGAAAATAATCTCCAATTCCAATGAAACCAAAAAATATCTGCAACGGTTTACCCAGGAACATGACCGGGAATGCGATGAGATAGTCACCGCTTATATCGGTGTTGAGCCCTGTTTTTTAAATCAGGACATTAAACCTGTGGCAAAGCCCGAGAAAAATTATTTTGTGGTCATTGCCACCATTGAACCCAGGAAAAACCATTTACTCTTGCTAAATATCTGGCGCGACATGGCCCAGCAGGGAACACTGGACCCGATGCCGGAACTATACCTTGTGGGGAAAAGAGGCTGGGAAAATGAGAATGTCATCGATATGGTGGAACGTTGTAAACCCATAGATGGACTAGTACATGAGGCATCAAACCTGAGTGATGCTGAGTTGACCAAGCTATTACTGGGGGCCAGGGCCCTGCTTTACCCTACCTTTGCAGAAGGCTGGGGCATGCCCGTGGTGGAGGCCTTGACCGTGGGCGTTCCGGTTATTTGTTCAGATATCCCTGAATTGAAGGAATCTGGACAAGATATACCGGATTATATCCATCCCGTAGACGGAATTGGCTGGATGAATACCATCATTGACTATTGTACACCAAATTCACCGCTAAGAAGCGCACAGCTAGCCAGAATCAACCTGTATAAGCCTCCCACTTGGGAGGCACATTTTGAGCTGGTTTCTGAGCAAATTTTTGATTCTGAGTGATGAGAGGGCCACATATTTACCCATCCATCTTACGCTTTACTCCTCAGTCCTTACTCCTCACCCCTCACTCCTAACTTCTCACCTGCCAATCTTCGCCCGGTGCAACATATACCACTGATCGAGGTTTGCCATTACCCATTCACGACACTGAGCATTAATAACATCTGCAATTTCATTATCGGTTCGATTCTGGTATTCGCTCTTGTTTAGATCCAGTGGCGGGGCATAGGTTATTTCAAAATTAACACCTTCTATTCTTTTGCAATATCCCATGACTATGGGGGTATTAAAATGTCTGGCAAGATTGATAGCATAACGAATATTCGATCGACCCGTCAGACTGCCTTCAAATACCGGGGCCTTTACCTGATTTTCTTTAAATTCATCCATGGCCAGACCCAGTGCCTGGCCTGTCTTAAGTACCCTGAAAATTTTCTTAGTGCCCCGGTAATCTGGGGTAATCAAGTCATATCCTATTCGCTTCCTGGATGTCACCAGGAGTTTACGAACAAACCGATTAGGAACTTTTTCAAACATAACATTTAGGTTAAATCCCTGGTTGATTACCGACATGGCCAGTAACTCCCAGTTACCAAGGTGAGGAAAAAGAAATACCACTGGCCTGGTTTTATCCAGCTGTTGCAATACGTCCAGGTTATATTCCTGCACATGGATATCAAGATTAATCTTGTCTAATACTGCTATCTCAGTCAGTGATCTTGCGATATTCTGCCACATGTCATCGGCAATCATTTGTCTATCAGCAATACTGGAGCCTGGCATGAGTTTTTCAAGATTATGCTGGGTGTCTTCACACGCCTGTCTAAACCTTTTTTTTGCCAGATTACCTATAAACGACCCCATTTCAGAAACCTTTTGAATGGAAAAGAGTCGCAGAAACGAAAACGTCAAATAATCGAGCAACCCCCAGAAGGGATGGATTATCCAATAATCAATAAAGCCAGGTTTCATCAATACATATAAGGTTCATATTTAGCATTCATTATCACATAGCAATATCTTATAATCATCACAATGATTACAAGCATATTAAAGATATTACCCCGCAATCCAAAACTTAACTGGGGCACTGATTATAACCGCTACTGGTTTGGTGGTTGCCCACTGAAATCCAACTGGATGAATGCCCTGTCCACGACCTTCCCCTATGCTGAAAGATATTTTATCGAAACGGTCAAACACTATCAGGACCAGATAACAGATCCGGTACTGGCCGAGCAGGTTAAGGGATTCATAGGACAGGAAGCCGCCCATAGAGTCGAACATGACCGCTTTAACCAGTTATTAAAATCAGAAGGCTATCCTGTAGAACTGATGGAGGCACGGGTAGAAAAGTTATTTAACTGGGTCAGAAAAAATCCGGATCCTGAAGTTAAGCTGGCCCTCACCTGTGCGCTGGAGCACTTTACCACCATACTGTGTACGGAAGTCTTAAAAACGCCAACGTTTCATGAACCCATGCAAGGAGAATATAAACGTTTATGGTGCTGGCATTGTCTGGAAGAGATTGAGCATAAGACTGTGGCCTTTGATGTTTACCAGTCAATTAATGGCAGTTATAAGAATCGATTCGTTGAGATTGTCCATGCCTCAGTTGGATTATGGCTGATATTAATCTCCACTATGATGGCCTACCAACGACACGATGGCAGGCTGTTTAACCTGCGAGACTGGTGGGTATTGATTACCTGGGGATTTATCTGGCCTGGGTTGTTGACGCGGTTGGTTCCAAACTATTTCCGTTATTACAAAAAAGACTATCACCCTTCGCATATGCACGATCAGGGACTGATTGATAAATGGCGTGAAAAGTTAGGATTTAATAATAGGCAGGAATGACAAGATTTATTCAGGATAGTCAGGATATATTAGATTTTTCTTATGGCAATTTGAAATCCTATCAATAATTTCTCCTGCAAATATCACTTATTTTATTCATTTATACTTTCCTACTACAGTGTAGATATTATTGAAATATTTTATCCTGTTAATCCTTAGAAATCCTGTAAATCCTGTCTTATCTTTTTATGTTTCACGTCTTTCCACTACCATCGGTAACCCGTTGCTGGGCCTTAAGGTCAAGCGGCATTCATATTCTGGCGTGAACTTATCACTCATCTTCAGGGAAAATCGCTGCATGATCGTTGCAAGGCAGATGGTCGCCTCCATCAGGCCAAACGCCGCTCCCAGACAAAACCGGGGGCCCGCACTGAATGGCACATAGGCATATTTGGCATGCTTTTGAGGATATTCGTCGGTAAAGCGTTCGGGTATAAAATGATTGGGTTTGTCCCACAATAACTCATGTCTATGTAATAACCAGGGTATCACTAACATAATTGAATCGGCTGGAACGTCACGGTCCCGTATGGTTTCGCCTTCGCGTGCGACCCGGGAAAGAATGGGGACAGGGGGATAAAGACGCATGGCCTCTTCAAATATGGCGCGAGTGTATTTTAATTGAGAAAGGTCTTCATACGTCGCGGGTCTGCCATTTAACACGCTTTTTAATTCAGCTAATAATTTTTCTTCAACACGGGGATATTGCGAAATCAAGTAAATAGCCCATGATAAAGAATTTGCCGTGGTTTCATGACCCGCCATTAAGATCACCACGGCCTCGTTACGGACCTGCTCTTCAGACATATGCGTCACGGGATCGGCCTCTGTCTGCGTGGCAAGCAGATGAGATAAGAGTGTGTTATCGCTTAGTTTACCTGCCTGCCCCATGGCAATGATGTCTTCAACAATGACATGGATCTTCCTTGCATGCCTGGACACTCTTCGCCATTGAGGAATATTGGGCAACCATTCCGGCCAACCAAAAAATGCAGACAAATCAAATTGTTCAACACTGGCCTGAAAATCGGCAAAGCCATCAACAATCTGCCTGGCCTTATTCAACCCCAACGGATAATCAAACATACACTGACTGATGATCTCCGCTGTTAGCCAGGCCATCTCAGGCAAAACCTTAATGTCCTGGTTTAAATGATCAGACTCCCAACGTTCACATGTATTCACGACAATATCAGACATTGATTGGCCGTATCCCTGAAAGCGTGATGGATGAAAGGCTGGCTGTTCAAGCCGTCTACGCTCACGCCAAAGCTTACCGTCACTTACAAATAGCCCGTCCCCCAGTAAGGGCTCGAGGGCCTTGCGCATATAGGGGCTTTTCCGTTCGTAGTTATCGTTATTTTTGACCAGGACATGCTCAACGGTATCGGGACTGTTTGCCACGTACATATGATTATTCATGACCGGTCCACCAAAAAATTCTTCCTGATAGGCCGATTCTGGCCAAATGGACAATAAGTCCTTTCTTAATTTCCATAACAGACCGATGGGCCCCGGATAGTCTGCTAATGGGATTGGCCGGATTGGGATTAATTCGTTATTATCTTCCATAGGCTTATGAATTATAAACGTTTTATCTCCCAGAGGGCATGTAATTGAGTCAATTTAAAAATATTATCATTACCGGTGCCAGCAATGGACTAGGCATGGCCATGGCAAAACGCTATGCGAAACCCGATGTCTGTCTGGGTTTAATCGGACGTCATCGGGAAAGACTGGATTCAATAGCCAGGATTTGCCGGGAAAATGGTGCACTGGTGGAATCTATCAGTTTGGATATCCGGGACAGAGACAATCTAATTAACTGGATATTCAGGTTCGACACCGATCACCCGGTGGATTTAGTGATTGCCAATGCCGGGGTCATGTATTCAGGCAAATCCGGACATCCCATAGAACAAAAAGTTATCATTGATGAAACCTTCGATGTAAATTTCAATGCGGTTATCAATACCGTCAATCCATTGTTGGAAAAGATGCAACAGAGAAGACATGGCAGCGCCGCCATAATCAGCTCATTATCGGCGTATCATGGTATACCGACCTTTCCAGCATATTCCGCCAGTAAAGTGGCTGTAAAGGCATATTACGAGGCGGTAAGAGGCCTGTATACCAGGGACAATGTTATTATAACCATCGTTTGCCCAAGCTATGTAGATACCGATATGACCAGCACCCTGAAGGTGAATCCCTTTATGCTAATGTCCATGGACAAGGCAGTGGATAAAATCATTCATGGAATAGAGAATCGAAAGGCTCTAGTGAGCTTTCCCTGGTTTCATGCCTGGGGAATCTCTTTATTACGGTTTCTGCCGGAACGTCTCGCTGACAGGATATTACTGATAGCGATGGGCAAATAATTTGTTATAAAAAATATGTAAAGGCAGGTTTACAGGCTCCTCACACCTTTCTCCTCTCTCCTCACCAGGTTCAGCCAAACATCTTTGCCGCCCTTTCAGCACTCCACAGCGCAGATTCCATATAACCGCCACTCAGGTAATCCCCACAGAAAGAGATTTTTTTCTGATCCATAGCATGCATAAATTCACAGGCACGCCTGACATGTCCCGTGGAATGGAATGGCACACCGTGGGGATGGCGGGTCATATGAATGTGTTCAATCCAGTTGGAAAAAACCGGAAAGACCCTTTCAATCTCAGCGACACAATGACGGATGACCTCATCATCTGACATATCAACTAACCTTGCAGATTGTGGATAACATACCCAGGGTTGAATGATAGATTTTCCGGAGGGGACCATATCGGTATTTTTCTGCCCCGCATCTGTGAGATAACTGATGGTGCCATCCAGTTGATGGAACAGGAAAGACCAGACTCCCGGTTCCAGGGGCCTGTCCAGAAAGAAGGTGGGTAAAGTAAATGCCGGAATTTGAATACCAGCAAGAAATTCATGAGCCTCATTCCAGTGTTCAGGAATGAATTTTAATGCCGCTGGTGGCGTGGTGGCGACAACGATATGGTCCGCCTTAATCACCTCGTTTTCCAGTTGTACACCAACGCTCTGCCCCCCTTCCTCAATGATATTAATGACCGGTGATCCAAACTTAACCGGGAGTTGATCTGACATGGCCTGATGAAGGGATACCGTCCCTCTAGAAAGTGACAGGTATTCTGTCATTAGAATGATATGAATCAGTCTGTGGATATGGAGTTGACTGACCTTCATAGCGTCAGGCTCGGATAGTGCCCCCACCTGGGTTAGTGGTTGGATAATGCTTTTATATATGACCTGGCTGGTATTATTTTCAGCTGCATCTACATCATCCATCATTGCATAGTAGTCCAGGGCGAAGGGATCCATTTCATATTTAATAAACGTCTTTGCCAGTTGGTAACCGATATTTAAATTACCTAAGACACCGGTTGACTGGTACCAGGGAAGATAGCGGTTAAACAAAAACGATCCCTTTTTTAGATTATCGTCATAAATTCGGGTATAACCTCGGATCTTTCTCAGCTGGGATTCCATACCGGCCTGATAAATAAAGCGCAGGGCCCGCTTATAGGATGAATGATAATATTGCGTTCCAACGTCAACGATATCATTGGTACCTGGACGTTGATAACTGATGGCGCGACCACCTGCCCGGTCACTCGCCTCCACGACCTTGACCTGGTGACCTTTATGCCTGAAATAATGCGCGGCACCCAGCCCCGCTATACCTGCTCCGATGACGACAACTTTCATGGGTTGATTTTACAGATAAATCAAAGGATTACGATATTTGTTATACAAACTTGTAGACCGGTTTCTTTTTCAATGCCTTCAATTCACGGGACACAATATCGACGGTAGAACGGATTTCTTCTTCTGTATGGGTGGAGCTGAGAAAGAAACGTAATCTGGCGGCCCTTTCTTCCACAGCAGGATAAATAATAGGTTGTACATTAATCCCCTGTTCATAGAGGAGATTGGAAAGCTTGGCTGCGATAAGCGAACTTCCAACAATCACCGGGATCACCGAAAATCCCTGGCAATAACCTGTATCCAATCCCGCATCCTTGGCAGACTCAAAGAACAGCCTGGCATTGGCCTGTAATTTTGCGACACGTTCCGGCTCATCGATTAAGATCTGCAGCGCTTCCAATGCCGCTGCAGCCACGGGAGGTGACATACCGACACTGTAGACGAATCCGGGTGAAGTATATTTTAAATTTTCGATTAATGTATGTTTACCGCAAATATAACCGCCACATGCAGCAAAAGATTTACTGAGTGTTCCCATTAATATGTCTATTTCATTTGCATCCAACTGAAAATGATCTGCAATACCAAAACCCTTATCCCCTATCACGCCTATGGAATGAGCCTCGTCTATCATCAGAAATACTTTATGCTGTTTTTTTATCTCCAGAAACTTTGGAATGTCGGGGATATCGCCGTCCATGCTATACATACCCTCTGTAATAATTAACACCCGTTCATATTGACGACGATTATTTTCCAGCATCTGGTTTAATGAATTAAAGTCGTTATGAGGAAATGTTAACCGTTTTGCACCAGACAGTATTGCACCCTGAATAATACTGTTATGTGCAAGTGAATCATGGAGAATTAAATCTTTTTTACCAAAAAGACTACCTATTGTGCTGATATTGGTTGCATGCCCACTCACATAGACCACGCAATCTTCGGTGCCATGTAAATTCGCCAGTGCTATTTCCAGCTCACGGTGTATTGGTCGTTCACCGGACACCGGTCTACTGGCGGATGCAGAGGTGCCAAAATGGTCTATGGCTAATTTTGCAGCCTGGGACACCCTTGGGTGGCCATTCAAACCCAGATAATTGTAACTTGAGTAATTGATAAACTTTCTGCCATCAATGGATGTTGAGTTATTAGCTACACCGGTATGACAGCGAAAGAAAGGATTTTGTATGCCAAATTTTTCTGCGGCGGTGGCTTGAATATGCAATTGTTTCAAACCGGGCATATCATCTATATTATAAAATTCTGATGGTATTTCCTTTTTAAACGCATTTAGGTTTACTTTATCTCTTACATCATGAGGGCTGCCCGCCTTTTGGCGTTGTCGCATCCTGTCAATTAAACGTTTTTTATGTTCTGAGGATAACCCAAACAGATTTTTACTGGATTCTGTCATTTTATCAGGCGTTTAGAAGTGTCTCTGGAGTTAATGGCATCATTGGATATGGATATCAATTCATCTTCAGTCAGATCTTCTGCATGTATTTTTGCAAGAGAAGTCACTATTTCATCTACATCATTACTTTCAGTACTCGTCATATCTGCAGGCTCAAGCATATTATTAATTCTGTTTGCCAGGCTATCCAGGGTGACATTGTCAGCCAGGGTCATGACTGGAAGATTGATACCTAGTTTACTTTCTATGGTAGAAGCCAGTTCCATGGCCATTAAAGAATCAATACCAAGGTCCTGAATAGTACAGTTATGGGCAATCTTTTCTTCAGGCATTTGCAGGATCCGGGCAATTTCTGTAATCAGAAAATTAACAATAAAAGGTTGTCGTTCTGCATCGTCCAGACGTGACAACATACCATAAATATCCTCCCCACCCAGGTTGTCGTTACCTGACTGACCATGCAAGATGTCTTTAAATAAATGTGAATTAATAATCGGTAAAGCCCGCTTCAGGGCCTGCCAATTGGCATTAAACACGATGGTCTCAACCTGATCAGAGAGAATCAGCCTCTCCAGTGCATTAAATGCCTGTTCACTCGTAATACCTGCCAATCCCAGACGTCGGGTAATTCTGTCCGCTAACTGAGTATTCCTTGCAAGATAACCGGTATCGGTAATGGCATCCCAGGACACGACAGTGGCGGGATATCCCGAGTTAATTCTGAACTTGGCCAGTGATTCAAGGAACCCATTGGCAGCGACATAATTGACCTGGCCTGGATTGCCCAGGCAGGTGGTCACCGATGAATATAATATAAATAAATCCAGTTCATGCTCTCTGGTTAGACGGTGGAGGTTCCATGCGCCCTGGACTTTCGGTGCAATAACATGATGCATGGCATCATAGTCCATATTTTTAATTAGATTATCTTCCAGCACCATTGCCGCATGAACGACACCTTTCAATGGAAACTTACTTTCCTGTATATCATGCAGTACAGACTGTAGTTTTATGGCATCGGTGATGTCACAGGCAATAATCTTTACATCTATATTCTTTGCTTTAATTTCATCAAGTAACGGATTATTTTCATTCTGTACCAAACCTGTGCGACTCAATAGAACGAGATGTCTGGCACCTTTATCAACCAGCCAGTTTGCCGTGGATAAACCAAAACCACTTAACCCACCGGTTACCATATAGGTCGCATCCGGATTTAACTCCAGACTTGTACTATTCAATTTTGCATGAATTTTTAACGATTTTGAATTTTGTGTGACAACGACCTTACCAATGTGCTGTGATTGCTGCATTAAACGGAATGCACTGTTCACATCCAGGGCAGAAAAAACGGTATACGGCAATGGCCGGAACACACCTTGCTCAAATAATGCCATTACTTCATGCATCAATTCGCTGGACCGTTCCTGTTCAAACTGCAACAGCTGATCTGCATCCACACCATAATAGGTAATATTGTTTCTAAATGGTTTCAGATCCAGTTTGGAATTTTCATAAAAATCCCGTTTACCTAATTCAATAAACCTGCCAAATGGGCGCAACACTTTGAAGTTCTGGACCATGGCTTCACCGGCCAATGAATTTAATACCACATCTATGCCCTGGCCCTGGGTTAATTCCAGAATTTCATCTGCAAAATCCAGGGTCCGCGAATCCAGGATGTGGTCTACCCCAAGAAGCTCAAGAAACTTTCGCTTCTCCGGTGTTCCAGCTGTAGCAAATATTTCGGCACCACAGTGATGTGCATATTGAATAGCGGCAATCCCAACGCCTCCCGCGGCACCATGGATTAAGATCTTCTCCCCTTTACGCAACCTTGCCAGATAATCAAGTGAATAATAAACAGTAAAAAATGTTGTTGGGATGGTAGCGGCGGCCTCAAAACTCCAGTTTGCAGGTTTCCTGGTGACAGCATATTTAGAAGATATGACATGAGATGAAAAACATGCTGGCGCCAACGCGATAACTTCATCACCGACTTCAAACTGTTCAACACCTTCACCAATTCGAGTAATGATCCCTGAACATTCCAGACCCAGTGTCGGGCCTGACAAACCACCTTCCAGCATCTCTGGGGGTAATAAACCAGACGTATACATAATATCTCTGAAATTCAGGCCGGTTGCTTTGACTTCTATTTCTATTTCATCGGCCCCGGGTAACTGTCTTTGTTTAGCATTCCATCTCAGATTATCGATGCTCCCCGCCCTGGTAAATTCCAACTGATATATCTTGTTAAGTTCAACCAACTTGTTTCGATCTATGACCTCTGATCCAATATCACATTTTTGTAATCGTATAGCTGATCTGCTTTTATCTGAAACAATAACTTCCTCTTCACCATCTCCAGATAATATTTCATTCCAGAGTAGTTTACTGGTCTGCCCCATTGACCCCTGGGTATTCAGATCTATCATCCGTAAATCAATATCGGGATATTCATTGCGAATTACCCGCCCCATTGCCCAAAGCCCGGACAGGTAAGGATTCGGCTGGATAGAATCTTTAGAAGCGATTGAGCTTGAGGCGGCACCTGATGTCACTAACCACACTGGTGGCAATTTATTGATATTTGCAGAGGCAAGAATATTGATAAAATTACATAACCTTGTATTGGCCCTTGATACACCCTCACCTATATTCAGCGATGTACTCCGATTTATTTTTTCTTCTTTAACAGCAATATATATAAGTTTGAATGCAGGTCCGTCCAGATCTTCAATAATTTGCCTTAGCCCATCCTGACCTTCATTTTCCAGGAAATTAAGCGTAACCGTATCATGGCTGGTTGAGACGTTATCACCGCTGTTGACAATTTTTGAGTTAATACCATCTTTAAACATTTCAGACTTAAGATAGTTGGCAATTTCAGCAGATTGCCCATCATCATTTGTTATAATCAAGCAATTAGATGTATGTTCATCTATCTGCGTCATATGGTTGCCGGCCCTGGTTGGCCGTTTTGCCATAACAACAAAATGGTGTAAATCTGTATTTATTTCATCAGCCAGGTTTGTCGTATCGACAAATCCGGAATCCTCCAGCAAATACGTCCATTCTTCAGGATGCAACCTGGAAGACACAGGAAAATCTTCCTCGGAGGATCTATGCCACCAGTCTGATTTTACTAATCCCATGTTTAAATCAGTCATTCTGTCAGGTCGTCTTTCCAATAATACCAGTAGCCCTGATGACGCTAGTATGTATGCTACTTGAGAAAAGACGTCTCTTAATACATCACAACCATGAATACCATCTGCCAATAAGACAATATCAAATTCACCTTCCTTGTATTTCTGCTCCAGGCCTGAGCTTTGCGGGTCAAATCGCGACACAGTCACATTCAAATGATTCCGGTACAGGTCTTCTGCTTGCGCGAAGGTAAAATCATCCATTGCCAGGATTTCGTAATCACAAAGTCCATCTGGCAAATGTGGTAAAACATTTATCCCTGAATTACCTGAATAATTCCGAATTTCTGCAATTCGTAATCTTCTACTTTCCTTTGGCCAGGATTGAATAACTGTATTGACGATCTTTTCGAGGATGTGTCCCTGTAATGGTGAACTTGGTTTCACCACGGCTTTTGGCATCATCTTTTGCAGCTGCTCACTATTTAATTCCGGATTGGAGATAATATCGTCAGCTCGCAAACTCAGGTTGGCTGCTTCTCTTAACTCTCCAATATATTCCGGGTAATCAGCCAGAATAGAACGCCAGATCTCGACCGGGTCATCAATCTCATCTGAATCAACCATCCTCCAGCTATCACCTTGCTTGTAAGCTTTACCGTCCTGTTCCAGGATACTTAATAGATAATTCAGATAAGGTTGGTATTCATCTACCACCATTGATGAATCTGTTAATGAATCAATGGTAAATTGCCCAAGATGAGCCCCAAACTCCCTGAATGTTTTTTCTGCTATTGCAGATGCCATAGCATCGAATAAAGGCAACACCTGTTCATTTAACCTGATGTCAGGCGTTGTTAATTCCGGAAAATTTGAAATTTGTTTTACTGCACTGACAAACTCACTATTTTCAGGTACAGGTGAACAATCTGAGAGGTTAATCAGGTTCTTGGGGATAAGTTTATAATTAAAAAATCCTGCTGAGCTGACCTTACCTTCCGACCGTGGAAGTTTTCTAAATACACAATCGTCTAAACCTGCAACTAATTTGCCCTGTTCATCAAATAGATTAAATGAAGCATGAATAATATTGTCTGATGTAGAAAGTATCTTACATTCACTATATTTAACCAAATCAGCGATCTGGTATAGCGTTAATGTTTTTATTTCTGTTGGTAAGTATGTAAATGGAAAATCATTATTATCTCCAGATTGCATCAGGGTAAATAATGAATGGAATGAAGCGTCCAGGATAGCAGGATGAATTAAATACTCAGGGCTTTGCTCTGTATCATTAAATTCAGTCATCACTCTTTCATCTTCAGTAATGACAACCTGGCGGACCTTCTGAAAGCATTCACCATAATCAAGACCAGAATTTCTGGCATTTTGATAAACGTCCTTGCCAGATATATGAATTGAATTATGTGTTAATAATTCGTCAGGGTTGATTGTTTGAGAGAGTTGTTTAATTGTTTTTGCGCCAATCTTTCCAGATGCATGTTCAATCCATGTATCAGTACTTAACCGATCCCGACTCTTTATACTAAACCTGTTATCTACTCCATTTAAAACAAACTGGATTATCTTTACTTTTCCAGGCTCAAGAATTAATGGCTTGCGAATTTCAAACTGACTGACAAAAATTGTATCACCATCATAAACTGACGCGGCGGCTGCAAGTGCCATTTCTGCATAGCCTGCCGCAGGGAACACCACCATTCCATCTACCTTGTGGTCGGAAAGGTATTGGTGAGTCAGAATATCGATATGATTTGACCATACCCCATCTATATCATTTAACTTAAATCCAAGTAATGGGTGATCTCTTCGTTTGTTGATTGCTTCAACTGAACCAGTAAAAATAAACCGCTCATTATTCCAGGGATACAAAGGAAGGCTGATTTGTTTACCCCGGATAGAAAAAATATTATCAAGTTTATACTGATCATGACTAAATAATAATTTATAACCGGCACCAAGCACGGATAAATATTCGTGCTCATCATTTTTGGTTATAGTTTTATAGAATGCACCACGTACATCATGGTTTCGCAAGTTATCGCGCACATAGGATTGCAATACGGGATGAGGCCCAATTTCAACAAAGTAATGTACCCCTTGGGTAATCAAACAGGATACAGCGGATTCAAATTCAACCGGATGACGAATATTTTCCCACCAGTATTTTTCATCTAATGATGCGCCATCAACCGGCTTACCAAAAACCGTTGATACGAATTCGACTGAATTTTTAACTGGCGATAAATTGTCCAGTTTGTCATGAATATAATCTTTTATTGAGTCCATTACGTGACTATGAAAGGCATAGTCAATGTCCAGTTCACGACAGGTAACAGACTGTTCCTGTAATTTCTCCATCAACGATTTAATGGAATCTGCATCACCCGAAACCGTTACAGAATTATGTGAATTTGTTGCTGCAATTTCCAGTGATCCATCATATTCTTCCAGGATTGGCAAGATTTCTTCAACAGGTAGTCTAACTGCGGCCATACGTCCCTTGCCCTTTGTTTTCCCTTGCGCACTACTTCGATAATAAATAACCTTTACAGCATCATCTAAAGTCAGTGCACCGGACACATATGCAGCTGCTATTTCACCGACACTGTGTCCTACCACAAATCGCGGCATGATCCCCATCTCTTTAAACAGGTCAACAATGCCGATCTGTACTGCAAATAATAATGGTTGCGCGACTTCAGTATATTCAAGTCCACTGTCTGCATAGTTTGCAAGGGTATCCAGAATTGACCAGCCTGATAGCGGTTCAAAAATAGCATCGATTTCCTGGACGACAGTCTTAAACCGGGCATTCGTTAACAACCCATTACCCATCCCAATCCACTGCGACCCATTACCTGAAAAGACGAATGCAATTTCGCCTGGTTCTTCTACAGACTCGGCCCGTACCAGGTTTGCAGAACGTTTCCCTTCAATATAATTTTGTAAACTCTCAGTTATGATATTTAGACTATCACCGTATGCCACAATTGAATGTTTCAGACGATCACGTTTAATCGCTGCGTTGTAAAAAATATCATATATCTCGTCTGCTTTAAGATCCTGATGCAGTAAGTCAATAAATTGTTTTGCACGCCTTTTCAGAGACTCTTCACTTTGTGCACTTATAAATAAAGGCGGTATACCATTTACTTTATATTGTTCATCTACTACCTCTTGCAGGAGATTTTCCTCGAGTATGGTATGCGCATTTGTGCCACCAAAACCAAAGGAATTGACACCCATAATTAATGGCCGATTATGTTGTTGTAATGCAGTGATTTGCTTAACAACATTTACATTAACTCCTTCAAAGTCGATATTGGGATTGACTTCTCGTTGATGGATGGTTGGAGGAATCTGCTTATGTTTTATACTCAAAATGACTTTTAACAACCCGGCAAACCCTGATGCAGGTTCCAGGTGTCCCACATTGGATTTTACAGATCCAATTAACAGCGGGTTATCTGCTGCTCGCGCCTGACCGATGGCACGACCAATGGCCTGGACTTCAATGGGGTCACCAACGGGCGTACCCGTACCATGGGCCTCTATGTAATCGATATCATCGGGGTTTACACCTGCTCTGGTGTATACGTCGGTGAGCAACCGTTCCTGGGCGCTTCCATTTGGAACAGTTAATGCAGATTTAGTACCGTCAGAGTTAACGCCTGTACCACGGATAAGTGCATGAATTGGGTCACCATCTTTTATGGCCTGTTCGTAGGGCTTTAAATACAGCACCACTCCCCCTTCTGAACGCACATATCCATCTGCAAGACTGTCAAACACCTGACAGCGCCCCGTATTTGACAGCATATTCGCTTTTGAAAAACCGATAAATGGAAATGGACTGAGAACCAGGTGGACCGCACCGACGATACTGCTGTTAGATTCACCTGACCAGATACTTGAACAGGCCTGATGCAACGCTACCAGAGAAGATGAGCATGCCGTGTCAATGGCCATACTCGGACCATGGAGATCATAGATATAGGAAATCCTGTTTGCGGCAATGCTCAATGTATTTCCCGTCATGAAATAAGCATCTGCCACATTTGGATCATCCATCCGATTATTTGCATAATCCAGACTTGATATCCCTACATACACTGAACAATTGGATCCGGCGAGTTTACTGGGCACCTGGCCTCCATCTTCAAGCGCCTCCCAGCTCATTTGTAGCAATAACCGCTGCTGAGGATCCATTTGCGCCGCTTCCCGTGGTGAGATGCCGAAAAATTCAGGATCAAAATCATATATATCAGAAAGCTGACCGGCAGAGGTTGTGTAGGTCTTTCCTGATGTCTTGGGATCGGGGTGAAAATAATAGTCCTTGGACCACCTGTCTTCGTTTACCTCAGTGATCACATCAGTCCCGGAACGCAGCACCTCCCAGAATTTCTCAGGGCTGTTACATCCTCCAGGAAATCGACAGGCCATCCCCACTATGGCAATTGGCTGTGGCAGTTTTTTCAAAATGATTGATTCCGTTTTATTATGGTTAAACCACGGCTATAGAGTAAGTTAAAAATCGCTATATTTCAAATAGTTATATTATAAAATTAAAACTTGTTCGTATTTACCCATCGACCTTTCAATGAATTAATCCCACATGCCAGACTAAAACACTGGTCACCGCAAAAATAATAGCAATTTTCCCCTTAATATTAACCATTTTACCCCTGTGATATTGGGAATATTATTAAGTCTGTGACTTATATAACAGTTTAACGCGAGTGGCCTTAATTTTGCTGACATAGAGGTCTGAAATTCAATAAGGTAAAATTTTGGAATAACTGGTATTTTATATGGTCTAACGATTAAACTGGAGTGTAACTCCAGTGCAGATTACTTTACGTAGATAAAGATGGAAAACTGTTCATGAGCATGAAAATATTTAGACTGATCCTGCTAATAACCTTCCTCCAGCCTGTCTTTGCCGTCACACCAACGGTGGATGAATCAGAATTACACTCTGATGAAGACCAGGAACGGGCAACAGAAATTATTCTACATATTATCGAAAATTATCATTACCGGACCAGGCCCCTGGATGACACCTTATCAAGTGAAATATTCGATACCTATCTGGAAAGCATGGATCCAAACAAGAGCTTTTTTAATCGTTCCGATATAGATGAATTTGAAAAATACCGATACACACTTGACGATTTTCTGGATGATGCTGAACTGACCCCTGCATTTGATATATTCAAACGGTATCGTTCTAGAGTACAGCAAAGAGTTGAATATGCCCTGAGCATACTGGAAGGCGAATTTGACTTTAGCATTGATGAGAATTACCAGTTCGATCGTTCAGAACTGGACTGGTCAAACGAAACTGAATTAAATGACATATGGCGTAAGCGCGTAAAAAATGATTTTCTAAACTTGAAGCTGGCAGATAAAGCTGAAACAGAAATCAGAGAAACCCTGGGTAAACGTTATAACCGGCTTGTCACCAGCACCTTACAGTTTAATTCCAGCGATATTTTTCAACTTTTTGTCAATGCCTACACGGGCAGTATAGAGCCGCATACCTCCTATTTTTCACCCCGGACCTCAGAAAATTTTGACATCAGCATGAGCCTATCACTGGAAGGTATCGGTGCTGTGCTACGAGGCGATTCAGACTATACAGAAGTGCAGAGTATTGTCCCCGGTGGTCCGGCTGACCTCAGTGACCTCCTGCATGATGGTGACAGGATTATAGGCGTTGGTCAGGACGAAGATGGTGAAATAGTGGATGTTATTGGCTGGCGACTGGATGATGTGGTTGATTTAATCCGTGGGCCGAAAGGATCGATAGTGCGCCTGGAAATTTTGCCTGAGGATGCGGGTCTTGAAGGTCCTAGCGAGACCATTCAAATCACCCGAGATCAAATCAAACTTGAAGAACAGGCGGCAAAATCCGAGATCATCGAGACAGAAACCGGTGGGCGCATGGGCGTGATAACGGTCCCAACGTTCTATAGTGACTTTGCAGCCCAGGCCCGAGGTGAACCGGATTATAAAAGCACCACGAGAGATGTGAGAAAATTGCTGTCTGACATGGAAGCCGAAAATATTGATGGTCTAATCATTGATCTCAGAGACAACGGCGGCGGTTCATTGTCCGAAGCTATCGAATTTACTGGCCTGTTCATTGAATCTGGACCGGTGGTACAAACCAAGGATTCAACAGGCAACATAGATATTAACAGGGACAGAGACCCGGCTATTGTTTATAGTGGACCACTGGCTGTGCTGGTGAATCGTAATAGCGCATCGGCATCTGAAATCTTTGCCGGTGCTATACAGGACTATATGCGGGGAATCATTCTGGGTGAACCCACATTTGGTAAAGGTACGGTTCAAAATATAGTGGATTTAAACCGGTTTTCCAGAAGCCGGAATGATTATGGCAGGCTCAAAACAACCATTGCGCAGTTTTTCCGTATCAATGGTGGAAGTAACCAGCACAAAGGGGTCATACCCGATATTATCTACCCAACGGCTGATTTCAGTGCTGATCATGGTGAACGGTCTCTGGAAAATGCCCTGCCCTGGGATGAGATAAAACCGGCCCGTTTTGTCCCGGCACAGGCCCCTATTGACAGGTTTGAAACCGCAAAAACAGAGCATGAAAATCGGATACAGTCAGATAAATTATTCCGGTTGTTAATGGAAGAACAGCGACTGATTTACGAAATTAATGATAAAAAAGTCACGAGCCTGCAAGAAGCCAAACGTAAGACAGAACGCGAACAATTAAGTAACGCAAGAAAAACGCTGCAAAATGAATTTCGCATTGCCCAGGGGCAAGAACCCCTTGCAGAAGATTCAGATGATGAAGAGTTTGAAGATACCGAACCTGTGGATGTAATTCTCAATGAAACTGCACGCATCCTTCAGGATTTATTGGCACCAGTACAAACAACCGCAGCTTCAATACATAACGAACCCGCCCAGGGCAATTCTCTGTGAAAAATACAAATAAAACATCCATTTATATCTTATTAATCAATAAGATATAAACTGGTTGCCTCTGATATTTAAAGTCAATTTTAATAAACTTTTATAATCCACGGATATTTAAGGTTTTTTTTTCTTGCAATTATAGAATAAATCGTCTACAAATAGCTTTAGTTCTGGAAAATATCTGGGGAAAAACATGTATTCTCAAAGGCTTAGACAATTTAATTCACAATCCAGTCAAACAACACCCGCTATTCTACGCCGTTCACAAATAATCAACGATAAACCCATTTGTGATACTAAAACGGGTTTTATCCGTCATCCCAGCGGATTTCCCCTGGAATATAAACGCCGGAGATTCTGGGAGCGACAGGCGATATCAGAGGTGGAAAATCCCAAAATAGGGATCATTTTTGAGTCATCCGAATACATCAAACCCGGTGAAATCATAGATATAACCATCCCATTAAAAAATAAACTGGAATCCTTTACCGGTAGAGTCATTTTGGTAAAAAATATCGGAGATGAATATGAGATAGGTTTATGGCTACTCTACCAGGAGGATGCCAGTCGCGCGCGCATTGTCGAACAACTATGTCATATCGAACTTTATATGCAGGAAAAGAAATACCGTGAAGGCCCATACAACATCAACCCGGACCGGGTTGCCAGCGAATGGATCACCAAGTACGCCAGTGAAGTCCCATCACTATAAATAACAATACTGCCAGGACATCTCCAAATAACATTACTGCCAGGACATCTCCGTCAATGTTGCTTTAGCAGATCATCAAAATATTCTATTGTCTGCTTTAATCCTTCTGTTAATTTTACCTGAGGTTCCCAGTTCAGGGCTTTCTTCGCCAATGATATGTCGGGTTGACGCTGTTTGGGATCATCTTGTGGCAGGGGTAAAAATTCCAGTTTTGACTTTGAGCCAGTCATTTCAATAATATTCTCTGCAAGTTCTTTTACGGTAAATTCGCCAGGATTCCCCAGATTGACCGGACCGGTCAGGTCATCTCCAGAATCCATAAGACGCACAAACCCTTCGATTAAATCATCAACATAACAAAAAGACCTGGTTTGAGTACCATCTCCATAAATCGTTATGGGCTGGTCAGTTAAGGCCTGTAGGATAAAATTGGAAACGACTCGGCCATCATTAGGTTGCATATTCGGTCCATAGGTATTGAATATTCTGGCCACTTTAATCCTTAATTTATGCTGGCGGTAATAATCAAAAAACAGGGTCTCTGCGCATCGCTTACCTTCGTCATAGCAGGAACGGGTACCGACAGGATTGACATTCCCCCAATAATCTTCCGATTGCGGGTGTACGGTGGGGTCACCATAGACTTCACTGGTGGAGGCCTGAAATATTTTTGCCTTTATTCTCTTCGCCAGGCCCAACATATTAATGGCCCCATGGACGCTGGTCTTGGTAGTTTGTACGGGGTCATGTTGATAATGAATGGGCGATGCCGGGCAGGCAAGATTATAAATTTGATCCACCTCAATATATAAAGGGAATGTGACGTCATGTCTTATTAACTCGAAATTTGAGTTATCTAGTAAATCAAGAATATTTCTTTTAGTTCCGGTGAAAAAATTATCTAAACAAATAACTTCATGACCAGCTGATAAAAGTCTCTTACATAGATGAGAACCTAAAAAACCAGCGCCTCCTGTTATCAATACCCGCCTACTCATACTTTTTCCATTATTCACTACATAGTCCTATTTAACTTCAATCTATCTCACAGCCGATACCTGTTCCACCTAATCCACAATATCCTTCAGGATTTTTTGCCAGGTATTGCTGATGATAATCTTCTGCAAAATAAAACTCCGATACCACCAGTATCTCAGTTGTAATATCTGAATAACCAGCATTACTAAGATTTTGCTGGTATGTTTTTTGTGATTCCAGGGCTTTATTACGCTGCCTGTCATCACTCACATAGATACCAGAGCGATACTGTGTACCAATATCATTACCCTGTCGCATTCCCTGGGTAGGATCATGGGCCTCCCAGAAAATCTTTAATAACGCTGTATATTCTATCTCTGCCGGATCATAACAGACCCGGACTACCTCATTATGCCCTGTTCTGCCGCTACAGACCTCTTCATAAGTGGGGTTTGGAGTATAACCTCCGGCATATCCCACCGCGGTAGTATAGACACCAGGGGCCTCCCAGAATTTCCTTTCTGCCCCCCAGAAACATCCCATACCAAACATGGCAAGTTCCATGTTTGGTGGGTAAGGAGGGCATATAGGATGCTGATTTACAAAATGCCGGTTGGTTACCTTAATAGGGATAGACCTGCCCGGTAAGGCATCTTCCCTGGCTGGCAATGCAAGCTTATTTTTAAACATAATCATGATGATTGAATAATCGTGACTGACCTGTCAGGGTGATAAATATCCAGATAAGCCAAATAAATACTGGCAATGATCATTGGTGTTAATATAAACCAACCCAACATAAATGGTATTGTGGCTAGAAAAGACAGGATCAACCCTATAATGCCATAGATTAAAAATGGCATTATATTTTTTACACATCCGGAAAAGCTCGACTTAATTGCATCAATTGCCCCTAGTTTGTCCAGCACTGTCAATGCAGGCGCAAACCAGAATGCCATTAACAGCGGGACATAAAAAAATAGTCCGGTCAAAATAATAAGCAATACGTTTCTTATATGTTCCAGGGATAATTCCTGTAGCGTCATTTCCGTACCGACTTCAGCAATGCCCTTTATCACTTCCAGTCCCACAGTCACAAACATGAAAAATACCATTGCGATGATGATCACCATAGTCCCAAACGTATACAACACCCCCAGCAGAACAAGATTACCTACTGACTCACCAAAGCCGGCAAACAAATGGTTTATCTGCAATCCCCTGCCTTCATCGATATCCCGGCATCCCAGTACCAGACCACCTATGAACACCGGGGTTAATAATTGCGAAATCAACATCCCTGCTACAGGCAAAAACCCCAACGCGATATTAATCACCATAAAAATGATTGCAGTACCGACCCAGGGCCCGGCATTACCACGAAAATATTCAAAGCCCTCGGTCAACCATGCGGTACCACGTTCTGCTGGAACGACATTTATATTTATCATGCTTGCCCTTAATTGTTATACCGGTTCACCAAAGAGTAGAAGAATATCATTTATTTCACCCGGCAGATGATCGGGAACATCTGGACCAATGATTCAAGCATGGCTGAGGCAACATTTTGCCGATAAATACTAAATATAAGCCAAAAGCTGACTACAGTAAAAAGGCTATGATCTATTCAAAATATTATTTAACCTATTGTATTTATTAACTTTTATATAATTTTATATAAATTTTCAAAAATTATGTTGCAACGCATCAATAAGTACCTTATGATGCACCGCACAAGATTTAAAAAACGAGGAAATCTCAATGAATGAACAATTTGAAAAATACTTTGCCCCAGTAAAGGAGCTCAACACCCTGGCAGTAAATAACTATGAGAAGTTGCTTGACCTGCAGTTGAAGTATTTCGAAGACTCAGCCAAGGTTGGCGTTGAAAGCCTGAAAAATGCCTCTGCCATTAATGATGCAGAAGGTTTCAAGGATTTCATCAATACCCAGGTGGAAACTTCTAAGCAATTTACAGAAAGGGCTATAGAAGATAGTAAGACCGCCCTTGAACTTGGAAATAGTTATGTAGCTGAAGTCCAAAAAGTTGTAAAAGATTCTATCGCTGCCGCCCAGAGCGCAGAATAAGTCTTCCAAACACCATTCTTGTCCCCCCAAGAATTGGTGAATATAAAGCCGCCCGGCTCATACCGGGCGGCTTTTCTTATTTATGCCGTCTCTTCTAAAGCCTGATCTATATCAACAGAATCTATAGTCACATCACGGTCAAACTGTAAACGGGCCAATTTGGCGTATAAACCGTCTTTTTTAAGTAAATCCTGATGTCTGCCCTCATCAATGATTTCACCTTTAGAAAGAACAATAATGCGATCAGCTTTTTTAACGGTTGCCAACCTATGGGCAATCACGATTGTGGTTCTATCGTGCATTAGATGCTCCAGGGCCGACTGGACCAGAATTTCACTTTGTGAATCAAGGGAACTGGTGGCTTCATCCAGTAATAACACCGGTGGATTTTTTAGAATTGCCCTGGCAATGGCTATACGTTGTTGTTGACCGCCGGATAATCTCGCACCTTTTTCACCCAGAAACGTATCATAGCCCTGCGGCAGCTCACAGATAAAATCATGAGCAACAGCAATCTTTGCGGCATTAATTACCTCATCATCTGAAGCGGATGGATTTCCAAGACGAATATTTTCCAGGACTGATTCTGCAAATAACACTGTATTTTGGGGAACGACACCTATTCGATCTCTTACTTCTGTCAATGAAGCATTGCGAATATCTACACCATCAAAGATGATCTCACCTGCCTGTGGGTCATAAAAACGCATCAATAGCTGGAATACAGTACTTTTCCCTGCACCAGACGGTCCAACCAGTGCGACCGTTTCGCCCGCATGAATCTTTAATGATAAATTATTTAATGCAGGTTGTTCCGGACGTGAAGGATAATGGAAAGTTATATTCCTGATCTCGAGATCGCCCTTGCGCTGGGTAAATGCAATTGGATTTTTAACCGTCATCACGGTAGGTGTTGATGAAATTAATTCCAGTAATCTTTCCATGGCCCCGGCAGCCCGTTGTACGTCAGACCATACTTCCCCTAACGCCATGGTGGTACCGGCAACGATAGTGGCATACAGCAAAAATTGCCCCAATGTGCCCGGGGTGATATCTCCACTGATAACCTCCCTTGCCCCGATCCACAAGACACAGACAATAGCCCCAAAAGCAATAAGGACCATGGAGGCAGATAAGATAGAGCTTAGTAAGATCCTTTTCCTGGCGGTTTCAAAAGCCGTTTCAACAAATCTTGAAAATTTGTCTGATTGTAACGTTTCAAGATTATAGGCCTGGACAATATGTATATTGTTAAGGGATTCATCTGCTATCCCTCCCAGATCGGCTACCCTGTCCTGACTGGCACGAGATAACCTTCGCACGCGTTTCCCATAAACCAGTACGGGTAGCACAACCACTGGAATTAACAAAAAAAGCAATGTGGTCAATTTTGCACTGGTGACAAATAGCATGACGAAGGCCCCCACCAGCATGACAGCACTGCGTACCGCAATTGACATGCCGGCACCAAACACTGTTTGAACCAAGGTGGTATCAGTCGTGAGGCGGGATAAAACCTCTCCTGTTCTGGTGGTCTCATAAAAGCTGGGACAAAGGGTGATGACATGGGAATATACTGCGTTTCTGATATCCGCCACTACCCGCTCACCAATCCACATAACCGTATAAAATCGCAAAGCGGCAAAAATTGCAAATAGACCTGCGAGTATTAGAAGGTAGAGAAAATATTGATCGATAGAATCAGTCTGTCCACTGGAAAAACCATAATCAATGACTGCCCGGAAGGCGACGGGCATACCCAATGCTGCACCTGCAGCTATCAGTAAAAATGTTATGGCAAAAAATAACCTTACTTTATATTTAAACAGGAAAGGCAGTGCCTGCTTTAATGGTTTAAGGTCCTTACTGACAGGACGTTCTGAGTTATTTTTCATTCTGCTATACTATCAGACATATATTTGAAATGAATGATAATATATTATGGAAATACAAATATGAAAATTTCTTTCAAACATTCAACATTCATATAATGCGCAAAATAACTAATGTGGTCTGAATTTTTATTTGAGTTTGGGACCTTCTTCGCAAAGGTCCTTTCAGTAATTCTTTTAATTACCATCGCTGTCCTCTTCATTTTTTTCGTCATTAGTCGTTCTCAACAAACAATGGGGGGACAGATCGAAATAAAAAACCTCAATCAGAAATTTGAACAAATGAGATTAATTCTCAACTCTGTACTTTTATCAAAAAAAGAGTATAAAAAGACTCTCAAGGAAATTAAAACACACAAAAAGAAAGATAAAAATGCATCAGCTGATATCATTCGTCATAGACTGTTTATAATTAATTTCAAAGGTGACATCAGGGCTTCACAGGTTACATCATTAAGGGAGGAGATTACTGCCATTTTAGGTGTTGCCAGGCAAGGTGATGAAGTCCTGGTAAAACTGGAAAGTGGTGGTGGTACTGTTCATGGTTACGGACTTGCCGCATCTCAGTTAAAAAGGCTACGTGACAAAGATATTCAATTAACAGTTGCGGTGGACAAGGTAGCTGCCAGTGGTGGTTATATGATGGCCTGTGTTGCAAACACCATTGTCTCCGCGCCATTTGCCATTATCGGCTCAATCGGTGTATTAGCACAGTTACCTAACTTTAATCGTTTATTAAAAAAACATAATATTGATTTTGAACAAATCAGTGCAGGCAAACATAAACGTTCGCTCACTTTGTTCGGCGAAAATACTGAGGAAGACAGGGAAAAACTTCGCCAGGAACTGGAAGATACACATGAACTATTTAAACAGTTTATTCAGGATAACCGCGCAAGTGTCGACATTGAATTGATCTCAACAGGTGAGCACTGGTACGGCCAGCGTGCGTTAGATTTGAATCTGGTCGACAAGATCCAGACCAGTGATGACCTTATAAACGAGGCATCCGAAACATTCGATATATACGAGATTGAATACACACGAAAGAAACCTGTCATGGAAAAGGTGTTTGGATCGGCCGTGAATTTATTTAAACCGGAAGACTATTAGCAAAAAGTTTTACACCTTACCTTTCTGCCAGCTGTTTATTGATATAGCTTTCTGACCTCTTCGCCTATAATTTTCATACCTTTTTCAACTACAGAGTCATGCATGGCAAAGCTGATCCGCAGGCATTGCCTACTATGTGGCCAGTCACCTTCCAAACCAGGGAAAAAATAATGTCCCGGGACTACGATCACCCCTCTGTTTTTAAGGTGTAGATAGAGTTCATAACAATCAATAGGCAAATCTGGCAGCCATAACCAGAGAAAGATTGCGCCTTCTGTCTTATGCGTATAAAAATTTAACCCTTTCAATTCCCGATGTAACCAGTCCACCGCTTGCCTGGCTTTTTGCTGATAATAATGCCGTATCACATTATTACTTAATTTCAGTATATCCCGTGTATGAATAATATCCTGGGTCAATGCCGGTCCAAAACTTCCCATTGCCAGACTGAAAATGGCATTCATCTTAACGATTGATTCTATTACCTGTGGGTTTGCAATAATTATTCCTGTTCTTGCACCTGGAAGACCGAACTTTGAAAGACTCATGCAAAGAATAACATCATTATCCCAATACAAACTTGCATCAGTATAGATAATATTTGGAAAGGGCATGCCATAGGCATTATCAATAATTAGTGGAATACCGTTAGTTTTTGCCAGTTCCAGAAGTTGCTGCACCTCATTGTCTGAAATGACATTTCCTGTGGGATTGGTAGGTCGTGAAATACATATTGCCCCAATATCCTGATGAATGAACAGGCTGTTAAAGTCCACATGATATTTAAACAGCTGCCCATCCAGTTTTTCAATATCGGGTTTGTTACCTGTAAATTGATCATTAGATAACCCTAAATCACTGTACCCAATATATTCTGGTAACAATGGCAAAAGGATCTTTTTATGTGTTTCGTCTTCAAACTGGCCAGAGAACATATTGAATAACATAAAAAAAGCCGCCTGACTTCCGGAGGTCAGCGCAATATTATCAACACCAATATTCCATTGATATTCACTATTAAAGAGATCGACCAATGCTCTAATAAAATCCATATTGCCGCGTGGCGGATCATAATCACCAATGATATGTGCAAATTCAACGGGGTCATCTGCAATTCGCTGAAATCGTTCCATAAAGAATTGTTGCACCTCTGGAATGTGGGCAGGGTTTCCACCGCCCAACAGCAACATGTCATCTTTTCCGGTATTAGCCGCGCCCAGATCATCCATTAACTGAACAATCCCCGACTCTTCAGTGAAATGTTTCTGGAACCTGGAAAATTTCATTCCTGTGCCAATCTCTCTATCATCAATGTAAGACCTTTTACGACTTTAGCCATACTGTCATAGTCCAATGTATCAAAACGATCTTCAGGGGAATGGTAATTTCGATTTCTATAAAAGGACGTATCTGTGATCATGATGGCAGGAAAATCATAGTACCAATATGATGCATGGTCAGATCGGCGTATGTCCCGTTCTATCCATTGTGGAGCTACCAGGCCTTCTGATGGAAAAATTTCCAGGTCTCGAAAGTGTATAATTGCTCGCATTTGAAAGTCTCTGGATGACAGATTAGAGACAAAGGCAATAAAATTTCCTGTATCCGGGTAAAATTGTTGCAGAATATCAGGGTAACGTTGGCTGCCAGGTTCGTCTGAGTAATAGCCTATCATTTCCAGTGACATCATCCCAACGATCAATTCTGAGCGGGTATAAGAGCGTTTTGCACTATACATACTCCCCATCTCATTTTGCCTGTATCTAGGGACTTCCTCATTGGCAAAGGCGATGAATCTAATGGTTCTTGGAAAACGTTTACCTCTAAGCCCCCTGGCAATTTCCAGTAAGCCTGCCACACCGGATGCATTATCATCGGCACCGGGTGTTAACCAGCGGGTATCATAATGGGCGCCAATGACCAGTACCTCTTCCCGTTTCTCCTGGCCATAAAGGTCGACTTCAACATTGCGCAAATTCTCTCTGCCAAAAACCCGGCTGGTAGGAATATAACCGTAACTTTCAAATTCTTGTTGGATATAATCGGCTGTTTGATCAAGCTTTATGTTTTGTCCTGTACTGCGATCGCCTATCTCTTCAGACAGATGATATACATGTGCTTGCAGCCTTTGGCTAATGTCTGAAAATTCACTTCTGAGTTGCGGCATCTCCCTTTCAACAGATTCACCGGGCATGGTCACCGCAAAAAAAAGGAAAAAGACAAAAAATATAACCAACACAATCGAAAACACTACAACATTGATGATGGTCTTTTTCCGATTAAACTCCGGCTCGTCATCTTCGAGATAATCGGGCAATTCATTCATGATAGTTTATTATTGTTTTATTCAAATTCTGGATGATTTACTTTGTCACCAATTCTAATGCCCTGTTTATCTGCCTGCCCGGCATTCAACTCCAGTACGCCTTTGACCGGTTGACCAGAAGGAATTCGATCAAGAGAAAACGGTACTGTGTCCCTGGCAATATTCACGATAATGCCCTTACCATCAATGAATAACATATCCAAAGACAAGATGGTATTCTTCATCCACATGGTTGCCGGACGTTCTGGTGAATATATGAATAACATACCCTGATTTTCCGGCATACTGTCTCTGAACATCAGTCCTCGCATCATTTGTACAGGTGTCCTGGCCACCTCGATTTGATATGTTAATTCATCCCCTTCGGACCTTAATATCATCAGTGACTCAAGTTCAGGTTCTTTTGCGTTGAGTGTATTGGTAATTAGAAATAGTACGACGGAAAATACCAAAAGTACCTTTGCTTTGAAATAATTAACCATAATCTTGCCTATTATACATTTATCGATTTCGTTGACGTAGCGCCTCATATAAGCAGACCCCTGCAGCAACTGAAAGGTTCAGGCTTTCAACAATACCATGAATAGGGAGACTCACCAGGTAATCACATTGATCTTTTGTATTTTTTCTCAAACCCTTTCCCTCTGACCCTATAACAATGGCGACTGGCACGGCCAGATCCACATCATATAATTCATGATCAGCGGCACTGTCCGTCCCCACTATCCAGATACCCAGCTCCTTTAGCATTCGAATAGTCCTTGACAGGTTTGTTACTGAAATCACCGGGGTGGTTTCCACACCACCACTGGCCACCTTCCTCACTGTTGACGTGACCGATACAGTTTTATCCTTAGGTACTATTACAGCAGCGACTCCAGCTGCATTCGCTGTACGTATACACGCACCTAAATTGTGTGGATCTTGTACCCCATCGAGCACCAAGATCAGGGGTGGCTGTGAAACACAGGCATCAATTATGTCTGGCAAGTCATTTTCATGCCATTTCACGCCTGGCTTTATCCTGGCCATCACCCCTTGATGCGTGCCATTACCGGTATGCTTATCCATGGCTGATTTACTGACATATTCCACTGGTAGTTTCAATTGTTGACAGAGGGCAATCACATCAGACAGCTCTCTGGAATGGGCCTTTGAATCAAGTGCCCATAGGGACAATACCCTGTCCGGGTTTTGCATCAACATGTGTCGCACGGCATGTATACCGTACATGATTTCAGTATTCATGATCATTTATCATCAAGCTGACAAATTGGATATAATTATACCAGCTCAAAATCAATCTTATTCTCATCCGTATCCACCTGTATCAACCTGACTTGCAGTTCCTGTCCCAAATGGAACGCATGCCGTTTTTTCTCGCCAACCAACTGATGATGAATTGAATCATGGTGATAATAGTCAGGCGGTAAACTTGTCACATGCACCAGCCCTTCTACATACACACCTTCAAGCTCTACAAACAGTCCAAATCCGGTCACGCCGGAGACAATGGCATTGAATTCATCGCCAATCTTATCTTTCATAAATTCACATTTTAATCTCTGTACCACATCACGACTGGCTTCTTCTGCCCGTCTTTCTGTCATTGAACAGTGATTTCCACATTCGTGCATGTAATCCTCAGAATAAGGGTATGAATTCTTCTTGTTTGAAATCAGATAATCAATCGCCCTATGCACTATCAAGTCAGGATAACGCCTGATGGGTGAGGTAAAATGCGTATAGGCTTCAAACGCAAGTCCAAAATGTCCCTGGTTTGATTCACTGTAATAGGCAAGCGGCATACTTCTGAGCATGACAGTCTGAATCAGATGTCCGTCAGGTCGATCACTGACTTTATTTATAATTCTCGCATAGTCTTCAGTACTTGGATCTGTTTTGTTTCCTAATCCAAGGCCAAATGATTTCAGAAATAAATTTAAATCCTCAAGTTTTTCTGGTTTTGGAGATTCGTGCACACGAAATAAAGAAGTTAATTTCGCATTCATGAGGTATTTAGCTGCAGACGTATTGGCTGCCAACATAAATTCTTCTATTAAGCGATGCGCCTCGTTACGAACAAGGGGATCGATTGTGGCCACATTACCTGCGTCATCAAATCTAATTATGGATTCTGTGGTATCAAAATCCAGCAATCCTTTGCGCTTACGATTTTCATGCATTACATCGAATAACATTCTTAAAGCATCAAGGTGGGGCATCAATTCTTTATATGTACTTCCTGTCTTTTTACTCTTTTTAAATACGGCATCATGCATGATTGTGTATGTAAGCCTGGCAGCAGAGCAGATCTCAGCCTTATAAAAATCATAGTGAAGAATTTCGCCGGAAGTGCCAATTTTCATCTCACATACCATCACCAGTCTATTCTGCTCAGGGACCAGGGAGCACAAATTATTAGACAGGAGCTCTGGTAGCATAGGTACGACCCGATCCGGAAAATAAACCGATGTGCCCCGGTTATACGCTTCATTATCCAACGGCGATGATGGCTTTACATAATGAGATACATCAGCAATGGCCACATATAGTTTCCAGGACGTTTTGCTCGCTTCACAATAAACCGCATCGTCAAAATCCTTTGCATCCTCACCGTCAATAGTTACAAAGGGTAAATGAGTCAGGTCTTTTCTGGTTACAGCTCTGTCTTGTGAATTCTTCTTTATTTCATTTAATTCACTCTGCACCTCTTTAGGCCATTTGTATGGGATGTCGTAGGACCTGATGGCAATGTCCGAGGCAATATGTGTAGATATATGATCAGTAATTACCTCGATAATCTTTCCCACTGGTTGGGTATGATTGTCAGGTTGCCTGGTGATCTTAACAACAACATACTGGCCATGTTTGGCCTTTTTATCTTTACCGGGCGGGATAAATATATCCTGGTGAATACGCTTATTATCCGGAACAACAAACCCAATTTCACTTTCCCTGAAATATCGACCCACTATCGTGTCATTGGCCCTGTTAGTGATCTCTATCAATTTGCCTTCGCGTTTTCCCCTGCGATTTCTACCTACAACCCGAACAATCACATGATCACCATTCAATAATGACTGCATTTGTTTCCCCGGTAGATATATGTCTTCTCCTCCGTCATCTGGAACCAGAAATCCGTAACCATCACTATGACCAATAATTTTACCGGCAATGAGATCCATTTTTTCCATCAGACCATAACCACGACGTCGGTTTTTAATCAATTGACCGTCCCTGACCATTGCCTTTAATCGCTTACGGACCGCTTTTCGTTGTTCAGTAGATCCTGAGTCAAGTTCGTTAGCAA
The DNA here is from genome assembly GCA_038131795.1 of Candidatus Eutrophobius brisbanensis. Classification (GTDB taxonomy): domain Bacteria; phylum Pseudomonadota; class Gammaproteobacteria; order Eutrophobiales; family Eutrophobiaceae; genus Eutrophobius; species Eutrophobius brisbanensis. The sequence goes on along the minus strand of JAYPQE010000003.1, from coordinate 487,401 downwards.
TGACTTTGGAATTTAATGGTTGTCCGGATTTTTTAAGTAAATTCAGGATATCTTCCCGGGACGGGATAGATACGGAAAATTGCCCTTGCGGCTTTTTTTGCCTGTTTTTCAAGATAGTATTCTATAGTGTAACATTGACAAGTAACCAGTGTATCGGTAAAGTCCGCCGTCTTATTCCAGTATGTTGCCTTGCCGAGGTGGCGGAATTGGTAGACGCGCTAGCTTCAGGTGCTAGTTGGGGTAACTCAGTGGAGGTTCAAGTCCTCTCCTCGGCACCAACCTTACAATCATCAGCTCTTATTCAGCCCAGTACATACTACGCTATCAATCAAATGGATGCCTGATAACGATCGTATCAGCCCGGTCCGGGCCGGTTGAGATTATATCAATACCCGTTTCAGTCAGTTCTTCTATCCGTTTGAGGTAACTTCTTGCCTCCTTGGGCAACTGATTGTATTCCCTTATCCCAACTGTTGAACCTTCCCATCCAGAATGTTCCTCGTATACAGGTTCACACTGTGCAATAGCATCCGCCCCTGATGGGGGCGTATCATGCTGCTGACCATCGATAGTATATCCCGTACAGATTTGAATGGATTCCAACCCATCCAGCACATCCAGCTTGGTCATACACAGACCTGTTATGCTGTTGATCTGGATTGACCGTCTCAATGCAACGGCATCAAACCAACCACAACGTCTGGGCCTGCCGGTTGTGGCTCCAAATTCATGACCTCTACTGGAGAGGTGGGCACCTATATCATCAAACAATTCTGTGGGAAATGGTCCGGCACCAACCCGTGTTGTATAGGCCTTGGTGATTGCCAGCACATAGTCAAAATTCAAGGGCCCAAAACCTGTTCCGGTGGATGCCGCACCAGCTGTCGTATTGGATGATGTCACATAGGGATACGTACCGTGGTCTATATCCAGCAAAGTACCCTGGGCACCTTCAAATAAAACATCACCACCGTTACCCTGAATTGCAAATAACCGACTGGTAATATCAGTAATCAGGGGGATTAATTGTTCTGCTGATTGCATCACGTCATCTAATAACGATTGAAAATCCAGAGGTGTGGATTTGTAATAATTTTTCAGGACAAAATTATGATAATCAAGTACTTCTCCAAGACTGGCGGCGAACCGTTCCCTGTGTAGAAAATCCCCCATCCGTAATGCACGTCTTGCTACCTTATCTTCATAGGCCGGCCCTATTCCACGGCCGGTGGTACCAATTGCGGCATTTCCTCTCGCCTTTTCCCGGGCCTGATCCAGTGCTATATGGTAGGGCAGGATCAGTGGGCAGGCCTCACTGATTTGTAATCTTTCCCTCACCGGAATACCACTTTTTTCCAATAAATTCATCTCTTCCAGTAAGGCGTCTGGTGAAATCACCACCCCATTACCAATTAGACACTGGGTATTGTCCCGCAAAATTCCTGAAGGTATTAAATGCAAGATGGTCTTTTCGCCATCTATGACAACAGTATGACCTGCATTATGCCCTCCCTGAAACCGGACTACCGCTGCAGTCCGCTCCGTTAACAGATCGACAATCTTGCCTTTACCCTCATCACCCCACTGGCTACCGATGATGACAACATTTTTACCCATATATTATTTTCTCTTCAGTGATTACTGGTTTCGTATAACGTATGACTTACGACAGGTCGCGAACCCGCCATCGACCGCTGTCCAGATATAATTCCCTGTCACACCCCATTGTCTTTGCATCACCTGTCTGGCCAGACAACTGATAAATGACTTTTTCTCCCTGTTTCCGTAAATCATTCACTGCATCATGCAAACCTGGCACGTCGGAGCTGGGTGCAAAAATGGCAGAAGCCTCTAGAGATGGATGATGACTCAGTTCATTGAGCAATTTCACATCGGAACTAAAACCTGTTGCAGATCTCGACCGACCAAATTCTTTCCCTATACCGTCATAACGTCCACCAAAGGCTATCCCCTGTCCCTGGCCTTGTGTATAGGCAGTAAACATCATCCCGTTGTGATAATTATATCCTCCAAGATCAGACAGATCGTACATTAAGGATGCATCCTTAACATGCTTTTGTGTTAACTCAGCAATTTTTTCCAGCTCATCAATACAATTGATGATGGTCTCATCAATATTATTAAACAGTTGGCGGGCCTCATAAAAAACCTTGTCGTCCCCATATAAATTCATCAGTGACAAAACTGTATCATGAAGCTTTGTTGTTACACCCCATGACTTCATTTCACTATCCAGTTCCGAGCCGGCTTTTTTCTGTAACAAAGAAAATATCTGCGCTTCCTGCTCTGCAGTCACATTCAATAATTGCATCATCCGACGGTAGATACCCATATGGCCAATATCTACATAGACGTTTCTAACACCCGCGGTTTGCAGGGTCATTAACATCAGAGAGAGTATTTCTGCATCGCTTTCCACACCAGCATGTCCGTATAGTTCTGCACCTATTTGCATGGGTGCCCTGGTTCCACCCAGGGTGCGCGTACGGGTATGCAATACCGTACCCAGATAAGATAATCTGACCGGTACCTCTCGCTTCAACAGGCTACTATCTATCCGAGCAACCTGCGGTGTCATGTCCGCACGGATTCCCATTAATCGCCCGGAGATCTGGTCTGTAATTTTGAAGGTCTTTAGATCAAGATCTTTACCGGTACCGGTAAGTAATGATTCCAGATATTCAATAAGTGGAGGCATGACCAGTTCATAGCCCCAGCTATCAAACTGATCAATAATTTTGCGCGACAGAAGTTCAAGATGATATGCCTGTGGTGGAAGCACCTCTTCTATTCCTTCTGGTAATATCCATGATTTACTTTCAGACATGCTAACGAACCAAATATAAAAATATTAACCCCAACAACATACTTGTTAATCCCATGAATCTCAGACTGGTATTATTCAATTGGGATGCCATTAAAAACATCTTTCGAATGCCATCTGGGTTTAAAAACGGTATGATCCCTTCAAGTATAAATACCAGCGCCAACGCGGTTAATATATCAGTCCACATTGTTTATTTTTGCAGACGATTATCCGGTGAGATTATTGTGATAGTTATCTTCCCTGCTGTCCTCTGAAGTATTTAAAAAATTCCGAATCAGGCTTTAGAATCATGATATCACTATTTCCAATGAAGCTGTTCTGATATGCAATCAGGCTTCGATAAAAGGCGAAAAAGTCCTGATCTTTCCCATACGCAGAGGCATAGATTTCCGTGGCCTGGGCATCTCCTTCACCGCGAATAGTCTCAGCATCACGATAGGCATTGGCCAGGATAATCTCCTGTTCTCTATCAGCATTGGCACGTATCCTTTCAGCAGCCTCGCCTCCCCTTGCCCTGAAATCCTTGGCAACACGGGTCCGCTCTGCCCTCATCCTGTCATAAACTGAGGAACTGACTTCCTGTGGCAAGTCAATTTTCTTGGTCCTGACATCGACCACATCTATACCTAACTCACGTTGCACCATTTCTGTGGTGGACTGGACAATATCCAGTATCTCCCCCCGGGCCCCTGCAACCACTTCCTGCACAGTCCTTTTACCAAATTCATCCCTGAGTGCACGATTGATACGTTGTCCTAACAGTCCATTTGCATACTGAATATCACCGCCGCGGGTGGCCGTATAAAATTCCTCGACGTTCGAGATTCGCCATTTAACATAATAATCCACCAGGACGTCTTTCTTTTCTACGGTCAAAAATCGTTGCTCTTCCTGGTCAAAATTCAGCAATCGAGTTTCAAATTTCTGATAGGTGTTGATCCACGGAATAATGAAATGCAGACCAGGCTCTTCCACCGTATCCTGAATTTCTCTGAACTTGAATACAATGGCCTGTTCATATTGGAAGACCCGAAACATTGAGAAATAAGCAAGAATAATAACGATGACCACGACCGGAATTAACGCTCTAATAAATGCCATTATCTTACTCCCCTGTCTCTACTGTTGGACCTGTCATACTGATTTTGAGGTGCCTGAAATGTTGATGAACCGGATAGAGGTGCTTCAACGGGCTTAGTACTGAGTGAACCGCTGCTACGGTTATTGTTCTCAAGAATTTTGTCTATAGGCAGATACATCAGGCTGTTATTTCCTTCAGAATCGAGCAGTACCTTATTCGTATTCGACAATACCTGCTGCATGGTCTCCAGGTATAACCGTTCCCGGGTCACAGCAGGGGCACGTTCATATTCAGTAAGTAATTGTTCAAACCTGGCGGCATTACCTTCAGCTTCTGCAATGACCCTAGCCTTATAGCCATTCGCCTGCTCCCTCACCCTGGCAGCCTGCCCCCTTGCCTGGGGAATTATTTCATTTCTATATGCTTCAGCTTCATTGACCAGACGTTGCTCATCTTCTCGGGCCTTGATGGCATCATCAAATGCCGCTTTCACTGGCTCTGGCGGCTTTGCAGTCTGCATGTCTACCTTAACGATTAAAATACCAGCATTGTAATCCGTTAATATCTGCTGCATCAGCGTTTCCTGATTTTGGGCAACATCACTACGCCCTTCGGTGAGTACAAAATCCAGGGTACTTTTACCAATAACACTTCTAACGGCACTTTCGGCCACCTGTTGCAAGGTTATCTCTGGCATCACTACATTAAACAGAAAATCAGACGGTTCGCTTATGCGCCACTGTACGGCAACTTCTACATCAACGATGTTCTCATCCTGAGTTAGCATGGAGGTATTATGTTGAATAGAGCGTACCTGCCCAACATTCACTCGTTCAACTTCATCGATAAAACTGGGGAGGGCAAAATTCAGACCCGGCTGCATGGTTTTAATATATTGACCAAAACGCATGACCACGCCTCGTTCCTGCTGATCGATTGTATAGGTAATATCATATACCAGCATAGCTGTTAAAACTGCCAGGATACCCAATATGAGCATTGGAGATGCATTATTGCCTCCACCTATGGATGAAGGAGATTTCCGGCCAAAGATACCTCCCAGACCTTCCTGCATCTTTTTTACAATTTCATCCAGATCCGGAGGCCCTTCATCGCCACCCCCGGGACCCTTGTTCCAGGGGTCTTTATCTTTATTATTACCACCAGGTTCATTCCAACCCATTTTTAAACTCCAAAATATACGAGCAATGCTCGATTGTGATTATTATCATTCAGTAATCGTAACACATTATCCAGCAGATTTTACTGGATCATAGATAACTCACTGCCATTATCCCTAAAGATTTTCTCCAATGAAGGCTGATCTATACTGACATCAATCAGCCAGCCACCTTCACCATCCAGGACCTCATGCTTTACTGCACCCTTTTCAAACAAACTGGCACGTAATTTACCGCCCTCAGCCGGCACATGCACTTTAAATATATGCTTTTTCGGTTTTATATTTCTGCCGATTAACTCCCTGAGTTGCTCCAGTCCTTCCCCGGTATGTGCCGAAATCCAGCACTTCGGCATTCCTCCCGGGTTCTCTATGGTATGAGCAAGTACCGTATCCGACATGTCTATCTTGTTAAAGACCATAATCTGAGGTACCTCATCAGCCTCGATCTGCTTGATTACGGAATTCACCTGCTCGATATGATCATCACGTTGTTCATCATTGACATCCACCACATGCAATAACAGATCGGCAGATTTGACCTCTTCCAGTGTTGCATGAAATGCCTGAATCAGATCATGGGGAATATGCCGGATAAAACCCACCGTATCACTTAATATGATTTTAGTACCCGGAATTAGTTCGACCTGTCGCAATGTCGGGTCCAGTGTGGCAAACAGTTTATCGGCTGTATAAACGCTAGCCCCACTTAACCTGTTAAACAAAGTCGATTTACCGGCATTGGTATAGCCCACTAACGACACCACGGGGACACCTGAGCGTTTCCGCCATTTTCGTCCCTGATGACGTTGGCTTCTGACCCTGCTCAACCGGTTATTAATGGCCTTGATGCGATTACCAATTAATCGGCGGTCAGTTTCCAGCTGGGTTTCCCCCGGACCTCTCAGTCCAATACCACCTTTCTGCCTCTCAAGGTGGGTCCACCCCCTGACCAACCGTGTGGAAAGGTGTTGCAACTGGGCCAGTTCAACCTGCAACTTACCCTCATAGCTTCTGGCCCTGAGGGCAAAAATATCGAGAATCAAACCAACCCTGTCCAGGACCCGACACTTCAATTCTTTTTCAAGATTACGTTCCTGTGCCGGGGTGAGCTCATGATTGAAAATGACCAGGTCAATATCGTTGGCACTGATGAAATCGGCAATTTCAGCCACCTTGCCTTTGCCGATAAATAACCGGGCATCAGGCCTGTCTCTGTGACCTCCAAAGACAATTTCAGGCGTCAATCCGGTTGATTCTACAAGCTGGACAAATTCATCCAGTTCTTCATCAAACCGCGGCGTATTGAAGTCAATATTAACTAGTACTGCGCGTTTGACCTCAGCTGCATCAACCTCAGTCAAATCAGTTAAAGCCCTTTATATGAATCAAATGTTGTCACCATCCTCATCTGGCCTGGGCATCTTAACATTACGGGTGGGGACGATCGTAGAGACCGCATGTTTATAGACCAGCTGATTGACAGAATTTCGAAGTAAAATAACAAATTGATCAAACGACTCAACCTGTCCCTGTAACTTGATTCCATTGACCAGATATATTGCAACCGGGATTCTGTCCTTACGTAATGCATTAAGAAAGGGATCCTGCAATGTATGCCCCTTACTCATGTTGGTTCTCCTTTTTTTCTTTATTTCGTTATAGTTATTCGTGTTTCTTCCATGACGTCTGTCCCTGACCCGCCTACTCCTCAATAGGCTGTAGTTTACTATGAGCCATTATAGAGTGCACGGGACTCAATATAATTTTGTAAATATTGTGACAATTTTGGCTGTTCACTATCTACCCAGTGAGCATTTTCTTCTTTTCTCAACCAGGTAAATTGCCTTTTTGCCAGTTGCCGGGTAGCAATAATACCCTTATTTATCATTTGCTTATATGAGTATTCTCCATCCAGATATTGCCATACCTGACGGTAGCCCACCAGACGCATGGACGGCAAACCGACATGAAGGTCACCGCGTTGCCTGAGGGCTTTGACTTCCTCCACCAGGCCCGATTCCAGCATTTTCAGGAATCGTTGATCAATTCTATTATGCAATACAGACCGTTCCTGAGGCGCTACGACAATTTTCACAACAGGGTGCTCCATCTGCTGTATACGCCCCTTTGCGTACCATTTAGAGGCCGGTGTCCCCGTAGCCTCATAGATTTCCAGGGCCCGTTGTATTCGCTGCGGATCATTTTTATTGATCCGCTCTGCTGACTCCGGATCCACCGCGATTAAACGGTCATACAGATATTGCAGGCCTTTTTCCTGTAATTGTGAAGTTAAGCGTTCACGTATAACAGGATCTGCTGCGGGTAATACTGAAAACCCTTTTTCCAAACTTCGAAAATACAGGCCCGTACCTCCCACCAGTAATGGAATTTTTCCGGCCGCATATACCTGTTCCATTTCCCGTCTGGCATCGGCAACAAAATTACCCGCTGAATAGCGCTCTGTTGGATCACAGATATTGATTAACCGATGTGGGGCACTTTGTAAAATCGTCTTGTCCGGTTTTGCGGTACCAATATCCATACCCCGATACACCATGGCAGAATCTACACTGATAATATCAAGTGGTAGGTGCTGAACTAATTCAGCCGCCAGGCGTGTTTTTCCTGTTGCCGTTGGCCCCATCAAAAATACGACTGGACTTTCGTTTGAGGCATTATTTCCCATCATTAAGTATCTGTAATAATTCCTGACTGTTAATGGTTCGCCAGTAGCCTTTTAAATTCTTCTGTAAAAACGGCAACCCCAGAGAAGTATAACGTTTCAAGATTGACTTGATCTCACTCAGAGAAGTAAATGAGTAATCCATAGCTGTATATTCCACCATCGCACTCAGCACTTCCATCAAGGCGCTACCCGTGTCATTAACACCCTGTTGAAATGTATTTATGAACTTATGGAGGACCTGCTCAATATCCACATCAGGTAATGAGGACGGAACCGAACGCACCAGGATGGTGTTTGGTCCGGACGGGGTGACCTCAAACCCTAATTGTTCCAATTTTGCGCTATTATCAATCACCACATGGATTTGTTCATCACTAAATGTGAAGTTAACCGGTACAAGTAACGGTCGTGGTTTAAGCTTTGATTGCTCTATTTGTTCAGACAACGACTCCAACAAGTAGTGCCTGGTCAGGTTGGCAAAATCAATGATCCTGAGTTCATCGCCTCGCCTGGTGATGAGAATATTCCCCGGCAAGATCATAACCGGTATACCTAAGTGATTAAGGTCTTCACTATTTTCGCTTAAATTTAAATCGCTGACTGAATATTCATTTGGTAGATCATTAATTTTTAGCGATGTATTTATCCTTTCAGGCTGATCTTTCTGCAATACGTTATCTGTGTCCACTAATGATCCTGCCTGTGTATGTTGCCTGATCAAATCACTTATAAGCGCATAAATAAAATCGTGGACAGTCCGTGGCGAACGGAACCTGACCTCTTGTTTCGTCGGGTGAACGTTTACATCAACAATTGCGGGATCGACATCCAGATAAATGATATAACTGGGGTATCGAGATTCATGCATAACCGATTCCATTGCTTTACGAATGGCATGACTAATATGCTTGTCCTTGATAATTCGACCATTTAAGAAAAGGTATTGTCTGTCAGACTGATTCCTGGCGGTTTTTGCATTTCCCAACCACCCCCAGACCTTGATATCCTGGATACTCCCATCAATAAACCATGCATTGTTGTAGAACGGTCTATCCAGCACGGATGCTATTCTGTCATCGTATTTTTGATGACTGGCCGGACAATAAAGCTTTTGTTTGCCATTGTGATAAAACCTGAAATCAATTTCATAATGACTCAGTGCAAGTCGTTTTAACACTTCAAAAACGTGTAGATATTCTGTTTTCGGTGAGCGTAGGAATTTTCTTCGGACCGGTACAGGTTGAAATAATTTAATCACTTCTACCGTGGTGCCAACATTCGCTGATGCAGGTGAGATCCTGGACCTGGAAGTATACGGGTCAAACTCCAGTTTTACAGCATGTTCAGCCGTGGGAATTCTGGAGACAATAGAGAAATCTGATATGGCTGCAATACTGGACAATGCCTCCCCTCTGAATCCAAGGCTACGAATTGCATTAAGACCTTCCTGGTCGCGGAGTTTACTGGTGGTATGTCTTTGAATAGCCAGTTCCAGATCATCTGGATGAATGCCACAACCATTATCTTTAATCAGTATTTTTTCTGTCCCACCCCGATCAATATATATATCTATCCTGTCAGCACCAGAATCAATGGCGTTCTCAACCAGTTCTTTAACAACCGATGAAGGCCGTTCAATGACCTCTCCCGCCGCAATCTGATTGATGAGGGTACTGTTTAAACTTGAAATTCTGGGCAACTGATTATTCTGTGACATTAAACAAGGTTAACGTCACATTCGCATACAGTGAAGTACTTTTACGAAATCGATGATACAAATTTTGGGACGAATAAAACCCGGCTAATAAATCAACTGCCGGTCAATGGGATAACGAGTTTCTGACCAATGCGGATCTTGTCTGAATGAAGACCATTAGCCTGCCTGAGACTTTGCAGGCTTACCCGGTGACGGGTGGCAATCTCTGACAGGGTATCGCCCCTGGAAATCACATACTCCTGGGAACGGTATTGAGAAATGATGGTATTGTCTGGTGGGTAGGAACGAAAATAGCCCTCTAAACCGGACAGGATGGCACTGGTTAATGCCTCCTGATGACTGGGGTTTTTAAGCTGTTTCTCTTCCGTTGGGTTTGAAATATAGGCGGTTTCTACCAGCACAGAGGGGATATCAGGTGATTTAAGCACAGCAAATGCAGCAGATTCCACCCTTCTTTTATGAAGTTTACCAACTTTTTTTAATCCACCCAGGATCCTGTCGGCAACATCGATGCTTGCCTCCAGACTGGCAGTTTGTGAGAGATCCAAAAGAACCGATGCCAGCACATCATCCTTGTCTTCCAGCTTAACGCCACCTATTAAATCTGATGCATTTTCCTTTTCAGCAAGCCATTTTGCGTGTTCACTACTGGCCCCTTTCTGAGACAGTACATATACGGACGAACCTGATACTCTCGGATCAGTGAATGCATCAGCATGCACAGAAACAAATAAATCGGCATTATATTGACGTGCTTTGTTCATCCTGTCTCTGAGTCTGACGTAATAATCTCCTTCCCTGATGAGAACAGCCTTCATACCATGAACCCGGTTTATTTTATCTGCCAGTTTTTTTGCCAGAATTAATGCAATATCTTTTTCATAGGTACCCGCTGCACCGATAGACCCCGGGTCCTCACCTCCATGCCCTGCATCAATGGCTATTACAACATCACGGGGAGCTGACAGTGCGTCATTACTCTCCACCATGACTTCTTCTGTCACCGAGGTCTCTGATTCTTCGTTATACAGGTCAATGACCAGTCTGTGGCCATACGTTTTATTGGGTTCTAATTGAAAACTTTTTGTCATGGCAAATTTTTTCAGATCAAGCACAACCCTGAGGTCTTCATCATGGTTGGCGCTGCGCAGGCGTCTGAGATAGCGATCAGCATTGACGGGTTGTGCCAGGTCATTCTTTAACCTGGCATTGGCGATATCAACGACGGTACGGAATGGATCGGTAAGATTTGCCAGTTTATGGTCTACAGGACCTGTCAGGTCAAATACAATGCGGGTGCTCTCCGGTGCCGCCCAAATCCGGATATTTTCAACATTCACGGACTCGGCAGATACCGAACAGGCAAAAACTATTGAAATGATACAGATTATTTTGCGCATCTGAATAATTGTTACCTAATTTCATACTGATTACACTAATAATTTCAATTTTTTATTAGAAAATCAAGTTATCTTACTGATTTATATCAAATATATAAAGTATTATGTACTAAATACAGATGAAACTTCTTTAATTATGGCCTGGCCGGCATTGGTTCTTACCTCGACCTGAATTTCTCGACCATCATCAATTATCTTGATTTTAATAAATAAATCAGGGTCTTTGAGGTATGTCCCGGCCTTTTCGGGCCACTCAATCAAACAAATACTATCTGCGCCAGGATATTCCCTGAAGCCTATGGCATCCAGTTCCAGGGGAGATTCAATACGGTACAGGTCAAAGTGATAAATCCATAAATTATCAAATTCATATGGCTCTACCAGAGTAAATGTCGGGCTTTTAACCTTGCCTGCATAGTCAAATCCCCTTAAAAATCCTCTGACCAAAGTGGTCTTACCTGCCCCCAGGGGACCTGACAGGTGGATCTGTGAACCCGGTACCACCTTTTGGGCAATGATGGAGCCAAGGCTTTCCATCTCCTCTGTACTAGCGATTTTTAAGATCATTGATGAGGGTTAACCAGTCTATGGATAAATGGCAGCAAGTCCGTCGCCATCATTCCCCTTTCACCTTCCAGATTTGCACTTAGGTCCCCTGCCCGGGCATGGAGACATACACCCACCGTGGCCGCCATCTGCAGAGACAGTCCCTGGGCAACCAATCCGGAAACGATCCCGGTCAGTACATCCCCCATTCCACCGGAAGCCATGCCAGGATTGCCATCTTTACAGATACGTACCGAATCAGACGAGACAATGATGGTGCCCGGACCTTTCAAAATGATGACGCCGCCATAGTGCTGTTGTAGAGATTTTGCTGTAGCAACTCGGTCAGACTGGACTTCACTGACAGTGGTCCCCAGTAACCTTGCAGCCTCACCAGGATGTGGAGTTAATATCCAGTCATGACGTGATACTGGCTCAGTTGCCAGCAGATTCAGGGCGTCCGCATCGACGACTAATGGCAGATTACATTCCAGCAACTTGTTTAATAATATAACTGACCATTGTGATTGACCAAGGCCAGGACCAATTGCGATGACAGAGGCCCTGTGCAGTAATGGCATGAATTCTTCAGATGAATTGACAGCAGACGCCATCAATTCGGGACATCCCAACGGCAATGCATAGGCATGTTCAGGGCGGGTTGCAATACTGATCAGTCCTGCCCCCGTCCTCGCCGCAGCCTCACCGCACATTCTTACCGCACCTGCAAATCCATAATCTCCCCCGGTAACCAGGACGTGGCCAAATTGCCCCTTATGTCCTGTCCTTGCCCGTGGCTGCAATAAGTATTCATACAATTCCAGATCCACCAGTTCGGCATTTGCCTGTACTCCTTCGTAGACATCTGATGGGACATCCAATCCCTTAAAAATACGCGCGCCACAATATTCAGCCGCTTCACCTGTATATAATCCCTGTTTTTGTCCTATGAAGGTAACGGTACAGTCCGCCTTAACTGCGCTCCCCATGGCATTACCGGTATCCGCATTTAACCCTGAGGGGATGTCGACTGAGATTACCGGGACATTAGATTCATTAATATGGTTAATCGCCTGGAGGTAATCACCTGCCACATCACGATCCAGTCCTGTACCCAGGATGGCATCCACAATGATATCCATACTGTTTATGTCAATTCCATTGATGGAATCAGTGGTTTGCAACCCCAACTCCAAATACTCATTGGCGGCAATCAATGCATCATTTTTTAATTTATCCGGCGATACCAACGATACCACTGTCACATTCAATTTGTGTTCGTGTGCAAGCCTGGCAATAACATAACCATCTCCTGCATTGTTACCTGCACCACAAATAACGAGGACCTGCCTGGCATTTGGCCATTGTTTTACCAAAGTATTAAATACTGCCTGCCCCGCCCGACGCATTAGTTCAATACCCGGAATATTTCCTTCCTGTATGGCAATTCGATCCAGCTCACGAACACTGCTGGCTGTATACAACCTGCGGTTTAATTCAATGGAGGGGATACCCATAATTAAAGCTTAAAATAATTGTCCCGGTAAAAACGCAATTCCTCTATGGAGTCCTTGATATCATTGAGAGCGAGATGACTTGAGTTTTTTATGAATTGAGGTTTATCTGGGGCCCAGCGTTTCACCAGTTCCTTGAAACTGCTGACATCCAGGTTCCTATAATGAAAATAGACTTCAAGTTCCGGCATAAATCTATGTAGAAAACGGCGATCCTGGCAAATACTGTTACCACACATAGGGGATGTGTTGGCAGGTACATAATCCTTTAGAAATGCCAGGGTTTGCCGCTCCGCTTCTTGATTGGTTACCTGACTGGCCTTGACCCGCTGTGTCAGTCCAGACTTACCGTGCTGATTGGTATTCCATTCGTCCATGCCGCTTAATATGGCATCTTCTACATGAATGGCAATCACCGGCCCTTCTGCGAGGATCTCCAGTTTGGCATCGGTAATCACGGTGGCAATTTCGATGATATAATCAGAATCTGGATTAAGACCTGTCATTTCCAGGTCTATCCAGATTAGGTTGTCATGTGATTGATTCATTATAATTTTCAATTAGTTTCTGTAACATTTTAACCTTATTTCATACGAAATCGATAACCAATAGCAATATCAGGATTAATTATATGAATTCATTCAGTTTTCTATTTCTTGGCTTCCTTGTAGCCGGGATGATCGTACAGTATTTACTCATTTATCGACATATACGCCATGTGTCCACACATAGACCAAACGTTCCCGAACAGTTTAAGGACAAAATAAGTCTTGAAGAACATCAAAAAGCCGCCGACTACTCACAGGCAAAATCGCAAACAGCATGTGTGGAATTAATCATCAGTGCCGTCATCCTGCTTGCCTGGACATTTGGCCGTGGCCTGAACTATCTTGATATATTCTGGCAGGATCTTTCCCTTTCTCCCCTGTGGACAGGTGTTGGCCTGATGCTGTGTGTGATGCTGATTTCATCCTTGCTGGACATCCCCATGTCTATTTACCGCACATTCACCCTGGAAGCCAGGTTTGGTTTTAATAAAACGACTCCAAAAATATTTATGACTGATATGGCCAAGTCCCTGTCACTCAGCCTGCTAATCGGTACACCGATGCTGGCACTGGTATTGTGGCTAATGATGAATGCCGGTGATTTGTGGTGGTTATATGTGTGGATGACCTGGTTGGGTTTCAGCCTGTTTATGATGTGGTTTTACCCTGCCTTCATTGCCCCCATCTTTAATAAATTTCGTCCCCTGGAAAACCAGGAACTGAAATCACGGATCGAATCCCTGCTGGATAGAAACGGCTTTGCCAGCCAGGGAATCTTTGTCATGGATGGGTCAACACGTTCCACTCATGGTAATGCCTACTTTACAGGTATGGGCAGCAATAAACGGATCGTATTTTTCGATACTCTGATGGATGACCTGACACATGAAGAAATAGAAGCGGTATTGGCCCATGAGTTGGGGCATTTCAAACACAACCATATCAAAAAACGCATTGCACTGATGGCCATTAGTTTTCTTGCCGGATTCTGGCTACTGGGCTGGCTGATAGACAAACCCTGGTTCTATAATGGACTGGGAGTGGATATGCCATCTACCTACATGGCATTAATACTGTTTATGTTTGTGATCCCGGTCTTCACATTTTTTATGCAGCCAGTATTTGCCTGGTATTCCAGATTGCATGAATTTGAGGCCGATGACTTTGCTGCTGCCCAGGCCCAGTCTTCCAACCTGATTCAGGCCCTGGTCAAACTCTACAAGGAAAATGCAAATACGTTAACACCGGACCCACTGTACTCAGCATTCCATGATTCCCATCCACCGGCACCTATTCGTATAGCGCATTTATCAGAAAAACCGGCCTAAATATGGGGATGACCAAGAATAATTATTTGAAGTTATAGAACCTGTCTCAATATTAGGAATTTTTTATTCAGACGAGGCCCGAGCCTTGCGAAAAGCGGACGCCTGCATGGATGCAGGCGGTATAGCGAAGCAGGAGCCAGAGCCGAGTTTACACGTCAGTCTGCGGCTTCACGGCCCCGCATTTGAGAAAGGCGAGAACAAAGTCTGAATGAAAAATAACAATATTGAGATTGGTTCTAGATTTCTCGTCGGCCTGATAAGGCCTGTGACAATGTCCCGCTATCTATATATTCCAGTTCTCCACCGACCGGGACACCGTGGGCGATACGGGATATCTTGATATTATTTTTCCTGACCATTTCACTGATAAAATGCGCAGTAGCTTCACCTTCCACTGTGGAGTTTGTGGCCAGGATCACTTCCTGAACTACGCCTTCTCTTATAATGGCCGCCAGTTTATCCAGTCCCAGGTCTTCAGGACCTATACCATCAATGGGAGAAAGATGTCCCATTAATACAAAATATATTCCACGATACCCAGCATCCTCTACAGCAAAGACATCGGCTGGACTCTCGACCACACACAGCAGGGACTTATCTCGATTATCATTGGAACAGATAGTGCAAAGATCAGCTTCAGTAAAATTACGACAACGACTGCAATGTCCGATTTCATCCATGGCATGCTGTAATGCTACTGACAGCGTCCTCCCACCATCTCTGTTACGTTGCAATAGATGATACGCAATTCGCTGGGCAGATTTTCTCCCCACTCCAGGAAGGCAACATAAGGCAACTATCAGTTTTTCTAATCGTGTTTGCTCATTCATTTGATTACACAATGAATAATTTTAAATTACTGAATATGTATATTTCTGAGTAGCAAGAACAAAATATATGTGAACTTTCTTAAGATAGAGGTGACTCTAGAATGGCAGATTTATGCCTGGAGGCAAGTTCAAGCCGGCAGACACTTCAGACATTTTTTCCTTGGTCATGTGCTCTACCTTGCGGTTAGCATCATTAACAGCAGCAGCCACCAGGTCTTCAAGCATTTCAATGTCATCGGATACCAGGCTACGATCAATTTCAACTTTTTTTACATCATGTTTCCCGGTCATGGTAACTTTGACCATACCGGCCCCGGATTCACCCTTCACTTCTGTCCTGGCAATTTCATCCTGCACTTTTTTCAGATTTTCCTGCATCTGTTGTGCCTGTTTCATGATGTTACCTAACCCTGCTTTCATACTCATCCTCGACAAATAATTATTGCGGTCTAATTGTTGTTTGCTCTATTTTAGCGTTGAATGTATCAACAATATCTTTAACATCAGGATCATCATTAAACGAATCTACTGCTTGCTGTTGACGTTCATCCTGCATGCGTTTTTTTGCCTGGTTTGGCGTTTCGCTCTGGGGTTCTTCCACTGTAATTATTAACTTAATATCCTTACCAAAGCGTTCATGTATTGCACTTTGAAGACGTTCTTGCTGTATGGTCTTCAACAGATGTTCCTGGCTGGGCAGTAGCACAAGGTGTATGCGATCCTGGGTATGAGCCTTCAATACGCAATTACCAGCTAACTCATTTACCAGTCCTGTCAATGCCATATCATCAATCAACTTTTTCCAATCTCGACCAATGGCAATTTCACCGCTATCAGGCGCACTCATTGATACCTCAGGAGTGGCAGCGGTAGTCGATTTTCTAACCGTGGTTTTTGCGCCTCCTCCGGATATTGTGTCCGGACGAAATGCCAACATTCTCACCATGGTCATTTCAAAACCTATTCGTGGATCGGGTGACATGGGAAGGTCACGCCTGCCTGTGAGTGCAATCTGATAATAGAGTTGCACATCTTCTTTATCAAACCTTTCTGCCAATTGACGGATATCAGGCCTGATATCTGTCAGGCTATCTGCACCGGCACCAATGGCATGGCAGATAGCCATATCATGAAAATCTGACAGCATCTCAGCAAATACCGAATCATAATCAGGCGTATGCTCATCCATTTTATTAATACAATTTATTAATGCACCAGCATCATTAGCCAATAATGATTCATACAGGGAGATTAGATCCTGGATGTCTATGGTACCCAACATGTCCCTGACCATATCCTGTTTTAATTCTCCGCTGCCATGGGAGATGGCCTGGTCAAGTAAACTCAAGGCATCACGCATACTGCCATTGGCGCCGGCTGCAAGTAGTCGTAATGATTCATCATCAGTGCTTATATCTTCCTTTGCAGCGATTGTTTTCAACTGTTCCGCAATCTGATCTCGGGTAAGGTGCTTCAGGTTAAACTGCAGGCATCTGGATAATATGGTAACAGGAAGTTTTTTTGGTTCGGTGGTTGCTAGTAAAAATTTCACATGGGGTGGCGGTTCTTCAAGGGTCTTTAATAGCGCATTGAAACTGTGATTGGAAAACATGTGCACTTCGTCAATCAGATAGACTTTATAACGACCGGTACTTGGTGAATACTGAACGTTATCCATCAGGTCTCTTGTTTCCTCCACCTTGGCACGTGATGCGGCATCGACTTCAATCAAGTCTACAAAACGACCGCCATCGATAGAGGTGCAGGCACTGCATGTTCCGCAAGGCCTTGAACTGACACCTTGTTCGCAATTCAGACACTTGGCTAATATTCTCGCCAGAGTGGTTTTACCCACTCCACGGGTCCCCGTAAATAAATAAGCATGATGAAGACGATCTGAATCAAGCGCATTTTTCAATGCAGCAAGGACATGGGTCTGTCCCACCATGTCATCAAAGGATTGTGGCCGCCATTTTCTGGCAAGAACCTGGTATGTCATTATTTAGTTTACACCCTGTGTTACAACTGACAGGTCTTGCCTGTCGTGTCCTTGTTATTCTTGTATTTTAGCACAGATTATCTCAGAGGCTGCCGCCGCGTATGGATGACCGGCCATGCTTATACATAATTAAGGGTCCGCATCGAATCACCGCACCCGTATCCATTATTACCGCTGCTCCCTTCCAGGCCTGACGGGGTTCATAATTTCACGCCACGAAGACCGACACGGACCACAGCCTGAATAGTAACATATCTCCTGCTTTTACCAATGGTAACGTGGTAGATTTATCTGGAAAAACACCTGTAAACAGGGGTGGGTATCAATTATTGCCGTTATTCCTCTCGGCTCAATCGACGGTAGTATTCGGCAATGGCATCTTTGTATTCTGTTGAAATTGGTTCAGCAGCCGCTGATCTGACTTTTTGAGGATCTTTACTCTTGATTCCTGCATCCAGCCTGAGTTCCAGTTGTTCCAGCAGGTTTAACGCCGCCAGGTATTCCTGCTCGATGATGTCCTCATTCCTGCCATTGCCTGCAAATGACAGCTGCTGCTGTAATTGCTGGGCCAGCTCACGGATCTCGTTAATTTCTTCCAGACTTAAATCCTGGTCCCGCAGCTCGGGTATCACATCACGAATTGCCTGGGCGGTCTCTCCAATTTCCTGTCCAAAACGGTCCCACGTTTCACGGTTAATCACAGGCCTGTCACGATTGGCGTAACCACCCCATACGCCTCCCCCATAGACATTTCCACCAGCCATATTCTCGCCTGGGCTTTCTCCACCCGGCGTTGAAGACTCTGAAGAAGTTTTTGACGGCTCACCTGATTGCTCAGAGGGTTGTGATGACTGTCCATCTCGATTCATTCGTTCCAGTTCCCGTCTAAGGGAACGCGTCTGCGCCAGGGCCTGACCCAACTCATCACTGTCTGCCAGTTCAGTTCCATTAGCAATCCGATTAGCGTCCTGTAATTTTTCAGTTATATCATTCAACGCCTGGGTAACGGCACTTTCACTACCGGCAATATAGGGTGCTGCTCCATAAGCGATATATTCAGAAGCCACATACAGGCGTTCCTGCAGCTGGGACTGGCCGATAACATCACGGGCTTCTTCCAGATCGGCAATTGCTTCAGGCATGGCGTCTTCATATTGTTCAACTGCAGAATGAATGGCCTGTTCCAGTCCCTGCAAACGTTCGGACATAGCCTTCTTTTGTTCTGCAAGTTCCGCCTCTTGATCAGGAGACAGACCACTGGTGACCTGGCCCGTCCTGTCACGTTCTGCCAGGGCACGTCTTACCGCCTGTTGTAATTCCTGTTCCATGACCATCTGTTCTTCAAACAATTCATTGGCTGTGGCCGCCATGTCATCGAATGACGACTGCATGGACCGTTGTTGATTACGGGCCACCTCATCTCGGGCCCCCTGTAATTGTCTGCTGGCTTCCTCAGCTGCGCGATCCAGTGCTTCCCTGTCTCCCTGGTTTTGCATGGCCTCGGAAATCTCATTCATCGCCCTGATGGCACTTTCTAACCTGCGAGAAGTTTCCGACTGACTTCCTCCCTGTCCACCCTGAGACCCAGGTTGTCCATTCCCTGCCGTTTGCGGCTGACCACTACTGCCCTGAGATGATGACTGCTGTCCCTGTTGTCCTTGTTGTCCTTGTTGTCCCTGTTGATTGTTCTGGGCCATACGCTCCATCTGTTCAAGCCGTTGCTGCAACTCTTCCGCTTCGCGACTGAGCATTTCCTGCTGCCAGCGTTGGGCCTCAGTAAGGTTATTCTGCTGTCTTAAATTGTTTGCCAGCTGTTCCTGTCGTCGGGCCAGGTCTTCCAACTGGTCCATAGCATCATCTGATTGTTGTGACTGGGTGCTGGGAGACGCAGACTCGCCTGTTTCATACTGATTTTTCTTCAAGTCCATTTCCAGTTCAAACATTTCTGCCAGGTCCTGTCCCGCTCGTCCACCGCCACCGCCTCCCTGGCCACCCTGGTTGAAGGCCACCTGCATATCAGTAAATACGGCTTCAGCCCTTAATAGATGCTGCAATGCCTCCTGTTCCGGCTGGATAGCACTTTCAAGGTCAATCTTTTCCAGGTACTCAGATGCCGGCACCATGGCCTCAGCCGCCATTTCCATGTTTTCCACAAATTGATTGATCTGTTCATCGGCATTGAGCTGTCGTGCACGGGTACGTTCTGCCAGTGTCTTTGCCTGTTCTGACAGGGTCGACTGTAGACCTGAAAGCAGCACTGCATTGTCCTGGGTAGTGGATGAGACTTCACCACCGGCCTCCGTCTTTTCCCGTATCAGGTTCCAGGTGGAGACTATAATTTCTTTTTGCCGTTGTGATATCTCCTGCTGTTCATTACCACCCTGACCGCCGGCTGCACCACCCTGCTGGGACTGGGTATAGCGCCGATCAAACGGCTGCACCTGGATAAAATACATATCGGTTGAAGATTCCTGGTCCCGGTCAGATGTGCGGGCATAATAGGCCACCAGGTCACCGGCCTGAAGATCTGCCAGTGGGGCATCGGCATCACGCCCGGACCTGGCCTGCATCTCCTCAAGAAAAAATACGTGATCGGCCTCGACCGTCCGACCTTCAACCTCCATGGGCATAGATTGCCACTCTCCACCATTGATTGAATATCTAAGCTCCATGGTCTCCAGTGCATAGTCGTCCGAGGCCTCAACCGCAATAGTGACCTCTTCAATACTGCTGGCAGTCCAGTCGCGACCGGGACGGTTGATCTGGATCTCGGGTTTGCCATCGTCCAACACCCGGATAAAGTAATCTTCACTCAGCCTGACCAGTTCACCACCTAACCGCGCTGCAATGTAATATTGACCATCATCGGTTATTTGAAACCTACCTGTTGCCGTTTGCTCTAGTAAATCCAGGTCCCTGGATTCACCATTTAATACCAGCACACCCGATGGTAATGGCGCATCAGTGGTCACCTCAAGATCAATATTCGTCCCGGCAATGGCCTGAATGTCACCACCCGGGTCCCTTATTTCCGCAGCCCGTTTGGCCCAGTCAGGGAAATGATAGGTCAGTTTCAGGTTATCTATATCGGGCAAATCCACAACCTGGATCTGGTAGTTGGGACTGCGGATACTGGATGAAGTTACATAATATTCGGTAGACTCGCGAATCGAGAAAAAAGTAAACTCAAAACCGGATTCGGTCTTTACCATATCCACTTCCTGCCAGTCACTGTCCCCCATTTTTACCTGGATGCTGGCAGTACTTGGGTCAAAACCATTCATATGTGCCAACAGACGGACACTCCCCCCCCTGCGTACTGCCTCATCACCCGGTGTCATGCTGATGGTCTGGGGTGGCAACAGATCAGAAAAGGCCCACCCTCCCCATAGATGTCTGACACCATAATTTAACAGCCCCGGACCTGCGATAATCACCCACAAAAATACCAATGCACTAACAGCAGTGATAATGGTTGGGAGAGTCAATTCACGCTTTTGAATGATTTGTTCAGGTGTATTTTTATTGGCAACTGCCAGGGTATCTTCGGCCAGCAAATCTTTTAGAGGATGATTAGCATTTAACCCGTTATAGGTTTCAATACGGCCCTTGAATTCTCTGGATCGTGCTTCAATTAAACCCGGCAGATTTTTACGAAGCAAATCCAATGGTTTGAAAAAGAAGAAAAACACAACTGTGCCAATTGCCAGCAACAGCAATAATCTGCCTGTGTTTATTGTTTCGCTGGCAAACCCGTTCTTAATAGATATGACCGCTATCGAGACCGAAATAAGCAGAGAGACAACAACCAGTACCGCTGCGCCTCTTAGCAAGAAAACTTTCTTTAACCTTTTGTGGTATTGGTCGAGTAACTGGTCAAGTTTTTCAGAGATTGGCGTCATCTAAGTATAACCTCTACGGGTTCCGAGATAATGATTTCCAATTATCGATTCAATCAGTACAACAAGACCCATTAAGATTAACAGTATATGCCATAATTCGATTGAATCCTGATCAATATTGATAGGGCCGGTGCTGGATTCACGGTTTTGTGGCGCAACCAGGGCCTCTCGCCATGCGGAGATTGCCTCATTTGACATTAAAATTGATTCTGATTCACGAAGATCCTGATTGACAGCCACCAACGATTCAGTATTGGCGGTATAGATCTCATAAAATCCTGTGAGGTCCAGTTTTATGTCCTGGCTGCTATGGGTTTGTGCCAGCGACAATAAATCTCTACCCAGGGGATCAATAACCTGTCCGGCCGCTGAGCCAGTCTGTACCAGTTGTAAATACTCTCCTGCCAGCTGGTTTTGCTTTAACTGTTGGTCCCCCGACAGATACTTACCTGCTTCCGCAATATAATTCACAAATATCGGCCTGACGGGGAGATCATTTTGTGAATTATCCAGACTGGAGGTAAACAATAATACCACGCCATTGCCGACCTTTTTCTCAATCACCAGGGGGGCGCCATCTTCCAGTTCGACCAGAATATCTGCCTCATTTCCGACATCCAGTCCCAGATAACGACTAACTTTGATATCTCGCCAGCCGCTGGTTTCAGCCAATGCGGGATGGCTGAGGTCAATGGCGGAGACGGTATACGGCACGGAGATATCAGACGCCAATCTCTCAGTGGTAATATCAATTTCAATTACAGGGACCGTGTCTTTTGATGCCGCCCTGTCACCCAGGGCAGCCAATACCGATCCACCATTTTGCAGGTATTCAGTTATGGTAGGTGCCAGGGTCTCATTTATGATGCCCATATCATCGACAATGATCCATGGGTAACGCTGGATGATTCGTGGGTCAAGGTCATTCAATCTCACCGGTTCAACGCGGTAACCCTGCTGTGCTGATTCGACTGCGGCAGTGAGGTATTTTACTGACAGGGCGTCCGTATTTTCTGTTAATAGCAGCACCGGCCTGGGTGGTGTATTATCAAAAATATAATATCGAACGTTATCCTCCTCAAGCTGATCATTATTAACCAGGCTGGCCACCAATCGGTTTTCACCCTCAGGGACCTCGTCCAGTGAAAAATCAAACAAGGTTAAACCAGATTCTGCAAACTCTACAGACTTACTGGCAATGGCCTCACCATTTAGAGCGATTTCAACAGTGGCCTCACCGGACATGGTCGGACCCGACCGCACAGCAACTTCTATTCCGTTATCGATGCGCAAGAGGGAATCTATATACGCATTGTCTGCCTCGTCTGAACCAGTTTGATAAAGTTTAACTCCCTGAAGATTGGATTTTAGTGAGTCGGGCACCAGATCGGCGAACTTTGAAGGTAATGCACTTTCCTGAAAATCACTGATTAAATGCATTTCTGTTGCCATCTCATATTCATCAATCAGTCTGTCCAACGCAGCAATTAGATTCCCCATATCCAGCCTCCCGTTTCCGGGGCGTAACTGTTCGATGACAGGCCCTGTCTCTGCGTGTATGCCAGTGGGTTCCATGAGTATTTCAACCGTGTTACTGGCAGCAATAAGCTGAACGATATCACCATCATTGATTTCAGAGATAATATCTCCAACCACTCCCCTGGCTTCATCAAACCGGTTGCCATAATTCATGGAGAACGAGGTATCCACCACAATCATATGAAGGACCGCATCGTCACCACCGGCAATAACGGGTGGACGGGTGATTAACGGTTTGGCAAATGCCAGCATGAGTAAGGCAATAAACCCGATTCTAAATGCCATTAATAACAGATATCTCAGTTTCTTTCGAATCAGGGTACGTTTACTTTGTTCGAGTAACATGGCCGAGGGAAATGGGTGGCGCTCAGGGTTCAGGGTATTCATACGGTGCAACCATATGGGCAAGGCAACCAGGCCGAGGCCAATCAAAAATAATGGCGCGCCCAGTCCCATCCCTACCTCCGTCTCTGCCTGAATAACAGGTAATTATGCAACGCCTGGTCCAATGGCTCTGAGGTATCGACCAGGACATGGTCTGCACCAACACTGGTTGCCGCTTCACTAATGGAATCAATATGCTGTTGAATCTTTTTTGGATACTGGTCGCGGATAAATTTCTTTGAAACTTCCATGGTTTCACCGGTCTCAAGATCTTCAATCAAGACTGCATCCTTGAATCCCGGGTTAATTTCACCAGGATCAAGCAACTGAAATAAAATGATATCCTGCCCCTTAAATGCCAACGGACGGACACTTTCGATCATCTCTTCGGCATCACAATAAAAATCTGAAATCACCACCACCATGCCACGACGGTTGGATAATTCACTGAAGTGTTGAAAGGGTTTTCCCAAATCAGTACCACGAGATGCCTCTGCATTATCTATGGCATGTAACACACCTAACAATTTTCCACTGCGCGTGGACGGTGCCCGGTACTCCACCACATCGTCATCAAAGACGATACATCCAACCGCATCATGCTGTTGTGATGACATGAATGCCAGACTGGCCGCCAGGAACTGACCATAATCAAATTTTGTAATATTGGCAGAACCATAGGACATGGATGCACTGGAATCCAGCAACAACATTAAATGGCTATTGGTCTCACCTAAAAAGCGTTTTATATAGGCCTTTTCAATGCGTGCATAGACATTCCAGTCAACAAATCGCGGATCGTCACCTTCCACATAAGGACGGTATTCCACAAACTCCTGGCTAAACCCAAACTGCGGTGAACGGTGTAATCCGATTAAAAATCCTTCAACCACAGCACGTGCCACCAGCTCCAGGTTGGATAACCTGGCCAGCACATCCGGTTGTAATAACCGAGTGGGGTTTGATTGAGCCTGTGGTGAATTCATAGGGTCAGGACTTCACATGCTCAAGAACGAGTCGTAATATATCGTCTACGGATGTTCCATCTGATTCCGCATGGTAATTGGTCAAAACACGATGGCGCAGCACGGGTAAGGCAATGGCGGCTATATCATCATTACTGACATGGTAACGCCCCTCCAATAATGCATTGGCCTTGGCTGCCAGGGTCAAAAACATGGTCGCCCTGACACTGGCCCCGAAATTTACATATTTCCTTACCGCATCCGGGGCAGCAGGATCTTTCGGGCGGGTAGCGCGGACCAGGTTTACAGCATATCGATTCACCGAATCCGCTACCGGCACCTGTCTAACTAACCATTGAAACTTGAGAATATCTTCTGCATTTGAACATACATCCACCTCCGGCATATCCACCCGGGTGGTAAACCGATTGACCACGGCAAGTTCATCATCATCGCTCAGGTAATCCAGGACAACATTAAATAAGAATCGGTCTAACTGGGCCTCGGGTAATGGGTATGTTCCCTCCAGTTCAATTGGGTTTTGAGTTGCCAGGACGAAAAAAGGCGGATCCAGTTTGTGAATTTTACCCCTAACTGTCACAGACTTTTCCTGCATGGCTTCCAACAGGGCGGACTGAGTCTTGGGTGGGGTCCGGTTTATCTCATCCGCAAGTAATACATTGGCAAAGATTGGCCCTTGAACAAATGTCCAGGTCTTATGGCCCGTTGTGGCATCATCCTCAATGATGTCAGTCCCGGTCACATCCGTTGGCATCAGATCGGGAGTAAACTGTATTCGTTTATATGTCAGGCCTAATGCCGTGGCCAGGGTCCTGACTAATAATGTCTTCGCCGTCCCAGGCATCCCGGTAATCAGACAATGGCCGCCAACCAGTAAGGTTGTCAATAAATGCTCAACGACTTCATTCTGTCCAACTATGACCTTATGGACTTCAACCCGTATGCGATCCATGGACGTCCTGAAGGACTCAACCAGTGATCTGACCTCCTCTGAATCCAGAGTCCCTGTGTTATTCTCTTCTTCTGACATGAGGTTTCAGCTCCTTGTTGTTATTTTATTCTTGTGGTTTCCAATAATAATTTTTGCGCCGGTCGATAATAGGGCGCGATTTCCAGTGCTGCCAATACGTTTTTCCTTGCCTCATCATAATTTTCCAGGCGGTGATTAACATTGGCAATGCGGTAATAGGCCGCGGCCATATCGTGTGGGTTCATAGCCAGGGCAACCTCATATTCCACCAATGCCTCTGCCAATCTGTGGTCCTCCAATAACCAGTCTCCCAGGGTACTATGCAGTTCAGCATCAAATGGATCAACCAGGTTTAAGGAATTCAACACCTCTATGGCCTGGGACGTTTTACCGCTGTTATAAAATTTCCGGGCCAGCAGCCAGATGGCCTCCGGTGCATACCCTCCCTTTTGCCAATATTCATACAAAATTCCTGTCTGGGCATCATCATTTTCCAGTTTTGAATGAGCGGTGGCCATAAATAACATTGGGCTATCACTTTCTACATAGTCTGGAAAGATATCAACGGCCTGTTCTGCGGCATCCAGGGCATCCTGCCAGTCTTCTTGGGCCAGATTTTTTACTGCCGTCTGGTGCAGTTTTTTCCAGTCATCCAGATGCTCCAGTAACTCACCGAACTCACGGGCCACAAAGTCATCAAAAAGGTCATCAAATTCTTCTGGCGCCATTTCCAACACCCGGCGCACAGCCTGGCTGGTATTGCCCCCCTCCTTGAACTCGGCCAGCATGGCAACAATTTTCTCAGAACCAAACTTTCGCGTAATGAATTCACACACCAAGCCTGCCTGCATATAAGAAACAATAACCTGATCGTTATAAGTGGGACGAATAAAACCATTGTCCAGTTCAGCAATGGGTAGAAATTTGTCTTCGGCCATGGCCCCCAGGACATTTACCGGAATACGTATCCCCTTGATGGGGCCATATCGCCATTCCTCAAAAACGGATATACCCTCGCTGTACCAGCGGGGAATTAGGTGGTCGGTGGCCTCGAGGGTAAATACATGGGCGAGTTCATGCCACAAGGTGGTCCCCCAGTGGTATTCCTTGTCAGGATGGTCAGTCGGTGAATCCATTGCAAACACATAACCAAAGGCGGCCCCCAGTATCCCCACCCCTGGCATGCCTATGGTCCGCACGACAAAGTCGTCATGGTTTGGATAAATCTCAATGATTACCGGTTCTTTTAATTCAAACTGGTAACGCTCGGTATATTCACGAATCCCCCGCTCCGCCAACCGTTCAGCATAAGGCTGTAAAACGCCGCTCTCATCTTTGTGCAGGCGAAATATTATGCTTGGGAAGGTATTTTGTTTTGGAGTATCGGGAACATTGATCAGATCATATTCATCAAAGGTGTCCAGTAGACGTAATGTATTCACAGTCTTTGGATTATAGGGATCACCGCCATAGGCAATCTCCAGATGCTGGCGCGCCCGGGTCACCTGGTTATCGCGTAACAGGTTAATCCCCAGTTCCATGTGGGCAATCCAGTGGTCCGGCTTAATATCAATGGCCTTGCTGAAGAGCTCGATGGATTCCCGGTATCGACGGGACACCCAGAAAAAATACCCGGGTATCGCATAGATATCGCCATACGCCGGATTGATCTGTAATGCACGACTGATCCATTCTGAATCAGACTTTCCCTCCAACAGGTCCATGCTGGCAAATAATGCATAGATCTCCAGTGGTAACAGTCCATGCTCTGTAGCAATGGACTCTGCCTCATTGAGAAAATCCACGGCCTTGAACATCTCTGTCGCTTCCATGGCCATTCTTGCCAATAACAATAAGGCCTGATACTGGGCACCAGCCGCGGCATTCTCGTTGGCCATAACCTGATCGATATACTTTCTTGCATCAGATTCAAACCGCTCAGCCAATGCCTTTGCCGCACCTATCTGCGCAAAGCTGTTTTCAGGTTCACGTAGCAGGGCCTCCTGGAACAATTCAAACGCTGTTTGATACTGATACGTCTGCATATACAGTTCACCCCAACGCAGGCGTATGAGGGCATTATCAGGATCGGCCTTCACAGCAGATTGAAACAGGGTATTGGCCGATTTAATATCGTTCAGGGCCCAGGTACTCTCTGCCTGCACCAGTAGATCGGCACTGGTTGAGATTAGTTGACGGTAACATTGCCGGGCCGGCTGCAGTTCACCGTGCCAATGCATCTCATCACACTGTTTGAGATCCGGTATGTTAATGGCGCCATAATGCATGGACCGGGCCACCACCACAGCTGGACCAGTCATAAATAAAAATAAAACTAATGAAATACAGGATCGCTGGAGGTTTAATGCCGACAGTGTCATTCCCCGGACACCCCACCAAGCTGGTCTATCTTTTCCTGTAAGGTTGAGAGTTCAATCATCAGCATCTGTAATTGACTGAGAAAATCATCCTGTTGCAACTCACCCTTCTTAAGCTGCAATTCCTCTATCTTGATATCAAGTGCACTACGCTTTGACAATAACCTGGTCAGTTCAGAGTCTTCCCTTTCAGGCCTGTCCTGACCCAGCCGGGCAATCACAAATTGGCCCGCATAGTCTCCGGAAATCTCCGGGTGCTCCGTCGCCAATTGGCCCTGATATTCAAAATAATCCTTGACCATGCGCTCGGCATAATCAAATGCTTCCTGGGCGGTAATGGCATCATTTTTGTTTAAATCTGCTGCCGAGTCCTCAATGGCTGCAAAGAAATATTCGCCAAACCGGGTAGCCAACCTTTCATTGCCGTTTCGGGTAGCGGTTATGACCACACGATCTTCGTTTTCAAGCTGCTCTTTAATTGCCCCACTGGCACTGCTGGTATTCACCAACATCTGGATACGAGCAGGCAACGCATCCATGGCAGTCTGCAGGTCTTCTCCCGTTATGTCGAGCCCGGGGATATTGAATTTATACTCGTAACCGTCGAAGCTGCCATGACCAATAAGAAACACGGCGATACGATCATCTTCCTGCATAACGGTTTGCAGTTGACTAAAATGTTCCATAATGTTTTCCCGGGTCGCTTCATCACCGGAAATAAACCGTATCAATG
The DNA here is from genome assembly GCA_038131795.1 of Candidatus Eutrophobius brisbanensis. Classification (GTDB taxonomy): domain Bacteria; phylum Pseudomonadota; class Gammaproteobacteria; order Eutrophobiales; family Eutrophobiaceae; genus Eutrophobius; species Eutrophobius brisbanensis. The sequence goes on along the minus strand of JAYPQE010000003.1, from coordinate 458,829 downwards.
AATTCTCGGTAATAGACTCTGCGGCAATGTTTAATCGCGTGGCCTGCTCTGTGAATTGCTGTCCATAGGTTTGTGTGCCATCTAATCCCTGAATGATAGTCACATAGCGATCAGCGAAGACTGCCATCGGCATCATCAAGATTAAACAAGTAAATAGACGTAACATTTATATGGTATTCCAGCGACGCCTGAGCAGCCACTCAGTGGTTTTAAGTAACACTAACAAAATGAAGAATAAGGGAGCATCCCACAACGGGCTAATCTCTCTTTCGGTAATGCCGGCAGAAGAAAACTCTATCGCACTTGGCAGTTCATCCAGCTCATCTATTGTCCAGTAACGTCCACCTGTTGCATCAGCCAGTTGTTGCAGTAGATTTCGATTGGTGCGTAATGAGAAATATTCGGCCTTGCCGGCATCGTGATAGATGGCCATCCTCGCGGAATCTATGGGTTCATCATCGCGACGGGTAATGGTTTCGATATTATACAGACCCGAGGTATCGGCCCTGAATTCCCCGGACATGAGGTCAGGCAGATCAGTGGATGGATGCAACTCCACAGTCATGACTTCACCGGATTCTGGCGTTACTATGGCCGTCAATTTTAATTCCCGTTCCGGCTGGTATTCTTCATTACGTATTTCAGATTTAATCCTGACCCTGTTACCGGTCACCTGGCTGGTAATAAAAAAACGTCCCGGGGTATCAATAACCATTTCTCTCAATAACTGGCGCCAGAAGGTCTCATGACGCTGATCGTCCAACGGCAAACTCATTTGCCAACGCCAGGTACCCCCGGTCGCAAGGATATAACTGAAACCACGCCCATACGGCTGGTTGACCAGTAATGGGTGGGTTTCCCCGGCGGCGTCAAAAGTCAGCAATGTCGCAGCAGCCGGTTTTAGACTATCAATTAGCTGGTAATCCGCAATTTCGGGTAATTCCTGCCACTGCAGACGGTTGCGATTTATGTCCTGATCAAATTTCAACATGGATGAATGAAGCCCCACCGAGGTCATATCCACTTTGACCTTCTCCCTGACAAAAGGATTATTATCCTGGTCTAACTTTGCCGGCAAGACATCATTTAATAAGGTGTTGTCCCATCCACCGTTACCCAGGCCATTTATACCGGCAATCATCAACAGGCTGCCACCACGCTCGCTGACAAAATCGTGAACCATTTGCTGTTGTTCAGGAGTAAACGATGCTGCCTCAATACTACCAATGATCAAGGCGTTATATTTAAACAATTCTTTTCGGCTCGTTGGAAAACCTTCTTCAAGTTCATCGGCACTGCTGATGCCCTGGCGGTAAAACTTATTCTGACTAACACGTAACAGACTAACCAGGTCTATGCTGGGGTCCTTGTCCATGGCACGGCGCATGAACTTGTATTCCCAACGTGGCTCACCCTCGATATATAATACTCTGTACTTTTCTTCCTTAACGTTCACCACCCGCGATTGTTGATTGTTTTGGGTGACCTGCTCGCCATCCCAGGGGTCCAGGGAAAACTTCAGGTGTCTATAGCCAGTATCTGATACCGGGATATCAATCCAGGCCGTGGTCACTGAATGACCTTCCTCCAACTCCAGCTCATGGCTCATGATGATATTGTCATTATCATAAACCTTAAGCCTAGCCAGACCGGATTTATCATGGCGCACCGCAACCCTGGCAGCCAATATGGTCCCGGGCAAGGCCTGACCTGGCAGGCTCACGGTCTGTAGTTCAAGGTCCTCTGGTATGGCCTCACGACCAATGCCAATGGTATGTACCGGGACATTAAACCCTGCAATCTCTGCCAGCTGGTCCTGGGTCAGGGTCCCGGCATTATCCGCACCGTCTGAGACCAGGACTATGGCCCCTAATGGCGTCGACCGTGACATACTCAATACCTGCCTGACTGAATCGCCCAGTAAGGTCATCTGTTCAGGCGGCGGTAAGGTGTTGTAGGACTCAATAGGAGCAGCTTCCTGATCGAAGGTAAACCGCTGGAGAAGGTACTGGTCATTCAAGCCGGCAATGGCATCCTTTTCCATAACGGCCAATGCCGTCTGCATTCTGGATTCACCCTGCTCCGTGTAATTCATACTCTCAGAGGTATCCAGCATCATGGCAATAACGTTGTCCCCTGCCCTGAGCTTTTCAGTCATGATGGCCGGTTTCCAGATCACCACCAATACAACCATTACCAGCAGTACCTGTAATACCCAGATAGTCAGAATTTGCGATAACCTCAAACTGCTGCGTTTGATAAGCAACATTGCCGATATGGCGAGTACTATAATGATGAAGCATGTGATTGCTATCCACGTCGGCCATTCCCTGGCAAAGATCAATTCACCCTGGTCATAGACGATTTGAGGATATTTAAGTAAAAAATCTATCATGCTAATCAATGCGTCATGGCATAAATGACATAATTCACTCCAAACCGGTATGCCAGTGCCGTCATGGGTTCAGGATAATTGGGATGATCAGCATGTTCCCATGCATCACCAATATCCATATTAAAATTGATGGCAACCATTAACCTGCCGTCATCATCATAAATCCCTCGCCAGTGCGGAGATATCCCATCTTTTTCAAAAGTATTCCCACTCCAGTAAGTATGTATACCGGGAATCTGAATACGGTTATCAAGATCAAACAATACATGTAGGACTTGATCACTGTTGGTAAATTCCATAACCGGTCTATCAGGAAAGACCTTCCGCATGGTTGCCATAAACCCGGCCCATTCCCGGCTACCATGAAAATCATCAATCATTAAAAAACCGCCTTTTAACAGAAATTCTCGTAGCCGTTGAATTTCCATTTCACCCAGCACCCACGAACCTACTTCCAATACATACAACCAGGGATAATCAAACAATTCCTCATCCATTAAGGACAATAATTGCCCATTACTGGCGGCATCCACACTGGTTAATCGCTTCAATCCCTGCAGGAAATGATTTTCGGCATCTGGCCAATCTACCCGCCAACTGTCCCGGATTCCATATCCATATCCCTGGTACATGGCAGGAGCAGAATTGTAAACCAGGCGAATGAAGGTGAATTCTGAATTTGAAGCAGTTCGATTCGCCAGTGGATCACTATTTGCTACCGTGACGAACCCCATATAAATGGCGATGGTAATACTGAAAGCAGAAAATATTTTGTAAGCTTTATTCATTATAATCCTGTTCATTACCACCATTGATGGAACCTGTGCTTAGATCACGTGAATGTGTAATCATTCGCTAGGCCATGAGTGATTGTTTCATACTGCTCGTATATCTTTGCAGCATGAACAATCGCTTCTCATAATATATCAAACATCAGCATATCGTGATCCTGCGGTTACTATCAATTTCCCTTTTATTTCCTCAAATTTTTCATGGTTTTCCCGTGGTAATGGTGTGTTTTTAGCCAAAAGACAAATAACCGCTGGAGAGAAGATAAAAATCCGGGGAAAATCAGGGACTATGTATTTGGATTTGACCCCATTTCGACAAAGCATTTTCATCCTGTGTCTGTCGCTCAGCGTGTCTTTATTCGTTAGCCAGTCTCTATATGCCCAGGATGAAAACGCCAGGCCACATAATGGCACTGTAAACTATAATATTGACCCAGATCGCTCAATACTGAAGGTGTTTGTCGGTCGCGCTGGATTGTTATCAGAAATGGGTCATAACCATATCGTCACCAACCGATCCATCAGTGGAGAAATTGAGTACACGCCCGCGCCCGGTATCTCAACTGCAACATTAACCCTGCCTGTAGCCGACTTTATTATAGATGATGAGACAGAACGCCAGCTCGCCGGTGATGGCTATGAATCTGTCCCCAGTGAATCAGATATTCAGGGTACCCAGGACAATATGCTTAGCGAGGGCCTACTGGACAGTGAAAATCACCCTGAAATCAGGATTAATATATCCGGTGAAACATATTTAAATAGCCAAAACATATATGATGTGCAACTGGCTATTAAAGATAGTCTGATCACCCTGAAGCTGGATGCCAGGACACAACGTGATGGTGACATCCTTAATATCGATGCTTTTTTTGTCCTGAGTCATGCACAACTAAATCTCAGGCCATTTTCTGTACTAGGTGGAATGTTGAAGGTTGCTGAACAAATGAGGTTTGAACTACATTTAGAAGGAACATCTGAAAAATAACCACCTGACTATGTTACAAATACATATTACTTCACTGATGGTCCATCGGGCCATTACTGTATTCACAAAATTCACCATGCTGATCGGTGCATTAATCGCCATCTATAAAATGCAATTCCTGCTGACCGCCGAGATTCTGACGATCATGTTTATTACCTTTTTACCCTTTACCCTGGGGAAACGATTTGCCATCAAAATACCCCATGAATTTGAACTGTTAGCAATCCTGTTTCTATATGCCTCATTATTTCTTGGGGAGGTGCATAATTACTATGATGTTTACTGGTGGTGGGACGTGGTATTACATACGGGCTCAGGCCTGCTATTGGGAATTATCGGCTTCCTGCTGGTGTATGTCCTGAACGAAAAAGATGATATCAACCTGGATTTGACTGCAGGATTCATGGGACTGTTTGCCTTTGTATTTGCTGTGGCGCTGGGGGCATTATGGGAAATATTTGAATTTTCAATGGATTATATATTTGGGATGAATATGCAAAAAGCCCATGTTCAATGACCCCTCGGGGCTAACAGACACAATGTGGGATTTAATCGTCGATACCGTGGGTGCCGCCATCATCTCCATATTGGGGTATAGGTATTTCCGTACCCAGGAAAACGACTCGTTTTTGGAGCAATGGATTGAAAAATTTACCCACGAAAACCCCCAGCTCTTTCAACGCTCAAAAAACAAATCATAAGCCCCTCTTTTAACTCACTAAGCTCAATTGAAAAAGACAGATAGACATCTACATATGATTTATTACTATGTCGACATTTTTAATGAAGAGGGCTAGCCATTGGCTGATCAATTTGTACCGGGACAGCGCTGGGTCAATCATGCAGAACTGCAACTGGGCCTGGGAACAGTCATAACCAGCGAAAATCGGCGAGTGACCTTACTGTTTACTGCCACCGGTGAAACCCGGACGTATTCAAGCCAGTCAGCACCTCTCTCCAGGGTATTATATAAACCAGGAGATAACATCAGGCACCGCAATGGAGCAGAACTCATTATTGCCCATCTTGAACAGGATGAGGCGGGTCTGTATTGCTATCACGGCAAAGATATAAACAATACACCAGCCAGCATCCATGAGATTGATATTGATGCAAAACAGGTGATGTATGGTCCTGCTGAACGCTTGTTGGCAGGTCTGGTGGATGAAAGCAAATGGTTTCATCTTCGCCACCTCGCATTGTCGGCATTAAATTTTATGCATCGGCACCCTGTTGCCACCATTACCGGCTGCCGTGTAGATCTGATCCCTCATCAGCTTTATATAGCCCGGGAAATCAGTAACCGCTATGCGCCCAGGGTCCTGTTGGCCGATGAAGTCGGCCTGGGTAAAACCATTGAAGCTGGCCTAATCATTCACCAGCAACTACATAATGAACAAATCAAACGGGTACTTATTGTTGTACCTGACAACCTGTTACATCAGTGGCTGGTGGAAATGCTGCGTCGATTTAACCTGCGTTTCAGCCTGTATGATGCCCAGCGACATGCTGATACAAAAATCTCTGAGACAGATAACCCCCTGCTTGATGAACAACTGGTACTGTGTGGTCTCAACACCTTGACTGAAAATAATCCATTTAAAATAGATATTCTCGCTGCGGGCTGGGACATGCTGGTGGTTGATGAAGCCCATCATCTGAACTGGACACCTGAAACAGCCAGCCCTGCCTATTTGACCATTGAAGCGTTGGCAAAGATTACTGCCGGGGTTCTGTTACTGACAGCAACACCTGAACAACTGGGCAAAGCAGGCCATTTTGCCAGGCTGAGATTGCTTGACCCTGATCGGTTTCATGACTTTGACACCTTCATCAAAGAGGAAAAGCAATACGAACCCATTGCAAAATCAGTCAAGGCACTATTCGAACAGGCCCGGCCAGCCACAAACATAATAGCTCAACTGGCAACGGCACTGGGTACAGACCTGTCACGTTTTATTCCCCAGGACGGTTCTCAGTTATCTCTAAACCCTGAACGAAGGGACGCCCTGGTCCATTATCTGCTGGATATTCATGGTACCGGCAGGGTCCTGTTCAGAAATACCCGCAGTACCATCAAGGGGTTTCCAGAAAGACAATTATTGACCTACCCCCTTGCCAAACCTGATGCCTATATAGGCCTGGAGTTAACCATTGACACAGATCATCAGCACCTGTCTTCACTGGAACTGGCATATGAGCACAAGGGCGGGCCACACTGGACCGTGGTGGATCCCCGTGTCGAGTGGCTAATTAAGATCTATGAAGAACTCAAACCGGAAAAACTCCTGGTCATTACCCACGCCAGGCAATCCGTACTGGAACTTAGCGAATATCTCAAAACCCGACACGGCATTTACCCCGCTGTCTTTCATGAATCCATGTCTATCCTGGAACGCGACCGGGCAGCAGAATATTTTGCTGATCCCGAGTCCGGAACACGCATGATGATCTGTTCAGAAATAGGCAGTGAAGGCAGGAACTTTCAATTTGCCCATCACCTGGTCCTGTTTGACCTGCCGCTACTCCCAGACCTGCTTGAACAGCGCATTGGCCGACTGGATCGTATAGGCCAAAAACACCCGGTCAAGATCCTTGTCCCCTATATTGCATCCAGCGCACAGGAGACCTTACTTAGGTGGTATCGGGATGGACTGGGGGCCTTTCTCGCCCCCTGTCAGACCGGCCAGGAAATCTACCATCAAATAAATCCATCACTCATCGATATATTAAAACAGCCGGATGCCTGTGCAGATGAGTTAATTAACCATACTAATAGGATGAATAAAAGTTTGCTGAAAGACCTGGAAAACGGCAGAGACCGTTTACTGGAATACAATTCATGTCCACCAGTACAGGCTAATACCCTTCAACAACAGGCCCAATTTACTGATCAATCTGATTTACTTCAGCAGTTAATGGAATCAGCTTTTAATTGCTTTGGCATTGATTCTGAAGATCACAGTGAATTCGCATTAATACTGAGACCAGGTGAAGACATGGTAACGGCTTTTCCTCAACTTCCTGACGAAGGCATGACCATTACCTTTGACAGACAAACCGCCCTGGTCCATGAAAACTGGCACTACCTGGGCTGGACCCACCCTATGGTCACAGGTGCCCTTGACCTGGCTCTTAGCTATGAAAAAGGCAATGCGACTGCCATCAGTTTCAGTGCCGGGGGTATCATACCCGGCACACTATTACTTGAATGTCTATATATACTGCAAATCAGCCCTGATCAGGAGTTTGTGTTACGAAATCTTATCCCGCCGCAGGTCTTACGTTTGATTATTGATGAAGATGGGCACGACTATGGGACCCAATTACCACATCAACTAATCGAATCTACTAAATCATATATTGATAAGGTCACCATAGAAACCATTGTCACTATGAAACAGTCGTCCATCAGGCGATTGCTGGATATGTCCAAAAATATGGCCGATAACATGATGCCGGACATGATCAAGCATACAAAAGAAACAACCTACCGGCATATACACACGGAACTGGAGAGACTGAAAGACCTTTCCAGGGTAAATCCCAACATCCGCCAGATTGAAATCGATTTTATGAAAAACCAGGAGGATAAAATCACCTCGGTTTTTGAATCAATCACGCCCAGACTGGACGGCGTAAGATTGCTCATCGCCACATAAACCATCAGCTTGTACATTATCTTCAAGCCGTTCATGGTTGATTGAATTCGTATTTTTTAACAGCTTTTTTTATCATTTTTTGACAGCCAAAATCATTAGATAAAATTCATTGACAAGGTTTCAATCCGTTGGCATATTTTGCTCGCCACAGGAACTATTTTTCCTACCAGGCAAGAACTAAGTAGTACTATCGTAAACACCTTCTCGCAAATGTTGGCGAGTTAACCCTTAAGGGAGGTTATATGGCAGCAAGGCAGGATAACGATGATGACATGGACGACATCATGGACGATATAGACGATGGAAATGACATTGATAGTCTATTGGAATCCATCGAAACACGCAGTAACGATGATGTATTATCAAGCTTAACAGCAAGAAGAAGGATTGAAGACCTTCTGGAAGATAAAAAGCTTAGACAGCAGATAGAAGATTATAACGACTGGGACTAATCCTTTATCTTAAACAACGCCGGGGGCGATCATGTTTATTCCGGTAATGGAATGAACTCAGTTTCACCCGGGACGTTATCAAACTCACCCTCTTTCCAGCCCTGTTTTGCCAGTTCTATGCGCTCGCGCTTACTGGACACAAAATTCCACCACATATACCGTTCGGACAGCGGCGCTCCACCGAACAAAATCAGCCTGGCATCGGTATTGGCAGTTACGTTTATCGCATCGTCAGCCTTGCATATGGCCATTTCCAGTGGGTCTACCTGGTAGTCATTCACACTGACGGGCCCTTCAATCACATGTATACCGCGTTCTTTATAATCATCCGGCAAGTCAAGGCTTGTCCCCGCAGGCATGTGTACATCCAGGTAAAATAGTGGGGAATGTGTTGAAACCGGCGATGTCTCGCCAAACGCAGATCCAATAACAACACTTATCTTTACCCCATTATGCTCTAACTGTGGTATTGCCTCACTGTCGTAGTGAACGAATTCCGGTTCGGTCTCTTCATGTTCCTCCGGGAGTCCCACCCACACCTGCAAGCCATGCAGACGATGTCCATTGGCACGATATTCATCTCCGGTGCGCTCAGAATGGACAATGCCCTTGCCTGCCGTCATCCAGTTAACCGCACCCGTTGTAATAGTCTGTACATAACCCAGGCTATCCCGGTGATGAATCTCGCCTTCAAAAAGATACGTAACAGTCGACAGACCAATATGGGGATGGGGTCTTACGTCAATTCCATTACCAGGCTCAAACTCTGCCGGACCCATATGGTCAAAGAACACAAAAGGGCCAACTTTTTTCTGTTTAAAATGCGGTATATAGCGACGCACAGAAAAACTACCCAGGTCTTTCTCCACTGGTTTTATCAAGGCAGCAATACCCTCGGCGGGAGATTCTATAAGATTATCTATTAGTATTTATCCTTATTGTGAGGACGATACTACAGGACCTGATTCATAGTATCGATACAGGCCTGATAGTAAGACCGGCCAAATAAATTCAAGTGGTTCAGTTCATGGTATAGACGATACAGGGGGACACGATCTTCTTTGTCTTTCTCCCATGGCCAGATTTCATGATAGGCATCTTCACAGCGGGGACCAAACCCACCAAACATTCGCATGATTCCCAGCTCCGCTTCTCTATGACCATAATAACAAGCGGGGTCATAAATGATGGGAACACCTGAATCGATTGCAGCGGCATTGCCAGACCAGAGATCACCATGCAGTAATACGGCTGTCTCATCTACCCCCCCCAGAAAGTCATCCATTTTTGCCAGCAGTCGATCACCCAGGCTAAAAATAGTATCATCTGCCGCTAGTTTTCCGCTCAATAATTCCAGCTGCCAACCTATGCGTTGATCGCGCCAGAATGCGAGCCAGTTGTCCATCCAGGTATTGGGCTGTGGGGTACTGCCGATATAATTATCTGTTTCAAATCCAAACTGTGATTGCCTGGTCGCCAGATGCATCTCTGCCAGCTGACGGCCCAGCATCTCCAACCATTCATTTGACTGCGCACATTCAGTAAAGACTTCAAGGACAATATAGTGGTTATTATAAGCAACGGGGCCAGGAACACGTACCGTGTTGGTGGTAGCCATTAACCGCAGGCCATTATATTCAGCCACAAACATCCCTGGATAGTGTTCACCACCCGGTGAAGATTTGATAAAAAATTCTCTACCATCTTTGAGGGTGGCAATTCGACTGTTATTGATACAGCCGCCACCCGTGGTGCGAAAATCAACAATTCTGGCTTTCTCACCGGTGGCCTCGGTGATGGCCTGTTCGATTTCCTTTTGGCTGCTCACGTCTATTTTTTTGTTTGGTTTTCCAGACAATATTCCAGCATGGGCTGGCAGGCAGATTCGATCATATCCAGGACGTTTTCAAATCCCGCATCACCGCCATAGTAGGGATCCGGTACCGGTATAACATCATCCACCGGTATCGCATCAGCTGCCAGAAAATGCCCCAGTAACTTTATATGTTCAACCGAGTCCCCTGCAAGGCCGGTGAGATAAAAATAGTTATCATGATCCATGGCAACGATCAGATTGAAATCACTTATGTCCTGTCTATTGACCTGCCTGGCCCTTGATTCCAGGTTATAACCCCGGCGACTGGCAGCCGCGCGCATTCGTTGATCAGGTAATTCACCGGTGTGATACCCCAGGGTCCCGGCTGAATCAATCTTTATAGAGCTATCGTGACCTTGCTGTGTGACGTATGATCTGAAAACACCTTCGGCCGCCGGGGACCGACAGATATTGCCCATACAGACAAACAGGATATTAAACTGATCGTTGTTGTTCCCCATATTAACAGCGCAATATTGTTGATCCTGTGGTCTTTTTAGATTCAACCAGCCGATGAGCGTTTGCAGCATCCTGCAGATCAAATTTCTGATTTATCTCAATATTTATAATACCGGAACGTATTGCTGCAAATAATTTTTTGGCCCCACTCAGTAATTCATCCCGGTTATTAGCATAATGCGCCAGGGTGGGCCTGGTCAGAAACAGGGAACCCTTTTGCATTAATTCCAGGACATTAACCGGAGGCACTGCCCCGGTGGCATTTCCATAGGTCACCATCAAACCCCTGGGACGGAGGCAATCCAGTGATGCCTGAAAGGTATCGGCACCGATAGAATCATAGACCACATCCACCCCTTTGCCACTCGTGTGATCCATGACTGCCGGGACAATGTCTTCTTTGGAATAATTAATCACCTTCTGACATCCGCATTGCTTTGCAAGCTCGGCCTTTTCATCTGATCCCACAACACCAATGATATCTGCCCCCAGGTGACTGGCCCATTGACATAAAATAGTACCCACACCGCCTGCAGCAGCATAGATCAGGGTTCGGTCACTGGCCTTTAATGCCCAGGTCTTATGAATCAGGTACCAGGCGGTCATGCCTTTGAGAAAGGCCGCTGCGGCCACCTCATCTGAAATGTCATCAGGGACCTTCACCAGTTGATCGGCTTTGATCAGACGCTGCTGGGCATAGGCGCCTATATCCGCAATGGCATAGACTACCCGGTCGCCGGGATTAAAATCGGTTACGCCTTCGCCAAGTATTTCAACAATGCCCACAGCCTCACTTCCAGTGATAAACGGCACCTGGCATGGATAGAGTCCCTTACGGCGGTAGGTATCTATCATGTTGAAGCCTACGACCGTTTGCCGCAATTTTATTTCACCTACACCAGGTTCTCCGACTTCCACATCTTCCCATTGCATTACTTCCGGGCCACCGGTTTCATGTATCACCATTGCCTTAGTCATACTCGTAATCCTGTTTATTTAGTTGCTATCGTTTTGTAGATTTTCGAACACAATAGAGATGTCGCTTACAAACTGCTCTTCATCCACCCCGTCCGTTAGCCTCAGGGCTGGAGGGTGTAATAATTTGACATATTCCGGTGAATCAGAGAATTCCGATTGATTGATGACTTCTGAATAAATTGATAGTGCAATCAATGCCGCAGATACCACCACCGAAGTGCGAAGGCGCTGCTCGAATGTCTGATTTGTGGCCAACTGCAAATTAAACCATAACAGACCTGCCACCAGTACAAATTCAAAGCTCAACATCATCACCATGGCAAACGTTGAATTCAGGGAATTAAATAACATCACATCAATGATTTTCATAAACAGGAACTGAATGATGATAAAGACTAATATCACCTTCATCTGGCTATTAAAATTTGCCTCGTGTTTAAAGATTCTGCCCAAAATCGACCAGAAAATAACAATTGTTAAAGCACTGCCAAAGATAATCAACTCAATATTTATAATGTCCTGCCATTTAAATTCCTGGAACATATTCAACCATTGCTCAATACCATATAACAGTGCGACCAGAATGACTGAGCCTGCCAGTATCATTGGATTGGCCAGCCAGTTAGTAATCATCGATGCCGGCTGAATCTGAATGGCTGACTCCACAGGATGATCCGGGGTAAACAGATGGATCGTGGTCTTGCCTAGCGTCAATTCACTCCCGGACTGTAACGCTACTTTACCGGTCACCTTTGACCTGTCTTTATAACTTCCATTGAGACTATCCAGATCAGTCAACCACAATTGACCCTGCTCATCGACTATGATTTCTGCATGATGCGGACTGATGGTAGGATCATTCAATATCAGATCATTATCAAATGCCCGACCAATGCGAAACCGCGAATGGCCCTCCACCTTCTGGTAGGTGGATGGTCTGATGGGGGATTCACTGATTCTAAAGACTAGTTCCATGTGATACTCGACAGGAATTTACTGGTGAACTGCAAGGCCATGTCCATACTCACACCGGCCAGGGTAAAATGACTGACCAGTCCCTGGTGGTTATTGTGTACGGCTGCCCCCAGATATAACACATCATAGAGCCCCGGGTATTCATTATATCGCCTGGCACAAAAGGTTCCCTTGGTGGTAATGACTTCCCCAGATTCTGAATCCTTGGAATGAAAGTCCTCATGGCATTCAAAATTACTCACATGATCTTTATCGGCATAGTTATCGGGATAGACATTTTCTATTTGCGCCTGAAAAAGGTTATAAAACTGGAATACATTCAGCTCATCTGATTCTATCCAGTTAAACTGATAGACAATGTTCCCGGTGGTGAACTCGCTGTCCAGAAAGATATATTCGTCCTGGCTGCAGATACTCATAAAATTTCTATAGGCAATATCCGGATTGTTGTCCGAGGACCCCCAGCAACGAATATAATCGGCAATCTCATTGGGGATATCGGCACCTTTAAATTCAGAGGTGACCCATTCGCTATTCAATAAATTACTGATCACCTCTTCCTGATTATTGGACAGTTGATCGGTAATGGTGGATTTAATTTCCTCCAGCACCAACGGTCCGCTTCGGGGTTTATTCACCAGCCTCGCCAGTTTCTCCAGCGGCACCAGGAAACTGATCTGGTTTCCCGCAGTGGACACATTGACACCAATCACCTCACCCTGGGCATTTAAGACCGGGCCGCCACTCATACCCGGATTAATGGAACCGGAAAAATGGATACGCTTATACAGGCTGTACCTGGCAATACCATTATACGTGCCGGGAACCACGGTCAATCCCAGGTCATGGGGATTACCCAGGGAATAGATGGCCTCTCCCTGCAGCGGCAGGCCATCTGCCAGTTCCAGGTAATTACCCAGAAAATCATCTTTCTTAAGGATTGAAAGGTCATTGATGACATCAATATCGATTAGCTGGAGTTCGCCCGTAAGACCGTTATGCGATGCATATTCGATACGGTAGCGGCCTGGGTAGCGGGTGTATTCTGAGACCACATGATAATTGGTGACCACCATGCCGTCCTGGCTGATCTGAAAACCTGAACCAATGGCCGCCTGCTTGCCTGTTGCCTCTTCAATGATACGGATCTGATATATACGGTCACTGTAATTATTAAACAATGACGTGGCATCCTGACCATATACCATGGAAGCAAAAAACAAACCTGCCAGAAAGATCATGGTCATGTTTTTATATTTACGGGACTGTTTGAATATTGATAGCATTATGAGAGATGATCCAACATATAGCGTGGCTGATATTATACGATATCTATGTTGGGTTTTCAGCTATTAGGCTCGCGAGAGTAATTAACGAATACAAATAACCGTTACAAAGGAAGTTAAATGGCGCAATACATTATGAGCATGCTGGGTGTGGGTAAGGTCGTCCCGCCCAAAAAGGAAATTCTTAAAGATATCTCATTATCATTCTTTCCCGGGGCAAAGATTGGCGTCCTGGGTCTAAACGGAGCCGGTAAATCAACCCTGCTGAGGATTATGGCCGGTGAAGACACCGAGATTGAAGGTGAGGTCCAACCCCTGGCCGGGATTAATATCGGTTACCTGAAACAGGAACCGGAACTGGACCCTGAGAAAGATGTGCGTGGCAATGTGGAAGACGGCGTACGTGAAGTGAAAGACCTGCTGGACAAGTTTAATGAGGTCAGTGCCGCCTTTGGTGAAGAAGGTGCAGATTTTGACGCCCTGATTGAAGAACAGGGCAAGCTACAGGAAAAGCTCGACGCCTGCGATGCCTGGGACCTGGACCGTAAACTGGAGATCGCCGCCGATGCCCTGCGCCTGCCCGCCTGGGACATGGATGTCACCAAGCTCTCCGGTGGAGAACGTCGTCGGGTGGCACTTTGCCGGTTACTACTTTCTAATCCCGACATGCTGTTACTGGACGAACCCACCAACCACCTGGACGCCGAATCTGTGGCTTGGCTGGAACGCTTTCTCCATGACTATGAAGGCACCGTGGTTGCGGTGACCCATGACCGCTATTTTCTCGATAATGTTGCCGGCTGGATCCTGGAACTGGACCGCGGCCACGGTATTCCCTGGGAGGGTAATTATTCTTCCTGGCTGGAACAGAAAGAGAAACGCCTGGAACATGAAGAGAAACAGGAGACGGCCAGGATGCGGGCTATGAAGGAAGAACTGGAATGGGTCAGAGCCAATCCCAAAGGCCGGCAGGCAAAGTCCAAGGCCCGTATTCAACGCTTTGAAGAGCTTTCTTCAAGTGATTACCAAAAGCGTAATGAGACCCGTGAGATCTATATCCCCCCTGGCCCCAGACTGGGAAAACAGGTGGTGGAATTCGACAAGGTAACAAAAAGCTTTGGCAAACGGTTATTAATTGAAGACCTGAGTTTTAATCTTCCCCCCGGGGGTATCGTCGGTATTATCGGCCCCAATGGAGCAGGTAAGACCACACTGTTCAGGATGATTGTGGATACGGAAAAACCCGATTCCGGCATCATTACCACAGGCTCGACCGTGGACATCGCCTATGTAGACCAGTTCCGGGATGATCTGGATCCGAAAAAGAACGTCTGGGAAGAAATTTCCGATGGTCAGGACCTGATCACGGTAGGTAATTATGAAGTCCCCTCCCGGGCCTACTGTGGCCGCTTGAATTTCAAAGGCAGTGACCAGCAAAAACTGGTGGGGGAACTCTCAGGTGGCGAACGTAATCGCCTGCACCTTGCCAAGCTACTTAAAAGTGGCGGCAATGTCTTGCTGCTTGACGAACCTACCAATGACCTGGATGTAGAGACCTTACGGGCATTGGAAGAGGCCCTGTTGGAATTTCCAGGCTGTGCGGTGGTGATCTCCCATGATCGCTGGTTCCTAGACCGCATTGCCACCCACATCCTGGCCTTTGAAGGTGAGGCGCAGGTCACCTGGTTTGAGGGTAACTTTGCCGATTATGAGGCAGATAGGAAAAAACGCCTGGGAGTGGATGCTGATACTCCCACCAGAATCAAGTATAAAAAGCTTCAGTAAGGCGTTAGGGGTTAGGTGTAAAAAGGTGTGAGACTTAAGTCTAACACCTTTTTTGACACCTTATTTGTTTGTGGGGAATAGAATAAATTCTGCCCCTGCTTTTATCTATTTATGCTTGTGCATCTTCTCTTTTATAGCCTTGGCGAGGGATTCATATGTACCGGGGTAATAGTTGACATTGTGATAGGGTGATTTTCCCATCTCTTCTGCCAGCTCCCGTGCCTGGGCGCCGTCCTTGCCAAAGATAACCACGCGGGTATTCATATCCTGCCCCGGTTTCGGAGCACTGCCTAACACATCATTTGCGATCTGTTCCGCAGGGACACTATGGGCACCGGGGATGGTCCCCCTGGCATAGTCCGCAGGAGAACGAGCATCGAAATACACTGTGGTCCGATCCACATCATAGATCCTCACAACCCCCTCCAGCTCCATGGCAGTGGGCCCACCCATGGTACGCCACATGGGGATACCCAACTGGTAACGATAGACATTGGTAAACCCTTCTTTCTCCACCAGTTGCCTGGCTAAAGCACGACTGGCACCACAGTTAGGACCATTACAATAAAGTACGAGCATCTTACTTCTGTCACCATCGAGTAATTTATCTATCTCTGCAATATATTCCGGAGTTCCTGACTTCATGTCGATATGTGCCACGTCAGGAATATGTCCAGCAGCGTATTGCTCCATGCGTCTGGAATCCAGGATCACGGCGCTGCCGTCTTTCAGGATTTGTCGTACCTGGGCGGTACTGACTTCAGGTGATGGTTCGGTCTCACCCATGGTGGCATCCAGTATATTGAGCTGTGTATGGGCCGGCGCCATGATAAAAAAAGCCATAATCACGGCACAGACTGATTTGAAAATATTATTATTGATAAACTGCTTCATACTGTGATTCTCCACACTAGGTTTCGCAGGCGGGGTTGGTGATGTCCATGGTGTCCAGCAACAATCCCGCCGTCTTCAGTGTCTGGTTATGGCAGGTGACACAATAGGTATTTACAACTGAGCATGAGGTGTCGACTGCCTGTGATGCGTCTTGCGCGGCAACAGGAATGGCATTGCCTAATGCAAGGGCAAGCCCGAGGCAGGTCAACCATCTTCCCAGCATTATTCCCCCCTGAAATATCTGATAAAACATACTTTGCTTAGAGTAGTTGACCTGCCGGCCGCAGTCAACTAACCGACCTCATAAACAGGATCATTGGGGCCAAAGACAAAAGAAAAACACTCTTTTGTCTCAGACCACGGTTAAACAATTCTCTTGCATTTCTCCAAAAATCGTACAAAATTTCGCATCTCAATTTACTGCGACATGTATGAAATTAGTCTCTTTTAACCTGTTTCGTACCCTTGGCCTGCCCAATATCAGCAACATCAAGCCAGAAGATTTCCAGAAACAGCCACAGGTGTACATCCCACAACTTGAAGACGCCGACTGGGTACTGTTCCCTGAATATTGGCAACTGAACTCATTGATCTATGGGTTGGGTTGTAAGGTCTTTCCCAGTGAGTCCAGTTATCGCACCGGCCACGACAAAATTGAAATGACCCGTGTCTGCCAGTTACTGTTCCCGGACAATGTGCCAACAACCTGGATTGCCTGGAACACAACGGAGGAAGCCGAACGGCTTTGGGAGTTAATGGATACTCCATTTGTGGCAAAGCTCCCAAAGGCCAGCCAGGGGGAAGGCGTTTGGTTGATTCAATGTAAGCGGGAATGGCTCGCCTATCAGGCTAGAACCGATTCCATCTATGTTCAGGAATATCTGCCCATAAATAAGGACCTTAGAATTGTTGTAGTGGGTGAAGAAATTCTTACCGCCTACTGGCGGCATCAATCGGATCGGAGTTTTCATACGAATGTCTCTCGGGGTGGTCAGGTAAGCTTTGAAGATGTCCCATCGGCAGCACTGGACTTTGTCTTACAGCTGGCAAAAGACCTTGGGATTAACCATGCGGGTTTTGATGTTGCCATGGTGGGAGACCATCCATTTCTTCTGGAATTCAACCGCCTGTTTGGAAACCAGGGTGTCCCCGGAGGTGGCAAAACAATCAGTGATACAATATTACGTTATCTGATTGCGCACCAGGACGACGATAAACCGATTAATCCCAATCGGCCGCGGCGTTTGAAGATTGCGGTTTAGATTGAAACATTCAGGGTCAGAGTAAAAATTCAACTGCTCACCAGTAATTTTTTACTCTGACCCTGAATATCCGTATCATTAGTTATGCCAAATATAAAACTATTGGCCACATTGTTCTTGATATTTCTATCGCACCCGGCATACAACAAAATACATATCTTTGTGAGCCAGATCACGCCGTTAAATATTTATACAATCCAGATGGTGCAAAGTGGGAAACAGTAATAATTAAAAATAATCAAAAGCTAATATTGAAATACGGTAAGAGCAAAAAATATTCCTTGTCCAGGGCAGGATCAGATGAACAAATATCTCATTGCAAAGTAGAGCTTAACAATTCAGACTTTATCTCCTGTGATGGCACATACCCGTTCGTACTGAACACAAAAACCCTCAGCTTTGAATTAAAATACAATGCCGAAGGTTATATCAATAACAAGCAGTATTTTGGTTCAGAAATTGAAACCTATCATGAAATGGTATACGCCGTAGGCAAATGCAGTCCTCTCTGAACGCTTTAGATATTTGGGGTCAGATTAAAAATTTTTTACTATTGCTTGTAATTCCACTCGCGCCAGCCCTTCAACAGCGGGAAATACAGTGCCAGTTTGACTGGTCGATTTTCCAATGCCTGCATCAACAGTCCATATTTATTTAACTGCTCGGCGTACCGTTCCTGTTCCCGATCCAGGAAGACATCGATGTCCGCACCTTTATGAGGACTCGATTTATAATCGATGATCCATCGGGTACCGTCCTGGTCGATAAAGGTCCGGTCGATGATGGCAGTGATAAGCTGGCCATCGTGCATACCGGTGAGGGAGAGTTCATTGACCTGCTCTGTGTGTTCTTCAGAGAGTATCCACTGGCCGCGTTTATCGTTTAACAGGTTATTCAGCGCGTTAGTTACTGTTGTAACACTGTTATTCATTTCGCTGTCCTCTATCCCCGCCTGTTTCAGGGTGGCTGTAATTCGGTCTTTACTGGATATGACGCGCCTGTCATCCCAATGCTCAATGCCCTCTTCCGCCATATGCTGGATGAAATGATGTACCACGATTCCAATGCGCTTGATGGTCTCTCCTGCCCATTCGTACTCCACATCTTCCATGGCATTATCAAGGTCGACGACTTCAATCGTTTCTGTGGCAAGTTCTGTTTCCGGGACAGCTGGCAGCCTCCAGTCTTTGGTTAACCGCCAGTTGGCTGTATTGATTTCCTCAGTGTCATCTTCACTGGTTTGGGCGGGTGCCTCCAGGGCATCTTCGTATTGATCTTTTAATACCGGCCACAGGTGTCCCAGCAGTGACGCTTCAGGTGCACTGCACTCCCAGTCACCAGATTTCTTGTCCTGCTTGCGTTTGACACTGCCGAGCAGGTGTAAGGTCTGTTTAGCGCGGGTGGTGGCGACATATAACAGGCGTTCTGACTCGTGGGTGTCTTTCTGTTTTTCCACGGCCTGTATGTATTGATAGATGGGGGTATGTTCCTCCCCGGTCTGGCGTATGGCGCCCATTAACAGATCATGTCCGCCGTATTCCCTGGGCCTTAACATCCATTTCATGAGTTCCGTATTGCCGTAGCGGGGTGTCCTGCCCAGCCCCGGGATAATGACATGCTCAAATTCCAGTCCCTTGGCCTTGTGCATGGTCATGATCTGTACCGCGCCCTGTTGATTATCACTACCGGATTTACCAAATAGTTGCTCTACCTCATTGAAGAGTAATCGCAGGTCATCGATCTCATAGCCCTGGTCCAGGTCATTCAGTAATTCAAAGAACAGTGAGACGTCATCCAGTTCCGTTTCTGAGTGTAATGTGGCCGCGCCGCCCAGGCGGGTCCACAGGGTCTCTATGCTGTGGCGGACGGACTGGCGATGGCGCTCGTTATTTACGGCAGTAAAGGTCTCTGCCAGGTGTTGGATGCGTTGTTTGCTGAAGGTGTCACATTGTTTTTGCACCGATGGGTTATTGATCTGATCGGAGAGTAACTGGTCTTCAGCACCACCGATGATTAACAAGTGCTTGAGATCCAGGCCGCACCACGGTGCCCTGAGGATACTTAACCAGGCGACCCGGTCTGCCGGATATAACCAGGCACGGGTCAGTGCCAGGAGATCGAGGATGACCTGTTTCTTGCCCAGCTTTTCGATCTCAATGGCCGCAAAGGGGATATTGGCCTCTCTCAATTTGGGGATGATGTTTATTAAGTGTTGGCGGGTTCTAACCAGTATTGCGATGTCAGACGAGGTCTCTGCTCCGTCATGCTGGTGCATGCTTGTGCTGGAATGTTGTAATCCAGCACAAGCATCCAGTCCATTAGATGGGTCCGCTTCGCGGACACTTTTTTGATTAGATTCTGGCTTTCGCCAGAATGACGGGGCATTTTGAATGTCCTGCTGACCCTCAACTATTGAGTTGTCAGAACCTTCCGATAGATTCCCGCCTGCGCGGGAATGACGAATGGGGGGCGGAAATGACGGGTTTAATGTATTTATAAGGTCGACAATCATCGTTGCCTCGGTACTGCCGTCATCGTCAAATTGGGGATAGACACTGACACTGGGTAATTCACCTTTGCCTTTAGTCGCAGTGGAGGCATGAAACTTCACGGCACCGGTGGTGAGGTCGTCTTCTTCGGCAAGAACGGTTTCAAACGTAGTATTGACCCAGTTGACGATGCCGGCGTTGGAACGAAAGTTACTGCTCAGGACCAATGGTTCAAGGGGTACCGTGCCCAACTGCCGGGAGTGGAAGGTATGGAGAAAATTGCCTACCTCGGCCTCTCGAAACCGATAGATGGACTGCATGGGATCACCCACCAGGAACAGTGTCCTGCCATCGTCACCCGACCAGCCGCCGGTCATACGCATCAAAAGATCATGCTGGTTAACAGAGATGTCCTGGTACTCGTCCACCAAGATATGCTTGAACTGGTAGTCCAGGTACATGACCAGGTCCGTGGGTTCATCTTCAGTGCCCAGCGCATTGACCGCAGAATGGGCAATGCCGATGAAGTCCTGTTGTCCCTGTTCGTTAAAGACAACCTGTAACTGACTGGCAGCCAGATTAAGGAGTTGTGTCAGGGCGGCCACCACGTCCCATTCATCATCACTGATGGTGGGATCGGGGAGGATACGGATATCCGCGATGCGTTGTTGTAGACCGTCTACCCTGCTGAACTGATCCAGCAACGCCTTCATGCGCTCCTTCATTTCCTTGTTGGCAGGAGGAAAACCATTGTTCACATTCAACTGGATGCGCCAGGTATCACTGGTGATCAGGAGAAATTCGGCGATCCCCCGCCATTTTTCAAGGTTTTCCGGTGAGTTACCCGGTAATGAGATTAGACCTGTACAGGAGCAGATGGCACTATCAGGTTTCTTTTCAATAAGATTGGCGGCAGCATAATTTAATAAAGTACAGAGTTCATCGTGACTTTCGACTGGGATATGTTTTATAACCTGTTTCAACTTTTCATTGATGAGGTTTTCCAGGGCATGGGTAAGATCGATTACCTCGTATCCACCCAGCACATGGCGTAACCACTGGTCACGTTTTTGCAGCATATCCACCAGCATGGACTTCAGGCGATTGAGATCATTGTCCAGATGATTTAACAGGCGAATGATAGCGGTACTCCAATTTTGTCTAGATTCCAGTTCCAGCAAGGTGGCATCGGCGGCCTGTTCATATAAGGGCTTGGCATCTTCAACGATGGCCTGCATGCCACCGATACCGGAAAGCAGCGGCATCTGTCTCACCAGTGTGGCACAAAAGGCATCGATGGTCTGGACGCGAAGGCGTCCGGGATTCTCCAATAAGGCCCATTGCTGCTTGTGGTTTTGTGCAATGGCCTGTTTGGCAAGGTCTAATGTTTGGTTATCGTATTCATTCTCACCTTTTTCACCACTGGCAGCCCGTGCCAGGGCATCCAGTACCCTGCCCTGCATTTCTGCGGCGGCCTTACGGGTAAAGGTGATGGCGATGATCTCTTCCGGGTGCTCTACGGTGGCAAGCAGGCGAAGATAACGTTGGATCAATAGACCTGTCTTACCGGAACCCGCCGGTGCCTGGACGATGAAGGACTGTGCAGGGTTAAGGGCCTGCTGGCGTTGGGGTTGATCTTTAATGGGTGCAGTCATACTAATAACACCCGATTACCTGAAATATCCAGAAATGATGTAAGTAAAACAAGAATAGATTCCCGCCTGCGCGGGAATGACGAAGTTTTATAACCGGTAGACCCGTAGCTGTGAGGGAATGACGAAGAAATGTAATTTACGAAAATGAGGATTGCGCTCCTCACTCCTCTCACCTTACTCCTCACTTGTCGTAAGCTCACGCCTTACTCCTCACTTTCCATGTTGTCATCCATCAACCACTCCCGTTCGTGGATACGGCAGAGGCTATGCAGATCACAATAACGGCAGGCGGTTTCTGTGGGGGTAACACTGGCATGTCCCTGTAGGTATTCGTCCGCAAGATTAGCCAGGACAGTTTCCCATTCCTGCAATTGCTGTTGCCACTCGGCTTCCGTTTCACCCGCAGTCTTTACCCCTTCGATCAAATCTGATGACTCACCCAGACCGGCGTAACCCAATTTTCCTTTCTTCATACCAGCAAAGGCCACGGCCTTGATATCGTCTTTGAGGGTTACAGCATAGAGCGGAAGTTGGGGTTCTTCCGGCCGGTCGCTTTCCCATTTCTTTATAGAGACGTCACCGGTCTTGTAATCAATCAATACCTGGCCACCTTCCGATAGTTCATCCACGCGGTCGATGCGCATGCGCAGGTTAATGCCATGAAAATTTATATCGTGACGTTTTTCAAGGTCACGTACAGTAAATTCAGACCGGGCCTTTTCAATATTCAGCCATTGTGTTACCAGGTTAACCAGCCGTTGGGTTTCCAGCTTGCGAAATTCCGGGGTAAATGTTTCTGGTTTGAGTTTGGCATGATCCCGAATAGCGCCGGCGGCCACTGAGTTGATTAACGACGTGAGTTTACTTGTGGGCATGTCTTTTAATTCATCCGATGATTTGATTCTGCCCCAAACCCCGTGCATGACCTCATGTACCAGTGACCCTCTCGTGGCCGGGTCAAGACCGATACTCACATCGGCCAGGCCCTGGGCATGAAGACGCCGGTGAGCAAAGGCGCGAAACGGACAGGCGGATTGGTCAGATAAAATACCGGTCCCACCTGAGGCCACATCATCACCGGTAAATGGTGGCGCTGTATCATCGATAAACGATTCCAGGTCCCGGGTTTGAAAGATCAACGTTTGATAATCTGATATCTCATTGTTGGATTCTGTCGGCAGATCTGTAAGGTACCTGCGCAGTATGGGGCTTGGTCTGAATTCTCGATCACCTTCCTGTTTTGCATAACTGAACACCACGTGGTGGGCGGAGGCAATCAGTGCATCGGTTTCCCTAATACACTGATCCATGATCTGTCTGGCAGAGCTGCCGGGGACATTGGCCTGTTGTTGCAAAGTTAACGGTATAAAGGGATTGGCCATGGCGGGTCCCGGCCAGATGAGATCATGCATACCGATTACCCTGAGATAATCAAAGCCCATACCGGCGATACCCGGCAGGCCGGATACCTGGATGGGGGTTTCGATGGTCTCTGGTTGAAAACTGCGGTTGGCAAGGACCTCTTTGAGGTTTGAGAATGCCGTCATAAAATTCCACTTTGCAGATACTGTCCCCATCAATGCCAGTTCCAGCAAGGCCTCGCGCCAGGCCTTTAAGGTCTGAAATTCAATACTGTTCAGGCTACGATCACCGGGCCAGCCGAATAACTTTAAAAACTGGTTGAAGCTATCTGACCATTTCCGGGGAGACTGGGTGGTAGGAAAGCCTTTTATCAATTCCTGGCACTGGTCAAACCGGTTTAGAAAATCCTTTGCCACGGTGAGGTATTGCTGATGTAACTGCACGTACTCAAGCAGTGTGGCCAGGTGCCATACGGGTTCACCGCTGTCACGGATGGCCTGATAAAACAGTGCGCGTTGGGTCGATTCACTGTCATTGCCTTTAATAAAGGAGGAACGCAACAGGAACTCCAGGCGCTGCACCGGCACACGACCATGTCCCAGCGAGAGAATTTCAATAGCCGCATGGACCATGGGATAATCAGATAACGGCCTGCCGGGGGCGATACTGTACTGCCGCTGAAATGTGCCTGGTTGCCTGAGTGACCAATCGGGATGGAAGACACTATCAAAGGTGGCGGTGACGGCACTGCGACGTTTGTTGAGATCAGGCAACACAATACCAATACTGGCATCGGGTTCATTGATCAATATCTGCCTGGCCCAGGCCGCTGCACTTTTGATTTCTTCTTCCGGTTGTGAATAGCCATAATACACGCAGGATTCATTTCTATTGTCGGGTTTAAATTTGATGACCTCACAGTCACTGGATTTTATATATTCTAATAACCCGGCCTGGGTTTTGGTTACTTGATCAAATCCGTAGATAACAACACCCGTTACTGCCGGGGTAAATTGCCGTGATATCAATTCGCCGGGGATAGATACAGCATCCAGCCAACCTTTTTCTGCTAGCCTGCTACGGTATGACCTGACCCAGGTTTTAAATGCCCGGGTATCATTATTAAGAAAGGTCTGCTCCGGGAAGATTTCAATTTCCCAGTCCATGCAGGTGTCATAGGCCTCGATGGCAGTATCGATGAGGGTATCGACCTGCAGGATATCTTTCGTGTAAGACGAATTTTCAATAATGGATTCCCAGATCAGACGTAACTGGGACGGGCTTAACAACACCTTGCTGGAATCACCCTGCTGGTCATCCCAGGTATTTAGCATCCACACAGGCCAGGTTTTGATCTCCGGGGTGCGCCAGACGGTCTTGCCATCTTCCAGCATGGCATTGGCATAGGCCATCTTCAGGGCATGGGCCTGGCGCTGGCTGGCGGTAATGATGGCGTAGCCCTGGTCAATGTACTGGCGAAGCTGGTTATTCATTATTTATGGACAGGATTTACAGGATTTACAAGATATTATCACGATATAACAACAATGCGTCATTCCTCACAAAATAGGGCATACTACCCATATGGAGAATGAATCAACAGGAAAGTTCGCGAAACTAGTAGCGATTCTCGCCATCGGTTTCTCATTATTCCATCTTTACACCGGCCTGTTAGGTACCCTGGATACCTTGTTGCAGCGATTGGTACATCTCAGCTTTGCCCTGTTATTGATATTTATCATACAGCCTTACCAGACCGGCAAACCCTTGTTAGACAGGTTAATAAATTCTACCCCGGTATTATTGGTCATCGCCTCTACGGGTTATATCTTTTTTAATTACGATTATCTGGTCACAGAACGCTATGCACTGGTTACACCTTTAACCACTTTGGAACTGGTTCTCGGTTGCCTGTTTGTATTGCTGGTACTGGAAGCCACCAGAAAAATGGCAGGACCTGCCCTGCCCATAGTGACATTGATATTTTTAATCTATGGACTTACCGGCCCCTACCTTCCAGGATTTTTAAGTCACGGTGGCTATTCCCTTGATCATATGATCGATATCAATTACTTCGGCACAGATGGGACATTCGGGATCCCGCTGGGTGCCAGTGCCACCTATATTTCCCTGTTCATCATCTTTGGTGCATTTCTCGCCCGCTCTGGCCTTGGAGATTTATTAATGGATATCGCATTGGGTATCGCTGGTCACAGACAGGGTGGACCGGCCAAGGTGGCCATCATTGGGAGTTCACTGCATGGCATGATGTCAGGCAGTGCCGTAGCCAACGTCCTGACCTCAGGAACCGCCACCATTCCATTAATGATCAAGATGGGATACCGGCGGGAATTTGCCGCAGCGGTAGAGGCCGCAGCCTCCGCAGGCAGTCAGATCATGCCGCCGGTGATGGGAATCATTGCCCTGATCATGATGCAGTACACCGGCATTCCTTATATCAAGATTGCGGGTTATGCCCTGCTCCCGGCATTGCTGTATTTTTTTGGTGTATGGATGGTAGTGCATTTCGAATCTGTGAAACTGGGGCTTGTAGGTCTGCCCAGGGACCAACTGCCGGACTGGCGTTCGAAACTCAAACGCAAAGGTCATATTTTAATACCGGTATTCGTACTCATCCTGCTATTGATGGTGGGTTTCAGCCCGGCCTATGCCGTTTCCTATGCCACACTCAGTGTAATTATTGCGTCGTGGATCAAAAAGGAATCGCGGATGGGGAAAGACGACATACTTGACGCATTATACGCCGGTGGCAAGGGCATATTAATGATTGCGGTGGCCACGGCCGCCGCCGGGATCATCAGTGGGATGTTCGGCCTGACGGGTATCGGCATACGCTTTACGGTCATGCTAAATGATATAGCCGGCGGCAGTCTGGTATTGTCCCTTATGCTCACTGCCATAGCGGCCTTTATCCTTGGAATGGGCCTGCCGCCATCGGCGTCTTATATTATCCAGGTGGTTATCACCATCCCGGCGATCTATAACATCCTCCAGGTATCTGATGTCCCGGCCATTACCCAGAACGCCTTGTTGCTATCTCACATGTTCGTCATGTATTTTGCATCGTTCGCCGTCATCACTCCACCTGATGCCCTGGCATCCTTTGCAGGTGCCGGGATCGCCAACTCCAGGCCCATGTTGACCGCCATGACGGCAACACGATTGGCTTTCGTTGCCTACTTTATTCCATTCCTGTTTGTCCTGAACCCGGCGTTTCTTACCATTGCAACATTCAACCAGATTGCGTTTGCAATAATAAACGGCATACTTGGTATCACAGCATTAAGCATTACCTTACAGGGTTATATCCATGAAAGGCTCAATTGGCTTGTGCGTGGGTATATTCTTATATGTGGGGTATTGATGTTAACCCCGGGGCAAATCACCAGTGCGGCTGGTATCGTTTTGATATTGCCTGTGCTGATTTATTTTTTCAAAAGAAAACCTTAAAGCTCAGGGCAATCTATACTGTTCTTGTAACTGGGGTTTTATTTTCTCATTGAGCTTGAGATATGCATCAAACAGCTCAACAAACGCGGCCTCTTCATTTACATAATAACCTACCTGCTGAATCTGCAGTTCTCCCTCATGATTGACAATTCGCCGCACTATCCAACTGGGATGGGCGGCGTGACCGGGCAAGGTGAATGCATAGTGATGGCCGTTAAAATCATCTTTAAATATCATCATGTGTTGATGGCGATAGATACGCTGAGAATGTGACAGCCGCTCCCTGGCCTTATTAAAGAAGACCTCGAACTGTTCCTGGGAAATTTGCGCGACTGGATATGGCATAAACTCCAATGCCACGGCACACCTGGCCATGAAAAACAACAGAATTGCTGCGCAGATGATCTTCAAAGTGTCGATTACGCGGTGATGTATTTTTCCAGCATTTCAATGGTGGACTGCTGTTCAGAAATCACTTCCTTAACCAGGTCCCCAATGGATAACATGCCTATTACTTTATCGCCATCCATCACAGGCAAATGCCTGAAGCGCTTTTGCGTCATCAGGGACATGCATTGTTCCACTGAATGATCAGGTTCTGCATAATTTACATTAGAGGTCATAATCTCGCTAACCTGGGTGGTCTTGGAACCACGATTTTGCAGGATCACTTTTCTGGCATAGTCCCGCTCGGACAGGATACCAATGACCTTATTTCCTTCCATTACCAGTAAGGCGCCGATGCCATACTCGGCCATCTTTTGAACTGCTTCATAGACAGAACTGTCGGGCGAGATTGATCGAATATCCCCATCTTTTGATTGTATTAATTCCCCTACTGTCTTCATAATAATTCTCCTTATTTATTCTTAGTAATGACTATCCCGGCTGATGCGTCGCCTTACTGTTATGTCTTTATATAACTATAGATGAAATAAATTAAAACGCATACCAGCTCATGGATTCCATTGTTTATACTGATGTTTTTTATTAAGCAATAATATTTTTTAAATATTGTTGTACACTGGTGAATTAAATACATAACTGGAATTTAAGATATGGCACAATTTTTCATTACCTATCTTGGTGGCAATCCACCCACTACCCCTGAAGAAGGCCAGAAACATTTCGCCAAATACAAGGAATGGTTATCCTCTGTGGGTGACGCCATCATCAGCCCTGCCAACCCGTTAAAGAATTCCTATACCATCGACACAGATGGTAGCGTGACCGAGGGCAGTAAAATATTTATGTCCGGTTATACCATTATAGAGGCAGACTCCATTGAGGCCGCTATAGAAATTGCGAAATCATGTCCTTTCCTTGAGATCGGAGGTACGTTGGAAGTCTCCGAGATGGTGCAGATGAATATGTAATGAATTAATGTGCGCATACATGCGCACTTCAATTAACTGGATTCCCGCCTACGCGGGAATGACGATATTAATAATCCCGTCATGCCGGGCTTGACCCGGCATCCAATCAATTAATTAACGCCAGAGGCGTACTTTTTCTCACTGGACACGCGATGAATAGTCCTTTATTACCTCAACCACCTGTACCTGGTACGACTTGTACCATTTCACCTTCCCCAACTTCTGTGCCATCTGATGTCGTTCATCCTGCTTCCAGGCCTTGATATCCTCAAGGCTATTCCAGTAAGAGATGGTGATCTCATTTTCTCCTTCTGTGACTGACTGGATATTTATACAACCGTATTGGCTCACAGCCAACTCTCTCATCTCAACCAACATATCGTCATATTCCTGATCAAACTGGTTTATGTCAGCCTTGAAAATGACTGCATACACTATTTATCTCCTCCGAAAAAATGCAAAAATGGGGTCAGATGATAATTTTATTGAAAAAGTTCATCTGACCCCATTTTTACTTCTCCTTACTAATCCTGAAGTAATCCAACGCCTCGGGGTTGGTCAACGCCTCCATGTTTTTGACCTCACGACCGTGAATAACATCACGTATGGCCAGTTCAGTGATCTTGCCTGATCGGGTACGGGGAATGTCGGGGACCTGGTATATCCTTGCCGGGACATGCCGTGGACTGGTCCCGGTGCGGATCTGTGTTTTTATTTGATCTACCAGGTCTTCATTCAGGCTCAACTCGTCCCTTAATACCACGAACAATAATATGCGTTTATCCCCTTGCCATTCCTGACCAATAGCAACACTCTCAATGACCTCATCAAGTTGTTCCACCTGGCGATAGATCTCAGCCGTGCCTATCCTCACACCGCCGGGATTTAATGTTGCATCTGAACGGCCATAGATAATAAAGCCACCGCTTTGTCTTTGCTCGGCAAAATCACCCTGTGCCCAGACATCCGGGAAACTTGAAAAATAGGCATCCAGGTAGCGTTCGTTGTCCGGGTCGTTCCAGAACTTAACAGGTATAGAAGGAAAGGGTTGTATACACACCAGTTCACCTTTCTCGCCAATGATTGATTGTCCCTCATCATTCCATATATCCACATTCATACCCAGCCCCTTTACCTGTATCTCCCCCCTACGGACCGGACCAATGGGGTTACCCAGGACAAAGCAGGAAAGGATATCGGTACCGCCAGACTTGGAACTCAGACAAACGTCCTTTTTAATATTTTGATAAACAAAATCAAAGTTCTCCGGCAATAGCGTTGAACCGGTTGAGGCAATCGTGCGCAGTGTTGATAAATCGTGAGTATTTACCGGTTTTATCTCCTGTTTCTCCATGGCCTGGATGTACTTGGGCGATATTCCGAAAAAGCTTATACGCTCCTTTTCTGCATAGTCCCATAGCACGTTACCATTGGGATAAAATGGTGAACCATCATATAACATCACGGTTGCCTCAGATGCCAGGGCGCTGACCAACCAGTTCCACATCATCCAGCCACAGGTGGTGAAGAAAAACATCCTATCTCCCGGTTTAATATTGCAATGAAACTTATGCTCTTTCATATGCTGTAACAGGGCGCGGCCGGCGCCATGGACGATACATTTTGGCAGGCCGGTGGTGCCACTGGAAAACATGATGTAAAGGGGATGGTCAAAACTGAAATGATTATATGTAATGCTGGAATGTGTGCTGTTTGCCTGAAAGTCGTCCCAGGAAACTGATTTTGGTATTGCGGTGATATCCAGTTCATTGTCCTGAACGCTGGACAGGTAGGGTACCACTATGACCTTTTTCAAAGAGGGTATACGGGGGACCACGTTTGCTATCTTGTCACGAATATCAATGGCCTTACCGTTATAGAAATATCCGTCGCAGGCAATCAATATTTCAGGTTTGATCTGTAAAAACCTGTCGACAATTCCCTGTTCTCCGAAATCGGGTGAACAGGATGACCAGGTAGCCCCGATTGCAGTACTCGATAACCCGGCGATAATCGTCTCCGGCATATTAGGCATACACGCCGCTATGCGATCTTCAGGTTTAATCTCCGCCTGGGTCAGGGCGTTGATAAAATGTGACACCGCTTTGTTGAGTGCTGACCAACTGAGTCTTGATAAATAACCCGACTCGCTTAAAAACACAATGGCATCGGTATCATCGCTTCTACGCAGCAGGTTTTCAGTAAAATTCAGCTTTGCATCGGGGAAAAATTGCGCATCGATAAACCGATCACCCGGTATATAGACAGAGTCTCCTTTATCTTTAGCAATAACGTTACAGTAATCCCATATGGTGTCCCAGAACAGTTCGGGATGTTCAACAGACCAGTGATGCAGATCATCATAAGATTCAAATATAAGACCATAGCGATCACTTATGGCCTTTTGATATGCGGCAAGATTGCTATGCTGGATCAGTTCATCAGAGGGTTGCCAGAGAATTGTCATAAGGTATTTTGCTGTTTATTAGTAGAGGCATTCAACCTGATATGTTAAATAATTTTAATAAAGAGCCCCTCTGGCGCTATTTATATGACTGGATTGCCGCCTTCGCGGGAATGACGATAAATAAAAATCCCGTCATGCCGGGTACTGGCTTACTATCCGCCAGCACAAGCTTTGACCCGGCATCCAATCAGTTAATGGGCGCCTACGGTGCACTTTAATTAATTAGATTCTGGCTTTCGCCAGAATGACGGCATTTTTAGCCCATCATTTCCGAGTCTACGGAGCAAATATCAGTAAAGCTGATACTTTATATCTAAATCCGAAATTACCGCGAAATAAGTAAATGAGCATTTGAGAAAGACGAGAACGAAGTATGGGTAAAAAATTAGTTTATTTTGTTTTATCTAAATCGCAGATTACCCCGATGAAGATCACTAACCTTGGTACATCCCATTAACTTCATATCACGCACAATCTCGGCCTTGAGCAGGGACATTGCCTTCTCCACCCCTGCCTGACCAGCCGCCGCCAGGGCGTAGAGATATAACCTGCCGCCGGAACAGGCCTTGGCCCCTACGGATAACGCCTTGAGGATATGGGTTCCTCTTCGGATGCCGCCGTCACAGATTACATCTATCTTATCGCCCACCGCATCGCAAATCTCCGCCAGTTGATCAAACGGAGAACGTGAGCCATCCAGTTGGCGGCCACCGTGGTTGGAGACCATGATGGCACTGCATCCAATGTCCACCGCACGTTTGGCATCTTCCACGGACATGACCCCTTTTAAACAAAAAGGCCTGCCCCAGTAGGCATTGATCTGCTCTGCCGCCTTCCAGTCCATGGTCTGATCCAGCATGTTGTTAAAGTAGTCTGCAACCGTAATGGAGATATTTGATCCTTCCTTGATATAGTCCTTCAATTGAGAGAGTTCAAAGGGTTCATGGGTAAAATAATTAAATGCCCAGGCGGGATGAGTAGCGAAACTCATTAGACTTTTTAATGTTAACCTCGGCGGCGTAGTAAACCCCGTATACAGGTCCCGCTCCCGGTTACCACCGACGATGGTATCCACAGTCAGGGCCATGCCATCAAAATTGGCCTCCTTACAACGGTCTATCATGCTATGGGTCAGACCCTTGTCCTTGTGATAGTAAAGCTGAAAGAGTTTGGGGGTATTGATCTCTGCACCAATGCGTTCAATACTGACCGATCCCAGGGAAGACACACCAAAGATGGTATTGAATTTCTCGGCAGCACGGCCCACCGCCATCTCACCATCGTGATGGAACAGGCGTTGCAATGCCGTGGGGGACATAAACAATGGCATGTCGATCTTCTGCCCCATGACCGTGGTGGAAATATCAATATTTTCCACGTCCACCAGCACATTGGGCACCAGGTCCACGTCTTCATAGGCCGCCGTGTTTCGTTTATAGGTGACCTCATCGTCCGCCGCCCCATCAATATAATGAAAGATAGGCCCGGGCAGACGCTGTTTCGCCATTAGTCTTAAATCTTCAATATTGCGGATGTCCTTGAGACGCAAAAACATTATGCAGCTACTCCCTTTTTCAACTGTGAACGGGCAAATGCAAACAGCCCAACAACAATGATTACACTTAATATAGTTCCCAGGTTCAGCCAGCCTTTAGTGCCTGACCAGACGATCGCGTAGCCCATGCACCCCGAAAGTAGTGCATAGTATACAAACGCCATGAAAGTCTTACGAATTACAAGACCTTCCTTACCCAGTAGCCCCACCACTGCAGAGGCCGCCACCACGTTATGGACACAAATAATGTTGCCGGCCGCTCCACCGACGGCCTGTAAGGCCACGATCCAGGTGGGGTCTACACCGATACGTTGACCGACTCCAAACTGGAACAGTGAAAACGTCATGTTACTCACCGTATTACTGCCGGCCACAAAGGCACCAAAGCCGCCAATAAAGGTGGCAAAAATGGGCCAGGCCGATCCGGCCACCACGGCCACCCCTTCTGCGAGGGCATTTGGCATTTTCGCGAATCCAGCCAGACCGTCCTGTGAGTTCAGGAACACCTGTACCATGGGCACGGTAAATAATAACGGCAGTGAAGCCTTTAACATAGTATCCACAGAGGCATGAAAGCCTTCCATGTAGGTCTTTTTGGTCATGCTGTGCAAGAAGTAAGTCACAACGGAAACGATAATGAATATGGTCCCGGGGAGATATAACACCTGTATGCCCCCGGTACTCACTGGTGAGCTAAAGATGTTAGACCATTCAAAGGAAACTGATCTCAACAACTGGTTTACCCCCAGTGCCGGTACGCGGGTAATGATCAATAAAATGGCAATTAACAAATAAGGCAGCCAGGCGGCAAACATGGACATGGCCCCCTTATCCCCAGGATAGTCTTTCATATCCACAATACCCGACCATTCCGGGTCCCAGCTATCCTTTGGCGGGAAATCCCATACCTCATCCGGAGTAAACCAACCTTTTTTCACTGCCGTGACCACAATGGCCATACCGATCAGTGCGCCAAACAAGGATGGAAATTCAGCACCAAACACATGGGCCACAATGACATAGGGTATGGTCATGGAAAAGGCTGCAAACAGGGCAAAACGCCAGACCTTGAGGCCATCCACAAAAGAACGGTTGGCACCGAAAAAGCGCGTCATTAGAGACACAACAAATAGAGGTATTAATGTCCCGGTAATGGCATGTAGGATGGCCACCTTGGCACCGATCATGTCAAGAAATTCACGTCCCACCGCATCCGGCGTCACACCGGCATACCCCATTTGCTGGACAAATTGATATACGCTGTCGTCACCTGACAAACCGGTATTAACACCCACCAGAATGGGGGTACCCAACGCCCCGAAAGAAACAGGGGTACTCTGTATTACCATCCCGGATACCACCGCGGCCATGGCAGGAAAACCCAGGCCCACCAGCAATGGCACTGCCACAGCTGCCGGGGTCCCAAATCCGGATGAACCCTCGATGAAGGCACCAAACAACCAGGCGATAATAATGACCTGTATTCGCCGGTCGGGTGATATATCGGTAAATCCTCGCCTGATGACCCTGATTGCCCCGCTATGTTGCAGGGTATTTAATAACAGGATGGCACCAAAAATAATATACAGCAGGGTCGCTGCGACGATCACCCCTTTTACAGTCGCTGCTGCAACCTGATTAAAAGGCAGTTTCCAGACAAACAATCCAAGACCCGCAGCAGTCACATAGGCAAGTGGCATGGCGCGGCTGGCGGGCCAGCGCAACCCCACCAGGAATATCGCAACCACAAGAATAGGCAGAAACGAAAGCAGAGATAATAGTAAGGTATTCAATTTATATATCCTTTATTTTTCGTAAAAGGTTTTATACAAAATATTATGCGATGGAGATATTCCTTCCGGTATGACTAAATGGACTTCAATCCCCCCCAAAGGCATTATCATGGACGGATTTAGTGATTGCAACTGACAACAAATTTCCAATTGGGGTCAGAGTAAAAAACATGGGATAATGGCCGTATACTGATTAATTTTTTACTATGTTTTACTGTGACCCCAAATAACTAAGGACAAATGAATGACTAACAGCCGTATAAATTCTTTTCACCCACCACAACGGACCCTGATGGGACCTGGCCCATCAGATGTAAATCCCAGGATACTTGAGGCCCTGTCCAGATCCACCATAGGTCATCTGGATCCCCAGTTTATCAGCATGATGGATGAGGTTAAGGACCTATTACGATATGCCTTTCAAACTAAAAATGAAGTCACTATGCCCATATCAGCACCAGGGTCGGCCGGTATGGAGACCTGCTTTGCCAACCTGGTGGAACCGGGCGATAAAGTCATTATTTGTCGAAACGGGGTATTTGGCAGTCGTATGCTGGAAAATGTAGAACGCTGTGGTGGTGAAGCAGTCATGGTAGATGACCCCTGGGGACGTGCCATTGACATTGAGAAGGTTGAAGAGGCCCTGAAGGCCAATGCAGACGCAAAGATTCTTGCCTTCGTCCATGCTGAGACCTCTACCGGTGCCATGTCAGATGCACAGGCCATTACGAAACTGGCACATGACCATGATTGTATTGTCATTGCCGATACCGTTACCTCACTGGGCGGTGTCCCTGTGAAGGCGGATGAATGGGAACTGGATGCGGTGTATTCAGGAACACAAAAATGTCTGTCCTGTATACCTGGTCTGTCTCCGGTGACGTTCAACGATCGGGCCATGGAGAAAATAAAAAACCGCAAATCTAAATGCCAGTCCTGGTTTCTGGATGTGAGTTTAATGCTGGGTTACTGGGATGGTGGCGGCAAGCGCGCCTATCATCACACCGCCCCAATCAATCCCTTATACGGACTGCATGAGGCACTGGTGTTGCTGCAGGATGAGGGCCTTGAAAATGCCTGGGCCCGTCACCGTCTGCAGCACAATGCCCTCAAAGCCGGGCTCGAGGCACTGGGTCTTGAACTGGTTGTGCCTGAGGAAGAAAGATTGCCGCAGCTGAATGCCGTTAGTATCCCCGAGGGTATTGAAGACGCTGCGGTTCGAAAACAGTTACTCGATAACTATAACCTGGAAATAGGCGCCGGGCTTGGCGAGAGTGCTGGAAAACTATGGCGCATTGGATTGATGGGTTATTCGGCCAACCGCGGAAACGTCCTTTACTGTATCAGTGCACTGGAGGCAGTACTGGGTGACATGGGTTCATCAATACCATGCGGCAAGGCCGTAGAGGCTGCGAGCGCGGTTTATAAAGATTAATATTGATGTAGTCGCTATAGGCGAACTTCATTGCACTGGATTCTCGCCTTCGCGGGAATGACGATAAATAAAAATCCCGTCATGCCGGGCTTGACCCGGCATCCAATCAATATGATGAGCGCCATAGGCGCACTTTATTTCAATGGATTCCTGCTTTCGCAGGAATGACAGTACTGTAAAATTAGGCCATGACCGCCGTTCTTTTTACTATTACCATCCTCATCTGGGGCACGACGTTTTACGCCATTACCCTGCAACTGGGCGATGTCCACCCAATACAATCAGTGTTCTACCGGTTTTCCATCGCCATGGTCGTCATGTGGATCATTGCCTTGTTACGAAAAGTCAACGTTCGCTACCCGCCCAAAACCCATGTTTTATTTTTCTTTCTCGGCATGCTGCTGTTCTCATTGAATTATGTGGTGGTTTATTTTGGTACTCAGCATCTGGTAAGCGGGTTAGTCTCTATTATCTTCTCCTTGATTATTCCTCTGAACATTCTGTTCTATTGGGTATTTTTCAATGACAAACCGTCATCGGGACTGATCATTGGCAGCATATTGGGCCTGTCAGGCATTACCGCACTGTTTTTTGAAGACTTATTTGGTATCAACGTCAGTGATTCAGTCATTCTGGGGACATCACTCACATTGCTATCTGCCTTTATGGCCTCGTCCGGTAATGTCGTTGCCCACTTGTTAAAGGTACGTAATATCAATGTCTTCTCCTGTAATACCTGGGGCATGACCTATGGCAGTCTTTTACTATTTATCGCGGTAATCCTCTCAGGCGAGCCATGGCTGTTTTCGTTTAAACCAGAATACATCATTTCATTACTCTATCTTTCCCTGGCAGGAACGGTCATTGCTTTTTGGACTTACCTGACACTACTGCAACGGATTGGTGCACCCCGGGCCGCCTATGTAAGTGTAGTCTTTCCTCTCGTTGCCCTCTTTGTTTCAACCCTGTACGAAGACCTGCACTGGAGTATTTATAAAATATTGGGCGTAGTACTGATTATCAGTGGAAACTTTTTTATTGTGCAAAAACGTTTGAGGTCAGAGTAAAATCTATGGAAAACTCTCCTTGATGCTAAAGCTTATTCAAAAATATATCTTTAACCCAATCCTATTACTGATTTGCAGCAACCCAGTATTTGCACAGCACCAGTTCAGCGAAGAAGCAATTACCAGAAATCATATCTATGCACCGTGGGACCCAACGCAGATTGAATCCCTCAGAAAGCAAGTGGGCCTGGTGGGCCCCGGACCACAAAATGCAATCCCTGGAGCAACTTTCCCGGATTATTTAAAACAGCCCAATACCGTAGAAGAACTCATGCCCCAGGCCCAGGCCGCAGTTATACAGAAAGGTGGCCGGTCTCCCCTGGGCCTGGCAGAACCTGGTGACATTGTATTGATCGTGGTGCCTTATGATTCTGACAAATTGATCCAGGAGGCCATTATTCATGCCTTTTCATAAAGACGGGTGGAGGCCAGGATTATTTATGAAGATGATCTTTTAAATATTCCCGTAGAAACCCTGGATGCCATCAAGGCCGCCAAACAGATCTTCAGGGCCGGTGACGGCCAGCAGGAGTCCGGTGAGTGGTTCGAGATGCTCGGGAACTGGCCGGACTTTAATGTCTTTAAACAATGGGTCCGGAAGGTAGACCCGGTCTATTATGATGCCACCTGGCCAGAACTTCAGTTCTCAGACAAATTTCTGGAAGACCTGAATCGCAACTTTGATGATATGGCCTTTGCCGCCATTATTGAATACCTGGATCAGCACCCCGAGGTCAACCGGGTTTATTATAAACAGGCCTCACGTACCCTGGCCAAGAATGCACTGAAGCACCATGGCGATATCTACATGGGTAATTACACCTAGCTCAACCATTATGACCTTATGGGCCGTTCACCCAATGTCCCCGCCGATGTCTGGCGTATGCTGGAAGGCAAGATGATTGATCCTTTGCGATTTATTGACCGTTACGAGGTTAGTGACCCGGAAGGCACGGTCATGTATAGCGACATCACACCCAGGGAGGCGCAGATCTGGGCAGACGGTGCCTATCAACAGGGACATTTGTATATGATCCCCAGCCAGTCCGGGGGGCGTTACCCCTATTCCAGAATTAATTACCCATCAACGGGTGATACCTGGCTGGAGGCCATACAGAGCCGCACCAGCGGGGTCATTGCCTCCACCAACAGCCACGCCTCCAACCATGCACGTATAGAGGTGCATTTAAAAGACGGTTATATAAACCGTATTGAAGGTGGCGGCTTGTATGGCGATGGCATGTGCCTGGCCCTAGCTTACCCTAAGATCAACGAACTGATCTGGCCTGATAATCCCAACCCGGGTTTCTGGTGGTTGTATGAGGCCGGTACCGGGACCAACCCGAAATATTTTAAACACCCGCGGGAGATACTCATTGGACAAAACCTGTCAGAACGTAATGCCGGCGGTATCATCCACTGGTCGTTCGGGACGTCGGTCTCATCATTCAGAGACACAGAGAACTTCAGGGAGAATAACCAGATGCCCACCGGCCATGCCATGCATCACCACACCCTGCTGCCAACCTACCAGGTCCGCCTTCGCGATACGGGTACCTGGATGACCTTGATCGAGCATGGCATTATCCAGACCTATAATGACCCGGAAGTCCGCGCCCTGGCCTCCCGTTATGGCAATCCAAATCAGCTACTCCGACGGGACTGGATCCCGGAACTCCCAGGCATCACCGCACCAGGGACTTATAATGAATATGCTGCCGACCCGTGCACTCACTGGACCCGTTGGGCCCATGAGATAGAAAACGGCACCAATCAATTTATTGGTAACTAAATAATATAAGGGGAAGGCATCACACCTTCCCCTCTTCACTCATTATTCCTTACTCCTTGCTCCTCACATTATTTATCATTCCAACGGCTCTACCCTGATCAAGGTCCCTTCCAGGTTGTCCCCCACCCAGAAAGACGGGGGGCTGGTGGTATTGTCCACGTCCACACGACGGATGTTGGTAGTCCCCGGCAACAGGTACATGGTCATCTCGCCGGTGTCCGTATTCAACCTGCCCACATAATCATTGGTCATGCCGCCTGTCCAGGCATGGCCTGAATCATCCAGCACCGCATCATAGGGGTTGGTCCACGGTACCGGCACCTCCCATTCAGTAAACTCCTCAGTCCGGGTATCAAACATGCCGATGCGATTACCTCGGTATTCAGCAAACCATAGCCGGTCCTGATCATCTATACGGCCCCGCCTGGGTCCTGAGTTGGGAGTAGGTGTACGAAAGGGTTTTACCTCCAGGGTTTTGGCATCCACCCGGGTGACATGGTCTCCCCCCAGTTGCAGACCATAGAAGTTATTCATGGAGTCCACCGCAACGCCATAGGAGCCGATACGGCTGGCGGCCTCGCGGTAGTCTTGTGGGACCCCTTTTGTATAGTCGATGGCGATCCATTCACCGGTATTAAGGTCCACCTGGTATTCCTCTATACCACCGGTCCAGACCTTGCCATCCACATTGACCATTCTTGGCGTCACCATGGCAGTACGGGCATCATCGCCGGTATCGAACAAGGGACTCTTCCAATGCTCAAATGTCTCATTGTTCCTGTCAAATTTCATAATGACGCCCTGGTACATCATACCCATAAAAATGTTGCCATCTGGATCAAAGTTAATATCCAGTGAGCCGCCCGGTGATTCCGGTTTGGTCATAGGGATCTCGTATTCAACAGTACTGCCATCGGCAGGGTCCAGCTTGCCCAGGTACTGGGAACCAAAATCTCCATACCAGATCATGCCGTCTTCATCGGCAATGGCGTCATGCGGCAGGGACTCGGGTCTGGGTAGATCATATTCTGTGATGATTACACGGGTACCTTTACCTGATGGTCTGGGCAAGGTCTTGAGTTCATAGTCCCAGGTTTCGCCCTGGCTAAGGTTTACCGTGCTGGCAAATTCAGCAAAGCGCTTTGCCCGTGCGGGTGGTTCTTCTTCCATTACATTGCGGCCCACACTGTCCGGCCTGATCTGCGGGCGCATGGGCGTAGACCCCTGAGACCAAGTACTCATCCTGTTAATGACCCTGGCAAATTCTTCACTGTTATGTCCTGAGCGCATAGGCAACTGCAGGGTATGACAGGACACGCAATTTAAAAATTGCTGTTTCTCTTCTATGGTCCCATTCATACTCAACAACCATTCCCCGTTGGAAAGCTGGGACGCCAGGTCGCTGGTTTCAATGAGTTCCAGATCCCGCTGCACGGTCTCGGTACCCGTAACTGTCACCTTCCCGGGATTCGCAAGGTCATAACCCACTGCCCGGATACTGACCGTATAAGCACCTGGTTCAAGACGGTCCACGGGAAAACTGTAACGACCCTGGTTATCACTGACTACCGTAACGGTAAACGTGGCACCATCTCGACGGACGGTCACCAATACGCCCTCCATCAAACCCTC
Source organism: Candidatus Eutrophobius brisbanensis (assembly GCA_038131795.1). Lineage (GTDB taxonomy): Bacteria > Pseudomonadota > Gammaproteobacteria > Eutrophobiales > Eutrophobiaceae > Eutrophobius > Eutrophobius brisbanensis. Next base: position 418,932 of record JAYPQE010000003.1, on the reverse strand, counting down.
AGCAGAGGATGAAACCACACCCGTCAATGAAGCAGCCGGTGTCATGATCTCTACCGGCCCGGTATCCAATGTTGGTAAGTCTGACTGTGAGGCTGGTGGTTCAGTGGACGTCTGAGGTTGACTTCCTTGATCCTGCGAACAGGCCACTATTAACAGGCTTGAAAATACGATTACAAATATCGTATGTATTTTATTCAAAATCATCTTGTTCCTCCCAATAAAAAAGCCGGCGTGACTGGCTAATCACCCGGCTTTAATAATTAATGGTTCACTTTTAACGTTTTATGTTTAACTATTCTAACAATTCCAGATAACCTATCCTGGCATCAAATGCATTGGTCACCCACCACACCCGGTTTGGCCGGTTCTGATCAACTTCGATACGTCTAACGTCATACTCTGCCTGAGGCATGGGTAACATCAGCCACTCTTCGGTTTCCTGGTTATAACGGGCGATATAATCAGCCGTTTGCAGGGTCACCCACATGAGGTTGGTGGACTTGTCAAAATCAATGGAATAGGCACCGTTCTCCTTGATGGGTGGCAGGATGGGTGTCATCTCGGTGGTCTCGTGATCGATCTTCAGGACCTTACTGGTCCCCCATAGACCCACAAAGACATTGCCCTGATTGTCGTAGTCCATACGCCGTGGATAGGCACCCGGTTCCAAATCAAAGACCTGGACCTCACCGGTTTCTGGTGTATAACGCGCCAGTTTATCGACCAGGTTCTCTGCCTCCCAGATATGGTTGCCACCGTCCACCGTGATACCGTAACCACCCGGATTTCGTTTGGTGGCGAGCCAGGTGGGTGAATCCCAGGTAGACCATTCACCGGTAGCGGGATCTAATCTTCGAATCGACCCCGGACCAGACATATAGATCATGTTGTCATGGGGATTGATCACCAGGCTGTTACCCTGCACCTGGCCCCGGATGGAATCGACGACCTCACCATTAAAATGGACCGTCGCGTTTACACCCGGTATAGGTCCACGGCTTTCCTCCATGGGAAACATCCAGTCAGTCCATTCTTCATTGGCTATATCGTAGCTCAGCCAGCGTTTAGAAAAGGGATCGGCCAACCACATAATGCCGTCTTCACTGATTTGGAGATTACCCGGTCGGGCGCGCTTGGCATCAAATAGCAGCGGTGGCCCAATTTCTGTATATTCATAGGTATCAGGGTCAAACCGGCTGATCATCCCACCGGTACGTTGATTGGCCCAGCCTATACCCTGGGGATCCACTGCCACATCATGGGTCTCAACGTGGGTGGCATCTAACTCATAGGAAACAACCCGGTAATTACGTGCTTCCCCTTGCATAAGATGATGGGGCAACCGGCTGTTAGGATCAGGTGGTGGCAGTGCGCCCAGGTTGGCAGCCAGATATTGTTTCAATGTATTGGCTTCATCGTCTGTGAGTTCTGCATTGCCACTTCCCTGGGCCATTTCCCGCATTTCATCCACAGTGGCGGCCCATTCATCGCCAGTCTTGCGGGCGCCGGCGACGGTATCCGGTGAATGACATCCGCCACAATTTTTGGCGATGATGGTTTTACCTGGACCATCCGGTATATACCCCATATGGGCATCCTCTGCCCGAACCCGACGCGGCCAGGCGGCTGGAAAATCAGGTGCCCGCTCAACATTCAAAGTCAGATCCACATTTGTGACATTATTATTGGAAACGTCCATGGGTGCGGACCACGAACTTTCGTAGTCGCCACCCACACTCTGGACCACATAACTGCCGGAAGGTAATTTTTCAGAGGTATAAAGACCGCCATCCTGACTGATGACCATGAACAGCAGATTTCGCCCGGCATTGCGCATCTTTACAAAGGCCCCGGCAACCGGGTTACCGGCGTTGTCGGTTATAACACCTTCAATCAGCCCGCTGTGACCACCAGACTGTGGGAATGACGTCCGCGCCGGTCGTGAAACTGCGGTCGCCGGTATTTGTGAAGTTGTCTCCCTGGCAGCAGGAGCGGCGGAACTCGGGGTATTCGTTGATGATGCACTGCTGGTTGATTGATTGCTGGAATCATCACTGGAACAACCGGCAACGATTATAAACAAGGATATAAAAAATATTCTAAAATAAGAATAATCAAACATACGCCCCTCCCCAGGAATATCCTTAAATAGGTATTATTTTAGTTACCCAAGTATAGCAGGGTAATAAAAATCTACTGCTATTATTTTAATTACGAACCTGGGTGATCCAGGTACCACCACTGTCATCAGAGGCTATAATTCCCTGATTTCAAATTTTCTAAACTTGATTGTCCCCCTGCCCCACTGTAAGCCAATTAAACCACCGGACAGCTTACTGTCACGTACATCTACCGTCTTTTTACCATTAAAAATGACGACCAGATGGTCACCCTTTGCGGTGATCTCCATGGTATTCCACTGACCACCGGCCCTGGGCCTGGGTTCGGGGATCTCGGCCACATCCACTATCGCTGCTGTACCATAACGGGGATCGTCCCTTTGATCAAATATGTTGACTTCATAACAGTTTCGGGAAGACAGTCTGTCAGGGTCAGTACAGCGGATAAAAATTCCACTATTACCATTATCCGTGGTCCAGAATTCTGTGCGGATGATAAAGTCTGAATATTCCTGCCTGGTAACAAGGTGAGAGGAACCACTGCCCCTGGAAGCCATAATTGAGCCATCCATAACATGCCAGTTGGCATCCCCCAGGCGATTAAAATTATTCAATCCCTGTTCACCATCAATCAAGCTAATCCATGGACCACCCGTCCCCATGGTTGCACAACTACTTATAAAAATGATGGAACCGATAACTACTAACTTAACCCGAAGTGTTATATTTTTCATATTATCACCTGTCTATCATTACAAATGTAAAAAAGAAAATACTAGGATAAAATTACCTTCTAACCAAACCCGCGACTTACCGTCACCCGGCCTTCACAGCACAATAAGTTAAAAAATTGAATACATCAAATAAACAGCAAAAATGGCAATTCTGGATAGACCGCGGTGGGACATTTACTGACATCATTGCACGTCGACCGGACGGTCAATTACAGAGCCATAAACTGCTGTCGGAGAACCCGGACCGCTACCGGGATGCCGCCATTGAGGGTATACGCAATATTCTGAATATCGACAGAAACACACCGCTCCCCACCGAATAAAGTATGAATTTCTGAAAAAATCTATTCATAATGTATTTATGAGTGTAAAACAACCCTCCTGTAGCGTGAATATAATGCTAGGTGATAGGGCATTGTTTTGCAATTTAAATAAGCTATTGCAGCGATTTAATAGATATTTCTACAATGCTTGAGACAAATAAATCAAATTCAACGGAGTTTCACCTTATAGAATCAATCCTCTGGGAATCCTGTTGCGGATACTGGCTGTTACCTGAGCACCTGGAGAGACTGAAAGGCTCTGCTGACAGCCTGGGGTTTATGCTTGATGAACAAAAGCTCCAACAAGGCCTGGACAACATCGTTCAAGGTCTGGACGCCTCTCAATATCTAATCCATGTCAGTGTTAATCAGCACGGTGAACTGAACTGGTCTACAGAATCGACCATTGAGGAACGGACACCTTACAAGGCGGTACTGGCCACTCAGTCAATAGACAAGAGCAATCTCCTGCTAAATCATAATACGACCAACCGCAAACTATATGATGAGGCACTGGCACTTTTTCCTGAATATGATGATGTCATCCTCTGGAATGGTGATGAAGAGGTCACAGAGTCTTGTACCGGAAATATAGTGGTGGAGCTTGAGGATAAATTTTATACCCCACCACAATCCAGTGGTTTATTACCGGGGACTTACCGCGCACAATTGCTTAAAGAAAAAACCCTAAACGAAAAAACCATACTCAAGGAACAGTTAACAGATTACGATAAAATCTACACCATCAATTCCAAGGTGGGTTGGCGTGAATTGATATTGCAATCCTAATCAGGACGCGACCTGGTTTCTACCACTGGCCTTGGCTTCATAGAGTTTTGTATCTGCCAGTTTCATGAGTTCCTGAAAACCATCTTCTGATGTCCTTTGGACCAGACCAATACTCAGGGTGACCTTTAAATCACCAGCAATCTTATCCCAGTCATATGCTGCAACCAGTTCTCTTAAGCGATTAGCAAAAATAGCAGCACCATTAATGTCCGTTTGCGGAAATACCAGGGCAAACTCTTCACCACCATAGCGAGCAAGTAAATCAATCTCCCTTAAATTTTTACTTATCAGCTTTGCAATCTCTTTCAGCACTGTGGCCCCTGTTGCGTGGGAATATTCATCATTTACTTTTTTAAAATAATCAATATCAGCCAGACCAAGTGTCAGGGGATGGTTGAAGCGTTTTGCCTGGGCGAATAAGGTTGTTGCATGCTCATCGAATGCACGACGATTTAACAAATCTGTTAATTCGTCACGGCGACTCAGTTTCTTGAGAACTTCAGCCTGCTTGTGCAACTGCTCCCTTTAGTTCTTAAGTTCATCATAGGCGTTGGCCAGGTTTTCACTCATATGTTTAAATGCCTGGGAGAGCTGCCCTATTTCGTCACTGGACCGAACTTTAACCAACTGCCTTAATTCACCTCCTTCCATGGCACGAATAGCCTTTCTTAACTCCTGAATAGGCGAGGCAAACAGGTTTCCCAGCACTATGCCCACAGATATTACCAGAAACATGGCAATCAAGAGAGAATAAAGCCAGGCATATTCAATGGTGGAATAATACTCTCGCTCAGCTTGTGTTAACGCGGGCCTATCCATTGACACCGCCAAACCAATCTCCTCATCTCCCGAAAAAATTGGCCGAAAAAATTCAAGATCATCAGTTGCTAGAGTATCTCCTACACTATGTCTAGCCATATTAAGTAATACTGTACCTTCTCGATCAACTACCAGAAATGGAATAGGAGGACTCGGTGGCGATCGCGTTTGCAAAGGTTGCATTCCAGGCGGTGGTGGCGGTCTTGGACCACGTAGCTGTGGGCCTGCTGCCTGTCGCCTTTCTCTTTCCATCTGTAAGGAAAACTCATGAAAACTGGGACCGCCACGCGCGGCCTCCCAGGAACCATACTCCTCATAATACGCCGTCACGGTCTGGGTGAAAGATTCCAGCGCCCTGCCAACCACCATATTGTCGAAACGCACCTGTACCATCCAGCGCGCAGTCAAACCCACAATACCAATAATGACAAAACTCATTACCAGTAAGGTTAATGTCAGCTTTGCCCATAGAGAAATCATTACTGGTTTGTCATATTATTGTGTAACTTCTATGGTCTATAAATTACAGTCTATAAACCAATATGGCTTATGTCGATTAAAAATCTATGAACTATGTCAGGTTTTTGATTTAATGACCTATATCACTTACATCAACTGGAAGACATTCCACGAAACAACGGGGTAATTATGAATCACATCCAAACAGATATTAAATATCTATTATTCATACTCCTGATCCACCTATCATCCAATGCGGTTGCACAAGAGCTAGCCGTAACCGTTGAGACAATCTCCATTAATAATCATCCAGTGGAAGATAACGTTGCAGGTGTAAAGACCAGTCAAATTGGAAGTGCAAAACTCAAACAGATTGAAGTCATCCTTGTGGAATTATCACCTGGCCAACGCCAGACTGTTCATCATCACCTTGCAGAAGAGTTGATATATATCATTTCAGGAAAAGGTTATACCGAAATTTGGAACACACCAGATGGAGAAAAGGTCAGGTATGACTGGTCAGCAGGTGATATGCTGTCACCCACACTGAATGCCTGGCACCAGCATGTCAATTTATCCAGTGATGAACCTGCCAGGTATTTGTCCATGTCCAGCACACCTGAGATACTGAATATATTCAAAGACCCAAAAATATTAACCAGTAGTCATTATGTCCCAGAAGACCGCTGGCAATACAGTATAAGCCAGAAACCGGAGTATGAGCCGGTTGCTGAAGCAGGGATGGGTGTGGTCAGAATGCAGATTGGACACCACATACAAGACCTCCCCCGGCGATCACTGCGCAATCGCCGGGAAAATGTCCTGGGTATTACTGTGAGGCCGGAAGGCGATATGGCCGGTAATCAGATTATGGAATGGGAGGTTCGCGAATACCTGACACCGGATTCCAGTTCACCCGGGCACCGACACCCATGGGAAGTGGTGTATCACATTATGAGTGGAGAAGGTTATGCACTCCTGCAGCGCCTGGATGGAGAAAGACGCCGTATAAACTGGAAGGCAGGTGATGTTTTTGTGGTTGAAGCTGATGAATATCACAGGTTGGTACCCCTGGAAAACTCCAGCCCGCGAATATGGCAGGTCAAGGCATCAGGCTACTTTCATAATATTGGAAACCTTGGGATTTATGATGTGGACAGATAAACCAATGTACAACAAAAGCACATTAGTAATTTACATTGTGTAATCTACTATTAAACTAGTTTACTAGAACGACCCACTCAGGGAAAAACCTACCTCAAGACCATCCCTGCGGTTCTGTATCTGGCGAAACTGCACTGGTGAGAGCTGCCGCTGTCCTGTGTAGCGTGTCCGGGTACGGTTTTCTGTCCAGTTGGTGACATTGAGAACATCCAGCCGCATTTTGATTCCGAACCAGCGTGTTGTCTCGGCAAAGAAATTGAGAATCGGTTCCTTGTCACGAACATCCAGTTCATCTACTTTAAACACCGGCAGGTCTGCCTCCAGGGTCATGTCCCAACCCCAGGCCATGCGCAGTTCTTCCAGGTCCTGGCGAAAATCGATCTCGGCAACGTATTCATTGTCGGTATCAAAGATACTTTGTGATGAAGCAGTAATGATGGTGGCATTTAACACTCTGTTCAGATTGGTAATTGGATCAACAACTGTTGAATCCTGCCATTTCAGATTCACATCCAGTTTACTGTTTTCCAGTCCAATCCAGTCCATATCCGCGGTGCCTTCAAAACGCATTCCCCAACGGCGTGCATCTCCAATATTGCCGGGGGCTTCGGCAGTTGCCAATGGGATCAAATCCTGTACGTCGTCGATCCAGTGGTGGAATAAGGTCACCTTAAACACATTCTGCTGACCAAACCGGCGTTCAAACCCTGCTTCGGTCTTCCAGGTGGTTTCAGGTCGTAAGTTAGGATTACCCAGGGCAACATCATCATCGGTAAACAGACTGAAGCTGATATAGTCGGTAAATCTCAACTGTGCCACTTCACGGGCTACGCGGATACGGGCACGCATGGATTCATCAGGTGTATAACTCAGTTCGGCGTGGGGTTTTAAATAATGCAGGTTTTGCTCTACATCCTGGTCGCCTTCGGTGGTCAATTTTGATATCTCAAAACCAAGGCCATAGTCCAGCTCGAAATCACCTAATCCCCAGATGTCCTTGATCAGAAAGTCACCGCGGGTTTCCTTCACTGTGGTATTTTCGCCGGGCACAAACACGACAACAGGCCCCGCACCTAAATCGGTAGTTTGATCAACCGTATTGGCCACTTCGTTATAGGCCCCTTCCGTAGTGAATCTGAAGTTATGGGAATCGATGCCTGAATATTCAAACTCACCGCGTAATATAAATTCCAGTTCTATTTGATTTGAGATCCGCTCTTTTTCTTCAGTCAGGGTATTATCCGGATCAATACTTTGTTCAACTGCGGTTTCATCTTCATCTTCCCGGGTGGCAAAAAACAAATATGTCCCTTTTAAATTCTCCGTCAGATTTTGCTCTGCTGTGATCCCCGCTTCAAATTGAAATTCGGCCGTATCGGTATGCAGTACTTCACTGCGGGTCCTTGAACCCGGTCCTTGTGGAGTACGTAATGAGGTAAAGTCTTCCCCCCCTTCCTGAATTCCAACCTGTGACGCCCAGGTATACAGCGTATCGCCTATCCAGGTTGAAGCCGCCAGGTCGAAATTACTCTCTATTTCCCAGTCCCTGCCCTGTTCAAGCCGCTTTTCCGTTAAGACATCATTGTTGTCCCTGATTTCTTCCTGGTTGCGATCACTTTCCACCACCCTGAAGAAAATCAGGCCAGCGTTATAATCAATTCCATTCCATTGATCGGCCACTGATATTGTGCTGTCCCAGGGTTTGCGGTCTGTATCAAAATTATGGTTCCCGGCGAATGCCCACCTCACTGCTGCAGGTACATCTGTCTTTAATACTACGTTGGCCACTTCCGGTTCACCCTGCATTTCAATGTTACGGACAGGCCCACGGATCAACTCAATTTTTTCAACCTGATTGGCCGGAATACGATCCAGTAATGATGGAACGGTCACCCGCTTACTGCTGGGCCGACGGCCATTGACCAGGACATTACCGGTATCTGACCCATACCCTCTTAACTCACCGCTGATGGACATGAGGAAACCCGGTAATTGTTCCAGCATATCCAGTGCAGAGTTAGGCTGAAACCGACTGAAGAAGGACGCCTGGTAGGTAACAATATTTTCTTCTTCCATGACCCCTTCCATGGTTCCCTGACGGTTAGCCTGTTCGGAGGTCTGGGAAAACCCGGAAAATGAAATTGTACCCAATACGACAATTAAAAAGAGTTTATGCAGATTATATTTATTATATTGCGCCACAATATTTCCCCAGATACTGCCATTAGTTTCCACTAATAATCAGTTAATTATCAACCCAAGTCAAAGAAAAAGATTGTATATTTCTATACTAAACATGAATGTGAAAAAAAAATTCAAATGGGTTTTTAATGGACAATTATTAATCATTAATTCAGGTGCTCATGATTAAATCAATAACCCGGATTACAATAAATTTATGACTTACATCAAAGCAAACACACTACCAGGGTTTCTATTATTAGTCGCCAATAAAATACATCACGAAATAAAATCATTATGAAAGACTTAAACGGCATTTGGTCAGTTACTTTCTCTAGTCACATCCTGAAATTTACAGGCATTCTGATATTGGAAGATAGCCGGGCACTGGGTGGAGATGTAAATTATATTTACAGTGGTAAATATAAATTTCAGGATGGGAAATTTGCCTCCAAGGTCAGGGTAAAAAAATACAATGACTCATTAAAAACGTTACTGCCCAATAAATATATTGTCGATTTGAAGGGTGAGTATACCGATGACACAATTACCCTCAGTGGAAAATCAGACATGAATGACGAATTGATTATTAATGCTAGTTGTAGACGGCAGGGAGACTTAAACACAAAATAGTCTCCCCACGTATTTCACCTGTTGCTTAACCTGCTATTTACTCACTCCCACTCAACACCATAGGCCGGATCCTGGTAGGCCTTCTTTCCATCCAGCACGGTCATCACCACCTTGTTATTTCTGATATCACGGTCTTCACCTGATAGATAATCGCGATCCACGACCATAAAATCAGCATATTTACCTACCTCAATGGTCCCTACTTTCTTGTCAGCGAGAAGAAATTTCGAGGATTGCTGAGTCATGAGTTTGAGGGCTGTCACACGATCAATTCGTTCATCCGGACCGTAAACCGTGCCTGTCTCGCCCGGCTCATCCGGCGGCCAGCCGTCCTCTGCCACTTCCCGGTTAACGTAGGTATCGAGGATGGCAAAATACGTCCCCGGCGCAGGTTCATAAATCTCGGCCTCTCCTACCACATTAACCCCTTGTTCTATGAGACTGCGGACAGGAACCAGAAACTTGATGCCCGGCTCACCGTAGCGTTGCTGAATCAACGTGGGGGAAATATCCAGCGAGCGTCTGACATTTAACGGCACGAACAGATTATACTTCTTCAGGTTTTCGATAATGTCTGGCTGCGTCCCCACCATATTGCCATGGGCAAACCCATGCCGTGCGTTGCGGACAAAGTCCAAGGTCAGCAATTGTGGATTACGCTGCATCTGTTCTTCCAGCTTCTCGACGAACAAACGTAATCCGTGACTACCAATGGCATGAATACCCGCCCAACGCCAACCTGATCTCAGGCCGCGCATTAACGCCATGACGGTTGGCGACTCAAAATCCGGGCAGTTTTCCAGAATGATTTTTACTTTTTGAAAATCCGCATCGGGTGCCGGCATTAAATCGTCCCCCAGACAGGGTTGAGTGGGACTGTCCCAGTCCCCTTCGCTGCTCATACCGTGTAACCATAGCCAGGGATTGGCCTCTATGGTCTGCCACATGGCACCGATATTTTCATACATTCCCAGGGAGGCCTGGCGTGGTATTGCCTGGCGGGCGAGATCAAAACTATAGGCAAACCGAATAGGTAACCTGCCCTCGTTTCTTAATAATAAGTTATAGGCGGTGACCTGTTGATTGGTATTTAGCCTGGAACCAAAGGTGGTCATCCCTGAAGTGAGATAATAGTTTTTGGCCAGCACCTTGAATCCTTCACCATACTGGACCGGTGAGGGCTGCTCTCGCATTAACTGTTGAAAATGCGCCCTTAAGGGCGTGGGTACCAGGATGCTACGGTCTCCAGGTGTTTCTATACCCCGTGGCTGGTTATCCACCTGCTCAACAAAGTCAGGCCACATCTCCAGGACCTCTTCCATGGCCCGTTGATTAAACAAAATGACACCCTGACTGCTCTGTGTCCAGCAAATAGTCATACTCAAAATAAAAATGGATAGACTGACTTTACGTTTCATTTTATTCAGTGATTTCATCATTCAGTCCTCAATCAGTTATTTCAACCAGGGGCGTGGTCACCGGTTCGCCATGGGCATCCACGGTAATGTGGTACCACATATTCTTTTGTTTGACGGCCGGACGGCTTTCCGGTGTTAATCCATTGCCGGTTTTGCCGAATATTTCTTCACCACTTGTTAACATAAATGGATAATCGGGAACGATTTCGCTGATATCTGATTTGGATATACGGACATCTTCAATTTTTCTTGCACTCATTAATGTGGCCACATCAGACGAGGAGGAAAATCCATATTCCGGCACATTCACCAAGGCAATACTGATCCAGTCATCCGGACCAGGTTCAGCGTTGGCAAGCAAAATTTCCATGGCCCTGGCCACCTTTGCCATGGTTTCATCGGGTGTAGCGGCGATATCCATTCTGAGATCAAAGCCTGTGGGCGAACTGCGAAGACCGAACATCTCTCTGGCGATACTCTCGGTCTTGCCCATAGGGTGGGTATGGGATTCAACAATACCAGGCAATACCATCTTGCCCTGTAAATCCACAATATCCGTTTCGGGCCCGGCCAATGCCAGGATATCCGGATTTGTCCCCAGGGCACTGATGACACTGTCTGTGACTGCCATGGCATTTACAATCGTCCCGGGATTAGCATTTAATTCGTGATTATCCAGGGTAACAATCATAGCATTATGAAAAATCGTATCGGGATAACTGATTAACTGCGGTGGCACCTGTTGAGAGTAAGCATTAAGCCATTGGCAAATGGCAAAAATCATAATCACTATTTTTTTGATCATGGTATCAACCTGTCTTTAACTAATTATAAATAAAAAGGCCGGAGACATTAGAGAAGAGTCTCCATTGTCACCGGCCAGCCAATGCGATTATCCGACTCAGGGTTTTCTGAATTTGATCACAATACGATTGGTTGAATCACGTGGGCCATCACCCCACCTGACGGTGACATCATCTTCAGGATGATTAGCATGAATACGGCTTTCCCCTTCAACTACAAATCCAGCAATTGTCACATCATTAATCAGAATTTCTCCTGGGATCCTATGTATCTCATCACTGTACTGTCTTGAGGCTCCCGGTGCAGAGGCATGTTCGATAATGGCAAAGATTCCACCGGGTTTTAATATTCGATGTATATTTTCATATCGATCCAGGGCAATGGGGGGTGTCATCTCACCTGTGGCCTCATCATAATGCCAATGATGAACTGCCAGGCTCAGTAACACCATATCCACAGAGTTATCAGGAAATGATATATCTTCCGGATTTTCAAAATTCAGTTCGACGTTGTCATAACTTGAATATTGCTCCGTATATTTTGTTTTGAATTCATCAGAACTCCTACGACCACTGTTGTTAGCCACAACCGATCCATCACTGCCGACAATACCGGAAAGGATCCGGGTGAAATAACCATCCCCTGAACTGATATCAACCACTCTCAAGCCAGGTGCAACGCCAAAGAATTTAAGAACTTCGATTGGCTTACGTCCTGAATCTCTACCCATTTCCTCCAGGGGCCTGCGTGAGTCTGCCAGTTCCGCCTCATACATATCCTGATCCGTATCAGCCGGGATACTCTGGATCACGGTCCTGTTTGAAGTTTGAACAGGCGTTGAAGGCACTGCTGATGGAGAACTCGCAACGGGTGCTGACTGTGTAGCCGGTTCACTGGCGGGCATACCTGACTGTTCACTGGAGCAGGCAGATAGCAGCAATAGGAAACTGGTTATTAATAAGAATAACTGGATACGAAATTTCATGTGACCCCCTGTTATATAGATTCTTGGTAAGAATTATCTATATTAAATAGTAACAGAAAGTCAAAGATTGAACAGGTCGGGAATAGATTAACAGGGACAATATACCTATTTCATCCATAGTTTAGATCTTGGCCATAAGCTTATAACCTGCATAATAGACAAAAAAAACCGGAGTAAAACTCCGGTTTTTTGGTAATAACAAAGTTTTATTTATTCTCTTGCCTCGGCCATGGCGATGTTGATATTCCTGTCCACCTGACGAGCAGCATCCATTATCTTCACCATCATTTCATTGGTAGAACTCTTGGCGGCCTGAATCACCACGGAGGCCTCAGGATTCTCTGCATACATACGTTCTATATTGGGGCGAACCGAACGCATATCAATGCGACGTGGGCCTAACCAGATGCCGTCATTTCCATCAATACGAATGAGGATATTCTCATTGTCATTATTTTGATTCTGCTGCAGCGGAATATCCGGTTTGTTTACATCCAGACCGGTTTCCTTGACAAAGGTTGCCGTTACAATAAAAAAGATCAACATGATAAATACGATATCAATCAATGGTGTGATATCAATATTGGCCTCTTCGGCATCTGAGTGTTGGGCAATTCTACGCATGGGTTACTCCCTAAAAATACAGGTGCTAAGGATAGCAAATGTTACCGGGTAGTGTCGATGGCTTTTCAGGTCGGAACAAAGCATGAATTAATACAGGTAGATAAAGTTTAAAAAACGCTGTAAATTCCACGACATAGAGAAGCCAAAGGCGTTTTTGCAGACAAATACCAGGCAATATCATCTACTAATGTCATATAAATAAGGTCAATAATTCAACAGAAATAGACAGAGGCCCGCCAATGAAAAAAATCCTGTTCATGATATTTCTCTTCATTCATTACTCAAATTCATCCGCTGCCATCAATACTGGTGCTGATCTTCTGGAAAAATGTGACAGCTATATCTCCTATATGGGAAACAAACAGATACCAGACAGTAATTTTGCCTATCACATGGGGATCTGCCAGGGGTTTGTAGATGGTGTGGTATACACTCACAGCGTCACACGGTCAGGCTCCCCCATATGGTGCTTGCCTGGGAATGCAGGCAGTGACCAGATTATCCGTGTACTGGTTAACCATATCCGTGATAATCCAGAGGCAGAGCAGAAGAGTCTTGGGGCTATCGTCTTGGTAGCCATGGTAAATGCATACCCGTGTAACGAATAGTAACTATCAATACATATTTTGCATTAAATATTTCCAAAGTGCTTAAAGGCAGATATTGAATAACCCTGATATAAAAATCGGCCCCAGGCAGATAAGATGTTTATCTTGAATATTATTCTTTGCTTCCCTTTCCTTATTAGTTATTCGTTACAATCTGGGTGATCTCCATGTGGTTTCCAGGGTGGTCAGCTACTTTACATTGAGCACGTTTCTATTCCTGTTTCTATTTACCGGAAAAATCATCGCGGAGAAATGGGCTTCACGAATAATCGTTATTGCAATCTGGTTGTCTATCACGATTATGGGGCTTTCCTCAGGTGGCATGCAACTGCCACTAATAGTCCTCTATCCTCTCCCTCCTGTCATAGCACTGGTCATGATAGGAAAACACGCATTTAAAATAACAAGCGGGGTCACAATCGTGACACTTGTTATCTTTATCCTGCTGGATCTCAGCGGATACCATTTTGATACCTTACCAATCGACACTATCACGACAAGAATCATGAGGAGTTTCTGGCTGATTTTCCTGATAGTTGTAATTACCATAACCATAAATTATTACGTTAATAAAATAGAACATTTGACCCTGACCTTACAGTCATTGGCAGAATCTGACTATGTCACAGGACTACCCAGTCGGAAAATGCTTGATGAGGCACTGAAACGAGAATATTACAGGGCAATCAGGTTGCACAAAGGACTCTCCCTGTTATTTGTAAAAGTTGACAGGTTGAATGACCTTTACGATTTTGCAGGCCAAATGATGGGTGACGAGTGTCTTAGATTAGTATCTGGCGCTATCTAGGATAATTTTAAACGGACGACAGATTATCCGGGGAAGTATGATAGTAACGAGTACCTCATAATATTGTCAGACGGGACCCATGACGGTGCCTTATTAATGGCGGAAAGACTACGCAACTCAGTAGAGGAATTGGATATTTCCATAGATAACAAGAGCAAAAAATTACAGTTACAATCGCTTGCATTACAATTACCGAGCTGAAATCCATGAACATTGACGAGATCCTTGATAAAGGGAATGAATTAATCAGTAAAATGAAGACAGAAGCTGGGAATAAAGTCACTGCAATTGAACTTTAACTGACTTATAAATATGGCTATAAAGGTAATTATTATGAACAGGGAAACAACCTATAAAGTACTAACCATGATCCATCTGGCCTTTTTGGCATATACATCTTTATTATTTGCACAGACTCCCGATAAAAGTGGATATGCAAATGTAAATGGAACACAAATTTACTATGAAATCGCCGGCACGGGATATCCTCTAGTACTGATTCATGGCGGAGCGGTAGATAACCGCGCCTTTGATGACCAGTTTTATGTCTTTGCCGAGCACTATAAAACGGTAAGGTTTGACCTGCGTGGGGCAGGTCGTTCTGGTGACCGCGATAAGCCGTTTGATAATGCCGAAGATGTCTATCAGTTATTAAAGTTTCTCAATATTGAAAATGCTTATCTGTTGGGGATATCACGCGGTGGTGGGTTTGCCTTTGACGTCACTGTAGAACACCCTGAAATGGTTGGCGCCTTGATCCTGGTCTCGGCCAATATGGGCGTTGAAGTCGCTGCCTATCATGAAATGTTTGACCGGGCCACAGAGGCCGGCAAGCAACATGGGGCCCGAGCGGCGGCCGAAGTCTGGGGCTATGACCCCCATCAGGGACCACGACGGGAATCGGCCAGGGATAAAGTCCTCAGTATCATTGAAGAAAACATGCCCAGGTTTCGATACTTTAATGGTCATGAGCCGGTGGAACAGTTTCGATCCTATGATCAGCCACGCTGGAAACGCCTGCATGAGGTTCAGGTCCCTACCCTGGTACTCTCAGGTGCATATGATAATGAAGTGTCCAGACAAAACTCACGTAACTGGGCCCAGGGAATACCCAACGCACGACTGGTACTGTTTGAGGAATCCGGTCACCTCGTTAATATAGATGAAGTTGAGAAATTTAACCGTGGCGTTTTAAACTTTCTTAACGATCTTTAAAAATATTATGCAGATAGATAGCGCAATTCTTTAGAAAGTACCACTCACCTTGAAAAAAAGTCTGGCACCATTGTTCCCTTCACGGTGTTCTCGTAACGCCAGAGGTGAAAGGTCGCGCTGGGCCATGTAGATAAACCGGTCTCGGATCTGATCATTATTGGTGAGGTTTTCCCCAATAAAGGTCAGTTTCAGGCCAAACCAGCGGGTGGTTTCGATAAAGGCATTGAGATCGATGGACTCACTGAAAAGATCCAGTTCATCGGCCTTGAATTCCGGTCGGTCAGCACGTTCAGCAATGGTAAAACCCCAGGATACCAGTGCAGATTCAATGTCCTGGCGAAAATCAAATCTGACGGCATAATCGTTTTCATCTTCGAACAACACGTCCTGGCGATAACCGCCCAGGGCAGAGAGCTTTCGTCTTTCCAGGGTAACGGGATCAATGACCGTTGAATCCTGCAGGCGGAATTTAAAATCCATCCTTGCCCCAACCAACCCGGTCCACTCCAGCGGCATGGTTGTCTCAAAGATTGCACCCCATCGCCTGGCATCGCCAATGTTGCCGGTGGCCTCAACCGTGTCACTTAGTGGAAGAAAATCCAGGGTATCGGTGATCCAGTGATGAAACGCGGTGACCTTGATCACGCCTATGGAACCATAGCGGTATTCATGGCTAAGTTCCGCCACCCAGGTCCTGTCCGGCCTGAGGTCCTGGTTTCCCAATGTCACACTGTTGTCTTCAAAGACCTTGGCGGTAACAAAATCCCTAAAATCCAGTTGAGAGACTTCACGCTCAAGGCGCATCCGGGTCTGCCTGCCCTGCATCGGTGAGTACGTTAATACCAGTCGTGGTTTAAAATAGTTAAAACTGCGTTCCTGTTCGGCATCTCCCGTTTGTGAAATGGTGGACAATTCATAATTCATACCGTATTCGAAACTGAGTTTACCGAAGGTCCAGGTGTCCCTTAACAGCAAATTCCAACGATCTTCCTCCACCCGGACATTACCGCCGGGGACATCAAAAATGACAGGACCTCCGCCGGTATCATCGGTGAACACCAGACTGTTGGTGAGGGTATTTAATGCCAGCTCCACATCAAACTGCACAGCATGCTGCTGCCACCCTGACCAGTCGAATTCCAGGCGGGAGATGAGTTCTTTTTGAACTGTTTCTTCAATCTCTTCCTGGAAGCGGGTCTGTATGCCATCGGCATCCAGATCCAGCTGGGATGATGAAGGATCGCGTCCAAGCCGGGAGAACAGCAGGATGCCTTTGCCTGCCAGGTCCTGGATTAGTTTACGTTCCGCATCAACTCCCAGTTCCAGAACACTTAAGTCACGGGTAGTATCAAATACCTTGGTTGTAATATCATTTCCAGGAAGTTGAGGCATCCGGGTAGAGGTGGTTACCAGACTACGCGGCATGTTGGCGGCCCGACCGTTGACCTTGATATAATTTTCTCCCAACCAGGTGGCTGCATTGAAGTAGCCGTTGATGTCATAACCATGGGCTCGATCCGCATCCTCACGGATTTCGATCAAGCCACCATCTGGATCAAATCGTTGAATAACACCTGGATCACCATATTGTGTCTTTCGATAATCCATACCCACGTTGTATTCAATATCGTGCCAACTGTCAGACAAGGAGATACTGCCACGCGGTGTCAGGCCATAATCTGTGTTAACCCGTAGATAGGCTTCCCATCGGACTGAAGCCGCTGCATCCTCCTTGAGGATTACATTGATTATCTCAGTCTGCCCCAGTAAATCGATGTCCCTGACCTTGACCCGGA
The DNA here is from genome assembly GCA_038131795.1 of Candidatus Eutrophobius brisbanensis. GTDB lineage: Bacteria > Pseudomonadota > Gammaproteobacteria > Eutrophobiales > Eutrophobiaceae > Eutrophobius > Eutrophobius brisbanensis. Next base: position 401,452 of record JAYPQE010000003.1, on the reverse strand, counting down.
TCAGTTCGATACGGTCCACGGTATCTGCGGAGATTCGACTAAGGATTGCTGTGGGTGAATCCTGCTTGGCGCTGGGACGCCGATCATTTATCAAGATATTCCCTGCCGCGCCACCATAACCGCGTACATCTGCGCCAAAGACCTGGGAATCCCCGCCATCATCCAGATTAAAACCTGGAACCCTCGCTGCCATGTCCAGCGCCGTATTGGGCTGATAGCGACGAAAAAATTCAGCATCATAGGTGACCACACCGTCCCGACTGGATTCACTACCGACCTGTAAAGGCTGACTTTCCTGTGCCAATACTGGAAAAGAAATATTTAAAATAAACAGAAAGATACAAAATTTAAACAGCGGATAAGATTGCAAGTACATTCAGTCTCTCTGGGGCTATACTAGGTAGGTGAACTCTATCAATAACAACGCGATATAATTATGAAATAAATATGGATAGCAATAATTCTTAGCAAATTCTTCATAAAATCGGATATTCATCTAAAATTATGATCATGACATAAAGGAGATCATTAATGCGGTCTATCACATTCGCTTCGACAATTAGCTCACTTTTGCTACTGATATATTTACCTGTTTATGCTCAAGATGGGGATACAGAACTACCGGAGGGAGAAGGCAAGCACCTGGTGGAATTTGCCTGTGTTAAATGTCACGGTCTTAATCGAATTACCCGTTCACCCGGTTATAACAGCCCTGAAGAATGGAAGGCCCTGTTCAGTACCATGATCAAACTGGCCGATCCTCAGGCAGAGACAGTGGCAAATTACCTTGCCACAAATTTTCCAGAGCGTCCCGGTCACAGACCTACACTGGTACCCGGCGAACATGTTATAGAAATAGAAGAATGGATCATGCCCACCCTGGGGCAGCGTACCCGGGACCCCATAGAAGGGCCCGATGGTGACATCTGGTGGACCGGCATGTGGGCCAGCCTCATAGGCAGGATGGACAAGGACACCGGGGAGATGCAGGAATATCTGCTACCCCCCACTGCACGTCCACATAGTATCGTCCCTGGCCCGGACGGTAATATCTGGTATACCGGAAACAGCAATGGCACCATCGGTAAGCTGGTCCCTGAAACCGGTGTCATCACTGAATATGCCACCCAGGCCCGTGACCCCCACACCCCCATTTTTCATCCCAATGGCAAGATGTATTTCACTTCTCAACATTCCAATATGCTGGGTCGACTGGACATCAATACCGGCGAACTGATTGAGATCGAAACCCGCGCCAAACCCTATGGCATACAGGTGGGGACGGATAACAAACTCTATGTTGCCTACAACGGTACCAATGCCATCGGTGCCCTGGACCCGGACACCATGGAGGTACGTTATTACGACCTGCCCCACGTAGATACCAAGGTAAGGCGCCTGGGCATAGACAGTGAAGGTATCGTCTGGTACGTAAACTCCACCCGGGGCAAACTGGGTCGACTGGACCCCAAAAGTGGTGACATAAAAGAATGGGACTCTCCGAGTGGTCCAAAATCACACCCCTATGCCCTGGTCGTCATTGATGACATCATCTGGTATAACGAATCTGCCATGCGGCCCGATGCACTGGTGAGATTCGATCCCGCAACCGAAGTCTTTCAAAGTTGGGCCATGCCCTCCGGGATAGGTATTAACCGCCGCATGTGGGTCACCAAAGATAAAAATATCCTCACCCAACAGACCAGTTCCAATCGCATTGGAATTGTGAGGATAGAATAATCCCGGTCTCTACAAACCAGGCACTAGGGGCCGGCAAACCATGAAAACATCCTTGCTATCACCGGCCTCAGTTTGGCTATTGGCTATTGCCTTTGGATTGACGATTAGTGCACCTGCTTACGCCCAGCTTGCAGGCGAGAACATATTAATCGACCAACCAGTAGACAATGACCTGTATCTTGCCGGGGAAAACGTGGACATACTTGCAGATGTGTCCGGTGATGTGGTTGCTGCAGGCCAGCAACTGATTATCGCCGGTGATATTGCACAAGATGTCATCATTGCCTGTGAGACCCTGTCCATACAGGCCAATATTTCAGATGATCTCAGGGCTGCCGGCAAACTCATCACCTTAACCGGGAACGTGGCAGGCCATATGGTGGCGGCCGGACAAAGGGTGTCCATAGGTACCGATAGCCGTGTGGGGGAATGGGCCTGGCTGGCGGGGGAAACCATTGAGATTCTGGGTGATGTGGATGGCGATGTTAAAGCCGCTGGAAACCGAATTATCATCAATGGCGTAATCTCCGGTGATGTGGACATTTATGGTGATGACCTTCGTATTGGATCGGATGCCATCATCCAGGGGAATTTAAACTGGCATAGCGAAACACTGATCGATCTGCATGACAATGCCAGGGTTATCGGCCAGGTGGCCGGGGGGATTACTGAAGAGGATGATGAAGATGACGAATGGGAATCAGATAGTGATATAGGTGACTATGTCTTTAAAATCTTCAGCCTGGCAACGGGTGCCATCCTTGTTTACCTGTTAATACCGGGATTCTCCCAGTCAGCATCTCGCCTGGTAAAAGAAAGGCCCTGGCAATCCATTGGCCTTGGCCTTGCCATTCTAATTTGCACACCCTTTGTTTCCCTGTTGTTACTGATCACCATGATAGGTTTCCTGCCGGCAACTGCATTGATCATTATCTATTTTGCCTACCTGATAGTGGGATTTCTTGCCGGTATAATTGTCGCAGGTTATCTTGGTCTTACCGTCTCGAACAAGTTAGAGAAGGCAAGCAAATTAACCTGGGTAGCGGGAATCTTTATCATGACGGTGTTGTTAACGGTTGCCTGGGAAGTTCCCTATATCGGGACCTTGTTATTTTTACTCACCTGGATTGCTGGGGCCGGTGCCATCAGCCTGGGACTGGTACTACAATATAAAAGAGCACAGACTTTTTAAGGGGACAGACTTAAGTCTGTCCCCAATGTCCTTTCCAGAAATTCACCGACATCCTGCACAATGCCGGGATGGATGTCGCGCATGTGATGAGTCTGGGCATCGCCTGGGTAAATAATTAGGTCACTGTTGGGCATGGCATTATGGACACGGATGGTACTTTCGCTATTTCGATATTCTGTTGCAATTAACAAGGTAGCGCTGTTAATGCTCGGCAGTACGGCATCCATGTCATCTTCGTAGTACACAGACATCAATGCCATGGCCTTTATGCGGTCCGGATCCAGTGCCGTTGCCAATACACCATTGCGGGCACCTCTGGCCCCACCCAACAGGCCGATACGATCAACATCAATCCCGTCCTGCTCCACCAGGAAATCCATACCTGCCAGGACATCCAGGTAATAAGGACTCTCGGTGGGGTCCTCCTCCCAGAAACGCATGACCTCGGGGTCATCAAATGACCTTCCCATGGTGCTCTGGCCCCGGCCACGCTGTTCCACACTGACCACGGCAATCCCCCTTCGCACCAGGTCTTCTTCAAAGCGGAAATAGGAATCGCGATTAGACCGCCCGCCGGGGGCAATAATGACTCCAGGTATTTTTTTGCCGTCTTGACCCAGCTCATCGGGATAGCGAAAGTTACCATGGATGGTAAAACCATCTTTGGTAGTCACAGTAATGGCACGGTTCCTTCCAAGACCTTTAACATGGGTGGCCAACCAGTCTATGGTAAATGCGGTATGGGGAGAGGTTTCATTGAGTAGCCGTGCAGAATCGTGATAGCCCTCGTCAGTGTGATGGGGTGTGATGACATCACTATATGCATTTTTTGAACCTGCATAGATGTCCACCATGTCCTTAAAAATCTGTCGGTTGACCGTGTAGGCACCGGTTAATACCGGGATATTCACTGAGGCCATATAGTCTTTGGATGCCTGGCTGATGTTGGTACCACCTATGATCACCAGTGCCCGGGTGGGTATTAAGGTTTCCTGTATGGCGCGAATGGCATATTCACCGCTGTATTCCATGGCAATGATCCCCAGCCTGAGGCCGTCTACCCCGGGGGTGTCCGCCATAAATTCCAATGCACCTTTAATATCTAGATGGGTATTGTCATTGGTCAGGGAGGAAAAATCGTGACGTTCATTCATATCCGGCTGGCCTTTACCCTGGCTTGCCCCCCTGCCCCTAAGGTCAATATTCAAGGTGGCGATCCCGACCTCAGGCAGCTTGCGTGCCAGACCCGGCCTGCCTATGCCCACAAACTCTGAGCGGTCATGCTCCTTTTCATGCAGGAGCAGGATGCCGGCAAATTCATTATTACGGTTAGCGCCATTGGGTAGACGCAGGGTCCCCCGGATAGTCCAGCCATCGTCAGTGTCAAATTCAACTTCCTTTGTTATGTAGTTTTCCTGTCCGTGAACATACTGGGGAACGCTGATTACACATAACAACAATATGAAACTCTTTAAAATAATTTTGTACATAGATCCTCTCCAAAAAAATAACAGGGGACAGACTCAGGTCTGTCCCCTGTTATAAAAGACAATCAGGATTCAATCAATATTTCTTTGGTACAAATGTCTGCTGATGCATTGGCCTGCGCTTATATCCTCTACCTTTCTTAAGGGTAGGGATCTTGGATATCTCTGGCTTGAGGTCCTTGTATGGAATCATCTCAAGTATATGAGAGATGCAATTCAGCCGTGCACGGGCCTTATCATCAAAAGGCACAACATACCAGGGGGCTTGGGAGCTGTCCGTATGAAAGAACATATCATCTTTACACTGACCTGCACCCCCTAAAACGCTACCAGTTTTTAAGTTAGAAACTGGTAGCGTTTTAGGGGGGTAGATCATTATTAATATATGCCTTCGCATATCATTTGTAAGTCAATTATTGAAGATTTATATATGATTTTATTTCTGCTAGGATTCAGTAAAAATTAGGAGCAAGTGTGTGGCTAAAAAATCGAAAGATGAGGACCAGAAGTTTGAGTTTTTTCGTGCATCAGATGAGAAAAAATTTCATATTAGCCGGCGCCAGCTACTGAGTGGAAGTGGTGCCGTCATTGGCTGGGCAGCAAGTCGTGCAGCACTGGCCCAGGAATTCAGTCACGACAACCTCTTTCCGCAACCCACACCCGACACCTATGTCAACAATGATACCAATACCCCCTGGACACAGGCCGGTGCGGCCCCTACCGAGGTGGGCCGCAGATCTCCATTCGTTGACCTCAAACGTATTATTCAGGTAAGTGGCACGCGGATTTACGCCACCGGTTCCAGTACTGACTGGTCCAGGATCATCGGCACCGTCACCCCATCCGATCTTTGTTTTGAACGCCACCATGCCGGGATACCCCTTATTGATCCGACCAAATACCGTCTGCTGGTCCATGGCATGGTTGAACGACCCATGGTGTTCTCCCTTGAAGACATCATGCGTCTGGGTGCCGAAAAACATTTTTTCTACTGGGAATGTCAGGGCAACGGTGAGCCGCCAAGGCGAGGCAAGGTAAATCCAAACTCGACTATCCTCGACTCCCTGGGTCGCTCCAGTGCCTGTGAATGGGTAGGTGTACCACTGCGCACGGTGATGGAGATGGTGAATGTCAAACCTGAATCCACCTGGGCCCTGGTGGAATCATATGATGGTGCAGGACTGGCACGGACCATCGATATAGACAAGCTCTGGAATGATGCCTTTTTAATGTTCGGCCAGAACGGTGAACCGGTACGGCCTGAGAACGGATACCCTGTACGTCTGTTCCTCCCCGGCTATGAAGGGAATACCAGTAATAAATGGATCAGGCGAATACAATTTACCAACAAGATGTTGCAAATGCGCGAAGAGACCTCACGCTATGCGGACCACCTGGATGATGGCAGGACATTCCAGTATTCGGTCCAATGCGGTGTACGCTCACATATCATCACCCCATCAGGTGGGATGAACCTGGCAGACTCACCACCTCCCCGTGAATTGCGCGGTATGGCCTACTCAGGTTATGGCAAGATAGCAGGGGTTGAAATCAGTACCGATGGTGGCGCCACCTGGCACCTGGCTCGGCTGCATGACCCTGTAGTTCCAAAAATGGCCACCATGTTTACCTTTCCGTGGATCTGGAATGGTCAGGAAGTAAAACTGGCCAGCCGTGCCTGGGATGACCAGGGTTTCAAACAACCCACCCATGAGTGGCTAGCAAAATACGCACCGCAAGGCGCATCCTATAATGGTATAGAAACCTGGTTGGTACATAGCAGCGGGAGGGTTACTCATGTTTGGTCTTAGATCACAGTCACTTTCATTGATAATCTTTATAACACTCATTGGTAGCATCACAAATGTTGTCGCACAACAAAACACCACAACAGAATTTCAACCCATAGGAAGAGATGCCATAGACACTGAGATAGCAGACTGGGACATTGATATCGAACCTGACGGCGCTGGCCTGCCCAATGGCTCGGGGACTGTCGCTAGGGGCAGGGAAATCTATGATGCAAAATGCGCCAACTGTCATGGACCGACGGGAAGTGAAAATCCGGGCGACACCGCCATTGTCCCGAATATCGCAAATCGATACTGCTGTGCCACGACATTGTATGATTATATTAACCGTGCCATGCCGTACTACGCACCGCAATCGCTCAGGCCTGAGGAGATCTATAGCCTGGTCGCACTACTGCTTAATTTGAACGACATTGTGCCGGAAAATTTTATTGCCAATGCATCAACGGTTCCCGCTGTAACCATGCCCCAGGCCGCCCATTATGGTATTAATCCATGGACCTCAAGTGTTATCCGCCAACCTGGCTACCCCTGGTCTCACGAAGATCCATGACTATCATCCAGTTTCGGTAATGCCGGCGCTACTATTTTGCTATCTCTAGCAGCGCCTTGAGGATGTCCCGGCGGCTGATAATACCTATAAGCTGCTGATTGGAAACCACGGGGTACCTTCGATATGGTGATGACCTGCCCCCCCCTAAAACGGTACCAGTTTTTAAGTTAGAAACTCGCTTAAACTGGACCACTAAGGAGGTCAATCATGCCAACACATCAAGGAGTACAGTAGCCAATTAAACCCAAATCCTAACTTTGAAAGTGGTACCGTTACTGGGGGCAGGTCATGGCCTTCCAGCTATGCATAGCCCGTTCTGTGGCGTCTTTAAGCAAGACCGGTGCATTGCTCATGACCTCTTCAATGGTCATGCCCTCCTTGATACAGCTTTCGATCTTATCGATCCCATAATCGAGAACCACATTGGCATCTTTACCCAGGCTTCCACCAATGGCGACCACCGGGACATCATATTGTTTTGCCAGCTTTGCTATGCCAATGACCGCTTTGCCATAAATGGTCTGGCCATCAATTCTTCCCTCACCAGTCAATACAAGATCAGCTTTTTTCATTTGCTTTTCTATCCCGCTAGCCTTAATCACAATTTCGATCCCCCGCTCCAGCCTAGCGCCGGCAAAGGCCACCAGCCCTGCCCCCAGGCCACCTGCGGCACCCCCGCCTTCAAGGGTAAACACATCAATACCCAGCGATTTTTCAATTAACTCCCCAAATGCCCTCAGATTTTTATCCAGCAGTTTCACCATTTGTGGTGTCGCCCCTTTTTGCTGAGCGAAGACATGGCTCGCACCTTGCTTGCCACACAATATATTGGTCACATCACAGGCAATGGAAATGCTTACCTTTGAAATTAGAGGTGATATTTGAGAGCAATCTATTTCTGCCACATCACCTAAAATCCCACCGGTCAGGGGTGTCTTTATTACCCTGCCGTATTTATTAATAAACTTCACTCCCAGCGCCTGGGTCATGCCCGCCCCACCATCATTCGTGCCCGAGCCGCCAATACCCACGATGATATTTTTTACGCCCTTGTTTGCCGCTGTGAGGATCAATTCTCCCGTACCAAACGTAGTAGTCTTCAACGGGTTTCTGGAACGTCTATTTAAAAGTGTCATTCCCGAGGCCTGGGCCATTTCAATGATCGCAGTGCTCCCATCCCTCGAGAGCCCGTACTTGGCCCTGACCGGTTTTCTATCTGGACCGGTAACTTTTTTGTAATAATATTTACCTTTAGTATACGCGACCAACGCCTCCAGAGTCCCCTCCCCACCATCTGCCATGGGGAAACTCAAACACCTGGCTTTGGGGAAGACCTTTTGAATTCCTCTTTGCATTGCCATCGCGGCCTGCCTGGAGGTCATGCTGCCTTTAAATGAATCAGGTGCAAATATGACTAACACTATTAAATTCCCATATATAATATTTGTTGTAATCACGCATAAAAGGTACATTCACCAATAAAACTGAATAGAGTGTAAAAGAAATCTATAATGCCACCAGAATTATCAAAAAATACAAATCATCATGATATACAAAAATAATCAAGAATCTGGATTTACATTAATTGAGTTAGTATTCGCTATGATGATTATTGGTATTTTAGCTACAGTTGCAATGCCTCAATATAGAAAATATCAATATGAAGCACTAGCCACGCAAACACTTAATGATATTTACGCGATTGACCTGCCCCCAGTAACGGTACCACTTTCAAAGTTAGGATTTGGTTTTAATTGACTACTGTACTCCTTGATGTGTTGGCATTACAAGTCGTGGTGGTTTTGCCCCGGCCGACCTCGATTTCAACTAAGCGTAGGAGTTTGATGATCTCTTCGGGTGAGTAGTGTTCTCTTGGCATGATTGACCTCCTTAGTGGTCCAGTTTAAGCGAGTTTCTAACTTAAAAATTGGTACCGTTTTAGGGGGGCAGGTCAAACTTCTGTGAACGAATTTTTCCGTGTATTAGGCTATGAGTTTTTTGACACGACTATGAATTAAATTATTTTCTTCGAATAACATTATAGTACAAATATTCTTTATTAAGCTGCATGAATCAATCAAACATATATTTAAAAATTTATTTAATCCCGTTTAGTTAAATGCGATTTCACTTTGCGCATAAGTCCCACGAATTTATCATAATGAAATATTATAATTTCTAAAATTAAATTAATTACATGACTTTACTTTGAGAAATTTTTATAATTTAAGCAAGATAAACTCATATAAAAACTCTACGTTATGCAGGATACACCCAACACCTCCGTTACTACCCAAACAGTAAAAAAGAAAAAAAACCGGGCAATCGTCAGGATTGGCCTGTCGATCATCAAATGGGTTGAAAGAGTCCTCATCAAGTTTTCCCTGGTTCCTGATGCCCCGTTTTTTGATACCAACCAGTTTCCCTCGATAAAGCAGCTGGAAGATAACTGGGAGACCATCAAAAAAGAACTGGATACGGTGCTTGCTCATCCGGAACGCCTGCCCACCTTTCATGAAATTTCCAAAGACCAGGTGAATATCTCCAAGGACGACAAGTGGAAGACTTTTTTTCTGTATGGGTATGGATTTAAAAACCAGGAGAATTGCGATCGTTGTCCAGAGACTACAAAAATTATCGAATCCATCCCCAACATGATGACTGGATTTTTCTCTATACTCGCACCGGGCAAGCATATCCCACCTCACCGCGGACCTTACAAGGGACTGCTCAGATGTCACCTTGGGTTACAGGTACCGGAACCCAGTGAAGACTGCTGGATACAGGTAGGGGATGAGACAAGCCATTGGGAACCAGGCAAATGCATCGTGTTTGATGATACCTATGTCCACCAGGTGCAGAACAATACGGACGGTCAACGGGTGGTGTTATTCCTGGATATCGTCCGCCCGGTGCGTTTCCCCGGCTCCTGGTTGAATGCATTCATTATTACATTAATCCGCTGGTCACCTTATATACAGGATGCCCGGAGGAACCAGAAGGCCTGGGAATATCGTATGGGCGATAATTAACCGGTCACTCTGGAAACCGTTTCAATCTCACGCCATCATCAGGCAACGGGTACTGCGCCATGTTCATCTGCATGGCCAGCAAGGTGTAATAGCCGTTAATTGCCGTCAGGTCCACCACCCCCTTATGACCAAACCTGTCCAATGCGGCCTGGTATGTGATATCACTCACCTGTTTATTTCTATGTAACTCTACGGAGAAGTCGTAGACGATGGTCTCATCCTCACTCATACCGATAGGCCTTCTCCCTTCAGCGATGGCGTCGGCAATGTCTTGATTGATACCGGCTTTAATGGCAATGGGATAATGTATATACCATTCGTAGTCTTGGGTCCATTCCCGGGCCGTCACCAGGATCACCAGTTCGCTGAGGGTATTGCCTATGGCAGAGTTATAACGCAGGTAATCCCCAAATGACCTGGCCCTGGTCATCACCTGGGGACTGTGCATCAGGGGTTCAAAGGGACCAAATACCGTACGATTACGCGCCGCCTCAAACTCTGCGGCAGCGGTCTTTTGTTCATCGGAATAATCTGCCGGGTCAATAGTGGGAAGTCGGGAGTCTGCCATTATGTTTTTACCAGTTATTAATAACATGACCAGTATATATCCAAACTCTTTCATAGTGCTTTCCCCTGACTGTTATTTAATTTAAAAGATAAAAGGTTTTTCTTTAACTAGCGTATCCATTTTCTTTTAGAGTGATAGATATTTCATCCAGGACTGCAGGATTATCAATTGTAGCGGGCATTTTCCAGGGATCACCATCGGCTATTTTTCTGATTGTACCCCTCAGCACCTTACCTGAACGTGTCTTGGGTAACTGGCTGACTACCAATGCAGTTTTAAATGCTGCTACCGGGCCGATCTCATCACGGACCTTTTGAATCACTTCTTGTGAAATTTCACCTGCATCACGTTCAACGCCGGCATACAGTACCAGAAAGCCTACCGGTAACTGGCCTTTAAGATCATCCGCCACGCCCACCACGGCACATTCGGCAACATCACCATGGCCGGCTATGACTTCCTCAATAGCACCGGTCGTCAATCTATGTCCGGCAACGTTAATCGCATCATCGGTACGGGCCATCACATACACATAACCGTCTTCATCCATATACCCGGCATCGGCTGTTTTGTAATAACCTGGAAATTCTTCCAGATATGTCTCACGAAATCGTTGCTCAGCATTCCACAGGGTTGGAAAGCTACCAGGTGGCAGGGGTAACTCCACCGCCAGTGCGCCTATCTGTCCAGCCTGAACTTGACTCCCGGACTCATCCAGTACTTTCACATTCCATCCGGGAACCGGTTTAGTCGGCGAACCTGGTTTGACGGGAAACTGCTCTATGCCCAGGGTATTTGCGCAGATGGGCCATCCAGTCTCAGTTTGCCACCAGTGATCAATAACCGGGACATTCAATTTTTCCTCTGCCCAGTTAAGAGTATTGGGATCAGTACGCTCACCAGCAAGAAACAGGGCACGAAATTTACCCATATCATATTGTTCAACCAGCTTGCCATCCAGATCTTCTTTTTTAATGGCACGAAATGCAGTGGGGGCCGTAAATAGCGTACAGACATCATGTTCATCGATGATTCTCCAGAACACTCCGGCGTCTGGTGTACCTACCGGCTTACCTTCAAACAATATTGAAGTATTACCATTAAACAAAGGCGCGTAAACAAGATAGGAATGCCCCACCGCCCAGCCAATATCCGATGCGGCCCAGTAAACTTCACCGGGGTTGACCCCATAGATATTTTTCATACTCCATTTCAGGGCAACGGCATGGCCGCCATTATCGCGGACCACGCCTTTAGGTTCACCGGTTGTACCAGAGGTATAAAGAATATATAGCGGATCTGTAGCCGCCACCGTCACACACTCATGTAAATCAGCCCCGTCAATGGCGTCATCCCAATCATGGTCCCTGCCGACCATCAATTGACATAAATGCTGTTCCCGTTGCTTGATAAGGCATGTTGATGGTTTAAAGTTTGCAAATTCTATGGCCTTGTCCAGCAATGGCTTATATTCAACAACTCTACCCGGCTCAATGCCGCAGGAAGCTGAAATAATTAGCTTTGGTTTAGCGTCATCTATCCTTACTGCCAGTTCATTGGCAGCAAATCCACCGAAGACCACGGAATGCACCGCCCCCAACCTGGCGCAGGCCAGCATGGCAAACACAGCCTCTGGAATCATGGGCATATATATAATGACCCTTTCCCCTTTGTTTACCCCCAGTTTTGCCAGCAAGCCGGCACACTGACTGACATGCTGCAGTAATTGAGAATAGGTAAATGTTTTCTTGCTTCCCGTAATGGGACTGTCATAAATTAATGCCAGTTGATCTGCCCTGCCATGTTCCACATGAATATCTAATGCATTAAAGCAGGTATTGAGTTCACCCCCGGTATACCATCGATACAGTGGCGCATTTGAATCATCTAGGACCTTGTCCCATTTTTTATCCCAATGGATGCCCTCTGCAACGTCTGCCCAGAAGCTGTCTGGATTGGTTATTGACTGGTGATGTAGTTCAGCATACTTCCCTGCCATTTGTATCCCCCCCGGGACCGTCATATAGACTGGATTTTAGATAAACCGCTATTTGAATTATTAACGGCCTAGTTTACAGTTTGTTTTAGCTATAATAAATTATTTTTATTGTGCTGCAGGTATTACAATATTTGACCTGCCGCCCTAAAACGGTACCAGTTTTTAAGTTAGAAACTCGCTTAAACTGGACCACTAAGGAGGTCAATCATGCCAAGAGAACACTACTCACCCGAAGAGATTATCAAACTCCTACGCTAAGTTGAAATCGAGGTCGGCCGGGGCAAAACCACCGGTCAGGCCTGCAAACAGCTGGGGTTTACCGAGCAAAGTTATTACCGCTGGCGGAAAGAATACGTCGGTCTGCAGATCAACCAGGCGAAGCGCTTAAAAGAGCTGGAAAAAGAGAATGCCCGGTTGAAGAAAATGGTGGCTGACTTGTCCCTCGATAAAGACATCCTGAATGAGGCCCTCAATGGAAATTACTGAGCCCCGAGCGGCGGCGGCAGTGTGTATAGCATGTACAACAGCAGCTTGGAGTATCACAATGTCGTGTCTGTGTGATGAGAGAGGATGAATCCATGTTAACGAAAGCCGTTATCGATTTAGCAACGGAATTTGGCCACTATGGGTATCGTCGCGTGACTGCCTTGTTGAAATGGTGGCGAAATCATTACAACGAAGTCCGGCCACACAGCTCACTAAACTACCGATCACCAGCACCGCAGACAGTGATGACAGAGACAAAATCACCACGACTTGTCATGCCAACATATCAAGGAGTATAGTTGTCAATTAAACTCAAATCCAAACTTTGAAAGTGGTACCGTTACTGGGGGCAGGTCAGGTTATTAAAAATTATTAATATTTGTAATTAAGAATGTTGGGCAGGTTAAGCGCTTTGTACCATAGCCAACAATTTAATGAACCCTATATCAGGGTTGAATTCGGAAGATATATTTATAGAAAAATTACATTTATAAAACGGAAATATTTATGGATAAAATAATTGAACAAAAATCAGATATTTCAGAATTAAGAAAAATACAGTTATTTAATTCACTAACTAATGACGAAATACAAGAGATTGTGAGCGCAAAGCATAATGAGATCATCACGTATGGCGTAAGGGAAACTATTATTAAAGAGTCAGAAATTGGTGACTGCATGTATGTCATTCTTGATGGTAGTGTCGAAGTTCTGATAAGAGGGACATCTCAAGATATATCTTTAGCTATATTAAGAGCAGGAGATTTCTTTGGTGAATCAGCATTGTATGATCCTGAACAATCGGGTCGAAGAAACGCCACAGTTAAATCATTGGAATATGCAAAAGTTTTCAAAATATATAAGGATTACGTTACATTAAAAGTAAGTGAAGATTGGGTTGGTAATGCGTATTCATCTTTATCATTGAATAGAAAACACCCAAAATTCGATGATATTGCACAATTATCCAAGTCTATCGAGGAGGATCATTTTATTAATCTTTTTTCGGATATCGAACTGTTTGCATCATTACGTGAAAATGAACTGACAACTATTGAGAGTTGGACCGAAATTATTTCTTATGATGATGGAGAATATATTATCAAAGAAGGTGAAAAAGGTGACTCTTTGTATGTAGTATTGGATGGAACAGTAGGTATTGTAATGTTAGATAATGATGGTAAATTGACTACATTAACCAAGCATATAAGAGGTGGATATTTTGGTGAGGAATCACTATTACCACATAGTGATGGTACCCGAACTGCATTTGCTAGGGCTTACGGAACTACAAAACTTATTCGCATACCGAAAATATATTTCAGATTAATTATCAATAGAGATTCAAAACTTCTGAACTCATTAGTCCAGTTGTCAAAACAGCATGAAATACATAGAAAACAGATAAAAAATAACGCCCCAATTAAAAGTTCTCAATCATTTCCAAAGAAACCTTCATGATTTCTTTATAGGCAATATTGAATCTATTATAAATTTTAAAAAAATCTCAGAATATAAGTGAATATAAGGGGCTGCCAGGATATGATTTAAAGGGGCTGTAAGGTTCTTTAACGGCTTTTAATAAGTGTTTTGGCGGAGAGGGTGGGATTCGAACCCACGGTACGCACGAGGCGTACAACAGATTTCGAGTCTGCCCCATTCGACCACTCTGGCACCTCTCCGAATCTATAAGTTTCTTTTTGCTGGCAATGCTGCGCATTGCTGTACAACAGATTTCACTCGCTACTTCCCTGTAGCTCGCCCTGCGGGCGTTGCTATCGCAACGTGCAAATCGTCTTTCCTGACGATTTTTCGAGTCTGCCCCATTCGACCACTCGACTTCATATTCCCGTCGAAGTCCACCTCCTGCATGGCCCAGGCCAGCTTCTCGACCACATTGCAGTCTCACCTTCTCCATGCAGTCGTCTGGCACCTTTCCTGAAATCTAACATTTTTAATGTATTCACATTCGACTAAATCTATCTTACTGGATTACCGCCTTCGCGGGAATGACGATTTTTCTAAAAACCCATCCTGGTTTCCATTAAAGCGAGAAAGGAATACCTGCATTTGTGAAAATAACGAATTATAAATATTTACTGTAAAATTACCTGGACTTATGACTGACAATCAGTTTCAGATATTTATCGAAAGTGATGACCTGTACCAGGGGTTGAACTCAAACTCCATCTTGATGCCTTTGGTTTCCTGGAACTTTCGTACAGCAAATAAATTGACCAGATAGATAAAAGCAATATTCAATTAAGATGGTATAACCCATGGTGCTGGTACCGCCCTCTTCGATATAACCATAGAAACCATCGTAAACTCCTGGTTGTTGATAGTAAGATTGCCTGGATAGGCGGATTTAATATCCATAACGAAAATTCCTTACGCGAATTTGGCGAAGACCGTTGGCTGGACACCCATGTTCGAATTGATGGCCCGCTTGCAGGTAATGTGACAGCCCTGTTTAAGCAGTTATGGGACAAACCCCGCTCCTCACCGCCTAAAGACAATATGGATTCAACATCTAGTATTATTGCCAATCTTACCTGGCGGCAGCGAAGAAAATTTCGGCAACAATTAATCAATTCAAATCAGCCAGAAAACAACTATGGCTTTGTACGCCCTACTTCATACCGAACCGTTTCCTGGAGTACCAGTTGGTAAAAGCGGCAAGGCGAGGTGTAGATGTACGATTGTTATTGCCTTATAAAACAGACAGACCCATAGCACTATGGGTGGCACGGGCCGCCTATAATTCCCTCATTCAATCCGGTGTAAAGATATTTGAATACAGTCCAAGATTCTTGCACGCCAAGATCATGCTAATAGAAAATCATTGGGCGTCAGTTGGTTCGACCAATCTAGATTATCGAAGTTTTTTTATCAACCTTGAACTAAACCTCATTTCCACAGATTCATTTCTCATCGAATCTCTCTCAGCAGTGTATGAGAATAACCTGTCAATGTCGGCAGAAATAACAAGTCATCACCTGGTAAAAAATAAATGGCTCAATGCCGTATACCAGGCCCTGGGAATCTATTGCAGGAAGCTATTGTAGGCAGCTTAACAAACCCCTTTATTTCTCAACGGATTCCAGAGATGTTTCATTAATATTTCTGGCAATGAATATCTTGTAAAGCAATGCTTTAATATCTTCTACGATGATCACCAGACAGGGCACCAGGAATAATATCACCAGGGTGGAGAACAATATTCCCGTTGCCAGGGAGACCACCATGGGGATCAGAAACCGGGCCTGCATACTGGTCTCCAATAATATGGGTAATAATCCCAGACTGGTACTGAAGGTTGTTAACAATATTGGCCTGAATCGTCGCTTAACTGCAAGCAATGCACTTTCAGTTAATGTGGCACCGTCTCTAAGATGTTTATTTAGATAATCTACCAGCACCACACTGTCATTTACCACCACACCGGTCAGGGCGACACCGCCAAACATGGAAATAAAGGTCAAATCATATCCCAGTGCCAGGTGTCCCAGGATGGCGCCAACGATACCAAACGGTATGGCTGACATGATCACAAAGGGCTGAACGTAACTCTGCAACTGTGCACCCAGCAATATATAAATCAGCATTAGCGCAATCACCATGTTACGGCTTAGACTGGCGAGATCTTCACTTTGCTCCCTACTTTCCCCCTCAAAACTATATGTCAGTCCCTGGTATCGTGTCGTAAGATCAGGTAACACATTGGTTTGTAAATAGGCAATGATCTCATTGGGTGTAGTGACTTCAATATCCGCATCTCCCATAACACTGACAATTCGACGGCCATCTACTGTTTGTATCTGCGAATAACCACGTTGTTCAATCACGGTAGCTATATTACTCAATGGTACTTCATCGCCGTTTGGCAAACGTATTCGCATGTCGTTTAATGCTGCCAGAGATTCACGTTCGGCCTTTGGATAACGGACATAGACAATCATCTCTGAACGTCCACGCTGAAAACGCTGGGCCTCCAGGCCAAAAAAAGCCGCACGTAACTGGCGTCCCAGTTCGGAGGGGGTCAGGCCTACTGCCAGGCCCTGGGCATCTAATTTAAATACATATTCAGTCTTGCCCAGTTCAAAGGTATCTGTAACTTCCTTGGTACCTGGTATTTTTTTCATTTCTGCTGTCAGTGCCTCGGCGGCTGCATTCAACTGGTCTTCATCAGGATGGGCCAATTCGATTTCGATATCTGCCTCCTCCCCGATAAGAGAACTTTGAAATTCCAATGTTTCTATTCCAGGCAAATCCTGTACCCGTCCTCTAATCAGGCCTTCGATTTCAAAAGCAGAAAGCTGCCGATAATCTGAGGGGACCAACTTTATACGAAACTGACCGAGATGGCTGGCCGACTGTCCGGAAAAGTTTACACCCGATGGTCCGGCAGCGGCACCCGACACCTGTCCTACACTCATGGAAATACTTTCAAATACTGCAGATTGTGACTCACCGTCCAGCCTGTCTCGTATTTCAATGATTTCCTTTTCTATATCAAGCATGGTGGACTCAGTTATTTCAAACGATGTACCCAGGGGCATTTTCATATTAATTGTGATCTGGTCACCTTCAATTTGCGGAAAAAAGACAAAGCGGACGATCCCTGACTGCACCAGACCCGCGGTGAAGATTGCAACACCTAAAAATGCTGCCAGTGTTGCATAACGCCATTTCACTGCAAGACTGGCCAGGGGCAATACCCGGTACTCAATAAAGGACTTGAGTGACTCTGCAAAGCGGTCACGTTCCTTCGCCATGATCCCGCGGCTCCAACGGGTAGGCTTAGCCAGATGCGTTGGCAGGATAAAATATGCCTCTAATAAGGATACAAAGAGAATAGAGATAACAACCACCGGGATGACCCCAATGATCTGTCCCAATGTACCCGTTGAAAATATTAATGGGCCAAAGGCAGCCATGGTGGTGGTGACCCCTACTGTAACCGGGGCAATAACCTGCTTGACACCAAGGTAGGCCGAATGTGGATCATTGGGAAATTGCTCCTGGACTTCAAAAATACTTTCGCCAGTCACAATCCCATCATCCACAACGATACCCAGTACCACAATCAGGGCAAACAGGCTGATCATATTCAGGCTTTCGCCGAGGTTACCTATAATTAGTAACCCACCCAGGAACGAGATAGGAATGGCGGCACTGGTCCAGAACGCCAGTTTCAGGTCCAGGAATAATAACAGAATGAGAAATACCAGCATGAAACCGATTATCCCGTTTCTGATCATTAAACTGATCCTGTCTTTCAGGGCAATCGTCTCATCTTGTTGCATTGTCAGGTTAAGTCCGGTAGGCAGTTTAACTGTCTGTATATATTGCTTGACTGTGTCAGCCACCGCCAGCGTATCTTCACTCTCACTACGTTTTACATCTATAAAGGCTGCACGCTCATTATTAAATTTGCTGACCAGGTTTATATCTTCGAATCCGTCTTCTATTGTGGCGATGTCTCCCAGTCTTAATGAAGAGCCATCTGGCAGTGTACGGACCACGATATCTTCAAACTCTATGCCGGTATAACGTTTCTCCTGTACCCTGAGTAGGATTTCTCCTTGCCTGGCCTCGATGGTACCGGCGGGGATATCTTCAGCAAACTGGCGTACAGTATTGGAGATTTGCCCCAGCGTCAGGCCATATTGACGCAAGGTATTTTCAGGTACTTCTATGGATATCTGATAATCCCGTGTACCTCGCAACTGGGTCAATGCCACACCGGGCAATTGCCTCAGTTCATCCTCTATGGTTTCAGCCCAGTACTTAATAAAATTTTCATCGACATTTCCATGTATCGACAGGGTCAGAACATTGGGAGTTACACTGACCTTGTTGATGATAGGCCGTTCGGCGTCCTCCGGGGGAAAATCAATCAGGCTATTTACGGCCGTTTCTACATCATTATAAACTTGATCGGCATCTGCAAAATCCACCAGTTCAATATTGACCGTACCCATACCTTCACTTGCCGTAGAAGATACGCGCTTAACCCCTTCAATCCCCACCAACTCCTCTTCTACGCGACGGGTGATGGAGTCTGCCACTTCATAGGGACTGGCACCGGGGTAAACCACACTCACTGTCACCAACCTGGGATCAATGGATGGAAAGGTCTCAGTACGCATGTTTTTAACTGTCACAATACCGCCTACGACGAAAAGCAGCATGAGAATATTTGCCGCCACATGGTTTTCAATGAACCAGTAGATTATTCCCCGTGACTCATTGGTTGATTGATTCATTCTGCTAAAGGTTCAGAGTATTGACCATCGATAGTTGCAATCTGCATACCATCTGTTGCCCCGGCAATTCGGCTGGTGACGATCTCGACTTGAGATTGTAGTCCTTTCACAGCAATGACCTGATCATCCATAAATATAACCTCAGGCTGCCATGATTCCAGAATCGCTCCTTCTTTAACCAGCCAAACCAGATCCTGGGATTGCAAGGCGGTAGCTGGCAATAACATTACCCCATCCATCTGAGCACCTGCAATGATAATATCCGCAAATACGCCAGGTAATAAATCATACGTTTCATCTTTGAAAGAAAAATAGACTGTTGCGAATCGAGTTCCTACATCTAGGTTTGATGCAGCGCGTTTTAGCTGCCCCGAGTAGTGACGACGCTTTCCAAGGAAGGTTGCACTAATATTAATGTCTGGGTTGCTCGCGTTCAATAACCATTCCAGTTGCCTGTCCACCAATGACGCACTTATTTCCAGTGAACCGGTATCGAACACCACACCGTAGGTCTGCCCTGCCATGACATATTGACCTATGGCCACATTACTGGATACAACTCTGCCGGAGAACGGTAAACTAAATTGGGTTCTGGACAAATTCAGTCTAGCATCTTCAAGCATGGCCTCAGCAGCCAGAAGGTTGGCCCTGGCCTCTGCCAGTTGAGGGAGCCTGGCAACCAGATCAGGTATGTCATCCTCGCCGTTAATCTGCTGCCATTCTGCCCTGGCTGCTTCTGATTCTGCCCTGGCCAATTCCAGTGCAGTCGTTGCCCGGGCAAGTTCTGCTTCCAGTCGCCTCACTTCCAGTTGAAAATCTTTGGGTTCAATCACAAATAATACATCGTCCTTTTCAAAGTATCCCCCTTCGAAAAAGGCATCATGAACCTGGATGACTCTACCGCTTACCTCGGGTACCACATTGATCTGATTTCTGGCACGGACCACACCTGTCGTATCAAAGGTAATCCTGTAACTTTGTGGTTGTACTTTTTCAGTCTCCACAAAGAGGATGCGGTCTTGTGCGTTATTTTGTCCTGGCATCTCATAACTGGTTTTAAGTAATTTAGAAGCTGTGAAGGACCCAATGATAAAAAATACCACCAGTGCGAGTTGTATATATCCTTTTTTTGTATCGTTACTCATGTTGCGTTTTCCTCACTGACAACCCCACAAATAGCATTTAATTCTCCTGATAATTGACCTTGTGTATTCCAGTCGCCGCCCAAAGCCAGGTATAGGTTGATCTTGTTTGCCCACACCTGCTGTTGTAATTTCAACCAGTTTTGTTCAATTAGATAACGTCTTTGTTGCACTTCAAGATACTGTCTTAGTGATTCTATCCCTTGTTGATAACGGGCCTGGGACAGTTGCTCTGCTCGTCTGACTGCATTGATTGATTGCTGTTGTAGTACCAGTTCTTTTTGCAGTTCCTGTTCAGCCTTAAGGGCCGTTTCCACCTCACGTAACGCATTTAAAACACTGTCTGCATAACGTGCAGAAAATTCCCTGGCCTCAGATTCCTGGAGCCGGATGTTTGCCCTTAGTCTTCCGCCTTCAAACAAACGTGACGTCAGATTTGCAAGAATGCTCCCAGCCAACTGTTCAGGGGTAAACAGATTTCCGATGTCATCACCATTGACCCCAAGGCTGGCGCCAAGGTTTAACCCCGGGTAAAGATCTGCCAGGGCCACACCAATCTCAGCATCGGCCGCTTTAACTCGCAATTCTGCGGCCTTGAGATCTGGACGTCGATCCAGTAAATCAATTGGCAGACATGCCTGTACGTCTCTTGGCGGTGGCATGAGTGGAAAGCTTACACCGGATATAGATGTGGTCCCGGGGACATCTCCTAAAAGCACATCCAACTGATATTGATCGCTGGAAAGCTGACGTTCAAACACAGGTATGTCAGCTTCCACTGATCGGGTATTCTCTTCAGCCAGATACACATCCACAAGCCCGGTATTCACCGTACCCAGATCGTAACGTCGCTTGACTATATCGAATAACAACTGCTGATTCTCACTTACATTCATTGCAAGCTCCAATAGCTCTGTGTTGATGGCGATGGAAACTCGACGTAACAACAGATCTGCGATTAAAGTATGTTCAATGGCTTCCCTGTCATATTCACTGGCCAGTAAACCGGCCTCTGCTGCGTTGATGGATGATTGAATACGACCAAACAGATCTTCTTGCCACGCAACAGAAATATCTGCGCTTAAATTGGTATTATAAATTCGCCTGGTTTCTGTTCCTCCGGCGACAGAGGAAATGGCAAAACTATTTGTGGGAGTGAAACTTCGGGTTGCGCCAACATTGACTGATAAGCCTGGGTAACGCTGGCCTTGTTGCAGGTGGTACCTTTCCCTGGCCTGGATCACCCTCTCTGAGGCCTGCTTGAGGGTCAGGTTATGTGTCAGTAATCTATCAATATATGAATTAATGACTGGATCATTTAAACGCTCCCACCATTTTTCCATACTGTAGCGATGGTTTTGTTCGTCTCCAGCATTCACAAACACCCGGTTTTGATCGGTGAGTAAATCCGGACGAGTAAACTCCGGTCTGAGTGTGCAGGCCGCCATAAAAAAGAAGAACAATAATGGCATGATGAAACGTAGCCTCACCCATAAACGGCCCATGTAATTTGATTGTTCCTGTAATCTAGCTCGCGTCACTGTTTTGTTCCGCTAATTTGATAGACAGACATCCATCGGTATGTGACAGCAGGATGGTATATATCTTTTCTATGTGTTCAGATGTGAGTCTAGTGACATTCAAATGCCTGAGCAGACTTTCCCGACTGATGGTAAAGATTAAAATTTGTCCAATCAGGGCATGGCTTCGTAATTTCACGTCATCACTCTCTGGCGGCAGCCCGGTACAGGCGGCGATCAATGTGGAAAACATCCTTTGCACATGCTTCATCTGACCTTCATAAATAATATCAAAGGCCTCAGTTGGATTTGCCTGCTCTCGGATAATCAATTGCACCCAGGCCTTGGGTTCATCGGACTCAACAAATAATTGCGCAATGGATCGGATCATTAGTTTCATGGTGGCCCTAGCTTTATCATGAGGAATTGGGCCGGACTGGGAAATAGCCTCCATAGACTCACGGACAATACCAAAATGTTGCTGCATGCGCTCAACGATGTACTCCATGACTGCCAGATACAGGTTTTTTTTACCGCCAAAATAATAAGGGATAGATGAGATATTGGCCCCGGCCCAGTCACATAACATACGGGTGGTGGTGGCTTTGAATCCATTTTGACCAAATAGCTCCAACCCTGCCTGAATCAGGGCATAACGGGTGGAATCCCCTCTTTTATCAGTTAAATCTATTTGATTGTGTTTTTCAGGTCCCATCACTAAGCCAATGTTAAATATAGACTTAGAATATTTCAAACGATTGATTTAATCAAATGATTTATTTATTTCACTGTCTATTCATAAAAACAGGATATATTGATAGTTATGACAAATACGATAGCAGCCAAAGTCGTCCGAATGAGCGTCATCGCAGTTTTGCTTGCCCTGACTGCGTGCAGTAGTGGTGTTTCAGAAGGCGAGCCTGGCGACCAGGATGAGATCAGGATAGTCACAGTCTATGGTCCCACGACCTATTTTGTGGATACTGACAGTGAGACCGGATTTGAATACGAGTTGGCCAGAATGTTTGCCGACGAAATTGATCATAAACTTAAGGTTATTGTGGCTGACAACAAGGCCGAGATGGTGGAGATTTTACTGTCCGGTGATGCGGACATTGCAACCGGACTGGTAAAACAAACCTTTGAAAAAAATCCTGAGCTCATCGCTGGTCCCGAATACTTTACAACCACTCAACAAGTTATCTACAAACTGGGTATCGACCGCCCCAGGGACCTGGGTGATTTATTCCCCTATCAGTTACACATTGCCCGGGGAGGGTTACGTGAGGACAAGCTATTATATATCAATAAGCAGTTCCCTGAATTCAGCTGGAAACTCCATCCAGATTTGAGTGCCAGCCAGATAATTGACATGGTCGAGAATGAGGAAATTGCATATGCGGCGGTGTATTCAAGCGAACTTATCACGGCCAGACAAAAATACCCGGATCTACGTGCCGCCTTCGACCTTGCTGCCCCTACCGCTCTGGCATGGTTTACCAGTCGATCAGATAAAAAAGAGCTACAGGAAAAACTTCATGCCTTCTTTAACAAAATTGAATCAGATGAAAGTCTTGCAGAGATGATTGAATATTTTTATGGGCCCGTACAAAAATTTGACTATGTTGATCAAAGACGTTTTATTTCAAGGTTTGCCAGCAGGCTGCCGAAATATGAGCACATATTCAAAACCACAGCCAGTGAGTTCGAATTTGACTGGCGCTTTCTGGCTGCAATGAGCTACCAGGAATCCCATTGGGACGAACGGGCACGTTCGCCTACGGGTGTGCGAGGCCTGATGATGTTGACCTTGGATACGGCCAAACAGGTCGGCATTGCTAACAGACTGGACCCAGAACAAAGTATTCTGGGAGGTGCACGTTATATCAAACAGCTGATCAGACGAGTACCAGAACGGATCAGTAACCCGGATAGAACCTGGTTTGCCCTGGCCGCCTATAATATAGGCATGGGACACCTGGAAGATGCCAGGGTTATTACCGAAAAAAATGGTAAAAATCCCGATAAATGGCAAGACGTAAAAAATTATTTACCGTATCTACAAAATAGTAAATGGTACAAACAAACCAACTATGGTTATGCCAGAGGTGAAGAAGCTGTGCAATACGTTGAGAGAATTCGTAAATATTACAATACGCTCATAAAACTAACCCATGAACATCCACTGGAACAGGATGATCAGCCAACACGGCCCAGGCTAGCAGAGATTCCTTCTATGGTCCTTTAATAAATTACTATATCAACGTCATGCCCAAAGTGGATTGTCCTGAAATCGTTCATGGAGAAAATCGACAAACGTCCTCACCTTGGCAGACAGGTGCATTCTATGTAAGTAGACGGCATGTATTGGACGCTTGGCTGCCTCATAATCTTCAAGGACAGTTTTTAAACGACCATTCTTGATGTCCTTGTCTACCATATACATAGGCAAGTTCACCAGCCCACATCCTTTGATTGCGGCAATCCTCAGGG
Source organism: Candidatus Eutrophobius brisbanensis (assembly GCA_038131795.1). GTDB lineage: Bacteria > Pseudomonadota > Gammaproteobacteria > Eutrophobiales > Eutrophobiaceae > Eutrophobius > Eutrophobius brisbanensis. Next base: position 377,157 of record JAYPQE010000003.1, on the reverse strand, counting down.
CATCACCCGCGTTAGACTTCAAAGTGCCATTAACATCAATTCGGTTATAGCCATTATCAGATTTAAATAACCAGGTCTCTCCCACACGCGTCGTTTGAATCAAACAATTATGCTCACTCAGTTCGTCTGGTATTTTGGGAACACCATTTTTATCAAAATATTCAGGTGCACCACATACCACCATTCTTGCCTCTGCGATCTTTCTGGCAAATAAACTTGAATCTTCCAGGGCACCAATCAAAATAGCAAGGTCGATACCTTCATCTACCAAATCTGGGGTACGCTCGGCAAGTAACATCTCGACATGTACATTTGGATACTGCGTCAGGTATTCGGTCACGGCCCTTGACAGACGAAACGATCCAAATGAAGTGGGCGCCATAATTCGTAATGTCCCTCTTGGTTCGGAACTTAATTTTGAAACCGAGAGTTCAGTCTCTTCTATATCGTTTAAAATTTCTTTAATCCGGTCGCGGTAAACTGTGCCCACTTCGGTTAAACTCAGGCTCCTGGTGGTCCGATTGAATAGCTGGACGTCCAGGTTATCTTCTAGTCGCTTGATATGTTTGGAAACCATGGCCTTGGAGATCCCAAGATTGTCCGCAGCGGCGGAAAAACTCCCCAGACGTGCCACCTGCATAAACACCTTCATGCTACTTAACTTGTCCATATCACCTCACCTATTGTTCACTAATTGTTAACTATATTTCAATTTAAACCATATTGTAAACCGTTATCTAAGCCCCTATTATTGCTTTGCAGCAAAATGATTTGCTGTAAAACATGAAAACTATAGGAAAAAGCCATGAAAGTGATATATGAAGTTGTGTTAGCACTTTTTCTGGCGGCCCCACTCAACCTGGTATCCGCCAACGAAAATGTGTTTTCAATTGAACCCATTAAAACGTCCGGCGGTGATAACTATATTGAGAGACTCAAGGAAGTGAAGATTTCTACTCCCATGACGTACGCTGATGTCGTTGTCGTCGCACCTGATCTGAAAGAACGGAGAGTTCGATTTGTGCAACTGTCCACTCAGATTAAATTTGACGATATGTCTCATTCAACTGATCTAGCTTATCAGGACTGAATCGAGACTAAAAAGTAAACCAAGTTTACCTTCCCCCCCCCGACACAGGGACGTGTCCAAATTTAAATCTTACATCACACCTTTTCAAAGGATGATTACTGATACAATGACGGCATGGATCAGACAGATGCCTTTCAACAATTATCACCAGATGACATCCTCAATGCCATTGATTTAATAGGACATCAATGCAGTGGATATATCTATCCACTTAACAGTTATGAAAACCGTGTCTATCAGGTTGGCATTGAAGATTCAAAACCGATCATTGCAAAGTTTTATCGGCCTGGTAGATGGAGTGATGAGACGATTATTGAAGAGCATGATTTTACTCTGGCGCTAAAAGCAGAGGACCTGCCAGTCATCTCTCCTTTGGTATTTGATGATAACACCAGCCTCAAACATACAGATCTATTCAGATTTTCCCTGTATGAAAGTATTGGTGGTCGCACACCGGAACTGGACAACTCAGAACATTTGAAAATGCTTGGGAGAACCCTTGCGCGGATCCATAACTTTGGGGCCATTAATACATTTAACTACAGACGAAAATTGAACATTTCTGAATTTGCCGAGGAGGCCAATCACTATTTACTGGAAAATGATTTTATCCCCATTGATCTATTACCTGCATATGAATCACTCATAAATGACGTCATCAACAAGATTAAACAGTGCTTTGAGATGACGAGTCAGGTCAATCAGCTCAGGATTCATGGCGACTTTCATTTAGGCAATATCCTCTGGCGGGATGACACACCCTTTATTGTAGATTTTGACGATACTATGATGGGGCCAGCGATACAGGATATATGGATGTTATTGTCTGGAGACCGTGAATACATGACCGCAAGATTAAAAGACATACTTGATGGTTATTGTGAATTTCGTGATTTCGATCCAATTGAATTAAATCTGGTCGAGGCCTTAAGGACATTAAGAATAATCCATTATGCCGGCTGGATAGCAAAGCGCTGGCAGGACCCGGCCTTCCCCATTGCCTTTCCCTGGTTTAATACTCAACGCTACTGGCAAGACCATATACTGAGTCTACGTGAACAGATTGCAGCCATGGAAGAACCACCCTTATCCTGGGACCGTAGCTAATTCATATAACCGCACCTGGCCGGTGACGATGCCCTGAATATGGACCCGGTTAGAGGGATAAATCATGGACGTCATGGACGGATTGTCGGCAACCAGTTCTATCATATCGCCGTGTTTCTTCAGGCGTTTTAAAGTGGCCTGATCGTCATCGATGAGGGCCAGGACAATATCACCGGTCCTGACCGTCTGGGTCTTTTTCACCACGATTAAATCACCATTGAGTATACCGGCATCTACCATGGAATTGTCTTTAACCCTGAGGACAAACCGGTCCGGACCGAGCAACAACTCTGAAAAATTGACCTCCTTGTCTTCCGGTATGCTCTCAATGGATCGTCCAGACATAAATTGTCCCTTCAATGGCAGGATGGTCAGACTTTGTCGGTTTTTTGCCGTCAACTGAATATCCCGCCAACCCCTGCCCTTACGGCGTAAAAATTTCTTGTTCTTCAGGGACTTAACATATCTGTGCACAGTCCCTTTTGATTTGATCTCCAGACTTTCCCCAATCTCCCTTAATGTCGGTCCCTGGCCGTTTTTAACCACATAATCAGTAATAAAATCCAGGATCTTTCGTTCCAGTTGGGTGAGCATAATGTTCTCCTAAGGTTCTCTATCAAGAATAGAGAACAAATAGAGAACTTTCAAGTAATATGATTATAATATTTTGCTGTCTTTTGGGGTAAATTGACATCCTGGTTCACAAAAAACACAATTTCTTGCATAAACCTGGTGCAGCTCACATATACTTTACCCATCTATTTCACTCGAAGAGATACGCAAATGAAAAAAATACTTTTAATCATACTCCCCCTGTTACTGTTCTCAGTACTACCCCAGAGTTTTGCCCAGGATATAGTCAAGACCGTCATGAAAGATGTGGCAGAGGCCAGTTTCAGTGAAATTGAACGGCGAATGATCAAAAAATACATAGGCGAACAGCAGCAACCAACAGAAACAGAACAGGCAAGTGAGGGTAAGACAAAAAAAGGCGGCAAGTCCATGCCATCGGGCCTGGCCAGGCGCGATTCATTACCACCGGGTCTGGCCGCCCAGCTGGAACGGAACGGCACCCTGCCCCCGGGGCTGGCAAAACGGGATTTACCTGCCGATCTGGAACAACAGCTACCCCCCGTGCAGGAAGGGTATGAACGATCTATTCTGGAGGACATGACCGTTGTGCTGGTGGAAAAGGCCACCGGTAAGATCTCAGATATCATCGCCGATACAGTTCTGGGCAATGACGAAGTAGACAGGAGAAACTAGATTGACCGAGCGTAAGATCAATAAATCAGAGGAAGAATGGAAACAGGCCCTTAGCCCGGAACAATATGCAATTTGCAGAGAGAAAGGCACAGAACGGGCCTTCACCGGTGAATACCATGACTGTAAAGACCCGGGTATGTACAGCTGTCGATGTTGTGGTGAACAACTATTCTCATCACAAACCAAGTACGATTCTGGATCTGGGTGGCCTAGTTTCTATCAGCCTGTTAATGAAGGATCAGTAGACACTGAATCCGATAACACCCTGGGCATGGCTAGAACGGAAGTCCTGTGTAATGCCTGCGGTTCACACCTTGGACATGTGTTTGAAGATGGCCCGCAACCCACCGGGCTACGCTACTGTATCAATTCTGCCTCTCTTAAACTGAAAAAGGAAGACTGAAAACCTTCCCCCTTCGCCAGTTTTAACCTGATTGTCATTCGGTCATGCTATGCTATGAGAATGAATGAGCAACTTTATAAAATATCAGGTTTAGCAGGGTTCCTGCTCAGGTTAGTCGTCTCTGCGTCATTATGCACGACGGTTATTACAGGTACTTTATTACCCGTTCATCTCCTTGCGGATGAAACCATGACAAAGTCAAACATAGTCATTGCCCACCGGGGTGCCTCCGGGTATCTCCCGGAACACACCCTGCAGGCCAAAGCCCTGGCCTATGGCATGGGGGCAGACTTTATCGAACAGGATATTGTGTTAACCAAAGATAAAGTGCCCGTTGTGATTCACGACCTTGAATTAAACGATGTATCAAATGTTAAACGGATATTTCCTGACCGCGCCCGTCGAGATGGCAAGTTTTATGTCATAGACTTTGAATTATCTGAACTGAAAGAATTGAATTTAACTGAGCGCATCCGGCAAAACGGTTCACCCAGGTATCCCGGACGGTTTCCTCCCGGACGCTTGGAGTTCAAGATTGCCACCCTGGCAGAAGAGATTGAACTGATTCAGGGTTTAAATAAAAGCACAGGCAAGGACATTGGTATCTACACCGAACTGAAGTCACCCGCCTGGCACCGCGAACAGGGTTATGACCTCTCAGCAATTGCATTGAAGACCTTGTCTGAATATGGTTATAACGATGCCACTGACAATATTTACCTGCAGTGTTTTGACCACGCAGAACTGCAACGGGTACGTGATGATTTAAACAGTAAATTAAAACTGGTACAGCTTATCGGTGAAAATTCATGGGATGAAGCGGATACCGACTATAACAACCTCAGGACACAAGCAGGCCTGAAAAAGATCGCAGAATACGCAAATGGAATTGGTCCGGCCATTGATCATATTATTCGCCATCGAAATGGGGAACTTCAGATCACCTCCCTGGTGAAAGACGCCCATGACCTCGGCCTACAGGTCCATCCCTATACCCTGAGGAAAGACAATCTACCATCATATGTTTCCGGTTTTGATGAATTACTGGAATTACTCTTCGTCAAAGCGAGGATTGATGGAATCTTCACTGACTTTCCTGATCTGGCCGTAAAATATCTACAATCAAAATAACTTGCTCTACAGTCCTGCAAAGCAGGACTGTAGAGATCGCCATGTGCCTATTTCACATCAGTTAATGCAGCACCAAAATTGATATGAAAGACTTTTTCTCCCAGCAAGATCGCCGGGACCGATTTGACCCCGGCCTGCTCTGCTTCTTCAATCCGAGATTTCTGCTCGGCCAGATGGACAACTTCAACCTCATATTCCTGTTTGTCCAATGCATTAGCCACAGATTGCTCTGCTTCAACACAGACCGGACAACCAGCATGATAAAAAAAAGCCTTGGTTTTCATAACAGTATTCCTTGTATAGTGGTTTTGGAGTAACCTATTATTCATAGCGACATCAAACTGAAAAGTAAGCACTTTTCAGTCAGCTACTTACTTTCTGGTACAACTTGTTGGAAACATTGAATAAAAAATCTGCAGTTTATAAATCACCATCAAGCGTTGGTCAGATGGTTGAATCCATTATTGGCTGCAAATGGTCGCTGTCCGTCCTGAAACTATTACGCAATGGTGTTAACCGACCGGGTGAGATGCAAAGGCAGGTAGAGGGACTGACCACAAAAGTCGTCAATGAAAGACTGGTCAAACTAAGTCGGTTTGGCATTATCGACAAGGTTATCTACCCGGAATCCCCACCCCCGGTGGAATATCTGTTTACGGAATTCGGCAAACAGTTTCTTGAAATTGTTGATGTGGTTGAGAAAGTCCAACAAAACCTCGATCAAAAAACCGATTAACTGTGTTCAAAATACTTTCGCCTGAATCAGACCAGGACTTTCAATCCTATTATGACCTGCGTTGGCGCATCCTGCGTGCCCCCTGGGACCAACCACGTGGTTCTGAAAAAGATGAACATGAAGCAACAGCGCACCATATCTGTGTTAAATCTGATTCTGAACAGGTAATCGGCGTGGGGAGACTACACACCGTTTCGCCAGGTATCGCCCAGATTCGCTATATGGCCATTAATGAAAACTTCCGCCAGCAAGGCCTCGGCAGACAGATTTATATATATCTGGAAGACATAGCCAGGAAAGAAGGCGTGAGGAAAATCATTGTTGACGCTAGGTCAAACTCAGTGGGTTTCTACCAGGGCATGGGATTTAACGTTACCGGTTATGGCCATATATTATTTAATCAAATAGAACATCAAGTCATGGAGAAAACTATTACCTAGCCCCATGGGACCGCTTTGTGCCATAAGCGGACGAAATATGAATCTTATTCCCCAAATAACTTTCTTAAGTCTGATATTTTATGTAATTTTTTGAGTTGTTCTATTGTTAATAAAGGTTTATTCCTATGAACCATTCGATGACAGTTACCACACAGAACCGCAAAATCTGTCCTTGGGTCCATCGAAACTGTTTGTCCTTCATCAAGACTTTCCAGAGGAATTAAGTGGTGCGCTTCTATATAGCCTTCTCCTCTTTCACCATAATACTTAGCAAAATCAAAACAACATCCTTGACAAACAAACCCATGTACTTTTTTTGCATTTTTACTAGCATTTGAATTACGTTCAATTCTTGAATGCCTAATATATCTACGTTTCTCAACTACTGATTCAACTGTGCCATTGTCATCCAGTATGTCAGTGGCTGTTTCTAAATTATCTATACCTCCCCTAACCACTAATAAATCAAAGCAAAAGATCAAAAAGAGTAGTTGATTGATTAATTCATCTTCACTTGGTAAATCTAATGTTTCAAATTTATTATAGAAGGCTATAGCAGGGTCATAATCTCTTGCTAATTGTGTTGAGCCGCCTAATTCCACGGGTCCAGGTATAAATGATTTTGAATATTCAGTGACTCTGTCCCTAATTAATTCAGCCCTACGCTCCATTTCAGTTTTAAATTTTCTTCCAAATTCCTTTCTCGGTTCTGTAACCCCCTGTCCTAGGCAGAAATAGACTTCTTCCATATCAGCTGAGAATAATATAACTGCATAGAAACCTTTTTCTGCTCTAATTGTAATTTCTGGATTGAATATCCCTATCCAAGGTATTTCCGCCCATTTACCTTGGCCTATTGAACAAGTTAATTTTAAGTCCGGCCTAGAGATAATATTTGTTAGGTAATCGCTAAATTCTGATTTAAACCATTGGCCTAAAGCATGTTCTTTGAAAGGTTCATTTTTTGCAGTTAAGCACTGACTCGCAAATTCTGGAATTAAAGTAGTAAGCATTTTTTGCCTTAGAAATGGATATTTAGGACTTCAATCTTGCCCTCAATCTATTTGAATTACCAATTATCACAAATGCTATTTGCATAGCAACTGTAATAAACGATAAATACATGTGCAAAATAACTAGATAAATTATGTCTGCTTCGGGTCGAAAAGAGCCCAATTTTAAGTTCCAGAAGGTTTTTCATCTATTGGCCGTTTTTCGATATTTTTTGAAATTGTTTCCACATCCCACAATTTTGAAAAACGCGGTGCCCGGGAACAATGCCCATAGGACTCATCCACTTCCAGTAACAGTGCTTGCAGCACTTCAGCCTTCTCATCCGGTTCAAATATCTCCATGCTGATTCTGTCAAAGTAGTCATCACCACGTCTGACGGTTGAGACGCGTCCATTCACTCTTGCAAATTCATTGATCCCAGGGATTAAAAAGATCAATCCGACTTTCGGGTTTGACTCAATGTTTCTATATGACTGAAAGAGTTTATTGCCGGCAATGTCCGGGATGAGTAAATGGGTCTCATCAATGACTTTTATAAAACCCGGCTTGCCGCCTCGGGGTGATGCATCACAATTTCCATTTGAGTCACTGGACGCCAGGATGGCAAAGGGCGACTGTTTTATATAATCCTGCACCCAGTCCACCATGTAAGGCCGGACTTTATTTGCCGTACTGTCTATGGGTTCACCAAATAATTCCTGTAACAGATTCATCTCATCAACTCTTATTGATCACCAGGTTCCTTAAACCAGGCCAGCTTGTCTCTCAATTTCACCACATCACCAATGATCATCATGGATGGCGGTTTAATCTCCTGTTGTTCAACGAGATCTGCAATATTAGATAACAGACCGGTATAGGTACGTTGCTCTGTAGTGGTACCCTGTTGAATAATGGCCACCGGTGTACCGGCATCCATACCATGATCAATCAGTGATTCACATAAGACCCTGGCAGCTCCCACTCCCATATACACCGCGATGGTCTGTCCCGGTTGCACCAGTGACTGCCAGTTAAGATCCAGTTTGCCGTCTTTTAAATGGCCGGTAATAAACACACAGGACTGGGCATAGTCCCGGTGCGTTAACGGTATCCCGGCATAGCTTGCACAACCGGCCGCCGCGGTAATCCCGGGGACCACCTGAAAGGGAATATTTGCTTTAGCCAACGTGTCTATCTCCTCACCGCCCCTGCCGAAGATAAACGGGTCACCGCCTTTGAGCCTCAGTACCCTTTTGCCTTCCCTGGCGAGTTTTATCATCAGTTCATTGATATCATCCTGGGACAGGGCATGTTGATCGCTTTGCTTGCCCACATAGATCCGGTCTGCATCCTTTCTGGCCAGTGCCACGATATCAGGTGCCACAAGACGGTCATACAGAACAACATCACTTTGTTGCATCAGCCTGAGGGCACGAAAGGTAAGAAGGTCCGGTTCCCCGGGGCCGCCGCCCACCAGATAGACCTCCCCCTGGTGGCTTGTATAGTTAGTGGGATCTTCTAGATGCTGTTCAAGTAACCTGATGGCCCTGTCTTCCTGTCCGCTTAATAACAATTCGGCGATGGGTCCCTGCAGTACGGATTCCCAGAAGTGCCGTCTTTCTCTTTGTACCGGCAGTTTTTGTTTGACCTCTTTGCGTACGGACTTCATTAACTCTGCCAGTTTGCCATAGGCACTGGGGACAAGGGTTTCCAGCCTTGCACGTAATAATCTGGCCAGGACCGGTGAGGCGCCACCTGTTGAGATGGCAATCTGGACGGGGTGTCTATCGACCACCGACGGCATAATAAAACTGCACAGTCCCGGATTATCCACCACGTTCACCGGGATATGCCGGTCATGGGCGTCACAGGAAATCCTGCGGTTTAATTCTTCATCGTTTGTAGCAGCGATAACAAGTTCACAACCATCCATTTGAGAAGAGTCATATTCCTTTGCCAGGTGAATGACCTGACCCTGCTGGACCATTTCTTCTACTGATTTACTTACTTCCCTGGCAACCACATATATACGTACATGGGTACTTTCCAGGGACTTAATTTTTCGGTACGCCACCTCGCCGCCACCCACCATCAGGCAGGTTTTGCCCTCGAGTTTTAAAAATACAGGTAAAAATTTCATAGCAATAGTGTACCTTATAATCCTCAGTGAAAATCGTGTAATTCGTACCCTGACCTGACTGGTTAAAGAAATAGTATTTAAGATTGACCGATGAAGAAAATAAAACTGACAATATATTACTTGATGCTGGCTATTCCAGTTCAAGAATCCAGGAGAAATAACCGTCAAGGGTAAACAGGACCAGGTGACCATATTCACACCTGAATAGGAACAGATTAAGCTTTAGGTAAGGTTACTCCCGTCTGCCCCTGGTATTTACCACCCCGGTCTTTATAGGATGTTTCACAAACTTCATCGGACTCAAAAAAGATCACCTGGGCGACGCCTTCATTGGCATATATCTTTGCGGGTAATGGTGTCGTATTTGAAAATTCGAGAGTGACATGGCCTTCCCATTCCGGCTCCAATGGCGTGACGTTAACAATAATGCCGCAGCGGGCATAGGTGGATTTACCCAGGCATACGGTCAATATATTTCTTGGGATCCTGAAGTATTCCACCGTACGTGCCAGTGCAAATGAGTTGGGAGGAATAATACAAACGTCTGAATCAACATTAACAAAACTGTTTGAATCAAAGTCCTTGGGATCAACTATCGCTGAATTAATGTTAGTAAAGATACGAAATTCACGTGCACACCTGACATCATACCCATAACTGGAAGTGCCGTAGGAAATGAGTTTCTGGTCACCTCTTACTTTTATCTGATTAGGTTCAAATGGCTCAATCAATCCATGTTCTTCAGCCATTCGCTTGATCCATTTGTCTGATTTTACACTCACAAAATTACCTCACATAAATTCTGATTTAACAATTGTACCACCCTACTGGTGAACGTTTATGTATCCTCTACAACGATTTTTGGAAATTTACCACTGTAATCTTTTGCCTTCTTTGACAGTATTGCCGATGCCTTCCTGGCAATGGAACGATAGGACTCAGACACCGCAGAATCAGGAGACACGGCAACAGTGGGCTTGCCAACATCAACGCCTTCCCGGATGGCTCTGTCTAAAGGCAGGTCCCCCAACAGGGTCACATTATATTGATCGGCCATGGCGCTCCCGCCACCTTCACCGAATATGTGCTCTTCATGTCCACATTCACTACAGATATGGGTACTCATATTTTCTATGATGCCTAACACAGAGACTTCAACCTTTTCAAACATGCGCAAGGCCTTGCGTGCATCCAGCAAGGCAATGTCCTGTGGAGTGGTGACAATGATTGCACCACTGACCGGGATTTTCTGGCACAGGGTCAATTGGATATCACCGGTGCCGGGTGGTAAATCTATGATTAAGTAATCAAGATCGGACCAGTTGGTATCACCCAGTAATTGTTCCAAGGCCGACGTCACCATGGGGCCGCGCCAGATCATGGGGGTTTCTTCATCGATCAGGTAGCCGATGGACATACTCTGAAGGCCATAACTGACATTGGGTTGAAGTCGTTTACCATCTTTCGATTCAGGTTTTTGGAAACAACCCAGCATTCGCGGTTGACTGGGGCCATATATATCCGCGTCCAATATGCCTACACTGGCACCTTCTGCCTGCAGGGCCAGGGCCAGATTTACCGCCGTAGTGGATTTTCCTACACCACCCTTCCCTGATGCCACGGCGATGGTATTTTTCACACCCGCAAGGGGCTTGACGGATTTTTGTACCGCATGTGACAGGATATTTGTAGAGACATCTAGATTAATAAATTTATGCACCCTGGGTGAGATAATCTCCTCGATCTTCTGCCTGAGTTCTTCTGCATATCCCAGTGCAGGGTATCCCAGTTCAATTGAAATTGAGACGGTATCTGCTGTCTGTTCAATCGCCTTAACGGCATTGGCAGTAATCAGGTCCTGTTCCAGGTTGTCATCGACTACCTGCTGTAAGGCAGTTCGTATTTCTTCATCAGTCAATATCTGCATAACGTTTCCATGTTGTGTTGAAGCGATGATCATACCGTATTTCACCGGTAAATTTCAGATGTTTAGTTAAAGATATTCAACTTTCGTGTACACTATGCCCCGGAAATTAGAACGAATTATTATGAATCAGGACAAACGAAAAATTCTAGTCACCAGTGCCCTGCCCTATGCCAACGGGCCAATACATATCGGGCATCTGGTGGAATATCTGCAAACGGATATCTGGGTCAGGTTCCAGAAGCTCCGTGGTAATGAATGCCTGTACGTGTGTGCAGACGATGCCCATGGCACACCGATTATGCTCAGGGCCGAGAAGGAGAATATCTCCCCGGAACAACTCATCGCCCGGACCCTGGAAGAGCATAAACGGGACTTTGCAGATTTTTATGTAGAGTTTGATAACTTTTATACCACCCATTCAGATGAAAACCGTGAAATCTGCACCTTTATCTATGAGCAGCTGAAAGCGGGCGGGCATATCTCCCAGCAAACCATTGAACAATTTTATGACCCGGTGAAGGAAATGTTCCTGCCTGACCGGTTTATACGCGGCGAGTGTCCCTATTGCCATACACCGGATCAGTATGGGGACCAGTGTGAATCCTGTAATCGTACCTATACACCTACAGATCTGGTCAACCCGGTCTCTGCCATTTCAGGATCTACCCCCGTTAAAAAAGAGTCTGTACATTTCTTTTTCGACTTGCCTGATTTTGAATCCATGTTAAAGGATTGGACTCGCAACAACCTGCAAAAGGAGATTGCCAATAAACTGGATGAATGGTTCACCGCAGGGCTTCAACCCTGGGACATCTCCCGTGACAAACCCTACTTCGGTTTTGAGATTCCTGATGAGCCGGGCAAATATTTTTATGTCTGGCTGGATGCGCCTATCGGTTACTTCGCCAGTTTAAAAAATCACTGTCAGCGCGAGGGGCTGGATTACAACGAATTTGTAAAACAGGACAGTGAAATAGAGATGTACCACTTCATAGGCAAAGACATCATGTATTTTCATACCCTGTTCTGGCCGGCCATGCTGGAAGGCAGTGGCCTACGTAAACCCAATAACGTGTTTGTCCATGGCTTTTTAACCGTGAATGGCCAGAAGATGTCAAAATCACGTGGCACATTTATTAATGCCCGCACATATCTCGACCACCTGGGGCCAGAATACCTGCGCTATTATTTTGCTGCGAAACTGGGTCCATATGTAGATGACATCGATCTGAATTTTGAAGACTTCATATTCAGGATTAATTCCGATCTGGTGGGCAAGGTCATCAATATCGCCAGCCGGTGCGCCGGTTTTATCAATAAACGGTTTGAAGGCCAGTTATCAGAAAAACTAGCTGATCCCGGACTATTTGAATCGATTGGTGGTGCTGACAGTGCAAATAAAATTGCCCAAATGTATGAATCCCGTGAGTACAGTAAGGCCATGCGGGAGATTATGCAGCTGGCAGATGAGGTCAACCAGTATATAGATGTGCACAAACCCTGGGTAATAGCCAAGCAGGAAGACAAGGACCAGGACCTTCAGGACATATGTACCATGGGGTTAAACTGTTTCCGCCTCCTGGTCATTTATCTCAAACCGGTATTGCCTGATCTGGCCGAAAAATCTGAGGCCTTTTTAAATTGCGGACCATTAACATGGGACGACCTTTCCAGGCCCTTGCTGGAACACAAAATAGCCAAATTCAAACCACTCATGACCCGAGTAGAACAGGAAAAGGTAGATGCCATGATAGAAGCCAGTAAAGAAAGTCTACAAGCCACTGAATCACCTGACAGCGGCAGTGGACAATTAAAAGAAAATCCACTGGCAGATGAAATCACCATAGATGATTTTATTAAAGTAGACCTGCGCGTTGCAAAAATAGTCAATGCGGAACAGGTGGAAGGTGCAGATAAATTACTGCAGCTGACGCTGGAGCTTGGCAGTGAAACAAGAAATGTATTTGCCGGTATCAAGTCTGCCTATAAGCCAGAAGAACTGGTTGGAAAATTAACCGTGATGGTTGCCAACCTGGCCCCAAGAAAAATGCGATTTGGTGTATCTGAAGGCATGGTACTGGCAGCAGGTGGCAACGGAAAAATTTATTTATTAAGTCCCGACGATGGGGCTGAACCTGGAATGCGTATAAAATAAGGAATACGTGAGCCAACTCTTCCTCATTTTCATCTCAGCTGGCCTGGTCAATAACATTGTCCTGACTCACATGTTGGGCGTAGACCCACTGATAGCCACTGCAAAAAAAAGCAGCGCTGCTGCAGACACCTGCCTGTTTATGATCTTGACCGTACCGGTGGTAACGACTGTAACCTATCTGTTTGATATCTATTTATTCCAACCATTTGTACAGGAATACTTGCAGCTTGTTGGGACTGTCATATTGATATTCATGACGGTGATGGTCAACAGCCTGATCATCAGGCATTTTTTACCAAAACTCTTTATCAAAATTGAGAAGATCATTCCATTAATGCTTGTGAATAGCACTTTGCTTGGAGTGGTGTTGTTAAAAATTAACTATGTCAGCTCATTTGCATCTGCATTTATTTACGGGCTTGGCAGTGCTGTGGGATTTTCATTGGTACTGATGATGTTTGTCTCAATTAGAAACCGGCTCGACAACCCTGATATACCCAATGCCTTTCAGGGTGTTGCTATCCTGTTTATCACTCTGGGTTTACTCTCCATGGGTTTTTTGGGTTTTGGTGGTTAAGCTGACAAGATGACAGGCTTTATGATTCTATTCATCCTGCTTGCCGGCCTGGTAGGACTGCTTAGACTTTACGATTTTCTGGTACGCCCTGATCGAGCCCATCAGAACAGCGAACTTATCACCCAAATAGATAAGTTGCTACCACAAACCCAATGTGGCCAATGTCATTATGATGGATGCAGACCTTATGCCACGGCCATTGTCTCAGGTGAAGCAGGTATAGACCAATGCCCGCCTGGCGGGAAGCAGACAATTTTGGCTATTGCCAACCTGTTAGGCAGAGAAATCAATAAGCCAATTAATCTGCCACAACAGGATCCTGTCCCAATACTTGCCAGGATTGATGAAGACCTGTGCATCGGCTGCGTAAAGTGCATACGGGCATGCCCTGTCGATGCCATCATCGGCGCCCCCAGGCAAATGCATACGGTCATTGCCCCATACTGTACGGGCTGTGAACTATGTATCCCCCCCTGCCCGGTTAATTGCATTACCATGGTACCTGCAAAGAATCAGACACCGACACCCATTTTGGAGCGGCCAGAAAAAGTTAGTAATGAGATGCCCTGTATTGGTTGTGGTGATTGTGTCTCTGTTTGCCCGGTGAACCTCATGCCCCAGGCACTTTTTCGTGACATTAAAAAGGATGATTTTTTATCATCCAGAGCGCGAAACCTTTTAGATTGTACAGAGTGTGATGAATGTACCAATGTCTGTCCCAGTCATATTCCCCTGCTCGATCATTTTAAATATGCCAAATCACAAATTGTGCTTGAGAATCATCAACGCCAAGCAGCAGACCTGGCCAGAGAACGGATGCAAAAATGTAATCAGCGCAACCTTGATTCAACCAGAAGAAAATATGCAAAGGACGTTAACGACAAGCCAGCAGACAATAAAAACCTGGATGACAAACTGACTTATATCCAGGAAGCTATTTCCCGCACCCTGAAGAAACGGGCAGGCAATAGCCCAAATAATAATGACGCTATATGAGTGATACACCCGATAATTATCATAATGGGGGGTCCGTTAGACGTACTATGCTCTGGATATGCCTGTGCCTGCTGCCGGGGACCATATGTTATGTCTGGTATTTTGGAGCAGGTGTCATACTACAATGTCTGATGGCGATCATATTTGCCCTCCTGATTGAAACCGTATGCTTGAAAGCCCGCAAACAGGATCTCTGCCTTTTTCTCAGCGATGGCAGTGTGATTGTGACAGCAATAATATTCGCGTTAATGATTACGCCTTATACCCCGTGGTGGATTAATTTAATGGGAATGGGGTTTGGCCTGGTTTTTGCGAAACATATTTATGGTGGACTGGGTAACAACTTGTTTAACCCGGCAGTGGCCGCGTTTGTGTTTATCCTTCTATGCTTTCCTGATTACATGGGACACTGGCCACAACCAGCACAACAAACTCTAAACGAAGAGTCAGTTAACCAGGCAATTACATATATATTTTCCTCTACGGATTCTCATTCAACGAGTGCAAACTATGATACCGGCAATACCGCCATACCATTAGCTGATATCCAGCCAGACTCACAACAAAATGATACAAATAAAGTTAAACCCTGGCAGTGGTTAAGCCTGTTTTTCCTGTTAGGCGGTCTGGGCCTGATATTTAAGGATATCATCAGCTGGCATATTCCAGTGGCGATGTTCAGCAGTTTATATGTATTGAACCAGGCACTAAATATCTTTAACCCCGAACTGTATTCAGGCGGGGTTATACATGTATTATCATGGGGAACGGTCCTGGCCGCGTTTTTTATTGCTACCGATCCCGTGACATCCCCGACGACAGCCACAGGCAAGCTGATATATGGCGTAATCATTGGCTGCCTGATAATGTCCATCAGGACATGGGGGGCAAACCCTGATAGCATCGCATTTGCCATTCTTATTGCAAACGCTATGGCGCCAATGATAGATGACCATTTCCGCCCAACTGTCATTAGCCAAAGTCCACCAACGCCTGATTTCAGATGATCTCATTGACAGAAACGTGGATCAGCAGCCTCCAAGAAAATTTTGATGATATAATCACTCTGCAGATTGTCTAAAATTGACCAACAGAGATAAACAGTACATATAGAATCGCAGGAAACTTACCTTGTTCTGATTATTCTAAGCTTTAACACTAATATTTATCATTATGAACAACCATCAGAAAAAATATTTACGTTCACTATTAAACGAAAGAGATACCATAATCTGGATAGGTCAAAAAGGCCTAACAGAGGCGGTGTTGAATGAAATTGAACAGGCACTGGATCATCATGAACTTGTTAAGATTAAAATAAGAAACGGTGACAAGGACGAAAGAACAACCATAGTTAAAAATATCTGTGAGCACACCTCTGCAATACATATTCAGACCAAGGGCAGTATCGCCGCTATTTACCGACCTAACCCCGACAAGCCCGTCATTAACCTGCCGAATTAATTCATAAATGTATTATTCAATATTGGATTCAGGTAAGCAGCGTTTGAGAAATGGCCTGACAAAGGGTTTATTCTTGTCAACCTTATCTTTATTTCCTTTAACAGGCTTTACCCAGACGTCAGTTGAATCCGCTTCAATATGTCCGCTAACCATGCCTGTTCCACCACGTCCCCTGGTCACTGAGCCACTGGAAGAAAATGATATTTTCGTCACGGCTGACATGATCGAATATGTTGAAGGCGGATTGTCCCTGATTGATGGTAATGCTGAACTCTCCTATAACGATCAGCAAGCCCGGGCCGATACCATTCAATACAACGAACCGGAAAATATTGTCAGTTTAACGGGTGACATCAACTACTGGGACAATGATATTTATCTCACCAGCCCTGCTGCATCCATTGACCTTGATGATGATACCGGGGAGTTTTCATCAGTCAGATACTGGCTGCTGGGGAACCGCGGAAGGGGCAGCGCAAGACAGGTCATGGTGGAACTGGGCAGTACCACTGAAGGTGAAGTCATGGACTATACAACCTGTGACCCAGACCTTGACAGCCCCTGGAACCTCACTACCAACATCTGGAAACTCAGTGCCCAGAAAATCTCCCTGGATCATGAATCTGAACGGGGTACTGGCAGAAATGTCATTTTAAAAATTAAAGATATTCCGGTTTTCTATACCCCATATATCTCGTTCCCCATTAGTGATCGCCGAAAATCGGGGTTATTGGTGCCTACCTTTGCGTCATCCAGCCGCTATGGTTTTGAATTACTTGCACCCTATTACTGGAACATCTCTCCACAAATGGATGCCACCATAACCCCCAGGCTGATCAGCAACAGCGGTGTCATGCTCATGGGGGAATACCGCTATCTGTTTAACCGCGGACAGGGCACGGTCAATCTGGAATACCTCCCGGATGATTCGGTTAAACAGGGGAAAGACCGGAGCTCCATCTCCATTGACCATAGGCAATCGTTCCTGAGGAGCGGGCAATTTGCCCTCAACTATAACCGGGTCTCAGATCGCGACTACCTGGAAGACTTCAGCAGTTCAATCATTGGCACCAGCACACGCTACCTGGAACAAAGTGCAATCACATCTTACAGTTGGAATGTAAACGGTCACAGATTAAGTCTGTATAACCAGGTGGGAAACTACCAGATCGTTGACCGTAACATACCCGATGTGTCAGTCCCCTATAAACGCCTGCCTTCAACTGCAATTAATTATGCCTCTCCATTTCATCATGCGAAACTGGCATATACATTCAGGGGGACGTTTGATTATTTTACCCGTGATGGTGATTTGACACCTGATAACGTCAATGGCGCGAGGTACGATCTATTTCCTACCGTAGCATTTCCTATCAGGGATGTAGCCTACCACCTGACGCCCAAGGCAGGGGTGCGTTACACCAGTTATCAACTTAATGAAAACACCGTTTTTGATGATCGCTCCCCAGACCGATTTATTCCCATGGCCAGTCTGGATGGCGGACTCTTTTTCGAACGTCAGACCAACCTGTTTGGGCAAGACGTCCTGCAAACATTGGAGCCGCGATTCTATTATTTATATGTTGAAGAAGAAGACCAGTCTGATCTGCCCATTTTTGATACAGGACTTTATACCCCCAGTTACTCATCGTTGTTTTATGAAAACCGATTCAATGGCGCGGATCGCTTTGGAGACGCCAATCAACTGAGTATGGCAGTGATCTCACGGGTCTACAGTCAAACCACCGGCAGACAACTGGGCAGTGTCAGTCTGGGGCAAACGGTACACTTGTCAGATCGAAATATCACCTTGCCGGGTTTTCCCACTGAAACTGAATCCGTCACGGCCATCATCGCCAGTGTGGAATCAAATTTCTTTGAACATATTGATTTTAGTAGTGAATTTCAATGGGACCCGGAGCTGGACAGGATCCAGAAACTGTCGTTAAGGACCCAGATCCGCCCCGGGGAAGGCCAGATCATCAATCTGGGGTATCGCAAACACCGTTTGAACCCTGCCAACCGATTAATCAATATTTTCAATGTAGATCAATCAGATATATCCTTTAAATGGCCAGTGAATGAGGAATGGAACCTGGTAGGACGCTGGAATTATGCTGTGGAGGAAGACCGTACCCTGGATTTATTTGCCGGTGTGGAATATAACAGCTGCTGCTGGGGCATCCGCGCCATAGGCAGACGCTTCCTCACCAGCCTTGGAGGAGACTACGAAACTGGCTTTTTTGTGCAAATTGAGCTAAAAGGACTGGCAGGACTAGGGCAAAAAACGGTAGACTTTCTCAGAATGAGTATTCCAGGATACGAGAGTGGATTTTGACCATGCTTAAGAATTTATACATAAAAATCATATTGTTAACCATTTTAACCTCCTTTATACCGCAGTTATTTGCGGCTGAAGAGGTAGACAAGATTGTCGCGGTAGTAGAAGACGATGTCGTATTAAAGAGTGAACTGCACCTTCGGGTTCAAACCGTCACCAATCAATTGATGGAGCAAGGTACGCCCCTGCCGCCACAATCCGTACTGGAAAAGCAGGTATTGGACAGACTGATACTCACCAAGCTGCAGTTACAGATGGCAGAAGGCACAGGCATTCGGGTAGACGATGAAACCCTGAACCGAACTATTGGCGGGATGGCTGCTGAAAATGAACTGACCCTGGATCAGTTCCGTGAAATACTGGAGGCCGATGGCTACCAGTATACAAACTTCCGTGAAGATATCCGTAATGAAATCATGATGTCCCGGTTACGCCAACGCCAGGTTGAAAACAGGGTATTTGTCTCCGAACGGGAAGTAGATGACTTTTTAATAAATTTACAGCATCAAGGTGGCCTGGAACAGGAATATTTGATCTCCCATATCCTGGTCTCCCTGCCGGAATCTCCAACCCAGGAAGATCTGGAACAAGCCAGGCAACTGGCAGATAAGGTCCACTCTGAATTGCAGGAAGGTGCGGACTTTGCTGCACTGGCAGCCACCTACTCAGACGGCGATACTGCGCTGGACGGTGGCGATCTGGGATGGCGAAAATACAGTCAGGTCCCTACCCTGTTTGTGGATTTTATTGCCACCATGGGTACCGGTGATATCAGTGAATTAATCCGCAGTCCAAGTGGTTATCATATTATTAAGTTAATGGATGTCAGGGACGCTGAAGAAATGGTCGTCACCCAAACAGAGGCACGTCATATCCTTATCAAGCCCAGCGAAATTATTGGTCAAGACGAAGCTATAAACCGACTGCTTTCACTGAAGCGGCGCATTGAGAACGGTGATGATTTCTCTCAGTTGGCAAGGGGCAACTCCGAAGATATTGTCTCAGCAGCCGATGGAGGTGAACTGGGTTGGTTGAGTCCAGGTGATACCGTCCCTGAATTTGAAGCGGTGATGGGTGAAATGGAAATTGATGAAGTAAGCGATCCATTCCAGACCCAGTTTGGCTTCCATATCCTCCAGGTCATCGGTCGCAGGCAACATGACAGTACAGATGATATTCGTCGTGCCAGGGCACGTGATGTGATCAGACAGCGTAAATCCAATGAGGCAACCGAAACCTGGTTACAGGAACTCAGGGATGACGCCTACGTTGAATACCGCCTGGACTAAAGCGCAATAAACAAGCCTATTGTCATTACCCCCGGTGATCCAGCCGGCATTGGGCTGGATATCGTCATTGATCTCGCAACACAGGATTTCGACTGTCCAGTCATTATTATCACTGATCCAGACGTCTTAATTGCTCGGGCTGAACGCCTGTCTCGTAATGTGGTTATTCGTCATTATGACAAGGCATCTAATGCTAATCATATCCAGGGGGAATTAACTGTATTGCCTGTACGTTGTCCGGAAGAGGTAGTTCCTGGCAGTCCTTCTGTTAAAAATGCCGGTTTCGTACTGGATTGTCTCAATGAGGCCATTAACGGATGTCTCGCGGGTGATTACTCCGCCATGGTCACCGGACCGGTCAATAAGGCCATAATAAATGAGGCCGGAACGGCATTTACCGGGCACACTGAATATATTGCAGACCGCTGCGGTTCCTATCCCGTGATGATGTTAATGAATAATACATTTCGCATCGCACTGATAACCACCCATTTACCCTTATCCAGGGTCCCGCAATCAATTACCCCAGAGCTGATAGAAAAAGTCAGCACCATCGTAGACCAGGATATGCGAGCCCGGTTTGGCATCACCGCTCCAAAAATTCTGGTTTGTGGTCTAAACCCTCATGCCGGTGAACAGGGTTATCTTGGCAATGAAGAGCAACAGGTGATTGAACCCGTCGTCACACAGTTAAAACATAAAGGCCTGGAGATACAGGGTCCGGTTTCTGCGGACACCGCATTTACATCAAAATCACTCGATGCCGTGGATGTCATTATATGCATGTATCATGATCAGGGTCTGCCCGTATTAAAGGCAACCGGTTTTGGCAATATAGTCAATGTTACCCTGGGACTCCCCATCATCAGGACTTCAGTAGATCATGGAACCGCTTTTGATCTGGCAGGCACCAGCAAGGCCGACAGCAGTAGTCTCGTTGCCGCTGTTCATTGCGCGTTGGAACTGGTTAACCAATCAAATAAATCCATGGGAAATTAACTTCAATGCCAGTGCGTGCCCGTAAACGATTTGGACAGCATTTCCTCACCGATCAAACGGTCATCAAAAGAATAATTGATGAACTGGATTTCAATGACACCGGTGACCTGGTTGAAATTGGGCCGGGAAGAGGCGCACTCACCCGAATACTATTAGAAAATACAGAACGATTGCATGTAATAGAAATTGACAGGGACCTGGTTGATTACCTGAAGTCAATTGATAATAGCAATAAATTGAACATATATAATGTTGATGCATTGAAATTTAATTTTTGCAGTTCCCTGGGGACAGACCTGAGAATTATCGGCAATCTCCCATACAATATTTCAACTCCATTATTGTTTCATTTACTAGAACAGATAAGCTGTATTAAACAAATGCTTTTCATGTTACAAAAAGAAGTCGCAGACAGGATTTGCGGTTCACCCGGTAGCAAGGCGTATGGTCGCCTGTCCATTATGGTCCAGTCCATGTGTCATGTGTCTCCATTGTTTGACGTAGAGCCACAGGCATTCAATCCACCACCCAAAGTCAGATCAACTATTATCAGGCTGACACCGTTGGACAATCCAGCTATCCCCCCTGCCACGTTGGAGACATTCAAAAAGCTGGTAAGGCTGGCATTTTCAAAACGCAGAAAAACCATCAAAAATGCATTAAAGGGGATCGTCGATGAAGTTATACTCGAAGCTGTTGGTATTGAAGCTGAAGCTCGACCTGAGACCATTGATGTAGACACCTATATCAGGCTATCCAATTACCTGTATAATTCACAGACCGCGACTGGCCACTAGCATTACAAGCAAGAGAAGCAGTTTGAATAATAAAATAATAAAAATTCTTGAAAAGATTGCTGACATCCTGGAATCCGTAATCGAAAATATCGGTCAGGCCGTATCCTGGCTGGTGCTGGTATTGGTCATCCTGGTGGGATATGACGTCACCATGCGTTACCTGTTTCAAAGTGGTTCCATCGCAATACAGGAGTTGGAGTGGCACCTGTTCTCCATGATATTTCTGCTCGGTGCCGCCTATACGTTTAAACACGATGATCATGTCAGGCTGGACCTTATGTACCAGAATAAATTCATGAATGATTACCGGCGGGCATGGGTGAATTTCCTGGGCTGTATTTTCTTTTTGATACCGTTTGCTGTGCTGGTAATCACCTCCTCATGGCAGTTTATTCACCTGGCCTATATACACAATGAAGGTTCACCGGATCCCGGGGGACTACCCTACCGGTGGGTCATAAAATCCACCATCCCCCTGTGTTTCATCCTGTTACTCATACAGGCCGTGGCGTATATGATCAGAAATTTGTTTACCATCCTGGAAGACAATAAATGACCGTCTGGATCATACTCATGTTTATCAGCATGATTGCCCTCTTGTTTGTGGGCTTTCCCGTTGCCTTTACCCTTGGGGCCGTGGCCCTGATATTTGGTACCACCATACTGGGCATCGGTTTCTTTGACCTGCTGCCGCTGCAGATCTGGGGTGTCATGACCAACTTCACCCTGCTCGCCGTGCCCCTGTTTATTTTTATGGGGATCATCCTGGATAAATCTGGACTTGCCCGGGAGCTGATTGAAACTATGGGTATGTTATGTGGCAAACTGAAAGGCGGGCTGGCATTGTCCGTGGTCATTGTCGGTGCCCTACTGGGGGCGACCACCGGTGTAGTGGGTGCAACGGTTGTCACCATGGGTATCATTGCATTGCCCACCATGCTAAACCATAACTACTCCCGGGAACTGTCTACCGGCACCATTGCTGCAGCAGGGACACTGGGGCAGATCATTCCCCCCAGTATCATCTTGATTTTAATTGGCGATGTGATGGGTGTCCCGGTGGGTAGATTATTCATGGGGGCCGTGGTCCCCGGTGGGGTACTGGTATTGATGTTTATAATCTATATCAGTATTCGTGCCACATTAAACCCGGAGATGGCACCGGCGATACAGACCCATGACAACGAAAAATCCGTTCCGCAAATGCTCTTCACCTTGCTTCCTCCACTGATACTGGTGGTCTGCGTTTTGGGGTCCATCTTCTTCGGTATTGCCTCGCCTACCGAGTCAGCGGCCATTGGTGCCATAGGTGCAATGGTATTATCTGCCTTGCACAGGAAATTGACCCTGCAAAATCTAAGAGAGGCCGTACAGTTAACCACCCGTCTGACCAGTATGGTGTTTTTAATCCTGGTCTGCGCCCGTGCCTTTAGCCTGGTGTTTAATGGCATTGGCGGAAATAAATTTGTGTTTGACGTCATGACCGGACTGCCCGGTGGTGAATGGGGGTTTCTGATTGTGAGTATGATGTTAATCTTTATACTGGGTTTCTTCCTGGATTTCCTGGAGATCTGTTTTATCGTCGTCCCCATACTCACACCCATCGCCTCGGCTTTGGGGATAGATCTCTTATGGCTGGCCATCCTCATTGCCATGAACCTGCAGACTTCATTTCTCACCCCACCCTTTGGGTTTTCCCTGTTTTATCTCAAGGCCGTCGCACCCAAAGACATACGCATACACCATATCTACCAGGGCATCATTCCCTTTGTACTTATTCAGCTTGTCACCATCATTGTACTAATCGCATTTCCCGATATTGTCACCTGGTTACCGGATATGATGGATGAAATTCATGGATTGTAAGAAAAAATAAATCTGTCCCCATAATTTAAATTAATGACTCAAAATCCTTTTCCATGCGCTTGCGCAATTCCGCATCCGGCAGGCGCCCGTATCCAGCCTTCATGTTGTCCTGCATGTGTTTAATGCTGGAGGTTGCGGGAATAACGCAGGTGGCTGCCGGGTGTGATACGGCATATTTGAGAAAAATTTGGGCCCAACTGGAGCAATCAATTTCCGATGCCCAGTCCGGCAATGGCTGGCTCGCTGTCCTCTTGAAGAGTTCACCTCTCTGAAAAGGCATGTTGATTAATGTCGCAATACCTTTGTCTGCTGCAATAGGGAAGATCTCTTTCTCTGCATGGCGATGAATAATATTGTAACTGAATTGAACAAAATCCAGATCTTCCTTCCTCATGACATCAACAAATTCCTGGTGATCACGCCCCTGAGAAGTGGTTATGCCAAGATAACGGATCTTGCCGCTCTGTTTCGCTACCCTTAGTGTCTTTATATGCGTTTCCCAATCGACAAGGTTATGAATTTGCAACAGATCTATAACCGGGACATCCAACCTGGCCATGGAACCATGCATCTGGTTTATACCCGCCTGACGGCCTTCATCGGTTCGTATTTTTGTAGCAGTGAACAAGTCATTTTTATTATTTATATTTTTCAGCAAATTGCCGGTAGTCTCTTCAGAGGTGTCATAGTGCGGAGAGGTATCAATCAGTTCACCTCCATAGTCGAAAAAGGTCTGCAGTACTTTCGTTAATTGAGTATGTAGTGCTTTATCATTTCCAGCATCAAAGGTTCTAAATGTTCCCATTCCAACTATGGCCAATGGTTCTCCGGAAGAAGGAATCCGATGAGTGAGCATTTTATGATTGGATGCTAGTAAGGACCTGGGTGATAAGTTCATGGCTGCAACGGAGCCACAGATGGATTTCAACAGGCCCCTTCTCGATAATTTCAGCATAACCTATGCTCCTATGATATGAGATTATTAATCAAGTTAAATCTATCAAATATTTGGGGTCAGAGTAAAAATTAATGAGCTTGCATTCCCGCCTCGGCTTTGGCTCCTGCGTCGCTCTACCGCCTACATCCATGTAGGCGTCCGCGGTAATGACGACGGTTGGTAATGTTCGCCAAGGTGAGTTTTGTACTTATGACGTTATGTATTCAGTGTCCGCTTCTGACAAAAGCAGACTCCTCACTCCTCACCCCTCACTCTTCACACCTTTCCTTAACAAATCGATTACCTGACCTGTCTTAGGCTTCACGCCCCGCCAGATATAAAATGCCTCTGCCGCCTGCTCAACCAGCATCCCCAGGCCATCCAGTGTTACCCTCGCACCCTGCTCTCTGGCCCATTGATAAAATACCGTCTCCGTATCACCATAGACCATGTCATAACAGCAGGTCTCGGTGGAGATTATTGAAGGGGGTAATAGTGGCAACTCACCCTTAAGTCCCGACGATGTTCCATTAATAATCACATCAAAACTGCCCAGTGACTCGAGCTCGTCCAATCCGCATGCAGTAATACTCTCTTCCTGGAAATGTTCTACGAGTTCCTCCGCCTTGCTCACAGTTCGGTTGGCTATCATAATGTCTGCCGGACGCTGGTCACATAGCGGCCCCATGACACCTCTCACGGCACCACCTGCACCCAGTATCAATACCCGTCTGTCACGCAATGAAATTTTATTTTTCATCAGATCTACCGTGATCCCTACACCATCGGTATTGTCGCCTATGATGCCACCGTCTGCTGAAAAGATAATGGTGTTAACGGCCTTTGCGACTGTTGCACGGGAGGACAGATGATCACACAGGTTGAATGCCTCTTCTTTATAGGGAACAGTCACATTCAGGCCCTTGCCCCCCATGGTTCTGAATTGATTGACCGCCTCTTCAAATTGCCCCTCTGGGACGTGGATTGCCTGGTAATGAATGGACTGGCCGGTCTGCTCTGCAAAGGCCTGATGAATTAGGGGGGATTTACTATGGGCAACAGGGTTACCCATGACTGCATAGTTATCTCGATCAGAATCGAGGACAAGGTTCAGGATTGCAGTGTCAGCTGAACTCATGGATTCAAAACAAAAATAGGGGTGGGAGTTCCAAGAATACCAATTTTAATGGTAATGTTGGAAATTATCCGCCTTGCAAACCGCCCTTAAGGCAACTGGTACTGAGGCCTCTTTCTGTCAGCAGGAATGCACCCGCAGAACTTCGACGACCCGTGTCGCAGTAGAGGATATAGTTTTTGCTGGGATCCAGCTTGTCCGCCTTCATTCTCAACATAAACAGCGGAATGTTCTGGGCGCCTTCAATACCGTTGTTTTTAAATTCACTTTCAAGACGGACATCTACCCACACTGCCGATCCATCGGCCACCATTTTGTCCCCCTCTTCCCGGGTGACCCAACTGAGCATGGGCTCTTTTAATAATTCATTAAAATCTTCCTTGGACAGGCGCATCAATACGCCATCTGTCACCATGACAATATTGGCGTTACGCTTTGCCTCAGATAATAAGGCCTCTTCACCAAAGGCATCGCCATCACTCAGCGTTGCCAGGGTCAGTTCCGTGGCAGTCTTGGAGGGCTTGGTGACTTTACATTTTCCTTTATTGATTATGTAGTAAAAGTCACCATCATCACCCTGCTTGATGATGGTCTCACCGGCTTTGACCGGGACTTCCTGCATGCGCATGAAGATTGCCTGGATATTTCCTGGCGGGATCTGCATAAAGGCCTTTGATTGAAGGATTCGGGTCATCCAGTCACCACCTTCATCCTCATCCGATTCCTCTTCAACAATTTCATCTACCTCAATGCCAGACATCTGGTCCCAGGTCATGAGTATGTCCAGCAGATCACTATCGATGCGGGTAATCTTGCATGCAGACTTGGTCGTGGCCGTATGTCTGCGTGGCTGAAGGTTGGACATGGCATGTTTGGCCTGATCACTGCCGGCCTTAACGATGGAAACCGCACCATCGGTAGCCTTTAGTTCCACCTCACCATCAACCAGGTAGACTGCTTGTTTATCCGTATCACCGGCATTGAATATTGCCCTGCCCGCAGGTACTTCTTCCACAAATGTCTTTGAAGCCAATTCTTCAAAGTTTTCATGAATCAGGGCATTGGGCGGTACAAAAGATTTTAGTATTGTTTTGTCGATTAGATTTGCCATGGTTCCTCAGATGTACGAATTTTCTTGTCCATAAAATATAAACTGCTATTTTAAGCCTAGAACGCTCTTAATGGAACAATAAATCCGGTTCTCCCGGCATTTAAGCACGCTTTATATCCTGAACGAAATCTTGAATTTAGACAAAAAAAACGGGCGCTATGCGCCCGTTATAAGTGAATTTCCAGTTATAAGCCTAAAAATTATATCCTCGCTCATCATGCAGTACCAGATCCAGCCCTTCGGTTTCCTCTTCCTCGGTCACACGAAGACCTACCATGGCATCCACTAATTTGAGGATTATAAAGCTGGCAATACCGCACCAGACGATGGTGGCGACCACGCCTATAGCCTGGGTGACCAACTGTGACCCAATTGAAACATCAAGTCCCAATCCACCCATGGATTCTGCAGCAAAAACAGCCGTCAACATGGTCCCCAGGATACCGCCGACACCGTGGACAGGAAAAACATCCAGGGAATCGTCAATCTTAAGACCGCGCTTTATGAATTGCGTTGCGAAGTAGCAAACCACACCCGCGATGAGTCCAATACATAAACCACCGATAGGTCCAACAAAACCCGACGCCGGGGTAATTGTGCCCAACCCGGCAACCATACCAGTGACAATACCCAGAACGCTGGGTTTACCATGTTTGATCCACTCACATGCCATCCAGGCCAATGAACCGGCGGCAGCGGAAAGATGGGTTACTGTCATTGCCATACCGGCGTTGGCATCGGCAGCCAGGGCACTCCCGGCATTGAAACCAAACCACCCCACCCAGAGCATGGAGGCACCGGTTACCACCATGGGCAGGTTATGTGGCGGCATGGCCATCGTCGGAAATCCTTTACGGTTACCCAATACCTTTGCGGCAACGATTGCAGCAATACCGGCATTGATATGCACGACCGCACCTCCGGCAAAATCCAGAAAACCCATGTCGCTTAACCAGCCACCGCCCCATACCCAGTGGGTCACAGGGGCATAGACCACCACCAACCAGATAGCGGAGAACCAGAGTACGGCAGAGAATTTCATACGCTCAGCAAAGCCACCGACTATTAATGCCGGGGTAATAATGGCAAAGGTCATCTGGAACATAAAGAAAACGGTTTCTGGCAAATCACCACTGGTACTGTCCAGGCCAATGCCATTCATGAAGATCATGCCCATACCGACCAGTTTGTTCATGCTGCCACCATCACCAAAGGCAAGCCCATATACAAAGATCATCCAGAGGATGGACACCATGCAGGCGATAGCAAAACATTGCATCAGGACAGACAGGATATTTTTATTTCTGACCAATCCGCCATAAAACAGGGCAAGGCCGGGCAGGGTCATAAACAAAACCAGCGCCGTGGAAGTCAGGATCCATCCGGTATTGGCACTATTAATCGCCTCTTGCGCATATGCAAGTTGCGGTAAGGCCAATAACATCCCGGAAAGGCAGATGTGCGTAATATATCTAAATTTATTCATTTGTATGTCTCCCCTATCCCTTAAATGGCTTCATCGCCGGTTTCACCGGTTCGAATTCGAATAACTTGCTCAAGGTCAGATACAAATATCTTCCCGTCACCTATCTTGTTGGTATTGGCCGCCCTGGTAATGACCTCTATGGCACTATCGAGCATGTCATCTCCAATCGCGATCTCAATTTTGACCTTGGGCAGAAAATCCACCACGTATTCAGCCCCGCGGTATAATTCCGTATGTCCCTTTTGGCGACCAAAGCCCTTCACCTCCGTGACAGTCAGTCCCTGTACGCCTATTTCTGACAGTGCGTCTCGCACGTCATCCAGTTTGAATGGTTTAATAATTGCAGTAAGAAATTTCACTACCATCCCCCTTATCGAGTTTAGTTCAGATTGTTTTTGTCCAGATCAGATGCATCACCAACACAGCTGATGACCAAAAACAGTGCACGATATGTGCCAGAAAAAAAATACTCTTTATTTACAGGAGGTTATTGATTTACACGAAAACTATGAGGTCAGCCTATGGGCGTTATTTGCACTGCTTTGTAGCAGCATACAGAGAGGTTGCCCCTTTATGGAGCAAAATATAGGGAGACGATATTGGCCTTAAAGTGCGTCTGAGCCGGATTCCCCGGTACGAATTCTCACCGCCTGTTCCAGGGCAGAAACAAATATCTTACCATCACCGATTTTACCGGTATTGGTGGATTTGGTGATAGCTTCGATGACCTGGTCAACCATGTCATCGTTTACTGCTATTTCAATTTTTACCTTGGGTAAGAAATCAACAATGTATTCGGCACCGCGATACAACTCGGTATGACCTTTCTGCCTGCCAAAACCCTTCACCTCGGTGACCGTTAAACCCTGAATACCAATTTCCGACAAGGCGTCCCTGGCATCGTCCAGTTTAAAAGGTTTAATAATTGCTGTGACTAACTTCATGTGTTTACCTCAAGAGATTTACCCATAGATATTTCGGAATACTATACACGCTTATCTAAAAAAACAAAGGGGATAGAAACATTCATTTCTATCCCCTTTTCATCCAAACGCGGACAGTTTTTTTAGTTAGTCACAAACTCTGGGTAGGCCTCTACACCACATTCAGCCACATCCAGTCCTTCGTACTCTTCTTCTTCACTGACCCTGATACCCATCACGGCCTTGATAATGGCCCATACAATCAGGCTCATAATAAAGGTCCACAGGAAGATGGTTACCAGTCCCAGTAACTGGGCTCCCAATGACGCATCACCATTGGTCAGGGTAACTGCGATGAGTCCCCAGCAACCGACCACACCATGGACTGATATGGCGCCAACCGGGTCATCAATCTTGAGCTTATCCAGCCCAACAATGGAAAACACCACCAGGATACCGCCTATGGCACCTATCATGGTCGCAAGGATTGGCGTGGGGGTAAGGGGTTCTGCGGTAATGGCCACCAGGCCGGCGAGTGCCCCGTTCAATGTCATGGTCAGATCTGCCTTACCAAACAGTATCCTCGCTGTCAGCAATGCCGCGATCACACCACCGGCTGCTGCCATATTGGTATTTACAATGACAAGAGAGACAGCGTTGGCCTCGGCCACGTTGGATATGATCAACTCTGAACCACCGTTAAAGCCAAACCAGCCCAGCCACAGGATGAACGTACCCAGGGTGGCCAGTGGCAGGTTTGCACCGGGAATGGCATTGACCTTGCCATCCTTGGTATATTTTCCTTTGCGGGGACCCAGCAATAATACACCCGCCAGGGCAGCGGCAGCACCACACAGATGGACCACACCGGAACCTGCAAAATCAAGAAATCCTCTCGCATCCAGAAAGCCACCACCCCATTTCCAGAAACCCTGTACCGGATAGATAAATCCAGTCATTACTATGGCAAAGAGAAAGAATGCCCAGAGCTTCATACGTTCAGCAATGGCGCCCGAGACAATGGACATTGCGGTGGCAACGAACACTACCTGAAAGAAAAAGTCTGACAGACCTGAATAGTAAGGTGCGTCATCTCCACCTGCAAGAACGGCCTCTGCAGTGTTGTCATCTGCGCCTAACAGGCCGCCTAATCCAGGCCAGAAGCTACTGTCAGTACCGCTATACATGATGTTATAGCCCATGAGCATATACATGATGCAGGCAATGGCATACAGACCGACATTCTTGGTTAAAATTTCAGCGGTATTCTTGGACCTCACCAGCCCTGACTCCAGCATCGAGAATCCAGCCGCCATCCACATTACAAATGCACCCATTACCAGAAAGTAAAAGGTATCAAGTGCATATCTGACTTCTAAGTCAACTATGGCTTCCACTTTAATATTCCTCCGAGTTATTAGTTAGATTAAAGGGCTTCAGGGCCGGACTCGCCTGTCCTGATCCGAATGACATCGGCAAGGTCAAAGACAAATATCTTCCCATCGCCGATTTTCCCTGTGTTAGCAGCATTGGTGATCGCACCCAGTACCTCATCCAGCTTGTCACCATCCACTGCTACCTGGAGTTTTACCTTGGGCAGAAAATCCACCACGTACTCTGCGCCGCGGTACAATTCCGTATGCCCTTTTTGCCGTCCAAACCCTTTGGTTTCCGTCACGGTCATGCCCTGTATTCCGATTGCAGAGAGGGCCTCCCTGACGTCATCCAGCTTGAACGGCTTGATGATTGCACTTACCAGTTTCATTTCGTTGTCCTCCTTTTTTTAGCGCGAGTGATCCGGTGGTGCCCTGATCGGGCACGATCAAATCTCGCAGAAAGTACTACTTAGAATTTATAACCGGGCGTTCAGAATCCTCCGGATACTGAAAATACCACGGTAGAATCACAGATATTGCCGCCACCAAAACATTCCGCTTCGCTAAGATCGGTATCGGAAAAAGTCACGGCGAAATCCAGGCCCATGAATGATTTAGACAGGCTGACATTGTATTCAGTCCAGTCAGGTGTACCCCAGGCAGCTTCATCCTTAATGGACTGATGACCGATGTGAAATCCAAGCCCGAAATCATTGGGTAGCGTAAAGCCCAGGTCCCCATAGACATAGACACCTTCATCTGCATTAAACGAAAAGTTATCTGTGTACAGTAAACCTACTCCGATTGAAGGCTCATAATCACCTCCAAAGGTGTAACTTAAGCTCGGTCCAAACTCGAGAAAGTCCTCACCGGCTGAAGTCCGGGTCGTACCGGGATAGTAATAATAGATAACCGTCATATCGTAGGCCAGGCCATTGGCAAATTCACCGGCGTATCCACCATAAAAATCCACTTCAGCCCCATCATCGGTAAAAGCAATATTAGATGCCCATGAACCAAGGTATAAACCCAGCTCGTGGGAGTAATCGAAACCACCCTGAATAGCAAAGCTATTGTCCGTCTGAGACTGTCCCCGATACAGATAGTCTGTCGCCATCGTTACATTCCCTGAAAAAGAATGAGGTGAATCCTGGGCAAGTCCGGTTGCAGCATAAAACAGCGTTAAGGTTGTAATAATCAATTTACTAACAGTCTTCATAACATGATCTCCATATAAATTAACAAAAGTAATGAAACGTCACCCTTGTAATGCATGGACCGTGCCAAAAATTATTTATCCATATTTTTCAATAAATTATAATTTCATAATAGTTTAGCAGTCAGATTATACTTGCGATGCAACATGAATTTGCGTCATTGTGGTGCAAGAATTCCAACATGTTGCACGCACTCAGTGCCAATTTCTGAATCAGACATTGTTGCCGCTAGTATGCGAAAATATGGGTTAATCGATGAACGGAATCTAACAATGACCATTAAAACTGAAAATATTGACCACCTGGTTAAACAAATCTCTAACCTCTTGCCACAAGACCTGCGCCGGACCCGCGAGGACATTGAAAAAAATATAAAAACGGCTTTAACCGCCTCCCTGAAGAAGATGGACCTGGTCACCCGGGAAGAATTTGATATTCAACAGGAGTTGCTCGCCAATACGCGTAAACTACTTGATGAACTGGAAACTAAAATTACAGTACTAGAAGACCAATTAAAAAAAGGCAGTAAAGAAGAAGAAAGTCTATAATCTGGTTTTACCTACAATATAAGGAAGGGACACATGGAAGTGGCCATTGTATACAGCCGGGCGTTGTCCGGTATCAATTCACCCTTAGTCACCATTGAGGTGCATCTGTCCAGGGGACTGCCTGGGTTTTCCATAGTCGGTCTACCGGAGACCGCGGTAAAAGAAAGCAAGGACAGGGTCAGGAGTGCCCTGCTGAATAATCAGTTTGAGTACCCTCTCAAACGTATCACCGTTAACCTGGCGCCTGCCGACCTGCCCAAGACCAGTGGCCGGTTTGATTTACCCATTGCCATTGGCATCCTGGCTACCTCAGGGCAAATTCCACAAAAAGCACTTGAGGGTTTTGAATTTGCCGGTGAACTGGCCCTGACCGGGAGACTGCGGCCGGTTAACGGTTGCCTGCCCATGGCGAAATTCACCCAGCAGGCAGCCCGTAGCCTTATTATTCCGTATGCCAATGCACGGGAAGCGGCTCTTATTAGTGATCTGGATATCTACCCGGCCAAAAATCTGAATGAGGTGTGTGCCCATCTAACCGGGATACAGCCAATAAAAAGGTTCGACTATCAGCACCAATATCGACCGGATAAATTTCCCGATCTCTGTGAGGTAAAGGCCCAATATCAGGCCAAGCGGGCACTGGAGGTTGCCGCGGCGGGTAATCATAACCTGTTGATGATGGGGCCGCCTGGCACCGGCAAGACCATGCTCGCTAAACGACTGCCCGGGATTCTACTTGCACTGGATGAGGATTGTGCCCTGGAAGTGGCCGCAGTCCATTCCATTTCATCGCAGGGGTTTAACATTCATACCTGGAGACGCCGGCCTTTTCGTTCTCCTCACCATACAGCATCCGCTGTGGCACTGGTGGGGGGCGGAAGTCATCCCAGACCACGAGAAGTCTCACTGGCGCATCTGGGTGTATTGTTTCTTGATGAACTGCCAGAATTTGATCGCAAGGTACTTGAAGTATTACGGGAACCCATAGAATCAGGCAAGATCTCAATTTCCCGTGCCGCCAATCAACAGACCTTTCCAGCACAGTTTCAATTAATTGCCGCCATGAATCCATGCCCCTGTGGTTATTATGGGGACACCACTGATCGATGTGGCTGTACACCCGAACAGATCCGTCGCTATCGAACAAAGATTTCGGGGCCATTATTGGACAGGATTGATATTCACATTGAGGTACCCAATCTCGGCAATGAAATTCTGCACACATTGGATGAGACGGATATAGAAAACAGTGTCACCGTACAGCAAAGAGTCATTGCGGCACAGGACCTGCAAATGGCCCGTTGCGGCAAACTCAATAATTTTCTGTCCAATACAGAGATTAGTGAATATTGCCAGTTGTCTACAGACATCAGGCAAATAATGGAAAAGGCCGCGAACCGCTTTAACCTTTCTGCACGCTCTCTTTTCAGAATTATAAAAGTCTCAAGGACCATAGCAGACCTGGATAGTGCCGAAAGTATTGAGAAGCACCACGTCACTGAGGCGTTAAGTTTTCGCAGCCATGGCTTATCTACATAAAATGAAGATATCAATGAAGTGAATATTTCCAATCACTTGCATAGCCCCGATCAATGCTGTCAAATGCACACATGTCAGATATAGTGATAACAGTTGAAACCGAATTTCTCACCGACCAATCGGTTCCGGCACAGGACCATTATGTGTTTTCTTATACAATCACCATTGAAAACAAGGGCGAGACCGCGGTAAAACTGCTACGCAGGCAATGGGTCATTACCGATGCCAATAATAAAATTCAACAGGTAGAGGGAGAAGGTGTGGTAGGCCTGCAACCGCATATCACACCCGGACAGGAATTCAGGTACTCCAGCGGGGCCATTCTGGCTACCCCGGTGGGTTGCATGGAAGGCAATTATAAGATGGTCACCGATGACGGTAATGAAATCATCGTACCTATCCCGCTATTTAGATTATCCTCCAACGTCACAATGCACTGATATGGCCACCTATGTCATTGGCGACATTCAAGGCTGTCGTCAGGAATTTGAAAATTTACTCAGCAACATGAAGTTTAATCCTGACACTGACAGGCTCTGGTTAACAGGTGATATTATCAATCGTGGACCGGATTCTCTGGGGGCCCTGCGGCTCGCCAAACAATATAACGCAGTGTCGGTACTGGGTAATCATGAATGTCACCTGTTAGCCATTGCAAACAATGTCACCTCAGCCGGAAAAAAAGACACCTTGCAAGGAATTTTAAATGCCGACGACAGCCAGGAGCTGCTTGACTGGGTTCGGCAATTTCCTTTGGTCCATCACGATTCAAAACTGGGATTTACCATGGTCCATGCGGGCTTACACCCCAGATGGGACCTCTCCCATGCCCTGGCACTATCTGGCGAAGTGGAGGCGATTATGCAATCTGAAAAATATACCGAACTGCTGGGAAATATGTATGGCGACACACCAGAGCAATGGGATGACAAATTGACCAGCTGGGACAGGATACGTTGTATCATCAATTACTGTACCCGCAGCCGGTATTACAAACAATCGGGCAAAATTAACCTAAAAGACAAAGGCCCAGTGGGCTCAAAAAAAACCGGCTACTACCCATGGTTTAGTATCGAAAACCGCAAGCATGCCGATGAAAATATAGTGTTTGGTCACTGGGCATCATTACATGACAGTGACCCAAGAGAGTTTAAATTCTATAATGTCTACCCACTGGATACCGGCTGTGTCTGGGGCCGTAAACTCACAGCATTACGGCTGGAAGATAATATGATTTATCAGGTACCCTCTTTACAGAAATGACGACAATACTTGAGCAGGGTTGTTTATGAAGACTTCATGGCTGAGTTTAAAACCATACATTCAGGTTTTTCTAGTTTCATGCGTCTTATCTATACTGATAGCATGCGGGTCTTCCAATGACCTGCCCCGGCTATCCAGTAGTGCGGTCATCCTGTCCTTTGGTGATAGTCTAACCAAAGGCAAAGGGGCTGATGACCACCAAAGTTATCCAGCCATACTCCAGAACCTGACCAACCGAAAGGTGATCAATGCTGGCATCAATGGTGAAATTTCCGAGGAAGGCCTGAACCGGCTGCCTGCGCTACTGGAGCAGCATTCTCCCGATCTGTTAATACTCTGTCATGGCGGCAATGATATTCTACAGAAACGGGACCTGAACATCATGGGAGAAAACGTCAGGAAGATGATTGCCATGGCTGCACAACGCAATATCCCGGTGATGCTCTTGGGTGTCCCCCGCCCTGGCCTGTTTTTGTCTTCCGATGAAATCTACAGCAAGATAGCTGATGAGACCGGTGTTGTTTTTATTGAAGACCTGATACCAGATGTCTTATCAGATAAGTCATTGAAATCTGATATTGCCCATCCAAATTCCAATGGATATGAGCAAATTGCAAAAACTATTTATGATGTCCTTCAGGACCATGGTGCAATTTAACACATGCTGGAAATTTTCATTATTGCCTTTACTACTTTTTTTGCAACGATTGCACCCTTTGATGTCGCTGCTGTATTTGCCGCATTAACCCCTAACATTCCAGTCAAAACCAGATACACCATTGCCATAAAAGGCGTAATTATCAGCGGACTCATCCTTTTATTATTTGCATTATTTGGTAATTTTGTTTTAAACGCCCTTGGGATATCCCTTGCAGCCTTGAGAATTGCCGGGGGAATTTTATTATTGTTAATTGGAATAGATATGGTCTTTGCCAGACCTTCAGGAGGGACATCCGCGACCAAGGAAGAGGTAGATGAAGCCATTATGAGTGAAGACATTTCAGTGTTTCCATTGGCTACACCGCTGATAGCCGGTCCCGGTTCCATGGGTGCTTCCATCTTACTAATGGCAAATGCCGATACCCAATTTCTGAATGAAGTGATCATTCTCTGTTCACTGCTAGCCGTTTTGATTATAACGCTTGCATTGCTATTAATTGCAACCCGCTTACAGCAGCTTATTAAGCTTACGGGAATGAATGTGATTAGCAGGGTGATGGGTGTGCTACTGTCAGCGCTAGCTGTTCAATTTGTCATTGATGGTATTCTACAAAGCGGTTTGGTTTAATCACCAGTAAAGCGGGTGTCGTTTTTCCAGGATAGACATAGTGAAAGGATAATCATTGTTTTCGTCTGCATCCACATCATCTTTTAAAAGCAGATCCCACTCCCCTTTATCGAAGGCGGGAAAATAAACGTCACCCTCCACATCAGCATGGACCTCGGTGAGATATATCCGAAACACCACGTCCAGCGCATCATGGTATAATTCACTCCCCCCGATGATAACCAGTTCCTCATCCGCTTCACACAGTTTGATTGCCTCATCCAGGCTATGACAGACCTCGTAACCTTCTGATTGAAAATCAGTGTTTCGGGTGACAATAATATTTCGCCTGCCAGGCAAAGGCTTACCGATGGACTCATGGGTCTTTCTGCCCATGATGATCGGCTTGTCCATGGTCACATGTTTGAAATTTTTCAGATCGGTAGAAAGATGCCACGGTAATTCATTGCCTTTGCCGATTACACCCTTCTGGTCCATCGCCACAATCAGGGAGATTTTTGTTTTTCGATTCATTAGACTGCTACCGGTGCCGGAATATGGGGATGCGCCTGGTAGTTTTGCAGTTCAAAATCCTCAAATTTATACTCAAATATTGAAGTGATGTTTTCATTGATATTCATCCTGGGCAGGGGGTAAGGCTCCCGGGAAAGTTGTTCGTCCGCCTGTTGCAGGTGATTTAGATATAAATGTGCATCTCCAAAGGTATGAATAAAATCGCCATATTGTAAATTCGTCACTTTTGCGATCATCATGGTAAGTAGTGCATAAGATGCGATATTAAACGGCACCCCGAGAAATATGTCCGCACTGCGTTGGTATAACTGGCATGAAAGTTTTCCATCTGCCACGTAAAATTGAAAGAAGGCATGACAAGGCGCCAATGCCATTTTGTCCAGTTCGCCCACGTTCCAGGCACTGACGATTAGTCTTCTTGAATCCGGGTTGTTCCTGATTTGATCTATCACATCTGTTATCTGATCGATTACACTGCCATCAGCCCCGCGCCAGGACCGCCACTGCGCACCGTAAACAGGCCCAAGGTTGCCTTCCTCATCGGCCCATTCGTCCCATATTTTTACTCCATGCTCCTTGAGGTACTTGATATTAGTATCGCCGTTTAGAAACCACAGCAATTCATAAATGATAGATTTCAGGTGCGCCTTCTTGGTGGTCACCAGGGGAAACCCGTCATTCAAGTCAAACCGCATCTGGTAACCAAACACACTCAGGGTTCCGGTTCCCGTCCGGTCAGACTTCTCCACACCGTGCTCTCGCACATGTCGCATTAAATCCAGATACTGCTTCATATTAAATATATGTTCCTACAATCTGACGCTTTCACCTCACCCCTCACTTCTCACTCCTTACCTGACTCTTACTTTTATATGCCATAAATAGCAGTATACCACCCAGAAGTATCATCGGCATGGAGAGTATCTGCCCCACGGTTAACCATTCTCCCGCCAGGTATCCAATGTGGGCATCAGGTTCTCTGACAAATTCCACCATAGTTCTAAATATACCGTAGAATAAAAAAAATAGACCGGACACTGCCATTCGCGGCCGCGATGAAGACGAAAACCACCAGAGAATGATAAACAACACCAACCCTTCCAGAATTGCCTCATATAACTGTGAAGGATGACGTGGGATCCCGCCGGCACCGGGAAAGATCATTGCCCAGGGCATGTCCGACGGCGCCCCCCAAAGTTCACCATTAATAAAATTTCCGATCCGACCTAAACCGAGCCCCACGGGGACCACCGGGATAAGATAATCCCCGACTTCAAAGAAGGTGCGGTCAGTTTTACGGGCAAAATACCAGACAGCGACAGCAACGCCGATCAGACCGCCATGAAAGGACATTCCTCCCTGCCATACCTTGAAGATATCTATAGGATTGGAGAGGTAGTATGGCAGGTTATAAAACAAGGCCGAACCGAACCGTCCTCCGATAATTACCCCAACCGCTCCATAAAAGATTAAATCCGCCACCTCATCACTGGTCCATCGATTAGTGAGTTCCCCGGCACGTCTGTTTAATAACCACCAGGCAATGCCCAGGCCGGCCAGATACGTTAGCCCGTACCAGCGCACCTGAACAACGCCCAGATCCAGGGCAATGGGGTCAATATTTGGATACGTTATCATAAGTGCCTAGTTTAACACGGGTACATGACTGAAGAGTCGTTAAAAAATATTAAGGAACTGCTTTTCGAGGATACAGAGATCAGAGAAGAAATATTTTTTAATCGTGTTAATCCTTTAAAATCCTGTTAATCCTATCCATTTATTTTTTTTCTGTGTGGTCTGTGGCACTATCTTCTTATGCACTCAAAATTCACCAACAATCTAATTAACGAAACCAGTCCCTACCTGCTGCAACATGCCCATAACCCGGTAGCTTGGTATCCCTGGAATGAGGAATCTTTGGCACTGGCCAGAGAACAGCAAAAACCCGTTCTATTATCTATCGGTTATTCTGCCTGTCACTGGTGTCACGTGATGGCCCATGAATCGTTTGAGGATGAGGCTACCGCAGAAATCATGAACAGGTGCTTTGTGAACATCAAAGTGGATCGTGAAGAACGCCCGGATCTGGACAGGATCTATCAAACGGCTCACCAGTTACTCGCCCAGCGTGGAGGCGGCTGGCCCTTGACCATGGTATTGACCCACGATGACCAGGTACCATTCTTTGGCGGCACCTATTTCCCACCCGAGGCACGTTTCGGCCTGCCGGGATTCAGGGAACTGCTCGAACGCATTGCCGATATGTATCAGACACAACTACCGGCCATCAGAAAACAGAATGATGCCATGGTCACCGCCCTGGCCCGGACCCAGGAAACTGAACAAAACGATTCCTCGCTGAGCACCTCACCGATAAACCACGCCATAGCAGATCTTTATGAATATTTTGATAATAAAAATGGCGGCCACAGCGGGGCACCTAAATTTCCCCAATCACCGACCCAGGACTTATTACTGTCTCTAAAGGATTTTGAAGCCAGAGAAACGGCGGACACTGCAACTACCATGGTTGCTGTTACGTTAAAGAAGATGGCAAATGGCGGTATTTATGACCACCTGGGCGGGGGATTTTGCCGGTATTCGGTGGATGCTTACTGGATGATCCCGCATTTTGAAAAGATGCTTTATGACAACGGCCAGCTGCTGACCAATTATGCCCATGCACTGATGACTACAGATGATCCAGAAATTAGGCCGGTCATTCATGAAACGGCACAATGGATTATGCGCGACATGCAGGCATCTGATGGCGGGTATTATTCGTCACTGGATGCGGACTCAGAAGGCCACGAAGGAAAATTTTACGTCTGGAACCATGATGAAGTTAAGGCCGAACTGGAGCCGGATGAGTACCAAAGTTTTGCAAATTATTATGGCATGGACTACCCGCCGAATTTTGAAGGTCAGTGGCATTTGTTTGTCCCGCAGCCTGATCCCGGTAAATCAGGTGATTTAACAGCAGCCAAGACTAAACTGCTGGAAAGACGAAACCAGCGGGTGTGGCCTGGACGAGATGAAAAGGTCCTGCCCTCATGGAATGCCCTGGCCATTAAGGGTATGGTCAATGCTTACCTGGTTACCGGCGAAGAATCCTATCTACACTCGGCCAGTCGGGCCCTGGAATTTATTTACGACAATTTATGGAACAATAACCGGCTATATGCCACCAGCAAGGACGGCCGGGCCCACCTCGATGCCTATCTGGATGACTATGCCTTTCTGATCGATGCAATCCTGGTCCTGTTGTCTGCCAGGTGGGACAGCCAATGGCTAAATTTTGCCATTGAACTGACCAACATCTTATTGCAACAGTTTTATGATAAGAAAGACGGTGGCTTTTTCTTCACGTCTCATGATCACGAGACATTAATCCAGCGCCGCAAGGATTATATGGATGATGCGACACCGTCAGGCAATGGCATTGCCGTCCAGGTATTATTGCAGCTGGGGCACCTGGTGGGTAATCAGGACTACCTGGAGGCCGCAGAAAAGACCCTCAAGGCGGCCTGGGGGCCCATGCAATCATTACCCATGTCACATGCCTCCATGCTCACAGCCCTGCTCGACTTCAGTCACCCCCCCGGACAAATTATCATTCGGGGTAATCAGAACGAGATTGGCCACTGGCAGATTCAATGCCGAAATGAAATTAGCGACACCAGGACCCGGAGCTATGCTATTGCGGATAATGTTCTGAATCTCCCTGGATTACTGGAAAAACGGCTGCCTCAGGGGGATGCCGTTGCCTATGTATGTGCTGGATTCACATGCAAAACACCGTTTACAAAACTTGAACAATTAATATCAGACTTGAAGCATTGTGAAATAAAATGAGATAATGCCCCACGAAATGCCATGAGATAAAAACTGAATCTGCCAGGCAGAATCTGTTATCTTTCCAACATGGCTTTCAACTGGGGCAGGCAGTACTCATAAAATAAATCAATATCTTTCATATCCAATAACAATTGGATGTAGGGATATTTTTTTTTATACATTTACAGACTAAGACTAACAGGATAAACATCGCTAATGAGCAATCATAAAAAATTACAGGAATGGGTCTCCCGTATGACAGAGTTGTGTCAACCAGATGAAGTTGTCTGGTGTGATGGCAGCGAATCTGAATATAACGCCATGTGGGACCTGTTAGTACAATCAGGTACGGCGAAAAAACTCAATGAAAACCTACGCCCTAACAGTTATCTGGTCAGGTCTGATCCCAAAGATGTTGCCAGAGTAGAAGACAGGACATTTATCTGTTCAGCAAATGAAGTAGATGCCGGTCCCACTAATCACTGGTGTGATCCAGCCGAAATGCGCGAAACCCTTGATAAGTTATATGAAGGATGTATGCGTGGCCGCACCATGTATGTCATCCCGTTCAGCATGGGCCCTATCGGCTCACCTATTGCCCATATTGGTATAGAGATCACGGACTCACCCTATGTGGTCACCAATATGCACAAGATGGCACGGGTCGGTAACGCCGTCCTGGATGAACTTGGTGAAGACGGTGAATTTGTCCCCTGTATCCATTCCGTGGGTTCACCTCTAACTGAGGGCACGACGGATGTCCCCTGGCCATGTAATCCTGAGAACCTGTATATCGTCCACTACCCGGAGACCCGTGAGATATGGTCATTTGGATCCGGCTATGGCGGTAATGCCCTATTGGGCAAAAAGTGCCTGGCCCTGAGAATCGCCTCTGTGATGGCCCGTGATGAAGGCTGGTTGGCCGAGCACATGCTCATCTTAAAACTCACCA
Source organism: Candidatus Eutrophobius brisbanensis (assembly GCA_038131795.1). Taxonomy (GTDB): domain Bacteria; phylum Pseudomonadota; class Gammaproteobacteria; order Eutrophobiales; family Eutrophobiaceae; genus Eutrophobius; species Eutrophobius brisbanensis. The sequence goes on along the minus strand of JAYPQE010000003.1, from coordinate 335,312 downwards.
ACCCCGAAGGTGTTGTCAAATACATCGCCGGCGCCTTTCCCAGTGCCTGCGGCAAAACCAACCTGGCAATGTTGACCCCTTCTATCCCCGGCTGGAAAGTGGAAACTGTGGGTGATGATATATGCTGGATGAAATTCGGTTCTGATGGCCAACTCTACGCCATCAATCCAGAAGCCGGCTTCTTCGGGGTCGCTCCCGGTACCAGTGATGATTCCAATGGCAATGCCATGAAGACACTTTATGGCAATTGTATCTTTACCAACGTGGCTGAGACCGATGATGGTGATGTTTGGTGGGAAGGTATGACTGATGAACCACCGGCCCATCTTATCGATTGGAAGGGTAACGACTGGACACCGGATTCCGATACCCCTGCGGCCCATCCTAATGCCAGGTTTACCGTCTCTGCCAGCCAATGTCCTGTCATTGCCGATGAATGGGAAGATCTGAAAGGTGTACCTATTAGCGCTATCCTGTTTGGCGGCAGACGGGCCACTATCGTCCCTCTGGTAAATGAGGCCCTTAGCTGGAACCATGGGACATTCATGGGTTCCATCGTATCCTCAGAAAAGACCGCAGCTGCCTCAGGAGAACTTGGTAAATTACGCCATGACCCCATGGCCATGCTGCCCTTCTGCGGCTATAACATGGCATCCTACTGGCAGCACTGGATCAACATTGGTAAAACCGAAAATGCGAAACTCCCTGGTATCTACTACGTTAACTGGTTCCGCAAGAACGACGGTGGCAAGTTCATGTGGCCGGGCTTTGGTGAAAACAGCCGGGTATTGAAATGGATATTTGAACGTTGCCAAGGCACGGGAGATGCGATTGAAACACCCATTGGCAACCTGCCCACCATGGACGCCCTGTATCTATCAGGGCTGGACATGGACCAGGATGCCATTGCTGAACTCCTCAGAGTGGATATCGATAACTGGTTGGGAGAACTCCCCAGCATGCGTGAACTTTACGAACGATTCGGTGATAAGGTCCCCGCTGAACTTCACCAGGAAATCAATGACCTGCAAACCCGCCTGGAACAGGCGAAACAGGCCGTAGCGTAAAATCTGTAAAATGTAATATGTTAGACGTGAAATGTATCGCGTTTTACGTCTAACGTATTACTTATTACGTTGTCTTGTTCCTGTACAGCTCAATTAAGCCTTCAGTCGACGCATCAAACTGGGGGGCCGTATCGTTACCCCCTAATTTGGAATGGACCTGCTGGCTGATCTCTTTACCCAGTTCCACCCCAAACTGATCAAAAGCATTGATATTCCAGATAACACTTTGAACAAAGACCCGGTGTTCATACAGGGCAATCAGGGCCCCTAATATCTCAGGGGTTAATTTCTCCATCAGCAGGATATTACTGGGCCTGTTACCAGGCATGTGACGATGGAGTGTACTGTCACTCTTTTTCGACATGTCTTGTCCTGCCATCAGTGCATTGGACTGAGCAAGGCAATTGGCAAACAAATGCAGATGATGCTCGTCATCAACAGGATTGAATTCGGCGATGAAATCGACAGGGATAAAACCTGTCCCCTGGTGCAGTAACTGGTGAAATGAATGCTGACCATTGGTCTCTACCGTACCCCAGGTCACGGGGGCGGTGTGATAGGCTACCGGATTATTATCAAGGTCTATGGACTTGCCGTTACTTTCCATGGCCAGCTGCTGCAGGAATTCGGGAAAATAACGCAGACGATGACAATAGGGCAATACCGCCTGGCTTTGGGCATTCCAGTAATTGACATACCAGATATCCAGCAACGCCAACAGGATCGGCAGGTTTTCATTTAAATCGGCGTTTTCAAAATGCCTATCCATCACCTCAGCACCTTTACGTAGCAGGCTGAAGTTGATCATGCCTACAGACAGGGCAATGGAGATGCCAATGGCTGACCACAGTGAATAGCGGCCTCCTACCCAGTCACACATAGGTAAGACATTGCTATCGGGAATTCCAAAGTCTGCTGCCTTTTCGGGTTTGGCCGAAACCGCAAGGAAATGCCTGCCGATATCCAGTTTGGCACCGGGGAGATTTGTCATAAGCCATGACTTTGCTGTCCTGGCATTTTGCAGGGTCTCAAGGGTGGTAAATGATTTGGAGCAGATGATAAACAGGGTGGTTTCAGGATCCAGTATTTCCAACACAGAATGAATATCTGTACTGTCTATGTTGGAGACAAAATGGCAACGGACCCTACCCTGGCTGAATCCCTTGAGGGCGTCGGTGACCATCATGGGCCCCAGATGGGACCCCCCAATACCAATGTTGACCACGTCGGTGATGGCCTGACCGGAGGACCCGGTCCAATCTCCGCTATGGACCTGTTGCACGATATCCGCCATCTTTGAAAAGGCCGCCTCTACATCTGTAGCAAACGGTGCATTGCCACTGAAGTCCCTTAGGGCAGTATGTAAGGCCGGCCGGCCCTCGGTGGTATTTACGTTGTCTCCTCTAAGCAAGGCCGAAATGCGGTCCTTCATATTCAGATCATCAGCGGCCTTGACCAGGAGCGACATTGTCTCCTCGGACACCCGGTTTTTTGAGTAGTCCAGGGTTAAACCTGCCGCGGTGAGATGCATCTTTTCAAACCGGTCGGGATCATCGCTAAAGGCATCCGCTATGCGAAAGTCCTGCATTGACTGGCAGTGTTCCGCCAGTTCATCCCAGATGGGGGAGTCAGAAGGTTTGAAGGGTTTATTCATAATTATTATTAAGCCACAGTGGACACAGAGATCACAGAGAAAAAATGACAATAGAATATTTATGTATTTTCAAAATTTCACCACCGTTGCAAGAAGTTTATCGTTATTCAGAAAATACTAACAGTAAACATTGCATTGTAATGGTTGGAATCTTGATTTAGTAAAAATGACGTGGTATCTACCATCATACTAATTGGATATCTAGAGATTCTTTTCAGTATCTGTGGATTCCGGATAACTGCTTCGCAGTTTCCGGAATGACGAAACAGTAAATTCTGGAATTATATAGTCTCTGTGATCTCTGTGATCTCTGTGTCCTCTGTGGCCACTTTTTACAAATCAAATCCAAAACTGTCCTTGAACCTGTTTTCAAGAGATGTCCTGTCGAATGTATGGTTTTGGGTGCCATGATGTTCAATCTTGATGGCCCCCATTAAGGATGCCAGGCGACCGGTGGCCTCCCAATCCAGGTCATTCATCAGACCATAGAGTATCCCGGCACGAAAGGCATCACCGCAGCCAGTTGGATCCACCACTTTTTCTACCTTTGCAACGGGGATACTGTGCTGCTTATCACTGGTATAAATGACCGCACCCTCTCCGCCTTTGGTGATGATCAGTGCCTGGACCAGTTCCGCCACTTCATGGGGTGAGTAGCCGGTATGTCTTTGCATCATCTCCCATTCATAATCATTCACACATACCCAGCTGGCCTGTTCTATGAATTTTTTCAGCTCGTAACCATTGAACATGGGCATACCCTGACCCGGGTCAAAGATAAAGGGTATCCCCTCATCATAAAACTGGGCGGCGTGTTGCAACATACCATCGCGGCCATCGGGTGAGATAATGCCTATGCTGATATTATCCGCATCAGTTACCTTATTTTCATGGGCATAAGACATGGCACCAGGGTGAAATGCGGTGATCTGATTATCATCCAGATCAGTAGTTATAAATGCCTGTCCAGTAAAAACATCATCTATAATTCTGATCTGGTCTCTTATAATTCCTTTCGCATCCATCCATGCAGCGTAATTTTCAAAATCCTTACCAACCGTTGCCATGGGTATTGCCTGGCCATGGAGCAGTTTCAGGTTATAGGCAATATTTCCCGCACAACCGCCAAATTCACGGCGCATTTCCGGGACCATAAAGGACACATTCAATATATGGACCTTCTCCGGCAGGATATGGTTTTTAAAATGGTCGGGAAAGACCATGATGGTATCGTAGGCGATTGATCCACAAATAAGTGCTGACATAATCGTATTCCTTATTCCTTATATTTGTATAAATTAACTGGCTGCCGCCAACTTCTTCTTTGGCCGTGATTTTTTAGTGGTAGTAGTGAACCGGTCCAAGGTTGTCTTTAAAAACCTGCCTGTATGAGATTGTGTTATCTTCGTCAAATCCTCCGGCGTCCCTGTGGCAATTATTCTACCACCATTATCGCCCCCCTCAGGGCCCAGATCGATAATCCAGTCGGCCGTTTTAATGACATCCATGTTATGTTCAATGACCACAATGGTATTACCGTGGTCCCTTAACCTGTGCAACACGTGTAACAGCTGCTTGATATCATGGAAATGCAGCCCGGTGGTGGGCTCATCCAGAATATACAGGGTCTTGCCCGTATCACGTTTTGACAACTCCCGGGAGAGCTTGATACGTTGCGCCTCACCGCCAGACAGGGTGGTGGCGTTCTGCCCAAGCTTGATATAGGAAAGACCAACGTCCATCAAGGTTTGCAGTTTCTTGGCGATAGCCGGGACCGCATCAAAAAATTCCCGGGCCTCTTCCACCGTCATGTTCAGGACCTCGTGTATGGATTTCCCCTTGTAACGAATGTCCAGGGTCTCACGGTTATAGCGTTTTCCCTTGCAGACATCACAAACCACATAGATATCTGGTAGAAAATGCATTTCCACCTTGATCAATCCATCCCCCTGGCATGCCTCACAACGCCCGCCTTTGACATTAAAACTGAACCGCCCCGGGCTGTAGCCACGGGACCTGGCCTCCTGGGTGGCGGCAAAGAGTTCACGAATGGGGGTAAATAACCCGGTATAGGTGGCCGGATTGGATCGCGGCGTCCTGCCTATAGGGCTCTGATCGATATCCACTACCTTGTCCAGCTGGTCCAGGCCTTTCAGTTCAGCATAGGGCGCGGGACTGGTATTACTACGGTTAAGTTCACGGGTGACTGCGCGATACAGCGTATCGTTTATTAATGTGGATTTTCCCGAACCGGATACCCCGGTAATACAGGTCATCAGTCCAACGGGGATCGTTGCGTTGACTTTTTTCAGATTATTTCCCGACGCACCCTTCAGCTCGATTACCTGTTTGTTATTATAAGGAGCCCGCATGGCAGGTATCTCAATCTGTAGCCTTCCAGACAGGTATTTTCCGGTTATGGAATGTTTATCGGTTTCAATATCTACTGGACTGCCCTGTACAACAACATTGCCTCCATGTACCCCGGCCCCTGGCCCTATGTCAATAACATGATTGGCATTGGCAATGGCCTCTTCGTCATGCTCTACCACAATAACGGTGTTCCCAAGGTCCCGGAGTTTTTTCAAGGTCTCCAACAGTCTTGCATTGTCGCGTTGGTGCAGACCGATTGAGGGTTCATCGAGGACATACATCACTCCCACCAGTCCTGCACCTATCTGACTGGCAAGACGGATCCGCTGGGCCTCTCCCCCCGACAGAGATTCTGCACTTCGATCCAGGGTCAGGTATTCCAGACCGACGTTTACCAGGAACTGCAGACGTTCCCTGACTTCCTTGAGGATCTTCTCTGCAATCTCGCCACGCTTACCCGTGAGTTTAAGGCCTTGTACGTAGTTATACAGATCCAGAATGGATAAGGCGGTCATGCCCGGTAATGAGTACTTTTTAATGAATACGTTACGTGCTGCCTTGTTTAATCGGGAGCCGTCGCAGCTCTGACAAATCTTGTTACTTTGATACTTCACCAGCTCCTCTCGCACCATGGTGGAATCGGTGTCACGGTAACGTCGTTCCATATTGGGAATGACCCCTTCAAACGTATGTTTACGTTTTACATAGTTACTGCGCCCCCCCAGGTATTTAAATTCGATCTCTTCTTTGCCGCTGCCATATAGGATTATCTTTTGAATTTTCTTGGGTAATTCATTGAATGGCTGGTCTAGGTCAAAACCATAATGTTCTGACAGACCTTTTATCAACTGAAAGTAATAGGCATTGCGCCGGTCCCAGCCCTTGATGGCTCCACCTGGCAGACTCAATGTGGGGTCCTGCAGGATACGGTCAGGGTCAAAATATTGTATGACACCCAGGCCATCACATACCGGACAGGCACCTACCGGATTGTTAAAAGAAAATAACCTGGGTTCCAGCTCGCTGAGTGAATATCCACACTGGGAGCAGGCAAACCTGGAGGAAAATACGATATCACCGGCATCCGGATTGTCCATGGAGGCAATGATCACCAGACCGTCAGACAGGCGGATGGCGGTTTCCACAGATTCGGACAGGCGTAACTTGATATCCGCCCGGACTCTAAAGCGATCAATCACGGCCTCTATGGTATGTTTCTTTCTCAGCTCAAGTTCAGGCACCTGATCGAGCTCATAAATCTCGCCATTTACCCTGGCCCTGACAAACCCTTCGCTGCGCAGCCGGTCCAGTACCCGGTGATGCTCCCCTTTTCGTTCCTGTATGACCGGAGCCAGTAACATGACCCGTTCCTCGTCTGGTAATTCCAGTACCGCATCAACTATCTGACTGACCGTTTGAGCCTCCAGAACCACACCATGATCGGGACACCGCGGTTCGCCCACTCTGGCATACAGCAGTCTCAGGTAATCATAGATTTCTGTGATGGTACCAACTGTAGAACGGGGATTATGTGATGTGGATTTCTGTTCAATGGAAATCGCAGGTGATAGTCCTTCTATGTGATCCACGTCTGGCTTTTCCATCATTGACAGGAACTGCCGGGCATAGGCAGATAAGGACTCTACATATCGCCGTTGACCTTCCGCATAGATGGTATCAAATGCCAGGGAAGATTTACCTGAACCGGACAGGCCGGTTATCACCACCAGTTTGTCCCGGGGAATATCCACATCGATATTCTTTAAATTATGGGTCCTTGCGCCCCGAATCTGAATTTTTTCCATTAACCTTTTCGTAACTGAAGATAAACTGTTAATATTAAATTCTTTCGCATACATAACGCAAAAGAGAATTCATCTATTTCTGTCGTTTTTTAAAATATACATATTGAAAAGGAGATAAATATGGCCAGAGGCATAAACAAAGTCATTTTGGTAGGAAACCTAGGAAATGACCCGGACGTGCGATATACGGCAAATGGTGCGGCAGTCAGCAATATCAGCGTGGCAACTTCAGAATCCTGGAAAGATAAGGAAACCGGAGAGCAACAGGAACGAACCGAATGGCACCGGGTGGTATTCTTTGGCAGGTTGGCGGAAATCGTTGCAGAGTACCTGAAAAAAGGCTCGCAGGTATACGTAGAAGGCCGCCTGCAGACCCGCAAATGGCAGGACAAGGACGGTAATGACCGCTATACCACTGAGATCGTTGCCAATGAGATGCAGATGCTGGGCAGTCGCGCGGGCGGTGGCAGTTATGATCAGTCATCACCCCCACCGGCAAACAAGCCCGATGATAACTTCGTGGACGACGATATCCCGTTTTAAATGATCTAGTTTAAATAAAGGAATGGCCGCCTGGTCATTCCTTTTCCCCTCGGGAAGCCCTGCTCCTGAAATTTGAAACAATCTCCGCCAATCGCTCTGGATATTCCGGAAATCTTATGAAGATTACACTGGTAATTATCAGATTTAACACACCTACCAAAAGGTAAATCTGGGGGATAGTGAAGGCCAGCTTTATCAGGCCAATGACAATAATGGCAGAAGCCACCATAAATAACGCATTTAATATGTTGGTCGCGGCAATGACCCTGGCCCTTAGCTGTATACTGGCACGGTGCTGGACCATAGCATATAACGGTACGATATAAATCCCACCAAAAAGACCTATGCAGACCAGGTCAAATAATACTCGCCAATGGATTGGCATTTTAAGGAACTCAAGTAAGGTAATCCCTTCCTCTAATGGAATTTCCAGTGTCTGTGGGCTGCCAATGAGAAATAAATCCACAGCAAATACTGTTAACCCCATGGCCCCAATGGGGACCAGCCCCGGTTCAATTTTGCCACCGGACAATCGCTCACACATCAATGATCCGGTACCAATGCCTATGGAGAATGCAGTCAATAAAGCGATGGTAACCAGCTCATCTCCCATGAGATAGTCTCTCGTGTAGGTAGGAACAAGGGACAGGTAGGTGGCACCGATAAACCAGAACCAGGAAATGGCAATTATGGCAACAAAAATGCCCTTTTCAGAGACAATGTATCTGAGCAGATGAAACGTCTGATATATAAAATTCCAGTCTACCTGTAATGATTCATCGGCAGCCTTTGCGCGGGGGATGGACTGGCTTGACACCCAGCCGCAAAAGGCCACCACCAGTACAATGACTGACACAATAGCAATTCCGTACCTGTCCAGCGCAATGAGCGCGCCCCCAATGATAGTCCCTCCCAGGATGGCAATGTACGTTCCCATCTGGACCAGACCATTTCCACCGGTCAATTCATAGAACTTGAGATGTTGCGGCAGGATCCCGTATTTCAGGGGACCAAAAAAGGTTGACTGCATACCCATGAAAAACAGGACCGTCATCAACATAATTAGACTTTGGGTCACAAAACCAATTACCGCAAGACCCATGATGATAATTTCCAGTAATTTGATCCGTTGGATCAAAAATGACTTTTCATATTTATCCGCAAGCTGACCTGCAGTTGCCGAAAACAGGAAATATGGAAGGATAAAAATACCACCGGCAAGAATAACCAATATACTGCTTTCAATACTTGTCTGCTCAGCAATGCTGAAGGTGATAAAAATCACCAAAGCGTTCTTATAGATATTGTCGTTTAAGGCACCAAGAAACTGGGTAATAAACAGTGGCAAAAAACGTTTACTGGAAAGTAAATCAAACTGGCTCATGGACTTGGTAATTCAATAATGTCATATTAGATCCTGTCTTATTTAATACCCACTTTATATACAATAATTACAAAGCCCAGCCAGGGCCGGGGAGGATTTCATGTCAATTGTGACACATATTAATCTGCTTAAAAATCGCCGGACGAAAATACTTGCCACCGTTGGCCCCGCCTCCTGCGCCCCGGAAACTTTACGTCAGCTAATTATGAGTGGCGTCAATGTCTTCAGATTAAATATGTCTCACGGTGATCATGAATTTCATAGTACGGCATACAATAACATTCGAGATATTGCGGATGAATTGCAACTGCCCATTGGTATACTGGCCGATCTCTGTGGACCCAAAATTCGTACTGGAAAATTTAAAGATGGCGAAATTAACCTGACACCCGGGCAAAAAATTACTGTTACAACACGTGACATAGTAGGTGACAGTAATACCATCCCATCTCAATACACTGCATTAGCCGACGACGTCAAACCTGGCAATAGAATTTTACTGAATGATGGTGTACTTGAGTTGAGAGTAGACGCAATCAATGGAACTGAAATTACCTGTGAAGTTGTTTATGGAGGTGTACTCAAAAACCACAAGGGGATAAATCTGCCCGGGGTCAATGTTTCCGCACCCTCGCTCACTGAAAAAGATAAAATCGATGCCCAATTTGCCCTGGAACTGGGTGTAGATTTCCTGGCATTGTCCTTTGTTCGAAAGGCCGACGATATTAATGAACTACGCAAGATTATCACCAACCACGATGTCCACTGTTCCATCGTCGCGAAGATTGAAAAACCTGAAGCGTTGGAAAACATCGATCAAATTCTTGATGTCACAGATGCCATCATGGTTGCCAGAGGTGATCTGGGTGTAGAACTGAACCCTGAAGAGGTGCCGGTGGCCCAAAGCCAATTGATTGAAAAGGCCCGTGCCCAGTTTAAACCTGTTATTGTTGCCACTCAGATGCTCGAATCCATGATTGAAAGTGCCAGACCCACTCGAGCAGAAGTGACTGACATTGCATTTGCAGTCACATTGGGGGCAGATGCCGTCATGCTATCGGCAGAAACTGCGTCTGGAAGATTTCCAATTGATGCCGTGCAAATGATGGACCGAATTGCTAAACAAACTGAATCTCATCTCTGGAATAACGGTGTATATGGTGCACCACCGGTCAAAAATCCCACACCGCCACTGAGTATCTGGGACGTTATCGCCAATGCCACCGCCCACATGTCGAGAAATATCATGGCCCACGCCGTGGTGGTTATTTCCAAAAGCGGCATGTCGGCCAGCACTACGAGTTCCGCCAGACCCGCCTCACCCATTGTAGCTATCACCAATGAACAGGCTGTATTCAGAAAGATGGCACTGTTATGGGGAGTATTGCCGGTCTATACAGAAGATGCCGGCAAGACCAACCCTAATGAGATTGCGAGAAATGCGGCCCGTGATCTGGACCTGGTAAACCCGGGTGAATATATCATCCTGGTCAGGGGATTTCATGCTGAGGCGCAGATGAATACCCCGTCGATTACATGCATGGTAGTGTGAGAAGATTGTGAGGTGTTAGGCGTTAAGAGTTAGGAGAATATTCTCCTCACCCCTAACGCCTTACTCCTTACCTGACTTTATACAGCGGCAAATTACCGTCCGAGGCACCCTGGTAGGTCACTGAAAAGTCCTTAAGGCCGTTGAGGGCATCTTCCATGTCACGTTCTTCGTGAATGGCAAATGAACTGATACCACAGCGCTGCATATAAAACAGCTGATCGCGAAGTACATCTCCCACTGCGCGTAGATCCCCTTGAAATTTGTAGCGGTCACGCAAAACACGGGCATGAGAATAACAACGTCCGTCTTTAAAAGCAGGAAAATCCAGGGCAATCAATTCAAATTGATCCAGAACATTTGCCAAGTCAGCAATCGCTGTATCGCCGTTGATCATCACCGCCAGGTTGCCCTTGTGCTCTGTGCAGTCAGCCTGGTGTTCTTTCCAGAATGAATAAGGCAGGATTACATGACCATCAGGCAGCGTTTCGACGTTTTCAATATCTCTTATTAAAATCCAGTCATCTTCCTGGATCTGGTTGTCTTTAATGATTAGCACGGCTGACTTCCTCGCGTTGGTTACTGGTCATAAGCGCTTGATTTAAAGGGTTCAATTCCAACCCGCTTATAGGTATCAAGAAATCGCTCTCCCTCTTCCCTGTTCTCAACATAGGCATTGAGGATCTTTTTAATGGTGTCTGCCACTTCGGCCTTGGGGATGGCCGGCCCCAATCTGTCACCCAGGGCCGCGTCACGGGCGGCCGATCCACCCAGGGTCAGCTGGTAGAATTCTTCACCTTTCTTGTCCACACCCAAAATACCAATGTGTCCCACATGATGATGACCACAGGCATTCATGCAACCTGACATCTTGATCTGTAAATCGCCAATATCATGGAGATAATCCATGTCATCAAAATGCTGGTTGATCTGGTTGGCAATGGAGATGGATCCGGCATTGGCCAGGGCACAAAAATCCAGTCCGGGGCAGCAAATCATATCGGTCATCAAGCCTATATTAGGTGTGGCAAGGCCTTGTGTTTTTAATGCATTCCACACCGGGTAAAGATCTGCCTGCTTAACGTGGCCAAGTACCAGGTTTTGATCATGGGTGACCCGAATCTCATCAAAGCTATATTTTTCAGCCAGTTCAGCCACCAGTTCCATCTGTTCACTGGTGGCATCACCCGGTGGGTTGCCCGGTGCTTTCAGGGAAATATACACCGCATGATATCCGGGTGTCTTATGGGGATTTACATTTCGTTTACACCAGGCAGAAAAGGCCTTATCAGAAGCCAGCTGTTGTTGATAAGATTCATCTTTGTCTGCATCGCTTTCATAATCAGGTTGGGTGAAATACTGTTTAACCCTTTCTATTTCCCTGTCATCCAGAAGCAGTGCTGAATCTTTTACCTGTTGCCATTCTTCTTCTACCATGTCCGCAAACTTTTCTGCACCAATGGCTTTAACCAGGATCTTGATCCTAGCCTTATGCATATTGTCACGGCGACCAAACAGATTATAGACCCTTAATATAGATTCCAGGTACGACAATAGATATTTTCTCTCTAAAAATTCCTTTATGACCACACCAATATGTGGCAACCGACCAAGACCGCCACCTACCAGTATCTTGAAACCGGTCTCGCCCTGGTCATTCCTGACTACGTAAATACCAATATCATGGACCTGTACGGCTGCCCGGTCGTGTTCTGCTCCGGATACAGCTATCTTGAATTTTCTTGGCAGATAAGAAAACTCCGGATGGAACGTGGACCATTGACGGATAATCTCACAATAGGGCCTGGGATCGTCTATTTCATCCTCAGAAATCCCTGCGAGCTGGTCCGAGGTGACATTACGAATACAGTTACCACTGGTTTGGATGGCATGCATTTCAACTGAGGCAAGATCAGCAAGGATATCGGGTATTGTCTCTAATCGCGGCCAGTTGTACTGGATATTTTGCCGAGTACTGAAGTGCCCGTAATTTTTATCATACTTTCTGGCAATGTGGGCCAGCATTCTAAGTTGCTCTGAAGACAACAGGCCATAGGGTATGGCAACTCTAAGCATGGGTGCGTAGCGCTGCAGATAAAGGCCATTCATCAAACGTAACGGACGGTATTCATCTTCAGACAGCGTGCCGGCCAGAAAACGGTTGGTCTGGTCACGAAACTGGGCTACGCGCTCGTTTACAATGGTCTTGTCATAATTGTCATATTTATACATGGATCAACAATCTATTTTTACGATATTTTGGGGGTGCAACGATAACAAGGATTGTTTATTCATTAAAGTAATATCTATTACTATGGATATGAAAATAAGTAATAGTGCATCAAACTCAGGATTGAAATGCTGTTAGGCCTGATAGTTGTTTAAAAGCTAGATAAAGCTATACCGGGCGATTAAAGCGCGTCCCTTACGGGTGATATACCCTTCAGTATCAATAAACCCGCGGTCAATTGCCGCAGATAGCAAGCTGTCCGGTTTTTGTGAAGGCAGCATCACGGTCTGTTCGCCATGCTTATACCGTAATGCCAGGGCAATTTGTTGCTCTGTGACACTCAATGGTTCTGCTGCTCGTTGTAATGAAGCCATTTTCCCCCGACCTGTAAAAGTTTAATATTAATAACGTGTTACACGAATTACTTATATATTTTATTTAATAACTTATGTCAATAAAATTACATAACTCATTGTCTTTAATAGATTAACAGTTAAATACAATATTCTCAGAGAAATTAGGTGAATATACTCCAGGGTGGGGATTGTGTGGTGGAAGCCACCAGATATAGTGCCTGGACTAATCTGATATATGCTGACGTCCCAGATATTCCAGATTGCGCATTTCCATCAACCGGCTTTGGATACGCTCAAATTCTTTTGCCAGGCGCTTGCCATGGTAGAGGTCCTGTATGGCCACTTCAGCCGTTATGACCAGTTTTACATTGCGGTCATAAAACTCATCTATCAAGGTGATAAAACGCCTGGCCTGGTCATTCATTTCCTCAGACATACACGGAACATCCTCGATTAATACTGTCTGAAACTGCCGGGCAATTTCAATATAATCTGCCGGTCCTCTGGGACTGTTACAGATAGTGGAAAAATCAAACCAAACGACACCATCGGCACAACGAATGGTCTGAATTTTCCTGTTTTCTATCTCAATAGTGCTGTCAGAACGCCCAGTATTGGGTGCAATATTTTCGAAATTTTGTAATAGCATTTGTCTGGCGGCGTTATCCAGGGGGTAGTGATACAATTCTGCCTTGCCCAGGTACCGTAACCGGTAATCCACCTGTGAACTCAACTCAATGATATCCATATGCCGCTTGATCAATGCAATTGCAGGTAGAAACCGGCTTCGTTGCAATCCATTTTTATATAAATCATCCGGATGCGCATTTGACGTGGTAATAAAAATAATATTTCTATCTATAAATGCCTCGAGTAACCTAGCCAGTAACATTGCGTCTGTGATGTCACTGACATGAAATTCATCAAAACATATCACCTGGTATTGAGCAGCAAATTTATCAGCCACTATTTGTAATGGGTCTTCAAGCTTTGTCAGCTGCTTCAACTCATGATGAATACGCTGCATAAAGCGATGAAAGTGGATTCGTAGCTTGTTGGATTCGGGCAGGCATTCAAAAAAACTATCTACCAGATACGTTTTACCTGAACCCACGGTACCCCAGAGATAAATACCATTATAGACCGAAGGTTTAGTCCCACTAAACCAGGCACGGATTGCCTCCATAAGACCTGCCCCGTCTCGGTTAAACTTTAAAATGTCATGGTATAAACGGTCCAGGTGCAAAATGGCCTGCAGCTGTAATGGATCCGATATGATCTCACCGTCATTAACGGCAGCTTTATATTGTACTAATGGTGAACTTTTTTTCATCTTGACAGGTATAATCAGACACGCATACTTCAGTCTATATTCATTAAAACAGCTACTCGCAAATCCCGTATTGCTACTGGAGAGTAAAACTGACAATTATCGGCATATTTATACTGATTATTCTCATAATATTTGGTCCTCAATTATGGGTCAGATATGTACTAAAGCGTTATAGTCAACAGATTGAGCAAATACCTGGGACCGGAGGTGAACTCGCTGTTCATTTAGTTAAACATCTGGGATTGTCTGGCGTAACAGTCGAAAAAGCTGATATGGAAGACAATCATTACGACCCACAAACAAAGGTGATTAGTTTATCACCCGATGTCTATAACGGAAAATCCTTTACTGCCATCAGCATCTGTGCCCATGAGATTGGCCATGCCATTCAACATTTTATCAAGTACAAACCACTATTAGTTAGATGGTTTCTTGCCAGGTATATTCGTAGTACGGAAAAAATTGCGTCCATCATTTTGATTGCATTTCCATTCATCGTCCTGGTCACGCACATACCTGCAGCCGGTGCAGTCATGCTAATACTGGGGATATGCTTACTTCTGGTGCCTGTCATATTCCATCTTATTACCTTGCCAGTTGAGCTCGATGCCAGTTTTAAGCGGGCATTGCCTGTATTGATTAATGGACAATATATTCCTGAATCTGCCATCCCTATTGTTAACCGAATACTGTTCGCCGCAGCATTGACTTATCTTTCCACATCCATGGCTAGTATTCTGAATTTTTATCGTTGGGTATCCATCCTCAAGCGTTAACATTACTATTATTCTTAATGAAACAATTAATGATGCAATTTATGCAATCTGCCGTGCTGGTTTTGATTATGGCCTGGTTGGGACTGTCTTTACTGTTTTACATGCTTCAGGCAAGCTATATTTACTACCCGGCAAAGGAATTAATAGCCAGTCCCACAGATATCAACCTGGAATATGAAGAGGTTCGCCTGACCCCGAATGGATCTGATGTCCTTTTTGGATGGTATATTCCACATTCCTCTCCAAGAGCAACCATGATCTTCTTTCATGGAAATGGAGGCAATATCTCCCACCGCCTGGAAAAGATCCGTATTTTTAACGACCTCGGATTAAATATATTTATTTTTGATTATCGTGGCTACGGAATAAGCAGTGGAACCCTAGGTGAATTATCAAGCTATGAAGATGCCCGTGCTGCCTATCAATTTGTGACAGAAGAGAAAGCCATACCTGCAAATGAAATAATCTTTTATGGTGAGTCACTGGGGGCTGCAATAGGATCCTGGACGGCAAAAGAATTCTCCCATGGGGCATTAATAATAGATTCCGGATTCACTTCCATTACTGAAATGGGACAACATTATTACCCTTTTTTACCAGTAAACATCATCAGCAGAATACGTTATCCTACCCTTCAATACCTGAAGGAAATAAACAGCCCTTTACTTGTCATTCACAGTATTGAAGATGAAATAATTCCTTTTGAGTTTGGGCAGAAACTGTACGATAGTGCGAATTCCCCAAAAACCTTGCTACAGATTAATGGCGACCATAATGCCGGTTTTTATCTCAGTGAAAATCAATACAAGGACGGGATAAAGACATTTATAAACCAATGGTTCTAAATATCGTGATATAGAAAAGATGACGTACACATATTTAATAATTTTCTTTTTGCTGGTGTCAGTTGGATTGTCTATTTATATCCTACTCAAACTCAACAGACAACCTGATCACCAGGGGGTAACAAGGATAGATGCCCGGCTGGACGACCTGATAAAGCGCATCGCCCAGCTTGAAGAGCGCCTGGGTGAAATTAAACTCTCACAGCAGGAGTACTCAGCCCAGACCCGTGAGCGCCTGGTCACCATATTAGCTGAACACGATACCAAATTTGAAAAGCGGCAGGCAGATGCCTACAAAGGCATGTCTGAATCACTGCAAAATGGTATTACCAATTTGCAAAAGCAGATTGGTGATTACCTGAATCGTTACAGCGAAGACCTGGGCAAGCGAATGGAAGGTCTGACCAAGCAGACAGATGAACGTTTAAAACAAATTTCCGGCCAGGTTGAAAAACGTCTCACGGAAGGGTTCGAAAAAACCACGGCAACATTTGCAGATATTCTAAAAAGACTTGCACTGATAGACGAGGCGCAGAAAAAAATAACCGAACTTTCGACCAATGTCGTCAGCCTGCAGGAAGTTCTATCGGACAAACGATCGCGAGGTGCCTTTGGAGAGGTCCAGCTCAATGCGTTGATTTCGAATATTATGCCGGACCATTCTTACCAGCTGCAATACACTCTGCCAAATAATACCAAGGCTGATTGTGCCTTGTTTCTACCCGATCCTACCGGGATGATCATGATAGATTCCAAGTTTCCATTGGAATCGTATCAACGGATGACGGACATCTCGCTCCCTGAATCGGAAAGAAAAGCAGCTGAAAAACAATTCAGGCAGGACATCAGCAAACACATACAGGACATTGCCAGTAAGTATATAATTCCGGGGACCACATCAGATGGTGCGATGATGTTTATACCGGCCGAGGCTGTGTTTGCAGAGATCCAGGGTCACTATCCTGACCTGGTAGAAAAATCCCATACTGCCAGAGTCTGGATGGTATCGCCAACCACCCTGGTGGCCATTTTAAATACTGCACGGGCTGTATTGAAGGATGCCGCCACACGTGAACAGGTCCATATTATTCAGGAACACCTTGGCGTGCTGGCAACAGACTTTAGTCGATTTCGTAAACGCATGGAGGATCTCGAACGCCACATCAGACAGGCCCATGAAGATGTTGAAAAGGTAAATAAATCTGCCCAGAAAATCACCTCTCGTTTTGATAAAATAGAAAAAGTTGAGTTGGGCAATGATAAAGAGGAGGCCTTGCCAGTATTGCCCGCTGATGAAGACGAAAAAAAATAATATGCATTTCATATATACCTTTCTTTAATATTTAATGAAAAATTTACAAGCAATCATCTTCGATATGGATGGCACCCTGGCAGATACTGAAGAAATTCACCGTCAGGCCTTTAATTCAGCATTTGATGAATTTAATCTCAATTGCCATTGGGACCAGAATCTGTACAAAAGCCTGCTGGCCATATCCGGTGGTCGGGAACGAATACGACGGTATATTATGGAAAATAACCTGACCAATGATAAAAGCACTTCTATTGAAGTGCAGGCTGCCAGGATCCATGCTCGAAAATCCGAAATATACCGGCAACGGCTGGTAGATGGTCATGTGGGCCTGAGAACGGGTGTCAGCCGGCTGTTAAACGATGCGGTAAATAACAACATTGTACTCGCTATCGCCACCAGTTCTTCAATTGATAATGTCCATACCCTGCTTAAATCTGCATTAGGTAATGATGCACCTGGAATATTTAAGACAATAGTAACCTGCGAGGATATTAATGAGCAAAAACCGTCACCAGCTATCTATAAGCTGGTATTGGAACGTATAAATATTGCCTCAAGCCATTGTATTGCAATTGAAGACACCTACAATGGAAATAAATCGGCAACCACTGCAGGGATAAACACCGTCATTACCACACATATGTTTACACTGGATGATCAGTTTGACGGTGCATCTCTGGTCATTAATAAACTGGGTGAGCCGGACTCACCAATGAAGGTATTATCAGGCAATGCCCATGGCCAAAATTATGTCACATTGGAATTACTGGACAAGTTGATTACTGATCAAGGATAAATGACCCATGACTTTAACTGAGTTACGTTACATTGTGGCCGTTGCCAGGGAAAAACATTTTGGCAAGGCCGCTACAAAATGTTTTGTCAGCCAGCCCACCTTGAGTGTTGCGGTTAAAAAACTGGAAGATGAGCTCGGCATTACACTTTTTGAAAGGCATAAACACGATGTCACAGTGACATCCCTTGGAAAAAAAATAGTTGAACAGGCTGAACGGGTTTTGGAGCAGGCCAATGATATCAAGCTCATGGCCAAGGAGGCCGGAGACCCCCTCAAAGGGACCCTTCAATTGGGCGTGATTTATACCATTGGTCCCTACCTGCTACCCCGGATTATACCTTTGATTTCCAGGGCCGCCCCGGACCTCACCTTGATCATCGATGAAGATTTTACCGCAAACCTGGCATCAAAACTTGCCAGCGGGGAGCTGGACATGATCATCGTCTCTACTCCGTTTGAAATTTCTGGCATTAAAACGGACTTACTTTACAGGGAACCACTCATTGTCGCCTTACCAAAGCATCACCCACTTTGTAAGAAAAAAACCGTCAAGGCAGATGACCTGCTAGATGAAACCTTGTTACTACTGAAGACGGGAAATTGTTTTCGTGATCAGGTGATGGACGTCTGCCCTGCCTGCAAAGGTGATATTTTCAGTAAATCGAGAATACAAAAGACCCTGGAAGGCAGCTCACTGGAGACTATACGCTCCATGGTAGCAGCAGGATCTGGCGTCACTGTACTCCCCAGTACCTCAATGCTGAATGTGGATGAGAAAAACTCGCACGTTGAATACCGGCCATTTGCTCGCCCCGTCCCTAAACGGGATGTGGTCCTGGCCTATCGTGAATCATATCCTGGAAAAAAACTGACCCGGTTAATTCACGATGTTATTAATCAATGTGAACTATAGGCTATCTAAGGACAAGAAACGCCGCAGAATTGCCTCGTACTATCCTGAGTAATAAAGAGCCGCTGTAATTATCCAGCACATCAAAAAACTCCTGGGTATTTTTCACTGCCACCCTGTTCACGGAAGTGATTATATCCCCAGGTCTTAAACCCCGTTGCCAGGCGAGACTGGTCTGATCTATTTCATCGACTACCACACCTTCCAGCACACCGTAGTAATTGCTATTAGAATCAATGTCGCTGAATGTAATGCCGCCAAGCCGCTGGTTTCCAACAGTACGGTTTGTCAAATATGATCGTATAGAAGATACATTCACGTGTAATTGCTGGCGGGCGCCCTCCCTGAAGAATTCAAATTCCACATCTTCACCCACTTTTAACAGGCCAATATGGTTTCGCACATCATTGGCATTTACTACCGGTTTATTACCGATAGATACTAATACGTCCCCGGGTTGTAACCCTGCCAACTCCGCTGGAGAATCCTGACCAACATTTACAATAATGGCACCACTCTGGTTTGATACACCAAGGGCTTCGGCCAGTTCCTGAGTCATATCCTGCACTGAAATACCAACATACCCCCTGTCCACTTCCCCGGTACTGACTATCTGCTCCATAATGTGTAAGGACAGGTTGATAGGAATGGCAAAGCCAATGCCGATATTGCCGCCAGACTGGGAAAAGATTGCAGTATTAATACCAATCAATTCACCTTTTAAATTCACCAATGCACCGCCGGAATTCCCCGGATTAATAGAGGCATCGGTTTGGATAAAATCTTCATAACCTTCAATTCCCAGCCCACTGCGACTTAAGGCACTGACAATCCCGGAGGTAACAGTCTGCCCAAGGCCAAACGGGTTGCCGATAGCCACCACAAAATCACCCACTCGCAAAGAATCCGAATCGGCAGGTTTAACATCTACCAGGTTATCAGCGGGAATTCGAATGACCGCGACATCAGTTTCAGGATCAGATCCAACCAGTTCCGCCTGTAGTTGTCTTCCATCCCTTAATGTCACTGTGATCTGTACGGCGTTTTCAATGACATGGTTATTGGTTAATACCAACCCTCTTTCTGCATCCACGATCACACCTGATCCCAGACTCTGAGTCTTACGCTCAACCGGACCGGGGACATTAAAAAATCGTCTGAAGAACGGATCGGAAAACAAAGGACTTTGCTGGACAGTAATGCGGCCTTCTGTGGCGATATTCACCACCGCGGGCGTGACCTGTTCCAGCATTGGCGCCAGGCTGGGCATCTCCTGGCCATCGGGCATGGATTGCGGTAGGGCTGTGAGGGCATTTTGTCCGACAAATGCGCCAAACAAAAATAATATAATGGGTATGAGATACTTGCCTGGCATACTATTTTTTAATCGATTATACATAAGCCCACTCAAGTCCTGGAATAAGAAAGTGAGGCGGGTTACCCCGCCTCGCTTTAGTTGTTAACCGTTATCCTGCGAGGTTGCACCTTTTCATGTTTAGGTACGGTTATCTCCAGGACACCATCTCTACTCTTGGCTTCAATATTTTCAGTATCAGCCGTATCTGGAAGACTGAAGCGACGATAGAAAGTTCCACGAACACGTTCGACACGCTTGTATCCTTCATGCTCTTCTTCCTTGTCAGCCTTACGCTCGCCCTTCAGGGTTAAAATTCCGTTTTCCATGGTAATATCGATGTCCCTGGCTTCAACACCAGGCAGGTCTGCATGGATCACGTAGCGTTCTTTTTCTTCCTTGATATCTACTGCCGGACACCAATCACTGACTTCGATATTGGAATTATCAGCTTCGGCCCCTTCCCTTGAATACGGGTATCCACTATTTCGAAAAAACTCCCTTTGCAACTGGTCTAATAAAGAATAGGGTTCATATTTAATCAGTGACATTTGGCACCTCCAATGAATTAATATGGCTTATCACTGATTTTAAAATGGGGATACCCCAGGACGTTTTCAAGTGTCCGAAAAAAAATTTTTCAGGTATCAGCGCCACAACAGCTGATTGTTAAATATGATAGGCAGTTCCCGTCATAATACGTGAACAAAATGTCATCATTTTTTTAATAGATTCCGGTAATTGCCTTGCGCCCTGCTCAATGGCCATGCTGGCATGATGACCTTCATCGGTACGCATCTGTTCGAGGATAGCGCGGCTCTTTTCATCCGTTTTTGGCAACCTGGCAAGATGGGAATCCAGATGCCGGACAACCTGCCGCTCCGTCTCCGCGACAAACCCCAGGTTCCAGTCATCTCCCAGTAGTCCTGCAATTACCCCGATAGAATATGAACCGCAATACCATACCGGCCCCAGGTAACTGGAATGACTCCCCAGTTCGCTGAGTCGCTCATGGCACCAGGTCAAATGATCAACCTCTTCCCTGGCGGACTGCAACAGTGTTTCCCGCACCCTGGGTGATTTGGCCGTAATGGCTTGGCCCTGGTATAAGGCCTGAGCAGAGACCTCACCGGCATGATTGACCCGCATCAAGGCCGCAGATTCAGCCTTTTCGGCCTCCGACAGCTCATCCCTGATTATGGAATTGGCAGGGTTTGGTCTCAAATCGGGGCTTTTTTGCCCCTGGGAAGGGGTAATTATTGCCTCGAATCCCATAATTATGTGGTCCAATGGGCTATAGTGTCTGAAATTGCTCATTATTTAGGGATTTTAACTTATAAAGTAGTCCTTGAATATTGACAGTAATACATCCAATCCGTACCATTGCCACTCTTTTTTCCAGGTGAATTTTAACAATACCTTATGACTACTTATACCGCTAAACCTGCAGATATTAAACAGGACTGGTTCCTGGTCGACGCAACGGATAAAACCCTGGGTCGGCTGGCCACAGAAATCGCCCGTCGTCTGCGAGGTAAACATAAACCACAATATACACCGTCCATGGATACGGGAGATTATATTGTTGTAATTAACGCCAAAGACGTCAAAGTCACTGGCCGTAAGACGACAGATAAAAACTATTATCATCACACCGGCTATCCGGGTGGAATCAAATCCGAGTCCTTCGAGAAACTTATAAACAGAAAGCCGGAACTCATCATTGAGACCGCCGTTAAAGGCATGCTGCCCAAAGGCCCCCTCGGGCGGCAAATGTTTCGTAAACTTAAAGTATATGCCGGGGCAGAACACAATCATGAGGCACAGAAACCTCAACCACTGGAAGTTTAATCATGACAGAACAAGTTTATTACAGTACCGGTCGCAGAAAGAGTTCCACTGCCAGGGTCTTCCTTAAGAAGGGCAGCGGCAGTATCACCATTAATAAACGTGACCTCGATATCTATTTTGGTAGAGAAACAGGACGTATGATCGTACGTCAGCCTCTGGAAACAGTCGATATGAAAGACAACTTTGATATCAATGTCACTGTCTCCGGCGGCGGCATTTCCGGACAGGCAGGTGCTATCCGACACGGGATCACCCGTGCACTCATTGAATACGACGAGACCCTACGTAAACCCCTTCGTCAGGCCGGGTTTGTGACCCGTGATGCCAGGGAAGTGGAACGCAAAAAGATTGGACTGCACAAGGCCAGGAAACGGCCTCAATACAGCAAGCGTTAATTTCATCGCGCTGTAATATCGTCCGTCACCCACCTCATTCCTGGGGGTTCGTCTAATGGTAGGACTGCGGACTCTGACTCCGCCAGTAGAGGTTCGAATCCTCTACCCCCAGCCAATCAATCTCAATTTCTGATTCCGCTGAGTAGCGGTTTAAGATATTTCTGGTATTTCTTCCACGACTCGGAACTACCTGAATATAGCGGACTTCTTACCTAGTAAACACTGGCTGTTTTTACAGGCCGTTCAGTCTGGTAAAAATCGAGACATCCGGGTTCCCATTTCAGCCCACAACCTGTCAAAAGTTTACGAGTTTGGTTTTCCTGATCTTGGACCAGATCTTCGTAACATATCTCGTACAGGGAATTCGGGTAGCGCGTTCGCCAGAACGCCATGATATCAAGATAGTGATTATAGTAACCGGCCCCGGACTGGGACAAGGGACATCACTCATCATCAGTGGTGCCTGCAGTTGATTCAGCACCATGGCTTTCATGTCATCTCCTGCCTTTTCCCATTATCTTCGGTCATAAAACAGTTCAGTAGATCATTTAGAAAATTATGTCCTTTTCTGGTAGGAATAATTTTGTCTTTATTTATTTCGATTAGTGATTTTTGGCGGGCTGCCTCAAGTTGCATGGTCAAATGGGTAGCGGACAGGCCTGTCACGCTTTCAAATAACCGTGTTTCCACACCATTGCTAAGCCTTAATGCATTCATCATAAATTCCAGTATTACATCCCCTGCTGTTAATTCCCAATGACCTGTAGTGGCGGCGCCTGAAGCAGCAAGTTGCATGTATTTTGCCGGGTTTTTATGCCGTGAATACCTGTAAACTGCATTTTTAGACAGGTCAGTAATCTTGCTGTGCGCACCGGCACCTATTCCAAGGTAATCACCAAAGCGCCAGTAATTCAGGTTATGTGCACAATAATGACGATCTCTGGCATAGGCCGATATCTCATATTGATCAAATCCTGCCTGTGCCAGGGTTTCCCGACCGGATTCCAAAATTGCCCAGGTATCGTCCTCTGTAGGAAGTATGGGCGGTTTTTTGTAATACACCGTATTGGGTTCTATGGTTAATTGATACCAGGATAAATGCGTAGTGTCCTGCTTAATGGCAATATCCAGATCAGCTAATGCCTGCTGCCTGGTTTGTCCTGGAAGTCCGTACATCAAGTCCAGATTGATGCGTTCAAAACCGGCCAGGTGTGCAAATTCAACTGCATCTAATGCCTGTTTGTCGTCATGTATACGACCGATATCCTTCAGATGTGTTCGATTAAAACTCTGAATACCGATGGACAGCCGTGTCACACCTGCACTACGGTAATCCATAAACCTGCCGGCATCCGCTGTCCCCGGATTGGCCTCCAGGGTGATCTCAATATCATCAGGCAGGCCAATGACGTCATCGATTGTTGAAAGCAACCGCTCAATTCCCCTGGCCGTAAACAGACTGGGTGTGCCACCGCCGATAAATATACTGATAATGTCCCTGTCTTTAATAAGTGATTTTGACTTTTTGAGATCGTATATCAGTGCATCGATATAACCTGACTCATCCATTTCATCATTTTTTTGTTCATGAGAATTAAAATCACAGTACGGGCATTTGCGTACACACCAGGGCAAATGGACATACAATGTAAGTGGTGGGGCTTGCTTAAACTCTAATAAGGTATCCATTAACGCGGTTACATTATTTACACACTTTTATCGTCTTGATAATTTTTCAGCAAGTTTGTTTAACGCGAGCCCCCGATGGCTGATGCGGTTTTTTTCATCGGGGTCAAGCTGTGCCGAGGTGCATTGATAGTCCGGCACATAAAACACTGGATCGTAACCAAACCCGTTTTCGCCAACAGGTTCAGTGACCAGATACCCCTCCCATGTCCCCTCGGCAATCAACGGCATGGGATCATTCCCATGCCGTAAATATACTATGACACACTGATATCTTGCGACCGGCTTGTCCATTCCGGATTTAATGATATTGTCTATCAGTAATTGCAGATTTTCTTCATCAGTTGCCCCTTGACCGGCATAACGTGCGGAATAGATACCTGGCTCACCATTCAATATGTCCACCTCGATACCAGAATCATCTGCGATGGCAGGTAGACCACTAATGATGGATGCATGTCTGGCTTTGATTAATGCATTTTCCACAAAGCTCTTTCCCGTTTCTTCTACTTCAGGGATATTTAACTCTGCCTGGGCGACCAGAGTGATGTCCGTATCTGCAAGGATACGGGTAATTTCCTTGAGCTTACCTGGATTATTACTGGCGAGTACGACTTGTGACATAGAATAATAACCTGATTATTCTAATGCCTGCTTCTGGATCTTAAATAGCTGCTGGATGCCGTTCCTGGCCAGACCCAGCATACTGTTCAATTCATCGTGGCTAAATGCATGCCCTTCTGCAGTCCCCTGGATCTCTATAAATTTATCATCACTGTTCATCACTACATTCATATCGGTTTCTGCAGATGAGTCTTCAAGATAATCAAGATCCAGTACAGGTACACCATCACAAATCCCCACCGAAACCGAGGCTACCATGCCTGTTAACGGGTTATTCTGAATTACCCCTGTGGTCAATGCGTGGTTTATTGCGTCTGCCAGGGCAACGTATGCCCCGGTGATGGATGCAGTGCGGGTGCCTCCATCCGCCTGGATAACATCACAATCAATGATTATGGTATTTTCTCCCAGCTCAGTGGTATCAACGATTGACCGTAATGATCGACCTATTAACCGCTGTATTTCCATTGTGCGGCCGCCCTGGCGATGACTGGCGGCTTCCCGGCGCATGCGGGTATTGGTGGATCTTGGCAACATTCCATATTCCGCTGTGATCCAGCCCTTGCCCTGGCCCTTCAGGAACGATGGAACTGACGTATCGAAACTGGCATTACAGATTACCCGGGTGTGACCAAACTGGACCAGTACAGAACCTTCCGCATGCATACTGTAATTCCGATCAAGACTGATTTCGCGTAGTTGATCTGGCTTCCTACCACTTGGACGCATTGATAATTCTCCTGTATAAAGTCACATATTATACCTGTTATAACTTATAATCCGAATGACTCAACTAAAATCAATTTAACAACTGGAATTACACATGTTATCAAGTATGACTGCATACCAAAGGGAGTCAGAATCGGGTACCTGGGGAAATGCGACAATCGAAATTAAAACAGTGAACCACAGGTTCCTGGACATCAGCCTCAGACTCCCTGAAGATTTACGCCCACTGGAACCCATGTTTCGTGAAGCCATTCAAAAATATCTGAACAGGGGAAAAGTAGATTGTTCTCTGAGAATAGAGCTGGATGAGACCAATATAGACAACCTGGATATGAATACTGAACTGGCCAGAAAATTGATTGAATCCGCCCATACCCTCTCCATTAAAGATCCAATCGAAATCAACCCAATGGATATATTAAAATGGCCAGGTGTAATCACCAAAACCAGACTCGATGTTGAACATCTGACCGCACCGATATCAGACTTGCTGACCAAAACCCTGACCCTGTTAGTAGAAGCCAGACAACGGGAAGGAAAAGACGTCAAGGCAACCTTGAAGTCCAGGTGTGATTTAATAGAAACCGAAGTCAAAAAGGTCCGGCAAAGGATGCCCGAGATTATCAGTGCCCTTGGAGACAAATACCGGGACAAGGTCAAAGAATTGATTGAAACACCAGATAATGACAGGCTTGAACAGGAACTCCTGCATTTAATTCAAAAAATGGATGTTGAAGAGGAACTGGACAGGCTGGAGATTCATATCGCCGAAGTTAAAAGAGTACTGGACCTTGCAGAGCCGGTGGGTAGAAGACTGGATTTTCTCATGCAGGAGATGAACCGGGAGGCCAATACCCTTGCATCTAAATCGGCAAATATAGATACCAGTAATTCTTCTATAGAATTAAAAGTGCTGATCGAACAGATGCGCGAACAAATTCAAAATATTGAATAAATATCGAATATGAATTCAAAAAGAGGCAATTTATTTATTATTTCAGCTGCGTCCGGGACAGGGAAAACCTCACTGGTTAAATCACTTCTGGAAATGATGCCAAGTCTATATGTATCCATCTCCCATACGACACGCCCAAAGCGGGCGTATGAAACAGATGGAATACATTACCATTTTGTTGAAAAAAACGAATTTGAGTCTTTGATTCAGGGCGGACAGTTCCTGGAATATGCAACCGTATTTGACAATTATTATGGGACATCAAAAATCTGGGTGGAACAACAGCTGCAGGAAGGCAAAGATATCATCCTGGAAATTGACTGGCAGGGCGCGCAGCAAATAAAAAAATTAGTCCCGGACGCCATCACCATCTTTATCCTGCCTCCATCATATGAAACCCTCAGGTCCCGGCTGGTTGACAGGGGAGACGATGAAGACGTTATCTCTCGCAGAATGGAAGGGGCCAGGGCCGAGTTGGTTCACTACAATGAATATGATTTCATCGTAATTAACGATGACTTTAATCATGCCCTAAATGAGCTGATATCCATAATCAAGACCATGAAACTGGGATATCACCAGCAACAGGGCTATTATGACGATTTTCTGGATAAGCTGTTGAATAATAAATAAAATTGAGTAAAATATTCCGCCCTTGACCTATTTTATCCAGAGGACACTATGGCCAGACTGACAGTAGAAGATTGTATGGAACTCGTTGCCAACCGCTATGACCTGGTTACCCTTGCCTGTAAACGCGCAAGACAGCTTGCCATGGGGGCCGAGCCATTAATAGAAGAAGATCAGGACAAGCCAACGGTCATCGCACTTAGAGAGATTGCCGATGGACTGGTGACCCCGGAAAATGTAGCAAAACTCAATATCGGCAGCTACGATGAAGAAGCCGAGCTGGAGTTTCCACCCCCACCCGTCGAATAATTCCTGCTGCCTGGGCAGCAATTCGCATTCACGCTTAAAAAGGCTAATCTTGGCCTGCAGTTTTCACCTGCTCAGGTTACAATTAGCCTATGTTAAGCGTTAATGAACTGGAAAAAGTTACCCGTACATATCTGCCAGACTCTGAAATTGAGAGCATTAAGCGCGCCTATGAGTTTGGCCTGAAGGCCCACGAGGGCCAAATACGTAAAAGTGGCGAACCCTATTTCACCCATCCAGTAGAAGTTGCCAAAATCCTCGCCGACATGCATATGGACTATCAGACATTATGCGCGGCCATATTACATGATGTCATTGAAGATACGGAAACAGCCAAAAAGGAAATAAAGACATGCTTTGACAAAGATATTGCCGATCTGGTTGATGGGGTCAGTAAACTGACGCAGATAAATTTTGACAGCCGTGAAGAGGCCCAGGCCCATAATTTCAGAAAGATGGTCATGGCCATGACCAATGATATTAGAGTCATACTGGTTAAACTGGCAGACCGTCTACACAACATGAGGACATTAGAGGCCCTGTCTCCAGAACAACGAAGACGTATTGCCAGAGAAACACTGGATATCTACGCCCCCATCGCCCAACGTCTGGGGATTAATAACATCAGACTGGAACTGGAAGAATTGGGATTTGCTACGTTGTATCCCATGCGCTACCGAATTCTCAATGAGCAGGTCATTAAGGCCAGGGGACACCGTAAAGAGATTATCACCAAAATCCGTAATGCCATTCGCCGGCGAATGCGGCAGGAAAAAACGAATGCCCAGATAATAGGCCGGGAAAAACATTTATTCGGTATTTATCAAAAGATGCTGAAAAACAAGCTGTCATTCAGCGAAGTATATGATGTGTATGCATTTAGAATCATCGTTGAAAATGTTGAAATGTGTTACCGGGTGCTGGGTATTGTGCACAATCTATATAAACCCGTTCCCTTAAAATTCAAAGATTATATTGCCATCCCCAAGGTTAACGGCTATCAGTCATTACATACTGTTTTATTTGGCCCCTTTGGCGTCCCCATTGAAGTCCAGATCCGCACCCATGAAATGGACGATGTGGCAGAATCAGGCATCGCCTCACATTGGCTGTATAAAACCGGGAGTTCAAACGAACATAAAAGCGCACAAAAACGTGCCCGCTCCTGGTTAAAAAATGTCATGGATATGCAGGCCACGGCCGGCAACCCACAGGAATTTCTGGAAAATGTAAAAGTCGACCTGTTTCCAGATTCGGTATACATCTTTTCACCGAAGGGAAAAATTGTTGAGTTGCCCCGAGGTGCCACTGCAGTGGATTTCGCCTATGCGATTCATACAGACGTTGGCAATCGCTGCGTAGGGGTGCGCATAGATCGTCGTCTTGCCCCTCTGGGAACGGTATTATCCACCGGCCAGACTGTAGAGATCATAAATTCATCCAATGCCCGCCCCGACCCTGCCTGGTTGAATTTCGCAGTCACCGCAAAAGCACGATCAAACATTCGTCATTTTCTGAAAAATCTGCAATCCAATGAGGCAGAAGCATTAGGTAAGCGTCTGTTAGTACGAGAATTAAAACTATTGGCCTTTGGCTATGATGATATTGAACACGACAAACTGCTAAAAACACTGGAAGATAACCATCTTAAAGAGGAAGCTGAACTGTTACGGGATATCGGACTTGGGAATCGAAATGCAAAAATTATTGCCAGGCAATTAACGGATAATACCGACACTACAGGCAAACAAACAAAATCAAAAAAGAATGATAAACACCCCTTAATCATCAAGGGTACCGAAGGCATGGTGATTAATTTTCCCAAGTGTTGTCTGCCAATACCCGGGGATAAAATACTTGGCTTTGTAACAGCCGGTAGAGGTATTGTGGTACACGACCAGTCCTGCCCCAACGTGGCAGAATATCGAAACCATCCCGAAAAATGGATTGATGTGGTGTGGGAAAACAATATAAACAGTGATTTTCAGGCCAATTTGACAGTAGAAGTTACCAATCAAAGGGGAATGCTGGCCAAACTCGCATCAACCATATCTGAAGAAGGCGCCAATATTGTCCACATTGAAATGAAGGACCGGGATGACCGCTATACCACACTTAAGTTTATCATCGAAGTAAAGGACAGGATACACCTGGCCCAAATCATGCGTAAGGTCAGGATAATCAAAAATGTTGCCCGTATTTCCAGACGCTAAGTAATAAATAAATGGAGCCAGATAATGCCTCGTGATCCAGTCTCAACAAACAATGCACCTCAAGCCATTGGTAGTTACTCTCAGGCCATTCGGGCGGGGAATATAGTCTATTTGTCAGGTCAGATTCCCCTGGTACCTGACACCATGGAGATAGTCAGTAACGACTTCAGTGAACAGCTTCACCAGGTATTTAAAAATCTTCAGGCCGTTGCCGACGCTGCAGGTGGCTCACTGGATAACATTGTAAAATTAACAGTGTATTTAACTGACCTGGAAAATTTTTCTCTTGTAAATGAAATCATGTCTGAATATTTCCAGGTTCCGTACCCTGCCAGGGCCGCCATAGGAGTATCCCAGTTACCAAAAAATGCCTTAGTGGAAATTGACGCCGTATTAGATCTGGATATATAACCCTGCCGGAGATGAATTCCAGCAAACTTAACACCCCTGTAGTCCGACTTTCAGGTGTCGGACCGGCATTGGAAAAAAAGCTCAATCGCATAGGTATATACTCAATTCAGGACCTCTTGTTTCACCTGCCCTACCGATATATTGACCGTACCAAGCTTAGTCCCATTGGCAGTCTGATAGCGGGTACAGATGCGTATATACAAGGAAACATTGAGTTATGCCAGATAAAGTACGGGAAACGCAGGTCCCTGCTGTGTGCGGTGTCAGATGGTACCGGTACCATCATGCTGCGTTTTTTCCACTTCAGCCGTTATCAACAAAATCAATTAGAGAACGGCAGCATTATCCGTTGCTGGTCACAAGTCAGACGTGGTCCCAAGGGGATGGAGATGGTCCACCCGGAATACCAACTGATTTTTGAACAAGGGCTAAATGATCTGGACCAGACACTGACCCCCGTGTATCCACTGGCAGATGGATTGACGCAACACAGGATACGAAAGTTGACTGATCAGGCATTGACTATTCTCAAGTCTGAACCAAAGGGTCTGGAAGAACTGGTCCCTGAAGAGCTCCAATTTGACCGGACAACGCCTACCCTGCTCGATGCAATCACCTACCTGCACCGACCACCAGGCGATGCAGATATAAATTTATTAATATCCGGGGCACACCCTGCACAAAAAAGACTGATATTGGAGGAGTTACTGGCATACCAGGTAAGCTTATATACCCTTCGGAAAAGGATCAGAACACATCATGCCTGCTCCCTGAAAGATACCGACAAAAAACTGACGGAACAATTTCGTGCCAGCCTGCCGTTTAACTTAACGTCAGCTCAGCAGCGTGTCATCAATGACATAAACACGGATATGGACAAAGATATTCCCATGCTTCGACTGGTTCAGGGTGATGTTGGATCAGGTAAAACTGTTGTCGCCGGACTAGCAGCCATCCGGGCCGTATCTGCGGGTTTACAGGTGGCCTTTATGGCACCTACTGAGCTACTTGCTGAACAACACTATATCAACCTTAGGCAGCTGATTGTCAGTCTGGATATCAATTTGTTAGTGTTGACCGGCAAAGCAAGTAAAACCAGGCGCGAAGAAATTACCAAACTCATGACCTCTGGCATGCCATTACTTATCATTGGTACACATGCACTCTTTCAGACTGGCATCATATTCTCCAATCTGGGACTTGTCATCATTGATGAGCAGCACAGATTTGGCGTTGAACAACGGTTAGCCCTGATTGAAAAAGGCAGTTCAGGCACCTTCAAACCTCATCAATTAATTATGACGGCCACCCCCATTCCGCGAACACTGGCCATGTCAATTTTTGCAGAACTGGATGTTTCAACCATCGACGAGCTTCCGCCCGGAAGGCAACCAGTCAATACAGTGGTGTTGAGTAATGAAAAACGCAATGAGATTATCGAACGTATAACCAATGTGTGTAACCAAGGTCATCAGGTCTATTGGGTTTGCACTTTAATTGAAGACTCTGATTCCATACAGTCTCAGGCTGCTGTAAAAACCTTCGAATCCCTGCAACATTCCCTGCCCGGACTCAACATTGGTTTAATTCATGGACGTCTTAAATCCACAGAAAAAGAATTTATCATGCAGGACTTCAAGGCCGGCAAAATAAACCTTCTGGTAGCAACGACGGTAATAGAAGTAGGTGTGGATGTGGCAAATGCCACATTGATGATCATTGAAAATTCTGAACGGTTAGGCTTATCACAGTTACACCAGTTAAGAGGCAGGGTCGGCCGGGGTAAAGATAAAAGTGTTTGTGTGTTGTTATACCAGTCACCATTGTCAGCTAATGCGAAATCCAGACTCGAGGTAATGAGAACTCATACTGATGGTTTTATCATTGCAGAAAAGGACCTGGAATTACGTGGGCCGGGAGACATTCTGGGGACACAGCAGACAGGCCTGCCCCAGTTAAAAATTGCCAGCCTTGTCCGTGACGCAAAATATCTTCCGAAATTACAAAAGATAGCCGGGCGCTTTACTGAGTCTGAACCTGAGAAAGTAACCAAACTTCAGCAACGCTGGTTATCTATACAATCAGAATATGTAAAAGTCTGATAAAATCCAGCAACGTTTTATAGACATAACACTAGTCATGCGGGAAATATACGAAAACTCCAGATTACTTTATATTCATATTTACAAATCCATAAAGTACTACAGTAAAAAATATTACTGGACAATTAAAAACTGGATTATCAATAACTGGCCACTTATAAAGTCCAGACTATTACTCTATTTCCGTTTGACCCGACTGGACAAGCCCATAGGGGCCCTGCTGTTATTATGGCCAACCCTGTGGGCATTATGGCTTGCTGGCGAAGGCGTACCCTCATTACACATCCTGCTTGTATTTGTACTGGGAGTATTCCTGACCAGATCGGCAGGATGCATAGCCAACGATATGGCCGATTATGATTTTGACTCACAGGTTCAACGGACCAAAACCAGACCACTGACGTCCAATGAAATCAGTAAGCGTGAATCCGTACTGGTTGCCCTGGCCCTGCTCCTGATAGCATTCCTGTTGGTATTAACCACCAATCGCTATACTGTATATCTGTCAATTGCAGCTGTGCCCATCGCCGTCATCTACCCGTTCATGAAAAGAGTCACCTATATTCCACAGTTTTTCCTGGGCATAGCGTTTAGCTGGGGAATATTAATGGCTTTTACCGCTCTGGTGAACTCTATTCCCAATATTGCCTGGCTCCTGTTTATTGCCAATATTCTCTGGGTGGTCATTTTTGACACCATTTATGCAATGGTGGACAGGGAAGATGATATTAAAGTTGGCATTAAATCTACCGCCATATTATTTGACGATACTGACCGGGTGTTTATAGGAATATTTCAGGTATTGATGTTGAGTGTGCTTGTGATTATCGGTATACAAATCAAGGCGGATTTGATTTACTATATATTCTTGATCCCGGCTGCAGGATTTATGCTATACCATCAATATCTAATACGTAACCGAACATCTGAAGATTGTTTCAGGGCTTTTTTAAATAATAACTGGCTGGGCATGTCAGTATTTGGAGGATTCCTGTCTAATTTTCTGTAGACTGGATTTATAGCAATGCGTACGTTACCACTCTTTTTAACCTTAATATGCATGCATATTGACAGTCATGCACAAATGATTAACACCACACCGGACTTTGTTGGCGTAGAGGTAATAAATGCATCCGATTTAGATAATAATGACTTGACCGAAGACGTCGCCAGTGATTTGGTAGAAATTGAATGCCAAAGAATTGGCAGCAAACTGGGCAGTGTCAGCATCAATGACTGCCAGGAACTCAATCTACAAACCACCGGGAGCTAATCAAATAACGACGCACCCATCTTATACAAGGAATATCCTCCACTGCCATCAAGGTCACCGCTTGGCAGGGTATTGTTGCTGGGAGGTGTCCATGGCGATGAATATTCCTCTGTCAGCATCATTTTCAAATGGCTGAAGACACTGGATTAGTTTCACTCAGGTTTGTTTCACTGGCGGGTTTCTCCCCTGGTGAACCCTGATGGCTTAATGTCGGGTAATTCCGCCATCAATTCGTCATCGGTAAGGTCTTGCTGACCATAATCACTGGTCATATCCGGTATATCTATGCTGGGCCTGGCTCGGGGCTGAGGCGTTGTTTGTGCTTATGCTATCAGTTGAAGGTTAACTGCACTGGCAGGAATACTTATTGCTGATGGACTGTTTCTAATCTGGATACGGGTTTCTCTGTCGATTTCCCATCCGAGATACAGGACATTGGTTAACAGTAACAATATGGCCATCCATTTCATCAGGAATACCTCCTAGTTAACCTCATCCCCTCAAAAACCAACATTGGTTCATATAGTAGAGGGATTTTAAGATGTTCTATAATATTATTTGCCCCGCCACCTGTTATCACACATTGATAAAGATTTTGCTGATTTTCGTTTATTGAGTGGTATATATCCATAATCATGCTGGTGAGGGACCTTGCCGCCCCGTTGACGATACACTCTTGTGTACTTTTACCTGGTTGCAACGACAGGTTGGAATGATCAGTGTCTGATTGAATATTGGTATCTTTAAATAATGCATTTGCCATTAAATAATTACCCGGAACGATGTAGCCTCCCAGGTGTATACCGTCATCATCAATCAGATCGATGGTCATGGCGCTGCCAATATCAACCACCATTACCTTTTTATGCACAATATTCCAGGCTGCAATCATGGCCATCCATCTATCGACACCAAGCTGATCAATGTCTTTATAGCTATTTGTCACGCCAAAGTCACTCTGGCAGACTTTAATGAATTCCGGATTCAAGTCCCAAATTGACAGACATTGATCTATCAACTGGCGTTTAATGTTGTAACCGGCAACATTAATACATATGATTTCATCAGGCGCAGCTAAAGAAGTTATATCACTATTGGATAATGGATTACCCAATATGTGTTTTTCATACTTTATCTTGCAAACGTCTCCATATTGCCCGTCAAAATTAACGAACTTGATATGACTATTACCTATATCTACAAATAACTTCACTGTTGCATCCTCAAGCTTAATTCACCGCTAGTAAATGTTTCCTGCGAACCATTGATATCCATTATTAAACTACCCGTATCATCCACGTCCACCGCGGTCCCTTCAATTAGAACACCCCCCATATTGAGTCTAACCTGCTTTCCCCTGACCACATCTTTTTCACGCCAGTCAGATTTATAGAAATCAAAACCATTTTCAGGGTATTCTGACAACAATTTAAATATAACTGATATCAATTTGCTGGCAAGCTCATTTCTTGATGGGGGTTTCCCTGTTATTGATTTCAGGTCGATTATGTCCTGCGGCACTCTTTCTTCAATTAATTGATTCAAAACAACATTCAGTCCTATACCAATAATCACATCCATGGTACCGGCGTGCTGGCCTTTTGATTCTATGAGTATCCCCCCCAGTTTTGCACCTTTATAGACGAGGTCATTTGGCCATTTCAGCCCCACCGATTTATTTAATGTCTCGCTAAGTAACGTTGCTATGACTGCCCCAATGGCCAATGATATAGCGGAAAATTGCTTGGGCATTAAAGAATAATGCCATCCAATTGAGAGGTATATTCCTGCACCCAGTCCACTTTCCCAACGATTGTTACTTCTCCCCCTGCCGTGCAATTGATGTTCCGCCAGAACAGCATGGGCATGAATTGTTCCGTTTGATGACTTGTCAAGCAAGTACTGGTTAGTTGAATCTAAACTATAATGGATTTCCAGATCGCATGGCTGGGGACAATGCACCCCCGGCTCAAAGTTTTTCAGGATGCATACTGACTCCAGAAGTTCCACCGGTGATGACAGTTGATACCCTTTACCTTTAACTGCCCTGACAGCTATCTGTTTGGCCCTGATTTTATTTATATGTTTCCAGATTGCTGTCCGGCTGGTCCCTGCTTTGTCTGCCAGTTCCTGACCTGAATGAATCTCTCCATCAGCAAGAATTTTGACGATTTCATACTCCCTGCTAGGCATAAATTATTAGATATTTAGTATGTGTTCGAGGTAGCTTACAGACAGGTGAGCATAGAATATCCAGGCACGCCCCCTGGAGACTATTATTGGTCTGATGATTTGTTCCCTGGGCGTTTGGTTTCATCATCATTTTCAAATTCATCCATAGCACCTGGCATGAGTGTTTCATCATCACTTTGATTTTTGAATCCACTATCTTCTTGTGGATTTTCCTGACCCTTTATATCCAAATCAATTGAACTGGCTGAATTGGAATCTTGCATCAAGGTTTCATTCTCAGAATCGTCGTCTGATATTGCCTCATCCTGGTAAGGCAGTAAGGTCTCATCTACAATCGGCGCTGCTGTTTCCGCCGCGCCTTCTGTTGTATCCCCAAAGCCAAGATCTAGATCCAGCCCTCCGCTGGAGATATTTTCCTTTACTTCACTGACTTGAGGTGACTCAATAAAGATTTCCTCAGGACAATGCTCTGCCAGAACAGTGTTTGAAACCTTTGTCATTCCCGCCTAATCCAGATCAGGAATACTGAATTCAAATTCAAACTTATGCAGCCTGACAATATCGCCCTGTTTTAATCTCACTTCACTTGTGACTGAAATATTATTTACAAACGTCCCATTAATACTGCCCTGATCAATAATCCAGTAGGCATAATCCTTATATTCGATAACCGCATGTCTCCTGCCAATAGTCGTTTCAGGAATAACAATAAAATCCAGGTTCTCTGAATCCTTGCCAGCTACCCTTCCTAACATCGTGGCCTTTTTCCCCAGCCGATATAATTCATTGGATGTATGGCCATGGATATCTTTTAAATAAGCTTCACTAATTTCAACATTGCCAGCACCTGTAATCTTTCTGACTCTGATATATAGCAGGACAATAAGTACGCCCAGGGTAAGAGCAAATAGTAATGTTTTATAATGGATGACTGACATACAGATATTAAGGAAATTTTCTTGCCATTATATGATGAATCGACGCAGAAACGCACCTGGTTCAGGTAAAATGCAGTATAAATTGTGGCCCAAACACATAAATGAAACAGTTAATTGAACATTTTCACAGTCATATCAAATACAACTCACATTTGAGGCGTCTTCCCATCAGTACGCTTATCCTGGTATGCTATCTGGTTTTACCGGGCTGTTCCTCCATCAATTATTATTTTCAGTCAATTTCTGGCCATTTTGAAGTAATACGTTCTCGCCAGGCAATAGATCAAATTCTTTCCCGAACCGGCACACAAAATACCATCAGACAGAAACTAATCGCTACAAAAGACATACTGGATTTTGCACATCAGGAATTATTACTCCCTGACAATGGCAGCTACCGGCATTATACCTACCTAAACAGGCCTTATGTTGTCTGGAATGTCATTGCTGCGCCCGCCTACTCTATGGAAACTAAAGAATGGTGTTACCTGTTTTTAGGGTGCTTGAGCTACCGAGGATTTTTTAACCAGGCCGCAGCCATGGACTATGCCAATTCTCTTCAAAAGGATAATTATGAGGTTTATATTGGCGGGGTCTCGGCCTATTCAACGCTAGGTTGGTTCAAAGACCCTGTCATCAACACGATGTTGAATCGAGAAGACTAGGAGATCGCCAGATTAATCTTCCATGAATTGGCCCATCAGTTAGTTTATATTGCAGATGATACAGAATATAACGAAGCATTTGCCGATGCGGTGTCCAGAATTGGGCTGGACAAATGGTTACAAATACAACCACACGAAGAGCAAAAAAGGATTCAGCAAATACTCACCAATGAAGATCTGTTTATTAATACAGTATTAACTTACAGGGAAAAACTGGTGCAGCTATATGCCTACAATGGAGATGAACCCACAATAAAAGAACAGAAAACCAGTATTATCAATTCACTTAGAGAATCCCTGCGTCAGCAAATTCATGACTGGGATTCAAAATCAAAATATCAATCCTGGCTGGATGATGAAATTAATAATGCCAGGCTGGCTATTGTTTCTACTTATCGGTCACTGCTACCCGATTTCATGGCGTTATATCAACGGACAAATGAAGACCTGGGTAACTTTTATGAAATCATCTCCAAACTGTCAAGATGCCAGAAAGATCAGAGAAAACGCTTTCTTGAAATACCTGAAAAAATCAACTTGGCATGCTAACAATCTGAAAATCAAAGCATAATAAGCTATATTTTTACATATTCTCATCTGTATAAATCAAATATAAAACGTATGATGTTGCCTAAGGGTAACGGCAAATCAACAGCCCGATTTACCAGCATTTAAGAGTTACAAACACATAATCACAAAATTCAGCACGTAGATATGTTAAATAATTTTTTTGCAAAGCCTGTTGAAATCCAGGTGGGTGAACAGCAACTAAAATTCAGCTCAATTGCTGACTTTGAATTCTGCATGTCCGGTCGGACTGCCGTCCCATCAAAAAAAAATCATTGATATGGTCAAATTCAGCACTGACTAGCTCAAAAAATAAGCCAAAACGATCAAGGAGATCGAAAAACGGTTTGTGGGAATACAGTCAAAATCCATTGAAGATACCAATAGTATAGACAGTGCCATCCGGGAACTGGACCCGGTGATTTTTTCTCAGGATCACAATTGGCGGGACATTATTTCCGGGCTAAATACGGGAGATGAGGAATTAAATCCGTTCCGTCGTATTGCCCTAGTCAAATATATGCAATATCTATCAGCCAGACAGGAAATCATAAAATACCTGTATTCTGACAAGAAACGCTACTCTAAAGAACCTGCTGATGTTGGTGAAGGGAGTGCATTCAAAGACACCATTATTCTGGAAAATACAGTTTTTGAGCCGGTAGTAAAAGAAAACACATGTCCCAATGATAGATTTGAACGGCTACCAAAAGGCTAAGCTGTGACCATTACAATGAAACCTAGCGAGGAAGTGGATGCACTGTTGTACAGACATGAATATAAGATCTATTCCAGGGACAATAAGGTCTTTTTTGAAGACAATGAGAATCGCAGCTATGAGTTACAGGATGGTCGCTCAGTCGCTGGCCGTGATTCAGTCAGCACCATCATGATGGAACTCAATTTGAGGGATATCTCCAGAATGCATATTGTCATTGAAAAATTTGATGAGTCCACCATACAGATAACCGACCTCTCTTCTCATGGAACATATATCCAGGCAAAATACCTGGAGTCGCATACCGACAAATAATTTAGTCGACGAACACATTTTTTCACCACTATCACTCGGCCTGGTGACGTATCAATAACTCGGTACATCAATAGAATCAAATAACGTTTCAAGTTCGCGGTTATCGACTGTCGCCTGCGCCTTATCTATTAATTCTTTTGTCAGGTGAGGGGCAAACATCTGAATAAAATCATACATGTAACCCCGCAGGTATGTCCCTCGCTTAAACCCAATCTTTGTTGTACTGACCTCAAACAAATGACTTGCATCAATGACTGTTAGCCCAGAGTCAGTGTCTTTATCAAAGGCCATACTGGCGATAATACCAATACCCAACCCCAGTCTGACATAGGTCTTGATCACGTCGGCATCAGATGCTGTGAAAACCACTTTTGGTTTTAATCCTGCGGAATCAAAGGCCTGATCAAGATTTGAACGCCCCGTGAATCCAAACACATATGTCACGATGGGATAGCTGGCAAGTTGTTCGAGGGTAAGTTTCTTGCTACGTGTCAATGGATGATCATTAGGTACCACCACACTACGATTCCAGTGGTAACAGGGCATCATGACCAGATTTGCAAATAATTCCAATGCCTCAGTAGCAATTGCAAAATCTGCCGTGCCCTTGGACGCCAACTCAGAAATCTGTACCGGCGTTCCCTGATGCATGTTTAGAGTAACATCAGGATATCGGCCTATAAACTTCTCTATAACTTCCGGCAGCACGTATCTGGCCTGGGTGTGGGTAGTTGCAATTGAAAGCACGCCCTTATTGCTATCAGCAAATTCCTGGGCAATTTGCTTAATATTGTCTACATTCTCCAGTATTTCAACAGCCAGGCCTAAAATCGCCTCTCCTGCCGGCGTGATTTCTGTGAGATGCTTACCGCTGCGTTTAAAGATATTGACGCCTAATTCACTCTCTAACAACCTGATTTGCTTACTGATACCAGGCTGGGAGGTAAAAAGTTTTGCGGCAGTCTGGGAGACATTAAGGTCGTGTTTGGCCACTTCACATATATATTTTAATTGTTGTAGCTTCATTTCATCTTATTATAACTATAAAGGTATAAATATTTATTTATTAATCACGAATAATTATATATGAAGGCGCTACGATACAACAATACCCCATCAAATTATAAGTTGTTTAAGTCCTAAGGTTTAAACCATCTGTCAGCACCCCTGACATCATGCCGACCATATACTGACAATGCCTACCAACAGTAGCGAGATTGAAATTAAAGATGATTAAGTTGTTATGACTGGCTTACTCTATCTGTGTATGACGATAGTTGTCGACCATTTCTGCCATCTGGTCTTTTAACTGGAGTTTTTCTTTCTTTAAACTACCCACCAGGAGGATATCAGCCTGATCAGTTTGATTATACGCCTCTTCAATTTCCAGCTCTAATTGACCATGCTTATCATGCATACGTTTAAAATCAATACTGTCTTTAAGTAAATTTTCAACAATTTCCTGATCGTATTCGAACATTGATGCCCCCCCTATTATTTCCATTCACAATTACGAATAACCCCGTATTTATCGTCTCATTCAATCAGGGATCAATTTTTTAAACCGGTTAATATTGTACATGGAAAATTCCAATTCCATTGAATGATGACAAATTAGATCAGCAATCAGTTTCGATGAGCCCACTGACATTGTCCACCCAAGGTGCCCGTGCCCGGTGTTGATAATCAAATTTTTAATATAACAATTACCCAGCACTGGAACACCATCGCAACTATAGGGTCTCAAGCCCGACCAGGGTATAACCTCAAGCTGAGAGGAGTCAGCAGATAACTGCGGATAAAGTGTCTTAAAAAAGTCTACCAGAGTATTAATTCTCGCCTGGTTAATGCGTGTGTTGTAACCAGCAAGTTCTGCCATACCCGCAATACGAAACCGGTTTGCAAAGGGTGTAACGGCAATATGCCTGGACTCATCGATTACGGGTATTTTTGGAAATGACATCTTTTCGGGTAATGTGATGGTTACCGAATACCCCTTAACGGGTTGAACCGGAATTTGCACACCCACCTGAGCTGCTAATAATCGACTGTAACTTCCTGCTGCCATTACATAAAGGTCTGAGCTGTGCTGACCATTTGACGTTTCCAACCCGGTAATTTCATTTTCATGCTTAACCAGCTTTGTTACGCTGGTATTGTATAAAAACTCAACTTTTGATTTTAAATATGTAGAAAGTGCCTGACAAAACTGCTGGGCATCACCGGATTCATCGTCTGGAAAATATATACCACCATGTATTTCATTGCTGACATTATTCAATGCCGGTTCCAAATCGACTATTTCATCTATTTTCAGGATCTTAAAATACAGGCCTTCGTTTTCAAGTAATGAACAAAGCTTCACACCTTGTGCCAACTGTTCTTTTGTCCTGAAGATTTTTAACGTACCACTACGACTAAATTCATAATTTAGAGATAACTCCTCTCTAATCTCACGTAGATGATGCAGGCTATAATTCGCCAGCAGGAAATTCTTTTTTTGATTTTCAAGAAAATTATCAGTACAGGCATTTTTCATGAATTGCACATACCAGGGAAGTGAACTAATAAGTGTCTTCGGATGAATTCGCAATGGGGCATGAGCACTGGCAAGGAGTTTCCAGATATTTTTCAAAGTCTCTGGAGAATTCCACGGTGCCGCCTGACTGGGTGTCAGCATTCCGCCATTTGCAAAACTGGTTTCTAGGCCGGGACCGGATTGTCGATCGATCAAAATGACGGTATGGCCTTGCTTCTGCAAATAATATGCAGTTGTAAGACCTAATAAACCTGCGCCTAAAACTGTTATTCTCATCAATTAGACTAGTAAAATGACATCGTGAAAAGATTACTGATAGTTTAACATGAGCATTGCTAATTACAGATAGAATAAGGCCAAACTATGAAACAGGCACTGGATAAACTAATCCAACTCATCCAGGTTAAACAACTGGATGAAAACCTTTTTGAAGGTAATAGCCTTGATATCGGAACAGGGCGGGTCTACGGTGGGCAAGTACTGGGACAATCCTTAAAGGCCGCCCAACTCACTGTGGGTGATAATAAATCGATTCATTCTATGCATGCCTATTTTTTACGGGAAGGTAATCACTCCATCCCAATAACCTATCATGTGGTAATTTCCCGTAATGGCAGGAGTTTCTCCACCCGTCGGGTCACGGCATTACAGGAAAGCCGCCCCATTTTTATTACTGACATGTCGTTTCAAATACAGGAAACGGGTCTTGAATATCAGGCAACCATGCTCTCTGTGCCAACCCCAGATACATTAATAGATACATCTGGTAAAAACAGCACGCTGAAATTTCCAGACCGTTTACAGAACCTTGTGAATTTAACGGCGCCATTCGATCTTTTACCCGTTCCGCCTTCCGGGAAACACCCGAACATCAAATCAATCTGGGTAAGAACCAGACACACAATAGGCGATGATCCTGATACTCACCGGGCACTCCTGGCCTATATTTCAGATTACGGACTGGTAACCACGGCACTGTTACCACATAACATTGAATACGACTCACCGAACATGCAGCTGGCAAGCATTGATCATGCCATGTGGTTTCATCACCCATTCAAGGTAGATGAGTGGCTGCTATATCAGTGTGAACCGGTCTCTACCAGTAATGCCAGGGGGTTGGCCAGGGGAAGTTTGTTTGATACTAATGGGGTATTAATCGCTTCGACTATGCAAGAAGGACTTATCAGACAAATAAAAAAAGGGGAGTCGTAAGACTCCCCTTTTTCTAACTGTTTTTTGGGATTGTCACTAGCCGCGACGTGCCTCGAAAGAACTTTCAATTTGCTCTTTTCTGGACTGTTCACTTTGTACGTATTTAAGCCAGTCATCAGCAGCATTTTTACTACGTTCATCCTTGCCTGCATTGGCAAATGCATTTTTGGCTGCTTCAAATTTTTGTAATTCAAACTGTGCCATTCCTAACATCAGGTAGGCCTGATCAGGACGGTCAATCCCGCCTTTTTTAATTCCATCTTCTAACACCGCAATAGCTTCTTCATACCGGTCCAGATTGATATAGGACTGGGCCAGACGCACATGCAGATTTCCATCCTTGGCAATCTTTGTGGCCTTGATCAATGGTTGTATTGCTTCTTCCATTTCCTGTGCTTGTTGCCAGGACTGGGCTAAAAGCTGGAGATTACGTTCTTCTTCCTCGATCTTGCCCTCTTTCATGCCCTTGTCTATGAGTACGGCAGCCTTGTGAGGTGCTTCATGCATTAAATAGAGGTTGGCAAGGTTCATCTGTGAACGGCCATTATCGAGATTTCCTGATTCATATAACATTTCCAGGATGGCCATTTGTTTGTCATATTGCTCCAGTTCTGAATACGCCGCTGACAGAGACCGCCAGTGTTCAGCTTTTGGATACAGAACTACCAGTTCTCTTAGAATGCCTATCATCTTGGGGTAGTCATCCACTTGCAGATAAATATTCTGCAACAGCAATAAAAGAATTTCTTTGGGTGTTTCATTCCGTGCAGCCAGCATTTTCCTTGCATCCAGTAACGGTTGCAGAGCGTCCCGGTATCTCTCCAGCTGATATAGCCCCTGACCTTTTAGCATATAAGCATTGAGCGTGGGTTCCGGTGCAGCAGCAAACCATCTGTCAATAGTATCAACTGCCTTGTCGTAATCCTCGATTACAAAATAGAGCTGGGCAACGGTATATAGAGTATTTAACAGGATACCTTCGGTCACATCGGGTTCGTTCATGACCCTTTCATAGTAACGCAGGGCCTCCTGATACCGCTCCATGGTGAAATATGTGTATGCCGTAAAATTGTACACCTGTACCTTGCCGTAACTGCTGATATTTGACATACCTTCCATCTCACGCAGTATGGTGAGACCGCCTTCATAGTCCTTTGCCTCAATGGCCTCCTGCGCTTCCAGTAACCGCTTATATACAGCCTCGGACATGGTCGGCGTCTTTTTGGTCTCACGCTCCTGACGGCCCTGATTGTCCTGGGCAACGCTGACAAAACTGGCTGACGTCAGGATTAGACAGGTGAAAAGTACGGTAATTATCCTGGTAAAGCTTGGCATTTGAACCATCGTATTTACTCCTGCTTAGTCTTCAATTGCAAACGTAATTTTATTCTGAACACCTGGTACCTCGATGGGTTCACCATCGATTACGCGAGGTTTATATTTGAACTTCTGGGCTGCCTGTATGGCGGCGCGATCAAATATCCGGTTTGGTTGGGATTCAACCACGACCACATCTCTTGTCGTACCCTGGCGTGTCACAGTAAATTCCACTATGACATAGCCCTCAATGCCGCGTGACAGTGCGCTATTGGGGTAGATTGGGCGAACCTTCACGATAGGCAGGTATTCACCATCATTGGCCAACTGAAACCCACCCGTGTCCATATCTATGGAGGTATTAACATCCACGGATGCCACTGCAATACTCTCCGCTGTGGGATCGAGATTATCCAGCTGGGGTGGTGGTGGTTCCGGTGGCGGTTCATCAGGTGGTGGTGGCTTTTTGGGCGGTTCTTTAGGTCGTATGACCTCTGGTTCAGGGACGCGGACAAACTCCATAATACGCCCTGCGCTTTCTTCATCCAGTGTCCTGTCTGCCGTCGCAATCAGAAATTGCATCATATAAAACAGGGTAAAAACCACGGCCCCCGCTGATACAAAACTTACTGCATATCTTCCAATCGTTTGTACCACAATATCACCTCGTTTCGTTCAGTTATTCTTCCAGTGCAGATATTGCAACATTGGCAACGCCTGCTTCCCTGGCTGCATCCATCACCAGGACCAGTGCTTCATTGGTTGACTTATTGTCAGCCTGGATAATGACAGATCCGCTTGGATTTTCAGATAATAAGCGTTCAATACTGGGCTTGACTGCCCTGGGATCGATACGACGCCTATCAACCCATACGCCATCAGCAGAGTCTATAGCGATGAGAATATTCGCCCTGGGTTTGGGATCTGCAGTTAATGCAGTCGGTTTATCTACGGTCGTTCCAGGTTCTTTGACAAAGGTCGCTGTCACGATAAAAAAGATGAGCATAATGAAGACA
Organism: Candidatus Eutrophobius brisbanensis; assembly: GCA_038131795.1. Lineage (GTDB taxonomy): Bacteria > Pseudomonadota > Gammaproteobacteria > Eutrophobiales > Eutrophobiaceae > Eutrophobius > Eutrophobius brisbanensis. The sequence continues at coordinate 290,364 of JAYPQE010000003.1, read as the reverse complement.
ATATCGATAAGTGGGGTTATATCGATAGCGGTTTCTTCTTCAATGCCCTGCTGAGAGATTTTACGCATCGGTCACCTGTACAGTTATACTTTTAAGATTAGTCAATTCTTGCGAATTATTCAAAGTGTTAATGGTCCATCGTCATTTTTTCACCAAGCAACTGAATTTCAATCTGGGCCTTTCTTTGCAGCCAATAGCTGATAAATAGCCCGGAAAGCGCTGCAACCATGCCGCACATAGTGGGCACAGTGGCCTTGGAGACCCCGTCAGCCATGGCGCGGGCATTACCCGACCCCAGGATCGACATAATCTCGAAAACACCGACCATGCCTGTCACGGTGCCCAATAGCCCCATTAGCGGACATAATGCAACAGCTGCCTGAATCAATCCGAGAAACTTCTGTGCGGATAACCTGACTTCGGAGATCATGGCCTCGCGAATACGGTGTGCCTGCCAGGACTTCCGCTCAGGGCGGGCATTCCATGCAGCTACCGTTTTCTTGACTATCTGCCTGTGATTAATGGTGAAATACAGTATTCGCTCAATTATCAGAACCCACATAAAAATCATCAGGAAACCAATGAGAAATAAGACATCACCACCCAGTTCAATGAAATCGCGGATAGCTTCCCACATGTTAATGAAACCCTGTTCCACGCCAACCACCGAGGTGATGGCGCGTAACAGGTTATAGATCATTTCTACCATTTAATTTTCCCTGCTAAACGGTGATATTCAGGAGACTTTGCCGGATTGTTCAGCGTATTCAGCCACCATGCCGGTTGCCTGCTCTTCCAGTACTTCCACAAGCGCCTTACTTCTACCGGCAACCAGGGTATGCAACATCACCATAGGAATGGCGACACACAGTCCTAATACTGTTGTGATCAGTGCCTGAGAAATACCACCAGCCATCATTTTCGGATCACCCGCACCAAACAGGGTAATGGCCTGGAAGGTGATAATCATACCGGTCACTGTTCCCAGCAGCCCTAATAATGGGGCCACCACCGCGATCACCTTAAGCATCATATTGAACCGTTGCAGTTTAGGTGTTTCCTTCAGCACGGCCTCACCAAGACGTAATTCCAAAGATTCCAGATCGATGCCCTTGCTGTCCTGGTAAACAGACAACACACGACCAAGCGGGTTCTTTTTGGAGGCTTTGCCCGGGTTGCGTTTTTGCGCAGCCACCTGGGCACTGACAACCAGAAGCAGGATAAACCTCAGGATTGCAATCACCGCACCAATAGCACCAAGACCGATGATGATGTAACCCACTGTACCACCCTGGTCAATGCGTTCTCTGAGGTTAGGCGTCTGTACCAGCATGGACAGTAACTGACCGCGACTTGGGTCCAGACCAAATCCAACTACACCAGATGATGCATTTTGCATTTCATTTACTGCATCAAGATAACGGGCCTGTGGCTGTCTTTGTAATTCAGAGACAATACCAGTACCACCTGTACCGGGGTCACTGTAGGTCAGGTATTTACCATCAGCTACCAGGTTGAACACACCTACCCGGATAACATCCATATTGGCCTCTGCGCCATCGGCAGTCACCACTGTGGTGTTAATCCGTTTAACCTTGCCCTGCTCCGTCATTTCCCGCTGCAATTCGAACCATAATTGTTCGATTTCTTCCAGGGATGCCAGCTCTGTAGTTGATCCCATCTTCTCTGAAAGGGTCGTGAGAAAAGCTGCACGCTCGGGGTATTCTACGTTAGTTAATGAGCTTTCAAAGTTACCCCTGGCATCACCTGCAGCCTGCTGCAGGACACCAAATAATTCCCGCAATGAGCCCATCCTGACTGACAACTGCTCACGCAATTCAGCCAGTGCCAGTTCGTTTTCTTCAAACTCACGCTCCATCCGGGCACTTTCTGCCTCCAGGTTGGCACGATCAGTTTCAGCCTGTCGCAATAAGTCCTGCTGGCGTCCACGGTTTTGAACAAACTCCTGCTCGCGGGCACGGTTTTGTTGATTTTCACGGAAGGTACCATCCTGGACCTGCTTGAGCAGATCATCCAGGCTGGACAATGACCCCTGGGCACTGACATTGAGACCGGTCAAACACAGGGATGTAAATAGGATTGATGTAATAAAGCGCTTCATTATTGTATCTCCGATGCAACGAGAGGAATCATGATCATGTCAGGAGCAACCTGCTCACGGGCGATCTGTAATCCTTTCGCAATGTGATTTCTGAATTCTTCGTCGGTAATGGTTTCCCAGGACCGGCTTGACTGGTTCCAGACACCATTTATGGTCCTGTCGGCGGTCTGGTATATCAAGGCAATCCGACCAATCTTGAGCATACTCACTTCGCGATTTGCACCGTCCAGATTCAAAGTCGTATTGTAAGCCTCAATGGTACGACCGTAATCCCCTTCAATGTTATAGGCCTCGAGTACAGCCCTGAACTTCTCAGCGGTGGTAATGTTGGCGTCTTCTATAGCCCCCCGCAGACGTTCGATACGGGCGGTCCTTTCGTCCAGCAGGAAAGGCACATCACGCTGAACAAATGCATCCAGTGCCTCAAGCATCTTCACCATGGTTGGTGTGATTTGACGCTCGATGATGGCGACCTCGTCAATGGACCTGCGCAGCTTGCCCATATCGCTTTGCTGGGCATCAAGCTGGGTCTGCAGTAACTGGTTGTAAACCTTTAAACCATCAATGACTTTCAATTGACGCTTGTATTCGGAGACAAGTTTGTCTATCTCACCTTGTGTTGAATCAATGCGCCCCTGCGATGCAGCGGCTGCCTCTGTACGGTCAACCCCTTCATCCATGATTTGATCAATCTGTTGCTCTTGCGCAAATAAACCCGTCATCAAAAATGAACATGACAATGCAAGACATGCCTGTTTTATACGGTTAGCTGATATTAAAGTTTCCATAAGTATTATGAACCTCCACCCACTCGAGTTTTATGATAAAAAAATCTTTTACAAACGATCTTGTTCTACAGAAATATCCGTAATTAAAATTATTGTTCTGATATACAACCAGGAAGCTGCCTAATACAGTAACTGTTGAATACCGACTGGTCTACCCCTAAGTAATGATTTTATTTGACCCTAATCAGTTTTTAAACCAGTTTATTTTACTAAGAATATTCATTCAAGCTTATCTACCGAAGACTACTGAAATAATGGCAAAAACATTTTAATTGTACCCCTGCAAAGCCGGCATTCTACGTTGACATTTAGCTAAGTGCAATCAACGAAGAAATTAATATAGATAGATGAAACCACTAATTCAGAAATAATAAAAAAATTTTTAATTTTATCTGGCGGGGATATACTGCGCTGCAACATAAAGATAAAATAAGTACTTGTAATATCCTGCAAAATTATATTACATCACATAATTCAAGGTTTGAAAAAAGTTCATAATATAATTAATAAGTTACACAAGGAAATTGAGATGAAAAATCAATTTGAAGAAACGCTGTATGATGCCCATGGCCAGATCTTCAGTATAGAGGATGTATATTTTGAAGATAAATCCGAGCATCAGCACATTATTATATTTCATAATTCAAAATTCGGCCGGGTCATGGCGCTGGACGGCATCATCCAGACCACGGAAAAGGATGAATTTATCTATCATGAAATGCTCACCCATGTGCCTATACTTGCCCATGGTACAGCAGAAAATATCCTCATCATCGGTGGTGGAGACGGCGGGATGCTGCGGGAAACCTTGAGGCATAAAGAAGTTAAAACTGTCACCATGGTTGAAATAGATAAAGCAGTGGTAGATATGTGCGTAAAATATTTGCCCCGTCATTCCCAGGGGGCATTTGATGATCCTAGATTAAACCTGGTCATTGCAGATGGCGCCAAATTTGTCGCCGAATCAAAGGACGCATTTGACGTAATCATAGTCGACTCAACCGATCCCATCGGTCCAGGCGAAGTGTTGTTCCAGATGGATTTTTATAACAACTGCCACCGTATTATGAATGAGAATGGCATCATTGTTACCCAAAACGGAGTGGCCTTTATGCAACCAGATGAGATTAAAAACACGCATAATTGCTTTTCTCAAATTTTTCAGGACCATCACTTTTATGTCGCGGCAGTCCCTACCTATATTGGTGGTGACATGGCATTTGGCTGGGGTAGTGATTCACTACTACACAGGCAGGTAGATTTGGATACCATTAAACAACGATTTGAAAATGCAAACTTCAGGACAAGATATTATAACCCTGAGGTTCACCTGGGGTGTTTTGCCCTACCTCAGTATATTGTTGACCTTACCATACCTGCATCCAGTTAAAGTTTATGGAACTCAAATCGCCCGTTGCTGGTAGAAACTGGCAGGACCTGGTAGCGAAATATGGCTCACCATTGCTGATACTCGATTGCAATACATTAAGAGAACAATACCGTAAGCTACAACATGCATTGCCCAGTGTTGACCTGTATTTTGCTATCAAGGCCTTACCCAATGAGACAGTATTAGATGTCCTCCATAAAGAAGGCTGTAATTTTGATCTTGCTACCCAGGGCGAAGTTAAACTGCTTGAGAAAAATCATATCTCAGCAAAAAAAACCATCCACACCCATCCTATAAAAAGGGACATTGATATACGATCTACGCTCAGGTTTGGTTGTACTACCTTTGTGGTAGATAACGAATACGAGCTGGAGAAATTTATTCGTTATAAAGAGCGTGTGGGACTGTTATTAAGGCTGAGTTTTCCTAATCCGAACGCAGTCGTTAATCTTTCTAAAAAATTTGGTTTATCAGTAGATAATGTGCAGACCTTTCTAGCAAGTGCTGATCAGCTTGGAATACATATAAAAGGGCTGAGTTTTCACGTTGGTTCGCAATCAAAGCTTCAGCAATCTCATGTAGATGCAATAAACAAATGTCTTGAAATCATTAGCGAGAGCAGGACGAAACGGGAAATACCTATGAGTATTCTGGATATTGGTGGCGGATTTCCTATTGATTATGATGGCACAGGAATCAGTATTGATGAGTTTTGTGCACCTATCAATGACGTCATCGAAAACCGCCCGAAAAATATCCGGGTGATTGCCGAACCGGGAAGATTTATTGCTGCGCCGGCCATGACCTGTCTGACATCCGTCATTGGCAAGGCAATTCGTGACGATGTCCCGTGGTATTATCTGGATGATGGAGTGTATAACTCTTTCAGTGGACAAATTTTTGACCATGCCATCTATCCAAAGATATCTGTCCGTAAAGGTCAAACCCGACCTAGTGTACTCGCCGGACCTACCTGTGACAGTATTGACGTAATCTCAGAAGATATTGAACTGCCGGAACTTGAAATTGGTGATTTGATTATTGCACCCATGATGGGAGCATATACCAGTGCTACAGCAACTGAATTTAATTCACTACCCAGGACACATATAATTGCCGTCAATGTTGAAAAAAACCAGGATGACAAGATTACTCAACTGGTTTAACAACTTGATGATGATCTAACTATGAAACCAGCTGCGCCTGATGCATCAGTACTCCAGTGCTATGGTATAACAGATGCCAAAGTAGACCCCATAGGTTCAGGCCTTATAAACCATACCTGGCTGGTTAGCACTGAAACGAATCAATATATTTTGCAGCAGGTAAATCCCATGTTTGAAACAGATATACATGAGGATATAAATTATGTGACGTCATTCATGCGCACCAATGGAATGGCCATCCCCCGGCTTTTACCAAATACGTCTGGCAAATTATTTAGTCAGCAAAATAATATAATCTGGAGATTATATGATTATATCCCTGGGACCACGTTTGACCTTGTGCATGACCCCGAAGTCGCCTGCGAAGCCGGGCGTGTTCTGGGTGAGTTCCATCAATTGTTAAATTCTATAGATTACCAGTTTAAAAGCATACGGCCAGGAGTACATGATACTCATCGACATTTAAAAAATCTTGAAGATGCGCTACTCAATCAACAGGACCATATTAGATATAAAGAAATAAAGCTGCTGGGGATAGAAATATTAAATCAGGCCATGGAACTGCCTGTATTACCCGAGTCAATTTCCAGAAAAGTCCATGGTGATCCAAAAATTAATAACTTTCTTTTTAAGCAAGACTCCCTTAAAGCCATTTGTATCCTAGATTACGATACATTGAGTGACATGCAAATAATGCTGGAACTCGGTGACGCCATGCGTTCCTGGTGTAATCCCAATGGTGAAGATGACACATCTTCAATTTTTTCACTGGAAAATTTTCAGGCAGGTCTGCAAGGATATCGCGACGGTTCTAAACAACTACTAACTGATACAGAATGGTCAGCAATTCTTCCTGCTACTTTAACTATTTATATTGAACTGGCTGCCAGGTTTTGCGCAGACGCGTTAAATGAAAACTATTTTGCATGGGACCCTGAGAGATATCAAAGCCATAGTGAGCATAGCCAAACCAGGGCGAGGAGTCAGTTGAATGCCGCCAGGTCACTCTTAAGCCAGTACAAGCATGCTGAAATCATCCTGGCCAATCTCCGTTAAAACTTTGTGTAAAAACCGTGTCTAATCCGGTTATGATTAATACTAAAATACGTATATGAAATTCTCACAGGACTGGCAATTTGAAACAGATAGTTCGCCTATCACCCACAGCAAGACCATGACGATGATCACATTACTATCCTACCTTGCCTGTTTGAATCTGGCAGTCATCGTCACTGCACCTCTTTTCAGGTATTACCTGAATACCCCCGGGTTTCTTACATTTCGGATCATGATAATTGCCATAATCATAGGTGTCGTACTGATGGTTACCACCATTTTCCTGTCTGCATTTTTGACTCTGACTAAAGCTTATATTTCATGGCGACCCGTAATCCTGATTGTCATATTGGGTATGATCCCAGTACTTACTGCTGTTATTTTGGTCGGGATAGACAATTTCACCAAACCATTGACCCATGATATTTCAACGGATGTAGATGACCCTCCCTTATACCAGGAAACCATAAATCTCAGACAACCAGGTGATAACTCTACTGCCTATATGAAAGATGTAACAGCAAGTAAGCAACTGGCAGCTTATCCTGAAATTAAACCTCTCATAACGGAGCTAAGTGTGGATGATGCATTAGTTGAAGCAACCCAGGTTGTCAAAGATTTGCAATGGGAGTTTATTAACCTTGATTATCAACAGGGCATCATTGAGGCTTATGATACCTCAATGCTGTTCGGTTTCATCGATGATATCGTGATCCGGGTACGTCAGGAAGGATCTGGAAGCCGTATTGATATACGCTCATCTTCCCGGGTTGGCAAAGGTGATTTAGGCAAGAACGCTGAAAGAATCTCTCAATTCATTCAAACCTTCAGGTCCTGAGTTAGACCTTCTATATTCACATGTATAAACTGAACGATTATTTACATAAATTTGTCTGGCCTTCATGGCTGATTTTAGCCTTATGCATGTTCAATCATTCCGCTATCGCTGACCGTGGAGATACCCTGGTTATCAATGCTGAAATTGTTAACCTTCGGTCCCGACCTTCTACTACATCCACAATTGTCAAAAGACTGCCAATAAATCGTGAAATAATTGAGATTAGCCGTTATGAAGATTGGGTGGAAGTAGCAACAAATGATAAACGCCTGGATTATGGATGGATACACAGTGATTTACTTGCAAAAAAAGATGAAAGTCCAGTTGCAACACCTCAAAATCATCATTTTTCACTCTTTAGAGCACATTTTGTAAGCTTGGTTAAAGAAGTTGAAAATAAGACCGGGGTGACGCCCTTTATAGCAGTGGAACAACTAGATGAAGGTTCGCTGCAATTGACCTCAAATGAAGACTGGCTCTCCCTGACCCTGGATCAAAGAAATAATATACTTACAAAAGTATTTGATTTATGGAGAAAATACGTTGAAACCGGGTTGTCTGTTGCCGTTGAAGTTATGGATGAAGATGGCAACCAGCACATGATGATGTTTAGATAGAGGAAATACACTACACTATTACAACTACCAAAAAGCTACCGGGGGGACAATCAAAATGAAGTCTATTCATTTCGTACTTGTTAATCTGCTGTTTCTTGTCATATGTGCCAGTCCGATTCATGCAGAACAACCCCCGCCCCAATTTATCCAGTTTGAGCCGAGCGCAACCATGGGTGCCCTGTACCTGCCAGATCCTGACATATTTCCTAATCCTCATGTAGCTACCCTGGCAATGCACCGTGATTCCAATTTTATGTCACATATTTCTACCCAGGAAATGCCCAAGCGCGGCATTGTCGCCCTGGGCATGAACCCTCGCTGCCAGAATAACGAGGCACTTTGCACGCCATGGGAACATAATTCACTGGATGTTAAGCAGGGTGTTGAACTTTTGCGCAGCCTGCCTGGAATCGATACTGTGATTCTAATTGGTCACAGCGGTGGCGGCCCCACCATGGCCTTCTACCAGGCCATAGCTGAAAATGGCAACAGCCTTTGCCAGGCACCGGAACGATTGATGAAATGCCCTGACTATATACGCGATCTGCCACCTGCCGATGGCGTTATTTTCTGGGACGCCCACCTGGGTAACGGGATAAACGCGGTCAGGAGTCTCAATCCGGCCGTGATGAATGATGAGGAAATTCTGAATAATGGCGCAGCCCCGAAACTCAATCCCAGACTGGATCCGTTTAATCCGGAAAACGGCTATGACGGTGCCAATACCAGCTATTCTGATGAATTCATAGAAAGCTACCTGGAGGCCCAGTCTGCCCGTATGAATAAATTGATTGATATTGCCCTGGAGCGAATGGAACAGGTAGAAGCAGGTACCTATTCAAGCAAAGGCGACGCCGCCTTCGTCATACCCATGGCAGACATATCAAGGCTTATGCGCATCGACCGTAGCATTGACCATAGTACGGTTAATACACACAAGGAAATTAAAAATGACGGCACAATAGAGGATTGTTGTATCGTTGAAAGTGTACGCCCATTTGACATTGACCCCCAGGGGCATGAGGAATTCTGGGAAGGCACCCGAATGCTATCATTAAAATCCTTTCTCAGTGTTCGTGCCATCCGCTCAACCAATTCCATGACAGAGATCGACTACTGTTCCAGCAACAATTCCACACTCTGCATGGTCCAGTATATTTCAGTACCTGTCCTGGTCAGCGCCATGACTGGCCATTACTTTGTCAGAAATAGCGAACTTATCTACGACTTTACCGCCAGTCAGGACAAGGATTTCATTGCCGTTGAAGGAGCAACCCATGGCGGCAATCCCTGCACGGCCTGCATGCCCGAGGGCCAGGCCTACGATGGCCGGTATGACAATGCGGTAAAAAATGATTTTGATTATCTGGCAAAGTGGATAAATGATCGCTTCTAGAAAACCAGAAACTGTCCCCGTTCGATACAGCTGTGGACATTTAATTCCCTGTATTAATTATCGGTAAAATCAATCGAGAAACTGATGAAAATTGACTACTTAAAACTACTGGCTGTCGTGATTTACCTCCTGTTGGTTGCCAATCTCCAGGCCGAAACTCCAGCACCGGAATATATCCAGTTTTCTCCCAGCGCGGCCATGGGGGCACTGTACCGCCCGGACCCTGATATCTATCCAACACCACATATAGCAACACTGAATATGCACCGCACGGCAAACCGTCTGGCGCATATATCAATGGAAAATATGGCCGCACGAGGTTTTATTATTCTCGGCATGAATCCTGTATGTCATAACAACGAAGCACTTTGTGCGCCCTGGGAAAATAATGCCCTGGTCATAAAACAGGGAATTGAATTTTTAAAGAGCATTCCTGGAATTGAAAAGGTCATACTGTTGGGGGGAAGTGGTGGGGGACCAACCATGAGCTTTTACCAGGCGGTGGCTGAAAATGGTGTTGAATTTTGTCAGCAGCCACAAAAATTGACCCAGTGCTCTGATGATCTGGCCAACCTGCCTCCAGCGGATGGTGTAGTCTTTCGCGACGCGCACCTGGGAAATGGGGCCAATGCATTGCGTAGCCTCAACCCGGCAATTATTAATGATGAAGAGATCATGAACCACAATGCCACCCCGCGTTTGGATCCCAGGCTGGACCCATTTAATCCTGAGAACGGTTACAACCCCAATGGAGTCTCCGACTATTCTAATGATTTTAAAGAAACCTATTTCAGGGCCCAGTCTGAACGTATGAACCGGTTGATCGACATTGCAGAGGAAAGGCTGGATATGATTGAGGCCGGGACATATAAATATCCCGATGACGATGCATTTGTCATCCCCAATGGGGATGGCTCGCGGCTGATGCGCCTGGACCTCAGTATCGACCACAGCACCATGAAACCCAGAAAATTTTTGAAAAATGATGGCACCATTGAAGATTGCTGTATTGTCAGCAATGTCCGTCCTGTAGACCTGAAACCAGAATCCAACCAGCGATTCTGGTCCGGGACACGAATGCTGACACTACGCTCTTTTCTTAGCACCCGCGCAATACGATCCTCCCACGCCATGACGGAAATTGATTATTGTTCCAGTAACAATTCCACCGTATGTAATGTTCAAAATATTAAGGTCCCGGTACTGATCACTGCCATGGGGGGGCACTATTTCCTAAGAAACAGTGAGATCTTTTACGAGGCCGCTACAAGTCTGGACAAGGACTTCATGGTATTGGAAGGCGCGGTACATGGTATCACGCCCTGCGAGGCCTGTGTGCCGGGTGGCTACGATGGCCGCTACGATAATTCTGTTAAAAATTATTATGACTATGTTGCCAACTGGATCAATGAGAGGTTCTGATGCGAATTATTCTACTCTTATCTACGCTTTTAATTTTCACAGTCAACAGTTACGCGGATACCTCTTCCCCTCAGTACATTCAGTTCAAGCCGGAATCTACCAAGGGGGTATTATACCGGCCCGATCCTGCTCTATTTCCGACCCCGAATGTGGGGGTGGTTTTGATGCACAGGGATTCCAACTTTCTGTCACACATCGCTACAGGCGAGTTATCAGCCAGAGGAATACTCGTGCTGGCCATGAATCCCCGATGCGATAATAACGAGGCACGTTGTGCACCCTGGGAAAATAATGCACTAGATGTAAAACAGGGAGTGGAATACCTGAGAAATATTCCAGGTATCAACTCAGTGGTCCTGTTTGGCCACAGTGGCGGTGGCCCCACCATGAGTTTTTACCAGGCGGTTGCCGAACAGGGGGTAAAATTCTGCCAACAGCCACAGAAACTGATTAAATGTTCTGATGCACTGGCTGACCTGCCCGCTGGTGATGGTCTGATCCTATGGGATGCCCATCCAGGGAATGGCATCAATGAAGTTAGAAGCATAGACCCATCCGTGATTAATGATGAAGACATCATCGCCAATAACGCCATTCCAGAAATAGACCCCTCACTCGATCTGTTTAACCCGGACAACGGCTATAATCCCAACGGTGAATCCCATTACTCCGAAGAATTCAAGGACCGCTATTTCAGGGCCCAATCGGCCCGACTTAATGGTCTGATAGATATCGCACTGGCATCACTTCAGGAGATTGAATCTGGTCAACACCGTTATCCTGACGATGACGTATTTATTGTTCCACGGGGTACTGGCAGTAGACTCTTTATTAACGACCTCAGTGTGGAAAATTCTTCCCAGGGCCCGGTTAAACTACTGAAAGATGACGGCATGATTGAGGATTGCTGTAAGGTGCAAAGCGTCAGGGTCCCTGGTCAATCATCTGAAAGTCGTAAGACCTTCAACTCAGGGACTTTATACCTCAGCCTGAAATCATTTCTCAGTGTCCGTGCAGTCCGCTCTACACATGCCATTGACGAAATCGACTGGTGCTCGACAAACAACTCTGCACCTTGTGCGGTAGAAAATATTTCAGTCCCACTGCTGGTAGTGACCATGGGCGGGCACTATTTTATCCGCGATGGAGAGATTATCTTTAACATGGCGACCATGACAGACAAAGACTACATCGTTGTTGAGGGCGCTACTCACGGGGGCACGCCATGTAGAAACTGTATGCCTGCAGGACAGCCATACGACGGCAGATATGATAATGCTGTAGAGAACAACTTTAATTATATCGCTGACTGGATTGGTCAACGGTATTAATCTTTTAATCAACAAAACGGTAGATAAACCAGGAGGGGAAATCAAAAAACTATTATTTATTATGATGACTTCAACACTATTTATGTCACCTTTATCGGCCCAGGACAATTCCCTGAGCTTTTTCGTCACCAGCATTGGTGTTGGCAATGGCGCTGATCTGGGCGGTCTGGCGGGGGCGGATGCCCATTGTAAAATGCTTGCAGAAAAAGTCAGTGCTGGTAGCCGGGATTGGCGTGCCTATTTAAGTACCCAGGGGCCCAATGCCATCAATGCCCGCGACCGAATTGGTGACGGCCCATGGTATAACGCCAACGGCAGACTGATAGGACGTGACCTGGATGAATTACACAGCTACCTTACCCGTATGAGCATGCGTGAAGCTGTGGCAGAGAATGGTGCCATCATCCCGGGTGGAGGATATGCCCCAAACAGGCATGATATCCTCACGGGTTGACAACAGGACGGTACAGCCTACCCGGCTGGAGAAGACATGACCTGTAATAACTGGACTAGTAGCGATGCAGGAAAAGCCAGGGTAGGTCATCATGACCGCGCCGCCTGGGGATCTGCACATGATTCGCGCGGCTGCAGCCAGGAGGCCCTGAGAAGTTCGGGTGGTGATGGATTGTTTTACTGCTTTGCCGCAGATTAATTAAAAAAAACGCCCCTGGTGTCAAGCAACAGGGGCGTTTTTCTGTAAGGGGTGAAGTGTTAGGGGTAAGAAGTCATCTAGTTCATTCCCAGTAATTACATCTAGCCCCTCACGCCTTACCCTTCACCCCTCACTTTCCCTCACCTGTTTTCCAGCCGCTCAATTAATTTTGGCAACACAGTAGAGAACGATGCATCCGGTGTTTCCGTACAGCGCCGGTAAAGAAAATTTAACATACCGCCATTACTGGCATTTTCAGCAATATTAACGCCGTCGTTTTCATGCAGGTTATATCCGGACAGATACCCCTGTACCCAGTTTATATAGTCTACCGATGTGTAACTGGTCTTATGGTGAGGGCCTTCATCTCCGGTTTCGAGATGGTCATCCAGTGATGCCGGGTTATGTTCATAGGTAGACATAAAAACGCTGCATGGCTCATTTCCAATACCGAGGAATGGACCTTCAATCACAGGCTCACCTATAGCAAGCCCCTGAAACCATAGAGACTGGAATGCCAAAAATAATGTCACTCGCAGGGTCATCCGCCCAGGTCTCATAATTACAATGGCTTACTGGTCCATTTCCACCGGCTCCAGCCTTACAATTGGGGTTAAGGTACCACCGCGGCGATCATCAATAGCAACATAGATAAATCCATCAGGCCCCTGCCTGACGTCACGGAAGCGGCCAAATCCCTGTAATAATGAAGGCCGTTCGGGCCGTCCTATTCGCCAGCTGTCATCTATTTTATTCAACGGAATCCGGTGCAGTTCCAGTCCCGACAGACCGCCCACAAACACGTTGCCCTTCCATTCCGGGAAGGCGTCGCCGGTATAGATCATCAGTCCCGATGGGGCAATTGAGGGCGTCCAGAAATGCAATGGTTGCATCATACCCTCCCGCTCACGGGATTGATGAATAGGTTCACCGCCATACTGGGTACCGTAGCCGATTACCGGCCAACCATAATTCTGGCCCGGGCGGATATGGTTTAATTCATCTCCTCCCTGGGCACCATGTTCAATGGTAAACACATCCCCTGTGTCCTGCATAATGGCCAGACCCTGCAGGTTTCTATGCCCATAGGAATAGATCTCAGGCAAGGCGTCACTGCGACCAACAAAGGGGTTGTCATCAGGTACGCTGCCATCTTCATTGAGTCTGATGACTTTACCCTGGTGCAGCATCAGGTTTTGTGCCGGGTGTTCTTCCCTGGGCACGGCAAGGGGATTAAATGCCCTGTCACCCACAGTGATAAATAAATATCCATCCGGATGCCAGGCCAGTCTTGAACCGAAATGGCTGTTGGAATCACTCCATGCCTTTGCCTCAAAGATTTCTTCTACATTGTTCAGACGCCTGCCATCAAACCTGCCGCGGATGATGGCCGTGGTCCCTTCCCCATCGGCATTGGGTTTTGCATAACTTAGATAGATAAGATTATTTGATCCATACTCAGGGTGAAGAACCACATCCAGTAAACCGCCCTGCCCCTGGTACCTGACTTCAGGAATACCGGCAATGGGCTCAGGGTCTAGAACACCGTCACGAACAATTCGAAGTCTACCCGGACGTTCAGTAAATAACATATCGCCATTGGGCAAAAAAGTAATGGACCAGGGGTCTTTTAGATTGTCCACCACTGTCACAACCCGGTAGGCGTGATCCTCTGCCTGATAGATCTGCCCCTGGGACATGGCCCCTGGGTACCAGGAAAGGCCGATAATGACAACCAGGGATTTCATGCTTGCTTGAAATTTACTCATTGGATACTCCAGAAAATTCTTAGTGCAAAATTCACGTTAAAAAATTATGCCCCGAATTCGGGGCATAAGAAAATAAATATCGAAAAATGTTTTTACCTCATGGCCGTGTTTAAATCACCCAGAGTGGCGGCCATGTCCTCCGCTGAGGTGGACGGGTTCACATCTCTGTCAATAGCCACAATGATCCCGTTTTCATCTATGTAAAAAGTATGCCGGGCAGCAACACCTCTATCATCTCTTAACACCCCATAGGCCTTAGCCACTTCCTTGGTCGGGTCACTGAGCATGGGAAAATCTGCATTATGTTCAGCAGCAAATCCCTTGTTCTGTTCAATGGGATCAACACTGGCCATAAAATAGGTGGCCCGGTATTTATTAATCAGGTGACCGTTATCAGCAAGGGATTTGCATTCTATAGTACACCCTCGGGTAAAGGCCTTGGGAAACCAGGCAATAACGACAGATTCCTTACCCTTGAATTGAGACAGCGTATAGGTCTTACCATCGGTACCCTCTAATTCAAAATCCGGCGCGGCATCACCAACTTCAAGTGAATATGCTACAGGTGAAAAACAAAATACGAACAGAACCAGCAATACTTTAAACTTTAACATGAGGCCTCTCCTTTTTGGTTTTTATGGTAAAAGTATAAACGTCCACGTGGCGAGATGCGAGATTTCATGGTCGGGTTTCATTTGTTTTTTCATAATGGCTAATCAAGCCGCTGAAATATATGATTTTATTGAAGAATCCTGAAACAGGCGCTATCCTGTCACATACATGAACTCTATCATATAGACAGAAAATTGATAACAGTAACATGGTAAATAGAAGAACTTTTTTTTACTGAAGAAAATAATGTAAAAGAATATATTAATCGCAACAGATGGCTCCGAATGTGCACAGGCTGCTTTCAATCATGGCATTGACCTTGCCCGTTCAATGAAGAGTAACGTCACTGTGGTGACAGTCACCGAACTATGGTCTGCACTGGACATGGCCCAGAAAGTGCGTGGCGGCGATATGAACCCGATAGAAGAATATGAAAAACATGAAGATGATATTGCCAACAAGGTACTTTCCACTGCTGAAGAAATTATTAACAGTCATGGTCTTGAATGCGAGCTAATACATATCAGGGACAAACATCCGGCAGACGGGATTATTGATACTGCTAATGAGAAAGGCTGTGATCTCATCGTCATGGCATCTCACGGTCGCAGGGGTTTGCAAAAAATCCTGCTCGGAAGCATTGCATCAGAAGTGCTGTCAAACAGTACGGTGCCGGTGCTGATTGTCAGAAAGAAATGAACCATAAGGGAGGTCTGATATAAGACCTCCCTTATTATACTTGTTTCAGGATCAGGCCGTTAGTACCTGCTTCACACGCTCCTGGGTAAACGGCATATGCGACAAACGTTTCCCTGTCAAATGGAAGAAAGCATTGGCAATGGCCGATGCGATGGGCGGGTTCCCTAATTCACCGAGTCCGGTTGGCTCCTTCTCATCCGATTGAACAAATTCGATATGCAGTTCTTCAGGTGTGTCCGACATTCGCATCACGTGATAATCATGGTAGTTAGACTGCTCAACAGCACCTTCTTTAACGGTCACTCGTTCATGTAAGATACTGGAAATACCATAATTAATACCGCTTTCAATATTTGCCATCGCTGCATCAGGCTGCACAACCAATCCTCCGTCCACCGCCATCCAGACTTTATGGACTTTGATTTTACCCAATGATTCATTCAGGGAGATTTCAACCACGGCGGCACCCAATGAGCCTGATCGCTCTGAGATAGATATACCCAGCGCCCTGCCATTACCTGGCTGTCTACCCCAACCCGACATTTCAATGACTTTTTCAAAGACCCTTCTACCCTTTCGGGTAATATTCATATTATTCATCCTGAATTCGATGGGATCAATGCCTTCAGCCACAGCCATTCGGTCAATGAATTCCTCAATGGCAAAAATATTGAATGGATGGGCAACCGCACGCCAGTGCTTGAGCCTGATGTTGTGAGAGGCGCCCCTGCGATCAATAAACTGGTTGGGCACTTTATAATACACATCGATTTCCATACCTCCTGACAATAAACTACCGCCATCACCGACCACACAATGTTTCCAGCCAGATACATTACCGGATCTGTCCAGAGCTGCCTCCAGGCACTGAAAGTTCTGGGGACGAAACATGCCATGGGCAATGTCTTCTTCCCGGGTCCAGATCAGTTTAACCGGTTTTTTTGCCTCCCGGGCTATCAATGCCACTTCTGCTGCATAGTCTCCCAGGGAACGGCGTCCAAATCCCCCACCGATATAACACTGATTGACTGTCACCTGGTCTTCACTAAATCCCAATGTCTCAGCAACCGTTGAACGGGTCCTGTCAGGTGACTGGGTCCCCTCCCAGATTTCAACGTGATCGCCGGCTGCATTAAACCTGGCAATGGCGTTCAGCGGTTCCATCTGTGCGTGATAGGCATAATCCGACTTGAATTCTTCCCGGTATACCTTGCTGGCATTAGCGAAAGCAGCATCCGTATCGCCCTTTTCGAAAACAGTTTGTGAACTGGCATTGGGGTCGGCATGCACCCTGGCATATTCATTATCCAGGGTTTCTTCTGAATTGAATCTTCTGGCCTGGGCAGTGTCCCAGTCCACTTTCAGCTTACTCCTGACAGACATTACCGCCGGAAAGCTTTCTCCAATGATGGCGATGCCATCGGGTAATTTAATGGTCTGGATGATGCCATCCATGCCCTCAATTTCGGATTGATTCCAGTTTATGGGGACACCACCCTGGACGGGAGAGTGCACCGTTGTGGCATAGACCATACCGGGCAACTTAACATCCATGGCAAACTCGGCACTGCCATTGACTTTATAGGGTATATCATAACGGGGCTGTGATTTACCGATTAAACGGTATTGCTCCGGTTTTTTAAAATCCGCTTCAGTGACTTCAGGCATATTCTCAGGCACCTCTGCCATGGCCGCCAACTCGCCATAGGTCATCCTGCGGTTAGTGGGTGTATGGATGACCACACTCGGTTCTGTCGTTAATTCACTGACAGGCACATTCCATTCCTTCGCTGCAGTATTCAACAAGACTTTTCTCACCTGGGCCCCTGCCGTACGCATTGGTGCAAAATAGCTACGGACAGCACGTGACCCGACAATGGCCATGGATCGCCGCCTGCCACTGCCATATCCATAGATATCTTTATCCGCCGGCGCCCACTCCAGCTTCACCTTGTCCCAGTCTGCATCCATCTCCTCGGCAAGCATTAATGGCACACTGGTCATGGAACCCTGGCCCATTTCAGCACCGGGAGTCAGTATAGTAATGGTGTCATCCCGAGCAATACTTAACCATGCGGAAATATTACTCCCTGCACGTTGAGCATTTGCGGGTGAGGACAATAACAGCCCCCCCGTCCCATTCACCGCAACGGCAAACGTTAAACCAGCAGAACCTTTGAGAAAATCACGACGGGTCAAATCTGACATAATAGTATTGGTAGACATAGCTTAACCCTCCACCGTTGCACGTTCGATTGCAGCAAGAATTCGGTTATACGTCCCACAGCGGCAAATGTTACCGTCCATATGCCGTATAATTTCATCCCGGCTGGGTTTGGGGTTGTCTGCCAGCAATTCAGCGGCCTTCATAATCTGACCGGACTGACAATATCCGCATTGTGGAACCTGCTCGGCAATCCAGGCCTTTTGTAACGGGTGGGAATCATCAGGTGACAGGCCTTCAATTGTTGTGATACTGGTATTGGCCACGTCACCAACCTTAATAGCACAGGAACGTAGGGCCTTACCATCAACATGAACGGTACAGGCGCCACATAATCCTGCCCCACAGCCGTATTTTGTCCCGGTCAGATTGACCTCGTCACGTATGACCCAGAGTAACGGTGTGTCATTATCGGCATCCAGGGATACCACCTTCCCATTCAGTGTAAATTCAATCATATCTCCCCCTCCTGTTTGAAGAGAAACAAGCATTAGTTTTCATAAAATATTGACGTAAGACGCTACACCCAAGCCCATGGTCTGTCAAACCTCTATGGACGATAAAATAAGCAGAGCTTACGAGGGCAAGACATATATTTACTATTAAATAAAAATTGCTTATCAAGAGTATTTTCGACTCTTTCATAAATAACCCCTCTGCTTGAAGGTAGCCATTATGGCTCTGCTAAAGGTATGATTCAGGATTTACAGCAATTAAGGTAAGACTATGGACTCAATCGTACAAATTACCAGCCCCGGTGTCCCAGAACCTGAAGGTCACAATTTTTCCAACTGCCTGATAGTGGGACAGCAGGTCTTTCTGTCAGGCATGATTGCCACCGACCCCGATGCAGACCCCTATCAACAGTCAATTTCGTGCCTGGAGAAGATCAAGGCACTGGTAGAGGCCGCAGGCGGCAAAATGGCCGATATCGTGAAAATCACCGTATTCCTGACAGATATAGATCACCGTACAGACTTCAGCCGGGCACGGGCAGAATTTTTTCCCGGGCGAAAACCCTGCTCTACCCTGGTGGGTATCTCTTCACTTGCAAGAGAAGGTCTGGTGGTGGAAGTTGAAGCTATTGCAATCATCGGTGCCGGAGAGGAATAGGATCATGTATGTAATATTTAACCGCATAAAGGTCAAGGCAGAATACCTGGAGGACTTTCTAAAAAATGTCAGGGTCCATGCCCGCAACTCAAGCGAGGAACCGGGATGTGTCCGCTATGATGTTCTGCAGGATACGTCTGATCCCCAACTGGTATTTTTATTTGAAGTATTTAAAGATGAAGCGGCATTTCAATCACACCTGACGTATGATTTCTACAAAGCGTGGATGGAAAAATCAAAAACCTGGCGTCACAGCGAAGAACGAATTCGCCATGTGCTGGATTACATCTATAGGCGGGAAGATGTCTGAACCGATGACTACTTGAATAAAAAAAAGCCACCTTTTACGAGGTGGCTTTTTAAAATAACATCTCTTGTATTTTGGAATTTATCTATAGTTATATTCAAACCTTATCCCGTAGCTTCGAAATGATGCCTTGGAAAGCACGCGGTCTTCCGAGAATTTGATGCCAGACCGGGTCAGGTCATATTCAGGTCTGAAGATAATACGATCTTCCCTCAGATTGCGAACAAAGCCGGTGATCTTCCAGCTGCCGTCCTGGGGACCAAAGCCACCGGAAAGATTCATGTCCCAATGACCTCCATTATACATACGAGACCGGTCCAGGTTTTCATATCCTTGCAGATCGATCTGTTCACCGGAATACACATTGATGGATATAGGTACTTCCTGCAGAGATTGTTCCCGTCGCTGTGCAGTAACGACCACTTCCTCCAGCTGCTGGGCGTTGAGATTAATTGGACCTGTGATCAGACATAAAGACAGAATTGAAAGTAAAGTGGACTTGATAGTCGGATGGACAACTACTTCATTTTTCATAACTCCCCCCTTTGGAATACTGAAAAATTGATAGTTATTGTCAGTTGATACTAGCAATAATAATTAGAATTGTTAATTTTTCATCATGTTGTTTTTATACTATTTAACAAAGTTTTTAAATTAATAAGATAATTTCACCTGTTGTATTTACTTAGTATTCTAGTGTTTTAAATGTAAAATTATTTTTATATTAATTAGCCCATTGGGCTTTTCTTCGCTCTAACTCTGCCTTAACCGGAAGCAGCCGCTCTTTAACTTTCGTCCGGAACCGGGTGTCATCCGCCTCCAGACCACCCCGGCCGGGTACGCAGACACCATGTGGGCCTGTTGGCGGTTCCATCCCTGCACCCAGTTCCAGAAGTAACTCAGCCGTTGCCGGTTTGGGCAAGGTCCTGTCCAGCATGCCGGTACTGTCATTGGCCAGGGCAAAACCCATAGGTGTCTGCCCACAACCATTCATCACATTAACCTCTGCCCCCTCTTCTACCAGGAAACGGATTAGTTTATTGGCGCCTATAAATGCAGCTGCATGAAGGGCCGTCCAGCCACTTTCGGTTTTGGCATTTACATCTGCCCCCATATCCACTAACCGCCTTGCTATTTGCAGGGCATTTTCCTCTTCATCAAAGGTCATATCACTGCGCCTGCCAATCCCAACCGCCGCCATTAATGTTGTGGCATTGGCCACCACCATATTGTCTTCTGCGGGAAGGTTTAACTGTTTGTTAAACAATTTATCATCTATTCGAGTTGTCATCAGGGCCTCAGCGGAATGCTCTAACAGCATGGCTGCGGCCACCTCGTCCTGCGCCGCGGCGGCAAGGAAAAACGGGGTGGCATTATTCAGGGTAAACCACGGCGTGATATCCAGCCTCAGGGCCCCTGGAGGTTGTTTCATCCTGGCATTGGG
The DNA here is from genome assembly GCA_038131795.1 of Candidatus Eutrophobius brisbanensis. Lineage (GTDB taxonomy): Bacteria > Pseudomonadota > Gammaproteobacteria > Eutrophobiales > Eutrophobiaceae > Eutrophobius > Eutrophobius brisbanensis. The sequence continues at coordinate 269,418 of JAYPQE010000003.1, read as the reverse complement.
ATTGGCCCCTGCGGCCAGTAGTGCGCCGATCAGCCGATGCATGTTGTGGCCCGGCATTAATTTATCGCCCTTGTAGCCATATTTAAAGCCCGATTCAGGCTCTACGGTAAATACCTCAGCATTCCTTACTTTCATATATTCCCGCTGTTCTTCATTCAAAATCTCAAAAGGCTTACAAAGAAACGTCTCATTGGCGAAATTACAGACCATGGTCTTATCGGCAATGATGCGACCATGTAAAATCTTGATGCCATCTCTGAGGGCATAATGTAACGGGGTCATGCCATTACCATCGGCTACATTGGGGTCTGCACCTTTTGATAACAGGTATAATGCGAGATCTTCATGTCCCTGAGAGGCGGCCATAATCAGTGGATTACCATCTGCAATGGATTGGGCATTCACATCTGCACCATGGTCAATGAGTAACCTGGCAGTTTCCAGATCACCTACACGGGCCGCAAACAGCAAAGGTGTATACCCTCCCATAGAGATAGCGTCAATTGTTGTGCCCCCGTATCCTTCCAGCTGCAGCGGCAAAAACTCTTCATTTAATGCAATGGACGAGGCATTTACATCTGCACCATGATCGATAAGAATCTTCGCCCCTTGCGGATTATCAAACGCTATTGCCCACATCAAGGCACTTTGCTGCCTGCGCGGGTCCTGGGCATTGACATCGGCACCTGCGTCTAATAATAATTCCATTGCCTCGGTAAACCCTGTTCGTGCAGAAGTCATCAGCAGGGTCTCACCACTCCAGTTGGCCGCATTAGGGTCGGCGCCGGCATCCAGTAATAATCTGACCATGGACAAACTACGGTTTTCCATGGCAAGATTCATGGGGGTAATACCATAATCATTTGCGAGGGCAGGATCAGCGCCCGCATCCAGTAATGCTTTAACAGACTCTGCGTGATCCCGGTAGACTGCATGGGTCAGGGCTGTAGTCCCGTCAGCTTCGGTAACATTTACATCTATACCCCCGTCCTTTATCAATTTATTTACCGTCATCCAGTCCTGGGACTTGATGGCGTGAATCAACCCCATGTCCTGGGCCTGAAGATACGGTATGTTCGAAATCAAAACCAAAATGAAAAATACGAAACGAGATAAAGTACCAAAACTAGCAAATGACATGCATGCCTCCCCCGAATTTCTACACTATATTAAAAATACTATTTGTTTTGTCATAAAAAACGGGACTTGAGGCATTACTTCAAGTCCCGTTTCATACGGATATATCAATATTTAAAAATTCCTTTTTATAAAGATGCCTGGTCCCAATTGGCCTTTCTCTCTTCGAGCTTTTGTTTAATGGCCTCAATGGCGTTTTTAACCAGTTGGTTTTGCGCCTCATCATTCTCAAGTCCACCACGGCCACCGATACAGTATCCAACCGGTGCTGACGGCGGTTTCATACCTGCGCCAAGATCAAGCAGTAGTTCCACTGTCTCTATGCGAGGCAGGGTCCTATCCAGCATTCCTGCCGTGCTATCTGCCAATGCCAGACTAATGGGCGTTCGACCACAGGCAGTTTGCGCATCGATATCGGCGCCTTCTTCAACTAATAACCTCACCAGTTTATCTGACCCTAAAAAGGCAGCGGCATGTAATGCCGTCCAGCCCGCCTCTGTGGCTTCATTCACATCCGCGCCCTGGCTGATGAGGATTTTTGCTATTTCAACAGCCCTGTCTTCTTCATCCAGAGTCAGGTCACTGCGTCGCCCCATACCCACAGCTGCCATCAGGGTATTGGCATTGCCCACCACAGAATTATCTTCCATGGGATTTTCAGACTGCACTGCAAACAGGTCCCTGGGCATCTCGGTTTGCATCATAGGCTCTGCACCTTCTTCAAGCAGTATGGATACTGCGTCCAGGTCCTGGCTGGCAGCCGCCAGGAAAAATGGAGTGGCGTTATTCATGGAAAACCAGGGATTACGTTCCAGCCGGAGTGCCGCCGGTGGATATTTCATCTTGGCATTGGGATCAGCACCGGCATCCATAAGCGCCGCCGCAAGTTTTAACATATTCGCTCCTGGCAACGGCTTTGAACGATCATAGATCTTGGGTTTGACTACATAGACCTCAGATTCAGGTGATACCAGGTAATCCAGTTGTTCCTGGTTCAAGGTTTCATAAGGGCGGCAAAGAAAGTTTTCACCACCGAAGTTGCATACCATGTCCTTTTCCGTGGTGTACTGACCATGCAAGGCCTTGATGCCGGTACGCATGGTGTAATGCAGTGGTGTCATGCCATTATCATCGGTGACATTGGGATCAGCGCCCTGTTCAAGGAAATATAATGCCAGATCCTCATATCCCTGTGAGGCCGCCATTAGCAATGGGCTGCCGTCTGTTTCAGAGACGGCGTTCACATCAGCACCACGGTCAATGAGGAATTTTGAGGTCTCCATATCGCCTGTCCGGGCGGCAAATAATAATGGAGTATAACCACCCATGGGTACCGTATGGACGGTTGATCCCTCATAACCTTCCAGTTGCAATGGGGTAAAATCCTCATTTAACCTTATCGTCCTGGCATTGACATCAGCGCCATGTTCCACCAGGGTCTTTGCCGCCTCAGGATAGCCAAAGGAAATGGCCCACATCAGGGCAGACTGGTGACGGCGGGGGTCCTGGGCATTCACATCTGCACCGGCATCCAGTAACAAATCCATGGCATCTGCAAAACCCGTGCGGGCGGCCGTCATCAACAGGGTCTCACCACTCCAGTTGGCCGCGTTGGGGTCGGCACCAGCATCGAGTAACAACTTGACCATGGTCAGGCTACGGTTTTCCATGGCCAGGTTCATCGGGGTAATGCCGTAGTCATTGGCCAGGTCCGGATCAGCACCGGCATCCAGTAACGCTTTAACAGACTCCACGTGATCGCGATAGACGGCATGGGCCAGGGCAGTGGCCCCGTCCGCCTCTCTGGCATTCACATCCGTATCCCGGTCTTTCAACAGGTCGCCAACCAAAGACCAGTCCTGGTCACGGACGGCATCGATCAGTTTTAAACCGGCAGCGTTGCTTACCCCATTAATACTCATTAGAGCTAATACAAGTACTAATGTCGCTCCCTTGACCGGATATACGGATTTCGTGAAGTCTGTATACATAGCGTTAACCTTTTCCTTATTTACTTTATGATTAAGCAGGCCTGCTCAGATCGAGTTCACCATCTGACATACCCAGTTCACCACCAAAACTCTCTGTCTCTATGCCCATCTTGTTTAACATGGCGACATGGAGATTGGCGAATGGGGTACCTTCCTTATATTCAATATGGCGTCCTCCCTTGATGGTACCGCGTCCACCACCGATTAATGCAACCGGGACGTTCCACTGGCTGTGAATGTCTGCATTACCCATACCTGCACCGTAGACCAGCATGGAATTATCCAGCAAGGAGGACCCATCCAGGTCCTTGGTGACATCCAGCTTGGCAAGGAATTCACCAAACAGGCTGGCATGATAGACATTGATGTCACCAGCCATGCGGATCTTGTCCGGGTTACCACGGTGATGGGTTATCGGGTGATAAGGATCTGAGTGTCCAAGGTTGGTGAATACCAGTTCACTGTATTCACGTGCCATCATGAAGCTAAACACCCTGGTCATGTCGGTCTGAAATGCCATGTGTAACAGGTCATACATCAAACGTGAGTGTTCTTCATACTCTGGTATACCCACCGGGCGCTTCATGTCTGGTAGATCCATATCCACGGTGGCCTCAGCCTTCTGAATACGGGCTTCCACATCACGCAAAACAGTGGTGAACTCGTCCAGTTTCGCAGCATCACCGGCACCCAATTTCTTCTTGGTGCGATTGAAGTCTTCCATGACAAAGTCCAGGATACTCTTTTGCTCTTGTAACCTTGCCTTTCTGGCCTCGGGATTGGTACCGGCATCACCAAACAGCCTCTCAAAGACATCCCTTGGACGGTGGATCATCGGCATGGGTGATGTTGGGCTGCTCCAGGAAATGGTATTGGTATAGGCAGAGCTATAACCGCCAGCAGACTGGCCGGCAAGTTCCGCAGCATTCTCGATACAGACCTGCAGTGAATCCAGAGGTGTTTCCTGGCCAAACTGAGGATGCTTGGCGATCACCTGGTCAACAGAAATACCAGCGTAGATTTCGCTCAATGACTCGTTCGGCTTTGACCCGGTCAGAAACATGGTACTGCCGCCGACGTGTCCGCTGACACTTTCGGCGTCACCATTGTTCAAGTTACTGAGAACCAGAACCTTGTCCCTTACCTGGGCCCACTGACCGACAACGTCGGACATTTCATAGTTCGCGCCGGCATTGACGGGGCGGAAACGCTCCTTGATTATGCCATTGGAACTATATGTATAACCAATTCTAAGCGGCATCTTCACCGAACTGGTATTGGCCAACGCTGGAAACATCGAATCCAGCATGGGCACGGCAACGGACGCCCCCAGGCCGCGTAAAAATGTACGCCGCGGCATCGCTTTCTTAAATATCATCATGGTCCTGCCCTCCTGTTTTGAAATGGTAAGCTGTTTGCAATTCCTAATACTATGGACGAAAACCGGTAATCGTTATTGGCTGACTCGTTTACAATCTTACGAACTGCCGGCATGTCGTAATGCTCCAGGGTGCGCCCCAGTGCATAGGTCATTAGTTTCTGGGTAAAGGCACCGGCAATCACATCCGGGGTACGCATCAATGCCGCCTGTAACTCCGCCGGGCCTTCAAATTCGACCCCGCTGGGCAGGCGCCCTCGGGCATTAATGGGTTTACCCTCATCCAGGTCACGCCACTGACCAATGGCATTATAATTTTCCAGGCCAAAACCAATGGGGTCCATCTGGTTGTGGCATACTGCACAGGCAGGGTTGGCCGGATGGATCTCCATGCGTTCACGCAAGGTGAGGACTTCACCCTCGGCGCCCTGGGCATCCTCCAGGGGTGGTATGTCCACCGGTGGTGGTGGTGGCGGTGCAGCCAGGATATTCTCCAGCACCCACTTACCTCTCAGCACCGTTGAATTGCGGTTCGGGTAGGACGTAATGGAGAGGATCCCTGCCCTTGCAAGCAATCCACGCTGATCTTCGCCCACATTCACTTTACGGAAGCGGTTGCCATAGACACCCTCGATCCCATAATGCTTGGCCAGGCGTTCGTTGAGATAGGTATAGTCGGCCTTGAAGAGATCCATGATGGAACGGTCTTCATCAAAGATACTGCCGACAAACAATTTCACTTCATCATAGAAGGCATTACGCAGTTCCTCATCAAAATCTCGGAATACGTCACCGCTCTTTAGTGCCTGGGGCAGATTTCTCAAAAGTAACCATTGCTCTGAAAAATTATTCACCAGGGACAGTGAGCGATCGTCCTTCAGCATTCTTTTTATCTGTGCTTCCAGGACTTTGGGATCTTTCAATCTACCTTGTTCTGCAACTGAGAGCAGTTCATCATCTGGGATACTGCTCCAGAGCATAAATGATAGCCTGGAAGCCAGGGCGATATCACTTAATTCGTAATTTTCACCTTCTTGGACACCATCGGGATCAGGCTCGATGCGAAACAGGAACTCTGAACTCATGAGCAGGCCTTCCAGGGCCTTGCGGATTCCGACTTCAAAAGAACCATTGTTTTCCCTGCCTTCGCGGTAAAGTCCCATTAACGGTGCGACATCACCATCATTCACCGGACGGCGATAGGCCAACCGGGTCTGGTTCTCCAGGATCTGTCGGGCACAGGGCTCTTCATCGCGCCTGTTTTTCGGAGTACAGACAAAGATTCTGTCGCGGCTGGCGGTATTCCCTACCCCCTTGACCTCAAACGGCCCGACAATCGTAACGTTGGCGACAGCCGGTTCGTGCCAGGCCCGCTCATAGGGGTCTCGAATCCTGGCAGTATTATAATTTTCATAATTTGGTGGCGGCATAACCACGCCTTCCCAGGCAAAATTCTCTTTCAGAAAGGCAACCTGGACATTATGGGAACCTGCAGTCATGGGGAATCGGACTTTTAATGACTCATCTGCGGTCCTTTCATACATGGATTGTGCAGGATCAGGTGGTACGGTATCGGAGGCTTCCCGTCCCAGTCCTACACCAATGTTCTCTCCGCCAACAGTCATCAGTTCAACGCGCTTGCCATCAACCCTGAAATCCAGTCGGTTGGGTTTTGCCAGACCAACAATCAATCCCCCACCCTGGTTTTGCAGGCTGACCTGTATTTCATAAATACCATCTACGGGGAACCGATGATCCACTGCCAGACCTCCACGTGAACCAAACGGCAGGTCTTCACTCATGCGTTCGTCCTGCAACAATTTGGGATCAACGGTGTACTGATGGCTGTCCAGTTCGGTGTTGGGATCGCCTATGGCCAGGCGGGTCACCATGCGTGCTGCGGCCATATATTTTTCCAGCAAGACCTGGGAGACAGTAAGCAAATCACCGAGGTTGTCAAAGCCCCCGGAATTGTCCGGTGGCAACATGGCAGCGCCATCAAAATCCACACCCATGAGGTCACGGATAGCATTGGTGTACTCGGTCCTGTTCAGGCGATGGGTAGCGATCTCTCTACCCGGATTGGGGTGTTGCTCGGAGACTTCATTCAGGCCGGTTTTCAGATGAGTCAGAAACGCCTGGTAGAAAGCTTCATCGGGTCTGGGCATCCCCACCGGCGGCATGGCCCGTAGTGATAATTTGGTAATGACCTTTTCCCAAATTTCCGGATTTTCTCCCAGGTCATTGAGATTGGTCCTGTCCAACATCAGGTTTGCTGTCTTCAATGTCTCGTTATGACAGGTAACACAATATTGATTTAAGGTCTTCTGAAAATCATCAACACTCTGTGCAACAACAGATTGACCAGATACTACCAAAACAATGGCTGATAAAATTCTAAAAATTGGTTGATAATACTGTTGCATTTAAGCCCCCTTATAGATACCTCGAATATGCAAGATTAAACATATTTTCCTCATCCAATTATAGTGTTTTTTATACCTTATAAAAGAAGTAATATTTCGATAGCTAAGTACTAACTAAAAGTATTTAAATAACAAGTAGTTACTTTTATTAAATCATACATATTCTTATTAACAAATATGCAATAAATATACAGAAGGAATAAAGTTGTAAGCGTACATTCAGAACGCACCTAGAGAGAAAATCACAGAAAAAGGTGGATGGGACAGAAAGAGGTCGTCCCGGGGCATAGATATAGACAGCCCCAAGCATGAAACAACATTAGATTCTTTGGTGCCGATGGGGAGACTCGAACTCCCACGGGTTGCCCCACTACCCCCTCAAGATAGCGTGTCTACCAATTCCACCACATCGGCATATGAAGTAAAAACATGAAACGTATTGAAAAACGAGATTGCCCAGATGCCCGTCTGCCCTTTACTTCTTACATTTTACTTTTTTACTCAGGAATATCAGGAATCTCCGAAACCTCAGACGTCGGGTCAGATGGGATTTCATTAATCACTGAAGATGGCGGTTCTGCCATTTGTTCCATAACAGCAGAGGTGTCATCCATCAGACTGGTATTGGCAGTTTCTATCCTCTGGTTGGCAAGATAGGCCAATGCCAGGCTATTGGCGAGAAAGGCAAATGCTAATATGGCTGTGGTCTTGGTAAGAAAATTACCAGAACCCTGGGCGCCAAATACGGTATTTGAAGCGCCACTGCCAAATGCCGCGCCGGCATCTGCACCTTTGCCGTGCTGAATCAGTATGATTCCTATCAGGCTGACTGCCATTAAAACCTGTAAAACCAGTAATATCGTCTGTAATGTTTCCATATATCCTTTACCTAGTTGACTGACATATTGTCAGAAAATCTGTTGCCACTAATGATGCCCCGCCTATCAGTCCTCCATCAATGTCTGCCCTGGAGAATAGTTCGGCAGCATTATCCGCTTTGACACTGCCGCCGTACAGAATTTTTATCCTGTCGGCAATGTCATCACTGTGCCTGGCCAGCTGGAGTCGAATGAAGGCATGGACTTCTTCTGCCTGCTCAGGTGTTGCTGTATGGCCTGTACCAATTGCCCAAACCGGCTCGTAGGCAATGACCGCATTTTCAAAGCTCACAATCCCGGCGCAATTAATCACTTCATTGAGTTGCCTGGAAACCACTTCTTCCGTCGTGCCGCCTTGCCTTTCCTCCAGTAATTCTCCCAGACATAAAATAGGGGTCATACCTGCCTTGTTAGCGGCATCAAACTTGGCAGCTACTTGTTGGTCGGACTCTCCAAATATATGCCGCCGTTCTGAATGACCAACAATGACATACTCACAACCAAAATCCTGCAGCATGGAAACCGAGACTTCACCGGTATAAGCACCCTCTTCAAATTCTGAAACATTTTGTGCCCCCAATTTTATAGAGGTATCCTGCAGCATAGCCTGCATCTCAGACAGGTAAACAAAGGGGGGACAAATCAGCACCTCAGTGCCGGATTTTTGTTCCAGGCCGGAGGATATTTCCTTGACCAGGTCCCGAATCCCTGCAAGGTCTCCATTCATTTTCCAGTTTGCTGCTACCAGTGACTGTCTTGGCATCGTTATGTCCGCTAAAAAGGGGGGCAAGCTTACAATATTTCTTTAAAAAATCCAAAGATTCCCCGTAATTTTAACGAAATATCAATAAAATGGGCGTTGTACATGGCAATGGCCACAATCACTGGAGTCACGACACTTCTGTTTTGCATGACGGACAATCAATGCATGATATTCATTATACAGGCCCACATCCGGCCCAAGACAGGACTCAAAACCACATCGTAGGTCCTCATACCTCTCGTCACCATGGATCAAACCCAGTTTTGAGAATAACCTGCGGGTATAGGCATCAATGACAAAAACCGGCCGATTTAGGGCGTACAGCAGAATATCATCCGCGGTTTCCGGACCAATTCCATTGATAGACAGCAGTTGAGAGCGCAGCTCTGCTGTCTGCAGCCGGTCCAACGACCCAAAGTTGTCTTTAGTGGCCAACCATCGACATAAATTCTGCAAACGCCTGGCCTTGACGTTAAAGTACCCTGAAGGCCGGATTAGGTTTGCCAATTGTGGCTCTGCCAGACTCACAATAGCATCCAGAGATAGGCAATTATTTTGCTTAAGGTTTGCTATGGCCTTTTCTACATTCACCCAGGCCGTATTCTGGGTCAGTACCGCACCAACCATCACCTCGAATGGTGTTTCAGCGGGCCACCAGTTTTGCGGCCCATAGACATCCATCATGCGCTGATAGATTTGCAACAAAACACCCTTGCTAAAGGTCTCTGGAATGATGGATGTCATCTGGGTTTCCTGTGTCGTCTCCTCTTTGGCACGGATGGATGACTGGTTTTTTCAGTCTCCAGGCCTGCTAATTTCAGGAGTTGGTTTAATTCCCGTGATGTAATTTCCCAGGATGCCCCGGGACGTTTATTCCTCGCTAATCCCACATTGGCAAAACGGACCCTGATCAACCGGCTGACCGTTAGACCCACCGCTTCCCAGAGCCTTCTCACTTCACGGTTTCTGCCTTCAGTGAGCACCACATTAAACCAACGGTTTGCACCTTCACCCCCTTTTTCCTCTATGGTCTTGAAGCTGGCCAGGCCGTCCTCTAACTCTATGCCTCTAAGTAGTTTATCCAATTGTGTGGATGAAGGGGTCCCTAATACCCGCACTGCATATTCACGTTCAATCTCAGATGAGGGATGCATGAGTTTGTTGGCCAACTCGCCATTATTTGTAAATAACAGGAGTCCGGCTGTATTGATATCCAACCTGCCGATATTGATCCAGCGTTGCTGGTTTATGGGTGGCAAACTTTCAAATACTGTACGTCTTCCATCTGAATCTTTACGGCTGCAGATTTCTCCAACAGGTTTATTGTAGGCAATGACCCTGGTTTTGCGGTCCTGACTTGTACCAAGCCGGACTGGCTTGTTATCGATTAATATCCGGTCCCTGTTACTGGCGCGGTCGCCCAGTTTTGCCGGCTTACCATTGAGTTTTATCCTGCCGTCAACTATCCACTGTTCGATTTCCCGCCGTGATCCATAACCGGCATTGGCCAGTACTTTTTGAATACGATCTGCTTTCGATTGTGGCATATTGTCACCCTAAGAACGGGGATGGGGACAGCCAGATTAATTTGAAAACGGGACGACGTTGTCTTCGTCAACTGTCTCGTCCTGGTCTTCTTCCCCCGGCTCACCCAGGTCTGCTGCTTGAACCTCTTCCTCCGGCCCCCCTGACTCTGCTTCCCCTGATTCAGTTTCCTCTGATCCAGTTTCTGGTCCAGTTTCCTCATTTGCAGGCTCGTTGGATGGTGGCGAAATGTCCAGTCCCTCAAACAGGTCAGGGTTTAACTGGTCATAATCCTTGATTTCAGATAGCGGAGGCAGTTCTGTTAATTTTTTCAGATTAAAGTAATCCAGAAATTCTCTGGTCGTTGCCAACAGTTCCGGCTTTCCAGGTACATCCCTGTGCCCTACAACCCGAATCCATTCACGTTCCTGTAAGGACTTGATTATGTTGGTGTTGACACTTATACCACGTATATCTTCAATCTCGCCTCGGGTGACTGGTTGACGGTAGGCAATTATGGCAAGCGTTTCCATAAAGGCACGGGAATAACGCTGTGGCTTGTCCTGGAACAGGCGGTTTATCCATTCAGCGTAATCTGCCCGCACCTGAAACCTGTAACCACTGGCAATTTCTTTCAACTCAATACCACGATCAGCATAATCTTCTATGAGCTGATCAATCGCTGCCCGTATCTCATCTTTACCAGGCGGCTCATCATCGCCTTCAAACAGGACCTGCAGCTGGGCAGCGGTCCTGGGTTCATCGAAGGCCATTAATGCCGCTTCAATTATATTTTTAATTTGTTCCTGGTTCATGCTGCTGCCTTAAGATAGATAGGTCCATTTATCTCATTCTGGACAATTTCAACTAATGATTCCTTGGTCAACTCCAGGATCGCCAATAGTGATACGATGACACCGGCCTTGCCTTCTTCTACAGAAAACAGATCAAGAAAATCGATAAATCCATCACCACGAAGGCGGTCCAGGACGATGGTCATGCGCTCCCTGACCGATAAGGCCTCCCGGTGTATCATGTGATGTGCGTACATCTCCGCCCGGGCCAGGACATCGGCAAAGGCGTGCAGGATCTGATCGAGATCGACCTGGGGTGGCTTTTGGGTACTACGCCGTTCGTTAAAATCGATGACCGTATTGAAAATTTCCCTCTCCAAACGAGGAATAGCATCAATGTCCTCAGCAGCCTGCTTATAGCGTTCATATTCCTGAAGCCGTTTAATCAGTTCCGCACGGGGATCATCTTCATCGTCTTCCGTTTCAGTCCTGGGTAACAACATGCGCGATTTTATCTCTGCCAGCACAGCCCCCATGAGCAGGTATTCACCTGCCAGTTCCAATTGTAAAACTTCCATCAATTCGATGTACTGCATGTACTGTGCGGTAATATCCGCAATGGGTATATCGAGGATATCCAGGTTTTGCTTACGTATCAGGTAAAGTAAAAGATCCAGCGGTCCTTCAAATGCCTCCAGAAAGACTTCCAATGCCTCGGGGGGTATATAAAGGTCATGGGGCAATTGCGTGATCGGCGCACCCTGGACGATGGCAAACGGCATTTCAGATTGGCCGGAACTGGTTGTGCGGGTTTCGTCTGGATTCATTCTGGCATATTAACCTACAGATTTTGCATTAGTAAGATTGTATTCATTTATAATTTAACCCGATTGCAGACCTGACATCGTCCATGGTCTCTTTCGCCACGTCCCTGGCCGCCTCACATCCTTCACTGATAATACCCCTGACCACTTCCGGGTCTTCGGCGTATTCCCTGGCACGCTCCCTGATGGGTTCCTGTTCCTTAAGAATGGCATCAATCACTGGCTGTTTACACTCAAGACAACCTATACCGGCGTTACGACATCCATTTTCTGCCCAGGATTTTACCTTATCATCCGAATAGATCTTGTGAAATTCCCAAACAGGGCATTTTTCCGGATCGCCCGGATCAGTCTTACGAATCCTGGCAGGATCCGTTGGCATAGTCCTTAGTTTGTCTTCCACAACATTCGGATTTTCTCTTAAGCCTATAGTATTGCTATAAGACTTGGACATTTTTTGCCCATCGGTGCCTGGAAATTTTGGGGTATGTGTCAACAGTGACTGTGGCTCTGGAAAGATAATTTTACCGCCACCTTCCAGGTATCCAACCAACCGTTCCCGGTCACCTATACTGATATTTTGCTGAGATTCTATGAGCGCTGTGGCCTTCTCCAGGGCCAACTCATCGCCTTTTTCCTGGTAGTCCATCCTTAACTGGTGATACAGGCGGTTATTTTTCTTGCCCATTTTTTTTGCTGCAGCCTCCGCCTTGTCTTCATAGCCTGGCTCGCGCCCAAACAGGAAGTTAAATCGCCTTGCTATCTCACGGGACAATTCAACATGGGCCACCTGATCTTCCCCTACCGGGACATATCCGGCCCGGTAAATAATGATATCCGCTGTCTGCAGCAAGGGGTATCCGAGGAATCCGTAGGTAGACAGGTCCTTGTTGGATAACTTTTCCTGCTGGTCCTTGTATGTGGGCACCCGCTCAAGCCAGCTTAATGGGGTAATCATGGACAACAACAAGTGCAATTCCGCGTGTTCTGGGACCCGCGACTGAATAAATATCTTTGCTGATCCCGGGTTTATCCCCACTGCCAGCCAGTCAATCACCATTTCCCAGACAGAGTCCGATATTGACTGCGGGGTTTCATATTCCGTCGTCAGCGCATGCCAATCGGCAACGAAGAAAAAACATTCATATTCGTTCTGGAGTTTTAACCAGTTTTTAAGAACGCCATGATAGTGTCCCAGATGCAACTGTCCTGATGGGCGCATCCCGGACAGGACACGCTGATTTCCTGAAATTGCCAAAACTTTACCTCATATAAATCGAAGGCCTGATTATACAGCGTTGAACAGATTTACGCTGATGATTTTTTCATCCATTAAAATACAATTCCTAATTGACTTCACCCTTTCCTTTACGGATTACGACAGGTTCGTTCTCGGTTACGTCAACCACAGTGGTCATATCAATACCGATCATGCCACCGTCGATAATCAAGTCAATTTGGCTGCCAATTTTATCTTCAATGTCCTCGGGATCGAATATGGGGACTTCATCACCAGGCAATATTAAACTGGTGCTTAATATCGGCCCATCGACAGCTTCCAATAACGCCTGACAAATTGCATTGTCCGGAACACGCAAACCAATAGTACTACGCTTGTTATTTTGCAGGCGCTTTGGGACCTCTCTGGAGGCCCTGAGGATAAAGGTATATGGACCAGGAATATAGCTTTTGATAAACCTGAATGCGCTGTTTTCCAATCTTGCCAGTGCCCCCAAACCTGACAGGTCCCGACAGAGTATTGTGAATAAATGTTTTTTATCCAGACCACGCAGCCGTGATATGCGCTCCTGTGCAGTTTTATTATCCAACAAACATCCCAGGGCATAACAGGAATCTGTGGGGTAAGCTATTACCCCTTGATTTCTAAGTATATCAGCTGATTGGTTAATCAGACGCTTTTGTGGGTTGTCTGGATGTATTTTGAAAAATTGTGCCATATACTTGCTGACCTTTGTGGGTCACATCTTTATTATGCAATCCCACTACTGTAAACCGGAACCTCGCTAAGGACTATTTCTACAGTAAATTTACTGTAAGCAACACTATAATTTAACACATATAGAGCCATGTCCTGGCGCTGCAGGGATCATTCATATTAAAAAATGACTGTCGTTGGATGGGATATTACTTAATAACAGTTGCTGCCAATCCAGATGTCAGGTTTAATTTTCAATATCTTAATATGAGGGAGTAAATCAGGAAAATGCTATACACCATTGTCAGTGATGATGTAGATGACAGTCTCGAAAAAAGGAAATCTGCAAGACCGGAGCACCTGACCAGAATTCAAAAATTGAAAGATCAGGGCAAGCTGGTGATTGCCGGTCCACATCCTGCTATCGATAATGAAGACCCAGGACCGGCCGGATTCACTGGCAGCCTGATCATCGCTGAATTTGATAGTCTGGACAATGCCAGGGCATGGGCCGAGGCAGACCCATTCGTTGCGGCCGGTGTTTACAAAAATGTCACTGTTAAACCCTTTAAGAAAGTATTGCCATAATGACCATGAATAGAATTGAATCTATACGTAACAGACTCATTGAAACCCTTGCTGCACAATCTGTTGAAATAAGGGACGATTCTTATCTTCATGCCGGACATGCAGGTGCTGCCTCTGGTGGCGGGCATTTTGCCGTTACGATTATTTCAGACAAATTCAAAGGGCACTCATTGATTGAACGTCACCGCATGGTCTATTCAGCCCTTGACGATATGATGCAACGAGACATACATGCACTAAGCATAGAAACTCATACCCTGGAAGAACGATCATAAGCACAGTCAACACAAGACCGTTTCTAAAATGGCCCGGGGGGAAATACCGGTTAATTAACAGAATACGCGACGCCCTCTCGGATGGAAAAAGGTTAATCGAACCATTTGCCGGCTCAGGGGCGGTTTTCCTTAATACCAATTATGAACATTATCTCCTTGCTGACACCAATCCGGACCTGATAAATCTTTATCAGCAATTAAGTGATGAAGGTGAAAGTTTTATCCAATATTGCCGACGCCTGTTTACTCAAAAAAATAACTCCAGGCAGGTTTACTACCGATATCGAGAAGAATTTAATTCCACCTCAAGCTCAAGGAGGAAATCCGCACTGTTTTTATACTTGAACCGGCACTGTTATAACGGCCTGGTACGATATAACAAACAGGGAGAATTCAATACACCATTTGGTCTACATCATTCCCCGTATTTCCCAGAAAAGGAAATGAAGAAGTTTCATCATGCTGCAAATAAAGCAAAATTTATAAATATTAATTTTAAAGAATGCCTTGCTAATGCAGCTAAGGGGGACATAGTCTATTGCGATCCTCCTTACGTCCCGCTTTCAAAAACAGCCAATTTCACCGATTACCATAGTGATGGATTCAATTGGGAAGATCAGCTGGAACTGGCGAATATTGCCAGTAGTCTTGCTAACAAGGGGGTAAAAGTCGTTATATCAAATCATGACGTTGCACAGATAAAATCTCTTTATCAGGACTATGGCGCAGATATTCAGCGGTTTACTGTCCAGCGCATGATCAGTTCTAACACATCAAATCGTGGACGGGCGGGAGAATTAATTGCAACTTTTGGCTAGTTGAACTTTCAGGTCGTTATTGTCGATAATCAATACTACAAGCTGACCAGACTATCTAATCTCATAGATGATCCATTTGAGTATTTTTTGATCAGTTTGATGGCCTGTTTATGCAATTTCTTTTTCTGTTTTTGCTGTTTATTAATAAATCTTTCAATGGCCTGACCAACGCTTTACTATCTGTATATTTATATCAAATAAATCCAGCACCCGTCCAACGCTATGGTTAATAATATCATCCAGGGTTTGCGGTCGGTTATAAAATGCCGGAACTGGAGGAGAAATGAATATACCCATTTGTGCGGCTTGGTATAACAATTTGCAATGCCCCACATGCAACGGTGTTTCCCGGGGCATCAACACCAGCCGCCTGCCTTCCTTAAGGACTACATCTGCCGCCCGGGTTAATAAATTATCTGAATAGGACATGACAATACTGGACAGTGTCTTCATGGAAGCCGGGGCAACGATCATGCCTTCTGTTTTATACGAGCCACTGGATATATTGGCCGCAACATCCTGGTATTTATGTACCACGTCCGCCAGTGCTTCTACTTCCTTGATAGTATAATCTGTCTCTATTGGGATATTCATTTTACCTGCCGAAGACATGACCAGATGGGTCTCAATATCTTCTACCTCTCGCAATACTTCCAATAAGCGTATCCCATAGATCACACCGCTGGAACCTGAAATGCCAATAATTATGCGCTTACTCAACTTATACTCCATGAACTTTAATTCTAATCACTTCTATGGTATCAAATACTGGTAATGATTACCCGGTAACGTTAAGTATTGTTATCCACACCTCTAACGCATCCTGGCATCCAGTTAATGGGATGCCAGGATGTCCTCAAGAACCATTCTCTAATTGGCAAACAATATACAGTCCTGATTATTTGGCCAGCTCCATACCTTCAGAGACAATCTGGTCAATAAATTGCTGCTGCCAACCATCTATTGCCCGTTTGAATCCTTCAGGATCAATAAAGGCCCGGTATCCCTCTCCCGCCTTCATCCGTTTCATTTTCTCACCCAGCCCGTACCAATAACCATGGGAACCCAGATAAACATCTACGGGCATTTTTTTCAGTTTTTCGAATGTTGAGGCAAAATCTGATGCCATATTGGGATATTGCGGATGACCAAACACTGGTCTTGCGGCGATTCTGACCCCGCCCATTAATATCACATTGTAATTTTGCCCCTCCTCTACTGCATTCATGGTAAATGATACCGCCCCTCTGGTATGTCCCGGTGTGTAATGGACGGTAATATTGGCATCACCCAACGAAATAACTTCACCGTCATCAACAACACGGTCTACCTTGGATGGTATCCACTTGCCCGGTCTGAAATCAGTTGCGCCACCGTTCTCAGTGACCTCTACATCAGGGGCAGAAGACAGGATCGATGCCCCGGTCATTTCCTGCATTCTCGCATGACCATCCACATGGTCACTATGGGCATGGGCACCGATGATATATTTAATATCTTCCGGGTTGAAACCCATTTTCCTGATATTCTCCACAATGATTGGGACAGACTCATCATAACCAGTATCAATCAGGAGATGTCCCTCTGAACCTGTAATCAGATAAGAGCCTTCCTGAACATAGCGTCCGACAAAATAAATATTATCAATAATGTTAAATGGTTCTACCTGTTCTGTTTTATCTGGATGGTCGGCGGGTGGTGAAACTGGCGCCTGTGCCATTACGATAGTAGAAGACAGTAATAATATTAAGATGCTAACCAGTTTAAATATTTTCATAGTTTCCCCCATGACCTTTTTATTATTAAGTAAAATACATGAACAAGTGTCACAAAGTATAGGTTTTCACCATAAATGGTGCAATTTTTGTCATATAACAGTATAGACTGGCAGTTATAATTCCATTTTTTTTCACAATTAATAAAACTGGCTATACTATCCGGATAGGTGAATAACACTGAGATTAAAGGGCATACTTCAATTGCAATTTTGTAACATAAGGATAATTGCATATATGCGTGATAACGCGCTGCTATCCTGTCTATTGTTAATACTGTTTTCTGCCCCCCTGTTTGCAGTTGATGAAGACTATTTCATTCCCTATACAGATAACTATGGTTATGAATATGATCCTGAAACCGGCACCTATATACAAACAGAACCTGATACATCAGTAACTCCACACGCAATACAGCAATCTACACAACAACCCGCCATTGATAATACTGTCAATGGGGCGGTTGATCAGATTAATCCTAGGCCACAAGTAATGAATGGGGACAACAGATCTACAATTCATTTTGCATTATTTCTTGCATCTTTGACTGGCATATTGATGTTATCTTTTATTCTGGCAAAGCTTTTCAGAAAACAAGGCTCATAACAATTTTTTAACTTAACCTACATCTCAATAATCGAGGTTCTCAAATGAAGAATCCTATTAGCGCATTCATTCACACCCTGCTAATTCTTATGATTTTCCCGGTCAATGCTCAACAGCTGGATCAACGCCTGCTGCATTATCCGGATACAATTCTTGTTAATGGCCATGTGGTCAGCCTGGATGATTCAGGTGTTAATACTAATATTGGTTCAACATATCAGGCCATTGCGATACGCGACGGTAAGATTTTTGACCTTGGCACAAACAGCGACATTCAAAACCTGGCTGGACCTGACACAAACATCATCAATGTAAATGGCAGAACGGTGATCCCCGGAATTATAGATACCCATGCACACATCTGGGACTATGCCCAGGGCCATTGGGGTCCACCCCTGGATGACAAGACATACAGTATCTCAGCCGAGGATGGTGACGACTGGAATGATATAGCAAATAAAACCCTGGACCTGGTTGCAGACCTTAAATCCACACTCAATGAAGATGACTGGATCATCATCAACTGGCCGCGACGAATCGGTGGTATACAAAGTGATGTGGCCATACGAAATCGGCAAATCTTGACCCGTCAAATGCTGGATGCCAGAAACACTGAACAAAAAATCGTTATTGAAGGTAACCGTGGGGTAATGAATACCCGAGCCATGGAAACCTATGGTCAATATTTTGGTGGTGAATATCCTGAGATGGATCCTGAAACAGGGATCGTATTATCAGCTACAGTCGACAGGCTGTTGTTTGCTGAAGAACTCTACGATATGCGGACCCAGATCGCCATGATTGGTCAGGAGATTAAAGAATGGGCTGCCTACGGTACCACTGCCTGGTCCAGCTCCGTCGAGTCCTACAAACAACTTGCAGCAGTACTGGCACTGGATGCCCAGGGCCGCCTTGCCACACGGGTAGCCTATGGACTGGGCCCCAGTTTTTACCGGACTATGCCACTGCACCCCTATCTGCTACATGATTTTACGGGTTATGGTACAGACATGCTCTGGTTTAATGCCTGGAGTACCACCTCTAATGATGGTGCCTATCCCCTGCTGGCAACCACAATAGACGCCCGACCTGAGATCAAGGAAAGGGAAATGCTCCGCGGTAGGAATGATTATACGCGTGAATATGCCGCAGCGGATCTTCGGTTCTCCAACACCCATATTGCCGGGGACCGCACCCTGGATGTGACCATGGATATGATTGAACAGGGCTCACAAAGGGCAGGAATGTCGCTGGAACAGATACAGGCAAAGCGCCATGCGTCAGATCACTGTCGTTTGAATCCCAGACCGGAACAAATCCCCAGGCTGAAACGACTGGGTATACTCATGAGTTGTGCCCCAAAATATATCGGTGGAGATGGTCCCGAGGTAGCGGCAGATTATGGTGAGGAATACCTGGAACGGGTTGTCCCCATGAAATCCATGATCGATGGTGGATTGATGGTGGTGTATGAATCTGACACCCATGCGGTGGCCGGCGTCGGGCATTTTTATTACCTGGGACAAATGGTTACCCGGCAGACTTATCAGGGTGTCCTGGCACCCGACCAACGCATAGACCGCATCACTGCGCTGAAGACTGCTACAACATGGGCCCCCTACTACCTGTTTAAGGAAGATGTAATGGGAACATTGGAGGTTGGGAAATATGCCGACCTGCAGGTACTCAACAAAAATTATTTTGATCCTGTTGCTGTCCCTGATTCCATGATCAAGACCATCAGGCCCCTGATGACCATGGTGGGAGGCAATCTGGAATACCTGGACCCACAGTTGGCAGCTGAGTTAGGCCAGACACCGGAGGGGATCCAGCCACAACAATTGATCCGCCAGATCCATACCTGGGAGGCAGGTGAGAATACCCAGAACCTGGATGCCACGAGTAATATTGACCAGTAAATATAAACAACTGTCATGCCGGGCTCGACCCGGCATCCAATATAATATTGTGTCCGCAAAGCGGACTCTATAATTGATTAGATTCTGGCCCTTGCTCAACTCCACACCGGGGCAGGCTTTTCGCCAGAATGATGGGTTTTTACTCCATCGTCATTCCGGGGGCGCGTAGCGCAACCCGGAATCCAGTTAAACTAAAGCATGCCCGAAGGGCATACTCATTAATATTGAATACTGGTCGTCCCGGACGTCTTGTCCTCACACGAACGATATCCAAATGATTCAAACCCACGCGTAGCATGGACATTTTTCATTAGTGTTCTAGTGAGTAAAAGCATAAATCAAATAATTAATCCCAAACCGGTACGCCAGGGCCGTCATAGGTTCCGGGTAAACAGGGTCATCGGCGTGTTCCCAGGCGTCCCCCATATCCATATTGAAATTGATCGCCACCATCAACCTCCCCTCATCATCAAAGATACCCCGCCAGGTGGCAGGACCCTGCATTTGGGCATCGATTGCGCCACTCACGGTGCGGTACAGGTGCCGGCGTCCGGGTATTTGCGTATTTCTGTCCAGGTCATAGAAAACATGCAGGATCTCCTCACCATCTTCCAGGTCAAGGATGGGCCGGTCTGGAAAGACTTTGCGGATACTGTCATTGAATATCATCCATTCATAACTACCGTGAAAATCATCCACGATAAGAAAACCGCCGCGCAGCAGGTACTCCCGTAAATTTGATGCCTCGGTATTACTTAATGACCAGGTACCCACCTGTTGGGCAAATAACCAGGGATAATCAAAGAGCCTGTCATCGGTGAGTTGCAGATGAATACTGTCACCCGCCGTATTGACATGAGTGAGGCGGCGCACGCCACGGGTAAAATGATATTCAGCAGAGGGATAATCTATGGCCCACATCTGCCGGAAGAACCCCCTGCTATTGGGACTGGGCCTGTAGATTAATCTGGCCATATGAAATTCCGCTTCAGGCTGATCACCCCGGGAATGATCATACTGTGCCAGAAGCACGGTGGATGTGAGGACCGTAGATAGTAAGCTAAAGATGATCAGAAAATATTTAGTTACCCTGATCATTAAACGGGTTTACTTTCGCTGTTCAATTGGAACGTAGTCGCGAACCGTCTCCCCGGTATAAATCTGCCGGGGCCTGCCAATCTTGGTCTGTGGATCATCCATCATTTCCTTCCAATGGGCAATCCAGCCGGGCAGCCTGCCTATGGCAAACATTACCGTGAACATATTGACTGGAATCCCCATGGCCTTGTATAAAAGTCCGCTGTAGAAATCCACATTCGGGTACAGATTTCGTTCAACAAAATAGGGATCAGACAGTGCCGTTTCCTCCATTTCCTTGGCAAGGTCCAGCAATGGATCATTCACACCACGCTTGGACAATATGACATCCGTCATTTCCTTAAGGATCTTGGCGCGCGGGTCGTAGCTCTTATAGACCCGGTGTCCAAAGCCCATTAACCGGGACTTTGACTCCTTGTCCTTGACACTGGCAACGAAGTCCTTGCAGCTGGTACCGGATTGATGGATCTGCTCCAGCATTTCAATCACCGCCTGGTTAGCCCCACCATGTAGCGGTCCCCACAGGGCGAGTATGCCCGCACTGACCGAGGCATACATATTGGCCTGACTGGACCCGACCAACCTGACTGTAGAGGTAGAACAGTTCTGTTCATGATCGGCATGCAGTATTAACAAAATGTTTAAGGCCTTGACCACATCTTCATCGGCCTCGTAGGGCTCAGCCGGTACCGAAAACATCATCTGCAGAAAATTTGCGCAATAACTCAGGTGGTTCTGAGGATACATCATGGGATGGCCGATACTCTTTTTATAACTGAAGGCTGCAATGGTCCTTAACTTGGATAAAAGTCTCGGTGCCTGACTGTCAAAGGACTCAAATACATTTAAAGACTCCGGATAATAGGCAGACAGGGAACAGACCATGGACGACAGGATTGCCATAGGATGGGCTGAGGCCGGATATCCATCAAAAAAATGCTTCATATCTTCATGAATCATGCTGTGCATGGTGAGTAAATGGCTGAACTTGGCAAGTTGTTCTTTTGTAGGTAACTGTCCATAGATGAGAAGGTAACTGGTTTCCACAAAGGTCGAGTTTTGTGCCAGTTGTTCGATAGGTATACCGCGATATCGCAAGATACCCTGTTCGCCATCAAGATAGGTGATGGCGCTGGTCGTTGAGCCGGTATTCACATATCCCGGGTCCAATGTAATATGACCTGTCTGTGCCCTTAACGATGATATATCCAGGGCCTTTTCATTTTCACTTCCCTCTACAACTGGAATATCATACTCATTTCCGTCCAGTGACAGTTTTGCATGATCAGTCATTTTATTTCCTTACATTAAAATCGACAGATTTTATATTTTGTTTTTGTCTTATTTTTAAACGTGTTCAACTCAGTAAATATTAAGCTCAAACTGCATACACCCATGGCGCAGTCCTGACCACCTTGGATTATAAGATAATTTTAATTTCACAGCCATGACACCGCATGGCGTTTGTAATGTTTTGTACAACAAACGCCTGTTTAAGAACAATATAAGACGCTGATAGATTGGATTTTTTTCATTTTTTATAAAGTTAAATGTATTTGCTAAAACAAGTGCATCTATTTAAGATTTAAGTTCATGTTAATTTAACAGGATCATGTTGATTTATTTTTCCAAACTAATTTTTTGTCTATTCGTCCTGGTTTTATCTGCTCCCACTGTCATCGCACAGGACAATATCCCCAATTACCAGTCATTTCTTGGTCACTGGGTAATCAATGAGGAACTCAGTGATGATACTGATCTACAGGTAGAGATTGCCATCAAGGCCGCCGGGGGGCGAATACCCAGGACAGATAAGAAAGGTAAAGGTCGATACCGGGGTGGTCCTAAAGAACATGCCATTTATGACCACATTTCCTATGATGATTCCCTGCATTTTCAATATCACCCCCCCGAATTTCAACTGATATACGATGACGGGTTCGAGCGGGTGTTTCATTCTGACAATCGCAAACGTGTGGTCAGTGCCAGCGGGACCATAGCAGGTGATAACCAGGATTTTTCATTTGCATCCTGGGACAACGAACGCCTGATCATTGAAACTCGGGCACGGGATGGTGGCTGGATCTATGAAATAATAGAGACTACGGTAGACACCCTGACAGTGACCCTGGAGTTGAACCCGTCATCCTTTGCTGAACCTATAAAAGTTAAAAGGATTTATAACCGTCCGGATACCACCCAATAATCATCTCCCTGCATAGCTCATAATATTGACTTTTGTCACCATCCCTGTAGATTCATCAAAAATTTTTTTAAGCTATAGCCATGGTCCTTGAACTCGCAAAAAAACTGATATCGCTGCCATCTGTTACACCGGATGACAAGGGTTGTATGGAACTCGTCTGTGAACAGCTTGAACCCAATGGCTTTAGCGCAACACGCCTGAATTTTGAGGATGTGAGTAATCTATGGATTATTCATGGCAATGAGGGGCCACTATTGTGTTTTCTGGGACACACAGATGTGGTCCCGCCGGGTCCGGAACAAGAATGGCTTACATCACCCTTTTCACCAGTGGTAAAAGACGGTTATTTATATGGCCGGGGTGCCGCCGATATGAAGGGCAGCATTGCCGCCATGATCATCGCACTGCAACGTTTCGCTATGGAGAATCCAGATCACAAGGGACGTATTGCACTGCTGTTGACGTCGGATGAGGAAGGAATTGCCATTAATGGGACCACCCGGGTCATCGATCACTTAAGCGCCCGGGGTGAAAATATTAACTGGTGTGTGGTCGGTGAACCTACCAGCGCCTCGCAGGTTGGTGACACAATCAAAGTGGGGCGCAGGGGATCGCTGACAGGTATTCTCAAAATTGACGGCATTCAGGGCCATGTTGCCTATCCAGACCGGGCACGTAACCCGATCCATGAGATCCTGCCTGCACTCAATGAAATCTGTAAATTCAGCTGGGACAATGGCAATGAGTTTTATGACCCCTCCAGCTTGCAGGTATCGAACTTCAATGCCGGTACCGGTGCAGACAATGTGATCCCAGGTGACGTACATATCCGCTTTAATATCAGGTATTGTACTGAGACCACTGAATCCACTATACAATCAACCATTGAAAAAATACTGGGCAGCTATGATCTTAATTATGAACTGTCCTGGTTACCCTCCAGCAAACCGTTCTTAACGAGTTCAGGTGAGCTTGTTAGCGCTGCCACCCAGGCCGTTCAGACTGTTACTGGACACGATACCCAGTTGTCTACCTCCGGTGGAACATCTGACGGTCGCTTCGTCGCCCCCACCGGGGCAGAGGTGGTTGAAATAGGCCCGGTCAACGAGACCATTCATAAGGTCAATGAATGCGTGAAGGTGGAAGACCTGGAGAGGCTCGCGGAGATTTATTACCGGATTATGGAAAACCTGCTGGGAGAGGAATAAGGGGTGAGGAGTTAAGTGTCAATGGCTCTTCAATCTATCTTATTACTTCCTGATTATCCTTAAAAATCCTTTTAATCCTGTCAGCGTTTTTAAATGTATATTTCTCCTTTCTCCTTACTCTTTACTCCTCACTCCTCTCCAACTCCATATACTGCTTCATAGCAGATAACCTGAACTCACCTCGGTTAGACGGTTCCTCTCTAATCCACAACAGCAGTTCGAGTAGCAGGTCTGCGGTGACACCCCATACATACCCACCTTCCCAGTCAAAGGCCTGAGAGGTCCTTGGAATACCGTTCACGGTAAATTCATGAGTACAGGTAACCCCCGGCTTCATTAGTTGTTGTATATCTGCGGTTATGATCTTATCCACTTCATTCATATCGGGTATAAACTCCGGCTGCCCATCTAACCACCCCACGTACGGCGTGATATGGAACCCAAACCGACT
This sequence comes from Candidatus Eutrophobius brisbanensis, assembly GCA_038131795.1. Classification (GTDB taxonomy): domain Bacteria; phylum Pseudomonadota; class Gammaproteobacteria; order Eutrophobiales; family Eutrophobiaceae; genus Eutrophobius; species Eutrophobius brisbanensis. Next base: position 244,823 of record JAYPQE010000003.1, on the reverse strand, counting down.
CCAGGCATCATCCAACCTGCCCATAATGGAAACCTCTTCCTGTTGTATTCCCAATTCTTCATTTAGTTCACGTAGCGCAGTCATTTCAATGGAATCATCATCAGGGTCAGATCCGCCACCCGGAAACGACACCTGTCCCTGGTGAGATGGCAAGGCTGTTGATCGTTGAGTAAAGGCGATATTGACATTGCCATGTCCGTCCGCCCATAACGGAATCAGTACAGCCGCAGTACGGTATTTGGCGGGCAACTGTGCAAAAGGAAATACCTGCGGCTCCCTGGTATATAACAGTTTTAACCTGGCATAAACTTTATCTCTGAAATTCATGAGGCTATATTAAGACAGTAATTAAGTCATAATCATTATCTTTTTATAAAATCACTATTTTTTCCTCGCTTTGAAATTTTTTGGATATTGTATAATCTAATAACCAGATAGAGAGGATTTTCAGGTAAAAGGTAAATGTCTGACAACCAACACGAACAAGACGAAGGACTGGCACTGCAGGAAGCAAAGCCCAAGCTCAAACGTCCACCTTTATATAAAGTCATATTAATCAATGATGACTATACCCCCATGGAGTTTGTGGTACACATCCTGGAAAGTTTTTTCAGTCTGGACAGGGAAACTTCCACCCGCATCATGCTGGAAGTCCATACCCGGGGCAGGGGTATTTGTGGTATTTTTACCCATGAAATAGCTGAAACGAAAGTAGAACAGGTAAATAATTATTCTCGTGAAAACAATCATCCATTATTGTGTACAATGGAAAAGGCCTGATTATGTTAGATAAAGAGCTAGAACATACGCTAAATGATGCCTTCCAGCAGGCACGGGAACAACGTCATGAGTTCATGACGGTTGAACACCTGTTGCTTGCGTTACTGGATAACCAGTCCGCTGTCAATGTGCTAAAAGCCTGTGGTGCAAACCTGAACTCCCTGCATAATGAACTTTCCATGTTCATTAGTGAAAATTCACCCGTACTGGATGATGACGATGAACGGGAAACCCAACCGACCCTGGGATTCCAACGGGTACTGCAACGGGCAGTGTTCCATGTTCAATCTACCGGACGTAAGGAAGTCACCGGGGCCAATGTCCTGGTTGCCATATTCGGAGAGCGTGAATCCCATGCCGTCTACTTTTTGAGCCGGCAGAATATCGCCCGCCTGGATGTGGTGAATTATATTTCCCACGGAATAACCAAGATTGCCGATAATGAATCAGAAAGCCTGGACGATATCTCCATAGATGAAGACGGACAGGAAGACGAAAATGCAAATAGCCCACTGGAGGCCTATGCCACCAATCTCAATGAACAGGCCAGGGCCGGGAAGATTGATCCCCTGATTGGTCGCGAACTGGAAGTCGAAAGAACTATACAAATCCTGTGTCGACGAAGAAAAAATAATCCCCTATATGTAGGTGAAGCCGGTGTTGGTAAAACTGCTATTGCAGAAGGTCTGGCCAAAAAAATAGTCGATAAGGAAGTGCCTGAAGTCCTGCTGGACTCCACAATCTATGCCCTGGACCTTGGCGCGCTGTTGGCCGGGACCAAGTACCGTGGGGATTTTGAAAAACGTCTCAAAGGTGTTATCAATCAATTAAAAAAACAGGAGGGATCCATCCTGTTCATTGATGAAATCCACATGATTATTGGTGCTGGCGCCGCATCCGGTGGAGTGATGGATGCCTCCAACATCATCAAACCGGTTCTCGCATCCGGGGACATGAAATGTATCGGTTCCACAACCTACCAGGAATACCGCGGCATCTTTGAAAAAGATCGTGCACTGTCCAGGCGTTTCCAGAAGATAGATGTCACGGAGCCATCAATCGATGAGACTATAAAGATTCTCCAGGGGTTAAAACAGCGGTTTGAGGAACATCACAACATTAAATACACCAACCAGGCGTTACGCTCGGCGGTGGTCCTGACAGACAGATACATTACCGATCGCCACCTGCCAGACAAGGCCATTGATATCATCGATGAGGCAGGGGCATCGCAGCGTCTGCTTGCGCCATCTAAACGCAAAAAAACAGTTGGTGTTCATGATATCGAGAACATCGTGGCCAAGGTCGCCCGCATCCCGCCCAAGACGGTCAACAGTACCGATAAGGACGTCATGAAAAACCTGGAACGCAATCTTAAGATGGTTGTGTTCGGTCAGGACAATGCCATTGAGACCCTGTCTTCGGCCATTAAGATGTCCCGCACCGGCCTGGGTAACCCGCAGACCCCCATCGGTGCTTTCCTGTTTGCCGGTCCCACCGGTGTTGGTAAGACCGAGGTGACAAGGCAACTGGCCAAGATCATGGGAATCGAATTAATACGGTTTGACATGTCTGAATACATGGAACGCCATACCGTCTCCAGATTAATCGGTGCCCCTCCCGGTTATGTCGGATTTGACCAGGGCGGTCTGTTAACAGACTCCATAACCAAACATCCTCACTCGGTGTTATTACTGGATGAGATGGAAAAGGCCCACCCTGACGTCTTCAACCTGCTATTACAGGTCATGGACCACGGGACCCTGACAGACACCAATGGCCGCAAGACTGACTTTAGAAATGTCATTATCGTCATGACAACCAATGCCGGCGCTGATCGTATCAGCCGACCGTCCATGGGATTTACGCCCCAGGACCACAAGTCAGATGCCATGGAAGTCATCAAGAAGGTCTTCAGCCCGGAATTTCGCAACCGCCTGGATGCCATTATTGAATTTAATCCACTGGATCCGGTGACCATTCAAAACGTCGTCGACAAATTTCTGGTAGAACTACAGGCCCAGCTGGACGACAAGAAAGTCATCATTGATGTGGATGAATCTGCCCGGGTATGGCTTGGGACCAATGGTTACGACAAGGTCATGGGGGCAAGACCCATGGCCAGGATTATTCAGGACAAGATTAAAAAGCCCCTTGCGGAGGAGCTGTTGTTCGGCAAGCTGGAACATGGCGGTCATATCATCATCACTGAAAAGAACGATGAACTTGCCATTGAGATCCTGAACAAGGAACTCGAAGATACCACAAGCTGATAAACTCTGTACTTTTAGAAGGATTTATCAGGCAGGCTGGACGTGTGGACGGGTAAACACGGTTACCCTGTTTCTACCTTCCGTCTTACTCTGATACATGGCCTTATCTGCCTTTTCCATCAGTTCATCGATATTATTCGACGTGTCAGGAAAACTAGCCAGACCTATACTCACAGTTGAACTCACCTGGTTGCCTTTATAATCGAATGATGAATTCTCGACGGCCTTACGTATCCTCTCAGCGATGGGTCTGGCACTTTCTGTGTTTATTCCTAGCAAAAGGACAATAAATTCATCGCCCCCTATCCTGGCAAGAACATCATAGGCACGACATGAATCTTCCAGGATTGTGCTTAGGTGTTTGAGTAGCTTGTCCCCTGCTTCATGGCCATGTGAATCGTTAACGGTTTTGAGACTATCGGCATCCACCTGCATCAGGGTAAATGGCTTGTCCGTACGCAACGCCCTTTCCATTTCATTTTCAAGTGCAGATACCAGCGAACGCCGGTTATGCATGCCTGTCAGCTCGTCAGTCTCTGAAAGTAACTGCAAAAGCTTACGGCCATGTTTGACATCTGCAGACAACATCGTGGTGATATATCCCACCAGTAAAAATGGGGCAAACATCACCATCAGCTGAATAAAGTTATTCATTGAAAAAGTATCACTGGCGTATATGGGGTATCCCATATACAGATACAGGCAGGTAATGAGTGCAAATTCCAGTAAGGTTGTGGTTTTACCCAGTGTGAGGGCACTGGCAATAATGACCAGAAGATACAGGTTTAATAATGGACTATATACACCTCCCGTGAAATAGACTATCCAGCTGATAAATAACAACATTGCCCAGGTTTCTACTGCAATTTTCCATTTACTTTCCTTCCTGAAAAAATTGAAATAATGAAAAGCCAATGTAAAAAAAGCAAATAAGATCATGGCACTGACCAGTTTCCATGCATCTGCAATGATTGCACCAGGCGAAACATAATACAGCATGGAGAGGATTAGTAGCAGCCATTCCAGTTCCGCAATGCTGCGGGAAAAGCCCTGGAGTTCCATTTCTTCAACATTAATGTTTTCTATGGATGGCATGGTAATTCAGGAAATTTAGGAGTGAGATCTCAATTTAAATTTTTAATGAAGATTTTTGAATTTCGTTTGAAATTATATAATTCTTTCTTTTCTACTGGCAATTTCTCTACAGAGGTCTCTTCAAATCCCAGCTCTCTGAACCAGTGCTCCGCCTGGGTTGTGAGTACAAAGATACTATCAATACTATTTTCCCTGGCCCGTTGTTCCAGGATGGAATAGACCTGCTCTCCCCTGCCGGAATTATTATAATCACTGTGTATTACCAAACAGGCCACTTCTGCCGTCTTTTCCTTGTCATACAGATAGAGTGCACCGCAGCCAATGATGACATCATCCCTTAACATAACAGTAAAATTACCGATTTCCAGTTCCAGTTTTTCACGCGATCGCTCCACCAGCACACCAGATTTCTCAAGCGGGACAATCAGCTCCAGGATACCGGAAATATCATCCGCCGTGGCCTGACGTAAATCATCAAATGAGGTACTGCTGACCATGGTGCCAACCCCATCGCGAGAAAACAATTCCTGTATAAGTCCGCCATCATAGGATGAATTGATTATATGCACACGGTCCACACCTTTTTTACAGGCATTAACTGCATGTGAGAGAAGCTGCTGCTCCTTTTCATCAGGGATTTTATTTTCCAGGAGATACTTTTTTGCCTCTGTGACGATCATTTCCTTAATGAGCTTCCCTGCCTGATCTGAGATTCCATCCGTATTGGACAGGTAGATGATTTTATCGGCATTCAGTTTTGAGGCCACATCCCGGGCCAGGGCCGTGGCCTGCAGGTTAAAGACATCACCGGTTACCGAATACCCCAGAGGCGGTATGAGAACAATCTCATTGGCATCCAGTTGCTTATTAATGGTTTCAATTTCAACGGATCTGACCGTGCCCGTGTATAAGTAATCGACACCCTCAACCACACCCATGGGCTTGGCCCGGACATAGTTACCTGAAGAAATAATGACCTTGGCATTTAACATGGGCGTATTGCCCAGTCCTACAGACAATGCCGCTTCAATCTCCACCCGCAGCTTGCCCGCCGCATCTTTTATGACCTCCATGGTCTCACCGTCTGTGATGCGAATGCCCGCATGATAGTGTGAGGCATCTACATGGTCACTTAAGCGGGACTCGATGGAATGCCGGGTACTGTAGACCAGGACCAGCCTGATTTCCAGACTGTTCAACAGCGCAAGATCGTGCACCAGGCCAGTAAAGTTTTCGGATTCAATCACACTGTCATCCATATGAATCACAAAGGTCTTACCTTTATGCACCCGGATGTAGGGTGACGCTGACCTGAACCAGTGGATAAATTTTATATCGTTGTTACTCATTGTTCGTACAGTACTGTTTTATCATTTCCCGCAATATTTTTTGCATGGGTTCAATGGAGGCAAGTTCCAGATATTCATTCACCTGGTGTGCCACCTCAATATTCCCAGGCCCTAATACTACCGTATCCATGCCCAGGGATCTAAAATAGGGTCCCTCGGTACCAAAGGCGACACTGGATGCGGGCTCACCTGCAAGCTTTTCTGCGCACTTTACAATGTCCGCCTCTGCCGGGGTCTCTAACGCCGGCACCCCCGGGAATATCCGATCAAACTCGGCGATCAAACCTGTGCCATCAATCAGCTCCAGGACTTCCCGCCTGATCTCAGCGCGCAGGGGCTCAATCTCCATGCCTGGTAGAAACCTCACATCAATTCGAAGGTCACAATGCCCACAAATCCTGTTTGGGCTGTCGCCGCCATTTATAGTACCAAAATTCATGGTGGCATAAGGTACCTTGAATTTATCGTTCCGTGCCCGTTGCTGTAACGATGCCCGCCAGTCCTTCAAGCGGTTGATGACATCATTCATCCCTTCCAGGGCATTGATACCCAGGCTGGGATCGCTGGAATGACCCGCCTTACCGACCAGGCTGATGGTTTCATACAAGATGCCCTTGTGCATGTTTACCGGTTTCAGGCAGGTGGGCTCGCCAATGATGGCCATCTCCCCCAACGGCCGTTCTGCATTCACCAGGGCCTTGGCGCCCGCCATGGTACTTTCTTCATCACAGGTTGCAAGTATATATAGGGGTTTTGATAAATCTTTGACGGAAATATCCCGTAATACATCCAGCACGATGGGAAAAAATCCCTTCATATCGGAGGTCCCCAGGCCATAGACACGATTGTCCCGCTCGGTCAGTTTAAAGGGATCACATTCCCATCCTGTGTCATCGTAGGGCACGGTGTCTGTATGCCCGGACAAGACCAGGCCCCCTTCCCCCTGACCGGCCACGGCAATCAGATTATATTTTTCGGTGGCATCATCCACCGGCATAAGGTCCACGGCAAATCCCAGATCCACCAACCATTCGCCCAACTGCTCAACAACGGCACGGTTACTCATGTCCAGCTCCGGTTGAATACAACTCACACTGGGCATGGCAATCAGGGTACTTAATTGTTCAATCAGTCCTGGGACCCGGTTATTCATGATCTTTTATCTTTATATGCCACTGACAGATACTATAGGTTTGTTGTATTCTATCGCACCTGTTAATGAAACCCTATTTGGAATATACATGGCTAAAAAAATAAACTCATTCAGCTCAACCATCACGGAACCTCGCTCACACGGTGCCGCCCAGGCCATGCTTTATGGCACCGGCCTCACCGATAAAGACATGTCCAAGGCCCAGGTGGGGATCTCCAGCATCTGGTACGAGGGTAATACCTGTAATATGCACCTGCTGCAACTGGCAGAAAAGGTCAAGGAAGGGGTGGATGCCGCAGGTTTAATCGGCATGCGCTTTAATACCATCGGTGTCAGTGATGGCATGTCCATGGGCACGGATGGCATGAGTTATTCCCTGCAGTCCCGTGACCTCATCGCCGATTCTATCGAAACAGTAATGGGCGCCCAATGGTATGACGCCAATATTTCCATTCCCGGTTGTGACAAGAACATGCCCGGATGTGTCATGGCCATGGCCAGGGTCAACCGGCCGGCAATCATGATCTATGGCGGCACTATCAAACCGGGAAACCGTGATGGCCAGAAGATTGATATTATTTCGGCCTTTCAAAGTTACGGTGAATATATTTCAGGAAATATTAATGATGAAGCCCGCCAGGACATCGTCAAGAAAGCCTGTCCAGGTGCCGGTGCCTGCGGCGGTATGTATACCGCCAATACCATGGCGTCTGCTATTGAAGTACTGGGTCTGTCCCTGCCCTACAGTTCCTCCACTCCCGCGGTAGATCCCGGCAAGCTGGAGGAATGTTTCAACGCCGGTGCGGCCATCAAAAACCTGCTGGAACTGGACCTCAAACCCAAAGATATCCTTACCCGTGAGTCATTTGAGAATGCCATGGTGATGGTCATCATACTGGGGGGCTCCACTAATGCCGTACTGCACTTGCTTGCCATGGCCAGGGCCGCTGATATTGATTTGACCATTGATGATTTTCAAAAGGTCTCTGACCGCATCCCCTACCTTGCTGATCTTAAACCCAGCGGTAAGTATGTGATGGATGATTTACATTATATTGGTGGTATCCCGGCGGTGATGAAATACCTGCTGGACAATGATTTAATCAACGGTGACTGCATGACCGTGACTGGCAAGACCATCCGGGAGAACCTGGCATCGGTGCCGGGACTGGCAGACGGTCAGGACATCATTCACCCACTGGACCAACCCATCAAACCGTCCGGTCATCTACGCATTATGAAAGGAAATCTTGCCCCCGGTGGCTCGGTGGCCAAGATCACCGGAAAGGAAGGAGAAGTCTTCTCTGGTACCGCCAAGGTCTACGACTCAGAAGAATTAATGTTAAAGGCCCTGGAAGATAACCAGATCGAAAAAGGTGATGTGGTGGTGATCCGTTATGAAGGCCCCAAGGGCGGCCCCGGTATGCCGGAAATGCTGACCCCTACCTCTGCCATTATGGGTGCAGGACTGGGTAATGATGTGGCTATGATCACCGATGGACGCTTCTCCGGTGGTTCCCATGGCTTCATTATCGGTCATATCGTCCCCGAGGCACAGGAAGGCGGACCTATTGCACTGATCAAGACGGGAGACAAGGTCACCATCGATGCGCAAAATAATTTCATCAATGTGGATTTAACCGATGGCGAATTACAACAACGCAAGGCAGACTGGGAGATGCCACCCTATCGCGCTACCCGCGGCACACTCTATAAATATATCAAGAATGTGAAGTCCGCATCTGAGGGGTGTGTAACGGACGAGTAATTGGTAAATGCCAAAATCGACAGAAACCTACTGGAACCCTTTAGTTACTGCAAATTCACAACGTTGGCAGCCTGTTGAAGGGATGGAAAAGTTTGCTGAAGAAGTTACCCTGGCAATTGATAATGTCTCAGGTGATTATACGAAATTAACACGATTTAAACCCGGGGCTGATACCACAGCTTTTGGTCCTAAAAGCTATAACTACCCTGAAGAAATTCTCATTATTGAAGGTCAGCTCTACGATGCTGCATTTGATATCTGGCTAAATGTTGGGGATTATGCAAGCAGGCCGCCCGGTGAAATACACGGTCCATTTAAAACTGATACCGGGTGCGTTGTTTTAGAGATGTCTTACCCCAGCCAATCTATTTAAGAAAAAGAAGTAAGATAACAGGCCGTAAATACGCAGCAATCGATTTATGTTATTTTTTAGTTAATCCTGATTAGCAGACGTAATATAGCGTATACAACAGTATAGCGTAAAACTATTCAATAAAAGGCTGACGATATGATTAACAAAAACCTTTTCATTCTGATTTTACTCCTAAACTCAGTAAGTTTATTCGCCCAGGACATGCCATCACGCAACTTGAATCCAACAGGTGATATTCAGGTTGCAACATTTGATACAGAAAACAGGCTAATACGACCTGACAATGTTGATGAATAGATCCTGCTGGGTGTGTCAGTGGGTCATGGGTATCCAAAAGAAGGTGAAGAAGACGGTTTTACCCTGAATAATCCAGGTAAGCTGCAGGTGATACAGATGGAGCCCGGTGCCTACAATTTTTTTAAAAAAATAAATCCTATGCCAATGGCACTATGATATCCCTGTCATTCTATGATGCGCTATATGACCCAAAACCTGATATTGATGGTGTTGCCCAGGGGCAGCTAACCACCTTTGAGATTCATTTAATCGATAAAGAAAACGATCCAGACGCCAGGGCGTTTTTTGTATACCGGGGTGATGAAGACCTAACCGCGAAGATTGAGCCCGCAGGAAACCGTTGTGTTCAGTGCCATATGGCCGAAGGTGATTTTGATGGTACCTTTTCTCAGTTTTACCCGGCTATCCGTGACATATTGTCTGGTAATTAAGTAGCCTTAGTCACCCTTATAAATGATGAAAGCATATCCATACGTTACTTTTCTTCTTTTTTTATTTAGTTTTTCAATACAGGCAAGTGACTTTCACCTGGTCTGTGAGACCAACGAAGCAGTTAACCAGGCAAAATACCATTTTGATACGGAGTTAAAACTGGTATCTAAAGTGGGTGACTTTACCGGGCATGTTTATTCATCTCAAACGCCTTATGTTTTCAATACCATTGGCTGGAACCTTGAGCAGGACAGATTGATCTGGGTGACATCTCCATTTACTTCAAGCAATGCCGTCCAGCAGTTTGATTTAATAGTCTTTGACCTGGAAAAGATGTATGTCACCTATTCCAGTATGGCACGCAGGGGTGGCCTGCTGGGACATGTTCTGGAATATACAAAAACCTGCAGGCAAGAATGAAATGAAGCTCGCTATCATTATTCTCTGCCTGTACATGTCCAATTTTGCCCACTCAGAACCATTCAACCTGGTTTGTGACACGCCTCTGCAAAGAAATACTTACCAATTTGTTCCTGACGGGAAGGAAGTTAAAAAGATTGGTTACTATTCTTATGAAACCGGAGAATTTACCCGCAGCCCGGAAGAGATCATTTACCATACGGCAGGCTGGGATACAGACCACGAGGCAGTGGTGTGGGTCATCTATGATTTTACCAATCCGGTGACTGAGGATGTATTATTTACCCGTCTCCGCCATGGGACCATGGTCAACATGGTATTTGATTTACATTATATGTATCTGACGTATGCCGTACTCACCAGGGACAGAGGTAGGGTAACACATTACAACTCGTCGAGAATAAGATGTTATTCAGAATAAAAAAAACGGCGGCATATGTAATGCCGCCGTAATTTAACTTCATACTCTAATTAGGTTTAGAATCTATCCAGATTCATTACCTTGGTCCAGGCATTAACAAAATCCTCAACAAACTTCTCTTCTGCGTCATCAGTCGCATAGAATTCTGCCACTGCCCGCAACTCAGAATTGGAACCGAATATCAAATCAACCGAAGTCGCTGTCCATTTCAGTTGTCCGTTGTTTCGGTCGTGTCCTTCGTAAATGCCATCGGTTGAAGACTTGGACCATTCAGTAGACATATCGAGCAGATTGACAAAGAAATCATTACTCAAAGTCCCTGCACGGTCGGTCAGCACGCCATGTTGTGACTGCATGTAGTTAGCATTAAGAGCCCGCATACCCCCTACCAATACCGTCATTTCTGGAACCGTCAGTGTTAACAGGTTGGCCTTGTCCACCAGCATAACGGTTGGTGGCATGCGGTTACCTTCCCGGTAATAATTTCTGAATCCATCGGCATTTGGCCTTAAGAATTCAAACGAGGTGGTATCCGTCTGCGCCTGAGAGGCATCCATGCGACCTGGTTCAAAAGGCACATCAACATCATATCCTGCATTTTCGGCTGCCTGCTCAATGGCTGCGGCACCGCCCAGCACAATGAGGTCTGCCAGGGATACTTTCTTCCTGCGGTTACGATCATTGAATTCTTCCTGAATACCTTCCAGGACGTTCAACACCTTAGACAGTTCTGCCGGGTTGTTGGCCTCCCAGTTACGCTGCGGGGCAAGTCTTACACGTCCACCGTTGGCACCACCGCGCATATCACTGCCGCGGAAACTTGAAGCAGATGCCCATGCGGTCCTGACCAGCTCAGGAATAGTCAAACCGGAATCAAGGATCTGAGATTTCAACCGCCTGATATCCCGGTTATTAACCAGATCATGGTCGACTTCAGGAATGGGATCGGTCCATATCAGGGTTTCATCCGGTACCTCAGGACCTACGTAACGTGCAGAGGGTCCCATGTCCCTGTGGATGAGCTTGAACCAGGCCCGGGCAAAGGCATCCTCGAACTCTTCCGGATTATTGAGCCAGCGTTGGGTAATACGGCGATAAGCAGGATCTTCCTTGAGTGACAGGTCCGTGGTCAACATGATCGGGGCATGCCGTTTACTGGGGTCATGGGCATCCGGTACCAGATTAGATGCGGCTCCATCTGCAGGTATCCACTGGGTGGCCCCTGCCGGACTCTTGGTCTGAACCCACTCGTAGTTGTAAAGATTAGTCAGATAGTTATGGGTCCACTCGGCCGGGCTAAATGTCCAGGCACCTTCCAGGCCACTGGTGATGGTGTCGGCACCTTTGCCGCTACCACATTTGTTTGTCCAACCAAAGCCCTGCTCCTCAATATCGGCTGCAGCCGGTTCCGGTCCAACGCAATCGGCGGGCGACCTTGCACCATGGGTCTTACCAAAGGTATGCCCACCGGCGATCAGGGCTACAGTCTCTTCATCATTCATACCCATGCGACCAAAGGTTTCGCGTATATCTTTAGCTGCAAGTAATGGATCGGGATTACCATTAGGGCCTTCCGGGTTAACGTAGATTAAGCCCATTTGTACTGCAGCAAGCGGGTTTTCCAGGTCACGGTCACCACTGTATCGCTCATCAGCCAGCCAGACTGTTTCCGGGCCCCAGTAGACAAGGTCGGCTTCCCAATCATCTGCACGACCACCGGCAAATCCGAAGGTCTTGAAACCCATGGATTCCATGGCCACGTTACCGGCAAGGACAATCAGGTCGGCCCAGGATACCTGACGGCCATATTTCTTCTTCACCGGCCAAAGCAGGCGCCTGGCCTTATCCAGGTTGGCATTGTCAGGCCAGCTGTTGGTCGGTTCAAAACGCTGTTGACCGCCATCGGCACCACCCCGACCATCTCCAGACCGATATGTACCTGCGGCATGCCAGGCCATACGTACAAAGAAAGGCCCATAATGAGCATAATCTGCTGGCCACCAGTCCTGCGAATCTGTCATCAGATCAACGATATCCTGTTTCAGGGCATCATAATCAACCCTGGCAAACTCCTCGGCGTAGTTAAAGTCACTGCCCATAGGGTTTGACTCAGTTCCATGCGCACGTAATGGCTGAAGGTTCAGTTGGTCGGGCCACCAGAACATATTCGGTTTTGCTTCCCCTTGTGCAAATGTCAGCGACGGGATGAGCAAAGATATGACAACCGCGAGTGCAATAAAGCTGGATGTCTTTAACTTTGTCATAAAATTATCTCCTCTTAATAAATTAAACAGCGTTGAATCAATTATTACTCTCCAATATCAATTCTAGGCTGATTAGCAGATAGAGATAATTTTAATTATTTATTGAATTGATAGGTTATACCTATAGGTAAATCTGCAATGATAAACAGAATGAGATTGATTATTTATAAGGAACTAACTGTCTGATTTCTTTAACATCTTTGAAGACAACTGTAAAAACATGGGCACCACATCACCAGCAAGTCTTGTTTCTGAATTGGTCAGAAATACCATTCCTAACTGAAGTTCTGAGTTGAAAATCATCTCCGCACGCATACCCTGCACCCATCCACCATGGTGGACGAAATTTTTCTGATTGGCATAATCAAACACGCGCCATCCCAAACCATAATAAGTGCCTTCAATATTTTGCCAATCATCACCATGATAATGGGACTGGCTACGGGTGGTTTTGGCATGTTTGGAATGCATCATTGCCAAAGTATCTTTATCTAATACATTTTCTTTCTTGCCCATTTGGGCCAATAACCACTTATTCATATCGTTTATACTGGCATTGGCACCGGCAGCAGGGGCAAAATTATAATAGTTCTCTTTGACCTTGACCGGTTTCCATGGCCTGGTCTTTCTGTACCTGACATGTGGGGTGGCATGGTTTTCATTATTGATAAAATTTTCCAGCCCATATGAAGCCGTCTTCATATCCAGGGGACGGAATATTTTGCTTGTCACAAAATCACCATATGATTCACTACTAACTGCCTGGACCACGTCTCCTATCACACTGTAAATAACATTTTGATAGCTATAACACGCCCCTGGTGCGCAGACGAAAGGGGCATCTTTCATTTTTTGAATGACCTTCTTATAGCTGAAGTTGTCCTCTATGTAATTGGTATAGGCATGGGGGACCAGGCCTGATTGTTGTGATAAGACATGTTTTATCGTTAACCTTTTTTCAAAATCAGGATTTTTTAATTTTAAAGATTGGACAAAATTGGTCACTTTCGCGTCCCAGTGCAATTGATTATCTTGCACCAGTTTGCCCACGGCAGCAGAAGCCATGGTCTTGGATACCGATGCCAATCTGAAAACCGTATCAGTATTTATCTTTTCATTACCACCGGCACGGGTGACACCATAGGTATTGGTGAGGACAGTTTCGCCATCCATCACCAGGGTCACGGCAAACCCAGGCGTATCTTCAGCAACATCAGTTTCAAGGAACTCCATGAAAGCCTTTTGAAACTGGATAGCCGGAGAGTTTTCTTCAGCGGATACAGCACCCCCCGAAACCAAGAAAAAAATAAAAAAAATGAATATCGATCTCATAAATATATATTGTTAATAAGTTAGTTTTATTGAGATGCCTGCAACACCTCACCCCTTACTCCTTACCCCTCACTAAAAACTATACTTCATTTTCCTGATATTGCTTATAAAAATCTATAACCTTTATCACGTAGTTCCTGGTCTCCTCATAGGGCGGAACCTTATTGCCATATTGCTTGACTGCCCCCTCACCTGCATTATAGGCCGCCAGGGCAAGTTGCAGATTGTTGTCAAACATTACCAGAAGATCTCGTAAATATCTTGTGCCACCATCAACGTTATCAACAGGATTTCGGCGATTGACGACACCATACCGTTTTGCTGTTTCTGGCATCAACTGCATCAACCCCACTGCCCCTGCCCGGGAGATGGCATTTGCATCATATGCAGATTCTGCAGATATCACCGCATGGACCAGGCTGGGCGGTAATCCATAACGTTTTGCCACCCAGTCAATGGTGGATGAATGTCGTTGTTGATTCTTGTCAAAATCATTAAGGGCAATCTGACTCTTGGCCTCTTCCCAGCCTTTCCAGGTCTTCACCAGTTTTTTATAGTTACTGTTGTCCGGCTTGTCCGTCAGTGTCACACGACCATATTTATCGACATATTTATATATATCGGCTGGGACATTTGAAATGCTACCCAGTAATGCCAGTACAGTGATGCAGGACAGTATTCGCTTCATTTAAACTTAACCTGGTTTCTCTAATTTCTTACTATCTCTATAAGATATAAGCGATTGTCTGCATTATAGCCAAACTGTAAATCCCTGCAATTACATCGTCCAGCATAATACCTGTCCCCCCTTTCACATGTCTATCCGCCAGATTAACGGGCCAGGGCTTAAAAATGTCGAAAAATCTAAATAAAACAAACCCCAGTAATGGCCACCACCAGCCTTGTGGTGCATAGCACATGGTGATGAGATAACCAATGATCTCATCCCAAACAATGGCCGGATGATCATCAACTTCAAGGGCATCACGCGTATAGCGACAAATAAATATACCTACTACGAATAAAACTATGGTTAAAGCCAGATAGTAATGAGGTCCCAGGTCACGGAGCAACCAATACACCAGAACACCCACAATAGTTCCCATGGTCCCCGGGGCCCTGGGACTGTATCCGGAACCAAATCCCAATGAACAAAAATGAACCGGGTTAAGCATCAGATTTATTGGTGGTTTTTTCATACTTGAATACACTATCATGTTTCATACAAGGCAATCAGGAAATGTTACACTTTGAGATTAATAATACATAATCAGCTGACTGTTCTCGGGAATTTAATATGACCATCTGGCGAGATGTACCAGACATTGATCGCATAAACCAGTATCGAATGGATTCCATGGTGGAGACCCTGGGCATTGAAATTACTGAAGTGGGCGAGGATTATATTAAAGGCACTATGCCTGTAGACAGGCGGACCCTGCAGCCTGAAGGTAAGTTACACGGTGGGGCAAGTGCGGCCCTGGCAGAAACCCTGGGTAGTATTGGTTCAACGTTATGTATTGATATGCAGCGTTATTACTGTGTAGGCATGTCAATCAATTCCAATCATTTACGGCCGGTAACCGATGGCATAGTCACTGGTGTTGCGACCCCTTTGCACCTGGGACTAACCACACATATCTGGAATATTGATGTGTTTGCCTCCCATAACAAACTCATCTCTGTTTCCCGTTTAACCACTGCTATTCTGAAGAGACCTGGACAATCCTGAATGCTCTTTATACTTATAATTAATTGCCTGTTAATCGCAGTTGCGGTAATGCTGCATTATGAAGTGCTAATGAAATTGTCCAAGTTGTTACCACATTTAAATATTAAACATCGATTTCGTGTGGCCGTAGGCTTAATAGGTGCTCTCATAGCACATGTTGCGGAAGTATGGTTGTTTGCTTTTGCTTACTACTTTCTCATCAAGCAGGAAACCTTTGGAAAAATAACAGGGTCTCATGATGGCTCTTTAATGGATTGCGTTTATTTTTCATTTGTTAACTACTCAACACTGGGATACGGGGACATGGTTCCGGAGGGACTGATCCGGTATACCGCAGGTCTTGAAGCATTGACCGGTCTGGTATTACTGGCAATGACATCTTCATTTTTATTTGTTCAAATTCAGAAATTCTGGTCTAAACATGACCTGAAAGAGTAACCAACTGTGACAGCTGCAGCAAAAACATTCCTCCTCTTAGGCGCAATCAATGCCATGGCCTCGGTAATGCTAGGCGCATTCGGTGCCCATGGATTAAAAAACAAACTCAATGCACAGGCCATGGTCACGTTTCAGACCGGTGTGGAATACCATTTTTATCACTCCCTGGGATTACTGATTATTGGCATTCTCATCATACAACTCCCGGTTGCTGGAATTAAGTTGACCGGATGGTTGATGTTCATCGGGATAATTTTATTTTCAGGTAGCCTGTATATGTTGGCCATAACAGGCATTCGTCAGCTGGGGATGATTACACCTATTGGTGGTATCTGCTTTATTCTGGCCTGGGGACTATTGGCCATCACTGTATTCAAACAATGATAGTATTAGAGCCTATGCAGGGGTTGTAACTGTCCCTCTGGCTCTGGCCTTGCCGTTTTTTGTTTTAGGTTTTTTATTGCCTCACTGAAAACAGATTTAAAACTTGCACCGTTCCACTCCTGTGATTTACCTGAATATAAAACGCTGTTTAAGTGTTGAATCTGCCTGTGCATTTCATCTCCCAAACGGTTACCAATTTCTCCCATTGTAACCGCGGGTGTATCTGCCCACTGTGCAACGGCCCATTGCAGTATTGCATCCCTGGTTTGCACAGGGTCATTGTTATCACAGGCCGTCAGGACATTATTCTCTGCTGTGCCTAACGCTAATTTAGCAACGGAGTATCCCCGACCACCGGCCGGATTGTTTTCCCTGGCTGACTTTCGCCACCAACTTACCAGAGTAATGATCCAGACGATGGCAAATAATAATGTTGACCATTTCCAGACATCAGACTGGGTATTTTCTATATCAGGGGCGGTTTCGTCCGGGGTGATCTGAACGTCATCCTCAGTCAGACCATTCAGCATGGGCTGAATGGGGGTAACCAGACTGGTAAGCTCAGGCTGGTTCGTATCTGCACCCGTTGCCGGCAGGACCCTGATTGTTCGCTCTGGAACTATAGCGGTTTCCATTTGATCGGTAAGGGTATTCCACCAGGGAATAGCAATTTCAGGTAACACATAGGTACCGGGTTGATTTGGAATGATGGCTGCCTGTTCACGGCGGATACTATTGATACCTTCATCAGACCTTTCATCATCGAGTTCCGGCCGGTCTGGATAAAATTTAAGATCACCCACAGACCAGTCTGGCAGTTCTGGTAATTGGCTGGAGATCAATCCACGGGCCGTCAACACCAGGGTGCGGGTAATGGGTTCGCCTACCCGCAAGGTCATGGGGTCGCCGGACCATTCTTCAGCGAGGTTCAGGTTCTCTGCCGGTAACCAGTCATTACCGGAAAAAGCCGCCGGGACTGCCTGTACATTAAGATTAATGCCCTGGGACCGCCTGACAACAGTCCGTGGTGGTGCACCGAAGGGGTCCACACCAAAACGGCTACGGGTAATCTGCCCCATAAAATTGATAGGGGCAATACTGACCTCTCCACTGGACTGAGGATACACGGCGTAATTTCTTTCAATGACGTGGTAGTTTCTACCGTTAATGGTCGTCTCGTAACTTTTATCATCATCAATGCGTTCCAATACTGCATCGCCTGTAATAATTTCAGGCTCGGCAAGACTGGCCTTGGCGATGGCAACCGAACGATAAAGTTTTAATGTGTATATGACCTGTGACTGTACATAGGGATTAAGCGGTGTCGCCGAGGCTTCAAGGAATATATCGTCCTGCACCTGACTGTTTGATGAACCCGTATTACTTGGCCTGACATAAATAGTCTTAACAGGACTTCTGTCCTGACCAAATGCAATTGATGGTATGGAAATATTACCATCACTGTTTGACATGGCGGTTATGGTCCAGCGCTTAGAGCTGGAAATACGTCCATTTATTACACTGAAATTGCTGCTTTGTACCGTTGATAACACCTGGAAATCATTTTCTAACGGTGAAAAATCCGGTTCCCCATCCAGGTCTCCTTCTGCCTCAAAAATGATCTGAAATGATTCATTTAAAGACACCGGGTTTCGATCTGTCCTAACATTAATGGTTGCCGCCTGGGTTACTGATAGAAATCCGCAGAGCACTATCAATACATTAATGTATAGTAATGTTCTCATTACCATTGTTTTTCACCTGGTATTCTTTCCCGCTGTCGTTGCTGATACTGTAATAGAAATTTACGCCGTAGTAACCCGCCTGGATCATCAGGTATACGACGCAACCATTGTTCCGTGGCCTGTTGCTCTTCATCCGGCTGGTCCAGGTTTGCCTGCATGGGATCCATTCTTCCCGGATCTTGTTGTTCTTCTGGCTGTTGCTCTTCAGCCTCCTCAGCCTGTTGTTCAGTCTCTTGCATCTGTTCTGATTGATCCTGTTCCTGTTCTTGCTGATCCTGTTGCTGTTGTGCCTGATCCTGATTTTGTTGGTCCTGGCCCTGATCCTGTTGTTGCTGATCCTGTTCCTGTTGTTGCTGATTCTGGTCGCTGAATGACTGTTGTGGTTGCTGTTGTTGCTGCTGCTGCTGATTTTGCAGCTCCTGTTCCAGTAACTCCTTATTGTACCTGGCGTCTTCGTGCTCCGGGATTGCCTCCAGAACTTCATTATAAAGTCCTATGGCCTGTTCATACATGCCTTTACGGGCTAGGGCGTTGCCCAGATTATAGCGGTTTTCAATCCCCTCAATGTTTTGTAGCTGGAGAATTGCCTCGTCAAATTTATCGGCCCGATAGTTGGCCGCACCCTTCCATGCCGGGTCTTCAAACAATTCAGCTGCAGATTCAACATTTCCTTCTTCCATTAATTTCTCAGCACGTTGATCAGCCCTGAACCAGAGTGACTGCCATTCAAATGCACTGGCGTCCTGTGGATAGGGTAAACAGAATATTACCAATGCAATCAAAGCGCCTCGCCTGAAGGCAGTCAATACCAATGGGACCAGCAATAGTAATAACCAGGGGCCTTGTTCGCGCCAAACATCGGTTTCAAAATCAGTCTCTGATAAATCATCATCAGAGAAGTTCGAAGAGAAATACTCAGATAGTCCGGTAATATCTTCATCATCTACTGTCATCTTTATATATATACCACCACCTGATGAGGCCAGTTGACGCATGGGTTCTTCATTTAACGTTGGGACAACAATTTGTCCTGACCGATCTTTAAAAAAGCTACCATCTGCCAGGGTAATGGGAGCACCCTGCAAGGTGCCAATCCCAAGGATGGACAAGCGATAGCCATCGTTCTGGATAGTCTCAGCCAGGACCCGGTTCCTGTCAAAATCGACCTCATCTGTAATCAACAGGATGTCACCCTGGCTGGCACCTGCCTGTTTTAACAAATCTACCGCCTTAGACATGGCAAGATCTGTCCTGTTCCCCTGTGCCGGGATAATGTCCGTGGTCAGGGCCATCAGCTGGGACTCGATGGTTGCCGCATCGTCTGTCAACGGCGTTACTGTAAATGAATCGCCCGCATAGACGAGTAATGCGGTTTCACCTTCTGCACGTTGTTGCAGGATATCAGCAACCTTGAACCTGGCCCGTTCAAGTCGGCTGGGGTTCACGTCAGTTGCATTCATGGAACGCGACAGGTCCAGGGCAATGACCAGCGCCGACTGGGTACTGAAAACAGGCTGTGGCAGTTTCTCCCAGGTCGGCCCGGCCAATGATAGAAACACCAGTGTCCCTGCCACCAGGGTTACAATGGCCGAGGTACGCCTGCTGGCCGGCTCATCACCAATGAGAATATAGGGTAATAACTCCTTGTCACACAGGGATTCCCATTTCTTGTTTCTGAGTTTATGCCTGAACATATACATCACCAGGATGATCAATGGTATAAACCCATATAACCAGTATGGTCTTATAAACTGAAATTCTTCAGGCCACATTATGACACCCGCCTGAATATTGAAGAGAGCATAATGAATGAGGTAATGGCCAGGGCCACTGACAATGGCCAGTAATATAATGACTTGTGTGGCCGAAACCGCCTGACATCACGTTCCACCGGCTCCAGTTCATCCAGGATGCTATAGATCTTATCGAGTTCCTGAGTATCACGGGCACGGAAATATTGCCCTCCGGTCATATCGGCAATGTTCTGTAATGTCTCTTCATCCAGATCAGCCGAAGGATTAATCTTGCGGGTACCAAAAAAGAAATCCACCACCATTTCATCGGCCCCCACCCCAATGGTGTAAATTTTCAGTCCTTCCCTGGCCGCCAGACGGGCCGCTTCTATTGGTTCTACTTCGCCTGCAGAATTTGCGCCGTCCGTTAACAGGATCAGGACCTTATTGGCATTTTCCCGTTGTCGAATCCGCTTAACTGCAAGGCCTATGGCATCCCCTATGGCCGTCGCCCGGCCGGCAAGACCAATGGCAGATTCATACAACAAGGTCTTGACGGTTTCCCGGTCCAGTGTCAAAGGTGCCTGCAGATAAGCCCGCTCACCGAACAGAATCAGGCCAATCCTGTCACCAATACGCCTGTCGATAAAATCACCCGCCACAAACTTGGTTGCCGTCAACCTGTCTACTCGTTGTCCTCTAAGTAAAAAATCTTCTTCCTGCATACTGCCTGAGAGGTCTACAGCAACAATGAGATCGCGACCCGATACCGGAAACTCAATAAATTCACCCAACCACTGGGGTCGCATAATGGCCAACACCAGAAGTACCCAGGCAATAAAAGCAAGGATTGAAAGCCATCTGCGCGATTTCAGTTCAGGGACCTTACCTAAATCATCTTTAAATTCACTAATGAATGGAACACGTAATGCAGCCTCACTGGAATTGCTCACTGGCGATGTCAGGCGCCTGACGAGGTAGGGCAAAGGAAGTAATAACAGCATCCAGGGCCATTCAAAGGTAATCATGTCATTTGCCTCCTGGCGAGGGCATCTATCCACTGAGAACAATTTCGTACAATGGATTCAATATCTTCTGAGACAAAATTCTTTCGGTAAGGTGCATCAACCAGTATCCTGCCATCCCCCGACGTAAATGGCTTACCATCCACCTGTTGGTCAAGAAATTCCAGCCAACTCTCACCCGTCAAATGGGCAACATCCGCGCGGGGAAACAGGCTAATGGCAAGGCGACGAATAAGTATGGAAACCTCTCTAACCAGATGTTCCGGATTATTGTCCCTGCTGAACTTCTCCTGAATTGCTTCCAGTTCCTTCCTGGCGAGTGTAATGGCTGAATAACGCATTCGTCGATTGCGGAAATATAAAAACAATCCAAATGCAACCATGACAACGAGTATGAATAATACTATCCACCATCCATACGCCAGTGGCCACAAGCCGACGGCCTCGGGCAAATGTATGTCACGTAAGGGCAACTCAAGTGGATCGTTCATAATCTGCTGGCAGACACCATTTTAGACTGTAAGACCTGCAAAGGATCATCGACTGTAGAAGAAGAAACCAGGAATATGTTTCCCATACGAGACAGGCGGCTGAGGCGATCTGTATGTAACTGGTGCCTGTCATGGTATCGACTGGTATAGCGTTTATCATATGTGTCGATTGACATGTCTCTGTCCCCATCACTGATGCGGTATTGTCCGGCAGCAGGAAGTGATTCTTCAAGTGGGTCATAAACATATATCAACACTACATCACTGTGTTTACTCAACCTAATGATCTGATTTTCGTCTGATTCACTCATGTACCTGAAATCACTAATGAGAAAAATCAGGCTGCCTGGTCGAGTCACACGCCGAAGGCGGATTAATTCTCTGCCCAGGGCCTGGTTATCGTCCTTACCCGCATAAGGTGTTTCCCAGGATGGGTGCTCAACCAGTTTATTAATGAATCTCAACACACCTATCTTGCCGCGATGAGGTTTGAGTTCATTGTGTGTATGTTCCGAAAAGATAACGCCGCCAATACGGTCACCGTGGTGATTGGCGGCCCAGGCCAGAAGTGCCGCAAAATAGGAGGCCATCACGGACTTGAACATGCCGCGGGTGGCAAAAAACATGGGGGCCCTGAGATCCACCCATATAAAAACAGGCCGCTCACGCTCTTCACGGAATAACTTGGTATGGGTCTTGCCCGTCCGGGCGGTGACCCGCCAGTCTATATTTCTAATATCGTCTCCCGGCTGGTAAAGTCGGGATTCATCAAATTCCATCCCTCTGCCTTTAAA
This sequence comes from Candidatus Eutrophobius brisbanensis, assembly GCA_038131795.1. Taxonomy (GTDB): domain Bacteria; phylum Pseudomonadota; class Gammaproteobacteria; order Eutrophobiales; family Eutrophobiaceae; genus Eutrophobius; species Eutrophobius brisbanensis. The sequence goes on along the minus strand of JAYPQE010000003.1, from coordinate 222,524 downwards.
CGGTGACTGATAATTGCCTGATTGCCGTGCGAGAATTATCCCCGGATTCAATGGAATTAACGAAGAGTAACGGTTCATCCCCACCATGGCAGGGACTGAGATTCGGACCTTTTCTGTAAATGCGTGGTGAATTTGCATCTAGGGTACGGCGACTCTTGCTATCAACTCTGAAATAACTTTATTGGTGGTGATACCATCGGCCTCTGCTTCATAGTTTAAAATTAAACGATGTCGCAATACGTCGTAGGCGATACTTTGTATATCCTCAGGTACCACATAATCCCTGCCTGCCAGCCAGGCCTGGGCCCGTGCACAACGGTCAAGGGTGATGGTGGCCCTTGGGCTGGCTCCGTATTGAATCCATTCTGCAAGATCATCGCCATAGACTGCGGCATCACGTGAGGCCAGTACAAGCTGAATCAAATACCGCTGTAACTCCTCTGACATATAAATATTCAAGACCTCTTCACGGGCAGCGAAAATGATATCCTGACTGATAGGTGTATAGTCAGCGGCCTCAAACTTATAATTTTGATGGGCCTCTCTGCGTGAGAGTTCCAGAATCTCAGACTCTTCTGATGATTTTGGGTAGGTAATACTGACATGTAAAAGAAACCTGTCCAGCTGGGCCTCCGGTAAGGGATATGTCCCCTCCTGCTCGATGGGATTCTGGGTCGCCATTACCAGAAATAATTTGGGCAATTCATAGGTATCCTTACCCACAGTGATTTGGCGCTCAGCCATGGCCTCCAGCAAGGCAGACTGGACCTTGGCCGGCGCCCTGTTGATCTCATCTGCCAATACCAGATTGTGAAACAATGGGCCCTGTTGAAAATGAAAAGACCCATCCTGTGGCCTGTATATTTCTGTGCCTGTCAGGTCAGCTGGTAATAGATCAGGGGTAAACTGTACCCGGTGAAAATCACCCTCAATTCCATCTCCCAATACCTTGATGGCCCGGGTCTTGGCCAGGCCTGGCGCACCTTCCACCAGTAAATGACCATCAGCCAGTAATGCCAGTAATAATCGGTTTATGAGAAGTTCCTGACCGATAATCTGTTGACTGATATATGTCTGTAATTTCTGTATTCCTGCAATGACTGACATTTGTCCTTTCCTTTTTTGTTATTGGCTTTTCGACATGCTGATCAGGCTAAAGATTCATCTTTACCTGATTGAATCATCCAGCTTAATATTCATGCAATTTACTAAAATTGTTAACTCATCCCGCCTGGCCCGGCACTATTATTAATCATTGAGCTTATGATTGATGATAAATCCCTTGACCGATAGCAACAAGCAGGGGCAATATTTGTGGAAACCTAACATAATTTATAATGTAGATACCGTAAAAATCAGCGATTATATGCTAAATTCCCGATTGAATCCTTAGTTCCACCATGCCTGTAATAAATCCAGCAACATTAAATACCATCCTCAATACTGCACCCATGATAATACAGAGGGCGGGCAAGTTGATCCGCCTGATTAGAGACAGGGAGGAAGAAACCGGCTCAAAGGACCCGGTGCCAACAACACTGGAAAACCTGAAAGAACAGGTGTCATCACTGGACAGGCGACTGGCGGAAAACTCAAAGTCTGATGTGGAACAGATATATTTAATAGAAGAACTGGCCAGGCAAAATGAATCATTGGCTGAGACGTTAAAGCAGACTTTAAAACGGGTGACTATCCTCAACTATATGGTGGTCCTGTCTATTATTATTGCCCTGGCAGCCCTGTTTCTCAAATAGTGAAACAGATATATACTTCCCCCGAGCAATACCAGCATGGACAGATTATTGCCATGCTGGAGGAAGCTGGGATTGAATACGTCGTTCGCAATGCATTTCTGTCGGGTGCATTGGGCGAACTGCCACCCCATGAATGCTGGCCACAAATCTGGATCACTCATGATCAAGATTATGAAAAGGCCATGGCCATAGTGGTTCAGGCGTCGGCTGAAATTACCGATTTAGGCAAATGGCACTGTGAATGTGGGGAGGAAAATGAGGGAACGTTTGGGTCGTGCTGGAAGTGTGGGGGTGAAAGGCAGGTGAGGAGTGAGGAGTGAGGAGTGAGGAGTGAGGAGTGAGGAAGATTATGACTTTACGTTTGTATTCAAAGTCAATTAATTACCCCCATCGTCATTCCCGCGAAAGCGGGAATCCAGTCAAAAAAAAGACCGCCCGAAAGGCGGTCCATATAAAAAAATAAATAACTATTAATAATTTAGTCTTTATTTACTTATATTAATTCTTGTATCACCCTTGAGCGATAATTAATTTACTGGATTTCCGCTTTCGCGGGAATGACGAGTGAGTACTTTGTAACGTATACTCCTGACACCTCACTCCTTACTCCTCACAGAAAATCAAAGATTCTCCAGAATATAGTCTGCTGAACTGACCTTGAACTCTCCGGCCTCTTCTACGTGCAGCTGACTGACTATTCCATCATCTACCACGATGGCAAAACGTTGTCCGCGGGTACCCATGCCGAAACCACTGGCATCCAGTTCCAGGCCAAGAGCACTGGCATATTCACCGTTACCATCGGCCAACAGAATTACATTATCGCCAGCACCCGATTGTTCACCCCAGGCGCCCATGACAAATACGTCATTGACTGCCATACAGACAATGGTATCCACTCCCTTGGCCTTGATTTCACCGGCCTTTTCTATAAATCCCGGTAGATGCTGCTTAGAACAGGTAGGGGTAAATGCCCCCGGCACGGAAAAAAGTACAACTTTCTTTCCAGAAAAGATTTCGCCAGTACTGACTGCCCCAGGGCCGTCCGCTTTCATAACTTTAAAGACACCATCAGGCATCTTGTCGCCAACACTAATAGTCACATTGTCCTCCAGTTGAATTTAACATTATTAAAGATGATGGGAGTATAACGAATTCCCGGTGTTGTTTTCGAGGTTATTTTTTCCAGACTTTACCCGAAAACAACAGATTCAGAGTATAACGCACACCAAACCCGGTCGTATCAGTTGGGATATGGCCCAGCCCTCCCTTGTTTCGGCTGCTGGACAGGTCCATGTGTATCCACGGGATATCATTTTTCACAAATCGCTTCAAAAACCTGGCCGCAAGGATATGATCAGCATTACCTTCCAGTGCGCATTGTTTGATATCCGCTATATCACTCTTTAATGCCGTTTCGTAGTCTTCATCCAAGGGAAAAGGCCAAACCCGCTCCCCACAGGCCTTACCATTATCAATAAGATCCTTAATGAATTTTTCCTGATTGGTAAATACCCCGCTATACCCAGTTCCCACGGAATAGACACAGGCTCCGGTCAGGGTGGCAAAATCTATTATCAATGAAGGCTTACGTTGAGATGCCATAATAAGCGTATCTGCCAGTACCATCCTGCCTTCCGCATCGGTATGAACAATCTCTATGGTTGTTCCATCGCTGGCGGTAATGACATCATTGGGTTTGTACGCACGGGGGCCAATATGATTGGTTGCCAATGCCAACCAACACTCAACCGGGTAATTGACATTCATTCGGGTCAAGGCCAGAAATGTCCCCAGGGCCACAGCACTGCCCTGCATGTCCTCGTGCATACCGTACATGTACTTCGCCGGTTTTAAATTGGCACCACCGGTGTCATAGCAGATCCCCTTCCCCACCAAAGCCAGTTTATTCATGCGTGATACCCGTGATGGGTTATATCTAAGACAAACGATACCTGCATCTTTCACTGCACTGGCCTGGGTGACTGCCAGAAATGCCCCGGCTTTTTTACGTTTCAACGCCGCAATGTCATAAAATTCCAGCTTCCAGTTATTCTCCTTGCTTAATAACTGCAGCTTTTTCAGATAATCTCCGGGGGTCAGGTAATTTGATGGCAACATACTCAGGTAACGGGTCAAGGCATTACCTTCCGCCTCTGCCAGGGTCCGCTTATAGGCATCCGGTCTGACAACACCATAAAGATGCATTTTATTAAACTTCTTCAAAGACTTTTTGCCGGTTTTATAATCGGGCATGACAGCGGCAGCGGCGGCGGCAGCGGCAACCATTGCCTCGGCGATCCGCTGGCGCTGTTTATCAGTAAAGCCACAAATATGGGTTGACAGGGCCTGTTGCCCTGTCGGTTTGTGTGCTGCCACCAGTTTTCGGGCCAGGGTCAATAACTCAAAACTGCTTATTTCTGTATTGATAGCGGCAAAACTCACCCTGCTGCCGGCCTCGTTGGGCAGATCCATGACATGGCAATCAGTAATATCGGCAGGGGCATCGGATTGCTGGTTTCGCCTTGCAATTAATGTCTCATAGTAGGGAAATTTACCCTGAATCCTTGTTGGGGCCGATGCCGGCAGAAAAACGACCCAATTTTGCCCCTCATCTACTTCTTTTTGGCTGGGAGGCCTTTTTCTTTGCTGTAAAGTAAAATCTAAATTAATCATAAGTTATAAAAACCTGATTTTAATTTTCTGGTAAAATACAGCCCCGAATACATAATAAGAACTGGGACCAGGGAGTGTGGTTTCTTACATTATTTCCACAACTTGCGGAAAGTTTATCATTAATTACCAGACGATGGTGTAATCATGGCACTGAATGAAAAAGACATTGATGAATTAGAGACTAGGGAATGGCTTGAGGCCCTGGATGCAGTCATTTCCCACGATGGGACTGACCGCGCTCATTTTTTACTCGAACAGTTAATCTCCAAGGCGCGGGAATCCGGTGCCTATTTACCTTACTCTGCCAATACGGCCTATTTAAATACCATACCACCCGGTCGACAGGAAAACCGTAACGGTGACAAGGAAATGGAACATCGTATCCGGTCCCTGATTCGCTGGAACGCCATGGCCATGGTGGTCAAGGCAAACCGTATCAGTACCGAGCTTGGTGGGCATATTGCCAGTTTTGCCTCGTCTGCCACTTTATATGATGTTGGATTACAACATTTCTTCAGGGCCCCAACCAAGGACCAGGGCGGTGATCTGGTCTTCTTCCAGGGCCATTCTGCCCCTGGCATGTATGCCATGGCTTACCTGGACGGAATATTAAACGAGGAACAATTAAGCAGGTTCCGCCAGGAGGTAGACGGTAATGGTCTGTCATCCTATCCCCACCCCTGGTTAATGCCGGAATTCTGGCAGTTTCCAACGGTTTCCATGGGGCTTGGGCCAATTATGTCCATCTATCAGGCCCGCTTCCTCAGGTACCTTGAAAACCGTGGTCTGACCCCGGCTTCTGACCGTAAGGTCTGGGCCTTCATGGGTGATGGTGAGATGGATGAACCGGAATCTATGGGTGCCATCGGGATGGCCGGGAGAGAAAAGCTGGATAACCTTATCTTCGTGATCAACTGTAACCTGCAACGCCTGGATGGACCGGTACGGGGCAACGGTAAGATCATCCAGGAAATGGAGGCTAATTTCAGAGGGGCCGGCTGGAACGTCATCAAGGTCATCTGGGGAAGTTACTGGGATCCATTAATTGCTAAAGATACCAAGGGCATTCTGTTAAAACGCATGGAAGAAGCCGTTGATGGTGAATACCAGGCATACAAGGCAAAAGATGGCGCCTATGTGCGTGAAAAGTTCTTTGGCAAGTATCCCGAACTTCGGGAAATGGTAGCCAATATGTCAGATGAAGACATCTGGCGATTGAATCGCGGTGGACATGATCCTAATAAAGTCTATGCCGCGTATGCCTCTGCTGTTAAACATACAGGCCAACCCACAGTCATCCTGGCCAAGACGGTAAAAGGCTATGGTATGGGACTGGCCGGCGAAGGACAGAATATTACCCACCAACAAAAGAAAATGGGTGATGATGACATCCGCGCGTTCCGGGACCGGTTTAATATTCCCATTACCGACGATGCCATATCAGAAGTACCGTTCTATAAACCTGCTGAGGACAGCGCTGAAATCAAGTACCTCAAGGAACGCAGAAAAGAACTGGGAGGTTCCCTGTTTAAGGCCTGGCCTAAGGCCAAATTGACAAAGATCCCGGATCTTTCAATCCATGAGAAATTGCTGGCCGGATCCGATGGACGGGAAATTTCTACAACCATGGCATTTGTGAGGGTATTAAATGGACTGGTCAAGGATAAATCCATTGGTAAAAACATCGTACCCATTGTCCCTGATGAAGCCAGAACATTCGGCATGGAGGGCATGTTCAGACAGCTGGGGATCTACTCGTCAGTTGGGCAATTATATGATCCTGTAGATAGCGACCAGGTCATGTATTACCGTGAAGACATCAAAGGCCAGATCCTGGAAGAAGGGATCAATGAAGCCGGTGCCATGTCATCATGGATTGCTGCGGCAACCTCATACAAATACCATGGCGTACAGATGATTCCTTTTTATATCTATTACTCCATGTTTGGCTTTCAACGGGTTGGTGATCTGGCCTGGGCCGCAGGCGACATGCGTTCCAAGGGCTTTTTGATGGGAGGTACCGCAGGGCGAACCACCCTGGCTGGTGAAGGCCTGCAACACCAGGACGGACATAGTCATCTTGCTGCCGCTACCATTCCCAATTGCATCTCTTATGATCCGACGTTTGCCTATGAGATAGCAGTCATTATTCACGGTGGCTTAAAGCAAATGTTTGTAGACGATGAAGATGTTTACTACTACATCACCGTGATGAATGAAAATTACGAACATCCTGCAATGCCCAAAGGTGCCGAAGAAGGCATATTGAAAGGCATTTATATGTTCAGGAAAGGTGGCAAGAAAAAACTTAAAGTCCAGTTAATGGGATCCGGCACCATCTTCAGAGAAGTCATCGCCGCAGCTGATTTACTTAAAGATGATTTTGGCGTGGATTCAGATCTGTGGAGTGTGACCAGTTTTAACGAACTACGTCGGGAAGGTCTGGAAGTAGAACGCTGGAACAGGATGAACCCCACCAAGAAGGCCAGGATAAGTCATGTGGAGAAAACCCTGTCACCGCATAACGGTCCCATAATTGCTGCCACTGACTATATGAAGACTTATGCAGATCAAATTCGTAATTTCCTGCCAGACCGTCATTATGTGACGCTGGGCACAGATGGGTTTGGTCGCAGTGATACCCGGGCACAATTAAGAAAACACTTTGAAGTAAACCGTTATTATGTCGCCATCGCTGCACTGAAAGCCCTGGCAGATGAAGGTCAGATCCCTGGCTCTGAAGTTACTGAGGCCATCAAGAAATATGGCGTCAATCCAGATAAACCCAACCCGGTCACCGTCTAATGGCTAAGTTGATTGAAGTAAAAGTCCCGGATATAGGCGATTTCGACGAGGTCGAAGTCATTGAAGTCCTGGTCTCTCCGGGTGATGAGATCCAGCTTGAAGACTCACTGATCAGTCTTGAAAGTGATAAGGCCACCATGGAGATCCCGGCCACCGCCGCAGGTACAGTAAAAGAAGTCAAGGTCAATGTTGGCGACAAGGTCTCTGAAGGCTCTATCATTTTGACCGTTGAAGCAAAACAGGAAAAGGCCAGCAAGAAAGCCGACAAAAAACCGGCCAAAGCAGAAAAGTCAGAACCGATAGTCAGTGAAAAGGAAATCAAGGTGCCGGATATTGGTGACTTTGACGAAGTGGAGATTATTGATGTTCTGGTGAGTGAAGGTGATGTTGTTGAAGTGGAAAGCCCATTAATATCACTGGAAAGTGACAAGGCCACCATGGACATACCGTCACCGTATGCGGGCAAGATACAAAAACTGCTAATCAAAAATGGAGATAAAGTATCAGAAGGTACAACCATTGCCATCATAGAAGCCAAGGAGACCCAGGAAGATAACACGAGTGAGCAACAGACTGCCCAGCAAGCATCTGAACCTGCGCCTCAATCAGCAAAACAGCCAGCCAGACCGGCATCACCACCACCCGTACCAGCTGCTGGACCTGTGCTAACCGGGGCCGGTGGCGTTCCCCATGCCAGTCCGGCCATTCGCAAATTCGCCCGTGAACTGGGAGTGGATTTAAGCCGGGTAGCCGGTTCCGGGAGAAAAGGCAGAATTATTCGTGATGATGTGACTGCGTTTACCCGTGCTGTCATGGCAGGTCAAGGTGGTACCGTTAGCCACTGGGCACTGGATTTATTTGAGAAGTCTGAAATTGATTTCAGTCAGTTTGGCGATACGGAGACTGTTCCACTCAGCAGGCTCAATAAATTATCCAGTAAAAATCTTCATAAGAGCTGGGTCAATATTCCACACGTTACCAACTTTGATGAAGCGGACATTACAGAACTTGAAAAATACCGGATTTCAAAAAAGAAAGAGGCAGAAAAACACGGAACCAAGTTAACCGTATTGAGTTTTCTAATCAAGGCCGCGGTCGCGGTATTGAAAAAATATCCCAGATTTAATTCCTCGCTGACAACAAGCGGTGAAGAACTGGTGATGAAGAAATATTACAACATTGGTTTTGCGGTGAATACTGATGCGGGTCTTATGGTCCCCGTCATCAAGAATGCAGACAGCAAAGGTATTTTTGACCTGGCCATTGAACTTGCCGAGCTGGCCCAAAAGGCCCGGGACAAAAAATTACCTCCCTCTGATATGCAGGGCGCCTGTTTTACCATTTCCAGTCTTGGCCACATAGGTGGCACCGGATTTACTCCCATAATTAATCCACCGGAAGTGGCCATCATGGGTGTCTCAAAGGCCAGTTACAAACCGGTTTACATAAACGAGAAATTCGAACCCCGGCTTATCCTGCCCTTTTCTCTTTCCTATGATCATAGAGTCATAGACGGAGTTGCAGCGGCTGAGTTTAACCGGACTTTTGGCGAAGCCCTCTCTGACATACGAGAAATCATCCTGTAAATGGCAGAGTGTTTCAAGCCGGGCATTGAAGGCCGGTTTGCAATTAATGTCATTGAAAACTCTAATAATCAGCTACTGTTATTAAAACGGCATATGGATACAGATCTTGGGCCGGGTCTATGGGGATTTTGTGCAGGGCATATTGAAGAAAATGAAACGCCTGAACAATGTTCCAGTCGGGAGTTGATTGAAGAATTGGGTGAAGACCTGGAGCTGACCTTAATAAACCAGATAGACCCGGTAATGGATCGCTGGTTTGGCGGCAAGTTCGAGCTATACCTCTTTCACTATAAGTACTCATGTGGGAACATCTCATTGAATCATGAACATACGGATTTTTGCTGGGTAAGCAAAGAACAGTTCCGAAATTATGATGTTGTCGATGGTACCGATGATGACATTCACTATCTGAATATCTGGCCAACAGATTTTCTGAATAGGCACAAATAACAATAAACCTATATATGAACGTTCAATTAAATTACCAGGTCACAGGTGACGGTCCTCCACTTATGGTCCTGCATGGTCTGTTTGGCTCTGGCCGCAACTGGTCAAGTATCGCCCGTCAACTGGCAAAAGATCATATGGTGATAACCGTAGACCTTCGTAATCATGGTGCAAGCGATCACGCTCACACGATGAGTTACCCTGAAATGGCCAACGATATACTGGCACTGGCAAAAGACCTTGGCCATGAGCGGTTTAATATTATCGGACATAGCCTGGGGGGCAAAACTGCCATGGTCACTGCGCTATTATATCCAGATGTAATAGACAAACTGATTGTCATTGATATTGCACCAGTCACCTATAGCCATATCCATAATGAAATCATAGATGCAATGCTTGGTTTAAATACAGTTGAAATTCAGTCACGTTCCCATGCAGATGAACTTTTATCTGATGCCATCCCTGAGATGGTCCTCAGGCAATTCCTGTTACAAAATCTCATAAAGGAAAATGACAGGTATTCATGGCGGATAAACCTTGATTCAATTCAACGTAATCATGCCGAGTTGAGAAAATTTCCAGATGAAGTTAAATCATTATCATTTAATAAACCTGTCCTGTTTATTTCCGGTGAACTGTCAGATTATGTAAGACCAGAACATGTAGAAAGTATCGCGCGTTATTTTCCACAACATGAACATGTGGTTATACATGATGCCAATCACTGGGTACATGCTGACAAACCTGACAAAGTCATCGAAATTATCTCGAAATTTATGGGTTAGCCAGTGGAAAAGACAAAATAAAAAGTTATATATTCACCTGTTCTTTATGCCATCGCACAATCTTTTTGCTTTTTACTTTTTTCACTTAACTGATTACAATTGCCACCTTTTTACCTCTGGACAATACTATGAGCGCAAATACATTTAACAAGATCGTTCTAGCCTATTCTGGTGGACTGGATACATCGGTCATACTGAAATGGCTTGAGGAGCAATATCAATGTGAAGTAGTGACCTTTACTGCTGATATCGGCCAGGGAGAAGAATTGGAACCAGCAAGGACCAAGGCCCAGGCCATGGGGGTCAAGGAAATTTATATTGAAGACCTGCGCGAAGAATTTGTAAAAGAGTATGTATTCCCCATGTTCAGAAGTAATGCCATCTATGAAGGTGAATACCTGCTGGGGACATCTATTGCCAGACCCTTGATTGCAAAACGACTGGTTGAGATCGCCAGTGAAACTGGTGCTGACGCCATCTCTCATGGCGCCACCGGCAAAGGTAATGACCAGGTCCGGTTTGAACTAGGTGCCTATGCACTCAACCCGGACATTAAAATAGTCGCCCCCTGGCGGGAATGGGACTTGAATTCCAGAGAGAAACTGCTGGATTATGCCGAGGCGAATGGCATTTCCGTGGAAGGTAGACGCAAGGGCGGATCACCCTATTCTATGGATGCCAACCTGTTGCATATTTCATATGAAGGCGGCGAACTGGAGGATCCCTGGTGGGAGCCGGATGATGTCATGTGGCGCTGGACCGTCTCTCCTCAGGCAGCACCGAATGAACCTGAAACTATCGAAATTGAATTTTTAAATGGTGACCCCGTTGCCATAAATGGAGAAACCCTGACACCTGCCGCATTACTGCTTAAATTGAATGAGCTCGGGGGTAAACATGGTATCGGTCGAACCGATATCGTGGAGAACCGGTATGTAGGTATGAAATCCAGGGGTTGTTACGAGACACCGGGAGGGGCCATCCTGTTAAAGGCCCACCGTGCCATCGAATCCATTACCCTGGACCGGGAATCCGCCCATCTGAAAGATGAAATCATGCCCAGGTATGCCAGCATGATTTATAACGGTTACTGGTGGAGTCCTGAACGGCTGGCACTACAAACCTTGATCGATCAGACTCAAACACCGGTCAATGGTAGTGTGAGATTAAACCTGTATAAAGGCAATGTTATCGTCACCGGTAGAAAATCAGAATCCAACAGCCTGTTTGATGCCTCCATTGCCACCTTTGAAGATGATGCAGGTGCGTATGATCAGAAAGATGCAGCGGGGTTTATTAAACTCAATGCGTTGAGGTTGAGGATACTGAAGAAGCGTGAGGGGTAAGGAAATAGGAGTGAGGAGGATTATGCCCACCAAACCTTTAACCCAGTCAACAAAATACAATAATTTCTCTAATCATAAGAAAAGACTGCCAGTCGGCTGTCTTTTATAATGAGCGTCGTTACTCCTAACACCTCACTCCTTTCTCCTCACAATTAGTTCTTCACCACCTCCGGAAACAATTCATCCAACGGAATCGAATTGCCTCTTTCTGTCACTATCCGGGCATGATGACGCCTTAATTGCCGGGGTTCCAGCACACCACAGGAATGGGAAATAATACCCACTTCCTTTTCCAGGTTTCGCGCATAATGCATTACCCGGACAGACTTGGTCGCTATATCCAGACCACGTTGTAAATCCTTGTCATGAGTCGTGATACCGGTGGGGCAGGTGTTCTTGTTACATTGCAGGGCCTGTATACAACCCAGTGCAAACATAAACCCCCTGGCGGAGGTAACAAAGTCCGCGCCAATACATAGTGCCCATGCAACGTTCGTAGGGGTAATGAGCTTGCCTGAAGCGATTACTTTTATTCGATATCGCAAGCCATATTCAACAAGCTTATCGACAATGAGCGGCAGGCTTTCCTGTATGGGTAACCCCACATCGTCCATTAAAGGCATGGGGGCAGCACCAGTCCCACCATCTGCACTATCTACGGTAATAAAGTCCGGGGCCGATTCCACACCCCTTTCAAGGATTTCTTTGAACAGTTCATCTATCCAGTTATGCGAACCAATCACCGACTTAAACCCCACCGGTTTACCGGTAAGGTCACGTATACGATTAATCATATCCAGCAAATCGGAATTTGAATCTATGTCCCGGTGACGATTTGGACTGATGGAATCCTGCCCCACGGGTATACCCCGTATGGCCGCGATTTCTTCTGTAACCTTGGCACTTGGAAGAATTCCGCCCTTACCCGGTTTTGCCCCCTGGCTTAATTTAATCTCAAACATTTTCACCTCTGGGTGTGAGGCTACCTGTGTTAGCTTTTCATCACTCAGTTCGCCCTTTTGATCCCTTACCCCGTATTTGGCGGTACCAATCTGAAATATCAGGTCTGCTCCACCTTCCAGGTGATAAGGAGACAGGCCGCCTTCTCCCGTGTTTAACCAGCAACCCGCCATTCGCGCCCCCTTCGATAAGGCGATGACAGCCGGTCTGGAGATGGCCCCAAAACTCATACCGGAAATATTCACAATAGCATCGGTTTCATAGGGCTGTTTGCATTGGGGGCCAACAATAACAGGTACCGGCTCAACGGCATCTTCATCCAGGGTTGGGTAAGGCGTATTAACAAACAAGATGGTCCCTCTGGGCCTTAAATCCCGGGTGGAACCAAATGCCACAGTGTTATCCAGGTTCTTGGCGGCGCGGTAACACCACGCCCGTTGCGAACGATTAAATGGCAGCTCTTCGCGGTCCATGGCAAAGAAGTACTGCCGAAAGAATTCACCAAGGCGCTCGAATAGGTAGCGGAACCGGCCAATCACCGGGTAATTACGTCGTATTGCATGGGTCTTCTGCGAGACATCAAGAAAATACATCACCGCCACAGCAATAACGAAGATACCCAGGCCGGCAATGACAATAACTGCCATCCATTCCAGCGCATAAAATAAAAAATTTTGCAATTGACTGGTATCCACCAGACATCCTATCGTTATTCTTTACGGTGTAGGATAAAACAAGTAATTGAATTAAGATAGTTTGAGCAACATTTGCTGTCTGAACGTGTAACTATCAGACCCGTATTACCAGAACCAATACTTATCACAATTTCCTATAAGACAAAGTCAAAATGATAGAAGAAAAGAGAAAACCATTCCCACCATTTAACAAAGAAACTGCCATACAGAAAGTCCGGATGGCAGAAAATGCCTGGAATAACCGTGACCAAAAAAAGGTTTCCCTTGCCTATACAATTGACAGTATCTGGCGAAACCGATCTGAATTTATTCAGGGACGTAATGAAATTATTGAGTTTTTGGAAAGAAAATGGGCAAGAGAGCTGGAGTACCGTTTAATTAAGGAACTTTGGGCATTTCATGAAAACCGTATAGCCGTACGCTTTGCCTATGAATGGCATGATGATTCCAATCACTGGTATCGCTCATACGGTAATGAGAACTGGGAATTTAATGACCATGGTTTTATGCAAAGACGCATAGCCAGTATTAATGACCTGCCGATTAATGAATCCGAAAGAAAATATCATTGGACCCATGGCCCCCGTCCGGATGACCATCCCGGTTTATCTAATCTCGGGTTATAATTGAAACCGAAATAAGAATAATTGGATAGGATGTATGAAAAATGAATAAATCTACGCTCATAAAGGAATGCATTAATATTGATAGTGCACGGGCTGCAGAATACCTTATTCCTGCAAATAGCCGGGGCCGGGAACATATACATAATGATGTATTTGAAGAGTTGTATTGTTTGTCCGGTTGCATAAAGGTTGAGTTGGATGGAAAGGAAGATTGTGTCCTGCAGGGCGGAGATAAAGTTTATATTCCCAAAGGAACCAAACACTGCACCCGGAATGATACAGATGAAGATGCCAGATTCCTGGTGATACAGGGTGGCGGGAAGTTTGACCTGATTGCAAGTCAGGGGTGAGGTGTTAGGAGTGAGGTGTCTTCCCCCAGCCTTCAAGACTTATACAGAACCGAGTCTATTGCGTGTCTTCTTAGTAAATATGTTAAATGATTGGATACTGGCGTTCGCCGGTATGACGACCAGGTGAAATACTGTCATTCCGGGCTTGACCTGGAATCTAATCGATTAAAGTGTTCGAATAGCGGACTCAATTAACAACTGGATTCCCCCTGAAGTTTATGCCCATTAGGGTACGGGAATGACGATTAGGTTTGATATCTCTCCTAACCCCTCACTCCTTACTGTCTTTAGGCCTCATATGTGGGAACAGGATCACATCGCGTATGGAGGGTGAATCGGTCAGTAACATGACCAGGCGGTCTATGCCTATGCCCTCACCTGCCGTGGGTGGCAGGCCATATTCAAGGGCAGTAATGTAATCCGCATCATAATGCATAGCCTCGTTATCACCAGCCTCTTTGCTCTCGACCTGTTTACGAAACCGTTCGGCCTGATCATCCGGATCATTTAATTCTGAAAATCCATTGGCGATCTCCCTGCCGCCGATAAATAACTCAAAACGATCTGTCAAAAAGGAGTCATTATCGTTACTACGGGCAAGGGGTGAGACCTCCTTCGGAAATGCGGTAATAAATGCCGGGCCGTCCAGCTTACTCTCAACTGTCTTCTCAAAGATTTCGATCTGGATCTTGCCCAGACCAAAATTACTTTCAAATGGCACACCCAGCTTGTCAGCCGTTTTACGTATATTATCCAGATTGTTTATGTCTTCCGGTTTTATATCTGGATTAAATTCCAGAATGGAATCAAAGACAGTCAATCTGGTAAATGGCTTACCCAGGTCATATGTCTGTTCCTGATAGGTCACCTTTGTATCGCCAAACAGGTGGGTTACCAGTTTCCTCAGCAGGTCTTCTGTCAGGTCCATGAGATCATGGTAATCCGCATAAGCCTGGTAGAACTCCAACATACTAAATTCAGGGTTATGTCTGGGTGACAGGCCTTCATTACGAAAACTACGGTTTATCTCATATACTTTCTCAACTCCGCCTACTACCAGGCGTTTTAGATACAGTTCCGGCGCAATTCTTAGATATAGGTCCATATCCAGTGCATTGTGATGAGTCTTGAATGGCCTGGCGGTGGCCCCACCCGGCACAGGATGCATCATGGGCGTCTCCACTTCCACAAAACCGCAGTAATCCAGATAACTGCGTATATAGTTTATGGTTTTAGACCGAATGGAAAATACACGGCGGGTATCATCATTGGTAATGAGGTCCAGATATCTTTGTCGGTACCGTGTTTCCAGGTCTGTTAATCCATGAAACTTTTCCGGTAGTGGCCGCAATGATTTTACCAGTATGGTTAACTCCTCCACATGGATGGACAGCTCTCCTGTTTTAGTAATAAACACCCAGCCTTTAACGGCAATGATATCGCCCAGGTCAAACTGTTTGAATTCATTGTAGGTATCCTCACCTACATCATCTTTGCGGACAAAAATCTGTACTTGCCCTGACATGTCTTTAATGTGCGCAAATGAGGCCTTACCCATGACACGACGTGACATCATCCTGCCGGCAACGGCAACCTGGATTTTCTTTTCCTCTAATTCTTCCTTTGTTTTGTTGCCATAGTTCTCATGAATCTCAGCGGCGAGGGTGTCACGCTTAAAGTCATTACGATAAGCAACACCTGCTTGCCGCAGCTGCTCCAGATGTTCCCGACGCTGAGCGATGAGTTCTTCTTCCGTACTTTGGTTTTCGTCAGTCATATTGTTATTAATTCTTTTAGCTTCTTTATGAATTTTTAAAATTGTTATTTGACCGGATTCACAAGATTAACAAGATAGTTTTTCGCATTCATAATCATGTAAATCCTGTTAATCCTATCTATTTTTTTCCTAATTATTCTTTTTTACTTCTTACTCCTAACCCCTCACTCCTCACTATCTTTTTATATCCCCGCCTTCAAACTGGCCTCAAGAAACTTGTCCAGATTACCATCCAGCACAGACTGTGTATTGGTCATTTCCACGCCTGTCCTGAGGTCCTTGATACGCGACTGGTCCAGCACATAAGACCGGATCTGACTGCCCCAGCCTATATCTGCCTTGCTGTCTTCCTGTTTTTGCTGTTCTGACATGCGCTCCTGCATTTCCATCTCATAAAGTTTTGCCCGCAACTGCTTCATGGCATTGTCACGGTTTTTATGCTGGGACCTATCATTCTGGCATTGTACGACAATACCAGACGGGATATGTGTAATTCTCACTGCGGAATCCGTTTTATTGACATGCTGTCCACCAGCACCGCTTGCCCGATAAGTATCAACTCTCAAATCAGCCGGGTTTATATCTATGGATATATCATCATCGATTTCAGGTGAAACAAAGACTGATGCAAATGAAGTATGGCGACGATTACCGGAATCAAATGGTGATTTTCTGACCAATCTATGGACACCTGTCTCGGTACGCAGCCAACCGTATGCATATTCACCTGTTAACTTCAGTGTGGCACTCTTGATCCCTGCCACTTCGCCAGGTGATACTTCAATTAATTCCAAATCGAAATCATAGTCTTCGCCCCATCTCAGGTACATTCTCAATAGCATTTCTGCCCAATCCTGCGCCTCAGTACCACCGGATCCAGACTGTATATCCAGAAAAGCATTATTTTCGTCCATTTCCCCGGAAAACATTCGCCGAAATTCAAGTTCTTCCAGTAATTTTTCCAGCGAATTCAGATCTGTATTAACTGCCGCAACGGTATCAGCGTCATTGTCTTCCTTGGCAAGTGCCAGCAGCTCTTCTGCATCCACAACGCCAGAAGACAAACTTTCTATAGTAGTTACAATCTTTTCCAGACCCGACCGCTCCTTACCCAGTGATTGGGCACGGTCCGGATCGTCCCATATAGAAGGTTGTTCCAGCTCTCGAGTGACTTCGACCAGGCGCTCGGCCTTTACATCAAAGTCAAAGATACCTCCTGAGGGAGTCTGTCCTGTCCTTGATGTCCCGGGTTCTTGAAATGACGGAGGTTATTTCTAACATTACATCTTCTCACATAATAAAAAAAAAGCATCTTACACCAGAGTGATAGATTGAAACAAATATGAAATTAAGAATGGAAGAATTTATTAATCAGATGGTGTATTGGTTATGGGTTCGATGTACTCAACAATTAATTGCGCGGTCTTTCTACCCATGTATTCATTGACATCTATTTTATATATCAGATTTAAATCGGTTACATCACCCGGCCAGGCACGATGCGTGGTATTAAACGCAATGGCATCAAAATGACGGTCAAATTCGCGGTCTTTGACCCGCAACTTCAAATGGTTTTCACCCACTATCTTCTTGTCTATCACCACAAACGTCCCATCAAAAACCGGTTCGGGAAACCCCTGACCCCAGGGGCCAGCGTCGCGTAACAATTCCGCTGTCTCCAGATTAATTGCCTGTGCCGGTAAACATCCATCTGTATAGATATCTGAATCCAGACCATATGCAAGAATGTGTTCTTTGATTAATTCATCAAATAAGCCAGAAAACCGATCTAATTCCTGCTCTGCAATGGTGAGACCAGCCGCCATAGCATGACCACCAAAGGTCATTATGATTCCAGGCGCAATGGTTGCCAATCTGTCGAGGATATCTCTGATATGGATGCCGGTGATTGAACGTGCAGAACCTTTAATTACTCCATCATCATCCCGGGCAAAGATGATGACAGGTCTTTGTAATTTGTCCTTAATTTTAGATGCAAGAATACCGATTACACCCTGGTGCCACTCCGGGTTAAACAGGCAAACACCGTATTGTGTATTTTGTTTTTCCAACTGACCGACTGATGACAGGAATTGCAGTGCCTGTTGATGCATCTCTTCCTGGATGTCCTTTCGTTCCTTGTTGAGTTCGTCCAGTCTCACCGCCATTTCTCGACAGGAATTAAAATCGTTACCAATTAAACATTCAATACCAAGACTCATATCCGATAAGCGACCTGCGGCATTCAACCTTGGTCCAAGTGAAAACCCCATATCACTTGCCACAAGACTTTCATGATTTTTACCCGCCACGTTGAGTAATGCCCGTATCCCCGGGACGGCTTTACCCGCGCGGATTAACTCAATGCCATGTGAAACCAGTATCCGATTGTTATAATCCAGGGGCACAACATCTGCCACGGTACCCAGTGCTACCAGATCTAGATAGCACGCAAGATTGGGTTCTCTTATTCCTTGTGACTCAAACCATCTTCGACGGCGTAGTTCAGCCCGTAATGCTGCAAGGGTATAAAACATCACCCCCACGCCGGCAATGGCCTTGCTGGGAAAGGTATCTCCTGGCTGGTTTGGATTAACAATAGCACTGGCATCGGGCAGCGTATCACCGGGTAAATGATGATCTGTTATAACCACCTCTACACCATGGTCCCTGGCCCGGGCCACACCTTCAAGACTGGAGATACCATTGTCGACCGTTACAATAATATCAGGGTTTAAATCCATGGCAAGATCAACAACTGCAGGGCTCAGACCATAACCATGTTTAAACCTGTCTGGCACAAGGTATTCTACATGCACTGCCCCCATGGCTGTGAGCCCTCGTATTCCCAATGCACAGGCCGTTGCTCCGTCAGCATCGTAATCCGATACAATTAGAATATATTTTTGTTTTTCAATTGCTTCAGCCAAAAGCGTGGCGGCATTGTGAATATCCTTCAATGACTCAAATGAGCACAGTCTGTCCAGTGAATAGGTCAGCTCATCATTGGATTCAATCCCGCGTGATGCATAAACCTGTTTCAAAACTGGATGTAGATTTTCTGGAAACGATATACTGGTACTGGCATCCCGCCGTCTAATTTTCCTTTGCATACTCTGGTAGTTGTTTGTAATGAATAATTGAGTGGTGTTTTTTCCAGAATTTTTTCAGACCGAAACGTGTCAGATGAAACTCATGTTCATCGCTAATTATACGTAATTTCTTCAATTTTCCCTGCTGTAAATAGTCCAATGTGGGTTCAAACCAACTGCCTTCCAGTAGCAGCAGGGCCTTTTGCCACAAATCCAGGTTCTGGTACTGCCTTGGAGCCTGGCAATGCATCAACACGGCCAGAACTTCATCATCATCACCACTGTGCTCCAACATGCCCAGAAAATGATTGGGGACAGGAAAACAATCCAGGGAGGTAAGACCTGCAAGGCAATTTGCGTAGATATCATCAGTAAAAACTATGGAGATATCCGTGTCCGAAAGTGTATCGATTTCACCCATGCCCCACAACCAGATACTGTTAACCGGCAGTTCTCCTCTTGTTTCGCGCTGCTGATTAATATCACAATTGAATAAATGCATCTGCAACTCATTTAACATATTGTGTAACTTACCTGCACCTTCTCCTCTGGGCAGATAGGCTGCCACCTCGTTACCAACCACGGTACTCAACTCTGTTGTGGTTAATGCCAGATCTTCATCCAGCTTAATATACCAGCGATCTTCATATGGGACTTCTACGGTAAACCCATAGTCCTGCAATACCTTGTTTGCCTCGGCAGCAATGGCCAGGGCATCATGCTGAGTGAGGTTTAATATAAATGAGTCCATCAAAATAAGACCGTCCCGATCTGCACTGAGATGCACAGGATCTGCACGCATCCAGATCCCACTGGCATCACCGGCATTGTCCTGATAGCGCGTAATAGAGGCCACTGGCACGTCTACTTCAGCCGAGACACCCAGTCCCATCAAGTTGGCCAGGGTACGATGGTATTCTGTATTGGTTTTGTGTTTTAGTGTATGTGAGGCTTTCGACAATAATAATTCAAGGGAAGGTAACGAGGGGACATAGTCTTCATGAAACCGGGCATCAGGACCTAGTAAACCAGGGATGAACAGAGTCAGGGATTGCATGATGTGTGAGGGGTAAGGAGTGAGGGGTGAGGAGATAAAAAATGGTTTTTACGGCATGAAACTTTCTGCCTGTTATCTGGATCAGTAATTTTGAAATATATAAATGTTGTACTCATAAGTACTTTACTCATCACATCTTACTCCTAACTCCTCACGCCTCACTCCTCACTGTAAATTATCCATAATCGCAGCCTTGACCTGGTTGAACTCCGGTTCAATCTTGATTACGGGTGCGGTGCTTTGTTTAATTGCGGTATCCGGATCTTTGAGACCATGGCCCGTCAGGGTGCATACCACCACACTGCCTTCGGGTATCTTACCCGAACGAATGTCTTTCAGGGCACCGGCAACCGATATTGCCGAGGCCGGTTCACAAAAGATACCTTCTTTTTCCGCCAGCATCTTCTGGGTAGCGAGGATCTCATCATCGGAAAACTCATCAAACCAGCCGCCGGATTCCTGGCTGGCAGTTACAGCGTAATCCCATGACTGGGGATTGCCGATACGGATAGCCGTTGCAACCGTTTCCGGATTTTCAACTGGATGACCACGCAGGAACGGTGCAGCGCCACTGGCCTGATAACCACACATTACCGGGGTCGAATTCACTACCTTGTCCCGGTTATAGTCTCCCTGCTGGGTTTGAAAACTGTTCTCAAACATTGGTCTGCCTGCATACTCACAATATCCCAACCAATGGGCAGTGATGTTGCCGGCATTACCCACGGGCAGACAATGATAATCCGGTGCACGACCCAAAGCATCGATGATCTCAAAGGCGATGGTCTTCTGACCATGAATCCGATATGGGTTGATGGAATTAACAATACTCACCGCGGTGTTTTCACCAACTTCCTTGACCAGGCGCATACCATCATCAAAGTTACCCAGGATCTGAATGACGATAGAACCTTTAATCATGGCTTGGGCAAGTTTACCCAGGGCAATCTTGCCTTCAGGAATTAATACAAAACACTTTATCCCGGCACGGCTGGCGTAGGCCGCCGCTGCCGCTGAGGTATTGCCGGTGGAGGCACAGATCAAGGCCCTGGCCCCTTCGGTAACTGATTGTGATACCGCCACGGTCATGCCCCGGTCCTTGAATGATCCTGTAGGGTTCAGCCCTTCGAATTTTGCGTATATCTCGACGTCTTTACCAAGCAGCTTTTTGATATTGGTTAATGGGATCAGGGGTGTGCTGCCTTCACACAGAGAGACTACCGCCGCATCATCAGCGAGTGGAAGCCGTGACCGGTAACGGTCTATGAGTCCTTTGTTGGTTCTAAATTCAGTCATGTTTTTTCTTTAATAGGCAGGAATTACAGGATTTATTCAAGTTTGACAGGATATAAAAAAACTATTTTCTTGTCATAGGTTTTTATATAGTTTGGTTCAAATCCATATAGGCCGAATAATAATATGGAATATTATATTTTATCCTGTTCTTCCTTTAGCATCCTGTTAATCCTGTCTAATTTTTTACGCCAGGTTTTCCACCCGGATCCGTCTTACCTTGTCCTTAACGGAATCCAGCGCCTCTATCTTTTCTATGGCCTGGTTCATGTTTTTTTCAAGGGTCTTCTGGGTCAGGAAGATCACCGGCACATTAGGCACATCCCCTTCCGGTTCTTTCTGGATAATGGCCTCAATACTGATTTCAAGATCACCCAGTATCGCAGTAATATCAGACAACACGCCAGGTTTGTCCACCGCAAGAACACGAAGATAATAACCTGTTTCCACCTCTTCCATAGGCCGTATGGCAATATCAGAAATGGCACTGGGTTGAAATGCCAGATGTGGCACCCGGTTACCGGGGTCCGTAGTTAACGCCCGTACAACATCCACCACATCTGCAATGACAGCGGAGGCGGTGGGTTCCGAACCGGCACCGGCACCATAATATAATGTAGGACCTACGGCATCCCCTTTTACCAGCACAGCATTCATAACCCCATCCACGTTGGCAATCAACCGACGATGAGGAATCAAGGTGGGATGTACTCTCAACTCCACGCCCTGCTCTGTCTTGCGAGTAATCCCCAGGT
Organism: Candidatus Eutrophobius brisbanensis; assembly: GCA_038131795.1. Lineage (GTDB taxonomy): Bacteria > Pseudomonadota > Gammaproteobacteria > Eutrophobiales > Eutrophobiaceae > Eutrophobius > Eutrophobius brisbanensis. The sequence goes on along the minus strand of JAYPQE010000003.1, from coordinate 200,517 downwards.
GTTTGATCTTGTAACCCAGTTCTGCGGCATAGGCCACGTCCTGGCGCTCTATATTGGTAATCCCTTCCTTGTAGACCTTGTCAAACTGCAATGGGATCCCAAAGGCAATGGAAGAAAGGATAGTCAATTTGTGTGCCGCATCCACGCCCTCGATATCAAACTCCGGGTTGGCCTCTGCATAACCCAGAGCCTGGGCCTCGGCGAGGACATCATCAAAGTCCCGGCTTTTTAATAACATCTCGGACAGGATGTAGTTGCTGGTGCCATTTATTATCCCTGCAGCCCATTCAATCTGGTTAGCGGCCAGACCTTCCCGCACTGATTTGATAATAGGTATGCCACCGGCTACTGCCGCTTCAAAGGCCACCGTCACACCTTTTGCCTGGGCCGCCTCAAAGATCTCATTGCCATGTAATGCAATCAATGCCTTGTTGGCGGTCACCACATGCTTGCCATTTTCTATGGCCTTCAACACCAACTCCAGTGCCGGTGAGTAACCGCCAATGAGTTCGATAACGATCTCGACATCAGGATCCTCAACCACGGCAAAGGCATCATCCGATATTCGGCCGATGGTATCCAGACCGGCAAGGTCCTTATTGTATTCCTTTGCAGCGGCATGACTGATGATGATATCGCGCCCTGCACGCCTGGCGATCTCATCTGCATTACGTGACAACACACTGACGGTACCACCACCGACCGTGCCCAGGCCTAATAATCCGATTTTTACTGGTTCCATTATTTATACACTCAAAAATTAATTAGACAGGATTTACAAGATTAACAAGATAAAAAAAATAAAACTAAAAAAGCCTGTATGAGGTTAACAACCCTATTACTTTATATGTCCTGTTTTTTTTCCTCTTTCTTCCTCTATTTAAATTAATTCTTTTAATATAATTTGTTATTAGTATTGATAATCTTGTAAATCTTGTTAATCCTGACTATTCAAAAAATCTTTTACTCATGCTTCATTACTAATCTTGACCACATTATTTTCCTTCAGCATGGCACGTATACCCCTGACGGCCTGGCGGGTACGGTGTTCATTTTCAATTAAACTGAAACGAACATAATTGTCCCCATACTCTCCGAATCCAATTCCGGGTGAAACTGCCACCTTTGCCTGTAATAGTAATTGTTTTGAAAACTCCAATGAACCCAGGTGTCGGAACTGCTCGGGGATGGGCGCCCAGACAAACATGGTTGCCCTGGGTTTTTCCACTGACCACCCTGCTGTATTCAGGCCTTCACACAATACATCCCGACGGTTCTGATACATCAGACGTATATCATCGACACAATCCTGTGGCCCTTCCAGTGCAGTAATGGCAGCCACCTGGATGGGAGTAAACATGCCGTAATCCAGATACGACTTCATTCTCGCTAGCGCATTAACCAGGGATTTATTCCCCACCATAAACCCTACCCTCCATCCGGGCATATTGTAACTCTTGGACAGGGTATAAAATTCCACTGCCACGTCGCGGGCGCCTTCTACCTGCAAGATGGACGGTGCCTGGTAACCATCAAATACAATCTCGGCATAGGCAAGGTCCTGTATAACCCAGATCTCATGCTCTTTGGCAAACGCAACCACCTTCTCAAAAAATTCAAGGTCTACACATTGTGATGTAGGATTACTGGGAAAATTCAATAACAACAGTTTTGGTTTTGGCCAGCTGTTACGTACCGCATTTTCCAGTTCGTCAAAAAAATTCACCTCCGGCCCGATGGGCACATGCCTGACATCGGCACCGGCAATAATAAAACCGTAAGGGTGAATAGGATAAGACGGATTGGGGACCATCACCGCATCCCCCCGATCGACAATGGCCATGGCCAGGTGGGCCAGGCCTTCCTTGGACCCCAGGGTGACAATGGCCTCGGTCTCCGGGTCAAGATCTACATCATATTTATCCTTATACCATCGACAAATGGCGCGGCGTAGACGGGGTATACCCCGGGACACCGAGTAGCGATGCACATCCGAGCGCTGTGATACCTCAACAAGTTTATCGACGATGTGCCTTGGGGCCGGCTGGTCCGGGTTGCCCATACCAAAATCGATAATATCTTCACCGCGATGACGCTCCTGCATCTTCAAATCATTGACAATATTGAAGACATAAGGCGGCAGGCGCTCGATTCTTGGGAAATCTTCTTTCATTTCAGGCTATAAAGAGTTCGTTTTACTAAAAAACGTGAAGTATAAGGCAATATCTGCAAAGGTGACAGTTTTGTAAGGTAAATCAGGAAGATTTCTGGCTTGCCACTTTGCCGTATACTGTAGTTATGTTACGAGCAGCCGTTATACAAATGGTCTCAAGCGACAACCTGGAACAGAATCTGCAAGCCGCATCCGGTTTAATCGCCGAGGCCGCCAATCAACAGGCGGAATTTGTGCTGTTACCGGAATACTTCCCCATCATCAGCGATGATGACCAGGACAAGGTCAAGATCCGGGAAAAATTCAATGAGGGGCCCATACAGGCGTTCCTGGCAGAACAGGCCCAACGCCATGGAATATGGATCATGGGTGGCACCCTGCCACTGGAAACCATTGACCCCAACCGGGTCTACAATACGTGCCTTCTCTATAACCCGCAAGGTACAGTCACCGCACGTTATGACAAGGTGCACCTGTTTGATGTGAATGTCGATGGCAGTGGTAATGAGTCTTATAATGAATCCAGTTCCATCGCACCGGGTGATTCCATCGTCACCGCTACAACTCCGTTTGCCACCATCGGTATGACGGTGTGTTATGACCTCAGGTTTCCTGAGCTCTACCGGCAATTGTTAGATAAAGGTTCTGACCTGATTACTGTACCCTCGGCATTTACTTATACTACTGGTAAACGCCATTGGGAGACCTTGCTCAAGGCACGGGCCGTTGAAAACCTCTGTTTTGTCATGGCCGCTAACCAGGGGGGTAAAAATACCGGCAAGCGCACCACCTGGGGACACAGTATGATAATCAGTCCCTGGGGCGATATACTGGCGAGTATTGGTGATGGGCCAGGGGTAGCCGTAGCCGATCTGGATTTTCAGGAGCAAGCCACCCTGAGGAAAGCTTTCCCGGCCCTTGAACATAGAAAATTTTAACCAAGTATAAAGAGGATTTATGAGTCAGTATCTGGAAATTGCAAAATCACATTTATTATCACCGGTTGGCATGGAGGTCACGGACCTTGAAAAGACCCTGGGGCAAATCATGTCGCATAATATCGACCAGGCAGATCTCTATTTCGAATCATCACGCGGAGAGTCCTGGGTGCTAGAAGAAGGCATCATCAAGGAAGGCTCGCATAATATTCACCAGGGCATGGGGGTCCGCGCCATTAGCGGCGAAAAGACCGGTTTTGCATATTCCGATGAAATCCTGCTTCCAGCATTGACCAATGCCGCCAGCGCAGCCAGGTCCATTGCCAGTAGCGGCCATTCTGGATCCTTGCAGGCATGGGAGACCCGCCTGATTCCATCATTATATATGGACAGAGACCCCATTGATTCTATCTCTCCGGATCAGAAAGTTGCACTGTTGAAAAAAGTTGACGAGATGGCGCGCAAAAAAGACCCGCGGGTCACACAGGTCATTGCCACCCTGGCAGGGGAGTACAATACAATTTTAATTGCAGGTATAGACGGCACCTTCACCGCAGATATACGGCCATTGGTACGCCTGAATGTCAGTGTCATTGTCGAGGCAGATGGCAAACGCGAACGCGGCACCGCCGGTGGCGGTGGCCGGTTTGGTTATGAATATTTTCTCAACGATGAATTACTGCAATCTTATGTAGATGAGGCCATAGACCAGGCCCTCATCAACCTGGACGCCGTACCTGCACCGGCGGGCAGTACCACAGTGGTACTGGGGCCCGGCTGGCCCGGCATCCTGTTGCACGAGGCCATCGGCCATGGACTCGAAGGTGACTTTAACCGCAAGGGCACCTCTGCATTTTCCAACCGAATCGGCGAACGCATCGCCACTGATGAGGTCACCGTGGTGGATGATGGGACCATTGCCAATAGACGGGGTTCTCTGACCGTGGATGATGAAGGTGTCCCCACCAAATGCACCACCTTGATTGAAAATGGAATTTTAAAAAATTACATGCAGGACAAACATAATGCTCGACTCATGGGTATGGAGCCGACAGGAAATGGCCGACGTGAATCCTACGCCCACCTGCCCATGCCGCGCATGACCAATACCTACATGCTGGCAGGCAAACACGATCCGGAGGAGATCATCAAGTCAGTAGACAGGGGTGTCTATGCCACTCAATTTGGCGGCGGCCAGGTAGACATCACCAATGGTAAATTCGTATTCTCCGCCAGTCAGGCCTGGTTGATCGAAAAGGGCAAGATCACCGCACCCATTAAAGGTGCAACGTTAATTGGCAATGGTCCGGACGTCCTCACCCGGGTATCTATGGTAGGCAACGACCTGGAACTGGACAGTGGCATAGGCACCTGCGGCAAGGACGGCCAGTCCGTCCCGGTGGGTGTGGGACAACCGACCATCAGGATTGAAGACCTGACCGTGGGCGGGACGGCATCTTGATAATTAGTATGTAATTCAATAAAAAAATGAATATATGGGTCGACGCTGACGCCTGTCCTACAGTTATAAAGGAAATCCTGTTCCGGGCTGCGGAGCGTACCGGGATACAATTGATACTGGTCGCTAACCAACCGATCAAAATACCCCAGGCAAAAAACATCTCATCTCTTAGGGTACAGCTAGGTTTTGATGTGGCTGATAATGAAATTGTCCGGCGAATGAATCCCGGTGACCTTGTTATTACAGGAGATATCCCCCTTGCCGCTGAAGTTCTGGATAAAAAAGGTTATGCCTTGAATCCACGTGGGGAACTCTATAATCAGAATACTATCAAGGCCAAACTGGGTATGCGTGATTTCATGGAAACCATGCGTGCTAGCGGGATACATACCGGAGGACCGCTAGCCCTTGGCCAACGTGACAGAAAAAATTTCGCAGATAACCTGGACAAACTAATATCGAGAAATTCCGTATCAGGACCGGAGTAATTTTAAATTGGCTTCTTCATCATTGTCATGTCTCTGTTACTAGTCCCGTTATTACTGACCCGATCACACTTTTTCAAGTCGTCCTATGAATGATGTCTTTGTTCTAAGTCATGTCAGCCCCCTGCAACTGATTATTGTCTGTTCAGTGGCGTTTATTCTCTCTGTTCTGAGTGGCATGTCGGGTTACGGCGCAGGCCTGGTAATGCCGGTGTTCCTGACTCCGGTCATTGGCGTGGCAAACGTAGTACCGGTGATGGCTGTCACCATGTTGCTAAATACCGGCTGCCGGGCCATGGCATTCTGGCGCGATGTGCAATGGCACCAGGTCAGGCTCATGTTGTACTTTGGCCTGCCGGCCTGCATTGGTGGTGCGTACTGTTACACCCTGCTTACCAGCCGCTGGATCGCCCTGTTACTGGGTATCTTCCTGTTGGCCAGTATTCCCCTGCGCCGGGTCATGAACCACCTGGAATACCGCCTTTCAGACAGGGGCGTCAGGTATAGCGGGATCGGTTTCGGTTTTATTAATGGGGGCATGGCCGGCACAGGGATCATCCTTATATCCATACTTATGTCTGCCGGCCTGCATAGTGTCTCGTTGATTGCCACCGACGCTACTATCTCCACGACACTGGCTATTTTCAAGATCGCCATATTTGGCAGTTCCGATTTATTAAATACTGATCTGGTGGCAATCGGTATGCTGGTAGGTCTGTGCATGGCACCTGGCGGCTTTATTGCCAGAAGACTACTCAACCATGTTCCGGTGAAGGTCCATGCCTGGGTCATGGAGGTGGTGGTCTTTTTTGGCAGCCTGATGTTCATCTGGCGGGCCCTGTGGTAGATATAAAGATTACTGATTTAAACGGGCTGGGACCAAAGTCTCAGTCCATGCTGGCCCGTGCCGGTATTACAACGGTACATCAGTTGGAAGCGATGGGAAGTGTTGCTGCCTATGTTCAGACCCAAAGACATAATAAAAACGTCAGTCTTAACCTGCTATGGGCACTGGAGTCGGCGCTGTCTGGTGAAAACTGGCAGACCATCGCCAAACATCACAGGACCAGCCTTCTATTAGCACTTGAGGAATATACAAAGACCCCGCACAATATTCCTGGATTAAATAACAATAAAGAATCCCAATGAAAAAGACTTTTATTACAATTTTATTCACTTTCCTGATCACTGCGTGCGCACCGGAAGTTGGCTCTGAGAGATGGTGTGACATGATGGATGATAAACCCAAGGGAGAATCGACCGCCAATGACGCCGGGGAATATGCCTCTTCCTGTGTATTTGGTCATGATGAGTAATTGAACCTGATATCCACCAACCTATTAAAGTAACCTTACATGGAAAAATTCCGATATTTTAGTTTTGGCCTGGCGCTATGCATCACGGTATTGCCCAATGCCCATGCTGATTCCCATATTGATAATACCGGTGACAGGATTATAGAGACCGTAATCAATGACTATAAAAGTTTTTATTCCGGTGACCGCTTATTCAGGATAGGGATTGGTTTTGGCATAGGTGCACTGTCTGCCAATACCAATATCGATCACGAAATCCAGAACTGGTACCAGGACGATATACGCAGCTCTACCACGGACGATATGTCTGATATCTTCAAAGAATTTGGTGAACGTCAGTTTTTATTACCCATCACCGCCGTGGCCGCGGCATTGAAGTTTGTAGAAACAGATTCTCCCATAGCCAACTGGGGTGCTTATTCCCTGCGCGCCTATGCAACGGGGACGCCGGCATTGCTGCTTATGCAACGTGCCACTGGCGGGTCACGCCCGGGTGAGACGACCCACAAATCTCACTGGCGGCCGTTTGATGATGATAATGGCGTATCCGGACATGGCTATGTGAGCGCCGTTCCTTTTCTGACCATTGCCCGGATGAATGAAGACAACAAGCCGGTGAAATACCTTGCTATGCTGGCCTCCACGTTCACCGCCTGGTCGCGGATCAATGATAACGCCCATTACTTTTCCCAGGCGGCCCTGGGCTGGTACCTGGCTTACGAATCTGTGGATGCAGTGTTTGACGCCGATGCTAAACGGCAAGGGCTGACCATCATTCCAGTGGTCAGCCCTGACATCTTTGGCGTTTCAGCGAATATTCGCTGGTAGTTTTCTAAAGACCTTCTTCTTCATAAGCTATACGACCACCCACCATCGTAAACACCGGTTTCAGGTTGGTGATCTCTGCAATGGGAACATCCAGCAGGTTGCCGTTAAAGATGACCAGGTCCGCCATCATGCCTTCCTGAATGGAGCCATATTCATCGTGGGCATCAAGGAACCTGGCGCCCCAACGGGTCAATGCCAAAAACGCTGTCTTACGGTCCAGGGCCTCTTGGGGTGCAATCACCCTGCCCTGGGCATCCTCCCGCGTCACCGCCTTCTGGATATACCAGGTAGGGAATCCTCTATCGGCGCGAGGCTCGGTACCCTCAATATGAAACTGAATACCGTTTTCCATAATGGATTTTAAGGGCGCAATACGCTCCAGGCCTTCATAACCATACTGGGCCTCAAACACATTGGTGAGTCCCAATGGCTCGGCATCGCGCTGGTTGATCATGGTCCCCAGATTGATCCCAAACCGGATCAGGGCCTTCAGTTCCGGGTGGGCATTGTAATAATCAAACACCTCCTGCACCCAGTCGATGTTGTGGTCGAAACCCTGGGGACGAAATAATTTTTTGACATACAGGCGGTCCTGGTTTTCTGCTTCATAGACGTTCTGCATGGCCAGACGGATGCCTTCACTACCGCGGTTATGTATGCCGGTAACATTCCAGCCATGTTGCCTTGCCAACATGACATTATGAAAGTCTGTCTGGCGTTTTTGTGATTCCGTCAGGTCTTCATGGCTGAGACCGGTAAACCACTGGGCCGTCCAACGGTTATAACCATGGGTATTGGGACTGATATCCGGGATAACATTGGTTTTGGGTTCTATGGACAACAGGCTGGCGGCGGCATCTTCCGATCCGGTATGGGGCCCAACCGCAGTACCGACAATTGTCACCATCTCACCCCTGTCGTCTGACAGGGAAAAATCCACCAGGTTACCGAAGCGTTTCAGGAACATCTCACCATTGGGGTTTTGCATCATAAAATCCAGTCCGGGATAGACACGGATAGCGAGGTCATCATTTTGTTCATGGAACAGGCGGTTGAGTACGGTCATCGTAGCGGCACTCATGTGTCCCGTGGCCAGGGTCACACCGTGCCGGGCATAGTTTGCCAATGACTCCACCGCCATAGGCATGGCCACTTCATCAAACCAGATGGGATCAGGCCAGGGGCGCACCTCGCGACCAATAAACCCATTCAGGTGTGCACCGGAAACACCGGTTGGGTTCCCCGCATCGTCCCGGTCAATATGGAAGTGATCGGCTGGAAAACCATTTTCAATGGCCAGATTAAGCATGGCCGTATTTAACAGACCATAACTGCTGTCCAGATAGATCATCACCGGATTATCAGGGGCCACTTCATCGAGTACAGAGATGCCCCATGAATTTTTCGCCACTGCCGCCCACTGGTCCTGGAGATTAAAAAACATGGGTTCACCTGGATTATTTTCCAATTGCACTATACGGGCCAGAGTGACCAGAGCCTGGTCTATGGTGGTACCACCCAGCTTGGGCTGCATGCGACCTCCCCACTGGCTATCCTTGATTAGATCGCCAGCCGGGACTGAATTATCCCCATCGTTGTAGACAAAGCCTGGCGTTAACGACCTGCCCCGCAGGTCAATAACCCGTGTATTGGGACCCGTGAGTCTGCGCACCTCGGCATCACTACCCACCTTGAGGATACGGTTACCACGCACTGCCACCGCCTGGGCAATGGTAAAGTCCGGGGAATCACTATCAGCCGTTAATACCTGGCCGTTATGAAAAATATAATCAGGGTAATGGACGAGTTCTGTTGGTATACCCGATTGTGCATATACACCGCATGAAGATATGAATAATACAAATTTACTGATAATGAATAAAATACAACTGTTACTTTGCATGGATTATCCACCCCCATCATTATTATCACTGCCTAGCATAGATGCAGCTGATGAAGCCCGCAATAGACTGAATAAGGAATAATATTCAAAGCCACTATCAGGTATTTATCATTGTCCAGCAGAATACTAATAACTGGATAAATTTAATAAATACAATCAGTTGTAATACATTTTTCATATTAGACGGTTGAATGTAAAAAATGCCCCACTTATAGTGATGCCTTACGAATAAGGCGGGTATATGGATACCAAGGTAGAGAACAGACCTGGACGCGATGAGTTAATAACAGATTATTCCCGAGTCAGGGGATTTTCAGAAACACTCTGTCGCCCACTGACAAAGGACGACTATCAGATTCAGTCCATTCCCCAGACCAGTCCGCCAAAATGGCACATGGCACATGTCACCTGGTTTTTTGAAACCTTTATCCTCGCTGATTTCAAACCAGGCTATCAACCTTTCCATGCAGAATATGACTTTATTTTTAACAGCTATTACTATACCCATGGCAATATGCACCCACGTCCAAAGCGAGGCTTATTGTCAAGGCCAACGGTTGATGAAATTTATCAGTACCGTCAGGCCATTGATGAGGCCATGCTTGAGTTAATTGAATCTGTGGATGACTCAAAATGGATTGATCTTTGTTTCAAGGTTGAACTCGGCTTACACCATGAGCAACAGCACCAGGAATTATTACTCATGGATGTCAAACATAATTTTAATGCCAATCCGTTGAAACCGGCCTACCGGAATGACTTGAAGATACCGGCAGGTCAGAATACTGCAATAGACTGGATTGAATTTGACGGTGGGATTAAAAATATTGGTACTGATGGTAACGAATTCTGTTTCGATAATGAAACACCGTCCCACGAAATCCTGCTAAGACCATTCAAACTTTCAGCCCGCTTTGTTACCAACAGTGAATATATAGAGTTTATTCATGATGGTGGTTATTCAAATCCAGCGTTATGGCTGGCCGATGGCTGGGCCATGATACAAAACCGGGACTGGAGTCATCCCCTGTACTGGTCAGATGCAGAGGGAAACTGGCAACAATTCACCCTGGGTGGGATGCGCGAATTAAAACCCAATGAACCGGTTTGCCATATCAGCTATTACGAAGCAGATGCCTTTGCGCGCTGGTCAGGTAACCGCCTGCCGCTGGAGGCTGAACTGGAACTTATGCTCGAGCCCCAAACCATATCAGGAAATTTTGTTGAAGATGATTATATGCATCCAATGCCCGCAAATGATACTGGCCAATACTATGGTGATTTATGGGCCTGGACTGCATCTCCCTATACCCCGTATCCAGGATTTAAACCCTTGGCCGGGACCATGGGTGAATATAATGGCAAATTCATGTCGAACCAGATGGTACTGAAAGGTGGTAGTTGTATCACTTCACGCGACCACATAAGACCAACGTACCGGAATTTTTTCTATCCTGAAGAACGCTGGGCATTTACAGGAATACGTCTGGCGGCAGATCGACAATGAACACAACCCTCACATTTCATGATCATAAGCCTCAGACACTGAGCTTGCAGGAAGCGGTTGTCACCGGTCTGTCAAAGGATAAAAAGGCCATCGCACCTAAATTTTTTTATGACCGGAGGGGATCGGAATTATTTGATCAGATCTGTAAACAACCAGAGTACTATCCCCCTACAGTAGAACAGACAATACTTTCCAATAATGCCGATGAAATCGCGACCCTGGCCGGCGAAGGCCGGGTATTGGTAGAACCCGGTGCAGGCAGTGCCGCAAAGGTACGTTTATTACTCGACAATCTACAACCCTCGGCTTACGTGCCAATGGATATTTCCTTTGAACATCTCAAGTCTGCAGCCACAGAACTCGTGAATGACTATCCATGGCTGCCTGTGCATGCAACCTGCGTCGACTTTACCCATTCACTACCCATTCCAAATATCGTCCCTGAGGGTCCACGCATGTTGTTTTTTCCTGGATCCAGTATTGGTAATTTTGAAAAAAAGGAAGCAAATGACTTTCTATCCATGATCCATGATGCGATTGGCCAAGATGGAATGTTATTGATTGGTGTCGACACCAAAAAGAACGAAGAAATACTCAATGCCGCCTATAATGATGAGGCCGGGGTGACAGCAGAGTTTAATATGAACCTGTTGCTTCGAATTAAAAAAGAACTGGGTATTGATTTTAGCCTCGACAATTTTAAACATAATGCCTATTACAATCCGAATGCCGGCAGAATAGAAATGCACCTGGTGAGCACCCGAAAGCAAACCCTCACGATTAACGGGCAAACCATCTTGCTGGATAAGGACGAATCAGTCCACACTGAAAACTCCTATAAATATTCTCCAGAGGAGTTCATTACGCTAGCTGAACACAACCAATTTGAGGCAATAAAATACTGGACGGATACTGATAATCTGTTTGCGGTATATCTAATGAAAGCCCATTGAGCCAAGGTGCTTTCACCTACATATTCAGACAATTAAAACTATAATTTTCAAATCACCGCCGATAAAATTGCAGACTTTGCTTCCTGCCTATATTATCAACCATAACAAAAAATAAAATTTCTGGAGGAAATAATGATCATCTACGGTGTCGCTTTATTATCAGCGTGTATGGTACTGGGTCTTTACATAGGGGAGATCCTGGGAGTTGTCATTGGTGTACAGGCCAATGTTGGCGGTGTAGGTATTGCGATGTTATTACTGGTACTTGCCTGCAGCCATCCCATGTTCAAATCTCTAACTGAAGGGGCATCGGGAACAGGGATTAAATTCTGGAGCGCCATGTATATCCCTATCGTAGTCGCCATGGCGGCAAGACAAAATGTGGTGGCCGCCGTGGATGGCGGCATGCTGGCACTACTGGCTGGGGCCCTGGCGGTCATTGTCAGTTTCGCCCTGGTACCGGTATTGAGCAGAATTGGCACAAAAAGTGAACCTCTTCCCCCACTTGATGAAAGTGATAAAGGAGAAGGTTAATGGACATAATGATCGATCTTCTTGAAAAAGTCTTTGCCAGAAATGGCCTGATTGTGGCCTTTGCCGCAGTGGGTCTTGTCACATGGTTTTCCTATTTCATGTCAGACAAACTGACCAACGGCAGGATCCATGGCTCGGCCGTGGCCATTACTCTTGGCCTGGTGGCCGCCTACTGGGGCGGTTCCGTCACCGGTGGTAATACCGGTGTAGCCGATATTGGATTGTTGGCCGGTGTTGGGATTATGGGGGGTGGCATGATGCGGGATTTTGCCATTGTCGCCACGGCCTTTGGGGTCCATATAGGTGAACTTAAAAAGGCCGGTATTGTTGGTGTTGTCTCTATCTTTGCCGGTGTAGTCGTCTCGTTTATCGTCGGTGCGGTAGTGGCTGTGATGTTTGGTTATACCGATGCCATCAGCATTACCACCATTGGTGCCGGGGCAGTTACCTATATTGTAGGCCCGGTAACGGGCACGGCCATTGGTGCAAGCTCCGAGGTTATTGCCCTGAGTGTTGCCGCTGGCCTGGTGAAATCCATTATGGTGATGATTGGGACTCCAATGGTTGCCGGTTTTATCGGCCTGAATAACCCCCAGTCAGCCATGGTGTTTGGTGGCCTGATGGGCACCACCAGCGGGGTAGCAGGGGGCCTGGCGGCAACTGACCCCAGACTGGTACCGTATGGTGCCATGACCGCCACCTTTTATACCGGAGTCGGATGCCTCATGGGGCCGTCGATTCTCTTTCTTATCGTCAACGCAATTTACTAATAACAGAGTTAAATAATGGAAACAACGACAGAAAATTTTCAACATTTAAACGCAGACCACGACAAAGTGGCTTTAATAGAGAGTGGTCATACCACCACCTATGCGGACCTTAATGATCGTATTAACCGCATGGCCACTGGATTACTCAATGGCAAGGCCGATCTCAATGAAGAGCGTATTGCCTTTTTAATGCCGGCCAGCCTGGACTACGTCACCATGTTATTTGGTATCTGGCGTGCCGGGGGTATCGCGGTTCCCTTGAATGTCAGTTCAGCCCTACCGGAACTGGAACATGCGTTGACCTGTGCCGAGGTGACCCGGGTCGTGGCCAATGGTGAATTTGCAGAGAATATAGTCGAGTTGTGTTCCCGGCTCAATATTGAACTAAAATCCGTCAATGACATCCTAGCTGATAACGCTGGCCAACTCCCGGAACTGTCCCTGGATCGTAAGGCCATGATCCTGTTTACCAGCGGTACCACAAATAAGCCCAAGGGCGTAGTCAGTACCCATAAAAATATACGCGCCCAGATCACCACCCTGATTAAGGCCTGGGCCTGGGACTATGAAGATTTCATTCCACTGTTTCTCCCACTCCACCATATCCACGGTATTATCAATGTATTGTGTTGCGGCCTGTGGGCCGGGGCCACGGTGTCCCTGTTTCCCAAATTTGATATGGAGGCCATACTCAAAGAAGTGGTTGATAACCGCTACAACGTCTTTATGGCAGTACCGACTATCTATGTAAAAATGATTCAGCATTTTGAGACCCTTTATGATACCCAGCTCAAGGCCATTACTGACGGTTTCCGGAATATGCGTCTGAACATATCGGGATCTGCCGCCTGCCCTGTCAAAGTTTATAACCAGTGGCTGGAACTGACTGGCCAGGTGCTGCTGGAACGTTACGGTATGACAGAAATCGGCATGGCCATTTCCAACCCCTACGATGGTGAACGCCGTGCCGGTGCAGTGGGTATCCCTTTACCGGGTGTTGAAGTTTGTCTGTTTGATGATGAAAATGCTGTCATTAATGAAGAAGACAAACCGGGTGAAATCAGAATCAAGGGTGACAATGTTTTCCTGGAATACTGGGGTAATAAAGAAGCCACCGAAGGCAGTTACCATGACGGTTGGTTCTGCACCGGGGACGTGGCCGTCAAGGAAAATGGTTATTACCGGATCATGGGCCGCTCATCTGTGGACATTATCAAGTCCGGCGGCTATAAACTCTCCGCCCTGGAGATAGAAGGCACCTTACTCACCCATGAAGACGTGGCGGAATGCGCGGTCATTGGCGCCCCGGATGAGATGTGGGGTGAGGCGGTCACTGCGTTTATTGGCCTGAAACCAGGCAAGACTATGGAATATGACGATCTCAAGAACTGGTGTGAGGGTAAAATGTCCGCTTATAAGATCCCAAAACAGATTGTGATTGTTGATGCATTACCCCGAAATGCCATGGGCAAGGTCACCAAGCCGGCATTAAAGGATCAACTACCCTGATTTATATTTTTTCAAGTATGTGAACAGAAACATAGATGAGAATGTTGTTGAGGATTTTGGCCGTGAATGGTCTAGCTTCAATCAATCACACGTACCGGAATCTGAGCTAAAAGATCTTTTTGACCGTTACTTTTCAATATTTCCGTTTGAATGTATCTCAGACCAAAGCACAGGCTTTGACCTGGGATGTGGCAGCGGTCGCTGGGCCAAAATCATGGCGCCGAAGGTTGGCACATTACATTGTATAGACCCCAGTCTACTGGCGCTGGAGACTGCAAAAGCAAAGTTAGCGGAAAATGAAAACTGTCATTTTCATCAGGCCGCGGTTGATAACCTCCCCATTGATGATGGCTCCATGGACTTTGGTTATGCACTAGGGGTGTTACACCACGTCCCTGATACTGAATTGGGGATTCAGCAATGCGTTAGAAAACTCAAACCCGGTGCACCAATATTACTGTACCTGTATTACGCCTTTGATAATCGTCCAGTGTGGTACCGGATGATCTGGAAAATATCTAATGTTTTCCGCGCTATCATTTCAAACTTTCCGTTCAGTATAAAAAAATTTGTTTGTTTTATTATTGCATTAATCGCTTATTTACCTCTAGCAAGATTGGCTTTAATTGTTGAACGATGGGGAATGAATGTTAATCATTTTCCGTTGGCAGATTATCGTAATCGTACTTTTTACACTATGCGTACTGACGCCCTGGACCGCTTCGGCACCCGGCTGGAAAAACGTTTTACCAAGAATCAAATTTCTGAAATGCTGATTCGATCGGGTGTCGAAAGAATCCAGTTCAGTGAACAGTCACCTTACTGGTGTGTCATTGCTTACAGAAAAAATTGCTAATTGATTAAACCAGGCACTGTTGTTAAAGTCGAATAATTAACCACAAGAAAATACATCATTAAAATATGACCGAAAATAAAGCAACAACAAACCTTTTTTTTAAACTGGGACAATTTGTCGGAATAGTATCCGGGTCAATTGCTGCCATTCTCTGGATAATGTCATTATGGTCACCGGATACTTCATTTACATTTAACATTGGCAGTACCGCAGTGGTACTTCTCATGGTCATATTAGCCATTATCATTATCGTTGCCTCACTAAAAGCCCATGCCACAGTAATGGTTGTAGTTTTCGGAATATCATTTTTTCCGATTGGCCTGTATGTCCTGGGGATTCCTCACTGGATCCAGTGGGTAGGGTTGGCAAATATCGGTTACCTCTTGGCTAGCGTGTTGATCTGGCGATTTAAACCGGTAGATTTTAAGGAGGATATTACCTCTTCCCCGCAGGAATGACCGGGGTAGAACGCACAACATCTGCGTTCTGTCCTCTATTTCTCAAGGCATGATCCATCAATACACATGCCAGCATGGCCTCGGCAATGGGTACACCACGAATTCCAACACATGGATCATGTCTTCCCGTTGTAGCAACGTCAACTGCCTCGCCATGAATATCCACCGTTTTACCCGGTAGCCGAATACTGGAAGTGGGTTTAAGCGCAATGCTGACAAGTATGTCCTGCCCTGTTGAAATTCCGCCCAAGGTTCCGCCAGCGTGATTACTGAGAAATCCTTCAGGGGTTATTTCATCACGATGCTCAGTGCCTTTCTGCTCTACACAGGCAAATCCCGCACCGACCTCAACGCCTTTTACGGCATTGATACTCATCATGGCCTTTGCGATATCGGCATCAAGGCGATCAAATATCGGTTCACCCAGGCCAACCGGGACATTCTCAGCGACAATATTGATCCTCGCACCAACTGAATTTCCCTCTTTTCTAAGGTCATCCATATAATCTTCCAGCCCGGCGACGGCATCTGGATCGGCGCAGAAGAATGGGTTCTTCTCAACGGCATCCCAATCTTTGAATGCCAAATTATTGCTGCCTAATTGTGAAAGGTAGGCACGAATACGAGTCTGACCGTTCTCGAATAAATATTTCTTGGCAATGGCCCCGGCAGCAACCCGCATGCAGGTCTCCCTGGCGGATGCCCTGCCGCCTCCACGATAATCGCGGATACCGAATTTTTGCTGGTATGTGTAGTCCGCATGACCAGGACGAAAACGGTCCATGATCTTAGAGTAATCTTTTGAACGCTGATCTTCATTATGGATCAAAAGACCAATGGGTGTGCCGGTGGTCCTGCCTTCGAATACACCGGACAGAATTTCAACGGTATCGGACTCACGGCGCTGGGTGACATGCCGCGATTTACCGGGCTTTCTACGATCCAGGTCATGTTGAATATCTGCCTCACCCAGTTCCATTCCGGGAGGGCAGCCATCGACTATGCATAGATGTGCCTTGCCGTGGCTTTCACCTGCAGTGGTAATGGTAAAGAGTTTTCCAAATGTATTGCCTGACATAGGACGTTATTCTATCAGGATTATGCCGCAGACGCCTACATGGATATAGGGGTAGCAAACGTCAGGAACTGGTTTTCGAAAGCATGAGGAAAAAAGATAAAATATGCCACAGAGTACACAGAGCTCACAGAGAAAGATTAAACCTGATAAAAATAAGTAGGGACATGAAATTAATTAATAATACTGTTTCTTTTTTTGGCATCGTATAATTCATTTAATATCCTGTTAATCCTGTCTATTCTTTTTCTCTGTGCCCTCTGTGCTCTCTGTGGCTATACTTACTTACCAATAAAATTGAGAACTATGTTCAATTCTAGCAGGGAATTTATTAAGACGGGAATGATTTATTAATTTTCGTGCCCTATACGGCTTATAACAAATCTTCCTTGTTTAACAGAAAGACCCCTTCTCCACCACGCTCAAATTCCAGCCAGGTAAAGGGCAGTTGAGGAAATGCTGCTTCCAGTGCGGGCCTGGAATTGCCTACTTCGACTATCAATAGACCTTTGTCATTTAAATAATTTTTCGCTTCACCAATTATGGTCCGCACCAGGTCTAATCCATCCGGACCGGCAGCCAGGCCAGATACGGGTTCATGTCTGAATTCATCAGGTAACTGCTCCATATCTTCCTGATCGACATAAGGTGGATTGGCAATGATCAAATCATATTGTCTAGGCGGTAGATTATTAAACAGGTCCGAGTGTATGAGGTTGACCCTGTCCGCTAACTGATAGTGCTCGACATTTTGCTTTGCAACTTCCAATGCACCTTCACTTATATCAATCGCATCTATGGTGGCAGATGATAAAGCCATTGCCGTAGCAATCGCGATACAACCACTCCCGGTACCAATATCCAGGGCCCTCTTTATTTCTTCTGGGTTTGAAACCCATGGAGCAAAACCACTTTCGATTAATTCTGCAAAAGGCGAGCGTGGAATCAATACCCGATTATCTATGTAGAAAGGCAATCCACAAAACCAGGCCTTATTGACCAGATAGGCAACAGGAATTTTCTCTTTAATTCTACGCTGTGCGCGCTCGATTATGTTCTGATAATCAGCATCAGCCACAATCTCATTGAGTGCTTGATCATCAATATCAAAAGGAATGTCCAGGGTGGCGAAAACCAGGTAGACTGCCTCATCAAACGCATTATCTGTACCGTGACCATAATACAGATCGGCTTCATCGAAGCTGAAACTGATCTCGTTGATTAATTCCCGAACGGTTTTTTGATTGTACAGTGGCAATTAAATATGGCGGAGAAACTTCGGATCAGTACTAACTGGAATAACCTGCTCATTCCTTACTCTCCACTTCTCACTCCTCACGATAAAGGCACATACCCTGGAATAGATGAAAGCTCAATTTCCTCAGCCTGTTGCTCGGCTGACAGGTGATCCCTGGCATACTGTAAATAGATCTTTTCGTTCATAAAGATATCAAATAAATCCGGATCCACATGACCGTCCTCTTTCATTCGTCCCAATATGGTTAAAGATTGAGACAGGCTCATGGCCTTTTTATATGGCCGGTCACTGGCTGTTAATGCTTCAAATACATCAGCGATGGCCACCATCCGGGCAGGAATGGACATTTCTTCCCGTGTGAGTCCATTTGGATAACCGGTACCATCCATTTTCTCATGATGACATCCTGCATATTCCGGAACACGCTCAAGATGCTTTGGATAAGGTAATGATTCCAGCATTTTGATGGTAACGCTGACATGATTATTGATAATTTCACGCTCCCTGACTGTCAGTGTACCTCGTCCTATTTGCAGGTTCTGAATTTCCTCATCAGTCAGTAGTGGCAAATCGTCTGACTCTGAATTATTCCACTTATACGCACCGATATTATTTATACGCGCAATTTGTTCCTCGCTAATTTGTTCGCCGCCAATATTACAACGGCGTATATATTCCTTATCTTCATCTAATTTTGAAAGTTGTTTTTGCAGAACTTTATCTGAACGCCAATCATATTCATTATCACCGGAATCATCAGACAGTTTTGTCATTAATGTGTTTACAATGGCATCTCGCTTGATAATTTCAAACCGCGTATCGATCACATGTATCCTGTCAAAAATTGTTTCCAGCTTGGTGCCTTTATCGACAACATATTCCGGCGTAGTGATTTTCCCACAATCATGCAACCAGGCCGCTACTTCAAGTTCATATTTTTCTTCGTCTGTCATGTTGAATGACTGCAATGGCCCTTTATCCACTTTACACGCCGCATCCGCAAGCATATTGGTTATTACAGGCACCCGTCGACAATGACCTGCCGTATAAGGTGATTTTTCATCAATGGCCCTGGCTATTAACTGAATAAATGAATCAAACAATTCCTTTTGGGCATCAATAAGATTGCGATTTGTGATGGTGACTGCTGCCTGAGAGGCCAATGATTCCACCATTTGCTGGTCCAGCTCTGAAAAGGTTGTGACATTTCCCGTGTCTGGATCGATAGAATTGATCAACTGTAATACACCAATTAGATTATTTTCGTGGTTTGTCATAGGGACAGTCAAAAATGACTGCGACCTGTATCCTGTACTCTTGTCAAAATTTCGCGTACCTGAGAAATCAAACTCCTCATTTGTGTAGGCATCTTTGATATTGTAGGTTTCATTGGTTAGAGCAGCCCTGACAACGACCATATTATCGTTAGGCTTGCCTTCACTATCATAGAGAGAGATAGGCTGGAAATCGATGGGTTGGCCGCTGGTCCCACCCATGTGTAAATTTAATGATTCCGTCCTGATGATCTCAAAATGTAAGGTTCTGTCTTCAGAATAGATGTATAAACTGCCACCGTCTGCATTGGTAATTTCCTTGGCTTTAAGGAGGATCATCTCCAGCAGGCGTGAATGGTCCTTCTCGGCCGATAAGGCAATTCCAATATGAGTGAGTTCTTTTAATAATTTTGAGAAATCTATCTTGCTTATTGTCATCGGGAACAATCAGTATTCCATGCTGATAGAGAAGCTCAATTCTAGATGATTTACATATAGAAAAATACAGTATTTTTTAAAAAAATTAATGGCTTACGGTTGTTTTTCACCCATTTCCATAAAAATAGCATTTAACCGCTTCACAAATGTTGCCGGATCTTCCAACTTGCCACCTTCACTTAACAAGGCCTGGTCAAACAGGATATGAGACCAATCCTCGAATTTTTTATCATCCAGGCTGTCTTCCAGCATCATTACCACAGGATGAGTAGGGTTAATTTCCAGTATCGGTTTCATTTCCGGCAGTTGCTGACCGGACGCCTGGAGGATTTGTTGTAAATGTCTGCCCATATCTTGCATATCTGATATCAGGCAGGCTGGCGAGGTGGTTAACCGGCGAGTGACCCTCACGTCTTTGACCTGTTCACCCAATACATCCTTGATTTTTTTAGTCAGTTCCGTTTCAAGCTTACTTTCATCTTCTTTTTTCTCTTGATCAGAATCGTTTGCACTGCCTTCCAGCTCATCGATATTCAGGTCGCCTTTCATCACCGATTTTAATTGCTTACCATCAAACTCAGTGAGGTGAGATGTTACCCATTCATCAATTGGATCAGTTAATAACAGCACCTCGATGTCTTTCTCATTAAAAATCTCGAGATGTGGACTATTTTTGGCCGTTGTCAGGTTTTCTGCTGTTAAAAAGTAAATATCTTTCTGACCATCTCGCATCCGATCAATATAATCTTTAAGTGATACTGATTGCTCTTCAGATTCACTGTGTGTAGAGGTAAATCTGAATAGTCTGGCTAATTCTTCTTTTTTATCGGAAACGTCATCGACCACACCTTCTTTTAAGACCTTGCCGAATTCTTTCCAGAAAGTTTTATATTTATCCGGTTCCTTTTCTGTCATATCAGACAATAAATCCAATATACGTTTTGTCGCCCCGGAACGAATGGAGTCTATTATTTTATTTTGCTGAAGGATTTCCCTGGAAATATTCAAAGGAAGATCATTTGAATCCACAACACCTCTCACAAATCTGAGAAATGGTGGAAGCAATTGCTCAGCATCATCCATGATAAATACTTTTCGGACATACAGTTTAATGCCATGGCGGCTGTCCCTGTCCCATAAATCAAATTGTGCGCGGGTTGGTATGTATAAGAGACTGATATATTCAAGTTTGCCTTCTACCCTGGAATGGATTCTGGCGAGAGGATCTTCAAAATCATGGCCCACATGTTTATAAAATTCGTTGTATTCTTCATCAGTGATGTCTTTTTTATTTCTGGTCCACAGGGCCTGCGCACTGTTAACGGTTTCGTCACCCTTTTCCTCTCCTTCTGCCGGCATAATAACGGAGATCCCAATGTGGTCAGAGTAACGTTTAATGATCGATCGTAAGCGGAAACCATCGAGAAATTCCTCAGCATCATCCCGTAAATACAATATGACCTTGGTACCTCGCTTTGGACGATCTACCGTCTCAATGGTGTAATCGTTTTCTCCCTGAGAACTCCACCTGACACCCTCGCCCCTGGCCGCCCCAGCTCGCCTGGTCATCACCTCAACTTTTTCGGCAACAATAAATGATGAATAAAACCCTACACCGAACTGTCCGATGAGACTTGAGTCTTTTGACTGGTCACCGGTTAATTGTTCAAAGAATTGACGCGTACCGGATTTGGCAATGGTCCCCAGATTGGCAATGACTTCATCTCTGGACATGCCTATACCATTATCTATTACCGAGATGGTTTTTTGATCCTTGTTGTACTCAACCCTGATATTCAGCTCCGGATCATCTTCAAATAATTTGTCATCTTTCAGGGCCTCAAACCTTAATTTATCTGCTGCATCTGAGGCATTTGATACCAGTTCCCTGAGGAAAATTTCCTTATTGCTATAGAGGGAATGGACCATAAGGTGCAGTAATTGCTGGACCTCGGTTTCAAACCCCAATGTTTCCTTTTCTGTTTCGGTACTCATTAATATTCCCTTAGTTTTATTTGTTAGTGATTCAATGATGTGGTGGTTGTCTGGCTATATTTCAAGTGCGCCTGACCAAATTGCGCCAGAAATTCAAGCTGGCAATCATGCATCCTAATATAGTAATGGCTCGAGGATTTTTTACCAAAAAACCTGAGGATGCGGGATATAATCCCATAAAATTCATTTTCAACCTGGTTAAAATTTATGAAAATCTATATATCTCTCCTTGCATGTTTTCTGTTGTCTGCCTGCGCAACAACAAAGCAACCCGTCCCGGTGACCATAAATGAGACACCACAATCTGCTGTTTCGGCTGCCATGGCAGATGTAGCCTACTCCAATTTAGAGTGGGAAAAAAGTGAACAATTCTATTTGCAACTCATAAAAGAATCGCCAAATAATGCCCATTTCTGGTACCGCCTGGGTAATATTTATTCATCAACAAATCGAAATCATGAAGCCATTGTCGCCTATAACCAGGCCATAAAGCTCGACCCCCAAAACCCTCATGCCTGGTTTAACCTGGGTATGGTACAACTAAAGCAGTCCGCTTATACGTTTAATGCCATGCAATCCCAGCTGACTCAGTCCAATCCCATGAATGCCAGGGCACGGGATGTACTGGATGGGATTATGAGGCTTTTAAACGAATAACAGGGTTAAATATTTAAAGATAACAAGACCGATATGGGTAAACACTGGTTGATTCCCAATAGCGTCGGTGGTCATTTCACGATATGATCGGTGGCATGCAAATCAGTGAAAACGCTATTCACAAGCATACCCCGGTAATCCAGCAATACCTTGGATTTAAAGTCCTTCACCCCGATAAATTGTTGTTCTTCAGAATGGGGGATTTTTACGAATTATTCTTTGAAGATGCCAAAAAGGCCGCGAGGCTACTCGATATTACCCTTACCAAACGCGGCCAATCTGCTGGAGACCCCATACCCATGGCCGGTGTACCATTCCACGCAGCAGAAAACTACCTGGCAAAACTGATAAAGCAAGGGGAATCCGTTGTTATTTGTGAACAAATAGGCGACCCGGCCAAATCCAAGGGCCCGGTGGAACGCCAGATTACCCGTATTCTTACGCCTGGGACGGCTACCGATGATGCACTGTTGGATCAGCGCCACGATTGCCTGCTAACAGCCATCTACAAAGGAAAAAAGGGATTTGGCATTGCATCGCTGGACTTAAGTAGTGGTCAGTTCAAGGCAATGCAGACCCCGGACATAAATCATCTCAAACAGGAATTAAACCGCGTTAAGCCGTCCGAGATACTCATGGCAGAGACACAAGACGGGCTATTAGACAAAGATGAAGTCAATTGCCGAATTACCATGAGACCTGCAGATATTTTTGAGCTTGCTTCTTCGGAGGAAATAATAAAAAAACAATATTCCTTACCAACGTTAAAGGGGCAGGAAATAGAGGGTCAGAACAATATTATTTGTGCTGCAGGTGCAGCCCTATATTATGCCAGGGAAACTCAATGTCAGGACCTTTACCATATCCGTCCGATACAGATTGAAAATTCAACAGACTGGATATTGATTGACAATATCAGCCAGAGAAACCTGGAACTCATTGAAGATGCGGCTGGTAAAAAACAAAACTGCCTGATCACAATACTGGATACAACCAGCTGTGCCATGGGAAGCAGGGTGTTGCGACGATGGTTAGTACAGCCTGTACGCAATCAAGATCAGTTAAGACTTCGCCATGATGCAGTCGGCCAATTTCTGAATTCGAAAAACTATATTGCTATCAGAACATTATTGGTTGAGATATGTGATATTGAGCGCGTGATCTCAAGAGTCTCACTTGGCACCGCCCGCCCAAGAGACCTGGTACAACTGCGACATTCCCTGGCAATGCTACCAGACATAAAAAAATGTTTGACGTTGCTGGACAGTCCTAGGCTGACTGAACTGGCACAACAACTGGACCTGTTACCTGCGTTGTTAACCTATCTTGATAAAGCACTAGTTAATTCACCACCACAAACCATTCGTGATGGCGGTGTCATAGCATATGGGTTTGATGAAGCACTTGATGAATTCAGGAATTTGAGTTCTGATGCAGGCGACTATCTTCAAGACCTGGAAACAAGGGAAAAGGACAGGACTGGCCTCAGTACACTCAAGGTGGGGTATAACCGGATTCATGGTTATTATATTGAAGTCAGCAGACTAAGCAGTGAAAAAGTACCCGCTGAATATCATCGCAGACAAACGCTTAAATCAACAGAACGATTTATTACCGAAGAACTTAAACAGTTTGAGGACAAGATATTAAGCGCCCGGGAAAAATCACTGGCAAGAGAAAAACACCTTTATAACCTGGTCCTTTCTCGCATCGCTGAAGATCTGATATCGATACAAAATATCGCCTGCGCCATTGCAGAAATCGATGTCTTATCTACCTTCGCTGAGCGTGCAGATGTCAATAATTATTCTAAACCCGAACTGAGCGACGTACCGGGTATTTCCATGACCAACGGCAGACATCCTGTGGTTGAACAAATTCAATTCAGTCCTTTTATAGCCAATGATCTGCGCATGGATGATAACCGCAAAATGCTGCTGATTACCGGTCCCAATATGGGTGGTAAATCCACCTATATGCGCCAGACAGCCTTAATCGTGATCATGGCTCATATAGGCTGTTTCGTACCGGCTGAATCCGCCTCCATCGGTCCGGTGGATAGAATATTCACGCGTATAGGCGCCAGTGACAATCTCGCTGCCGGGCAATCTACCTTTATGGTGGAAATGGTGGAAACAGCAAATATTTTAAACAATGCCACCCAAAACAGCCTGGTTCTGCTGGATGAAATTGGCAGGGGCACCAGTACCTACGATGGACTGGCGCTGGCCTGGGCGTGTGCACAATATTTAACCAGTGAAATCGGGCCATTTTGCCTGTTTGCCACCCATTATTTTGAACTCACCGAGCTTGCTGACAAAACCGAGGGAGTGATTAACCTCCATTTTGACGCCATTGAACATGAAGAAAAGATAGTCTTCCTGCACAGGGTCAAAACAGGACCAGCCAACCGGAGTTACGGCTTACAGGTTGCCCAATTGGCCGGTATCCCCAGAAATGTCATTCAATCGGCAAAAGAAAGGCTTGGTGAAATTGAATATCACCTGAAATTTACCGAAGATAAGGCCCCACAGAAAGATATGTTCACCATTGATGAACCATGGGTGGATAAACTAAAGGCCACAGACCCAAACTCAATATCACCCAGACACGCCCTGGAATTACTATACCAATGGAAAAAGTTGCTGGATTAAAACACTTTTTACACCAATTTATCTGGGTCTTCATAGTAAAATAGGTGCGTCTGGATATATCCAGAAAATAAGATGACTTAGAATCAATACATAGAGGAAAAGACAGATGCCATTTATTGTTACCGAATCATGCATCAAATGTAAGTATACGGATTGTGTGGAAGTGTGTCCTGTAGACTGTTTCCATGAAGGCCCCAATATGCTGGTCATTGATCCAGATGAATGTATAGACTGCACTTTATGTGAACCGGAATGCCCGGTAGAAGCCATTGTATCTGAGGATGAAGTACCTGAATCACAACAGGAATTTATTGCATTAAATGCAGAGCTGGCAAGGCTCTGGCCAGTCATCAATGAGCGGAAAGACCCGCCTGAAGATGCCGATGACTGGAAAGACACACAAGATAAGATTGACCACCTGGAACGCTAGGCTTTCAGGAAATAAACCACCCTGCAGACAACAATACATCAAGTAATAAGCAGTCTGCCAGGGCCTTTCCTGAGAATCTAATACAACCATTTACCTGGTTGATAATGCTATGCACTCTATCACTTTCAACCATGGCGGAAGTATACAAATGGGTGGATGAAGATGGCCAAATCCATTATGGCGACAAACCTGGAAACCAAAATTCCAAGGTAATCAACATTAAGGAAAATCGTGCCGCAAGCCAGGCGGATATCCAACGAGAATCAAGGCGTCAGCGCTTACTGGAGGTGATGACTGAAGAGCGACAGAATAAGCAAACAGAAAAGGCAGAGGCCAGTAAGCTAGCCAAAACCAAAGCGATGAACTGTGATCATACCAGAAAGCAATTGGTCACCATCGAAAATTCCAGCTATTTGATGGAAAAGACCGCTGACCCTATAACCCTAAAATTCTCACCGATATAGAACGTCTGGCCGCCACAAATGACGCTAGAAAGGCCGTCTCTCACTGGTGCTCCAGATAATAACCAAGATTGTCATTTTCATGTAAATTTCCAATAAAATCAGGGTATTATGTGTTAAACTGAGTATAAAAAATACGCTTACAACAAATATTAAATACGCCTCTGCTTGGCCAACATTGCAAGTGGGTTGTCTAAAATAATTTTAAAAATCAATAAGTTATTCAAAACCCATGGCCTGATAAAGTAACTATCCTGAAAAATTACCTACATGAGCCTGCAAGAAAAAATTCAAATTATTAATGTTTCAGACGTCGGGAAACGCAGACCGCATAATGAAGACAGCACATTGTCTGATGCAGATGAAGGTTTGGTGATCCTGGCGGACGGTATGGGAGGATATAAGGCAGGCGAAGTAGCCAGTGCCATTGCGGTGACCTCTACACATTTTGAAGCCATAGCCGGGCTGGGAAAAATTGAACGGGGAAAAATCTCTGATAACTCTGCATTGAGTCTGGAGTCTAATGTCATCAAAAAGGCAATAACCCTTGTAAATTCAGAGATTTATAATGCTGGCCAGACCGATCAAAAATGCCAGGGAATGGGGACGACCATTGTTGTAGCTCTGTTTCATAATAATAAATGCACCATAGGTCATGTAGGCGATTCAAGAGTCTATCGAAAAAGGGGCGATGTATTTACCCAGGTCACAAAAGATCATACGTTAATTCAAGAACTTATAGATAGGGGTATGTATACCCCGGAAGAAGCTGTCAAGCATGCCCCCAAAAACCTGGTGACCCGGGCCATGGGGATCGATAGCCAGGTTGATGTGGATATTGGCGAGGAAAACGTTGAACCCGGGGATATTTACATGCTGTGTTCAGACGGATTAAATGATATGGTAGAGGATGAAGAAATTGACTTAACCCTAAGTAAATATAGTGCTAATCTAGGACAAGCAGCTGACCAACTGGTACAGTTAGCAAACAGCAAAGGGGGAAAGGATAATATTTCCATCATCCTGGTGAAGGTTTTGGAAGAATTTTCAAGCTCCAATGGAAGCATATTAAAAAAACTAAAAAGTCGTTTCTTTCAATAAATGTCAGGGGACAGGACATAAACCATGGCTAAGTTAGTACTAAGCTTAAATGGAGTCGTACAAGGCGAATATGAACTCAATCAGGAGAGAGTCACGATTGGGCGTAAAGCTGAAAATGAGATTCCAATAGATAATCTCGCCGTTAGCGGCAAACATGCTCTAATCATCACTATTCTGGATGACTCATTCCTGGAAGATCTGGGTAGTACCAACGGAACGTATGTGAATGGAAAACTCATTAAAAAACAATCCCTTAAGAATGGCGACGTCATTGCTATCGGCAAACATGAGCTGAAATATGTAAATGATGCCGCCGGGGATGACGATGATGATGATGAGGACGAATTTGAAAAGACCATGTTCATCAAGCCTGGTTCAGCCAGTGCCGCAGTTGCTGCTGCCAAGGCGGCGGAAAATGCGGGCTCGGCCGCAGAACCCGCCAAGCCTTCACCTGCCGGGGCCCATGCTGGTAGTGGTGGAATGCCACTGGGCAGATTGACCGTTCTGAACGGTCCGATTGCGGGTAAAGAACTTGAGTTAACCAAGACACTAATTACCCTTGGCAAACCTGGGACACAGGTGGCTGTTATTTCCCGTAGACCTCAGGGATACTTCCTGACCCATATTGAAAGTGATGGTGATGGAAAACGCTACCCAACCGTTAATGGCGAACCCATAGGTCCGAAGGCTTATCAATTAAAAGATGGTGATTTGATTGAGCTGGTAGGGATAAAAATGGAGTTTAGTAGTTCAAGCTAGGACAATTCAGGTTATATTCAAAAAAACCGCCATTAGGCGGTTTTTTTTTAGTTAAGAATCTTCCTGTACTCTCGCATCAACTGAATCATGAATGGGAAATACTTTATGAAGCCTTGCAAGCTGTAACACGTTCATTGCCGCATCACTAACACCCAGCAGTCCGAAATTAACATTATTTTTCTCCGCAGTCTGGTAGCCTTCAACAAGGCTGGCAATACCAGAACTATCTATATAGCTGACCTGGGACATATCAACTAAAACTCCCACACTGCTGTTTTCCAGACAGGACAGAATCTGTTTTCTTGCATCTGGCGAAACGGACAAATCCACATTACCTGACATTTCAACAACCTTATAATCACCCTCGTCTCTCTCGTTATATTTCATTTATAAAAACCTGTTTATTATTATTTAATTTAACTGCCCCTGAAAAATCTTAATCAAGATTGATCAGCAATTCCATATAATTCCCTTTATTTCACTGCAAATGGCTTATTTTAAACACATCCATAATTTCCCTGATGAAATGGATACCCAGTCCCCCGGGGCCGGATATCATTCAAATCCCGCGGTTTTACACTGTCCAGTTGAATGGGTGGTGCATAGTCGGTCAACCGAAAATACGACCCTCCATTTGTCCTGATCAACTCCAGCTAAAATTCACCATCTTCAACATCTTTATAGGCATGAATGATAATGTTCATACAAGCTTCATTGACCGCTATGACAATATTCTGGGTAAGTTCCTTGCTACAGCCAACGTTTTCCAATGCACGTTGAACCACGGATGTGACCAATGCTAACCGGTCATCCTCGGCAGGTAATTTCAATTTAAATAACAACTTTGAGTCTAGGTTTAGCTGCATTCTATTAATAATATGGTTATATCATCGTGTTGACCTTCATTAGGCCGTCTGATCTTATTACTGACAATTGAATTAAGTCGTTTACTACTGACCGTCCTGGAATTAGATTTTATCAGTTCGATTAGTCCATTTACCTCCAACTCCTGACCTGATTCATCCATGGCTTCGGTCACGCCATCTGTAAAAACATATAAGCTTCCACCATCCAGCGATATGGTGATGGCAGGAAATTCGATATCTGACATGATACCCACCGATGGGGCCGTTGCCGGTAATTCCTCAAATGTATTATCCTGTTTATGTAACAGCGGCGGTTGATGGCCAGCGTTTGCAAAACTCACAGTATTTTTTTTGGATCAATAAAGCCAGATACCAGAGTAACAAATATACCGTGGGAAACTGTTTCACATATTTCTTCATTGACACGTTGTAACAACTCTGCCGGGTCTTTCATGTCCTTTGCCAGGTGATGCAACAAACTACTCACCTTGGCCATAAGTAATGCAGCATTCATTCCCTTTCCAGATACATCTGCGAGATTAAAATAAATCAAACCGTCTTCCCGCTTGAAGAAATCAAAGAAATCTCCAGATACTTCCCTGGCAGGATAATTCAGTCACTGTACCGAGAATGTATTATCAATCAGCCTGGGAAGCAGGCTTTCCTGAATTTCACGTGTTCCAGCTCTTTCTGCATACGTTCCTGCACAACCAGTCTGTCTGCCATCCGGGCATTATGGATAGTGAGTGCCGCCGCCGAGGCCAGCGCAGTCATTATATTTTCATCACGCTTGTCAAATAACCCGTCCCCTCCACGCTTGTTGATCAACTCCAATGCGCCAATACATTCCTCCTGCACCATCAAAGGTGCACACAGGATTGAACGGGTCTCAAACCCCGTATCTTTCTCCATGTTCTGGGCAAAATCCGGGTCTTCTCTGACATCTCTGACAATCTGGCTGGATCGGGACATCACTGTCTTTCCAACAATCCCGGCATTGGCTGGTAAGGTCAGACCGGTGATATCCAATGGCCCGGCACAACCCCGGCACACAGTTGTTCGCCGTTATCTGACAATAAAAATATGAAAGCCGCTTCTGCATCCAGGTATTGAATAAACCGCTCAATTGCTACATTGAGAGTCTCATCAATATCCAAAGATGCGGCAAATGATTGAACCACTTCAGCTGGGAATCCAGATCCGGCCTGGTTTCAGATTCAAACAGGTTATAAACGTTGCTAGATTTCATTAACGTAGTTTACTCAGTCTCTCAATATATGCCTTCTCATCGGGCATTTCACCGGACTGTTGAGCATTCCATAGCGACTCACCAAGGCAATCCATCATGATATGCTGAAGCTGATGCTCGTCGGTGTATTTTGGCAGTAATGCCTGGTAAAGAGAAGTAATACCTGAGGGTCGGTTAGTAGAGACCTGCTCAATTAGCGCAATATGTAGCCCCATATGCATAAAAGGGTTTTGCCCCCCATTGAAGTCATTTTCCTGGATGTCCTTCATTTCAGTGATTTTAAATATTGAATGGTATTCAGGATGACCCTGGATGACAGTGGCAATAATAGACTCCAGCGGCTCCATGGGTAAAGACTGCTGGAGTTTTGTCCAGGTCTGAAAAAAAACCTGGCGGCTCTCATTTCTGTCATTAATGATCATTTTTATGCTGCTTGCACCTCTTATTCAACACAATACCGTAATGCAAATAAAAACTACGGATGCAAAAAAACCGGATGCAATACATCCGGTTTTTTATAATACTCGAAATTAATTTAAAAAAATTAACGGGTGACATCAAATCCAGCGATGCCCATAACCGGATCAGTATCATTGATATCATATACTATACCGATAAAACCAGGTACACCCGCATTGGATGGGCCGGCAAAACCGCCATCGATAAAGGCCGCACAACTGATATTACAGGCGCTCCCAGCTGCAGATGTGATTGCTATACCGCTACCAAATATCTCATTATTACTCCCAGTTGCTATATACAGGTCCCCAGATACGGTATAGGGATTACCAACGATATGATCCACCGACATATCGATTGATCCTATCTGATTGAGAAAATCAACATTAATGGTACCTGCCGTCACCCCATTGCCAATGGATGCACCGCTGACGCTGGTTGAGCTGGGTGCATTACCCGCAAATGCATAACTGGCGGTTCCACTGGTGGCTATCGGGCCAGGGTCCTGCCCAAAAAAATAGTAAACGCTCTGGTTGCCCGTCAGCATATTCGACTCCGTCCCTGTTGTGCCGGTGTCATCAAACAACAGCGTAGCCCCACCTGTCCAGCGCCCCCATCCGATATCATTGACCGTGTCATGATAGGACTCTGCAGCTACCGGCATTGCGGGGGTCGCAGCCTTGAATGCGTCTACAATGGTTGAATCCGCACCTGCCAGCAGGGAATTGACCTCTGTAACTGCCAGAGTATCATCACTGCCAAGTACCTTGTCCAGGTCCACAGTATCGACAACCCTGAACGAATTTACTGAATCACCATCTTCCGAGAATAACGCCCCGACGAGCTCTCCATTATCAACAAAGACTGCAGCATCATATCCCAAGGTTAAATTCACAGGATAAGGCAGGGCTCCACCCGGGTCCGCGGCAATAATTACTGAATTTGTGATTGCCGTTGAGGTATTCAACACAGGGGCATTGAAATTGGCAAACTTGAAGCCGGCGACACCCATTACTGTATCGTTATCATAGATGTCATATTCCATGGCAATGTAACCAGGTATCCCAGAGTTGCTCGGGCCGGCAAAACGACCATCCATTAAGACTCCACACGTGGGGTTACACAGGCTTCCTGAGGTGGTCGTAGTTGCATCAAGAGAGTCGGTATACAGCCAGTTATCGACCGATGTGTCGGTATTTACAAGCAGTGTGCCATCAACTTCATAGATGGCACCTACATGATCTATGGTCATATTGACTACTGCACGGCTAAGGTCAAAATTGACGCCGATAGAACCTGCCGTAACACCGCTACCCACCCCACTACTCGAAGTCGTTGTTGAACTTGTTCCGCCATAAAAGTCATAGGTAGCCGTGCCGGTTGTCGCAATAACACCCGGGTCCTGACCAAAGATAAAATGTTCACTCAGGGGTGTTTCCCAGTTGGTAATTTTTGTATATATCGTCCCACCGTCGATAAGATTTTCACTCAGGCTTGTTTCCAAGGTGTTAATATTTGTATAACTCGTCCCACCGTCACCAAAACTGAGAAAAGACCCGCTGGTATAGCGGCCCCAGCCAAACCCATTTGCATCAATGGCACTATCCATCACCATCGCTGGGGTTAAAGAAGAGAAACTATCCACGATAGCGGAGTCTGCAATGGCCAGCAGGTCATCAATTTCGGTTATACCGGCACTTTGCATAAATGTCAGATCGACCGTTCCTGCCTGGCGGGTTGAATCAAAACTGTTTGTCATCAAGCCACCGATGAGGTGATCATTATCATCAAAAAATAACGATACATTCTCGCCCAAAGTAATATCGACCTCGGAATAATCAGGATCCACGGGATAAACCGTAACGAGTATGTTCCCTGTATCAACGGTTGGAGTGACATAAGCGCCAAACTGAAATGTAGCAACCCCCATAATCACGTCGGTTGCCTGTATATCATATTCCAGTCCGGCATATTTCGGGAAACCTTCAAAGGCTGGACCGGCAAACCCACCTTCAATAAAGGTGGAACAGGAAGGCTCACAAAGACCACCAGTGGCAAAGACACTGGGCACCCCGCCAACAATGTCCGTAAATGAGCCGTCAAGAGGGTCTATTTCCAGCGGGCCATTCACAAGGTAGTTGGCGCTGTTATGGTTTACAGTCATCTCCAGCTTCAAATTACTGGTCAGAAAATTCACCTCCAACATCCCCGCCGTTATACCATTACCGATAGTACTACCGCTAACCGTCGTCGATTGTGTCCCACCGAGCAAATCATATTTAGCCCTTCCACCGGCAGTTGCCGGTAATGCAGGTGGTTCAGTACCAAATAAGTAATGTAGACTCTGGTTGCCTGTGAGCTGAACAACTTCTGTACCTTCGATACTGTCTATGGCCAGGACATTCCCATTGGTCCATCGACCGTAGCCAATCTCACCATTACTGAAGAACTCAGCAGAGGATGCGGGGTTGGATTCAAATTCTGCAACTAATGTGGCATCCGCCCCGGCGAGTAATGCCTCGGCACCTGACACGATCGCGGCATTATCACCATAC
Source organism: Candidatus Eutrophobius brisbanensis (assembly GCA_038131795.1). GTDB lineage: Bacteria > Pseudomonadota > Gammaproteobacteria > Eutrophobiales > Eutrophobiaceae > Eutrophobius > Eutrophobius brisbanensis. Next base: position 167,594 of record JAYPQE010000003.1, on the reverse strand, counting down.
AGGACGGCCTCGGTATCTATGGTCGCCAGTACCTGTTCTGCACCGGTACCATCATCTACCGTATCAAACACACCTATCCCCTGACTGTCTGAATCTCGCTGAAATAACGATGAGCCAAATTCAGAATAAAATACATCCACATCATCAGGCTGTGTGGTATCCGGTCTTACCCCGAGTAAACCAAAACCGGTCAGCACAGTTGATGTTTCAATGGGTGTAAACGTTGAAAACTGGAATGCCCCAACGCCCATGATGACATCTGTTGCCTGGATATCATATTCAAGACCAATATATTTTGGAAAACCACCTGTTGATGGTCCGGCAAAGGAGGCATCTATAAATGTGTCACAAGGCAGACAGTCTCCGCCCGTTGCGAACACATCAAAACCACTTAGGAATTTATCTGTTGTACTAATCGATAGTGGTCCGTTCACTGCATAATTAATACTATTGTGCGACACATTCATATCCAGCAAGGCCGAATCTAACACAAAGTCCACAAGGATATTTCCGCTGGTAATGCCCTGCCCTATAGTATTGCCGCTAACGGTAGTCGATTGGGTCCCATCAAGAAAATTATATGCCGCTTTCACGGGCAAAGAAGGCAGTATGGGTGGTTCTGTGCTGAATATATAGTATGCACTCTGGTTATTCACCAGCTCTACCACACTATTCTTACCTTCACTTAAGATCAGGACATTACCATCAGTCCACCGACCAAAACCGATTTCGTTATTAAAGAAAGATTCTGCCGCTCTAGCTGGATTTGCCTCAAACTCAGATATCAGGGCAGGACTCGCTGACGATAGAAGTTTTTCTGCCACAGCCACTTCAGATGAGTTATCACCACCCCTGACCGCATCGACAGCTATAGTTGCCAGAGATATAACATCATCCCCATCCTCAATACCCAGTATTCCAATTCCTGCACCATCGGAACTTCTTCTGAATATAGAAGTACCGAAATTAAACGAAGAAACATCTACCCCATCCGGTGAATCAACATCCGGTGCGACGGCAAGTAACCCAAAATTTGTCAGTACTGTTGAATTAACTCTTGATGGACCCACAATGACCTGGTCACCTGTTTCCTCACGTTGCTCAGCCACGGCGACCACGCGGGTTTGATCCTCGACCTCCTGGGTTTCTTCTTCTTCCTCTTCAACCTGTTCACGCGAGGTTTCAACCGCCAGTATACCCGGAGGCTGGTCTAGCACTTCAATCTCTGTATCGATATTCTGGACATAAACACCTGTACCGGCACGCACAGGTTGAACATCTACATCGTTGACCACAAAGGTGATCCCTTCCCAGGTCTGATGATACAGACCATCTGGCCGACCTCCACAGTCACCGGCGCAGATCCGGGTATTATGACCGGTTCCACGGATACCAATGGTTGCCACAGCGGTATTGACTTTATACGCCTCCGGGTTTTGTCTGCCTATTAAACCCGTCACCGCCCTGACACCTCCCTTTACCAGTCGATATGAAGCCTGTTCTGTCCCGTCAGGGGTGCCAGTGTAATTGTAGGTTTCGACCTGATATTCTGAATTTGGCTGAACTGAGATAAAGGCACCATCCACCATACTCAATTGCAGACGACCATTGTCTGTAATCAGTCTGTCACCGGAAAAAATCTCACTACCCCGTGCCAGACTTCTTTGAACACCTGCGGTATTCGTTGCAGTCGGTGTCCCCTGGGCAAATACTACCTTACCCGCCGCATCCTGTGCAGATACATTTTGGATTATGCTGAGAAATAAAAGGGCAATGATAACGCTGAAAAGATCTTGATTTTTTGGTAGAGAGATTTTCATATCACTTCTTCCTGTTTAGAAATTGTATCGGGCACTAGCAAATACCTGCCATCGGTCAAAATCATTAATGACAAAATTAGAATCATTCAGTAAATATCTTACTTCGCTGGTGATGACCCAGTGATCACCGTATGAATGCTCAAGTCCTCCCCTGAGGAAAAAGAAGTTATCCTTGCGGGTTTCCTGAAACAGGGAATCCTTGCCACCATATTTGCTGTACTGGTAGTTAGCACTGGCTATCCATTTCATGCTGTCATTGATACTGTACTCGCCACCGGCCCGAATCCCAAAATAAGTACGACCGAAATCAGGCCGGGTATCCTCCAGTTCATCATCAGTCCCGACATAGAGACTACCGAAGATGATAGGGCTGGCCTCACCAGGTAACAGGTGTACCACGCCAACACCACCGCTGTACTGGTTCAGGTCCCTGATTTCCTGGTCCGGGAACCGCTGCGTCAAACCCTGAACAAACACCGAATATTGCGTCCGTGCAGTTGCCGTATGCAGCCATTGTAAATTTAAACCGAGCTGGTCCCGGTTCGTATTATCGTCAATTAGATAACGCTGGGCCTGCGCAGATAACAGAAATGAGTCCTTGTCCCGCGTATGCCTCAAACCAAGCTGACCATTTCCAGCAGCAGTATCAAATCGATGTCCATCCCATGTAGGCCGATAAAAAATATTCGCTCCACCAAAAACGGAAATGTTCCGATCCGGGTCAATTCGACTTGAAAAGGTTAATCCTCCCTCCAGGTTATAAAACCCACTATCCAGCTCCTGGGAAGAATCATCCAGGGTAAATACCAGATTACCAAATGCCGGCAGTGCCACTGTTGATGAATCTGTGGCGCTATTGACGTTGGTATCGTAACCCAGGCTGGCCTGGAGGTATAAATTTAATCTCGTCTGCTGCTCCCTTGCCCTGACCCTGTCATCAATAGCTGTTAGATATTCTTCAATGGTAGCCCTGACACCCTGCGGAACTTCCTGACTTTGGGTATAGGTAAATTCTTCTCTTGATGCCTCATTCTCCCCCAGTTCAAAATATGCCCTTGCCAACTCCAGACGCGCCCTTGAATTGTCCGGTTCAATAGCCAGGACGCGTTCAAATGCAAAAACTGCCTGGGTCGGATGTCCGGAATCCATCGCGGCGATCCCTAGCAGCAGGTCATAGTCGGGCGTCCCCGCGCGATCCTCAATTTCAGCAAATAATATCTGGAATGCTTCTTCGAAGTTATTCTCATCAATTAGCTGCTGCGCACGGTCTGTCAATTCATCTGCTGATAATAAAATGGGAAACACTAATAATGATAGCACAACGCAGACAATTGCATTTCTGTATATTAATTTCATTTATTCCTACTTCTCCTACGGCATGAAATATTAATTTCTTGGTAGTGATTTGTTAGGTAATACCGACTAACTTAATACAGGTAATCGTATTCCTCGAACCAGCGCGAGTCAATTTAGGATGTGTATATTATAGTAAAGAACATAATTAACTTTTTTGATATAGATCACAAAACCCAGAAAGTTAATAAATCTATTTAGTCTTATGTGTAAATACGCCATCCCAGAAATCTCCCGGAGAATCAACACGATAAGATGCAATCCTGTCTAGATACAGAGTATACAGTAAACGTTCTGGGTATTGGGCAATAAGATCTGACAGGATTGCCTCAGCCAGGTCCCAATTTTGTTGCCTGTATAATTTCAGAAACTCATTGAATCTTTTCATTTCCGCTTCTTCTTCAGGTGATATCTCATCATGCAGGGCAATAGGTTCATAAATACCTACTGGCTGGTCTTTGCCTTTTACCCTGACCAGATCAAGTTCACGGTATACGTATTCAGGGACAGCATTTTTTGTTGCTTCACCGACAATAATTTCAACACCATAATTTTTGGTCAGTCCTTCAAGTCTTGACGCAAGATTCACTGCATCACCAAGCACCGTATAGGCCATGCGGAATTCTGACCCCATATCACCCACACTCATGGGCCCGGAATTGATTCCAATTCCAATTTTAATCTCAGGCCAACCACGCTCCAGAAATATTTCCTGAACACCTTGCAACCTTTCCAACATTGCCAGACCACCCTTAATGGCATGGCGGGCATGGTCTTCATCCTTTAATGGTGCACCCCAGAATGCCATCACAGCATCACCGATATACTTGTCTATAGTCCCACGGGTACCATGAATAATGGTTGTCATTGGCGTCAGATAAAGGTTCATCAATTCGGACAATTCAGATGCACTGAGACTTTCTGAAATAGTGGTGAAACTTCTGATATCTGAAAACAATACTGACATTTCCCTGGTTTGCGCACCCTGGATATAGGACTCCGGGTCTTCACTCATTTCACTCACCAGTTGAGGCGGTAGATACTGGCCAAACAATGCCGAAAGTTGACGCTTGCCCCTGCGCTCAACGACAAACCCATAAATGATATTCGTTAGAAAAAGTAATGTGGACAACAATAATATGGATGCCAGTGGCAAATGCAGGTTCAGGTTCTGCCAGAAGTATAAGTTCAATATAGTCGTACTGATTAAGACGACAATGGTCGTAATAATTGAAATAACCGGGCCCAGGTACGGTAGTATTATTGATAGGACGATACCAATTACCAACAGTTGTAAATATTCCATCCACCATAACTCAACCGGGCTATGTTTCAGGTTTTTATCAAAAATACCTGATAATAGATTGGCATGAATTTCGACCCCCGGGAATTCCGGGTTGACTGGCGTGGGCCTGAGATCTGACAGACCTTTGGCTGATGTTCCAATCAGGACGATTTTCCCGGCCAACTCTTCAACCGGAATTCTTCCCTCCATTACGTCCACTGCAGAAATATATCTGTAATTCTGCCCCTTACCCCGATAGGGAATCAATGCCTGTAAATTAATATCAACGGGTACATAATGATCCGCAATTTTCAGACTTTCAATCTCACTAATAGCTGTAATTTCACCACCATCATTAACCGAATAAATCGGTTCTATCTCATCTGCAATAAGCATATATCTTGCAATAGCAAGTGACAGGGATTCATAGTAATTGTCTTCGTATTCCATCAGCATCGGAACCCTGCGCACAATCCCGTCTTCATCAAGGCCCCGACTGGTGTGGCCAGTGGCAATCGCCGCATGTTGAATAAGTTCCAGATTTACACCGTACCCACTTGCAACTGGTGCGTGTACATTACGTCCCACAAAATCACTGGCCGTTAATACTGCCGGAGGTAATTCTCCCCCCCTCAAATCCGAGAATGCCTCTGCTTCAGTGAAAAATGTAAATCCAAGGACAACAGGCCCTTTCATCATACTGTCGACAAATAGCTGATCGTAGTCCAGGGCCTGGCTGATTTCAGTTAATCTGGTCTGGTATTCCGGGATATCTGCAAAATCATCGACTGCCAGTTGTTCCAAAACCCTGAGACCAGAACTCTGATCGGGCTCCCGGAAATAAATATCAAAACCGATAATTGCAACAAAATACTGGTCAAATAGCTGATCGACAAGTAATGCCAGCTTATCCCTGCCCCATGGCCACCTCTCTACTTCAGCGAGGCTTTTTTCATCAATATCAATTATAACTATGCGATCATCGACTTCTCCAGACGTTGTCAATACAACCTTCAAATCATAAAGCTTATTTTCAAGCTGCTCTAAAAACGTCCAGTCGAACGTCCCCCTGGAATAGCCAAGAAATGCCATGGTCATCAATAAAGATATCAACATGATGAACAGTTGCTTTCTGTACTTTTTTATTGTTTGGAAAAGTGTTTTCAACCTAAAAGCCTTTTTTCTTTCAACCCCTCGCTCAAGTTCCCAAGCTTAGCAGTATTTTTGCTTATCCTTCCATTCACAATAGTTATAAATTGGGCATGACGAACACTGAGGATTCCGGGCAATGCACGTATATCGTCCATGTAATATTAACCAGTGATGTGCGTCTTTTTTGTATTCATCTGGTACAAACTTGAGCAGTTTTTTCTCTACTTCCAATACGTCTTTCCCCGGTGCAATTCCGGTCCGATTGGATACCCGGAAAATATGAGTATCCACAGCGATAGTCGGTAATCCAAATGCGGTATTTAATATAACGTTAGCAGTCTTCCTGCCTACCCCGGGCAATGCCTCTAATGCGGCACGATCACAGGGAACTTCCCCATTGTAATCAGATATTAATTGATGACATGTCTTGATAATGTTTTTAGCTTTGGTATTAAACAGACCGATGGTCTTTATATAATCTTTTAGTTTGTCTTCACCCAGTTTAACCAGGGCCCCGGGGGTATTTGCTATCTTGAATAATGGTTTAGTCGCTTTATTGACGCTGATATCTGTCGCCTGCGCAGACAGTATTACCGCGATTAACAATTCGAATGTTGAATTATATACCAGCTCAGTCGTTGGCCTGGGGTTCTGCTGTTTAAGAACTGCAAAGATCTGTTGTCGTTTTATTTTATTCAAGACAGTTTACTGGTTTGACTTTTCTATCTGGTTAGAAGCCATTCTGGTTACGAAGACATTGATTAATGCAAACACACAGCCCGTTAGAATAAATGCCCCTGAGGCGGTATTAAATATTGACAGTATCATCTCATCTGGAAGGACACCCATCCCTCCCGGATGATCTGTTGGAACATTTTCCGTTGTCATAAATAGTCCCCCAAAAGAAAGCATTTCTCTGGCACTACCCACAAGCAAACAGATCATTATGATTAGACCCGATATATGACAGAGTGGTTTGATAATTTCCCGCGGCGGGTATCGTAAAGTATCGGTTTCAAGAAAGTATAAGAGCAGGCAATTCATGGCTATTATTTGTAGATATACATGGACGGACTGATGCAACTGAAAGAAAGTGGCCTGTGCAAGCAATCCCAAAATAGATACACATGCGCTGCTAATCACAAGTAAATAAGCTAATCTTATAGCACGCGGCACCATAGACCTGAGACTGGACATTAGCAGGGCAACCATTACAAGGTTTATTGAAAAAAATGACCCCATAAAAAGCCCTGTGCTCAATGTGTTGGACATGGCAACGAGTGGCGCCACCCCCAATGCACTAAGATATATTGGGTTATTAATACTATTGATATCAAATTTAATTGAATGAACCATAACGACGACTAATCATTTCCTGTATCAGAAATAATTGTCTCACATGATTAAGTAAAAATAGAATAATGACGTGTGTATGACGAATTGAACGATATTTCCATCATTATGTCCTGAGTTTTAAGGCATCTAGTAATAATTGATGAATACCGCCGAATCCTCCATTACTCATGATGACGACATGATCACCAGGACACAGCTCCTTTTGTAACGCCGAGACAATATCGGTGACTGAGGTATGTATTTCATGACGACCGTGAAACGGGGTAAAAGTCTCGGCCAGGTCCCAGTTTAAACCGTCTGGTTGAAAGGCAAAGACCAGGTCTGCGTCACTAAAGGCCTGCCCCAGAGTGGCACTATGTACTCCCAGCTTCATGGTATTGGAACGGGGCTCAAATACGGCGATGATGCGTCGATCCCCCACATGGGCACGCAATGCAGCCAGGGTGGCGATAATAGCAGTAGGATGATGGGCAAAATCATCATATACCCTTATACCGCCAACTTCCCCCAGCACTTCGAGTCGCCGTTTAACACTCTTAAAGGACTGAAGCGCCCGGATGGTATCCGCCACCTCAATCCCTATCTGATCGCCCATAACTGCCACTGCCAGGGCATTTGAAGCGTTATGTTCTCCTAAGAGGTCCCACTGCAGGGCATCACGCCCATGGTCATGAATAATCTCAAATGCTGAATAGTCTGGTTGCTTGACCACATATGACCAGTTTGCGCTCACCCCAGCAAAGGCTTGTGTCTGACTCCAGCAGCCATTTCGAAGTAGTTCGGCGATATTCGCATCATCTTCACGATAAACTATAGTTCCATTACCTGGAATAATAGCGATTAATCGACGGAATTCAAGTATAATATCCCCTATATTGCCGAATATATCTGCATGATCGAATTCAATATTATTGATTATCAGAATAGTCGGGGAATAATGAATAAATTTGGAGCGTTTATCAAAAAAGGCAGTGTCATATTCATCCGCCTCAATCACAAAATAGTTAGATTCCCCTAACCTTGCCGTGGTCCCAAAATTTTCTGCCACACCACCGATTAAAAATCCAGGGGAGAGGCCGGCCTGCTCCAGTACCCATGCCGCCATACTGGTAGTCGTGGTCTTACCATGGGTACCGGCAATGGCAATAACCTGTCGTTGCTGGAGGACATTTTCAGAGAGCCATTGAGGCCCCGAACGATAAGGGATCCGTTTATTCAAAACATATTCCACCGCCGGATTGCCTCGGGACAGGGTATTACCGATGATAACAAGGTCAATCGCATCACCCAGCGGTGCCGTGTCATAGCCCTCATGTATTTTAATCCCATGCTGCCGTAGAAAATCACTCATGGGAGGATAAACATTTGCATCTGTCCCGGAGACATCATGGCCCAACTCCCTGGCCAGGATGGCCAATCCTCCCATAAATGTTCCGCAGATTCCCAGAATGTGAATATTCATCGTTGTCAGGAAATGGGAAACAGTTGCTGTAGGACCGTCATAATGATTGCCACATAGGCAACCGAAGCCGTTGCCGCCAGCAGATATGATGAGGAGAAGGCGTTTTTGAGAATATAACTCATAACAGCAATATTCCAGAACCAGATAAAAATAATAACAGTCATGATCAGGTCCTGTGGTGATGGACCTATATTTGCGTAAACTCTAAGGTAGTACAATGGCACGACAATACTACTAAAAATAATACCTGTGCCTGCCAAAGCAGTACTCACCTGTAACCAACGATTGGGGACACTTCTCAGGTACAGAAATAAATATGTGATTGTAAGCAGTATCGTTGTTTCCACCAGCCCAGAAGCCATCGCCTTCCATCCTGAAGCAGATGGGTATGCCATGACGGCGCTCAAAATCGTATAAATCACAACTGATGCCCAGAGTAATTCACTGGCAGCAGGAAGATCTTGTGGCCGCTTTCTAAACAGGCAAATATTAAAGTATTCTTTGGCTACTGGTATTAGAAGTTTTGCGAATGATTGTTGCAGTTTTTATCTCCACACAAGGAATCACACCACCATCTTAACTACGGCCATGGGGGGCTACAATCATGTTTGGGAATTTTCAGCATAAGGCTAGGAAACCTGAATTCCATTTTTAAGCAATGTTTGCTCAAATTCCCGCAAAGCCTGCTTATATACTTTTCGTTTGAATGAAATGACTTCAGATACTGGATCCCAGTAATTTACCCAACGCCAATGATCGAATTCGGGGGTATCACTTCCATCCAGTCTCACCGCGTTTTCCGAGCCTACAAACTTTAGCAAATACCAACGTTGCTTCTGTCCACGACATAATGGCTTTGAATGCCTGCGAATGTATTTCTGTGGCAGACGATACCTTAGCCATTTGCGCGTATAGCCAATGATTTCCACATGTTCAGGTAACAGGCCTATTTCTTCCTTTAATTCACGGTACATAGCGACCTCAGAATGTTCTTTTGGCCGAATCCCGCCCTGGGGGAACTGCCAGGCATCCATTCCAATACGCTTAGCCCAGAATAATTTTCCTGCTTCATTTGTCAGGATGATGCCTACATTTGCCCTGAAGCCATCAGCATCAATGTTTGAATGTGAAAAATCTGTCCTCATTCTATCGTATGCCTGCTTCTGAGAGGTTTAGCTGATTAAATCGGCGACGGCATCCCTTTCCTCTTCAAGTTCTTTCCTGGTTGCGTCTAACCTGGCCTGACTAAATTCGTTTATATCCAGGCCTTCCACAATGGTGTACTCCCCACCGCTACACTCAACAGGAAAAGAGAAAATAAGCCCTTCAGGGATACCATAGGCGCCGGTACTGGGTATTCCCATGCTCAACCACTGACCATTGGAACCGTTGACCCAATCGCGCATATGTTCCAATGCTGCATTTGCTGCTGATGCGGCACTGGAGGCCCCTCTCGCATCGATAATTGCGGCACCACGCTTGGCAACGGTTGGGATGTAATCATTTTCATACCATTGCTGATCAATTAACTCCATTGCTGGCTTACCCGCCACAGTGGCATGGTGCAGATCAGGATATTGTGTGGTGGAATGATTCCCCCAAACGCATAAATTCTGGATATCTGACACGGTTACACCCGTTTTCGTAGCCAGTTGTGCCAATGCACGATTGTGATCCAGACGCATCATTGCAGTAATATTTGCCGGGTTTAAATCCGGTGCATTTTTCAAGGTTATCAGCGCATTGGTATTGGCCGGATTACCCACCACAAGGATTTTCACATTACGACTGGCATTATCGTTCAGGGCCTTACCCTGGGCACTGAAGATGGCGGCATTTGCCTGAAGCAGGTCATTTCGTTCCATGCCTGGCCCTCTGGGTCTGGCACCAACCAGGAAGGCATAATCCGCATCCTTAAATGCAACATTTGTATCATCGCTAATCTCTATGCCGGCAAGGGTTGAAAATGCGCAATCATCCAGTTCCATAACCACCCCTTCCAGGGACTTCATTGCTGGTGTTACTTCCAGCAACTGTAGAATGACTGGTTGGTCTTCTCCCAGCATTTCTCCTGCGGCTATTCTGAATAATAAAGCGTATCCTATCTGTCCTGCAGCACCTGTTACTGCAATTCTTACCGGTGATTTCATTCTTACCATCTCCTTGAATTAAATATTATTTTCTGTCGTTAATAGGGACATAATCCCGTTTATCCTGACCAATGTAGAGCTGTCGTGGACGACCAATTCGAAAATCAGGGTCTTCCATTAATTCCATCCATTGCGCAATCCAGCCAGCGCTTCTGGCCAATGCAAACATGACCGTAAACATTTCAGTGGGAATTCTTAATGCCTGATAAATCAGACCGGAATAAAAATCTACATTTGGATAGAGCTTTCTTTCAATAAAATATTCGTCATTCAGTGCAATTTTCTCCAGTTCCTTTGCGATCTCAAATAAGGGTTGATTGAGATTCATTTCATCCATCAGGTCATGCACTGCCTGCTGGATGATTCTGGCACGGGGGTCGTAATTTTTATATACCCTGTGACCAAATCCCATCAGCCTGAATGGGTCTTCCTTGTCCTTGGCCTTGGCAATAAATTTTGGAATGTTTTCCGGACTACCAATTTCTGTCAGCATATTAATGACTGCCTCATTTGCGCCACCATGGGCCTTGCCCCATAAAGTACATATCCCGGCAGCAATACAGGCAAAGGGATTGGCCTCTGCACTTGCAGTCAACCGAACTGCAGACGTGCTGGCATTTTGTTCGTGATCTGCATGCAAAATAAACAGCAAGTCAAGCGCCCTCAGCGCAACCGGGCTGGGTTTGTATTCTTCGGAAGGCCAGGAAAACATCATATACATAAAGTTTTCGACATAGTCCCGGGAGTTATCCGGGTAGACAAAGGGTAAACCCGAGGCATACCGGTAACATTTGGCTGCCACATTTGGAATTTTTCCAATTACCCGCTTCGCGGTCATCATCCGGTGTTCGGGATTACGAATATCGGTTGCGTCATGGTAATACGATGCGATTGCCGCAAAAACACCGGATAAAATGGACATGGGATGGGCATCTGGGCGGTAACCATTATAAAACCTGGTCAAGTGCTCATGGGTCATGCTATGCATCTTCAGGTCGTGCTCAAAATCTGCCTTTTGTTTGAGGTTTGGCAGGTCACCATTGAGCAGCAGGTAACAGACTTCAGTAAAGGTACTATGTTCAGCCAATTGTTCAATAGGATATCCTCGGTGCAACAAGACCCCTTCATCTCCATCCAGGTAGGTGACTGAGCTTTTACAACTAGCTGTAGTTCCAAAGCCCGGATCCAGGGTAAAAACACCTAATTCCCTGTATAGTGCACTGGTGTCTATTACTGGTGCCCCGTATTTACCTGACAACACCGGACACTCGATTTGTTTTCCCGTCCGATTATCAATAATTGTCACTGATTCAGCCATTAATACGCCTCCCTCGGCTTTCATATTATTCTTGTTTTTCTGGATAATCCTGCCCACTCAGTCATGGCCGCTACTGGACCAGCCTGAATAGAGGGCATATTATGCCTGCTTTTTTTGGATTTGTGTCTAGAACCATACCCAATATACACCATGCCCCGAGCTAGTGACTTAAAATGTCAGTGCGAGGCGCCACGACTATACCATACTCATCGTGCTACGCCCGTGGTATAAGCGCCTGTATATTGAGATTGGTCCTTAATCTTGGAAACTTGTATCAAACTTACGTCAAGTTACTTAAAATAATGCCAATTACTCCTTGAGAATTCTAACTAAATAGGGAAAATTAACAACTTAATTGTACTTGTTTTTCCAGTCGGATATGTAATTAAAATGCAGAATAATTTATCAACCTGGTTATATAGCGCCAATGCCGATTTTATCGAAGATTTATATGAGTCATATCTCGCCGATCCTGACTCTGTCTCTGATGAATGGCAAAAATATTTTAATTCACTAAATGAAAATGATTCCAGTCCAATCCAGGAAAGATCTCATTCGGCGATTCGTCAAAAATTTCTAAACCTGTCCACTCAAAAAAGGGTTTCAGGATCAGTTGCCCCGGAGACATCTGCAGAGCATCAAAAACAGGTCTCTGTCCTGCAATTGATTAATGCTCATCGTTTCAGAGGTCATCAACAGGCGAACCTGGATCCACTTAACCAGTATGTCCGGCCAGCTGTTCCAGAACTCGACCCTGAATTTCATGACCTTACTGCGGTAGACATGGACAAGACCTTCAATACCGGTTCTTTATTTGCTGACAAAGAAATACCGTTAAAGCAGATTATCAATATTATTCGCAAGACATATTGCGGGAATATTGGTGCAGAATATATGCACATAAATGAAACGGAGCAAAAACGCTGGATACAGCAGCGACTGGAAGAACCTATGTCCCAGCCGGGTTTTTCAAATGACAAACGCAAACGAATATTAAACCGCGTAGTTGCAGCCAATGCCCTGGAAGAATATTTACACACCAAATATGCAGGCCAAAAGCGCTTTTCTCTGGAAGGTGGCGAATGCCTGATTCCAATGCTGGATGAAATTGTCCAAAACGGTACCGCTTCCTCAGTAGAAGAAGTTGTCATTGGCATGGCACATCGTGGCCGACTCAATGTCCTAATCAATATCATAGGCAAGATGCCAAGTGAGTTATTTGGTGAGTTTGAAGGTAAATTACCAAACGATATTAATATTGATGATGTTCAGTCAGGGGATGTGAAATATCATCTTGGTTATTCATCTGATATCCAGACAGCGGGAGGTGCGGTGCACCTCACTTTGGCTTTTAATCCATCTCACCTGGAAATTATTGACCCGGTTGTAGAGGGGTCGGTAAGGGCAAGACAGGACCGTAGGGACGATAAATCAAGGGATCAAGTGCTTCCCATTCTTATTCATGGTGATGCTGCTTTTGCCGGTCAGGGCGTCGTTATGGAAACATTTCAGTTGTCACAAACCCGAGGTTATTCCACCGGTGGCACGGTACATGTAATTGTCAATAATCAGATAGGCTTTACTACCAGCGATCCGCTGGATTCACGTTCAACCTTGTATTGCACCGATGTTGCAAAACTTGTCCAGGCACCAATCTTTCATGTCAATGGCGATGATCCCGAAGCGGTTGTATTCGTAGCCAATCTCGCCCTGGATTTCAGAATGAAATTCAAGAAAGATGTCATTATAGACATGATCTGTTATCGCAAGCATGGTCACAGTGAGGCCGATGAACCAGCGGCCACGCAACCGGTCATGTATAAAAAAATCAGGAGCCATCCAAATGTAAGACAACTGTATGCCAAACAGTTAATTGATGAAGGTGTGGTATCGGAAGAAGAAGTCCGTGCAATGAGTGATGGTTATATTAATTCACTTGACTCCAATGAGTCTGTTGCCGGACCGAAGGCCACCAATATTAATATGACACACCTCATTAATTACGCTCCATATAAAGGTACAACCTGGCGTGATTCAATCTCAACCAGGATCTCCGATGAAGAAGTGAAGCGTTATGTAAAAGCAATTACAACAGTCCCTGAATCATTCGAACTGCATCCAACGGTTAACAAGATAATTGAATCCCGTAAGCAAATGGGTGCAGGAGAGTTGCCTATGGATTGGGGCTTTGCTGAAACACTGGCCTATGCTTCACTGGTGGACGACGGTCATCCTGTCAGAATTTCCGGTCAGGATAGCGGCCGAGGAACATTTTTCCATCGCCACGCGGTCATTCATAACCAGGAAGACGGCGATACCTATTTACCGTTGCAACATATCAGTAATGAACAGGCAAATTTCCTGGTAATAAATTCGATATTATCTGAAGAGGCGGTATTAGGTTTTGAATATGGCTATAGTAGCTCAGAGCCCCGTGCTCTGGTCATCTGGGAAGCACAGTTTGGTGATTTCGCAAATGGTGCCCAGGTGGTTTTCGATCAATTTATAAGCTCCTGTGAAGCAAAATGGGGGCGTTATTGTGGTGTAACTGTATTATTACCACATGGATACGATGGCGCGGGTCCAGAACATTCATCTGCAAGACTTGAGCGGTATCTGCAATTATGTGCACGGGAAAACATTCAGGTATGTGTCCCCAGTACACCTGCACAAATGTTTCATATGTTACGCAGACAGGTAATACGACCATATCGTAAACCACTGATAGTCATGAGTCCCAAAAGCCTGTTGCGACATAAATTATCGACTTCCACTTTAGCAGATCTGACTAACAATGAGTTTCAGCTGGTAATCGACGAAATTGATCAGCTGGATAAAGAAAATGTCACCCGTCTATTAATGTGTTCAGGCAAGATATATTTTGATTTACTGGAAGCCAGAAGAACCAATAAAATTCCTAATATTGCCATTGCCAGAATTGAACAGTTATTCCCATTTCCTTTAGATGAAGTGAAGTCTATTATTAATAGTTATACAAATCTGCGAGAGGTTGTCTGGGTACAGGAAGAACCTAAAAACCAGGGGTCCTGGTATTATATGCAGTCCAGGGGAACGATGATTGGTTGTTTAAATGAAAACCATACATTTGGATATGCGGGCAGGTTTTATTCTGCTTCACCAGCAACTGGATCCATGAAACTGCACCTTGCCCAGCAAAAGCAACTTGTAGAAGATGCCTTGCAGCTGGACAAACTGGAAGTCACAACACATAAAAGTGCCTTAAATTAAACGATATAACTCCTGAGGAGATACGAATGGTTGATGTAAAAGTTCCTGTTCTGGCTGAATCTGTGTCAGAAGCAACATTAATGAAATGGCATAAAAAAGCGGGAGATAAAGTCAAACGAGGGGACAACCTGATAGACATAGAAACAGATAAGGTAACATTGGAAGTTGCTGCATTAAGTGATGGTGTACTCACCGAAATTTTAAAAGGTGATGGTGAAACGGTAGAAAGTGATGAAGTCATTGCCAGGATTGAAAATGGCAGTACAGATAGTAAGCCCGCTGAAAAACCAAAAAAAGAAGCACCCAAACAGCAATCATTACCTGTTGATGAAACACCCTCAGCAACACCCAAGACCAGTCCTGCGGTGAGAAACCTTATTTCGGAAAATGACCTCAGCGCAGCTGATATACCTGACCAGGACGGTGATGGACGCATTACCAAGGAAGATGTGGTGAATTTCCTGGATAAAAACCCCCAGGCGAAAAAGCCTGAACCTGAAACTACACCTGAGGAGGCTAACGCAGAAAAGCCTGAGATTCAAAAACCATCGGCACCAGACGTCTCTGAAACCACGCCACTACCAGAGACAACCCTGGATGACAGAAGTGAAGAAAGGGTGAAAATGACACGGCTCAGACAGCGCACCGCTGAGCGTCTGCTGGCTGCGCAACACGAGAATGCCATCCTCACGACATTCAATGAAGTCAATATGAAACCGATTATGGAGTTACGTTCCCAATACAAAGACAAGTTTGAAAAACAACATGGAGTAAAGCTGGGATTCATGTCATTTTTCACCAAGGCTGCAACGGAAGCATTAAAGAAATTTCCTGTGATTAATGCATCAATAGATGAAAAAGACATTGTCTACCACGGCTATTTTGATATTGGTATAGCTGTAAGTTCTGACCGTGGACTGGTGGTACCTATATTACGTGATGTGGATACTATGTCATTTGCTGACATAGAAAAGAAAATCGTGGAATATGGTCAAAAGGCCCGCGACTCGAAGTTAACCATTGATGATCTGACAGGCGGAACCTTTACCATAACAAATGGTGGAATCTTTGGGTCACTGGTCTCTACGCCAATTTTAAATCCACCTCAAAGTGCTATTCTGGGGATGCATAAAATCCAGGAACGTCCCATGGCAGTCAATGGTGAAGTTGTTATTTTGCCAATGATGTATCTGGCCCTCTCATATGATCACAGGATTGTAGATGGACGAGATGCCGTACAGTTTCTAGTGACAATCAAGGACCTGCTGGAAGACCCTGCCAGGTTGTTATTACAGGTTTAAATTCCGGTTATTGATATGAAAGAATTTGATGTCGTAGTCATTGGTGGTGGACCAGGTGGATATGTGGCCGCAATTCGCGCAGCTCAATTGGGTTTTTCTACAGCCTGTGTTGAGCGCTGGATTGGAGAAGATGGTAAGCCTGCCCTGGGTGGGACCTGTCTGAATGTAGGCTGCATACCTTCCAAGGCGCTACTGGATTCCTCTCATCATATCAGTTTCCTCAAGCATGAAGCCATAGAGCATGGCATTAATTCTTCAGGGATAACCGTAGATGTTCATAAAATGATTAAACGTAAATCCGGGATTGTTCAAACCCTCACCCAGGGGATCTCCGGCTTATTCAAGAAAAACAAAATTGAATGGTTACAGGGGTCAGGACAATTATTATCTAATACAGAAATTGAGATCACCCCCATTGAGCAAGACAATGAACCTTATTCTGTCACGGCTAAACATATCATTATCGCAACCGGTTCTGTGCCTTTTAATATCCCACCTGCACCTGTAGATAATGAATTGATTGTTGATTCCACGGGTGCCCTGAAATTTACAGATGTACCAAGACGACTGGGAATAATTGGTGCAGGTGTAATTGGCCTGGAACTGGGAAGTGTCTGGAGTCGACTGGGTTCAGAGGTGCTGATACTGGAGGCCATGGATGAATTTTTACCCTCTGTAGACAGGCAAATTGCAACAACCGCGGAAAAAATTCTGCGTAAGCAAGGACTGGATATCAAGCTGGGTACGAAGGTCACCGGGACAGGTACAAACAACCGTGAAGTCACCGTTATCTATGAAGCTGATAATGAAAAACAACAAATCAGTTTTGATAAGCTCATTGTAGCTGTGGGACGTAAGCCTAATACTGACGGTCTAGGTGCACAACAGGCAGGACTGGAACTGGATGACCGGGGTTTCATTATTGTTGATGGTGATTGCCGGACCAACCTCGATAATGTCTACGCCATTGGTGATGTTGTCAGGGGTCCCATGCTTGCCCACAAGGCCTCCGAAGAAGGGGTTGCAGTTGCTGAGCGCATTGCCGGCAAACCAGGACACATGAATTACAATGTCATTCCCTGGGTCATATATACCTGGCCTGAAATTGCCTGGGTAGGAAAGACTGAACAGATCCTTAAACAGGAAGGTGTCGATTACCAGACAGGTAGTTTCCCATTTCTTGCCAGTGGGCGCGCCAAGGCATCGGGCAGCACCGAAGGGTTGGTAAAAATTCTCAGTGATACACGCACCGACCGTATTCTCGGTGTCCATATTCTTGGACCTGGCGCATCAGAGCTGATTGCAGAAGCTGTTGTGACCATGGAATTTGAAGGCAGCTCGGAAGACCTGGCCAGGACCATTCATGGCCACCCTACCCTGTCTGAGGCAGTTCATGAGGCCGCTTTAGCAGTGGAAAACCGCTCCATTCACTTTTGATCCTTCATTAATAATATATATTTCAATAGCTTATAGATTTCCACAAGAGTTGCTCTGCAGGAATGAATTGCTTCCCAGTGGAATTACTTTTTGTTACCATGCAACATAATTTGTGCACTGCAACGAGAATAAAATCTCCTGAATTTTAATCGTTTTTCAAAATTACGAGGTATTTTATGACAGACAACGTAGTCATCGTCGACGCTGCCAGGACACCAATCGGGGCCTTTGGTGGAACATTATCGTCAATTGCCGCAACCAGTCTGGGGGCCACTGTCATCAAGGGCCTGTTAGAGCGGACCGGAATAAGCCCGGACAAAATTGATGAAGTCATCATGGGCCAGGTACTTGCTGCCGGTGTTGGTCAAAACCCGGCACGGCAGGCCTCTCTAACGGCAGGCTTACCAAACACAGTACCCTGTATGACAATTAATAAAGTCTGCGGTAGCGGTTTAAAAGCCACACACCTGGCGTCGCAAGCCATTAAATGTGGTGATGCCAATGTGGTAATAGCCGGTGGTCAGGAAAATATGAACCTGGCCCCGCATGTATTACCAAATTCCCGCACCGGTCAGCGTATGGGCGACTGGAAGCTACAGGATTCAATGATCATAGATGGCCTCTGGGATGCCTTTAATGATTACCATATGGGCACCACTGCAGAAAACATCGCGAAGCAATTCAATATCAGTCGGGAAGAACAGGATGAGTTTGCTGCCTCCTCCCAACAAAAAACCGAAGCCGCCCAGGCCAATGGTACATTTAATGATGAAATTGTCCCTGTGAGTATTCCCCAACGCAAAGGCGACCCAATTGTGTTCGACCGCGACGAATTCCCACGTGCGGGTGTCACAGCAGAGGCACTGGGCAATCTCAGACCGGCTTTTGATAAAGAAGGTACTGTCACTGCAGGAAATGCCTCAGGAATTAATGATGGGGCTGCAGCAGTCTTGATAATGTCAGAAAACATGGCCAATGAGATGGGACTCACACCCCTGGCCACCATCAAGGCTTACTCCAGCGCTGGTGTTGCACCGGAAATTATGGGCACCGGTCCAATTCCCGCCACCAGGCTTTGCCTGGAAAAAGCCGGCTGGACCGTTGAGGACCTGGACCTGATTGAAGCGAATGAGGCCTTTGCTGCACAAGCCATATCAGTCAACAAAGAGCTGGGCTGGGATCTGAGCAAGGTCAATGTAAATGGAGGTGCCATTTCGCTGGGCCATCCTATTGGCGCATCCGGGTGCCGCATACTGGTTTCCTTACTGCATGAAATGAAACGCCGGGATGCTCATAAGGGCCTTGCGACCTTATGTATAGGTGGTGGGCAAGGTGTAGCGCTTGCTATTGAGAGATAATATGAAAATCGATTTGAATAATAGAATAGCACTGGTAATTGGCGGGACAGGTTTGCTTGGTACTTCAATTTGTAAACAACTCTCGAAATCGGGTGCACAGGTGATCGGTGTTTATAATGATGGTGATATAACTAACTGGCAACAACCATTAGTTGAATCAGGACTCAATATCATAGCCATGAAGGCAGATATCACTGATTTTGATGAGTGTGTAAGACTGGTAGAACACATAGAAAATAAAATTGGTCCAATTGATATCATTGTAAACAGTCATGATCTGGACAATGCCGTGCCTTTTAACGAGATGGAAAAATCACAGTGGGACGAAGCCATTTCCGGCAACATTGATGCCTTATTTAATATTTGCAGGAATGTTGCTGAAAGGATGTGTGACAGAGGATTCGGCAGAATCATAAACATATCCTCCATAATTGCCAGAATGGGTGAGCCGAAGCGAACTCACCTGGCAGCAGCTAAATCAGGTATTCATGGCTTTACCATGGCACTGTCCCAGGAAGTTGGAAAAAAAGGTGTCACGGTCAATACGGTCTCACCAGGAATGATCGTCCAAAATCAACATCAGCCAAATAATGATAACACATCAGATATGTTGACTGATGATGATGGGATTGCTTATTTGGTAGATTTTCTTTGTTCAGACCAGGCGGCACATATAAACGGCGTTGATATTTCTATAAATGGTGGTGAATATTTACATTAACTAATCCGGTGATTCACAATGCGCATAATAAAAAAATATCCAAATAGACGACTATATGATACGGAGATAAGCAAATATATAACGTTAGAAGATGTGAAAAACCTTGTGCTGGAAGGTACATCTTTTATTGTCAAAGATGTAAAAACAGAAGATGACCTGACCCGTAGCATCCTGTTACAAATTATTGCAGAACAGGAACACAATGGTGAACCACTATTATCCACACAGTCCCTGACCCAATTAATTCGTTTCTATGGAAATGCCTATCAGTCAGTATTTTCAGATTACCTGGAACAATCGCTGGATATATTTACTACCCAACAAAAAGAATTCCAGAACAGGATCAATGAGGCAGTCTCTTCCACGCCATTGGAAACCATGCAGAAAATGACTAATAAAAACCTTGAACTGTGGCAACAAATTCAAAATGATTTTTTCAAGGCTGCGGGATTCAATCGCAATAATGATGACAAATAATCTTCTATATACTTTATACCATTCCAGGCAAATACAAAGATGATAATCGAAAATATAATCAATAATCAGACTTCAGCAGTAAAACAATGGCATTCAGCTTGTGATCATTTTATATATTCATTTAATGCCATCTTTGATACATCAAATTCCATACTCGAAACCTATTTCAAACAATCTCCGGATACTGCCAATAATCAATGGTCAAAACAAAAAATATCGACTGCCAGACAAAAAAACCTACAGCTTGATACGGCTGTCATTACTGGCGGAATTGGGGGAATTGGCACGGCCATTTGCAAACGTCTTGCAACTGATGGAAATCGTATTATATCCACGTATATTCCCAGTGAAGAAGACAAGGCAAAGGCATGGAAATGCGAATTTGAAAAGGATGGCCACCAGGTAGAAATTTATGAATGTGATGTCTCTGACTACCAATCATGTCAACAATTTGCCTCATTCATTCAAGACAAATATAGTCAAATTGATATTCTTGTGAATGCCGCTGGTATTACCCGGGACGTCATGTTAAAAAAAATGGACAAAGAAAAATGGGATGCAGTCATAGATACCAATCTTGATAGTGTCTTTAACATGACCCGATCATTTATCAATGGAATGATAGACAAGGAATACGGTCGAATAATCAATATTTCTTCTGTAAATGGACAAAAAGGCCAGTTTGGACAAACAAATTATTCAACAGCCAAAGCTGGCATGATCGGCTTTACCCGGTCACTGGCCCTTGAATTGGCTGACAAAGGTATTACCGTAAATTGTATCTGTCCGGGTTACGTAGGGACTCCCATGGTAGAAGCTATACGTGAAGATATTCTTGATGGAATTATTCAACAAATCCCCATGAAGCGCTTGGCGAAGGTAGAAGAAATTGCAGATGCTATTGGATTTCTTGCAGATAAGAAAAGCAGCTATATCACGGGAACAGAGCTGGCTGTTAATGGCGGTTTATGGATGGGTTAGGGGTAAAAATAGGTTACACACCATTTGACAGGTCCAAGATCATCTCCTCATTTGTTTCCCGTTTCGACTTGGCCTCATCATTCCGTAATATCGATATTTGATTCAGATAATCATCACTTATATCACCGGTTACATATTCTCCGGTGAAACATGATGCATCAAATTCCTTAATTTCAGGGTTACCTGCCCTTGCTGCATTGATTAAATCTTCAACATCCTGATATATCAACCAATCTGCACCAATACTCTCACATACCTCCTGCTCTGTGCGATTATATGCAACCAACTCTTGTGAGGTGGGAATATCGATACCATACACATTTGGGTATCTGACTGGTGGAGCGGCTGAGGCAAAATATACTTTTTTAGCCCCCGCTTCCCTTGCCATCTGAATGATCTCTCCTGAGGTTGTTCCTCTAACGATAGAGTCATCTACCAGCAAGACCACCTTATCCTTAAATTCAAGATCAATGGCATTTAATTTCTGCCGCACAGACTTCTTTCGAATACTTTGCCCTGGCATAATAAATGTCCTGGGGATATATCGGTTCTTAATAAACCCCTCACGGTATTTAACACCCAACTCATGGGCGATTGAGAGTGAGGCCGTTCTCCCAGTATCGGGAATAGGTATGACTACATCGATATCGTGATCCGGCCTGGTTTTAAGTATTTTCTGGGCCAGCGATTCTCCCATTCTTAACCTTGCCTTATAAACTGATACTTTATCGATTATTGAATCCGGGCGGGCAAAGTAAACATATTCAAATATGCATGGGGCTAATTTGACTGTTTCTGCGCACTGCTTGGCCTTAAAATCCCCCTTTGAGCTTATAAAGATCGCTTCACCGGGATCGATGTCCCTGAGCAGAGTATAGTCTAATGCCTCGATACCAACGCTCTCGGAGGAGATAATATACTCCGTTCCCTTATCGGTCATTTTTTCGCCATAGACAATAGGCCGAATGCCATAGGGATCTCGAAAGCCGACGATTCCTACGCCTATGATCATGACTATTGCAGCATATCCCCCTCTACATCGTTTATGTACCATACTAATGGCCGCAAAGATGTCATCTGCCGTTAATTCACTGCGCTTTTTGCCAAATTTTTGTAACTCAAAGGCAAAAATATTGAGTAATACTTCAGAATCTGATCCGGTATTTAGATGCCTGCGGTCCAGATCCATCAAATCCCGCTTCAATTGCTCGCTGTTGGTTAGATTTCCATTATGAGCAAGGGTGATCCCGTAAGGGGAGTTGACATAAAATGGCTGTGCCTCTGCTGATGATGAGCAACCTGCAGTTGGGTACCTAACATGACCTATTCCCATATTTCCCTTGAGGTTTAACATATGCCTGGTTTGAAAAACGTCCCTGACCAGGCCATTATTCTTCCTCAGGTAAAGCCGTTGGTCATCACAGGTTACTATACCCGCCGCATCCTGCCCCCTGTGCTGAATGATAGTTAAACCATCGTATAAAGTCTGATTGATGGGACTTTTTCCAACAACACCAATGATTCCGCACATTTAATTGTTTACCTCATTTTCGGGTTCATAATTATGATATCTCGCCATAGACTCCGGAATAAATTGTCTGCTCCATACGGCAATACGTTCAAACGGCCCAACAATCAAAGAAGTTTGCCACCAGGCTGCCCGTGTCATATCAGTAAACCCGGCCAGGAATATCAATACGGACACAATGGCCCCACCCAGTCCCAGTCCAAAAATCATACCTAATATTCGGTCAGCTGCTGTCAGGCCGGATCTGCCAAGTAATTTAACCACAAAATATCCCAGAGCGGAAAAAATTATCTGGCAAAGTAAAAAAATACCGAAAAATGCGATTGCCTGCCTGAAAATCTCAGTCTCTATATATTCCACCAGCATGGGCGCAAAGCTACTACTGAATTTGACTGCTAACCCAAATGAAACACCCCAGGCCACCAATGATAATACAATGTTTAAAAAACCGTATATCACACCAACCAGGGCCGGGAGTAATAATGTCAGCAAAATTCCTATATCAAATATTCCCAACTCTATACCTTTTACTTATTTGAATATTGGAAGTGTTATATCCAATTCAGGGATAGCTTATGATTATGCCCTTAATACCAGTCCTGGCCATCAATGACTTCTGAATATTCTCAGCGTCATCCCGGTCCAGTTCTGGGCCGACCCTGACCCTGAAGATAGATTCTGAATTATCCGCCAGCTCCTCAATAAATGCCGCAAATCCCTGGGCCTGTAGTTTACTTACCAGCCCCTGAGCATTGACCTGATTAGAGAAACTGCCTAATTGTACCACCCATCCTGAAAGCACTTGTGTATTATCTGCGGTTGGTTGAGGGGCAGCTAGTTGGGTAATACGATTCTGCTGGGGAATATCATTGGGACTAATTGAATCTACAAGTGTTTTTTCGTCATTCTGGTTTGGCTCATTTATTACATTCACAGGTTGAGAGAGTGTCTGAACAGAATTATCAGCCGCCGGCACCACAACTTGTAACGAATTATCAGTATCGAATTGACGATCAACGGGTATCACTCTGGATTGATATTCAGAATTTGGATTTGAGGACGATACATCGGGAGATGGGGGGGGCTGTTGTTCAGAAGAATTATCAAGCATTATGGGGATAAATATGACGCCTAATAAAACCAGTACGGTGGCACCCGTTAATCTTTCTTTAAGATGTCTTTCCAATCTGTTGTCTCAATATTAAAGAATTCAATTGCCATTCCGACAGTAATAAATGATCCTGTAATGACCATAACATCATCAGGCAATGAATTTGTTTCTGACCATGATAGCGCGTCTGCCAGTTTACCAAAAACCATCACTTCTGTATCTACCCCTACTGTTTTCACAACTTCCTCAAGTTCCTCCGCGGATGCCCCTCTACCGCCTTCCAGACCAGCCAGGCAGAGTATATCGGCACACGGTGTAAGCTCAGATAAAAATTTGGCATGGTCTTTGTCTTCAAGCATGGCGACAATCATTATGACCCGTTTTTTATCAAGGTATTTGTCAATATTTTTTCTTAGCATTAAGGCTGATTGAGCATTATGAGCCACATCCAAAACCCGTGTGGGTTCGCCGACTATGACCTGAAACCTGCCCGGAATGGCAAAATTTTTCAGTCCATTCAATATCGCTTCCTGACTGACGGGATACTGATCTGATATAGACTCCAATGCCATTAATACCGTGGCTGCATTTTGTACCTGATATTCCATATTTCCGGGAATGGGCAGATTATGATATCGGGCTTTACCCGATCGCCAGGACCAACAATGGTCTTGTAAATCAATGTGAAAATCTTTATCTGCCTGAAGCAAGTTAGCACCGACAAGTTCTGCTATTTCATATATTGTGGATGGCGGGTCTGGGTCCCCGCAAATAGCCGGACGCATAGACCTGAAGATACCCGCTTTTTCCCTACCAATGGCATCGCGGGTATTACCCAACCATTGCTCGTGATCAAAATCAATTGTACTAACTAAAGCCACATTTGCATCCAGCATATTTACTGCATCCAGTCTCCCCCCCATACCCACTTCCATAATCGCAATATCGATCTGGTTCCTTGCAAATATATCCATTGCTGCAATCGTACCAAATTCAAAATATGTTAAAGAGATTTCACCGCGTGACTGATTGATTCTGGAAAAGGAGTCGCACAAAATGTCATCCGTCTGCTCCTGACCATTAATTTTTATACGCTCGTTATATCTTGTTAAATGTGGTGAAATGTAAAGTCCGGTGCTGTATCCGGATTCACGGAGGATCAATTCCAGGAGCGCGGCGCATGAACCTTTACCATTTGTTCCAGCTATGGATATTACATAATAATTGGGTGGCAATAATCCCATGGCATCTGCGACTCGACGACATCTGTCCAACCCCAATTCAATAGCAGTGAAGTGGAGACTCTCCTGCCAATCCAACCACTCCTTTAACGATCTGGCTTTATTTTGTAGTCTTTGATTAAAACTAACCAGGTTGGAAATACTCATATAGATTTAATTTAGAATCATGCAGGTATCTTAGCCCTGAGAAACACGTTGATGCGTTAACATTGCCAGCAAGCTGGCAATTTTATCTTTAAGCTGATTACGATCTACAATCATATCTATAATGCCATGCTCGAGGAGAAATTCACTACGTTGAAAACCTTCTGGCAATGTTTCACGTACCGTTTGTTCTATTACTCTTGGGCCTGCAAAACCAATCAGCGCGTTTGGCTCTGCAATATTAATATCCCCAAGGGTAGAAAGACTTGCAGATACACCACCTGTAGTTGGGTTAGTCAGAACAGAAATATAAGGGAGTCCCTTATTCCTTAATTGTGCCAGTGCAGCACTGGTTTTCGCCATCTGCATCAAAGAAAAAAGTCCTTCCTGCATTCTTGCTCCACCACTGGCTGCAAAACACACAAGTGGTATTTGCTCCTTAATACAAGTCTCAACAGCGAGGACAAAGCGTTCTCCTACCACAGACCCCATTGATCCACCCATAAAACCAAACTCAAAAGCGCAAGCTACCAGCGGTACCGTATTAACAGTGCCTTTCATTACTATTAACGCATCATTTTCACCGGTTGATTTTTGAGCCTGATTTAATCTATCTTTATATTTTTTACTGTCTTTGAATTTAAATTTATCAATTGGCTTAATATCCAGTCCCAGTTCAAGTGCAGATCCGTCATCCAGAAACTTTTCCAACCTGGGTCTTGCATGGATTAACATATGATTACCACATTTAGGGCAGACTTCCTGATTCCTGTTTAACTCTGCCCTGTAAAGCACAGAATTACATACAGTACATTTTGTCCACACCCCTTCAGGGACAGTCCTGCGACTGCCAGGGCTGGTTGAAATTCTTGATGGTAATAATTTATTTAACCAACTCATCTATTATTATATTCCTGTTCCTGTGCTATCATTTTCCTGTTGTTTAGCACCTAATTTAAGCTCCAGAAGCTCAATTGCCATATCCGGAATTTCTTCATGAAACTTTGATTCAGTCGACATTAACCAGTGATCTACCATGTCTCGTTTGACTTTCAGCAATTCTGCAACTGCTAACCTGTCAAGTTCAAATTCAGAAATTAAATCTATCAAACGTTGTCTGTTATTCATATCGATAATTCCTTGGCTTGATGGATAAATTTTAACATTTTAGCTTTATCTTTTATGCCTGGTGACTCTTCAACACCACCACTTACATCAACAGCGTACGGTTTTACCACCTTAATTGCATCACTGACATTTTCCAGTGTCAATCCACCTGCGAGAATTAATGGCTTATTTATATCTTCTGTTACCAAATTCCAGTTAAATGTCTTGCCGGTACCGCCAGGCACCCCACTAACATAGGTATCTATTAGAATAGCCGACGCATTATTAAATGATTCCACTAGTCTGGATAATTCTATTCCTTCACGCATTCTAATGGCCTTAATATAAGGAAGGCCATATAACATACAGTCAACCTCAGTTTCTTCACCATGAAACTGGATGGAATTCAGATTCACCTCGTCTAAAACAGACCAAATTAATTCTGGTGAGGCATCAACAAACAGGCCAACCTTTGTAATAAATGGAGGCAGAGAATCTACTATTTGACGCGCAACATTTATTTCAATTGCACGGGGGCTATCCCTGTAGAAATTCAGACCAATTGCGTCCGCACCGGCCTCTGATGCCAAGTATGCATCTTCAGGACGGGTAATACCGCATATCTTTACTTTTACCTTGGACATTTAAATAGCAATATCATTATAGGTTCATTTTCACATATTTTACCCAATTTCTCAGTAATTCACTCTACTGGCTCAACATACAGGAAATTCATAAATTATCATTTTGAATATTAAAAAAGTCTTTTGAATAATCGACAGTATTGAATGGGAGTTTAAACTCCTCTGGATATTCAACCTTCATTAGATATAAGCCACTAGCAGGTGCAGTAATTCCACCTGTGGTCCTGTCCCTGGCATTAAGGACATCTTTTGCCCAGATTACCGGATATTTTTTATACCCAATCTGCATTAATACCCCTGCGATATTTCTCACCATATGATGCAAAAAGGCATTGGCTATGACATCTATAAGGACAAAGTCATCTTGTCTTTGAACTGATAATTTTGAAACATGTCTTATTGGTGTTTTCGACTGACATGAAGTGGCCCTGAAAGACGTAAAATCATGTTTTCCAATAAGATGTTTGGCCGCTTCAGACATATCATTTTCATCAAGCTTATACACCTGCCATGCGGAGTAATTACTTAAAAGTGCTGAACGAGTGGGCCTGTTTAAAATGATATATTTGTAATGCCTGGAAATGGCTGAAAAACGTGCATGAAAATCATTGTCTATTTGCCTTGCCCATTGAATATTTATATCGTCAGGCAGAATGGAGTTAACTCCAAATACCCATGAATGTTCTTCTCGAAATGATTGTGTGTCGAAATGAATTACCTGCTCTACTGCATGCACACCAGCATCTGTTCTACCGGCACATTGTATTGATACAGGATGATTAGCTACTTTTGAAAATGCGCTTTCAACGCACTCCTGGACTGTCCTGCGATGATCCTGTTTTTGCCAACCATCAAAATCAGTGCCGTAATATTCAACGCCGGCTACAATTCTCATAATTGATACAAGATATGTTACTCGGTTGGAAACGCAGGTTGTAAATACCCGTATTAAAGTTTAAAAATCAGGAAACCTGGGCTTTTAACTCTTCTGCCTGGCGTTTCTGTTCATCATTTCCTTCAGCGATTATCTCATCAAGTATGGTGTTAGCACTATCACCATCACCCAATTCTACATAGGCCTTTGCCAGATCCAGCTTGGTTGCTATTTCATCTTCAGCACTTTGTTCGCCGGTATCTGCAGTTCTGGGGACAAAAACCGTATAATCTTCTTCATCATCGTCGTCGTCATCGTCATCAAGAGAGATCTCCGGTATACCTTCTTGATTGGCACCATTGTCTTCGCTCATATCCAGCTCAATGCCACCCGCATCATCATCACCCTCATCCAGGGATATATCAAGGCCATCATCTGCACCGGTATCGGCGCCGGTATCATCACCCAGGTCCAGTTCTATACCGCCGGCATCATCATCACCCTCATCAAGTGATATTTCCAGACCTTCATCTTCTGTCTGTGTTTCACCTGAGGTGGCATCAAAATCAATAACATTATCATCACCTGAATCAGTCGATATTTCTTCACCACCAATATCTAAATCCAATGAGTTATCATCTGATGAATCCGTAGGGATCTTCAAGGTAGAATCCATATCTTCAGATGTTTCTGTTGGAATCTTCATGGTGGAATCCAAATCTTCACCTTGAGAAACGGCAGTTACATCCAGTACATCATCACCGCCCGAAGTTATATCGAGCATGCCATCGTCACTTTCAGCTGGGCCTGATTGATCAGCATCACCAGTACCGAGGTCGAAATCCAGACCACCATCCTCACTCCCACCTTCATCAGCAGTGAGATCAATGATACCTCCGCCCTTAGTCTCATCAGAGGCTTCCTCTTCACCATCAACAGGCTCAGCAAACAGTTCTCTGTTCGGGGATATTTCCTGCCACATGATAGTTGCCATTTCCCAATGGGGTCCATCTCCACCGGTCAGTTCATTTAGAACTTTAGCCTCTTCCTCATATTTGGCTTTGTCACCGGATGAGTAAAAGACTTCCAATAGCTTACTATGGAAATCCAGATTGTTGGGGTCGCCCTGAATTGCATCCCTGACAAATTCCTCTGCCTGGTCAAAATGTTCATACGCCAGGAAGACATTGACCTCAGCAAGTGGATTGTCCTCTGGTTCTTCTGCAGGCGCTTCAACTTCCTCTTGCACTGCTTCTTCTGCCTCAGGTTCTGCAACAGGCTCTTCTTCCTGGGCAGACTCATCAGCAGCGATTACATCTGACTCATCAGCAGCAGCACTTTCATCTCCAGCATCAATTTCAGAATCAATTTCTGATGATTCCTCAGGCATTGCCGTTTCTTCTGCAGTACTTTCAAAATCAGGTGTATCGGCAACAGGCAATTCATCATCAACTGCAGATTCTTTTCGCTTTTTAATAAATAATAATGCTGCAATGGCAATAATTAATGCACCCAGCCCACCACCAACCAGGACAAGGTTGCCGAAAATAAATGACAATACCTGATCAACCAGACCAGGCTGGGCAGGCATAATTTCCGGTTGCGTAGTTACAGCGGGAGGTGAACTGGCCTGTTCTTCAGCCGGAGGTGTCTCATCAATGGTATCAGGAGCGGGTTCTTCAGCTTCATCTAATGCCAGGCTGGTAATTTCTTCAGGGACAGCTTCAGCATCACCAGTCTCATCTGCTGTTGCCTCTGTGACGTCCTCTAGAATTTCTTCAGGCTCTTCAATAACTGACCCACCTGCTGTTTGCTGTTGTAATGTAGCTAGCTCATCATCTCTTAGTTCCAGCAATCTTTGCAGGTCCTGTATCAGCTCCTCAGATTTCTCCAGACGACCTCGTAAATCACTATTTTCAGATGATAATGCCTCGAGCTGTTCATTTGCAAGCGCAAGATCAGCCCCACCCTGGCCACTGGAATCAAATGATGCCGCAGCCTGTCCAGCATCTGCGCCACTATCTGAACCAGGTGAAACCAGTCTTAATTCAGCATCTTCACTAGTCGCAGTAGACGAACCCGCAGATGAAACGGGTTGTGATGCACTGCCTGATGGCCGTTGAGAGACATTTGTTGCAAATGATCCCCTGATTTCTTCCCACAATGAGTTTTGAGACTGGACTTGAGAGAGTGCCGCTTCTGCAGAAGTTGATGTAATATCATCCCGATCCGGTATTCGCAATATTTGTCCCTGACGAAGTCCATTAATGTTATTTTCTATGAATGCTTCTGGATTCGCCCGTAACAGAGCCAGCATCATTTGCTGCACAGTAACACCTGTATCCGGTCTTACCCGGGATGCAATTGACCATAAGGTATCGTCTGTGCCAGTCGGACCGTAATCATCCCCCGAATATGAAGCAACAGGTGCAGCTGATGAAATAGAAGTAGATGAAGTTGTCTGAGAAGACCGGACTGGTTCAGGTTCCGATGCGGGTGCGCTTGGTATTGCAATTCGCCGAGTATTTGGATCATACAATGGTGGATCAAGCAGTACTGTGTATTCTCTGAATAGCCTTCCACTCGACCAACTGGCTTCCAATAAGAATTTTAGAAATGGTTCACGTATAGCTTCGCTGGAAGTAATTCTAATGTAGTCAGGCCCAGAATCGTTGACCTCAATTTCAAATTGTAATGAGGTAAGAATAAAGACACGCTCAATGCCTGCCCGGTTAAATGCTTCCAGGTCTGCAAGCCTGACACTTAAGGTATCAATTTCAGCAGAAGTGGGCGATAACAGCTCTATCCTTGCATCAAATGGTTGGTTTAAGGAGGAGTTTAATTCTATATTTCCTAACCCGAGTGCAAATAACCGGCCGGTAGAAAACAATAATAATATTGTTAATGCAATTTTAGGCATGGCTTCGTTGTTCCTTTGCACAATCCCCAATGTTACCTGGCAGGATCAATTAATAAATCATACTCTCGAATTAATCTTCCCTGGCCCCAGGTGAGTTCAATCGTAAAGCTAAGTATTGGCTCGCGAATAGACTCTCTACTGGTAATATGTAAAAAATGTCCTCGCTCTTCACCTATTATTTCTATTTTTAGTGACCCAGGCATCACTGCTGAGCCTTTATTTACATCCACAATCCTGGCATTTAGCCTGTGCAGATCACCGGATTGTAAATCACTTAACGCAATTTTCGCATCCAGCGCCTGATTCAAGTACGAGTTCAACTCGATATCTGCGACAGACAATGCCGATACCGGGGTCAAATATACGCCCGGTAACGATAACAACATAATAAGTATATATCGATTCAGCATCTGAATGTTTTTCAATTATGAACCAAAAAACCTTAATTAACAATTAGTTATATATGGTTAAATAGCCTGACGTCAACAAAGTTTTGCTAACGTATTGCTAAATCAGGGCATTTTCCTGTTTTTGTCCCCAAAATATACCTATGAAAATGCTTTATATTTACCCTTTAACTATAAGTTTACAGATGGTCTTTTACCAAAATTTCACCTATTTGAACACTATTTAATGCTGCTCCTTTGCGCAAATTATCAGAAACAACCCATAAATTAATGCCTCGCGGATGCGATATATCTTCCCGGATTCGACCAACATAAACAGGATCTGTCCCTTCTCCCTCTGTTACCGCAGTGGGATACCCCCCTGGTTTATGCTCATCCACAACCACTACTCCGGGCATGGCAGCCAATAACGAGCGCACCTGAGATACTTGGATCTTGTCCCGGGTTTCAATATGGACGGCCTCAGAGTGACCATAATATACAGGCACCCTGACCGTAGTAGGATTAACCTTGATATTGGAATCCTCAAATATCTTCCTCGTTTCCCAGACCATTTTCATTTCTTCTTTGGTATACCCATTTTCCTGGAATGCATCTATATGTGGCAGCACATTAAACGCAATTTGTTTGGGGTAGGTATCACATTTTACTGACTGACCATTGATAATTGCTGCTGATTGCTCGGCCAATTCATCAATACCATCTTTACCGGTACCTGACACAGACTGATAGGTGCAAACGTTAATTCTTTCAATACCCACCGCATCATAGATTGGCTTTAATGCAACCAGCATTTGAATAGTAGAACAATTAGGATTGGCAATAATTCCTTTGTTTTTATAACCAGCGATGGCATGGGGATTCACTTCAGGTACGATTAATGGAATTTCATCCTGATACCTAAACTGTGACGTATTATCAATTACTACACACCCGGCCTGGGCCGCTTTAGGCGCATAAATTTCTGAGACAGAGGCACCCGGTGAAAATAGCCCCACATCAATACCATTAAAATCAAACGTTTCCAGATCTTCAATCACTAGTTCACTGTTGTTAAAATTGATCTTATTACCAGCGGAACGGCTACTCGCAACCGCATGAACGTTGTTAAAAGGAAAATTCCGCTCAGCCAATAATGACAGCATCACTTCACCCACCGCGCCGGTTGCGCCCACTACTGCAACATTTACTTTCCTGCTCATAATTTATTCCACTTTAATGACAATATTTGATTAAATTATCGTTTTGGTTACCAGAGTTATATTCACTCACCTTGATTTCTACGCAGAACTTCAGGCGAATTTACAAGGATAACATAAGAGAAAATACCAACACTATATTGGATACATATAAATACAATGTTCAGACCTAAAAAGTTCATAAAAATTAATGGCAGGTGGAAATGTTAAATCCAGGATTTGCAAAATTACAACCATACCCATTCCAGAAACTGGCAAATTTACAAACAAGTTGCTCCCCGGCAGATAAGCCAGCAATTGACTTGTCTTTGGGGGAACCCAAGCATCCGACACCAGAATTTATCCTCGATGCTATAAAAGACAATTTACGGGGCGCTGGAAAATACCCTCCGATTAAAGGTGCTAGTCCCATACGGGACGCGATCAGGTCATGGCTGATTAGGCGTTATGCGCTGTCTGCTGATGCTATAGACCCGGACATTAATGTATTACCTGTAACAGGCACACGTGAAGCCTTGTTCGCAATCGCCCATTGCGTTATAGATACACAGAACACAACGCCTGTCGTTGTTACCGGTAACCCCTTTTACCAGATATATGAAGGTGCTGCACTGCTTGCCGGTGCATCCATGTGGTATGTTAATACCCTGCAAGAAAATGGTTTGCTACCAGATTATTCAACTGTCCCGGACCATATCTGGGAGAAATGTCAGCTACTTTATATCTGCTCACCTAATAATCCAACTGGCATGGTTATGAGCCAGCAGGACTATGAAATACTTTTTAAATTATCAGACAAATATAACTTCATCATTGCTGCTGATGAATGCTACTCAGAAATTTATCAAGATGAATCACAACCACCTCTGGGCATATTACAGGCTGCAAATAAAACTGGACGACATGATTTTAAAAATATAATCATATTTCATAGCCTTTCTAAAAGGTCGAATGTCCCCGGGATGCGATCTGGTTTTGTGGCTGGTGATCCAGAATTGCTTACCAGGTTTTACCTGTACCGTACCTACCATGGGTGTGCGATGTCACCCTATATACAAGATGCCAGTGTGGCAGCCTGGAATGATGAATCACATGTCATGGATAACAGGAATCTTTATAGAGAGAAGTTTAATGCTGTTCTTGATATTCTTGGTCCTGTCATGGAGATCTACAAGCCACAGGCCGGGTTTTATCTATGGCCCAAAACACCAATAGATGATGTAGAATTCACCAGGTTACTGCTGGAAAATGAAAATGTCGCAGTATTACCAGGGAGTTACACATCAAGAGATGTTGATGGAATTAATCCAGGTAAAAACAGGATTAGAATCGCCCTGGTTGCACCTTTAGAAGATTGCATCACTGCGGCAAAGCGCATAACGAAGCAAATAAATTTACTTTAATTATAGGGAATCAATATGAGTCAGTTGGAAACTACTATTAACAATTATTTTGAAAACCGGTCCGAATTAAAACTCGATAGTATCCCGGACGAATTAAGAAGTACCATTAATGAAGTGATAAATGGACTGGACAGTGGTGAATTAAGGGTCGCTGAAAAGCTAAACGATTCCTGGACTGTACACCAGTGGGTAAAAAAAGCAGTGTTATTATCATTTGCAATCAATGGCAATAAACCTATAGATGGTGGATTTACAAGCTATTTCGACAAAGTACCACAAAAATTTTCCGGATTATCCGAAGCTGAATTTAATTCGATTGGTGCCCGTGTTGTCCCACCTGCATTGGCCAGGCAAGGGAGTTATATCGCCCCGGGTGTTGTGTTAATGCCGAGTTATGTCAATATCGGCGCCTATGTAGACTCCGGTACCATGGTGGATACCTGGGCAACCGTGGGTTCGTGCGCACAAATTGGCAAGAATGTACACTTATCCGGCGGCGTTGGAATTGGTGGTGTACTGGAACCTCTGCAGGCCAACCCAACCATTATTGAAGACAACTGCTTTATCGGCGCGCGGTCTGAGATTGTGGAAGGGGTCATAATAGAGGAAGGATCAGTTATATCAATGGGAGTCTATATAGGACAAAGTACAAAAATTTATAACCGGCAAACGGGCGAAATCAGCTATGGCAGGGTCCCTAAAGGTTCCGTCGTGGTTTCCGGCAACCTGCCTTCTGATGATGGCAAATATAGCCTGTATTGTGCCGTCATAGTAAAACAGGTGGATGAAAAGACCCGAAGCAAAGTCAGTCTGAATGATTTATTGCGTGACGACTAATCTTATCTAATAGAAAAAATGCTTATTTCAATCAATCCGGCTGATAATACCGAACTGGCCAGGTATGAAGAACATACTGCAGACGAAATTAATACCATTCTAAAAGAAGCCGAAGCGGCATTCTTGTGGTGGAAGAAAACGTCCTTTACCAGTCGCGCCGAATTGATGCAAAAATCAGCGGCATGTTTGAGAGAAAACCTGCAGGAACATGCCGCCTTGATTACCATGGAAATGGGCAAACCCATTAAGCAGAGTCAGGCAGAAATTGAAAAATGTGCCATGGTTTGTGAGTACTATGCAGAAAATGCCGAAGCGGTTTTGTCCAATATTACTGTCCAAACCGATGCCTCAAATAGCTTTATCAGCTTCCAGCCTCTCGGACCTGTTCTGGCCGTCATGCCCTGGAACTTTCCCTTCTGGCAGGTATTCAGGTTTGCTGCACCGGCTCTAATGGCGGGTAATACTGGAATATTAAAACATGCATCAAATATTACCGGATGTGCACTTGCTATTGAAAAGGTATTTTGCGATGCCGGATTTGACAGCGCCTTATTTCGATCTGTAAAGACCCCCGGTAATAAGGTTGCATCTGTCATTCAACACCCTGCTGTAAAGGCCGTTACCCTCACCGGTAGCGGGCCTGCAGGTAGCGCTGTTGCCGAATGTGCAGGTAGCGTCCTGAAAAAAACCGTCCTGGAACTGGGGGGCAGTGACCCCTATATTGTCCTTGAAGATGCCGATCTTGAACTCGCGGTTAACGCCTGCGTAACCAGCCGACTGATTAACGGCGGACAAAGTTGTATTGCGGCCAAGCGCTTTATTGTGGTCGAGTCCATTAAGGAAGAGTTCGAGGCCATGTATGTGGAGCAAATGTCAAAGAAATCCATGGGAGATCCTATGGATGAAGCAAACGATATTGGCCCACAGGCAAGGACCGATCTCCGCAACGAACTGCATGAACAGGTATCTGAAAGTATTTCCAGGGGGGCGAGTTGTTTATTGGGAGGCACCATTCCGGATTTAGCCGGTGCCTACTACCCACCCACAGTACTGACAAATGTCACAAAAGGGATGCCTGCATATGATGATGAATTATTTGGGCCTGTTGCTTCGATAATCTCAGCAAACGATGAAGAAGAGGCCATTAGAATTGCCAATGACAGTGATTTCGGACTGGGTGCAGCGATCTTTACCCGGGATATTCAACGGGGCGAAGATATTGCAGCGAACAGACTCGAAGCCGGTTGCTGCTTTGTGAATGATTTCGTCAAATCCGACCCCAGGTTACCATTTGGAGGAATAAAACAGAGTGGCTATGGAAGGGAGTTATCCCACTTTGGAATTCAAGAATTTGTAAATATAAAAACCGTTTATTGTAAATGACATCAAGTCAGACTGTGCACTACCAGTCCACTTCTCAATTTTGGTTCAAACCAGGTGACTTTAGGCGGCATAATCATATCGTTATCGGCTATATCCATTAGCTGTTCCATGGAAACAGGGTACATTGCAAATGCCACAGCCATCTCACCTGAATCTACTCGCTGCTCAAGTTCCTTCAAACCGCGAATACCACCCACGAATTCAATACGCTTGTCTGTTCTGAGGTCTTTGATGTTTAAAACAGGTTCGAGTATATGCGCTGATAACACGGTTACATCAAGCACACCGATGGGATCGGAATTATCATACGTATCTGGATTCGCTGTTAATTTATACCAGTTACCATCCAGGTACATACCCATATCGTGGAGTTGATCTGGTTTATACGCTTTATCACCTATCAAACTAATTGCAAAACTTCCCGATATCGCCTCTAAAAATTCCTGTGGTGAGAGACCATTGAGATCTTTTACTACCCGGTTGTAATCAAAGATTTGTAATTGATTGTCTGGAAAATGCACGGCGAGAAAATAATTATATTCTTCATCTCCCTTATGTGACGGATTTTCCTGCTTGAGGTCATTCCCAACTAGTGCTGCTGCCGCTGTCCTGTGGTGGCCATCGGCAACATAGGTCTCGGACATTTGTGAAAATATTTCAATTATTGATTTGATGACTGAAACGTCGTCAACTTTCCAGAGCCGGTGAGCGATTCCATCATCGGCGACAAAACTATAAACAGGCTGATCCTGTTTTACAGTATTTATTATGTCATCGAGGTCTTCTTGAGATTTGTAAGCAAAAAAGACTGGTTCTGCATTTAACATTGACACGCGAACATGATTTTTACGATCATTTTCCTTGTCTGGACGCGTCAACTCATGTTTTTTGATCCTGCCTTCCATGTAATCTTTCACAGCTGCGCAGGCAACGATACCAGTCTGTGATCGTCCTTCCATGGTTAGTTCATATACATAAAGACTATCTGATAAGTCCTGTATGAAGACACCCTGGTCAATCATGGTCTGAAAGTTGTTCTTACCTGCCTCATAGACTTCCTGTGAATAGGGGTCAGTGTCAGCTGCAAGGGTAATCTCAGGCTTGACCACATTCAAAAAGGAATAGGGGTTATCTTTGGCTTCTTCTCTGGCTTCATTGCTGTCCAGCACATCATATGGACGACTTGCAACTTTACCGGCGTATTCCGGTATCGGCCTGAACCCTTTAAATGGTTTAATATCCACTACAAACTAACTTGCATGACCTTGCTGATTGCATCGATTTCTGAGATTTCATCCATGGCCTCTTTGTCCAGGGGTACTGAAATACTCATAATTCCCACAGCCTTACTTCCGCCATTGACTATTCCAAGCTGCATACTTGAAATATTAATCTGTTTTTTTGCCAGGATAGAACTGACTGCAGCAATAACACCGGGCTGGTCATTATGACGCGTAATTAACATATGCCCATCAAGTACAGACTCGATATTGTAATCGTTTATCCTGACCAGCCTTGGGAATTTATGGTCAAATAATGCCCCTTCAACCGTGGTTTCATCCCCTTTTCCGTGATGTGCTGTCAGGCTTACAGTTGCGTGATAGCTGGGGTGGTCTTCACAGGTACTTTCCATGAGTTTTGTACCGTTTTTAAGGGCTGTGGATATAGCATTGACACTGTTTACCGGCGCAGACATTCGTGTACTTAGCATCCCTACCAGGCTTTCCACTGAAATGGTTCTGGCGTCTCGTTTACTTGCCTCACCAGATAAGGTGACATCAAGCTGACTCACTGGCCCGTCTACCATGCTGCCAATTAACTTACCCAATCTGCTTGCCAAAATGATATACGGCTGTAATTTGACCAGTTCTTCAGATGAAACCGGTGGCAAGTTAAGCGCGTTAATGGGTTCGCCTGTTTGTAAATAAATTGCTATTTGCTGTGCAAGTTCGGTCCCCGCAGCACGCTGCGCCTCATCAGTTGATGCGCCTAAATGAGGCGTGAATACAACATTATCAAGCTCTAATAATGGCGATTCACCCGGTGGTTCATTAACAAACACATCAAGCGCAGCACCGGCCAGCTGGCCTGACTTGATACCCTCATAAAGTGCCTGTTCATCCACCAGACCACCCCGTGCAACGTTGATTATACGGGCGCCTTTTTTCATTGACTGGATTCGATCTGCATTTAATATGCCTCTGGTTTTATCATTCACGGGACAATGCAAGGTTATAAAATCTGAGACCTTGACCAGTTCATCAACTGTCAAAGGTGTGACACCTTCATTTTCAAACGCCTCATCTGTTACAAAAGGATCAAATGCGACGATTTTCATTTTAAATGCCTTGGCACGAGAAGCGACGATGCGACCTATATTTCCAAACCCGATTATTCCCAGGGTTTTATTCGCAAGCTCCGCCCCCATAAACTTCGAACGTTCCCACTTTCCACTTCGCACTGAAAGGTCGGCCGCAGGAAGGCTTCGGCTTAATGACAGGATATGGGCAAATGTGAGTTCGGCGGTAGTGGTTGCATTTGCATCCGGTGTATTCATAACGACTATGCCTTTTTCAGTCGCCTTATCAACATCAATATTATCTACACCTATACCGGCGCGACCAATGACCTGTAAAGAATCTGCAGCTTCAATAACTTTATCTGTCACCTTAACTGCGCTTCTCACCAGAATGGCATGATACCCTGGTATCTTTTTACATAACCCTTCTTCATCCAGGCCATGTTCTACATCGACTATAAAACCTGGCTGATTTACTAAATAATCTACTCCATCCTGGGCAATTTTATCAGCGATTAATATTCTTTTATCCATGGGCCTTTCCGATTTTGTATATCTATGAATATTGGGTCAATTTCAGTACATCAAATGTCACAAAGAGTATTTACATCTAAATATGGTCTTCCTAGCAGGAGGGCTATTGTAAAATAAGAACAGACTGGTTGAAACAGGCACATAGTAACAATATTGTTTACCTGGACTGAAGCGCTGCTTCCACCTCGCTGGCAAGTTGCTCTGCTAATTTTGAGACCGCATTTTCATCAATTCCCTCCACCATCACCCTGATCAGGGGTTCGGTACCTGATTGCCTCAATAATACCCTGCCATCCTTACCTAACTGGTTTTCTGCGTCTTTGGTAATTTTATCCAACTCAGGTATATCCGCAATATCGATATCCCTGGGGGTTTGAACATTTATCAATACCTGAGGGCACTTATTCATGCCGGAAATCAGCTCCCGTAATGGCTTGCCTGTGGTAACCATATATCCAAGAACGAGTAATGCTGACAATATGCCGTCACCGGTGGTGGCTTTATTCAAGTTAATAATATGTCCCGATGATTCACCACCCAGGATAAGTTGTTTCGACTTCAACAGATCCATTACATAACGGTCACCCACATTGGCCCGATAAAATCCAAGATCTAAACTCTTGATTGCCATTTCCAATCCCAGGTTGCTCATTAGTGTTCCGACAACCGCGCCATTTAGTGTCTTGATGGATGATTTGGCTATAACGTATAAGATCTGATCCCCGTCAACTGCAGTTCCATCAGCATCCACCAGAATCAACCTGTCACCATCACCATCCAGGGCAATTCCCAGGTCTGCATTCGATTTTACTACTGATTGCTGCAGATCCCCCGTCTGTGTTGCACCACAACCGTCATTGATATTTTTCCCATCCGGATTAACGCCGATTGCACTAACATTTGCCCCTAATTCTTCAAATACCTGTGGTGCAATATGATATGCCGCACCATGCGCGCAATCTACAACAAGCTTTATCCCATCAAGACTAATATCAGTCTCAAACTGGCTTTTACAATATTCAATGTAACGTCTGGGAGCATCATTAATACGTTTCGCCTTACCCAATTTTGTTGATTCAATAACCTCTAATTTTTTTCCAATCTCTGATTCAATTTCTAATTCAATATCATCATCAAGTTTAAATCCATCTCCAGAAAAAAATTTGAAGCCGTTATCATTGTAGGGATTATGGGAGGCGCTGATAACGATTCCGGCCTGGGCACGGGTACTTTTTGTTAGATATGCGATACCAGGAGTCGGCATAGGACCCAATAATCGAATATCCACACCAGCAGCAGATAAACCGGCTTCCAGTGCAGATTCAAACATATAGCCTGATAATCGGGTATCTTTACCGATTAAAACGGGCCCTGATCCGTTTCGAGCCAGAATCCTGCCTGCAGCCCATCCAAGTTGCATGGCAAATTCAGGCGTAATGGGAAACTCACCTACACTTCCACGAATTCCATCAGTGCCAAAAAACTGCCTCATACTTTATGGAGTTCAATTATGTTTTTGATATTGATCGGTCAGTAGATATTACGATTTGGCCGGGTCAATGACAGAAGAATCATCTGAATCATCAGCATCGGTTGATTTACTTTTCGCTGATGTTTTCTTTTTACGTTTCCATGTAGTCTTCTTCTTCAGACTGCCTTTCTCATGGTCATCATCGTCCCCCCCCCATTCTGATGGGGGCCTGGGAGACTTACCATCCATTATGTCATCAATCTGGTGGGTATCCAGTGTCTCATACTTGATTAACGCATCAGCCATCATATGAAGCTTCTCAATATTCGTTTTGAGAATATCTTCAGCCGTGCTGTATGTCCTGTCGATAATGTCCTTGATCTCTGAGTCAATTAATCTGGCGGTTTCGTCAGATATTTCCTTATGTTTAGTGACAGAATGACCTAAAAACACCTCTCCTTCTTCTTCATCATAGGTTAAAGGTCCAAGCTTTTCCGACAGGCCCCATTTGGTGACCATATTTCTTGCTATAGCAGTTGCCCGTTGAATATCATTTGATGCACCGGTGGTAACCGAGTCAGATCCAAATATTAGCTCTTCTGCAATCCTTCCACCAAACAGGCTACACAACTGGCTTTCAAGAAATTGTTTGCTATAACTCAATCTGTCAGATTCAGGGAGAAACATTGTAATTCCAAGCGCCC
Organism: Candidatus Eutrophobius brisbanensis; assembly: GCA_038131795.1. Taxonomy (GTDB): domain Bacteria; phylum Pseudomonadota; class Gammaproteobacteria; order Eutrophobiales; family Eutrophobiaceae; genus Eutrophobius; species Eutrophobius brisbanensis. Next base: position 126,368 of record JAYPQE010000003.1, on the reverse strand, counting down.
TGCCCCTGGGAATGATAGACACTTTATAAACCGGGTCATGCCCGGGCATGGAACGACCCACAATAGTATGTCCAGCTTCATGATAGGCAGTGAGTTTTTTCTCATCATCACTCATGACCATGGACCGACGTTCAGCACCCATCATCACCTTGTCCTTGGCCCGTTCAAAATCATCCATATCAACCAACTTTTTATTGGCCCGTGCTGCAAACAATGCCGCTTCGTTCACCAGGTTTGCTAAATCAGCACCTGAAAACCCCGGTGTCCCGCGGGCAATCACCGTCGCATCAATATTATCGCCCAAAGCGACTTTACGCATATGTACTTTCAATATCTGCTCACGACCGCGTATATCCGGTAATGGTACAACTACCTGACGGTCAAACCGGCCCGGTCTCAGTAATGCCGGATCCAAAACGTCCGGACGGTTTGTTGCGGCAATGACAATAATACCTTCCGTCCCTTCAAACCCGTCCATTTCAACCAATAGCTGGTTAAGCGTTTGTTCCCGTTCATCATGGCCGCCTCCCAGCCCGGCGCCACGGTGCCTCCCCACCGCATCAATTTCATCTATGAAGATGATGCATGGAGCATGTTTTTTTGCCTGTTCAAACATGTCCCTGACCCGGGATGCACCCACACCAACAAACATTTCCACAAAGTCTGATCCTGAAATGGTAAAAAACGGCACCTTGGCCTCACCAGCAATCGCCTTGGCCAGCAAGGTCTTACCTGTTCCGGGTGATCCAACCATTAATACCCCAGACGGTATTTTACCTCCCAACTTCTGGAATTTAGTAGGATCCCGTAAAAACTCTACCAGTTCGGAAACTTCTTCTTTCGCTTCTTCCACGCCGGCAACATCATTGAATGTAATCCTGACCTGATCTTCACCCAACATCCGTGCACGACTCTTGCCAAACGATAATGCTCCACGACCACTTCCACCACCTTGCATTTGACGCATGAAGTAAATCCAGATCCCCAATAATAATAAAATGGGAAACCACGATATAAGTGCCTGTGCCCAAAATGAATTTCTGGGTGCTGATCCCAGGATTTCGACATTGTTGTCCAGCAAGGTTCCAATGAGAGCGTCATAACTTGTTTCAGGGCTGTAGCTGGTAAAACGGCTGCCATCTGTGAATTCACCATTGATAGTACTTCCCTCAATGGTAACTGAATCAACACGTCCGGTTTTCACATTGGATATGAATTGTGAATACGGAATCGTCGAACTGGATGATGGCGCGCCAAAATTCTTGAATACCATCATCAATACCAGGGCAATAATGACCCATAGCACCAGGTTTTTTCCAAAATCGTTCAATTTTTCTCCTTAAAATATTTCGGGTTTTATGGGTTGTTTGACCAGGAATAGGACGGAAAAATTCGGTTGGCCAGTCAATTAATATGTATCTTAATTAATCTCAGCTGTAATTGTCAGCAGATTATATCCCATATCCTCTTGCCAGCATATAAAACTCCCGAGAACTATCTCTGGACGCACGGGGCTTTCTTACTGTAACCTTTTGAAATTTAGATGATAATTCCACTTTCAATGTTCCAGATAAGCTGCCTTCGAAGGTTTTGATTAATAAATCCCCTCCTGGTTTTATGACCTGGGATGTAATCTGAACGACCAACATTGTTAGTTCTTCAGTCCGGGCCTCATCTGTATCCCTGATACCTGTTAAATTGGGGGCAATATCTGAAATTACAAGGTCAAATGCCTTATCAGCAGTAAATGAGAGACAATGCTCAATGGTCTCTTTATCAAGAATATCGCCCAAAATAAACTCAACCCCCCGGATCGCCTGCATTTGCAATCGATCAATTGCAATCACCTTGCCTGCGGGTTTAATTTTTTTTGCAGCATACTGACTCCAACCACCGGGGGCAGCACCTAGATCCAGCACAAACATACCAGGCCTGAACAAGCTGTCCTTTTCGTCTATTTCCTTTAATTTATAGACCGCGCGCGAACGGTAATTCTGCTTTTTTGCACTTTTTACATAGGGGTCTTTTTGCTGGCGTTGTAACCATGCCTTGTTACGTTTCATTAACAGGCACCTGCTTGTCGCTAGTTATAGGTTGTTACATCATACATATTTGATTTCGAGGATCTCATATTCAACGATACCGCCCGGGGCATTAACTTCAACAACATCTCCCATCTCCCTGCTAATTAATGCCTTTGCAATCGGAGAAGATACGGAAACCAGGCCCATATTAATATCTGATTCCTCTTCACCAACAATCTGATAGACGACTTCATTATCATTTTCCAAATTAACTAATTTAACCGTCGCACCAAAAACCACCTTCTCACCAGCATCAATTGTGGCCACATCAATAATCTGTGCGGTTGAGAGAACGGATTCCAGAGAAGCAATTCTGCCCTCTATAAAGCCCTGTTGTTCTTTGGCAGCATGATATTCGGCATTTTCACTTAGATCGCCATGACTACGGGCTTCTGCTATGGCCTCAATGATCTTCGGCCTGTCCACTGTTTTGAGTTTATGTAACACCTCTCTCAGCCTGTCAGCACCTTTTGAAGTTAATGGAGTACTCATTTATTCGCCCCTATATGTAATTCCTGTAAACAAAAGACATTGCTTAAGTCAAGACATTCAAGTGCATTTACAGTTGCAGTAGCACCGGCAATCGTCGTGGTATAAAAAACCTTGTGCTGCAGGGCTGATCGCCTAATGGAATATGAATCAGCAACGGCTTGCTTACCTTTTGTAGTATTGATTATCAGATTAATTTCATCATTTTTCAGCATGTCTACAATATGGGGCTGTCCCTCCCTGACTTTATTGACCCCAATACACTCAACGCCTGCATCACGTATCGCTTTAGCTGTCCCGTGTGTTGCACAAATCTTAAATCCTAGTTTACTGAGATCACCTGCAATTTCTTGTGCCTTTGGTTTATCTATATCCCGCACACTGATAAAGGCCAGTCCACCTTTAGGTATTTTTGTCCCGGCACCCAATTGCGCTTTTGCATAGGCCTCTCCAAAACTTCTTCCAACTCCCATTACTTCTCCAGTGGATTTCATTTCAGGCCCCAGTAAGGGATCAACTTCCGGGAATTTCAGGAAGGGGAAAACGGCTTCTTTAACCGAGAAATAATCGGGTGCGTTACTAGCTATAGGCGATTGTTCTTGCAGAGCAATATCAACCATACATTTTGCCGCAATTTTTGCCAACGGCACGCTGGTGGCCTTGGAGACGTAAGGGACAGTACGGGAAGCGCGGGGATTGACCTCCAGTACAAATATTTTCCCATCTTGAATAGCAAATTGTGTATTCATAAGTCCTTTTACTTTCAGTCCTTTTGCCATCTCGGTGACCTGTTTGGATAATTCTTCCTGAACAGAATCTTCCAGACTATAAGGTGGTAATGAACAGGCTGAATCACCTGAATGCACCCCCGCCTGTTCTATATGTTCCATTACACCACCGATGATGACCTCTTGACCATCCGATACTGCATCTACATCAACTTCTATGGCATTATTTAGAAACTTATCGAGTAATACAGGTGATTCATTAGATACAGATACAGCGACATTCATATAATTACGCAGGTCATCTACAGAATAGACAATTTCCATGGCACGACCACCCAGGACATAAGACGGCCTGACCACCAATGGATATCCTATTTCATCTGCCAGCTTGACTGCATCCTCACTGGTCCTGGCGGTCCTGTTTGGTGGCTGCAATAATCCCAGCTCATTGAGAAATTTCTGGAACCGCTCCCTGTCCTCGGCCAGGTCAATGGAGTCAGGTGACGTTCCAATTATGGGTGCACCGGCTGCCTCCAGGTCTCTAGCGAGTTTCAGAGGTGTCTGACCGCCAAACTGCACGATTACCCCTTGCGGCTTCTCTATCCTGATAACCTCAAGGACGTCCTCCAGGGTCAATGGCTCAAAATACAATCGATCAGAAATATCATAATCGGTTGATACCGTCTCGGGATTACAATTAATCATGATTGACTCGTAACCGGCCTCTTTCATTGCCAGGGCAGCCTGCACACAACAATAATCAAACTCAATCCCCTGGCCGATACGGTTTGGTCCCCCACCTAATATAATAATTTTTTTATTGTCACTGGGGTTTGCCTCACACTCCTCATCATATGTGGAATACATATAGGCCGTGGTTGTAGCAAATTCAGCGGCGCAGGAATCAACACGTTTATATACGGGAAAAATCTCAAACTTATTACGCCATTCTCTTACAGTGGCTTCTTTAATATTCATCAAATTGGCAATTCGTGAATCTGCAAAACCCTTTCTTTTCAGACTGGACAAATCCTCCTTAGATAAGGCATCTGATTTGGATGATATTAATTTTTGTTCTTCTAGAATCAGATCCTGTATCTGGGCAAGAAACCAGAGGTCAATGTGAGTGATTGAATGTATTTCTTCAATTGACAGGCCTGCCCTGAAAGCATCTCCAACATACAATAAACGATCAGATCGTGTGTTGCTGATACCGATTCTAACCACATCTTCTGCATCTGCTTCATTAAGATCAACTTGTTCAACAAAACCATCTATTCCTGTTTCCAGTCCCCTCAAAGCCTTTTGCAAAGATTCCTGGAACGTCCTTCCCATTGCCATTACTTCACCAACAGATTTCATTTGTGTAGAGATGCGATCTTCGGCCTGCGGAAATTTTTCAAAAGTAAAACGTGGAATTTTGGTGACAACATAATCAATTGTGGGTTCAAACGAGGCAGGTGTTTTTCCTCCAGTAATTTCATTTTGTAGTTCATCCAGGGTATATCCAACTGCCAACTTTGCCGCGACTTTGGCAATGGGAAAACCAGTTGCCTTGGAAGCCAGTGCAGAAGATCGTGATACCCTTGGATTCATTTCAATAATGACCAGTTTTCCGGTATCGGGATCCACGGCAAATTGAACATTTGATCCCCCGGTATCAACACCAATTTCACGTAATACAGCAATGGAGGCATTACGCATGATCTGATATTCCTTATCAGTTAATGTTTGGGACGGGGCGACCGTGATTGAATCTCCGGTGTGCATTCCCATGGGATCTAGATTCTCAATAGCACACACTATGATGCAGTTGTCCTTGTTGTCCCTAACCACTTCCATTTCAAACTCTTTCCAGCCGATTATGGATTGTTCTACCAGTATTTCGTTGGTTGGTGAGGCATCCAGTCCACGTTCACAAATATCGATGTATTCTTCTTTATTGTAGGCGATACCTCCCCCCGTCCCCCCTAGTGTAAAAGAGGGCCTTATAATGATGGGAAACCCAATTTCCTGCATCGCCGCCCTGGCTTCATCCATATCATGTGCCAGCATTGACATGGGCATTTCCAGGCCAATTTTTTGCATAGCATCTCGAAATTTTTCTCTGTCTTCTGCTTTATCAATTGCCTCTTTTGTAGCGCCGATTAGTTCTACAGAATATTTTTCAAGCACACCCTCACGTGCCAGATCCAGCGCACAATTCAGTCCCGTTTGTCCTCCCATTGTTGGCAGGATAACGTCAGGCCTTTCTTTCTCGATGATACGTTCAACTATCTGCCAATGGACCGGTTCTATATAGGTCGCATCAGCCATATCCGGATCAGTCATAATGGTGGCGGGATTTGAGTTCACCAGGATCACCCGGTAGCCCTCTTCCTTTAATGCCTTACAGGCCTGAGCTCCGGAATAATCAAACTCACATGCCTGACCAATTACAATGGGTCCTGCTCCGATAATTAATACACTTTTTATATCTGTTCTTTTCGGCATGATTAATTCTGTAGTTAGGACTTCCTGGCTTGCATATTGGCTATGAAGTCATCAAATAAATATAAAATGTCGTGCGGTCCTGGACTTGCTTCCGGGTGCCCCTGAAAACCAAAGGCAGGTGCATTGGTATGCCTGACTCCCTGTAACGAACCATCAAATAACGAACGGTGAGTTGCTGTCAGTACTGAGGGTAGAGAACTTTCATCCACTGCAAATCCATGGTTCTGACTGGTAATCAGTACCCGGTTGTCTCTTAGATCCTGGACCGGATGATTCGCCCCATGATGTCCAAACTTCATTTTTTCAGTCCTGGCACCTGCCGCCAATGATAATAGCTGGTGTCCCAGACATATCCCAAAGACAGGGATATCAGTTGTCAAAAACTCCCGGATTGCATCAATAGCGTACTGGCATGGATCCGGATCACCCGGACCATTGGACAGGAAGATTCCATCAGGTTTTTCATTGATTACATCCCTGGCGCTGGTGGTCGCAGGTACCACGGTCACAGTGCAACCCAACTCCACAAGTATTCTGAGAATATTTTTCTTTACACCAAAATCATACGCGATGACATGAAAAGAGCTGGTTGAGTTTTGCGCACCCTTGATTTTGGTATTGAGAGACCAGGTGCCTTCTGTCCAGTCATAACCATTAGATGTGGTCACTTCTTTCGCAAGATCCATCCCTTTGAGTCCGGGAAATGCCCTGGCAGCAGCCACCGCTTTTTCTGCGTCCAGTTCTGTCCCGGCCATAATACAACCATTCTGAGCACCTTTATTTCGAAGCAAGGACGTTAATCTGCGGGTATCAATATCTGCGATAGCGACAATATCATTGTCCTGAAGATAACTGGATAGAGTTTGTGAAGACCGCCAGTTACTGGTTGCCAGGGGAAGTTGTTTAATGATTAATCCGCTGGCATATACTTTATCGGACTCTACATCTTCCGAATTGACACCCACGTTACCAATATGTGGGTAGGTCATTGTAACGAGTTGCTGATAATACGATGGGTCGGTGAGGATCTCCTGATAGCCTGTCATTGAGGTATTAAATACCACTTCACCAATGGTCTTCCCCATACAACCAATGGACTGACCATAAAACAAACTTCCATCTTCCAACGCTAACAGGGCAGAGTGACCCACACAATTCTCCTGAATCGATAAATATCTGGTAATGTTTCAACCTTATTAATGTGTGTTGATACAAATAATCAACAGACATACAAAACGGGAGTTATCATGATGATTAACTCCCGTTAATGAGATGAGGTAAAATTGTACTTAAAATCACCATTTCGTGTCTATGACGAAACGAAAAAAACGATGAAAAAAAATCAAAATTCAACAGTGCTGTGCTCAATCGAAGATATACCACCCGATAGCGCCAAAGGATTTACCATCGAACATGAAGCGCAGGCCAGGAGAATAATCGTTTTAAAAATGGATGACAGGCTTTTTATATATGAAAACCGCTGTCCACATGTGGGAACCCCCCTGGATTGGGTACCAGATCAGTTTTTAGATGAATCTAACTCACTCATTCAATGTGCGACGCATGGGGCATTATTCAGGCCTGAGGATGGATATTGTGTTGCCGGCCCCTGCCAGGGACAGTCTTTAAAACAAATCACTTTCAAAGTAACTGACAAGCAAATTTTTGTCTGATATCCAATCAAGTTACTTTAATCTTGATCTGGATTTTATCGTAAGCCCTTGCATTTAAAGAAAAATTTATACCATAAACCAATAACACTTTAACTGGACGAAAATAACATTCACCTTTCTATGTTTCAGTATTACGATATCAGGGTAAATTATTGTATTAATGGAAATTCCTGACGAAATCCGTTGAAAATGGCCGATCATAATAAAAGCAGGCATCTCAATGCCCTGAAACCTGGAATCGAACTTCATTGGTATGGTTTTAGAGAAATCCTGGGACAGGGTGGTTTTGGTATCACCTATATCGCCTATGATCGCAATCTTGCCCATGAAGTGGCAATAAAGGAATACATGCCTGTGGATCTCGCCACCCGCGCCCCAGATGATTCCGTTATGCCTATTTCCCCCGATTACCAGGAACGCTATGAATGGGGGCTTGAACGATTTATTGATGAGGCCCGTACCCTGGCCCAGTTTGAACACCCTAATATCGTCCGTGTCAGAAACGTTTTTAAAAAGAATAATACTGCTTATATGGTGATGGATTACGAGTTAGGTGAAAGTCTGCAGGAAATTCTCAGCCGTCGAAAAGTACTAGAGGAAGATGATATTGAAACTGTAATGTATCCCATCATCGACGGGCTGAAACTGGTGCATGCCCATGGATTTATCCACAGGGACATCAAGCCGGCAAATATTTTTATCCGTGTAGACGGTGAGCCGGTATTGCTGGATTTTGGCTCAGCACGTCAGGCCGTTGAACAGGGTAAGAACTCCATGACCAGTATCTTTTCAAAGGGATATGCGCCTATTGAGCAATATAATAAAAATGAGGATGAACAGGGGCCCTGGACCGATATTTATGCCCTGGGGGCCACCATGTTCAGAACCATTGCAGGTATCCCTCCCACGGATGCCATAGACAGAAGTACAGCGATTAGTATTACTTCTCGAGACAGTTATGTATCGGCCACTGAAATTGGGGAAGGTAAATACTCTGAACCACTATTGAAAGCCATTGACCATGCCATGGCCTTTAAACGCGATGACAGACCGCAAACGATATCAGAATGGCTTTCTGAATTTTCCAAACGACAAACAGTCACTCAGGAACCGGCGATAACTGCAACACCAGTACAACAAAAGAATAAGAATACAGTTGAAGAGTTATTGGCCAGTGCGGAATTTGGAGATATTGATGCACAGGCAAGCCTGGGATTCATGTATGCAAAAGGTGTTGAAGTAGTACAAGACCCTATCCTGGCAATGAAATGGTATAAAATGGCCGCTGATCAAGGGCATGTCACCTCACAATTTAATCTGGGAGTTATTTATGCAAAAGGCCGAGGCGTAGAACAAAATTTTGATAAGGCCTTTGAATGGTATTCAAAGGCCGCCGAAGCTGGAGATGAAGGCGCCCAGGTTGCCCTTTCATCCATGTACAGTAAAGGTGTTGGAACAGAAAAAGATGAGCGTTTGGCATATAAATGGTGCCTGCGTGCAGCAAAGCGAGGTTATCTAAACTCCATGTACCACCTCGGTGAAATGTATCAAAAGGGCAATGGTGTAAATCAGGATAGCAATGAAGTGTATAAATGGTTAAAAAAAGCCGCCGACCAAAACCATATCAAAGCTCAAATGGTACTGGGCTTCATGTATGGAAAAGGTGAAGGTGTGGAGCGCGATGATATAGAAGCCTATCATTGGTATAGAAAAGCAGCCGAAGCCGGAAACCCAAATGCACAATATAACCTTGGTGTTATATATTCCAAAGGCAGAGGCATAAACCCCAATATCATCGAGGCCAAAAAATGGTATAAAAAATCTGCCAACCAGGGAAATGAGTATGCCGAGAAGGACCTGCAGAGATTGGGTGGATAACTAATATTAGAATCACAGAGGACACAGAGAATTAAACACACTACCCTCTGTGACTCACTTTATTTAGAATAATTAGCTAACAATATGAATACAAGCATCAAAGGAATCGTTGATAAATTCCATGAACTTCGCACATCGGAAAATGAATTTGTCCTTGCCACTATTGTCGAAACATCAGGATCAACCTACCGGAAGGCAGGTGCTCGATTACTGATCACAAAATCGGGTGATTTTTATGGTCTCCTGGGCGGTGGTTGTTTTGAAGCTGACCTGTTAGAGCACGCCATGCAGGTCTTTGAGGATAAGCAGTCGCAAACACTTTTTTATGATATGCGCGGAACTGAAGATCTGGTCTGGGGACTGGGATTAGGCTGCAATGGTGCTGTCAGAATCCGGCTGGAATATGCTTCACCTGATAATGACTTTTCACCATTAACCGTACTCGAATCTGCCATATCCCTTAATCAGGAATGTGTCATTGCAACCATTAACCAATCAGAATTTAACGATATAAAACCAGATACACATCACTTAATCACCATCGAACAGGCCATTCTCCAGGACGGCCCATTACCTGAATATTTTTACTCAACCTGTAATGAGATTCTAAAATCCGGCCAGTCTGAATACAGACAGCTTGATATTGAAGGAAAAGAAATTGAAGTTTTCTTTTCGCTCGTCACTCCACCTGTACATTTAATTATTGTTGGCGGTGGACCAGATAGTGTCCCTGTTATGGAAACGGCAATGTTATTAGGGTGGTCAATTACACTAATCGACTATCGGGAAAGTTATACAAAACCTGAGAAATTTCCAGCCGGCATTTCTATTTTGAAAGCCACACCACAAGAGCTACAGGAAAACCTGGAGGTATTTAATGCAAATGCTGTAGTACTCATGACACACAAATTTGAATATGACCTTAACTATTTGGAGGTGTTTACACAAACCGCCATACCATACATTGGATTACTGGGGCCGACGGCAAGAAAAAATGAACTCTTAAAATCGTTAAAAGTAAAAACTGATATTACAGGCAGAATTTTCGGACCGGTTGGAATTGACATAGGTGGCGAACTACCTGAAGAAATTGCACTATCACTGATTGCAGAGATTCAGGCAGTACTCAATAACAGACAAGGAGGCCACCTCTCACAAAAAGAAGATCAAACAGATATCAGCAGGTTCAAGGAAAAACTATCCGTATTGATTCTTGCTGCCGGAGGCTCCAGCCGGTTTGGTGCACTTAAACAACTGCTTGAATACAATGGAAAGAGCCTGTTAAAAAGAAGTGTTGAAACAGCATTGTCCCTGGACTGCCATGAAGTCATTGTGGTTCACGGACCCAAGGCAAAAAAATGTCAAAGAGAGATAGCCATTTATAATGTAGAAAATATTACTAATGAGGATTGGGAATCAGGGCAATCTTCGTCTCTCAAGCTTGGATTACAATCAGCTTCACCAGGTATTAAGGCCATATTGATATTATTATGTGACCAACCTCTAATCGAACAACAACAATTGGAAACGCTCATTGAAACTTGGACAAAGAACCAGGATAAAATAGTTGCGAGCGAATATGGAAGCACAACAGGGGTACCCGTCATTATTCCTGATAATGTTTTTCATGAAATAAAAAAAATATCGGGTGATACGGGCGCAAAGTCACTATTAAAAGCTCTTGAAGATATTGTGGTTTCCGTTCCAGTCCCTGAAGCAGAATTCGATATTGATACCCAACAGGACTATTCTGAAATATTACTTAAAAAACCTGCGTAGAATTTATTAATCATTATAAATATCCTGAATAAAATGGTTTAAGGCCATAAGTCTTTGTTCAAGCCCTTTTTCAATCCTTTCCCACTCTTGCTTGAGTATTATTCTGGGAATGATGTCACAAGGCCATTCCCGGTCAATATTTTCGCCCTCACTGTAAACTGTGAAGGTAATTCCCATGGTTCTGATTGCGAGTTCAGCTTCTATACGCCTCTGATAGAGATTTTCCGGTTTTATGCGCTTGAGAAATTTAATAAATTCCCCTATGCCCCGCCTGGCTCTCAGGTCACTGGTTAATAATTCATCATAAAAGCCGTTATTTTTATATTTTGAAAATTCCATATAACGTTTATATTACAATACATAAATCACTTCAATTGTTAATGACTATGGAGAAAATCAGTAATTTCATCCATCCTGGCTTCGGCATCCTGTTCTCCCATACGAATAAGATGCTGCAGATAATCTGATTGGAACATGACTAAACTAAGCATATCCGTGGATTGATATTCCTGGGTACCCCAGCCCCTGGTCATAAATCGAAAAGCACGGGGCAATTGGGGTTCATACTGAGCGGCGAGGTCACCCAGGTCCTCGGATGGCCTGAGTAATAATAATTTAATCGGTTCAAGACTTTCCGGGTTACTGCCTTTACAGTCATCCAGTAAATGATTAATCCTGTCCAGTCTTAGAGCATCGTTATCGAATACGTCCAGAAAAATAGCGCTATACATGGCACCCATGACTTTTGCTGGTGATGGGTAATCGTCCAGCTTTGCTGTCAATTCATTTCGCTGTGGGTAAATATGACGCGTTGAAATCGCCAGCAGTTTTTTTGCCCCCATATGAATGGCGGGTGCAAGCGGTGCCGTAAGCCGTATTCCACCATCACCATACCAACTACCATCCACATAGACAGATGGAAACAGCATAGGTAATGAGGTAGATGCCATAATATGGTCTATCGTTAAATCTGAGATATGACTCTTCCTGTGCCCTCTCTCCCATTCCGCTATTTCTTTTCCATGGACCCATGAGATGGATTGACCCGTGGTATAACTGGATGCGGTAATGGCAATGGCCTGTAGTTTTCCGGCTTCGATATTTTTATCGATACCCTTAAGGATGCCATTTTCTGGTTTGAGGATACTTTCCATTAGTTGCCTTAAGGGTTCTGTATCCACCAGACTTCGTGTTTCTATAGCATTGGATGCGCCACCAAGGACCAACCTCAAACCCCAGCGAACGACATGGGTCAATATTGAAGCCGAATCAACACGAAAAACATGATCAATGGTCAAATTACTCCAGATGTCCACCAAACGGTCTATCTTCTCGTTTAGATTGCCCGACTCATTGGCAATAAATGCGGCATTAATTGCACCAGATGAGACACCGGTAATATAGGGAAAGCAGACGTCAGGATAATGCCTGGATAATGCCCTTAAAAAACCTACCTGGTATGCCGCCCTGGCACCTCCACCACTCATCACCAGACCAAGGTCCTTATTAATATCGTTATTTTTTGCCATATTTTTTGGGCATTATCACAAATATTATTAAATCTGGTATTGTTGTCTATAGGTAATTACTTGAGTATCTGATGGAATCATTGTTACATAAATTTTATGCGGCGAGTATCTCCATTGGACCCGATGGCAGTATGCTGGTCGCCAGCACCAAAGACAGGGTCATGATGTGGGGTGCAATTTTCTGTTTTATAGGTGCTACCAGTTTGATCTGCTGGTTGATCTGGCGCTCCAGTCGTCCGGGTAAAGCAGCTATGGCCACCTTTGTGGTATCACTGGTTATTCCGGTTTTAATTATTCCCTCTGTGCGTCAGGAATATATACACGTAACACGTTCAGAAATTACCATAGAATCTGGTGAGTGGTATAAACCATCCAAAACTGTTTTAAAAATGTCCAACCTGCAAAAAATCCACGAAACAGACAACCAGGGTATTTTGCCAGGTAACCTGATAGGTGACCCCAACGTCGGCTGGCATCTGACCAGAGTGGACGGTGATCTTGAAGAAATGGAATTAAACCAGTTTTTTAATGCTCACCGTATGGTGGTGGCATACTATTTTATAGACAGGGGTTTCTGGGTTGAACGACTGGAGGATCGGATACAACAGGATTACTAAACTCACCGGGACTCAAGCAGCATCATCGCCGCTATGAGGCCAAAATTCTTCACGTAAATACGCAGCAAAATGTCTATAGGCATCAGTGTAGGTAAAAATTCCTACCAGCTTGGCATTTTTTGTTACCAGGACGGTGTCTATATGACTGTCCGCCATCTTCTCCAGGACAATATCCAGCCGTTCATTCAGATCAAATAGTTGCGGTGGTTCAATTTTTATTTCATTAATATTTTTAACGACTGGGGAATCTAAATCACGGTTATTAAGTATGCCGGTAATTTTGTCGTCTTTGACCACCGGGAGATGATGTATTTTATGCTCGTCCATATAGTCACGGGCATCTAATACCGTCGCATCGCTATTGATTGAATATGGTAATGGTGTCATAAGCGACTTGATATGTGGAATTTTGTTATACATCAGCTGGCCCTGATAATTGCCTTATCTCAATCCCAGTACATCCTGCATATCAAATAACCCGGATTTTTTACTGAGGATCCAGTCTGCAGCCAGTACCGCACCAGAGGAGAATGTCCTTCTGCTGGATGCCTTATGGGTTATCTCGACCCGTTCCCCCTGGGATGCAAATAACACAGTATGATCACCGACAATATCACCGGCACGTATGGTTTCAAACCCAATTGTATTCCTGTCTCTCTCGCCAGTATTACCCTCCCTGCCATAGACAGCACATTCTTTCAGATCGCGACCTAACCTGTCTGCAATAATCTCTCCTAACCTGACAGCTGTACCTGACGGGGCGTCTTTCTTCATTCGGTGATGTGCTTCAATGATCTCTATATCCGACTGTTCGCCAATGATCCCTGCTGCCAGCTCAACCAGTTTAAAACACAGGTTTACCCCAATACTCATGTTAGGAGCATAAACAATTCCTATGTACTTACTGGCATCTGAGATCGTTTCTTTCTGTTCATCATTCAGGCCGGTAGTCCCAATAACCATTGACTTACCCGCAGATACACATTGTTGAACATTATTTATAGTGGCATCTGGTAACGTAAAATCGATAATGACGTCGAAATCATCCAGCACAGTTGAAATATCAGATACAATTTTGACCCCATTTGCCCCGATACCTGCCAGTACACCACAGTCTTCTCCCAAATGCTTTGAGCCACTGTGCTCGATGGCTGCTGTCACATCGACATTTTCTGTCTCAAAACAAGTCTCTATGATCGTCCGTCCCATCCTGCCAGCGGCACCACATACTGCAATTCTTGTTGTCATAACTGTCCCTTTATTTCAATAGACATATTTAAGTATATATAACTCTGTAATGAGTTGTTACACAATCAGAGGAAATATCTTCAAGAGTTAAATATTCGACCTGACAACCGAAAAAAATATTTTTACTTATGGCGTAAGATTATCAAAAAAATCTTTTACACCATCCAGCCAGGATTTGGATTTTGGACTATGGTGTTTGCCGTCACTGGCCATAGATTGCTCCAGCTCTTCCAGTAATTCTTTTTGTTTTTTATCCAATTTTACAGGTGTTTCCACCACAACCTTGCAGAGTAAATCTCCGGTACTGGATGACCGGACAGATCGAACTCCCTTGCCTCGTAGGCGGAACAATTTTCCTGTTTGCGTCTCAGGTGGAATTTTAAGATTGACCCGACCATTCAGGGTTGGAACCTCAATGTCACCCCCAAGAGCAGCCATGGTAAAACTGATGGGCACATTACAATGCAAGTTTGTAGCTTCACGGGTGAAGATAGGATGGTCTCTGACAATTACATGGACATATAGATCTCCTGCCGGTCCACCCTTTTCACCGGCTTCACCTTCACCTGTTAACCTCACCCTGTCGCCGGTATCCACGCCGGGTGGGATTTTGACCGAGATGGTCTTGTTGTCTCTGACTCTACCCTGACCACTACAGGTACCACAGGGATCGGAAATGATCTGGCCCTTCCCCCGGCACTGAGGACAGGTCTGTTGAATGGAAAAGAATCCCTGTTGCATCCTCACCTGCCCCATCCCATCACAGGTTGGGCAATTTGCAGGTGAGGATCCTTTTTTGGCACCACTACCATTACATACAGAACAGGCCGCAAGCTTTCCTACACGAATCTTGGTTGTTGTACCGTTAATGGCTTCTTCAAGGCTCAAATCCAGGTCATACCGAAGGTCAGCTCCGCGGTATACACGTTCACCACCACCTCGGCCACCACCAAAAATATCTCCAAAAACACTGTCAAAAATATCGCCAAAACCACCGGCATGGGCATGCCCGCCCGCGAAACTTCCCTCTACCCCCTGATGACCAAATTGATCATACGCAGCCCTTTTTTGTTCATCAGACAAAATATCATAGGCTTCTTTTGCCTCTTTAAATTTATTCTCAGCATCGGCATCACCGGAGTTTCGATCGGGGTGATATTTCATCGCCAATCGACGGTAGGCTTTTTTTAATTCTGCCTCGGATGCATTCTTGGAGACACCGAGAACATCATAATAATCGCGCTTGGATGACATATGCTTATTCCTGCCTGTGTTCCTTTTATACGTAATAAGCCCGGGAAGGCATTACCCGGGCTTTATTATCAGTTTTTTAACTACTCGTTACGCTAAAAAATAATTATTTTTTAGCGTCATCAACTTCCTCAAACTCTGCATCGACAACATCATCATCAGATTGTTTATTTTGTGGTTCATCGCCACCTGCCGCCTCTGCACCAGGTTGCCCGTCGGCTGAGGCCTGATAGGCCTTTTCCGCCAGTTTACCTGCAACCTCTGTGAGCTTCTTGGTTTTTTCTTCTATCTCAGACTTGTCATCACCCTTAAGGGCTTCCTCTACATCTTTAATCGCAGACTCAATATCTGCTTTTTCGTTTTCCTCAACCTTATCGCCAAGCTCTTCAAGTGATTTACGGGTAGCATGGACCATGTTCTCTGCCATATTCCTTGTTTCCACCATTTCTTTGGCAATCCTGTCCTCTTCGGCATGGGCTTCGGCGTCCTTGACCATCTTGTCTATTTCTTCATCAGATAACCCACTGGATGCCTTGATAACAATAGACTGTTCCTTACCGGTGGCCTTGTCCTTGGCTGACACATTCAGGATACCATTTGCATCAATATTGAATGCCACCTCAATTTGCGGCACACCTCTTGGCGCCGGCGGAATATCAGATAAATCAAAACGTCCCAGAGACTTGTTACCCGAAGCTATTTCCCTTTCACCCTGTAATACATGTACAGTCACTGCCGTCTGATTGTCCTCAGCAGTAGAAAATACCTGTTGGGCCTTGGTGGGGATGGTGGTGTTCTTTTCAATTAATTTGGTCATTACACCGCCCAATGTCTCAATACCAAGTGATAAGGGGGTAACGTCAAGTAACAGTACATCCTTCACATCACCACCAAGCACACCTGCCTGAATTGCCGCACCTGAAGCAACTGCTTCATCGGGATTCACGTCTTTTCTGGGGTCTTTGCCAAATATCTTTGATACTGTCTCCTGTACCTTGGGCATACGGGTCTGACCACCCACCAGAATCACATCCGTAATTTCTGATTTATCCAGGCCGGCATCTTTTAATGCTACCTGACAGGGTTCGATTGTTCTTTCGATCAATTTTTCGACCAGTGATTCCAGTTTTGCCCGTGAGAGTTTAATGTTCATATGTTTAGGGCCAGAGGAATCTGCAGTAATGTAAGGCAGATTGATATCAGTCTGTGTGCTCGATGAGAGCTCTATCTTGGCCTTTTCAGCAGTTTCCTTGAGTCTTTGCAGGGCAAGTGGATCATTATGCAGGTCTATACCGTGCTCTTTCTTGAACTCCTCGCAAAGATAATCGATTATACGTAAATCAAAGTCCTCTCCACCCAGGAAGGTATCGCCATTTGTGGAAAGCACTTCAAACTGATGCTCTCCATCTACTTCTGCAATTTCAATGATCGATATATCAAATGTACCACCACCCAGATCATAAACAGCAATTTTGGCATCACCCTGCTTCTTATCCATACCATAGGCAAGTGCTGCCGCGGTAGGCTCATTGATTATTCGCCTGACATCCAGGCCAGCAATACGTCCTGCATCTTTTGTAGCCTGGCGTTGAGAATCATTAAAATAGGCAGGAACCGTAATGACAGCTTCCTTAATTTCTTCACCAAGGTAATCTTCTGCGGTCTTTTTCATCTTCATGAGTACCCGCGCAGATACTTCGGGCGGGGCCATTTTTTTACCCTTGGCTTCTACCCAGGCATCACCGTTTTCGGCCTTGATGATCTTATACGGGACCATGTTGATATCTTTCTGTACAACATCGTCATCAAATCGACGTCCTATCAACCGCTTTACGGCAAACAGGGTGCTCTCTGGATTGGTAACAGATTGTCGTTTAGCAGACTGACCTACCAGCACTTCATCCTCTGCCGTAAAGGCAACAATTGAAGGTGTAGTCCTGCCGCCTTCGCTATTTTCAATTACCTTGGCTGTACCGCCTTCCAGTACCGCAACACAGGAATTGGTGGTTCCAAGGTCGATTCCGATAATCTTTGCCATTGCTACATTCTCCAGAAATTTTTAACTATTTGAAATAATTGTGTTTTTTATAAATCCGTTCTGGTATCTATATGAGGACACCGGGGTAATATTTCAAGGTGGTATATGATATTTATTGCTGAAAACCCTGCAAAATGCAGGAAATACACGCTTTTATAGCGTTATTTTACTACTACTACCATAGCCGGACGGATTAATCTGCCATTGAGCTCATAACCCTTTTGCAATACTGACATGATGTTTCCAGATTCATACTCATCTGATTCCGCCATGGAAACGGCATCATGTCGGTCGGGGTTAAATTTTTCACCCTGGGGATCAATGACCTCAACTCCAAATTTTTCCAGGGTATCTGTGAATTTCTTTAATGTCAGGTTCATTCCTTCCACCATACTATCCGAATCGCTGGCTGATTCTGACGCTTGAATACCCAGTACAAGGCTGTCAATTACTGGTAATAATTCATTTACAAATTTCTCAAGTGCAAACTTATGGGCGTTTTCAATATCGCGAGACGTGCGTTTTCGTAGATTTTCCATATCTGCCTGGGTACGTTGGGCAAGCTCAAGATTTTCTTCAGCTTTCTTCATCGCCACCTCAAGATCTACACGTAACTGTTCCTCAATGGAATTGGCTTCACCTTCTGTAATTTCAATTGTATCTGTCTCAACTGTTTCAGAATCATTGGCATTGTTACTTGCCTGAGATTCCGTATCCTCAACACTGGTTTTATCTTCTGATTTTTGTTTTTCTTCTGACATTGTGATTTATTTACCTTCAATTATTAGCAAAGCCTGTTTAGCTCATTTTAGAGTTAATCTATAGAAAGAGAAATGTATAGGTTAATTCGAGGAATTCAAGGCTGAACTCAACATCCTTGCAGTAATATCCACTATTGGAATGACCCGCTGGTAATTCATTCTTGTTGGGCCAATGACACCCAGAACACCCAGTATCCTGCCGTCTACATCATAGGGAGATGTAACAACACTGCAATTATCGAGTACATCGTATCCGGATTCTTCACCAATAAAGATTTGTACACCTTTTGCGTTTATTGCCTGCTCCAGGATGTGCAGGATATCCCTTTTTTGATTAAAACTATCAAATAAGCGTTTTAGTTTCTCTACATCACTCAGTTCAGCAAAATCCATCAGATTGGTCTGACCGGCAAGAATATAGTCTCCCTTGTACTCGCCTGATTGTAACGCGCTGGTGGCAAACTCAATGGCTGTCTGCATGGTTTTATTGACATCTTCTCTCATCCTGTTGAGATCAGCCAATAATGCTTCACGAATATTATTTAAATCTTTTCCTGAAAAATTCATATTCAGGAAATTGGATGCTTCCTGTAACTCTGATGATGAATAATGCTTTGCGGTATGAATAACCCTGTTCTGAATTTCGCCGTCATTCATTATAAGAATAACGAGGATGCGATTTTGGCTAAGTGTTACGAATTCAATCTGTTTTAAAACCTGGCGTTTCTGTTTAGGCAACATAACAATACCTGCCAGGTGTGTAATCTCAGACAACATATTGGATGTTTTTTCCATTAATACATTTATGTCATGCTCTTTTTCAAGTTCATTAGCTATATGCTTGGCGTCGATTTGATCAATATTATCGATTCTCAGCAGGCTATCGACGAATAACCTGTAACCCTTTACGGTGGGAATTCTGCCTGCAGACGTATGGGGAGATTGTAATAACCCAAGGTCTTCCAAATCTGCCATAATGTTTCTTATGGTAGCAGGGCTAAGGTCCAGCTCCGTGTCCCGGGCCAGGGTTCGGGAACCAACGGGTTGGCCGTCGTTTATGAAGTGATCGACCAGTGATTTAAAGAGGAATAGACTGCGCTCTGATAACTGGATTTCATCTGCACTGGATTGTCTATGCTGTTTTGTCATACAGTTGTGATATTACCTAAAAGTCCTGAAAAATTCAGTAAGCTATCCGGTTAATAATACATCATTGGCGTTTAAGCCTGTACATGATAATTTTACAAATTAGATTATAGAGAACAGAAGATGTTCAAGAAAATTGTACTCATTTCAAATAATTATACAAAAGTCATTGCAGATACCCTGCATACTGTTATCGGGGTCCTGGAAAACAGGGATATCGAGGTTTTTCTCGATAAAAAATGTTCGGAATTTGCACCCGGGACAACACATCACACCATTGACACCCAGGATTTTGAAAACCGGGACTATGATCTCGCCATTGCGATTGGCGGTGACGGGACAATACTTCAAGCTGCACATATAGTTGCAAATCACGATATCCCCCTGTTAGGTATTAACCGGGGACGATTAGGGTTCCTGGCCGATATCCCGGCAAACTCTGTTGAACCCATGCTGGCAAAAATTCTTGAAGGAGAATATACAGAAGATATCCGCTTTCAACTTCATTGTGAGTTGCACCGTGAAGATCAAACCATTACCGAGGACTCGGCATTTAATGAAGTTATCATCCAAAAAGGTAATATTGGTAAATTAATTGAATTTGAGACTTATGTGGACGGTAACTATGTTCATAGTCAGAGGGCCGATGGCATGATTGTAGCCACACCCACCGGGTCCACGGCGTATTCATTAGCTGGGGGAGGTCCCATCATACACCCCAAACTGGATGCCCTGCTTCTGGTCCCAATTTGTCCACATACCTTGAGTAACCGGCCAATCGTGATAGATGGTAACAGTAAGGTGGAATTGGTTATGAAAGAGTCAAAAATCGAACATGGTAATTTAACCTGTGATGGCGAGATGATCTGCGATCTGTTAGAAGGTGACAAGGTGTTAATTTATAAGAAAGACAAGCAAATACGCCTGATACACCCATTAAATTATGATCATTACAGCGTATTACGAGCTAAATTAGCCTGGGGTTAATATTTTATACTCGCATTATGCTCACCCATCTACATATCCGGAATCTGGCAATCATAGAGGACCTGGAACTGGAATTCACCCCGGGTATGACGGTTCTGACCGGAGAAACCGGGGCGGGGAAATCTATACTCATTGATGCCCTGGGTTTGATTCTGGGGGACCGTGGTGATTCATCTATTGTCCGTGAAAATAAGGATAAATCTGAAATAACAGCAACATTCGATATTGAGAATAATCCAGACGCAGAACTATTTTTGACCGGGCAATCATTATCATTTGACGACACTGAAATAATTATTCGAAGAATCATCAGTAAAGACGGCAGGTCAAAGGCCTATATCAACAGTAGTACCGTACCTGTTCAATTACTTCGTGAACTGGGTGACCATCTGGTCAATATTCATGGCCAACATGCCCACCAGTCGCTCAATAAAAAGACAAGCCAACGCCAATTTCTGGATAGTTATGCCGGCCATGAAACCATATTAAACAATTTGACGGGCATCTGTGATGACTGGAACCTGATCAATAAAAAACTGGCTTCCATCTCAACTGACTCCGGCTCTTACCAATCAACCGTGGAACTGCTTGAATATCAGATAAATGAACTTGAGGCCTTAAAACTTGTTGCAGGTGAATATGATGATCTTGAAGAAGAATTTAAGCGCTTGTCTAATATTTCTGAACTTATTGATATCACACAAAGATCATTGCATATGCTTGCTGATGATGATCAATCAGCTGAATCGCTATTGCAAAAGACCATCATAAATTTCAAAGACCTGGAAAAGTCAGATCCCAAGATTGAAAAACTCACCACAATACTGGAAAGCGCATCTATTCAATTGACAGATGCTATCGATGAAATACGGCATTATGCAGATCAGATTGAACCCGATCCGGAAAGATTAACTGAAGTGGATAACCGCCTGAATTTAATGATAGATATGGCAAGAAAACACCAGGTACATGCCAGAGATCTACCCGACCATTTTGAAAATCTGGTTTTGAGGCTGGATGAACTAAAATCCAATCATGATTCAATTAATTCTTTACATCTAGAGCAGCAGGAAAAATTAGAAAACTATAAAAAGATTGCAGAAGATTTACACAGAAAAAGGCTAAAAAAAGCAAAAATAATGTCAGATGAAATAACCGGCCACTTAAACGGGCTGGGCATGCCGGGTGGCCAGTTTATTATTGAAGTCACGGCTAAAAAATTTGAAAAACCTCTTGCTGAAGGTATGGATGAGGTTGAATTCCTGATTAGTCTAAATCCTGGAAGCAGTCCACAACCCATGCGCAAGATTGCATCAGGTGGTGAGCTCTCACGTCTTAGTCTTGCCATACAGCTGGTTGCCGGTCAATCAAAAGTATTCCCAACATTGATATTTGATGAGGTTGATGCGGGAATAGGTGGAAAGACAGCAGACATAGTAGGAGGACTACTCAAAGATCTATCAGCAACTCACCAGGTCTTTTGTGTCACGCACCTGGCACAGGTAGCTTCCAGGGCCAATAATCATTTCCAGGTATCAAAATCATCAAGCTCAAACAAAACATTTACCCAGGTGAAGGCACTGGATGATAATGAACGGGTAGAAGAAGTTGCACGTATGCTGGGCGGGATGCGTATTTCCGAGAAAACCCGGGATCATGCCAGAGAAATGCTCACCCAGTAATTTATCAAATATTTATTCTACGATTACAAATACTGAGTTAGACCCAATAGTGTGATTTTTTGCTCAGACGAGAACGGGCATAGAGATCAAAAATATTTTTTAATAGTGGATCTATTTGGGCATGACGTATAAAACAAGACTATGATCCTGCAAATCAAAGCCATGTTGTTCAGCGATTTTATGTTGCAGGGCCTCTATCTCTTCGCTCTGAAACTCGATAACTTTTCCCGTTTTTAGGCAAACCATGTGATCATGGTGCCCACCTTTATCTATTTCAAATACGGAGTGTCCGGAATCAAAATTATGACGCATGACCAGGCCTGCGGATTCAAACTGTGTTAAAACACGGTAAACCGTGGCCAATCCTACTTCCTCTCCGGCATCAAGCAAAGATTTATATATATCCTCAGCACTCATGTGCTTGTCTGAAGATTCTTCCATTATTTCCAGGATCCGGATCCTGGGTAATGTTGCCTTTAAACCGGCTTTTTTGAGATCTTGGGCTTCGATGGTCATAATAGTATACTTTCAGTTTGGCTTACCTGAATTATAATGGATGTTGTGTAAATTATCTCCCAGCATATTTATAGTAAAGATATAACCCATATTATTAACCTTGGAACGGACACATTTAATCAAAAACATGAGCTTTTATTGCAAATTAGCATTAATTTTATTCGCACTATCGACCACGGGATGTAGCTACAAGGGCAGTATCGATCTACCAGGTCTTTACCGGATTAATATCCAGCAAGGTAATGTCATGGATCAACATCTTATTGATCGATTACAACCTGGCATGGATAAAAATCAGGTGGCATTCATTCTTGGGACACCCGCAGTCATTGACCCTTTTCATACGGAACAATGGGAATATTTTTACAGTATGGCACGAAGCAGCAGAAACCCCAGGCAACGTCTCATGCGGCTACATTTTGTTGATGGGAAACTGGCATACATTACAGGCGATGTAAAAATAACAAACCGTGACCTCAGTGATCCAATTCGCGAGTCCAGAACTGTGGATGTGCCCAGGCGAGTCCAAAGAGATGGCTTCTTCAAACGCATGTTTAATAACTTGCCTGTGCTTGGTAATGATGAACCGGAAATTATTCAAGGCGTACTTCCCGAAGATGAAGAACTGGAAGACATGGATAACGAACAGGAACAAACTGACTGATATTAAATATTGTGAAGCCAATATTACTACTAGAAACATTTTGACCAGCTTACATAAATACAGCTCTGTATTTTCTTTACTCACTTTATTTTGCATAACATCTAGTGCTACACAGGTTGTAGATGATGCCGGCAATACAATAAACCTTCAGGTTCCAGCTAAACGTATAATTACTCTCGCCCCCTATCTGACGGAACTTGTATATACAGCTGGCGCCGGTGAAAAATTAATTGCAACCGTCAATTTCAGTGATTACCCAAAATCCGCGCTCAATCTACCGATGGTAGGCGATGCAAACGGCATAGATCTTGAAAGTATTGTAGCCATGAAGCCTGATTTAGTCCTGGTGTGGATAAGTGGCAACGGAACAACTATTAGCCGTAAATTATCCCGACTCGGCATCACGCTATTTCACTCCGAACCTCAATCAATTGATGATATTGGCTCTACACTATTGCGACTTGGCACATTGGCAGGAACAGAAAAAACCGCAATAAACAATGCGAAAACATTTAATATTTCAATTAAAAACATCCAAAGAAAATATGCGAATTTACAAAAAGTGCCTGTATTTTATCAATTCTGGAACAAACCGATTTTTACAATTGGCTCGCCTCATTTAATTTCAAGACAGATCGAGTTTTGCGGAGGTGAAAATATCTTCGCCGACCAAAACACCCTGACACTAAATGTAGATATAGAATCAATCCTGGAGAGAGACCCTGCGGTAATTATTGCCAGTGGAGAATCTAATGAGCCGCCACCATGGCTGGATCACTGGAATGACTGGAATACTATCACCGCAGTAAAAAAAGGCAGGCTCTACTCCATTCCTCCTGAACTCATCCAGCGACATACTGTAAGAATCATCCAGGGAATGACATTGCTTTGTGAGCATATAGATTCAGCACGAGGTATTGAATAACAAACAACTGACTTATTGCGGATAATACAGGGTTGCCTCACTGTCCGAGTATTTCCTCACAGGATGATGATACAGGGCTTCTATAGTGTCACTGTTAATAATATCCTCAACTTTACCAATCAATATTTTATTAGTATCAATCATCAAAACTGCATGGGTGCAAAAACGGGTCAATAAGTTCACATCGTGTAGTACCATGATTATCGATCCATTCAATTTATTTGCCTGTTGCATCAAAACGCTTAACATCATTATCTGGTAGTGCATATCGAGGTGGTTTGTTGGCTCATCCAGCAACCAGATTTTAGGTGACTGCACAATGATACTGGCAATGGCCACCCGTCGCCGTTCACCACCAGATAAAGTATTCACGTAACGACAAGCCATGTGATCCATTTCAACTAAACTCAATGCCTCTTCCACTATCTGTAAGTCTTTATGTGAATACATTGACCAGGGCTTTAAATGTGGATAACGACTTGCCAGGACAATCTCGGTCACCGTAACAGGGAAAGCATCGTTTGTATCCTGAAACACAATGCCCATCAATTTTGCCAATGACCTAGGCGAGTAATCATCAAGATCCTTCCCACATATTTTAACTACCCCCGCCTGTTTCTTTCGTAATCCCATAATGGTATAGAGTAAAGTGGTCTTGCCTGCGCCATTGCCTCCCAATACTCCCCAGCACTCATTTTCATTAATATGCAGGTTAAAATTTCTAAGCAGGTCAATTCCGCTCACAGACACATCTAATTCACTTATTTCTAATAACTTCATGAGCGATTATTATTGACTAAGTTTAGTAAAATCAAAAAAACGGGCACACCTAGCATGGCCGTTAATATACCTACGGGTAACTGATGGGGTGACATTATAGTCCTCGCCAGGGAGTCTGATATAACCAGTAAACATCCGCCTGTCAGGACTGATACTGGTATTAATACCCTATGATCACTGCCTACACATAATCTGGATAGATGTGGAACAATGAGGCCTATAAACCCAATACTTCCAGCCTGCATTACGGCAGTCGCTGTCAGCAAGGAAGAAAGAAAATAAATTATATATGTGAGCTTCTCTGCTGAGACCCCTAGTGATTTCGCCGCCAATTGTCCAAGGGCCAACAGATTGAGTTCCTTTGCAAATAATAAACAAATACACAGACATACCACCAGAACAAGTGCACTAAACCCGCTGAACCCTCCCAGACTCAGGTCCCCCATTAACCAGAACAACATGCCGTGAACCCGGGTCTCTGGACTAACAGTCAGAAGAAAACTGATAACAGCTCCCCAACCTGCTGCAAGCACAACACCCGTCAGTAATGTTCTTAACGGGTTCCAGTTTCCATTGGCACCAGACAAGTAAAATACCAGCAATATAGTCACTACTGCCCCGGAAAATGCCGAAAAATTGATCCAGTTACCAGACAGCCCTATAAAAATTGCAAATAAAGCAAATGCCGATGCCCCACCCGAAACACCCAGAATATAAGGTTCAGCAAGTGGATTCCGCAATAACACCTGCATTAAGCACCCAGCCAGTGCCAAAAGACCGCCAACACAAAATCCGGACAAAACCCTGGGCAGTCGAACGTCGTTGATTATTCTATTTTCTATACTGTCTGTACTAGTAAACAGGTGCCGTGGAATTTCAAATATAGAAATATGTGTACTTCCCAGAGACAAAGCAATAAAACCAACAACAAAAACGACAAGCAGCAATACCAGGATGAAAACAGGATAGTAATTGGACAATAACAATGGATGTCGCGACGCTGACATCCTTTATGCTTTTCTTTGACTGGTTGCGCGCATGCGTCTGGCAACTTTCGGATCGGCCTTTAACGGCCGGTAAATCTCTACCCTGTCACCATCATTTACGATGGTATTCAGCTCGCATAATTTGGAAAAAATACCGACCTTATTGATACCAAGATCAATTTCAGGATGATGATTGATAATGCCTGATTTGTTTATTGCCAGTAAAACGGTCGAGCCTGATTCTATACTGAGTGGGAGCATCACCATTTCATTTTCAGCTGAATATACGACTTCTATGTTTATCATTTCAAAATTTAGGGTATTTGACCCTGGCCCGGTCGGTAAATGCACCAACAAGCGAATCTATGAACTTATTAAAAAAGGATTTCAAGGTCAATTTCAATAGCTTATTTTTAAACTCGAATTCCATATTTAATGTAATTTGACATCGATGGTCATCAATATTGTTAAATTGCCAATAACCGGTGAGATATTTAAATGGACCACTAATGAGTTTGACATCTATCCGCTTACCAAACTCCATTGTGTTTTCCGTAGAAAACGATTGTTTAATCTTTCCGGTTTCCAGTGAAACACTGGCATTGAGACTGGTTTCGGTACGATTATAGACCCTGGCATCGGTACACCAGGGAAGAAACTCCGGATAAGATTCAATATCGTTTACCAGGTTATACATCTGTTCAGCAGTATACGGAACCTCTGCACATTTCGTCACAATACCCACTTGAAAACAACTTTACTTATAATATACCTATCTGATTCAGGAATATGATTGTGACCCCAACTGGTGAGAGATATTTGATCACAAACCGCCAGGCATTATAGGTATGCTCCTTAACCTTTAACTCGTCCATAGTTGAGGCACGGGACATTAACCAACCTGTGAATATTGCCATGGCTAGACCGCCAAGCGGCAACATTATATTTGCCGTGATGATGTCAATTATATCAAAGATTCCATTTGCCTTTTCAATGCCGGCAAAGGTAAACGGAAACGCCCAGTGATTAAATGACAGTATGGTGGCAATACCCAACAGCCATGCGACAAATCCTGTGTAGGCGGTGGCCTTTATCCTGGACATCCCACCGTTTTCTACCAACCAGGTGACTGCAGGTTCAATCAATGAGATTCCTGACGTCCAGGCTGCGAATAACAATAACAGGAAAAACAGCGAACCGAAAAACATCCCACCGGGCATCTGGCCAAAAGCGATAGGCAGGGTGACAAAAATCAGTCCGGGCCCCTGGGCGGGTTCCAGCCCGTAGGTAAATACCAGGGGAAATATCGCAAAACTTGCCAGAACAGCAATCAGGGTATCTGCAGATGCAATCAGTACGGCAGCTGCGGTAATGGATGTCCTGTCAGATAGATAAGATCCATATATCATAATGGCCCCCATACCAAGGCTGAGACTAAAAAAGGCATGACCGGAGGCATTTAGAAATACTTCCTGAAAGTTTTCTCTCATTGCAGAAAAATCTGGCCTCAGCATGAACATCATACCTTCTGTAAAACGTTCGGTATTCATGGCATATCCCACCATGACAATCAGGAGAACAAATAATGCGGGCATTAAAAACCTCACCGCCTTCTCTAATCCGCTCTTCACACCCCGCGAGACGACAATAACAGTCATCATAATGAAGACGGTATGCCAGGCCAGCAGTCGTTCCGGATCAGAGATCAAATCTGAAAACATCTGGCTAATTGTCTCTGGGTCACCCCCGGAAAAACCACCCGTGGCGGCACGAAACACATAGGCCATGACCCATCCGGCAATAACACTGTAGTAGGAGACAATTAAAAAGCCCGCAAGTACACCCATAATCCCCAGCCATTGCCAATGCCGGGTATAACCTTCTTCTTCAGCCAGTATGCGCATGGTGTTAACCGGACTCTGGCGCCCCCTGCGTCCCAGCAAGATTTCTGCCATCATAATGGGCAGCCCCATAATCAGGACACACACGACGTACAGGAGCAAAAATGCACCGCCACCACTTTCCCCTGCCATATAAGGAAACCGCCAGATATTACCCAAACCAACTGCTGAACCGGTTGCTGCCAGAATAAATGCCCATCTAGAGGACCATTGACCGTGTATTGAGGTACGTTTTGCTGACATAGTGACTCCAGTGATGATTTTAATAAGCTCTGTATAAGTCAGAGATTTCTATGGCAATTTTGCTGGAAAACCAGACAATGCTCAACCCAATATCTACTAACTGATATAATTTGGACTACTTACCTGTGAGCTATATACATTTCAAATGTCCAAAACAAATAAAAAAGAAAATACTTCAAATACAATTGTGCTGAATAAAAAGGCCAAACACGATTTTTTTATCGAGGAAAAATTTGAAGCCGGGGTTGCCCTGCAGGGCTGGGAGGTCAAAAGCCTGCGTGCCGGAAAAGTCCAGCTTAGAGACAGTTATGTGTTACTCAAGGACAATGAAGCATATATTATTGGTTGCCTGATCACCCCACTGCCAACCGCCTCTACCCATATCCATCCAGATCCTCAACGCACCCGGAAATTACTTTTACACAGGAAAGAATTGAATCAGCTAATTGGTTCAGTGGAACGAAAAGGGTATACCGCCGTGGTTACTGCGCTTTACTGGAAACAGGGGAAGGTGAAAGCCGAACTTGGCCTGGCCAGGGGTAAACAGTCCCATGATAAACGGCAGGACCTGAAACGAAAGGACTGGGAAAGGGAGAAACTGCGTACTTTGAAACATACCAGATAAGCCACTGGAGACAGGACATAATGGCTTGAACTTTCATTGCTGTTATATATCCAAATTAACGCTTACAATGATTACTTGATACTTGTATCAAACCCTTAGTCGCTTTCCGGGGGCGTATTGGCTTCGACGGGGGCACTGAAACCCAAGGGGCATGCCGAGGCGTAGATTACCTCGTAAATCCAGCTACAACACTTATAGTTGCCAACGACGACAACTACGCACTCGCCGCTTAAAAACCGGTAGAATGCCGTCAGCCCGGTGTGTGCCTGTGAACCCGGAACCTGGCGTCGACTTCACAGGATCGCGATGAATCGTGTCTGGCGTGGATTCGTTAAACTTTAACCAGGCTCGTCTATTGTCTTCCCCGTCTTTCGGGTAGCAATAGATTAAACTAATAGAAAGACTACGCATGTAGAACCAAGGATGGAAGGCTCGCGGACGCCGGTTCAACTCCGGCCGCCTCCACCAAAATTACCACCGGGAGTTATTTCCCGGTGGCTATGTTCACAAACTTCTCCAACCAATCGTTGATCAACTAGACTCGGTTTCCGGCTTCACAAACCATTCCTTACCTTTCAACATAATATTCCAGTAGATAAAAGGCAGAATATCCTTTTTCAGGATCCAGGATCGTGTGCTGGCCTTAAGACCATTTAATACCCACGTGGGGAAAGTGGGTTGCAGCTTACCGCCATAGCCAAATTCAGCCAGAACGATTTTTCCATGCTCTACAGTAAGTGGGCATGATCCATATCCCGTATAATGGGCCTTACTATTTGAATTATTGATATCAGCCAGGAGATTGTTCGCTACGATGGGGGCCTGTGTTCTCACCGCCGCCGCCGTCTTGGCATTGGGTGTGGAACAGGCGTCACCCAGACTATAGATATTTTCGTAACGGGTATGCCTTAAAGTTGCCTGATCAACATCCACCCAGCCGGCCTCATTTGCCAGGGGACTTTGACGTATAAAGTCCGGTGCAGACTGGGGGGGGCAAACGTGGATCATGTCGAACCCGCGCTCTTCTTTGGTCACATTGCCATCGGTATCGGTGACATCAAACCAGGCCTTTTTTGCCCCGCCATCTATGGCAGTCAAATTTTGATTAAAACATAACTGGGCATTATATTTTTTCACATAGTCCATTAATGCCGGCACATAATCTGCCACCCCAAACAACACTCCACCGGCGTTATGGAAACTGACATTTATGTTACCCAGTACACCTTGCTTCAACCAGTGAGAACAGGAAAGGTACATGGCCTTTTGCGGGGCACCGGCGCATTTAATGGGCATTGGAGGCTGGGTAAACAGTGCATTGCCTGAATTCAGTGACTGAACCAGGTCCCAGGTATAGGGGGCCAGGTCGAACCGGTAGTTGGAGGTCACACCATTTTTTCCCAGGGTCTCGCTCAACCCCTCCACCTTGTCCCAACATAATTTAAGACCGGGGGCAACTATTAAATAGTCATAACTCTCATGATTTCCGCTATCGAGCTGAATTTTGTTTTCGTCAGGAAATATCTCCTTTACCAAAGATCTTATCCATGTAACACCTTCAGGGATGAGGGATGAGGTTTGCCTGCAGGTGACCTCTTTATTAAATACTCCTCCGCCTACCATGGTCCAACCCGGTTGATAGTAGTGCACCGAACTTGGCTCAATAATGGTGATATTCAGGGAGCTATCACGATTTAACAGGCTGGATGCTGTGGCAATTCCACCGGCACCGCCACCAATGATGACAATTTTTGCACTTTTATTCATTTATCTGCCTCACAATAAAAGTTTTAGAGATTTTTTTTACTAGTAGGAAAGTTAATTATCCATACCTGAAATACGAGATTTAGATTATATGAATATTTTTAAACTATGCTAGTCTATATGTATGAGAAGATTTATTCATATTTGACTTTAAGATGAAAAACGCCCTGCGCAATCGAGTTATCCTGCTGGCACTGGTCCTGCTTATAGGCCAGTTGACGCTGGTTGTGCATGCCACAGTCCATGATGCTGAAATTAATTGCCAGCTCTGCCTTAACCAGTCTCATAGCTCCAATGGAATCCCCCTTGTAAAGCTTGACATCCCTAAGCTCGACCATAAGCTCGAAAGTTGTAACAGGCTTAGTATCGAAAAACCATTCAAGCAACAACCAGGACCCTACTCCCAGAGAGCCCCACCTTTCTTCTCCTAAAACACATTAGCTTTGCTTTTTAACCGCAGCAACAGCCTGCAGCGCTGAAATGTTTCAGGGAGAAAAATATGAACGATTTTAAGATTGGCTATATCAGCGTGTTGAGTATTGCGTTAGCCATAACATCATTAATGGTAGGCGCACAACAAATGGAATTAGAAGAAATAATTGTAACTGCAGATCCTTTGGGTAATGTCGATGATCATGTCATCCAGCCTACGCAAGTTCTTGATAATGAAGACTTGAAAAGAAAAAGTATTCAGTCAATTGGTGAAACGGTATCGGGAGAACTGGGCGTGACATCAAGTGATTTTGGTGCCGGTGTCGGCCGGCCGGTGATCCGCGGTATGGGTGGGGGAAGAGTCAAGGTACTGGAAAATAGTATCAGCAGCATGGATGCCTCCACCATCAGTAATGACCATGCGGTCACGACTGAGCCGGTATTTGCCGAACAGATCGAGATTTTGCGAGGCCCGGCCACCCTGCTCTATGGCAGCGGTGCCAGTGGCGGCCTGGTGAATGTGGTGAGCAACAAAATCCCCAGGGACATGCCAGATGGTGTTGAAGCGGGTGCCGTCATCCAGTACGAAACGGTCAATGAAGGGTTCACCGGTTCAGGGGAATTTAACGGCGGGTCTGGTGGTTTTGCCCTGCACCTCAGCGGCATGAAACGGGACACCAAAGACTACGACATCCCCGGGTATGCCGATGCCCATCACGGCGAAGAGGAAGAACACCATGATGATGATGAAGAGGAGGAAGAGGTAGAAGGGATCCTGGAAAATTCCAGTACCGACACGAAAAGTGTGAGCGGCGGACTAGCGTATATGAATGATACCGGCAGTATCGGCTTTTCCATTAGCGGACTGAACTCCGTTTACGGCATACCCGGTCATGGCCACCATGAAGAGGAAGATGAAGAGGATCACGAGGAAGAAGATGGTGGTGTATCCATCGATATGGAACAGATCCGATATGACTTTTCTGCTTCACTATTAGCCCCATTCAACGGTATCCGCGAGATCAAGACCCGCTGGGGCTACAATGACTACGAGCATGTAGAGATTGAGCCTTCTGGCGAGATTGGGACGGCCTTCAGTAATGAAGAATTGGAGGGCCGTATTGAAATCATTCATAACCCTATTGGCAACGGGGATTGGGACGGTGCCCTAGGAATCCAGATTAATAGCCGGGACTTTTCAGCCGTGGGTGAAGAGGCCTTCCTGCCGCCAGCAGAACAGGAGGCCATTGCCTTATTCCTGGTGGAAAAGGCCGACTTTGACCAGTGGCATGTGGACCTGGGTATCCGTTATGAGGACCAGGACAGCGAAAGCATAACCGGCGACACCGCCAGTCATGGCCTATTCAGTGTTGGTGGCGGTGCCAGTTATGACTATGGTGACGGCTATGAACTGGGACTGTCCGTAGGGTATAGCCAACGGGGACCTGCCATCGAGGAACTGTTTTCCAACGGACCCCACGCGGCCACCAATTCCTTCGAGGTTGGCAATACTGCACTGGGAGATGAATCTTCCACCAACATTGACCTACACTGGCACAAAAATGAAGGTAACTTTAAGTTCAAGGTCAACCTGTTCTTCAATCTGATTGACGACTTCATTTACTTGCAGGAACAGGACCTTAACAATGATGGGTTTGCTGACCGGGTAGAAGAAGATTTCAGTGGCGATGTATCGGAGATCCTGGACCCGGATGAAGACGAAGAACCATTGTTGCTGTTTCATAACCAGAATGATGCGGAATTCAAGGGTTTTGAACTGGAAGGTACCCTCAACCTGTTCAATACCGATAATGGGACCCTGGACCTTCGGGCCTGGACAGATTATGTCGATGCCGAGTTGAAAGACGGGGGTGGTAACCTGCCGCGGATCTCACCCTGGCGTATTGGTGCCGGCCTGGATTACCGAAAAGGTCCCTGGGACCTGAACCTGGACCTGGTCCATACCGCTGAACAGGACGACACAGCGACACTGGAAGAGGCAACGCCAGGCTATAACATGTTGAACCTGCATATCGCCTATTATTTCGATATTGAAAATACGTCATTTACCCTGTTTGCCAGGGGTACGAATTTACTCAACGAGGAGGCCAGGCGTCACACCTCGGTGGTCAAGGACATTGCACCATTGCCCGGACGGTCGGGTATCATCGGGCTCAGGGCGTTATTTTAAATCTTTATATATCGACCCCGTCACAGTGATGGTTCATTAAAGCCCTGTGACGGAGCTGTATGTTAACAGAAAAAACACATGAAGATTAATACCCTATATTTTCTTCCTGGGGTTATTTTATGGACGCAAAATAATTAAATCCTGGCGACCGAGTCCCTGTTCAATAAAATCAATAACCTTGAAATACCTTGACCATTCACGCAGGACATACTCCCTGGTGTGTTTTGTCTCCCGATAATAATCCTTGTCTTCAAGCTGACTGAATAAAAACGTTTTATTTCCCTTCATATCTGCAAATCCCTTTTCCCTGAGCCTGTCCTGTAATTCCGGGCGTTTTCTTGATATTCCGCCGTGCACGGAAACTGCTACCATGCCATCTGGACTACAAATCCGTTTTAATTCATCCAACCGTTTGAACTGCAGTTCTTCATCCAGGTGAGTTAATACCAATATTCCATAAATAAGATCAAAAAAATTATCCTCATAGGGTGTGGGGGATAGGGTTTAATCGCGGAAAACGATGTTTGTGGAAAATTTCTATTCATCCATGAAATGGCCTCTGCATCAATATCACAACCGTAAATCCTGTTCGCATCAACATGGCATAACATATGCCGGGTAACCCTTCCGCACCCACATCCCCAGTCAAGGATCTTATTAAATTCACCTATGGGCCGTTGTTTATTGATATGAGACAGTAGAAGGTTACATAGCTTTTTGCCATTACCCAGGTAACGTTCACGTCTTGGTTCACCAACACGGATCCGCAGTCTGGCCGGCGGTGTTTTTCTATAGCACAAGTATTATCCAGGCGAACCGGAAGTAACGCCTGACCAATGTTAAAAGTAATATCTCTAATTGTAGCTTTTAATAATTTTTTTCTTAAATATCTTTCGTTTTTGTTCCACATGATCTTTTAGTCGGCGGCAAAGAGAATTATTGTCATTTCTCAAAGAATATTAGAGCTCCCCCCTCACCGCCTTAACAAATATAGCTTCTATATCCGGGTCCATTTGAGTTGCCGTGATCACAAAATTCAGCATTTCTTCACCACTTGCGTAGTTTATTTCTCTGCCCGCCTGTGCGGCCCTTTGAATAAATTCCGGATCATGCATGGCCTTTGCAAATACATCCCGAAGAAAATTGACCTGTTCGGCAGAAGTCCCAGGTGCAGTTGCAACAGGACGACCCACCGAAATCAATGCGTCCCATGCAGATAGAATTCTCTCGGTATAGACTGGATCAGAAGTTCGATCGATAAATTCGAATATCGCAGGAACATCTGGTATTTCTTCAGAACGCGTTCTACCGCTTTGCAGGATTATCCTTTCCAACCCTGACTCAAAACCGTCTTCTGCGCTTCCATATGACCCCCAGGCACCATCAATATTGCCACGTAACATGGATTGGCGTACTCCAGAAGAACTGTCAAAGCCATGGACAATCTGGGTATTCATACCAAATGCCTCTTTACTGATAACACCATCAACATAGGAACTTCCGCCCAGGCCCGTCGCGCCTAATTTAATGACTTCATCGGAATCCCACACATCATCAATTGACTTTATTTCATTATTGTTTTCTATACTCAGTACCCGCCGGTCATCCACCACCCTGCCAAGATACTCAAATTCCTCGATGACATAGTTTGCCCCCTCAATCCCAACCAGGCGGTTTGTCACCATCGCCAGGCCATTCATCATGCCTATGGTTAAACCATTTTTTGGTGACAGGAATAATTCATTTGCTGCAAGCATGCCGCCGGCCCCTGGCCTGTTTACCACCTTAATTGAGGCACCGGAGTATTTTTCCAGATAAGGCACAAGCATTCGAGTATATTCATCAAAGCCACCGCCCGGGGAGGAGGGCACGATAAACCGTATGCTGTTTCCTCTATAATAAGCTAAAACATTATCAATCGAGTTGTTATTCCGAATACCCGTTGCCCGAATTACGATAACCGTCACCAGGGAAACGCATATAAAAGAAACAACAAACAAAAATATTTTCTTATTTTTTTTCAATTTATAATGTTCTCTTCACAGTACGTACCAATAAAATTCAGAGTATTTCAAGACGCAATCCAGATCCTGTCATTACCTATAATGGTTCGCAAATGCTTTTTTCTGAATACCGCAGACAACGGGAAGAAATGATTAATACCCGAAAACAACAATTAATCAGATTAACAATCCTCTATAAACA
The DNA here is from genome assembly GCA_038131795.1 of Candidatus Eutrophobius brisbanensis. Lineage (GTDB taxonomy): Bacteria > Pseudomonadota > Gammaproteobacteria > Eutrophobiales > Eutrophobiaceae > Eutrophobius > Eutrophobius brisbanensis. The sequence continues at coordinate 90,753 of JAYPQE010000003.1, read as the reverse complement.
ATACATGGAACTGGTAGCGTTGTTAAGGAAGACCGAGAATTAACCGGGATATGTAAAGTAACCACACAGTAGTTTGTCACATCAGTCTGGAAATATATTTATCACCCATATTATCTGGAATGGAAATCTGGAATTAATCCCGCTTAGGTCTTTTAAAAGGCGTTCCCACCGCACTATGGACTGATTCGAATTCTTCATCGACACCCGGTGGTTTAGTGGTAAAAATGCTGACAAGGATTGTGGCTAAAAAGCCCATTGCAAAACCTGGGATCATTTCATACAGATCATAAAACCGTTCCTTAAATACCAGCACCCATAATACAGTTGTACCAAACCCAGCAACCAGGCCCGCTATGGCCCCCGCCAGGGTCGTTCCTTTCCAGAATAACGAACATAGGACCACCGGGGTAAAACACGCCAGTCCCGACCAGGCAAACAATACAAACCAGAAGATTACCCTGACTTCAGGTAATGCCAGGGCCAAAGCGATTAGACCCAGTATTACTGTCACGCCTTTGCCCCAATGGGAGAAGGTATTTTCACTCCAGGGAGGTGTAAAGACCTTTTGTATCACATCTCGAACAACCGCCGAAGATGCCAGGATTAATAACGAATCCGCTGTAGACATAATCGCGGCCAGGACAACCACGAGAAATATCCCGGTAAAGGCCGCCGGAAATAACTCAGCGCTCATTATGGGATATATAGTCTCCGGATCATCCAACATTGGAAACAGAACACGCCCCGCCATACCGGAAAAGATTGCGCCAATATCAAATATAATCGCGCAGACAACTGAAATAATACTGCCATTGGTAATACTGTCTGTGCTTTTTGCCGAGATAAAACGTATGAGTAATTGCGGAGATCCCAGAAAGGCAAAGCCTATGGCAATAAATCCCAGTGCACTGGCGATTCCCAAACCACTCATGCCATGTTCACCCATGGGTCTTAATAAAGATGGATCAATTGAATTTAACCCCGACATCATTTCAGTCCATCCACCCGCTGCAGTAATGCCCACAATGGGGAGAATAAACAGGCAGCCCACCATTAATACTCCCTGTAATAAATCACTGTAGGCAACCGCTTTAAACCCGCCCACAGTGGTATAGTACAGAATAATAGCCGCACCTATGATGGCCCCCATTTCATAACTGGTACCAACAAATGATTCAAATGCCTTTCCGGAAGCCGTCACCTGTGCTGCGATATAAAATGCCGCCATACTAAATATAATTAAGGCGCTGAGTATGCGCAGGGTATGACTACGGTCATGAAATCTGTTTTCAAGGTAATCCGGGACGGTGATTGCATTAAACCGGTCGGTATATTCCTTGAACGGTCTGGCCACCAGGACCCAGGCCAGGGTGACGCCCAATACCTCCCCTAATATAACCCAAAATGCATGGGCACCGATTAGATACCCCATCCCTGTCAGACCCAGAATTAACCAGGCGCTCTCACCCGTGGTATTGGTACTGAAGGCAATAACCCATGCGGGTAGGCGTTTATGGGCAACATAATACCCTTCTACATCCCTGGACTCCTTGCCCCCCCAGTATCCTATAAACAAAAGGATGACCAGATAAGCAATTAATACGCCGATGATCGTCGCTGACGCCATTATTTATCTGACTTCCCGGGTTCTTTCGGCTTTTCATTGCGGTGGGTAAAGAAAAACTTTAATTCAATGGCCAGGGGTACGCCCACAGACAAGATCAATAGCAGCCAGGCTTCAATTGGTAATCCTGCAATCATTTTTGTTTTAATCTTTTAATAAACTATCCAGATAGTATTTATTATTTATTACTTGGAAATGAAAATTGTGCCCGTTCTAATGTCCCGGTTGGCCACCTTTGTGACATGGTTTTTCTCCTGGTGTAGAATCTAATTGCATCAGGGCCATAAATACTCAGATCCCCAAACAATGATCGCTTCCAACCCCCAAAACTATGATACGCAACCGGCACCGGTAAGGGGACATTTATACCCACCATACCAACATTTATGTTTTCTGAAAAATATTTTGCCGTTCCGCCATCATGGGTAAAAATACATGTGCCGTTTCCATATGGATTTTGCTCAATGATACTCATTGCCTCATCCAGAGTATCGGTCCGCACTACACATAATACCGGACCAAATATCTCTTCCGCACAGATTTTCATTTTTGGTTGCACATTATCAAACAGACACCCCCCCAGGAAAAATCCCTGTTCGTGCCTGGCGATGGATATATTGCGTCCATCAACAACAAGCTCTGCGCCCTGCTCTATTCCTGATTCGATATAGGCCAGTATTTTGTTTTTATGCTCGCTGGAAATTAAGGGCCCCAGATCCAACCCCGGTTGCATACCGTTACCAATCTTGAATTGCTTAATCTCATTCTTTAAACCTGCAACTACCTTATCTGCTGTTTCACTGCCCACACAAACAGCAACTGAAATTGCCATACAACGCTCACCGCATGAACCGTAGGCGGCACCGGTTAACGATTTAACAACATTCTCTATATCCGCATCCGGCATAACCACGGCATGGTTTTTTGCCCCGCCAAGGGCCTGCACCCTCTTGCCGTTCCGCGTCCCAGTTGTATAAATAATTTCCGCAATATTTGATGACCCGACAAAACTCATGGCAGCAATTCGTTTATCATTTAACAACAGTTCCACAGTATCACTGTCACCATTCACAACGTTAAAGACGCCATCTGGCAAACCAGCCTGCTTAAACAAATCAGCAATGTATATTGAAGCACCGGGATCTTTTTCTGAGGGTTTTAATATAAATGTATTGCCGCAGATTATTGCCATGGGGTACATCCACATGGGTACCATCACAGGAAAATTAAAGGGTGTTATGCCAGCAACTATTCCGAGCGGATGAAACTCAGACCAGCTATCAATATCACCACCCACATTTAACGAATGCTCTCCTTTCAATAATTCGGGGGCGGCACAGGCATATTCTATAATCTCCAATCCACGGTTAAATTCACCCCGCGCATCTTCCAGAACTTTACCGTGCTCCTGTACGGTCAGGTTTACAATCTCTTCGGCATGCTTTTCAAGCAGTTCCTTGAATCGAAACATCACCCGGGCCCGGGAAATGGGAGAAGTACGGCGCCAATCTTTAAATGCCCGCTCGGCGGCAATAATTGCGGCATCCACCTGCTCGGCATCGGCAAAGACAACCTGCTTGATGACCTGTCCCGTAGCAGGGTTATAAACATCTCCAGATCGGACCGTGTCATGGACATATTGTCCATTGATATAATGACCGATTGTCTCCACCTGATTTTGTTCTTTCATGACTTGTGTTGTTGATGACATTAATCCACAGTCTCCAACACGTTACGAACAATATTAAATGTTTCTGAGAAATGTTCGGGAGTAGAAAATAAAAAAGGCGCAAACTGCAAGGTATCCATCCCATTTCTCACCATTAATCCTTGCTCAAAACATTTTCTATGCACTTCCATCCCTCTTGCCCCGGGCTGGCCATCCCTTGGTGATAATTCGATTGCACCCATTAAACCAAAGTTTCTTATATCGATAACGTGGGGACAATCTGCCATTTCGTGTATGGCTGATTCAAATTGTGGTTCAATCTCTGCCACGGCTGTTTCCATATCCAGGGATTGGTACACATCCAGGGTCGCAGCAGCGGCAGCGGCAGCAACGGGGTGACCGGAATAAGTATAGCCGTGAAAGAGTTCGATCCCAGGTGCATCCTTATGCATATATGCCTGATATATCTCCTCGTGTACTAATACAGCTCCCATGGGAATAACGCCATTGGTCAAACCTTTGGCGATGGTAATCATATCCGGCATGACATTAAACCGTTGGCAACCAAAAGGCTTTCCTACGCGGTAAAAAGCGGTGATGACTTCGTCAAAGATTAATAAGATTCCATGTCGGGTACATAACTCCCTAAGCCTTTGCAGATACCCTGCAGGTGGAATAATGACACCGGCAGAACCAGACACGGGTTCAACAATAACAGCAGCTATATTGTTCGCACCTCGTTTGGACACTATTTCTTTCAGTTTGTCTGCCAGGTGGTCTCCCCACTGTGGCTGACCGCGGGTAAAGGCATTGTGTTCATGATCAAGGGTATGCGGAAGATGATCGACGTTTGCTAATAATCCATCTGCAAATTTTTCACGGTTTGCTGGTATACCACCAACAGATGTCCCTCCAAAATTACAACCATGGTAACCTTTTTCCCTGCCAATGAAGCGTGATCGACTAGTTTCACCCGTCAGTTGATGGTAACCCAGGGCAATTTTCAATGCCGTATCCACGGATTCAGAACCTGAATTGGTAAAAAATGCATGGGTGAATCCATCAGGGGCCAATTCAATCAACTTCTCTGCCGCAGAGATCGCTATGCTGCTGGTTGCCTGAAATCCCATGGAATAATCCAGTGATGCCACCTGTTCCTGTACGGCTTTTACAATTTGCGGATGACAGTGCCCCAGACCGGATGTCCATAGGCCAGAAAATGAATCAAGAATGGTCCTGCCTTCAGGTGTCTGGTAATGAAACCCTGATGCAGATTCAATAATCCTGGGAGATTGTATAAAATCTCGATTCGCAGTAAACGGTAACCACAGGGCCTCTAATTCGTGACCCGGCTCGATCTCAGATATTTTGTATTGTTGCATAGCGATGTTATTGAATTATTTGTAATTAGATTATGTGCCTATTGCAACATAGTTTATCCGTTAACTACAAACATTCTTATTCTTTAATGATTAATTGTTGATGATGGCGCCCCTGTCCTGCAAGAGCTCTCTTAGTAATGAACGATGACATAAGCTTCTTCCTAGCAATAACACCCAATAGATATATTCACGACATGGGACAATGCCGCCAGCAGGTCCAGGTCCTTGCCTGGGCCGGTCTGCTTCATTTCTGCCAGAAAACGGCGACAAAACCTTTTCCAGTTTTCTTCATTGGCAGGAAAATACGCTTTTAAGAGGGGCTCGCTGGGGGAAAGATTAGGAAACCAGACATCGTAAAAGTCTTTTTTTCGCATAATCTGGCTTACGCACTCCGCGAGGAGGCCGCCTGACCGTGCCAATCCTAAGGCCTTCTTCCAGTGACCTTGGACTGCCAAGCCTCACGATGGTTATAGCCAATCTTTCCTCCGGGGAACCTATTTGATATGAAAGTTTCCCAAACATACCATGGCTAATAGCAGATTGTCATATATCTTCATGATTTACATAACTTTTTATTAATATTCAACAAGCTACCAACAGGCCGTATTTTAATTGATCTAAATCATCCGGATCATATAATGAATCAGTTTTTATGATTCTATATAACCTTAGTGTAATGCGCTTATACCAGATTGTTTAAGCCGGGGGGCATCAATGTACAATTTCAGATTTAATTCCATCCTGTTCATCCTCAGTATGGCCTACCTGACAGGCCCCTTACCTGTTTTTGCCCAGGATCATGTTGGCGAAAAGCATAGTCAGACTCTGAACCAATATTGTGTAACCTGCCACAATGAAACACTTAAAACAGCGGGCCTGATGCTGGACACACTGGATACCACTCACATCCCTGAAGATGCCCCACAATGGGAAAAGGTCCTGAGAAAACTACAAAATCGTGCCATGCCCCCGGCAGGGATGCCAAGACCCGAAGAGAATACCTATGTCGAGCTGGTTGACTACATCACCCATGAACTTGACAGCTACGCACAGACGCATCCCAATCCCGGACGCACGGTCCTGCACCGTCTCAACCGTACAGAGTATGCCAACGCCATCCGGGACCTGATCGATCTGGAAATTGACAGTACTTCATTATTACCTGCAGACGATATTGGTTATGGTTTTGATAACATCGGCGATGTCTTATCAGTATCACCTTTTCTCATGGAACGATACCTGGGAGCTGCAGCTAAAATAAGCCGTCTTGCCATTGGGGATACTAATCTACTGCCCTCTTATCATACCTACGAAGTCCCTAGAAACCGGGTGCAATATGACCGAATGAGTAAAGATCTACCCTATGGATCCCGAGGCGGTCTTGCTGTTAAACACCATTTTCCTGTAGATGGTGAATATTTAATCAAGGTCAAGTTACAGACGGGTCGGTTTGATCAGATCATCGGTATGGACCGCACCCGGCAATTGGATATTTTGATTGATAATAAACCCATTCAACGTTTTACCATCGAGGCCAGTGATCGTGGGGATGAACGAATCCACGGTGATTCAGTTGCGGCGGATGAGCATCTGGAAATAAAGCTCGATATCAAGGCAGGCACCCATACTATCGCGGCGACATTCATAAAAGATACCGTCAAGGCAGAAGGCATACTGAAACAACCAGACCTGGGATTACGTAATCGCGAACAGGCATTTTATGAAGGGGTAGGAAACCTGTCCATTGCCGGGCCTTTCAGTATTGATGGACCGGGGAATACCCCAAGCCGGGAAAGGATCTTTTCCTGCAGACCATCTTCAAACCTGTCTGACACAGTATGTGCAAAAGACATTCTGTCCCGCCTGACCCGGCTGGCCTATCGCAGGCCTGTCAATGATGAGGACATTGATATCCTCATGGATTTATATCACCAGGGCAAAGCCGATACCGGTTTTGAAAACGGTATCAGGATGGCCCTGCAAACCATCCTGGTCTCACCTGAATTCCTGTTTCGCATGGAGTATGAGCCAAAAGGCGTGAAGTCCGGTGAGTCGTACAAGATTTCCGATCTGGAACTGGCGTCCAGGTTATCGTTCTTTTTATGGAGCAGCATTCCGGATGAAGAACTGCTGTCACTGGCAGAACAAAACCAGCTGAATCAAGCCAGGACATTGAAACGGCAGGTTGAGAGGATGATGGCCGATCCACGCGCCAAATCGTTAGTAACAAACTTTGCCGGTCAATGGTTATTTTTACGCAATATGGAACGGGTGCTCCCAGACCCGCTGGCATTTCCAAACTTTGACGATAACTTACGGCAGGCGTTACAAACTGAAACGGAACTGGTGATTGAAACGATGATCCAGGAGGACAGGAGTGTGGTGGAAATCCTGGATTCAGACTTTACCTTTGTCAATGAACGCCTTGCGAACCATTATGGGATAGAAGGCATCTACGGCAGTGAATTTCAGCGTATTGATATAACAGATAATAAACGCAGGGGCCTGTTAGGCCATGGCAGTATACTCACTGTGACCTCTTACCCTAACCGCACGGCGCCCACCATACGCGGCAAATGGGTATTACAACAGATACTGGGGACGCCGCCCCCTCCACCACCACCCAATGTCCCAACATTAAAAGAGGACAGTACCACCCATGTCCTCACCATGCGGGAAAGGATGGAAAAACACCGTGCCAATCCCGCCTGTGCAGTATGTCACAAGGTCATGGATCCATTAGGTTTTGCCCTTGAGAATTTCGATGGCCTGGGCAGATGGCGGGAAACCAGTGGTGATGGAAATGATATAGATTCTTCAGGTGTATTACCTGATGGTACCGAGTTTGACGGCCCCACAGGTCTTCGTGAGATCCTGCTCACCAAGCAGGACCTGTTTGTTGAAACCTTTACCGAAAGACTACTTACCTATGCATTAGGTCGCGGGGTGGAATATTACGATTTACCCGTCATACGAGATATCAAAAATGACGCAAAACAACAGGACTATCGCTGGTCGGCGATAATCTCAGGCATTGTAAACAGTGTTCCCTTTCAAATGAGGAGGGCTAATTAATCATGATCATACTGAATAAAACTTTACCCAGACGGACTTTTCTACGCGGCGCTGGTGCCGCACTGGCACTGCCATTTCTCGATGCCATGGTTCCGGTGTTTAGTGCCAATGCCCCTGGCATCACAGATCGACCCACGCGATTGTCATTCCTGGAAGTACCCAATGGTATTATCATGGATCAGTTTACACCCACTACTGAAGGACCGGACTATGAGCTAACACCGGTACTGGAACCATTGGCGGCCTTCAAGGACCGCATGTTGGTCATCAGCGGCCTGGCACAAAACCAGGCGGCCAAGATCGATGGTGAAATCGGTGGCGACCATCCCCGGGCCTGTACGGCCTATCTAACCGGTGCCCATGCGAGAATGACGTCCGGCGCCGACTTGCGCGCTGGTATCTCAGTAGATCAGGTCGCTGCCAGAGAATTTCGAAAATACACACAGCTGGCTTCCCTTGAAGTAGGAATGGAATCATCCGAAGTGGTGGGTGCCTGTGAATCCGCCTACAGTTGTGCCTACTACAATACTATCTCATGGTTAAATGAAACCACGCCGCTGCCCATGGAAAATCGTCCCAGGGTAATCTTTGAGCGCCTGTTTGGTGACAGTGGTACCACTGATCCCAAGATCAGATTACAAAGGATGAAGGAAAACAAAAGTATCCTCGATGCCGTGGTTGCCAATGTTAAAAACCTCAGGGCAAAGCTACCGGAATCAGACCGTGGCAAGATTGATCAATACATAGATGCCATTCGTGACGTGGAAAGACGCATTGAACTGACAGAACAGCAAAGTGACCGTGATTTACCCGAGGTCACCGGCCCCGTTGGTGTTCCGGGTGTATTTTCTGAATACTACAAATTAATGGCAGACCTCCAGGTCCTGGCATGGCAAAGTGATATGACCCGGATATGTACCTTCCAGATTGGTCATGAAATGAGTAATCGTGCCTACCCTGAACTGGGGTTTGGAGATGCCCACCACTCAGTCACACATCACCAGGGTGACAAGGAAAAGATTGCCAAGACCATTCAGGTCAATATCTTTCATGCCAAAATGCTGGCCTATTATCTTGAAAAACTTCAGTCAACACCCGATGGAGAATCATCTCTGCTGGATAATACAATGATGCTCTATGGCAGTGCCTTGAGTGATGGCAACCTGCATATATTCCGAGATCTGCCAATTATAGTCATAGCTGGCGGTGTAAAAGGAATAAAGGGTGGCGATCATATCCGTTTCCCAACTAATACCCCAATGAACAACCTGTTCCTCACCATGCTCGACAAGGTCGGGGTTGAGATCGATTCATTGGGTGACAGTACTGGCAGACTGCCATTGCCAACGGTTTGAACAGGAGATATATTATGAATACTTTAAAGTCCTGCCTCCTGATCACATTTCTGCTTCTCATTAATAATGCTGCATTGAGCGACAGCGATCGGGTCGTGGACGCGGCACGTGAAGGTGATTTGAACAAGGTTAAGGCCCTGGTCCAAAATGGTGCCGATGTTAACGTGCCGGAAGAGGATGGAAGTACGGCACTGGCCCATGCGGCACATCAAAATAATCTGGATATGATCAAGCTGCTGCTGGATAACAAGGCGGATATCAATGCCAGGAATAACTATGGGATAACAGCGGTCTACCTGGCAGCAGCAGATGCAGATCCGGACTTGCTTGAACAATTACTAATGGCCGGGGCAAATCCCAATATTGGACTACTATCAGGTGAGACCCCGCTAATGGTGGCGTCAGAAAGGGGTAAACAGGATGTGGTTAAACTCCTGCTCGAATATGATGCCGATCCCAATGCCCAGGAAAACAATGCCGGACAAACTGCATTGATGTGGGCCGTTGCAGAGCAGCACGGTGAGATTGCCGATCTTCTGGTAGAGTACGAGGCCGATGTAAACCTTACAACCAATAGTGGGTTTAGTCCCATATTGTTTGCTGCGCAGCAGGGTAATGCCGATACCATCGGCGCCCTGTTAAATGCCGGTGCCAATGTAAACGAACGATATCAGAAATCCGGACTCACACCGTTAATGATTGCCAGTGTGGGCGGTTATGAAGACGTTGTCAGGCTGTTGCTTGATAAAGGCGCCGATCCCAATGCCATCAATAAAGATGGGATGACACCGCTACATGAAGCTGCCAAAGACAGCCAGGCCATTGGCATTATTAAGGCATTGATTACAGCGGGCGCCGACCCCAATATACGTGTTGCGCACCCAAATCCGGTAAAAGGTGGTGCCATTATTAACCAGGGTAACTATGGCGGTGCCAGGGCATCTTCCGGGGTCACATACCAGGGAGCGACACCATTAATCATGGCAGCGGAAATGACAAATATCGAAGCAGTCAAGGTACTGATAGATGCAGGTGCAGATCCATTCCTCGCAACAGAAGGGAACGTCACCGCATTGATGATGGCAGCCGGTGGAGGAACAGGGCTCGCCAATACACCGGCAATCGAACCACCCTTGGCAGTTGAAATTGTAAAATACCTGCATGAGATGGGTGGAGACCTTAATACCGTTGGCCAATTTGGCTGGACACCACTACACGTCGCCTCCTACCATGGTTATAACAATGTCATAGACTACCTGCTTAAAAACGGCGCCAATCCCAATGTATTCGATGGATTCGGCCAGACACCACTGAGTATATCGTACGCTATTGTCACTGAAGGCATTGGTGATGCCTATACCCAGACACCCCGATCATTCAGACGGGCAACGGCTGAACTACTGCTCTCCATGGGGGCATTACCGCTTGAAAAATCGGGTGTAAAAATCGTCTCTCAACGGGCTGCTGAATAATACGGTTAAATGGTGGCTCACCCTGCCCGGGGTGAGTTACCGTTTTGGGCAGGTATAAGTATCAACGTTGCAATTTTTATCTATCCATAAACTTCAGAAAATTATTAATCCCGCCCGGATCAAAGCTGATTTGATCCAGATCAATATATGCATTTTCATATCATTTATCATTATTGTTCCTGAATTTTAAATAGCCGCCATTAATAAAAGGGAAAGATGACGACTGAATCAGGGCCAATGCTCCTGGCCCGCCTCCTGTTTCAACCACTGGCAACCTGTGAAGACCTTGCCAGACACGAGATTTCTGCGTCAAAGATCTTCTTTGGTATCGCAGTGTGGATTGGCCTCATTCCCCCTGTATTTGCATTTATAGGCGCAACCATGTTCGGATGGCAGATCGGTGCAGTTGAACCCATTTACCTGCCTGCACCTATATTACTCGGGATCAGTATCGCCTATTACGTAACATTGCTTTTTGGGTTCGTCACTACAGCCCTGGTATCACAATGGATGTCGACTACTTATGGTGCCTCGGATTCCCTGGGCACGCATGTGGTGGTTCTGGTTAATCCTGTCATTACTGATTATATCGGTTACTTATTTAATGCTGTATCCAGGGCTGGGAACATACCGTGGTGTGTTTAAATGGTCCCAGACAGAAAGGATTGAAGACAGTTACGCCGCATACGCCGCCGAGTTTGAACCAGCCAGAGATTCCGTCCTGTCTATGGAACTGAAAGCGCTGCAGGCAGATTCTGCAATGATGAATACGGCCGCCAATACCTTCGAGCGCAACTGTGGTATGTGTCATAGCCGAAGTGGTTATGGCCTGGTCGATAAATTTCCCAATCTTCGTGATGGTGAGTGGCAATGGGGCGGCACACTAGCGAAGATTGAAGAGTCAATTCGAAATGGACGCAGGGCCAATATGCCTGGATGGAGTAACAGTCTGGACCAGGATGAGATATCAGATATTGTCGCATTTATGCAGCAATGGGGTGGCGGTGTTGAAGGTGCTGATAGCCACCCTGGCAAACAGATATATAATCGTTTATGTAGAAGCTGCCATGGTCCAGACGGGACTGGGAATATCAATCTCGGCGCACCAAACCTGGTGGACACCGTCTGGTTTTACGGTAAGACAGATGAGGCATTAATGGAGACCATCACCAACGGCCGCATCGGTATTATGCTTGCCTTTGAGGACCGCCTGACCGATGTTCAGGTCCGCCTGATTGTTGCCTGGCTAACCAGGTAAGATAAAAAGGGGCAGATAAAAATCATTCTGCCCCCTTTATTACTTTAATATTACTTAATTCTCACTTCTCGGTGGACGTACAAACGGATTATATTTGTTATAGGTCCCCGCCTTGATCTGCTCCATAACCGCCTTGTCATAGGTGAAGGGATCCTCTGCAAATGCCTCAAAGTTACCCGGGGCATTGATACCCGGCAGTTCTGGTATCCACTCCGTGGCCAGGATCTCGTCAGGATTGCCGTATCTGGAGGCCAATGCACGGGTCTGTGGATTATCCAGTGAATTGGAGCGACCATCCTCAATGACTGTCACCCAACGATTGGAACCACGGATGTGTAGTTTCATGGTGTTCATATAGGTATGAATATGAAACCCATGGCTGGCGGGCAGGCCTTTCTCTCGCATAAACTGCCGTCGGCTCGGGGCATCTATCTCAGGTACACCCGGGTCATGCCAGAAATTCACTCCCAGCCCCCAATGGAATGTTCCGTCACGTTCGCGCTCTGGAGCGGGAATCACCTGCGTAATATCCGGGCGCAGGGCCTTTGGATTGGTCCCCAGGGCAGTCTCAAAATGCCAGAGAAATCCTGGTTCATCCATTTGGGGCCAGTAGGTATCATTGATACCCGGCATATCCATCAATGCGCGCATCAGTTCACCATAAATACCGCCGCCGCGAACTTCCGTGAGGTAGCCGTCTTTCCATACCTGCTCAACCATGGGAAAGTATCCGACGTGGCTGGTATAACCCGTGACTGTGCCATTCATCTTTACAATGGGATTGAGTGGAATCCAGTTGGTGGGTCGGGCAGGATACTGAGTCGTGCTTAGACCATAACTGCCATAGGCCTCATTAGGAAACATGAAAAGATGACCACGCAGGTATAAACCTTCCGTCCAGCGCTGTGCCTGATCTTCTGTCAGGTCCCACCACACATCAACCCCCATGGGATTTGTCACCGTTACCTTGTCCGTGGCGACGGCGGGTTCCATTGTGAGTTCCTCTGCCTGCATCCAGACATCGGCCGGGAATGAACTGCTCGGTGCCAGGGCTATCCACATATTGTCAAACAGGAACATGCCAAGCCACCTGTCATTTGGCTGAAAGCTCTGCCAGATAGGCCCACCGCGACCATAGAAGACGCCGCGAATATCCGGGTTTTCATCCATATATTTGTTTATATATTGAGGAATTGCCCCCCGTGCTGTCCTCATCTTCTGATACACAGCAAATAATTCCGGGGATAACTGGTCTTCTATACCGGGTGGATTACATAACTCATAAAGACGCGGGTGGTTATTCTGCAAATGATCATTCATTCCAAAAAACAGGCAGCCTTCTTTCCAGCCCCGACTGGCATCCGGTTGTTCAAAGGCCGACATACCAACACCCAGTTCAGACATCCTGCTGCCGAGAACCCGGGCCTCATCCAGAGTCACACCCACTATCTCATAATCATGCATAAGGATAGGAACCACACCCCTTTCCTGTATGGCAGTCATAATCGCCTCTATATATATATCTGCACCCGGATCCGTGGTTGTTGTTACCAGGATCACCTTCTCTCCGGGCTTAATGGCACCAAATCCATACCCCAGAAAACTACTCTCATTCTCTGCATAGGCGCGGGCATATGGCATAATTTCTTCCACCGTCGTTGGTGCCTTAATAGTCGGGTAGCTTGGTGCAGGATAGGTATTTTCTACCGGCATCTGTGCCTTAACTGGCGTACTTATTATTACAAGACCAAATATGATGACGAAAAACGATCTTAAAAATGAACTTTGTGTGATGGACTCCATACTGTCTTCTCCCTCAGAAATCTCTGTAATCTATTTGTGTGAAGTAACTCCCATTCACCGATCTGTCCTTGAAGTATAAAAGCCCTATTCCGTATATGCTAACTTTTGATCAAGTGGCATCTGCGTATTAAATGCCGCTGACCAACGCTACGCCAGTATTAGTGACGCAAATACATGGGAATTCAACGGATCAATAGATGGGGTAATGTCTTTTCAGCTTTCCCGACTCTGGAATACGGATATTACTGCCGTTTGTTTTTACCGGGTAAATGACAGCTATCCACTGCCTGTTACAGTAATATTAAGGTCTTTGAGTATCCCATCCTCGATATTGTAAATCAGACCATGGACCATTAATGGCTGACCTGCTTGCCAGGCAGCGATAACGGGGGCAGAACGACATAACTGTTCTACCTGGCTGGCAATATTCAACTCACAAAGACGGTTTATCTTCTCCTGCTCGTTCTCAATCATATCTACTTCGCTCTGGTGATCCAGGTATACGGCTCTTATATGCGCCAACCAGTCAGCCAGTTTGCCATTACCCTCACCTTCCAGGGTTGCTATTATCCCACCACATCCATAGTGACCACAGACAATGATGTGTCTGACCTTCAATACCTCTACAGCAAACTGGATAACTGCCTGACAATTGACATCTTCAGCAACGACCTGATTAGCGATGTTACGATGTACAAAGACCTCACCAGGGAGCCGATTAACAATCTGGTTTGCCGGCACACGACTGTCCGAACAACCAATCCACAAGAGTTCTGGTTTTTGCTGTTTGGCCAGGCGCTTGAAAAAGTACGGATCACTAGCCGTGATTTCTTTTACCCATTCCCGGTTTGAGTCAAATAAATGCTGTAATTCTTCCATGGCTGAAATTATATATTTATTGGATAAATTTACGACTATATTCACCCCGGATACGAACTGGCGAAGACCACACCCTCACCGCAAAGATGACATCCTCACAGGGAATCTGAATATCACTTTATCTACCGCAGCCTGTGGAAATGGCAACACAGGAAGAGAATGGTAGTTAATAATATAATATTTAATAACTAATTGATTTTTATGATTTTTTTATAATAAGTATTCTCTGTGAATAATGCTTGTAAGAGTGGTCTCCAGCCAGCATGGCTGATACAATTTGTAATATTATTATAAAAATATCATCACCAAGGGAGCATAATGAAATGAACACAATCCGTTCTTTTTTTACCAGTAAAAGCCAGTGTCATTACTTTTTTAAGTTTGGTTTTGTCATTGGCCATCAGTCCAAATCTTTCAGCCCAGTTGACTATGGAAAGACTGGATTCAGCCAATCGCGCAAACAATGAAGGCCAGACCAAGCGTGACCCTATTAATATCATTGATAATGTCTGGTGGGTTGGACATTCAGAAGTGGGCTCATTTCTGATTACTACGCCAGAAGGCCATGTTCTTATGGATTCCACCTCACCCGAGCAGGTCGCATGGACTGTTGAGTCGATCGTCAAGGCGGGCTTTGAACTGGATGATATTAAATATATCGTCAACTCCCATCCCCATGAAGAACACATTGGTGGGCTGGCTGCATTACAAAGACTTTTACCTCACGCCAAGATCATCGCCTCCGAAGGAACGGCCGATGTATTGGCTTCAGGGGGAAAAAGTGATTTCAGAAATATTATCTATCCTGAAGGGGCACGTTTTTTTGAGCCGGTAAAGGTAGACGACACGATTGGTCACCTGGAGACCATTGAAATTGGTGGTGAGACACTGACAGCCCATCTGACGCCAGGGCATACCATTGGCACCACGACCTGGAGTCTGGAAGTGCAGGACAAGGACGGCAAGACCTATAACGCTGTTTTTATGGGTGGTATGTCAGCTTCCGGAGTGGACCGTGGACCGTTGCTGAAGAATGAACTTTATCCAGAGATTCGGGGAGATTTTGAGAATTCCTTTGCGCATCTGAAATCATTGCAATGCGACGTCTATCTCTATGCCCGTGCCTCATCCATTGAACTGGATGATAAGCTAGCCAAAGCTGGCACTGCCTCTCAAAATCCATTTATTGATCCCGAAGGTTGCGCCTGGTACATCGAGTATTATGAAAAGCGGTTCCAGAAACAGCTTCAGGATGAAATGGCTGCCAGGTAATCCGCTACTGACTTGATAAAGCAACTGTTTCAGAACACAGTCTTACTTGTTTTAATCGCTCTACCCATTATGGGCTGGGGACATGCAACCTTGCTTGCGTCCCCGGCCCCCGATGACCCCAATCCGGAGGCATTCAACTCACCACCTCCAAGAGTAGAAAATGTACGTATGAAGGACATCCTTCCCTGCGGAGGGCTACGTGGAAATCCACCGGCAAGTGAAAAAGGTGACCCGGTCAGGACGTATAACAAAGGCGAAACCATTCGCGTGCACTGGAAAGAGACAACAGATCACTCAGGTGAATGGCGAATTGATATCTCAGCTGATTATGAGAAGAGCTGGCATACCCTGCTGTTGATTAAAGATGGTGTGGATGAGGTGGAAGGCGTCAGCGATTTGAGTGAGGAAGAACCCAAGTATTACTGGGCGGATATCACTCTCCCTGCGGGGCTGGTTTGTGAGAATTGCACCTTCAGGTTTACCCAGTCCATGGGCCCTATCGATGATGGGAACGACTACTACTCCTGTTCAGACATCAAAATTAATTAGTCTTAATAGTTCCTAACTATTATATACTCACTAGAATCTATCTAAAAATTAGAGATTTTGGATTTAGGCGCGGCCAGAGCCCTCCGAAAAGCGGAGTTTACACGCAGTCTGCCGCTACGCTGCCCCGCATTTGAGGAGGGCGATAACAAAGCATAAAGCCAAAAGATAAATTTTTAGATAGATTCTACTTATTGACCCATGAAATAGGTATCACCTACAAGATAACCGTAAGGTTTGCTATCGAGTTTTTCCTGAAGTCCTGACAGTTCAATTTCTGTTTCAACACGGTCTCTCTGAAAGTCATCGAATTCCAGACCTCCCCGTCCTAACACACATAGACCAACGGGATCAGAAGGCTTAACTTCGCCCGCCCCCAGATCCATCAGTAACTCAGCTGTTTTAATATGGGGAACGGTTCGCCTGATCAGTCCTCGCTGGTTTCTACCAACCGCCAGGCTTAACGGCGTTTGTCCGCAGCCATTCTGGACCTCCAGTTCAGCACCATTTTCAACCAGAAATTCAACAATTCGGTTTGCCCCCAGGAACGCGGCAACATGCAATGGTGTCCAGCCTACTGCATTAGTCTCATTGACATCTGCACCGAGGCCAATGAGTTTTTCTGCTGTGTTCAATGCCAGTTCTTCTTCCTCCGGTGAAAAGTCATTACGACGTCCCATCCCCACAGCCACCATTAATGAGGTTGCATCACTCATAAACTGATTATCATCCGCAGTTTTATTGATCTGTTTATTGAGTACTTCTTCATCAGGCCGGGTTTCAACCAGGGCATCCACTTCCGTTTCCAGTAACATATCCATCGCAGTCTGGTCCAGGGCCGCTACTGCCAGCATAAAAGGGGTTAATCCGCTTAGATTAAAATACGGCAGTCTTTCAATTCGCAATCGGGCCGGTGGATGCTTCATGCCCACGTCGGGATCGGCGCCTGCCGCTAATAACGCCCTGGCCAGGTCATACATGTTACCGCCATACAATGGATCATCAGGCTTACTCTTCGGTTGCACGATATACAGCCCAAAACTTGGATCTTCCAGAAACTTCAGGTCTTCCTCGGTCAGCGTGTCATATGGTTTACAGCGTGAGTCAGATGCATAACCACAAACCTGTTTTGAGAAATCTGTGCGCATACCATGTAATACTTTCAGGCCATCACGCATGGCGTAATGCAGGGGAGTGATGCCATTGGCATCAGTCAGGTCAGGGTCAGCGCCATTATCAAGCAGAAAGAGCGCAATATCTTCAAAACCATTGGCTGCGGCAATCACCAGCGCAGTACCGTCTTCATTGGCCTGCAGATTAATGTCCGCCTCGTTATCGAGAAGTAGTTTAATTGTTTCAAGATCACCTGCGCGTGCGGCAAACATCAATGCAGAATAACCTCCCCGGGGGGTCCCCAGTACATCGGCACCATAGCCATCAAGTACCAGAGGCTCAAAATCCTCATCCCGCATCTTGGTTACAGCATTTACATTGGCGCCGTTTTCTATCAAAATTTTTGCAGTACCTGGGTGACCAAATGCAATGGCCCACATCAGGGCCGTCTGGCCTCTTAATGGCTCAGCAACATTGATATCGGCACCATGTTCGATCAGCAAAGATAGCAATCCATTGACACCATCTTTTGATACGTTCATGACCGATGTCACCCCACTCCATAACCTGGCATCAGGGTCCGCCCCTGATTCAAGCAGCATACTGGCAATGGCAGGATTCCTGTTGTTAGTGGCCAGAAATAACGGGGTGACGCCATAGACATTGGCAATGTTTGTATCGGCACCTGAATCCAGCAGCAACCTGGTCATTTCAGCATTGTCCCAATATACCGACCAGGCCAGGGCCGTTGCCCCGTCTGCCTGGGATTGATTGATATCGTATTCATCATTTGCAACCAGGGTGGATACCACGTCCCATTTCTGTTGCTTGGCGGCGAGAACTAACTTCAGTTCATCATCACTAACTGCTGCGTTGCTCACAATCGCAAAGCAAAGAGTAAACATCATTGTTAATGTTGCTAAGAGTCTTCGCATACCTTCAATACCTTTATTGCATCAGGCAGATGCGGTGAGATCCAGCTTACCTGTCGATTCGCCCAACACAGTCCCCATGGAATCCTTCTCAATTCCATACAACTCCAGCATGGAGAGGTGTAAATTCGTCAATGGTGTTCCCATGGTGTACTTGATGTGGCGACCACCCTTTAGTCTACCGCCACCACTACCCAGTAATGCGATTGGCACATTGTATTGATTATGCACGTCCCCTTCGCCCATTCCGGCACCATACATCAGCATGGAGTTATCCAGCACAGACGATCCGTCAGCATCTTCAGTTGAACTTAACTTATGAAGAAAACGGGCAAATAGCTGGGCATGATATACATCGATCTCGCCTGCCTGGCGTTTACGGACCGGGTCACCTCTATGATGAGTTAATGGATGATAGGGATCCTGGTGACCTAAATGGGTATATACCAGTTCACTATACTCGCGGGCCACCATGAACGAAAAGACCCGGGTGGTATCTGTCTGAAATGCCAGGGCGAGCAGGTCATACATCAGGCCAATATGATCTTCATGTGGTGGAATACCGATTGGCCGTTCCATCTCAGGCAATTCCATATCGGCTTTATCTTCAGCGATTTGTACTCGAAGTTCTACATCACGCAAGGCATCGGTAAACTCGCTGAGTTTACGGCTGTCTGTCGCGCCCAGTTCCTTTTTCACGCGTGACACATCTGACATGACAAAATCCAGGATGCTTTTCTTACGATTGATCCTGTTTTGTCTAACGGCCGGATCGGTCCCACCGTCCCCGAATAAACGCTCAAAGATTTCTCTCGGGCGGTGTTCCATTGGTAATGGTGTCGTTGGACTGGACCAGGAAATGGTATTGGTATACGCGGAGCTGTATCCGGCGTTAGACTGCCCCGCCAGCTCGGCCGCATTTTCGATACATACCTGTAGTGAAGCCACAGGGGTTTCCTGACCGGTTTTTCTTGCAATCATTTGATCAACTGAAGTCCCGCAGCGTATATCACTGAGTGATTTATTGGGTTCAACACCCGTCAGCCACATACCGCTACCACCCACGTGACCATCCACAGACTCTGATTCTCCATTATTCATATTACTGAGTATCAGTATCTGCTCACGGTACTGTTCCCATTGCTTGAGGATGTCTGTCATCTCAAAGTTTTGCCCGGCACTTTCAGGACGCCAACGCTCGCGGATAATGCCGTTTGGTGAATAAATATAGCCGACCCGTAAGGGCATTTTGCCTTGAGTAGACCTGGCCAGCGCGGGGACCATGGCAGATAACATGGGTAGAGATATGGCAGCCCCCATACCTCGTAAAAAGGTCCGACGCGGTAATTTCTTTTGCAGAATGATCATTGACTCTCCCTCCTGAATTTAAAGGGTAAACTATTTACAATACCTAATACTATAGATGAAAATCGGTAATCTTCATTAGTCGCATTTCTGACAATCTCGCGAACTGCGGGCATATCGTAATATGCAACCGGTCTGCCAAGGGCATAGGTCATGAGTTTCTGGGTAAAAGCACTGGTTATGACATCAGGTTTTTGCAGCAATGCGTGTTGTAATTGTGCCGGCCCTTCAAATTCAGTGCCGTTGGGTAACCTACCCGATGCATCGATTAGCTTACCTTCTTCTTCAGTTTGCCATTTACCTATCGCATTATAATTTTGTAACCCAAACCCAATGGGGTCCATTTGATTGTGGCAGACCGCACAGGCGGGATTGGCCGGGTGAATTTCCATCTTCTCGCGCAGGGTCAATGTCTGACCGGGTGCCGCTTTGGTGGCCTCCAGGGGAGGAACATTGCTTGGTGGTGGGGGAGGCGGTGCGGCAAGAATATTTTCCAGTACCCATTTCCCGCGAATCACGGTTGAGTTTCTATTTGGATATGACGTAATTGCCATAATACCAGCCCGAGCCAATAATCCCTTATGATTGGGATCGGTCAAGGTCACGCGTCGAAAACGATTACCATATACATCTTCTACGCCATAGTGACGGGCCAGGCGTTCATTCAAATAAGTATAATCGGCCCGAAGCAGGTCCAGTATTGGACGATCTTCTTTAAAAATACTGCCGACAAAAAGCTTAACTTCCTGATACAGTGCTTCCCTCAAGGTCTCATCAAAATCCGGAAAGACGTCCTGATTTTTATGCAATTGAGGGAGATTACGCAGTAATAACCACTGGTCAGCAAAATCATCCACCAGGGCCATGGATTTCTCATCAGCGAGCATTCGCCTGACCTGGTGTTTAAGCACTGACGGTCCGCTTAGTCTGCCCTGTTCACCAAGCGCCAGTAATTCTTCATCCGGGATACTGCTCCAGAGAAAGAACGATAACCGCGAGGCCAGTTGAAGATCATTTAATGCGTAGACTTCATTCTCTTCAATGTCCCTGGGAGCACGTTCTATACGAAACAGCAATTCGGTACTTACCAACAGGCCTTCAATGGCCAACTGAATCCCGGCATCAAATGAACCATATTCATCCCTGCCCTGGTCATATAACTGCATAAATGGGGCAACATCATCTGAAGTGACCGGGCGTCGATAGGCCTGCCTGGTCAGGTTTACCAGAATCTTTCTTGCGCAGGGGCTTTCTTCGATACTGCTATTTGGCGCACAGATAAATATTTTTTCACGACTTAAAGTTTCGCCAGATCCACTAACATCAAATGGTCCAGTAAGCATAATGCTGCTGACTGCGGGGTCACGCCAGGCCCTCTCACTTTCCCGCTCCACCCTGGCTGCATACCAGTTTTCATAGGAAGGGGGTGGGATGTGTCCTTCCCAGGCAAAGGTTTCCTCGAGGAAGGCCACCTGTACTGTTCGTGTCCCCGCTTTCATGGGAAAGCGGATCTGTAATGACGAGTCTGCGGTACGCTCATATTGCGCCTGGTTAAAATCGGGGGCCACAGCGTCGGCACCGCCCCTGGCATAACCAAGCCCTACATTCTCTCCGCCGATAGTCAGTAATTGAATTCTTTCACCGTCGACACGTACATCCAGACGTCTAGGTTCATTGATACCAATGATATAACCGTTATCTGTCCGCTGCAGGCGGATATTGAGGACATATTCACCGTCCAGGGGAAAATGGTGTTTGATGGCAATGCCACCCCTGGAACCGAATGGCAGGTCCTCGTTCATCCTGACATTCTGCAGGAGTCTTGGGTCGATCATATATTGCCTGCTGTCCGCCTGGATCGCCGGGTCCCCTACAGCCAACCTGCCAATTACCCTGGCTGCTGACATATAGCTTTCCATTAATACTTCAGAGACAGAGAGCAGGTCCCCCAGGTTATCAAACCCCCCTGAATTATCTGGTGGGAGCATTTCTGCACCGTCGATTTCCAGTCCCAGCAGGTCCCTTATGACATTGGTATATTCCGTCCGGTTTAGCCTGTGTGCAACTACCATATTTCCCGGATTGGGATCGGCTTTGGCATGCTCATCCAGTGATTCTGAAAGATATTCAGCAAAGGATGAATAAAATTCGTCATCGGGCCTGGGCATGCCAACGGGCGGCATGGTTTTTAATGAAAGCTTGGTGATCACCTTTTCCCATAACATGGAATCACTGGCGGGATCACCTAGGTCAGCCGTGTCCAGCATCAGGTTGGCGGTTTTTAAGGTGTCGTTATGACAGGTGACGCAATATAGATCCAGGGTCTCCCGGTACTCATCCAGGGAATTCTGGGCATAACTTGATGTTAGCCCTGCTAAAAGGAATATGAAGACTATCAAACGCATAAACTGCCCCCCGAAATCCTGATCTTGAACCACTTCTTTAAACAAAAATTAGCTAGTAAGCAGATGTTATTCTAAGGATACAACACATAATAAAATATTAATTATGGAAATATTATGGTCAATTGGCTTTTAACTCGAAATTGAAAATAAAATCACCCGGTACAAAATTATATTAAATGATATATATTTCAATTAGTTAAAATTAAATTCATTATCATTAAGCTATCAAACTCATACCCTACAATGAAAATCATGAAATGCAAATCAGAATCGTTCTCATATTTGAGTACTCGATAACATCAAAATATTAAAAAAATGTCATAAGAATCAGTAACAAACATTATGCACTACGAAATATTAGACGACTTGATATCTAACCAAATTAGTGCAATATTTGATAGTTGAAATGAGTAAAAAACAGCGTCTCTGTACACTATATAAATTCCCTGTTTTTTAATTATCAGTCAGTGAGTTATTTGAAAGGAGCAGAAACTTGAACAGGCTTAATCTTATATTCGCAATCACCGTAATTCTGGTAACCGCGATCTCAACAGTACAGGCACAGGAATCAATGTCTGAATACCGCGATACCATGAATCAGTATTGTGTTACCTGCCACAATGAAACCCTGAAGACCGCCAACCTGATGCTGGATACGGCCAACCTCAATGACCTGGGAGAAGACCCGGCATTGTGGGAAAAGGTTTTACTGAAACTTCAAACCCGCTCCATGCCGCCCGTTGGCATGCCCAGGCCGGAAGATGAATTCTATAGTTCACTTGCTGATCACCTGGCAAGTGGTCTGGATGCACTGGTGAAAGCCAACCCCAACCCTGGCAGGACAGTAACAGCGCACCGCTTAAACCGGACAGAATATACCAATGTGGTCAGGGACCTGTTAGGGGTCAATATCAATGGTGCAGAATTATTGCCACCTGATAACTCTGGTGGATTTGATAACCTGGGTGATCTCCTTTCTGTCTCTTCCATCCTGATGGAAAAATATATGGCCGTGGCCCGCCAGGTCAGCCGGCTTGCCATTGGCGATCCAAGCATTGGTGCAGACAGTATAGAATATACGATCTCGCCTTTCCTGCTGCAAAACGACAGGATGAATGAAGACCTGCCGTTTGGTACCCGGGGTGGAATTGCAGTAAACCATCGTTTTCCCCTGGATGGTGAATATGAGCTAAACATGCGTCTACTCAGGACTGATTCCACTGGACTGGTAATTGGCATGGGCAAACCTAACCGCCTGGAAGTTAGAATTGACGGCAAACGGGTAGGCGTACTACAGGTTGGTGGAGAAAACGTTGGGCTGGCACTGGGCAGTGGCCGTGCCGACAAGGTGCCACCGGATTTTGACCAGGCACAGTATGAAAGAACAGCCGATGCCAACCTTAAGATACGTGTACCGGTCGAGGCAGGTGAACGACTGGTGCAGGTGGCATTCCTGGAAGAAAATTTTGCGTGGGAATCTCCAGTCCCTGAAAGAGATTATAAAAATTATTTTTCGTCCAGATTGACCAAGGACTATCAACGCGCATGGACTGACCCGTCTGTCAGTAGCGTTAATATTGCGGGGCCCTTTGATGTTGAAGGGCCGGGCAATACTGTGAGCCGGGAAAAGATATTTGTCTGTACACCCAGGCATCAATCCCAACAGGAGGCCTGCGCCGAAGAAATACTGACGAACCTGGCGAGGATAGCATACCGCCGGCCTGTCACGGATGAAGACGTAGAACCACTGATGGGTCTATATCATTCAGCCCTAGACCAGTACGGTTCATTTGATGCGGGTATACAAATGGCCATAGAAGGACTACTGGTAAATATCGATTTTCTGTTCAGGATAAACAGTGACCCCAGTAACGTAGCAAAAGACAGCAATTATGAGCTGAGTGATATTGAGCTTGCCTCCCGTTTATCGTTCTTCCTGTGGAGCAGTATCCCTGATGATGAACTGCTTTCTCTGGCGGAAAAAGGCAAGTTGAGTGATCCAAAAGTTATGAGTGCCCAGGTCAGAAGAATGCTCAAGGATGACCGTTCACAGACCCTGGTGAATAACTTTGCTGAACAATGGTTACTACTGCGTAACCTCCCACATACAGACAAAAACCAGGAGCTGTTTCCGGACTTCGACGAAAACCTGCGTAAGGACTTCCTCAAGGAGACACAATTGTTTATCACCAGTGTGTTTGAAGAAGACCGTTCTATCCTCGACCTGTTCAGAGCAGACTATAAAATAATTAATCAAAGACTGGCCGATCATTACGGAATACCTGGTGTATACGGTAATAAATTCCGCAAGGTCAGTATTTCTGAGGAAGACAAAAAGGGATTGCTGGCACAGGGTGCAGTGTTGTCGATTACATCCTATCCCAACCGTACATCTCCAGTATTACGTGGCAAGTGGGTATTGGAAAACATCCTGGCGGCACCACCACCGCCTCCCCCCACGGTCATTCCGCCATTGAAAGAAGACGATGATGCCGGTAAGAAGCTGACCATGCGTGAGGCCATGGAAAAACACCGCGCCAACCCGGTCTGCGCCGTCTGCCACAATCGTATGGACCCTATAGGTTTTGGATTGGAAAACTTCAATCCCATTGGCCAATGGCGAACAGAAGATGCCGGACAACCCATCGATTCCTCGGGCATGTTACCGGATGGCTCCCAGTTCCAGGGACCATCAGAGTTACAACAGGCTTTGCTGGGCAGATCAGAGGTAATCGCCAGTGCCTTTACCCAGAAGCTTTTAACCTATGCCCTGGGTCGTGACCTGCAGTATTATGATATGGCAACCGTCAGGGACATTGTTCGTGATACCGAGGCAGATGAATATCGTTTTTCAGACATTATATTAGGAATTGTAAATAGCTTACCCTTTAATATGAGGAGGACAAACTCATGATTATTCTCAAAAAAGCGCTTCCGCGACGTACCGTTTTAAAAGGTCTTGGTGCCTCGGTTGCAGTGCCTATGCTGGACTCCATGGTCCCTGCGCTTGCTGCAACCGGTGAATCTAAAATGCCTGTTCGTGTGGGTTATACCTATACCCCTAACGGAATAATTCGCGAGCGGTTCAGACCGGCAAAAGCAGGAACCGATTTTGAACTGACGGATATCCTGAAAAACTGGGAGGCCCACCGCGATCAAATGATCGTCATGAGTAACCTCGACAACGGTGAAATGGAAAGCGTCAGTGGCCACGTCGGTGGTAGCTCAATGTTTCTCACCGGATTCAAGCCGAATAAATCATTGAGTGAGATCAAGTGCGGCCGTTCTGTTGACCAGTTCATCGCTGACAAACTGGGCCAGGAAACACCCCTGTCTTCATTGCAGCTGTGTATTGAGAATGCAGCAGAACTGGCAGGCCAGTCCGCCGGTGGTTATAGCTCCGCCTATACCAACACCATCTCCTGGGCCAGCCCCACCACACCTATCCCTATGGAACACCGTCCGCGTGAAATTTTTGAACGTCTGTTTGGCGATGGTGGCACCGATCCTGCTGCCAGGCAGCAGCGTATTGGCCGTCAGTACAGCATCCTTGATTTCGTCAAGGACGAGACCAACCGGATCAAAAAACGTATTGGTGCTGACGACAGTAATAAGCTTAGCGAGTATCTGGATGCCGTCCGCGAAGTGGAATTCAGGGTCCAGAAGGCTGAAGAGAAAACCGGCATTGAGTTGCCGGAGATGCAAAAACCCCTAGGTATACCACCCCATGAAGAACACCTTCGCCTGATGTTTGATCTGTTGGTCCTGGCCTTCCAGACCGATATGACCCGGGTGTTTACCTTCATGGTGGCTCGTGAATACAGTGAAATGGTCTACACCATGCTCGGACACCAGGACCCCTACCATCCATTGACCCACCATCGTGGTGACCCGGTCAGAAAAAACCAGGCGGGCCAGATCGATGTTTATCACAGCAAGATGTATGGCGAATTCCTCGACAAGCTTGCTGCCACCAAAGACCTTGATGGTTCTTCTATTCTGGACAATTCCATTATGGTTTACGGTGCAGGTATGGGTGATGGCGATGTCCATAACCAATGGAATATTCCGGTCGCCCTCATCGGCAGTGGCGGCGGAAGAATGCCAAAGGGTGGTAAGCACATTGTCTATAATTCAGGCACACCACTGTCCAACCTCCATGTGACCATGTTAAATATGCTGGATATTCCCACCGATACATTTGGTGGAGATATTGGCATGTCAAACGGCGCACTGAATATTGACCGCACCGCATAACCAAACGGAGAACTAAAATGAAGTATATGACCAGCGAAGAAATCACCAGGAATGGTGTCCTGTCGCTGGTTCTGTTTATGCTGCTCGGGCTCATCGGAGTTAGTGCTGATGAGTCCCTTTTATCTGCGGCAAAGAAACAGGACTGGGAAGCAGTAAAAACACAACTCAAAGGCAGGACCGATGTGAATCAGGCCCAGGCAGATGGTACAACTGCATTATCCTGGGCAGTGTACTGGGATAATCTGGAAGTTGTGAATCAACTTATCAAGGCCAGGGCCAATGTCAATGCAGGCAATGATATAGGCATGACGCCCCTGATGCTTGCTATACGAAACCGTAATCCGGAAATGGTCGCTGTCCTGTTAAAGGCAAAAGCAGACCCTGATAAGGAAATGTGGACAGGGGAAACACCCTTGATGACTGCAACACGCCTCGGGCAAACTGCCATTGCGAAAATGCTGATAGACGCAGGGGCCAACGTCAATACATCAGAACCCCGAAAAAATCAGACGGCATTGATGTGGGCCATCTCCTACAGAAATCCGGATATTGCAAAACTGCTGATTGAAGCTGTTGCCAATGTCAACGTGCACACCACAAAATTAAAGGAAGATAAATCCTACTCGCCCATGATCCTGGAAGGTTATGCCGGTAATGTAACCAGCGTATCACAGGGAGGATATACACCATTAATGTTTGCTGCCAGGGCAAATGACCTGGAGACAGCAAAACTATTAATCAACCGTGGTGCAAATGTTAATGATGTCTCTGTTGAAGATGGTACCGCCCTGGTTATCGCCGCATCCTGGGGAAATGAAGACCTTGCAATTTTTCTACTTGGGGAAGGTGCTGATCCCAACATCCCGGATGCCAATAATATGACTGCCTTACATTATGCCATGCGCGATGGACTTAAACTTCTACATGGTTATGAGATTGTAGCATCTACCCGCGTCTGCGGCTTTGCCGGTGACTCACTGTGCAAACCCATAGAAACGCTTACGGAAGAAGAAAAGGCAATGATGGATGAAGTGGCCTATGGCCTGTATATCGTTGAAGGTATCGTCGATACAGAAAATGCTGATGAAACAGCAGACGTCATTCTCCCCGGTGGTAACATGTATGACCTGGCCGAGGCCCTGTTGGCAAACGGCGCCGATGTGAATGCCGAAATGAAATACCCGCCACCCCGCCTGAGAATGGACGCCCTGCCCTGGTTAAATCTTGAAGGCGCGACACCGTTTATGCTGGCCAGTGCCTCACTGGACAACACTGGTATGGAGATCCTGTTGGAACATGGTGCTAACCCACTGGTTAAAACGGATGTGCATACCCCTTATTTTGAAAGTCAACAACAAGCCTATGCCGATGATAACCAGATCCTGGGTAATGGTTCATCATTACTGGTAGCCGCCGGGCTTGGGAAAAAGAACGACTTTACCCCGCAGGAAGAACGTAACGCCATCAATGTGATTGGACGTTTACTGGAACTGGGTGGTGATGTTAACGAGGCCACGGCCACCGGTTGGACGGCTATGCATGCTGCGGCCTTTATCGGTGCTGACAACCTGGTGAAATTCCTGGCCGAAAAGGGTGCTGAAATTAATATTCAAAATGGTTGCGGACGCACCCCGCTGAGCCTGGCAGAAGGTAGAAGTGTGGTTGGACTGTTAAATCGTACCCTGCCCCGCCCCACCACAGTAAATGTGCTGTTATCACTGGGTGCCGATGAATCAAAGACCATTGGCCCAAGAGGGACCTGTATCCTGGGTCGTGGTGGACTTGAAGTTGACATCGAGATCGATGCCGAAGTTGAGGCCATCAGGAAACAGCAGGAACTTGAACGGCAGCAGCAGCAACAATAAAACAAAATTCTCACGTGTTTATACAAAAGGAGATGAAACGGCAGTTTCATCTCCTTTTTTTATTTTTACTTAATCAATAAATCTTCGTATTATTTTAAAAAGACTTTTTTACTTTTCGCTACGTTTTTTGGAGCAAAATCCGGGGGGATATAACCATGAGTAAATCATCATTTTATGTAATTAGTATTAAAGGCAAACTGAATACATATTTGCTACTTCTATTACATATATCCATTTTAAACTTACCGCTGACCGTGGGCGCGCAACAGCTGATGCTGACGGACCCCAGCAGTTTTTCACCTGAGGCAGATGACCCCACCCGGACAGAATACATCGAGCCATTAAATATCATTGATAATATTTATTCGGTCAGTGCCGTTAGTCACTATCCTTCCTGGTTGATTACCACAGCAGAAGGTCATTTTTTAATCGACACCTCAGAAGCAGAATTTGCCCCTGGCATTGCAAATAATATACAGAAACTGGGGTTCAACCTGGACGACGTAAAATACTTATTGACCCTGCATGCCCACCGGGACCATGTGGGCGGTCATGCCCACATCAAAGAGGCCACCGGTGCCACGGTTTTGGCAATGGAAGGGGATGCCCATGTCATGGAGTCCGGTGGTGAGAGCGATTTTAGAGAACGGGGCAGATGGCCTACGGTAAAGGTAGATCGGATCATAGAAGACCTGGAAAAGCTGCAACTGGGGGACACCGTCCTCACCGCACACCTCACCCCGGGCCACAGCAAGGGATGCACCACCTTTAGTATGACAGCAGAAGAAAACGGCAGACAATATAACGTGGCCTTCTTCTGCGGTATGCGTATGAATCCCGATGAGTTACTGGTGGGCAATCCCGATTATCCCAATATGCCGGAAGACTTCGCCTATGCCTTTGCCAAGCTCAAGGCCCTTCCCGTGGATATCTTTCTCGCCGGCCATGGTTACTGGTTTAATTTCATTGATAAGATCGCCCTGAAACAGCAGGGGGCATCACCCAACCCCTTCATAGATCCTGAAGGTTACCGCTGGATTGTGGATGGCTTTGAAAGGGCCTATATTGAACGACTTAGAATTGAACGTGGGTTGGTTGAATAACCAGCCCACCTACCCCTTAGAAAAGTTATCCATCTAGACCATTGGCTTGGTCCTGTCTTTAAAAATTTAACTTATTGTTTTATATATATAAAATTATCACTTCAACAGTTAGTACATTCTACATTTTGTATATTTGCAACAACTTTACTGGTTTGAATGCCATTTTTTGCTAACTCATTGAGAATTACCCCCTGTTTTATTTCGACATCTACTTGATATATTTTTGTATTCAAAGTATTTTACGCTCAGATTGCTAGTAAATTACTGCGATATTATAGTATTTATATCCATGTAAGAAATTAGCAACAATAATAATTTAAACAGTTTTCTAATTTGTTTTTACTTCATATCTATTTAAGGGGGAGCTCATGCTCAAATCTAACTGGTTAAACTCACCAATCAGTAAAGGCTTTTACAGCGCTTTACTTGTAACGATTGGGGTAACCTCTGGCCCGGTATACGGTCAGTCACTGGAAGAGATTGTGGTCACGGCCCAACGCCGTGAGCAGTCACTCCAGGAGGTACCCATCTCCATCCACGCGGTCACCGGGCCGGAACTGACCCAACAGGGTTTCCGTACCATGGAAGACCTGGGACAATTTTCACCCTCGGTGGAAATGAATGAGTCCCTGCATGAATGGTCTGTGACCATCCGCGGTATGGGTAATGATGTTGCCGCCTTGGCCGTTGAACAGTCTGCACCTATCTTCGTGGACGGCGTCCATTTCGGCCGGCCTTCCATGATCAAGGGTGCCTTTATGGACGTGGAACGTATCGAGGTACTCACCGGTCCTCAGCCGGTCTACTTCGGCCAGAACGCCACCGCCGGTGCCTTCAGTATTATCAACCGCGGCCCCACCGAGACCTGGGAGGGTGACCTCACCGCTGAGTTTGGTAACTTCGGTCGTAAGAGTCTGGAAGGTGCCTTTGGTGGCCCTCTGACTGAGACCCTGGGTATTCGCGTAGCCGGCCAGTGGGACAATTCCACCGGGCATCTCCGTGATGTATTCAGTGGCCGAAACTTTCCAAATCGTACAGATTATGGCGGTCGTATCACTTTACAGTGGAACCCCACCGATAATTTCCAGGGTGAATTAAAAATTGAACGCATGAGCCGCCGCTCCGACGGTGACACCAATGCGGTGTGTATCACCCGTGGTCCCTGGGCTCATGATAACTATTCAGTCATGGTACCGGGTCAAATCCCGGAATTTACCACTGACCTGGCCGTTGAAGCGCCCCAGTGTGCCGACGGTTTTGGCCGCGTGGGTGTACAGGAAGGCACCGGTTCCTTCCCTGCTCCCATACAGGGAATCAACAACGACGATGCACGATCCGGCCTGCTGGATATTCGCGAAATCGCCGCCACCCTGATTAATGGTGGTGGTGATCCTAAGGATGTTTTGCGTTCCAGGGATCCCATGGACGCCTGGCATATCCGTTCCGGTGGTCGTTATGAATTCGACAACGGCATTGCTATTGAAGGTACCTACGGTTATGTGAATTATGACCGTGAGTCTTTTGAGTCCACGGATGAATCACCCTATCTGATGGAAGCGGCGTTCCGAAACGAGGACTTCATCATGCACAGTGGTGAGATCCGTGTGACCTCACCCACGGGTGGACAGATTGAATGGTCGGGTGGTGTCTACTACCAGGCGGAAGAACTGGTGATGGACCCGGTGAACACCGTGCGCGCCGAGATTCGCCAGCCCATGCGTATCCATGACCCCTACCAGTCCTCTGAATGGGTCAGTGCATTTGCCAACGTCACTTTTAACTTCATGGATGACCAGGCATCTCTGGACATTGGTGGCCGTATCTCTGATGTGAACAAGAGCGGTGGTATTACCGCCAAGTATCGTACCTGGATCTTTGATATCGATCCTGACCCAAATGCTGATGGCGTAATTGAGGCCACAGAGCATCGCTCTGCCGCTAATGGTGGCGACCGGGTACGGAATGATGTAGCAGAGGCCATTATCAGTTGTGAAACGGGTCTCACAGTCGACGGCGGCACGCCGGATGGTGATATGCTGAACCGTCCTGTATGGAGACAGCAATGTGGCCAGTATGCCGGTATGGCCGGTTACTGGACCCATGAGTATCGTGAAACAGACATCCCCGATGCCTGGGATACCATGTCTCCCATTGACATCAGTCAGCCTATCTGGGGACTGGACCGTACCTCGGGTACTTCTAATGGCCCCTTCCAGGATACCCATAACAGTAGCAGCTTTGACCCGCAGGTGACCTTCCGCTTCCGTCCCAACCAGGATACCACCCTGTATGCCAAGTGGGCCCGGGCCTTCAAGGCCGGTGGATTTGATACCTCCGACCGCGGTATCTCACGCGGCGGCCTATTCTTCCCGGATCCCAGAAACTTCAGGGTTGCACGTGGCGATGACCCGGAAAAATATGGCCCGGACGGCCAGTTAGAATTCGAATACAAAAAGGAAAAGGCCGAAGTCTTCGAGATCGGTGCCAAAGGTTCTCTGATGGATGGCCGTATCCGCTATGCCGGTACCCTGTTCCAGCAGACCATCAAGGACCTACAGGTTGAAACCGAGATCGCCGACTTTGCAGCTTTAGCAGCAGGTGCACCTCCCACCGGCCGATACCTCACCAACGCCGCCAAGCAACGTAACCGCGGATTCGAATTCGATATCGCCTTTGCCGCCACCGACCGCCTCACCTATAACCTGGTGGGTGTGATCCAGGACTCCAAGATGGTGGAATTCTTCGGTGGCTGTACTGAGTATGAAACCGCCAATGCCGATACCACCGGTTGTTACTCAGAGGCTGAATCCCTTGCTGAATTTGGTAATACCAACTTTGAAGGTAACATCGACCGTTCCGGCTTCAAGGCCCCACGTGCACCTGACTGGAAGTTCATCCTCAGCATGGATTACGAGCGGCCGATCTTTGACAGCTTTGTTGCCCGTTTTAACAGCAAGCTGGCCGTGTCTGATGAATATACCCAGGACACCCTGGGATTCACCGACCACATCGCCTGGCCGGTGCACGCCGACTGGAACTCCCTGATCAGTGTTGGACCGCAGGACGAGACCTGGGACATCGGTGTCTATGCCCGTAACCCACTGGGTGCACGTCAGATCTACTTTGCAGACAGGGACTTTGAACGTGAAGGACGTTACACAGACGATATGCCGGCATCATCTTTCTTCGCCTATGGCGTACAGTTCAACTATCACTTCAGATAAGCGAACTGATAAAGTCTGATAAAGACAAAACGGGTATCGGAAACGGTACCCGTTTTTTTTATGTTCGACGACTGTACATATAACAAACCAAAGAGCCAGTTGAAGCTAACAAATTTAAAATAAAATACAGATATACAATCAGATCAACAGTAACAACCCCATCTAATCAGCGCCACTTTAATGACAAATCTTAACTTATTAATAAGTTTGTTATTCACAACTACGTTAATTATAACGAACTGTTAACAAGGACATTCTATTCAGAAAAAACTGTTCTACTAAATTTCACAGACTCTGAAAAAATCTTCTGTTAAGTATCTGCCTCCTTACATTTCGTACTCTAATTTTATTAATGTACTTAAAATTTTTAATTTATTGATATTTTTAAACTTATATATATTCTATTTATTTAGTGTTGTATATTTAATACTTGTTGTTTAATTTTCCTGAATTGCTGTATAGTTTTCATTTCGCAACATACTTTAACTATTCAATATGGGGGCTCGAATGAATTCGAATTTCTTTCACTCGTTGAGTACAAAATTATTTGTCTCTTTATTATTTACCTGCATGGCACTTCCAGTAAATGTCTATTCCCAATCACTGGAAGAGATTGTGGTCACGGCCCAACGCCGTGAGCAGTCACTCCAGGAGGTACCCATCTCCATCCACGCGGTCACCGGGCCGGAACTGACCCAACAGGGTTTCCGTACCATGGAAGACCTGGGACAATTTTCACCCTCGGTGGAAATGAATGAGTCCCTGCATGAATGGTCTGTGACCATCCGCGGTATGGGTAATGATGTTGCCGCCTTGGCCGTTGAACAGTCTGCACCTATCTTCGTGGACGGCGTCCATTTCGGCCGGCCTTCCATGATCAAGGGTGCCTTTATGGACGTGGAACGTATCGAGGTACTCACCGGTCCTCAGCCGGTCTACTTCGGCCAGAACGCCACCGCCGGTGCCTTCAGTATTATCAACCGCGGCCCCACCGAGACCTGGGAGGGTGACCTCACCGCTGAGTTTGGTAACTTCGGTCGTAAGAGTCTGGAAGGTGCCTTTGGTGGCCCTCTGACTGAGACCCTGGGTATTCGCGTAGCCGGCCAGTGGGACAATTCCACCGGGCATCTCCGTGATGTATTCAGTGGCCGAAACTTTCCAAATCGTACAGATTATGGCGGTCGTATCACTTTACAGTGGAACCCCACCGATAATTTCCAGGGTGAATTAAAAATTGAACGCATGAGCCGCCGCTCCGACGGTGACACCAATGCGGTGTGTATCACCCGTGGTCCCTGGGCTCATGATAACTATTCAGTCATGGTACCGGGTCAAATCCCGGAATTTACCACTGACCTGGCCGTTGAAGCGCCCCAGTGTGCCGACGGTTTTGGCCGCGTGGGTGTACAGGAAGGCACCGGTTCCTTCCCTGCTCCCATACAGGGAATCAACAACGACGATGCACGATCCGGCCTGCTGGATATTCGCGAAATCGCCGCCACCCTGATTAATGGTGGTGGTGATCCTAAGGATGTTTTGCGTTCCAGGGATCCCATGGACGCCTGGCATATCCGTTCCGGTGGTCGTTATGAATTCGACAACGGCATTGCTATTGAAGGTACCTACGGTTATGTGAATTATGACCGTGAGTCTTTTGAGTCCACGGATGAATCACCCTATCTGATGGAAGCGGCGTTCCGAAACGAGGACTTCATCATGCACAGTGGTGAGATCCGTGTGACCTCACCCACGGGTGGACAGATTGAATGGTCGGGTGGTGTCTACTACCAGGCGGAAGAACTGGTGATGGACCCGGTGAACACCGTGCGCGCCGAGATTCGCCAGCCCATGCGTATCCATGACCCCTACCAGTCCTCTGAATGGGTCAGTGCATTTGCCAACGTCACTTTTAACTTCATGGATGACCAGGCATCTCTGGACATTGGTGGCCGTATCTCTGATGTGAACAAGAGCGGTGGTATTACCGCCAAGTATCGTACCTGGATCTTTGATATCGATCCTGACCCAAATGCTGATGGCGTAATTGAGGCCACAGAGCATCGCTCTGCCGCTAATGGTGGCGACCGGGTACGGAATGATGTAGCAGAGGCCATTATCAGTTGTGAAACGGGTCTCACAGTCGACGGCGGCACGCCGGATGGTGATATGCTGAACCGTCCTGTATGGAGACAGCAATGTGGCCAGTATGCCGGTATGGCCGGTTACTGGACCCATGAGTATCGTGAAACAGACATCCCCGATGCCTGGGATACCATGTCTCCCATTGACATCAGTCAGCCTATCTGGGGACTGGATCGTGCGGGAGGACTTTCAAACGGCCCGTTCCAGGACACCCATAACAGTAGCAGCTTTGACCCGCAGGTGACCTTCCGCTTCCGTCCCAACCAGGATACCACCCTGTATGCCAAGTGGGCCCGGGCCTTCAAGGCCGGTGGATTTGATACCTCCGACCGCGGTATCTCACGCGGCGGCCTGCGTTATGTTGAGGCCACCGGGGATGCCGAAACCTATGATGCTGATGGTCAGTTAGAATTCGAATACAAAAAGGAAAAGGCCGAAGTCTTCGAGATCGGTGCCAAAGGTTCTCTGATGGATGGCCGTATCCGCTATGCCGGTACCCTGTTCCAGCAGACCATCAAGGACCTACAGGTTGAAACCGAGATCGCCGACTTTGCAGCTTTAGCAGCAGGTGCACCTCCCACCGGCCGCTTCCTGACCAATGCCGCCAAGCAACGTAACCGCGGATTCGAATTCGATATCGCCTTTGCCGCCACCGACCGCCTCACCTATAACCTGGTGGGTGTGATCCAGGACTCCAGGATGGTGGAATTCTTCGGTGGCTGTACTGAGTATGAAACCGCCAATGCCGATACCACCGGTTGTTACTCAGCGGCTGAATCCCTTGCTGAATTTGGTAATACCAACTTTGAAGGTAACATCGACCGTTCCGGCTTCAAGGCCCCACGTGCACCTGACTGGAAGTTCATCCTCAGCATGGATTACGAGCGGCCGATCTTTGACAGCTTTGTTGCCCGTTTTAACAGCAAGCTGGCCGTGTCTGATGAATATACCCAGGACACTCTGGGATTCACCGACCACATCGCCTGGCCGGTGCACGCCGACTGGAACTCCCTGATCAGTGTTGGACCGCAGGACGAGACCTGGGACATCGGTGTCTATGCCCGTAACCCACTGGGTGCACGTCAGATCTACTTTGCAGACAGGGACTTTGAACGTGAAGGACGTTACACAGACGATATGCCGGCATCATCTTTCTTCGCCTATGGCGTACAGTTCAACTATCACTTCAGATAAGCGAACTGGTCAAGTCTGATAAAGACAAAACGGGTATCGGAAACGGTACCCGTTTTTTTATGTGGCCACAGAGAGCACAGAGGACATAGAGAAAAATCAGAATACACATAATCTAAGCATGATGTCATACCCGCAAAAGTGGAAATCCAGTTCAACATAATTATCAAGCGATGCTCGGCTCTTTATTTATTGGATACTGGCTTTCGCCAGTATGACGGTTGGAAAATTTTATTTTCTTTTAAGAGATCTGTGACCTCTGTGGCATTTTTTATTTAATCGTGACTTTTGCCACCTTGCGTTTACCCACCTGAATGATATTTTCATCGCCAGGTTTAAATTTCAGGTCTTTTTCGGAAACCTTCTTCCCCTCAATCTTCACCGCACCTTGCTTGATCATACGAATTGCCTCGGAGGTACTGCTGGTGAGTCCCGCCTGCTTTAATATATGCACCAGTGCAACCTCTCCATTATCAGAATCTACTGATACTTCAGGTATCTCATCGGGTAACTGGCCATGGCGAAAACGGTTGATAAATTCATCCTTTGCCTGGGCGGCTGCCTTATCATCATGAAAACGAGCAGTTATCTCTTCTGCCAATTGAATCTTCACGTCACGGGGATTCATTCCCTCTTTGATCTGCTGTTTGAGACCTTCTATCTCTATCGTGGGGCGAAAACTGAGTAATTCAAAATACCGCCACATTAACTCGTCTGATACTGACATGACCTTTCCGAAGATTTCTCCCGGCGGTTCATCTATACCAATGTAGTTACCATAGGACTTGGACATCTTCTGTACCCCGTCCAGTCCTTCAAGTAGCGGCATGGTCACTACCACCTGGGGTTTTTGGCCGGCACCTTTCTGCAACTCCCTGCCCATCAGCAGATTAAACTTCTGGTCGGTTCCGCCCAGTTCCACGTCTGCCTTCATGGCGACAGAGTCATAACCCTGCATAAGTGGATATAAAAATTCATGTATGGAAATAGGCTGATTGGAAGCATAGCGTTTTTTAAAATCATCACGTTCCAGCATACGAGCCACGGTTGACTTGGCTGCCAGGTTAATCATGCCTACGGCACCCAGTTGTTCACACCAGGTTGAGTTGAAACAGACTTCAGTCTTGTCTCTGTCCAGGATCTTGAACACCTGGTCTTCATAGGTCTTTGCGTTTTCCTTGATCTCTTCAGGCGTCAGAGGTTTTCGGGTAACATTTCTGCCGGTTGGATCCCCTACCAGTCCAGTGAAGTCACCAATCAGGAACAGGATATGATGACCCAGCTCCTGGAAATGCCTGAGCTTGTTGATAAGGACAGTATGTCCAAGATGTAAATCCGGTGCAGTGGGATCAAAACCGGCCTTCACTCGCAAGGGCTTGCCACTTTTCAGGCGGGTGACGAGTTCTTCTTCATTGATGATTTCATCAGCCCCCCGTTTTATCAGATTTAATGCATTTTCAAGCTCACTCATGACCGAGTCCCTAATTTGTCCTCTGTAAATGGATTTTATTCATTAAAATGACCGTTTTTATATCATTCCTAGATTGACGAATTTATCTGTTGGCGCTATGGTTTGTCAAAAAATATTCTTTATTTTTTGATGACTTACAAAATATACTTAAAATCTGACTATAAGCCTGCTACGAGGTGGGTACCGAGGCGACCCTGGTATAAAAAGCTGCGGTATTATACCTGGTCCCTGGCCGGCTTTTTCCTTTCTTTGACCATCGTGAACCTGTATTCCACGATATCCGAACAACCACCAAAACAGGTAGTCGAGATCCCCAAACCTGCGCCGGCAGAACAACGGCCTTTAACGGTCATGTCGGGGATTGAATATACCAGCATTGAACCCGAACTCATAACCATTTCCATTCCACCCTCATCGGTTGAAACCATATATGAGGATGGAAAGGCGTCCGAGTGGAAGACCATACACGTTGCACCAGGTGATAACCTCTCGCTGATCTTTGATCGCGTAGGCCTGTCTCCCAGGGTGTTATATCAGGTAATGTCTGCTGACAATGAAAACAATGCATTGAAACATCTGTTGCCTGGTCAGGAACTTAGATTTTTAATTACCAATGGTGAGTTACAAACCCTGGAATATGATCAGGACATCATCACCACATTACAAATCAATAACACAGATGATGGCTTTGCCAGCAGCATACAGAAGTCTGAACTAAACCGTGTGGTCAGAGAAGCCGAGGCCACCATTGACAGTTCCCTGTTCATTGCCGGCCAACGGGCAGGCCTGTCTGACAACCTTATTATGCAGCTGGTGAGCATATACGGATGGGATATTGATTTTGTACTGGATATCCGCAAGGGCGATAAATTCAAGCTGATTTATGAAGAGCAATTCAAGGAAGATATCAAGGTCAGTGAGGGGCCTATCCTGGCGGCTGAATTTTACAATAATAAAAAACTCCTTAAAGCAGTCAGGTATACACTCCCCGATGGGAATAATGAATATTTCTCCGATAGTGGCGCAAGTATGCGCAAGGCCTTTATCAGGACACCATTAAACTTTACCCGTATCAGCTCAAAATTTAATCTGAATCGCAGGCACCCGGTTCTCAATACCATACGCGCCCATAAGGGTGTTGATTATGCCGCACCATCCGGAACTCCAATAAAGGCCGCAGGCGATGGAACAATTACCTCTTTGGGACGAAACGGTGGTTACGGCAGGGTAATTCAGATCAAACACGGTGGGACCTATTCGACACTTTATGCCCACCTGTCGAATTATGCCCGTGGTCTGAAAAAAGGCTCCCGGGTAAAACAGGGTCAAACCATTGGTTATGTGGGTATGTCAGGACTGGCCACAGGCCCTCACCTGCATTACGAGTTCAGGGTCAATGGTGCGGTGAGAAACCCGCTTACGGTGACCTTACCCAAGGCAGAGTCCATCCCTGAAGACCTGCTTGCAGATTTCAAGCAGCAAACTGCACCAATACTTACCCAGCTGGACCAGATAGGTAGTGAAAAACCCTTAATGGTCGCCCTTCAGGAACAGGACGAGACTGAAAAAACCCTGATACCTGAAAATTACTGATCACCGTGTATTATATCGGCTTGATGTCAGGAACCAGCATGGATGCCATCGATGCTGCATTGGTTAATATCGATGATGATGTTGAAGTCATCGCATATGAACAATTCCCCATTGAACCGGATCTGCAAACCACACTCCGTGCTGTTAATAGCGATATCAGTATCTCTGACGCCAGTGAACTGGACTATAAACTGGGAGAGATGTTTGCCAATGCAGTACACCAGATATTAAAGTCCAGTCATGTATCTGAGGGCGAAGTGGTTGCCATAGGGAACCATGGCCAGACAATCCTGCACCTCCCCAACAGCAAATATCCCCGAACAATTCAACTGGGAGATCCCAATATCATTGCCCTGCGTACCGGGATCACGACGGTGAGTGACTTCAGACGGGCCGATATGGCTGCAGGGGGTCAGGGGGCCCCGCTGGCGCCCATTTTCCATAACTGGAAATTCAGATCTGTCGATGTCGAACGTATTGTTCTGAATCTGGGTGGAATGGCCAATATCACTGTGTTACCTGCCGACCCTGATGCCAATATAACCGGATTCGATAGTGGACCTGGCAATGCATTACTGGACGCCTGGATACAAAAACATAAAGCAAGCGAATATGATGATGATGGCGAATGGGCCCTGTCGGGAACCGCTAATCATCAACTGCTGGAACGTTTTTTGGCAGATGATTATTTCATACTAGCACCCCCCAAAAGTACAGGTAAAGATGATTTTAACCTGGACTGGGTTGAGAAAAACTTAACGGATATTGAAACTGAAATTACACCACAGGACGTCCAGGCAAGCTTACTGAAACTGACTATAACAAGCATAGCAAACGCAATTGAGAACTTTGCCCCGTCGACAACCGAAGTATTGGTTTGCGGAGGGGGAATCCACAACAAGGCATTGCTCAATGGGTTAAAGGAACAAAACCATAACAGAACTATTACCACAACCGAGGACTATGGTATACATCCTGATGCGGTAGAGGCAGTGACCTTTGCCTGGCTGGCACACCTTAGACTGACTGGCGAACCGGGAAATATACTCAGTGTCACCGGGGCAAATAAAGCCGTACTACTGGGTGGAATTTATCAGGCCTAAATAACTTATTTTCTATATGGGTCGTGGCAATTCCCACAATTATATAACCTGACCTTTTCCAGTGCCGCCTCAGCCCCATAGATCTCACCAGTGGATGCAATGTCTGCTGAGAGTTTTCTCAGTTCTTCGGCCTTGGCCACAAAATCATCCCAGTTTTCCCAAATCTCGGGTTTTGCGCGGGAATAGTCCACCATGGCGCTCTCCTGAAAGGTACTGGGGATCATGGCAAACATGGCTTCCAGTGCCCTGGCCGCCCTGACAAATTCTGCCTGATCCAGTTTTCGTTTACCCACCAGCATCTCCTGCAGGAGATACCTTTGTGCACGTATCAGGTGCATCAGACCATCACGTTTAATATACGCCCCCATGGCCTCGGATAGAGATGGCGGGTGGGCAATACTGACACCTGCCCAGAAAATACTTATAACCGTCAACGGTACGATTAAAATCTTGTAAGATTTCATACTTCCCTCTCTCTATTCGTATTTATGTTACTAACAGTTTGCCATTAAAACTGTCTCAGAAAAACATTCACAACACATACATGTAAAAAAAAAGGCCGTGCTAATGGCACGGCCTTTTACTTTTAAAGATTAATGCAGGACCTATTCTGCTCTATAAGGCGTATGGCAACTACCGCAATCCAGTTCATCTACCATGGGCTTAGCAGCTTCCAGTCCCTGGGTCATGGCCGTCGTGGCAATACTTGCTGCCACGATGCTCTGGGCGTTTGCAGTAGCTACAAAATTGTCCCAGTCAGACCAGATCTCCGATTTGGCCCGCGAGATATCAGGCATGGAATTTTTCTCAAACGTACTGGGTATCATCGCCAGCATCGCTGATAACGCATTGGCAGCGCGGATAAACTCTGCGGCATCTTCAGCAGATCCCTCCTTTGCTATATCTCTGAGAATACCCCTTTGTGCTCCGATTAGATGCATCAACCCATCGCGGGTGAGAAAGTCTCTCATACCACCCTCACCATGATGACGGGCCGTAGCAATATTGATACCCAGAACACAAACCAGTACTGCAACCACAATTACTTTTAGACTTTTCATGATTCCCCCAACATATTTTTATTTATTAAGTTTGGGCCTCCGGCAGGAAGCAGGACAAAAATGATAATACAGTTGTCATAATAAGCCGAAACAATAAATACAACAACTCGGAATGTAACCAGACAATTTTATATTTTTATCAATAAAATTAATTGGTTAACTAATTTAGATTAAACAGAGAAAGACGATCCACAACCACAGGTGGTCTGTGCATTGGGGTTTCGGATAACGAACTGTGCACCTTCTATACCTTCGCTATAATCGATTTCTGCGCCCGTGAGGTATTGAATACTCATTGGATCCACGAGCAACATGACGCCACCGCGATCGATCACAGTATCTCCCTCTTCAGTATTCTCATCAAAGGTAAATCCATATTGAAACCCTGAACATCCCCCACCGCTGATAAAAACCCGCAGCTTGAGATTGTGATTACCTTCATCTTCAATCAACTCTCTGACCTTAGATACGGCAGATTCCGTAAACAGTAATGGATCGCTGTGATTATTTGGAGATTGCTCGAC
Source organism: Candidatus Eutrophobius brisbanensis (assembly GCA_038131795.1). Taxonomy (GTDB): domain Bacteria; phylum Pseudomonadota; class Gammaproteobacteria; order Eutrophobiales; family Eutrophobiaceae; genus Eutrophobius; species Eutrophobius brisbanensis. Next base: position 49,069 of record JAYPQE010000003.1, on the reverse strand, counting down.
TTGTTGGTCCATAGAAACTTCAACCCAGGTTAATGTGTACCAGGATGATATAATAACCTAGCTTTTTGCTCAAGTATTTTGTTCGGGTATTTCGAAGGCGTTTGCTGACGGTTCATAGTCCGACGCCTCTGCCAGGGCAGAGTGCACCAGCTTACCATTTACTTCTGCGCCAATAGCCATTTCTATGAGGTTATAATAAACATTACCGATGACCTGGGCCTTTGATAACAGTTCAATGTGAACCCCACTTCGAACATCACCTTTCACTTCACCATTGAGGACAATATATGGGACATTGACCTCACCTTCTATGCGTCCACGTTCACTAAGTTGCAGCATGGAGGAACCATCATTTTCAGCAATGACATTGCCCTTCACGATCCCTTCTATATGTAAACCACCGCTGAATTTCAAATCACCCTGAACAACGGTATGCTGGCCCACCAAAGTATCGATGCGACTGGTTTTACGTTTTTTTCTATTACCAAACATTTTTAATTTGTACTCACTGACCAGTCATAATAACGACTGACTGGCGGCGAATTTGCTTTATTAATATTTGCAATAACCCAGATCCTATCTGGCTCAAACTCGGCCGGTAACTGAATATTCACCTCTACCTGCCTGAAATTTTTCAGTTGAAATGACAAGTCCGAGCTACCATCTGTGATTATTTTACTAAGTTTTAATGATTGTTTCCTGTTATTTTCTGTGCCATCAATAGTGAAATCCAGCGTTCCTTCGATCAGTCGGTCTGATTTAGCGACATTTGTTAATACAATCTTTACATTATAATTATTTATCTTGCTTAAAGGATTGATGAATATCCCATGAATATCAAATCCAGAGACCTGCTTGGAGGTCACCATAATTCCCTTGTAAAACTCAAGCTCACGTTTTAAATCATAAATTTCATCCTGCAAAAGCCTGATATCGTTTTGCATTTGAATTGCTGTCTCCTGATCCAGACGCGTAGTCTGTTCAAGCATTAAAATTTTACCTTTAAGTTCCTCATTCTCTGCAATTAATAACTGGTTCTCTTCTATTAATTGCCTGGCCGAAGAATTACCGCTTAATTGACGGTAAATTGACTGCCAATGGTTAGTATCCAGTAACAACCAGGTAATGAGCGATAAAACCATACTCAATGAAATGATAGCCACCGGCATCTGCCAGGGTCTATGGTTTTTTATTACTAATTTTGTCATGATTTAACGCTAAATTTTATACTGCTATGGAAATGCCGCAGTGGCAATCAAGCCGGTGGTTTCTTCGAATCCCAGCATAATGTTCATATTTTGTATGGCCTGTCCCGCAGCACCTTTTACCAGATTATCTTCAACCACCAGAATAACCGCAGTGTGACCATCCTGAGGTTTGTGACAGGCCATTCTGACAATATTATTTCCCCGAACCGTACTCGTATTCGGGTGACTGCCACTGGGTAATACATCAACAAAAGGTTCTGATTGATAAAATTTTTCATAAACCTGTTGAAGATCTGTATCAGGCTGTATCAACGTCGCATACAAAGTAGCATATATCCCCCGGTTCATAGGGACCAGATGGGGAACAAAAACGAGATCAACCTTATCATCGGTTACAGACTGCAGACCCTGTTTGATTTCCGGGAGATGTCTATGACCATCTGCAGCATACGCCGCGAAGGAATCTGAAACTTCTGTGTATAAATGCCTGACTGAGGCCTTTCTGCCTGCCCCACTTACACCAGACTTCGCATCTGCGATTAAACTACCCGGATCCACCAGTTGATTTTTTAACAATGGTAAAAAGCCCAATTGTACCGCTGTAGGATAACAACCTGGATTAGCTACTATCTTTGCCCCAGCAATCTCTCCCCGATTCATCTCCGGTAATCCATATACCGCTTCAGCAAGCAAATCAGGACAGGCATGTTCCAAGCCATACCATTTACTCCATAATGCCGGGTCTTTAATTCGAAAGTCTGCAGATAAATCAATGACCCTTGTCCCTGCAGCTATTAAGGCCGGGACGGACTCCATGGCGGTTCCATTTGGGGTCGCAAAAAATACGACATCACATTCGGATAACACCTTGATATCCGGTTCTACGTATTGGTTGTTTAAAACACCTCTAAGCGATGGGAAGATCTCTGCGACAGATTTCCCGGTTTCGCTTCTTGAGGTAACCATTTCGATTGTAACGTGTGGATGCGACCCAAGCAGCCGAATCAACTCGACACCGGTATATCCGGTCGCTCCAACAATACCTGCTTTTACCATTATCATATTCTCCTGCACCAGTATGATACGGGCACAGATTACCCAGGAAAAGTACAAATATTTTCAATAGTTATTGGAAACATCTGTAAAAATGTTCAACAATTCGAATACATTAGAGTTATTCCAGTGATTCAATCTCATTCGGGCCTGAAGGAACAGCCAGATATACACTTTAACCTATTGATTATATTAATATATTTTCTTATTTCATAGATCGCTTTCTTTAATATATGAGAGCTCTTACCATGTTGATACCGGAAATAACATCAAATAAGGCTCTGATTTGGAAACAGTTGAAATTTTAGCATTACTGGGGGGAGTGGCCTGGGCAAGTGGTATAAACCTCTATGCAACCATTGTCATTCTCGGCCTGTTATTGAGACAAGACCTGATCTCTCTACCTGAATCTTTGGCCATACTGGCCGATCCTGTGGTGATAAGTGCAGCCGGGTTTATGTTTGTTACGGAATTTATTGTTGATAAAATCCCCGGCCTGGACAGCATGTGGGACGCCTTACATACCTTCATCCGTATTCCGGCCGGCGCCATACTGGCAATGTCCACAGTTGAAGGTTATGAGCCGGCTATTGAACTGGCCGCTTTACTTATAGGCGGGACACTTGCCGCAAGTTCTCATCTGACTAAATCCAGTACCCGATTAATGCTGCAATCATCCCCTGAACCAGTATCCAACTGGACAGCGTCTTTGGGAGAAGATTTTATTGTGATTTTGGGAATCTGGACTGCGGTACAACACCCCTGGATTTTTTTAATAGGATTAGTCGTTTTCATAATCATAGTAATATTACTTTTACCAAAGATATTTGAATTCCTTAAACAATTATTTTTTTACATTAAACGAATTTTATCTCCCGGGCCTTATGAACAATCAAAATGAAATAGCAAACCCCGGTCTTGAAGATGAAACCATCTCAATACAATTTATCAATATAAAATAAATATTATGCTCTGGTATAAATCTCTTCATTTGATATTTATGGTGACCTGGTTTGCAGGACTGTTTTACCTGCCAAGATTATTCGTCTATCACGCAATGAGCGATGATGCGACCAGTATCGATCGTTTTAAGATAATGGAACGGAAATTGTATTTTGGAATTACCACACCAGGTGGAGTACTGACACTGCTGTTTGGATACCTTACATTAAAATCCATTGGTTGGGATGCATATGCCGGGAGTTATTGGTTACACGTTAAACTGGGATGTGTCCTGCTTCTAATTATTTATCACATTTACTGCGGGAAATTACTGAAAGATTTTAAACATGATCGTAATAAACACGGTCATATATGGTATCGATGGTTTAATGAAGTCCCGGTTTTATTCCTCGTAATCATTATAATAATGGCCGTGGTCAGACCGCTTTAGTCGTAACATAATTATTATATTTCCACCATATCAAAATCTTCTTTCCTTGCACCACAGTCCGGACACTCCCAGTTCAAGGGTACATCTTACCATAATGTCTCGGGGGCAATACCATCCTCAGGTAATCCCTGACTTTCATGGTAAATAAAACCACAGATCACATACATATAGGTTTTCAATCCATTTTCCTCCATACTTAGACCATCATATTCCAATTAATAGTCAGTTAGATGTTACCAGTTAAAAGTAAACGACCTGTAATACTGTCCGTGTCCGCCCATGATCCCAGTGGAGCAGCCGGTATCCAGGCAGACATGGAAACAGTCAATTCCTACCATAACCACTGTGTATCTGTGATTACTGCTCTGACCGCACAAAATACCGGAAAATTTGAGTCTATTTTACCTCAAAACCCGATGGTATTTAGAAAACAAGCTGAACTGCTGCTTGCCGATATAAAAATTGATGCATGTAAAATCGGGCTAATAGGAAGTGATCTACTGGTACATGAGATCAATGACATACTATGCGAGACCAATGACATTCCAGTTGTTCTTGATCCTGTATTGCATTCTGGTACAGGATCAAACCTATCATCTGATGATATTGTTTCAACACTGCTCGATACCCTCTTACCAAAGATCACTATTATTACCCCTAATATTAAAGAGGCCTTAACACTCAGCGGTAAATCTAATTTGGCAGATTCTGCAACCGTACTATTGGAGAAAGGTTGCAGGAATGTGTTGATTACCGGGGCCGATCAGGCATCAGACAAGGTTGTCAATGTCCTTTACAGACAGGACTACGACCCTGTCGAGTATGTCTGGGAAAAATTACAAGGTACCTACCACGGATCAGGATGTACATTGGCATCAGCCCTCACCTGTGAATTGTTAATTGAAAATGACATCCCAACGGCAGTGCATAAAGCCCAGGAGTACACCCTGCAGACACTAAAGCGTGCGGTACAACTGGGTAACAGCCAATTTCATCCTCAACGCCAGCAGGATTAGTAACCGATGCCTGAAATCCAACCGGGACTTTATGTCATCACAGAAGATCAAACACTGGAATTTGAAGAATTGGTTGAAAAAACTGAGGTCATTCTGAAAAATAATATTTCTATACTGCAATATCGAAAAAAAAATACTCCATTCAAAGAAAAGGTCAAACAGGCCGCAATTCTCAAAGAATTATGTAACGTGCATAAAACCATGTTCATTATTAATGATGATATAGAACTGGCACAGGAAATAGACAGTGATGGTATCCATCTTGGTGAAGATGACATTTCATGCCAACAGGCCAGGTCTATACTGGGCGAAGACAAGATCATTGGAATCTCGTGTTACAATGATCTGAAAAGGGCCAGGCAGGCATATCAGGATTCTGCCGATTACCTTGCATTTGGTGCCATGTTTGCCACAACAACCAAACATAATACTAAAAAGGCATCACCAGACTTACTGACTAGGGCAAAACTGGACTGTCCTGTGCCGCTGGTTGCAATTGGGGGAATAACACCTGAAAATTGCCTGGCCATATTAATGGCCGGGGCTGATTTGCTGGCAGTAGTCAGCTGCGTTTACCATACAAAACACCCCGACAAAGTAATAACAGATTTTCACAAACAAATTAGACACTGTCATGACACTATTTGAGCGCGCACAAAACGTTATCCCCGGGGGAGTCAACTCACCGGTCAGGGCCTTTAAGGGTGTAGGGGGAGATCCCGTATTTTTTTCCCGGGGCATGGGGGCATGTTTATATGATTCCAATAACAAGTCCTATATTGATTACGTAGGTTCCTGGGGACCAATGATATTGGGTCATGCCCACCCAGATGTTATCCAGGCGGTCATCGATAAGGCGCAGGACGGCTTAAGCTTTGGTGCACCAACGGAAATTGAGATCCAGATGGCCGAAAAAATTTGCAGTCTGGTACCCAGTGTGGAAAAAATCCGCATGGTCAACTCTGGGACTGAAGCGGCAATGAGTGCCATCCGGCTTGCCAGGGGTTACACCGGGCGGGACAAGATCATCAAGTTTGAGGGTTGTTACCACGGTCACGCAGACTCCCTACTGGTCAAAGCAGGTTCAGGTGCCCTGACCCTGGGAGTCCCCACATCACCCGGGGTACCTGCGGACCTGGCCCAGCATACCCTGACTCTGAATTACAATGACCCGGACCAGATTGAATCCCTATGTAGGGAACTGGGAAATGAAATTGCCTGTGTCATCGTAGAACCCGTTGCAGGTAATATGAATTGTGTACCGGGTACAGATGAGTTTCTACAGGGACTCAGGAGTTTATGTACAAAATATGGCATCGTCCTGATCTTCGATGAGGTGATGTCAGGATTCAGGGTAGCCCTTGGCGGTGCGCAGGAAATTTACGATATCAAGCCTGACCTGACTATATTTGGCAAAGTCATTGGTGGCGGGATGCCTGTGGGCGCATTTGGCGGGAAATGTGAGATTATGGACCATATTGCCCCGGACGGACCGGTTTACCAGGCCGGGACCCTGTCTGGCAACCCAATCGCAATGATTGCGGGTCTTACAACATTAAATCTAATCAGTGAGCCGGGGTTCTTCCAGGCCCTGGAAACGAAAACCAACCAACTGGTCAATGGCCTCAAACTGGTTGCCGATGAATATAGTATTCCATTTACCACTAATGCAGTGGGTGGAATGTTTGGTCTGTTCTTTTCAGATCAGGAAAATATTTCAAGCTTTGAACAGGTCATGGCCTGCAATATCGACCGCTTCAAACAATTCTTTCATGGCATGCTGGATGAAGGGATTTATCTTGCCCCTTCCGCCTTTGAGGCAGGGTTTGTCTCATCAGCCCATACTGAAGAAGATATTCAGAAGACCATAGATAGTGCAGAAAAGGTAATGAAGACTTTATAAGTCACAGACGCCTACATGTATGTAGGCGGTAGAAAACGTCAGGAACTGGTATTCGAGGACACAGAGATCACAGAGTGAATAACTCTAAATTGTGTTTTTATAATATTCTTATCCTGTAAATCTTTTTCAATCCTGTTAATCCTGTCTAATCTTTTTTTTTCTGTGTCCTCTGTGGCTTATATCAAAAAAACTGAATAGAGCCTGAGACCGTCACGATAACCTTGCTGGTTCCGGCCTCCACTGCCGGTGCCATTTCCATGGCCATGTCCATGGTTGCTGCCCGGGATACCATGGCTTCACGGTACATCACAGGTCCTGTGTTACCGGTATTAACATGTAAATTTACAATTCGATATTGTTTTTCATCCATGTGCTGCTTGATGATATCTGCGCGCTGCCTGAATGCCTCCATGGCCTCACTGATTAATTCATTTTCCATTTCCACACGGGACTCCCGAGCAGGTGAAAATTGCATGTGTTTGACCTGAAGCCTTTCCTGTAGTGTTCTGATCAGGTCGGTAAGGTCAGTGATTTCAGTGCTCTTAAGGTACAATTCCTGCGTTGCCCGCCATCCTACAATCAGACGGTTTTTATAAATAGGAAATGTCTGGTAACTACGGGTGCTGACTTCAATCTGGCGGTTACCGTCTGCCTGTTCCAGGGCCCATTGCATTGTTTCATTCACTTCAGCAGCAATATCTTCAGGTCTATTTCCCTGTTTTTCCACTGCCATAGAAACTTCAAGTTGATCATTTTCAACATCCCTTTCTACCTGGGCATTGATATGGATTTGATTAAACAGGACATCATCATCCGCCCAAACGGTGTTAATGGGCAACATAGCCATGATCAATATAGGAAATAAAATTCTATTCATTTACATTCTCCAATATGAGTAATTTGAATTGTTAAATCACTATTAACGTTTCGATTTCAAATTAGGGTTAAATTTTGATAATTGTTGCAATGCAATATATAATCTGTCGTTTTACATGGTAATTTATTTATATTTTATTGTAGTATTAATAACATAAGCTATATTTCTTTATTGGATTGCACGGTACCAGCTATAACATACTGGAAAGTAATAAAATCTATTATATTAATTTCATGCTAAGCCCAGCTGCAATCATATTGCGATAATGAAAACCCTACGATTATTTAACTACCTGGAGCCATAGAAATCATGTTCGTTCCAGGTCAAAACTCCAATACCGATCAAAAGATTGAAGGTAGCAATCGAGATAATGTGATTAAAACCATTAATCAGGCTATCGATATTTTACTCAAGCAACAGTATGAAGATGGCTATTGGGTTTATGAGCTGGAGGCAGATACTACTATCCCCGCAGAATATGTATTGCTGAAATTTATCCTTCAAGACCGTAACACGGACCAGGAATCAAAGATTTCTAATTACATTCTTTCCAAACAGTTGCCCAATGGCAGCTGGCCATTGTATGAAAATGGTCCAGGTAATATAAGCGCAACGGTCAAAGCCTATTTAACTCTCAAACTGATTGGAATTGATCTCAATGACTCCAGTATGGTCAGGTCCAAAGACTGGATACTACAACACGGTGGGGCAGAATCCTCTAATGTCTTCACCAGGATTACTCTGGCGTTGCTTGGTCAACTCCCCTGGCATACGGTACCTGCCATGCCGGCAGAAATTATTTCCCTGCCAGGCTGGTGGTTTTTTTCTCTGGACAAGGTCTCATACTGGTCCCGTTGTGTCATTGTCCCATTGCTAATAATTCTGGCTTATAAGCCAGTATATCGATTACCTCAAAACAGAGATGTGAGAGAGTTGTTTGTAGATGAACCATTAAATATAAAGCATATAGATAAAATCTCCTCTGAAAATATTGTTAAAAGCCTGTTTTTTGTCCTGGATCGGGCACTTAAAGTTGTACAGGATTTCATCCCTGAAAAAATCAGATCTCATTCTCTTGATAAATGTGAAGCCTGGACACACGAACATATGAAGGGTGAAGGTGGCAATGGCGCCATCTTCCCTGCCATGGCCAATGCCGTGATGGCATTGAAACTCAGACAATGTAAAGACGATGATCCTGACCTTTTGCGCGGTATTCAGGCAATTGAAGACCTGGTGGTCGAGAAAACCGAAACAACGTATGTCCAGCCATGTGTATCGCCTGTGTGGGATACCTGCCTGACATTAAGCGCCCTCGCCGAGGCCGGTGTTAACAGTGATCATGAATCGATCACTCGTTCAATAAAATGGTTATTTGAAAAACAGATTTTCATAAAAGGTGACTGGGCAAGACGCGCGCCTGGTCTGCAAAGTGGTATATGGGCATTCCAGTTTGAAAATGATTTTTACCCGGATGTTGATGATACCGCCATGGTCATTATGTGTATGCTACGTCACGGCATCCACAACGATCCTGAAAAACTTTCCCTGCTCAAACAGGCTGAAAACTGGATTATTGGGATGCAAAACAGTGATGGTGGTTGGGGTGCGTTTGATATCAACAATCATTATGAATATTTGAATAATATACCCTTTGCTGATCACGGGGCCTTAGTGGACCCCAGTACCGCGGACCTGACTGCCCGGTGTATCGAGATGTTTACGATGATGGGATACAAACGTGATTTTCCAGCAATTCAAAAAGGTCTGGCATTTTTGAAAAAAGACCAGATGGAATTTGGAGGCTGGTATGGTCGATGGGGTGTCAATTATATCTATGGAACATGGTCTGTACTGGCGGCCCTTGGATGTATGTCAGAAGACCCTCACCAGGCATATATTCAAAAGGCCGTATCCTGGTTAAAAGGTATTCAAAATGATGACGGGGGCTGGGGTGAAGACTGCAATACCTACGATGACCCCAGCCTTGCAGGTAAAGGTGCCAGCACGCCGTCACAGACTGCGTGGGCCATCCTGGGTCTAACCGCGGTAGGAGAAGAACGCTCAGATGCGGTGACAAATGGGGTGAAATATTTAATCCAGTCTTTCACGAAAAAAGATGGATGGCAGGAAACCCTCTATACAGGCACCGGTTTTCCAAGGGTATTTTACCTGCGCTACCACGGCTATAGTCAGTATTTTCCAGTCTGGGCTCTTGGACAGTATTATGCAAAATTAAACGGGATCCAGACGCGTCAGCAGGCCTCATTTGCGTCCAAAATCACTGATCAAAATATCAATCTACCCAATTAAACTGTGATACCCATCGCAAAAATGTTAAATGAATTCAATTTTTAGAACAAAATTGATTATTTTTAATCAAACGATTATCTGAATATGATTTCTACGGCAATGTTAGATCAAGTTACAAATGGCACGATTCGAAAAATCGATGGTGTTGATCGAATCTTTTACGATGGACAATGGATTCTTTATTACGACATCCCCAATACACTTACCCATAAAAAACAACTCATCGATCAATTAACCAGGCGAGTCTTTCATCACACTGAACCAGGAATTAATACTCCAGGAGAAAGACTTGATGAAGTCCACTCAGCCTATGAAGCTGAAGATGATACATACAGGAAACGAGTTCTTGCGGCCATGCTTGCCGGGGCATTGATGAATCGCGGCTCTGATATTCTGACACACATGGTAGAACTTGAAGAAATGGGGGTTAAAGTTGACCATGAAAATGAATTAATCAAGGAATGTGGCAGATGCTTTATGGGGGCATTGAAATACGGTAAATATATTCGCTCTAATACTGGTAAAGAAGGACTGGATGAACTTTGGGGAGAACCCTTCAAGGTGTTTTCCATGCCCATCGAACAATATTATGCATCACGCTATATCAAGATTGCACAGACCATGACTGAAATAGATGCCATTACGGAAAAATTAAGTGCAATCTTTAAGTCTTCAGGGCTGTTTTCCCACCTGGTTTCGATTATTCAGGACCTTGGTGAAAGCGCGAAGTCAGCGACAGAAACCATACGCAGTGATTCAAGAATTATTGAAATATGGCCAAAATTTGTAGGTGCTTCAGATCGGATTAATGCAGCAAAAGTTAAGCTCAAAGATGACAGTACTCGTAAAGAACAGGCCCTGGGTAAGCGCGGCGTGCAGTTAATACAGGATGGGGCAGATATCATCATCAGTCATTCCAACAGCCGGATGCCCATGCCAAACACAACCGCCTATTTCCTTGAACGCTGTGATACTTTTAAAAAACGATATGCTGTTCCATTATCGGAATAGCGCAGTCATTACTTACCTTTAAAATCAGGTTTCCGTTTCTCAAAAAAGGCCTGAACACCCTCATAATAGTCTTCTGACCGCCCGGCAATTTGCTGATTTTGTGCTTCCAGGGCCAGTTGTTCTTCCAGTGTATTGGAAAATGCCGACCTTAATTCCTGTTTAATAATTCCCAGTGCCAGGGTAGGTTTTTGACTCATGGATTCCGTAATTTTTCTTGCCTCGGTTAACAACGCATCATCATCCGTGCATTTCCATATCATGCCCCACTGTTCAGCCTTCTCGGCTGCGATCCTGTCACCTATTAATGCCGCAGCCATGGCCCTGGGTAACCCCATTAACCTGGGCAAACTCCAGCTGCTGGCACAGTCCATACCTAACCCCACTCGAGAGAAAGAAAGTATAAATTCTGCTGACCTTGCTGCCATGACAATATCACAGGCAAGGGCTATACCCACTCCGGCCCCGGCAGCGATGCCGTTTACAGCGCAAATGACCGGACACTCAAGTGAGGTGATTTGCCTCACCAATGGGTTGTAATTGTTCTCCAGGGATGCCTTGAGATCGGGTGGGTTTTCTGGATCAAATTTCCGCTCATTGAGGTCCTGGCCTGAACAGAATGCCCTTCCACTTCCGGTAATTAATAGTGCCCTCACCCCTGAACCGGGTAACTGGTTTTTAAATACATCCATGACTTCAGTATGCATGGTCTGGTTGAAACTATTTAACTGCTCCGGCCGATTCAGGGTCAGCGTTGCAAATCCCTGCTCCTGTTCATATTGGATGGTTTGATACACGCTATATCGGCCAATATTAATCTGTAATGGAGGACAGCATTTCAGGAGAACCCTGAAGGGCAGTGCGCTGCATATAGTGTTTCACTGCGCGGATACCGCCCAGTTCTTCCCCACCGCCGGCACGTCCTGGACCACCATGTACCAGTTTTGGCATGGCAGTACCGTGTCCGGTGGATTCCTTGGCACAGGACTCGTCTATCACCAGCAATCTTCCATGGTATGCCGCAGCACCGAAAATGATGTCACGGGCCTCCCGAGTGTTCGCAGTAAAGACCGATCCCGCCAGACTTCCTTTGCCCAATCTGGCAATTTCCACCGCCTCGTCAATACCGTTATAGGGCATGACGGTACAGACTGGACCAAACGCCTCAACTGAATGGGGTGTATCCTTGCCAAGTGGAGTATCACAGTGCAACAGGGTTAATGGGAAAAAGGCGCCCTTTTGTGAATCACCACCGACAATATCAAACTCCCTGTTACCGCCGTATACAATCTCTGACTCACCCGCCAGTTTATTCACATTATCCCAGACATCCTGCACCTGGTCCCTGCCAACCAGGGCACCCATGCGCACGCCTTCTACTGCAGGGTCACCAATAACAGTCTTCTTCAAACGATCCTCAAGGGCCTGCATGACTGCATCTATTTTACCGGCCGGGGCTATAGCCCTTCGAATTGCGGTACATTTCTGGCCGGCCTTCATACTCATCTCACGGACGATTTCCTTTATATATAAGTCAAACTCGGCAGATCCTGGCTCAACCGTGTCCCCCAGAATACAACAGTTCAAGGAATCCGCTTCCATATTAAATGGAATGGAATTAGCAACTATATTCTTGTGTGACTTGAGCATCTGTCCGGTTGAAGCAGAACCGGTAAAGGTCACAACGTCCTGTTCATTTAGATGGTCAAATATATCACCGGTACTGCCACAAATCAGTTGCACCGATCCCTCAGGCAAAATCCCTGAATTTACAATTTCACGCATCATGGCTTCAGTGAGGTAACACGATACAGTGGCAGGTTTCACAATTACCGGCATACCGGCAATGATACTGGGGGCCAGTTTTTCCAGCATCCCCCAGCAGGGAAAGTTATAGGCGTTGATATGCAGTGCCACTCCGGGTTTGGTGGTAAGTATATGTTGACCCACAAAGGTCCCTTCCTTGGACAAACCTTCTATACCACCTTCTACGATTACCTTCTTATCAGGCAACTCGCTTTTGGCAAGGCTGCTGTAGGCAAACAGGGTCCCCGTACCGCCTTCAATATCCACCCAGCTGTCTATCTTTGTGGCGCCTGACCAGGCTGAAATCTCATATAGTTTATCTTTTTGATCGGTGAGATATTTTGCCAGCGCCTTGAGCTTATCTGCGCGTTCATGGAATGTAAGTTCCCGTAAACCCGCCTGGCCTTTTTTCCTGGCATAATCAACAACAGATTTAAAATCAATGCCCAAACTTGATACATCTCCGATCGATTCACCATTAATGGCATTAAAGACCTTTTCCCCCTCTGAACTTCCCGATACCCATTCACCAACAACATAACTCTGTATATTCAAAATCAAATCTCCAAATTCAAGTTCTTTGTTACATTAAGATTAACATGTCTGACCGACATAAAACACGGTTCTATTTATCTAAACTACCCTTCCCGGATTTAAAATATTCTTGGGATCAAGGGCCACCTTCAATTGCTTCATGAGATATATTTCCTGTTCTGAGCGAGATAGGTGTAACCAGGGTTTCTTCAATATACCAATACCATGTTCTGCGGCAATACCACCACCGTGCTCACCAGTAATCCTATAAACCGTATCATAGATATCTATTTTATCTTTCTTGCTTCCGGTTGCCGCAATAATATGCAGGTTTCCATCACCAAGATGCCCAAATACCATAAAAATGATGCCAGGGTATTTCTCTGTCAGGGTTTGTTCTATTTTATTTATACAACTCTCTGTCTTATTCAGGGGAATACCGATATCGAAGTTTGCTTCATCTTTTATGAGCCTGAGCATCTCACCCACAGAATCCCTGATTGCCCAGAAATCGTTTCTGTCTTTTACAGATTGTGCGATCACGGCATCCTCTATACTGCCATTTTCAATTTCATCAAATAAAACCGATTGAAACTTTTCATCATCTATTGCCTGATCATTCCCCTCAGATTCAACCAGTACATAATATTTATAATGGTTTTCAAACGGATCACGTGTGTATTCAACATGGTCAATGGCATAACTAAAATAACTGTCCCACATTACTTCATAAGAACTTACCACCTGCAGACGCTTTTTTAACTGTGTTAGTAAATTGATTACAGATGCAAAATCATTCAATGCACATAAAGCTGATTGCCTGGATGATTTTGCAGGAAATAATCTCAGGACTGCCTCAGTTACAATACCGAGTACACCCTCGCTACCTATAAATAAATGCTTGAGATCGAACCCTGTATTATTTTTCAGGAGTTTGTTTTTCGACGAAATAATTGTACCATCTGCCATGACGGCCTCCAGTCCCAGGACCAGGGACCGTGTCATACCATATTGAATGACCTGATTGCCGCCGGCATTGGTGGAAATATTACCGCCTATGGTGCACGACCCTCTAGCACCCAGATCCAGAGGCAGCATGAATCCGGCCTCCCTGGCCACATTCTGTAATTCCTCCAGGGGGGTCCCTGCCAGGGCCGTCAAGGTCATAGAGTCCGTATCCAGCTCTGTAACCCCTTTCAAACGTTCCATGGATATCACCCACTCACCAGGCCTGGGGGTTGCACCCCCTACCAGTCCGGTCATCCCCCCCTGGGTCACAACTGCCTGGTCAGCGGCATGGCAATGTCTCAATATGGTACTGACATCTGAACTACTGGACGGTTTCAGGATTACATCAGGTTTACAGGAGTTTTCCCGGCTCCAGTCAACCATATACCTGTCTTGTATATCACTGCCGGTTTGCGCAATACTCTGCCCCAGATCGGAAATGATTCGATCGAGCAATACTTTGTTTTTCATGGTAGATCCTACCCAGCCAGTGCGCTGAGTCTCTGGAATTGGCTTTCGGGTATCTGGGATTTCACTTTATCCAGGTAATTATAATAAATTATAAAACCGTCTCCTTCGGCCGCTACCGTATTTAACTCTTCACTGAAGATTGCGTAATGCATTAAAAACCGGTCATGCTCCAGCCCGGTAATACTGGTGCCAAGAAAGATGGTATCGGGATACTCAAGGGCCACCTTATACCGGCAACGGGTAGATGCCAACACTGGTCCGACACCAGTAGTTTCCTTTTCGTCCATCAATCCATATTCATCAAAAAAGGAAAACCGTACCCGCTCAAAATAGCGAAAGTACACGGTATTATTGACATGTGCGAAGGCATCCATATCACCCCACTGGACTTTGTCCTGGATAATAAACGGATATTTTTCTTTAAATGTATTTAAATCCTGGCTCATAATATTGCGATAGTTATCAGATTATTAACCCGCGTATTCTAACATTCCTGTAATGAAATAGTGTATCATTCCATCCCGCGTGACCTTATCCAACTTTAACCTGGTGGAGCATCCATGTTTGAGAAAATAGAAAAATTACCTGATGACCCGATTCTCGGCCTGCTTGCCGCATACAGAAACGATAATAATCCGAAGAAAATAGATTTGAGTGTCGGTGTCTATAAGGATGAGACAGGTAATACCCCCGTGTTCGATGCTGTTAAAAAGGCAGAGGCACAAAAACTGGAGAATGAAAACACCAAGACCTATACAGGTATTGAAGGCGATCCTGTCTTCTGTGAAGCTATACAACGCCTGGTACTGGGCGATAACCATAAAGTCATCCAGGACAAACGCTCTGCTGCGGTCTCAGCACCGGGAGGATCAGGTGCCCTTAGGGTCGCTGGAGAAGTCATCAATTACACCAAACCTGACGCCTGCCTCTGGGTGAGTATACCCAGCTGGCCCAATCACACCCCATTATTGGGGACTGCAGGCCTGACAGTGAAAGACTACCCATACTACGATGGTGAAAACCATGTCATCAAAACAGATGAAATGCTCTCACAGATATCAAAACTGGGTAAAGATGATGTCCTGCTATTACACGGCTGTTGCCATAACCCCAGCGGCGCTGACCTTGAACTGGATCACTGGAAAGAGATAACTCAATTGGCACAAAAAAATGGCTTCACCCCATTTGTGGACTGTGCCTACCAGGGGCTGGGGAAAGGCCTGGATGAAGATGCCGAAGGCTTGCGCTACATGGCCTCTCAACTTCCAGAGATGGTTATAGCCTATTCATGTTCTAAAAATTTCGGCCTGTATCGCGACAGGGTTGGTAGTACTATTATTATTACTGAAAGACCTGCCGCTGCAGAGGCAGCTCAAACCCATATGAAATCTGTTGCCAGGCGACTTTACTCAGTCCCCCCGGCACATGGCGCTATTATCGTCGGCATGGTCCTGAGTGATGAAGGATTAAATGCCAGCTGGAAACGTGAACTGGATGAAATGCAGCATCGTATAAACGACTTACGTGCACTGTTTACAATTTCAGTTCAGGAAAAAGTTACTGACCATGATTTCAGCTTTATCAAGTCGCAGTATGGGATGTTTTCAATAATGGGTCTGTCGTTGGATCAGGTAGCAAGGTTACGTGAAGAGTTCAGTATCTATATGGTCAATAATAGCCGGGTAAACATCGCTGGAATCAGCCCTGCAAATATAGAGTACCTGACAGATTCTATCGCTGCAGTCCTGTAATATAATCAACTGTCAAGCATGGACAGGACCTTGCGATGGAGCTTCCTGTTTGCTGCTGCCACTACCGTGCCACCATTGACCGGGGAGTTGCCGTTCCAATCCGTTACCACGCCACCGGCAGATTCAATTATCGGGATTAATGGGACGATATCATAAGGTTTTAATCCACCTTCAATTACCAGGTCAATATGGCCGGCTGCCATCAGACAGTATCCGTAACAATCGCCACCATATCTGGAATTCTTGACCTGCGACTCAACCCGTTTAAATCGCTTCTGGTCTTTTTTACTGCTAAACATGTCCGGGTGGGTGCAGTATAAAATTGCCCTGGAAGGTTCAATTGTTGCACTGGTTTCTAACTTGCTTATCTTTCCAGCAGACTTGCACCAGGCATTGTTGTTATCTGCAAAGAATGTCTCCCTGACAAATGGCTGGTGCATGATACCGATTACAGGGGTGTCATTTTCTTTTACTCCCAACAAGCTACCCCACATTGGAGAACCGGATATAAACCCCTTAGTGCCATCGACAGGGTCAATTAACCAGCTAATTTCGTTACCTTGTTTGTGTCCGAACTCCTCGCCATAAATACTGTGTTCAGGAAACTGCCTTTCAATCTGTCTACGTATATAGGCTTCAACTTCTCTGTCCGCAATGGTAACAGGGTCAAAGGAATGATTTGATTTACTCGCTACTTTGATATTGGAGCGAAAGTATTTTCTTGAAATCCTGCCAGATCGAATGAGAATAGATACGGCAAAGTTCAATAATTCATTGAGCTGTTTTTTTTTCATAATCTATCGTTAAGAAATCCATCTCTGTAGCAATCATGCACGACTGAACGCTGCAAAATCAAAATCATCTACATTGATGATTTCCATGATCTGTCTGTCATACTCTCTCAACAGATCTACTTCCTCGTCAGTCAGGATGTTCTGTTCCGCTGCGGCATCAATGAGTGCCAATCCCATTACATCAGGTATTTGACCTCCCTTCACAGCGTTTCTAATTTTTTTCAGGAGTATCTCAATCTCATCAGATTTTTCCAGGATAGCGTTTATTTTTCCTATATAGTTTAACTCTTCTGGTTCAAGATTCACGCCTTCTATAAGACAGTCCCGTGCAACAGATTTATTTGAAACCAGTTTGGCAATTGACTTTTCAAGCCTGTCAGATGGCAATGAAAAAGTTGCACCAAATGGAAAGGCTATCAGTCTTAGTTTCCAGGCAATAAAACGACTGGGGAAGTTATCAAGAAATTCGAGTACGGCTTGCTGATACTGGTACAACAGGTAGTCACATGACCACTCTACCACTGGCCGTATTTCGCGAGGGGTTCCCTGGTCCTCATACTGTTTAAGTACCATACTGATTAAAAACAGATAGCTCAACATATCACCCAGCCTGGCAGACAACATCTCACGGGTTTTAAGCGATGCCTGCAAGGTTAGCATGGAAGTGTCTGCTATTACTGCAAACAGTGCACTCAGGCGTGTTGTATAACGGAAATACTTCCTGGTCTTTGATCGTATATCGGGGCAATTAAAAACAGAAAAAGTCAGTGCATCAATCAGGGCATGCGCAGCATTTTGTGTAGTTTTACCCATATGTTCAAATAACATCGAATCAAATTCTGCCAATACATCATGACTCTCCTGCCTGGCCAGCTGCATTTCTTTTAATACATATGGATGACAACGTATTGCCCCCTGGCCAAATATCATCAGACTCCGGGTCATTATATTGGCACCCTCAACGGTGATGGCCACCGGAACAGATTCATATGCCGCAGCCAGCATATTTTTCGGCCCCTTCATGATGGCTTTTCCACCCTGGATGTCCATCCCGTCATTGATGATGGTACGAGCCATTTCCGTGCAATGATATTTCAGGATAGATGCCGGCACAGCAGGCTTTGCCCCCAGGGAAATGGCCCTGGCAGTCTGTGTGGTTGCCGCATTGATGATATAACTCATGCCCGCCATCCTGGCGAGGGGCTTTTGAACACCTTCAAATTCCGCTATGGGTAACCCAAATTGCCGCCTGATCCGTGCATAGGCTCCTGTAGATGCAAGCGTATTTTTGGCAATGGAATTTGAAATGGTTGGCAGACTGATGGCCCGCCCGGTGGACAGGCATTCAATCAACATCCGCCATCCCTGCCCGGCCATACCGATACCGCCAATAATAAAATCCAGAGGCACAAATATATCTTTACCTCTAATTGGCCCATTTAAAAATGGGTCACCAATTGGATAATGTCTACGCCCAATTTCAAGTCCTTTCGTGTCCCTGGGGATCAGGGCGCAGGTAATCCCGTACTCTTCAACATCACCGATTAGGTGGTCAGGATCTTTTAGTTTGAATGCCAGGCCTATGATTGTGGCAACCGGGGCGAGAGTAATATAACGCTTGTTTATATTTAAGCGCATACCGGTAATCTCTTTGCCTTCCCATTGTCCCTTACACACTATTCCGGTATCGGGTATGGAGGTGGCATCTGAACCAGCCAAAGGGGCAGTCAGCGCAAAGCAGGGAAGATCCTCTCCATTCGCCAATCTGGGTAGATAATATTTTTTTTGTTCATCTGTACCATACCTGACCAGTAACTCTCCCGGACCCAGGGAATTTGGCACACTAATAAAATTTCCAACCACACTGCCCACGCTGAATATTTTTGTCAGTGCCTGCACTTGTGCCACTGGAGAGAGGTCCAGACCACCGTATTCCTTGGGAATAATCATCCCCAAAAATTTGTTGGCCTTGATAAATTCTGCAAGATCATCGGGGATATCAGCATATTTGAAATTGATGTCCCAGGTATTAATCCTGTGACAAAGCTCTGTTACCGGACCATCAATAAATGCCTGTTCTTCTTCTGTTAAACTGACTCCACCGGATTTTAATAATCTGTTCCAGTTCGGTGCACCGGTAAACAGCTCGCCTTCCCACCAGACTGTCCCCGCATCAATGGCTACCTGTTCTGTCTCGGAAACTTTTGGCAGCACCTTTCGGTACCAATTTAACAATGGCGAGGTTAGCAGGTTTCTGCGTAGTGAAATCTGAGATAAAAAAACCAGAATCGCTGCCGGGACAGCAAGAATAAATAATAAAACAGTAGATGCACCAAACAGAAAGTAAATAAATACATAGGTTACACTGATTATTGCGCACTTTTTCAGACTGAACCTGAAATAAGCCAGCAGCTGAGCGCCAATGATAAAAATCAGTATTGTTGAAAGGGAACTCATTATTATAATACCGCCAGAATCATTTTGACCTTAGTTAGTCTTTGTAAAATGTTTCGTTTGAATCAGCCAATTCCTTAAGCAAGTTTGACGGTGTCCATATATCTTTTCCATACTTGTCTGTGAAATCACAAATTGCTTTATAGACCTGCTCAAGTCCTACACTATCAGCATAGCACATCGGTCCTCCCCTATATCTGGGGAAACCATACCCATTAACCATAATCACATCGATATCACCAGCACGTGCGGCAATATTATCCTGTAATATATAGCCTGCTTCATTAACCATAGCCAGAATCAGGCGGTTTGTAACCTCTTCATGACTGATGGCCACTGGCTGTATTGCATTGTCCTGTGCCACTTGTCTGGCCAGGTCTGTCAATTCCGGGTTCAGTGTCTTCTCACCATTTTGATATTGATAAAACCCAGCCCCACTTTTCCTGCCAAGCATGCCATTTTTATATAAATGTTCACTAAGAGGGTAACAGGCAAATTTTCCCGGGTCTTTTCCCAGCTGATTATAAATACTATGAAAAACATCCAGTCCTGAAAGGTCCATTACCTCCAGAGGCCCCATGGGGAAACCCCAGTCATAGGCCGCCTTATCAACCTTTTCCACGGGGACGCCCTGTAGCAGCATTAACTGGGCTTCCCTGACATAGGGCAAAAATAATCTGTTACCAACGAATCCAAACCCTGAATTTACCACTACACCAATCTTGTTGAGTCTTTTTGCCAGCTGCATTACTGTTGCCAGAACGTCATCGGCAGTTTTTTCCGCGCGCACTATTTCCAATAACTTCATTTTGTGTGCCGGTACAAAAAAATGCATCCCGACTACATTTTCAGAATGGCCGCTCGCCTCGCCCAGGGTATTGATATCCAGTGTTGAAGTATTAGAAGCGAGAATTGTATCTGCTTTGACCATTTCTGTTAGTTGCTTTAATAATGATTGTTTAATTTCCATGTCCTCAACTACAGATTCAAGCACCAGGTCCGCATCCTGAACATGGCTAAGATTCAATGTGGATGACAGGAGAGCCAGGCGTTCATTTAATTCTTCCGGGGATAATCGCCCCTTGTCGTAATCTGACTGAAAAATTTGTTTTACCCTGCTGACCCCAGCTTCCAATGCAAGATCATCTTGATCCACAAGCATGACTGGAATGTCTGCATATAAAAAACAAGCTGTTATTGTACTACCCATGGTTCCGGCACCAACAACCGCTACAGAATTTATATTCCGCACCAGGGTTTCCCGGGAGATGCCAGCTACCCTGCCAACCTGGCGTTCTGCAAAGAACATGCGCCGTAATGCCCTGGAATGAGACGATGCCTTGCATTCGTTAAAAAGCTTGCGTTCGAATTTGACCGCCTCATCATATGGAAGGGCCATACTGGCCTCGACGCAATCTATAATCTTCTGTGGCGAAAAGAAGCCACGCCATTGACGATTGACCTGCTCTCTGGACTGCTCAATTAAATTCTGATTTTCATCACTTTTAGGCATAGCAATTGTACTTAACCGAACAGGCTCCTCGCCTCTATCCAGTAACTCGTTTACATATTTGATAGCCCCGTCCAGTAGATCTCCTGTCAGTAATTCATCAATCGCACCCAATTCACATGCCTGACCAGCATTCACCATGTCACCACTTACCATCCATTCAATGGCAGGCCCAACCCCGATCAACCTGGGCAAACGTTGTGTACCAGAGGCGCCTGGGAGTAAACCCAGCTTCACCTCGGGTAACCCGACCCTGGCGTCGGTAACCGCACAACGATAATGGCAGGCCATCGCAGTCTCAAACCCTCCACCCAGGGCCGTTCCATGGATAGCCGCAATGATTAATTTAGTAGATGATTCAATGGTAGCGATGACTTCAGGTAAGGTTGGGTCCAGCGGTGGTTTATTAAACTCAGAAATGTCCGCACCGGCAATAAAGGTCCTGCCGGCACAGGTAATAATACCGGCCTTTGCTTGAGTATCTTCGTTAAAGCGTTTAATACTGTCGACCAGACCTTGTCTAACCGCCTGTGACAGCGCATTTACCGGCGGATTATTAACGGTAATTACAGCAATATTATCTTTTAATTCATAGTGAATAACGTCTGACATTCGCAACCTGTACCCTGTGATTTATAATTATTGGGTTTTATCATTTATAATTTAAAACTAGTAACTAAATCAGTACATATGTTGTCCACCGTTAATACTCAGAGTTGACCCGGTAATAAAGCCTGCCTCTTCGCTGGCAAGAAAAACTACTCCCCTGGCAATTTCAGAGGCCTCTCCCAACCGCCCCACGGGAATCCTGGCCACTATTTTTTCAAGGATATTTTCCGGGACAGCATGGACCATTTCAGTTGCGATATATCCAGGTGCAATAGCATTTACAGTAATGCCTTTGGCAGCACCTTCCTGCGCCAACGCCTTGGTAAAGCCATGTATCCCGGATTTTGCGGCGGCATAGTTTACCTGTCCATATTGTCCTGCCTGGCCATTAATTGAACCAATATTAACGATTCGACCATAGTTTCGTTCTCTCATGCCATCAATGACACAGCGGCTCATATTAAAACAGGAAGTCAGGTTGGTTTGGATCACCGCATTCCATTGTTCATAGCTCATTTTATGAATGGTGCCATCACGGGTAATACCGGCATTGTTTATTAAAATTTCTACAGGACCAATATCTGATTCGATCTGCTGAACAGCAGCCTGACACGCATCAAAATCGCTTACATCAAACTTATAAACGGGTATTCCCGTGGCCTGACTGAATTTTTCAGCGGCCTCTTCATTACCGGCATAATTCGCCACAACCGTATAACCAGCATCTTTCAATGCCAAACATATTGCCTCTCCAATCCCACGCGTACCGCCAGTCACTAATGCAATTTTACTCATAATGTCTCTCCCTGTAGGAAATAATAAACTTCTCTTAATATTTTTACATAACTCTATAATAAATATAGAAAATTCATCAAAATATCTAAATTTTGGACTCCCAGGTGTAACGGGATGTCCAAAACATTGAATTTAACATAACAAACCGGACTTCGGGATATTTCCATACTGTCACAATCATTTTGCTAAATTGTGAAATACTTCGATGAATCGGATTACCCATATATTAAAGTCATATTCCGGTATATATTTGTAGTATGCAGGAACATTGTATACTGACTGTAATCAAATAAATCATCTGGGAAAGAGACATCAACATTGCAGCATATATGATTAAACTATATATAATCCAATTAGTTATAACTATTTTATTAATTACTCATTCGCATCTGATAGTGGCGGGAGAGATTAATCCAGATGCCCCTGCATTAGTTACCCAGCCCACAAAGAATACCGGGCCAGAAGGATTGCTTTCGGAGATACCGGAACTCCAGGACCCCGAAGAACTCACACCGGAAGAAATGGAAATTCAACGTACCGCTACCCTGTACTTAGAGCGAATCCTGGAACTGGAGGCGGAAAATGGTGCATACAATAATGCCCTGGTAGAGCAATTATTAAGTCTTGGTCAGGCCTATAACGACCTGGGAAATCATACCCAGGCCCTGGATGTATTTAGCCGTGCATTACATATCAACCGGGTTAACGAGGGACTACATAATATTAACCAACTCCCCATTCTCGACGAAATTATAAAGACCAACACTGCACTTAACGATTATGACGCTCTAAATAAAAACTATGGGTACATGGTATGGGTATACGGACGAAATTATGAGATTGATGATCTCGAACTCGCCGAGGCCTATATACGTGCGGCAAATTGGCAAATAGATGCCTTTGATGTCACCATCCCGCCGGAATCATTAAAACACCTGATCATGGCAGCCAATTATTTCAGCAAGAGTACCGATATTATAGAAAAGGCAAACGGACCCAATGCACCTGAACTAATCAATTCATTGTATGGCATAGTCAATGCAAATTTTAAGCTGGTTGAACCTTATGGGTTTGT
Source organism: Candidatus Eutrophobius brisbanensis (assembly GCA_038131795.1). GTDB lineage: Bacteria > Pseudomonadota > Gammaproteobacteria > Eutrophobiales > Eutrophobiaceae > Eutrophobius > Eutrophobius brisbanensis. Next base: position 25,491 of record JAYPQE010000003.1, on the reverse strand, counting down.
CCCAAACATTGATACCTTTATCAGTGGCAAACTGTATCCCATGATGCCCAACAACTTTGATTCTGATTTCAATAATAGCCAGTTACCTCGAAATCCATATCGTGCACTGGACTACAGTCCGGATCACCTGTCGAGGATAGTCCAGGAGGAAAAATACACTTTTAGCTTGATTCAAAATGCCTACAAAAGCGGCCGTAATGCGCTTATCAGAATTATTGAAGTCTATGAAAACAACCCGGATCTTCCGAGGGTTTCCTATGCCTATGCGTTGACCCATATGGGAGACTGGTATCTACGGTTTTATAAACGCAGTTTTGCCGTTGAAAACTATCAGAAGGCCTATCAAACCCTTATCGCCACAGAATTTGGTGACGAAGCAATACGTACCCTGTTCAGCCGTCCCCGATCACTGGGTAATTTTGAATATGAACCGGAATTTGAATTTGAGCGTCATAAAGTCGTCTCAGCAGTTGAATTGACAGATGATGAAAAGGATAAAATGCTGGATGAAATTATTGATGAGCTGGGTGAAACCAAATTTGCCCTGGTAGAATTTAATATCTCTCGATATGGTGCCGTCAGGAACCTGTCCATACTGGCATCTAATCCGCCTGACAGCGTCAGGTTCAGGCGAATGGCAAGGGCAACCATTAATTCCACCCCGTTTCGGCCCAGGCTGGATGACGGTCAACCAATTACCACAGAAAACGTTAAAATGCTGTATAGATTTCAGTAATCTAACAACTGGAATGACAGGAAGCTATATATGGAAAATACCCGGAATTTTATACTGGTAATGGGACTGCTGGCGGTCTTTGTCACTGGCTGTAAACCCCCGCCCAGCCAGTCTTCGAGTTCGTCCTCTTCCAGTAGTTCATCATCGAGTTCGTCGTCCAGCAGTTCTTCTTCGAGTTCGTCCTCGTCGAGTTCATCGTCAAGGTCTTCTTCATCCTCATCCAGCAGTGCATCAATGCCCAGTTCATCCAGTTCGTCATATCCCTCTTCCAGCCAGTCTTCGAGTCCGTCCAGCAGTCAATCGAGTTCGTCTTTTCCTGCGAGTAGTACGAGTTCCGCGTCTACCAGTTCAAGCTCATCACCTTCTGGTACACAAGGGACATCGACTTCACAACCTGGGACACTACAACCTGCCGGGGGCCAAACAGATCAAACCTCTTCTGCCAATACAACTATGGGAACCCAGAATTCCACATCCGGACAAAGCCCCAGCTATGGTGGCATGACCAATGAACAGGTACTGTCCGGGGCAATGGAGGTGTTTAATGAGTCAATTATGACAGGTAATCAACAAGGCGGGGTCATGCCGGGAGAACAGGGTAGTCAATCCAGCGTCCTGGACGGGACAGCATCGGCCACTGGAAGCAGTCAGGTTGGTATGGATGGAAGTATGGGTCAAAATGATGGATATGGTATGCAAACAGGTAACACGGGATCCATGGGCCAACAGGCCGGCGGTAGTGGCATGGACGGAATGGAAACCGGGGGCAACGAAGGTAGCGGGACTTTCGGTAATGGGTCTATGCCTGGTATGACTGGCAGTGGCCAGCAATCCGGGACAGGGTCTGTGGCCGGTTCGATACCGGGTGGCACAGGCCAATATCCCGGAGGCTCAGCTTCATCTCAGGGGACAGGAACTGACCTGTCAGGCAGACGGATTATTATCGTCGGTGATTCATCAGGGGTAATGACCAATGAAGAGCGAGTACAGCAATATGACCGTGAACTAGAGGAACAAATGCAGGTCTTTGACGGTATTATTCTGGGCCGAAGACAGGAAAATATTGCCCGTACCAATGAAGATGGTGCTGGCAACGTGGTCTCTTCGACATCTGGTAGTGGCGGCGGATTTGGTGGCGACAGTACGTTTGAATCCGCCCCCTTGTTGACCACTGCATCGGCATCCGACACAGCTGATCCAAACAATAACCGCACAGATGGCGTATTACCTGATGCGCAAGGAGATAACCGCCAGGGAGATTATCAAAATCAGTCAGGTGAAAATTCAAATCTTCCGCCTGATATCGGTGATGGTAGCGATGATGACATCGTTGCCAGACAATTACGCGAAGCTGCAATCGCAGAACAGGACCCGGAATTAAAAGAAAAATTATGGGACGAATATCGAAAATATAAAGAAGGAGTACAGGCAAGGCGATGATGCACTCATACAAGAATATATTCTACGTAATAGTCGCAGCCATGGTAATGGGTGGCTGTGCATCCACGACGGTAAAAACTACACAACATGCCCCGGCCATTCAAAGTAATACACCTTTTGCCGAGGCAGAATTGCTTGATATAGGCGTAGACATGTTCAACCCCGGAATCACTGCCCAAAGCGCAGAAGAAGAAGGCGTATTCCTGCAGGTTAGAAATGCCGAAGCACGGTTCTTCCCGGTGAAAATAGTTGAAACCCTGCAAGGTACCGGTAACTGGGGAGTCGTTCGTGTCATCCCCGGTAAGCAAAGTGAAATGGACGTGTGGGTAGATGGGGAAATCCTCAAATCAGATGGTGAAGTTCTGGAATTGAACATAACGGTAACAGATTCTTCAGGTAAACAGTGGTACAGCAAGGATTACAAGGGTGTTGCCAGTAAATATGCCTACGACAGCAGTATACGTAGTTTAAATGAAGAGCCCTTTCAAGGTGTCTATAACGATATTGCCAATGACCTTATAAGATACCGGGAGAAACTGGAACCCAACGAAATTTATACCATCAGGAAGATAACCGAACTGAAATTTGCGAGAAACTTTTCGCCAGAGGCATTCAGTGATCATATTGAAACTGATCGCCGTGGTAATTATGTCATCAAACGACTACCGGCAGAAAATGACCCCACCCTGGAAAGAATCAACCGGATCAGGCAAAGAGATAATATGTTCGTTGACACCATGCAGGATTACTATGTCTCCTTTGAAGAGGATATGGAACAACCCTACCGTGAATGGCGCAGGATGAGCTATGAGGAAACCATGGCATTAAGACAATTGAGAGCAGAGTCTAATGCCAGACTGGTGGGCGGCGCACTGGCGGTCATAGGTGGCATTCTCGCCCAGGGAAGTTCAAGTACCACGGCCCGCACTGCAGGGATTGTCGGTATTGGCGCAGGGGCCTACGCTGTAAAAGAAGGCCTGGATAGAAGGGAAGAATCAAAAATCCATGTCCAGGCCATTGAGGAACTAGGAACATCATTAAATGCCGAACTGGAACCACGCACCATAGAGCTGGACAATGACACCGTCACACTGACAGGTACAGTCTATGAACAGTATGAACAATGGAAGGCAATACTTCGTGATATTTATGCAACTGAAACAGGTCAAACTGAGCAATTAATCACGAATTAAACGGCTTTCGCAGTGGTTATCAAGGTTCCTGGATTTCTTCAGGTTTTCCTGTAATTATTGGCATGAATACCAGGGATAATCTCGAACAATTACCATGAAAAATAATGACAAGGATAAAGGTAGCGCGGATTTAAATAACATAACCCCTGCCAAAATTACCCTGACGACAGGTAATGTGGAACCATCACCGGCGAGCGGTCGAAATACCAATAAACCTGCCATGCACAAATGGATCGTACCGCTCATCATATTGATCATTGTTGCCGGTGGTGTATTTTTCGTTCTACCCTCCCATATTACAACTCCAGACCTTGAGGATAGCGCTGGTATAAACGCAGCCCAGACAGCGACAACGGTACCCGCACGCAATACCACCCCTCAAAAACCTGAATCTTCACCTTTTCAAGAGGCACAGGAAGCCAGACAAAGGAGTAAAAGCCAGGATTTGCTTTCAGATATCCTCAAAATTCAAGAAGAACTGGAATCCAAAAATGTCATAGTTTGGGGACAGGAACAATATCAAAATGCCTTAGGCAAGGCGACATTGGGTGATGAGGCCTACCGCAATCGAAACTTTGTTGAATCAAGCAATCTCTATGCTGCCTCGTTAATAGATTTACAAAACCTGTTAGCAGAGATGGATACAATTTTTTCTGATTCAATCGCACAGGGGAGGCAGTCGATTGAAGACGGCCTGTCAATACAAGCCAGACAGGCATTTGAATACGCGTTACAGATTTACCCTGATAACGAAGAAGCCATCAAGGGTCTTAGACGTGCCAGTACGCTGGATGAAGTTCTGCAAATCATGACCGAGGGAAATGACCTGCAGCAAAATAATCAGCTGGAACCGGCCAGGGAAAGATATCAACAGGTTGTCACACTGGATCCTGATATGGAGGTTGCAAAGCAACAGATTTCGACTGTAAATAGAAAGATCAATGACAGGGATTTCAATCAATTAATGTCCTCTGGTTATAGAAACTTAGAGCAGGATAATCTTGAGGCTGCCCGCCTGTCTTTTCAGAAAGCCAAACGGCTCAAACCGAATGCACCTGAAGTATTATCTGCACTGGACCAGACCCAGACCGTGATTACCAATGTGCAAATTAACCAGCACATTACCCGCGCCGTTGAATTTGAAAGAGCGGAAAACTGGACAAATGCAGTGCAAGAATATGACAAGGCACTGGCCCTGGATGCCAATCTGGCACAGGCACAGGAAGGTAAGGCCTATTCCGACAGCAGAGTAAAACTGGACAACCGACTCAACCAAATCATCTCTGAACCTGAACGCCTGAGCAACAAGGCTGTTTTCGAAGAAACCAGGCTGATTATTCAACAGGCAAATGCTATTCCTTCACCGGAACCACGGTTGGCTCAACAACTGGCTTCAATCAATCAGCTGTTAAATAAAGCCATGAATCCAATGAATGTAATATTCAGATCTGATAATGAAACCAATGTTAGGTTAAACCGTATTGGTGCACTTGGTAAATTTGAACAAACCAGTCTCAGTTTACTGCCAGGAAGCTATACAGTCATAGGAAGCCGTGAAGGTTACCGGGATGTACGTATAGAATTTAGTGTCCCGACAGATCAACAATCAATACAACCTGTCACCGTTATTGCTTCTGAACGGGTCTCAACAAGGTAGCAGTTTTAAAATGGACAACCAACCATCCAATTCTGATGATATAAAAATCATTAAATCGACGAAATTTGCACCGATAAAAAAGCCAATCAAACGAAACGCATTTAAGTTTAAACCAGTAGTAGTGGCAGTAATGGCAGGCCTGATAATATCCGCCTGCTTCGCCTGGTATATTGTTACAGGTCGGTCTGTCTATATTGAGACTGCGCCATCAACCGCAGAATTTACAATCTCCGGCGGATTAAAAATAAAACTGGCTGATCGATTTTTGTTGAGACAAGGTACTTACCAGTTAGCGGCTCAGGCCCAGGGCTATCATGACCATAACCAGGCACTTGAAATCACCGACGAAAGCAGTCAGCATTTTTTAATTGAACTGGAGAAATTACCAGGTCACCTGGTACTCAATACAATGCCTCAGGCGGAAACTGAGATATGGATAGATGATATTTCATATGGTACCACCCCTGTGAGGATCCTGGATCTGTTACCTGGTGAATATACTGTACGTCTCGAGTCAGATCGTTTTTTCACCTATGAGACAAAAGTAGAGATAGAAGGTCTGGACAGAGAACAATCCCTGGTCGCAGAGCTGACTCCCGCGTGGGCAAACATTTCAATTAACTCCATCCCTTCCGGGGCGGATATTTTTGTCGATGATGTGATAGTTGGTAAAACTCCGTTAACCACTGAAATCTTGCAGGGCGAGCATGACATCAGGGTAAAACTATCAGGCTATAAATTATGGCGAAAGGCTCTCAGAGTAGTTGCCAATGAAGATCAGGCACTTGGGCAAATCTCTCTGGAACCGGCTGATGCCCTGGTACAAATAGTCACAGTACCAGATGCTGCGAATATTACTGTGAACGGAGACTACATTGGCCGTTCTCCGGTTGAGGCGGCTTTAACCCCAGGCATACAGGTAACAGTCAATGCATTTAAACCTGGATTTGTCCAGGCGTCACGTTCCCTGCAACTGAATTCCAGTGATAATTCAACACTGAGAATACCACTGCAGCCGGAAACAGCATCCATCCAAATCCGTGCCATTCCTGAAGATGCACAGGTTTATATTGATGGTAACCCAAGTGGCCTGGCAAACCAGACTCTGGAACTCCCTGCCACCAACCACACTATAGAAATTCGTAAAGCAGGTTACGTCGAATTTAAAACAAACATAACGCCTCGCCCGGGCATTGCCCAACATATCAATGTTGAACTAAAAAGTCTTGAACAGGCAAGACTGGATGCAATTAAGACTGTCATTACTACAGCTGCGGGTCAAACGCTAAAATTATTCGAGCCAGTTTCAATAACTATGGGGGCGTCCAGACGAGAGCCGGGGCGCCGCGCCAATGAAAGCATACGGACAGCACAATTTTCAAGGCAGTTTTATCTATCAGAAAAAGAAGTGACTAACTCAGAATTTAAGAAGTTCATGGCAAACCATGATTCCACAAGCGTACAGGAAAGTGATCTGAATGGCGCAAACCTGCCGGTGGTAAACCTGACCTGGGAACAGGCTGCCTTATATTGCAACTGGTTGAGTGAGCAGGACAAATTACCCCCTTTTTACATTGAATCAGAAGGTAAAATAACGGGATACAATGCTAATAGTACCGGATACCGGTTACCCAGCGAGGCAGAATGGGAATGGGCGGCCCGTGATATGGGCAACCGGCTACTAAAATATCCATGGGGAGACGAGTTGCCACCCAAAGAAAAAAGTGGCAATTTTGCCGATCTGTCTGCCGCCCCTATTATAGGAAGGATTATTAACAACTATAATGATGGTCATATAGCCAGTGCCCCGGTGGGTAGCTATACCCCAAATGCAAAAGGACTCTATGATATGGGTGGAAATGTCTCAGAATGGGTACACGATGTTTATGATATTACGGCCTCATCAAATGGTGATGCAGGGGTAGATCCCCTGGGCCCTGAAACCGGTGAGCATCATGTCATTAAAGGCTCCAGTTGGGCCCATGGGACAGTCACAGAATTGAGATTGTCTTTCCGTGATTATGGATCTGACCCCAGGACAGATGTGGGATTTAGAATTGCCAGGTACCTGCAATGATTCTAATAAACCATTGCCGAATATTCATTTTAACTATTTCTATTCTGGGTCAGGGTCCTGTTTTCGCTGATCAACATGAACCGGAAAAACCAGAAACCCAAACTGAAGTAAAAGTTGCTCCTCAACAAACCACCACAAACACTCAGGAAACCAAATCGCCATCAGAATCTTTCATGCCGACAGAAACAATATCTGAAGATTTATCTGTTCCATTCCCTGTGGATATATAGGAAATACAAATGAAACATAACCCGGTATCAGATTTTATTTACCAGTTATTTGCACTGATTGTGTCCATCATTATCGTTCACGCTGTGTATGTTACTGTAATTAGACCCAATGCGGATGCACTATTACAACAACAACAGGAACAACTGCAAGCAGGAGAAATTGCCGAAGCTCCGCGGTCAATCTATATTGTGGTAAAGGACTTTGAACAGGAGGCCTGCTTTATCCTCGCTTTCTGGATGATTGCAATTATTGGACTGAAGGCGAAGTTTGCTTTTCATGAGCGGAATTTACTTGGCAAATCGATTTTAGAGGTCACACCAGGCACGAGCATCCTGCCGGAAGATATCCGCCAGTACGTTAGACCATTACAGGCCCTGCCCAATGACGAGCAGGAATATCTGTTGCCAAGGACATTACTAACAGCGCTACAGCGATTTGGTTCTACCAGAAATATTCAGGATGTTTCCGAAGCCGTCAGGGAAGTCTGTGAAACAGAATCTAACCGGCTGGATTCTGAATTATCCATGGTGAGGTATATTATATGGGCCATACCCTCCATTGGCTTTATTGGTACTGTCCGCGGTATCGGTGATGCCCTGGGCCAGGCACATCAGGCCGTTCAAGGTGATATTGCAGGTGTCACTGCGAGTTTGGGAGTAGCTTTTAACTCGACATTTATAGCCCTTGTGATCAGTATCGTCATTATGTTTCTTATGCATCAATTACAGCTATTACAGGAAAGACTGGTGCTTGATACACAAAATTATTGCGACGTTAATCTTCTAAGACATATGCAGGTCCGCTGAGGTTTACAACTATGTCATTAACGATAATTGATATAAACGACGCTGAACTCAGGGCCGCATCAAACGGAGAAATCATCTCCCGAAACCCCGGTTATGCAGTACTGAAAAATGACCGAATTGAAACTGGAATGAGTGCATGGAAGATCTCCCGTACCAATCCCAGGGAGACCACCAATAAATTCTGGAGCCAGCTAAACCAGGAATCACTGATCGTTCCATCCAGGTTGGCGAGACACAATGCCGACCTTGCCTATTCACAATTGATGGCAATTCATACCGAAACTGGACAACCGGATGAAATTATTTTTGCCATTCCGGGTAGTTATAATCGGGAGCATTTATCCATGTTGCTGGGGATAGCAGAGGCTTGTCCTTTTAAAACCATTGGCCTGGTGGATTCCGCAATTGCCAGTACGTCAGCCATTGCCGCAAGCGGAGAATATCTCCACCTTGATATACATTTACACTATACAATTTTAACGACGATTGAAGTGACAGATAATGTATATAGAAAAACGGTTAAAATTATTGATAATATAGGTGTTTCTGAAATATATGACTCATGCGCTGAATATTTTTCAGATCTGTTTATCGACCAGACCCGTTTCGACCCTTTGCATCATGCCGAAACCGAACAGGCCCTGTACAATCTAATTCCCGAAACCCTGACTAGCCTTGAACATGACAGGGAAAACAATCTGGATATCCACTTCCAGGGCAAACATTTTCAGGCAAAATTATCGGCAGAAACCCTGCTAAAAAAACTCCAGCACCATTATGAAAAAATTTACCGCGAGATATCCGGGCAACATACCTGTCTGATCACTGACAGACTGGATATCCTGCCAGGCTTTTCCAGGCATCTGGGAAACCATGTTGTAGTTGAAGAAGATTCGGTCTTTAAAGGTTGCCTTTCGAATCTCGAAAATATTATCTCAACCGACCAGGGCATCAGTCTGGTCACTGTTCTACCCAGGGCGTCAGCGCCATCAATTGTGGCAAATACTGCGGTTGCTTCTACACAAAAACAGGTACCCGAAGTCACCGCTGCGGTATCTCAACCCAGTCACATTCTTATTCGACATCAGGCATATGCACTTGATAATAGCCCTATATATATTAAGGCTAATGGAGATGTTTCCATCGACAAGTCATCAACAGCAGACTGCTCTTTGCATATAAACAGCGAGGGCGTGAAGGTTAAGCCCGAAAGTAATCTTTCCATATATCTAAATGGGGAAACATTCTCCACAGAAAAGAAAATTAACATTGGAGATACAATTAGTTTTTCAGGGACTGATATCACCATAAAGTGTATTGAAGTGCTGACTATCTAATGGCAAAAAAAAGAACGGAAGTTGTTACTTTTGGTCTATCGTTCCTGGATATTATGTCCTGCGGACTGGGTGCAGTCGTTCTGCTGTTTTTAATCATCAAACACAATACTGAATCTTCAACTCTTACCAATATTGAAATGCCAGACCTGTCATCTGAAGTTTCCATGCTGGAAAAAGAAATTCTGGAAGGCAAGGAAGGACTTGCTGAACTATTAAACACCATTGCAGAGGTTGATAACCGAATTGTCACGGCCCAGGGACTTGCCCGACGGATTACCGAAGACCTGGAAGACAGGGCTGGTAATCTGGAAGAAGCCCTTGCCTCAGCAGCACAGGATTCTGATATCGAAAAACTAAAACAGGACCTGCAAAGATTGGAGCAGGAAAGACAGCGTCAGGAAGCGGTATCTGAAAATACCGGCGCAGATACTCGAAGTTTTATAGGAGAAGGTAACCGACAATATTTAACCGGTTTAAAATTAGGTGGTAACCGTGTCCTGGTATTGCTGGATGCATCGGCCAGTATGCTTGAAGAAACCATTGTCAATATTATAAGAACCCGAAATATGTCAGATGACGTTAAACGTAATGCACCAAAGTGGCGTCAGGCATTGGAAATGGTGGAGTGGCTAAGTACCCGGTTTCCTGTCACCAGTAAGTATCAGATATATACCTTCAACACCAGTGCAGAATCCATTATCTCCAACACAAAGGGACAATGGCTGAATGTCAGTGACAGTAACCAACTGGAACGCGCCTTTGATGATTTAAAAAATATTGTCCCCCAGGGTGGTACCAGTCTTGAAAATGTCTTTACAGAAATTAGTCGTCTCAGCCCACAACCCGATAACATCTATCTCTTGACTGACGGTCTCCCCACTCAGGGGAGAAGCCCACCGCGCGGTGCAATCGTATCAGGGGGAAACCGGATGAGTTTATTTGAAAGTGCTATTGAAAATATTCCTTCAAATATACCCGTTAATGTCATTTTGTTGCCCATGGAAGGTGATCCCATGGCGGCATCTGCATATTGGCAACTATCACGGATAACTGGCGGTTCATTTATGAGCCCTTCTGAAGACTGGCCATGAAATCTAACCGACGCCAACTGGATGTTATTAGCCTGTCCTTCCTGGATATCATCACCTGTGGATTTGGCGCAATTATATTACTCCTGGTGATTACCAAGGTGAGTGAACCGATAGTATTGGAAATTTCGCCGGATCCCATGGATGGTATTGTGAGAGACCTTCAAGAGGAATTATTCAAAATACGAGGAGAAGCAACAATATTAAACCGAGATCTCACAGCAAAACGCGAACAACTCTCTGAATGGGATCTCAGAGTGGCCAGGCTCAGTCAGGAACTGGGAAGTATAGAAACAAAATTAACTAATATTTCTGAAGAAAATGCTGTTAATTCAATTATCAAAGGCGAACTGGAACTGGCACTACAACAATTAACTGCGGAAATGCAACGCCTATTAGGCAACAGGGTCGATCAACGAAGTGATCTGGTCGGCGGAATCCCTATCGACAGTGAATATATTATTTTCATTATTGATACCTCGGGCAGTATGTTTCAGTACAGCTGGGACAAAATGATTGAACAGCTTGTAACTACCCTGGATGTTTATCCCGAAGTAAAAGGGATACAGATTATGAATGATATGGGTGATTACATGTATACAGAATATCGGGGCAAATGGATACCGGATACACCGGCCAGGCGTAAGGCCATTATCAGCCGCCTGCGTACTTGGAACCCCTTCAGCAACAGTAGCCCGGTAGAAGGTATCATCAAGGCCATTTCGACCTTTTACAGCCCGGACAAGAAGATCAGCCTGTATATCTTTGGAGATGAATTTACCGGCAGATCAATCAAAGAAGTCCTTGATACTGTTGAGAAATTGAACAGGAAAGATGCCCAGGGAAACCCCATGGTCCGCATCCACGCAGTGGGATTTCCGGTACAATTTTCCAACCCTAGAAATTTACAGTTTACAGGCATAAGATTTGCTACACTTATGCGAGAGCTGACCCGAAATAACGGCGGCACGTTTGTGGGTCTTAACTCATTTAGATAATTAATCACGGTATAATGTATGTCAGGAAAGGCCTTTAATTTATTTTTATGTGGATTAATGGTTTTTGTTGCAGGATGCAGTAAGACCCTTAATCTGCAAGTGGAAAGTGAAGTTCCCACACCACTGGCAAGCCGATTGCCCCTGGCTCTCGGGGTTTACTATAACGATAATTTTCTGAATTACGTCTTTACAGAAAAATCCGAGGTCAGGGAAGACTGGACCATTGATAATCGCGCATCAAGGGTAACTCTCTTTAACGAAATCCTGCCCACAATGTTTAACTCAGTCAATAATATTGACAGTCCCACGACCACTGAAGGAAATATCGATATAATTCTGGAACCTGAAGTCCTGGATATGCAAGTCGCCCTGCCGGAAGAAACCCATACCGATATGTTTGAGGCCTGGATTAAATATGGAATCAAGATCTACAACCCGGGTGGTAACCTGTTAACCGAGTGGCAGCTCACTGGATACGGTAAAACCCATACGGCCATGTTTAAAAATAAGGAAAGTGGATTAAATACCGCAATAACTATGGCACTTAGAGACCTGGGCGCCAAGATTATCCTGGATTTTTCAAATGTGCCCGAAGTAAGAAACTGGTTGCCCTCAAAAATTGATTGCGCACAATATCCAAACCTATGCTAAATCAAATAATAAAAGTTTTAATAATACTCGGTATTGTGATCATCAGTGGTTGTAAAAGTACTACGGTCATAGATGAATACCGGGAAAATACATCCACAACAATTATGTCAGAAGGTGAATCTATTGTTGTATTGGGCAGGCGCAATAGCTCAAGCTATGAGACTGAATTTGATTTTGTCGAATGCGTAGGAAGGTCATTGGACAACGCATTAAATGGGGTTAATGTCATACCCGAACAGGCCTTTGTAGACAGCATGTATCCTTACTTCGAGACAAGTAAGGCCCCTATGGATTTACAAAACCTGGACAACCTGGTGCAGATACCCGAAGTGGCAAATAAGCTAAATGACTTTAAGGTTCGTTATTTAGTATGGATTGATGGTTTTACCGAAACCACTGATTCAACCGGGGCAATTTCCTGTACTGTGGCACCTACCGGAGCCGGCTGCTTTGGCTTTGCCACATGGGACGACGAGGCAAACTATGAAGCGATAATATGGGACTTTAAAGACCTGAACCTGTCAGGCAAGATCAGTGCCGAATCATCAGGAACCTCTTATCTTCCTGCTGTTATTGTACCTATTCCCCTGCTCGCCAGGGTCCAGTCCAGCGCCTGTTCCAGTATGGCGAGTCAAATCCGCAGTTTTATCCAATAATTATTACAGTTTGCGATAAACATGATCGCAAATGTATTCACCTATGGGTATGGCTGAAGTTGCCGCCGGAGATGGCGCGTTACAAACATGTAATGACCTTTCAGTTTCCTTAAATAAAAAGTCATGTTCCAACGTGCCATTCGATAATACTGCCTGGGCCCTGATTCCTGCAGGATACGGACTGAGGTCGGACAGGGAGATACCTGGAAGATACCGCCTGACCTGGCGCAAGTAGGCAGACTTAAACCAGGCATTCTTAAGTTCAACTATGCCAGGTTTTAAATATTGGGCAACTAACCGCCAGAACCCTGGATACGATAAAATATCAATGGAATCTTTTAAACTGAAATTAAACCTGCCATAGCCTTCGCGTTTAAGTCCAAGTACAGCGTTTGGTCCAACCGTCATAGTACCGTCAATCATTAGTGTCAGGTGAATACCAAGAAAGGGCATGGTAGGATCCGGTATCGGATATATCAAACGCCTGATACGATCTGAATAATGTCTACTAACTCGATAATATTCCCCTCGGAAAGGAACGATCCGGAAATCTGGCTTAAGACCATGTAGTTTAACTATTCGATCTGCCTGCAGACCGGCACAACATATCAACATCCCTGCCTCACGCCTTCCATTTCCAGTAGTAACGCTTATTTGTTTGTCACTCTCCTCTATATCAAAAACCGGGTTAGCAAATTCAATCCGCCCTCCTCCGCTGATAAATTCATTGGCCATGTGACGGCAGATTTCGCGGTAATCTACTATGCCAGTGGCTTTTACATGGATAGCACCCAGGCCATAGATAGCTGGCTCCAGGTCTTTCAATGCCTCCATAGATAGCAACTGACAATCAACCTTATTGTCTAAACTGCGCTGATATAGGTCCTGCATCCTGACATACTCCAGTTGATTTGTTGCTACCAGGAGTTTGCCACACTGTTCATACTTAATCTGACGATCCTGACAAAAACGTATGGTTGCCACAAGGCCACGCCGGCAGAGCTCTGCCTTTAAACTACTGGGTTGATAATATATTCCAGAGTGTATGACACCACTATTATGACCTGTCTGATGGGCTGCCAGTTCCGGTTCCTTTTCCAACAACAGAATACTAGCGTCAGGGTAACGATGCTTTAATTGCCAGGCCGTTGATAATCCAATGATCCCACCACCAACGATAAGATAGTCATATTTCATATATTAATTAATGAGTACTCGGTACTTGCTGAAGACGGTAACTGCTTCGCATAAAGGTCCTGTACAGAAACGGAATTACAATTAGTGTCAGACAGGTGGAGAATGCAAGGCCCCAGACGATGGCCGTGGCCACCGGCCCCCAGATTAAAGAATGTCCCGCAAGACCTACAGCAAGAGAAAATAACCCGGCAATGGTCGTAAATGAGGTAATTAAAATTGGAATGACCCGCCGCCGGGCAGCATAGATGATGGCATGTAACAGCGTCATACCTTTTTCCAGGCGTTGGTTGGCTGCTGAAATCAACACAATGGCGGAATTTACAGATATACCCGCCAGCGCCACTACACCGTATAAGGTATAAAGACTCATAGGATTACCGGTCACCAGCAAGCCTAATATGACACCGGTAAATGCAAGCGGGATAGTCACGAGAATGATAAAAGGCTGCCAGTAACTCCTAAACTGAGTACCTAAAATAAGGTATATACAACCTACACCCAGTATAAATAACACCCAAAGTGCATCCAGACTCTCCTGAATATCATCCAACTGACCAGCAAAATCCAGATCAATCGAAGGATGATTAGAATTAATTCTCTGCCACTCATCAGCAATCATCTGATTAGCTTTAACCGTATCAATCAGGGTCTCATCTATATCCGCCTCCATGGTAATAGAACGTCTAAAGTTGTAATGCCTGATATTATATTGACCGGTGCCATATTCAGCACTCACCAGTTCAGCCAACCTCACAGAACCTCTCCCGGGCAAACTTATTGTTTGGCGCAAGAGATCATCAACATCATGCCAGGCGTCCTGTTCTGATAGTAACCTGACAGTGACTTCCTCACCGCGGTCCTGATAAGTTGAAATTATTTCACCATCAACCAGAGATTGAATTGTCCTGCTTACCAGGACTGGATTAACACCAATACGTTTAATTGCTTCACCATCATACCGCAATACCAGAGTAGGATTGCCCTGACGGTAATCCAGTGCGACATTCCGATACACAGGATTTGATTCAACATAATTTCTAAGACTTTCTGCCGCGGCTTCAATGCTTTGAAAATCGTCACCCCGAATTTTAACTTGAATCGCCTTTGTCGTGGGTGGTCCATCCGCTACGTGAAAAGTATAAATATTGTCAGCCCCTTGAATCTCCGAAAATACACTTTCGACATCCTGGATAATTTCATTTGCAGTCCTGTCCAATTCAGACACTGGATTCAGACTGACCATAATCTGACCAATAGTATCGCCAAACAGAGGTTCGGTCTGGGTAAACATCTGACCGGAGTACACCACGCTGGCCCGTAATTCTTCGGATCGAATTCTAGTCAATGCCAACTTTTCAAGTTCTATGAGTTTAGAATTGGTTTCCTTCAGGCTCGTCCCTTGAGGCATCTCAACATTGACATAAAATAGTTGTGAGGTTTCCAGTTCAAAAAAATTAAAACGGATATACCCCAATGAGACTGTCATAATAGCAAAAATAAAAACCAATAATACAACGGACATGGTCCGTCTTGGGTAACGTAGTGTTTTGAGCAGGATACGGGTATATTTCAATCGGATCCAATGAGTGACTGACTCTCGTTTGCGTTGAAACTCTGAGCGATTTTTAAAATCAATTTTAGCCGCTACTATATGCGCTGGTAACATCCAATAGGCCTCTATCAAACTAATAACTAATGATAATGTAACAACTATAGGAATCACCCGCATAAAATCTCCCAAAATACCGGGAAGCAACATTAATGGCATAAATGCGGCCATAGTAGTCATGACTGATGTGGTGACTGGTGCAAAAACTTCCCTAAGGGCCTCGATTGCAGCGTGCATTCCCTGATACCCCTCTTGTAATCGATAGTAAATTGATTCAACCACTACCACCACATCATCTACTAACATACCCAGAGCTATGACTACGCCCAGTAACACACTATTGTTAAGCGTATGACCGAAATACGCCAAAATAATAAATGCTCCAGCCAATGTGAAAGGAATACCAATACTGGTCAAGAAAGCAATCTTGGAACCTAGAAATGCCCAGGTTATAAGCAGGACAAAAAACAGGCCTATCAGGGCATTGTTCTGCATAAGGTTAATGGCGCTACGGGTTGAACTGGTCTGGTCATCAACCAAAACGACTTCTACACCGGTCTTGTCCGCCAGACGGTTTGTTTCATCTATGTACTGGTTCACAATGTCCAGCAGATCCAATACATTGGTAGAGGCTTTTTTAATGATCCCCATCGTGACTGCCGGCTGACCACGGAATCGTACCAACTCACTTCGCTCCCGGGTGGCCCGATAGATATCAGCTACTTCTCCCAGGGGAATAACGCCCTGCCCTGTGATAACCGGAAATTGCGAAAGTTCCGAAGGTTCTGCATTGGTCCCTTCCAGTCGTACTATCCAGTTTGACTGTGAGGTTTCCAGGTCACCTACGGATACATCCCGAAAATAGGATCGTATGGTTTCTGCCAGGTCAACCGGAGATATCCCCAGACCTTCAAGGCGATCGGATTTATATGCTATATGTAACTCAGGATCAGATAAGCCTAGAGGATTAACCAGGTCCACTCCCTCCAGCCGTTCCAGGTCTTTTTGAATATTATGTGCCTGACGGCGTAAGTTTTCATCGTCTCCTTTGCTGGTAATCACCACTGTTGCAGAAGGTAATGAATTGGAACTGGTCACTTCAAAAATGAATGGATCAATCGCTTCATCGGGTAATTCATTAGTATAGGTATTTTGTACTTCACGGCGCAGATCTGTCAGACGCTTATCAAACTCCCTTACCTCCAGCTCTTCAAACCGGATTAGTATATTTGATACACCATCACGACTGGTTGAGGTAATAAAACGGATATCCTGAATAGACCTGCGAATGGCATTTTCAATGGGATCAGTAATCCGCCTTTCCACATCACTGGCAGAGGCACCAGGGAAGGCGATATTTATATTTATCCAGTTAAAATTAATCTGTGGGTCCTTGGACCGTGGTATCGTGAAGTAAGAAATGGTCCCCATGATCAAGACCAGGATAAATGTCAGGTTTGCAAGGACATGATTGTCTAGGAACCGTCGGAAAAAAGTCATCGTCTAATCAATAATATTAATATCAGAGTCATTCTCCAGGGCATAATGTCCTTCAGTTATGATCTCGGCCTCCATTGGCAGATCAATTGCAATTATTCTGCCTGGCCTGGCATCTGCAACGGAATAAAATTTCGCTTTGCCATTGAAGACTGTAAACACACCCAGTTCGCCATTCCGTTCTACAATATAATCACCGGATATATGTGGACGAGAATCTTCCCAGATCAATTTACCCGCCGCACCTACAGGACCCTTCTTTTGGGGAAAGGTAAACCTGATTTCATAATTTCTGGTATCTGTATTCACAACAGGTAGTATCGTGCGAAATATAAGTGGATAGTAATTATCAGCAAAACTGAATTGTAATTTTTTTGCGGATTTAATGAATTCAATTTCAGATGAACTGACTTGCGCAGATACTTCAATATTTTCAATATCTACCAGCTGAATCAGTTCAACCCCGGGAACGGCATACTCACCCAATGATGCATAACGAGAAGTAACAACAGCATTCATAGGACTCTTAATGATACACCGACTGACATCTTTCATCGCCTGCAATACGACTGCCCTTGCTGATTCAATGTCACTGTCCAGCACTGTCACTTCAAGCTGTCTGCTATCCAGTTCTTCTTCTGATGCAGATGCTTCATTATTGAGTCTTTGCGTTCTTTGCAGGCGTTTTTCTGCCCATTGTTTTTTTGCCTCAAGCGCCTGTAATGATGATATTGAACGATCTTTAATCAGCTCATAATCCTGACAATCCAGTATTATGAGTGATGTCCCCCGTTCAACCACATCACCAACAAGAACCGGGATATCGACAATTGAAGATGCAATTTCAGCGCTGATGGTAGATTCATTTAGACTGAGTACCGTGGCAGAGGCATTCCGCAAGGGATAATCGGCTATTTCTCCAATGGTTTTCGTTCTGACTTCCTGACCATTAGCATTAAAACAGGCCAGCAAGCAAAATAATGATGTTACCCTCGAGACTACTTTCATGATCAGGTCAGGATGACTTCCTTCATATTGACTGATTCATCTTGTAACTTCGCCATGTCGACTTTCATCTTCTCAGATATAAGCCGTTTACCCATCATAAATTCAGGTGGTTTGTTGATGGCATCCACTGCAATGATCAGCCCATCTTTCAGATAGAATATAGCGAAACTCCTTCCACTTTTTATATCTCCTCTGATGATGATTTTGTCATAGCCTTGTGACAAACCGGCAATCTGAAGCTTTACATCATATTGGTCAGACCAGAACCAGGGCAAGGCATTATAGACCCTCTCCTTACCGGCTACCGTAGATGCCGCAACCCTTGCCTGATCACTGGCATTTTGTACAGACTCAAGGCGAAGCCAACGATCATAAAGCTTGTTATAGTGATAAGTACAATCACCGGCGGAGACAATATCCGGGTCACTGGTCCTTGCATACTCATCTACTACGATTCCATTTTCAACTTTTAAACCGGCCTGCTCCGCAATCTCAGTGTTTGGGACAATACCGATTCCGATAATAACCAGATCTGCATCGAATATAGATCCGTCATTACACACTACCCGTTCAACATACTCATTACCTTCAAAACCGGAAGCACCGATTTCACACCTGATATCAACGCCTTCTTCCGTATGCACACGGGTATAAAATTCTGAAATCTCAGGTGACGTTACTCGTTCCAGGACACGGGACATCATTTCCAATACCGTAACCTTCATACCAAGCTTGTTTAATACAGCCGCAGCCTCAAGGCCAATATATCCGCCACCGATGATGACCGCCTTGCCACCAGCTTTGACATTGAATTTTATTTGCTGGACATCATTATAATCTCGAAGGTAATAGATCCCTTTCAAATCGTCCCCTGGCATGCTGACTTTTCTCACCCGCGAACCGACTGTCAGGGCCAATTTGTCATAGCCCACTATCATGCCGTCTGACAGCGATATCTCTTTGCTTGCCGGGGTAATTGTTTCAGCTCGGGTGCCCAACATGAATTCAACACCGGCCTTGTCATATACCTCCTGCGGTCTGATTAATATCTCTTCAATTGTCTTTTCTCCGGCCAGCAAGGCCTTGGATAAGGGTGGACGATGGTAAGGAATTACAGGTTCTTCACCTATGACCAGAATACGGCCTTCCCATCCATCCTGGCGTAACCCCGTGACGAAGCCGGCAGCGGCATGACTGGCTCCAATTACTACGCATGATTGCCCCATTTTTTTCACTCCTGTACTGGGAAAAATAGCTATAAATTAATAGTCCGATTATGACACAGTAATTCCCGACGGTTAACAAAAGAGCTTTAACAACCGCGGAATAATATCGATTTCTGCTCTAATTCAGAAACTATTTACAATTAAGTAGGCAGACCCTGGACGGTATTACAGATCGCCGCTGTCAACTGACTCAAATCTTCACTAGTAATGATATATGGGGGCATGATATAAACCAGTCGACCAAATGGTCGTATCCATACGCCTTGTTCGACAAATTTATAAGAAATCTCCTTCATATTCACTGGATTTTTCAACTCAACCACACCAATCGCCCCCAGAACCCTGACATCCGAAACAACGTCCGTAAATTCCCGACATGGGGCAAGTTCCAGCTCCATCTGTTTTTGGATTGCAAAGATTTTTGACTCCCAGTCCCAGGACTTCAACAACCTGATATTTGCCAGGGAGACCGAACAGGCAAGCGGGTTGGCCATAAAGGTTGGCCCATGCATTAATGGTAACTCACCCCTTGGAGAAACGCCTTCTGCAACCTTGCGTGAAGCCATAGTAGCGGCAAAAGACATGTACCCTCCGGAAATCGCTTTTCCAAGGCACATTATATCGGGACTAATACCGGCATGCTCACAGGCAAACAACTCTCCTGAACGACCAAAACCCGTCGCTATTTCATCGGTGATAAGTAATACATTATATTCATCACAATAATCACGAATAGTCTTTAAATACTCTGGATGATAAAACCACATACCACCTGCACCCTGGACTATTGGCTCAAGAATCACCGCAGCAAGCTCGTGTGCATGATTCTTTATTAATTCTTTTGACACTAAGGTATCACTGCTATCCCAATCATCAGAAAACCGCAGTCTTGGTTGGGGTGCAAACAAATTTTTCGCCAGGACACCGCTAAACAATGAATGCATGCCGGTGTCTGGATCACATACTGACATGGCACCAAAGGTATCACCATGATAGCCATTTCTTATGGTAAGAAATTTATGCTTTTCCTTCTTACCCGCAGCTGCCCAGTATTGGGTGG
This sequence comes from Candidatus Eutrophobius brisbanensis, assembly GCA_038131795.1. Taxonomy (GTDB): domain Bacteria; phylum Pseudomonadota; class Gammaproteobacteria; order Eutrophobiales; family Eutrophobiaceae; genus Eutrophobius; species Eutrophobius brisbanensis. The sequence goes on along the minus strand of JAYPQE010000003.1, from coordinate 5,024 downwards.
CCATCTTCATTGCCACCTCTACTGCAACAGAGCCTGAATCAGAAAAAAAGACCGCTTCCAGGTTGGCCGGAGTAATCTCAATTAACAATTCAGCCAAGTCAATTGCCGGCTCATGGGTCAACCCACCAAACATGACATGAGACATTTTTTCTAACTGGGTAACGACGGCATGGTTTAAATCCGGGTGATTATAGCCATGAATAGCGCACCACCATGAAGACATACCATCAATTAACTCCGTCCCGTCTGACAGTTTTAATTTAACACCGTTGGCAGATTCTACAGGATAGACTGGCATGGTGCCTGGCATTGCAGAATAAGGATGCCAGACCGTTTCCCGGTCTCTGTCCTGTAGCTTTTTATATTTATCTGTCTGCGACATACCTGCTTCTTAACTGGTATAAAATTTCTAACCTAAGTGAATTTTCCAACCCTTAAACATGCTACTATGCATTTTAAAGGATTCCCACAATTTGAATTAGCATTCAGTGTCAACAATGAGTAAAACAAAGATGAAATTTGTAGATTATCAGGAACCCTGTGAAGCAGATGGTCTGTATATTAATGAAATGGATATCCCCGCTCCAAAGAACGGACAGGTACTAATCAAGGTGCATGCCGCCGGCATTAACCGTATGGATATACTACAGCGCAGGGGCTTTTACCCTCCTCCTCATGGTGCATCTACCATCCTCGGGGTAGAGGTTGCCGGGACAGTTGCCCAGGTTACTGAAGATTGTAATGGGCTGAAGGTCGGAGATGAGGTTTGCGCCTTACTGGGTGGCGGTGGATATGCAGAATATGTTGCCGCTGATGCCGTCATCTGCCTGCCAATACCAAAAGGCCTGGACATGATACAGGCTGCATCCCTGCCAGAAGCCATGTTCACAGTATGGAGCAATATTATGGACGTTGGCCATCTTAAAAAAGGCGACACCGTACTCATTCATGGCGGTGCCAGCGGCATTGGTACGGCCGCCATTCAACTGGCTAAATGCAATAATGCTACAGTCATTGTCACTGCAAGAAATAACGACAAATGCAGGTTCTGTGAAACCATTGGTGCGGACCTTGCCATCAATTATGAGGACAATGACTTTGTTAAGGTATGCCATGAATTTACCGATGGTAAAGGGGTGGATCTGATTCTAGATATGGTGGGAGGAAATTACCTGGGCAGAAACCTTAAGGCTGCCGCCCTGGAGGGTAAAATAATAATGATTGCGGCAATAGGAGGAATAAAGGCAGAATTAAATATACTCACTATGATGCAAAAAAGGGTGATGCTTACCGGCACGACATTACGCTCCCGGGAAGCACAATTTAAGTCCAAAATAGCTAAAAACCTGCTTGCACATGTGTGGCCACTGTTGGAATCGGGCAAAATCCAGGCAATGATTCATGAAGTTTTTCCGCTATTTCAGGCAAAAAACGCCCATCTTCTCATGGAATCCAATGAACATTGCGGGAAGATTGTCCTGGACATAGAAATCTAGATTGTTTTTTCAAATTCTTATCAAATTACCGTATAATCCGCTATTTTTTAGAATGGATTAAAGAGGATATTTAAATGCCCAAAGTAAAATTTATCACTGCTGACGGCAGTGAAAAGGAAATCGATGCAGAAAACAACGTCAGCCTGATGATGAACGCAATCAATAACGGAATTGATGGAATCGTCGCAGAATGTGGTGGTGCATGTAGTTGTGCAACCTGTCATGTTATTGTCGATCCTGAGTGGTATGGCAAATTACCTGAGCCTCAAAACCTTGAGAAAGATATGCTGGAATTTGCTTCTGAACCCAGCGAGACCGGCCGTTTGTGCTGCCAGATTAATATGACGGATGAACTTGATGGCCTGATTGTAACAGTGCCTGAATCACAATTCTGATTTATTCCCACTCAGTAGTAACGTAGATTTTATTCAGTTTAATATCAAGCACTTGTGTAAACCTCATAGTGCGTGTGTAACTAATGTGTAACTCATCATTTACTTTGCACGTTTTTTATACACTTATGTAACTATTGAAATTCAATAGTTTATGCAATCATTTGTTGCACATTGTAAGGCGAAGAACGTGCTTAATCCATCCACGTTCTTCTGTTCTTTTGTTCACGTGTTCTTTTGTGTCACTCGTCTTCCAAACTGTGCTTGCATCTCTATCAGCGCATCTAACTCACTAAGTTCAGCAGCTTCACGCACTTTAGCTAGCACATCAGCAACCTCTTCTTCACTATCTAGTTCGATAGCATTCTTACCTTTAGCAAATTCTAAAGGCTTGCTTCCATAGCGCACAACAAGGTTTATCTTTCCATCAACACTAGCAGTCCATCAACGCTTAACACGTTTAGCAACTTCTACTTTGCGTTGGTTACCATGTTCGTCAGCAACCCACTTGTGTTGCGTAGGTGTGTAGTCTTTGTTTACTGTAAGTTGAATTTATTCATCAATCTTTGCAATCAGCTTACGACGACGAACAGCGATAAGGTTATTGTTTTGAAGTGGGTTGTAAGCAACGAAATTTAACGTATCAAGTACAGTCATAACAGCCTCCTAGTTAGCTAAAAGCATTATGCTTTCAGAGTTTGGTGGCTGTCATCCGAAGATTAGTCATCTGTATTAAGAAACTTATCTAGCTTGGATACATCATCTTTAGATGCTGGCGCTGTGTCTTTACCAATGTTGTGCATTGAACGTTCAACTACAGCCAACTTCACACTTTGCTTACTTGTAAGTCTGCTGTCGTCACTTAGCTTTTCGTTACTGCGTGATGTAACTAAGCGCGGCAGCGAAACTATGTCTGCACTTAAGTCACTACCTACTTCAAAGCTAATATCTCTATCAAACCAAACGCAAAGACTGCTGTCGTAATGCAGAATTGCTTGCAGTATCTCTAGCGCATCTTCGCAAAGGCTTTCACTCTTGTTGTAAAACTTCTTTGCAGTAGAGTGCTTACCTTTGCTGCTGTAGCCTTCTGCACGATTGTAGTTAAAGGTAGCTTCTCGCAGCTTTTCTTCATATCGCTTTAAGTCGCTCGGCTTATCTTTAAGCTCATTACATAGCTCAAGCTGTTCTTTCCACTCATACTCAAGCTGTGCGTATTCTTCTTCGCTTAACCACGTTTGCAACTGACGGTTTTGCACGTTTTCTCCACGCTTCAATTTGTCAGCTATTGCTTCTAGCTTGCTAAGACGCTTTGTTTCCTCAGCCGTCAGTTTGCGACGTGGGCTAACTTTTTCAATACGCTCTTGCAGCAACTGACGGACGTTGCTGATTGATTGCTTTTGACTGTCGAGCCACTCACTCATTTTGCCTAATTAAGTCACGTACAACATCAAGAACACTAAAGATTTTAGTCGAAAAAGTTTTATGCCTAATGATAGGAATTTCCTAGCACACTTTAGATAAAATGATTCAGGTTACAACAAGCGCATTTTTTATGTTGCGTTCCCTCAATTCTTTATAAGACTGTTCTACTTTGCTCCACTCTAACTCACTTTCGCAAAATGAGCCTTCAAACATATTCATTATTAAATCTATTATTTCTGGCTGAGGGTGCCTACCATCGTCACCAAATTTATCAAAAAATAGTTCAGAAATTACTTCATAAGAAGGAAAATAAAATAGGTCCCCCCCCAAATCCTCACTATTATCCCGAAAAAATTCATCTAAAGATGCACGTAATATGCTCTTCGAAACAGAGTTAGCGGATATGCACGATATTTGACGAAAAGTAGCTGCCAATGGAACTGGAGAGAGAGTAAAAAGCACTTTAGCCGTTGGTACGTATTTACGAATTATTGAGTATATTTGTTCGATTTTTTCTTTAGTTTCGTTCATACTCAAAACACGGAAGCGGTGGCGGCTCTCATCAAATTTATCTACCGGCACCGCGCGCCAAAAGATTTCTCCGGTTACAACATCCTCCCAAACTTCTGAAAGCCCGAGAGTAAGAATAAAAAAATCTGTTTCTAAAAACGCTTTTTTGGTGTGCAATCTTATTGTTTCATCAACACCATAATCCTCTGCCTTGTATCCATGCCATAGTCCATCCGGTATCGTCTTATCTTCTAAAGCCCATTCAAACTGTTGAGCAATTGCGTGAACATTTACCATTCCTTCACCCATGTATGAGATGTAAATATCCGGTGATTTTTCGGCAGTTAAGTTGTATTTTCGCTTAGCTAGATGATTTGAGATGTTTTGGGCAAAGCAACTGCCGAATGCAGTTATCTGAGTATCTTTATAAATCACTGGTTTATCCGGTGCCCACCCTTTTAAAACATATTTTTTTAAAAAAAACGTTTCATCATAATCTTTTTTATAAGGGTTAAATTGAACTCCCTTTGTTCCCCTAAAAAATGAAGAACCTATTTTCTTTTCCGTTAGCCCATCCCCACGGTATGTGACTATTTGTTGAAATGCTGTTGAGGAAATGTTTTTCACGATATTACTCCAGGCTATATAAGCTTGCTTGAGTCTTGCAAAATTTGTACCGTTTTTGCTTTCAATTCGTCATGCGATTTAATCTCACACCTCCGTTGGATAAGTGTCAGTGTTATATTATATATTTGTTACAAGGATGAACAGGACGTTTTTTCTACGCTTGCTGTAACGTGCTGTATTGTGACAAAAGTATTTGTACAGCGTCTCACTATGCCAGTCAGTCACTGCGTCAACATCACTGTTAGACAGCTACAAACCGTGCATTTATCATAAGTTTTCAGCGTTTATCTCTGCTGTCTTGTTGATTTGGTAACGGTGGTTGTGGGCGAATAGGTGTGAAGTCTTTTCGTTCTGTGTCTTTTGGTGTTGTCATCTGCTGTGGTTCTTGCGTGACTATCTTAGTCTTTGGAGCAGCTACAGTACGTGTCACTGTCTTTGTTTCTGGTTTTGCCATCTTCTTAGCCAGTGCTACCACACTGCTGCTCGTGCCTAGCATCAACTCAAGTGCTGCCCACTTTGTCTCGTCGTCTACACGTTCAATCTCGCTGCGTATCGCGTTTAATGCTTGCTGTATGTC
>JAYPQE010000002.1:0-208076 GCA_038131795.1 Candidatus Eutrophobius brisbanensis | reverse complement strand
TCACCCTGGATATCCCTGGGACTTCATTTAGTATCCTATTCGAAACATGCTCGAGAAAATCGTAGGGCAGGTGTGCCCAACGGGCAGTCATAAAATCTACAGTCTCCACTGCCCTCAGGGAGACCACGTACTCATAGGCCCTGGAATCACCCTTAACACCCACGGATTTGACTGGTAGAAATACAGTAAATGCCTGACTAACGCCGTCATAGAGATCATGGTCACGCAACTCATCTATGAAGATTGCATCTGCTGACCTGAGCAAGTCGGCATATTGTTTTTTAACTTCTCCCAGTATCCTTACCCCCAGACCAGGACCGGGGAAGGGATGGCGGTAAACCATTTCTTTTGGCAACCCCAGTTCTACACCCAACCTGCGCACCTCATCCTTGAATAATTCTCTTAGGGGCTCAACCAGCTTTAAATTCATTGTTTCTGGTAGCCCACCAACATTGTGATGGGATTTAATAACATGTGCCTTACCGGTCTTGGCCCCGGCTGACTCTATCACATCGGGATAAATCGTCCCCTGCGCCAACCAGTTTATCCCTTCCAGTTTCTCAGATTCTTCTTCAAATACCTTGATAAATTCCCTGCCAATTATTTTTCGTTTTTTCTCCGGATCAGCTTCGCCAACCAATGCTTGCAGAAATCTGTCTTCTGCATCCACACAGATGAGGTTAATTCCCATATGTCGATCAAAGGTATCGATTACCTGTTGGCGCTCATTCAATCTCAGCAAACCATTATCAACAAAAACACAAACCAGTTGATCCCCAATGACTTTGTGTAACAGGGCGGCAACAACAGATGAATCCACACCACCGGACAACCCAAGTAATACTTTATCCTCTCCTACCTGTTGCTTGATGGCCTTTCTGGATTCCTCAATGATATTTTCCATAGTCCAGTCAGAACCACAGCCGGCAATATCCTGGATAAAACGGTCGAGGATTGCCTTGCCCTGTGCGGTATGGGTCACCTCAGGATGAAATTGTAATCCGTAAAACTGTCTCTCTTCGTCAGCAAATGCAGATATAGGTGCATTCTCAGTAGAGGCGATGACCTTGAAGCCTTCCGGCAATGCTTCGACCCGATCACCATGACTCATCCACACGTATAACAGGCCATGTCCTTGTTCGTTGGATTCGTCCTGGATATCTTTCAATAGCTTCGAATGACCTCTGGCCCTGACTATGGCATGGCCAAATTCCCGTTTTGATGATTGTGCAACCTTACCACCTAATTGCGCGGCCATGGTCTGCATGCCATAACAGATACCAAGCACAGGCACACCTATAGAAAATACGATTTGTGGTGCCTGTATACCTTTTATTTCGGTCACAGACTCCGGCCCACCGGAAAGAATAATTGCCTTAGGATTAAATTCTGATATGTCTTTTTCATCCATATCATAGGGATGAATCTCGCAATAAACCTTTAACTCACGGACCCGGCGAGCAATCAATTGAGTATATTGGGACCCGAAATCCAGGATCAGGATTTTTTCAGCATGTGTGTTCAAAAGACTTAAATTAATCGTAAAAAGTTAAAAGTAAAAAGCAGATGGGCGGAAAATTTCCCTGGAATATCGTTATCAAAGACATTATGTTTCTTGCATACTTTTTCTTTTAATTTCTTAGCTCTCACGTTTCACTATTAATATTTACACCCTGTAATTAGGTGGTTCCTTGGTAATCGTAACATCATGCACATGGCTTTCAGTAACACCGGCATTGGTCAACCGGACAAAAACCGGTTTTGACCTCATTTCTTCGAGGTTTTGGCAACCGGTATATCCCATAGCGGCCCTGAGACCACCAAGTAACTGATGAACAATAGCATTTAATGGTCCTTTGTAAGGGACCCTGCCTTCAACACCTTCAGGGACAAGTTTCTCTATCTCATCGTTTTCCTGAAAATATCGATCTGATGACCCATGGGTCTGGGACATGGCACCTAGTGACCCCATGCCCCGGTACGATTTATACGATCGCCCCTGAAACAACTCAACTTCGCCGGGTGCTTCTTCTGTACCGGCAAACATACCTCCAATCATCACAGCATGGGCCCCGGCAGCAATGGCCTTGGCCAAATCACCTGAGTAACGGATACCACCATCAGAGATGACTGGAACATCTTTCCTTTTCAGTGCCTGGGCAACATTACTGACTGCGCTAATTTGCGGCATTCCAACCCCGGTCACGATACGTGTGGTACAAATTGACCCAGGGCCGATTCCGACCTTGACCGCATCTGCCCCTGCTTCAACTAATGCCAGCGCACCGTCTGCAGTAGCAACATTTCCACCAATCACCTGGGCATCGGGAAACGTAGATTTAATCCATTTAACCATATTCAAGACGCCATCTGAATGACCATGTGCAGTATCCACCACAATCACATCAACACCTGCCTCGATAATGGCCTCTACCCTCTCCTCTGTGCCTTTACCTACCCCGACTGCTGCACCGGCCCGTAGACTCTCGGCATCATCTTTACAGGCATTAGGGAATTTCAGCGATTTATGGATATCTTTGACTGTGACCAGACCACGTAATGAAAAATTATCATTTACCACCAACACCTTCTCTATGCGGTGCTTGTGTAATAATGCAGTAATTTCATCATTGGTTGCGCCTTCCTTGACTGTCACCAGTTTGTCTTTGGGAGTCATGATATTCTTGACAGGATCATCAAATTTGGTCTCAAAACGAAGATCTCGACTGGTTACAATCCCAACAAGCTCATCACCATCCACCACCGGGACACCGGAAATATCGTTGGCGTTGGTCAAATCAAGCACTTCCCTGATACTGACCATGGGGCCTACTGTAATAGGGTCACGGATTACACCTGCTTCGTATTTTTTGACCTGTCTTACATGTCTGGCCTGCTCCTCGGCACTCATACTCTTATGAAGAATACCAATTCCACCTTCCTGGGCGATAGCGATGGCAGTTTTACTCTCAGTCACGGTATCCATAGCCGCAGACATCAATGGAATATTAAGTGATATTTGGCGTGTTAACCTGGTATCAAGTTTCACCTCACGCGGAATTACCTGTGAATAGGCGGGTACCAGTAAAACATCGTCAAAAGTGAGGGCTTGTTCAGTAATACGCATTTATGGGCATGACCAAAATAGGTAAAATGACTGCGCATTATAATCAAATAACCGTTAAGGGTAAATCAAACAATCAGACCTTTTTAGCTATTACTACACTATGACCTCAGCTACCCCCAGTGAAATTCGTGATATTTATTCGGTAACCCGGTTGGTTCGTGAAGTCCGCGATGCCATTGAACATAGCTTCCCCGCCTTATGGATACAGGGAGAAATCTCCAATCTCGCCCAACCAGCTTCAGGCCATATGTATTTCTCCCTGAAAGACAAATCCTCACAGGTCAGGTGTGCGATGTTCAAAAACCGCAACCGTCACCTGAAGTTTCAACCAGAAAACGGCACCGCCGTATTAGTCAAGGCCAAGGTCAGCCTCTATGAAAGCCGTGGTGAATTCCAGCTAATCGTAGAATCACTGGAGCCGGAGGGTGTAGGTGCCCTGCAACTGGCCTTTGAACAGTTGAAACAGAAACTCATGGAAGAAGGCCTGTTTGCTGAAACCAGGAAAAAACCCATACCTGAATATCCTGTCTCAATCGGTATCATAACCTCAAAGACAGGCGCTGCCATACGGGACATTATTCAAGTCCTGAGTAGACGTTATCCGCTGGCAACAATAATTATCTATCCCGTATCTGTACAAGGAACAGGCTCAGCCGAAATGATTTCAGAAGCAATACTTTCTGCTAACAAGCGCAATGAATGTGATGTACTGATACTCGCCAGGGGTGGTGGCTCATTGGAAGATCTTTGGTCATTTAATGAGGAACGGGTTGCCAAGGCAATATTCAATTCTAATCTGCCTGTTGTTTCTGGTGTTGGTCATGAAATAGACTTTACGATTGCAGACTTTGTTGCCGATCAACGGGCACCCACCCCCTCGGCCGCCGCTGAGTTGGTGACGCCCAATATCAGTCAACTAAGCCTGTTTGTACAAAACCTGCAATACTCCTTGTCCAGAAATATTAATCGATCATTGAATAAATATTATGACAAGCTTACCTATTGTCAAAAAAGGCTTCTGGACCCCGGCAGGGCTATTCAGAATTATGTGCAGCGTATCGATGAACTGAATTTACGCCTGGGACGCGCATTATCAGGCACTATTCAGACTAAACATAATGTTGTACTCAAATATCAAGGTACACTACAGAAAACTAACCCATTAACCAGATTAAGTATTTACAGGGAAAAAAACATGCGTTACAGCCATGCCATATATACTGCGATGCGTAATAAACTTAAACTCAGCGCTAATCATCTAGATAAAATTTCAAGAACTTTACATACTGTCAGTCCACTGTCCACCCTGGGGAGGGGATATGCTATTGTGAGTGATATATCAAATGGAAATATCATAAAAAGTATCAAAAATCTGAAAGTAGGAACTGAAACAGAAACGCGTATATCAAATGGGTCAATCTATTCAAAAATTATCAAACTTAAAAAAGATGAATAATAAGCTAATACTCATATTAATTGCTGTTTTAATGTTGTCCTCACAGACTGCTCTTGGTCAAGTAATCGATTCGATGCAAAGTGTCCCGGGAGGTGTTGCCATCATTGATCTGGAGGGCAATGAGAAACCCAGCGCTTTTTATAGCAATAAACAGGTCATGGTCATTGGCAGCCCCGGACAGTGGCGGGCAATTGTAGGTTTACCATTACGTGCCAAACCTGGAAAACATGAGTTAACGGTTAAAACAGGTAATCAAACTGCTACCAGAGGGTTTGAGATTTTTGAGAAGCAATACGAGGAACAGTACATTACTATCAAAAATACCGAAATGGTTAATCCATCATCCTCAAACCTGGAAAGGATTCGAAATGAATCTGGCATAATAAATCAGGCAAAGGCCACCAGAACTGACATACCCGAGGTACCACTTTTATTGGATTTGCCGGTATCTGGACGGATTAGCAGCCCATTTGGCTTACGTCGTTTTTTTAATAATCAGCCCAGAAACCCACATAGTGGTCTGGATATTGCGACGCCTGAAGGCACTCCAATAAACTCTGCTGCCAGCGGTAAAGTAGTTAATACCGGTGCCTATTATTTCAATGGAAATACCGTATTCGTCGAACATGGACAGGGACTGATTACCATGTATTGCCACCTCAGCGAAATCTTGGTGGAAGAAGGTCAGCAAGTGAATCGTGGCGATATTTTGGGGAAAGTGGGTCAAACCGGAAGGGTTACAGCAGCCCACCTTCACTGGGGGGTGATTTTAAATACTGTCTCGGTGGATCCCACGATGTTTGTTAATGGGCTTGAATAGGTAACTACTTCGAACTATCTATCCCCGAAATATCCTCTCCTGCAGCTTGCAGATCTGCATGATATGAAGACCTGACCATAGGCGAACTGGCGACATTTTCAAATCCAAGGCCATCTGCATATTCACCCAATTGAATAAATTCCTCGGGGCTTACAAAGCGTTCAACTGGCAAATGATAACGACTGGGCTGCAAGTATTGTCCTAAGGTCAGCATGTCGCAACCATGTGCACGTAGATCTTGAAGCACAGATTTGACTTCATCAATCTCCTCCCCTAATCCTAACATCAGGCCCGATTTAGTTGGCACGCCCGGGTTTGATTCTTTGAAATTTTTAATCAACTCCAGGGACCATTGATAATCCGATCCAGGCCTGACTTTCTTGTATAACCGGGGTACTGATTCCAGATTATGATTAAATACATCAGGTGGGCTTTCAGACAAAATAGTCAGCGCGACCTCCCCCCTTCCCCTGAAGTCCGGAACCAGGATTTCAATCCGTGTACTTGGTGTACGCTTGCGGACAGCTTTTACACATTCGATAAAATGCGCTGCACCACCATCTTTCAAATCATCGCGATCAACTGACGTGATGACCACATAGTTTAACTGCATCATCTCAATGGCAGCGGCAAGATTTTCCGGTTCATCAGGATCTAATGGTTTCGGTCTGCCGTGGGCAACATCACAAAATGGGCATCGTCTGGTGCATAAATTGCCCATGATCATAAATGTCGCCGTACCATGAGAAAAGCATTCTCCTAAATTTGGACATGAGGCTTCTTCGCAAACAGTATGAAGCTGCTTTTCCCTTAGCATTCTCTTCAATTCAATGACTTTGGGATGTACAGGGGCCTTGGCCTTGATCCAGGCAGGCTTTCTGGCCATGGGGCCATCCTGAGGAATTACCTTTATTGGTATCTTTGAGGTTTTTAATTCGCCTCGTTGCTGCCTTGTAGGCTTGGTAACAGACTTATTATCTAAGGACATTCATTTATTCCATTTATATCATTACATGACTTTGATATCTGCCAACTGTGTATTACCACCGGTAGTATAAGAATCATAATCCAGCACATTTACCAGTGACTGGGCAAGTATAGGGACAACGTCTGATATTGTAACATCTAAACCAAGGTCTTTGAGACGGGTTACCTTCAGGTCTTGATAACCACATGGGTTTATACCATTGAATGGCATAAGATCCATATCGACATTGATAGAAATCCCATGATAACAATAACCTCTTCTAATTCGGATCCCCAGTGCCGCCACCTTCTGGTCAGAAACATACACACCGGGTGCTCCTGATACCCTGTGGGATTCGATATTGTAATGTTTCAGGGTATCAATTATGGCTTGCTCAAGTTGATAAACATAACGCTTAACTGTTAGTTTTTTACGCTTGAGATCCAGCAAAGGATAAACTACAAGCTGCCCGGGACCATGATAGGTAACCTGTCCACCTCGATCAGAATGGACAATGGGAATATCTGCCCCATCTAGAATATGCTCAGACTGTCCGGACAGTCCCAGGGTATAGACAGGAGGATGTTCCAGGCACCAAATTTCATCTAAATTATCAGCCTGTCTCAACTCAATAAATCGCTTTTGTTCCTTAAATGCCAACGAGTAATCCACCTTGCCCAGATTGTAGAGAATAAAAGAGTTCACAACGCGACCAAAACCCTGGATTCAGCAGTCAAATCCATATAAATATTGTCCAACTGTCCTCTACTTTCGGCCTTGATGGTTACCGTTACTGACATATATTTCCCACCAGCACTTAATCGGGTCTCCACGGCCCCCTCTTTGAGTCCCTGGCAATGCTTTTGAACTAAACTCACAACCAGGCAGTCAAAATCCTCATCTGCCTTACCCATGGCCTTTATAGGAAAATCACAGGGAAATTCGAAAATTGATTCATCTGCTTCCATAGACACCACTTAAAAGTTAGTATTGGTCATCGCGAATAGGTAAAAATGTATCATAAATAGCCGATATTCTGGTATTTTATTTCCAATTTTATCTATATAATTCGCTGATTTTATTGATAAATATAAATTTACATGTTTGAACTGGAGAAAATTATGAAAAACAGCCTAAGGACGATTCTGATACTTACTTCCACCCTTTTCATGACCACTGCATTTGCCCAGGATGCACTTGAATTTTCAGGAGACTGTACGTTCCCCGACAAACCGTCCGGAGTTGATGGTTCCACTGCCTCAGAAGCTCAAATGATTGAATTTCAGAAAAATATGAAGGCGTATCTTGCTGAAGGTGATGAATTCCTGGCCTGTCTGGAAAAAGAAGAAGATCAAATGCCTGCCAGTGCCACACCTGAGCAACAGGAAGAATTCAAGGCCAAAGTCACACAGACATATAATATGGTAGTTGACGAAATGAATTCCATTGCTGATCAGTTTAATACGGCATTACGGGCATATAAGAGCCAAAATCAGTAAGTAAATTTGACTGATTAATTTTATTAGGGTGTTTTAAATTATTTTCTCAAAAAATGTGAATTACATCACAATGATTATTTTCTGTTTGTGAACTGTAAATCAATATTTTTTGATACAAGAGATAAACTTAATCACGTCAATTATGGCATGCCTGATATTTAGAGTTTAGGAGGCAACGTTGTCAGCACAAATACCTGATATTTCTTTATTGAAAAAAATTCCAATCTTCAGTGAATTATCTGACTCAGAATTGCAGAAGATATTAGATGCGCCTGAGAATGGCATCATTGAATACGGAATGAAGGAAACTATCATTAAGTAATCAGAAATCGGCGACTGTATGTATATCGTTTTTGATGGTGCTGTTGAGGTAATGATGCGTGGCCTGGGCAGGGAAATAGCGATTGCCACTTTAAGACCAGGGGATTTTTTTGGCGAGCAGGCTTTAACTGTGGTCGACGAAACAGGCAGGAGAAATGCCACGGTCAAATCCTTGAATATGGCCAAGTTATTCAAGATAGATAAAAAATTTGTAAGACTGTCTCTTACCGGCGAGCCTGATATCAGTGAAGATATTACTGTTCCATCTATTTCATCGGAAAAGGAACAGGTCAAACAACTCATCAGTGGCATGCGTTTATTTGAAGCACTAAGAGACAAAGAGCTTGAATCAATAGATACTTGGACAGAAGTGAGCACTGTTGGGCCAGGTGAGTTTGTAATCAAGGAATCAGAAAAAGGGAATTGCCTGTTTGTGGTCCTTGATGGGTCAGTTGAAATATTCACTATGGATGACAGTGGTGAAATGGTCGTACTGGCAAGACACAAAAAGGGAGGTTATTTCGGCGAGCAATCTCTATTGCCTCAGAGTACGGGTAAACGTACAGCATTTGCCCGGGCAAATGGCAAGGCCAAACTGATACGAATACCCAAAGCGTACTTCAGGTTAATACTCAACCGCGACGCTGAACTTGCCGATTCGTTAAGCAAGGCCGGTAAAAACCAGCAAGCCCAGCTGAATGCAATAAAAAAATAAATAATGCACCGGTTCACGGAGCATTTTCAATCGTTATACTGGTCTTATGTAACCCAGCTGATACTTTTCGCAAGATATCAATACTATGTATGCACTTGAAATAAATGGACTAAAAAAGACCTATAGTAATGATCTTTATGCCCTCAAGGGCGTGGATCTCAAGGTCAAGAAGGGTGACTTTTTTGCCTTGTTGGGACCAAATGGAGCTGGAAAATCTACCTTAATCGGAATTGTATCGTCCCTGGTTAATAAATCTGCTGGTAAAGTCCAGATATTTGGTCATGATACTGATACCGATCTGAATAAAGGAAAATCCTGCCTGGGTGTCGTACCCCAGGAGGTCAATTTTTCATTTTGGGAAACCTGTATGGAAATCGTTCTCAACCAGGCCGGTTACTATGGCATTTCCAGAAAAATCGCGTACGACAGAGCAGAAAAATACTTCACCAAGTTAGGTATGTGGGACAAACGAAATGACCGGTCTCGTACCCTCTCAGGCGGATTGAAACGACGACTCATGATAGCCCGGTCATTAATGCATGAGCCTAACCTGCTAATACTCGATGAACCCACCGCTGGAGTAGACGTAGAATTACGGCGCTCTATGTGGGATTTTCTACTGGAAATCAATCGCACCGGGACAACCATCGTTCTAACCACACATTATCTAGAGGAAGCAGAAAACCTGTGCCGGAATATTGCCATCATAAATAAGGGCAATATTATTGAAGATACCTCGATGAAGACTCTATTAGGCAAGCTTAATACCTGTACATATATCTTAGAACTTACTCAATCATGCGATGTATTGCCAGAACTAAATGAATTTCCACTAAAGAAAATCGACTCAATGACGCTTGAAGTTGAAGTCCTCCGTGAACAAAATCTCAATCAGCTCTTTTCATGCCTGGATAGCTGTAATATTGAAGTTAAAAATATCAGGAGCAAATCAAACAGACTGGAAGAGCTCTTCATTCGACTGCTAAACAATAGAGATGAGGGGCGTCATGGGTAACGATAGGATTCTGATTGCTTTTATTACAATCATTATCAAGGAAGTAAGCCGATTCCTGCGGATATGGGGGCAAACCATATTACCACCCGCAGTCAGCATGACCTTATACTTTATTATCTTTGGCAGTCTCATTGGTCCACGTATTGGACGCATGGATGGTTTTGACTATATGGAATTTATTGCGCCCGGTCTCATTATGATGTCTGTTATTAACAATAGTTATTCTAATGTTGTTGCATCTTTCTTTGGAGCAAAGTTTCAACGGCATATAGAAGAGATGTTAATTGCCCCCATACCCAATGCTGTGATTCTGGCTGGCTACGTCATCGGGGGAGTTGCTCGTGGTTTGGTTGTCGGTCTGGTAGTAACCATTGTTGCCATGTTTTTTACAAAAATTCAGATCCATAATTATTTTATTGTCGTCTCGATTGTATTTCTTACTGCAGTTCTGTTTTCATTGGGCGGCTTCATAAATGCAGTCTATGCAAAGACATTTGATGATATTTCGATTATCCCGACATTTGTATTAACACCATTAATCTATTTAGGTGGAATCTTTTATTCTATTGAACTACTTCCAGATTTCTGGGAGGGCGTATCCCGCCTAAACCCCATCTTATATATGGTCAATGCGTTCCGTTATGGAATACTGGGAATATCAGACATTGAAATTGGCTATGCCTTTACCATAATTATGGTATTCATCGTCCTGCTAGCAGGCTTCGCACTGACCTTGCTAAAAAAAGGTACCGGCTTGAAAAGTTAGGATTGTCATCATTACAAGCGCATACTTATTTGGTATAGAAACAGCCTGAAGTGCAAGTTTCTTTTATCTCAACTGCACACAATTGAGGTAGCTCTGGCTGTAATTTATCCCAGATCCATACCGCAAGATTTTCGCTGGTGGGGTTTTCCAGCCCATCGACTTCGTTCAGATATCGGTGATCCAGAGCATCAAAAACGGGTCTGAATTTTTCACTAATTTCTGCAAAGTCCATCACCCAACCAGAATTCATACCCACATCACCATCAATATGGATTATGACTTTAAAAGAATGGCCATGTAACCGATGACACTTATGACCTTCTGGTAGATTAGGTAGCCGGTGAGCCGCTTCAATATAAAATTCTTTATATAGCCTCATCTAAAATCTCCTGAAACTAGCCCCTGATTTTATCTATATAGCAATTAAACAGCGTGTTTGCATTCTGCCAATATTGCCCTGGTAGGCCTTTCCCTACCGGTTTTCCATCGATCTGTACCACCGGTGCAACCCCGGTGGTGGATCCCGTCAACCATACCTCATCCGCCATTTTAAGTGCCTGGACAGAGAAATACTTTTCAACAATTTTCTGTCCAGATGACTTTAATAACTCAACTACAAGGTCCCGGGTAATGCCTGGTAATATTTGTCCATCTTTAGGCGGTGTGTAAACAACACCGTCCTTGACAATGAAAACATTGCTTGCTGCCCCTTCAGTCACCCTGTCATTACGAATTAATATCGCTTCATATGCACCGTCTGAGCATTTTGCCAACTGACGAAGCATAATATTGGGTAACAGAGTAATCGCCTTGATATCACATCGATGCCAGCGTATATCTTCGTGGGTGATGGTCTTGAGACCATCATTAAATGAATGCTTCTTCAGAGGGTTACACATCACAAACACAGTAGGCGAAATATTTTCCGAATAAAGATGTGTCCTCTCAGAGACACCTCGTGTCACCTGTATATAGACAGTTTTGTCCATTTTTCCAGGGCAGGCAGTAATAACATCCGCACAGATACCTTCCCACTCATCAAGATTATAAGGGTTGGTGATATCTATGGCATTCAGGCTATTTTGCAACCTCTCCAGGTGTTCAGCAAACCTGAATAACCTGCCTGCATATACTGGAATAACCTCATATACTCCGTCACCAAAAATAAATCCTCGGTCAAGAACAGAGACCTTTGCCTCCTGCTTATCGAGGAGCTGACCGTTAAGAAAGACTTGCATGAGAGGCTACTGAAAAAATAACTTAATTTCGTCCTGAATTCGTTTGATTATGCCGCCTTCAGGGATCGTTTCCAGGGCAATCAGGGGTAATGATGCTAGTTCTTCATCTTCCAACATTAATTTAACATTACCCAGAACTGTATTTATTTCGATGGGGGCATTTATTGTTGGATTCATTTCAACCATAGGTTGAATATTTTTCAATTGCCCTCGGGGTATGGTCAGCCATAAATCATCAGCGATACCCAGGGCCACCTCGTCTGTTTCACCTTTCCACACAGGGCTCGAAGTGACCCGATCACTCTGTGAATAGTATTTGTGGGTTTCAAAAAAACGGAAAGCGTACCCAAACAATGATGAGGATGCCCGGGCCCGTGACTCCATGCCTTCGGTACCCATGACTACTGAAATAACCCTCATATCATCGCGTTTAGCCGATGCCACAAGGCAAAACCCTGCATTTTCCGTATGACCTGTCTTTATGCCATCGACACTGTCATCGCGCCAAAGTAACAGATTACGATTTGGTTGCTTGATGCCATTGAAAGTAAATTCTTTGATTGAATGCCATTCATAAATCTCAGGATGGTCTCGAATAATGGCTTCTGCGAGGATGGCAAGGTCCCGTGCAGTGGTATAGTGATTTGGATCAGGTAACCCTGTACTGTTCACAAAATTAGAATTACTCATTCCCAATCTTGCGGCATACTGATTCATAATAGCAGCGAAGACCTCTTCAGTTCCGGCAATATGTTCTGCCAATGCGACACTGGCATCATTACCGGACTGAATAATCACCCCCTTTAGCAAGTCCTCTACGGACACTTCCTTGCCCACTTCTATGAACATACGTGACCCTTCCATTCGCCAGGCCTTTTCACTTACCCGGACCATGTCATCCATATTAATATTGCCTTCCTCAAGTTCATTGGAAACAATATAAGTTGTCATCATCTTGGTGAGACTTGCAGGCTCAACTACCTTGTCGATATCTTTTTCAGCCAGGACCTGACCACTGTTAAAATCTTTTACCAGATATGACACGGCATTGATGTCTGGCGGTGCTGGTAAAATTACAGCAAAGGTGTTGGACGAAAAAACACATAGTAAAAATAATAAATTTATTGGCTTATTGCAGTTTTTTCTCATTGATAAATACCTGAATTGACTCTTAGTTCACGGTTACATAGTGGTCATATACACCATAGGTGCCAAGACTGTTGACTATCTTATCAGCCAATGACACATCTGAAAGGGGGCCGAAACGGACTCTGAAAACCTTATCACCATTGACCTTGACTTCTGAAATAGAGATAAGATTTCGGGCAATAGGCACAAGTTTATCTCGCATCTTCACAGCGTTAGTCATTTCCGAAAATGCGCCTACTTGTATATAAAATCCGCCCTTATCATAACTTATACCTGTATTACCTGATGCACGCGGACTAATAACCGGTGCGCCTCGCTTTGCAGTTGTATACCCAGGCCCCACACTACGGACTTCCACCCAACCGGTACCTTTCCCTATGATGTCCAATTTTGTAGCAGCAGTATAGGACAGATCGATAATACGGTTTTCGTGAAATGGACCACGATCATTCACCTTAACAACAATCCGCTTACCATTTTCGAGATTTGTCACTTCAACATAAGTTGGTAAAGGTAGCGATTTATGTGCTGCAGTCATCGCATACATATCATAGGTTTCCCCACTTGAGGTTCGTCTACCATGGAATTTTTCACCATACCAGGACGCTATCCCTCTTTCGACAAAATTATGACTACTCTCCATAACGTAATAACGCTTGCCAAATACAACATATGATTCAGGGTTGCCGTATTTACTTCGGGGTTCATTTTTGGGTATAGCATCTGGAATTCCAGAGACATCAACACTACCTGGGGTGGGCCCCCTGTCCCGGGTAATGACACTTCCACCAAATGAGCAGGCGTATAAAAAGATAGTCAGGCAAACGAGGAGAAGACATGTCCGCACTTTAGGAGTCATAATCATTCGTTACTTGTATTCCGCCTCGATAATTTCCATCGCCAGTTGATAAACAGCCATTGCATATAATGAACTATGATTATACCGTGTTATGACATAAAAGTTATCCAGTCCTATCCAGTAATCGTTTCCATTTTCCTGTTCATATTCAAGTAATTTCCCCTTGATATTACCGGACAGGTCTTTATTAATAGTAACACCAAGGTCTGAATACTCTGCTAATGTTCTGTCGGGTTCCAATGAAGAATTCAGTATGGTCTGATAAGCCTCTCCCGAGACAGCAGCTTTAAAAGCTATATCCTGGCCTTTTTTCCAGCCATGCATCTTAAAATAGTTAGCGACACTGCCTATGGCATCAGCCGGGTTTTCCCAGATATCAATAAAGTCGTCACCATCAAAATCCACCGCATAATGCCTATAGCTACTGGATATAAACTGTGGGATACCCATGGCCCCGGCATAAGAACCAGTCACTTCAAGTGGATCAAGGCCCTGCTCCCGGGTAAGCAACAGAAATTGCTCGAGTTCACTTCGAAAAAACTTTGCCCGCTTTGGATACCTGAAGCCCAGCGTCACCAATGAATCCAGAACCTTATAACTACCTTTATTTCCCCCATACCGGGTCTCAACCCCAATGATTGCAGCGATGATATGCGGTGGGACACCGTATTGTGATTCGGCCTTTTCAAGAAGCTCGCGGTTCTGGTCTATAAATTTACGCCCCAGATTAATCCGATCATTGCGTAGAAATATCCTTCGATATTTATGCCAGGGCATGGCCTCAGCCGGCCTGGAAATTGCGTCAAGAATTGATTGTGCAATGCTTGCCTGACTGAAGAGGACATCCAGCCTGGATTTGTCAAACCCATGCTTGGAGACCATTTCATTAATAAATATCTGCACGTCCTGTTCCTGGTGCAAATCAGCAACAACTGGCTGGTTGAATAATAAAATAAAAAAAATAAATGTCAGTTTTGTAAATAATTTCATAATTTTTAATCCGATAAAAATCGCCTGTGTGTGTGTATACCCATTAAAACGCCAAACCCTATCATCAGGGTAACCATTGATGTCCCGCCAAAACTCACCAGTGGTAACGGAATACCTACCACGGGTAGTTGTCCTGACACCATACCAATATTAACAAAGATATAGACAAAGAATGTCAGGACAATACTCGCGCCGAGTATTTTTCCAAATGTGGTTTGCGAGTTCATGGATATGTATAGCCCACGGTAAATGATGAAAAGATAAAGTCCTAACAGAACCATAACTCCGGTAAAGCCAAACTCTTCACATAAGACTGCAAATATGAAGTCGGTAGATCGCTCCGGTAGAAATTCAAGATGGGACTGGGTGCCATTTAACCAGCCTTTGCCATATAACCCACCGGAACCAATGGCAATCATGGATTGTATAATGTGGTAACCTGCGCCCAGTGGGTCCTGTTCGGGGTTGATAAACGTCATTACACGTTGGCGCTGATATTCATACATAAACATCCATGACACCGGAATCAGTGCTGCCCCGAGGATAATTATCCCGGTAATATACCGCCAGTTCATGCCCGCGATAAATAACACAGAAAATCCCGCTATGCAGACCAGGATAGCAGTTCCAAGATCCGGCTGTTTAACGATGAGCCCTACCGGAACGAGAATAATCATAATACTCAAAAAGATCTGTGATATGGATGGTGGTAAAGTTTTTTCTGCCAGATACCATGACAACACCATCGGGACCGATAGTTTCATTAATTCGGAGGGTTGAAATCGAATGACTCCCAGATCCAGCCAACGTTGTGCGCCTTTGCCTACGTATCCGATGACCAGGACCATAACCAGCAAGGCTACACCAAATAAAAATATCCAGATTGATACACCCGCCAACCTGGAAGGTGAGACCTGTGCAACTAAAAACATTAAACCAAATGCAAAAAGCATCCTGGCAGATTGATTGTAGATAACGCCTGCCTGTTGACCACTGGCGCTGTACAGGATGACCAGCCCAAATACACACAGGGTGACTAACCCAAACATGAGCGGAATATCGATATGAAGCCTTTCAGAAAATGATTGTTGTTTCATCGTTTAAACTCACTTCCTGAGGTATACCAGTTTGCTCAAAATAATCATCGAATAGTAACCGGGCAATGGGGGCTGCATTTGAAGAGCCCCCGCCACCATTTTCAACAATGATTGATACCACTATCTTTGGATCATTTATAGGTGCAAAGGCAACGAACAGTGCATGATCATGTAATTCTTTTACCAGTTTATCTGCGTCATATTCTTCGTCTTCGGCAAGACTGAAGACCTGGGCGGTACCTGATTTACCGGCAAATTCATAAGCCGCCCCCATACCCACGCGCCTGGCCGTGCCATTGGACGCATGGATGACATCATACATGCCAGAAATAATATGCTCCCAGTCTTCTTCAGTATTGATGATACGATGTAATACTTCCCTTTCACCCATTCCAACCGTTTCACCCGATAACGGGTCCCGGGCCTCGGCAAAAAAGCGTGGCTTTAGAACATTTCCACGATTGGCAATGGCTGCCGTGGCAACAGCCAGTTGAATGGGGGTAGCAAGTATTGCGCCTTGTCCAATTCCAATGTTCAATGTTTCACCTGGGTACCATGCCTCATTCAAAGTTTTACGCTTCCATTCCCTGGAAGGCATCAATCCAGCCGATTCACCACCAATATCGACCATGGTGCGTTTTCCAAAGCCAAATTCACTCATAGAGTCATAAATTAGATCGATACCCATTTCATTGGCCAGGGCATAAAAGTAAACGTCACAGGATTCAGCAATGGCCTTACGTAAGTTGGTGTGTCCATGACCACCTTTTTTCCAATCGCCTTTTTTAAGACTGGTGCCTTTTAGTATGTACCAACCAGGGCACCATGTTTCATCCTCAGGGATGCGTACGCCATGGCGCAACGCTGCCAGTCCAAGAACGGGTTTTATGGTTGAACCTGGTGGGTATTTACCTTGCAGTGCTCGATTTAAAAGTGGCGTATTTACAGAATTGAGATATTTTCGGTATGTTTTAGCATCTATTCCGTTTACGAACTCGTTAGGGTCATAACCGGGTGAGCTTGCCATGGCAAGTACACTGCCATCATTGGGATCCAGTGCTACCACAGCACCCCGCTTATCTTCCAACGCCTGAATAGCGAGGTTTTGTAGAGACGCATTTAAGGTCAGATAAATATTCTTTCCCGGTATGGGAGGGGTGCGATCCAGTACGCGAACCACCCTGCCCTGCACATTGACTTCCACCTGCTGATTTCCTACCGTGCCATGTAGCAGGTCTTCATATGCCTTTTCCGCACCAATCTTGCCTATATGACTGGTAGCAATGTAATTTGATTTATTCAGTGATGCTAATTCGTCTTCATCGATCATCCCCACATAACCGGTGGTATGTGATGTCATTGGCCCCAGGGGATAATACCGATTCAAGCGTGCAACGATATCCGTTCCTTCATACTTGTGCAGATCCACTGCTATCCTGGCCAATTGTTCATCACTAAGATTATAAACAAGCGGGATACTTTCAAATCGGCGATTTTGTTTCAGTCGGGTCTTAAACTGAGAGACACCGGTATCGTTGATTTCAATAATTTTTCCAAGCTTATCAATTAGCTGATCCATCTCACGGACCTTTTCCGGGATAATTTCCAGGCTGAACGAAGGACGATTATCAGCCAACAATACGCCATCACTACTGAGGATTAATCCACGTGTAGGTGCTATGGGGACAATTTTTACCCGATTAGATTGAGACAGAGTCGAATAGTGGTCATGCATCACAACCTGTAAATGAAAAATTCGATATGAAACAAACAAGACAAAGACTGTTGCCAGTATCCCCGCTGTGACAGTCCGCCTGGTGATTAACCTGGCTTCGAGATCTGAATCCTTGAATTTAAAAATTGGAGACATGTATCTAATTAGTCCTTTAATGAACCCTGAAAGTTCGACGCACGTCTCGGAGAATAATGAACAACCATGGCCATAAAATCATACTGGTAAAAGCCGGCATCCAATATGTCCAGTGCTGTGGAGGGAACCCCATCATGGCACGGATCCATAAGGTAAGTAACTGAGTAATCAGTAGTAAGCCACAAATAATCATAGCCTGCTGAGCAAGAGGGTAAACGCGAATGCGTTTGTGCAATTTTAATATAACGAAGGCAATGACAATTAAAACAATGGCATTTTGTCCGAATACAGTTCCCTGTTGAACATCAAGAAACATTCCTGCAACCCATGCAATGCCTATACCTACCCTTTCTGGTAATGCGAGACACCAATAGATTAGAACGATAGCCACCCAGGCAGGACGCCAATTGGCTGCCCAGGCAGGCAGGGGCATTGCCATTAACATATAGGCGATGACAAAACTCATCAAAATAATTACGCCACCATTGTGATTTTTATCTATCATTTCGTAGTAAGGTTAGTTGATACCTGTTCATGCCTGGTATTCTCTTCATAGGGCCAGACCAGCAAGACTTCCCGACTCTGCCCTGGGTTGGCGCTGGGTGTAACCTGCACCTTGGCAAAGGGCTCTCCTGGCTCCATGGTAATATTGCTGACCGTGCCCACTGGATATCCACGAGGAAACCGTCTGCCTAATCCAGAGGATATGACCAGGTCTCCGGTCTGGATGTCTGAGTTGGTTGGCAGGTTTTCCAATAGTAAAACATTGTCCTGTCCTGTCCCCACGGCAATGGCCCTCAGACCATTACGATTTAACTGTACAGGCATAGAATGGGTCTGATCGGTAATCAATAATACGGTACTGGAAAATGGATTAACATGGACCACCTGGCCCATGATGCCATTGGCATCCACCACTGGCTGGCCATCATAGACATCATCGCGTTGCCCCTTGTTGATTACTATTTGCCGCCGAAATGATTCCAGTTCTACAGCAATCAATTCTGCAATTAATACCCTCTCCACACGCTCGCCCAATCTCACCGAAGAATCCAGCAGTTCCCGCAGGCGGTTGTTTTCTTCTACCAGGATGTCGTATTTTTGCAGTTTTTGATTCAGTAATAACAGACCTTCACGTAAATCCTCGTTTTCTTCTAATAATTGTGTCTGGGTGACCACCGAATTACTGACCCATCGCCCGGCCTGTACCGGCATATTGACAATATATTGTAGAGGGTAGACTAGCGTTGAAAGGAATGAACGGACATTTTCCAGATGCCCATGGCGATGGTCAACCGACATAAGGGCAATAGAGATCAAAATCAAAAACACGGCCTTCACATTTGTTGATGGCCCTTTGAGGAAGAGCGTATTGATTGTATTCTCCCCGAATTGGTTATACGACTACTCTATCGTTAAAATTTCAGCCCCATACTCATCAAGCATTTCCAGGTATCGCCCGCCACCCCTGGCAACACAGGTCAATGGATCTTCGGCTATAATGACCGGCAATCCTGTTTCTTCCATAAATAATCTATCGATATCACGTAGCAGCGCGCCACCACCAGTTAGAACCATTCCGCGCTCTGCCACATCCGATCCAAGCTCAGGTGGTGTTTGCTCCAGGGCGTTCTTGACGGCATCGACGATACCGGTCAGCGGTTCCTGTAAGGCCTCGAGGATCTCATTACTGTTGAGGGTAAAACTCCTGGGAATACCTTCTGCCAGGTTTCTACCCCTGACTTCCATTTCCCTGACTTCATTACCTGGATAAGCACATCCAATCTGGTGTTTTATACGTTCTGCAGTGGCATCTCCAATTAATGTGCCATAATTTCGCCGCACGTAGTTAATGATGGCTTCATCAAAGCGGTCTCCCCCGATCCTAACGGAATCCGCATAGACTATTCCATTTAAGGAAATAACTGCGACTTCTGTGGTGCCACCACCGATGTCAAGCACCATGGTTCCTCTGGCATCACTCACTGGCATACCCGCGCCAATAGCAGCAGCCATGGGCTCCTGAATTAAATGCACTGTTCTTGAACCTGCACCTATTGCGGATTCTTTAATGGCCCTGCGTTCAACCTGTGTGGATCCACAGGGTACGCAAACCAATACACGCGGACTGGGTTTAAACATAGTCCCACCATGTACCATGCGAATAAAATACTGCAACATCTTTTCAGTCACCGTAAAATCTGCAATCACACCATCCTTCAATGGACGTATGGCTACGATGTGCTCAGGTGTTCGTCCTAGCATACGTTTAGCTTCTGCGCCTACTGCAAGAATAGATTTTGAATTAATAGAGTTACCTTCCTTGCGGATGGCGACAACGGATGGTTCATTGAGGACAATCCCTTTTCCACGAACATAGACAAGGGTGTTTGCTGTACCCAGATCAATCGACAGGTCGTTGGAAAAAAAACCTCGAAGGTTATTTAACATGTATCATGTGTTCCTTACAGCAATAGGCTGCAAATCAAAAAATCATAAAAACGGTTTCATGTCACATGAGTTGCGGTAGAATATAGACTGTACAAATGTCGGAAAACTGCATTTCAGGTCTGGTCATAGGTGACCAGCCAGGGTTTTCCAAAATCTATCTTAAACTTCTGCAAGATCAGGCCACAACTCACTGATTTAAGGCTATTACTGTAACAGTGGCCAGCCTATTGAGCAAGTAATCAGATAGTATAAAATCGTAAAATTACAACAGTTTTTGAGGGTTAGACGTGTCACTGGATCGAAAACAGATTGAAGAGATTGCAATGTTGGCAAGGCTCTCCATCAAGGCCGAAGATATCCCGGTTCACCAGGAGGAGCTGGGGGGCATATTGGATATGGTTAAACAGATGGAATCTTTGGATACCGATCCCATCGCACCCCTCGCCCACCCACTGGAAATTGATGCCAGAATGCGAGTTGATGCCATAACCGAGGAGAACCATCGGACCAAAAACCAGAAAATGGCCCCTAAAACCGAGGATGGATATTACCTTGTTCCCAAAGTCATCGAATAACATACCGAATTTAACCTAGTTATTTATCATGTTTTCCCATAGTCTCGCAGAACTGTCCAGATTGCTCCATCAGGGTTCCATCAGTAGTGTTGAACTCACTGAATTATTCCTTGCCCGGTGCCAGGCACATAATACTGAACTAAACTGTTTTATTACCCTTTGTCCCGAGCTTGCCCTGGAGGATGCCAAGCGGGCTGATAACCTCATTACTAACAAGCTGCATGGGCCACTCACCGGTATCCCTTTCGCCCATAAGGACATTTTTTGTACCGAAGGTGTCCGGACTTCATGTGGGTCAAAGATGCTGGACAACTTTCAGCCACCGTATGATGCCACTGTGGTAAAAAAACTATATGGATCCGGTATGGTGTGTATCGGTAAGGCAAACATGGATGAATTTGCCATGGGATCATCCACAGAAACCAGTTTTTATGGGGCCACAAAAAACCCCTGGGACTTGACGAAAGTCCCCGGTGGTTCCTCTGGCGGCAGTGCCAGTGCAGTAGCAGCACGTCTTATACCGGCAGCAACTGGCACCGATACGGGCGGGTCAATCCGACAACCCGCGGCGCTTTGTGGTATCACTGGGCTAAAGCCCACCTATGGCATAGTCTCCCGGTTTGGCATGATTGCCTTTGCTTCCAGTCTTGATCAGGGTGGCCCCATGACCCAGACCGCCGAGGACGCGGCCATGATGATGAATGCCATGGCCGGATTTGATGTTAATGACTCGACTTCACTGGACAGGGAAGTCATTGACTATACTGCCAACCTTAACGATTCCATTGATGGTATACGTATAGGCCTGCCTAAACAGTACTTCAGCAATGATGTGGATCCCGGCACTATAGAAAAGGTCCGAGATGCCATTAAACAGTTCGAACAGGCCGGGGCAAAGATTATTGAAATTGAATTACCCAACACAGCACTGTCTATACCGGCCTATTACGTAGTGGCCCCAGCGGAGGCATCGTCCAATTTGTCACGTTATGATGGGGTCCGGTTTGGTTACCGCTGTAAAAAGCCAAAAGACCTCCTGGATCTTTACTGTCGGTCCCGCACAGAAGGATTTGGTAACGAAGTTAAACGCCGCATCATGATAGGCACATACGTCTTATCAGCAGGTTATTATGACGCCTATTATCTGAAGGCACAAAAAGTCCGGCGTATGATACGCGATGACTTCCAGCAAGCCTTTAAAGATGTAGATGTGATCATGGGACCCACGACCCCTGCGCCTGCATTTGGTCTGAATGAACTGGTGGATGATCCAGTAAGGATGTATCTAGCTGATATCTTTACTGTTTCTGTCAATTTGGCGGGGTTGCCAGCCATCTCAGTCCCCGCTGGTTTTAGCTCTGGGCTTCCAGTCGGACTACAGATCATCGGTGATTATTTCAGCGAATCCCGATTATTGAACCTGGCACACCGTTTTCAACTGGATACCGACTGGCATAAAAAGACACCGGATGGGTATGCAAAATGAATTTTGAATCCGTCATTGGACTTGAGATCCATGTTCAACTTGCGACAAAGAGTAAACTCTTTTCTGGAGCAGCAACCCGCTATGGAGCTAATCCAAATGTACAGGCCTGCATTGTTGACCTTGGGATGCCTGGTGTCCTGCCGGTCATCAACGAAGATGCCATAAAGATGGCCATTAAATTCGGCCTGGCGATTAGTGCTTCTATAACCAGCCCATCGGTATTTGCCAGGAAAAATTACTTTTATCCGGACCTGCCCAAGGGCTACCAGATCAGTCAACTGGATTTACCCATTGTCGCCAACGGTACCATTGATATACGACTTGATGATGGTGAGACAAAGACAATCCGTATTACCCGCGCCCACCTGGAAGAAGATGCGGGGAAGTCAGTACACGAAGGCTTTGGTGAGAATACTGGTATAGACCTGAACCGTGCAGGGACACCCTTGATCGAAATCGTATCCGAACCGGACATCCGTTCTGCAAAAGAAGCCGCGGCCTACATGAAAAAAATACATAGCCTGGTGAGGTATCTTGAGATATCCGATGGCAACATGCAGGAAGGCTCCTTCCGTTGTGATGCCAATGTATCTATAAGAGAAAAAGGTGCCAGTGAACTGGGGACACGAACCGAAATTAAAAATATTAACTCCTTCCGCTTCGTGGAACTGGCCATCGAACATGAAATAGAGCGCCAGATTGATCTGATTGAATCAGGCCAGAAAATTGTCCAGGAAACCCGCCTTTATGATTCAGCCAGAGACGAGACTCGTTCCATGCGCACCAAGGAAGAAGCCAACGACTATCGATATTTTCCCGATCCAGACCTATTACCTGTGCGTGTTTCTGACGAGCTGATTAATGACATCAAACAATCCATGCCGGAACTACCCGATGCAAAGCGCCGTCGCTTTATAGACGAATTTGGATTGTCTGAATATGACGCTGACGTCCTCACCGCCGGCCGGGAAATGGCAGATTATTTTGAAGAGGCATATAAAGAGTCAGGAAATGCAAAACTCACTGCCAACTGGGTCATGGGTGAGCTCTCTGCGGCAATGAATAAAGACGGACTTGAGATAATTAACTCCCCTGTGACAGCACTGATGCTGGGTATATTGGTAAAACGTATTGATGACAACACCATTTCCGGCAAGATAGCCAAGACAGTCTTTGAGTCTATGTGGACTGGTGAAGGCACAGTAGATGAAATTATTGAAGCCAAAGGCCTGCAACAGGTCACCGATTCCAGTGCCATTGAAAAACTGGTAGATGATGTCATCAATGCCAACCCTAAACAAGTTGACCAATATAAAAGGAGCCCCGATGACAGGAAAGGCAAACTCATTGGCTTTTTTGTAGGCCAGATAATGAAAGCTTCACAAGGTAAGGCAAACCCACAGCAGGTCAATAGTCTCCTGAAAGAAAAATTGAAATAATCCGCCAACATAAATATATTATTCTCATAATATAATTTTGAGATTATGTTTAAACGTATAGACCATATCGAACTCTTGACGTTAAATCCTGAAAAAATAGTTGAGTTTTATACTTCACTGCTGGGATTTTCAGAGCGCGAGCGTGTGTCTATTCCTGAAACGCCATCAGGACCATTAGAATTAGTTTACCTACAGCTAGGCGACACGACACTTGAAATCATGTCCTATGAAAACCAATCGGCAATACCGCCTCGTGATTCGGAACTTCGCCTTGGCTGGCAATGTCTTGCCCTTGAAGTTGAAAACATGGATGCCGCCATACAGTTTCTCGGCGAAAAAGCAGTTAGGGTGGTATGGGGGCCAATGAAAAAAGCAGGGTATGCCCGCGCTGAGATTCGCGACCCTGATGGGAACCCAGTCGAACTTAGACAGTGGTATTGATCTTAGATATATCCTGTCCTTGCGATATATTTGAATAGTAAGTATTGAATCTGAGCCTTGGCTGGCTCAGAATGAGTTAGTTCAACGGGGAAGTCTATTATTAATGAAGCAAATACTGGTCTATTCTGATTCCCTTACCTGGGGAATCATCCCAAATACCCGCGAATGACTGACCTTTAATGATCGCTGGCCAGGGGTTATGGAAAATACATTAAACCAAGGTGATGGAAATTACAGGGTCATTGAAAACTGCCTGAATGGTAGGCGGACTGTTTGGGATGACCCATTTAAACCAGGTAGAAGCGGGTTGGAAGGCATAGGCCAGGTGATTGAAATGCACTCTCCTCTGGAACTGGTGATAGTAATGCTTGGGACCAATGATTTTCAATCCATGCATACCAACAATGCCTGGCATTCGGCACAGGGTATACGATGGCTTATCACTGCCATCCGTGAGGCTCCGATCGAACCGGGCATGCCAATTCCACCTATTCTCCTTGTTACCCCGCCTCCGATTCAAACGCCAAAAGATACTATTGCATAAAAATTTGAAGGCGGAGATTTAAAATGTAAGGGGCTTGTCAATGAATATATGAAAATTGCCCATGAAATGAATTGTGATTTTTTTGATTCATCAACTATTACCTCTTCAAGTGAAGTTAATGGTATACACCTGGATAAGGACCAGCATCACAAATTAGGTAATGCCATTGCGGATATACTTTCCAGGGATTTAAAATATTTCAATCTATGAGCTTAAATAGCCGGGCAAATTTTGATAATTACATTACTAATCTTTTAAAGATACTTGTAATACTTTTTTCTTCCGCAATCTCAGCAGATGGTACCCTGACTGACAATATACGTATATCAAGTACCGCTTTAGGATACGACCTTCAATACCGAGTATATCTACCAGAAGGTTTCGAGGCTCGAAAAGATCATCCTGTGATGTTTCTCACCGATGGGCAGAATTATCTACTCCGTGGAAATATGGATTCTGTTCTAAATGAACTGATTGGGGCTGGTCAAATTAAACCTGTGATTACTGTTTTTGTTGACCCACGTAACCCCGATAATCTCGAAGATAATCGTCGCAGACGTCAATTTCTCTGTAATGAAGATTACCTTATTTTCTATATAGAGGATTTAATACCCGAGATTGAGTCCAACTATCCTGTGATTAAAAACCGTGAAGGCCGGGCCATCATGGGCCTGTCGTTTGGAGGTACCAATGCCGCCTGTTTTGGATTGATGGGGTATGACATCTTTTCAGGTATCGCCATGCAATCTCCTGCAAACCACCCTGTTCCAAATCTGTTACCCACCTATAACTCAGTACCCATGCTACCCCTTAAGATTTTCCTTAGTACCGGAAGACCAAATGATAATACCCGTGCTAATCGGGACTTTCACAAAATCCTCGAGATCAAACATTATCCCATGAAATATATTGAGGTAAATCAGGGGCATAACTGGGAAAACTGGGGACCATTACTGGATGATGCCCTGATTTATTTCTACGGCAGTAATAATCCATAAAATAAATCCAGGCTTTTCTGGTAGTTCAGGACAGACTCACCTAAACTTCAGGTAACTACTCTTTGGGGGAGAGTCATGGAAAAAAATGCTTTTCTATTTTTAATTTTTACCTGTTTGTATTTTCCTGTCAAAGCACAGGACATGACAGGCCGTTATGAAGACAACACATCAATGGATGTTCTGATCAATGATAATAATGCCAGAAGTTGTTACCGTGCAGCTGGCATAGCGGCCCGTATTCATTACACCTCTAGCAGTGAACTGGAAAAATGTACCCTGGCGCTTACCCGTTCAGCCCTTTCACCCCGTGACCGTGCCGCGACCCTCACTAACCGAGGCATCATACACATGGCACTGAACCATTTTGATGCGGCGATTGAAGACTTTAATGGGGCCCTGGAATTAAAACCGGAATTTGGTGAGATTCATGTCAATATCGGCAACATCTATTTTATAAATGATGACTATCATGGTGCCGTGGAAGAATATACATTCGCAATTGAAAAGGAAACGACTAAAGCCCACGTTGCCTATATTAATAGAGGGATGGCATATGAGAAAATCGGTGACGTCAAAAATGCAGAAAATGATTACCGGGTCGCACTAGAGCTCCTGCCAGACGCTTCACTGCCACGAGTAAGGCTGGATCAATTATTGAATGACAATCAGAGTTCTGAGTAACAGTAATTACTTGATTATACTAACTGGACTTAATCAGAAATCTCAAGACCGAATAATTTTGCTGCACTGCCCTGATTGACAGCTATTTCTACCAGCCCTGATGAATTTTCATACCAGAACCCCTGTCCCTGCCTGACATTAGCAAAGGTAATTGCCTGTTTAAATAAATTACCACTTACTTCAAGTATTGCTTCATTAGATAATTGGCCTTTGGGGATTCCGGTCATGCAATTCCCAAACTGGTCAATATAAATTATCTCATCAAGGGCATTCGGCCAGTTGTGTTGGTCCTGCCACTTAAATTCAACCCCTGGTGGATTCTCTCCCATTTCCAGCATGGCACATCCCGAGGCATACAGGTCTCTTCCATGAAACGTATTAGACAGGTTGTTTGGCTGCCAGGTGATCTCCCAGGTGCAAATATCATCTGAGTTTCTGCAGACCAGATCAAACAGGCCATTGTCAGGGCCAACATACCACTTATCTATTGCTTTAATGATTACTGGTTTATCGTTATTGCTACCCACCCCTGGATCAACAACAGAAAAGACGACAGAGTTTGCAGGTTGGCTACGACCAAGGGCTGAGAGTAAATAGGCGCTGGCCTTTGGATTATGTGGCGGAGCATCAGCCATCAGAGTCACTACGCGTGAGTGCGGGACAATATCATTTAAAACAATCTCTACCTGTCCCAGGTAGGGACCGGTCAGACCATAATCAGTAAACAGGACGATCATAAAATCAGCTTATTATTTTTGATAGCCAAATACAAAAAAACCGAATATAAATTCGGTTTTTAGTTGGTTACTGCTTTGTTGTTGTTATATATTCAGTTTAATCTTCTGTCGCACTGTCAGCAGGTTGCCTGTCTACCAGTTCTACATAGGCCATAGGGGCCTTGTCTCCCGGTCGGTAACCACATTTAATTATCCGCAGGTAGCCACCTGGACGGGCCTTATACCGAGGACCTAATTCATTAAACAACTTGGTAACACAAGCACGGTCACGTAATCTGGAAAAGGCAATTCGGCGTCTGGATACAGAATCCTGTTTTGCCAATGTAATTAATGGTTCTGCCACACGGCGTAATTCCTTGGCCTTGGGAACGGTAGTTTTTATCAGTTCATGATTGACGAGTGATACCGCCATGTTCCTGTACATCGCCTTGCGATGAGAACTGTTACGGTTAAGTTTTCTTCCTGACTGTTTATGTCGCATCTTACTATCTTGCCATGTGATGTTAGTTTATGGTATTAACCTACCGAAATTTTTTCCCGGCTGTCTACCACCCCAGGTGGTGGCCAGTTTTCCAACCGCATACCGAGGGACAAGCCACGTGATGCCAGAACGTCCTTTATCTCGGTCAGTGATTTTTTACCCAGGTTAGGGGTCTTGAGGAGCTCTACCTCAGTACGTTGTACCAAATCACCTATATAATAGATGCTTTCTGCCTTCAGACAGTTTGCTGAACGTACTGTAAGCTCAAGATCATCCACTGGACGCAATAATATCGGGTCAATCTCCGGCTCGTTTTTCGCAGCTGCAATTTCAGCCTCTTCTGCTTCCAGATCCACGAACACAGACAACTGATTACGCAGGATCCTGGCAGCCTCACGTATGGCCTCTTCTGGATCAATAGTACCATTGGTCTCAATATCAATAATGAGTTTATCAAGGTCGGTTTGTTGCTCTACACGTGCGCTCTGAACATCATAAGAGATCCTTTTCACCGGGCTGAATGATGCATCCAGTTTAAGTCTGCCGATAGCTTGCTCGCCCTCTTCTGTACCAATAACAAGTACTGGTTGGTAGCCCCTACCTCGCTCGATTTTAATTGTCATGTTTAACTCACCAGCCTTGGTCAGGTTGGCGATAACATGGTCAGGGTTAGCAATTTCCACATCATGGTCAAGGGTGATATCACTGGCCCTGACTTCACCTGGTCCAGATTTTCTCAGGCTTAGAGTAACTTCATCACTGGCATGCATGGTAATCGCTAATCCTTTCAGGTTCATGAGCACATCAGTTACATCTTCCTGAACACCTTCAATCGTAGTGTACTCATGCAGCACACCTTCAATTTCCACTTCTGTAACTGCACAACCAGACATGGACGACAATAATACGCGACGTAACGCATTACCCAGAGTATGTCCAAACCCCCTGTTTAAAGGCTCAATAATGACTTTAGCCTGTGTATTATTGATTTCTTCAACATCTACACGGCGCGGCTTTAATAATTCACTAAAAGTTGATGGCATCGGTACTTTTCCTATATCTGCTTACTTGGAGTAAAGCTCAACAACGAGTTGTTCATTTATCTCTGATGGCAAGTCACTTCTGTCAGGTACCTGCTTGAATACACCAGTCATTTTCTTTGGGTCTACTTCTACCCATTCCGGCAACCCGTATTGTTCTGCTACATTCAGTGCGTCCTGTATTCTTAATTGCTTCCGTGATTTTTCACGGATTTGAATCTCATCATTTGGTTGAACCTCATATGACGGTACATTGACACTCTTGCCATTGACCAGTATTGCTCTGTGGCTAACCAGTTGCCGGGCTTCATTACGGGTACTACCAAATCCCATGCGGTAAACTACATTGTCCAGTCTTGATTCAAGGATCTGGAGCAAAATCTCTCCAGTGGAACCCTTGCGCCTTGCTGCTTCTTTATAGTATTTACGAAACTGCTTTTCCAGTACGCCGTAAATTCTCCGTAATTTTTGTTTTTCTCTGAGCTGCATTGCATAGTCAGACAGACGCTTGGCTTTGCCACCATGTTCACCGGGGGTCTTGTCTATCTGACATTTACTTTCAATTGGCCGTGCCCGACTCTTTAACAGGAGATCGGTGCCTTCTCTTCGGCTTAATTTACATTTTGGTCCAATATAACGTGCCATATGTCCTCTCCCCTAGACCCGTCGCCGCTTGGGCGGTCTACACCCATTATGAGGTACGGGAGTAACGTCGGTTATGTTGGTTATTTTGAAGCCAAGGGCGTTAAGTGCCCGGACAGCAGATTCACGACCTGGTCCTGGCCCCTTAATATTGACCTCCAGATTTTTAAGACCATATTCCTGGGCCTTTTCGCCAGCAGCCTGGGCAGCAACCTGTGCAGCAAATGGCGTACTTTTTCTTGAACCCCGGAAACCGCTGCCACCGGATGTTGCCCAGCACAGTGCGTTTCCTTGTCTGTCGGAAATGGTAATGATGGTATTGTTGAATGACGCATGGATATGCGCCACACCATCAAGTACCGTCTTCTTAACTTTCTTCTTTGTCGTTCTAACTTTTGCCATATGTAACCTGTTTTATTTTTTAATTGCTCGGCGTGGACCTTTTCTAGTCCTTGCATTGGTCTGGGTCTGTTGTCCTCTTACTGGCAACCCTCTACGATGCCGCTGTCCACGATAACAACCTAGATCCATCAATCGTTTAATATTCATAGACACATTACGTCTAAGATCACCCTCAAGTTCATAATTGGTGATTTCATTTCTAATTTTATCCAGTTCTTCTTCAACCAGGTCTTTTACCTTGGTCTGTGGACTTAATCCTGTAGCTTCACAAATGCTTTTTGCACGAGTTACCCCGATACCATAAACATAGGTCAAAGCTATTGATAAATGCTTATTATCTGGAATATTTACGCCTGCAATACGTGCCATATTCTAATCTCTCCCGGTTATCCCTGGCGTTGTTTATGTCTGGGGTCTGTACAGATTACCCGAACAGTCCGATTGCGCTTGATGATCCGGCAATATCTGCAAATTCGTTTTACTGATGCTCTAACTTTCATATTTGTTTCCTCTACCTGGGATTACCGACGCCGACTGTAATTTTTCAGGTTAGCCTTCTTTA
This sequence comes from Candidatus Eutrophobius brisbanensis, assembly GCA_038131795.1. GTDB lineage: Bacteria > Pseudomonadota > Gammaproteobacteria > Eutrophobiales > Eutrophobiaceae > Eutrophobius > Eutrophobius brisbanensis. Next base: position 177,708 of record JAYPQE010000002.1, on the reverse strand, counting down.
GCAAGCCGTCATACTGGTGTGACATTAAATGAGCCTGAACCTGCGCCATAAAGTCCATGACCACAACGACAATAATCAGTAATGAGGTACCGCCAAAATAAAACGGCACATTATATTGTAAAATCAGAAATTCCGGTAACAGGCAGACAAATGTTATATACACCGCACCACACAAGGTAAGTCGGGTCAGGACACTGTCCAGGTAGTTTGCCGTCTGCTCTCCCGGCCGCATTCCAGGTATAAAAGCGCCGGATTTCTTCAAATTATCTGCTGTTTCTTTTGGATCAAATACGATCGCAGTATAGAAAAAACAGAAGAAGACGATACCTGCCCCATACATTAAGGTATAAATTAACTGGCCGGGCTGCATGACGGTAGCGATATTCTGTAACCAGCGTGTTCCTTCTCCCTGACCAAACCAGCCTGCTAACGTAGCAGGAAACAAGATAATACTGGAAGCAAAGATTGGTGGTATTACACCGGACATATTTAATTTCAAAGGCAGGTGACTGGATTGACCTGCATACATCTTTCGTCCTACCTGACGTTTAGCATAATTAACGGTGATACGCCGTTGCCCCCTTTCTACAAAGATGACAAACCCGGTTACCGCAATAGCTAAAACAAACAGAGCAAACATCATGAGAATGTGAAGTTCACCTGTCCTGGCCAGCTCAATGGTCCCGGCAATGGCTGATGGCAGACCAGCCACAATTCCGGCAAAAATAATCATGGAAATACCATTCCCCACACCGCGCTCGGTGATCTGCTCACCCAACCACATCAAAAACATAGTACCAGTAACAAGAGAAGTTACCGCGGTCAACCTGAAACCAAAGCCTGGATCCATTACGACACCTGTTCCACCGGCCTGCTGGCTTTCAAGGGCAATAGATACACCAATGGCCTGAAAGGTTGCCAGAAACACTGTACCGTAGCGAGTGAACTGGGTGATTTTCCGACGTCCAGCTTCACCTTCTTTACGTAACTGTTTCAATCTAGGATCTATAAAGCTCAGAAGCTGCATGATAATGGATGCAGAAATATAAGGCATAATCCCCAGAGCAATGATGGACAGTCTTTCCAATGCCCCCCCGGAAAACATGTTAAACATATCTATGATGGTGCCGCTCTGCTGATCGAATAGCTGAGCCATAGCTTCAGGATTAATTCCAGGGACCGGAATAAAAGAGCATACTCTAAAGACAAACAAGGCAAACAGGACAAATAACAGACGTTGACGCAACTCCTTGAGTTGCGCTAACGATCCCAGTCCGCCTGGTAATGCCTGCTGTGACGTTGCCATATGACTACTCTATTTTTCCTCCGGCCGCCTCAATGGCTGCACGGGCACCTTTGCTGACCCTGATTCCTTTCAGGTTAACAGCTTTGTTAATTTCACCGGAAGCAAAGACCTTAACGTTCTTTGTCCCTTTAGTTACTACATTGGCTTTTTTCAAAGCATTGATATCAATCGTTTCAGCATCGACCTTGTTCAATTCAGACAGCCTTACTTCGGCGGTCACAGTGGCAATATAGGAATTGAATCCAACTTTTGGCAAACGCCTTTGAATTGGCATCTGACCACCTTCAAAGCCAACCTTGTGAAAACCACCGGAACGTGATTTCTGGCCTTTATGACCTCGCCCTGCTGTCTTGCCCAGACCTGACCCGATACCTCGTCCAACCCTTTTCGGGGCAGTCTTCGTACCAGGTGCTGGTTTTATTGTATTTAGTCTCATTAAACTTCCTCGACAGATAACATATCTGATACCTTGTTAATCATGCCGCGGTTTTCCGGCGTATCCTCGACAATTACGGTATGGCGGATTTTTCTCAATCCCAATCCACGCACACATGATTTGTGAACGGATAACCTGCCGTGCACGCTCTTTAACAAGGTAAGTTTTATTTTTTTTGCTGCCATGTCTTAACCTGTAATTTCTTCCACTGTCTTACCGCGCTTTGCAGCAATCTGCTCAGGTGAACTCATAGACTCAAGCCCTTTAATTGTAGCCATAACTACATTAACCGGGTTGGTCGATCCATTTGATTTTGCCAAAACGTTATGAATACCTACACATTCAAATACAGCACGCATAGGACCACCGGCAATGATACCGGTACCTTCTGAAGCTGGTTGCATATACACTTTGGCTGCTCCATGCCGTGCATTTATTGGATAGTGAAGGGTGTTATTGTCTGTTAATGGTACGCTGACCATATTACGCCTTGCCTTGTCCATGGCCTTCTGGATTGCAACCGGTACTTCTCTTGCCTTTCCGCGACCAAAACCAACTTTGCCATTACCATCACCTACCACAGTTAATGCGGCAAAGCCGAATATTCGACCACCTTTAACTACCTTGGCCACCCGGTTAACTGCCACCAGCTTTTCAAGCAGTTCTTCATTTCCAGTAAACGATTCTGATAATGCCATAATTATTTCCTAAAATTCGATTCCGTTTTCTCTAGCAGCATCAGCTAATGCCTTAATCCTGCCATGGTATTTAAAACCTGAGCGATCAAATGCCACTTTTGTTACTCCGACCTGCTTTGCTCTTTCAGCAAGAGCCTGACCAACTATGATAGCTGCATCTTTATTACCACCATGCTTGACCTTATCTCTAAGCTCTTTATCTACTGTAGATGCACTGGTAACAATTTTCTGATTGTCCGTTGAAACAATCTGCGCATAGATATGCCTTGGCGTTTTATGCACACATAAACGGTTCACACCGAGCAAACGAATCCGTGCCCGGGCTTTTTTACTACGACGTAGTCTTGCTTGTTTCCTGTTCATGTTAATCCCGATTAAGCTTTCTTGGCTTCTTTCCTGATGATACGTTCATCAGAATACTTAACACCCTTGCCTTTGTATGGCTCAGGTGGGCGGTATGCGCGGATATTAGCCGCAACCTGACCAACCTGTTGTTTGTCACATCCTTTAATAAGGATCTCAGTCTGACTGGGTGTCTCTATTGTTATTCCTTCCGGCACCGGAAATTCAACTGGATGGGAAAAACCAAGGGTAAGGTTTAATTTCTTCCCCTGGGCTGCAGCACGGTAACCAACTCCAATTATATCCAGCTTTTTCTCAAACCCTTCAGACACACCCGTGACCATATTCTGAATATTGGCACGTGTTGTTCCTGATAATGCCTTAACTTCTTTAGAAGCTTTCTCCACCGATATGGTTATCTGGCTTTCTTCCTGAGCAACATTCACGTCTTCTGAATAACTGCAGGACAGCTCTCCATTTTTACCCTTCACACGTATAGTGTTATCAGCAATGTTGACTTCAACACCCGAAGGCAGGTTTATTGGCTTATTTGCAATTCTCGACATAGTTTCACCATCAGGCAACGATGCAAATCACCTCTCCACCTATACCTTGTGCTCTGGCTGACTTGTCAGTCATCACACCCTTGGAGGTAGAGACGATAGCAACACCTAATCCGTCCTTAACTTTTATTATTTCATCACTTTTGCTATATCTTCGAAGACTGGGGCGACTGATACGCTTTAACATCTCAATCACCGGCTTGCCTTCATAATACTTAAGCTCAATGGTCAATGTTGTTTTGGGACCATTTTGCTCTGTTTCATATCCTGTAATAAAACCTTCTTCCTGCAGGATTTTCGCTATATGAACCTTCTGCTTTGATGAAGGCATGCTCACATTCTTCATGGAACGCGCCTGCGCATTACGCATTCTGGTTAACATATCTGAAATTGGATCCTGCAAACTCATATCGTTTTCTCTTATTTCTTGTTACTTATAACTTGCGAATGTAATTACCAACTGGCTTTCACCAATCCGGGTATATCTCCCCGCATGGCTGCCTCACGTAATTTATTTCTACTTAACCCAAACTTCCTGTAATAACCATGTGGCCGACCTGTTAGCGCACATCTGTTACGCATGCGGGATGCGCTAGCATCGCGCGGCATTTTGTTTAGCTGTATCCTGGCTGTCAGTCGTTCCTCTTCGCTTAATGACATATCTTTAATCTTTGCCTTCAATGCACTCCGCTTGTCCGCATATTTCACTACCAAGCGAGCACGTTTTTTCTCGCGGTTAATCATTGATAGTTTTGCCATAGTTCCTATGTCCTCAGTGGAAATTTAAATGCAGCTAATAAAGCACGAGCTTCTTCATCAGATTTTGCAGAAGTTGATATGGTTATATCCATACCCCTCAATGTATCGATCTTGTCATAATCTATTTCTGGAAAAATTATCTGTTCCTTAATGCCCATGCTGTAATTTCCACGCCCATCAAAGGATTTATTATTAAGGCCCCTGAAATCCCTGATTCTTGGAATCGCGATAGATATTAACCGGTCAAGAAATTCATACATGCGCTCCCGTCTCAGTGTCACTTTACAACCGATAGGATAGCCGTCCCGAATTTTAAAATTAGAGACAGATTGCCTGGCAGTCGTTACAACTGGTTTTTGCCCCGAAATCTTTTCCATATCGGATACAGCGTTTTCTATAATTTTTTTATTAGTAACGGCCTCACCCAGTCCCATATTAAGTGTAATTTTAGTAATACGGGGCACCTGCATGATGGAGTTATAACCAAACTTATCGGTTAACTCCTTAATCACATTGTCCTTATAAAATTGCTGTAATCTGCTCATTCTTTTATCTTCAACTTGTTACAATTTATACGTCGACGACTTCATTATTCTTCTTGAAAAATCGAACTTTCTTACCGTCTTCAAGTGTTCTGATACCTATCCTGTCCGGTTGATTTAATACCGGGTTCCATATAGCAATATTTGACATATGTATTGGCATCTCTTTTTCAACAATACCACCTGCAGTTCCCTGCATTGGATTACCTTTTGTATGCCGTTTAGCCATATTGATATTTTCTACTACAACAGCATGCAGTTCATTTACAATTTTCAGGACAGTGCCACGCTTGCCTTTATCTTTCCCGGCAATCACGACCACTTCATCCCCTTTTTTAATTCTATTCATTTCGTTTCAATCTTTAATTAAAGAACCTCAGGAGCAAGAGAAATAATCTTCATGAATTTTTCCCCTCTCAACTCCCTGGTCACGGGCCCAAAAATTCGAGTCCCAATTGGTTGCAACTGATTGCTTAGTAATACAGCAGCATTACTATCAAAGCGGATTAACGAACCGTCTGGACGTCGCACACCTTTTCGTGTTCTGACAACTACGGCATTATATAACTCACCTTTTTTAACTCTGCCTCTTGGTATAGCATCCTTAACGCTAACCTTAATTATGTCTCCCACACCGGCATACCGACGTTTGGAACCACCCAGGACTTTTACACACATAAGACGACGGGCGCCGCTGTTATCGGCCGCGTCTAATGTTGATTGCATCTGTATCATCTGATCTCTCCGTCCTTTCCAAGACCCAGCTTATTCTGCCCGGGTAACTATTTTTTGTAATCGCCAGGATTTTCTTTTTGAAATAGGCCTGGTTGATTCAATGACAACGATATCGCCTTCATTGCATTCATTATTTTCATCGTGCGCCAGCAACTTTGTTGACCGCCTGATGTATTTGTCATATACCGGATGTCTTACCAACCGTTCAATGGAAACTGAAATTGAACGGTCCATCTTGGTACTTACTACAGTACCTGTTAAAGTCCTGGGTATACTTTTTGTCTCACTCATTAGCCGCTACTCTTTTCCATCTCGGTTAAAACTGTCTTAATTCTGGCGATATCCCGACGCACTGATTTCATTTGGCTGGGATTGCTCAGTTGCCCACTACCTTGTTGCATACGAAGATTAAATTTCTCTCGGTTCAAATCCAGCAGCAGGGTCTGTAATTCTTCTGCTGTTTTGCCTCTTAAATCAACAGCTTTCATCACATCACCGTCCTGCTGACAAACGTTGTTTTAACGGGTAACTTGGCCGCGGCCAGGGTGAAAGCCTCACGTGCAAGATCTTCGGGAATACCCTCGATCTCATACAAGACACGACCAGGCTGGATTAATGCCACCCAGTATTCAACATTACCCTTACCTTTACCCTGTCGAACTTCCAGAGGTTTTTTGGTAATCGGCTTATCGGGGAATACCCTTATCCACAACTTACCGCCACGTTTAATGTGCCGGGTAATGGTACGCCTTGCCGCTTCTATCTGCCTGGCGGTTATTCGCCCACGGGTTGTAGCTTTAAGAGCATAATCACCAAAGCTCACCTTATTACCAACGGTCGCAAGCCCACGGTTTTTACCCTTTTGCTGTTTCCTGAATTTTGTCTTCTTAGGTTGTAACATTTTTAAATTCCAGCTATTGCGCCTGTGAAGTTGTTGCTTCTTCTTCCTCAGGCTTTTCGTTTCCGAATACTTCTCCTTTAAAGATCCAGACTTTGACGCCGATAATGCCATAGGTTGTGGCAGATTCTGCAGTTGCATAATCAATATCAGCACGCAAAGTATGTAATGGTACTCGGCCTTCACGGTACCATTCTGAACGTGCAATCTCAGCTCCATTCAAACGGCCTGAAACATTTATTTTCATACCTAACGCACCAAGTCGCATGGTATTGGTCACAGCACGCTTCATAGCGCGCCTGAACATAATTCTTCTCTCAATCTGCTGAGCTACTGATTCGGCAACCAACTGTGCGTCGAGCTCTGGCTTCCTGATTTCTTCTACACTGACAGTTGCAGGTACACCCATACGTTTTGAGATATCAAATCTTAATTTCTCGATATCTTCACCTTTCTTACCAATAACGATACCTGGACGTGCAGTATGGATGATCACCTTGGCATTATTTGCCGGCCGTTCAATCTGTATCCGGCTGACGGATGCATGGGATAATTTATCACGCAGATACTTTCTAACCTCCAGATCAGTATGCAAATAGTTCGCATAGTTCTGTGAATTTGCATACCAGGTGGATGTCCAGTCTTTTATAATTCCCAGACGTATTCCAGTTGGATGTACCTTTTGCCCCATGTGATTAGTTATCCTGTTCTTCTACTGTGATCGTGATGTGACTGGTCGGCTTTAAGAGTCTGTCGGCCCGGCCACGTGCACGGGGTCTTAAACGTTTCAACGTTGGCCCCTGATTTACAAATATCCTGGAAACTTTTAATTCGTCAATATCAGCACCATCATTATGTTCAGCGTTGGCAATGGCTGATTCCAGCACCTTTTTAATAATGGATGCTGACTTTTTGTTACTGAAGGTAAGAATATTCAATGCCTTCTCCACACTCTGGCCTCTGATCTGATCAGCCACGAGTCGTGATTTTTGCGGCGAAATTCTTACAAATTTTAATGTTGCTGATGTTGCCATAAGTTTCTATCCAATACCTAGCTTGCCACTTTTTTATCCGCGGAATGTCCACGGAATGTTCTGGTTACAGCAAATTCACCCAATTTATGCCCAACCATATTTTCAGTGATATAAACGGGCATGTGATCCTTGCCATTGTGTACTGCAATCGTTAACCCAACCATTTCAGGAATAACCATTGATCGACGAGACCAGGTTTTTATAGGACGCTTATCATTATTAGCTGAAGCCGTTTCAACTTTTGCCATCAAATGATGGTCGATAAATGGTCCTTTTTTAATAGATCTTGCCACTTATGTTTCTCCTGTTACTTCCTGCGCCTGACTATCATGTTAGTTGTGCGTTTATTTTTCCTAGTCTTATAGCCTTTTGTTGGCGACCCCCAGGGTGTAACCGGATGACGTCCACCTGAAGTCCTGCCCTCACCACCACCATGGGGGTGATCAACTGGATTCATGGCCACACCACGAACTGTCGGACGAATTCCTTTCCAACGTGTTGCTCCAGCCTTACCCAGTTTCTTGAGGTTATGCTCACCGTTCCCCACTTCACCAATCGTTGCTCGACACTCAATTGGTACTTTACGCATTTCACCTGACCGCAACCTCAAGGTCGCGTGCACGCCTTCGCGTGCCACCAATTGAACGCCAGATCCTGCGCTCCTGGCAAGCTGGGCACCTTTTCCAGGGTGTAATTCAATGCAATGTAATAAAGTACCTACCGGGATATTCCTAATGGGCAGGCAATTACCAACTTCTATATCTGCGTCAATACCGGACTTCAGTGTTGCGCCAGCTTTCACACCATTAGGTGCAATGATATATCTGCGCTCACCGTCCTGATAAACCAACAATGCTATATTTGCAGTTCTGTTCGGATCATATTCAATGCGCTCAACAGTTGCCGGTATACCATCTTTATCACGTTTGAAATCGATAATTCGGTAACGTTGCTTGCTTCCACCGCCACGGTGCCGAACAGTAATCCGACCATTATTATTTCGACCGGACTTCTTATTCTTCTTTTCAATTAATGGCTCATATGGATCACCTTTAAATATGTCATGATCCACAATTTTCACCATACCTCGGCGTCCTGGAGTAATTGGTCTTGGTTTTACGATAGCCATATAATATAAATCCTTTTAACTTCCCATAAAGTCTATGTCGAAACCGGGCTTTAATTTGACATAGGCTTTTTTCCAGTCTGATCGTTTACCAAGTTTCTGTTTAAAACTTTTCTGTTTGCCTTTCACATTTGAGACCTGGACAGACGCAACTTCTACTTTAAACATTAATTCAACAGCGCGTTTAATTTGAGGCTTTGTCGCAGTCTTAATAACTTTAAACACATATTGACTGTGTTTATCACTCAAATCAGAACTCTTTTCTGTAATTCTGGGAGACAACAACAGGTTCATTAATCTTTCCTGATTCATGCCAGCCAACTCTCAATTTTTTCAATAGCAGATTTTGTAATGAGTACATTACTGAAACCGATCAACGAGTACGGATCCATTTCAGTGGTATCAATCACATCAACCATTGGGATATTTCTCGTTGCAAGATACATATTCACCGTGAGGTCATCAGTAATAATTAAAACATTGTCCAGACCTAATGCTGACAACAGGTCCTTGGCATGTTTTGTTTTAGGTTCTTCAAACTGAAATTCTTCAATACAGGTCAGCCTCTCCTGTCTTGCGAGTTCTGAAAGAATCGACCGTATTGCGCCACGGTACATTTTTTTATTAACCTTCTTGCGATATGAACATGGTTTCGCAGCAAAGATAATTCCACCACCGCGCCACAATGGACTTCGACTGGTACCGGCTCTTGCGCGACCAGTGCCTTTTTGGCGGAATGGCTTTTTGCCACCACCTCTTACTTCCGAACGGGTCTTTTGTGCCTTGGAACCTGCGCGGGCACCTGCCATATAGGTCGTCAATACCTGGTGTACCAGAGTTTCATTATAGTTAGCACCAAACACGGCATCAGAAACTGATACTTTTGATGTCTTACCACCGCCCGATTTATGTAACGTTAATTCCATTCTTTATATCAGCCTTTTACTTATGCCTTCGCCTTAACTGAAGGCTTGATTACAACATTGCCTCCTTTTGATCCAGGGACGGCACCTTTTATCAACAACAGATTTCTATCTGGATCGACCTTTATGATTTCCAGATTCTGGGTTGTGCGTTGCTTGTCACCCAAGTGACCTGCCATTTTCTTACCTTTAAACACTCGACCTGGTGTCTGGTTCTGGCCAATCGAACCAGGTGCGCGGTGAGATATGGAGTTACCGTGCGAATTTCTCTGATGCTTAAAATTATGACGTTTAATTACACCGGCAAAGCCTTTTCCTATGGTTGTGCCGGTCACATCCACCTTTTGACCATCCGTAAAAATATCCACTTTGATTTCACTGCCAGGTTGAAGCTCTGTAGCTTCTTCATCACCCAACCGAAATTCAATTAATCCTCTTGCTGATTCGACACCTGCCTTGGCAAGAATCCCAGCACTTGCCTTATTAATTAAATTCCTTCGCTTATCTCCCCAGGCTACCTGTACTGCCTTATATCCACGTGTATCTGTCTCAGCCAGGTCAGTCACTTTATTCGGTGAGGCTTCAATGACTGTAACAGGAATAGAGGCGCCATCCTCTGTGAAGATTCTGGTCATACCGCGTTTTTTTCCGACTATTCCTAGTGCCATTTTTATTTACTCAATAATCAATTTAATTTAATTTGGACATCAACCCCGGCAGCAAGGTCCAGTTTCATTAATGCATCAACGGTCTTATCTGTTGGGTTAACAATATCCATTAAACGTTTATGCGTTCTGATTTCATACTGATCACGCGCATCCTTATCAACGTGAGGTGAAATCAATACTGTATAACGTTCTTTTTTGGTCGGCAGCGGGATAGGTCCCTTGACCTGCGCGCCAGTTCTTCTCGCAGTCTCCACAATCTCACGAGTAGACTGGTCGATCAGACGATGATCAAAAGCCTTTAAACGAATTCTAATTACCTGCTGCTGTGCCATATACCTTTACTCGATTATCTTTGAAACGACACCGGCGCCCACTGTTCTACCACCTTCACGAATAGCAAAGCGTACGCCTTCCTCCATCGCAATCGGTGAAATCAGTTCAACCGTCATCTTCACGTTGTCACCCGGCATCACCATCTCCGTACCATCTGGCAGCGTCACCGCCCCCGTCACATCCGTGGTACGAAAATAAAACTGCGGACGATAATTATTGAAAAATGGTGTGTGTCGACCACCTTCTTCCTTACTCAACACATACACTTCACATTCAAATTTCGTATGCGGCGTGATCGAACCCGGCTTACACAATACCTGTCCACGCTCAACATCTTCTCGCTTCGTACCACGCAGCAAAACACCTACGTTGTCACCTGCCTGACCTTCGTCCAGTAACTTGCGAAACATCTCAACACCCGTACAGGTGGTCTTCTGTGTGTCACGAATACCTACAATTTCAATCTCTTCTCCAACCTTTACTATCCCGCGCTCCACTCGGCCTGTCACCACCGTCCCGCGGCCCGAAATCGAAAACACGTCTTCTATCGGCATCAAAAACGGCTTGTCCACCGGACGCTCCGGTACCGGAATATAATCGTCCATCGCTGCAACCAGCTTCTCTATCGACGGTATGCCAATATCACTCGTATCCCCTTCCAGTGCCTTCAGCGCACTCCCTGTCACCACCGGTGTGTCATCACCCGGAAATTCATACTTGTCCAATAACTCACGGACTTCCATCTCCACCAGCTCCAACAGCTCCGCATCATCTACCTGGTCTGCCTTGTTCAGGTACACCACGATGTACGGTACACCCACCTGCCTAGCCAGCAAAATATGCTCTCGCGTCTGTGGCATCGGACCATCCGCCGCACTTACCACCATGATCGCTCCGTCCATCTGCGCCGCACCCGTGATCATGTTCTTCACATAGTCAGCGTGGCCCGGACAGTCTACGTGGGCGTAATGACGCGTATCACTTTCATATTCCACGTGCGCCGTCGCAATGGTTATACCTCGTTCGCGCTCCTCAGGGGCATTGTCAATTTGATCGTAGGCCTTCGCCTCACCACCAAACTTTTCTGACATCGTCTTGGTGATCGCCGCCGTTAACGTCGTCTTACCATGGTCAACGTGACCAATCGTTCCCACGTTTACGTGCTGCTTGTTTCTTTCAAATTTCTCCTTGGACATGACCAATCACCTCATTTAACAATTACTGATTCTTGCTGATAATCCCTTCCGCAATATTGGGGGGAACCTGGTTATATTTTGAAAATTCCATCGTATAAGTTGCGCGACCCTGAGTTGCCGATCGCAAATCTGTCGCGTAGCCAAACATTTCTGATAATGGGACTTCAGCCCTGATGATCTTGCCTGCGGGTGAATCTTCCGTGCCCTGGAGTATCCCACGTCGGCGATTGAGGTCACCAGTCACCGTACCCAGATAATCTTCCGGTGTTACAATTTCCACTTTCATAATTGGTTCAAGCAATACCGGATCAGATTTGGCAGCACCCTCCTTAAATCCCATGGAGCCAGCAATTTTAAATGCCATCTCACTGGAATCCACATCATGGTAAGAACCGTCAAACAGGGTTACTTTTACATCCACGACCGGGTAACCAGCAACGATGCCATTTGTCATTTGCTCTTGAATACCTTTATCGACTGCCGGGATATATTCCTTGGGAACGACGCCACCTACAATTTCGTTTACAAACTCATAGCCTTTACCTGCTTCCTGGGGTTCAATTCTTAATACCACATGACCATACTGTCCTCGTCCACCACTTTGACGGATAAACTTCCCTTCGGCCTTATCATTGTTCTTCTTGATAGTCTCCCTGTAAGCAACCTGTGGTTTGCCCACATTGGCCTCTACATTGAATTCCCGCTTCATGCGGTCAATGATAATTTCCAGATGTAATTCACCCATGCCAGAGATAATGGTCTGCCCCGATTCTTCATCGGTATGAACACGGAAGGAAGGGTCTTCCTGCGCCAGCTTACCCAGGGCAATGCCCATTTTTTCCTGATCGGACTTGGTCTTGGGCTCCACTGCCACTGCAATCACCGGATCGGGGAATTCCATACGTTCCAGGGTAATGACCTCATTCAGGTCACATAAAGTATCACCTGTCGTGACATCTTTAAGACCAACAGCGGCGGCAATATCACCCGCCCTGACTTCCTTTATTTCCTCACGGGAATTGGAATGCATCTGCAGGATACGGCCAACTCTTTCCTTTTTATCCTTGACCGGGTTATAAACGGTATCGCCTGAACTTAATACCCCTGAATATACTCGGAAAAAACTCAATGTACCTACAAATGGGTCTGTTGCAATTTTAAATGCCAGTGCAGCAAACGGCTCATCATCAGAAGAATGCCGTTCAGCAACAGTCTCATCCTTATCGTCTAAAATACCTTTGATTGCAGGCACGTCCACGGGAGAGGGCATGAAATCAACCACTGCGTCCAACATTGACTGAACGCCTTTATTCTTGAATGCTGTACCACATAAAGTCGGAACCAGTTCATTGGCCAAGGTCCGTATTCTAATACCTTGTTTTGTCTGCTCTTCAGTCAGCGTGCCTTCATTCAAGTAGGCATCCATCAGTTCTTCATTGGCTTCAGCAGCAGATTCAAGCATTTTTTCCCGCCATTCATTTGCTTCATCGACGAGATCTTCCGGGATGTCTTTTTCGAAAAATTGCACTCCCATATTCTCGTTTTCCCAGTAAATGGCCTTCATTTTTATCAGGTCAATAATGCCTTCAAATTTTTCTTCTGCACCAATGGGAAGCTGTATAGGCACGGGATTACTACCAAGGCGGGTCCTGATTTGATCGACAACACGCAGGAAATTCGCACCAGCACGGTCCATCTTGTTGACAAACGCCATACGAGGGACCTTATAACGCTGCGCCTGACGCCACACCGTCTCAGATTGAGGTTCGACACCACCTACCGCGCAAAAAACAGCACAGGCGCCATCCAGGACTCTTAATGAGCGTTCTACCTCAATAGTAAAGTCAACGTGCCCAGGCGTATCGATTATATTAATTCTGTGTTCTGCTTTATCCTGCGCCATACCCTTCCAGAAACAGGTAGTAGCAGCTGAGGTAATCGTAATTCCACGCTCCTGTTCCTGCTCCATCCAATCCATGGTGGCAGCGCCGTCATGGACCTCACCAATCTTGTGAGATACACCAGTGTAAAAAAGAATACGTTCGGTAGTCGTGGTCTTACCCGCATCAATATGCGCCATAATTCCAATGTTCCGATAACGTTCAATAGGTGTCTTTCTTGGCACAGCTATATTTCCTTATATATGGTATTACCAACGATAATGAGAGAATGCACGATTGGCTTCCGCCATTTTGTGCGTGTCTTCGCGTTTTTTAATAGATGAACCACGATTTTCAGAGGCGTCCATCAATTCGCCGGCGAGCCTTAATCCCATGTTTTTCTCACTACGTTTTTTGGCTGAATCAACTAACCAGCGCATGGCCAATGCCATGCCTCTGTCAGAACGGACTTCAACAGGGATTTGATATGTGGCACCACCAACACGACGGGACTTCACCTCGATAATTGGCTTAACGTTATCCAACGCCTTGTTGAACAATTCCAGTGGATCGGCGCCTTTATTCCGGCTGCTCATTTCATCCAGGGCACCATATACAATTTTCTCAGCAGTGGATTTTTTGCCACTGCGCATCAGAATATTGATGAATTTAGCCAGCACCTGATCACCGTATTTGGGATCCGGTAAAATTGTTCTTTTTTCTGCGCCTCTTCGTCGTGACATAATCTATTTTCTTAATCTATTTTCTTAATGATTGAATTAACTCTTGGGTCGCTTGGCACCGTACTTGGAGCGACCCTTCTTACGATCACCTACACCTGATGTATCCAATGTGCCCCTGACAGTGTGATAACGGACACCCGGCAGATCCTTAACACGACCACCCCTGATTAATATAACGGAGTGTTCCTGCAGGTTATGTCCTTCCCCACCTATGTAAGTAGTTACTTCCTGACCATTGGTCAGGCGTACCCTGGCTACTTTACGCAATGCTGAATTGGGCTTTTTGGGTGTCGTTGTATAGACACGGGTACATACTCCGCGTTTTTGCGGGCAACCTTCCAGCGCAGGCACGGTACTTTTCTCTCGTTTAGTCTTGCGCGGCTTTCTCACCAATTGATTAACTGTAGCCATTCAATAATTTTCCTAAATAAAACAGATACTTACCTTATTTCTTAACGCACATTGCCCGCATCACAGCCCAATTGGGGCCGTAATCAGGCACGTGTTTGGTTATTAAGTTAAGTGAAACTCAGGCCATGAAATTGACACGTCAAATCCTCATAGCCTGAAAGCCATAATGCACACAGGCCGAAGATTCCCCTCCGACCTGTGACAAAGAGGCGCGATTCTAGTGCGGATCTTGCCTGTCTGTCAAGGAATTATGCTACTTTTTACAGGTATTTATGCCTCAGCCGTTCCCTGGGCCTGATCCTGGGCTTGTTCCTGCAAAATTTCCGCAATTTCCTGGGTTTCAGCGCTGGATTCTTCTGTGGGTGTTCCCTCCCTCAAATCATCCAGAATACCTTGATCCGGGCCATCATCCGGTCCCTGTTCTCGCTCTTCCCGCCTGTCAGTATGGTATGAAAGCCCTGTTCCAGCAGGAATCAAGCGTCCGACAATGACATTTTCTTTCAAACCTCTGAGATCATCTATCTTGCCACTGACACTGGCCTCAGTCAGTACCCGCGTGGTTTCCTGGAATGATGCAGCAGAAATGAAGGAATCGGTAGACAAGGATGCCTTGGTAATACCTAACAGGACGGGCTCATATTCTGCAGGTGTTTTACCATCGGCCTCCATTTCTTCATTGATTTCCAGCATACGGGACTTTTCAATCTGTTCTCCCTTTAGCATGCCGGTATCTCCAGGCTCAGTAATCTCAACTTTACGTAACATCTGTCTGACAATGACTTCGATATGCTTATCATTAATTTTTACACCTTGCAGACGATATACCTCCTGAATTTCATTTGATATATAGTCGGCTAATGCATGCACACCCTTCAGCCTGAGAATATCATGCGGTGTTGGAGGACCATCTACGACGGCTTCACCTTTTTCAATATGCTCGCCTTCAAATACATTTATATGACGCCACTTTGGTATAAGTTCTTCATATTGCTCACCATTTGCATCGGTTATCACCAACCTCTGCTTACCCTTGGTGTCTTTACCAAAACTTACAGTACCCGAGATCTCTGCCAACACAGCAGGCTCTTTAGGCTTTCTGGCTTCAAACAAGTCTGCAACCCTTGGAAGACCACCGGTAATATCACGGGTCTTGAGAGACTCCTGAGGCAACCTTGCAATAACATCACCCACCTTTACTTCCTTACCGTCGGTAACAGTGATAATTGCCTTGGGTGGCAGGGGATACTGGGCTGGAACATCGGTTCCAGGAATCTTCAGTTCCTTACCTTTGCCGTCCACCAGTTTAACCACAGGGCGCATGTCTTTTGCATGTGATGATCTTTGCTTTGGATCAAGGATGATCATATTGGTCAAACCTGTAATTTCATCAACATGACGATTAACTGTTACACCATCGACGATATCACTAAATATAGCCTTTCCTGCCACCTCTGTAATAACCGGATGGGTATGGGGATCCCAGGATGCAACCATGGCACCGGCATTTACATCCTGTCCATCTTCATATTTAAGAACAGCACCATAAGGAATTTTATAGCGTTCCCTTTCACGTCCTACTTCATCAAGAAGTGCAACTTCACCAGATCGGGAAACTACGACCTGATTGCCAGACTCCTGTTTGAGCAATTTGACGTTGTGAAGCTTAATGGTGCCACCATATTTTACTTCAATACTACTGACTGCCACAGACCGCGATGCCGCTCCACCAATATGGAAGGTACGCATGGTTAGCTGGGTCCCCGGCTCACCAATTGATTGGGCGGCCACAACACCAACGGATTCACCAATATTGGCGATATGGCCTCTGCCAAGATCTCTACCATAACATCGTGAACAAACCCCATACCGGGTATCACAGGTAATTGCTGAGCGAACTTCTATAGTATCAATACCTGCAGCATCTATAGTTTGCACTAATGTTTCATCAAGCAGGGTGTTAGCTGGAACAATCACTTCTTCGGTACCTGGTTTAACAATATCTACTGCGCTGACTCTACCCAGTACCCGCTCTGTGAGTGGCTCTACAACGTCTCCACCTTCAATAATAGATGAAACGGTCATTCCTGAAGTCGTTCCACAATCTACCTCAGTCACCACCAGATCCTGAGCAACATCCACCAACCGTCTGGTTAGATAACCTGAGTTTGCTGTTTTCAATGCGGTATCTGCAAGACCTTTACGTGCACCATGAGTGGAAATGAAGTACTGAAGAACGTCCAGGCCCTCTCTGAAATTAGCAGTAATTGGCGTCTCAATAATAGAACCATCAGGCTTTGCCATTAATCCACGCATTCCTGCCAACTGCCTGATCTGTGCGGCTGACCCCCTTGCACCTGAATCGGCCATCATGAAAATTGAATTCGAAGATGCCTGCTTTACAGTATTACCTTTACTGTCTACAACCTCATCCGTGCCCAGTCTGTCCATCATGGCCTTGGCTACCTGATCATTGGTATGTGACCAGATATCGACAACTTTATTGTATCGTTCCCCGTCAGTTATCAGACCTGAGGTGTATTGTGATTCAAACTGTTTAACTTCTTCTTCAGCTTTAGAGATGATGTCACTTTTCTCTTCGGGGATTTCCATATCATTAATACCGAAGGAAACACCTGCCCTGCTGGAATAATAAAACCCAGTGTACATAAGCTTGTCACAGAAAATAACTGTGGTCTTCAAGCCCTGCGTCCGGTAACAAACGTTTATCAGTTTGGAGATTGCCTTTTTGGTCATCGTTTGATTGATACTCTCAAACCCTATTCCCTTGGGTAAGATTCGAGATAGCAAGGCCCGTCCGACTGTCGTATCCATACGCTTGAGGACAACCTTCTCCACACCTTCTTCATCAGTTTCAGTGATATTGATACGCACAGTTACCTTGGCATGCAGATCAACACAGCCATTTTCATAAGCGCGGTGTGCCTCATCTATATCAGCAAAATTCATACCCGTACCCTTTGCTGAGGCAGATTCCCTGGTCATATAGTAAATACCCAATACCACGTCCTGGGTGGGTACAATAATTGGCTCCCCGTTTGCTGGCGACAGGACATTGTTGGTAGACATCATCAATGTCCTGGCCTCTAGCTGAGCCTCTATTGACAGGGGCACATGCACTGCCATTTGGTCACCATCAAAGTCAGCATTAAATGCAGTACATACGAGAGGGTGGAGTTGGATTGCTTTACCCTCAATCAATATAGGTTCAAAAGCCTGGATACCCAACCTATGTAGGGTCGGCGCTCTGTTCAACATTACCGGATGCTCCCGGATGACCTCATCCAGTACGTCCCATACCTCTGGGCCTTCTCTTTCTACAAGTTTTTTTGCTGCTTTGATAGTTGTGGCCAAGCCTCGGCGTTCCAATTTGCTGAAGATAAATGGTTTGAATAATTCCAAAGCCATTTTCTTGGGTAGTCCACATTGATGAAGTTTCAGTGTTGGCCCTACCACAATCACTGAACGGCCTGAATAATCCACACGTTTACCGAGAAGGTTCTGACGAAAACGTCCCTGCTTGCCCTTAATCATGTCAGCAAGCGACTTGAGCGGAAGCTTATTCGTTCCTGTGATGGCCCTACCTCTTCGACCATTGTCCAATAACGCGTCTACAGACTCCTGCAACATTCGTTTTTCATTTCTTACAATGATATCTGGCGCATTCAGATCAAGCAGCCGTTTTAACCGATTGTTTCGGTTGATCACTCGACGATATAGATCATTCAGATCTGAAGTCGCAAATCGACCACCATCTAATGGTACCAGAGGGCGTAATTCAGGCGGCAAGACAGGTAAAACCTCAAGCACCATCCATTCAGGTTTATTTCCCGACTTATCAAAGGCTTCAAGTAACTTAAGACGCTTGGAAATCTTTCTTAACTTGGTTTCTGACTTTGTTTCCGGGATTTCACCTCGCAGATTTGCTATCTCATTATTAATCTCAATGGACTTTAGTAATTCATGAACAGCTTCAGCACCCATTTTGGCATCAAATTCATCACCATATTGCTCAATTGCTTCCAGGTAACTTTCCTCTGTCAGTAGCTGGCCTCTCTCCAGTTGGGTCATGCCGGGCTCAATAACTACGTAAGCTTCAAAATAAAGTACCCGTTCAATTTGCCGCAATGTCATGTCCAGTAACAATCCCATTCTGGATGGCAGAGATTTTAGATACCAGATATGTGCAACGGGACTGGCAAGCTCGATGTGCCCCATCCTGTCACGCCTAACCTTTGATAGAGTGACTTCTACACCGCACTTTTCACAAACCACACCCCGATGTTTTAACCTTTTATATTTACCACAAAGACATTCATAATCCTTAACCGGACCGAAGATCTTCGCACAAAATAAACCGTCTCTTTCCGGCTTGAATGTTCGGTAGTTGATTGTCTCAGGTTTTTTGACTTCACCATATGACCAGGAACGGATCTTCTCCGGTGATGCCAAGCCAATGGCTATATTGTCAAATTCTTCCGTTTGACCTTGTTGCTTAAGAAGCTTTAATAAGTCTTTCAAAGTTCTCCGCCTCCACGTAGGGATTTAGTTAAATACGATTTAGTCCTGTTCCAACTCAATGTCGATACACAGGGACCTGATTTCCTTAAGTAGCACATTAAATGACTCAGGCATTCCGGCTTCCATATGATGGTTACCATCAACTATATTTTTATACATCTTGGTCCTGCCGTTAACGTCATCTGATTTGACCGTAAGCATTTCCTGAAGTGTATATGCTGCACCATATGCTTCCAGTGCCCAAACTTCCATCTCACCAAATCGTTGACCACCAAACTGGGCTTTACCTCCCAATGGCTGCTGAGTCACCAAACTATAAGGTCCGGTAGATCTGGCATGCATCTTGTCATCAATCAGATGGTTCAACTTCAGCATGTACATGTAACCAATGGTGATTTCCCTGTCAAAGGCATCGCCAGTTCGTCCATCAATCAGTTTGGTCTGACCACTGCGCGGGAGATCCGCAAGTTCCAACATGCGTTTAATCTCTTCTTCACTGGCACCGTCAAATACCGGGGTTGCCATTGGCACACCCCTGGTAAGGTTTCTGGCAAGCTCCAATACTTCGTTGTCAGACAGTGAGTCGATATCTTCCTGTTTACCGCTTTTATTGTATATTTCATCCAGGAATTTACGGATATCCACTATCGCCGCCTGTGCAGCAAGCATCTTGCCAATTTTCTGTCCAAGACCTTTGGCGGCCCAACCCAGATGGGTTTCAAGGACCTGACCTACGTTCATACGGGAAGGCACACCCAGGGGACTGAGGACCACGTCCACGGGGGTACCGTCTTCCTGATGCGGCATGTCTTCTACCGGTACAATCGTTGAAATGACGCCTTTATTTCCATGACGACCTGCAATCTTATCACCCGGCTGAATGCGACGTTTAACAGCCAGATATACCTTGACCATCTTTAATACGCCTGGTGCAAGGTCATCACCGGAAGTCAGCTTGGTACGTTTTTCTTCAAACCTCTCATCAAAATCTTGTTTAAGCTTTTGTAACTGTGATGAGGTACGTTCAAGTACCTGATTTGCTTCTTCATTATGCAGGCTAATATCAAACCATTTTTCCCTTGGAATATCTGCAAGATACTGTTTTGTCACCTTACTGCCTTTTTCCAGATCTCCTGGTCCGCTATTGGCTATTTTACCTATCAGGTATTTTTCCATACGCTGAAAGACGCCATCCTCCATAATTCTAAGCTGGTCATTAAGGTCTTTCCTGACCTGGTTTAATTCGGCTTCCTCAATCTCCAGTGCCCTGGCATCTTTTTCAACGCCATCACGAATGAAGACCTGTACATCAATTACTGTTCCATTCATACCTGAAGGAACACGAAGTGAAGTGTCTTTTACATCGGATGCCTTTTCACCGAATATTGCCCTGAGTAATTTCTCTTCAGGAGTTAACTGAGTTTCACCCTTTGGCGTTACCTTACCCACCAGGATATCGCCAGGATTAACTTCAGCACCAATATAAACCACACCTGACTCATCCAGCTTATTCAGCGCATTTTCACTGACATTCGGGATATCTGCAGAAATTTCTTCGGGGCCAAGCTTGGTATCACGGGCAACACAGGTAAGCTCTTCTATATGTATCGACGTAAACCGGTCTTCCTGAACCAGGCGTTCTGAGATTAAGATTGAATCTTCGAAGTTATATCCATTCCATGGCATAAATGCCACCATCAGATTCTGCCCAAGGGCGAGCTCGCCCAAGTCAGTTGATGGACCATCTGCAAGAACATCTCCTTTGGATACGGTGTCACCAGTTCTAACCAGAGGTTTCTGATTGATACAGGTATTCTGATTGGAGCGCGTATACTTGGTAAGGTTATAAATATCGACACCAGCATCGCCGGCAGCAACCTCATTATCATTCACCCTTATGACAATTCTGCCTGCGTCTACGGAATCAACCACCCCGCCTCGATCAGCGATAACTGTTACACCGGAATCAATAGCTACCGTCCTTTCAATACCGGTACCTACAACAGGCTTCTCTGCCTGTAACACTGGAACTGCCTGACGCTGCATGTTCGATCCCATTAATGCCCGGTTGGCATCGTCATGCTCCAGAAATGGAATCAGTGAAGCCGCAACTGATACAATCTGTCTTGGAGAGACGTCCATATAATCAATCCTTTCAGGCGTCGACATGGTAAATTCATTCTGAAATCGTGATGAAATCAGCTCGTCCACCAATTCACCCTTCTCATTGAGAGTCGAGTTTGCCTGGGCAATCATAAACCCGCCTTCTTCGATTGCAGACAGGTAATCAATCTGTTCAGTTACCTTGCCATTAACAACTTTACGATATGGCGTTTCCAGAAAACCGTATTCATTGGTCCGTGCATAAACTGCCAGGGAATTAATCAGGCCAATATTTGGA
Source organism: Candidatus Eutrophobius brisbanensis (assembly GCA_038131795.1). Taxonomy (GTDB): domain Bacteria; phylum Pseudomonadota; class Gammaproteobacteria; order Eutrophobiales; family Eutrophobiaceae; genus Eutrophobius; species Eutrophobius brisbanensis. Next base: position 156,175 of record JAYPQE010000002.1, on the reverse strand, counting down.
CCTTCGGGCGTCTCAATAGGACACACACGACCATAATGAGTGGGATGTACATCACGAACCTCAAATCCTGCTCGCTCTCTGGTAAGACCACCTGGACCAAGTGCAGAAATCCTGCGTTTGTGTGTCACCTCTGATAACGGATTATTCTGATCCATGAATTGCGACAACTGGCTGGAACCAAAAAATTCCCTGATCACAGCTGAGACAGGTTTTGCATTTATAATTTCCTGTGGCATCAGACCTTCTGACTCTGCCAGACCTAAACGTTCTTTCACCGCACGTTCTACCCTGACCAGGCCAACTCTGAACTGGTTCTCTGCCATTTCACCAACACTTCTGACTCGTCGGTTACCAAGGTGGTCAATATCATCAACCGTCCCCTTACCGTTTCTGATATCCACCAGGGTTCTCATGACATCGATCACATCAGAACTGTCACCCAGCTCTTTCCACATTTCTTTCGATACATCATCAGTTCTTTCACTGAAAAATTTTCCGTCGTACAGCACACCCACACCGGTTTCTTCCTGCCTTCCAACTCGACGGTTAAATTTCATTCTGCCAACGGCAGACAGATCATATCTATCTGAACTAAAGAAAAGATTCTTGAAGAGATTTTCAGCTGCTTCTTTTGTCGGAGGCTCGCCTGGGCGCATCATTCTGTAAATTTCAATCTGTGCCTCAAGCTGATTTGTCGTAGTATCAACCTTCAAGGTATCTGATATATAAGGGCCCCTGTCCAGATCATTGGTAAACAGCGTTTCAATCTCAATATCGGCATGCTCTGCCAATACTTCCAGCATATCTTCATCTATTTCTGTATTGGCCTCGACAATAATTTCACCCGTTTCTTTATTAATGACATCTCTGGCCAAAACTTTACCGATTAAATAATCAACTGGTACTTCCAGTTGCTTTAATTTCGCTGACTCCATTTGTCGAACGTGCCTGGCAGTGATCCTACGATCTGCTTCGACAATTAATTCGCCCTTTTTGGTATTTATATCAAATGCAACTGTTTCGCCTCTAAGACGCTCCGGGATCAATTTCAGAAACACACCTTTTTTTGAAATCGTAAACTGATTGGTTTCAAAAAAGATATCGAGAATTTCTTGTGCAGAATACCCTAATGCCCTGAGTAATATAGTCGCAGGAATTTTGCGTCTGCGGTCGATACGGCAATTCACCATATCTTTTGGATCAAATTCGAAATCTAACCATGACCCACGATAGGGGATGACGCGAGCAGAATATAACAATTTACCCGAAGAGTGAGTTTTTCCCTTATCATGTTCAAAAAATACACCAGGCGATCGATGTAGCTGTGAAACAATGACACGTTCAGTCCCATTAATTACAAAGGTACCGTTATTCGTCATTAACGGCATCTCACCCATGTAGACATCCTGTTCCTTGATGTCTTTGACCACTTTATTGCTTAAACCAGCATCTTTATCATAAATTATCAGCCTGACTTTGACTCTTAATGAGGCTGCATAGGTAAGCCCTCGAAGCTGACATTCTTTTACGTCAAAACCTGGTTTACCCAGGTTATAACTTACATATTCCAGTACTGCATTACCTGAATAACTTTCAATTGGGAATACAGATGCAAATGCCGCATTCAATCCTAAATTACGCCTCTGCTCAGGTTCAACATCAGGTTGAAGAAACGTGTTATAAGAATCAATTTGGGTAGCCAGTAAATACGGTACATTCAGTACGCTGGCACGTTTACCAAAATCCTTGCGGATTCTTTTTTTCTCAGTATATGAATAGGCCATTCATGAACCTCACAGAACTATTGAATATGTCAATCGTATGGTCGCAAACCTGCTGGCAAAGTGTGCCAGCAGGTTTACATTTTTATTTAAATAATCAGTCAGATTACTTAATTTCAACAGAAGCCCCAGCTTCTTCAAGATCCTTCTTGATGCTATCTGCTTCTTCTTTTGATGCGCCTTCCTTAATGGGAGAAGGTGCGCCTTCCACCAGATCCTTGGCTTCTTTCAGGCCCATACCAGTAACAGTCCTGACGACCTTAATGACTCCAACTTTATTATCACCAAAAGCAGAGAGAATGACGTCAAATTCTGTTTTCTCTTCGCCACCTCCGGCTGCATCACCCGGTGCTCCAGCGGCTGCTACCGCTGCAACAGGGGCTGCTGCTGATACACCCCATTCTTCTTCCAGCTCATTAATTAACTCAACCAGTTCAAGTACCGGTAACTGACTTAATGCTTCTTTAATTTCTTCTCTAGAAAGTGCCATTTTTTTATTCCTCTTAACTTCAATAATTGATTAGTGTGCCTGAATCAGGCTGCCTGTTGCTGATCACGTTTTGCTGCCAATAGTCTCGCAAATTTCGCTTCAGGTTCAGCAAGGACACGTACCAGTTTGCCCATGGGTGCTTTAAGCATACCCAGGAACATAGATCTCGCTTCATCAAGTGATGGTAATTTGGCCAGACGTTCAAGATCTGAAACATCAAGCAAATTTCCTTCACTGGCAATCAGCTTTACAACTAGTTTTTCGTTTTCCTTTCTAAAGTCCCGAATGATTTTTGCTGCAGAGCCGGGTTCATCATTAGAGAACGCCAGCAATAACGGCCCAACCAAACCCTCACGCATACAGTCAAAACTGGTATTTTCCAGCGCCCGTTTTGCAAGGGTATTTCGGACCACTTTCAGGTAGACACCGGCTTCCCGAGCGTTTTTCCTCAACTCAGAGATTTCGGCAACATTCAACCCGATATATTCTGCAGCAATTGCAGATGGAGACTTTGCAGCAATTTCAGCGACTTCTTCTACAATCGCCTTCTTTTGCTCAAGAGTCAGACTCATAGTGAGTTCCTCCATTACCGTGATGGTACAAATGAAAAAACAATAAAATTCTTTGTTTCATCTCCAGTTCCATTCGTTGTACCAAAGTTAATAATCACGGTGACCATTCAGGACTAAGCCTGGTGGGCACACCGTCTGCGCAGGCCATATTCAATATGCTTAAACTGACTTGAAGCCAGCACCTGCGGTCTTTGACGAGCGGTGATAATCCATTCACCGACCCAAAGCCATATATACATCTGAACCATTGGTAAAGATGTAACGTAAAATAATTAGTTACTTAAAGTTGCTTGATCGATCGTTAACCCAGGCCCCATTGTTGTGGAAAGGCTTATCTTCTTCAGATAAATACCCTTTGCCGCACTTGGCTTTGCCTTGTTAAGGTCGCTAATTAGTGCATTTAGATTGTCCAATAGTGCAGCCTCGTCAAAAGAGACTTTACCGATTGCACAATGAATAATTCCATTTTTGTCAGTCTTATATCTGACCTGACCCGCCTTTGCATTTTCAACTGCCTGCTTGATATCCTGGGTTACTGTCCCGGTTTTGGGATTAGGCATAAGGCCTCGTGGACCTAAAACCTTACCCAGCCTTCCTATTAAGGGCATGGCATCTGGAGTTGCAATGACGACATCAAAATCCATAAATCCACCCTGAATTTTCTCTGCAAGTTCATCCATACCTACATGCTCGGCACCACTGGCTTCGGCATCTTTGGCATTATCGCCCTGAGCAAATACGGCAACTCTTACGGACTTTCCAGTACCCTTAGGAAGTACAGTGGATCCCCTTACTGCCTGATCTGATTTCTTTGCATCGATACCCAGGTTAACAGCAACTTCTACTGATTCATCAAACTTGGTTTTTGCACAGTCTTTCAATAATGAAAGTGCTTCCTTCACATCATATATTTTTCCTGGCTCTAATTTATCCTGGAAGGATTTTATTCTTTTGGTAAGTTTTGCCATGGTTATACCCCCTCCGTCTCGATACCCATACTTCTTGCAGTACCGGCTATGGTACGTACAGCTGCGTCAAGATCAGCCGCACTGAGGTCAGGTTCTTTAGCTTTTGCAATTTCTTCTAACTGGCTACGGTTTAGTTTGCCAACCTTTTTAGTATTTGGAGTACCACTACCTTTAGGAACACCTGCGGCTTTTTTTATCAAGTGCGCCGCTGGCGTTGTCTTCATGGTAAAAGTAAAACTTTTATCTGAGAAAACAGTGATTACAACGGGTACTGGCAGACCTGGTTCCACACCCTGAGTCTGGGCGTTAAACGCCTTACAAAATTCCATAATGTTTAATCCATGTTGGCCTAATGCAGGACCGACGGGTGGACTTGGGTTTGCCTGGCCGGCAGGGACTTGCAACTTCACATATGTATCAATCTTTTTTGCCACTTTATTACTCCTTTGGGTATTAGCGTTAAGGACTGGTTACCTAAACTCCCCTGTTATTTAAGCTACTAGCAAAGCCACCAGCAGCTCGTTATCAATATCCACTCTCTAATTGGCTATTATTGCCAGTAGTTAGTAGCTTGTTGTGATTATTCCTTTTCTACCTGACCAAATTCCAGTTCAACTGGAGTAGATCGGCCAAATATCAGTACGGATACTCGAAGACGACTTTTCTCATAATTAACTTCTTCAACTACACCATTAAAATCTGTAAACGGTCCATCATTGACCCTGACTACCTCGCCAGGTTCAAAAACAATCTTGGGCCTTGGTTTATCAACACCTTCTTCGACCCGTTGTAAAATCGTGTTTGCCTCTGAATCTGTGATAGGTGCAGGTTTGTCCGAAGTACCTCCAATAAAACCCAGGACCTTCGGAGATTCTTTTACCAGATGCCATGTATCATCGTTCATTTCCATCTGAACCAGCACATACCCGGGAAAGAACTTTCTTTCGCTCTTGCGTTTTTTTCCATCACGCATTTCAACCACTTCTTCTGTGGGGACAAGTATTTCTCCGAACTTGTCCTCCATCCCGTGCATCTTGATGCGCTCTTTTAATGTCCGCATAACCTGGGATTCAAAACCTGAATATGCATGAATCACATACCAACTAAGCGCCATGCTATCCACCTTGTCCTAATAATGATCTTACTGACCAGCCAAGAAACATATCAACCAACCATAAACCTATAGCCACAAGTATGACGACCAAAATTACTATTAATGTCGTCTGTACAGTCTCTTGCCTGGTAGGCCAGACAACTTTCCTGACTTCAACCTGCGCTTCCTGGAAGAAATCATATAAATTTCTTCCTTTCTCTGTTTGTAATGCAATAAAAACAGCTATGCCAACAAATATAAGCAATCCGACTGTTCTGATTAGAATGGATTGCTCTACGAAATAGTAAAACCCGAACACGCTGGCCACAGTTATGCCTATTGCGATAACGAGTTTTACAATATCAAACTTCGTACTTACTGATTCAACATTCGAATTCATATACAACCGTCATGCCTTTCCTTAACCAGGTTAATGATGGCAGGCCAGGAGGGAATCGAACCCCCAACCTGCGGTTTTGGAGACCGCCGCTCTGCCAATTGAGCTACTGGCCTTGATATAGTCACATGTCATAATTTATAAGTAACAAGTTCAACAAACACAGTAAAAGGAATAGCAAAAAGCCTCGCCCTTGAGCAGATATAATACTTATGACTTGTTACTTGTGACTGGTAACTGATAATCAAATATTCTTATTCGATTATCTTTGAAACGACACCGGCGCCCACTGTTCTACCACCTTCACGAATAGCAAAGCGTACGCCTTCCTCCATCGCAATCGGTGAAATCAGTTCAACCGTCATCTTCACGTTGTCACCCGGCATCACCATCTCCGTACCATCTGGCAGCGTCACCGCCCCCGTCACATCCGTGGTACGAAAATAAAACTGCGGACGATAATTATTGAAAAATGGTGTGTGTCGACCACCTTCTTCCTTACTCAACACATACACTTCACATTCAAATTTCGTATGCGGCGTGATCGAACCCGGCTTACACAATACCTGTCCACGCTCAACATCTTCTCGCTTCGTACCACGCAGCAAAACACCTACGTTGTCACCTGCCTGACCTTCGTCCAGTAACTTGCGAAACATCTCAACACCCGTACAGGTGGTCTTCTGTGTGTCACGAATACCTACAATTTCAATCTCTTCTCCAACCTTTACTATCCCGCGCTCCACTCGGCCTGTCACCACCGTCCCGCGGCCCGAAATCGAAAACACGTCTTCTATCGGCATCAAAAACGGCTTGTCCACCGGACGCTCCGGTACCGGAATATAATCGTCCATCGCTGCAACCAGCTTCTCTATCGACGGTATGCCAATATCACTCGTATCCCCTTCCAGTGCCTTCAGCGCACTCCCTGTCACCACCGGTGTGTCATCACCCGGAAATTCATACTTGTCCAATAACTCACGGACTTCCATCTCCACCAGCTCCAACAGCTCCGCATCATCTACCTGGTCTGCCTTGTTCAGGTACACCACGATGTACGGTACACCCACCTGCCTAGCCAGCAAAATATGCTCTCGCGTCTGTGGCATCGGACCATCCGCCGCACTTACCACCATGATCGCTCCGTCCATCTGCGCCGCACCCGTGATCATGTTCTTCACATAGTCAGCGTGGCCCGGACAGTCTACGTGGGCGTAATGACGCGTATCACTTTCATATTCCACGTGCGCCGTCGCAATGGTTATACCTCGTTCGCGCTCCTCAGGGGCATTGTCAATTTGATCGTAGGCCTTCGCCTCACCACCAAACTTTTCTGACATCGTCTTGGTGATCGCCGCCGTTAACGTCGTCTTACCATGGTCAACGTGACCAATCGTTCCCACGTTTACGTGCTGCTTGTTTCTTTCAAATTTCTCCTTGGACATGAAAGTGTCTCCTCATGCAGTATGTATCATTGTAAATCTTAATTTTAAAAAACCCTGTATTCATGGAGCCCATAACCGGATTTGAACCGGTGACCTCTTCCTTACCAAGGAAGTGCTCTACCGACTGAGCTATATGGGCCAAATATAGCTACAAGCCATAAGCAACCAGCCACAAGATATAGATACGACAAATTTTCAATGATTCTTGTAGCTCGTAACTTATGGCTTGTGACTTTCTATATGGAGCGGGTGATGGGAATCGAACCCACATCATCAGCTTGGAAGGCTGAGGTTCTACCATTGAACTACACCCGCCTCGTTAAACCCGCCAATCCGATTCCATCAATCAGCGATGGACTAACTCCAAATTAAAACCAGCATATCAGTAAGATATAAAAACTTTATTACGTTGCTTTATTACCCCACCAAATTGGTGGAGGGGGTAGGATTCGAACCTACGAAGGCATAGCCAGCAGATTTACAGTCTGCCCCCGTTGGCCGCTTGGGTACCCCTCCTAACTTAAGCAAGCCGCGTATTCTCAGACAAACTGCAGGCAGTGTCAACATTAACCCCTTAGTTTTAAACAAAATTTTTTGTCTAATCAGGCAATACACTTTGTATCCCCAATCAACAGGGGAAATCACCCCGGTAAAATGAAATGTCAGGCGCTCCTCAGTACCTTTCCACTAAGGGCATCGCGGATCTCGCTTGGATTGGCAGTCATATCTGTCCGTCCAGGGATAATGTAATCTATTGATTTTCCGAAATAATTTTGCACTTCCAACGAAGTCCTGGCCGGTTCCCTGGAGGACGGGTTAGCACTGGTAGATACTAGAATTCCAGCTTTTTCCGTCAAATTACGTACCACTGGATGGGCCGAAATTCGAATTGCTATGCCGGGATTACCTCCTGTAATCCATTTTGGCACATTACGCCTGGCGGGGATTATCCAGGTGACTGGACCAGGCCATGAATCCATTATGACAGCTGATTTTTCTACGAAATCAAGATCAATCCAGTCACGAAAATCGTCAATTTCATAACCAACCAGGATCAGGCCCTTTTGTCTGCGCCTGGATTTAAGCCATAAAATCCTCTCAACAGCGTGTCTGTCGTTGGCGGAACATCCCAATCCATAAACTGCCTCGGTGGGATATGCGATGACGCCACCTTGGTTTATGACCTTTACAGCCTTACTGATTTGCCAGGGTTTCAACTACTTTTTTGATTGATTTCTTTTAATAAGTCATTCTTTTTAATGACTTTTTCTGCATTATCAGCACGCTCTTTTATGAGCTTTTGGGCAATGGCCTCATCTGCACCAGCTATGATCTGTGCGGCAAGATAGCCTGCGTTTTTTGCACCTGCCTTACCAATAGCCACACAGGCAACCGGGATTCCAGCTGGCATCTGTACAGTTGAGAGTAAAGCGTCCATACCACCTAGACTTCCACCCTCCATGGGTACCCCAATCACGGGTTTGGTAGTAATGCCTGCAAGGGTCCCTGCCAAATGAGCCGCCAAACCAGCGGCCGCAATAAACACAGCACAACCCCGTTTATCTGCATCTTTAACGTATTCATGTGTGGCATCAGGGGTTCGATGTGCGGAGGTAATTCTGACTTCTCTGGGGATACCAAAACTGTCCAGTACCTCCACAGTTTGTTTCATGACTTCCAGATCCGAATCTGAGCCCATCAATACTGATACAAAATAGTGATTGTCTTTCATTTTTTCCTCTTTCGTTGTAAATCCACTATGCGGTTTTTTTCTTTGCCCGGCGTCTGCCACGGCTTGCCGGCGCCTCTTCCAGGAGCTTAACTGATTCTTCCAATGTAAGTGAAGCGGGTTCTCTGTCCTTTGGAACCCTGGCATTTTTTTTGCCATCTGTTACATAGGGGCCATATCGACCATTCAAAATTGATATTCCCTCATCTTTAAATAATTTAATCTGCTTTTCAGCATCGGCCTTTTTCTTTTCTGCAATAAGCACCAATGCACGGTCAAGATCAATGGTATAAGGATCATCATCTTTTTTAATAGATACAAATTTGCTACCGTACCTGACATACGGTCCAAACCGACCTATATTGACAACCACCTCTTCACCTTCTTCAGTTTCACCTAACTCCCTTGGCAACTTGAATAGTTCCATCGCTTCTTCAAACGTGATTGTGTCAATTCTCTGTCCCGGTCTTAAGCCGGCAAATTTTGGTTTTTCTTCGTCGTCTTTGGTGCCAATCTGAACATAGGGACCATAACGTCCCATGCGAACAGATACCGGCAACCCTGTTTTTGGATCTGATCCCAGCTCACGGGCCTGGTTCGCCTCACTTCGGCTGACATTTTCTTCTTTATCTTTTATTTGTGCGGAGAACGGTTTCCAGAACTCCTTCATTAACGGCACCCAATCTTTTTCTCCACGTGATACTGCATCAAGCTCATCTTCAAGCTTGGCTGTAAAGTTATAATCTACATAATCATTAAAGTGTTCTGTTAAAAACCGATTTACTATCCGGCCTACATCAGTTGGTATAAAACGTTTATTTTCCAGTTCCACATATTCACGTTGCTTTAAAGTATAAATAATTGATGCATATGTTGATGGCCTGCCAATCCCATATTCTTCTAATGTTTTCACCAGGCTGGCTTCAGAGTAACGAGGGGGTGGTTCTGTGAAATGCTGTTCTGGCCTGATATCAATCAGTTTGACTTTCTCGCCTTCTTCAAGTGGGGGCAGGGCTTTCTGATTTGAATCCTGCTTTTTCTCATCATCCTGTCCCTCTTCATAAACAGCCAGAAACCCTTTCTCAGCCACAGTGGACCCTGTTGCCCGGAAGATATTATCATTTCCGCACTCCATGTCAGCGGCAACGGTATCTATTAATGCGTGACTCATCTGGCTGGCAACTGCGCGTTTCCAGATAAGTTGATACAACTTAAATTGATCTGTCGTTAACTTGGGTTTGATATCCTTGGGCACATAATTTACAGATGTTGGCCTGATGGCCTCGTGTGCTTCCTGGGCATTTTTAGATTTTGTTTTAAAAACCCGGGCATTTGCAGGCAATGATTTTTTGCCATAGGTGTTGCCAATATAATCCCTGATTTCCTGCACAGCATCCTGGGCAAGGTTGACTGAGTCTGTTCTCATATAAGTAATTAACCCAACAGCACCCTCGCCTATGTCTATACCCTCATAAAGCTGTTGTGCTGTACGCATGGTCTTCTGTGCAGTAAACCCCAGTTTGCGCACGGCCTCCTGTTGCATGGTTGATGTAATAAATGGTGGGGATGGTTGTCTGCGTCTTTGCTTCTTTTCTATTTTAGAGACGACAAGTTCACCATTTGCTATTTTTAAAAGGTCCTTTTTTATTTTTTCAGCCGATGCTGATTCAGTAACCGTAAACTGTTTTAACTTGTCACCGTTGAGTATGGTCAGCTTCGCACTAAAATCCTGCTTCTTGTGGTTGAGATCGGACTCTATGGTCCAGTACTCACGTTTTTTAAACCGTTCAATTTCCTCTTCACGCTCTACAATCATTCGTAATGCCGGACTCTGGACCCTGCCTGCAGACAGACCTCGGCGAATTTTTTTCCACAATAGCGGTGACAGGTTAAAACCTACCAGATAATCCAGTGCTCGTCTGGCCTGTTGTGCATTAATCAGATCTATAGAAAGTTCTCTGGGGTGATGCATGGCATCCTGAATGGCTGACTTTGTGACCTCATGAAAAACTACCCGCTTAATGTCTTTTTTATCCAGCACACCCCTGTCTTTCAATAATTCATAGAGGTGCCAGGAAATCGCTTCTCCCTCACGATCCGGGTCAGTTGCCAATAATAAATGATCAGCTTTCTTGACTGCTTTTGCTATCGCATCAACGGACTTAGCATTTTTTTCAATGATGTCATAATGCATTTCGAAATCATTATCAGGATCGACCGCACCTGATTTGGGTAATAAATCCCTCACATGCCCATACGAGGCCATAACCTTATAATCTCCTCCCAGGTAACGCGTCAAGGTTTTGGCCTTTGCCGGGGATTCAACGATTACCAATGTATCACTCATATTAAAACTAATCCTTATATGTCTATATCTGCTTTAGTGTAAACCAGGTTCCATTTCATTCATTACAACTTCTTCCATCCATAAAAAAGCATCTTCCTGTCCCGGTTGATTCATTAACACCATTAACACAACCCACTTTAGTTGATAAACATCTATTTCATCTGAATCAAGTGCCATTACCCTGTCAATTACAACCTCTCGATTCTGTGAATCCAGGATGCCGGTCTGCTCAAGATATGTCAGCAATCCCCTGCATTCCAGGCTCAGCTTTTCCATTTCAAATGAATTGAAAATCCTGTGGGAAATATTATTTTGAGGCTTGTTGCCCGATTGAAGAATTTCTTCAAATGTTAAACTTTCTAACCAATCAAATGCTTTTTTAACCTGAGATTCACCAAATCCTGCATGAGCAAGGATGCCTTGCAATGATTCCTGATCAGCATTTAATTCATACTCATCATCAAGGTAATTATTAAAAAGATACATCAACACATCAAAAACTGATTCTTTCATGCTTTATATTCTTTACAATTAATTTTTTATGTACCTGCCGCCAGCTGTGACCTGAATTACTCCTTCAAGCTCCAATTCTGGCAACATCACCCGTATTCTTTCAATGGAAATTCCGCTGCCAGCCACGATGTCATCAAAACTAACGGGTCATACCCTATATTATCAAGCAGGAGTTTTACCTGTTCGTCAAGTGTTTCATTATTAACCTGTGATATTCTCTTTGTCTCTTTATATTTAATAATCACATTATTAAAGCAGGGAAACTCTTCAACTATATCTTGAATATTTGTTGTTAATTTAGTCCCATTACTGATTAATTTGTTACACCCCTCTGACACCGGATTCAGGACAGATCCTGGGATTGCAAACACTTCCCTGCCTTGCTCTACCGCAATATTGGCGGTAATCAATGAACCACTCTTTACAGATGCCTCTACCACCAGTACCCCTAAGGAAAGGCCACTAATAATCCTGTTTCTCCTCGGGAAATGATAAGGTAGCGGCCATGTTTTCATGGGAAATTCTGAAATCAAAAGCCCATAATCAATAATTTTCTCAACCAATTTAGTGTTAGCTTTTGGGTAGATGCAATCCATTCCACCACCTAATACCGCAATGGTTCCCGTATTTCCTTCAAGAGCCCCCAAATGTGCAGCGGTATCAATCCCATAAGCAAGACCACTGGTGACAATTATTCCACATTCAGAAAGTTCTCTTGCCAGGTTCTTAGCAATTTTTTTACCTGCACTCGTCGGCTTTCGCGACCCAATGACACCAATGCTGAATTTCGACAAACAACTCAAATTCCCCTGGGCAAACAAGGCAAATGGTGGATCAGAGATTTGTTTCAACAGATCAGGATATTGAGGGTGATGGGGATGGATAAAGTAGTGATCTTTATCTTCCAGCCACGCTAAATCCAATTCGAGTTGACGTTTATCAGGATGTTTAAAATAACGAATGGACCTGTCATCCAGCCCCACTGATTTTAGTAGACGTGAGTTTGCTGTAATAATTTTGTCAGGATGTAAAAACTGCTGCAATAATTTTAAGGATCCACGGCAGGAAAGAGCAGGCGCCCGGATTAGTATTAACCACGATATGATGTCCCGACAGGCTTTTTCGTCGATGAAAATCCTCAGGCATGCCCAGATATTCTGGTCAGGCTAGCTTAGTAATGATTATCCTGCTTTCAGGATAGACAGCTACAGATAAAAATACAACTGTGAATAAGTTTTATATATTGAAGAGTTTAGAGACTCTTGATTGCATCGTGCAGATGAATCGGCCCAAGTGCTTCCATGACCAGACCATAACTAACCTTATCAAACGTCCGAAATACCATTACTACACCAGCGCGATAGTCGGGCAATGTCACTTTTTCACCCTTAGATTTCATATATCCCAGATAATCTACAAAATCAGTCTCTTCGTTTGACCTCCTCGAATTTCTGACTTTGTCCTCAACAACCACGCCGCTTTGATAAACTCCGAAGACATTACCGACTTCCACGCCATCGTTACTACCTCGGTCTAAAACAACCACCTGATATTGACCAATTTCAGACAAAACACCTTCAGCCGATATAATGCTACCTGATATGGATGAAGAGGGGCTGCGTGGAATAAAGCTTGTGTAAACTTCATCATCTGATTGCAGCACTAAACGGTCTCCATCAACAACCTCTTTAACCGCATTTCGAATAACGGCAGTTGAAGGGTTACCAAACGCAGTAATCTCTGCGTCGGCTACATAAATTGATTCATAACCTAGAACTTCCCTGCGCCCTCGGCTATGACTGACATATTCTGGGCCAAGACGATAAATTGAATATTTTTTACCTGCTGCATCAGCCGGCAGGTCTTTTACATATATCTCTATACCCGGGCTGGCGACCAGGTGTTGTTCATAACTGGAAACGATGTATGGCCAATTGTCCATTTCATTTTCACTGACTAACAATGGTCTGGTTAAAAATGACCTGATGACGTCTATAGGAACTGTGTGTATGGATTTTTGTGTTTCACTGACCCGAACCGTCGGAGACAGCTTCACCGTTCTGCTTCCCATACCGGCCCTGGAGACCGTTAACACAGGCGAATCACCATCATAGCTGAGACTGATGACATCACCTGGATAGATTAAATGAGGATTCTCTATCTGAGGATTTACCTGCCAGATTTCGGGCCACCGCCACGGTTCAACCAGGAACTGTCCGGAAATGCCCCACAGGGTGTCCCCCTCTTGTACTGTGTACTGGCCAGGGTGATCCGGATTGACCTCCACCGATTGCGCACCCAGGGTTGCACTTATCACCATTAAAGACAGGTAAAATACAATTTTATGTAGCATAAGCCGAACTTTACGAAAAACATTTAATGTAGATTCAAAAAAGTGTAGCAGAATGTATTGTTTCACACCATAGTTTTACCGGAGATGATTATTTTCCTGTATACTATCAGTAAGTTAGAGAATTTTTTGGAGCATTTTTGATGGCAATCCTTGAGGTATTACATATTCCTGACAATCGTTTGCGGAAAATAGCGCAGCCGATTTCCAATATTGATGATTCCATCAGAGAGCTTGCAAGTGACATGCTGGAGACCATGTATGCAGAAAATGGCATAGGACTTGCCGCAACCCAGGTCAATATCCAGAAACGACTGGTCGTGATTGATCTCTCCATGGAACAATCTGACCACAGGGTATTAATCAATCCGGAGATCCTGTCTTCTTCAGGTACAGAAGAAATGCAGGAAGGCTGCCTGTCTGTCCCGGATATCTTTGAGACGGTTGAACGGCCGGAAACCATTACCGTACGATACCAAAACCTGGATGGAGAGATCATTGAAGAATCAGTAGATGGACTCTATGCTGTATGTATACAACACGAGATAGACCATCTCAATGGCCGCCTTTTTATTGATTACCTGTCCCCCCTAAAGCGCAACCGAATTCTTAAGAAATTTGAAAAGCAGGAAAAACTTCAGGCGGCCCGGGCATCCTGATTAATTGACATGGCAGTAGGTCTCAATATCGCATTTGCCGGTACCCCTGAACTGGCTGCCAGAATACTCGAACACATTGCAACATCCAGCAGGCATTCCATCAGCGCAGTATTTACCCAGCCAGACAGGCCTTCAGGACGAGGCAAAAAAATTAAAAAAAGTCCGGTCAAGGTAACAGCAGAACACCTTGGTATACAGGTATACCAACCACAAAATAAAGTTGAGCTTGAGTCTGCAACACTTTTAAAATCAGTTGATGTTCTGGTAGTTGCCGCCTATGGATTAATACTGACAGATTCTGTCTTATCACTCCCAAAATTTGGTTGTATAAATGTTCATATGTCGTTACTTCCAAGGTGGCGTGGCGCAGCACCTATACAACATGCAATTCTCGCGGGCGACAAGACAACTGGCATCACAATTATGCAAATGGATAAAGGACTAGATACTGGGGACATACTATTTCAAAGTCCTTGTGCAATAGAAAAAAACGAAACAGCCGGCTCATTACATGAAAAACTATCTCAGTTAGGGTCAGAATCTATTACCACGCTGTTAGACAACCTTGCTGAAGGGACGTATCACCCCGTCCCTCAGGAAAATGGACTTGCTACCTATGCGCCCAAAATCAGTAAAGCAGATGCCCTGATTGATTGGCAAAAATCAGCGAATGAGATTGAAAGACTGATACGCGCCATGAACCCCGTGCCTATAGCTCATACCGTCCTGGACGGCCAACCTGTCAGAATCTGG
Organism: Candidatus Eutrophobius brisbanensis; assembly: GCA_038131795.1. Lineage (GTDB taxonomy): Bacteria > Pseudomonadota > Gammaproteobacteria > Eutrophobiales > Eutrophobiaceae > Eutrophobius > Eutrophobius brisbanensis. The sequence goes on along the minus strand of JAYPQE010000002.1, from coordinate 141,078 downwards.
GAAGTGGAAATTTTAAAGGGATATGCTTCGCATTCCCCACCAGGCAGCATTGTTGATTACTCTGCCAAAGGCCTCGAAGTCGCTTGTAAAGACAATGTTATTAATATTACAAAATTACAGTTACCTGGTAAGAAACCATTAATGACCTCAGTTTTTTATAATGGCAATCCTTCCATCTGGTCCTGTATCAAAACTTAATGAATACATCTCCGGTGAATCAATCGGCTCGAACCATAGTCGTCAGGGTACTGACTGATGTGATCAGTAACAGAAAAAATCTGGATGCCAGCCTCGTCAATCACCTACACTCCGTCAATGAAAATCGCACTAAAAGTCTGGTCCAGGAAATCTGCTATGGTGTAATGAGGTGGTATTACCAACTTGATTATGTCTTAAGTTTACTGATTCCAAAACCTTTAAAAACCAAAGACACAGATCTGCGAGTATTGCTACTATCGGGCATTTATCAAATTAAATTTTTAAGAACACCAGACTATGCCGCAATCAATGAATCTGTTAAAACATCAAAATCCATCGGCAAACCCTGGGCCACAAAACTTATCAACGCAGTTCTAAGAAACTATCAACGTGAACGGAATAATATAGATATAAAAATTTCGGAAGTTAATAGCATCCGTTATGCGTTTCCTGGCTGGCTAATACAAAAAATTTCTGAACAATGGCCTGAACAATGGCAAAAAATATTAACTGTAAGCAATGAGTATCCCCCTATGCATTTAAGGCTTAATACTCAATTACAGACCAGACAGAATTATCTAATGCAGTTAAATTCCAGTGGAATCAGCGCCACTGAATCTGAAATGTCTGCAACAGGAATTGTGCTAACAAAGGCCTTAAATGTACAAGACATCCCCGGATTTATGGAAGGGAAGGTTTCAGTCCAGGATACAGGCGCACAACTTGCTGCGCCATTACTGAATTGTCTTCCCGGACACAGGGTGCTGGATGCATGTGCAGCACCTGGAGGAAAGACTGGACATTTACTGGAGGAGTTCCCCCAGGTGTCCGAATTGGTGGCCATTGATGTAGATAAGAAAAGGCTCAATTTGGTGGCTGAAAACCTGCAGAGAATGAATTTAAAGGCAACATTAGTCCAGGCAGATATTCATGATATAAATAGGTGGTGGGATGGCAAATTGTTCGACAGGATATTGCTGGATGCCCCCTGCAGTGCCAGCGGGATTATTCGCCGTCACCCGGATATCAAATACCTGAGGACTCAGGAACAGATTCAGCTGCTGGTAGCTTCTCAGAAACGACTCCTTGAAACCCTATGGCAGGCGCTTAAACCCGGGGGTAAACTTCTGTATTGCACTTGTTCTATACTCACGGAAGAAGGGAGTGAGCAAATTGCCCAATTTATCAATCAATATAATAATGTGAAACTATTACCAATTAATGAGACATTTGGCGTAAAAACTAACTATGGATATCAGGTTTTACCGGGAATCGGTGAGTCAGATGGATTTTTTTATTCACTTTTAGAAAAAACTGCATGATGAAAGCATTTTTACTCAATTTTTTCATAATCCTGGCGTTTTTAAGTTCGCCTGCTGCTGTAATGGCCGAGGGAATCAGCATAGATTATGTTTCTGGCAGAGTAAAAGATGGTTTTTATCAGGTTGATGCTGACATTCGTTACGACCTGTCAGACAGCGTTGTTGAGGCCCTCAATCATGGCATTCAACTGAGATTTGATATCACAGTGGAAATCAAGAGAGTGCGTAACTGGCGATGGGACCAGACCGTAGCGAATGCCGTTATGAGTTTTACTCTGGATTACCTGCCTCTGACCAATTCCTATCAGGTTATCAATGTTATAACAGGCGATAAAAGGCAGTTTAAAGAACTGGGGGAATCCTTGAGCTTCCTAGGTAATATTAATAATTTTCCGGTTTTTGATGAGAATAACCTATTTGAGGATCGCGCATATAATGGCTTTTTAAAATCTGAATTACGAATAAGAAATCTTCCACTTCCATTGCAACCTCTAGCACTTATTTCTCCAAGTTGGGAGCTTAGTAGTCCATGGTATGAATGGTCAATCCAGTAAACCGGTCACTGAAGACAAAAACATTATTCTGGTCCTGGGAATAATTCTGTTCCTGTTTATGCTCGCTTCACTGGTATTGATGGGTGATGCGCTACAAAACCCTGACAGGTTTGGCGAATATATGTCAGGCCTGTTAATCTTTAATGCTCTTGGCTTATTGGCTCTCATTATTCTCATATTTGCCAACCTCAGAAGCCTGGTTGTACAACTAAAACAAAAGTTGCCAGGTTCAAAAATGACTTTCAAAACAGTATCAATGTTTGCAATTTTATCTACTGTCCCATTATTGATTCTGTACTACTTCTCATTAAATTTTTTATATCAGGGAATTGACAGCTGGTTTAATCCCAAAGTTGAACAGGCACTGAATGACTCCCTTGAGCTCAGTAAAATTTCATTGAATGAAAGAATGAGGGAGATGTTAAAACTAACTGAACAGGTGGCAAATGATATTTCAACTCTGCCAACTGAAATGATACCAGTTGAGATTGATGAATTACGTAGCAGAATTGGCGCAGAAGAGTTAACAATTATCTCCAGACAGGGTAACTTTATAGCTTCCAGCAGCAATCTCGATGAACTGGTCCCGGCTTCACCTGAAGATTCAATATTATTTCAACTCCAACAGGGAAATAATTATGTTGGTTTAACTTCAACGACACAATCGGACTTTTCTATCCAGACAGCTGTTAATATCCCGATTTTATCCATTGATATTGAACCTAGAATATTATCAGCGCTGTTTCCCACTGCAGAACGTATCAATTCACTTGCGACCAATATTCAATTTACTTATGGAGAATATCAGGAATTATCATATCTCAGGGACCAGTTGAAAGTCGGATTTGCATCCATACTGACACTCGTTCTGTTATTCAGTATTTTTTCTGCACTTTGGGCATCTTTTTATTCTGCTAACAGACTGGCGGCGCCGATTAGGAACCTGGCTGATGGAACTAAATCTGTTGCCGAAGGTGATTACAGTAAAACCTTGCCAGTTCCCGGTAATGACGAACTTGGGTTCCTGGTAGCTTCTTTTAATGATATGACTAAAAAGATATCTTCAGCCAGAGACCAGGCCCGGTCCAGCCAAATACAGGCTGAAACTCAGAAGGTCTACCTTGAGGCCGTTTTAAGTAGATTATCCTCTGGTGTAATGGTCGTGGACAATACTAATATTGTCAGGACTGCAAATATAAGCAGTAACCAGATCCTGGGAATCGAAATCAGTGATATGACGGGGCAGGGCCTGGAGGACATTGTTAACAAATATAACTACCTGGAACCAATGCTTAGCACTATCGAATACCATCAGGAAAAAAACATCAATGAATGGCGTGAACAGGTGACGTTATTTGGTACCAGTGGGCGCCAGGTCCTGATGTGTAGTGGCACCACATTATCCATGCCAGATGTGGATGACACAATGTCCCAGATTATTGTGTTTGATGATATAACGGCAATTATCCAGGGGCAGAAAGATGCCGCCTGGAGTGAAATGGCGAGAAGATTGGCCCACGAAATCAAAAACCCGCTTACTCCTATCCAGCTGGCGGCCGAAAGACTCAGGTTAAAATATCTTGATAATATGGATCCTGGCAAAGCTGAAGCCATGGACAAACTCACCAACACTATTATCCAGCAGGTAGAAACCATGAAGGAAATGGTCAATACCTTTTCTGACTATGCCCAGACACCCAGCTCCTCACATCAAATGATAAACCTGAACCAGCAAGTTCAGGAGGTGGTTGATCTATACAATACCCTAAATACGAATATGACAGTCACCCTTGAACTTTCACCCAATTTACCGTTAGTAAAAGGCGACCAAAGTCGAATACGCCGGGTTTTCAACAATCTTGTCAATAATGCAATTGAAGCTACGGTAGATACAGATAAGACTGCAATTCGAATAAAAACGAATTATATTTCAGATCATGGATTGGATTTTGTCGAAATCAGGATAAAAGATCTGGGAACCGGGATTTCTGATGAAATTATTGATAATATGTTCGATCCCTATGTGACAACAAAACCCAAGGGTACTGGCCTGGGCCTTGCAATTGTGAAAAAGATTATTGAAGAACATGGCGGTGTTGTCTGGTTAGAAAATAACCCTGATTCAAAAGGTGCGTGTGCAATTATCAGGCTACCTGCAGTGATGCAGGCCAGAAATGAAGACATGGATACAATGGTAAAAGGGCAGCAATTATGAGTATGGGAAAAGTTCTGGTCGTTGATGATGAACCTGACATCTGCAACCTGATAAAAGATATCCTTGAAGATGAAGGCTTTGATGTTTCCATTGCGAATGATGCAAGCGAAGCCCGCAAAGCAATAAAAGAAATTAACCCTGTCCTCGTACTCCTCGATATTTGGATGCCCGATACCGATGGAATCACTTTGCTGAAAGAATGGAAACAAAACGAAACATTCAGTTCTCCAGTTATCATCATGTCTGGTCACGGTACTGTCGAAACCGCAGTAGAAGCGACTCGGCTGGGGGCTTATGACTTTCTCGAAAAACCGCTGTCCATGGCGAAACTGGTCCTGACCATTAAAAATGCAATTAAAACCAACTGGCTGGAAAAAGAAAATAAAAAACTAAAAAATCGAGAATCATTTCCCATCGAAATGATAGGAAAAAGCGATGCTATACAAAGCATCAGAAATCTGATTGATAAAATTTCAGATAGAAACAATCCTGTATTAATCATTGGGGAATCCGGTACAGATAAAGAAGCAGTAGCCAGATATATCCATAGTAAGAGTAATCGACAAGACGAACCATTTATCACCGTCAATGTATCTGCTTTAACTTCAGAAGAGAGTTCAAGCGAACTATTCGGTAAAATTGAAAATGGCAAGATTACAGAAGGTCTTGTGGATGAAGCCGGAAATGGTATCGTTTTTCTGAAAGACATAGTTGACCTTGAAGCAAATGCCCAGGCAAAACTACAGGACGCTCTGGAAAAGTCCAGCTATACCAGGGTTGGAGGCGGTGACTCAATCCCACTAAATGCGCGAATCATCGCCGCTACGAGCAAATCAATTGAAGATGCCATAAAAGAAGAAAAGTTTCGGGGCGATTTATTTTTCCAGCTTAATGTACTGTCCGTTATTATTCCGTCATTAAGATATCATTTTGAAGATGTTCCTGAATTACTGGAATATTATGTAAATTATTTTGTTTCCGAAGAACATCTACCCTATCGACACTTTTCAACTTCCGCACAAAACCGATTAAGGATGTACAGTTGGCCAGGAAATATTCGTGAGCTAAAAAACCTTGTGCAAAGGCTTTTGATACTGGGTCTGGATGAAACAATTGAAACGGATGAAGTGGAAGAAACACTTGGAGAAAAATCAGGATACAGGGCAGACAACGATTTACGTAACTTTGATCTGCCATTGCGTGAAGCAAGAGAAAAATTTGAAAAAGCGTACCTTGAATATCAATTAAAACAGTCGAATGGCAGTGTCAGTAAGATTGCCCAGAATGTTGGCATGGAACGGACTCACCTGTACAGGAAGTTAAAAATGCTGGGGATTGATATCAAGCATTGAGTATATTTTCCATATATGTTGTTTGTATGCGCTGCAGGTTAAATTACTCAAAATTTTAATGTGAATTTATAACTGGGTATAACTAAGTGTAGCCATGAAAATAATAATCCTGGGAGCCGGTCAAGTCGGAACATCGGTAGCAAAAAATCTGGTTAGTGAGGCAAATGATATAACTGTCGTAGATACTAATCAGAAATCATTACAAATTCTGGGTGAAAGGTATGATCTGCAAACCGTTTGTGGAAATGCATCGAACCCATCCATTCTAAAAAATGCCGGCGCAGATGATTCTGACATGATTATTGCTGTAACCAACAGCGATGAAACAAATATGATTGCATGCCAGGTTGCATATACGCTTTTTCACATCCCAACAAAAATTGCACGGGTAAGGAACCTTGATTACCTTAACCACACAACTCTGTTTGCTCAGGAAGCATTACCAATAGATGTCTTAATCAACCCTGAGTTACTGGTCACAAAATACATTGAACATTTGATAAGTTTCCCAGGTGCCCTGCAGGTTCTGGACTTTGCTGACGGTAAGGCTCAGATGGTTGCTGTTAGAGTAACGAAAAGCAGTATTCTCTGTCATCTGAAGTTAATCGAATTACCCGATCATTTTCCGAATACTGATTTCAGGATCGTGACAATTTTCAGGGAAGGAAAAGGAATCATACCCGACGGCGAGACTATTATTCAGGAAGACGATGAACTGTTCATTATTGGGGCGCCAAAAAATATACGGACTGTTCTCAAATCCATTATATATATGATCAGACCAATCAAACGCATAATGATTGCAGGCGGCGGGAACATTGGACTGAACTTGGCCAAGTTGCTGGAAAACCAATATCAGGTAAAAGTCATTGAAATGTCGCCAGACCAGGCAAAAGTAGCATCAGAATCTTTAAAAAAGGCCCTGGTGTTACATGGAGATGCGACAGATGGTGAGTTATTAGTAGAAGAAAATATTGAAGAGACAGATATCTTCTGCGCATTAACAAATGCAGATGAAGCCAACATAATTTCATGCATGCTGGCAAAACGATTGGGTGCAGGCAAGGTCATGTCTCTGACAAACCGTCCAGCGTACGTGGATCTTGTACAAAGTGACGTTATCGATATTGCCATATCACCGCAGCAAGCCACAATTGGCAGCTTACTTGCACATATACGCATGGGAGACGTGGTAGTTGTACACTCATTACGGCGTGGTGCTGCGGAAGCCATAGAAGCCGTTGCGCATGGTGACGAAAAATCTTCCAAGGTAGTTGGCAGAGCCATTGATGAAATTTCTCTTCCTCCTGACACCAGTATAGGTGCTATCGTTAGAGGAGATGCAGTTTTAATGGCCCACCATGACACTGTAATAGAAGCCGAAGATCATATAATCCTGTTAGTAGCTGATAAAAAACGTGTGCCAGATGTTGAGCGTTTATTTCAGGTGGGTATAACTTTTCTCTAAAAGTTATGCAATTTCTCGTTATTCAAAGAATCACAGGATTACTGTTAATCCTCTTCAGTCTTACAATGGTTCCACCCATATGTTTTTCTATTTTCTATAATGATGGCACTTTAATTCCATTTGTTTCTGCCCTGTTTCTTATTTTGTTTACCGGGTTAATATTCTGGTTCCCGGCACGTAAGCATAGAAAAGAACTCCGTTTAAAAGATGGTTTTATGGTTGTCGTCCTATTTTGGGTGGTCCTGGGTGTATCTGGAGCAGTGCCATTATTCCTTTCACAACACCTGCAACTTTCATTTACAGATTCCGTATTTGAATCTATTTCAGGTTTAACTACAACTGGTGCTACTGTGATTACCGGTTTAGATCAATTACCCAAATCAATCCTGTTCTATCGACAGGAGCTTCAGTGGCTGGGAGGGATGGGAATAATTGTCCTTGCGGTAGCGATTCTGCCTTTACTGGGTATTGGTGGCATGCAGTTGTATCGTGCAGAAACACCTGGCCCAATTAAAGATTCAAAACTCACCCCCAGGATTACCGAAACTGCAAAGGTTCTCTGGTATGTTTATTTGTCACTTACTATCATTTGCGCCGTCTGTTACTGGCTAGCTGGCATGGATCTTTTTGATGCAATTGGACACAGTTTTTCAACCATATCTATAGGGGGGTTTTCCACCCATGATCTAAGCCTGGGGTATTTCAATAGTAGAACAATAGATGCCATTGCAGTTTTTTTCATGATCATTGCTGGAACAAATTTCACTCTGCACTTCGTTGCCTGGCGATCCATGAGCCTACATGGCTATATACTTGACTATGAACTCAAGGTTTATTTACAAATCCTGGCAGGAATATGTTTGGTCAGTTGCGGCTATCTGATCCTTGAAAATGTTTATGGAGATACGCTTACGGCAATTACCCATGGTATTTTCCAGACCGTCTCTATCACAACGACAACTGGATTCACCACTACCTCGTATGCAACCTGGCCTACTTTTCTGCCGGTACTATTAATTTTTGCCAGCTTCATTGGTGCCTGTGCGGGCTCCACCTGTGGTGGGTTAAAGGTGATACGGGTTTTATTACTCTATAAACAGGGCATGAGAGAAATTAAAAAACTTGTTCATCCCAGTGCTATTTTCACTATAAAACTGGGTAATAAGGCAGTAGAAGAGACCGTTATAAATGCAGTGTGGGGATTCTTTGCGGTCTATACAGTTGTATTTGCATTTCTCATGTTGTTGTTAATGGCATCCGGTCTTGATCAGGTTACTGCTTTTTCGGCAATGGTTGCATGCATGAACAATCTAGGCCCCGGCCTCGGTGATGTTAGTGCAAATTACAGCGGCATTAATACATTTGCAAAATGGATACTTTGTCTTGCCATGCTGCTTGGCAGGCTGGAAATATTTACTTTACTGGTACTGCTGTCTCCCACTTTCTGGCGCAAATAGATGTCTGATGATATATTGCTTAAATGGGACAACAAGTATCGTTCCAGAAAGGATTTATCAGGCAATCCAGCATATGTCCTCATATCAAACCTGCATTTACTCCCTGCACGTGGGTTGGCCCTGGACCTGGCCTGCGGCCCCGGTGCCAATGCAATCATGCTCGCAGAGTCTGGTTTAAATACCCAAGCATGGGACATTTCAGAGGTTGCGCTTTCATATTTAGATAGTATCTCAAAATCCAGAAACTTAAATATTTCAATCAATCACAGAGATGCCATACAACACCCGCCTCCCCCTGACAGCTTTGATGTCATAGTGGTATCGAATTTTTTGGACAGGTCCATTATCCCTAATATAATATCGGCACTTAGAGCGGATGGACTGGTGTTTTACCAGACGTTCACCAGGGCCCGTACCAGTAGGCCGGCACCGAATAATCCGCGTTATAAGCTGGATAACAATGAGTTATTGAGGTTATTTGACACACTCACTGTCCGATACTACCGGGAAGATGGTCATTCAGGAACCGATCATGAAAACCAGGGTTTGGCCATGCTTGTAGCTCAAAAAACCGGGAATAAAATATAACCCCTGGTTTTTAGATTATTCATGCATTTTCAGAGTACCTGTCAGCTCCGATATGTGTGATAAGTTATTATCCTTAAGATAATTTTTTAGGTCGGTTATCAGATCCTTGCAAACAAAGGGTTCATAAAATAACGCAGTACCAATACCAATGGCCGTTGCTCCCGCTATAAAAAACTCCAGGGCATCATTGACTGTAGTTATCCCCCCCTGACCAATGATAGGAATATTTTTATCTTTGCATACCTGGTAAACCTGATGGACCTTAAGTAATGCAATCGGCTTGATTGCCGGCCCCGACAATCCGCCCTGGTTATTTCCCAGTACGGGCACCCTGTTATTAATATCTATGGACATCCCGGTGACAGTATTTATGACCGCAAAGGCATCACTACCAGCTTCAATACAACACCTTGCATTTTCCATAATATCTGTCTGATTCGGAGACAGTTTGGTAATAAGTGGTTTAGTCGTAGCCCGTCTACATGCTTCAACTACCTTAGCGGACATGTCGGGAAAGTTTCCAAACTGTACACCACCTTCCTTGACATTAGGACAGGAAATATTAATTTCAATAGCATCAATTGGAGAATCATCAAAGATACGTGTAACTTCCTCATATTCCTCTATAGAAGACCCACTGACATTAGCAATAAAACGTGTCTCAGAAAAATCCAGACTGGGTAAGTAATCCTGTACCACAGTTTTGGCTCCCGGATTTTGCAACCCAATAGCATTCAACATCCCCATATAAGTCTCAGCTACTCTATGTGGGTTATTACCCAATCGTGGATTTAGTGTCGTTCCTTTTAAACAAATTGCCCCAACATCCTTATTCGAGAAACCTTTTATTCGGGTATACTCTTCACCAAATCCCACACATCCGGACAGCAACACCATGGGATTGTTAAAATCCATATCACAAAAATTAATTGCCAATGACGATTTTTGTTTATCCATATTGTCCATCAATATTATTTGCTTGGTGAATATCGGACATTATAGCCATATAGGCATTATTCAGATAGATTATCATTCTATATTCAACGGATTCTACTTACTTACATGTTTCATATTGTTTTATTTGAACCGGAAATCCCCCCAAATACCGGCAACATCATAAGGTTAATTGCCAATACGGGGGCAAGCTTACATCTGATCCATCCACTTGGATTTGATTTAAGCGATAAGCAGTTAAAACGTGCGGGAATGGACTACACAGACCTATCCAGAGTATTTGAATATCAATCATATAATGATTTTTTATCCCGCCATACACCAGGGACGATTTACGCTGCATCAACAAAAGGGACTCATCCGTATACAGATATGCGATACAACGCCGGAGAAACTATAATCTTTGGGCCTGAAACAAGAGGGTTACCGGAGGATATGCTCAAGGATATTGGTAAAGATAATATTATAAGAATCCCAATGCAACACAGTAGCCGCAGCTTAAATTTATCCAATACTGTTGCAATTATTCTCTATGAAGCCTTAAGACAAAATGGATTTGAGGGCCTGAATTAAAATAGCAAACCTGACAATAACCATGTTGTTACAGATTAATAGGCTTCCTTTTTAGGATCCCTGAGTAACAGGTTCTGTACCGCCTGGCGGGGGTCGCAATTGCCATTAATCAGGTGATAGATCTGTTCACAAATTGGCATCTCTATCTGATATTTATCGGCCAGCTTCTTAACGGCATAAACGGTGCGGGCGCCCTCGATAGCCTGACCTATTTCATATTTTGCCTGCTGCAGATCCTGGCCCTTGGCTAATGCCAGACCCAACCTGCGGTTTCTGGATTGGTCATCTGTGCAGGTCAAAACAAGATCACCTAATCCAGCCAGCCCCATGAATGTCTCGACCTTTCCTCCCATCGCAACACCCAGGCGGGTAATCTCAGCCAGGCCACGAGTAATCACTGCTGCCCGTGTATTTGCACCAAATCCCAGTCCATCTGATATACCTGCTGCAATTGCCATGACATTCTTTACCGCACCACCTACCTGAACACCAATAATGTCATCATGGGTATAAATACGGAAAGTCTCACTGTGAAATAGATCAGAAAAATACTCAGAAACAGCTGTTTCTGTTGATGCAATAGTGACTGCTGTCGGCAACCCGTCGGCAACTTCTTTTGCAAATGAAGGCCCTGATAACACGGCCACAGGAACCGGTCCCAATATTTCTGAGACGATCTCATGGTTTAAATTAAGTGATTCTGGAGCAAGACCCTTACTAGCCAGACAAAGCTTCATGTCGGCCGGGCCTTCTTGTATTAACCTGTGTAATACGTCCTCCAGGTATTCACATGGAACAACAATAATAATATTCCGTATGGCACCTTCATGAGTTGGAAATTTATCTACAGGAAATATGTTCTCAGGCAACTTTATACCTGGCAAATAACGCTGATTTGTCGATTCGTTTATCAGGTTTTGAACATGCTGACTATTATTGTCCCATAGATAAACAGACTGGCCATTCTTTGCCAGTACCAGAGCCAGGGCTGTTCCCCATGAGCCAGCACCAATTACTAAAGTTGAGTTTTTTTCCTGTTCTGCTGACATTATGACAGCATTTCCTGTGTTTGCTGTTTATACAATATGAAATTCTAGTTAGATATAATGTTTCCACCTGCCTGTTGCTGGTATATCGCCTCAAAATTCACCGGAGCCAGAATTAACTGAGGAAATCCACCTTTGGTAACGAGATCCGATATTACCTCACGTGCATATGGAAAAAGTATATTTGGGCAGACTGTGTTGAGCATTCGATTTAAAATATCTTTTGGCACATTCTGGATGTTAAATATTCCACCCTGCTGCACCTCCACCAGATACACCGTGTCTTTTTCAAAGCTGACTGTAACTGTTATAGACAATACCACTTCGTAAAATTCATCACTCAAAGATGAAGCAGAATTCGCCAGGTCCAAATTGACCATCGGCTCCCATTTTTTTTGGAAAATTTGCGGTGAATTTGGGGTTTCAAAAGACAAGTCCTTTACATATATTTTCTCAATGGAAAACTGTACCTGTGGGGTTGTACGTTGATTATCTTTTTCAGGTTGTGCATCGGCATTCATATCAGAGTTATCCAGGTTATTTTTTATCACGTTCCAAAGGGAGATTAGCACGCTGCCAACTTAACACACCACCTTTTAAGCAGGCGACATCTTCAAAACCCTCCATTTTTAATTGTCGCACAATCCTTGTTGCTGCCGATCCTGTCTGACAATATAAAATCAATGGTTTATCTTTATATTTTTCTAATTCCTTTTTTCTATCTGACACATCTTTTTCGGGAATATTGATAGAATGAATTATGTGTCCAGCACGAAAATCCGATTCTGGCCGTAAATCAAATATTACTGCCTGGTCATTATTTATTCTTCGGGTGACATCCATAGGTTCGAGTTGCGAAATACCCATTATCACATCGCTAAACAAGTTCCATAACAACATTATTAAAATGGCAAACCATAAACTTGCCCAAAATAAATTATTTCCTACAAATTCCAGTACTCTATCCATTATTTATTCTTCAATTATATTTTAATCGTGAGAAATCATACGTTATATTGGTACGAATAAAAATATCGATTAAATACAAACTATAATTTTAGTTAATATTCCTATCCATATAGAACCAGCATAGACTTTTATTTAATCGTATTAATTCTTACCGAATATCTGTATATATACTCGGAACGCAACACTTTTCATGATAGACTTTGCGCCCAAATTTGCTGGCATACTGGCTTACATATTGTGATAATTTGCCAATCCTGAAATAAGGTAATATCTCAAATTTGTTTTAAGAACATGCAGTTAACTCAAAAACCATACGTTTTATTAATTCTAGATGGATGGGGTTATTCAGAAAATACCCTGTTTAATGCTATTCATAGCGCCAAAAAACCGGTTTGGGACAACCTCTGGAAACAGTATCCTCATACCCTGGTGAGTGCTTCAGGAACGGATGTTGGATTACCCGATTTACAGATGGGCAATTCAGAAGTTGGTCATATGAATATTGGCTCAGGTCGAATCGTCCATCAGGAATTCACGCGCATTATGCAGGCAATTGAAGACGGTGATTTTTTCAGAAATAAAACCCTGCTAACAGCATTTAAACGTGCCAAAGAATCAAATGCCTCATTACATATACTAGGATTGCTCTCACCAGGTGGTGTCCATAGTCACCAGGATCATCTATTTGCATTACTTGAACTTGCTAAACAATGCGGATTAAAAAATGCGTATCTGCACGCCTTTCTTGATGGAAGAGACACCCCCCCAAAAAGTGCCCAGGAGTATGTCCATCAAGCGCAGGTCAACATGCGTGAGACCGGCATAGGAAGTTTTGCCAGTATTACAGGACGATATTATGCAATGGACAGGAATAATGCCTGGGACCGAACTAAACTTGCATATGATGTGATCATGGACGGGCGATCTGAATTTGAAGCAGAAGACCCGTTTATCGCAATTGATATTGCTTATGAACGTGGCGAAACTGATGAATTTGTCAAGCCAACCAGTATTCTTCAGGAAGATGGTAGCAGAATACAAATCAAGGATGGCGATATTGTAGTATTTGCAAACTACAGGGCAGACAGGGCGAGGCAACTATCACAATCAATGACCGATCCCGAATTTAAGAATTTTGAGATTACCAGAACGGTGACACTGGAAAATTTTATTAGCATGACCCAGTACAAGGCAGATTTTAAATTCCCCAATGCATTTCCTCCGGAAACATTAACAAACGTCCTGGGCGAATATCTTTCGCTAATAGGTTTAACACAATTACGGATAGCGGAAACAGAAAAGTATGCTCATGTTACATTTTTCTTTAATGGAGGCGAAGAAAGAGTATTTGAAAATGAAGACAGGATGTTAATACCATCACCTCATGTGGCGACCTATAATCTCAAACCTGAAATGAGCGCTGTAGAAGTAACGGACAAACTGATTGAGGCAGTCAATGATGAAAAATATGACGTTATCATATGTAACTATGCCAATGCTGATATGGTTGGACATACTGGTAAATTTGATGCTGCGGTAAAAGCGATAGAATGCCTTGATTCCTGTTTGGGAAGGGTAATAGAGGCCGTCACATCTAAAGGCGGAGAAATTTTAATTACTTCAGACCATGGAAATGCTGAACAAATGAAGTCCTATATTACCGAGAAAGTGAAAGCTGAAGCGCATACTGCACATACAATTAATTATGTACCATTTATTTATATCGGTCGTGAAGCTGTCGCCAATCCCGGGGTTGGTGCTTTATGCGACATTGCACCGACATTGCTATATATTATGGGACTTAATCAACCACTGGAAATGACGGGACGTAATTTGTTCGAAATCATCATCGATCAAAAACAGGCAAGTGGTGGCAACTAAACGACACCGTTTGGCCTATATACAGCTAATAATACCCATCGGGATTATTGCCTGTGTGACATTTATTTCAGTCTTCACACCATCCTATGCCGATCAACATCAACAAGATGTTGAAAACCGGGAAGTAGAACTGGAATCCATACGCACTCAGATCAAGAGTGTACAAACCAATATCACATCGGCGCAAAAGAATATTGATGAATACCTGACAGACATTGAAGCTAATGAAAAATCAATCTCTGATATTTCTCTAAACGTTGAAGACCTTGAAAATAAAATTTCAGGGCAAGTACTCAAATTACAACAACTCCAGAACGAAAGTGCAGAACAAGAAGGTATTTTAATCAATGAAAGGACTCTCCTGGCCAACCAGGTTCGCACAGCTTATAAAACCGGCCGTCATGATTTTTTAAAGATGCTGCTAAACCAGGAAAACCCCGATATGGTCGGGAGAATGATGGCATATCATGATTATTATAATAAGGCGCGCTCTGAGAGGATATCTGAAATTCAAATCACATTGAATAATTTGAAACAAATTGAACTGGCAATAAATAATGAGTCAACGGAACTCGAAAGACTTCATGCAGAAAAAGTCGATGAGTTGGAACAGCTGTCAGATTTCATGAAAGAAAGAAAATCATCAATTTCTGAATTAAATCAATACATCACAGAACAGGATGAACAGCTAACCAGTCTCCAGAGGGACGAACAGGAACTCAGAGATCTCATAGATAACCTGAAAAACAGACAGGATGTTGTCCAATTGTATGAAAACTTACCGCCTTTCTCTTCATTAAAAGGAAAGTTAGACTGGCCGGTACAAGGTAAGTTAATAACGCGATTTGGTTCCCAGAAAAGGGAAGGGAAATTAACATGGAATGGTGTAAGAATTTCTGCCGGCTCAGGTGATGATGTCCATGCTGTCAGCGCTGGTAAAGTTATTTTTGCAGACTGGTTCAGAAACCTCGGGCTATTAATGATAATTGATCATGGCAATGGTTTTATGAGTTTGTATGGACATAATGAAAGACTACTGAAAAAAGCCGATGATTTTGTCACAACCGGTGAGATTATAGCGAAAGTGGGTAATACCGGCGGACAGGCTGAATCAGCACTGTATTTTGAAATCAGGCAGCAAGGTTCACCACAAAACCCGGGCTTATGGTGCAAAACAGCCAGCAACTGATAATAATTGTATCTGTAAATATAGCGCTATATGCTAATATAATGTCAGTATCGTGACTTTCAACTGACAGCCAAAGGCATTGATAATAATATTTGGATAGCGTATGAATAAATTTATTCCCCCTCAATCCTTAGTGGTAATACTCCTTGTATTTTTTTGCACTTCATCCATTGCACAAGAAGAGACAGAGGATACAATCCAGGAAATACCATTTGACGAAATCAGAATATTTGCAGAGGTGTTTGATAAGGTCAAAAATGACTATGTTGAATCCATTGACGACAAGAAACTGATAGAAAGCGCTATCAGAGGGTTGCTATCTGGTCTTGATCCACATTCCTCATACCTGGATGAGACGGCATTTCAAAGTTTACAGGAAGGTACCAGTGGAGAGTTCGGGGGATTGGGTATAGAGGTCAGCATGGAAAATGGGTTTGTAAAGGTAATCGCACCTATTGATGATACGCCCGCACAACGAGCTGGAATTCAGGCGGGAGACCTGATTATTCGCCTGGATGACTCCCCCGTCAAAGGACTGTCGCTCAATGAAGCGGTAGATAAAATGCGTGGCAAGCCAGGTACTGACATTACTCTGACTATCGCCAGAGAAGGCATGAAACAACCTCTGGTACTGACAATTACTCGGGAAACCATTACCCGTAAAAGTGCCTGGACCAGAACGTTGGAGCCTGGATATGGTTATTTACGAGTTTCCAATTTTCAAACCAATACAGCAAATGATGCGCAACGGGTTCTGGAAACATTAAAAGAGGATAATGGCGGTAGCCTAAAAGGACTGATACTGGATCTTAGGAATAACCCCGGTGGGATATTAAGTGGAGCGGTTGCCATATCTGATTTATTCCTGGAAGAAGGAATGATTGTCTACACTGAAGGAAGAATTAATGATTCCAAATTGACATTCGATGCCAAGCCGGTTGACCTGATTAACAAGGCGCCCATGGTCGTGCTCGTTAATGGTGGCTCTGCATCTGCATCTGAAATTGTTGCCGGCGCATTACAGGACCATGGCCGTGCCATCATAATTGGTCAGAAAACTTTTGGTAAAGGCTCGGTACAAACAATTCTTCCTATGACCAATGAGTCTGCCTTAAAACTGACAACAGCCAGATATTACACGCCATCTGGACGATCAATACAGGCATCAGGAATCGTTCCTGACATCAATATTGATGAGGTGAAAATTGAATTGATTGAACAAAATGTTCTAAGAGTGTCAGAAGCCAACCTCAGCGGTCATCTTGAGAATAATGCAGATCAGAATAGCGGGCAGGACGCGAATCTTCCTGATGGCGCGCCTCCCCCGAGTAATGAAACTGAGGAAGAACAAAGACTTTCCCAGTCTGACTATGCATTATATGAGGCCCTCAACGTACTGAAGGGAATGGTGTTATCACAACGAAAAGTAGAATAAGCTGATGAAATCAGAGGGATCTATAATTCATTTATCAGGACTTTTCAAACTAGTTGTTCTCTACAGCTTTTGCTTTTCAGTCTATGCCGGGCATTTTACATCTCCTGTTATCAGCATCATCATTGATGACATAGGCTACCGCAATATTGACGATACCAATGCCCTTTCCCTACCGGGCCCTGTAATCTACGCAATCATGCCTCATGCACCCCATTCAGTAAAATTATCAAACATTGCGAACCAAACCGGTAAAACGGTCATCCTCCACCTGCCAATGGAGGCAATGGAACCTGATAAAAATAAATACCTGGGGCCAGGGGCATTAAGAGTGGATATGAAAGAATCCCAGTTTATCAGCACCTTAAGTGCAAACCTCAATGCAATTCCAAATATTATCGGTGTCAATAACCATATGGGAAGTTTATTAACCAGCCAGCAAGAACATATGGAATGGCTAATGGAATATTTGTTTTTAAAAAAAATTATATTTATAGACAGCGTTACCAGCAGTCATGCAATCACAAGTAATATGGCAAAACTAAACAATGTCCCCTACCTGAAGCGCGATGTATTTCTGGATAACAAAAAAGATAAATCATATATCAATGCTCAATTTCTCGAATTGATTAAGGTTGCCAAACGTAAAGGAAGTGCTATCGCCATCGGTCACCCACATCCTGAGACAATTGAAGTCTTAAGCAATAACCTTATAGACCTTGATAGGTTTGGCGTAAAAATGGTAAGTCTGATGGAGATATTAGACGCAAAACATGTCCATAGGACAGATACAATATCAATGCTCAAATAATATTATCGGATATAGGACAAATATAGAATCGCTGTTCCTGCCACTCCCAGCGCCCAGGTTATAATGGTCGTATCTGATAACCCAAGTATTGGGTTATTGAATCCCAGCAGGATAAAACACCCAATCATCAATGTTGCACCAATGATTGCCATTATGGTCCTTCGATTACCAGCACGAATTTCCTTTCGTAATTTCTCCAGTTCATCCTGTTTCCATTCAAATTTAAACCGACCCTCCCTAATCCGCTCAAGCAAATCCAGCATTCCCGTGGGCAACTCAGGTAACCTGTCTACCCAATATGGAATATTTTCACGCGTTCCTTTAATCAGACCGCGAATCCCGGTGCGGTCTATCATCCACCTTTCAAGGTGTGGCCTGGCTGTTTTCCAGAGATTTAAATCCGGATACAGTTCGCGACCAAGTCCCTCAATATTCACAAGCGTTTTCTGCAATAATAATAATTGAGGCATAATAACCATGTTGAATCGTTCAGCAGTTTGAAATAGACGTAATAAAAGTTTTCCAAATGATATGTCCTTAATTGGCCGATCAAATAATGGTTCACAGACCGCACGTATGGCAGATTCAAATTCATCAACACGGGTACCTGCCGGGACCCACCCGGATTGAACGTGTAGTTCTGCAACTTTTTGATAGTCTTTATTCAAAAAAGCCAAAAAATTCTCAGCCAGATATCGTTTATCAAACTCACTGAGTGAGCTCATGATTCCGAAATCAACAACCATAATCTTAGGATGTTTCCCATTTTCACCAGGCCTGACAAAAATATTGCCTGGATGCATGTCAGCGTGAAAATAGCTATCTCGAAACACCTGGGTAAAAAAGATTTCCACTCCGACCTCTGCAAGCCATTTAAAATCTATATTGGCTTTGCGTAACGCCTCAAAATCATATACGGGTATGCCTTTAATTCGCTCCATCACCATAAAATTATGACGTGTATACTCCCATTCGACCTGGGGCACATAAAGTAGCTCAGACCCTGAAAAATTTCGTCGCAACTGCGATGCATTCGCAGCCTCACGCATTAGATCGAGTTCATCAAGCAGCGTTTTTTCAAATTCTTTAACAACTCCAGTAGGTTTTAATTTATTAAAATCACCTGAATAGCTTTCAGCCATTACTGCAATGATCTTCATAATCCCAAGGTCACGGCGTATAGTCTTTTCTATATCAGGTCTGACTACTTTGACAATCATATCCCTGCCGTCATTCAACTTTGCTGTATGGACCTGTGCTATAGATGCTGAAGCGAGTGGCGTCAAATCAAATTCCTGAAATACTTCATCTAGTTTTTTATTAAGCGACTTTTCAATTATCGATTTGGCAACATTGCCCGGGAATGCTGGAACGTGGTCCTGTAATTTTGATAGTTCTGATGCGATATCATCAGGCAGCATATCGCGGCGTGTAGATAATAACTGACCAAATTTTATATAAATTGGCCCGAGCTCTTCCAACACCTTTCTGATCCTTACCCCCCTGGGGAAGCGGTTTTTTTGCATCCAGTTCCAGGGTAATAAATATTGTATAAAGCGTACCCTTCGAAACAAATTTAATGAGAATACAATTTCATCAAGTCCACTACGAATAAGAATACGCTGAATATATAATAATCTTAATATTTGACCTGGGGTTAACATTCTCAAGATGCCTCTAATGTGCTAGATATACGCTTTATCCTGAAATCCAGTTTATCCACTTCATCACGAAGCTGGTCAACTGATTGATTGAATCTTCTCACTTCAGCATTATCTATCACTATATCTTTTTCATATTTCAAAATTTCTGCAAAATTGTTTGCCAGTTCCTGCTTTCCATAATTGATATTCTCAACAAACTTCCTAAATATAAAAAAAAGGCCATGTGAAAATTCATCACCAATTACTTTGGATATAGCGTCCTCCAAATCAAAATCAAGATTCATAAAAACATTTTGAATTTTTTGTGCCAGCCCAATATTTCCCGTCAGCTCAATCTCACCTGAAGACGGAACAGATTGACTGCGTGACAGAAAAAAATATTGAATTAATTCCAATGGTGTTGCCCTAACCATCAGATCGGGTTTTTCCACGGGCTGATTGGCTATTTCCATACCTTTGTCACCCATTAATATATAAATCATGGTACTGGTATTGCTTAAATCAATCAGGATGATTTTACCTTTGTAAATACTGAATTCATCTGCCAACCCTGGTTGATTTTCCAGAATTTTATTGAATATATATGGGATTAAATTAAACAGATCTGATTTCACAATTTATTAAAAATTAGATTTTAAATGCTGAATGTACAGCAACGATTCCGCCTGTCATATTTAGGTAGTCCACCCTGGAAAACCCTGCCTGTTCTATCATCTGTTTTAGCGTTTCCTGATTGGGATGACGTCTAATTGATTCAACCAGGTAGCGATAACTTGGTTCATCCCGGGCAATATACCTTCCCAGCATAGGAATATAGTGGTCAGAATAGCCTCGGTATACAGGCCTCAATGAATTCAGTACTAATTCTGAAAATTCAAGAATTAGTAATTGTCCGCCATATTTTAATTTGGAAAACATAGATCTTAAAGCCTGATCCTTATCAGTTACATTTCTAAGCCCAAAAGAAATACACACTAAATCAAACATCTCGTCTTTAAAGGGCAAATGTTCTGCATCACCCTGAATCATTTCAATATTTTTAAAATCACCCAAATCTGTTAATTTATCACGCCCCATGTGAAGCATTTCATAACTCACGTCACAAATATATACCTTGCCTGACTTTCCAGCGCGACGCGAAAATTGCTTTGCCATATCGCCTGTTCCACCTGCCACATCCAGTACCTTATCACCCGTTTTAATATTTGCGATATGCGCTGCATACCGTTTCCATAACCTGTGTATTCCGAATGACATTAAATCATTCATTAAATCATAATTATTAGCAACAGAGTCAAACAGGTCATTAACACGCCTTCTTTTTTCATCTGGTAATACTTCTTCATTACCAAAATCTGTATATTCAGAGTTATCCATAATCAAATGTCTGCTTAAATAGATTCCAATTTTTTGCGGCATATATTCCAGTACTTTTCTTTATTGACACATAACTCGTATAAATAGTCCCAGGTATATATGCCACTATTATGGCCGTCATCAAATATTAACTTAACAGCATAGTTTCCTACTGGTATTAACTCGAGCAGAACTACATTCTGTTTGCCCGTTTGCAACCGCTCCTGCCCTTTACCGTGCCCCTTAACTTCTGCAGAAGGAGAATGAATTCGCAAGAATTCAAAATCTAATTGCTCGTTAACACCGTCATCGAATCTGACTTCCAGAACTCTGGATTTTTTTCTCAGCTTTAGTTGTTCAATACTGACCATTGATGCAAAAACTAAAGTATGTATCTGGTAAGATCTTCATCTTCAATTAAAGTGTTGAGCTGTTGATTAACATATGCTTTATCGACAATCACCGTTTTTCCGGTAAGGGTTGGAGCATCATAGGATAAGGGTTCAAGCAACTTTTCCATGACCGTATGCAATCTTCTTGCGCCTATATTTTCTGTAGTTTCGTTTACCTTCCAGGCTATTTCCGCAATTCTTTCAATCCCATCATCTGAAAATTTTAATTCAAGATCTTCGGTCTCCATTAAAGCCTGATATTGCTCTGTCAATGAAGCATCCGGTTCTTTCAGTATTCTAATAAAATCTTTGGCATTCAGGGCATTGAGTTCAACTCGAATTGGCAATCTACCCTGCAATTCAGGTATTAAATCCGAGGGTTTAGAAAGGTGGAATGCGCCTGAGGCAATAAAGAGAATATGATCTGTTTTCACCATTCCATAACGAGTTGAGACAGTACAGCCTTCCACCAGGGGGAGAAGATCACGTTGCACGCCTTCCCGTGAGACATCTGGTCCGCTATGGTCACCACGCCGGGTCACTTTATCTATTTCATCCAGGAACACCAGACCATTCTGTTCAACATTTTCCAGGGATCTGACTTTGATGTCATCTTCGTTTACCAGCTTGGCTGCTTCTTCTTCCGACAGATTCTTCAGTGCATCCTGAATTTTAAGCTTTCGGAGCTTCTTTTTATTTTCGCCCATATTCTGAAACATGCCCTGTAACTGACTGGTCATTTCTTCCATCCCAGGGGGCGCCATAATCTCTACACCAACCGCCTGCATACTGACTTCAATTTCAATTTCCTTCTCGTCCAACTTCCCCTCATCAAGCATGGTTCTGAATTTATCCCTGGTGGGGTTATCATCAGTTTCTTCAATATCTCTGGCCGGCGTAAGCAGTATGTCCAAAATTCTTTGCTTGGCTGCCTCCTCTGCCCTGGGCCACACTTTTGCAATTTCCTGTTCCCGGGTCATTTTTACTGACATATCAGCCAAATCCCTGATAATCGATTCGACATCCCGCCCTACGTACCCTACTTCAGTAAACTTTGTAGCTTCAACTTTTATAAAAGGCGCATTTGCCAACCTTGCCAGTCTTCGAGCTATTTCGGTTTTACCCACACCAGTAGGCCCTATCATCAAGATGTTTTTCGGCGTAATTTCATTACGTAATTCTTCCACAATCTGCATACGCCTCCACCTGTTCCTTAACGCGATGGCGACCGCACGCTTGGCCTCGTCCTGACCAATGATAAATTTATCCAGTTCTGCCACTATTTCCTGGGGTGTTAATTCCTGCATCATTCCTACCATTAATATTTGAGTTCTTCCAACACCAAAGACCTGTTGGTATATATACAGATATCAGCTGCAATTCCCAACGCAATTTCTGTAACTTCTCTGGCATTCATTTCTGTATTTTCTAATAAGGCCATAGCCGCAGACTTGGCATAATTCCCACCGGAACCAATGGCCATAATATTATCCTCGGGTTCTATCACGTCACCATTTCCAGATATAATCAACGAAGATGTTTCGTCAGCTACACATAACATAGCTTCCAATCTGCGTAACATTCTGTCTGTGCGCCAGTCTTTAGCAAGTTCTACTGCTGAGCGTGCAAGATTGCCTGAATATTGTTCAAGCTTGCCTTCAAACCGTTCAAATAATGTAAATGCATCTGCAGTGCCACCTGCAAATCCGGCTATCACTTTGTCTTGGTATAAGCGTCTGACTTTTCTGGCATTTCCTTTCATAACGGTATCACCCAGTGACACCTGGCCATCACCCCCGATGACGACATGTCCCGGTCTTCTGACGGAAAGTATCGTTGTGCCTCTAAATTGCTCCAAAATTTTTTCCTCGCTATGGATTACCGGTGCGTATTTTACACTAAACTAAGGTGAGCTATCGATGATGTTGATATTTCGGGTGACAGTTTCAGGCTTTTTTGGCCCTGGGATGGGCCTTATCGTAGACCTTTGCAAGATGTTGAAAATCCAGATGGGTATATATTTGAGTTGTACTGATATCTGAATGCCCTAATAACTCCTGTACAGCCCTTAAATCACTGCTCGATTCAAGGATATGGGAAGCAAATGAATGTCTCAGCATATGTGGGTGAACATCCGTTGCCAGGCCTTGTTTTATTGCCCATTCATTTAATCGTTTTTGAACAGACCTGGAACCCAGTCTGCTACCTCGTTGACTGACAAACAATGCTTTTACGTCGTCTGTTGTATAATTTTTTCTGATTTTCAACCAGTTGTTAATGGCAATAATGGCCTTTTTCCCAACCGGGATTTTGCGTGTCTTTTTTCCCTTTCCCGTTACCGTGACCAGGGCTTCATTTATATCAATACTATCTAAATCCAGACTAACCAACTCGGATAACCGTAACCCGGAA
This sequence comes from Candidatus Eutrophobius brisbanensis, assembly GCA_038131795.1. Taxonomy (GTDB): domain Bacteria; phylum Pseudomonadota; class Gammaproteobacteria; order Eutrophobiales; family Eutrophobiaceae; genus Eutrophobius; species Eutrophobius brisbanensis. The sequence continues at coordinate 117,245 of JAYPQE010000002.1, read as the reverse complement.
GAATATAATATCTCAAAAATTGCCCTGTCTCGTATAGCTAGTGGTTCTGAAGAATTTATTTCAACCAACTGCACAGACTGATCTACATCGAGAGTCTTGGGCAATTTTTTTTCCGTTTTTGGTGTTACCACTCCCTGCGCCGGGTTTTTTTTGCTATACCCATGCTTGATCAAATATCTATAGAAAGCACGAATAGCTGATAAATTGCGCTGCAGTGATTTACCACTAATACCCTGCCTGTGACGTGAGGCAATAAATCCACTTAGCATTCTGCCATCTAGCTTGCTCCATGCATGAATGTCATTATGATCACAATATACGGACAATAATTTGAGATCATGCTCATAGGCTTTCCGGGTATGACTGGAAAGGTGATGTAATGTTGCAAGAAATTCTTCTACATTCAGCTGGTCAGTTTTATTCATTTATTAGTCACATTAACTTTCTACTATCCAGGGTTTAAGTATTAAGCTCAGTATCTCACCTAGATTTGCTAAAAGTTCAACGCCCATATTTTCTGTGAACCGGTTCATATCCGTACTGGCAATTGATAATACTCCCCCCCATCCTTTTCCATGTAAAGGTACAATGACTGCCGACGCAATATCGTCACCATCATCATCAAATAAAAATACCTGCTGCTGTCTCTTTAATTTTCCGCTGATAGGTACACGCTTTGCTATCAGGGAATCAAATAAACCCTGCTCAGGAATATCCATCCCTGCAAATTCAGGCCCTGCATACGTATCTATAAATGCCGGGTTTGCAAATAACCTGACAGAAACATGATCAACTTTAAAATTTACTTTCAGATTTTTATATAGCGTTTCAAAAATACCCTTTGGCTCAGCAGCATCCATTAAGGTTAATGATAATTCGTGCATTCTTCTGGCAAGCTCTTCGTTTTGTCTGGCCACTTCTATTAAATCTTGCAGTTGTTTCTGGTTCTTTTTGTTCTGTTCGCGCAATAAAGATAACTGTTTCTCAACCAGTGATACGGCTTCTCCGCTGATATGGGGGACCTGAATGGCTTTAAGAATCTCGGGGTTTTCGATAAAAAAATCCGGATTTGCGAGGAGAAATTCAGACACTTCATGTTCACCGATAGTGATTTTTTTATTTGCTTTAGTTTCGTTCATAAATCAATTCTCCCTTCAAATACGGTGGTTGCCGGTCCAGTCATCCAGACCTCACTGTCTCCACCACCCCAGGTTATAGCCAGAGATCCACCGGGTAAATCTACCTTCACTGAATTATCCAGTTTACCGTCCATTATACCGGCAACGACAGCTGCACAGGAACCTGAGCCACAGGCGAGGGTTTCTCCGGCACCACGCTCATAGACCCTTAGTTTAATACTCTCTCTATTGACTATTTGCATAAACCCTACATTGACACCTTGTGGGAAAAAACCACTTTCCTGTACCTGTGGACCGATAACAGGGACATCAGCAGATGTGATATCATCAACAAGTATAACAGCATGTGGATTACCCATGGACAATGAATAAAAGCTAACGCTTGAACCCTTGATATCGATATTATATTCCCTCTGTTGATTTGTCGTATTAATGGGAATTAAGTCTGGTTCAAAAACAGGTCGCCCCATATTCACCTGAATACCGTCTTCAATTACATTGATTTTGATTAGTCCCTTGATATTTTCAACAGTAAATTCTGTTTTTGAGAGAATGTTTTTCTCAATCAGATACTTGCCAAGACAACGCACACCATTACCGCTTTGCTCAGCTTCATTACCATCAGCATTAAAAATTTTATACAGGACATCAGCATCTGGGTTATTACTTTCACACACCATAACCATTTGATCGAAACCGATTCCTGTATATCGGTTTGATATAAACCTGATCTGGTCAGAAGTTATTTGTATCTTTCCATCAAGATTATCAATGATAATAAAATCATTTCCCAATCCATGCATTTTTGTGAATTTTAAACCCATATTTCAATCCGTTTCATTCTTTACGTTGCTGTTTGACGTATTATTTATATTTATACCATCCGGAACATGCAGGGTAGATGTTGGGAATGCACACTCTGCCTTATGTGATTCTATAATTTCTATTATTTTTAACATCACATCCTGTTTTATCTCGTGAAATTCCACCCATTTGGTGGTCTTGGTAAATGTATAAACAAAAAAATCCAGGGATGATGCAGCGAATTTATTGAAATTCACTATCATAGTTTGATTGGTATCTATCTCCGGGTGATCTATCAGCATCTGCTTTACGTCTTTTACGATCACCTCCATTTTATCAACATCATCATAGCGTATGCCTATGGTTTCATAAATCCGCCTGTTCGTCATTCGGGACGGGTTTTCAACTGTTATTGTTGTAAAAACAGAGTTCGGCACGTAAATTGGTCGTTTATCAAAAGTCCTGATCCTTGTTAAACGCCAACCTATCGCCTCCACTGTTCCTTCAATTTCCTTATCTGGCGATCGCACCCAGTCACCCACAGCAAATGGTCTGTCAAGATATATCATTAAACCGCCAAAGAAGTTTGATAACAAATCTTTAGCAGCAAAACCGACTGCAATGCCACTAACACCTCCAAATGCAAGCACCCCGGATATACTGTATCCAAGTGATTGTAGTATGACGAGGGCAGCAGTAATAAAAACAGAAATTCTAAGTAACTTTGCAATGGCATCAGCTGTTGTCCTGTCTAGAGGTTTACCCAACATCTGGTTTTGTCTAATTATGTTTTCTTCCGCTTTAATAATAAACCGGGACAGGAACCAGGCTACTATGATTACTGAACCAACTGTCCGCACCGGTTCTATAGCATCAAATATAACTGCATTGGATATCGATCTAACCACATCCGCAGCAAATGCCAGACCCTGCAGCCAGATCAACAGGCTCAATGGGCCCTGTGCAGCAAGCAACAGGGCGTCGTCCCAGAAGTTTCTGGTACTCTCCAGTTTCTTTTGTATTCTTGCAATTACCCTCTTTTGCAGAAAATCTACTAAAAGCGTAATAAAGATAATTATAAAAACCTGGATGACCCAGGCATCAGATTGTAAATAGGTTAAAATTTTATTAACTACGTCTATAATTTCCATACTGCATCCCTAATAAATCTTGTCAATTTGATATTTCATGCTTTCAAGTTGATTTAATATCCCGTCTTCACCTGGTAAGTGCAGTGCACCTACCGCAATAAATGTTATGCCGGATTTAAAATATTGCAATATTCTATCCACCATTTTGCTATTTCTTTGATTTATTAACTTTTCAGCAATCTGCTCGTAAACGGTATCATCTCCAAAGGTATACCTCTTACTGAAGGAATATAAACTTTCCAGATCACGATTTAGATAATGCTCTTTAATCTCGTCAAAATCTTCTTTGGTATCATCATAATGACATACCATATCAGTTAATATCCTCGTCTGGTCATCAAGATCCAGCCTGGCAAATATATCTATCTGTTCCATAGCTGTCTCAAGCCCATAAATATTTGCACCATTGGATCTGGCCAGTTGAAGAAGCTTTAAATCCAGAATTTCACCCGGATTTTGTGGATAGCTCATTACGATATAAGCGGCCCAGGGTTTCATCACCGTCACAATATCTCTGGTAAAACCGTAATCTTTCAGAATCTGAATAGTTTTATTAAAAATATCCTGGTTCACTAATTGATCCAACCTTGTCCCATCCATAAAAAACATGGATGTGGACATATCAAGTGCATCAGCAGGATCCGGGACAACTTCCATCAGAAATGTATCGCTCATATTTAAACTACTGAGGACAGGATCGGGAATATCCATAACGGCTTCATCATCTATATGAATGGTCCCAAAAATATATCCTGACGGCATACCATTATGACTTATTTTCCAAAGCAGGCCATTCTCATATTTTGAGATCCCTGAAACATGTTGTTCAATTACTTCATATGGCCGGCACAGGACCTCACCTGAAACAGACGGTGCATATAATGCCAAACAAATTATGAATATTCGCAGATAACTAAGCCTGATAATCATCATCTAAATCCAGTTCTGGCTCTCGATCCAGGGATGCGACCTGTTTTGAAAGCTCTTTCCATTCCTGGGTATTTTTTAATTCACTTATATCTATATTATCGGTTTTGCCATACATTCTCATTACTCTGACACGTGATGCTGGCATTGATGACTGCGGCAGGTCGTTAATCATTTCATGGACTGCCATGCGATTATTACATATCAACACCATATCGCATCCAGCCTCCAGTGCAGCATTTGCCCTGTCCAGAGGTGTTCCCTGAACTACCGCACCTGCCATACTGATGTCATCACTGAATATCATTCCATGAAACCCCAGCTGCTCACGTAATATTTTCGTTAACCAGATTTTTGAAAAGCCTGCTGGGTGAATATCGATTTTTTCATAGATGACATGTGCAGGCATGATGGCCGCTATCCCTGCGTTAATTAAACGTTCAAAAGGAATGAGATCAGATAACATTATATCCTCATAACTGCGAGGATCTTTAGGGACTTCGAGATGAGAGTCTTCATAAACCCAGCCATGTCCAGGAAAATGCTTTCCAACCCCTTCCATTCCCGCTTTACGCATACCTTTGATATATGCTCTGGCTAGATCGGTAATGACATCCGGCGAAGAATGAAATGCCCTGTCACCTATGACCTTGCTTTTTTCTCTGTCCATATCCAGCACGGGTGCAAAACTGAAGTCCACACCCACCGCCAGTAGCTCTGCGGCCATAACCCAACCCGTTAATTCAGCCATGCGAACTGCCTGTCGCCGGTCTCTGTCATAGAGTTCACCGAAAACCCGACAAGGAGGCAATCTGGTAAAACCTTCCCTGAACCGTTGAATACGACCACCTTCGTGATCCACACCGATTAATACTTCAGACGTTCTGAGTTTTTTTATATGGCCAGTTAAGGCCTGTAGCTGTTGGATATTTTCAAAATTTCTGGAAAATAATATAACACCACCCGTATTGGGGTGTTGAATAAGCTCGATGTCTTCTGGCGACAGCTCAGTTCCATCTAAATCCAGCATTATCGGGCCGGTAGTCATTGCTATATTTTAACGCGATAGCCTGAACGACGCATCTGAATCTGACTCAGACAAGTGGTTGATGACGGAAACTATACCGCTTCAGTGGTTTATTCTGGCACTAATATAGAGTATGAGTGGGGTTATCTGGGAGCGCGCCGTCTGGCTCTAACTTCGTCATTAATTCGATCCTGTATCCTTGGTATAACTTCATCACGTTGTCGATTTTGTCCTGGCACCCTGAAATCCGGTCTTTGATTCGTAGTACTTTCTATAAACTCAACCTTTTCTTCAGGCGTCATCAATCTCCACTTATTCTCCAGATCCTGACGTTCATCCGGGTTTAAGCCAAGGACATATTCGCGCACCCTTTCACGCTGCTGTGGATTGATTTGTGGGGATCTTTCACGCATAGCGGTTCGTTCATCCGGTGACATAGACTGCCATCGCTCTCTCAGAGCAGTTTGAACCTCAGGGGAAAGGTTTCTAAACCATTCCTGCCGGCGCCTTAACTGCTCACGTTCTGCTATGCTCATATTATTGAATTGATTAAATCGACGCCGTACGATTTGTTTCTGGTCCTGGTCGAATGAATTCCATCGCCTAAACTGACCTCTGGCATTCTGACGCTGTTCAGGTGACATCTTACTCCAGCGTTCAGCACCGCGTTGTAATGCACGACGCCTGTTCTCCGGTAATTGTTGCCAGTTCTCTTCAAAGGGTTTTAAGACCTGCTGTTGCTCGGGAGACAATGCATCCCACATAGCACTGTCCTGAGCGTTTACTGAAAATGCAAGTACCCACATAATACAAACAAAAATCATATTATTATGAATGTTACTCTTGAGCTTCATCTTCTGTGTCTTCATTTTCTACTTCGTAAAATTGATCAAATGTATTGTCAATAAAGCCATCCGGTCCAACCCAGTCTCCTTGCTCGGTCTCCCATTCAGATAGAAATTCCAGAAATTCCATTGAAACTTCCATTTCATCCTGTTTGTCTGAACCTGCAAAACTTGCCGTTGATACAAGACCCATGACAATGATTAGTATCCTAGGTAGGCAACTCATGCTGTTCGAGCCATTCATAGAAATCAAGGTTCTCATATAGTTCCAGTTCTGAGATTATATCAATCTCGTCTACGAATGTTTTATTTTCCACTTCCTCTTGAGACACGAGGCTAAATATCACGATAGCGACACAAAAAGTGGCAAATGCGCCTGCCGGAATCCACAATGATTTACCGGACGTTGATTTTCCCGAGTCGTCCAGAACCTGGTTTCTCATTGTGGCAAGACGCGACAGGGTTGATGCATCCAGAGCATCAACACTCTCATCAAAGCGTCTTTTAGCGCTATCTTCAAAATCCGAATTTACTTCATTCATCATAATTTATAATCATCAAGTTTCTCGCGTAAAACTGATAAAGCCCTGAAGTAATGCGTTTTTACGCTACCTTGTGAACATTTCATTGCCCTGGCTGTTTGGGCCACATCCATCCCTTCCAATGCCCTCAACATAAACACTTGCTGTTGACGGGGAGGTAATTCCCTGATGGCTTTTTCCAAAACCTGCATGCCCATATCCTGTTCTACACGTGTTTCTGGTGCAACAGCTTTTTCATCGGCTACAGTCTCCAGCGGGTCAACTGTATTCTCCTCGTCTTTACCACCAAGCCACGTCATGTATTTATTTCTCACCGTATTACGCCGGTGATAGTCCATAATGCGACTTTGCATAATGGTCTGAAACAGTGGGCCCCATTCTGCAGGGGTCTTGTTTGCGTACTTTTGCACCAATTTATACATAGCGTCCTGTACTATATCCAGTGCATCGTCTGCGCTACCTGTTGCAATTTCAGCCATCCGGTATGCTCGCCGTTCAACACTTTCCAAAAACCGGTCCAGTTCCTTTTGGTTGCCCAGAATATTTCCCCTCTAACTGTAATGGTAATAAACCGATATCTGTATACCTGATATGCAGCTAACAGATGGGAACCATTTTATTACGTAACAGGAGGGATCCCTAACTATTAGAACGTATGAACATCACAACTGGTTGACACAGTGAGCTCTCGTCAGGACAGAGAGACTTTTATTTAACTTATTGATTAAATGAGAATTTTTTGTTTTCTACACAAGATCAGGGTAATACCGGCATGGCCGGTATTACCCTGAAATAAATGGCTTATCAGATATCTGAATGAGGACGTCCAAATCCCTTTCCAGGGCCGCGACGGAACATACCACCTCCACGGCGCCCTGTATCTTTGTGCATAGAACGCAATTCTGCTGCGGCATCAGGATACTTTTCCTCAAACTGGGCACGGCGAGCTTCCATCTCGGCCCGTCTTGCCTCTTTCGCTTCGCGCCCCTGTTCACGCATGGCCTTCATTTCTGCTACCGCCTCAGGGTATTTGGCTTCAAATTCTGCTCGCCTGGATTCTACCTGTTCACGCATCTGCTTGCGGCTTTGTCTGTCATTTTCCACCCAGCCCTGCATTTCCGCAGCTGCCTCAGGGTATTTTGTTTCAAATTCTGTACGGCGCGATTCCATTTCCTGCTTGCGTTGCTGAATTCGCTCGGCCAATTCAGGATTATTTGCGAGAAATTCTTCGCGTTGCTGTTCGCGCTCAAGATTGCGAAACCCACCTCGCTCTCCTGGTTCCAAAGCGCCGTTCGTTTGTGCAATGCTATATACAGGTAAAACCGATATAAAAATGCCGGTCAATAAGACTGATAATTTCACTGAATTCTTTGACATTACTGCCTCCATATCATTTCGAGGATTGTATCTATGACTAACGTTGTGACTATAGGCTGGTTGACAACAAAGGAGATATTTAATCTTATTCTGTAATCAGAACTTCTGTGTTGACCTCCACCAGTTCAAATAATTTCATTATGTCCTGGTTTCTCATCCTGATACAGCCATGGGATACGGGTCTGCCAATGACTGATTCTTCTGGCGTACCATGAATATAGATCAGCCTGTCATGAGTATCGACATCCCCCCCCAAATTATAACCGGGCTCCATTCCTGACAGCCTTAATATTCGGGTTAATATCCAGTCCCTACCCGGGTGTTTATAGGCAAGCTCGTCGGAGTAAATTTCTCCGGTAGGTTTTCGTCCAGTAAATACAGCGCCTTCTTGACAGCGATCACCTATCATTTCACTTATACAGTGCAATCCCCTGGGAGTACATTCACTCCCAGACTGTTCGCCTGCACCATTTATAGCGGTTGAAATTTTCGATTGAAATAACACGTCATCCCCTTGCTGTAATTTCAAATCCTGAGATGTCAGGGAAATTTCAATATATTTAGTTTGATTATTTATCATGCATTATTTATTTGTTAAATATTGCTATAGACTCCACATGGGCGGTATGTGGAAACATATCAATTACGCCAAATTTTGCAAATATATAACCTTTCTTATGCACAAGTATTCCAGCATCTCTTGCCAATGTAGCGGGGTTACATGACACATATACAATCTTTTCAATGTCATCCAGATTCATTAAAGTTATTATTTCCTTTGCCCCGCTTCTGGGTGGGTCCAGTAATAGCTTATTATACCCTTCTATTTTAAGTTCCTGTTGACCCTTGTCTGAATATAGATCCATACATATAAACTCAGCATTACTTATGGCATTTTTATCGGCATTCTCAGTCGCACGTTTTACCTGGCTTGTCGCCCCCTCAACCCCAACGACATGGTTGACATTTCTGGCAATGGGCAAAGTAAAATTACCTACCCCGCAAAATAAATCCAAAACGCCATCTGTACTTTCAAGTTCCAGGTAATTCAGGACTTGCCTTATCATCATCTTGTTAATTTGCGGATTAACCTGGGTAAAATCCATTGGTGAAAACCAGATTGAGATATCCGCATCATTAATAGTATAGTGCAGATTAGAAGGCTTTTTCCCATCCAGTGTTGTAATAGAGTCGCCACCCCCTGGTTGCAGATAAAATTGAATTCCGCTACATGCCGAGAATGATTCCATCAAATTAATATCATCCTGCGAAAAATCCTGCAGATGCCTGACCACCAGTACAGCCTCTTTATCACCAATTGCCACTTCCAGCTGGGGAATTTTTGAATTAATACTAAGCTGCTCGATCAATACTTTCAGATCGGAAATACGGTTGCCAATGATGCTGTTTAAAACCAGGCATTCCTCTATATCAGCAATAAATGCCGGTTTTTTCTTTTCCCTGAACCCAACCAGGACCCTGGCTTTTTTATTGACGTATTTAACTCCCAACCTGGCCTTATTCCTGTATCCCAGACTATTACCCGTTAAAGGCGGGAGTATTTCTTCCGGGACAACTTGACCGATATGGGCAAATTGTTCAAACACAACATTCTGTTTATGCTCTACCTGGTATTCACCACTTATATGCTGCAAACTACACCCGCCACAAAGCTGGTGATATTTACATTCAGGTTCTACCCGGTATATAGAAGGTGTTTTTACCTCAACTGTTTCTGCTTCATTAAATTTTGGTTTACACCGGACATATTGAATACTTACAGTTTCCCCCGGTAATGCCCCATCAACAAATACAGTCTTCCCATCGACTCTGGCAACCCCTCTACCTTCGTGTGACAAGGATTCTATATAGACTTCATGTATTGAAGGATCTATGCGCCTTTTTCTCTTTGACATGCTCTTGAAAAGTATTATTCAGGAAATCAATCAGGCTGGCTTGTTATTGGATTCCCACGCCTTGAGGAAATCAAGCAAATATGGTTTTTCATCTTTTTTGAGAAACGCCTTAACGGCATCACACTCAACTTCATAATCAGATGGTGAAAGATTGCCTCTCATCAGTTCAAAACGTAGATAGACAAGATAGGTATTAAGTACATCTGTTTCACAATAATCCCTGATTGAATCTATATCATTTGCCAGGTAATTATCCCAGACTTTATCACCACTCATGCCCATCTTCCCTGGAAAACCTAACATGGTCGCGATTTGGTCAAGGGGTGCTACTGCGCGATATTCATATCCTGCCAGCCGATCCATTAAATCTGTATGTCGGTCATGATAACGACTAATATAATTGTTCCAACGAAAACTCTGATCATCATTACCTGTTTCCCAGTAACGTTGAGCATTAATGCCATATAACAACGCCCGATAATGCAAGACTGGTAAGTCAAAACCTCTCCCATTCCAGGAAACCAGCCTGGGGGTATACCTATCAATACCCTCATAAAATCTTTTGATTATATCTTCTTCACTGGAATCAACTTCACCAAGAGACCATACATTTATATTTTCCCTGGTCTTTAATAATACTGATATTGCCACCACTTTATGCAGATGCAGGCGTAAAAAATCCGACGTCCCGTCAGTCTCCTGACGACGGCGACTGAACATTACTTCCCCAACCTCTTTATCAGTCAATCCATCAAGATCATAGAGTACCTTCCCTGCTGCTGTATCAGGTATGGTTTCGATATCAAATACCAGGACGTTCATGGACTGATCAGGCAGGAAATATATCTGTCGAAAGGTATCTGTCACCACGGTCACAGATAATGGCTACCAAAATGGCATTTTCAACCTGCCTGGCAACTTGTAGCGTGGCATGAATTGCTCCACCGGATGAAACACCTGCAAATATTCCCTCTTCCGCGGCCAGACGTCGCGTCATATGTTCTGCCTGTGCAGGCGAGATATCAATGACCTTGTCTACCCTGCTAGCATCATAGATATCAGGGAGGTATTCCTCTGGCCACCGCCTGATCCCCGGAATACTTTCATTACCTTTCGGTTGCACACCAATGATCTGAACCTCAGGATTTTTTTCTTTGAGATATCTGGACACTCCCATAATGGTACCTGTTGTTCCCATTGCACTGACAAAGTGGGTTACCTCTCCGTTGGTTTTTTCCCAAATTTCAGGACCGGTGCCCTCATAATGGGCTCGGGGGTTATCTGGATTTGCGAACTGATTCAACACCTTAGCCCTACCCTGCTGCCCCATCTCGTCAGCCAGGTCTCTGGCACCTTCCATGCCTTCGGCCTTACTCACAAGGATTATTTCCGCACCGAAGGCCTTCATCGCAGCACGTCTTTCAAGACTCATATGTTCCGGCATAATTAATACCATCTTATAACCTTTTATTGCTGCGGCCATTGCCAGGGCAATCCCGGTGTTTCCACTGGTGGCTTCTATCAGCGTGTCTCCGGGCTTAATTTCCTGCCGTTGTTCTGCATACTTGATCATACTCATTGCCGGCCTGTCTTTAACCGATCCTGCCGGATTATTACCTTCCAGCTTGGCAAGCAAGATATTGCCGGTCTCGATACCAATTTTCTGTAGCCTAACTAAAGGTGTCTGACCAATTGCAGATTCCAATGTGGGAAATTTTGTATTCATAAGTTATTTATAATCATTAAAGTGAACGTGCCATAATTATCGCATCTTCTCTACCATTCATGGCGGGATAATATTCTCGCCGCATACCCACATCATTAAACCCTGCATCAAGATAAAGTTGTCGCGCTGCCTGGTTTGATGGACGCACCTCAAGAAAAGCGATATTGGCATTATATTTTTTCGCTACCTCCAGCAAGTGGAACAAAAGGCTGTTGCCATATCCCCTGCGTTGGAAATTTGGATGTACACATAAATTGAGAATGTGACTCTCCCCAACAGCTACAGACATGATCCCATAAGCATTTATAGTCTGATCCCCTGATTCCAATACCCAACTACAGTACCCTACCCGCAAACAATCAAGAAATATTTTGCGACTCCACGGAAAATTATAAACCTGATCTTCAATAACGAGTACCTCATCAAGGTCTGACTCGACCATAGGTCTAAATGTAAATACATCCTGTTTAATAACTGCACTCATTGTATGGTTTTTCTATATTCTCTTACAGCTAATTGCAAATCCTGCCAGGACTTGCGTTTTTCTCTGGGTGACCGTAATAAGTAAGCCGGATGATAAGTGACAATGACCGGTATCTCCATTTCACCATATCGATAGACTTTACCCCGCATCTTGCCAATGGGAACCTCTGACTTTAATAAGTTTTGAGCTGCAATGCGTCCAAGTGCAATAATTAATCTGGGCTTGATTACCTGTATCTGAGTATTTAAATATTCAGCACAGGCTGCCACCTCATCTGCAGAAGGGTCGCGGTTGTTTGGCGGCCTGCATTTGAGGATATTGGCAATGAAAACCTCTTTTCTCTGAAGCCCTATTGAAGACAACATTGCGGTTAGCAGTTTTCCAGCCCTGCCGACAAAGGGCTTACCTTGTTTATCTTCTTCAGCACCTGGCGCCTCACCTATTAACATAAAATCTGCCTGGAATGAACCCGTACCAAAAACGGTCTGGGTACGACCAGCATGCAATCTGCAATTGGTACATACCGATACCTGTTTCTGTAACTCCTCCAATGATCTTGAATGTTCTATATGTTGTTCATTTTCAAGCTCTGGACCGACTGAAATATCTGAATCTCTGGATATCCAGACATCAATACCCATTAATTTCAGATATTCCCTGGTTCGCAATTCATGATTCATAGCTGTGGATGTTCTCTTTGATCTTTATCCATTACCCGATTTAGGCCATTGATATAGGCCTTGGCAGACGCAGATATTATGTCCGTATCTGCGCCCCTGCCATTTACTATACGTCCGTCTTTACTCATTCTAACGGTAACTTCCCCCTGAGAATCAGTTCCACCGGTGATGCTATTCACTGAATAAAGTAATAAATTACAACCACTATCCAGGATTGATTCAATTGCCTTGAAAACAGCATCAACCGGCCCATCTCCTGTGGATTGTTTACAGATTTCCTTTCCATCTACCGATAATGTAATGTCAGCTGTTGGAACTTCACCTGTTTCTGTATTAACTTTCAGGGAAATAAATTTGATTCTTTCATGGGATGCTTCCTGCAAACTATCGGTCACAAGGGCCTGCAGGTCTTCATCGAAAATCTCATGCTTTTTATCTGCAAGGTCCTTGAAATTTTTAAAGCTCTCATTCAGCTCTTCCTCACTATGAAATTCAAAACCCAACTCTTTCAATCTGGTCTTGAACGCGTTTCGACCCGAGTGTTTACCAAGCACCAACCTGTTGGTGTTCCAACCTACATCCTCTGCCTTCATAATCTCGTAGGTTTCCCTGCTCTTGATCACACCATCCTGGTGTATCCCGGACTCATGGGCAAAAGCATTGGCACCGACGATAGCCTTATTTGGCTGGACTGAAAACCCGGTAATATTGGATACCAGCCTCGAACAATTTACTATTTCCGTCGTATCGATATTGGTGTCACATGCAAACACGTCTTTACGGGTCCTCACTGCCATCACAATTTCCTCCAGGGCCGCATTACCTGCACGTTCCCCCAAACCATTAATGGTACATTCAACCTGTCTGGCACCATTGAGAACCGCAGCAAGAGAATTGGATACAGCCAGACCAAGATCATTATGGCAATGCACTGAGAACACCGCCTTATCGGAATTAGGGACTCTTTCAATTAACTGTCTTATGGTCTCACCAAACTGATGGGGCATACTGTAACCAACGGTATCAGGTACATTGATTGTCGTGGCGCCGGCATCAATTACGGATTCAATGACTTTACAAAGAAAGTCAATTTCTGAACGCCCTGCATCTTCCGGGGAAAATTCAATATTATCTGTAAACTTACCTGCACGTTTTACTGCCTTGACAGCCGTAGCAATCACCTCATCAGGGGTCATACATAATTTATGCTGCATGTGTATTGGTGAGGTAGCGATAAATGTGTGTATCCTTGCCTGTGCTGCGGGTTTCAGCGCCTCTCCGGCTGCGTCTATATCTGCATCACTGGTACGTGCCAATCCACATACCACACTTTCAGTTATGGTTTGTGCAACAGCTTTTACTGCATCAAAATCTCCAGGACTGGCAATGGGGAAACCAGCTTCAATGATATCCACACGCAATTTTTCCAGTGCTCTGGCGATCATGACCTTTTCATCTTTATTCATTGTCGCGCCGGGGCTTTGTTCGCCGTCGCGTAAAGTCGTATCAAATATGATCAGTTTATCGTTCATTGGAATGCTCCATTTAACACTAAATATACCGTATATGCCTTAAAGCGGCATAGTTTTTAAAAATTGTGAAAAACAGTTGTAAAAGAAAGTTTCTGCCCTAGCAGGGCAGGAGCAGACGGCCATTACCCAGACAGGGTATAGAGGGCAGAACAGGTTTGCATTGGCTAAAAATGGTATACATGGGTCAAAACTATAGCTGGCAATCCTGTTTTTGCCAAGTTTTAATTATCATTGTCCAGTTCAATATCGGTCTGTCTTCTTGCCGCCCTATGTCGCCTGATCATTATCAGGGTAAAAATCGGACCGGAACATGCATAACACAAGGCAACAGAAGTTAAAATTAATGGGGGGTTACTGGAAAATAAAAAAAACACCATCACCACAACCAGGATAGACACAAAGGGAACTTTACCTTTGAGATCGATCTGCTTAAAACTGTGATAGCGAATATTACTCACCATTAAAATCCCACTCAAAACAGTCACTGGCAATGTAATCAACAGATTGGCACTGTCATCTGGGATCCCGATACTCTCACCAAGCCAGACAACGCCGGCAATCAAGGCTGCTGCTGCAGGGCTCGCCAATCCCTGAAAATATCGCTTATCGTCATTTGTCACCTGGGTATTAAATCTCGCTAACCTCAATGCAGCGGCCGCAGTGTAGATAAAAGCAGCAGACCACCCTACTTTCCCTAGGTTAAATAATGACCATTGATAGATTAAAAGTGCAGGCGCCAAACCGAAGGAGATTAAATCTGAAAGGCTGTCAAATTGGGTACCAAAATCTGATTGGGTATTGGTCAACCTGGCTATCCTGCCATCCATACCATCCATAATCATCGCCACAAAAACTGCAATGGCACCCGCTTCAAATCGACCATTTATTGATGCAATAATTGAATAAAAACCTGCGAACAACGCTGAAGTTGTAAACAGGTTCGGTAATAAATATATGCCTGGTCGACGATTTACCATACCCTGATATACCACAGCTTGGGGATTCTATAAATGGGTTTGCTGAAAAAAACCATGGCATGATTGCCTGTTTTTCCCAATTTTTTTTTAAAAAATACTACCGACTTGATTGAATCAGGCAGCAGGTACCTGGGTGCTGGTTAACTGGGCACCGCTCTTATGAATAATCATGGCAAGTATAGAAGCACCTGCATCAATGGTATCACCCTCACTCACCAGGATCCGTGAGGATTCAGGAACATAGACATCGACTATACCGAAAAAATATAAATAGCCAGATTTCTGCCCCTGACCAGTACGTTCACCACAGCGTAAATCTATATTCAAAAAGGGTGCAAAGTTTCCGGTACCAATGGAATATACAATGTCATCACCTTCATCTGTCTGTATCCAGTAGGTATACCGTTTTTTAGTATCATTATCAGGACTGGATTCTGCCCACTGGTTTCTGACCTTTCCCTCTATAGGGCTACGCAAAATATGCGTGTCCAGGTATGACATATGAATCCTGATCCTGATCGCCTGCCGATTCAGATAAGTATCACTGGTTTTCTCAATACTTTCGATATGCCCACTGACGGGACTGACAATTGCCAATGGTGCCGATGGAATTGTGCATATCGGGTCCCTGAATAAATATGCCACTATTACAATCACAGTGGCGACCACTAATGCCGGTAACCAGCCCATGTAGACCTTGATGGAAATAGCGATAATAACCATCACAATCAGGGCCAACCTAATTTCACGTGCGACTATCATCGATTACCTGCAAAGCTACTACGATTTTTAAACACCTATTACCACAGGGATTGAATTAGTTTTTATCCTGGTCAACCAACTTGTTCTGGGAGATCCAGGGCATCATCGAACGCAATTTCTCACCAACCGTCTCGATTGGATGGGCCTTACTGATCCGGCGTTCTGCCTTCATCACGGGTGTCCCTGCCTGGTTTTCAAGGATAAACTCCCTTGCAAATCTACCAGTTTGGACTTCCTTTAAAATTTCTTTCATTGCCTTTCTAGACTCTTCGTTTATCACCCTGGGTCCACGCGTAAAGTCACCATATTCGGCGGTATTTGAAATGGAGTAACGCATATTGGCAATGCCACCTTCATATATTAGATCGACGATGAGTTTGGTTTCATGCAAGCATTCGAAATAGGCCATCTCAGGGGCATATCCTGCTTCCACCAGGGTATCAAACCCGGCTTCAATCAATGCAGTAATGCCTCCGCAAAGCACTGCCTGCTCTCCAAATAGATCTGTCTCAGTTTCTTCCTTAAACGTGGTTTCAATAACCCCGGCCCGGCCGCCACCATTTGCTGAAGCATAAGATAGCGCCAGTTCCTTGGCCTGACCTGACGGGTTCTGGTGAATGGCAATTAATGAAGGTACACCGCCGCCCTGGGTATAGGTTGAACGGACCAGGTGACCCGGGCCTTTTGGTGCGATCATGAATACATCCAGGTCTGCTCTAGGCTCTATCTGCATAAAGTGAATATTAAAACCGTGGGCAAAGGCCAGTGCAGCACCCTGTTGAATATTGGGTTCAATCTTCTCCTGGTACAGTCTTGCCTGATGCTCATCAGGCGCCAGTAACATCACCAAGTCTGCCCAGGCTACGGCATCTTCAATTGATTTCACCAATAATCCCGCAGACTCAGCTTTTTTTGCAGAAGCTGAACCTTCTCTCAGTCCTACACATACCTCTACACCTGAATCTTTCAGATTATTAGAGTGGGCGTGACCTTGAGAACCATATCCAATAATGGTGACCTTTTTGCTTTTAATAAGTGATAAATCTGCATCTTTATCATAATAGATATTCATTGTTACTCCTGCCTTCTCTTGATTAATTATTTATTATACTTGCGCCAAGGGTAATCCCTGACACCCCTGACCTGACAACTTCGAGTATCCAGGCTTTATTCAGCTTTTCAATAAAGTTGTCCAGCACCTCCCCGGTACTGATAATTTCTATGGTGATTGTATTTTCACTGTCATCGATTATTTGCGCATTATTAGCATTGACAATCAGCTCAAGCTCTCCTTTTTGGACTTTTTCGGCATCCAGTTTTACCAATAATAATTCCCTTTCAATGTGGGCCCTTTCACTCAGATCTATAACCTTAATCACATCTACCAGTTTGTTTACCTGCTTGGTAATCTGTTCAATAATCTGGTCGGATCCTGTGGTGACGATAGTCATACGGGATAGGGATTTATCTTCTGTGGGTGCGACCGTTAATGACTCAATATTAAATGCCCTGGCTGAAAATAAACCTGAAATTCTGGACAAAGCACCTGCTTCGTTTTCAACGAGTAATGATAAAATATGTCGCATTTTTTATCAGGCCAGGTCACGCTCTGGTGTCAGGTGCATTTCGTGCTGACCTTTACCAGCGGCTATCATAGGATAAACAT
The DNA here is from genome assembly GCA_038131795.1 of Candidatus Eutrophobius brisbanensis. Taxonomy (GTDB): domain Bacteria; phylum Pseudomonadota; class Gammaproteobacteria; order Eutrophobiales; family Eutrophobiaceae; genus Eutrophobius; species Eutrophobius brisbanensis. The sequence goes on along the minus strand of JAYPQE010000002.1, from coordinate 99,690 downwards.
TCTCGGTTTGATCTGTAATGAAATCCATCAATACCAGCCTGTCTTTCATTCCCAGGCCTTGTTTGAGAGCATCTTTAACATCACTTGCGTTTTCTACTCTCATACCTACATGACCAAAGCTATCTGCCAGCTTTACAAAATCTGGTAAAGCATCCATGTACGAATGTGAATATCGTTTATCGTAGAAGAATTCCTGCCACTGTCTAACCATGCCCATATAACGGTTATTTAACAGGATAATCTTTACCGGCAAACCATATTGAAGACAGGTAGAAAGTTCCTGAATACACATCACCAGGCTGGCTTCGCCGCTGATACAGGCCACCGTTTCATCAGGGAATGCAACTTTGACACCCATAGCTGCTGGCAAACCAAATCCCATTGTCCCCAGGCCGCCTGAATTGATCCAGCGCCTTGGCTTGTTAAATTTATAGAACTGAGCTGCCCACATCTGATGCTGCCCAACGTCAGAGGTAATATAAGCATCACCGTTTGTTAGTTCATGAAGTGTCTCTATAACATACTGTGGTTTGATTTTTTCAGATTGTCTGTCAAAACGTAAACAATCCATTTTTTGCCACTCCTTAATCTGGTCCCACCACAGAGCAATAGCATTTTGATCAATCTTATGAAGTTGCGAACCCAGGGTCCTGTTGATATCTGTCAAAACACTCTTCACATCACCTACGATTGGAATGTCTACCGGAACATTTTTGGAGATGGATGCGGGATCTACATCGATATGGATAATTTTTGCATCAGGACAAAACTGTTCCAGATCACCTGTTACCCTGTCATCAAACCGCGCACCGATTGCCAGCAATACATCACAATGGTGCATGGCCATGTTGGCTTCATAGGTCCCATGCATCCCCAGCATACCGAGAAACTGTTTATCGGAAGCGGGGTATGCCCCCAATCCCATCAACGTATTGGTTATCGGGTATCCCAGTGACTGTGTCATTTGGGTGAGTTCCTCATGGGCCTCGCCCAGTATCACACCTCCTCCTGTATAAACCATAGGCTTCTTTGCCGAGACCAGTAACTTGATGGCACGTTTTATTTGTCCAGGGTGTCCCTTTGTAACCGGGCGATATGAGCGCATATCAATATCCTGTGGGTAGCTGTACTCACACATATCCGCAGTCACGTCCTTAGGAATATCCACTAACACAGGGCCAGGGCGGCCACTCTTGGCTACATAAAATGCTTTTTTGATTGTACTGGCCAGTTCCTTGACGTCTTTCACCAGAAAGTTATGTTTGACACATGGCCTGGAAATACCGATGGCATCAACTTCCTGAAATGCATCATTACCAATCATGCTCCGTATTACCTGCCCTGAAAAAACGACCATGGGAATAGAATCCAGATAGGCTGTGGCAATACCTGTAATGGCATTGGTTACACCTGGACCTGAAGTTACCAGGACAACACCAGGTTTACCCGTCGCCCGCGCATATCCATCAGCCGCATGGGTAGCGCCTTGTTCGTGACGGACCAGGATATGCTCTATGTCTGTCTGCTTATACAGGGCATCGTATATATGTAATACAGCCCCTCCCGGATAGCCAAAAAGGTGGCTAACGCCTTCATCGATAAGTGATTTGACAAAGATATCAGCACCGCGTAATTTTTCACTGGATTGTGTCAATTTTGCCCTCAAATATTCCTGTTTGATAAATCCTGCTAAACTACTGATTTTCCTCGCAGAGGTCAAGTTGTGCTTTGCACAATTTTTCATGAACAGGCCAAAATCTGGCCTAGCTAATTGATTTCACCCCAAGGTCCCTGTGAGATAACATACGCGGCCATGGATTTAACCAAAGAGTGAGAAAATGGAGACAGCCCAGAGACTTTTAGCCACACAACGACAGATACCAGCAGATGCAGAGACCGTTAGCCACCAGTTGATGCTCCGTGCCGGACTAATACGCCAGCTTGCTTCCGGTGTTTATACCTGGCTACCCACCGGGTTGAAGGTATTAAGAAAGGTAGAAAAAATTGTCCGGGAAGAGATGGACGCGGCCAGCGCCCAGGAGCTACTTATGCCGGGGGTCCAACCAGCTGAGCTCTGGCAGGAAACCGGGAGATGGGACCAGTTTGGTCCTGAATTATTACGCTTTACAGATAGACATGACCGTGGTTTCTGCCTGGGTCCCACGCATGAAGAAGTCATTACTGATCTGGTACGTGGCGAGATCAGGAGTTACAAACAGTTACCAGCCATCTTTTATCAAATACAAACCAAATTCAGAGACGAAATCAGGCCCAGGTTCGGAGTGATGCGGGCGCGTGAATTCATTATGAAAGACGCCTACTCATTCCACCTGGACGAGCAATCATTACAGGAAACCTATAAAGTCATGTATCGGACCTATGAAAATATCTTTGACCGGCTGGGACTGGAGTATCGGGCCGTTGTGGCAGACAGCGGTAATATAGGCGGTGACACTTCCCATGAATTCCATGTTCTGGCTGAATCCGGTGAAGATCAGATTGTATTTACTGAAAATGGTAAGTTTGCAGCAAATATCGAAATGGTGGCAACACAACCACCATCGGACAACAGGCCCTCACCCAAGGCAACCATGGAAAAAATTGCCACCCCCAGAAAACACAGTATTTCCGAGGTTAGTGCATTCTTTAAAGTTGCAGAAGAGAAAACCCTCAAGACCCTGATTGTCCATGGTGAGGATGATTCGCTGATTGGGCTTGTCTTACGGGGCGACCATGAACTAAATAAAGTCAAGGCTGAACGTCTGGATAAAGTACGGACACCTTTGAAATTCGCCTCTGCAGAACTGATATCGAAAAAATTAAAATGTGATATCGGCTCCATTGGCCCAGTGGGTTTAAATATTCCGGTTTATGGCGATAGTAGTACATCAGTCATGTCGGACTTCATTTGTGGCGCGAATGAAAATGATTTCCACTATAAGGGGGTAAACTGGGACAGGGACTTACCCGAACCTGAATTTGTTGATCTAAGAAATATTGCTGAAGGCGAGACTGCCCCGGAGGAAAATGGTCCGATCAGTATCGCAAGGGGAATTGAAGTTGGTCATATATTTCAACTCGGGACCAAGTACAGCAATTCAATGAAAGTATCGTGCCTGGATGAAAATGGTAAATCTATAACATTGATTATGGGGTGTTATGGAATTGGTGTCAGTCGAATTGTCGCGGCAGCAATTGAACAAAACCATGATGATCGTGGAATCATCTGGCCGGAATCCATCGCACCCTACGATCTGGCAATCGTCCCAATCAATATGCATAAATCAAAACGACTTACCGACTCGGTGATGGCTCTCTATCAACAGGCTAAAGCAGAAGGGTTTGATGTCCTGCTGGATAACCGCAAGGAACGTCCCGGCGTTATGTTTGCGGATATGGAGCTGTTGGGTATTCCTCACCGTATTGTATTAAGTGATAAGGCCCTTGATGCTGGAACAGTTGAATACAAGGGACGAAGAGATGATGAATCAATTGACATACCAAGAGATGATATCCTGTCCTATATCAGGGGCAGAAATAACCGTGATTAACGGTACCAGGGCCAACAAGGTTGCGTAAGCGAGTGAAGATGCTATTTGCAATCCTCTATGCAGGTAGAACTGCCTGAAAAAGAAACGGGTGAAGTAAAACACCCATTCAAAGAAATACCGCAAACGATGTAAATACCGTGTATTCATTGCATATATATCAAGTATAATTCTTAAATATTGAATTCATGAATCAGAAACCGATTTTTTTCTGTGAACATAAGAATATCATTTAAAAGTACCCGGAGGTAACAATGGCAGTCACCATTTATCACAATCCCAGATGCTCAAAATCGCGACAAACATTAAGTCTGCTCGAAGAAAAGGGGATTAAACCCGAAATCATTGAGTATCTGCAATCCCCCCCTTCCCCGGATGATCTGAAAAATATTTTGAAAAAACTCGGTTTATCCGCAAGGGAACTGATGAGAAAAAATGAAGATGCCTATGAGGAGAATGGACTCGATGACGATAGCCTCAGTGACGATGATCTTATAAATGCCATGATTAACAACCCTATACTGATTGAAAGGCCTATTGTATTGTCAAATGATATGGCTGCCATAGGTCGCCCTCCTGAAAATATTCTTGAAATAATATGACATGACCGAGATTCTGGTTCTTTATTATAGTCGCCATGGTAACGTAGCCGAGATGGCAAATCTGATTGCCCGCGGGGTAGCGACAATTGATGGATGTACTGCCACAGTACGTACAGTACCGCCCGTGTCTACCACGGTAGAAAGTGTGGATAGCGATGTGCCTGATGAAGGTCCTTTGTACGTAGAACACGATGACCTGAACCGATGTGACGGATTAATCCTGGGCAGTCCCGCCCGGTTTGGGAATATGGCTGCACCTGTAAAATATTTTCTGGATACCACATCTGACTTATGGATATCCGGCAGCATGATAGGAAAACCCGCAGGTGTATTTACCTCATCTGCGAGTCTGCACGGTGGACAGGAAAGCACCTTACTATCCATGATGCTCCCGCTACTGCATCATGGCATGCTGATTGTTGGACTACCCTACTCAGAGCCTGCTTTAAACCAGACAAAAACAGGTGGGACACCATACGGCGCCAGTCATGTCTGCGGTTCAGAAAATAATTTACCCATAACTGAAGATGAAAAGGCTCTTTGTATGGCCCTTGGAAAGCGAGTGGCCTCCACTGCGAACAGCCTTAAAAGTTAATCTTTTAATACTTCACGGATTAAGGGAACGGTAATCTTCCGTTTGCTTATCAGTGATGCTTCATCCAGCCTGTCCAACCAGGATAGTAAACTATTGAGGTCTCGTGCTACCCTGTTGCCCAGGTAATCAAGTGCCTCCGCTGACAATTCAAAACCACGCTGTTTTGCCCGCTCTTTTACCACTATTAATCGATGTTTATCATCCAGATCTGTCAGGTGATAGATAATACCTGATGCCAACCGTGACTTCAGGTCCGGTAAATCAAATGCACTACCAGACGGGCTTGTTGTCGCAGTAACAATGAGCATTTTTTGCTGATCCTTCAACTGATTAAAAAGATTGAAAAAGCCCCTCTCCCATTCAGTATTGGTTTCTATACAATTTATATCATCCAGACAGACAAGGTCCTGATTTTCCATACTTAAAAAGATCTCTGGCTGCATTTCCCGATATTCAGAGAGTCCAAGATAAACTGGCTTCTGATTAATTTGCGCCGCTTCCTTACAGCTTGCATGTAATAGATGACTTTTACCTGTGCCGGACTTCCCCCATAAATACAGAAAACCACTATTTCCATTCTGAATATATTGTCTCAGGTTATCCAGGATATGCTGATTACTACCAGGAATGTAATTCGAGAAAGTAAACCGATCTGAAATTCCTATGGGTAAAGGAATCTGTTCATCTACCATTAGCTTGACCCAACTGAACACGCATAGGGGTTCTTCATGGTATTCTGGTTAATTTGTGTTCCAGGCATGTCAGGGTAAAACACGATATAAATTCTGGTTATTCCCTACCGCTTCAATTATTCGTCCAAAATTTATAGCCTGGTCTATTGCAGATGCCCCGCCATGTGCACTAATTCTGAAATTTACCTGCCCGGGTTTAATCTCCAGCACTTCCACCGCTGTTACCGGACTTAAAGACTCAAAATACTTAATCACTTTTGCGTATTGTTCGACAGTAACAACATCAACTACCTGTAGTTCCACACTACCAATATCAGCCATGGTTGAGTTACTATAATTAGTTGCAATGATATCTGCCAAACCGTCTATCCCTTCGCTCAGCATAGCTTCAAGATAAGACCCCTGGGTAAAAAATTGTTCAATTTCATCATTCAGGTACACAGTCCACTGCCCCTCCCAGATACCCGGTACAGCAGATTCAATTTTGCCAGTCAGAATAATGTCCGGGTAATATCGCTGCGAGGCATTTTGAACGGAGAAATGGAATTCACCCCATATATCACTGGCCCTAAGTGCTGAACTGTCCTGCAGGTCAAAAAGTGGATTGATCAATACAATCCCGCGTTGTTTTGCACGTGCCTCAATTTCGTTAAAAACTTCAGGTGTGGTCTCCGGCTGTATAATCGTCCTATTAGTCTCGTTTTGCCTGGCAATCCAGATCAGTGTTGAGGGTCTTTCCCTGCCCCATACCTGAATCCCCAGGCTTCTCAACGCATTATTGAGGTTAGTCTCGTCAAAGCGCACATTAATTGTCAATTGATCGTCCAACCCGGTGAGAATGCGATCCTGATCGGGCTCAAGATAACGGTACTGTAGAAGATAATCCTGTGCATTATCTATAACAGGCCGAAGTTCCATGCGGGCTGCGGCATTTCTGTCGCCTGTTAACTTAACCAATACCATATTCATTGCAGATTCCAGGGCAAGCTGACGGACCTGAACAGACTGATCCTGTACAAATACCTCAGCTTCATACAACCCAGGTACTCTAATGGCATAGACCTGGCCATGTAGACAAATCAGGGAAAGTAATATTAAACGTAATATAGCGGTTTTCATGGTCTGACAAGCTAAGCAAGAGTGTAACACAAGTCAAGGATTGCCAGTCTAAAGCTGTACAGATACTATTACACACCATGACCAAGTACGAACCCGAAAATCTCAATTACGCCAATGCGGGCGTAAATATCAATAATGGCAACGAATTGGTTGATAGAATCAAGCATCTTGTGCCCAAAACCATGCGTCCGGGCGTTCTGGGAAATGTTGGTGGATTTGGTGGACTTTTTGATATTTCCAGCCTGGGATACAAGCAACCGGTATTGGTTTCTGGTACGGATGGCGTTGGAACCAAACTGAAACTGGCAATTGAGGCTAACAAACATAATGAAGTAGGCATAGACCTGGTGGCAATGTGTGTTAACGATCTGGTGGTGTTAGGTGCAGAACCGCTTATTTTCCTTGATTATTTTGCCACAGGTAAGCTGGACATCAATCAGGGAGAGGCCATTATCTCGGGAATTGTGAAAGGCTGTGAACTGGCAGGTTGCGCTCTACTGGGGGGAGAGACGGCAGAGATGCCCGGAATGTATCAGGGGCATGATTATGATTTGGCCGGATTTTGTGTGGGCGTGGTGGAAAAAGAGAATATTATTGACGGTGGTTCTATTACGTCGGGCAATGTTGCAATTGGTCTGGCTTCCAGTGGGTTGCACTCCAATGGCTTCTCACTGGTCCGCAAGGTATTGGAAATCTCTCAAACGAAATTAACTGAATCCTTTGCCAGTACGAGCTTTCAGGAGATACTGCTAACCCCTACTGAAATCTATGTCAAACCGGTTCTGGAAGCCATTCAAACCCGTGCCGTTAACGGTATTGCCCACATTACTGGTGGCGGGCTGGTGGAGAACATTCCCAGGATCCTCCCGGATAATCTGACGATTTGTATTCATCAATCCAGCTGGCAACGTCCTGAAATTTTTAACTGGTTACAATCTACAGGGAACATTTCAGAGAATGAAATGTACCGGGTTTTCAATTGTGGCGTAGGTATGGTATTAATCGTCAATGAAATGGATTGTGATAAGGTAATTGATATATTAAAGACAAACCAAATTCAGGCCTGGCAAATGGGTGAAATTATAGAAAGACAGGACATGGATACCGAACAGGTTATTTTTGTTTAATTTTCTCCTGAACTGCAGTCAACACACCGCGTAACATATTATATTCATTCTGGTCCATTCCGGCACGATTGAACAATTGCTTTAGTCTTCTCATCAGTCTTCTGGGTTTTTGTGGATCAAGAAAATCAATATCTATAAGACATTGTTCAAGATGCACATAAAAGCGTTCTAATTCTGCACGCTCCACGGGTAACGCTTCTGTCAGGTTAGTTAGCACATTTTGCTTATTTGTTGAGACTTCCTTCATGACCTCGTAACAAATAATTTGAACCGCAGATGCCAGGTTAAGAGATGAAAAACCCGGGTTGGCTGGAATTGCAATCATCTTATTACATAAGTCCAGTTCAGTGTTAGTCAGACCTGTCCTTTCCCGGCCAAAGACAATACCAATATTGACCTCATTATCAGATACTTTACTTATTTCCCTGACCATTGATTCAGGGCTCAATACCTCACACTGTAAACTGCGTCTTCGCGTGCTTGTTCCATATACAAACTTGCAATCACCTACCGCTTCGTCCAGTGAATCATAAATTTCTGCATCTGACAGAATATCATCGGCACCCACAGCGCGCACGGTAGCATCTGCACTTGGAAAGTGTTTAGGTTTCACCAACCTGAGTGAGTGCAACCCCATGGTCTTCATTGCCCTGGCAGAGGCGCCAATATTACCCGGGTGTGTCGTTTCCACAAGAATAATATTGATATTGTTTAAAGGGACCAGAGCCATATAATCAAACTAGTAATTATTAGAAAAAAAGCTAACAAGCATATATCTCAACTGTGCAAACTCATTATATAGATTAATCTTTGACAGGTTCACAAAATCTAAGTACAAAGCAATTGTAAATTCTCAAAATACATTATGTCATATACTCTTTCCATTATTATTCCATGCTTTAATGAGCTGGCAACAGTTGAAAAACTTATAAAGCTGGTGCATCAATCACCTGTTAGGAATAAGCAGATTATTGTGGTGGATGACGGGTCAACAGATGGCACACGGGATTTGCTGCTGAATAAAATACATTCACTTATTGATGTTGTCTTGTTGCATAAAAAAAATGAGGGCAAGGGTGCGGCAATCAGGACAGGTATTCAGCATGCCACTGGTGACTACGTCATCATTCAGGATGCCGACCTTGAATATGACCCGGCAGAATATGAAATAATGCTTCAACCGGTTATTAAAAATGACGCGGATGTTGTGTTCGGCAGCCGTTTTCTGGGAGGGGAATCTCACCGGGTATTATATTTCTGGCATTCAATTGGCAATAAATTTTTAACTTTGCTCTGTAACATGGTAAGCGACCTTAACCTTACTGACATGGAAACCTGCTACAAACTTGTTAAGAGGGAAATTATTCAAAAAATTGAATTGCAGGAAAATAGATTTGGTTTTGAACCTGAAATTACGATAAAACTGTCACGTATACCTGAAATCAAGATATATGAAGTAGGTATATCCTATGCCGGCAGAACATACTCGGAAGGTAAAAAAATCAACTGGAAAGATGGAGTAAGTGCCATTTACTGTATATTAATGTATGGATTTATTAAAAGCTGAATTGAAAACTAATCTCGTCCTTTAAACTTCCTTTCATGGTCAACTATGGATTATTGTTTTTTAAAAGTATAAAAAACTGATATTTTTTATTTATAGTTTTCCCAGACAGATATACACTATAGCAGCTTGCAAAAACGTATTTTTTTAAATACATGCCATGTCCGTAAGTTTTTAAAAAGTTAATCAATAACTAAACAATAACGTAATACAATAATCAATCAACATACTAGATAGGTTTTGGTAGCCTGAACCAATGCATCCATTAATTACTATTGGCATACGCGCCGCAAGAAAAGCCGGAGATTATATAATCCGCAATATGGACAGGATCCATGACATCCAGATCCAGGAAAAAAACCTAAATGATTTTGTATCTGAAATAGACAGGAACTCAGAACGAATTATTGTTGATACAATCCACAATTCTTATCCGGACCATGCAATACTCGCAGAAGAAGGCGGGCCGCAAGGGGATAGTGAAATTCAATGGATAATTGATCCGCTTGATGGAACTACAAATTATCTACATGGGTTCCCCCAGTTTGCGATATCGATTGCCATAAAACAAAAAGAACAAATAAACCATGCAATTGTTTATGACCCCTTGAAGCAGGAATTATTCACAGCTACCAGGGGAGAAGGTGCCCTGCTCGATAATAGAAAAATACGTGTCAGTAAAAGAAAGCATCTAAGTGGTGCTTTGCTGGGGACTGGATTTCCGTTTGGAGAAAGCCTTGACATGGACACTTTTATTAAAACCTTTAGGGCAATTTTCCCCATGACTGCCGGAATTAGACGTGCCGGCGCTGCATCATTAGATCTGGCTTATGTCGCATGTGGCAGACTGGATGGATACTGGGAGTATGGACTTAAACAATGGGATATAGCAGCTGGCGCACTTCTGGTTCAGGAGGCGGGCGGTATCGTGTCTGGATTAGCCAAAGGAGAATCGTTTTTATCAACTGGTAATATACTTTGCGGCAACCCGGAAATTTATAAAGAAATATATAAAATAATAGATTCTATCGAATAATTTATACTTAAAAATACAATAAAAAGTTGTGAATCACAGTAACCTGCTCAGGTTCTAAAAATATTCATAAATCTTTCCTTGAATTTACCCTGTCTAAATAAATGAAATAGCATTTCCACGAATTCGGAGACCAAGCATATTCCTGGCAAGCTTCATAATTGCTGGTTTACATTTACCCCTGCGTAATAGAGTTCTTACGCTTGCTTTTCTTTTTGCTTCTCGACCGTCACCCAACACAACCTGAGGCCCTTTTGAACCTGATACTTTTGACTCAATCACGTTTTCAACATGTCCTTATATACCGTGGTAATGTACTGGACCGGTAGGACCATATTTTTTCTCCAGGAATAAAATATCATCATATAACTTTGTTAATTGCTGTATTTCTAGGTTTTGTAGCCCATGTGCTCCACTAAAATCGGATGAATAGTATGATTTAAAAAGCGCATTTAAACTGATCATTAGTCCTTCACTGATGGCTTTTTCTACTGTTTCAATAATATATGAATAATTATCGGTCATTACAGCACTCAGTATTAAAATTCTTGGTCGTTCAAGTCCAAGTTGGTCACGTTCTTTCTTTAACGCCAATATATTACCCCAGACTTTATCAAAATCTGCACCTTTACGTAGATATTCAAATAAATCTTTACGTAATGTATCCCTTGAAATATCGACAGACCTCACAGGCCCTCTTAGTATAAGGTTCCGATTTCTTTCGTTCAGGAACATACCGTTTGTGTGGTTCTCAAACTCACCTTTAATTTCTTCTATGATTGAAAGTTGCTCTAAAACCTGACTTAATTTAAATTTAGGAAGAAAAGGCTCCCCTCCTGTTAGAAGTATTTCTCCTCCTTGTGCAAAAAAATCACGGGCCAGATCCATCACCTGAAGGTCACAAGTATTATAATCAATATGAAATTCTTTAGGGTCAAGGTAATATCGACAAAATATATTACAATCAGGCCCTATCGTCAGCCAAAGCTTTCGAAGCTGATACTCGCCTGAATCGGTTTTATAATCATCAGGCGAGAAACCTGCACCACTTGTTTTCCATTTACAAAACCAGAAACAGTCGGGTGAACAACCCGCGCCTTCAATAAAGTTTCCTTTTAAAAACTCCTCATGTCTTCTATTTAGTTCACGATTAGTATTAAAAAATTGGTTTAATTCTTTTGTGCTACCTTCATATATCTTTTTTTGATAATTGACAAAGACGGGTTGATGATAACTGCAAAACCTGAGATCAAGCATGATTCTTGGTAATACATATAGCTGGGAAAATGGTGCCTGGCAGGGATAATTTTTTATTTAATTTATATATTTAGTAGTATGATTTTGTTCAACACTAACCAAATGATATACAAAAATATAACCTGTTAATAATTTATGTATCATCATAGGAAACTATAATGAATTAAATACCGATTTATAAGCTTGCGTCATTGTATTTAGAGAAAATTTCTCTGTTACCCTGTTTCTATTATAGGTACCCATAGTAAATCTTTCATCATGATTATCAGCCAAATAGTTTATTTTTTCCGCAAACGATTCAACATCACCAGGGTTACATAGATATCCTCCTTCCCCATTAATGATCTGCTCAGGCATTGAAGAGCAGTTTGAGGTGATGACAGGCAAACCACTCGCCATTGCTTCCAGTATAGAAAGATTCATCCCTTCCCGGATCGAAGGTAATAACAATATGTCCATCGTTCGATATGTATTTGCCATGTCCTGATTTTTTATTTGCCCCAGAGATTCAAGCCTGGGATGTTTATATGATTTAGATTTTTTATTTAAACCAGACGTATAGTAAATTGTTACATTATCCTTTAATTTATCGGCAATTAACGGTAGTAATGTGGCTCCTTTACGGGCTGATAAGTTACCACTAAAAAAAACCTTTACTTCATCAAAATCCCTGGCGGACTCTATGGGATAGTAGATCGAAGTATCTACTCCATTATTTATGACCTTAATTTCACCATCAAAATTTAAATCTTGCCTGATTAAGTCTGCTGTAGCCTGACTCACAGCAGTAACAACATCTGCTATCTCAAGGGATTTTAAAATGTTCCTACGTAGATCAGTTTTATAATGAATTTTTTGCAATAAACCTGAATGTCTAAGCATATAGCTATCAAGCACATAGTTATGAAATGTAATAACCAGTTTGACACCTTCCTTACAAAAAAAGGGGGCATAATCAGGTATCGTATGAATTACATCATGATTAATGGATTTGTTTATCAATGGTAATACAAATGGTGCAAACTGCCATTTTTCTGAAAAAACATCCAAATGATAGTTTTCCAAATTGCCAGATAGTGTTTCGTGCAAAACAACCACGCCACTACCTGCAAAAACCGGGCTATATATCATATTCAATATTTATACCCCAGTTTGCTAAAATTTCCAAAATGTCCATGTTAAATGTCCATATTAAAGAAATATTTTTTTTGCCGTCCATATCTGACCCTGATATAAGATTGCAACACCCTGCGTAATATATTGATATTCCAGATCATCCCTTCAATTTTCAAATTAGACCTGGAAAAGGTCCCGGAAAACCATAAACTGATCACTCTATCCCCGGCAATTAATTTTTCCCAAAACTCTTTCCTGCTTAATTTAGGTGCAATTGGGTCATATCCTGATTCCTGCAAATAACATGAAAATAGAAAATCTCCATATATTTCAGCCTCAATGGTTGTTGGCTTTTGTGTAAATCTAAAAATGACAGGTTTTAGAATAGATTTTATTGTCTGATAATTAAAATTTGTATGCTCAAGATGCTCAGATAAATACTGACAAAATTTAAGAATCGTTTCCTCCTGAATATTCAACCCCCATGAAGTTGCATTACTATTTTCGTCTTTATTTAAAGCTGGTACATATTTGCTTTCTTCTCGCATATATCCAACGGTTTTGCCATGTGTTGCCGAGGCAAATACTTCAAAGATAGTGTAATGGTAAAAAGCCCTTCTTATATCCAGATCTGCACAAAATGAAAAAACACTGTCATTTTTATATACATATACTTTCCGTCCAAAACCAAAATAAAACCCGGATATCCCACTTGAGGGTCTTTCTCCTCCTGCATCCAGGATACTACTAAGCGCCATTTGACTATGACATTGCCAGCCAATATCAACCACAGCATACTTATTGTTTACCGTTAAGCCCTCCTGTTTTAAGTAACCTATTGCATTATCAAAACGTTTTTGATTATTTTTATTTATAATTTTTTGTGTACGAGAGTCTTTAAAAAAGCTACAGAATGATTCCGCAAGTTTATGATCAATTTCCACATCCCAGTCATTTTTCTGAAAGCCATATTCTTCCAGTATGTGAGATAGTTCTTCGGTCTGGGTATCTAATAACTCACAAATGTTATTGATAGTTATATTGGGCAAATAGGTTTTCAGCCATATATAGTCAGATTCCAAACCATTCGCAATTGATGCCAACAATAATGATTCACGAGATACATATAAATATTTTAAGCTGATACCAGTGTTTAACTTTGACTCTATAATTCTTGCTATTTGTAGAAGTATATGTCCATCTCGAGACATAAAATATAAGGTTTTAATTCCTTGACTTTTGGCTTTCAGCAATACCCACCAAATATACGAATAAAACGCCGGGGCAGCGACATTAGCTGAAATGTCTCCAATTATTTGTTCTCGTTCATTTTCACGTGACAGCCCAAGTCTGGCGGCGTGACTGGCCCCAATAAACATGGACTTTAATCCTGGCATGTCACATTTTGAGGACAACATCAGGTTTTCATATAAATTCGCATTTAAATTTATTTTTAATCTGGAATTTATCTTGACGCCCAGCGAGGTAGGAATTGCTATATCTGATTTTTTATTATCACCATAATGTACCAATTGCTCTGAAGTTATTTTTTTTTCATTTAAAATATGCCTGTATAGACTGCCTGTTGCCTTTGACAATCCTATTTGTCCGGAAAGATATAGTTTGTCCTCAGGTTCAAACACGCCGAGGTATATCAGTATTGATTCTATAAACTCCTGAGGCAGATACATATCTGATATAAAAATAATTTCACTTCCTTGCGAACGAAGTCTGTTAATCTCATCAATTGTTGGAATTATTGGTTTAATGAATTGGCGTTCTACCTGCATTTCTAGGGTTACAAGCTTGTCAGCCACTTCTTTTTCAATGTTGAATTTTTTCTCAATTAGGCTGTATATATCTTCTATCGAAATATCTTCATTTGCTGAATTTCTACGTGCTTCTACCTCTTCATGTCTTCTAATATGTGGAAAATTATTTATTAATTCATCTGGAAGCCCCTGTATATGGCACAGCTTATTTTTCACATGCTCAAAAACATCAACAGGATTGGCAACTGATCGCGTTATGACAGTATCAAAAACGTCAAATGAATAAATGATTGGCTGTATTTTCTTCACTGTTTTATATTTCTAAAGCGTATTTATAAATTAATTCATAACCTGCGGCCTGCTTCTCAAAGGTAAATTCCTCTAATATCTTTTTCCTGGCCGAGATTTCCATCTCCCTTAAACACATATCATCAAAAATAATCTCACTAATCACACTCGCCAGATGTTCATGATTATTATCAAAAATCAACAATCCATTCTCCCCATTAGTTACCATATCTAGTATTCCGCCAATTCCAAAACCAACCACAGGTGTGCCACAAGAAAGGCTTTCAAGAATGATGTTCGGTAAATTGTCCTGAATACTGGTCGTGATAAATATATTTGCAGCGGAAATAATATGAGAAAGTTCTTCAAAATTTTCCAGGTGACCAATATTTTTTACTTCAAAATGGTTCTCGATGGTACTTGACCTTGAATAGCTTCGCCCCACAATCAGTATTTCAATATTGTCAGTTGAAGCAAGAGATGCAAATGATTCCATCGCTCTTTCAAAATATTTGAACCCCTTACGTTCATCATTGACATCAGATGCCGCCCACAATAAATATTTGCAATCTTCTTTTAACCTGAGTTTTTGTCTTGCCTCACGTTTATTCATTGGCAAAAACTCAGCATGATCCACTCCGTACGGTACTCTGTACTTCAAACAATTATCAAATAATGGCGAGTCATTAGTTATCTGCTCCAGCCACCTTGACGGCGACACAATAACCGGCCTGGACTTGTTATATATATATTTTTTTAATTTCCATTGAAATGCAGTGCTGTCATATGACAAAGGCAGATAAATATTAAGATCCGGGCATTTTCCACACCCGGATTTCCAGTTTTCACAATCATAAGAATATATGCAATGTCCAGTTGCCGGCCACATATCATGCAATGTCCATATAACTGGTTTCTTCAGGAAAAGCAGTAATAGAGAAAGGTTTTTCCTGGTCCAGTGAATATTATGAAAATGGATAATATCTGCTGATTTTACTAATGGATGAAATAACAAGAAGATGCTTAATAATGAAAATACACACTGTGGCCCAAAATAATTAACAAAGTTTTCAAACTTATGGACAATCTTTTTAAGAATTTTTAATAGTTTATTATTTGGCTCACTTATTATCTCTATCACTGAATCATCATCTGATTTTTTTTCGCATACAAGAATTTTGGAGTCTACACCTGCATTAACGAGTGATCTATGTAACCTGTAGGCAGCAACGCCTGCACCATGTCCAATATCAGAAGTAGATAAAAGAACAACCTTCATGACCACTCCCTTTTCATACAATTCTCACCAGAATTATTCAGCCTTTTCCAGTGATATAAATTATATACATAAATAGCATTAATTTTTCTCATAATCACCAAAGGTTTTGTCACGTTTTAATTTTTTTAATAATGTCACCATTGGACTTATCAGGGGATGATTTAATACTCTTAGCATCGATTTAATCTTTGCATCAACTTCGATTATATGGCGTTGCTCGATATGCAGATAAATTTCACCTTTTATGGCTTCTTTGCACTGTTCCCTGTATTTTTTATTAAAATGCAAATCCACATAATGATATAACCGACTCATATCCACTGCTTTTTTATAGTGATTATGTGTGCTGGACACGCCCCCTGCATGCTTTCTATACACCCCCATATTTTTTTTTAAATAATAAAATTTACCCTGCTCCGCTAATAAAAAATGTAATGCGATATCACCACTTGCAACATCAGTAAACCATTCCGGAAATCTTATGCAATTCCTGAAAACCATGCTGCAAGTAGGGATAAACCATTGGTCGAATAATTCTTCAAGTTTAATTTCCGTGTTGCCAGGAAAGTTCGGGAAACTTTCAGATGATTTATCATCATATAAAACACTCACATCATGAAAACACATTGAATATTCATTGTTTTTATCAAGCACATCAATTTGTTGTTGCAGCTTGTCGCTCGCCTGCCAGTAATCATCTCCTGATAATAGAGCTATGTATTTACTATTAGCATGCTTCATATTATTTAGGAAATTCCATCTCCCCGTTGGATAGCCATCGATATGAATAACATTACTTCGATCATTTAAAAACAGCCTGATTACATCCGGATACTTCTTGGCATATTCAATACAAGTTTCCCTTGTTCCATCAGTAGATCCATCTTCACCAAGTAATATTTCAAACGGAAAATCACATTTCTGTTCAAGCACACTCTCTAATGCTTGTGAGATATAATCACAGTGTTGATATGTTTGAATACAAACCGAGACGACTGGACTTGGCTTTTTATTTTTTCCTGAAAATATATTCATCTTTCTTATTTGCTATCAAAATAGTCTTGCAAGCTATTTGGATCATTCCACATTAATACATCAATTATTGAGAGATTTTTCTCAAAAACATAAGGTGTACAGTTGTATTCCATAAAATCTGTTTCAATAAAATTGAGTCCAATATTTCTTTGTTTCCAGTCTTCAGGGTTAAACAGGGGTACACCACCGGGAAGATTAAAATATTCTTTTGCGCCAATTTCATCTGAAATTTCCAATGCCCAATCGCCCGCATGTTGTATTTTTGCATTGTCAATCCTCAGCTCTGAACAAAGTTTCCAGTTAAAACTTATCCCTAAATATCTACATACAGAAGATATGGTTGATAAATTTAGATCCAGTAACAGGTCTGAACTGGTTTTAAAAAAACCTTCTTGAATGACTTTAACTACATCATCAAAAAAAAGCGCATATTTTTTATAATGATTAATTTGCGCCAACAGCTTACGTAAGGTTTCCTGCTTATCCACTACGGTTATTGTATTTATACTTGAGCCATGTTCTGCCTTATTTACCGGGACATTTATATATTGCCAGCCGTTACTTGGATGTAAAATTCTGTTTCTATTCATCCATGATTTATTATTGTATTGCACAATATCGAATGCCAGCCATATGTCTGCTTTATGTATCAGCTTGAAATAACCAATATAAGGAAAATAATACGGTTGCATGATTGCGGTTGAATTCAGGATATACATTATTCTTTATTATCCGCCATAAAGTAGTGTTTTAACTCACCACTATTTTTATTTGCCAGTTTAATTATATTAGATACTCGCAGGGCATTTTGTATATTGCCAGATGCACCTAATGGTAACTGTAATACCCGTGTACATAGTTCTTCTGTCACAGGAAGGTTGTGGCTATCAACGTATTCTTGTATTGCATTGAGGGAATGTGCCGGTGGATTAAAATATTTTCTTGCCTGGATGTTTTCTGCAACGAGTATCTCCAGCAGTTGGTCCCGATTAAGACCAAAGTCATATTCAATAATTTCACAAACAAAATACTGGTAATTTTGTGCTTGCGTTTTGTCTAAAATAATTACTTTTAACCCTTGCACAGGACTTAATTCCTGATAGTAGGTGTCCCACTGTTTCCTGTTATTGTCGATATTTTTTCCAAGATCCTGGAGAGAAAGATGGCCCAATGCTGCTTGTGCCTCAGACATCTTGCCATTGATCCTGAGTGACACCTCAGCATCCACATTAGAAGAATGAAAATTTCGAACTGTCCTCAAACGTGATGCAATTTCTGATGAATTCGTTGTAACACAGCCACCTTCTGCTGCATTCAGTATTTTTGTTGCATGCAATGAAAATATTTCAAGGTCGCCGAAATTACCTATCTTTTTGTTTTCTAATGTAACGCCGAAGGCATGACAGGCATCGAATATCAATTTCAGATTATGCTCGTTGGCTATAGCCTGAAGTTTAGTTACATCACATGGTCGCCCCCATAAATGCACTCCCAGGATTGCAGTGGTATCTTCCTGTATTAAGGATTTAACCATCTCTGTGTCGAGATTATGCGTGGTTGGGTCTACATCGCAGAAAATGGGTTTCAATCCAGACCATAATAATGCCTGTACAGTTGCACAAAAGGTAAAAGAGGGGACAATTACAGTGCCTTCTATATCCAAAGACTTACAGGCGACCATGATTGCAACCGTCCCACTGGTCATGCATACCGCATGCTTTACGCCTAAATAGCTGGCGATTTCATGATCAAGGGATTCCACCAGCGGCCCATGATTTGTATAGTAATGGCGGTCAAACACAGCATTGAATGCTTCATCAAAGGATTTTCGCTCAGGCAAATATAGCTGTCCTACATGAAAAGGCGTGTCAAATTCTGGTTTTTTATCACTCAGAAGTGAAAATAAATTATTCATTTACATCGCTCTCAAGCTTATCCCGTATTTGTTTAAAATTCTGGTAGATAAATAAAAACCAGTCCCCCAGGGCGTCTATATCATTTTCACTTACCATTTCACCTACAGGCATTTGAATAAACTTGTCAGCCAACTTTTCAGTAACAGGTAATGATGGTACCGATTGATCTTTGGGGAAATGGGAACTTAGATGTACTGGAGGAGCATAATAACCTCTTGCCAATGCCCCTTCAGCTCTTAGCATTTTGACGATCGTGTCGCGGTCCAGAGGCCAGGATTCAGCTATTTCCAGAAGAAAAAATTCATAATTATATTCATATTTTTCTCCTGTCTCTGAATGCGTCTGATACTCTACCCAGCTTAAGCCTGGTATCCCTGAAAACACCTCGCAGTATTTTTCAAACCTTTTTTTATTTCCGGAAATAATATCTTGTGAACTATTTAATGATGCCAACGCTGAAGCAGCATGTATCTCATTCAATTTTCCGTTAATTCCAATACTGTCCACATTATCGCTGGAATTTATCCCAAAATTTCTAATTGTCCTTAATTTACTATCGAGATTTTTATCATTTGTTGTAATGTAGCCTCCCTCAAATCCGTTAATTAATTTTGTTGCATGCAGGCTAAAGACTTCTGCTAACCCAAAACTACCTAGAGGAACATTGTCAATTTTGCAAAACACCCCATGTACCGAATCAAAGACAACTGGAATTTGATATTCATTAGAGATGGATGAAAATTCATTAATGTTTGCTGGTCTGTTTACCTGGTGAACCGGTAGTATTGCAGCAGTATTTTTATTCACTTTTTCAAGACTGGCCTCAGGCGATAAAGTGTGATGCCTTTCATCAACATCGGCAAATATGGGTTTTAATCCGGCCCATCTGACCAAATGTGGGAGACCAACGTATGTAAAAGCTGGCAAAATGACTTCACCATTTTTTTTCCCATAGTATTCTAAATTGATAATCTTCAGTATTGCTGCAATTGCAATACTTGCATTCGCAAATGCAACAACGTACTCGCATGAATGTACTTCTCTCAATTCATACTCTAATTTTTTCACCACGTTCCCATTGTTGGTAAGCCGGCGATTCTCATATATTTCATTTACCAGTTCATAAAATATTGTCCTGTCTGGGGCCCACAACTGGCCTATTGGCCTGAACTTATCAAACAATTTCTTCCCTGAAAATATTGCCAGGTCAGCCACCCTGCTCTTTCCAGGGTTATTCATATATAAACCTTTCCATGCCAGCATCTCTGGCTTCCTGGTAGATTTCATTGACTATATCTTTACTTAAGCTTTTCTCCCATTTTTTCACATCATGATTTTTCCTGAATACGGAACGTGGATGCTCTATATGTGTGGATATTGATCTTTCAATAAAGTCGTCAATATGGCTTGTGTATCTTAAATCCATCTTTTTAAAAATATCCTGGGCCAGCTTATGAGGATCACCTACTATCTCCTCATAACGAACCAGCAGAAATCGTTCTTCGAACTCTTCTTCCATTTGCATATATAGCCTGGTAACCATCACCCAATCATTAAAACCCCAGTATTCCTCTGGGGCGGATTTTCTACATGAACCGATACGCCATTCCTCTTCTCGATTTGCATCCGCAGGAAATTCAATTGGGTTATTTAACCATGAGCCGATAGCTGCTACCGGGTCACGCACAATACCTATCATTTTCAACTCAGGCACTGTCTGCATTATTTTGTAACTTAAATGATGAAAGCGGTTAGATTTAATCAATAAAGTTTCCGGGGCATTATCTTTATCATCAAATACCGGCAACAGACCTTCCCTGGCAAGATAGAGCTGATCCATAAACTCATCAGGCGTTGCATATACTGTTTCAAAAAACTGTTGCCATGAGTTGGTATCATCAGACTCTGACATGCAGTTCTTGAACTTATATGAAAATAATGGGCAGAACTTCACCCTGACATGTGGGCTGGCGGCAAAGAACTGGGACACCCAGTTAGTCCCTGACCTTGGCATGCCACTAAACCAGATAACGTTCATTAATTACCCCGCTTCCTGGTGAGTATGGCATCATAACGGTACCCTGCCGAATAGAAATTCTCCGGCATTTCACTAAAGGTCACCTTCCAACCGGTCATGGTTGCCATTTCAGAGAATTCCTTTTTTGTCCTCCAGATACCAAATGGTTCAGCAGGGTCATCCGTTATGTGATGTTTTATACCTCTGCTTTTATTAAATGCCTGAAACTTGTCTTTATCAGGGAGGTTGCCAATCAGAATTTTTTCAATGGTCCCAAATTTTTCCCCTAACAGCTTGAGAGTATTCAACGCCTTTTTTTCCGGCAAATACATAAATGACCCATAACAAACTGCTTTCGTGAATTGATTAGCGGATTTCCCATGATTCAGAAATTCTTCAACATCACTTAAGGTATATTCCCGTTGGTTATTTTTACGGAATCTTTTAATTGCAATATTTATTAGTGGTTCGGAGAAATCTATTCCCACGCCCCCTGCACAATAGTTGAAAAATCTGTCCGTCAAGGCCCCATTTCCACAACATAAATCCAGCAGTAGGTCTTCATTATTTAAATTTAAAGTTGTTACAACAAAATCCACGATTAATTGTATTTGTTCTTCTGCCACTGGTTTTCCATTTACCGTTCGCATAACCTGCCCCCACAAATCATCAGGATCACACGAATCCGGGTGTGTCTTGTAAAAGGTCAACCTGGTTTCATCTTCTTTATAATCGTTCATATTTTGCCTTTCTGATTACCTCATTAATAACCAGTAAAGAATATATGACAGTTTTTTCAATGATAATGATGTCTTGTTGTTTATATTGTGCGGTTGCCTATTTATTACATAACTGAAGATTTCATCTGTATCCAGATACTCCCTTGCAACATATCTATTTGCCTGTTCATAAGAATCCATTAATTCCTTTTTTTGGCTATTGGTTAGCAAGGGCGAATCAGAGAAGAATTGATTACTTTTTGAACTATTGGTGAGTTCAATCAACTTGTGCATATATTTTCTTTTGTTGACAAACGAAATGGGTATTGAATTTATATATCGCTGAAACTCCAGCAAATCACGGCATAAACGTGAATTTGTATTTTTCTGTAAATACTTGAAATTCTCTGTATCTATACCTAAAACTTCAATAAAATCCCGCCGTATATCATTCCCGACTAATGACGATTTCTCATATAGCCGGATTTTGATATTTTTTTTCCCAAAAATTTTGCGCCAGGGCTCAAGTGATTTTTGATAGTCCCATAAATCCCGGGAATCTATAATTGAATCATCAATTTCTCCCGTATACCCCTGGGCTTTAACCCTTTGGTTATACCATGATTGATGTACCTCATCCTGCCGTCTTAGATACACAATGACCCGGGTATCTTCCAGTTTAAACCCCAGTTCAGCTATTATTCGTGCAACCTCTTTTGGCTTTGATAACAAGTAAAATATCTCACTGCTCAGAATTATCTTTTTTTCATGGTGCTTACGTATTTCGTGACGTAATAAATTTATTAAGTCTGCTAACGTTTTATCCTGGGGGATTGCCCATTTCGGGTATTCCCCATTTGCGAGGTAAGCGATATCATGATGCCCATATCCCCGGATTATTTCTTCCGGGTACAGATACCCGCAACCCTTTAATACATCCCTGTTTTCATATAAAAATTTTTCCAGTGAGGTCGACCCGGTTTTTGGCGTACCAATATGTACAATGAGCTTCTTTTCGTCTAATGAATTGGTGGGGTTCATAGCATTAGTTCTTTAGGCTGATTTGATTTTCCAGTTTGCGCGCCATTGAATCGGGGCCCATTGAACGATTGGGCCTTTTACAATAAAACTCCTGACATTGTCTTTCCTCACCAGTATTTTTCCAAAGTTATCCGCCAATACACCTACTCTTAACCAGTAGGTCCCCGGATTCAGCATCACCGTACCCAAATCGGCCGTAACGGTCATGCGCTGTCCGTCATTCTTAATTTCGAACTCATCCAGGTTGGATAAACATGAAAGTACGCCAACAAGTGCTTCAGAAGAAAAAACAAAACCAATAGACAAATCCTTAATGTTACTGTCAGCGCTGATTGTCACGTGTATCTTCAATGAATCGCCAGAATTAATAACCGGTGGATTAACTATCTGATTACTTTCCACATCCACCCCATGAATTTCTGCCTGCCCTTCCCCAAATTCAAATATAGATTGATTTAGATGTGATTCTTTATAGTAACTTGCGATAGCCGTACCCACATCCTCACCAAAATACTTAATTTTGCCATTATGTAAATGCAAAGATTGCGTGCACAATCTTGATATCTGCTGCATTGAGTGCGAGACAAGAATAATCGCAGTTGTATCAAGTAGGTCACAAATATGGTTGAAGCACTTTGCCTGAAACCCTACATCACCAACTGACAGAACTTCATCAATAATTAATATATCCGGCTTAATCTGGGCGGCAATGGCAAAACCCAACCTGACTTTCATTCCTGTGGAATAATTTTTTACGGGCGCATCTATGGCATCTTCAAGTTCTGCAAATTCAATTATGGTATCAAGCTTGTCGTCTATCTGTTTTTTTCCAAGACCAAGAACAGCACCATTAATATATATATTTTCCCTGCCCGTCAGAATGGGATTAATACCTGCACCTAGTTCAATTAAGGCACCAACATTTCCCAGGATTACGATTTTTCCTGCATCTGGTTTCATTAAACCATTTAAAATTTTTAATAAAGTGCTTTTACCGGCACCATTGGCGCCTATTAACCCCAAACATTCACCACGTCGCAATTCAAAAGATATATCGTCCAGCACCCAGAATTCTTCATCCCTCAAATTTTGATTATGTTCTGTTGATTGCAGTATTTCCCGTGAGATATCCTGTAATCCATACCAAAGTGAATGCTTCAACGAACGGCAGAATTTTTTAGACACATTCTCAACTGAAATAAGAGTATCTTTTGCCATAGATAGCACCTAGGCGTTAATTCTGGATAATATGTGGGGCAACGATAACCTGAATGCCAGCCAACCTATGCATAAAACAAGAAGGCCAACCATACTATAGATTATAAAGGCAGGAACATATTCAAATTGACCGGTAGTCAGGAACTGGCGCGTTGTAACCAGTAACGGTGCAACCGGATTGAATAAAACAAAATTAGCAGATGAGGCGGGAACTGAATATATTACGGGAGTAATAAAAAACCATGCCTGAACACCTAACTGAACTCCCCGCTCAACATCATCATACAACATCCCAAGTGGCGTAAAGAGTATACCCAATGCCATACCCATAATTATTATTGAGAACATCCCAATGGGTGCAACCCAAACTGTGGAAGGCAGGCTGAAATCATAGAAAACCAGAAAAACAAACAAAATAGAGAGCCTTATAAAATGATTAAATAATATTTCACCCAGACTGGCCAGGATAAGCGCTTCTCTTGGAAAGTTAATTTTTGCCAACATCGGTCGTGACTGATTAATCAACTTTAAAGGGATCATGATAGAGTCTACAAATGATTGCCATATAACTGTCCCTGTCAGCACAAAGACAGGATAAGGAATATCGACCTGGGTAAACTGGATTATTTTTTTGCTATTTAAAAATACCCAGATCGCAGTAACAAATACAGGTGGTAAAATTGCCCAAGCATATCCCAGTAACGATTGACGGTACTGGGCACTAATATTTCTGACAAACAACCTCCATGCCAGCTCCCTGGACTTTAACAAATCATGTGTCATTTGTTTAAAGAGCTGTTTTGGGTCTTTTAATAATGGCTCATTGCTATATACTTTTCTTTCTAATTGTAAATCTTGCATAAAGGTGACTCGTATCTAAAATTATTTCTGCTATCTGGTGTATCAAGATTCAACTTTATTTCGATTCCACAACTCAAGTATCGGTCTTTTTTTCAAATCATCTTCAAGTTTTAAATACTCGCTTGAAGTTAAAATTAACGTCCTTATCTTCCGTCTTATATATTTCTCAGTTTTTTTAACGATATCGTCTAGATTTAACTTATCAATTTTTCCTACCAGCACCAGGTCAACTATTCCTGTATCTTTCCCCATGGCGTAATCATCCAGTAACAAAACCATTTCAACATTACCAAGTCGTTCCAGAATACTGTCAAGTATCCTGTCCATCCCAAGTGACTTTTTAACCATTGAATGCAACTCGGGATAAAGTGGATGGGTTTGATTCGCACTGAAGTTAATCTGCCGTCCAACTCTTGTTGCATTCAATACATTTGATTCAGATAATTTTTTTAGCTCGTCACTTACCTGGCTGGAAGAGACCTGCATTTCATCTGCCAGCTCACGGATATATACCTGCTGCTCAGGGTTGAGGAATAAGCGCATGAGAATCCTCACTCGCATCTTGGAGGTAATTAAGCCATCAAATAAAGACATAACACTGATCTTTTATGTTCTGTTTTATAGAACATAAAACATTGGTTATTGTCCTGTCAATTACTTATAATCTGATTTGCCCTGTACTTGGCATATTTAAAATTAATTTAACTATATGAAATTTATGGTATTTTTATAAAATGCCCAATAAAAATAAAACCATACTTGTCACCGGCGGTGCGGGCTATATAGGCAGTCATACCTGCAAACACCTTGCAAATGCAGGGTATTTACCTGTGGTCTATGACAATTTATCCAGAGGCCATGACTGGGCGGTGAAATGGGGCCCCCTGGAAAAAGGTGATATTTTAGATTCAGACAGGTTGAGTCAAGTATTGAAAAAATATCAGCCTGATGCAGTCATGCACTTTGCAGCCTTTGCCTATGTTGGTGAATCTGTGGTCAATCCCATGCTCTATTATCAAAATAATGTGATGGGTAGCAGTTCACTCCTTCGCGCGGTGTTAGAACAAGGCATAGAGCATTTCATTTTTTCCAGTACCTGTGCAGTTTACGGGGAACCCGATTCATTGCCTTTGACCGAATTACATCAAAAACAACCCGTTAGCCCATACGGCAATACAAAGGTCATCATTGAAACCATGCTGGAAGATTTAGCCAAGGCCGAGCAACTTAAATTTATATCACTTCGTTACTTTAATGCCGCAGGTGCCGACATGGATGGTGAAATCGGTGAGTCACACGACCCTGAGACCCATTTGATTCCATTAATTCTTAAAGCAGCAGATGGGGCCCTGCCTGAAATTCAAGTCTATGGAAATGATTATGAAACACCTGACGGGACCTGTATTCGTGATTATATACATGTAAACGACCTCGCCGATGCCCACCTTCGTGCATTGCAATGTTTGCAACATGGCGAGCCTTCTGGATTTTATAATCTTGGTACAGAAAAGGGCTATTCAGTACAGGAGATTATTGATGCTGCCAGGCGGGTCACGAACAAACAAATTAAAACCGGCATCTCTCCCCGCCGTCCAGGCGATCCCCCGGCACTGGTTGCCAACGCCAGTAAAGCAAAGAACGAACTTGGCTTTATACTGCAATATTCTGATTTAGACACGATATTGACCAGTGCCTGGAACTGGCATATGAACCATAAAAGCTGAAAACTTTATTTATCAGTTTGAATGACGACTGGCTGCTACTAAAGCTTTATAATAACGATCTCCACAGATGTCCCAGCTGAATAGGCTTTTTACCCGTTGGTTTCCACTGGATGCAATGTCTTCGCGGGCTTCAGGGTTTTGAATCAAAAAGACCAATTTTTCTGCAAGTTGAATCGCATCACCAGGCTGGACCAGGACACCTGTATTTTCATCAATAATATCACGTACTGCCGGCAGGTCCGAAGCAACCACCGCACAACCACACCCCATAGCCTCTATTATCACCAGCCCCAGGCCTTCCTGATCTCCTGATGATGTAATAATGGACGGTACGACGGCGATACCTGCACTAGAGTAGTATTTTGACAAATCTGCACTTTTGACCCCACCCAGAAACTCTACAGAATTTTCAATTTTCAATGTCCTGGATTTTATCTCCAGGCCTTGTCGCAATGGCCCATCACCAATTATCAATAACTGTACAGCAGGACAGCTTTTAATCACCTGCGTAAAGGCATCGAGGAGATACTCAACACCTTTTTTCTCAACCAGTCTACCGACAAAAATAATTTTCTTGCCGTCACGCAGAACAGATCCATCTGCAGTAAAACGCTCCTCCAGATCTACCCCCATAGGCTTGACCGATATTTTCTCACCAGTAATTCCTAAAGACACTGCATAATTTCGCATCGCATTACTCACTACATATAATTCATCAATTTTTTCCGTGATGAAAAGCTTTAAAAACTGAAAAATTCCATTTTTTAATGCGAATAGATCTCCGCCATGTGAAGTACAAACCAGTGCTGGCTGGTTATTTTTACCTGCCACCATTTTTGCCAAGACACACACCAGCCCCTGTGGAATTAACCAGTGACAGTGGACCACATCATATTTACCAGACCGCATTCGTATAGCGACAGCAAATAACTGTGCAAGCATAAAAAATGGCACTTGAACATAATTCAACGGATTGGTCCTGAGTTTTGCCATTATTCCCCCCTGGTAAGCCAGGTGTTGCCAGCGCCCAATGAAATATTTATAGCGATAGACCCTGATCCCATCCATGTCTTCATTTTCTCTGGCATCTTTGCAATGGGGTGCAAGAACGTCTATTTGCATTCCTCGATTAAACAAATACTGACAAAGCTCTAATACAAATGATGGCTCTGTGTCTGATGGCCATCGGGGAAACGTGGATGTGACAACAAGGACTTTGATTGGCTTCATATAGGTGAGGTCGTGAAAATAATTGAGTGCCTTCTAGAACAAGACCGATTTAGTACCATTAACCGTTTGTCATTTTTTATCCCTGTAAAATAACATTGTCAGCTGCTCAGAAACTATTCCAATAAAAAATATTAATAATGATGTGGTAATCAACAAAGCGCTCATATTGGTAAACCTTCCCTGAGTAAAAAATGTATATAGATAATATGAAACACCTGTTATAAAAACAAAAAAACTGATAGGAACGAAAAATTTTAATGGCGAATACAATGTTCCGACCTTGAATATAATCAATAAAAACCTAACACCGTCTTTAAGCGGTCGGATATGGCTGGTACCTGTCCTTTGCAGCACATCAACATCAATATAGGAAACACTATAACCCGCCCGAAAAAATGCCATGGTAATGGTTGTGGGGTATGAGAACCCATTTGGCAGTAAATGCAGATATTCTTTAAATTTTACTGCATTAACTGCCCTGAAGCCTGAAGTGAGATCATAAATTTTCTGTGCAGTAATCCATGATGCGAGAAAATTATAGGCTTTATTGACAATTAACCTCATCCAGCTTGCCTGGGCCTTATTTGACCGACTACCCACGACCATGTCATAGCCTTGCCCTAATTCAGCCAGCAATTTATGTATTTCCTGAGGTTGATGCTGACCATCAGCATCCATAAATACAAGGATTTCGCCCGTGGCCGACCTGGCGCCAGATTTAACGGCAGCGCCATTCCCCTTAGGGTATGGGTGATTCACGATTTGCACATCAAATTTCTCGGCGATCTCAAGAGTTTGATCAGTAGAACCATCATTCACAAGAATAATTTCTGCATCAGAAAATGCTGTTATTAATTCTGGAATCAATAATTCAAGCGAGGCGGCTTCATTTCTAGTGGGTAAAATGATGCTGATTTTTTTATTTATATTATTCAATTTAATTTATCCCGAGATGCCGAAAGTCGATTCTTGATTGTCATTAACAATAAGGGTTTTCCCGCCAGATCCTGCTCCAGCTTTAATACTGCATCTTGTCCTTCGTCATCTCTCCCCAACATTTCTAATATATAAATTTCTCTTAGCTTGGTCTCAATATTAAATCTAAGTGATATGGATTTCTGCAAAGCATTTAAAGCTCCCTGTATATCACCCCGATAAAATAATAAGGTTGAAAGAAATTCATATAATATCCCTTTATCGAGCCTGGAGCCGGGATTATTTATCAGTTTGGTGAATATGTTCTCCAATAGATTCAAATCCAACTGCTGACAGTTGCCCCTGGTAATATCCAATAACAAAATATCAAAGGCAGAAAGTGATGCCAAATTATAATTAAGGGCCTTATCTGACCTGTCTGCCAAGGTATTCCCTGTTTCTCTAACGCTATCGCTCTTTGCCACATAACAGGATTGAAGATGATATTGTCTAATTAGCGGATAGATATCATGCTGATTATTTATGACAAGTCTGTTCAGTATGGTTTCAGCTTGCTGATAATTTCCCAGTCGCATATGTTCCGTTGCGAGTGCATTTTGGGCCGAGTTGGAACCCGGATTGTTCTGACTCCATACTGTTAATTGATTTAAGGAATGACTCCAAAGCCTGGCCTGTCCATAAGTGATACTCAATAATAAAATTGAATAAACCAATATAAAAACCAGTACTGGTAGTTTGTTTTGTTTTTGCTGCCAGCCCTTTGCAACAAAATAGCCCGGGACCAGCATGACCCCCATGGCTGGCAGATAGTTTCTATGTTCAAAATACAAATTTAAACTAAACGGACCTGCTTCAAGTAAATGCCCTGAAAAAAAGAACAACACGCCCAACGACGGGATGATATATTTTTTTCTGTAATAAATAGCAATAGAGACCAGTGTGACCAGGGCTATCAACGCCATTAATGTGGCTGTCGGTTCCAGCAGTCCGGATGAAACAGGATAGTTATCGTGAAATAACGAAAAGGCCGATGGCCTGGGTAACACAATATGCCTGATATACTCCATCAAGACGATGAATTCGGTCATCACCCTATCCCCAGGTGAAAATAATCTGATATCAAAGGCCTGTATTAATGTTTCCTGCCTGAGGAACAAATATCCGATGAAGGTAATAATTGGCAAACCGGCTGCTATGAACACATGTTTACGTATCGACTTATTTTCTTGCCTGTCTGCAAATATTAACCACTCAATCAGTAATATGTAGAGAGGCAAAAGGATGCCATTTTCCTTACTGAATACCGCAAGTGCGGTGCAGGCAAATACAGCTAGATAAACCAATACAGCTCCCTGTAAAGGCTGTGTCTCAAATTTCTTTCGGGCACTGATGTATGCCAGCATCCCCAGAAAACTGAAAAATGCTGATAACTGAGTCATTCGCTGCACGGTATATAGAAGGGTATTGGTATGAATGGGATGCAAAAGCCACAGACCGGTTACGATGATCTGAAATAATGGGGTATTTTCCTTTCTCTGGCCCGTCCGGCGCCAGAGAAACCCTGAAATTATATATATTAACAACCCATTCGCCAGGTGAATGACCAGGTTGATTAATTTGAAATTGAACGGTGAGTCAGGCCACGATGCATACTGCAATGCAAATGAGAATAATGAAATAGGCCTACCGCTTGCACCGGCAAACCCATTTGTAAAAACATAGTACAGATAACCCTGTTCATCTACGTCTACTAAGCCCTGAAGATTGTAAAAATCATCCAGGATAAAGTGACTATCCAATCCCGCCCAGTAGACCAGAACTGTCAGGCAAAAAAGCGTAATTAATAAGGGCAGTTTCGCTACTGGGTGCATAAGTAGAATAATTATATAAGTTAAAAAAAAAGGCCACATCAAGTGGCCTTTTTTCAGTGAGGATTGAAACTCCCTTACTTACAGGTACCTGGTCTGTACTTGGAGTCCAGGTCGCCGCCGGAACAATCCCACTGCAGTCCACCGTCAGAGGTGACCAGATTCAGGGTCTTGCTTGCTATGGCTGAGTTAACACCCGTAGCCTTCATGGTTGCCTGCACAGTAACCGCGCCACCCTTTGCGCCTAATAGCGCCACAGAATTAACATATTTACCCGCTGTTGTTGTACCAATTGCGGTAATATTAGCAGGCCAGACGCCACGATCTGAATAATATTCTGCAAGTCCTGTCTTAAATGCTGCGGTCAGTGAAACAGCTTCAGTCACCTGGGCCCGCGCAGTGTAGTCCTGATAGGACGGAATGGCCACAGCGGCAAGAATACCGATAATGGCAACCACAATCATCAACTCGATTAATGTAAAACCTTGTTGTTTCATAATAAGACTCCCCGTCTTGTTGTTATTTAGAAGATTCTAAGCACCAATTGTACAGATGCATGCTATAAGAGTATACAATAATTATGCCATATGATAACTATCTGAATTCTCAGTATTTAATATATTTGTCACACATAGTTTATTACCCATTAGGTCACTTTTTGACAAAAATTGTCACTTCTATCAGATACCCAGGACTGTGCAAAATACCGGTTAATTTACTCCCCAGGCACCAGGTCCTGTAATTTCTTTAAAAAAATCAGGTCCCTACGTGTTACTGCCTGTACAGACTGTGTATCGGCCAGGAAAAGTAATCGTTCAAACCGTTGCCAGTTAAATTCCGGGGTAAGATGCCCATCGCCCAATAACATTTTGTCTAGCTGACCGAGAGCACCATAGAAATTCTGGCAATATTGCTTGACCAATTGCTCAAAGAATATCCGTTTATCCTGAGTTCCGGCATAACTGGCGAGACCCGCATTGAGAAAGCAAAAATCCCTTCGCTGATATCGATAAAGCATCAAGCTCCAGGGGTCTACGGGTTCAGGGGACGAAAATAATTGAATATAAAAATTGTTTATGGCCTGGTTATAGACAAAATTAAATGACTCCTTAGGCCGTTTTCTATTCAATTTTGCATATAGACCATAATAATCAACCGCAAACCGATGAGGTAACAGGCCCTCACTGTAAACCGGGCTATCAACTCTCTGAATAAATTCGGCTAATACCTCAAGACGTTCCTCTTCAGTTAGCTGGTTATCACCGCGAAACAATCTATTATTAAAGATCAGGCCATATGACTGGTATAGAGAGATATCATCTCTAACACCTTCAATTTTATTTAAATACCCTGCAGGTAAGACAGTGAAATCTGAATTGATGATAAGTATTCCATCCTCATCAATATCCGCCAGTAGCGTCCTTGCATAGTTTTCTGCATAGACATCATCAGCCCTGTAATTAGCAGGCACATTACCAATGAAGGTAACGGTACACAGGATTAAAACACCGCCTTTTCTCAATAATGGAATAAAATCCTCTGAATCGAAGTAATCAACAAGCCTAAATGCCAGATATTGGTATCCGCAGGCCAGCCAGACAGCCATAACAAAATATGCAACCAACGGATAAACCCGGAAAACGATCTGGTGCTCCATGTCATAATCAAAATTTAATAATAAAATAAGGGCAACTGTATTGGTGACAAAACCCGCTATCAGCGCTAGAGAATATTTAAACCCTATTTGTCTCCATTGTGAGAACAGGCCGATAACAACGATTAACGATGCCGCTGGGGCATATTGCTTCCAGCTGTCAGATATAAGATAGCGGACAAACAATAATTTATCCCACCACTCTGCCGTAGGACTATTATCCATCTGTTGATACCCTTCCCTTGTGAGAATAAATAAGAAATCCCTCCATGAGGATATTGGCCCATAAAAACTGATTTCAGGATCCATCTGTGACCTGAAAATCATCCATACATACGGCAATAAACCAATCATGACAAATGGTAAGGCTTTAAATACCTGCTGCAGCAAGCGCTGCCTGACGTCCCAGATGAGGATTAAAAATAGTGGTGTGGTCAGGACTAGAATTGGCCAGTGGTTGCTCAAACCCAATCCGTAAACCAAGCCTAGCCAGCGTAGTGTTTTTACGGAGGTTTCCGGGTCCTCCTGTTCACAGTACTGCAGCAATAAATAAATAATTAACGCAATTAACAATATATTCAGTGTATATACTTCAGCAACAATTGCCTGAGACCAGAATACCCTCGAGAATCCAAAACTTAATCCGGCCAGGTAGGCTGAGTCCCTGCTTTTTAATAATTTGAATGTCACCAGCCAGATCAACCCGCAGGCAAGACTGGCAAATACACCACTTAATAAATGAATTCTAAATGCAACACTACTGACAGGTAGCATGCTCATTAGGTGACCTACCAGGGTGTAAAGTGGATAGCCAGGAGGATGGGCTATGCCATTAAAATAAGCTGCCATGATAAACAAACCGTCATCCTCAAACTGCACGGCCTCAGGTGTGCCCCATAGGTATACCAAAAATGTTATCCCTGAAACTAGAAAAAAATGCTTGTAATTTTCAGACTTAACCATGGTTCAATATTAATAAAAATCAGGATATATCCATCTGATAATTGAGTATTCTCAGGCAATTCTATAATCAGATACTTTCAAACTATTCTGTATCAACATATAGCAATGCAGGATTATTCGGTGACGGCCAATTTTGATAAGACTCAATATATTTTAATTTTGCTGCTGCCATATTGTCCTGTAACGCCAGCAACCGCCCCTGCAAATAATATAGCTTTGACTTCTCATTTTTAAGAACCTGGTATTCCAGAAGACCTTCTGCTCGCTCCAGTAATTCAGATATTTGTCTTAGATTCCGATTTTCCGATTCCAGTAAATAATCTGCCTGCACAAGATAACCCTGAAAATTATTACATACCTTATTTTTAAGATCGTAAATATCCTGGTTATCAGTAGTATTAGAATAGACTGAAAATTTCATTAAGGAACTACATGACGTTGCCAGTATTTCCCGATAATGCATCTTTTCCCAGTTATGAAAAGGTTCTCCCCTGGCATGTAATGTCGACAGAAACTGGCTGACCTCCGGCAATATCACTACTTGCTGAAGCTTACTGTCCAGATTCCTGTTTATCTTCTTGTAAATTGCATAATCAGTTTCGCTGTACCCATCTACAAATGTATTGACATAATACACAGGGCGGTCTGTATGCCTGATAAAGTTGTGAATACGGGAATCCATCTCTGCCTTCGTTAAGTGATGCTGCTTGAATAGTCTGTTGGAGAACACATTACCTTTAGTGCTGTACAAGGTGATATCCGGCCTGACTTCTTCTACATAATGCATATACCCTATAGTCCACATATCCAGATCACCGTACGTAAATAAAATGGCATCCCTTTCAAGGTTATTCAGTACGACCATTGCAAATTCCTCAGCCCAGCTATCATTTTTTCTGTTATTTTGTTGAAAATTGACAATCAGCATTGAGGTAATGACAAAGACTGACACTGCCACAGGTAAAAATTCTGGACGGACACCTGAATTATGACGAGCCAAAAACCAGTCGCTTGCCCACTTGATGCCTATCATGGTCCAGATAGAGGCAATACAAAATGCCACCAGCGGGTAAGGCCTAATGATATTTTGATGATAAAAATCATAATCAAAACCCAACATCAACCCAAGTGATAAAAGGATTACGAAAAATGTAATAGTCAACCCAGCCGCAAGCCTTCGTGAAAGATACTTATGCTGACAGAAAAAACCCAACATTAAAAATGGCGCACCAACTACCCCAAATTGGTGAATGACTTCAATAAACAGAAAGCGGACAAAAGCAAGCTTATCTCTAATACCTGCAGTAATACTGTTGTCTATTTCAGCATACCCCTGTCGACTAACCATAAACAGGAACTCTTCAAAGGTATTAATTGGTCCATAAAAACTAATCAGAGGATCAGCTTGTGATCTCAAAACCATCCACACATATGGAATCAACCCTGGAATTACATATACCCATGCCCTTTTCAGCTGTTGAATTAATTTGCTTTTTTTCGACCAACATATAAATAAAATAATTGGCATCGATAAAATGAATAAAGGCCAGTGATTGCTGAGCCCTAATGCAATGACAAATACCAGTAACTTTAAAAGTTTTAGTTGTTTTTCGGTATCTGGGCAGTCCATATAAAGCAGGGCCAGATAAAATGTCATCAAAAATATAAGGACATTAAGCGTATACACTTCAGCAATGATTGATTGAGACCAGAGCCCATTAGAAAACCCCAATAAAAGTGCACCAGTTGCTGAAAATAATTTATTAAAATTTAACCGCTGCAATACCTGGAAAAGAACAAGACAGGACAATGAACCCAAAAATGCGTTAAACAAATGAACACGTGTGGCAATACTACCAGGTAGAAACCATGTGGATATATGCGAAAGCAGTGTAAATAGAGGATATCCTGGTGGATGTGCTATGCCATTGTTCCAGGCAGCCAGGAGAAATAACCCATCGTCCTCCACTACAACAGTAGTGGGGAAGCTTAAAATATAAACAGCAAAAACACCCAAAAAAACAAACAAGGGATAAGAAATATTTTCTTTTGTAAACAAGAGTAAATTCAGTTCCTATGCCTTTTCATTCGAAACTATCTGTTTTCCTGTAAATCGTCCAGACGAATATGTTGCTTATAGTGAAGTTCCAGACTGCCCCCGCCATGGCCCCGGAAATACCGGCAATCATCCAGATCACATTTCTATCATATAAATAAGTTGCAAGCGCGACATTTAATACTGCCCCTAGCAGGCAGACCAGATAAAATTTAAACAGGCCCGACCACAGTGCCTTTTGTTTTTTTCTTGCGTCATGATAGGTAAATATATTGTTTAAAAAATAATTGGAAGTCATGGCGATAAACGTTGCAACAGACTGGGCATATGCAAAATTCCCGTTATTTTGCGCGTGTAGTAACCATAGAACAAACATATGGATAAACAGGCCAGAAAATCCCACAGCCACAAATGATAAAAACCGGTATGGAATAATTCTACCGAACGTCCGGTTAATGAGTTGAATCATGAAGTCCCAAATCACCAAGAAATCAAGTTTACTCTCGCCATGTTGTCGACTCCGCATGACATATGGTAATTCTTTAAACCGTACTGATTGAGGTGATGCGATCAACATATCCAATAGAATTTTAAAGCCTCTACCAGAAAGCCTATACTTAACCGATTCAAAATAGCTTCTGGTAAACATAAAATAGCCGCTCATGGGATCAGTGATATTCACTCCAAAGACCCTGTTAGTTAACCAGTTTGCCGCAACACTGAGTTTTTTCCGATGATAAGGCATTGCATCTGCATTCCCCTGGTCTACATACCTGCTACCAATGACAAGGTCCAGGTCTTCTCTCCCAAGAAGATTCAGCATTTGCATCAGTAGTCCTTCATCATGCTGCATATCTGCATCCATGATACATATACAAGGTGATACTGAAGAAAGTACTCCTTCAATACAGGCAGACGCCAGCCCACGACGACCTAGCCTCTGGATAATGCGTATCCGATTGTCTTTAAGCGCATATTCACGTAATAATTTGCTCGTCCCATCAGGTGAATCATCATCAACAAAGATCACCTCCCACTCAACCTCCTGCAAAACTGATTTTAGAGAATTTATCAGAGGTGCAATATTATTTTTCTCATTAAAAGTGGGGATGATTATTGATAATTCTGTAGTCACTTTTTACCTGTCAAATCAAGCTGTCACTGATATGATTTTAATTAATACCGAGCTTTTCAAGTCTATATCGAAGTGCCCTTAGGCTAATCCCAAGCAATTTTGCTGCTGAGGTCTTATTCCATCTGGTTTTCTCTAGCGCCTGTAAAATTCTTTCTTTCTCCTGTATGGCAAGATATGAATCCAACGCTTTATCATTATCTGTATTTGTTTTGTTCTCATCTTCCTGTGCGGGCAATTGTAGATCATCAATAGATATTTCTTTTCCTTCGTGTAATGCAATCACCCTATGGAGGATATTTTCCAGCTCCCTGATATTGCCAGGAAATGAATATTGCATAAGTGCATTCATAGCATCCTCTGATATAAGAGAGGATTTTTCTCCATTTAGTGCTGCATCTGATTTCTGCAAAATATGGTTAACTAGTAATGGGATATCAGATTTTCGTTCACGTAGCGGAGGCACCTTTAGGTCTATCACATTTATTCGGTAATACAAATCCTGTCTGAACTTTCCGTTAGCAACCAGTGATGTCAGGTCCTTATGCGTTGCACTTAAAATTCGAACATCAACATAGGTTTCTTTTTGGGAACCAATTTGTCGAACTGATTTTTCTTGTATGGCGCGTAATAATTTAACCTGCATTTGCTGAGGTAATTCAGCGATTTCATCCAGAAATAATGTTCCACCATCTGCAGCCTGAAATAATCCCATTCTATCCGTAACAGCACCGGTAAAACTGCCTTTTACATGACCAAAAAATTCACTTTCCATTAAATCGTGTGGTATTGCACCACAATTTACCGGCACAAAGTCTGCTTCTGAACGTGATCCTTGCTCATGAATCATCCTTGCGACGAGTTCCTTGCCAACTCCGGATTCTCCACAAATATAAACTGGCGCCTGACTTCTTGCCAATTTATGAATCATGTCCCGCAAATTGATAATACTGTTACATTCCCCTATTAAGTAATTATTCGCTTCATTTGTTTTGGGAATATCCTGCAGTGCATTATCAATCAGTTGGCGTAACTTTTGTAAGTCAACTGGTTTGGTCAGAAAATCAAATGCCCCAATTTTTAATGCCTGGATAGCCGTATCCATAGAACCATGTGCAGTTATTATAGCTACCGGTAGCCCTGGCTTTTTTTCCTGTGCAAATTTAACAAAATCCAGTCCATCTCCATCTGGTAATTTCATGTCAGTCAGACAGATATTAAACTCCTTTTTAAGCAGTAATTTTTTTGCTGTTTGTAAATCCAGGGCGGTATCACAATCTATATCCATTCTTGTGAGCGTGATCTTGAGAAGCTCGAGAATATCCGGCTCATCATCAATTATCAGCGCAATATGCCTGCTCATCAATACAACTCCTGTCGCTTATCTGGATGTGAAAAATTGATCCTGAAAACACACCCATTATGATCATTTTTATGTAATATTAATGATGCCTGATTAGCTTCACATAATTCACGGGCGATAAACAATCCAAGTCCCGTCCCTGTTTTTTCTGTCGTAAAAAATGGTTCAAATAAATTTTCAGCCAATTCATCACTTATACCATTTCCGCTATCTATGATATCAATATAAGGTCTTGATGAATCGTGATGAATGTCACAACGTAATACAAGATAGGGTGAATGAGTGCTATATCTCAACCCATTTTCACAGATATTCCACATAATCTGGAATAACTGACCTGAATCAATATTGGCTATTACATCCTTGTTATTACATTCCACTGTGATATCACCTGCATTTAAAAACATTCTGCCTGATATTTCCTGTACAAATTCTTCTAACCAGTTGAATAGATTTACTGGTGATACGACAGACCTTTCTCGTCTACTGATACTTAATACACTCTCTATGATGCTGTTTACCCTTGTTGATTGGTCGGTGATGATTGAAACCAGCCTTTTTTCTTCATCCTTAACATCTATAGATTCACGTAATAGTTGTGCGGCATGACTGATTGCCCCGAGTGGATTACGGACTTCATGGGCGATACTGGCAGTCAATCTTCCTAAAGAGGCCAGCTTTAATTTTTGTGCATGTTGCCGTAGTGTTGACACATCATCCAAAAACACAAGAACTTCTGACTTGTTTTCCAAGTATATTTTTATCAATGATATCTGCAATTCAGTTTGACCAGAATCCGGTTTTAGAATAAAAGAAGAGCCGCCGCTATGCTCCATCCACTCCGTAATTGAAGACTTTAATTTTGGAAAATAATTATCCAGATCATTATCAACAAGCTTGCCATGAACACCCAGTAAATTACTCGCTGATTCATTTGCAAGTCTGATCTTATATTCATCATCCAGTACAATAATTCCAGAATGCAGGCGCTGGACAATATGTTCATTCAATCTGGCAAGGTTTTCCAGATCAATTGCCTGCTTTTCTGCAAGCGCTTCTGTTTTTTCAATCCTGTTGGCGAGCAGGTGGCTGATAAATGCTGTTAGAAAATATGTGATCCCCAAAAAACCTGCATGAATATAATTGGGTGAAGCTCGAAAAACTGATAATTGCAGATACACTTCGTGTCCGAGTACTGATAATGCTGCAATTGCTGCAAAGAAAAACCCTATCCTGCCGGGAAGGAGTAAACTACCCCCTGCGATGGATATTACATGTAACATTCCAAACCCACTATTTAGACCCGCACTGGAATAAATAAATAGATCGATTATTAAAATCTCCAGGATGATCTGAATGGTAACCTGGTAGTTAAATGGTGGTTTTTTGATCTGAATAAAAATAAACGCAATTATTGAAACCAAAAGATAAAAATGTGCAGATATTGCAAATACCAGTCTGTCATAGATACCAAGTGGCTCGGGTAACTGGCTAATCCAGTAGAGCGCAACAAATAGAAAAGAAATCAGAAAGCGATAAAGATTATAATAAGTCAGCGCACCCCAGGTGTTCGAATTTGGATGGAATTTGCCGGGCTGTATGTTCATAGGTGTGATTTATAATGAATTAACTAACGAATAAGCAATTATTTAACTTCAATACCGAGTTTTATTTGTTTGTCGCCCCTCTCTTTCAACCGCATAGCATTGGTCCAGGTCCGCTATCGAGATAACAATTTTTCGCAATATCGGCCATATTTCTAGGAATATTTGAGTTAATTGTTTAAAATCCCGTGCTTGCACTCAGGATTTTACTGACATTATTTATATCCGGGTAGTTAAATCATCAACAATTAAAAGGGATCAAGATGAATCTTCACGAATATCAAGCAAAACAACTATTCAACAATTACGGAATTCCTGTCTCTCATGGTCTTCCGGCTTATACCGTCGAGGAAGCGGAACAAAATGCTAAAACACTGGGTGGCGAAGGCTGGGTCGTAAAAGCCCAGGTCCACGCTGGGGGAAGAGGTAAAGCCGGTGGTGTAAAGCTGGCAAGAAGCATTGATGAAGTAAAAGAATACGCCAGTGCAATGCTTGGGACCCGCTTGATAACCAAACAATCAGGGCCTGAAGGCAATCCGGTTAATTGCGTACTAATCCAGACAATGTCCGACATTGAGTCTGAGTTATATCTGGGAATGTTGGTTGACAGGAGTAAAAGACGGATTGTTGTAATGGGTTCCAGGGCCGGAGGCATGGACATTGAAGAAGTTGCAGCGACTGAACCTGAAAAGATATTTACATTTTTTATAAACCCTATTCTCGGTGTACAGGAATACCAGTGCCGAAAGTTAGGCTTTGAACTGGAACTGAATGATCATCAACGTAAACAGTTGTCCGTCTCAATTCATGGCCTGTATAAGTTATTTACCGAAAAAGATCTCAGTCTCGTTGAAATCAATCCATTAATTATTACCACGAATGGTGATATAGAAGCACTTGATGCCAAAGTGTCAGTAGAGGACAACGCCATATTCAGACAAAAAGACATGGAATCTCTGCGGGATGAAAGTCAGGAAAATGAAAAAGAGAATGCGGCAAAACGATTTGATCTGAATTTTGTTGCCCTGGATGGCAATATCGCATGTATGGTTAATGGTGCAGGATTGGCCATGGCAACCATGGACATCATCAAGCTTCATGGCGGAGAGCCAGCAAACTTTCTGGATGTCGGCGGTGGTGCAACCAAGGAAAGGGTATCTGAAGCATTCAAACTGATTGTGTCTGACTCAAAAGTTAAAGCAATCCTGGTCAATATTTTTGGAGGAATTGTTCGGTGTGATCTGATCGCAGAAGGCATCATTCATGCTGTAAAAGAGGTTGGTGTTAATGTACCAGTTGTAGTGAGATTACAGGGCACTAATGTAAATGAAGGCAAACAACTACTAGACGAAAGCGATTTGAAGATTATATCTGCAGATGATCTTACAGATGCAGCAAACAAGGTCGTCGAAGCATCTAAAGGAGGAAACTAATCATGGCTGTCCTGGTTGATAATAATACAAAACTAATAGTCCAGGGATTTACTGGCAAACAGGGGACATTCCATGCAGAACAAGCCATTGAGTATGGCACAAACGTCGTAGGTGGAATTACACCAGGTAGAGGTGGACAAAAACACCTGGATAGACCGGTTTTTAATACTGTGGCCGAAGCGGTAAATGAAACCGGCGCAAATGCAACTATGATAATGGTTCCAGCAGCCTTTGCTGCTGAAGCAATCATGGAGGCGGCCGATGGAGGAATCCAGCTCATCGTGTGTATTACCGAAGGTATTCCAGTGTTAGATATGCTCAAGGTCAGGGCCAGCCTGGAATTGTTTCCAGGTACAAGACTTATCGGACCAAACTGCCCGGGTATAATTACCCCTGGACAGTGCAAAATAGGGATTATGCCAGGTAATATCCATACACCAGGCAGTATAGGAATTGTTTCCAGATCCGGTACATTAACCTATGAAGCAGTACATCAAACCACGCTCGCGAAGTTGGGGCAAAGTACATGCATAGGTATTGGCGGTGATCCAATTCACGGTATGAACTTCATAGATTGTCTGAAGTTATTTCAGGAAGATGAAGATACCAAGGGTATCATCATGGTCGGAGAAATTGGCGGTACTGCCGAAGAGGAAGCCGCCGATTACATTAAATCCAATGTGACCAAACCGATTGTGGGGTATATTGCCGGTGTGACGGCACCACCTGGGAAACGAATGGGCCATGCCGGCGCAATCATTTCAGGCGGAAAAGGCACGGCAGATGATAAATTCGCAGCCCTGGAAGCTGCAGGCGTTCACACAGTCAGTTCACCAGCAGTCTTGGGTAAAACTATTGCGGAAAATCTCTAATCAATATTAACCACCCACCAGGCTGGATAGTCATGTGCAACATATGTAAGCATTTTTACTAATTATGAATATCGGCCTGGTGGGACGCATCTTATTATTTATTTTTTTTCTGTCCGGTTTTTCAGGCCTGATATATGAATCAATCTGGTCCCATTATCTAAAAATCTTTCTTGGGCATGCTGCCTATGCCCAGGCCCTGGTATTAATCATCTTCATGGGTGGAATGGCACTGGGCGCATGGCTGGTATCGAGAATAAGTCACAAAATCGAATACCCCCTACTGGCGTATGCAATCATAGAGGGGGGCATAGGCCTGTTCGGCCTGATTTTTCATGACGTATTTGTATTTATTAATACTCTTTCATACGAAGTCATTATTCCGGGACTTAACTCAGGTCTATTTACCAATAGCTATAAAATTTTAGTCGCTGCATTACTGATATTGCCACAGTCAGTTTTATTAGGCACAACTTTCCCCTTAATGTGCAGTGGATTTGTACGATTCCAAACTGAATCCCCGGGCAAATCAATATCATTATTATATTTTGCAAATAGCATAGGGGCTGCAATTGCTCTGCTCGTCATTACATTCTATTTAATCAGTGCTGTCGGTTTGCCCGGGTCTATATTTTCTGCGGGCTTACTGAATATAGCCATCGCGATCACGACATATTTCCTGGCAGGTAAAAAACCCCAGAAACTATTTGATACCGATAAGAAACCCATTGGCCTTGGCTGGCCATATATTCTCCTGGTTGCATCCTTCTGTACCGGACTTGCTTCATTTGTTTACGAAATAGCATGGATACGAATGCTATCTATGGTAATGGGTTCAAGTACCCATTCATTTGAAATCATGTTGAGTGCCTTTATAACAGGACTTGCACTTGGTGGATACTGGATCAGGACACGAATCGATAATATTAAGTCTCCTGTTACCTATGCGGGCATAGTCCAAGTTGTTATGGGCTTATTCGCATTCGCAACAGTTTTCCTGTACGGATACAGTTTTGAAATTATGGGCTTTTTATATCAGGCCCTGGATATAAACGAACAGGGTTATACATTATTTAATATCACGAATCATGGTATTGCACTTTTCATCATGCTCCCGACCACAATTTGTGCCGGCATGACCCTGCCTTTATTTACCTATATATTATTGAGAGAAAATCATCAGGAAAAAAATATCGGGCTTGTATATTCGAGCAATACCATAGGTGCAATCACAGGTATCTTATTTACAATATTTATCGGCATGCCGGTATTGGGCCTTAAGAACACAATCCTGTTTGGTGCAATAATCGACATACTTATCGGCTTTCTGCTGATCAGCAAATCACTAAACAAACAATCTTTAAAGATCGCAAAACCGGTTTTTGCCTCCATTATTTCATGTGTACTTATTGCCAATATGTCCTTTCAATTTGATCTAAACAGAATGGCATCTGGTGTTTTTCGTCATGGGCATTACAACTGGGAGTCCGGAACTAATGTCATTTATCACAAGGACGGCAAGACTGCTTCAATCTCAGTTGTTGCTCATAATGAAGACATAAAACTTATAGCAACCAATGGTAAACCCGATGCGTCCATTACCATGAATCCGGATTTACCACCGAGGCTTGATGAAATAACGATGAAATTGATCGCTGTAATCCCCATGGCCATTCACAATGAAGCTCAATATGCGGCCAATATAGGCATGGGATCAGGATTAACAGCACATACGGCACTTTACTCACCAAATATAAAGAGAATTGATACTATTGAAATTGAAACTGCCATGGTGGAAGGTGCCAGGCATTTTATCCCGGAGACCATCAATACCTTTGACGACCCCAGAAGTAAGATATATATTGAAGATGCCCGGACTTTTTTATCCTTATCAAAGGAAAAATACGATTTAATATTTTCAGAACCATCCAACCCCTGGGTAAGTGGCGTCTCCAGTTTATTTACGCATGAATTTTACCAGGTCACTAAAGAT
The DNA here is from genome assembly GCA_038131795.1 of Candidatus Eutrophobius brisbanensis. GTDB lineage: Bacteria > Pseudomonadota > Gammaproteobacteria > Eutrophobiales > Eutrophobiaceae > Eutrophobius > Eutrophobius brisbanensis. Next base: position 56,066 of record JAYPQE010000002.1, on the reverse strand, counting down.
AACCTTGCCGATGGGGGATTGTTTGTACAATGGATACACACCTATGAGTTTGATATCAGTCTATTGATATCGATACTGAAATCGCTTTCTTCAGTCTATCCATACTATTCTATCTACTTCACTGATAAAGAGAATCTTATCCTGGTTGCCAGCCTGGACAATCCGGTTTCACAACCCTCATCCAGCATTTTTGACAATGAAAAACTCGCTTTATCATTATCTGAAATTGACATTTTAAATATTCAGGATATTCAGTTCAGGTTTTTGGGTGACCAATCATTGTATAACCCTTACATATCGGATTACCCCATTCCTGCCAATTCAGATTATTACCCGATCCTCGATCTACATGCGCCAAGGCACCGGTTTCTGAAAAATAATATCGATGATTTACTCAACATCCGTCTGAATGCGGTTCCCATCATGGATTTCATCTACAACAAAGGAAATCAGTCGTTCAAACACCTGTCTTATACAGACAACACAATCACTAGCATGAGTTTTGGCAACAGGGCAAACCAGGTGTATTCAATGGTCATGACTGGCCAAAACATAGATGACTCCAGCTATTACTCCGCGATCAAACACCTCCTGAATATCGCAGATAGTTGTGATGTTGAACACGACGAATTGCTCTGGCTGGACTCATTTTTCTCAGTTATAACCACAACAACAGCATATCTAAGTTTAGCTGAAATAGATGATATTAAAGATCGCATCACGCCAGACTGCACAATACCTGTACTGGCAGAACACGAAATGGACTGGCTGGCATTATATCATTCACTTGGATCACGCGAGCCTGATTCAACGTTAGAAATAGCCTCCCGGCTACTATCAACAGATACAAACCTGGATTTATTTCACAAACGGTTTCTTCACACAGCAAAACTTGTGAGTCTGATAAACCTGGGTGAATATCAACGGGCAATGGATGCGTGGAATTATGATGTGATGATGATATTTGCAGAAAATGAAGATTTTTCACTGGAAATTAAATTGTTGCTGGCAATGATAGAATACAGGCTTAATAAAAATCTATAATGACTCTATTGATCGTTATACCCGTAATATGAACTGGGCGCGATGAACCAACAAAATAACCAACAAAAAATATTATTGTTAGTATTTGCCCTTTCTGGAGCGACAGGTCTTATATACGAATCGGTATGGTCACATTATCTTAAACAGTTTCTCGGCCACGCCGCCTATGCCCAAAGCATGGTATTAATTATTTTTATGGGCGGCATGGCGCTGGGCGCATGGCTCATAAGCCGTTACGGTAATAGAATTCAAAACATGCTGATGGGCTATGCCCTGATTGAAGGTGTTATAGGTATAATTGGGCTGTTATTTCACACGATATATAACTTTGCCTACGACATTTCATTCAATTCAATCATTCCAGAAATTGGTGCGACGGGAATGGTGTATGTATATAAAACATTTATTGCATCGTTACTGATACTGCCCCAATCGATATTACTTGGCACCACTTTCCCATTAATGAGCGGCGGTTTTATCAGGAAATTCCCTGATACTCCGGGACACTCGATTTCTTTCTTATATTTTACAAACAGCATTGGTGCTGCAGCAGCGGTATTGATTAGCGCATTTTACCTGATTGCAAAGGCAGGGTTGCCCGGAACAATGTTGACGGCGGGTTTAATTAATATCCTGATATCTATAAGCATCTATTTTATTGCCAAAGACCAGGACACAGAAGTAAAGGTCAAAGCAACAGAGAGTATTCAAAATAACTGGATCAGATTGATTCTTTGTGCTGCTTTTTTCACTGGAATGGGGTCATTCATATATGAAATCGCTTGGATCAGGATGTTATCCATGGTCCTGGGGGCGAGCACCCATTCATTTGAATTAATGTTAAGCGCCTTTATCACGGGCCTGGGTATTGGTGGTTTCTGGATCAGGAAGCGAATAGAAAAGCTGGAAAACCCGGTCTATTTCGCAGCCATGATTCAAATCATTATGGCTTGCTTCGCGCTGCTTACCATCGTCCTCTACAACAATAGTTTCTACCTGCAATCTTTTTTCATGTCAGCTTTAAAGGAATCGGACGAGGGTTACCTGCTTTATAACCTTACCAGCCATGCCATTGCCTTACTCATTATGCTGCCAACAACCATTTGTGCGGGGATGACATTACCATTATTCACATACATTCTTATAAATAGAGGTCACGGTGAGAGGAGTATTGGCCAAATCTATTCCAGCAATACCATTGGCGCAATCTTTGGTGTCATATTCACAGTATTTATAGGTATGCCTTTATTCTCACTAAAAGGCGCTATCATTAGTGGCGCAATCATAGATGCCGTCATTGGTATTCTGCTGCTGCGGTCCATAATAACAAATATTACTTTTCGCCCTGCCGCCTATTCAATATTTACAGCGGGCATGGCTATTTTCCTGATCGCTATATTTACCCGGTTTGACACCAGTCTGATGGCATCAAGTGTTTTCAGAGGCGGACTTTCTGACTCAGATTACAGGTCTGAAGTTATCTATCATAAGGATGGGAGAACTGCCTCTGTGAGTGTTACAAACTGGAGGGATGTCAGTCTGTCAATTATTACCAATGGTAAACCAGATGCTGCCATGTCCATTGCTGATGATGCACCTCCCTCCACCGATGAATCTACCATGACCCTGCTGGGGGCCTTACCTTTAACCATCAATCCAGATGCAGAGGAAATCGCCAATATTGGTCTTGGTTCAGGCTTAACTTCTCATGTTCTTCTGGGTTCACCCAGGGTCAGCCGCGTTGATACCATTGAAATTGAATCCGCCATGGTTGAAGGCGCAAAACTCTATGGAAGGAAAACTGAGCGTGTCTATAACGACCCTAGAAGCCATATCCATATAGAAGATGCAAAAACCTACTTTTCCACACATCAAAGTAAATATGATGTCATTATCTCGGAACCATCCAATCCATGGGTAAGTGGTGTATCCAGCCTGTTTACCAGGGAATTTTATAAAACGGTAAATTCACATCTGAACACAAATGGCAAATTGGTCCAGTGGATTCATATTTATGAATTCAACCTGGACTTACTGGTCTCTGTTCTTAAAGCCATTGCCAGTGAGTTTTCATATTATAGTATTTATTTTGCTGATGACGGCAACCTGTTGTTAGTTGCAAGTAATGATAGAGAAGTTCCTATGGCAAGAGATGATATTTTTGATGCGCCTGAAATTAAAAGCCAGCTTGCAACTATATTTGTGAATAATATCGATGACGTGCTTATACGGTTTTTGGGCGATCAGGATATTTTCAATGCCTATATTGCACACTCCCCTGTCCCGATTAATTCTGACTTTTTCCCATACCTGGATCAAAATGCGACAAAGGCCAGATATCTCAAAGAAGATGTTAAACAGATATTAAACCTTCGGGTAAACCACATACCAATATTGGATCTCTTGTATACAGAGTTACCTGCGCGTCGTTATAGACTCAGCGCTACAGAATTTTTCGATGCGTCACAGATTAAGGCGGCAGAAAATATATACAGTTTTTTCAGCGACAAGGTATTTGACAAAAATAATATTGAGGCAATCGCCAGTGTGAACTTTTTGAATGCAGCCGCAGCTAACTGCAATACAAATTATAATAGGACAGTCTGGATTGACTCGGTCTATATGATATTCAGTTCAATATTGCCATATCTTACTGAACCAGAAATTAATGAAATGCTGGAGGCCTTTAATCCTGACTGTAACGAAGACCGGAACACCAACTCGCATATCACATGGTTAAGGCTATTTCAGGCGATATCAAATAAAGATTATAATGAGATTAACAGGACGTCAGCTACACTACTTTCCGGCTTTCACTTTAACGATGTAGAACAAAAAAAATATCTACAAACCGTGTTTTTGATTGGCTTAATTAAAACTGGTGCGCATCAGAATGCGCTAGACTACTGGCGTGATGAAATGGCAGAAATTTTTATAGTAAATGGTGAAATCCCATTAGAATATGAAATTCTCCTTGCCCAGATACAGGTACAAACCTAACATCAGTTCCCACAAACTGGTGACACCCAACTGAGTTAGATTAAATTTAATGATTATTGGCATTGCACAAATCAATCCCTGCGTCGGCGCAATTGAAAAAAACAAGCAATTAATGCTCAAATGTATTGATACTGCGAGAGAAAAATTGCATGTGGAAACATTGATTTTTCCTGAACTTGTGCTCACGGGATATCCACCTGAAGACCTGCTATACCGACCAGATCTCTACAAACAGATACAACATGCTATAGAAGACCTGGAATCTATATGCGCAGGGATCAATATAATATTTGGTTACCCTAGAAAGGATGGTGAAAAAATATATAACAGTTGTGCGTATATAAAAAACGGCAGGCTGGCATCCAACTACGACAAAATGATATTACCCAATTATGGTGTGTTTGATGAAGTTAGATATTTTTCAGCCGGCAAAAAACCCTGCATAATTGAACTGGGAAATATCAGGGCGGCCCTGACTGTATGTGAAGATATTTGGGATCCCATGCCAGCAAGCCAGGCAAAACAACATGGTGCTGAATTAATCATTAATATTAATGCCTCACCATTTCATACAAACAAATTCTCAGAACGGCAGTCGATTTTAAGGGACCGAAATAAAGAAACAGGGCTGCCAGTGATTTATACCAACCTTAATGGCGGTCAGGATGAACTGGTCTTTGACGGGGCCTCAATGATTATAGATTCTGATGGAACCATAAAGGCCGCCGCCCCTCAATTTAAAAACGGAATCTTTACGCTGACACTGGAAAAGCAGAATGAGATGGTTTCACTGGTTCCCGATTGGAGTGATGAGCGGGAATTAACTGATTGTGCGTCAATTTATCAGGCGCTGGTGCTGGCAATTCAAGATTATGTTGAAAAAAACGGGTTTAATGGTGTGGTTATCGGCCTGTCAGGAGGGATAGACTCTGCGCTTGTCACCTGCCTTGCAGTAGATGCCCTTGGAGCGGATAACGTTGAAGTGATTATGATGCCCTCACGGTATACAGCAAAAATGAGTATCGATGATTCAGTATCATTGGCAAATAATCTGGGGATTGAGCACAAAATTATTCCCATTGAAAAACCTTACTCAGCATTTATGGAACTGCTTGAGCCGTTGTTTAAAAACGCTCCAACAGATACAACAGAAGAAAATATCCAGGCACGTTCCAGAGGAGTGATACTCATGGCCTTATCAAATAAATCCAGACGCCTGGTCCTGGCCACAGGCAATAAAAGTGAAATGGCCGTAGGCTATGCAACCTTGTATGGTGATATGGCAGGCGGATTTGCACCATTGAAAGATATTCCTAAATTACAGGTCTATGCACTTACAAATTATATCAATGAACAAAAACTGATTATTCCACAACGTATTATAGACAGACCACCCAGTGCCGAGTTACGTGATGATCAAAAAGATGAAGACTCTCTACCTCCCTATGAGATACTGGATCCAATTCTGAAAATGTATATAGAAGAGGACAAAAGTCCCGAGCAAATCATTGCTAATGGATATTCAAAAGAGCATGTCATCCCTGTCATCAATCTGGTAGATAGATCTGAATTTAAACGTCGCCAGGCACCGCCCGGTGTAAAGATCAGTAAACGTGCATTTGGGAAGGAACGCAGATACCCCATTACTTCAGGGTATCGCGAGTCATAGATATAATTATCAGTTCAATACAATAGCTTCTACTTCAGAGATACCCGGATGTGACGGGTGGTTCATTTTTAAGACTCTTAATGTATCATATGCAAGATCGTCCAACTCAATCAAACGATAAGCCTTTGCCATTATGACCAGGGCATCCGGGACAGATGGTGTTTTGGAATAATTTTCAACAACATACCTGGCACGATTGATTGCAGCAATAAATGCCCTGCGACGCAAATAATAGCTCGCCACATGCACTTCATTCTGAGCCAGGACATTTCTCAGAAAAACCATACGTTGAATTGAATCCTCCCTATACCGACTATCCGGAAAACGTTCCAGGAGTTCTGAAAAATTTTGAAAGGATGCATAGGCACTGGATACATCACGTTGAGAGGCATCGGTACGCACAAACCTGTCAGTCAATGTTTTATTTTTATAAAAATTTATCAGGCCCTGTAAATAATAAGCGTAGTCAACATGCGGATTTTGCGGATATAACCTGATAAAGCGATCAGTCGTCGATAATGCCTGCTCCTGATTACCTATTTTGTAATATACATAGGCAAGGTCTAACAGGGCCTGCTGGCCGTATACACCAAATGGGTAACGCGTCTCCAGAAATTCATATAACTCAATTGCACGATTATAATTCTGGCGCTGCATTGAACGTTTTGCCTCTGAATACAGCCTCTCAAGGGTCCAGTTATTGGCCTCATCTTCATCTTTATCAAATAAAGCACACCCGGACAGGGTAATGATTAATATAATACTGATTAATGTTTTCAACATGATTTAAAGTATATCACATGGTTTTATTAACAGAATTAAGGACCGCAGAGTAAAACAGAGGTTCCCGACAAACTTATTTTACCAGATATGTATTATTATTCCTGATTATGGAAAAAATTGACCGAATTTTACAGGTACCAGAATCCTGCCAGGGCATGAGATTTGATCAAACCCTGGCAGAATTATTACCTGAATACTCACGTAGCCGGTTACAAAACTGGATAAAGGCTGGTTTCATTAAGGTAAATGGTTGCCACAAATCGCAACGTGAAAAACTCATGGGTGGGGAACAAATTCATATCTGCGTCCATTCTGGCCTAACCGAAACGACAAGTAGTGGTCAAAATATCCCGTTAGATATAATCCACGAAGATAAAGACATTATCATTCTTAATAAACCCGCCGGACTAATTGTACACCCTGGCGCCGGTAACCCGGATAATACATTATACAACGCCCTGCTTTATCATTTTCCGGAGCTTGACGCTATCCCCAGGGCAGGAATCATTCAACGGCTGGATAAAGATACCTCTGGTATCATGGTGATCACCAGATCATTAATTGCCCATACTCATCTGGTCAGAGATCTGCAGGAAAGAAGGATTAATCGTGAATACCAGGCAATCGTACATGGTGTAATGACAGCAGGCCGCATTATCGAAGCACCTATTGGCAGGCACCCTGTGAAACGTACACGTATGTCTGTGGTGAAGAATGGGAAACCAGCGGTTACACATGTTCGTGTACTGGCAAGGTATAAAGAGATTACTCACGTACTGGCAAAACTGGAGTCTGGTCGTACCCATCAAATCAGGGTTCACATGGCACATATTCACCACCCTGTCGTGGGTGATCCAGTATATGGCGGGCGCCCCAGACATCCGAAACATATGTCAAGTGAATCAATTAGAATGTTAAAGGCGTTTCCCCGTCAGGCCCTGCATGCCTGGCGCCTGCAACTGACCCATCCAAAAACATCTGAATCAGTTACATGGACTGCAGAACTCCCAGATGATATTAAATCGTTACTAACCATGTTGAAAAATGAATCAGCAGACTGAACCTGAATCATGGATTCCAGCAAACTGGGAAGCACCCCCGGGCATTAAAGCAGGGATTAGCACCAGAACAGGTGGTTACAGTCATGCGCCCTATTCCGGGTTTAATCTTGCATTACATGTCGGTGACAGTGAATCAGATGTTAGACGGAATCGGGAGCAACTAAAAAGTTTTCTAAGCCTTACACGCGAACCTGTCTGGTTAAATCAGGTTCACAAATCGAGAATAATCAATTCTGGTTTTGAAAAAAAGAATGTAGCGGATGGTATAGTGACAGAAGTACCTCAACTGCCCTGTGTTATCCTGACTGCTGATTGTGTCCCATTGCTAATGTGCAATTCAACTGGCAAGAAGATAGGCGCGATACATGTGGGCTGGCGAGGTCTGGTAGCTGGTATAGTTAATAATGCAATCTCCTGGTTTGATTCCTCTCCTGAAGAAATAATTATCTGGATAGGGCCCCATATTCGCGACGAAAATTATGAAGTTGGACAGGACGTTTATGACGCATGTGTAAACCTTGATAATGATTTGCAGTCTGGTTTCACAAAAAAAGGCAGGGACCACTGGTATGCAAACCTTGAGATGATGATTAAAACAATTCTAAATAAACAGGGAATTTACAGAATATTTACTACACCTTTCTGTACGTATAAAGATGATGATCTGTTTTTTTCTTATCGTCGAGAAGGAGTGACTGGCCGTATGGCAAGCATGATCTGGATGAATGAATAGTCTATGCTAGTAGCTGAATAATAGCTTCGGAAAGAATATGAAGGACAAGACAATGAAATTCAGTGAAAGTGTTGATTTTATGGCTGACAGGGCCTTTGGTGTCCTGGACATGGATCCAGGGACCTGCACAACCATCAAGGCCTGCGAAGCCATTATAGAACTGAGGTTTCCAGTCAACTTCAACGGCAAACTGGAAGTATTTACCGGATGGTGGGCAACCCACAGCACTCACCGTTTACCGGTAAAAGGTGGTATTCGATATGCCCCCATAGTTGATCAGGACGAGGTAAAGGCACTCGCCGCTCTTATGACCTACAAATGTGCAATTGTTGATGTTCCTATTGGTGGTTCCAAAGGTGGCCTGCAAATTGACCCATCAAAATATAGCCGGGATGATATGCAATTGATTACCAGACGATTTGCGCGGGAATTAATCCGTAAAGATTTCATCAGCCCCTCAACCAACGTACCTGCTCCTGACATGGGCACGGGGGAAAGGGAAATGGCATGGATAGCTGATACCTACAAGCACCTGCATCCTGAAAACCTCAATTACGCTGCATGTGTAACCGGTAAACCGGTACATCATGGCGGTATACGGGGTCGGGTTGAGGCCACCGGCAGGGGTGTGGTCTATGCCATGCGGGAATTTTTCCGGCACGCCGCTGATGTTAAAAATGCAGGTATGGATGGTGGACTTGCCGGCAAACGAATTGTCTTATAAGGACTTGGAAATGTGGGATACCATGCAGGGAAGCTGCTTGATGAGGAAGACGAATCAATCATCATTGCCATCATCGAAAAAGACGGTGCCTTAATTAATGAAAATGACATATCCATACAACGGGTTCGCGAATTTATAAATGCCAACAAAACCATCAGAGGATTTCCCGATGCCAGCTTTACTGAAAACGGCAAAGCCGTTCTTGAAATGGAATGCGATATTCTTATTCCCGCAGCAATGCAGGCACAAATAACTAAAGAGAATGCAGAACGAATCAATACTAAATGAATCATTGAAGCTGCAAATGGTCCTGTGACGTTTGAAGCCGATGAAATATTAAGAAAACGAAATATAACTATCATTCCGGACGCCTACGTCAATGCTGGCGGAGTGACGGTGTCATATTTTGAATGGATACGAAATTTATCCCACATTCGGTTTGGCAGAATGGAACGGCGTTTTGATGAAATAAAAGGCCAGCACTATATTTCTGCTCTTCAAAACATGACTCAAAAAGATGTCCCGGAGTGGATGCAAAAAGAAATCATTAAAGGCGCAAATGAGCTGGATCTGGTGAGATCCGGTCTGGATGACACGATGAGAAATGCCTACCAGGAGTTAAGGGATACACTGGAAACAAACAATAAGGTAAATGACTTTCGCACCGCAGCCTATGTTGTAGCCATCAGCAAGATCGCCAGATCCTACTTTTATCTAGGAGTCTATTAATTCTGTTATCTGGCAAACATCACCTGTCTGCCCCTTGAATTTTCCTGAAGTAACCCCATTTAAACTGGGATTATTATTTTCATGAATTAACCATGCGCCCGGAAAGATTTACCAGTAAATTTCAACAAGCCCTTGCCGATGCCCAAAGTCTGGCGATTGGGAAGGACAATCAATATATTGAGCCCGCACATGTCATGCTTGCTATGCTGGAACAGGAGGGGAGTTCTGTTAAAAGCCTGATTTCAGGTATCTGCTCAGATTTTCATAATTTCAAACAAACACTCGAAGATATTGTTAGTAATTTCCCTCAGGTCCAGGGGACAGGTGGCGAATTACATATCTCCAAAGACCTGGAAAACTTACTGAATCTTACAGATAAACTTTCTCAGCAAAGAGGCGACCAATATATTTCCAGTGAACTTTTTATTCTTGCAGCCCTGGAAGACAGGAGCAAACTGGGTGCATTGTTAAAACAAGCAGGAATAACTAAAGATAATCTCAGTTCCGCTATTGATAAAGTCAGGGGTGGAGAAAAAATTTCCGATGTTAATGATGAAGAAAACAGACAGGCATTGGCCAAATACACAATTGACCTGACTGCCCGTGCCGAACAGGGAAAACTCGACCCCGTTATCGGCAGGGATGATGAGATCAGGCGTACGATTCAGGTCTTGCAGCGCAGAACAAAAAATAATCCGGTATTAATTGGTGAACCGGGCGTGGGAAAAACGGCTATCGTCGAAGGCCTGGCACAGCGCATTGTTAATGGTGAAGTCCCTGATAATCTTAAAGGCAAACAATTACTGGTCCTTGATATGGGACTGCTTATTGCAGGAGCAAAATTCAGAGGAGAATTTGAAGAGCGATTAAAAGCGGTACTCAAAGACCTGAGTAAGCAGGAAGGGAAAATTATCCTGTTTATTGACGAGGTCCATACTATGGTGGGGGCCGGAAAGGCAGAAGGTTCCATGGATGCCGGCAATATGCTCAAACCTGCTCTTTCCAGGGGAGAATTACACTGTATTGGTGCAACCACTTTAAATGAATATCGAAAGAATATTGAAAAAGATGCTGCATTGGAGAGACGGTTTCAACGGGTGTTGGTTAATGAGCCAAATGTTGAAGATACCATCGCCATACTTAGAGGACTCAAAGAGCGTTATGAAGTGCATCATAATGTTCAGATTTCAGACCCGGCAATTGTTGCAGCTGCAACCCTGTCCCATAGATATATAACCGACAGACAATTACCTGATAAGGCCATTGATCTCATCGATGAAGCCGCCAGTAGAATCAGTATAGAAATTGATTCCAAGCCGGAATCCATGGATAAACTGGAACGTAGACTTATCCAGATGAAAATTGAAAGGCAGGCATTAAAGAAAGAAAAAGATGATGCTTCTCTAAAACGACTTGAAAAACTTGAATCAGAAATAAATTCCGTGGAAAAGGAATATAGTGATCTGGAAGAAATCTGGCTGGCAGAAAAGGCCGCATTGCAAGGCAGTCATTCCATAAAAGAAAACCTGGAACAGGCAAAGTTAGATCTTGAGTCTGCCAGACGAGCAGGTGATTTAAATCGCATGTCTGAATTGCAATACGGCATCATTCCCGAGTTAGAGAAAAAACTTGAAGACAGCTCCAAATCGGAAATGAAAGAAATGCACTTATTAAGAAACAAGGTCACTGAAAACGAGATTGCCGAGGTTATATCACACTGGACCGGCATACCTGTCTCCAAAATGCTTGAGGGTGAAAAGGAAAAATTACTGAATATGGAACAGGCCTTACATAACCGTGTGGTAGGACAGGATGAAGCCATTAATGCAGTGGCCAATGCCATCAGACGTTCACGAGCAGGATTGTCAGATCCCAACCGACCCAATGGTTCATTTTTGTTTTTAGGACCAACAGGAGTGGGTAAAACAGAACTGTGTAAATCACTTGCCGAATTTCTGTTTGATACTGAGGATGCCATTATCCGAATTGATATGTCCGAATATATGGAGAAACATTCCGTTGCCAGGCTGGTAGGTGCACCTCCCGGCTATATTGGATATGAGGAAGGAGGATATTTGACAGAAGCAGTCAGACGCAGACCTTATTGCGTCGTCCTCCTGGATGAAGTGGAAAAAGCCCATCCCGATGTTTTCAATATCTTGTTGCAGGTACTGGATGATGGCCGTTTAACTGACAGTCAGGGCAGGACGGTAGATTTTAGAAATGTCATCATTGTTATGACGTCAAACCTGGGTTCAGACAGGATCCAGGCCATGGCGGATGATGAAGAATATGACAAGATGAAAGAATTGGTATTGGAGGTGGTCGCTAACCATTTCCGACCGGAGTTTATCAACCGCATTGATGACCTGGTGGTCTTTCATGCCCTAAGGCAGGAACAAGTCCTGGATATTGCCAGATTGCAGGTGGATCGAGTGGTCCAGCGCCTGGTAGAACAGGATTTAGCCCTGGAAGTGTCAATTCACGCTATAGAATTCCTGGGGCGGACAGGGTTTGACCCGGTCTATGGTGCCAGACCCTTAAAACGGGCCATTCAAAATCAACTTGAGACACCTCTGGCTAATGAAATTCTTTCCGGTCAATATAATGCCGGTAGTAAAATTATTGTTGATTTACAAGAAGATAAGCTGGTTTTTACTGCCGAGCAGGAGAGCGGAACTCAGTAACAACCCGGTTAGACTTGACCTGCCATAATGCATTAGTAGACTGGATGAAAATATTCCGGTTTTTTACTGATATTGCCAATAATATTGGGCTGCAACATTCAGAAAACTATTGGTAATTTTTATAATATAATCTAATATTTACGTCTCAAACTGAAAAAAAGAGAAAATATTTTCATATGGCTGTTTCGGCAAATAAAATTCATTTAAGTGGTCTTGCCAGAAAACTGGTCATGGACGGTCTGTTAGAAGAAGCCGCAGCGGCAGAGCATCACCAGAAAGCACTCAGTAAAAAAACCGGTTTTGTCCCCTACCTGGTAGAGAACAAGCTTGTCCCAGCTGGAGATATTGCCATTTCTGCGGCCCAGGAATTCGGTGTTCCGGTAGTCGATATCAACTCTATGGAGATTGATATTGATACCGTCAAGCTGGTCAAAGAATATTTAATCAAAAAGCATAACGCAATTCCCATCTTTAAACGCGGTAAACGTCTTTATATTGCCGTTTCCGACCCAACCAATCTCATGGCCCTGGATGAGATTAAATTTGCCACAGGCACCAATACTGAGGCCATACTGGTTGAACAGGACAAACTTACAAAAGTCATTGAGAAATGCCTGGAAGAAATGGAAGGTGGTCTGGGTGACATGGACGATGACGAGTTTGAAGACCTGGATGATCTGGAAGTTGCGGAAGAAGGAAAGCAGGAAGATGACGTGGGTGGTGATGAAGTTGATGACGCACCTGTCGTAAAGTTTGTAAATAAGTGTTTACTGGATGCCATCAAAAAAGGTGCTTCGGACCTGCACTTTGAACCCTATGAAAAATATTACCGTGTCAGGTTTCGAATTGATGGCGTACTGACAGAAGTGGCTAGACCGCCTATCAGTCTGTCAGGAAAAATTGCGGCTCGTATTAAAGTCATGTCCCGACTCGACGTATCTGAAAAACGCGTGCCTCAGGACGGCCGAATCAAGTTAAAACTTTCCAAGTCAAAGTCCATAGACTTTCGTGTCAATACCTGTCCTACTCTATTTGGAGAAAAGGCCTGTATGCGTATCCTGAACTCTGATGCCGCAGCATTGCAGATCGACATGCTGGGATACGAGGATTTTCAGAAGGAAAAATTCCTGGAAAATCTGCATAAACCCTATGGGATGTTCCTCGTGACCGGCCCCACCGGTAGTGGTAAAACGGTTTCGTTATATTCAGGGATCAACATCCTGAACCAGGTGGATGTCAATATTTCTACCGCAGAAGACCCGGTGGAAATCAACCTTGCCGGTGTCAATCAGGTGCAGGTTGATGAAAGGACCGGAATGACATTTGAAAAGGCGCTTAAGGCCTTCCTCCGTCAGGATCCTGATATCATACTGGTGGGCGAGATCCGGGATCTGGGTACGGCCTCTATTGCTGTAAAAGCGGCACAAACTGGTCACATGGTCATGTCAACCTTACATACTAATGATGGTCCACAGACCCTTACCCGCCTTCAGGATATGGGAATCGCGGCTTTTGCAGTAGCGACCAGTATCAACCTTATCACTGCGCAAAGACTTCTGCGTCGACTGCACTCGGAATACCGGGAACCCCTGGATATGCCTGATGAGGCCCTGTTAGAAGAAGGCTTTACTGAAGAAGAAGTCAAACAAGGGATCAAGTTGTTTGAGCCGGTAACGGGTAATGAAGACTGTCCCAGTGGTTATAAAGGCCGTGCCGGTATCTACCAGGTGATGAATATTTCCGATGCGATGAAACGACTCATTATTGAAGGCGCAAATGCCGTGCAACTGGCAGACCAGGCTCTGAAAGAAGGTATATGGGACATCAGGAAATCCGGTCTGGCAAAAGCCAGACAGGGGGCCACCTCATTAACCGAAGTCAACCGTGTAACTATCGAGTAAAATATTATGGCTGAAGCGGCAAAAGCAGATATATTCATCTGGGAAGGAACAGATAAATCAGGCAAAAAAGTAAAAGGTGAAATGCCTGGCCAAAGCGATGCCCTGGTCAAGGCCATGCTCCGCAGGCAGGGCGTTAATCCCCTTAAGGTTAAAAAGAAACCGAAACCATTATTTGGCGGCGGAGGCAGTAAGGGCAAGATTATTCCAAAAGATATTTGTGTATTCAGCCGTCAGTTGGCAACCATGATGTCATCCGGTGTGCCATTGGTGCAGGCCTTTGAGATTGTCGGTAATGGACATGAAAATGCGGCTATGCAGGAACTTATTTTGACACTGAAAGCCGATGTTGAGGCAGGAAACGCACTGACAGAGGCCTTGAGAAAACATCCTCTGTATTTTAATCAACTTTATTGTAACCTGGTGGAGGCAGGCGAGCAATCCGGTATATTGGAAGCCATACTACATAAGCTTGCAGGCTATCTGGAAAAGACTGAAGCCTTAAAATCAAAAATCAAAGCCGCTTTATTTTACCCAATTGCTGTTATTGTAGTCGCATTCATTATCGTAACAATTTTGATGATCTTTGTTATTCCTCAGTTCTCAGAATTATTTTCCAGTTTCGGTGCTGATCTTCCTGCATTGACACAGTTTTTAGTTGATTCTTCGGATTTCTTCGTTGCCAACTGGTTTATGATATTTGCGGTAATTGGCGGTGTGGTTTATGGTTTATTAGAACTGAAAAAACGTTCCAAAAAATTCGGCGAATACATGGATAGATATTCTCTCAAAATACCCGTCATTGGCGAAATTCTTGAAAAATCTGCCATTGCGAGATATGCGAGAACCCTGGAAACAATGTTTGCAGCCGGGACCCCTCTGGTTGAAGCCATGAATTCGGTTGCCGGCGCCTGCGGTAATATTGTCTTTTATGATGCTGTGATGCATATGAAAGATGAAATTTCAACCGGTACTCAATTACAGGCCAGTATGCGTGAAACGGGCCTGTTTCCAAACATGGTGGTCCAAATGGTGGCCATTGGTGAAGAATCTGGTGCCATTGATACCATGCTTGGCAAGGTGGCTGACTGGTATGAACAGGAAGTTGATGATGCCGTGGAGGCATTGACCAGCTTACTTGAACCCATGATTATGGCATTTCTCGGTGTTGTCATTGGTGGCATCGTCATTGGTATGTACCTGCCAATTTTCAAAATGGGTTCCGTTGTATAAACGACGAGTCTATTTTGCCAAATCCCTAATTACTGTATCCTGTTGGTGATATATTTATCAGCAGGGGCATCTATCTTTTTTATGAACGTGTTGACAGCATTTCAACAAAATCCATCATTTTTCTATTTCACATCTGGCATTCTTGCGCTTTTAATTGGAAGTTTTCTGAATGTAGTCATATATCGCCTGCCAAAGATGATGGAGGCTGAATGGAAAAAAGAATGCAAATTACTTCTTGGGATTGATGATCAAGTTGATAACCAATCACCATACAACCTTGTCTTACCGGGTTCCACCTGCCCAAATTGTAATATAAATATCCATCCCCTGGATAATATTCCCGTCATTAGCTACCTGTTACTTAAAGGTAGATGCAGACATTGTAAAAAAGGAATATCTGCTCGATATCCATTAATTGAGATTTGTAATTGTTTACTAATTGTTGCCGTTGCCATGAAATTTGGCTTCTCTATTCAAGCTTTTTTTGCGTTTCTATTTACCTGGAGTTTAATCGCTCTCACAGTAATTGATTATGATCATAAATTACTCCCGGACAGTATTACCTTGCCGTTTATGTGGTTGGGAATCATATGTAACCTGTTTGGTATCTTTACAGATATTGAATCAAGTCTCTTTGGAGCGATATTTGGATACCTTATATTATGGTCTGTTTTTATTGTTTTTAAACTACTGACCGGTAAGGAAGGTATGGGATATGGAGACTTTAAACTTCTTGCCATGCTCGGTGCATGGCTTGGATGGCAATATCTACCATTGATAATAATCTTCTCATCATTAACAGGTTCCATAATTGGCATTGGCCTGCTGTTGGTAACCAGACATAAGTCAAGCCAACCTATCCCCTTTGGTCCCTTTCTTGCTGTAGCAGGATGGATAGCATTAATGTATGGTGATACGTTAACCGGGTTATATGTCGATTGGGCATTCAATTAGATGTTTGTCCCTTATAGAGTAGGTTTAACAGGCGGCATTGGTAGTGGAAAATCCACTGTCGCGGAATTATTTGGAAAGTTGGGTATAAAAGTCATTGATGCAGATACCATCAGTCGAGAATTAACCAGCCGTGGGGCCCCCCTACTCACTGAAATAGCGAAAGTATTTGGTGATGATATTCTAGATGACGTTGGTGAACTGAAAAGAGATCTACTTAGAACGAAAATATTCGATGATAATAATGCAAAAAACAGACTAGAGAACCTTATTCATCCAAAAGTTTTTGAAAAGATTGAAAAAAGCATTAATGAGATAGATACTGGATACTGTATTATCAGCATACCTCTTTTATTTGAAACCGGATCGGAAAACCTGGTTGATACGATATTAGTTGTGGACTGTTCGGAAGAGATTCAACTTAAAAGAATTCAACAACGGGATGGAGTAACATCTGAATTGGCTAAACGCATTATTAACAATCAGATATCAAGAGATGAAAGGCTGAAACAGGCAGACGATATAATTATTAACAACAGTACCCTGGACAATCTTGAATCTCAGGTTAAAGAACTGCATAAAAAATACCTTAAAAGCTCAATGGTATCGATTGAATGACCGTGAATACTGAAATTATTTACGAGCAACCGCTTAATGAACGTGTCAGAACATTTCTGAGACTATCACATCTATTTAAACTTAATGAACATTTCATGTCTGGGCACGCAGAATGGGATGTCCGTTCTGTGGTTGATTCATTACTGGATATTAATGATCTGATTAGCCGGACTGATATAAAAAATGAAATCATCAAGGAACTCGAACGTCATTCATCAACACTGAAGGCCCTGAAAAGAAATCCTGGTGTCGATCTGAACCGACTGGATTTAATTCTAGGTGATATCAGTGAAAATATTGAAGAATTACGAGATCAGAATTGTCAGCCTGGACTACTATTACGTCAGGATGAACTAATTAATTCAGTTAAACAACGAAATGCAATTCTTGGTGGTTCCTGCAACTTTGACATTCCGGCTTATCATCATTGGCTAAATATTCCGCCAGATAGACTAAAATCAAGACTAATCGAATTTCAACAGGATTTTCGAATAATTAGACGAAGTATATATTTGATAATAAACCTAATCCGCAACAGCAGCAATCCAACAATTGAGTTTGCTGAGAAAGGATTCTTTCAAAAATCTATTAAACAGAATATTGGTTGTCAGTTAATACGAATAATTTTGCCTCATGACTCTATATATTTCCCGGAAATCAGTGCTGGAAAACACAGGTTTACAATACGATTTATGGTTCAAGCCGATACTGGTGAAAGACCTGTTCAAACAGATAATAATTTAGAATTTCAGTTACATTGCTGTATATTATGAAACATTGCCCAGTATGTAATAAAAAGATTTCACCTCAAGATAATAATAAATCTTATCCTTTTTGCTCGGAACGTTGCCGACTAATAGATCTGGGAGACTGGTTAACTGAAAACCATAAAATTTCAACAGAAAATACAGAACTGGAATTTGATGAAACAAGAACCGATGATTATATCAAGCACTAAAGACAGTATTCTAATTGGCTTAGGAATTCGCTAACAATTTAACAATTTCCCCACCGTTATCTGAGTTCCAAATATCGGATATTAAAGATATTCCATAACATCCCGATAGTATTGCACGTTCCAATTCTACATGCTTGATTCCGCCTAAAGCGTACACCGGCAACCCTGCACGACCCGTCAATTCTTTTGTTTTATCCCACCCAAGTGGCAGTGAATGACTATGGGAAAATGTATAGTTAACTGGCGAGAGAACACAAAAATCCAGATTACATCCATATGCTATCTCAAGTTCATCAAGGTTATGACAGGAACCTGCTATATAAAAGTCGTCATTTGTATCGTATTGATTTCGCTGATTTAATAACTTGCTACTTAGATGAACACCGTCTGCACCAATCCTTTTCGCATCTTCATAACTACCATTATAAATAAGTCTGCATTTGTACTTGTCACATTGTTCGATTAATCTTTCGGCTATTTTTAACCTTTCATTTAGCTTAAGCGATGGACTCCGAAACTGGATGAGTTTTAGTCCATTTTCGAGATAATCTGACAAATTTTCAAAAAACGCTTCATCGTAGATTTCCAGGTCCGGGGTAATTAAATACAACAGGGGTAATTTTAATAACTTGATCAGTTTTTTGTTTGCTTCCGGGAATTTCTCAGGACATAACGCTTCTGTTTCACACCATCTAATTTGCTGACCTTCTTTACCCCCCATATTCCCTTTCCATTCATCTACAATCCAGACGCTCATATTAATTTCAGCATGAGAATACTGATATTGAATCACCGATAGAGGCCTTGCTTTTATTACTTCAATACCTGTTTCCTCAAACAATTCTCTCGATAAGGTATCGAATTCTGACTCTCCATTTTCAGATTTACCACCTGGAAACTCCCATAGGCCCGCCTTTATTCTATCTTTTGGACGTTTAGCTATGAGGACAGAATCATGATTATGATTAAAGACCACTCCAATAACGATCTTTTGCCTGCTTTGGGGCATCCTGGTTCTCTAGGCCTGAAAATCAGGACCTATAATCAGCATTAATACTAACGTAATCATGGGACAAGTCACATGTCCAGACTGTCTCTTCAAATTGACCTCTTCCAAGATCCACAGTTAAACATATTTCTGACTTAGACATTACAGCAACACCTTTTTCCTCAGTGTATTCATCACATCTGGCACCATTTGTAACAATACGGACATCATCTAGATACACGTTAATATTATCAATATTTAGATCAGGGATATTGGTTCTGCCTATAGCTGCCAGAATCCTCCCCCAATTAGGATCTGATGCAAAAAAAGCAGTTTTAATTAGTGGGGAATGGGCAATGGTATAGGCTACCTCCAGACATTCCTGAAGATTTTTTCCCTGTTTTACATTAATTACAATAAATTTAGTTGCACCTTCACCATCTTTAACAATTGCTTTGGCTAGATTCTCACAGACCTTAAAAATACCTTCTTTAAGCACTGCGTAATCTGCATTTGATGTACTATCAACCATTACATTACCTGCCATTCCAGTTGCCACTAAAACACAGGCATCATTCGTAGAGGTATCACCGTCAACAGTAATTCTATTAAATGTACTATTTACTGCTTCATTCAATAACAATTCTAATGTTTGCGGGTCGACTGCAGCATCAGTCCCAATAAAAGCAAGCATGGTTGCCATATCAGGTCTTATCATACCTGAGCCCTTTGCTATGCCTGTGATAGTAATATTTTTACCACTTAAAGTAACAGTTTTTGAAATACCTTTTGCAACTGTATCAGTAGTCATGATGGCTTTTGCAGATTCCTGCCAGGTGCCTGTGCCAAGATTTTCAATTAGTTCTGGAATTACACTATTAATTTTTTCATAAGGAAACCGCTCTCCTATTACACCTGTTGAAAAAGGGAGTGCTGATTCAACTGTGCAACCGGAATAATCTGAAATAGCCTTGCACGTTCTTATGGCGAAATCTTCACCAATTTTACCTAGCCCCGCATTGGCATTACCCGCATTTACCAATAAAAATCGTGTCTGTAATTTTGTTCGCAAATGGCGTTTTGCAATGACCACAGGTGCTGCAGCAAAATTATTTTTTGTGAACACAGCAGCCATATTTGCTCCTTCATTTAACTGAAAGAGTGTTACATCATTTCGTTTTTTTTTGTAAATACCGGCACTTGTCGTTGCCAGACTGATTCCCAGGACGGGTAAAAGATCGTTGTCCATGATTATTGTCTACTACTGTAATTCAGGATAAACGTCCGTGACACTGCTTGTACTTTTTCCCGGAACCACATGGACATGGTTCATTTCTTCCTATCTTTCTATCTTCTCTTACAAATGGTGTATTTGCCTGCTTTTCTTCAGCAGCCTCATTATTTGAAAGTGCACTTGGTGCCGCCGGATGGCTATATTGCATTTTCTGCTTTGGTTCATGGTGGATAGCATCTACATCCTGCTCTGCTCGCAATTGAACCTTTGATAGTATTCCAACCACCTCTTTCTTTATATTCTCAAGCATTTCCTGGAACATGGAAAATGCCTCACGTTTATATTCCTGTTTTGGATTTTTAGCAGCGTAACTTCTCAATCCAATACTTTGTCTCAAATGGTCCATTGCGACAAGATGTTCTTTCCAGTGCCTGTCAAGGACGTCCAGCATGAAATCTTTTTCTATTCTTCTCATCAAATCCTGAGGTATATTTGTTTGCCTTTCTTTCATAAAGGCTTCAATCTCTTGTTCAATTCTTTCCTTAAGAGGCTCTTCATGTAATGATTGATCTTGCTCGATCCAATTCG
This sequence comes from Candidatus Eutrophobius brisbanensis, assembly GCA_038131795.1. Lineage (GTDB taxonomy): Bacteria > Pseudomonadota > Gammaproteobacteria > Eutrophobiales > Eutrophobiaceae > Eutrophobius > Eutrophobius brisbanensis. The sequence goes on along the minus strand of JAYPQE010000002.1, from coordinate 35,168 downwards.
CTATTTCCAACCGAACATTAAACTCATGTTCTATCGCATCTGACAAACCATTTACATCCCAGGTCTCATCAAAACTACCAGTAGGAATATAAAATTCCATTAAGTCATTAACGATATCTAAACGCATATTTTTGACGTCTTCAGATATATCGTCTACATCAAGCAGATCATTTCTCCATTCATAAATTACTTTACGCTGGTCGTTTGCAACATCATCATACTCAAGTAAATGTTTCCGTATATCAAAATTATGTGCTTCTACTTTTCGTTGGGCGTTTTCTATTGCTTTACTAACCAGGTTAGATTCAATGGCTTCTCCATCTTGCATTCCAAGTCGTTGCATAATCGCAGAAACGCGTTCTGACGCAAAAATACGCATAAGATTATCTTCGAGAGATAGATAAAAACGGCTGGACCCCGGATCACCCTGACGACCTGATCTCCCTCTGAGCTGATTATCTATCCTACGGGACTCATGACGTTCTGTCCCGATGACCCTCAGCCCACCGGCATCAATTACATCATCATGTAATTTTTGCCAATCATTTTTTATGGTTTTCAGACTGGCTTCGTCCTGACTTTCAGTGTCGCCAAGTTTGCCTTCCAGGTTTCCACCTAACACTATATCTGTACCTCTACCGGCCATATTGGTTGCAATAGTCACCTTACCCGGCATACCTGCCTGCATGATAATCTCAGCTTCTTTTTCATGGTATTTTGCATTAAGTACCTGATGTTTAATATTTTTTCCATTTAACAGCTTGGAAAGATACTCGGACACTTCAATAGAAGTTGTTCCAACCAGAACTGGCTGTCCTCTTGTAACACAGTCAGATATATCATCAATAATGGCATCAAATTTTTCCTTAGCTGTGAGAAAAATAACATCTGCCTGATCATCTCTAATCATTTCCATATGAGTCGGAACCACAATTACTTCCAATCCATAAATCTGTTGAAATTCATATGCTTCTGTATCTGCCGTTCCCGTCATCCCTGAAAGCTTGTTATATAATCTGAAATAATTCTGATAGGTAATGGTTGCCAGAGTTTGATTTTCGTTTTGTATTGTCACGCCCTCTTTGGCTTCAATCGCTTGATGCAATCCATCTGACCATCGACGTCCTGGCATGGTACGACCGGTAAATTCATCAACAATGACTACTTCATTGTCTTTTACAATGTATTCTATGTCTTTATGAAACAGTGCGTGCGCTCGTAATGCTGCATTTAAATGGTGCAAAACCGGAATATTAGCGGGATCATATAAACTTTGACCCTCCTTAATTATGCCATCCCTGGTAAGTATTTCTTCAATATGGTCATGACCTTTTTCGGTCAGGAATGCCTGCTTTGTTTTTTCATCGATAGTGTAATCGCCTTCCGCATCCTCGGTTTCGGATTTCACTAACTTTGGAATCACTTTATTGATTGCAACATATAGCTCAGATCTGTCATCCACTACTCCGGAAATTATAAGAGGTGTTCTGGCCTCATCAATCAGGATGGAATCCACTTCATCAACAATTGCAAAATTTAATGCCCCCTGAACACGGTCCTCTTTTCTAAAGGCCATATTATCGCGTAGATAATCAAAGCCAAATTCATTATTAGTCCCATAGGTAATATCTGCAGAATAGGCCTCTGTCCTTTCTTCCCTCGACAGTCCCGATACGATAATGCCGGTTTTAAGCCCTAATAGCTCATATATATTACCCATCCACTCTGCATCGCGTCGGGCAAGATAATCATTAACGGTTATTATGTGAACACCCTGGCCTGCAAGTGCATTTAAATAGGCCGGAAGTGTGGCTACCAGTGTTTTACCTTCACCCGTTCGCATTTCTGAGATTTTTCCACTATGAAGGACCATGCCGCCTACCAGCTGTACATCAAAATGACGCATACCTAATGTCCTTTTACTGGCCTCTCTTACCAGCGCAAAGGCCTCAGGTAATAAATCATCAAGCGACTCTCCCTTGGATAATCTTTGCTTAAAATCAGCAGTTTTATCTGGAAAGCTGGACGCATCCAACTTGGCATACTCTTCTTCCAATGCATTTATTTTGATGACAGTTTTTTGATACTGCCTTATTACGCGGTCATTTCTGCTTCCAAATATAGAGGTAAATATTTTTCTAAACATCAATTTATTCTATTCGTTTGTTGAGTTTCTAGATAAGAATGAGAGAGATATCATTCATGAGAATCCAATAAAAATATATTTGAGTGTACGTCGCCTGACAGATAACTAATAAAGAGATGAATAAAGAAATCAATAACTAGTTTACGGATAGATATTTTTTAGGATCAACATGTTTACCATTGTATATCACCTCAAAATGGAGATGTGTCCCGGTACTTCGACCTGTATTACCCATTGTCGCAATCACTTCTCCTCGTTCAACTTTTTCACCAACTGCAACCAGATTTTTATTGTTATGTGCATATCTGGTCAAATATCCATTGCCATGACTCACTTCAATCATATTTCCATATCCATACCGAACTCCGGACCAGGTAACAATTCCTGCAGCAACTGCTACCACAGGGGTTCCTTTTCTTCCGGCAAAGTCCAGCCCCTCATGAAACTCCTTTTTACCGGACATGGGATCTGTTCGATATCCAAACAATGAAGACAGATATCCACCTAGAGATGGTTTACCCCCAGGTGAGGTTTGTTCCTGCAAATTACGATTGATTAACATTGATTCCATTGCAGTTAGTTTGTCAGATCGGTCCTGTAGTGTTTTCTCAAGATTATTAAATGATTGAATGAGATCTGAAAGTGATACCTGATCACTAATCATGGAATCAACCGGCCCACCAATTCCTGGCGGATTTTCTACACCGAACTCAATATCATCAAGATTTGCCATGGTAGCAAGCCTGGAACCCAGCGCATCGAGGCGCATCACATACCCCTGCAATATACTTAACCGGCCTGCCATCGCATCCAATGATTTTTCAGTCGTGTTTTGAAGTTCATTTAATGTATTTTGCTGCTGTTGCAACTCTTGCTGCCAAATCGAGTGAGTCTCGGTACGGGCACTATGTACAATGTCATTTGAGATACTTTGGGCATGATTAAATCCTGCCTTATAGATTAACATAACCGATGTTATCAGGATTGCCGCCAGAGAATAGAACACAACGGGCCTCAAATTAATCTTGAAGCTTTTCTGGCTGCTTTTTGAAATTAGTATTATATTCATTATTATTTTTCTACAGGAAATTATACACTACCTGTCATGGATCCATTGAATAAGGTGGTTAATATAAACGCAATCTTAAAACATGGCCCCGAAATCTCGAGGGTTATTTCACGCTCATTTTCCCTGTTAAAACTTCAGTCGGTTATCCGATCTCACATAAATCCACCGGAGTCCGATCATATTTATCTGGCAAGTGTAAGCCAAGATGCATTAATACTCTATACTGACAGCCCCGCCTGGGCTGCAAAACTACGTTTTAGAACCGGGCAACTTATTGATATTATTAAAAATTATACAGAATTTCCACAAATAAATACTATTCGGATTAAGGTCAATCCAGCACTAATTCAGCAGGAAGAAACCGCAGAAATTGCCGAAATAAGCGGAAAAACTAGCAAATATCTCGAAGAAATGGCTAAGAATATGGGGGATGCCGAACTGAAAGCGGCGTTTTTAAGGCTGTCCAAACATGGACCTGTCAACCGGTCTCAGCGAGATTGACGGGTTGAATAAAGGAAAGGGGTAATTCTGTTTCTGAATCGAATTCCACTAGCTCCCAGGAATCGGTGCTTTCTAAAAGTTTTTTAAGTAATCTGTTGTTTAATTCATGACCAGATTTATACCCGGTGAAAGCACCTATCAGACTATATCCCAATAGGTATAAATCACCAATCGCATCAAGTATTTTATGCTTCACACATTCATCCTGGTAACGTAGGCCATCTTCATTAATAACCCTGAAATCGTCCACCACAATGGCATTGTCCAGGGTACCGCCGAGAATCAATTTTTGCTGTCTTAACTTTTCCACTTCTCTCATAAACCCGAAAGTCCTGGCCCTGCTGACTTCTCTCACATAGGAAGTCGTGGAAAAGTCTATTTCAGCACGACAATTTTTTTCATTAAAGACAGGATGATCAAACGCTATAGTGAAACCCACTTTAAATCCTGAGAATGGTTCAAATTTTGCCCATTTATCACCGTCCGATATTTCAATTTTCTTTTTTATCTTCAGGAATTTTTTCGGACTATTTTGTTCAATCACGCCGGCAGATTGTATTAGAAATACAAATGGGCCTGCACTACCATCCATGATAGGGACTTCTTCAGCATTAAGATCAACAATTGCATTATCAATTCCGAATCCGGCAAATGCAGATAATAAATGTTCAACAGTGGTTATATCGACGTTATCTTGCACAAGACTTGTAGACAAGGTGGTATACCCCACACAATCCGGGCTGGCTTTAATGTCAACAGCAGGCTCCAGATCGACGCGCCTAAATATAATTCCATGATTCACCGGTGCTGGTCGTAAGGTTAAAAAAACCTTTTTACCCGTATGCAGTCCAACACCGGATGCGCGAATAACATTTTTTAAAGTTCTTTGCTTAATCATAAAATATACGTTTGAAGGCCGAACAAAAGATGCTTTTTACGACCTATCATTGTCACTGTCAAGTTGAATCTCAATCACTTTTAATCTGCCTGACGTCTTAAGAATGCAGGAATATCAAGATAATCAGGATCCTGTTCATCCTTTGCCAGACTTGGCTCTACATCCTGATTACGGATTACCGTAGGCCGGTCAAATTCCCTGTAATCAACTGCAACATTAGATTCAGGCACCACTTTGATCCGCGATGGTTCATTTTTGAGCGTCGTGTTACCCAGACCTGTGGCGACGATGGTCACCCTGAGATCACCACTCATTTCTGGATCAATTACTGTACCTACAACTACAGTTGCATTGTCTGAAGCAAATTCCTTAATGGTATTACCCACGTCCTCAAACTCTCCTATCGCAAAATCCATGCCAGCAGTAATATTAACCAGGATACCTTTTGCCCCTGCAAGGTTGACATCCTCCAGTAATGGACTGGATATTGCCGCCTCTGCTGCAATTTTAGCACGGTCTTCTCCCTGTGCCTTACCTGAGCCCATCATCGCCATACCCATTTCAGACATCACTGTACGCACATCAGCAAAATCGACATTTATTAATCCGGGACAGGTAATTAACTGTGCAATACCCTGAACAGCACCCAGTAAGACATCATTTGCTGCGGCGAAGGCATTCAACAGACTAACCTCTCTGCCTAACACACTCATGAGTTTCTCATTAGGTATGGTTATTAACGAGTCTACAAATTGACCGAGATCCTGAATCCCATTATCAGCAACCAATGCCCGTTTTTTACCCTCAAAGGTAAATGGACGAGTGACAACTGCGACAGTTAGTATGCCCATTTCTTTTGCAACCTGGGCAACCACCGGGGCAGCACCGGTACCGGTTCCACCACCCATTCCAGCGGTAATAAATACCATATCACTACCATCGAGCACATCCATGATGCGATCCCGGTCTTCCAACGCAGATTGCCTGCCCAAATCTGGATCTGCGCCAGCACCTAAACCTTTCGTGACATTACCACCTAATTGCAAAATTGTTTTTGATGTGGAATTTTTTAATGCCTGAGCATCTGTATTAGCACAAATAAAGTCCACACCTTCTATATTTGCCTTCAACATATGCTCAACAGCATTACCACCTCCACCACCTACGCCTATGACTTTTATGATGGCTGCCTGATTGGTCGCATCGACAAGTTCAAACATATTATTACCCTCCAGTTTATTAAATGTTAAATATTAAAAATTTCCTAAAAACCAACTTTTCATTCTTTCATATACACTTCTAAATCCACCGTCTGCATGCCTGCCGTGATGTGATTCCATGACCTGGCGCTGACCAAATAACAAGAGACCAACACCTGTTGAATAAATAGGGTTCTTTACGACATCAGACAGGCCCGTTATGTGTTGAGGTGCACCAACTCTAACCGGCATGTGAAATATTTCTTCCGCAAGCTCAATTGCACCCTCCATTTTTGAACTTCCGCCAGTAAGCACAATGCCCGCCGCAATTAAGTCTTCGAAACCGCTACGTTGTAATTCAGAATGAACCAACGTGAATAATTCTTCATATCTGGGTTCCACCACCTCTGCCAGTGTCTGTCTAGCCAGTCTTCGGGCAGGCCTGTCTCCAACGCTAGGGACTTCTATCGTCTCATCGGGGTTTGCTAACTGGGTTAATGCACAGGCATATCTAACCTTTATATCTTCTGCATGCTGAGTTGGAGTCCGAAGGGCAACCGCTATGTCATTTGTAACTTGATCACCTGCAATGGGAATAACAGCGGTATGGTGAATAGAGCCATCAGTAAAAACGGCAAGGTCTGTTGTACCTCCTCCAATATCAACAATGCAGACCCCAAGGTCTTTTTCATCATCCGTCAAAACTGCGTAGCTGGATGCTAATTGCTCAAGGATAATATCGTCTACTTCCAGGCCGCACCTTCTAACACATTTAATAATGTTCTGGGCTGCACTGACTGCACCGGTAACCATATGTACTTTAGCCTCTAACCTGACGCCGGACATGCCAATAGGCTCTTTAATACCTTCCTGGTTATCTATCACAAATTCCTGAGGCAGAATATGCAACATTCTCTGATCCGCAGGAATCGCCACTGCTCTCGCAGCATCAATGACTCTATCAATGTCACCCACAGTCACTTCATTATCACGAATAGCTACTATTCCGTGTGAATTAAGGCTACGAATATGACTACCAGCAATACCTGCATAAACAGAATGAATTTCACAACCTGCCATTAATTCGGCTTCTTCTACAGCTCGTTGTATAGAATGGACAGTGGATTCGATATTTACAACGACGCCTTTCTTCAATCCACGAGATTGACACGACCCTATTCCAATGACTTCAATTCCTTCTGATGGCGACATTTCACCAACAATCGCAACAACTTTTGATGTACCAATATCCAGTCCAACAATCAAATTTTTATCAGATTTTTTTGCCATTTTCTTTCTGTCCATTATTCAGTTCTATTTCGTCGTTAATTTGCCAACCAATTACAAAGCCATTGGTATATCTCAAATCTACATAATTAATTTGACGTTTTTCGTTCATGGAAATACGTGGATAATATTTAAAAAATTCTCTGGCCTTATCCATTACATCTGCTTTTCCAAAATGTAGTATTAAATCATTGTTCAGGATTAACTCCCATGAACGCCTGTCACTAAAATGTAATTCTTTTATGTTTAATGAATCAGGTATGATATTTCTGAGTTGATAAAAATAATCCAGGACCAATCCAGAGTATTTATCCGGACCCGATAGATAAGGCAGGTCATCAGGAATTGTTGAGATATCAGGAAAAAAGATCATGGCATCATGGTTAAGCAATGCATTATCTTTCCATTTTGCAACTGCTTCCTGCTCTTTAATATCGACCATAATACGGTCTGGCCAGATCCGTCTGACAAGAATATCTTTTACCCATGGATCTTCGCTAACAACATTTTGAATGCTCTCCACATTGACATTAAAGAACCCTCCCCTGACTACCTTGCTTGCACGTTCTTGTAAAAGCACTGTTGAAAGATGATTAAAATCACCATTTATACTGACGTGCCTGATTGGTAGTGTCATAGGATCGAGAATCTTTAAACTAATCACAGTTAGCAAAGAAATAATAATGATTGAAAACAATATGCCATGAATTAATTTTCCGGATGTCTCGCCTGGAATCTGTGCATCCTTCTTCATATTCTGTTTTCGTATTTCTGTATGTTTCATATCTTTCATTGCAGGGATACTCCCCTGAACCGTTCTATATAGACACTGGTATACAGAATCATTAATACTAACTGTTCAAATGAGTACCCTGCCTGCCTGGCTGACATTGGAACCAGACTATGACTGGTCATACCTGGGACAGTGTTTAACTCTATTAGCCAGGGACTTCCTTCCCTGTCCATCATAAAATCTATTCGTCCCCATCCCGATGCAGACAGGGACATAAAAGCTTCCATCATCAATTCCGCTAATTTGGATTCCTGTTCTACGTCAAGACCGCAGGGACAAAAATATTCTGTTGTATCTGAATGATATTTAGCTTCGTAATCATAAAAATTGTGCGGTGTTTTAAGTTGAATCATTGGCAGAACATTTTCCATCAACACTGCTGCTGTATATTCTTTACCATCAATCCATTTTTCCGCCATTACCTGATTATCTTTTTCACTGGCGCTATACCACGCAGATAAAAGCTGTTTATTGTCTTTAACTATGGATACACCAACACTGGACCCTTCACTAACTGGCTTGACAACAACGGGGAATCCCAATGAATCAGAGACTTTATCAAGATCATTTTTACTATTGATAAAAATGAAGTCGGGGGTTGGAATATTAGATGCTTTCCAGACCAATTTACTTTTTATCTTATCCATACTCAAAGCTGACCCTAATACGCCACTTCCTGTATAAGGTATCCCTAGTGTTTGTAGTGCTCCCTGAATGGTACCGTCCTCACCGCCTCTTCCATGTAAGGCGATGAAGGCACGATTAAATTCCCCTTTTTCCAGGTCATAAAGTGAATATTTACTGGTATCAAACTTATGTGCATCAACACCTGAATTAACCAGAGCGTCATATACTGCCGAACCGGTTTCCAGTGATATTTCCCTTTCAGCAGAGTGCCCGCCCATTAATACTGCGACTTTGCCATAGTCAAATGTAGATATTTTTTCTATGTTATACATCGTCTGCTATTCCTTTTGGCAAACTGACTCCAATAATTCTGACTTCTGGAATTAATTCAATCCCAAATTTGTCTTTCACTGCCTGTTGAACTTTAATAATAAGTCTCTCAATATCATCAGCAGATGCATCACCTTGATTAAGAATAAAATTTGCATGTTTATCTGAGACTACAGCATCACCAATAGCCAACCCTTTGAGTCCACATCGGTCAATTAATTTTGCCGCCGCTTCCCCTTTATCTGGATTTTTAAAAACAGAACCACAACTCGCTTCTCCAATGGGTTGTGAATCTGATCGTCTGTTCAATAATTCTTTGAGCTTTGTTTTACCATTATGGTTTATGTCACTTTGTAAATTTAAAATCGCAGACAAAAACCACTCATCCTGATCAATATCGACACTACGGTATCCAACAGAGAATTCCTCCCTACTTCGTATACGCTCTATCCCCTGTCTATTAATGGTGGTCACTGATTGAATTACATCCCAGGTTTCTCCTCCAAAGGCACCTGCATTCATTGCCAAAGCACCACCAAATGTACCGGGAATACCAACCAGGAATTCAGCGCCAGTAAAACCCAGCTTCACACTGGCTTTTGCGAGTTGGGCACAGGACACGCCAGCCCCTGCCTGTAACTGGTTGTCTGACAATTGCATGACTGAATCATCCATATTTTTTGTGGCAATGACTATTCCCCTGATACCGCCATCTCTAACCAGTAAATTACTTCCCAACCCTATCCATGTGAGCGATTCACACTCATCAAGTCCTTTGAGGAATTTTTTCAAATCTTCTATATCTCTAGGGATATATAAAGTGTCAGCCAAACCACCAACGCGCCATGAGGTATGCCTAGACATAGGTTCGTCTGTCATGAACCTTCCTGCATATTGATTTATGCTTTCTGACACCATCATATAAAAGTCCTGATACTCATTTATTACGGAAATATTCAATATTCCATCTGGTTAATGAACTGTCATTCCAAATTCATCTATTAATCTTGGTCCAAGTGTTGCAATATCACCTGCGCCAAGCACTAACAGTATTCCCTGATCAAAAACATTCTCTGCGATTGCCGATACAGCCCCATCGACATCTTTGACATGCCTGATATTCTGATCACTATTCGCACTTATTTTTGAAAACAGGGCAGCCGTATCTGTCCCCGGTATAGGACACTCTCCAGCAGGATATACATCGAGTAGAAGCAGATTCTTCTCTGTTGATAATACATCACAAAAATCTTCAAAAAGATCTCTGGTGCGGGTAAACCGGTGCGGTTGAAATACCACTAGAATTTCCTGATCGGGCCAACCTTCCCTGATAGCTTTTAAAGTTTCTTTAAGCTCATTTGGATGATGTGCATAGTCATCAATAATCGTCATTACCTTATGATTTATTTCAATCTCTCCCAGTACATTGCAACGTCTTGCAATGCCCTGAAAATCTTTTAATGCATTAATTATTGATTGGTCTGGCACCTCTAACTCTGTCGCAATCGCAATCGCTGCAAGAGAATTTAATATGTTATGCCGCCCAGGCAGATTTAGATCTATCTCTAAAGAAGGCCTGTTCCCTGGTCTGATAACTGTAAAATATGAATGATGTTGTGCTATGGATATGTCTTTCGCAATATAATCTGCATCATTGCTAAATCCATAAGTAAAATAGGGCTTGGTTAATAATGGAATAATTTGTCTGGTTGCCTGGTCTTCCAAACAGAGAACAGCAAACCCATAGAATGGAAGTCTCAGTAAAAATTCCACAAATGTATTGCTTAACCGACTGAAATCATCTTCATATGTACCTAGATGGTCCGCATCGATATTAGTGAGAACAGCAAAAACAGGCTGCAAGTGTAAAAACGAAGCATCACTTTCATCTGCTTCTGCAACCAGATATTTTCCACTACCTAATCTGGCATTAGTATTAATACTATTTAACAGTCCACCAATAACATAAGTGGGGTCCATGTCTGCCTCAGCAAGGATACTGGCAATCAAACTGGTTGTTGTGGTCTTCCCATGTGTGCCTGCAATGGCTATACCATGTCTGAAACGCATTATTTCTGCCAACATTTCCGCCCGGGGAATGACAGGAATACGCTGTGACCTTGCCGTTTGTACTTCAGGGTTATCCGTTGCGACTGCACTGGAAACAACAACAACATCAGAGCCGGCCACATTATCTGCTTCATGCCCAATCTGAACAGGTATACCCAGACCTTCAAGGTGTGCTGTGACACTTGACGTTTTTAAATCCGAACCAGAAATACTGTATCCCAGGTTATGTAAAATCTCGGCAATACCACACATGCCAGCACCACCAATACCGACGAAATGTATATTACGGGCCCTGCCCATGGCGGTATCCTTAATTTCAGGCATTTAATACCCCCAAACAAATATTTCCAATAGTTTCAGTGGCATCGGACCGGGCCTTTTGTTTAGCAATTTCAGACATCGCTGACAGTGCATCAGGCTTTTCATAAAAATATGTAATTAGTTCAATTAACCGGTGCTTGTTTAATTCAGTTTGAGGCAATAAAACGCCACCTCCAGCATCTGTTAAATACCGGGCATTCATTGTTTGATGATCATCAACTGCATAGGGATAGGGAATGAATATTGCCGGTAACCCCATTACAGAAATTTCACTCACTGTAAGCGCCCCTGCTCTACAGATTGCCAGGTCTGCCCATGCATATGCCTTGGCCATATCCTCTATATATGGCACGACCTTATATGAGGTTGAATTCGTTGAGCTATAGATATCAGATGTTGATTCAATGTGTGCCGTCCCCGTCTGATGTAGCACTTCTACCCTGGCGCTATCTGGCAAACCATTTAGTGCCTGTGGAACAGCTTCATTTAATGCCCTAGCGCCCAAACTTCCACCCAGAACTAAAACTCGTAGTGATTCATGATTACCAGTGGCTCTTGAGTTATCTTTTTCTTTGGCCTTTTCTATGATATCTACCCTCACCGGGTTTCCGGTTGTCACAACCTGTTTGCCGCTTAATGCACCTGGAAATGCCTGCATAACAGTATTGGCAAATGGTGTTAATAAACGATTTGTCAAACCTGCTATAGAATTTTGCTCGTGAATTAATAGTGGGATTCTTAATATCCAGGCAGCAATACCTCCAGGACCACTTACAAACCCACCTAATCCAATAACCAATGATGGCTTGAGGTTAATCATTATTTTCAATGATGAGACAATGGCTGCCATTATGGTAAACGGCGCCAAAACCCATCGAAAAACATGCTTACCTCTTAACCCTGATATCTTTATAGTCAGAAGCTCAATATTATTTTGCGGCACTACCCGGGACTCCAGTCCGTTTGGCGTTCCCAGCCAACATAAGTCTATGCCGCATGCTTTCAGGTAGTCTGCAATGGCAAGCGCGGGATAAACATGTCCTCCTGTTCCCCCTGCCATAATCAGTACCGGTTTAATCGCCATATGAATTTCTCCCCTCAGGCGATACAGTCTTTTTATGTAACCTGTTTTCCATTTCAATACTGACTAAGTAGGAAATAAGCACAATTGAAATCACAACACTGTTATTACCGTAACTGATAAGTGGCAAGGTCAGCCCTTTTGTCGGCAGTACACCCATATTTACACCAATATTGATAAAAGCCTGAATACCGATCAGCAATCCAATTCCATAGGAAAAATAAGCTGAGAATAAATTACCCAGTCTATGTGCCATTTCACCTATAGCCATAGCACGCCAAATGAGTACAAAATATAGTGATATGATTAGAATTGAACCGATGAGGCCCAGCTCTTCGGCAAGAATGGCAAATACGAAATCAGTATGTGCTTCAGGCAGGTAAAATAATTTCTGTACACTGCTACCCAGACCCACACCAAACCAGTCTCCCCTTCCAAATGCAATTAATGCCTGACTCAACTGAAAACCTGAATTAAATGGATCTTGCCAAGGGTCCAGAAAGCTGGTTAATCTCTGCATACGATAGGGAGATGAAATAGCAAGTCCAACCAGTGCAGCGCTGGCTGCAACGACCCAGATAAAAAACCGGCTCAGCGGGACACCGCCCATAAAAATCATACCCAAAGCTGTGGCAAACATGACAACTGCTGAACCAAAGTCCGGCTCCATTAATAATAATCCAGAGATGACTGTGACCACTAATATGGGATGTATAAAACCGGAAAAACTCGTCTTCAGTCTCTCCTCGTGACGAACCAGATATCCTGACAAATACATTATCATACATACCTTGGTGATCTCTGAACTTTGAATATTCATAGGCCCAAGACTTATCCAGCGCATACTGCCATTCACTTCTCTACCTATTCCCGGAACCAGGACTAACATAAGCAATATGATGGCAATGATCATTAAATATGAACTGAGATTTTCCCATGCATGTAAAGGGACATTAATAATAAAAATGCTACATGCCAATCCCAGTCCGACGGAAACTAGTTGACGCCAGAAATAATGTAATGGACTGGAATATGTAGTATCTGTTACTGAAATAGAGGATGAAGCAACCATAACCAATCCCACAGACACAAGCGCGACAGAAACGGTAACTAAAATAAGATCATATGGTGAGTCCATAGGTCTTGTAACAGATTTTTGCAAAGGGATTGCCTGAGACCTCATGATTCTGGGCTCCCTTTCCCCGCCAACTGCCTGACAAAACCTGAAAACTTTTCACCACGATCCGCGTAATTTTCAAACATATCCAGACTGGCGCATGCCGGTGAAAGCAATACTTTATCTCCAGGCCTCGCGATTTGTGACGCTGTATTCACAGCACCCTGCAATGAAGTGGCATGATAAACCCGACATCGAGCGGATATTGCCTGTTCTAGTCTTCGTGCATCCTTACCAATCAGGATTGCTGAGTGAACCCTGCCCTGTACCGCATCTCCCAGACATGCCAGGTCAGCACCTTTTGAATCTCCGCCAGCAATTAATACAATATTTTCGACTTCCGCCAATCCCTGTATGGCAGCGTATGTTGCCCCTGGGTTAGTTCCCTTTGAATCATTAATCCATTCAACATTATTGATATTTATTACCCTTTCACAACGGTGTGGCAAGCCTTTAAATTTCTTTAGCGAATCTGCCATGGCGTCTAACTCAAGTCCTATGGCATTTCCCAGTGCCAGACTAGCCAGCGAATTAGACAAATTATGCCTGCCGGTTATTTGTAATTCAGAAACCGGTAATATTTTATTGCTGCCAAAACACATCCACTCAATACCATCAACATTACACACTCCAAAGTTGCCTTCTTGAGGTTCATTCAGCCCAAACCCAACCACTTTGTCGTTTTCATTTACCGTTTTGGAGACAACAGGATCATCCAGATTGATTACTTTGACTCCATTACCCATGAATATTTTTTTCTTGGCGTTGACGTACTCTTGAACACTCGGGTACCTGTCCATATGGTCCTCACTTATATTCAAGATAGTACTGGCGGCAACATTTATTTCATTTAAGGTTTCAAGCTGAAAACTGGACAACTCTAAAACATAAAAATCAGGTGCACTGGGTGTAAGAAGCTCAAGGGCAGGCACACCATAATTCCCTCCTAATAAAACTTGTTTGCCTGATCCGCTAATCATTTCAGATATCAACTTGGCCACTGTACTTTTGCCATTTGATCCCGTCACTGCAATAACAGGTGACTTTGCCGCATTAAGGAATAACTCAATATCACTAGATACAGAAACACCGGAATCCATTGCAACCTGAAGAGCAGAAGATGACAAAGGAACACCGGGACTGAGGTACAGTACTTTGCTGGAGCAAAGCAAATTCGGGTCAAATTCCCCGGAGATAAATGGAATATCTGGAAACTCCTTAACAAGTACATCCAGCTGAGGTGGGGTTTGCCTTGTATCTACAACTGCTAATTTCGATACTTTATCGGCAAGATAGCGGACACATGACATCCCTGTGATACCTAAACCAATCACAATTGCATCAAATTTATTTTGGATTTTACCCATCTCTTCTCTGCATGTAACACATATAGCGCTTAACATTTGCCCTACCGGATTTTCAAACTTGCTAATCCAACGAGTACTAAAATAAATGTAATAATCCAGAACCTGACGATCACCCTGGGTTCAGGCCATCCTTTTAATTCGTAATGGTGATGCAACGGCGCCATTCTAAATATTCTTTTACCAGTTAATTTGAATGAGGTGACTTGAAGAATTACAGATACTGTTTCTATAACAAACACACCACCCATAATAAAAAGGACGATCTCCTGTCTGACAACCACAGCCACAATTCCTAATGCCGCTCCTAATGCCAGTGCCCCAATGTCCCCCATAAAAACTTGCGCCGGATATGTGTTAAACCATAAAAATCCCAAACCGGAACCAACCAGTGCTCCCAGAAATACACAAACCTCACCTACGCCGGGTACATAAGGAATTCCCAAATACTCAGCAAATTGAACATTACCGGAAGCGTATGCAAATATAGCCAGACCAGATGCCACCATGACGGTGGGTAGAATTGCGAGGCCATCCAGCCCATCGGTTAGATTTACTGCGTTACTTGAACCAACAATGACAAAATATGCAAATATTACGAATAGCCAGCCAAGGTCGATGGTAACAATCTTTATAAACGGTAATATTAATTGTGTTTCAACAGGGTTTACCGATGTCTGATATAAATATGCTGCTGCACCAAAACCTATAATAGACTGAAATATATATTTCCATTTTGCCGATAAGCCTTTGGGATCCTGTCTAACCACCTTCTTATAATCATCGACATACCCAATCAGAGCGAAAGCCAACGTAACAACGCATACAGTCAATACATATCTATTAGTAAAGTCAGCCCAGCACAATGTACTGAATGCAATTGAGATAATAATCAACAAGCCACCCATAGTGGGTGTGCCCGATTTTAAGAGATGAGATTCAGGTCCATCATCTCTTACGGTTTGCTCAACTTTATAACGGCTAAGATATCTAATTAACACCGGCCCAATAACCAGAGCAATGAATAATGATGTTAGTGCCCCTAGTATGGTTCTCAGGGTGATATACAGAAATACATTAAACCCACTGTAAAACTGGATGAGGTATTCAGATAACCATAGCAGCATTACTTATCCTCCTCCTTTAGTCCGGCAACCACTTGTTCCATATACATAAACCTGGAACCCTTAACAAGTACCGTGACATCTTCTGAAATTTCATTCACAGTTTTGGCAACCAACTCTTCAATTGAATTAAAATGCTCGCCGGTGTTTTTAAACTCTCTATGGCTAAGCTGACTCAACTCTCCAACGGTTAATAACCTGTCAATACCATATTTATTTGCAAGTTTGCCCACCAGTTCATGAAACTCATCCGCCTGATCACCCAACTCAGCCATATCACCCAATATTAACCACCTCGGGCTTTTGTATTCTGATAACACTTTTAAGCCAGCTTCCAGCGAAGCAGGGTTTGCATTGTAAGTATCATTAAATATCGTCGACCCGCCTATGCCTGCTGTCCGTTCCATCCGTCCAGGCACGCAAGTCATTTTTTCTAAACCTTGTTTGATTTGTAATATGGGTACTCCGACGGCATAACAACATGCCGCCGCGGCAAGTGCATTCAGAATGTTATGGGCCCCTAAAAGTGCAAGACGAACAGGAACTACAGTCTCTGGGAATTGAATGTCAAAATGTGTTTGTGCTGTTTTATTGTTGAAGCTGATATTGTTCGCATGTATATCAGCAGTATGCTCAATACCAAAGTACAGTTTTTTTAGATCCGAGGCCTTATCAGTCCACAATTTTGCATATTTATCATCAGCATTAATAATGGCCGTTCCATTGAATTTCAAACCCGTAAATATTTCAGATTTTGCCTCGGCAACACCCTGCTCCGATTTAAACCCTTCAAGATGGGCAGGTGCGCATTGGGTAATAACCGCCACAGTGGGCATGGCAATTTCACAAAGCCCTGCAATATCACCTGCATGGTTGGCACCCATTTCTATCACGGCATATTGGTGGACCTCTCCAAGTTTGAATAATGTCAATGGAACGCCGAGGTGATTATTCAAATTACCTTTTGTCACCAATACACTGGCATTTATATCAAGTATAGAGCCAACCATTTCCTTTACAGTTGTCTTCCCATTACTACCAGTAATTGCAATGACTGGTATCTCAAACAAACATCTCCATTGATTAGCAAGATCGGCCATGGCCTGAATTGTATTCTTCACTTCGATTTGAGGGATCGATGCATTGTCAATGCGATATTCCACAACAGCTCCAGCTGCCCCTTTTTCCTGAGCGGATGAAATAAATTCATGACCATCAAAGCGATCACCTTTAATCGCAAAAAACAGGTTATTACTATCAATTGAACGTGAGTCAATACTGACGCCATTAAATGTAACATCCATGCCCGTTAAAGAGCCTTGAACATGATTTGCGGCATTTGATAAAGACATGGATATCACCACAATGACTCCAGTAAATTTATCACCAGCTGACGGTCACTGAACGGTAGCTTTTTACCTTCGATTTCCTGATAGGCCTCATGTCCTTTACCTGCAACCAGAATAAAATCTTCCGCACTGTAATCATCAATTGCTGTTCGGATGGCCACTGCCCTGTCTAACTCCACATGGCAGGGTACCCGCCCTGACATCCCGGCTTGAATATCTGAGATTATTTGCCCGGCAGGCTCATTTCTTGGGTTATCATTTGTCAGTACGATTGCATCACAATAATTTTCGGCAATATTTCCCATAAGTGGCCGTTTCTCTCTATCACGATTCCCGCCACAACCAAAAACACAGACCAATTTTCCACTACTTAGCTTACTTAATGTTTGCAATGCCTTTTCAAGTGCATCCGGGGTGTGGGAATAATCAATAAAGATTTTTGGAGATGTGGGTACACATA
This sequence comes from Candidatus Eutrophobius brisbanensis, assembly GCA_038131795.1. Lineage (GTDB taxonomy): Bacteria > Pseudomonadota > Gammaproteobacteria > Eutrophobiales > Eutrophobiaceae > Eutrophobius > Eutrophobius brisbanensis. The sequence goes on along the minus strand of JAYPQE010000002.1, from coordinate 17,372 downwards.
ACAATTCCATTCTGCCTGGCACTGCCTTGATGTTAGAGAGAACTGACAAAACATCGCTTAAGGTGAAACCCATTACGCATAAGACACCAATACATGCCAGGATATTTGTCGCGTTATGATCACCGACCAGGTTGACTGTCAGTTGTCCTTCTCCCCATGCACTGAATATGTTCATTGTTACGGAATGTATATCCCGATTACTAATGATCGCAGCCAACTCCACGTCATTGGGCATGTATTCGGATTCAGCCTCAATGAGTTTATATCTTATTAGGTTCAGCTTTCCGGCAAGTTCAGATGCGATACTTGCGCCAAATTCATCATTAATGTTTATCACTGCATTTTTTAATGAAGGTAGGAAAAAAAGTTTCCGCTTGGCATTGCCATACGCACCCATATCCCGATGATAATCCAGATGGTCCTGACTAAGATTGGTAAAGACAGCCGTATCAAATTCAATACTGTTGACCCTTCCCTGATCCAGACCATGTGATGAGACTTCCATCACAACTCGTTCTATTCCCTGGTTACAAAAATCAGAAAAGATGTGGTTAAGCGTCAATATATCTGGTGTGGTATTGACTGATGGTTGATATTTATTCCCAGAGCCACTGCCCAATGTGCCGATTGTTCCTACGGGTTTATTGGTCAGCTGAATTAGTGCCTGGTTTAAAAAATAAACAATTGAAGTTTTACCGTTTGTCCCGGTCACCCCGGTTAAATTAAACTTGGCCGATGGATGTCCATAAAATCGGGCAGCGACTCGTCCGATAATTTCTCGAATATCAGACACTTCATATACAGGTATACCCTTAATAAAATCGAACTTATAAATGTTGCCTTCAAGAATAATCGCAGCCGCACCATTTCTAATTGCATCATTTACATATTCCCGACCATCGGTCACTGATCCATTTAACCCAAAAAACAGGCTTCCTGGTTCAACCTTGCGACTGTCTATCTCAAGTGTTGATATATAGGTATCGATAATATCCTCTGCAGGCAAAATACCCTTAACTAAACCTCTTAGTTCTATATTGTCGATTGTCGAATATGCAGCCATCATTTCCACTACCCCCTCGTCCCTGCCTGGCTTGAATCAGACTGTTCACTGGTTTTCAATTCCGGCAGATCATCCGGGGGAATATTTAAAATTCTAAGTGCACCCTGAATGACTTTGGAAAATACCGGTGCAGCGACCTGACCACCGTAGTGTTCACCACTCTGAGGTTCATCAATAATGATGGCCATCACCAGTCTGGGATTAGTTGCAGGGGCAAAACCAGTAAACAATGATAAATACCTATCCTCTGCATAACCTTCACTGGAGGATTTATGTGCTGTACCTGTCTTGCCAGCCACCCTGTAGAACGGGACATTTGCACGTTGCCCGGTACCACCGGGTTGCACCACAGTTTCCAACATATCGCGTAGAGTCCTGGCAATCTCCTGTGTCATAACCCGTTGTCCTGGGACCTCATCGCCATCAACCTTAAGAAACGTCAGGGGACGTAAAATGCCATTGGATGCTATGACACTATATGCCTGAGCCAATTGTAATGTGGTCACTGCCATGCCATGTCCAAAGGCGATTGAAGCCAGGTCCAGTTCTGTCCAGTTTGTATAACTGGACAGGAGTCCATGCGACTCTCCGGGAAACCCTGTCCCCGTCTGCTCTCCAAACCCAACAGATCGTAATGTGGCCCATAATGCCTCTGGTCCTATGGCCAGACCAATTTTGCCGGACCCGACGTTACTGGATTTTTGAATGATCCCTGTTAAATCCAGGGTGCCATAATTAGACATATCATTGATGACATGATTGCTAACCCGCAAATAGCCCGGACTTGTTTCGACAAGCGTATTTTTTTCATATAGTCCCGATTCCAAACCGGCAGCTATGGTAAACGGCTTAAGTGTAGAGCCGGGCTCAAATACATCAGTGATGACCCGGTTACGAAAATTTTCACTCTTCAATCCAGCACGATTATTTGGGTTGTATGAAGGTTGAGCTGCAAGCGCGACTACTTCCCCGTTTATTGGATCAACCACCACGAGCGATCCGCTTTTCGCCTGATAGAATTCAACCGCTGCGGCCAATTCCCGGTATGCCAGATACTGAACACGCCTATCGATACTAAGCACGAGATCTTTGCCTGGATCAGGTTTTTTTATACTTTCAATATCCCTGACGATCCTACCAAGTCTGTCTTTTAATACTCGTTTCTCACCCGCTTCCCCCTGAAGCCAGTGATCATACGCCAGCTCCAGCCCTTCCTGTCCGCTATCATCCACATTTGTAAATCCAATCAGGTGTGCAGTTATTTCACCTGATGGGTAATAACGCTTGAACTCCTGCTGTAAATTTATTCCATATATTTCAAGTTCAGACACGCGTCTTGCCAAATCTGGAGAGATATGGCGTTTTAGATAAAAGAATTGTCTATCGATTCGATCATTTAGCATTTCAAACAGTTGGTCAGAGGTCATATCTAACAACTCAGCCAACCTGGGTATACGATCAGGGTATTCCAGTACTTGTCTTGGAATTGCCCAGATTGAGTCCACCGGTGTACTAATTGCCAGGGGTTCATGATTTCTGTCTGTAATCATTCCACGGTGTGCTGGTATCGAAACAACTCGCACCGATCTGGCATCACCATGATCTTGAAGAAAATCTTTATTGACCACATGTAAATAGGCGGCCCTCCATACAAGTAACGCAGAAAAGGCCGCAAATGAAACTAATATAAAGCTTCTTCGAAATGGATAGACGTTTTTTATCTGATTTTTTTTCATTTTGGTATTAAGACTATTGACTCGGTTGCTGGTGATTCCATATCAAGTTTTTCACGTGCCAGTCTTTCAATTCTGTCATCTGTTGCCCAGGTACTCTGCTCTAGTTGCAATTTCCCCCACTCTTCAATTAGATCATTCTTAACTGATTCCAGTTTTTGAATTTCCATAAATGTTTTACGATAATTATGCTGTGTCATCACAATTGACATTGCTGAGGTGAACACAGACATAAATAAAACCGTTGTAACGATTATTTTCATGTTGCTAATTTCTCGGCAATTCTAAGTCTTGCACTTCGTGCCCTGGGATTAATTTCACATTCGCCAGGTGATGGTTTAATTAACTTCCCAACCATTTGTAATTCTGGTTTTATATTGTCTGCCATTACCGGCAAATCTTGAGGATATGGATCATTTTTTGATAACTGCCTGAAAAATCTTTTTACGATTCTATCTTCCAGGGAATGAAAGCTTATTACGGCTAACCGTCCATGTACTGCCAGTAATTTAAACGCTTCTGATAGACCTGTTTTTAATTCCTCCAGTTCATCGTTAATGACAATCCGTATTGCCTGAAAAGTTCTGGTAGCGGGGTGCTTATGCTTATCTGTATATGGGACCGCATTAGAAATAATTTCAGATAATTCCAGGGTTGTTGAGATGGGTTGCACACTTCGTTTATACACAATGGCCCTGGCAATTCTTTTAGCGAATTTTTCTTCACCAAACTTTCTTAGTACCTCTGAAATTTCGGATTCTTTAGACTGGTTTAACCATTCTTTTGCAGAGTACCCTGATGTGGGATCCATTCTCATATCAAGCTCACCCGATATAGTAAAGCTGAATCCCCTTGACGGATCATCGATTTGCGGTGATGAAACCCCGAGATCAAATAAAATACCGTTGACTGCTCCAGTAAGATTTTTACGTTTGAGAAAATCTGAAAAATTTGAAAAAGTTGAATGGACAGCTGTGACCCTGGAATCCTGAGACGCAAATTCCAACGCAATCTTAATTGCTTCAGGGTCTCTATCAAAAATAAATAATTTGCCTTTGTCATTTAATTTCCCGAGGATGACTTTGCTATGCCCGCCTCTACCAAATGTACAGTCAACATATATTCCATCAGCCTGAATGTTCAGACCTTGTGCAACTTCCTTAACGAGTACAGGCGCATGTTCAAATTCATCAGCCTTCATTAAGCTAAAATAATTTTTACTTTAGAGGGACAGTGGTTTAAGTGCATCAGAGGGTTCACTGTTTTCATCTCCCACCTGTTCAAGCCATTGATCTCGTTGTTCTATCCAGGCAGCCTGGTCCCAAACCTCAAACTTGTTTCCCTGTCCAAGTATCACTGCATGCTTATTGATACTTGCATACTCTCTAAGCTCTACCGACAGGAGGATCCGTCCCTGTGAATCAAGCTGGCAATCTGTTGCATAACCTCGCATCATTTGCTTTGCCCGACGACTTTGTTTATCAAAATCGGAAAGGGTGGCGAGTTTAGTTTCGATGACTTCCCATTCATTCAGAGGATAAAGCCACAGTGAACGGTCCAATGGATTTAAGGTCTGCACCAGACAACCGCCAGAAATTGCCGACAAGCGCTCTCGAAAGCGGCTTGGTACGGCCAATCTGCCTTTATTATCTATACTGACTGTGCTGGAACCTCTGAACACCACAAAACCCCTGTTTTATTAATAAAAAACCACTTTTCACCACTATTCCCCACCATGGGAAATCATAGGGAGTCAACAAGGATTGTGTCAAGTGAATCTTGCTATTTTCTGACGGAAATCTGCCTTTATTTACAGATACTTAGGAAACAAAACTTGGAAAATCAGCCATTTGACAGGAAAAATTAAAGATAAGTCCTTTTATTTCAATAAATTGTAGAACTTTATTAATGTAATATAATAAATTACGGCAAATCTGACGATTTTTTGGATATAAACGCCAGGTCATAATGGCAAAATCTTAAGAAAATGAGTCAGCCGATAAGCCGGGTTCTGTCTTGGACAATCATTTATCTTGGATGCACGTCACCGCACACCTCCAGCGGCCTACCCGGGAACGGTGCGGGCGCACACCTATGTTCCCCTATTTGGCCTTGCTCCAGACGGGGTTTACCCTGCCATATCTGTTACCAGATACGCGGTGTGCTCTTACCACACCTTTTCACCCTTACCCTTAACAGGCGGTATATTTTCTGCGGCACTTTCCATCGGCTCACGCCGCCCAGGCGTTACCTGGCGTCTCGCCCTGTGGAGCCCGGACTTTCCTCCCTCAAAAAGGGCGATTGTCTGGCTGACTCCTGTGCATAGTAATCTCAAAAAACCCGAGTTTACAAGCTTCTTTATACAGAGCTTAATTATTTACCGAGTTTTTTCTGAATCTCAAGGCCCATTTTATAAATAGTATTTTTACTTTCTCCTGTCACTTCAGCAACGATTCCCGAAGCCTTGTTCAGAGGTAATGCTGGCAGTAATAATGATAATAATTTCTCAGAGTTGATTTGGCTGGAGGTCATAGGGGCCTGGGTTCCTTCAATGATGACGACAAATTCACCTTTTTGCTGAATGTTATCTGCGCCCAACTTCTCCCTCACCTCCCCAACGGTTCCACGATAAATTGTTTCAAATTTCTTGGTTAATTCCCTGGCAATTACAACTTGTCTGTCTGCTGAAAAAACATTATTTAGATCATTCAGTGAATCCATAATTCTGTGAGGCGCTTCAAAGAAGGCCATAGTACGGGTCTCATTTCTCATAGTTTCAAGTAATTTTCGTCTTAGAGATTTTTTTTCAGGCAAAAAACCTTCAAAAACAAACTTATCTGAAATAACCCCAGATACGGATAAGGCCGCAATTAAAGCAGAGGGGCCTGGGACTGGAACCACCTTAATGCCCGATTCATGACATAAACGCACAATTCCTACTCCCGGATCACAAATTAATGGTGTCCCGGCATCGCTGATTAAAGCAATATCATTGCCCGCTCGTAAGAAATTAATAAGTGTATGCTCACTTTTTCGTTCATTGAATTTATGGTGTGAAACCAACTGGGTAGTAATACCATAATGATTGAGTAATTTTTTACTTTGCCTGGTGTCTTCTGCAGCAATATACTTCACTTCATTAAGAATCGTAATTGCCCTGGAGCTAATATCATCAAGATTTCCTATTGGAGTTGCAATAATATATAAAGTACCCTTTGAATTTGACACGCCTCACTCCACATAGTTAGTCTGATCAGATTAAAAAACAGTATATAGACAAGATACAGTTATGCGAATCCTCATAATTATATTACTTTCCTTATCAATATTTGGTTGTGAAACTACCCCTCAAAAGCCACAAGTTGTCTCGTCACCAGATCAGCAGGCAAATAATTTATTTCAATCAGGTGATTACCTGTCAGCAGCACAGGAATATTTAAAACTTTCAGAAGCTAATCCGGAAAATTCCACTGAATATTTATATAGGGCGGTTCATTCGTTTATACATGCCCATGACTATGAAAACGCCCTGAAGGCCCTTAACAACCTGTCTAATGAAGATAACAATGACCGGTTTAAAATCTTAATGGCCAAAGTTGAATTTGAAATTGGTGACCCTCAACTGTCATTAATTACAACTGAAAACCTGAATTCGGAAACCATATCTCCAGACCTGAAAAATTTATATTTTGAAACCAGGGCGTCAGCTTATGGAAAATTAGGCCAAAACTACAATGCCGCAAAAACGTTAGTTGCCCTGGATAATTATAGGGTCGATTCGGGCCTGGATCCTGAAAACACTAAAACAATCTGGCGTTACCTGATTAGCGAAAACCTTGAAGATATAAATATTCCTGAGCAATCGACTCAAACTAATCTCATAGCCTGGATTGAATTATCAAACATTACAAAGTCATTGATTACCCGGGAAAACGAGTTTATCGAAACCGTGAATATCTGGAGCCAGTTGAATCCTACACACCCCGCAAATTCAGGCTTAGTGCTAGAGTTATTGACAATTAGCAATAACATAGATTCGAGACCCAGCCAGATTGCACTGTTATTACCTTTAACCGGTATATATGAGAGATATTCCGAGAAGATACGAGATGGATTCCTGACTGCCTGGTTTAATGAACAAAACTACAGGCCGGTGATTAAAATTTATAATACTGACAATCAGGATATTATAAATATTTATAATCAGGCGGTAAGCGATGGAGCAGATTTTATCGTGGGTCCACTGGACAAAACTTCAGTTGGAAAACTGACTGAAATGCCATCTATTCCTGTTCGAACTCTTGCTTTAAACCAGACAGAAATCGTCGACACTTCACATATTTCCGATGAAATTATGCCATTACACAATCTTTTACAATTTGGCCTTCCACCAGAAGATGAAGCCAGACAGGTTGCCCAGCGAGGAATTTTTGAAGGCTTTAACAGGGCATTAGTTGTTACTTCTAATGATGAATTTGGCACCAGAGTCTTTAATGCATTCAGTGATGAATGGACACAAATGGGAGGAAAGGTCCTTGAAAAAGTTGAATACAACCCTGGCACCACAGACTTTGTTACTCCTATTAAACAACTGTTAAATATTGATAGCAGTGATCAACGTTATCAGGCCCTCAGACAAAAACTCAGTAGAAACATTCTTTTCAACAACAGGCTTAGAGAAGATGCAGAATTCATTTTTGTGGTGGCAAATAACCTTACGGCCAGACAAATTGTTCCACACCTGAAGTTTTTCAGGGCGGAAGTAATACCGATTTATACGACTTCAGCAGTCTATACAGGCAATATAAACCCGCAAATTGATAATGACCTCAATGGGGTGGAATTCGTTGATATACCCTGGTTATTAAGTGAAAACAACGATCAAAACAGCCTGCCTTCCCAAATTCAAAACAACTGGGACTCTGATAGTTCGATATTTCCCAGATATTATGCCTTTGGCGTAGATGCCTTCAGATTAGTTTCACGGGTTGGTGACTTGATGTTAAAAGCAAGCAATAAATACCAGGGGGAAACCGGCGAGCTATTTATGTCTGAGGATGGCAGGCTCAGACGCAATCTCAATTGGGCAAGATTTGAAAATGGCAGACCAGTTCCCCTAACCTCCGGAAACGTTCCTTGAGGCAACAATCTACCACGACATCAATAGGTACGACTGCTGAAGATACTGCTATAGACTTCCTCAAGCTTAAGGGCTTATCCCTGATAGATCGAAATTTCAAACCTAAATATGGTGAGATAGACCTGATCATGAATGACGGACAATGTACTGTATTTGTGGAAGTAAGATATCGAAAAAGTAAAAACTTTTTAACACCTTTGGAATCAATCGATCATAATAAGGTCAATAGAATTATTAAATGTAGTAAATTTTATATACAAAAATTAAAATCTAATGATGAGACTTTTAGATTTGATATTATTACAATCAATGGTTCTCTGGATTCCCCTGAAATTGACTGGTATCAAAATGCATTTTGTGAAAATTGATTAGGTGCCACATGGACTCTCTGGAAAGAATTTCTGAAAATTTTAAACAAACAATGGAACTGGCATTAAAAGCTGGTGAGATTCTTGGCCCTAAAATTGTACAGGCTTCAGAGACAATGACTTCCTGTCTATTGAATGAAAGAAAAATTCTGAGCTGTGGTAATGGAGGATCAGCAGCAGAAGCCCAAAGGTTTTCTGGCATAATGTTAAACCGGTTTCATATGGAAAGACCTGGATTGCCCGCTATTGCCTTAACGACGGACACCTCTACAATTACATCCATAGCAAATGATTATCAATATGCAGATATTTTTTCAAAGCAAATCAGGGCGCTTGGTCAATCTGGAGATATTCTAATGGTCTTCAGTAGTAGCGGAGAATCGCATAATATAATACATGCAATCGACGCGGCCCATGAGAGGGAAATGAGTATCATTGCTCTCACAGGCAGGGAAGGCGGACAGATTGCTGACATAATGCATGAAAATGATGTTGAGCTGAGGGTACCTAGCTGGTCTACGGCGAAGATACATGAATTACACTTGTTAATTGTAAATTGTTTATGTGATCTAATTGATCATCAACTACTTGGACTGGAGGGTTAGCTATGTTGAAATCCAGGGTAAATATATACTTACTTATCCTATCGATTGTAATCTTAAATGGTTGCGCTGCTGTAGCTGTAACAGGCGTTGCTGCCGGGGCATCTGTGGCCTCAGACAAACGAACTACAGGAACCGTTATAGAAGATCAGGCCATAGAACTAAAAGCGTCCGAAGCTATCTTTTCAGACAAAGAACTCAGGCAAGGGTCACACGTTAATTTCACCAGTTTCAATACTGTTGTCCTGGTTACTGGAGAAGCGCCAACTGAGGCCATGAGAGATAAAATTATTGATATAGTCAGAAATATTGAAAAAGTCACCAGCGTACATAATGAAATTACCATTGCGGCGCCCAGTTCATTTATGTCGCGCAGTAGTGACTCAGTCATCACTTCAAAGGTAAAAGCAAAACTGGCTGCAGATAAAGCCGCCTCGGCACTGAATACAAAGGTAGTTACAGAAAAGGGGGTCGTTTATCTTATGGGTTTATTACCCAGGGCAAAAGCAGATGCGGCCACGGAAATTGCCCGTACAACGGGCGGTGTGCAAAAAGTGGTTAGATTGTTTCAGTACACTGACTAAAGTCTAAAAAAATTAGCCTGGCTTTTAACAGGACTGGTTAAGCTTGTAGATTTTAGATAAGAAAGACTACTTAACTATCTTTAACTCTGGTCTCTTGTCCGTTCTTGGAGGCTTCACTTCCTGATCTATGCTTTCCTGATTATCTTCAGGGAAGATCATACCATGGCCATTTTCCTTGGCATATATTGCTGTAACTGCACCTACTGGTAAATAAATGCTCGTAGATACCCCGGCAAATCGTGCAGAAAAGGAGACGCTATCATTGTCTATCAACAGGTTTGTGACTGCTGCAGGAGAGATATTTAAAACAATCTTACCATCCTGGATAAACTCCTGCGGAACACTGGTACCTGGAAAGTCGGCGTCTATCAACAGATGTGGCGTCATTTCATTATCAATGATCCAGTCATTTAACGCGCGCAAAAGATATGGACGATTGGAATTCATTTCCACTATGAAGTTTTTATTTCCTGCTCATGTTCCGACAAGCTAAGTTTGAACGGCTCGCGTTCAAATAAACTTTCTGCATATTTCATGAGTGGTTTGGCAGAAGCCGGTAACTTGATTCCATAATTTTCCAACCGCCACAGTAACGGTGCCATACAGCAGTCTACCAGGGTGTATTCATCAGACATAAAATAAGGTTTTTGAGCAAATACTACAGATATTGCAGTTAAATGATCTTTCAGCTTTTTCTTCGCATATGCGACAGATATTTCATTCTCACTTTCCAACTCTTCAACGCAGCTATATAAATCCTGAATGACGCGATATCTCAGTTGACGGTTACTGGCACGGGCAACCGGGTCTACCGGCATTAAAGGAGGGTGCGGAAATCTTTCATCAAGATATTCCATCATAATCTGTGCGTCATAAAGCACCAGATCACGATCTATTAAAGTTAAGGCTGTATTATATGGATTGATTTCTGATACTTCCTCCGGGAGGCTATTCCCTGTGACATAATTGATTTCCACATTAATGTCCTTTTCAGCCAGGACGATCCTGACTGCATGCCCTATCGGACTAGTAGTATCAGAATACAAGACCATGACTGAGCGCCTGTTCGCCACACTCGTCATTATAATTCTCCTAAGACGATTTAATTATTATTTTAAGATATTGCTACTAGTGCACGTCTTTCCAGTATTCCTTTTTAAGGAAATAGACGATTACCAGTAAAAACACCAGGTAGAGAATAACCCAAACACCATACGACTTACGTTTTAACTGTATAGGTTCTCCCAGGTAAACCATAAAATTGACCAGGTCGCTCACCGTTTGTTCGTAACTCTCTCCCTGATAAGCGGCAGGTTTGTTTGTTGGTTCTTGTGCTAATTCTAGGTGATCGATAGTCCTGACAACCTCACCATCTGCCCCGGCTGTCTCATGATAAACGGCCTCCTGCCATCCTTGTAACTCCCATAATACATGCGGCATGGCCACATCCTTGAACACCAGGTTATTGACGCCGGAGGGCTTGGATGGGTCTAGATAAAAGGTCATAAAATAGTTATATAGCCATTCCGCGCCTCTTGCTCTTGCCGTAACAGATAGGTCTGGGGGGGCAATCCCAAAATACATCTCGCCTGTTTCTGGAGACATGGCAATATCCATCGTGTCGCCGACTTTATCCGTGCCAAACATGAAGTTTTCAACCAATACATCGTCAGGGATGCCCAGGTCTTCACCCATACGGTTATAGCGCATGTATGATGCCGAGTGACAGGACAGGCAATAATTTACAAAGGTCCTGGCTCCGCGCTGTAAGGCTTCATTATCTGAGAGATCCGGGGAAAATTCATAAGGCATTACACCTTCTGCTGCGCTTAACCATCCGGGGTTAAATAATAGGGCGATTAATAATATATAAATACGCATGGTCAGACTCTCACCCTGTCTGGGACAGGTTTATCGTTATCAGAACTTGTATAAAAAGGCATTAACAGGAAAAACAGGAAATACACTACTGAAAATCCTCTTGCCAACATGGTGTAAAACGGGGTTGCCGGTTGCATTCCTAACCAGCCCAGTACTAAAAAGCTGATAGTAAATGCCGTCAATGCCAACTTGTATTTAATGCCCCGATAACGGATGGATTTTACCTTGCTTCGATCCAGCCAGGGCAGAAAACAAAATAATATTGTGGCCGCCCCCATAGCAATTACCCCGCCAAGTTTAAAGGGTACTGCCCTTAAAATGGCGTAAAACGGTGTAAAATACCAAACGGGTGCAATGTGCTCAGGCGTCTTTAATGGATCTGCCGGGACGAAGTTTGCATGTTCCAGAAAATAACCGTTCATCTCCGGCCAGAAAAATACCACTGATACAAACAGGATCATAAAGATAACCACACCCACAGTATCTTTAACTGTGTAATATGGATGAAAGGGAATGCCGTCCAGAGGGATGCCATTCTCATCTTTGTGTTCCTTGATCTCAATCCCATCTGGATTATTTGACCCCACTTCATGTAAGGCCAGTATATGGGCAACCACCAGTCCACATAGGACAAGCGGCAATGCAATTACATGCAGGGCAAAGAAACGGTTCAGGGTCACATCAGATACCACGAAATCACCGCGGATCCACAGCGACAAATCGTCGCCGATAATAGGTAAGGCACCAAACAGTGAGATAATTACCTGCGCCCCCCAGTAAGACATCTGGCCCCAAGGCAACAGATACCCAAAAAAGGCCTCGCCCATCAAGGTAAAGTATATGAGCATACCGATTAGCCAGATTAACTCCCTGGGCTTTTTATAGGAACCATATAACATTGCCCGGTACATATGCAGATAGACAACAATAAAAAAAGCGCTGGCGCCGGTGGAATGCATATACCGCATCCACCAACCCCATTCCACATCCCGCATAATGTATTCTACGGATGCAAAAGCAAGATCTGCAGCCGGTTTGTAATTCATGGTCAACCAGATGCCGGTAACGATCTGGAGTACCAGAACCACCATGCTCAGTACACCAAAGTAATACCAGAAGTTGAAATTTTTAGGTGCGTAATACTGGCCTGCGTGCTTATTCCACTCCTCCATAAGTGGAAATCTCGCATCGATCCAGTCTCTCAGTGCAAGAATATATTTAATCATGAGTTCTCTCCTGAATCCTCACCGATTAACACTCTGGTATCACTCAAATACTTATGAGGGGGAACAACCAGGTTGGTCGGTGCGGGTACACCACTGTATACCCTGCCTGCCAGGTCAAATCGACTGCCATGACATGGACAGAAAAAACCACCCTTCCATTCACTACCCAGGTTATGAGTGTCTGCTTCCTCTCGCCTGACATACGTGGGTGAACAACCAAGATGGGTACAAACACCAAGCACAATTAAATATTCAGGCTTGATGGAGCGGTATTCATTCTTTGCATATTCCGGTTGCTGTTCAACATCCGATTCTGGATCAGCAACCACATCATCCTGTTCTGCTATGGTCCCAAGAGACGAATCTGAACGTCTTATGATCCATACCGGCTTACCCTGCCACTGGTCAATCTTGAGTTGTCCCGGTTGTAAGTACCCGATTTCAACTTCAACGGGCGCACCAATGGCCCTGGTTTTAGCACTGGGTGTCATGGTGGCTATAAAAGGAAGACTTGTGGCAACCGCGCCCGCACCGCCAGCGACGGATGCTGTCGTGGTCAGAAACCGTCTGCGATTAATATCTATACCATCTGTACTCATTTTCTTGTTTTCCCCAAAACAGTTAGGTTGGTGGGTATTATCAACGGAATTATACCACGTTAGACGATATGTATAAGTATCAAAGGCAAAATCCTGCTGTCACAACAGCAATTTTATCGTGAAGTAGCAAGCACCGGCAAAATTGGGCGATAATTGTGCATTCAATGAAACCAAACCGGCTAATAAATGTAGTAAAATTCCTTATTCAGTTCAGTATTTGTGGACTGGCAATAGCGTTTATCCTGCTTTTCACTTTCCCGGAAAAATTTCTTCCGTATCCAGAACAACAGTTAAATAATATCCCGACATCGGTAAAAAATCCTGTGGAAATCATCTCGTATAATGATTCCATCTCACGGGCGACGCCCGCTGTGGTCAATGTCTATGCCAGGCAGTTGAGAACTGATCAGAGTAATCCATTATTTCAAGATCCCCTATTGAGACGATTTTTTGGCGATATACCTCAGGAACAGGAGATTAATAATAATCTTGGATCCGGTGTCATCTTGAATGATTCCGGCTATCTGCTTACAAACGCTCATGTCATCACCGAGGCAAATGATATTCAGGTTACTTTATATGATGGCCGTCAGACATCTGCCGAAATTGTAGGTATAGATACTGAAACTGACCTTGCCGTTTTACTAATTGACCTTGAAAACCTGCCGGTAGCACCGATTGGAAAATCAGATGCGCTCAGGGTTGGGGATATCGTTATGGCAATTGGTAATCCCTATAACTTTGGACAAACTGTCACCCAGGGAATAATCAGTGCCACCCGCCGTAACAGGGTGGGTATCAACCTGATCGAAGACTTTATACAGACCGATGCCGCTATTAATCCTGGGAATTCAGGCGGCGCATTGATTAATGCCAGAGGTGAACTAATAGGAATCAATACCGCAATTGTCTCAAACACCGGCGGTTCTCAGGGAATTGGTTTTGCAATTCCTATTGATCAAGCCATCGATGTGATGCAGCAACTAATTAGCAGGGGGTTTGTAGAACGGGGCTGGCTGGGAATCGTCCCTCAACCCGTACCAGCAGATATTTCTGAGGCATTGGGCCTGGACGCCTCAGGAATTTTTGTAACAGCCGTATTCAGCGATAGTCCAGCCGCTGATGCCGGTGTCATGCCGGGCGACATAATTATTGAAGTCAATGGCCACCTTCTGCAGGACTCACAGCAGGCCGTGCAAATAATTTCAAGTTATAAGCCTGGCGAAATCATCACTCTGGATATTATAAGAAACTGGGGCCGCATATTTATAACGGCAGAAGTCACTCAACGGCCTAAAATTATTCGCTGATTCCTCAGCTTTCATCCAGTGTGCGCATTTCTGCCGATCTTGCATGGGCGGTTAATCCTTCTCCCCTTGCAAGTGTTGATGCGGTTTTTGCAAGATGCCTGGCTGACGCCTGGGAACATTTGATTATCGAAGTACGTTTTTGAAAATCGTATACTCCCAGTGGCGATGAAAATCGTGCTGAACGGGCCGTGGGCAGGACATGATTAGGCCCGGCACAGTAGTCTCCCAATGATTCTGAAGTATAGGGTCCTAAAAAGATAGCTCCCGCACTCCTGATTTGCGGCAATATTGATTCCGGTTGCTTAAGGGCAAGTTCAAGATGTTCCGGCGCAATCTGATTAATAATTTTAATTGCAGAATCTATTGATGATACTGAAATTAACGCCCCATGGTTCTCCAGGGCTCCCTGTATAAAATCCCGACGCTCCATTTCTGGCAATAACTTGTTAATACTTTCATATACATCATCAATAAAGTTCTCGTCAGTACTAACCAGTATGGATCTGGCATCTTCATCATGTTCAGCCTGGGCAAACATATCCATGGCTATCCAGTCGGGATTGCAACCCCCGTCCGTCACAATCAAGACTTCAGATGGACCTGCAACCATATCGATTCCCACTGTCCCATAAACAAGGCGCTTTGCCTCCGCAACATAACGGTTACCCGGACCAACGATCTTATCTACCTGGGGAATAGTGGCCGTGCCATAGGCCAGAGCGGCAATAGCCTGTGCCCCACCAATGCTAAATACCCTGTCTACCCCCGCAATGGAAGCTGCGGCAAGCACTACCGGGTTCAAATTATCTTCAGGGGCAGGCACCACCATGATGACCTCATCCACACCAGCCACCCTGGCCGGTATACAGTTCATCAACACCGACGACGGATAGGCCGCCTTCCCTCCCGGAACATAAATACCCGCTTTTTCAACCGCAGTGATCTGCTGCCCCAGTTCAATCCCATCACTGTCCTCATAAGACCATGACTCTGCCTTTTGGTGCTCAGCGTAACTGGTTATCCTTGATGCGGCATACTCCAATGCCTCAATCAATTCACCGGAAACCTCTTTTTTACTATCATCCCAACGCTTTTTTGGGACCTCCAGGTCTTCAATTACACTATTTCTGCGATCAAACCGATTGGTATATTCAACCAGGGCATCATCACCCCTGTCACGGACATCAGCGACTATTTCAATCACACTTTTGGTAAGCTCTGGATCAGTTTGCGCCATTACAGTTGCAACTTTACGCAATGAATCTGTGAAATCGGCGTCAGATTCACTAAATTTTATTATGGAAATCATCTTGAAACTATCTCTTCCAGTGAGGTTATTAATTCTTTTATTTGTTCTCTTTTCAGTTTCATGGCCGCCTTGTTCACAACCAGCCTGGAACTGATTTCACAAATCGTATCAGTGGCCTTTAACCCGTTTGCCTTGAGGGTATTCCCGGTATCCACCAGGTCAACTATCTTGTCGGCGAGCCCCAACACCGGGGCAAGTTCCATTGAGCCATATAACTTGATTATTTCCACCTGTATCCCCAGGTTTGTAAAATACTGTCTGGCCGTACGGGTATATTTGGTAGCAATTCTTAATCTGCCATTAGCGGTCTTTTTCTGTGCCGGCTCTGCAAGCATTAATCTACATTTTGCAATTCCCAGATCCAGGGGTTCATATAATTCGCTGCTGTCATGCTCCAGTAATATATCCTTACCCGCAATACCCACATCCGCGCCACCATATTCCACATAAGTGGGTACGTCTGTGGCCCTGATAATAATTAGCTTCACATCCGGCTGGTTCGTTCCAAGGATCAATTTTCTTGATTTTTTCGGGTCTTCATCAGGGACAATACCTATTTTCTCCAGTAACGGTAATGTCTCATCCAGGATCCTTCCTTTCGAAATGGCTATTGTTAGACTGTTAATCACTCTTGGTACCTGCTAATTAGTATATAAAATTGGCTGTATATATTTAGAATTACGCCGGGATTCGATTTATCTCTGCACCGAGCTGGCGAAACTTTTCTTCAATCGTCTCATAGCCTCTATCGATATGGTATATTCGATCGACTACTGTTTCACCTTCAGCAACCAGTCCCGCCAGGACCAGGCTGGCTGAGGCCCTGAGGTCGGTTGCCATAACAGGTGCTGCGACCAGTTTCTCCACACCATTACAAATGGCAGTATTGCCTTCAAGTTTTATATTGGCCCCCATACGTTGTAATTCCTGTACATGCATAAAACGGTTTTCAAATACGGTTTCAGTGATCGTGCCATTTCCCTCGGCAATACAGTTTAATGCTGTAAATTGTGCCTGCATGTCCGTTGGGAAACCTGGAAACGGAGAGGTATGGATATCAACAGCATTAGGCCTCCTGGCCGCCATTGTCACAGTAATGCTGTTGTCATCCAGCTGAATTTCTGCACCTGCTGTTCTCAGTTTTACTAACACAGCATCCAGCAACTCAGGCCGGGTGTTTTTCAATTTCACTTTTCCACCGGCCATGACTACGGCAACTAAAAATGTCCCTGTTTCAATGCGGTCCGGTAATATGGTGTAATGTGCACCATGTAAAGATTCCACACCCTCTATAACGATGGTATCAGTTCCAGCCCCCTGGATATTCGCGCCCATTGCAATTAAACACTGTGCCAGATCAATGACCTCCGGTTCCCTGGCTGCATTTTCCAGGATCGTTTTTCCATCAGCTAGGACGGCAGCCATCATCAGGTTTTCCGTCCCGGTCACCGTCACCATTTCCAGAGTCAGATGCGCCCCTTTCAGTCTCTTTGCCCTTGCCTTGATATAGCCTTTGTCGACTTTAATATCTGCACCCATGGCTGCCAGTCCTGATAT
>JAYPQE010000001.1:0-2736 GCA_038131795.1 Candidatus Eutrophobius brisbanensis | reverse complement strand
TTAACCTTAGCGGCTGCGAATACTTATACAGGCGGCACAATTATTAGTGCCGGGACTTTAACGGTGACCGGAACCCTCTCTGATAGCTCTTATGTGAATTTAAGTGGCGCGAATACCACTTACAATGTGCGTGCTGATGATACCATCTCTTACATTACGAGCAATCAAGCGACCAGCAGTATTAATATTAGTAGTGGTGTGACTTTAATCTCGGATGCGAATAGCAGTAGCACCTTCGCTGGGGTGATGAGCGGTGCGGGTAACTTCACAAAAACAGGGACAGGCACAACAACCTTCTCGAATGCTAATACCTACACCGGGGCAACCAATATTGCACAGGGTTAGCCTCATTGTGAGCGGTACCCTGTCTGACTCTACCGCCGTGACCGTTGCAAATCTTGCTTATTATTATGTAAATGCTGATGACACCATTGGTTCATTAGCTGGTGCGGTACAGTACTGAATACTGCGAATTCTAGTCGCACCTTGACTGTCGGCTATGATAATACTTCTACCACCTTCTCTGGGGTGATCACAGAATATAATACGAGCTACCCTATGAGCTTGGTTAAAATCGGCTCAGGCACCTTAACCCTCTCTGGCACCAATACCTATACCGGTAGCCTGACCATTAATGGCGGTACGGTGAGCGTGAGTGTAGATACGAACTTAAATCTACCGCCACCCAGCAGCGCCGATGCAGACAACATTATTTTAAATGGCGGGACCTTGAAATTTACTGCAGGCTTTAGCATGTACGCATATCGCGGTATCCAGTTAGGCAGCAATGGCGGTACGGTTGAGGTCGCGAGTGGCCAGACCGTGACCTTCGCAGGCGGTTCTACTTACGTAGCGATTACCGGTTCAGGTAACTTCACGAAAACAGGGGCTGGTGAATTTAGAACGACTACTGCCGTTAGCCATACCTATACGGGTACGACCACTGTCAGTGAGGGTACCTTTAGAAATTATGGCTACTTATATGATACAACGGCATTAACGGTGGCAGCCGGCGCGACTTACGTCGCAAAAGTAAATGACCTTATTGGCTCAATTGCTGGGGCAGGGACCATTAGCATTGATAACACTATGACCCTCAGTGTTGGTAATGATAATACTTCTACCACCTTCTCCGGCGTCATACAAAACACCAGCGGCACCGGTAACTTCAGCAAATATGGTAGCGGCACCTTAACCCTCTCAGGGAATAATACTTATACTGGAACAACCATAATTTATGCGGGGGGATTGGCATACGCCACGGATAATGCCTTATCGAATAGTACTAATGTGACAGTGAGTGGTGCGACAGCGGTATTAGCTCTGGGTAGTTACACCGATACGATTGGGACCCTCACTTTAACCCAGGGAAATATTACAGGTTCAGGAACCTTGACAACCAGCGGCGTCACTGTGAATCCAAGCACAGGTGTTAGTGTACAAATTGATCCTATCTTAGCGGGTAGTGCAGGCCTCACTAAATCAGGCGCGGGTAGTTTAACGCTCACCAATCATCATACTTATAGTGGAGCGACTACAATCAGTAGTAGTGGTGGCGAACTTTATGTAAGTGGCACCCTCTCTAATGAGACCGCGGTGACCGTTAATAGTGGCGCGACTTATTATATGAATACGAGTGATACCATTGGTTCATTAGCTGGTGCGGGTACAGTAACCACAAGTACTGCGGGCATTAAAACTTTAACGGTGGGAGATGATGATACCAACACCACCTTTAGTGGTAGCATCACCGACGGGAGTGGACAATTAGTACTCACTAAAATCGGTTCAGGTACCTTAACCCTGTCTGGCAATAATAGCTATACCGGACTCACCACCCTCTCAGCAGGGACACTTTACGTAACCAGTAATAATGCGCTTGGCGCGAACACTTCAGGAACAGTCGTTGCAAGTGGCACCACTTTAGATTTACGCAATGTGACTTATAGCACCACAGAAGCGTTGACGATTAATGGCGGCACACTCGCTACTAACTCCGGCACGTCTAGCTTTGCAGGGACTGTGACTTTAGGATTAGCTTCAACTATTAATGTCGATGGTACACAGCTCACATTAACCGGGGTGATCGATGGCGGTTATGCCCTTGACAAAACAGGCACAGGGATCGCAGTGATCACAAACACCAATACTTACACCGGGACCACGACGATTAGCCAAGGGACTTTACAAATTAGTGCTGATGCGAATCTGGGTACCGCCCCAGGTAGTGCCACGCCAGCACACTTAGTGATTAATGGTGGTGTTTTAAATACAACGGCAAGCTTCACTTTACATAGCAATCGCGGCATCAGTTTGGGCACTAGCAACGCCACAATCAATACTGATGCGAATACGACCTTAACTTATGGCGGCATTATGGCGGGAACCGGCACTATAACTAAGTTGGGTACTGGTATCTTAGCCTTATCGGGTAATAATACTTATAGTGGAGTGACTTACATTAGTGCGGGTCAAATTGCCATCAGTCATAACAATGCGCTTGGTACGACCGCAGGTAATACCGAGATTACGACGGGTGAGGTATTAAGTTTATCGAATAATATTACGGTGGCTGAAGCAATCTCCGTAGTGGGAAGCGGCGTCAGCAGTGGCGGTGCCTTGGTGAATACGGCCGACAGTAATACCTTAAGTGGCCTCATTACCTTAACTGGGGCAACAGAGATTGAAGTCGATAGTGGTACATTAACGCTTGATGTGACAAGTGGTAATGCGATC